>CAVQUZ010000009.1:0-11599 GCA_963716965.1 uncultured Actinomycetota bacterium | reverse complement strand
TGGTCGCTCGCGTGCAGCGCCGCCCTCGAGCCCCACGGCGGAGACATGTGGCGATCGGCTTGGTGTAGAAGTCTCTCTGAAGGCCGGCCATACCGTCGACCCGTCGATGGCGACGCATCGCGCGCCCGGCCGTTCGTGCCTTTCGCGCCTCCGATCGGCGAAGGGAACACCACCGTGGCAGCAACGACCGTGGTCAGGGCGACCGAACTCACGAAAATCTACGGGGCCGGCGCCGCCGAGGTACGCGCGCTCGACGGCGTCGATCTCGATATCGAGGCCGGTCGCCTCACGGCGATCATGGGCCCGAGCGGATCGGGTAAGTCGACCCTGATGCATCTGCTCGCCGGCCTCGACCGCCCGACCTCCGGTTCGGTGCTCTATGGAGACGTCGACATCACCTCGCTCGACTGACCGCGAGCTCACCGCGCTGCGTCGCACGGAGATCGGTTTCGTCTTCCAGGCGTTCAACCTGGTGCCGACGCTCACTGTGCTCGAGAACGTGCTGCTGCCGTTCGAGCTCGGCGGCACCAGGCCGGATCGCGACCGGCTCGACTGGATCCACGAGCGCATCGCCGAGCTGGGCCTCGACCGCGATGCTCGCGCGCCGCCCGCACCAGCTCTCCGGCGGCCAGCAGCAGCGCGTCGCGATCGCGCGAGCGCTGGCGATGCGCCCGCGCCTGATCTTCGCCGACGAGCCGACCGGCAACCTCGACTCGCGGACCGGTCGCGGGTGCTGGAGATGCTCGAGGCGGCGACCCATGAGCATGACCAGGCGGTCGTGCTCGTCACCCACGACCCGGTCGCGGCGGCGCACGCCGACCGGGTGCTGTTCATCTCCGACGGCGCGATCGTGCACGACGTCGAGCGGACCGACGCCGCCACCCTGTCCGAGATGGTCCTCGACGCTCGAGCCGCGCCGTGATCCGCCTCACCCTGCGCGAGTTGCGCGCCGCACCCGCGCAGCACGTCGCGACGCTGATCGTCACCACGATCGGCGCGGTGCTCGCGACGATCGTCATCGAGACCGACCGGCGTCCTCGGCAGCCAGTCCACCGCCGGCGGCTTCACGCAGCACGGGTTCGTGCGGCTCCTGCTCGACGTGCTCGGCTCCGTGTTCCTCTTCGTCGCGATCTTCGTCTCCTGCATCGTCATCGCGAACACCTTCGGCATCGTGATGACCGCGCGCACGCGGCGCATCGCGCTGCTCCGGCTGCTCGGCGCCGAGGGGCGGACTCTGCGCCGCGGCGTCACCGTCGAGGGACGTGATCGTCGGCGCGGTCGGCGGCGTGCTCGGCACGGCGCTCGGTCGTGGCTCGTCGCCGGCCTGCTGTCGCCGTGCTCACCGTCGCGGACACGTTCACGCCGGCACCGCTCACCGCTGGGCACCCCGCTTCTTCGTCGCGCCGCTCCTCATCGCGTTCGTCGACCACCGCGGGAGCGGCCTGGTTCGGCTCACGGCGGGTTCGCCAGGTGACGCCGATCGAGGCGACCGGCGCGGTGCAGGAGGCGAGCACCGAGGAGCCGCGTGCGGGGACGCAGCCCGTGGCTCGCCTACTGACTGCATCGTCGATCGGTGGGTTCGCTGCTGCTCGGCGCCGGTGTGGTGATCGGTGCCCGGACCCCGTTCGGTCTGTTCGTCGCCGCTCCGGGCGGTGCGCTGAGCTTCCTCGGCTTCGTCCTCGGCGTCCGGACCGTCTTCCTGCCGCCGCTCCTCCGGCTGGTCGGTCGCGCTTTCGGCCGATCGGCGCCGGCGGCGCTCGCTCGCGGCGAACGCGCTGCGCCACCCGGAACGCAGTGCCCGCTCGGCGATCGGCCTCGTGATCGGCGTCACACTCGTCACGATGTTCTCGGTCGCGTCGGCTTGCTTCGGCACCCAAGCCGGCGCCGTCGCGGCGACCGCAGGCCCGGCGGAGGCGGCGAGCGACGCACGCGTTCGTCACACTCGTGCTCGGCGTGCTCGGGGTGCTCATCGGATTCTCGCTCGCGATCGCGGCGGTCGGCCTGGTGAACAGCCTGTCGCTCGGCGTACTGCAGCGACGACGGGAGATCGGGCTTCTGCGCGCCGTCGGATTGGACCGCGGCGGTGTCCGGCGAATGGTGCTCGTCGAGAGCGCACAACTCTCGCTCACCGGTGGTATCGCCGGGATCGTGCTCGGCGTGGTTTACGGGTGGGCCGCTTCGCTCACCGCACTGGCGTCCGACCATCACATCGGCGGCTACTTCCTTCCGACGGTGCCCCCGGCTCTGCCGTTCTCGGTCGTCATCGGCGCCGGGATCCTCGCTGTCGCTGCGTCGCTCATCCCGGCGCGTCGTGCGCTGCGACCGACGCCGGTCGAGGCGCTCGCTTTCGAGTGAGGCTCGATCCGGAGGCGCTGCGTCGTCAGCGCCTCCGGATCGAGTAGCGATGCTCGGGACGGCCGGTCGCGCCGTACCGCAGTTCGAGCTGTATGACGTCACTCTGCTCGAGCTGCGACAGGTATCGCTGTGCGGTGGCGCGACTGATGCCGACGATTCCAGCGATGTCCGTCGCCGAGAGCGCGCCGGCACGTTCGGCAATCGCCCGATAGACGAGCTGCAGCGTCGGCGCGAGCCGCATCACGTCGGGCCGCGGTGGGTTTGCCGGCTTCGAGCGCAACGACTCGAACGCCCGGTCGACGTCGGCCTGGGTGGCTTCGGCAGCCATTCACTGAGTTGGGCATAGGTCGACCGCACCGCGGTGAGCCGTTCGGCGAGGGCAGCGAACCCAAAAGGCTTCACGAGGTAGTGCACGGCACCGAGTTGCATCGCCGCCCTGACGGTCTCGACGTCGCTCGCTGCGGAGATGACAAGCACGATCGGCGGCGAGGGGGTGTCGAGGAGCGCGCGGATGACCTGCAGCCCGTCCCCGTCGGGCAGGTACACGTCCATGAGGACGACGTCGGGTCGGAGCGCGTGCGCCATGTCGAGCGCTTCCGCGGCGGTGTGCGCCTGTCCGACAACACTGAAGCCGGGCACTCGTTCAACGAAGCCCTGATGCACGCTCGCGACGCGGTAGTCGTCGTCGACGATCAAGGTGGCGAGATCGTCGGCGGTCATGTCACGGAGGCGGTCGGCTTCGAAGCCGTCGCACGTGGCAGCACGACGGTGAACGTCGCGCCTGGTCCGTCGGAGACATCGATCGTGCCGCCGGCCTTGGTGACCGTGCGCTGCACGACGGGCACGAACCGGCCGATCACAAGCGCGCGACCGCCGTACTTCACGAAGAAGGCTTCGGTCTCACGTAGACGGGACGTCTTCAAGACTTTCGCGTCGTCCTTGAAGAGTCGGGAGCCGAAGCGGTTCCCGATGAGGTAACCGACCTGATCGCCCGCGGCGGCAGCGAGGAACGCCACCGCGCAAATCACCGGGATGTCGAGTCCGAGTCGGGTGTGCAGCAGCCCCGCGGTGATGAGCAGCGAGTCACCCGGCAGGAAGGGAAAGAGCACTCCCGACTCGATGAACACCATCACGGCGATGCCGACAAGCGCCCATGGGCCGAGACCGGTGAGGATGCTTTGCGCGTCGAACAACGTGGTGTCCTTTCAGTGGACCGGGACGCCGAAGGCCCCTGCCGACGGGGACCGACGGCAGGGGCGGGTTTCGGTGGGGGTCAGGAGAATTCAGGGCCCGATCGCACAGGAAGCGCGCCGCCGTAAGACGGTCGCTTCGTGCGCCGCCGCTCGGCGATCGAGAACACGACGAGCGCCAGCGCGATGACGATCAGGAACAGATCGCTGGTCACGGTTGTGCCGAGTCCGAGACCGCCGTCCTTGACGGACTGCGAGAGGAAGTCGCCGGTCGATGCGCCGAACGGCCGAGTGAGTATGTATGCGCACCAGAACGCGAGCACCGGGGCCCGGCGGCCGAGCCCGAAGTAGAGCGCCGCGACGACGGCGAGCACGCCGGCGAAGATACCTGCGGATGGCAGGTAACCGAGACCCATCCCTTCGGCGAACCAGTCGCCCGCGGACGTGCCGAGCGCGAACGCGAACAGCACTGCGAGCCAGTAGAAGACTTCGCGACGGAAGGTGGTGATGCTGTGGATCGACAGCGTCCGTTCGGTCGCGAACCAGGCGATGAACGTGATGGCGAGCAGTCCGGCAAACACGCTCGTGGAAACGGCGAGGGGAACGCCATAGCCGTCGACGAGATTGTCGGAGAAGAGGGTGCCGACGACGCTGATGATCACGACGTTGATCCAGTACACGACGGGCACGTAGCGGCGCAGGAGGAACTGCACGGTCAGGGAGACCGCGAACAGTCCCGCAACCGCCCACGTCGTGACACTCAGGCCGAGGCCGAGGGTCGTGTTGAGGAAGTCTGCGCCGGTTTCACCGACGGTGGTGGACAGGATCTTCACGATCCAGAAGAGCAGGGTGGCTTGCGGCACCTTGGTCGCGAGGATGCGGCCGACGCCTGAAGCGTCGTTCGAGGTCACAGAGGTCATGTCTCCCACCGTGCCCGGCTGAATCTGCACTGCACATGAACGGCTGTGGCGGTCAGGGAGCGCGACGGTCACGGCGCTGCGGGCAGCACGAGGGTGAATTCGACGGGGGCGGCCGAGGTGAGTTCGATTCGGCCGCCGGCGGCGCGAGCGAGGCGCGCGGTGAGCGCCAAGCCCAGTCCGGTCCCAGTGGAGTTCTGGCCCCGGGTGCCGGGCTCAAACACCTGACCGATCTCCTGGGCGGGGATGGCGGCGCCGTCGTTCGCGACGGTGATGCGCACTGTGTCGTCCTCGACGACAGCGCTCACGTCGACGACCGAGTCGGCGTGCCGGATAGCGTTGTCGAGGACCGGGTGCACCATGCGCTCGAGCAGCGCGGCCGGTGCGGAGACCGTGCCGAATGCGGCGGGGTCGGCTTGTATCGCAATCCCGTCGCGGGATACGGCACACGCTACGGTCGCTGCCAGAACAGTCCGGACGTCGGTATGAATGTCGGTCTCAAGGGACGCGCGAGCCGCGTCGAGCAGTGTCTTCATCGCCGTGTCCATCCGGTCGGCTGCGACACGGATCCGCTCGAATCGGCCGCCGTCGCCGCCGTACATGAGGCCGAGCTCCGCCTCCCCCGCGATCACGGTGAGCGGGGTCCGTAGTTCGTGCGCGAGTTCGGCCGTCAGTCGTTCCTCTGCGGCGATGACGGTCTCGACGCGGGCGAGGAGATTGTCCAGCACGCCTCCCAATTCGGTCAGCTCGTCTCGCGGAGGTCCCAGTGCGAAGCGGGCGCTCAGCCGGTCGCGGCTCCACGCTTGTGCCGTCCGGGCCATCACGCCGACCGGTCGCAGTGCTCTCCCCGTGACGACCGCGGCAGCGATCGTCAGTGCCGTGACCATGAATGCGCCAAAGGCCAGGCTGACGACGCCGGCCTCTTTCAGAGAAGTGCCGTACGCCGTGCGATCGATGGCGACAACGATGACGGCGACGATGCGTCCGCCGCGGCGGACGGGGTCTGCTCGAAACCGGAGCGCGCCACCGTCGAGGAACGTCGTAGCGGTGACCCTCCCCAAACGATGGAGCGAACCAGCCGTCGTGATGCCCGCGCCGTCGACGACCCGCCCGCGGGCGTCGAAGACCCAGGACGTGGAATCGAAGAGTGCGTCGTTGGTGTCAGTCACCAGCACCCGATTTCCGGTCGCCGTGATCCGCGTCTGCAGGGTGGCGGCTCGGTCCCGCAGGGTGCCGTCCATGGCAGTCGCGCTGGACTTCGTCAGGACAGCCAGCGAGATCGCGGTGACCGCGCCGACGACAAGGAGGCCCACGAGGGCCGTCGCCGCGACGATGCGTGTTCGTAGTGAGACGCGCCGCGAGGTGGCTCGCTGAAGTCGTTGCCGGATGCGCGTCATCGGACGACGTAGCCGACGCCGCGTACGGTTTGGATTCTCTCGTCCCCGGCGACCGCCTCGAATCCGCGTCGAAGTCGCCGGATGTACGAGTCGAGGGTGTTTCCGCTGACGTACGCCCCGAGCGGCCATCCGGCGGCCACGAGTTCGGCTCGTCGGACGACCTCGCCCGGACGGCTGAGCAGTGCGGCTGCGAGCCGGTACTCCGTGGGCGTCAGGACGCGCTCGCCGACATCGCCCCGCACGCTGAAAGTGGTCGGGTCGAGCACGAGAGCACCGTCGGCGACCGCGCGCAGAGGCACCCGCCGACTCAGTGCCTTCACCCGCATCACGAGCTCGGCGATCGCGAACGGTTTGGCGAGGTAGTCGTCGGCGCCGGCCGCGAACCCGCTGACGAGGTCGTGCAGTGCGCCGTGAGCGGTGAGGAACAGGGCCGGAGCCTGTTGACCGGCCGAGCGGAGCGCACCGAGTACGTCGCGACCGTCGGCGTCGGGAAGGCCGATGTCGAGGATCAGCGCGACGAGGTCGGTCGACGGTCCCAACAGCCGAATCGCCTCGGCGCCCGAGTATGCCGTCACCATCGCGAAGCCGTCCAGCTCGAGTGCCTCGGTGACGAGTCGGCGCACCTGCGGATCGTCCTCGCAGAGTCCGACGGTCGCTGCCGTCACAGCACCGACTGCGCGACGACCGAGACTCGCGCGCCACAGACCCAGGCTATTTCCGTGGGGGATTCAGCTGCGGTTGCAAGTCGCGACGGCGTCATGTCCCGAGCTTTTGGGCATCTCTCGAAGAAACGGCGAAGGCTTCACCAGCGTCGCGTCTCCTTCGCCTCATCTGCGCTACCCCCTCGACGGGTGATCCCCCATGGACCAGAACGATGTGTCGCCTCGAACTCTCGTCTGCCTGCCGACGAACATCGAACTCGCAAATCTCCCCGCCGTGATCGGCTGCACCCGAGCGGAACGGCCAGAACTCGACGTGCTCGTGATCGAAGATGAGAGCCCGGCAGCACCGGCGAGCTCTCGGATCTCCTGGCGACGCGCGACCCTCAGGTGCTCGTCATGCACCGTCCTCGGAAAATCGGCCTCGGGACCGCGTACTTCGACGCGCTAGCCATGGCGCTCGCGACCGGTCACGACATCGTCGTCGAGAGGGACTCCGACGGCTCGTACCTCCCGGAGGACCGCGGAGCGCTCATCGACGCCATGGACCCGCGCACCGAGCTCCTGTTCGGCACGCGGTGGACCGATGGGAGTTCCGTGCGCAGTTGCGCCTGACACCGCGTGCTGCTCTCACGGGCAGGCAATGCCTACCCGCGAGCGATGCTGCGCCGGCCGCTCGGTGATGTCACGGGCGGTTTCCGCGTCTACCGTGCCGTTGCCCTGCACGTGCTGCATCTAACTCACGTACGCAGTGAGGGGTACTGCTTCCAGATCGAGCTGGCGCGCCGCGCCGTCGACGCGGGGCTGGTCGTGCGCGAGGGGCCGATCTCCTCGTCGAGCACCGGAGTGAGCAGGATGAGCGGCGCGATCGTCCTCGAAGCGCTGCTCAGGGTGACCGGTCGGGGTCTTGCACGCCGGTTCCGGATCAACCACGCCCGCATTCGGTGGTGTAACGCGGTGAGTCAGCCGACCCGCCGCTTGCAGCGGGCCGCAGATCGACGCGGTAACCGCGCCCCCGCATCGTGCGGACGATCCCGCGGTCGGTCTTGCGCCGCAGATAGTGCACGTAAGTGTCGACCGTGCCGGCGGACTCACCGGACGCGAAGACCTCGCGCAGAATCACATCACGCGAGACGGTGAGCCCACGGTTGTGCACGAGGAAGGCGAGCAGCCGAGCCTCCGTCTCCGTGAGGGAGACCCAGGCATCCCTCGACGTCGCGATGCGCTCATCCGCTCGGAACTCCCAGTCGCCGATCACGATCGCGGGTTTGTCGACGACCGGGGAGCGGGTGATGGCGCGGATGCGCGCGACGACTTCGCGGACGTCGAACGGCTTGACGACGTAGTCGTCCGCACCGGACTCGATGCCTGCGACGCGGTCGCAGACAGCGCCGGACGTCGTCAGCAGGATGATCGGGGTGACGTCCCCCACGCTGCGCAATCGATCGACGACCTCGAGCCCGTCCATGTCCGGCAGCCCCCGGTCGACGAGCATCGCGACGAAACGGCGGCGGCGGGCCTCCCGGTAGCCGCTCGCGCCGGTCGTCACCAACGTCACGTCGAAGTCGGCGCGGAGCAGCTCGGCCGTGAGCAGCCCGAGGGTCGCGTCGTCCCCAACGAACAGCAACGGCTCCCGGGCGCGCGACGGGGACGAAGTCATGCGCGGATCGTGTTCGGCCGGCTCGAAGAAACCTCGAATGGTCGACCCGCTGCCGATTCCTTCACGACTTCTCTGCACTGGGCGCCGACCATGAAGCGATGCGCATCGCGCGTTCGCCTTGTGGTCGCCGCGTGCGGCCGCGTCGAACCCGGCCCTGCCGTCGGTGACGAGCGTCACCTCGTAGTCGTCGGCGGTCATCGAGCCGATGTCCGGGGTCGTCCTCGATCAGCAGCAGAAGCGATCGCCTACCGGCGCTCGTCATGCCGCTCCCTCCCGCGCCGCGAGGCGCCCTCCCATGGTTTCGAAGCTGCCCAGAGCGACCGCTCAGGATCGCGGCGGCCTCCGTTCAGAAGACGAACTCCTCACGGTGGATGCGCGCCCGGGGCACGCCGGCGGCATGCAGCGCGGCGACCGCAGCCGCCTGAAACCGTGGCGATGCGCACATGAAGACGTCGCGATGCGCGACGTCGGGCACCCACAACCGCAGGTTCGTGCTGATGATGGCATTGCGGGGATCGCTCGATCGCCCCGTGAGCACGATGAGCTGCGCTCCTCGCACGGCCGCGATCTGCTCGAGCTCGGCCGCGAAGAGCACGTCGTCCGCATGACTGGCCCGGTAGATCAGGGTCAGTCGTTCGCCGTGCACGCCGACCGATTCGAAGAGCGCGCGCATCGGGGCGATACCGACGCCCCCGGCGAGGAGCAGGACGCCGCGGCTCGTGCGGCGCCGCTCGGTCATCGCCCCGTACGGGCCCTCGGCGATCACACGCGTGCCGACGGGCACGCGTGTGATCGCACGTGTGCCGTCGCCGATCGCCTGCACCGTGAGCCGCAGGGCGTCGTCGCGCGGCACCGCCGACAACGAGAACGGGTTTGCGGAGTGCCACGTGCGTCGGGTGAGGAAACGCCACCGGAAGAATTGGCCCGGTTCCGCCTGCAGGTCGTCGAGCTGCCGCCCGGTGATCAGCAGAGTGGTCACCCCGGCGCCCTCGTCGACGACAGCTCCGACGCGGAGCCGATGACGGACCGCCCGGTACAGCGGCTCGAGCAGCCGGTATCGCACGACGAGCCCGAATGCGGCCGTGTACAGGAGGCTCCAAAACACCTGCGCCACCGGCAGACCCGCGAGGTCCGGGCCTGCGAGCTCGTGCGCGAACGACAGCGCGACCGCGCGGTCACCGCCTTCAGGACGCCGTGGACGGTCCACCCGGAGGCGTCACTCCAGGTGGTGACACTGCCATCGAAGATGGCCGCGCGCTCAGCCATGCCGGCGAGACCGTTGCCGGCCTCGGTGGCGCTGACGCGGCGACCGTCGTCATGAACCGTGTAGACGACGTCGTCACCGGCATGCGCGATCCGCACCGTCACTCGCGATGCGTCGCGAGCATGCTTTATGACGTTGGTGAGGCCTTCCTGGACCGAGCGGTAGAGCGTTGCCTGCAGGGTGGGTTCGAGCGACGCGAGGTCACCTGCGGGCTCAAGATCGACGACGAGCCCGGTCGCGCGCACGTCGTCGAGCAGCGCATCGAGATCACCCATGTCGGGTTGCGGTGTCCTGGCCGGTGTCTCGTCGGACCGGAGCACGCCGAGCAGGCGTCGCATCTCCCCCATCGACTGGCGTCCCGCGGCCGCGACCTGCTCCATCGCGGCTCGTGCCGTCCGCGGATCCTGTTCGGCACGGGTGGCAGCCCCCTCTGCCAATGTCACGACGACGGACAGCCCGTGCGCCACGATGTCGTGCATCTCGCGAGCGATCTTCGCCCGCTCTGCGCGGGCGGCGAGTTCGGCCTCCCGGGCACGCTCCCGCTCGAGCCGCAGCGCGCGGTCTTCGACGGACGCGAGGTAGCGGCGCTGCGTGCGCAGCGTCGTGCCGAGCAGCAGGCTGGCGGCCGCGGCCGCGCTCAGGATGAGGATGGTGTCGTCGATGCTGCGCGCCGGCGCCTGCTGAACCGCGACGAGCACGACGAACAGCTCGAGGGCGACGCCAGACAGAATCGCGGTCCGCAGGGTGCGGTGGGCGGCGACCGTATAGAGCGCAGGCAGCAGCGCGAAACCGGCGAACGGCGGGCTGGCGGTCGCCGTCAGTCCCGCGAGCGCGGCAAGTTCGACGAAGAACGTCACGACCGGCGCCCGCCGACGCAGTACGAGCGGCCAGATCGTCGCCAGCGCGAGTACCCACGACACGGGCCCGGCCGCGTTGTAGAGCAGATCGTGCATCGCGAGCCCTGAGATGAGCAGCGGAGCCGCGAGATCGTTCACGAGTACCGAGAGCCAGGTCGGCACGCGGTGCCACCACGAGGGCAGGTCGGACATCCCGCGACGGTACTCGCGTGTTGAGATCGCGCGCGTCATCCGACCGTCTGATATCGGCGCACCACCTTCGTCTGACCGGGTACCAAATCTCCCACCTCTGTTCGACGCGGCGTAGGCGTCGCTGTCCATACGGTCGTCGCCGCACGCATTCGATGGAAGGAACTCGAACCCAATGACCGCAGTCACCGCCCCGCACACCGCTGCGCCGACGCGCCAATCAAAAGTCCCCGCTGCGAGCCCCTCGTTCTGGGGAGCGAAGCTCGCCACGACCGCCTTCGGTGAAGCATTCTCCGACTTCATCTTCTTCAACGACTACATCGGCCAGCATCCAGCGATCCTGATGGGACTCGGGCTGCTCGTCGTCTGCCTCATCGCGCAGTTCGCGACAAGGCGGTATGTGCCGGTCGTCTACTGGCTGACCGTGACCGCGGTGAGCATCTTCGGCACGATGTCCGCCGACTTCTTGAACCAGGACCTCGGCATGCCGCTGTGGGCGTCGACGGTGATGCTGCTGGGGCTGCAGGCCGCCGTGTTTACAGCCTGGTACGTGACTCAGCGGACGCTCGACGTGCACAGCATCAACACGAAAGCGCGCGAGGCGTTCTATTGGCTCACGGTCATCTTCACCTTCGCGCTCGGCACGGCCGCGGGCGACTTCGTGTCTACAACGCTCGGGCTCGGCTCGTTCGCCGGAACCTTCGTGTTCCTGGGGCTCATCCTGATACCGGCGGTGGGATATCGGTGGATGCGGTTCAACGGCGTATTCGCGTTCTGGCTGGCCTACACGTTCACGCGGCCGCTCGGGGCGACGTTCGCGGACTGGCTCGGTGTGCCTGCGCCGTACGGCGACGGCATCCAGCTTGGAACGGGCACGACGAGCATCGGATTCGGTGCGATCCTCGTCGCCGTCGTGTCCATGGTCGCCATCCGCTGGCGCAGTGAGCGAACTCGCAATGCGGCAAGCGTTGACGCCTGACCCCGCCACCAGGTCATAGAGCCGCCAAGAAGTACATCCAGGCCGCGCGTGCCAACGCGGCGTAGGGCCGCACGACGCGCGCGAACCAGGTCACCCCCGTCACAACCCCGGCGCCAGCGCCGGACACCGCAC
>CAVQUZ010000008.1:0-25928 GCA_963716965.1 uncultured Actinomycetota bacterium | reverse complement strand
GCCGCCTCGCGCCCGCCAAGCGATTAATCCCGGTGCGACCGGCCCGGTCAGGCCGATCGAGCCCGCATCCAGTCCACGTCCACCTGGACCGCCTTCGTGAGCGGTGTCGTCGGTGCGACCTCGAGCGTCACGTGCTTCGGGCTGCCTGACACCGCGGTGGCGGCGCCCCCGACGCGCCTGCCGTCGATGGAGTACCGGAATCCGCCGCGAGTCAGCGCGATGCTCACCGTGTGGAATCCGGAGCCGGTCTCGAGCTGTTCCGGACAGAGTCCGGCCCGACGGACCTCGAGCGTGACCCGGGTGCTTCCCACGACCCAGCACGGCTCGTAGCCGGAGGGGATGCGCAACCGGACGTCGACCGTTCCGGTCGAGGCGAACGACCCGGTCAGGCTCACGCGGCCGACAGCGTCCGCTGCCGAACAATTCGACACCGAGGTCACCGGCACGGCCTTCAGGCGAAGCATGCCGCCCGAGGTCGACGTCAGGCCCGCAGTGCCGCATGCGGAGGAGGTATCGGTGCTCACGGCGGGGTCCATCGAGCCGGCAGTCGTGAAGTTGGCCGCCCAGCGAGGATGCCGGACCGGCGGAAGCGGCCGTGCCCGACACCGAGGCGACGTGCGGTCGTCTCGGCGGGGCGGTGCGCTTGGGCGTGGGCGTGGGCGTGGAAGTCGGCGCGGCGGTCGCGCTCGGCGACGGCGTCGCCGAGCCCGTGCTCGCGCCGCCGACGGCGGCGATGGTCGACAGGTCGAGGTTCGGCGAATACGAGACCGCCGAAGCCTGCACCGTGCCCGTACCACCGACGCCGGGCTTGATCGGTTCGATCTGGAACTGCTCGTGGATCGCGGTGCGCGGCACGTTGTCCGTGACCGTCGCGACCTTCACGCCGTCCTGGTAGACGGTGATGGAAACGCCGGGGTTCACCTGCGTCGTATACGTGTGCCAGTCGTGCCACGACTGCGGCACCCGGACCAGCGGCGACGGATTGAAGGCCTGGGAACCGTTGCGGGTCTCGCCCGCGTTCGCGACGACGGCCACGTACGGGTTCGCCATCGTCGTGTCGGACTCCGGATAGTCGATCTCGCCGCCCGAACCATTGGTACCGGGCCACACGTTGTCGTCCGGCCACAGCATGTCTGCCAGCTAGATCCCGAGATTGAATCGGTGCGCATGCGCACCGACCAGCTCACCACCGATCGCCGACTTGCCGATGGTGACACTCGAGCCCTGTCCGTCACCCTGCAGATGCCACGTGAGGTTGCCGCCCTCGACGGAGCTGACCGTCGACGGTTTGTAGGTACCGCCATTGGTGGACTTCGTGCCGTCACGGTACGCGTACAGGTCGGAGTAGCCGGGGAACGCGCCCCCGCTCGTCACAGCACCGAGCGGGACTGCGGTGTCGAACGCCTGCGTCCACGCCGTGCCGTTCCCGACGGCGGCCTGTGCGGTCAGCGAAGGCACGAGCACGGTGGCGACGATCGCCACGCAGACCGTGAGCCCGAGGGCGATCGCGGCCGACCGCAGCCCGGGACTCCGGCGGGCATTGCGAGGCGATCCGCTCCACGTGGACCGGCGCACCCGGCGATGGCGATGACCACCGTGCGCCCCATCCGGTCGTCATGGCGCACCTCACGGGGAGCTGTTGCTCTCGCTGCGGCGGGTCGCCCGTTGCATGGCGTCTCCGATCCATTCACCGCCCGTCGGTGAATTCCCCAGAAGTTGGTCCGCTGAACCGCTGATGAATGTAACCGCCACTTCCGGGGGTTCCAAGCCTTTGGAGAACATCCATCGAAATTGATTTAATTCGGCAATTCATTTACGGAAACACGGCGTGTCCTCCCCCTGTTCGGGGCACAGCGGTGCATGATCCGCGCGCGCGCCGGACTCCCTGCTGCTTCGATGGCAAGCTGTCGGCCATGTCCAGGGCCGCCCTCGTCACGCTCTGCGCGCTGATCACGGTCCTGCTCGCCGCGGGCGTGGCAGTCGTCGTCTTCGTCTCCGGTGCCTCGACCGGCACCGAGGTGCTGTCCTCGGACTTCAACGGTCCTGCCGGCTCCGCGCCGGGTGCGCCCTGGCGGCCGGTGACCGGGGCGTCCGGATGGGGGAACGACGAGCTCGAGTGCTACACGGCGGACAGAGACAATGCCGAGCAGGACGGCGCGGGGCATCTCGTCATCACCGCACGCCACGAGTCCGGCCACATCTGTGCAGACGGCGCGCCCTCCGACTACACCTCGGCACGGCTCACGACGCTCGGCACGTTGTCCGTGACGCACGGCCGGCTCGAGATCCGGGCGAAGGTACCGACTGCGCGGGGCACCTGGCCGGCGTTCTGGGCGCTCGGCACAGACGCGGCATCGGTCGGCTGGCCGAAGAGCGGCGAGATCGACGTCTTCGAGACCAACGGAGATTCGAACATATGGTACGGATCGGTACACGGTCCGACCACGTCGGGGGCCGCTTGGGGGATCGTCAACTCGTGCGTCTCCGGCACATCCCTCGGTACGCGGTTCCACACCTACGCCGTGACCTGGAGCGCCGACGCGATCCGCTTCGCGATCGATGGCGCCGCGTGCGCGACTGTCAGTCGTGCGCAGGTCGAGCGTCGCGGCGAGTGGGTCTTCGACAAGCCTTTTTATCTTCTGGTGAACTTGGCTATCGGAGGGACATTCACGAAGTCCCCCGACGCGCACGGCACCTGGCCGCAGCAGTATGTTATCGATTGGGTCCATGTCTATCGCGATAGTGATTGACCGGGCGACCACCTCAGGACCCTGCGGAGTTCGTGCCGAATCATTCAGTGGACATCCAGCGCACGCACGCTTTCGGCGCCACGAACTCCCCGTCGGCCTTCCGGAACGCAGCCGAAACGCGAATCCGGGATAACTCCCGAGCCCTTTGTGCGGGTTTTCAGTATCATTTGCGTGAGCGGACGAAACGGTGTTCCCGCACCTGGTCCGCGATCAATGCGTGGTCGGCCGCCCGAACGGCCCTTCTCCCCCCCCCCCCCCCCCCCCCCCCCCACTCCCCATTCGATCCCGCTCGGCCCGACACCCATGAAGGACCCCTGAGATGCTTCCCACGGCTCCCGTCATGGCGCGCACCGAGCCGTGGGCACCACCGCATGACGGCCCCGCCGGAAGCCGTTCACGGCACCGCCGAGCAGGGACACGCCCGCTTGTTCGGCCGGAATCTGATCTACGTCGCCGTCGTCACTGCACTCGTCGTCGCGACGGTCGTGTCGCCCGTCACGGCCCACGTTCTGCCGACGCGCGAGTTCGGCGCACTCGCGTCGCCATCGCTCTCGTCCAGGTGCTCGCCATATTCGCGGTGCTCGGCCTCGATCAGGCGATCGTGGTCCAGCTCGGCGAGGACCGCGACGGCGCCGCTGCACGGCGGATCCTCAACGCCGGGCTGGTGGTGGCCGTCGCGGTGCCGGGCGTCGTCACGCTGCTGGCACCGTTCTGGGCGCCTCCGCTGGGGTTCGGCGCACACATGGGCCTCGTCTACGCCGTCGCCGCGTGGACCGTCCCGGCCGGATTCGTGTACCTGACCCTGGCGCTGCGCCTCGCCGAGGACCGCCTGCCGCCTGTCGCTGACCGCCAGTGCCCTGGCGGCGCTCGGTGGGCCGGTCGCGGGCGTCCTGTTGGTCGTGTTCGTCCGCGACGACGCGACCACCTACGTGCTGGCCTGCGCGGGCGTGCAGTGGCTCGCCGCGATCATCGGCGTCATCGCCGCTCGCCCGACGGTCACCAGGGCATGGGACCGGGCCCTGATGGTACGGGCGTTCCGACTCCGGCTCCCGCTCTCGATCGGCTACCTGGCCAACTTCGTCCTGGCCGCGGGCGACCGGCTCGTGATCCAGTCCGTTGCGGGGCTCGACGCGGTCGCCCGGTACCAGATCGCGTACACGGTCGGCTCCATCCCCGATCCCGCTGCGCCCGGCTTCACCAATCAGGCGTGGCTCCCTCGCATCGCGGGGATCCGTGACGGGGCCGAGCGGGTGCGTGTCGCGGGTGCGTCCAGAGACGGACTGTATCTGGTCGTCACCCCGGTCTTCCTCGGCATCACGCTGGCGCTCCGATCGCCCTGCAGATCGTCGGCACGGCCGCATTCCACCCCGAGACCCTGCTCGGCGTGGTCTTCATGGTCGCGCTCGCGGCGTTTCCGGTGGTCGCCTACGGCGCCTCGCAACGACTGCTCGTGGCGATGCGGCGCACGAGGGCCGTGGTCGCGATCACGATCGTCGCGGCCGTCGACGCATCCCCGGTCTTGACCCAGGCCTGGCCGGTCCCCGTCATCGGCGTGCTCGGCTCGGCCGCGGCCACGTTCGTGGCGTTCGGCGTACTCGCCGCATTGCAGCTCGTCGTGCTGCGGCGATCCTCGCGACTGGCCGCCCCCGCGCCTCGAGTCGCCGCGACGGTCGTCGCTGTCGTCGCGGTCGCCGCGCTGTCGCTCTTCTGCCGTGGTCGGACGTCTGGAACGACGTGCGGTTCGCGGTGGCCTGTTGCTGCGTGCCGTGGTTCGTGCTCGCGCTCCGCTCCGCGCAGCGCCGCCTCACCGGCCCGTCCGTGATCCCTTTGGAGACCGCATGACCCGCACAGCCCCGGCCGCTCGGCGCGTGATCGCCGTCGACATCGATCAGCCGCTTCCCGACCTCGTCGCCGACGCCGACCACCAGGAGGCGATGATCGTCCTGTGGCGCGAGGGTGCCCCCGTGGGCGTGACCGACGTCCGCCTCGGCGACGCCGAAGCCCTGCGCCGAGCCGTGGACCGCATCCGGGCCGCTGCACCGGTCCGACCGGACCCGGCCGGCACGTCCCTTCCCTCGATCTCGGGGTCGTCGTGCCGACGATCGTCGGCCGCATCGAAGATCTGGACCTGCTCCTCCGCGGCCTCGCGGCGGCTCGATACCCCGGGGACGCCGAGATCATCCTCGTCGACAACCGGCGCACGGTCCCCGAGGACGATGCGCTGCCCGCACTCGTCGCAGGCTGCGGCGACCCGCGGGTGAGAGTCGTCCGACAGCCGTTGCCCGGCATCTCGGCAGCGCGGAATGCGGGCGTCGAGGCGGCGGTGGGCGAGATCGTCGCGTTCACCGACGACGACGTCCGAGTCGACGAGAACTGGCTCCGTGCGCTCGGTGGCCGGTTCGCGGCACAGCCGGAGCTCGACGCCGTCACCGGCCTGATCCTGCCGGCAGAACTCGAAACGCCTGCGCAGAACTGGTTCGAACAGCACTACGGGGGTTTCAGCGGCGAGCGGACCTTCTTCCCGGTCACGCTCCGGCCGGCGCGATCCGCGCTGCGGGTCCTCCGCGGCTCTCGCGTCGAGGTCGTCGCGGCCGACGGCACCGTCACGCGGCGGTTCGCCCTCTACGGCGTCGGGGCGTTCGGGGCCGGTGCCAGCATGGCCTTCCGCCGCGCGCGGTTGATCGAGATGGGCGGCTTCGATCTCGCACTCGGCACCGGCACCGCCGCCCGTGGTGGCGAGGATCTGCAGGTGCTGGCTTGGACCCTCTGGCACGACGGGCGGATCGGCTACGAACCGTCCGCCGTCGTGCATCACCGGCATCGTCGGGGCGAGGACGAACTGCTGCGACAGATGCAGGGCAACGGCACCGGATTCACCGCGATGCTCACCTCGATCGTTCGATCCGACCCGCGTCACGCGGTCTCCATCGGCGCGCAGGTGCCACTGGCCGCCGGCCGCATGCTGTCCCAGACCGTGTCCCGACTTCGCGGCATCGGGCCGTCGGGCGCCGCACCTCACGTGGGCGCAGCTGCCGCCGTGCCGCGCGAATTCGTGCTCGCAGAGATCACCTATTTCGATCTTGCGGCCTGCTTGCGTATCGACGAAGCCGTGCGGCGGTCCGGAATTGGATGAAAGCGCACCCCGAGAACGTCGAGGCGTTGAATTCATTCAGGAATTCCGAATTCCGAACCTTCATGAATTCTCCTGTCCCGCCGACCCGGAAAGCGATGAGGACCCGATGACCGCTGTCGATCCACCCCGTGGACACGTTGTTGCGACGGGCATTGCGCCGACTGGGCGAGGACATCGGATGGGCGTTCGCCGATCTTGTGATGAACGGGATAGGTGGGGTCGATCTGGGTGCCGCGAGTCGTCCGGCGTGCGACTACTCCGGGCTCGGCGGAAGCTGGCCTCGTCGCCCGGTACGCGCTTCCGGTTCGCCGGGAAGCCGCGGCGGCCCACCATCGGGCGTGACGTCTACTTCACCAGCAGGTGTTCATCGAGGGCGTCGCCCCGGTGACCATCGGAGGGAATGTGCGATGGGGCAGCAGGTCATGATCCTGATGAAACCACGACATCGATGCCCGTGGCCGCTGGGCGCACGTCGCCAGCGGGCGCGCCGTCACGATCGGGATCGGGTCTGGATCGGCGCGCGGGCGACGATCCTGCCCGGCGCGGTCATCGAGGACGACGTGATCGTCGCCTCCGGGGCCGTCGTCACCGGCCGCTGCCTCTCCGGAGGCGTCTACGGCGGCGTGCCGGCCAACGAATCCGCGACGACTCTGCCATGAACGAGCAGGAAACCATTCGATGACCGCTTCGACTCTCTCCACAGCCACGGCGCGCGAGCACCGCCACGCGCACGTCGGCCCCCGTCACGCGGCAGGGACTTGTTCGACATCGCGGTCGCCGCGACCGCGCTCGTCGCCGCCATACTGATCGCGGTGGACGTCACCGGCTCCATCCGGACCCTCGTCGCGCTCGTCGCGTGGCTCGTGGGTCCCGGATGGGCCGTCGCGCGGCACGTCGGCGGTGTCACCGCACTTCGCGGTCGGTCTTCACTTCGCCGCAACGGCGGTCATCACGTCCGTCGTGGCGCTCGCGATGGTGTGGACCTCCGTCTGGGTGCCGCGCATCGCGGAACCGGCAGTGCTGGTCCTCGCCGCGATCGCGATCGCCGTCGTTCCGAGGGCGACGCTCGTGCGCCCCCCACGAGGGCCGGCACCGCGCGGCCGCGAGCTCGCACCATGGGTCGCACTCGCCGGGGTCTCCTGCTCTGGCCGTCGGTGAATCCGGGACGCACGACACCGGCCTCGGCCAGTGGGGCCTGCTGACGGCCTACCCGCCGGTCTGGTACGCGGGAGCCGCGATCGTGATCGCCGTCGCCGCGTACGCCTTCTTCCGGCCCACCGTCCGGGTGCGCCTGATCGCGGCAGCGGTGTCGACGATCGTCGTCATCCAGTACGCGTCCGCGCCCCTCATCGAGGCGCTCCCGCGCTACCCGTGGGTGTACAAGCACATCGACGTCACCGACTTCATCACCTCGATCGGCGGCGTCGACCGCTCCATCGACCTGTACAACCGGTGGCCCGGATTCTTCGCGTCGAGCGCGGTGCTCGGCAATGCGATCGGGCTGAACGATGCCCTCGACTACGCGAAATGGGCCGACCTCGGTTTCGCCCGTTCGACATGGTCGCGGTGGTCGCCATCGCGCGCGTCTTCCTGCGGAGCTCAGCGAAGGCATGGGCGGCCGGCCTGATCTTCACGCTGATCAACTGGATCGGCGCGAACGACGACTCGCCGCAGGCCTGGGCATTCGCGCTCTACCTCACGATGTGCCTCGTGCTGCTCACGTTCCTGCGGGGCGAGCCCTTCCAGTTCGTGCAACGGCTGGAGCGCTTCCTGATGGGGAGAGGCGCGAAGCCGCTCGAACCGCTGCCGGTCGTGCGGTACGCCGCACGGCGCGGACCCTCGCGATCATTGCCGTCCTGGTGCTCGACGCCATCATCGTCGTCAGCCACCAGCTGACCCCCTACGCAGCGATCCTCACCGTGCTGCCGCTCGCGCTCCTCGGCTACCTGCGCCCGCGTTGGATCGGATTCGCGATGGCGGTGATCACCATCGCGTACCTGATCCCGAACCTGGGCTTCG
This sequence comes from uncultured Actinomycetota bacterium, assembly GCA_963716965.1. Classification (GTDB taxonomy): domain Bacteria; phylum Actinomycetota; class Actinomycetes; order Actinomycetales; family Microbacteriaceae; genus Amnibacterium. The sequence goes on along the minus strand of CAVQUZ010000008.1, from coordinate 18,026 downwards.
TCCAGTCGAACTGGGGCCTGCTGTCGAGCTTCGACCCGCTGAAGAACCTCACGTTCAAGCCGCCGGCCACCGCGGCGGCGCAGGCGACACCCACCCTCGGCTTCATCGTCGAGACGCAGGCGGTGAACGTGATCAACCTCCTGTCGATCGGCCTCGGTCTGTTCGGCATGGTCCGGCGGTTCCGCTCGGGCGACCCGCGTTCGGCGGTGACGGTGCTGTTCGCGTTCGCATCCGCTCTCATCCTCGCGGTGCAGACGTACGGCGGTGAAGGACTCCTTCGTGTCCTGCTCCTCAGCTTCGCGTGGACGTCGATCGGGGCGATCTGGGCATTGTGGCCCATGCCGCGCGACCTTGTGTGGTCGCGCGTCATGGTCTCCGGTCTCGTCGTGGTCCTGCTCGGGCTGTTCGTCGTCGCCTTCTTCCAGCCGGAGGCGGATTACCGCATAGCTCCGGCCGACGCCGCTGCCGGGACGTGGATCAACTCGGTGCTCCGCGACGGCGACTCGGTGGTCCGGACGCTGCCCGTGTTCCCCGACGTCGTCGGGCCGAACTACGGCGCCCCTGGTCGGACATCCTGCGACGGACGTCGAGGACTACTTCCTGAACAACCCGCAGTGCTTCCGCACGGCCAACGATGTGCGGCAGCTCGCGATCAAGGGCGGTCTCACCAACGACCTCTACGTCGTGTTCTACAAAGCCAGTACACGTACGCGCAGGCACACCACCTCGTGTCAGCGCCCCTACTCGCTCCTTCTCGAGCGCAGCGTGCGCGCAGATCCCGGCTTCGTCGAGGTCTACCACAACGCCGGCGTACAGATCTTCCGTCTGTCGAATCAGGGATGGCACGGCCGAGAGTCCACGAGACAGGTCCGCCGGCGCCGGCTCGAGCGGTACATCGACGAGTACGCCGAAGCGGGACGCCCCGGGCTGGTGCGCTTCGTCCTGGAACATCCAGGGAGGTCGGTGGCGGCGTGGCGCGGCCTCAGCCGCCTGCCGACGGCGACCGCCGACCTCGGCCGGAGCGCCGAAGCCGACTCGATGAGGAAGGCCGCGACGACCGGGGACACCGGGGCTCCGGGCGTGGCACAGTCTGACGACGACGCTCGACGTGCCCGCCGACGGGGCCGACCATCCGCGGGTGCCGCGAAGCAGACCCTTCGCCGGAAGGTGCGCGCAGCGGAGCGAGCTGGCGTCACGTGGCGGCGTCTGTCCTCTCGGGACGACCGGCGCGCGCCGTCGCACGAGGTGACGCGCATGAGCGGGTCAACCCGCGTCGCCAGTACCGCAACGCCAACCCGGTGAACGCGGACGCGCTCGACGTCGACCTGGCGCTCGCCGCCTACGCCGCAGACGGGCGGCCGATCCTTCTCGCGGTGATCCCTGTCGCGGGCCAATGGGCGCTCCTGCGGTATCTACGCACGCTCGAGGCCTCCGACGAGGCATCAGTCGCGAGATATCTGATGACGAAGGTGGTCGTCGAGGAGCTCGCAGCGCTGGGGGCGCCATCTCGCGGACAGCGTGCACCCGGTCACGCTTCCGAACGGGCTCCGGCACTTCACGGGATGGTCGGCTACCGCCTCATCCGACTGCGGGTGTCCCCTCGCGCCGAGGACGCCACCGCTCCGTTGCGGCAGACGGACGCGTTCCTGGCGCACCGCTGAGCGGAGCCGCGCCGCGCGGTCAGCGGCCGCGCACGATCCTTTGCGCGATCCGCCTGGCGAAGCGACGTGCCCGACCGGATAGCGCGGCGAACGAACGACTGCGGCGCTGGCGCTCCCGCTTTCGGGACCGGAGCCTGCGACATCGTGTCGCTGGCGATCGTGACCACCGAACCGCTTTCGACTGCGACCGCCCCTCTTGGACGGCGAGCAGGTACGACCCGGGGGGCGGGAACTCGGCGCCTCGAGACCGCACCGTCCGGGCGCGTGGTGAGCACCCCCGGGAGGCGCCGCTGGCTCCCGTTCGCGCCACCGCCGTCATGGGCGACGGGGACCAGCAGGATCTCGACCGGTGCCTGCTGCGCTGCGAATCCGCCTCCGACGCCGCGTCGCACACCCTGCAGCGTCAGCCCGCCATCGATCAGGACCGAGCGGCTCGTGTCGTCGACGGCGATGAACAGGCGCTCCGCCCTCCGCGAGGCGGTCCGCGATCTCGGCCTGCTGATGGTCGCCGTGGACCGGCCGGGCATGACGTTCCGCGGGCAGGACGTCTACATGCTGCTTGCGATGAAGGCTGCGGCGCTCATGCAGAGTCTCGCGCGGAACAACGCGCTCTTCGACGGAACAAGCGGCGCGTGGCTGGCCACGAACGTCTTCCTGGAACTGAACGGCTACACCGTGCGCTTCAGCGACAACGAGATCTTCACCCGGCTCCGCGAGGTGCAGCAGGGGTACCTCGCGACGAACGAGCTGGCGCAGCGCCTGCACGGCCGTTTGGTTCCGGCCGTGCATGACTGACCGACACGGTCAGCGAAGGTGCACTCGATCACCCCGCTTCGCGAACGCACCCGCACGCCTTTGCACCGATGACACCCCTGCGGGTGCCGGGTGCTTGACCGGCGTGGGCACCGCTGCGACCTCGAAATGCACGGCGCCGTCAGGCGTGACCGTGGCCGAATACCCCGCATCGGCGTCACCGACGGTCGTGCGAGCAGCGACAGATAGGCGCCCGGCGCGACATCGCCGCCCGCGCGCAGGGTGCCGCCGGACGCATCGGCCTCAACAACACCGGGCACGACCACCGCGGACGATGCGGAACGCGATGCGATCGGAGTGAGGACGAGCTCGACGCCCCTGCTGAACGGCCCATCCGCGAAAAGGCGCGGCACCGGAGCGGTGAACGCCGTCACGGTACCGCTTGCCGAGGCGAAGCGCGTACCCGCGTCGAGCACCAGCGGGCGCCCAGGGTCGTCCACGCCGATGCTCAGCCGCTCCTTCGCGTCGCGGTAGGCGGAGAGAACACGACGCTCGTGGACGCGAATCCCGACCGGGTCCCCTTGGATCACGAGACGGCCACGGCGGGCGACTCCCATCCAATGGGTGTAGACGTGCACCTCCCACGAGCCGAGCCCCAGTGGATGCCCTCCGGCGAGCGTCTCGGTCGATGCGGACCCGACCGCCCGCCGTGAGCCCGACGTCGCCATTCTTGCGCGGCGTGAACGCCGCCTCGATGGGGACGACTGCGGGCAGGTGATACTTTCGGCGGTCGACCGGAGACCGAGTGTCAGCTCGAATTCGGCAGTGTGTCGCGACATCCAGGAGGTGAGTCGGCAGCACGGCCTCGACGTCCTCAGGCAGTCGCCGCAGCACCCGGTCACCGTCGACCCGGAATGGCAGCACGCCGTTCCGGCGCCATGCCGTGCGGATATCAAGCTCGAGGGTCGCGCCGTCCAGCGTCCGCTGGTGGTCCTTGTCGCTTGACCGATCGCCTTGTCGTGCTCGAACAGGGACGCGAGCCTCTGGACGTTCATCCGCCAGTGCGCCCCGTGGGCCGTGATCGCGCCGAGCGCCGAGTCAAGCGATTCAGGCAAGTAGCGCTCCTGAATCGCACGGGCCCTGGCCATCCCGAGCGTCGCCTGCTCCGGCGTCGCATTCGCGAGCATCGCCGTCAGTCGGCCGATGACGCGGTCGCGGGCCTGCTGCACGATGGTCGCCTCGCGCTCGCGGGCGAACTCCAGGCCGTCGAGCGTGCGGTCGATGAAGTCCATCAGTTCGTCGAGCCGGTCCCGATACTCACCGAACCCGGTCCGTACGTCTTCGAGTTGTTCGTCGTGCTCGAGTGCCAAAGGTACGCAGGCGTGTCGGCGAGCACGGCGACCTTCCGCGCCTTGCGGTACGCCTCGACGTTGACGTAGATGTCCTCCGACAGTTGCCGTCGGCCCTCGGGGAAGGAGACACTCTGCTCGAGCATGAAGTCACGCCGATATACCTTGTGCGGCACCATCGGCAGCAAACGGTTGATGCCGCTGTTGAGGGCCACGTCGGGAATGTTGCCGTCGGTGAGACTCAAGATGCCCCACCAGACGTCGGTGGTCTTGACTCCTTCGGGCTGGCGATGTTGGCGCCCGTCTCCTCCGCATACTCCGCCAGCCGCTTCAGCGCATCGGGAAGCGATCGTCTGTCCATGAACAACACATATGGTGACGAGGCCATGGGTCCCGAGGTTGCGGGGGAGGCTGGGCCACCCGGAGTTGGGGATCGTTTCGATTTGCATGTTCGGCCGAGTGGATGCGTACCGCTGCAGCATCGCGAACGTGTCGTTGGGCGAGCGTCGTCGATCACATCGTCTCAACTCCGCTCGCCGGGCGACTGCGCGTCGAGCGAGTCCATGACGTGTCGGAACGCCTCGCCGGGCCGGTAGGCCGCGATGATGACACTGATGCGGGGAGATTTTCGGCTGCACGGCGTAGGGTAGCGGGCCGTCGCGTTGCTACCGGAATTACGGTCGCTGCGTGCCGGCGATTCACCGATTCCTGCGGCTCGGCGGGCTGCACGTAGAGCGGTCCCGCAGTGCCGGTCCGGGGGAAGCCCCGGGATCAGCGATACCATCGCATCCCGTGGCGAACAACGTGGACTTCGATCAGTTGCCGTGATCCTTGCCGGCGGCGTTGGAGTTCGCGCGGGATTGGGCATGCCGAAGCAGCTCGCGCGCATCGCCGGGAAACCGATCATCGAGCACACGATCGCGGCGGTCGATGCCTCCTCCGCCATCGACGAGATCATCGTGATGATGGAGCCGAACCACATGGCGGCCGTCGAGGACCTGATCGCTGCGGGCCGCTACCCGGAGTTCTGGGGTGTGTTCCCCGGTGGGGAGACCCGCAACGACACGACCAGGCTCGCCCTCGCGCAGCTCGGCGACGACGAGTGCAAGGTCTCTTCGACGACGCCGGCGACCGTTCGTCGACGACCGGTTCCTGAGACTGCGTCCACGCCCTCGACCACTACGGCGCGGTGGACACCGCCATCCCCTCCGCCGACACGATCATCCAGATCAACACCGAGACCAACGTGCTGGTGGACGTCCCGCCGCGTGCCCTCCTTCGACGCGGGCAGACGCCGCAGGCGTTCCTGCGGTCGGCCATCACGGCCGCCTACGGCGCGCGCGAGGACCGCAACTTCGATCGCCACCGACGACGGCACCGTCGTCCTCAAATACACGCCCGACGTGCCGATCGCCGTCATCGCGGGGTCGACGAGAACATGAACATCACGAGGCGATCGACGTGTTCATCGCCGACAAGCTGTTCCAGCTGAAGAGCGCCGAACCCGGCGGTCTGACGGCGCCGAGCGGGAGCGCCTGCTCACCGGCAAGACCATCTTGGTCTTCGGCGGGAGCGAGGGCATCGGCAAGGGCATCTGCGACGCGGCCGAGCGCTACGGCGCGAACGTGTTCGCCTACTCGGCTCGTCCACGGGCACACACATCCAGAAGCGGAAGAGCGTCAAGGCCGCGCTTAGGGCGGCGTTCGACGCGACGGGCCGCATCGACTACGTCGTGAACTCGGCCGATCCTCGATCGGCGGGCTCGAGACGTTCAGCCCGGATGCGGTGAAGGACACCATCAAGGTGAACCTGCTTGGGCCGGTCATCATCGCCCAGGAGTCGTTGCCCTATCTGAAGGACACCCACGGCCAGCTGCTCTACTTCACGTCGAGCTCGTACACGCGTGGACGCGCGAACTACGGCATGTACTCGGCGACGAAGGCGGCGACCGTGAACCTCACCCAGTCGCTGTCCGAGGAGCCGACCGAACTCGGCGTGCGCGTCAACTGCATCAACCCGAACGCACGAAGACGGGCATGCGCACCAAGGCGTTCGGTGACGAGCCGGAGGGCACGCTGCTCGCCGCGGACACGTCGCCTCGCGTCGATTGACACGCTCGTGTCGGACGTCACGGGGCAGATCGTGGACGTGCGGCGGCACTCGTCGCCGCAGCGGCGACCGTCGCTCCTGACCCGCGAGCACTTCGGCAGGACGCACGCGCTTCAGCAGGACACTGTTGGCCATCGTCCTGCTGGAGCGCGTGCATCCTGCTGAGGCGCTGATCGTCCTGCTCAGGTGCTCAGCTGCCGGGTGCTCGCGCGGCGGTGCGGAGCGGTGCGGAGGGGCCGTCAGAGGGTCGGGCGGATGAACGAGCGGCGGCCGCGCTGCATGTCGATCGCCGCGTCGACGCGACGAGCGCGACCTGGAAGTCGCCGTGGGCGAACACGCGGTCGACGAGTGCCGCACGCGCCGCCCGCGTTCCGCTGCCAGCGCCAGTGCGATGCCGGAGCCAGATGCCGGGTCGAGCACGACGCCGCCGGCGACGGTCGGGTGCGCGTCCTCGAACGCGATCAGGTCCCCCAGGTACGAGGCACCGCGTAGGGCACGTCCGCGCGAGCGGCGTCCGGCACCAGGCCGCCGATGTCGACGATGGCGAGCGCGGCGCCGGCGACGAGCGAGCGCCGGTCCTCGCCGGCCGCGACGCGGTGCGCCCCGCCCGAGGCGGACGAGCGCCGCGAGCGCGTCGCGGGCGGCGGCGTATTCGGGCACGCGCGAGCCCGTCGCCGGATGCGGCGCGAAGACGAGCGTGTGGCCGGGGCGCGCGAGCGCCGCCCGCACGATCGCCTCACCGCCCTCGACGACCGACGAGGTCCCGGCGGAGTCGACGACGTTCTCCCACTCGGGCGCGTACACGATCGTGTCGGACGGCAGCGCCGCGGGTTCCGGGAGGGGTACCTGGCCGATCGTCCTGACCCGGTCAGCCGCCACCCCGAGCAGCGGTCGCGTACCGCTGTCCGCCCGAGCTGACCGGCCACCCAGACTGTCGTACATGCGAGCGATCGGGCTCGCGTTCTCGGCCGAGTCCGCATCGCCGTGACCGACGAGCACGTCGAGGATGCCTGGCACCCGGATCATGTGGTTGTTGATGTTCGTCGCGTCGCTCACGTAGAGCGCGAGGTCGACGCTCTCGACCATGAACCGCTCCACGTCCGTCGACAGGGGCGCGAACACGATCGGCAGGCCGTACGGGGCGAGTTCGTCGACGTGCGACTGCTCACGGACCACGACGAGCACGGACTGGTGCAGACGGGCCAGCGCCGGCAGCCACATCGCCGCGTTCCCGCTCGTGCCCCGTCGTCCCGCCACGTGGAGGACGACGGCCGGCGCGACTGCGGCGACGGCGTCCCGGACCGCCGCCCGCACCGCGTCCCGGTCGCGCCTGGTGCTGACGAGGTACTGCACACTGCGAGCGCCGACGTAGCCGATGCAGATCGCGAACACGACCACCAGCGCGACGACGGCGGCCGCGCCCCCGACCCCCAACTCGTCGAGCAGGAACCCGGCCGGCAGCACGAGGGTCATGGCGGACGTCGGGATGCCGAGCGTCGCCGCGGGTGGCCCGCTGCGAGGCGTCGGGTGGCCCGCGACCGCCAGGTTGCGCCAGCCGACGGGACCGCCGGCGCGCCACCACGCCGCGCGGCGCCGGAAGACCCCGGACAGGTCACGGGTCAGATGCAGCAGGCCGACGGCCGCGATCGTGGCCGCGACGACGGCGCCCCCGGATTCGATGCGCGCGCACAGCACGGTGACGAGCACGTCGATCGACAGCAGCCGGAACCGCACGTCGAGCTGCGGCGCGAATACCGCGGGCAGCGCGGCCGGGAAGCGGCGCTGCACGATGAGCTCGGCCGCCACGGCGGCGGCGGCGAGCGGCAGGAAGCTGACCGGCTCGGGGATGGATGCGGCGACCGCGGCGGCGAGATAGACCGTGCCGAGCAGGACCGTGACGGCGACGCGGCCGGCGCTCTTCACGACGGCGCCCCGACGCGGGCGTCCGCGCGGGCGATGAACCCGTCGAGATGGCGGAGGAACGCCTCGAGCGGATCCGGCTCGTCGCCGAGCAGCCGCTTCGCGAGCGCTTCGCGTGCGGGGCGGAGGACGTCGTCGCCCGCGGCGGCCGCGAGCGCCTCGCGGAACCCGTCCAGCGACGGCGAGACGATCGTGGCGGCAGCGGCGGAAGGGAAGGTCTCGACAAAGGTGGGGAGGGGTGTGTTCCGGGGATTTGCGACGACGTAGGGCTTTCGCGACGCGAGGAAGTCGGTGATGACGCTCGAGATGTCGGTGACGAGCACGTCTGCCTCGTTGAAGGCCGCGTAGAGGGCGCCCGGGGTGTTGGGCACGACGCCGCTGCCGCTTCCGGCGCGGGTCACCGCCGTCGCGATGGCCTCGCGGGCCGCTCCTGCGGACTTCAGCCGGTGACCCGTGAGCGGGTGCGGTTTGAAGCGGACCCTGGCTCCCGAGTCGAGCGCCGCAGCGACGAGCGCCTCCCCCATCCGCGCCACCGACGAATAGTCGGCCTCGTCAAGAAGCCCTCCATGTCGGGGCGTAGAGCACGGTGAGCCGTCCGTCGGCGTGCGCCGCCGGGTCGGCACGGTGGATCTCTGCGAGTTGCGGCCTGCCGACCGCGAGGACCTTGCCGATGTCGATGCCCTCGTCGACCGCGCGGTAGCGGTCGACGGCCGCCTCGCCGGCGACCCAGATCTCGTCGTACATGCGGTTCAGCGGGCTGAAACTGCCCACCTTGTCGCTGTCGCCGTGCCCGATGAAGCAGTGCAGCGGCCCCGGGATCCGCACCATCTCGTTGTTCCTGACGACGTTCGTCGGGTACAGCACGACACGGATGCTGGGCAGCGCGACGCGCTCCAAGTCTGCGACCTGCGCGGCGACGACGATCGGCACTTGGATGCGGCCGAGCGCCTCGAGATGCAGGAGCTCGCGCACGATCACGACTGTCGGCTTGTGGATCGCGTTGATGACGTCCGCCCACACGGTGAGCGCGTAGGTCCCGGACGCGGGCGACGAGAAGTAGAACGCCACCTCGGGCGCAAACCGCTCCAACGCCTCGACGACCGCATCGTCGGTGTTCCGCGGCCGGGCCCTGCCTCCCGGGCCCCATGCTGCGAACGCGATGCCTCCGATCACGAGCGCGACGAGAATCGTGCCCCCGACGGGGATCAAGGGCCCACCCGGCAGTTCCGCTGTGATGCAGACATCGGCGGCGAGAAGCAGGAACTCCATGATCGCGAGGAGTCGCAGGCCCTCAACGCCGAGGAGCTCGCCAACGGCGTCGGGGAATGCGCTGGGGCCGTCCTGCACCCCGCGCACATCAAGGTGCTGCCAGGTCATCCTCGCGCCGTCAAGTCCGATCGCGCGCTGCGCGAACGACATGTACAGAGTTATCGCGAGGTGGACGACCATCGCTCCGACGAGCACCACGACGACGTCGGCGATCGAGACACTCTGGGCGATCGTCGCCACAGCGACGAGCACCGCGCCGTTTCGCACGAGCGACCGCCCGGACCGGTCGAGAAGGATCCGTCGTGCGAGCCGGCGCAGATGGGGCGGCCGCTCCCCTCTGACGACCTCGGCGAGCGCGCTGGGAACGGCTGTACCGATGGCGATCCACCCGTTCCCGAGCAGCACGGCGACGAGCGCGCCGATCACACCGACCCCGGCGAGCGCGAGGTCGACGACGTCACCCGCGTCGCGGTCGAGACCGATTGGACTGAGTCGAGGGAGGCGCATCGACTCCTTGATACCGTACTGACGAACTCGACGGACTACGCCTCGCGTAGGGGCCGATCCCTGCGCAAGGTCAAATGTAGAAATCCGAGCCGTCGGACCCGCCGGCCAGCGATCCACACCCCAAGCCAGGCGAAGAGCAGCAGAGCGGCCCCTAGGGCCGCTGCGACCATCTGTGTGAAGCCGGGCGGCGAATAGCGCACCGTGAACGTGTGCCCCGCTGCGCCACTCGGGAGGTCGACGGTAAGCAGCATGCCGGCCGTCGGTTTTGCGGCGATCCGCGCGCCGCCGGTCACCGAATACCCGGGCCACGGCAGCCGGCTGAGTGCGACACGTCCGCCCGGCAGAGCGGATTCAACCGTGAACGTCGCGCTCATCGCCGTCACCGCATCCGCCCTCACCCTCGTGCCGGCTGACGTCCACACGATGCCACCGGCACCCGGGATCGGGGTGTTCCTGACGAGAAGCCGCGTCTGGGGGGTGTCGGACACCAGATGGAATCCAGGGCGCGGATGGCTCCACGCGTCCGTCAGGAACGTCGACTTTATCAGCAGCAGGCTCGAGATGCCGAACAGATCGACCCAGCGCTTGCCCGTGCCCGGCGCGATGTCGAACAGGTGGTAGAGCGCGAGGGAGCAGGTGCTGCCCTTCACACCCATGCGAGCAGCTTGACATAGGCCGCATATTGCAGCGTTGTATACGTGTTCTGAACCGGTTTGCCGGTGAGGTACCAGGAGTTGCCGAGTGAGGCCTGCTCGGACATCGACGTGCCCATGTCGCTCCGCTCATTCCCAACGACGAACACGTCGCCTTTCGAGCCCGCGAGCATGTGCTGATAGGTCGACAGACTCGTCGACAGATGTTGCACCGGCCCACCCGGGAACGAGATCGCCGCGCGCTGTGGGACGAGTCCGGCGACCGTCGCGACACATGCGAACACGATCGTCGCGGTTCGCCGTCCTCGCAGCGGGCGACGCCCGAAGCGGCTGAGGCCGAGCGCGGAAACGGCCAGCAGCACGACCACAAGCAGCGTGCCTCCCGCAATCAGATGCCGGCCCTGCGTCCATCCCGTGTAGGTGGCCCAGGTGGCCGCCGCTACAAGCACGATGCCGATCACGAATCGGATCAACGTCGGCGCGGCGACGCGCGCCCGTGCAAGACCAAACACCACAAGCATCACGACCGCGAGTGTCGCGTAGGGAAGCAGTCGCGCCGGCCAGCGCAGCGGGCCCACCTGACTCGGCGCGCTGATGACGAATAGGATCACGACGGTGAAAAGCGGCAGGCTCATGGTCCGGCGAAGCATCCGCCAGCAGCGACTCCAGTCGACGAGCACCGCGAGCGGCAGGAACCAGGCCATGTAGCTGAGCGGATGCGCGGGCAGCACGCCGCGGGTGTTCTCCATGAGGGCGCGCGCGATGGGCGTCGCGGCCTGGAGCAGCGCGCCGGGTGTCTCCACAAGGTCCCCCGTGTTGAGAATGCCCTGCGCCCGATTGGTGTCCGGGTAGACGAGTAGCGCCGGAAGGTGCGCAACGACGACCATCGCCGCGATAAGGACGGCCGTGACTCCCCATCGGACGATCGCACCGGGGCGACGGGTGAGGAGCGCCTCGACACCGACGCAGAAGACGAGTGCGACGAGGGTCAATGTGGCGTGGGTGTAGACGATGCCGAGCAGTAGACCTGCCGGCACGAGCGCCGCGAAAATGATCCGGTCGCGATGGACGACGGCCCGGAGCCCTACCCACGCCCAAGGGAAGACGGACCAGGCTATGGCGCCCGTGATCCACGAGGTGATGTCCTGGTACGAAGTGAATCCACCGAACGGCACGGCCACTCCGGCGAGCGCGGCCCACGGCGGAGGAAGGCGGAAGGACCGACCGAGGACGTAGGTGCCGAGCCCCGCCGCGACCAGCACCAGCACCTTGAGCACGATCACGGTCGTCTCGATGTGCTCGGCCGAGTGCGCGACGAGACCGAGCGCCCAGAGGATGGGGCTGTAGAAACCCCACGCGCCGTCGGCGAGGTAGACTCCCGCCTGCCAGACGGTCGGGTTGAGGACGTCCCACCAGTGGCCGTCGAGCAGCCTGGTCCCGATCGCGTACCACTGACCGTAGGCGCCCGACTCGGTGTCGCCGACCCAGTAGAAATGCGGATCAAACAGGAGGGGGACGAGCGCGCCCGCGGCGACGAGGACGAGGACGAGGGCCGGCCAGACGAGGACGGAGCCCGCTGCGCCGGCGCGCCCGCGCAGACCGCGTCGAAGCTCCGGAGCGGCGGCCGTCATTTCCCCGCCGGGACGCGGACGAGATCCGGCACGAGCTCGTTGTCGACCATTGTGAGCGCCGACGCGATGGCCATGTGCATGTCGAGGTACTGGTAGGTGCCGAGCCGACCACCGAAGTACACGCCAGCCTCTGCGGCCCTGGCTCAGCTCGCGGTAGTCCGTCCAGGCGCTCACCGGTCGGCCGGGCGGTCCTCACGGGGTAGTACGGCTCGTCGCCGATCGCCGGCAAACCGCGAGAACTCCCGGACGATCACGGACGCGTCCCGTCGCGAGACGTCCGTGCGCTCCGGGTGGAAGTGCTTGAACTCGAGGATGCGCGTGAACGGCACGTCGGGATCGACGTAGTTCATCCACCGGCGTCCCCTGGAAGTCGCCGACCGGGACCGATCTCCCGCTCGAAGTCCAGCGTGCGCCAGGAGAGCGCGCCGGACCCTCGCCGAAGTAGAGTGTCGATCGGGCCGGTGTAGACGACGGGCACCTGGCCCACCGTGGCCGACCTGCCGAACGGCCCCGTCGAGGAAGTCGGTCGACAGGTGCACGTCGATGAGCGGATGGTCGGCGATCGCCTCGGAGCCACGTGCGTGTATCCAGCGACGGGCAGCCCCTCGTGCGTGTCGTTGAAATACCGGTTGTCGTAGGTGTAGCGGACGGGAAGGCGAGCTGATCACCGCCGCGGGCAGCAGCCCGAGGGTCGGTCTGCCACTGCTTCGCCGTGTAACCCGCGGATGAAGGCCTCGTAGAGCGGCCGGCCGAACGGACGCGATCGCCTTCTCCTCGAGGTTGCCCCGGCGAACCGAAGCCGACCTCGGCCGCCTGCGCACGCCACGGTTCGCGCGCGTCGGCCGGAGAAAGAGGCAGCCCGAAAGAACTGATTGATGGTGCCCAGGTTGATCGGGAGGGGGTAGACCTCGCCCCGATGATTCGCATAGACCCGGTGCACGTAGGGGCGCGAACGCCGTGAAGCGGTTGACGAAAGCCCACACCCGCTCGTTCGACGTGTGGAACAGGTGCGCGCCATAGCGGTGCACCTCGATGTTCGTATCGGGATCGCGCTCGCTGTAGGCGTTGCCCCCGACGTGCACGCGACGCTCGACCACCGTCACCCGAAACCCGTGCTCTTCGGCCATTCGCCTGGCGACGGTGAGGCCAAAGAGCCCCGATCCGACGACGACGAGATCGCTCATCCGCGCATCATTTGCTCCTCGTGGACGACCGCCCAAGAACGATCGCCCGGTAGGCGGTGCGCCGGACGGCTTCCGGCAGCAGACGGTAACCGCCACGGACCAAGAGGTTTCGGAGACACTGCCCGCGAGTCGTGAACCCGATGCGGCGGAAGAGTCGCTGGAGGCGGAATTCTGCACGCAACTGCGCGATGCCGCCCCGCCTCCGGTAGGCACCAGAACCGACCCGGTACTTCACGAGCGGTTCGGGCAGATTGCCCACACGGGCGCCTGCGGCCAGCATCCGCGCGAACAGCCAGTAGTCCTCCATCAGGCCGACGGCGACATAACCCCCCGCCCGCTGTACCGCGGCCTTCCGGTACACGACGGTCGGGTGGTTGAAGGGGTCGTGGAATCGGGCGTAACGCTCGATCGCGGCTTGGCCGATCGGCGGGGTGCGCTGCGCGAGCACGTCGTCCTCGTCATCGGCGAACTCGAACATGCCCGTCCCGACGATGTCGAGTCCTGTGCCGACCGCTTCGAGTTGTCGCGCGAAACGATCAGGCATCGCGATGTCGTCCGCGTCCATGCGTGCGACGACGGCGTACCGGCACGCGGCGAGGCCAGCCGTCAGGGCGGATGCGATGCCACGGTTGTGCGCGAACTCAAGAATCCGCACAGCCACGGCGCCGTCTCGCAGACCGTCGAGGACTGCCTGCAGCGATGCGGGCACCGGCCCGTCGCGGACGATCACGAGTTCGTCGGGATGAAGGGTCTGCTCGGTCGTCGCACTCGAGATCGCACGGGCGACGAACGCCGCGTCGTCTCCGGCGTAGACAGGGAGCAGGACCGAGAACGGCTCCGTCACCTGGCAGTTCCCCCCGCGGCGGCGACGGCCTCGCTCGCCCGGCCAAGGCCCGCGAGCACCTGGTCGTTCGTCCGTGGCGGGCGTGTGACGCCCGCCACCAGGCCGCGGCCGAGATACCCGAGCATCATTCGCTTGCGCTTCGACCGGACGATGGTCCTGGCCCATCGGCGCAGAGTTGCACCGAAGTACAGGACCTTCTCCCCCGGATTGAGCCCACGGCTTCGGAGGAACAGCCAAGTCTTGTTGCGTACCTCATTGAAGAATCGGTCGCCGGGATCGACATCGGTGTCGGCCCGACGCTTGGTCTTGTGCACGACGACGCTCGCAGGGACGTACACCGCGCGGGCGCCTCTGATGGTGCGCGCCGAGAACTCGAAGTCGTCGTTCCAGAGGAAGTAGTCGGCGATGGGCAGGCCGGTCTGCCGCACGCGGTCGGTTCGGACGAGCATCGACACGAACGAGGACGATCGGATCGGCACCGTGCCGCCAACGACTGCCGCCTCTCGTTCGGCAACGCGCGCGAACGGCTTGGGTCGAGGTGTGTTCATGGGATGGTCGCGGCCGTCTTGCCACACGACGCGACTGCTGGCGAGCGCCACGTCCTCGCGACCGTCGACGCCGGCAAGCAGCGCTTCCAACGCGGTCGGCTTCGGCACGGTGTCGTCGTCCATCAGCCACACCCAGCGCGCGCTCCCTCGCTGCAGCGCGAGCGCGATACCGATCGTAAAGCCGCCGGCGCCGCCCGTGTTGCGCTCCAGCCGCACGATGTCGACCTCCGGATGACGCTCGGCGAGCGCGTCCGCGGATCCGTCGTCCGATGCGTTATCGACGACGATGACCGCGTCAGGCGCGACCGTTTGAGCCAGTATCGCCTCCACCGACTCGAGCAGCAGGTCGCGGCGGTTGTAGGCGACGACGACCGCGACGGTCACGTCGTGATCCGCTACCGGCACCTGATTCCCTCCCCCGGAAGCTCAGGGGCGCTGAGAACGAGAGTGTGCTGAGCGCCACACCCCTCATCCTGGGGGCGATCTTGTTTCTCGGGACCTACTGTGACCGCATGTCGTCGATCGAGTTTCCCGAGCACACCGCCCAGCGGTCGCGCCCGCTCATCAGTTTTATTCTACCTGTGTTCAACGAGGCTGAGTCGATCGTCACGTTCCATCGCCGGCTCCGGGACGCGCTGAGCACGGCGGCGCTCCCCGTCGACTTCGAGTTCGTCTACGTGGACGACGGGTCTCGCGACGAATCGGCGTTATGGATCGAGCGCATGGCTGAGACCGACCCGGACGTGGAGCTGCTGCAGTTCTCGCGGAACTTCGGACACCAGATCGCGGTCACCGCCGGCATCGATGCCGCTCATGGCGACGCGGCCGTGATCATGGACACTGATCTCCAAGATCCCCCCACGGTCGCGGTCAGGATGATCCAACGCTGGCTTGGCGGCGAATGGGACGTGATCTATGCGCAGCGGGCGTCCCGTCGAGACTCGATGTTCAAGAAGGTGACCGCTGCAGCCTTCTACCGCCTCCTGCATCTGCTAGCGGACATCGACATCCCGCGGAACACGGGTGACTTCCGCCTGATCGATCGGCGGGTCATCGATGCGCTGCAGCGCTTCCCCGAGCGCACTCGCTTCCTGCGCGGAATCGTCTCCTGGGTGGGGTTCCGGCAGTCACCAGAGATGTTCGACCGCGACGAGCGGTACGCGGGCAAATCCGGATATCCGTTGAAAAAGATGATCGGGTTCGCTACGGACGGGATCCTCGGATTCTCGATGATGCCGCTTCGGCTCGTGTCACTCGTCGGGTGGTGCATCTCGGGGGTCGCCGCCCTTGCAATCCTCTATATCCTGATGCGCCGCGTGTTCGACCTCCACACGACCGTGCCGGGCTGGTCGGCTACGGTCATCACGATCCTCGGCGTCGCCGGCGTGCAGATAATCATGCTGAGTGTCCTCGGCAGTTACCTGGGCCGTGTCTATTCAGGAGGTGCAAGGCAGGCCGCTCTACCTGATCGCGCGCCGCATCACATCGAACGGGTCTAAAGCGCCGGCGTCCGTTGCCGAGCCGTTGGTCGTCAATCGGACCACCTCGGACGGTCGAGCACGCAGCTGACGCGGGCGGGTCACTTCGTGAAAGTTGTTCTGGGCTTAACCGTGCTCGACCATGTGATCTGCGCCCGCTGGAAAGGCTGCTTCCAGAGCTTCGCCTTCGTGTCGTAGCGGGCGATTCCGGTCGGCCACCCCGCCTTTCCTGCGGGCCCCCCTGCCGCGAGGTAGGCCGTCAGCGGAGCGCCGCGGACGATCCACACGCCGGTCGCGGTCGTGTAGATGTCACCCGACTCGAAGGCCTGGAACTTCCCTCCGCCGTTGGCGCTGACGGTCACACCATCGGCTGCCGGCCATCCGAGCCTGCCGGTGACCTCACCTACCCGCAGGTACTCTGCAAGGAACCGGCCTCCGACCGAGTGGGATCCCGAGGTGACGTTCGAGTACACCTTGCCGCCGTGAAACGACTGGATCGTGCCGTGCGTCGAACCCGAGGTCGGGAGCGATGCCGAAGAGGGCCAGCCGAGGAATACCGGCGACGCCTCCGAGGGACGCGTATTCGGTCGCGACTCCAGGATTGAGGACACCGAGCGCGAGCGCGCCCTTGGCGAGATAGATCGCCCCCTTCTGCGTGGTCAGGTAGGTGCCGCCTCCGTGGGCCGTGGTCGCAATGACCCCGCTAGTCGGCCAGCCGTACGCGCCCTTCTGCGCTTTAGTGGCGACGTAGGCGGCGAGCGCGCTCCCGCTTAGCGGGTACGCGGTGCCCGACCCGGCCTGGTAGAGGGTCCCTGAGGCGAAGAGCTGCACGTGACCGCCGCCGTTCGCTGGGTCCGACGTCGGGTCTGCAGTCGGCCAGCCCAGAGTGCCGCCCTGCGCCTCCTGCCGCTGTCTACGCCGTCGCCATCGCACCGGTCACAGCGAAGGTCCCCGTGGAGCCCGAGAGGATGGAGCCGGTCTTGAACGACTGGACGGTGCCGCCTTCCTTCGCGGGCGAGGACGATGCCGCGCTCGTCGGCCAACCGAGAGCGCGCCCCGCAGCCCTCGCCGACAACAATGAGGTTGCTTCGTTCAGGAGGGCCCCGGTGACGGCGTACGTGCCGCTCGACGAGGTGGAGACGTAGCCCCTCTTGTGGAAGCCGCTACGCGGAGCTAGCCGCTGACGCTGGTCAGCGTACGCGGCCGCAGTTGCCGAGGGCGCCGAGTGGAGCCCCCAAGCGGTAGGGCGACAAAGCGCGATGCTCCCGGTCGCCGTGTAGTGCGTCAACCCGGACCAGGAGGTGAAGATGCAGGAAGAAGTTGCCGGTTGCCGTAGGATAAGCGCGGTCGCACTTCCCGTCACCCCCCAGACGCCACGACATAAGGGACGTGGGCATGTTCGTACGTGCGGGTCGCTGCTGGCTTCTGGGCTTGTGCGTGATCGCCTTTTCACACACACCAGCTGCCTGGGTTCTGAGAGGACCGCGCTTCCTCCTCCAGCCAACAAGATCCCCGGGTGGCTCCATCCCAGCCGGCGCCGTTCGTTCCCTTGGGGCTCGTGTATCGCACATAAGCCCATGCGGCCTTATAGACCTGATTGAAGAATCCGTTATAGGTCGAGTCGCACACGGGGGTCGTATCAGGACACGCGTACCCGGTGGCCTTGCGGTACTGGTCGGCCCCCGGCCACGTGTCGGTGACGAGGCTCTCCTCCTTTTGCAAGGTGACGAGGAGTACTTGCGGGTTCACCCCGCACGCCCTCCCGACCTTGTAGATGATCGTCGCAGCGGTCTCGCTCGTGGCTCCGGCGTACTTCGCGCACATCGGGTCCGCCGCGAGCGTCCGCGTCGTCTGCTTGTAGTTCCGCAGGCATGTATAGCCGCGCTGGCAGGTCGGCACCTGAGCGTTCAGGAACGCCTGAATCGACGCCGCAGACATCGTCGACGGGTTAAACATCGACCTGGTCACTGATGATGTCGGCGGGATCGAACGACTTCAACATGCTCGCGGCCGTCACGGCGCTGGCCGTGTCGACGGAAGTGATCGCGGCGAGTCCGGCGGCCGCGATCGCAAAGGCCGTGATCGCGACGACGACACGCTTGGTCCGGAGACGTATGACC
>CAVQUZ010000007.1:0-23091 GCA_963716965.1 uncultured Actinomycetota bacterium | reverse complement strand
GAACGAATCGGCGGGTTCCGGCGTGTCGGGTCACCTTTCCGGGCGAGATGGCATGATTCCGCGGGAAAGCCCCGCTTTCGCTGCTGCCATTCCTTGAAGCTAACCCGGTGCCGGCCGCGGACGAGCCGGCTCAGCACGATCAAGTCGCCGGAAGGCGCTACTGGAAGCGGAACGACCAAGGATGGTCCTGGTAGTTCGTTTCGACCTGCAGGACGGTGGCTCCGGCGGTCGATGTGACGTGTGTCGTTCCGTTCGGGCCGTCCAGCAGGTATCGGAGGCTCGCGGGACCCGTGGATTGCGTCACCGTGAAGACGTTGTCGGCCGGTCCGATGGCCCACGGCGTCTTCGGGCCGTCATAGAGGAAGACGCCTGGGCCGGACCCCGTACCGTCCGTCGCCAGGACCGGCGCCGATGAGATCGGCGCGATCGTGATCTTCCATGGCCCTGTCGCGTCGATGTCGAGTGCGGTGTCCTTCGAATCGTCGCCCATCCCCCACGACACAGTTTGCGTCCACGGGCATCCCCAGATGTGGAAGTCCGCCTCGACCACCACCGTGCCGACGATCTTGAAGGCCTTCTGATCGCCCAAGCATTGGATTTTGATCAAGCCCCCACGGACGCCGCTCGGCAGCAGGATCACGCCATCGCCGTTGCCGCTGTAGTTCTTCGGTTTGAACGTGCCCCAGATCTTGTCGTAGGTCGCGCGTTGGCCGAAGTCAGCGTGGCGACCGTCGGGGTCGGCGTGGAAGTCGGGGTCGGCGTGGGAGTCGGGGTCGCGGCGGGAGCTGCAGGTGCTTTGACCTGTGCGTGCGCGGCCGGGTGCAGCGTTGCGGCCGGTTGATTGAACGCACCGACGCCGAAGGCGATGGCAAGCGCCGTGGCCGACGCGACGACGAGGCCACCCAGCGCGAGGAGCACCACGATTGGCGCGCGCGATCGAGTCGACGCGCGCGCCGCACTCACGGGCAGCGGCAGCGTCGACCTGGGCTGCGGAGCCGGCTCGGGTTGCGGCGTGGGAGCTGGCGTTGGCGCTGGCGCTGGCGCTGGCGCGGGAGGTGGCGTGGGAGCCGGCCGTGGCGGGATGGGTTCGGTCGGGGGCACGGGAGGCGTTTGCGGTGATGACGGCTCGCTCGCCGTGTCGATGCCGAGTGCCTGCGCCCACACCTGCACGGCCCACGTGGCGGCATCCGGCTGCAGCGCTGCAGCGTCCGAAAGCTCCCGCGCCAGCCTCGGCACAAGCACCGCGGCGGTTGCCGGGTCCTGACCGTGCAGCGCGCGCACGACGCCATCGTCCGCCGCCGCGGCCAGCAGGCTGACCATGCGCGGGCTGTCCGAGAACAGATCACCGAGCACATTGCGGCGGAGCGCCGGCCGGTCGATCAGCTTCTCCGCACCGAGCCGCTCGATCGCGTCGCGCAATGAGGCGGCCGAGGCCTCGACGGACGGGTCATCTGCCATGACTCTCATGGTGCCCGGCGGGGCTGAAGTCCCGGTAAAGGGGCGGGCTGCCGCGAAGGTCGCGCCCGCGAATCAGCCAGGTCGGCTAGGAGCCGAAGACTTTTGTCGTGAGGCTGATCGTCCCCTGCAGGCGACCGTTACTCGAATCCTCGAGCAGGCTTCGGTCCGTGACCCAGACTGGGCCCCGGCGCAGCGTGTAGGTGCCGACTCCCGTGAGGTGTGCGAATCGTCCGGTGCCGCCGGTAAATGTCACGCTCCCCGATGCCGAGAGTTGGCTCCGCAGTGCGCTCCCGCTGAAGTCATAGGTGTACGCGACCACCTTGGCCGCGTGGAAGGTACCGCTTCCATTGCGGCAGGTGTACGTGGTCTCGATGTGCCGGTCGCTTTCGCTCGCGTGATTCGTGAACGAGCCCGCAGGGCACCGCGGGGAGTTCGTCGTGAAGGTCTGCGCGGCGTCGAAGGCGGTTGTGGTCTCGGTGATGCTCAGCGTCGACTTCGTTGTCGACGTCGCCAGAGAGGCGATCGCTGTTCCTCCCAGTGCGAAGACGGCTGCGACCACCGCTGTGGCGATGATGGTCCTACGGGGCCGGCGAACTCGCGTAACCGTCCGCCCAACCCTCCTCGGTGCGTCCGGCGTGCGCGAAGGCGGACCCGCGACAGCCTGCGCTGATTGTGGCTCCGTCACACGGGACAGCACCTGCTCCCGCGGTTGCACGGGAGCTCGCTCGTCTGCAGCAGAGGCTGCAGGCGCAGATGGTGCGACCACCGCGCTTACCGAGGGCGCGGCGGGCAACACGGGGGCGATGGTCTCGATGCCGAGCGCTCGCGCCCACACATCGACCGCCCAGCGAGCAGCGCTCGCCTCCAGACCGGAAGCATCTGCCAGTTCACGAGCGAGCTTCGGGAGCACGACACTGGCGGCTTCCGGTTCCGCTCGATGGAGGGCCCTGATAACGCCGTCGTCGGCAGCAGCCGCAAGCACGTTCATACTCCGCGGATCACCGGCGAAGAGGTCGCCGAGCACGTTTCGGCGCAGCGCCGGTCGGTCGATCAGCTTTTCCGCACCCAGTCGTTTAATCGCATCGCGGAGTGACGCGGCTGAGGCTTCGACCGTCGGGTCCAGTTCCATGAGGGGAATCGTGCCCGGAGATGCTGAAGCTGCACTAAACCGTCGTGGACCCAGACGCCCCGGGCGTCAAGTGCGCCTGTGGCCTCACGCATCTTCAACGTGGCGAGCACCGGACTGTCGCGCGATATCGCTTACTCGCCACCACCCGTCGCCCCGCCTGAACGACGTCGGCGGCGCCGACTTCGCACTCTTCGGCACCGGCCGGCGTGAGAACATCCCCGCGTGGCCGTCGCAGCGTTCCACCCGATCCTCTCTGTCGCCGACCCGCGCGCCGAGCGGGACGTCTACGCGGCGTTCGGGTGCCAGTTCCCCTCTGCGCCTCCGAGAACCGTATCGACGCTCCAGAGCTGAGTGTCATCGCGCCACCGCGCCCTTTGTGGGCCCAGAGGTTTCCCTGGTCGCGTTCGGGATCGGTCCAGAACGCGGTCGGGCCGGCACATTCGTATCGAAATGCGGCCAGCCCGCTTCCGTTGTGGATGAATCCCGGAAGAATTCTTGTATCGACCGGATGATTGGGCGTCTGCCCGTCGTCCCGAGGAGTTCCGTGTCGCTGCGTCCCGCGTCCGTCCGCCGTTCCCCGCTCGTGTGGGGTCCGCTCGCCGCGGGCACCGCGCTGCTCCTGGCGGGATGCGGCGCGCTGCTGCCGTCGACGCATTCGAGCTCGTCCGCCAGCGCCTCTGCGTCGCCGGCTGCGGCGAGCGCTGCGACGCCGTCCGCATCCGCGACCGCTGCGCCCGCATCCCCCGGCAGCCTGCTGGTGAATCTCAAGCTCGGGAAGTCGGCGATGGGGCCGTCGAGCCTGATCGAGGTGGACTCGGACGGCGAGCCGACGGGCACCGTGCCGGACATCACCTACCGGACGTGGACGGTGACCGGCCAGCAGATCGTCACGAACGTCGCCACGGCCGCGACGCCGAGCGGGCTGGATGTGACGGACTGGGCGATCGGCGCCGAGCAGGACCCGGCGTCACCAGCATCCTTCGTCATCGCGACGCGCCTGCACACGCCGGCCAGCGGGCTCGACCCCGAGAGCTGGAAGACGACTCTGCAGCCGATCGATGCGCAGGGTGCTGCGGCCGGGGCGCCGGTGACGTTCGGATCCTGTGCCGCGTCGTGCCGACTCGACGACGTGACGCGCTTCGGCTCGATCGCACTCGTGAGCTACGAGCACCTCGACGGCGCATTCGACTCGTCCACCGGCGAGGACGTGAGCGCCGTCTCGCTGCCGACCGGTCAGGTCCTGTGGACGCACAAGAACGTCGGCGTGGAGCACGTCACGTCGCAGGCCGTGATCCTGACGTCGGGCGACGACCCGACGAACGCGGGCATCAACCAGGTCTCGGCGGTCTCGCCGACGACCGGCAGCACGATCTGGACGTTCCACGATCCGGTGGGCGGACCGGCCGACAACTACCTCGGCACGCTGAGCGACTCGCTCGGGCTCATCAAGTCGTTCGAGCCTGCGAGCGAGACGATCGGCGGCGGCGAGCCCGTCGACCTGGTCGACCTCGACACCGGCCACATCCTGCTGACGCGGTACGGATCGAACGCGAATTGGGCGTACGACCCGGCGACGCAACGGGTCGTCATCGCCAGGACCGCGGACACCATGCAGGACGGCATCGATGCGAAGTACGACCTGGGCGTGTTCACCACCGGCGGGCTGAAGATCTACGGCATCGCCGCCGCGCAGTACTCGGCGCTCGGCTCGCCGAACGTGCTGGGTGCGCTCGACGGGCGCGCATGGATCGACGGGCCCGACGTGTTCGACACGGCGACGGGCACGCAGGATCCCGACTCGCCCAAGCTCACCGGTGTCCCACAGGCCGGGATGCTGTTCCCGACGTTCACGACCGGGCACATGACGTCGCTGGTGACGACCGGAGACATCATCGGCAACCAGGCCGTGCTGATCTGCGTGAGCGGGCTGCCGACGTACCAGCAGGTGCTCGGGCTCAAGTACCAGTAAGTCAGACACCGGCGGGAAGTCAGCGGCGCCCGTCTCGTGTCAGATCCGCGCAGAGCGGTGCCGACGCCGTGAAAGTCGACGTGCCGTCGGACGAGTAGTTCTCGGTAAGAAGCCCGGACGGGGTCTTCGCTGCCGGAGCCCCACTCGCGACATGGGACGGACCGGCCGATGCGTGTGATGCGGTCAACGCACTGCCGACGGCAGCTCCGGCGACCGCGACGCCGAGCAGGAGGTATCAGCCGCCGGTGCACGAGGCTCATCGACTGGATGGAGGTTCAGCGCCTTCGTCCCGGACAGCGGTGAGGCGGCGGCTAACCGGCACCGCCGACGCGCACGGAGCCCGTGAGCGTGGCGCCCACCCAGAACGGCCCGTCGTTCCAGCGGTCGGTCCTGTAGATCGCCTGTCCGGTCAGGTGTCGGTACTTCCCCGTTCCCACGATGAACTTCACCACGCCGGTCTGCCGCTGATCACGGGGTATGAAGTTCAGAGGCCGAGGAAATAGAAGTCGCCGTTCGAACTGAAGTCGGCGTCGTCGTTGATCCAGGTCGTGATCGCATCCGGCGATGAACCGTGGTCGGCCAGCGTGACGAGGCTTCCGGACGGCTCACTGTGCCAGGCCACGACCGCCGCCTTGCCCGCGGGCTCGGTCTCCTTCGTGTATTTCGCGGAGATCGATTTGAACAGAGCATCAGCGGTGCTGGACTTCGACGACACCGCGAACTCGACCGCGTGCGCACGCTTGTGCTTGGCCGAGTCCGTCGATCCCGCCGTGAAGTCGCAGACCACGTCAGCGCTGAACCCGCTGCGCACGGTGATCGCGTGGCAATCCTTCGTGGTGGAGTTGAGTACGCGCTCGGCGATCCACCGCTGCGCGGCCGTCGCCGGGAATGCGGAGCTCGGAGCGCCGCGGGTCGCAGAGATGGGGATCGTCTGCGCCTTCGCGATCGAGCTCTTGGCGCAGCCCGCCGATTTCGAGTCCGGGGTGTACGTCGTGGAGCGCGTCCCCGTGCCGGTGGCGGTGGTCACGACGTCCGTCATCGTCTCGCTGCCGTCAGTGGTCCGTGATGCGGCATCGCAGGCGACCTTCGTCGGGTCGTAGTACACGGTGAACGATGACGCGGTCGCGTCCGGCACGTCGGCCTCGCCCTTCAGCGTGCAGCTGAAGGACGTCGGGCAGCTGTCGTACACCGATGTGGCGGCGACGGTGCATCCGAAATCCGTGTTGCAGTCCGGCGAAAGGACGACGGGATGCTGGATCGGCAGCGACTCGAACTTGGACGTGTACGAGAAGGACCAGTTCCCGATGATCGACTGCCCGGTCACGGCAAGGTCCTTCCGGCCCTCGACACGGTCCTGCTTCGTGTTCGCGGTGATCCACGTGTCCGCACGCAGCGCATCCGGCGCGGTGTAGCCGGCCCCGGTGGCGCCGGTTTGACCATCCTCATGGGCGGCGAGCGCAAGCGTGGCCTTACCCGTCTGCAGCCGCAGAGGTTCCTCCAGCGCCTGGAAGTCGCAGAGATCCGAGAGGCACGAGACGACGACCCGGCCGTGGTTGAGGGCGGTCGACGCCTTCAGACCGCGAACGGTGAACGAGCCGGTCGTAGGACCCGCGACGTACACGCGTCCTGTCTTGACCGACAGTGCGAGTGCGTCGGAGCGCGTCGACTGCTTCACGATCGCAGAGGTGCTGCCCGCGTTCAGGCGGACGATCAGTCCCTTGGGGCCCCGGAGCTCGACGATGCCTTTCTTGACGGCGATGGTCTCCCCCGCGGCGATGTTCTGCCCGGATGCGGTCAGGGCCGTCGCCTTCCCGTTCTGCGTGATCGTCGCGCTGGTGCCGGGCAGCGTGCGCGCCGCGATGGCGTGCTGGCCCGCGACGATCGTCACGACAAGGAAGACCGCGACGAAGGCGAGAACGACCACGAATGCACCGGCTCCGGCGACGATCAGCCAGAGCGTGCGGCGGGCCATCGGCCGGCGGGGGCGCGGCGAGACGAGACGCGCGGGCTCGGCAGGAGGAGCGGGTCGCTCTGGAGTGGCGGGCGGTACGGGAGGGGCAGGTGGCGCAGGCTGTTCCGCAGTCGCGGGCGGCACAGGAGCGGCGATCGGCTCGGACGTCGCAGGCGGTGCAGGCGGTGCAGGCGGTGCAGCTTGCTCGGGAATCCGAGGCGGTACCGAAGGTGTAGCAAGCTCGGGCGGCTCAGGCGCAGCGGGCAGAGGCCGACCGGCCGGCGCTGGTACGCCGAGTGCCTCGGCCCACACCTCGACCGCCCACTGGGCCGCGGGCGGAAGCAGACCGCCCGTCTCGGAAAGTTGCTGCGCGTACCGGGCCAAGGCGGGGTCGCCCGGCTGCGGCGGTCGCGCGTAGAGCGCACGCACGATGCCGTCGTCCGCCGCACTCGAGAGCAGGCTGACCGCGCGCGGGTCGTCCGCGAAGAGGTCGCCGAGCACGTTCCGTCGCAACGCGGGACGGTCGATGATCTTCTCGACGCCGAGCCGGGCGATCGCCTGCCGAAGCATCTCGGCCGTGCTCGCTTTATCGCGTTCTACGCGCTCTGATTCCACGAAGTGAAATGTTGCCGTATACCGCTAAACCGTCGGTAAAAGCATGCACAACCGAATGCTGGCCGCTTTCCTTCCATTGACTCGCGCGCTACTGCCGAGCCGTCAGCGACGCCCAAATGCGTTCTCCGCCAGTGGATGGCACGCTGACGGCGAGTTCGGACGACTCTCCGCGCATGATTGCGATCGCGGCTGCGAGCCGCCGCCGATCGACGTCGTCGCTCTCGTCGGCGATCGCCGCAGCGAGACGTTCCAGGACATCCATGGACCGCGGCGAGTGCCACGGCAGGCCGGAGTCGGTCGGCAGCCGCGGCCCGTGCTGCTCGAAGCTGCGCCGCAGCGCGGCCGCCTGCGCCTGCTCGAACGCACCGACGGCCAACTCCGCGATATGCGGCGCGACGTCGCCGGATTCCGCGAGCCGCAGCACCAGCACCCCGCGGGCGAACAGCCGCGCGGAGGAAGCGCGGTCCCCGTGCTGGTAGAACGACGTCGCCGCACGCACGAGCGCGTCCGCCGCGCGTTCCGCGATCTCCGCGTCGACCGGACCGGAGAGTGCTCGCTGGTAGACGTCCGATTCCAGCAGGCTCGCGATCGCGACCATCGGCGCACCTCGCGTCGACATGGCGACCGCGCCGCGGAGCGCGATCTCGCATCGGCGTTCCGTCGGCAGGCTCGCAATGGCGACCGCCCGCGCGACCGCGTGGCGAGGATGCGACCCGTCGGCGAGCAGATCCGCGACCGCCGACTGCCCGAAGGCCGAGAGCCCGACGGCGGCATCGGGATCGGCTTCGACGACAACGGCGGATCCGGCATCCGGGCCGAGCCTGGCGACGACCTCGGCGCTCGCGCGTGCGGTCGGCGGAAGCTCCTCGAGCAGACCGCCGATCTCGAGGACATCGTCGTCGGTGGGCCGGACCTCGCCGACGACGTCGCGCTCCATGCCGATGCCGCACACCGTCGTCGAATCCGTCACCAATGCGCCGTCCGGCGCCGCGCCCAAGAGCGCCCCGAACAGGCCGCCCAGCGGCACTCCGTCAGCGCTCATCCATCCGATCGCGGCCCGCCATGTGAGACCCATCGATGGATCCGCGGACCCCCGTGCGCGATCGACGGCCGCCTCGACCTGCGCCGCGGCGAGCGTCCCGCGACGCGACGCGACAACCAGGTCGCCGACGTTCCTGACTCGCCAGCCGTCCGCGAACGCGCTCGACGTGGCCTCGATCGTGACAGCTCGCCTCGCTTCGAAGCCGGGGAGGGTGACCGGGGTCCCCGGCTGCATGCGATCGGTCACCCGCAGCGCGACGGCCGTGCCGAGCACCGGCGGTTCCGCGGCTGGCTGAGGCAGGTCGTGCGGGGCCGGCACGATCGGACCGCCACTGCATCAGCGAAGGGTCCTGACGCAGGATGCGCCGCTCCAAGTCGCGCATCGACTCGCCAGGATCGATGCCGAGTTCGTCGATCAACCGCTCGCGACTGGCCGTCAGCGCCGAAAGCGCATCGTGCTGGCGCCCGTCCCGATACAGGGCGGTGGCCTGCTGCTGTACGAATCGTTCCCGCAAGGGGTTCGCGATCACGGCCGCCGCGAGCTGATCGGCGACGGCGTCGTGCTGGCCGGTGGCGAGACAGGCGTCGAACCAGTGCTCCTGCGCGATCAGTCTGCGCTCCGCCCACGGTCCGACGGCCGGCTGCCAGAAGGGCTCGAGGAAGAGGTCGGCGAGCATGTCGCCGCGCCACAGCGCGGTGGCGCGCTCGAACCGGTCCGCCGCCAGCCAGGGATCGTCAGCGGTCTCTGCCGCGAGCCCCTCACGAACGAGTCCATCGAATTCGGTGACGTCGAGTCGGTCGTCCGGTCCGGGAACGAGCGCGTAGCCGGGGGCGATCGTTCTGATCCGTCCCGCGGCCGCGTTGGGCGAGTCACCGAGCAGTGCCCGCAGCTGGCTGATGTAGACCTGCAGCGTCTTGCGCGCGCCTGCGACGGCGGACTCGCCCCACACACCGTCGATGAGCGTCTCGACGCCGACAGGATTCGGGGCGTGCACCGCCAGCACGGCGAGGACACTGCTCAG
The DNA here is from genome assembly GCA_963716965.1 of uncultured Actinomycetota bacterium. Classification (GTDB taxonomy): domain Bacteria; phylum Actinomycetota; class Actinomycetes; order Actinomycetales; family Microbacteriaceae; genus Amnibacterium. The sequence goes on along the minus strand of CAVQUZ010000007.1, from coordinate 13,906 downwards.
CTTCCGGCCGCGGATGGGTACCTCGACCCCGTCGTTGTCGACGACGAGCGCGCCGAGGAGCCTGATTTCCACGACCTGCTCCGTTCGCTTTGGCGGCGCTTTACCGTCGTCTGCCGATACTTGACCGGGTCAGACAGGCCCGGACTGGAGAATTGCACATGACCGACGTGAGCGGGAACCAGCCATTCGACTCGACGACCGCGGACGGGCTCACCACGAGCGCGCAGCTGACCGCCGAGGTGGCGCAGGGCGTGGACGAACTGTCTGCTGCGATCCAGTCGCAGATCGGCGGTGTTACCTGGACCGGACCGCAAGCGGACAGCTTCAGCGCGGGCATCGGGGAGGTGCTTGGGCAACTCGCCTCCGCGTCGGCGCAATTCAAGGACGCGGCCGCGGAGTTCCAGGCCAGCGCGCAGGTCGCGGCGGAGCAGAGCGCGGCGATGCCGGCCACGTCCGCCTCCGGGTACACCACCGACGGATACGCCACCGGCGATTACGTCGAGTACTGAGTCGCGGAGCAATCGGATCAGCCGACCATGACAGCGCTCACCGTCGACCCGGACGAGCTCGCGGACCTCGCCGCGCGGCTTGAGACGTTCGCGCGCCGCGGCGACTCCTTCGCGGCGACTCTGCGGCGTGCCGAGTCGACGGCGGACGCCGCATCGCCGGCAGCGCAGCGTCAACTCGAAGCGGGGCTCGCGCTCGTGCTCGACGCGATCGAACGGCTCGACGCGCTGTCCCGATCCGTCGGCCGCTCATCGGAGCTGTTCGCCGTGGAGGGCGGTGGCGCGCTCGCCGCGCTGCTCGGCGCGTCCGTTTTCACCGTGGCCGCAGGGGCTTCGGCTCGCCGGTCAGGACGCCTTGCTCCGCGCGGCGACGTCACGGCGCACGCGCTTCGGTCCGGCCCCGGCCGGAGCGGCACGTTCGTGCTCCCGGACGGCACCCCGGCCGAATTGCGCGGCGATGGTGGCGTCGTCGCGACGCCCGCGCTGACCCCGCGGCCGCTGCCGCCGATCGACGGAGGGACTCCCGCGCGACTCGCATGAGGCGTGTCGGCCGCGCTGGGGAATCGATTGAAACGATTGCCCGACGCCGACATCTGTGCACAGAATCAACGCGGCCGAACCTTTTTCCGCAAGTGTCGAGCCGTCCTTCTCGGTCGACCTTGGGAGCACGCCGCTGTTCACGCCCGCATTCCGTGTGGATGAGCCCGCCAACTGGAGCGTGCGCTCGACACTCGAGTTCTCGCATCCGCTCGGAGAGGTCCGCGTGTCGGTGTTCGAGGAACGCGTGACCGACGGCACGGATTCGTCCGCCTACGCAGCGGCGTACGGCACGTTGTACGAGAAGCACTTCCCTGGGTACCGGGAACTGTCGCCACCCGCGGAATCGGCCCTGCTCGAGGGTTTCCCGTCCGCGGTCGCACGGCGACTGCGTTGGCAGCCGGCGGATGGTCCGGCACTCCTGCAGGTGCAGGTCTACGGCACGGGATCGGGCCGCGGAGTCGTCGCGACCGCGAGTGGGCCGGAGTCGCTGATCCGGAGCGACTGGTCGGAACTCGAGCAGGCGCTCGGCCACATCCGGGCGACAGACCCCGCCATCGCCGCTGCGGCCATTCGTGCCGGTCCGACCGATTCGCCGGCAACGCGCTTCGATGAGGGGCGCATGACGATCGCCGCGGCGACGCCGGAGTCCTCGGCCACGGATCAAAGCGGCGTGGTCTGCTCACCGGACGAGCTGCTGGCGATCGCGATCGGGTTCGGTCTCGACCGGTATCCCGGCATCGACGACGCTGGGTCCGCCGGAGTGGACGACGAGAGCGCTCGGCTGCGCGCCGCGCGTCGTGGTCTGCGAGCGCGCGCCCTGGTCGAGCTCGAGGGCACGAGCGCGCGCCTGTCGACGGCGGCGATGCCCCTGCTCATCCCGATCCGCGCACACGGGCTCGTGACGTCCGGGGTCGGCGAAGAGACGGCCGCCTGGTTCGTGCACGACGATCGAATCGCCGAGGTGAGGCAGGTGGACAGCGGGCTCGTGCGTGTGCGCGAGATGGCTTCCGATCGGCTCGGCGACCTCGTCGTCGCACATCTCTCGGGTGCGGCATCCGGCACGAACGGGTCGCTCGCGCGGGCGGGTTGGTCCCCCACCGGCTATCTCGGCACCCGCATTGGATGGCGACGTGCCGAGGACGGCTTCGTCACGGAGCACGATACGGCGGCCGTGAGCGCGAGGGCGCTGACGGCGAGGGTGCTCGACTCGATCTCGGCGGCCGCCGACCTGCGCTGACCCTGCAGCGAGAGGCCCCGGCGTGCGCGCCTCGGGCGTGCTCGTCGGGGCCTGTCGGGGTCAGCCGTTGGTCTGGTAGGCCTGGATCCGCTGCTCGAGTTCACGGCTTGCCGCGTCGAGCGCTTCCTCAAGCCGGTTGAGGGCCGGCTGGAACTGGTCGGTCCACTCGGACCGGAGCGCGTCGGCCGATGGGCCCTCCCAGGTCGTGTTCGACAGCTGACCCGAGATCGTCGAAAGGACGTTCTCGACCTCGCCCGCTTGCTGGTCGAGCGTCGCCTTCAGCTCGGTCAACTGTTCGATGTCTGCGACGATGCGCGCCATGATGGCTCCCTCGATATGGAGTGATTGCGGCTCAGCCGCGACCGACCCGGTGGGCCGATGTGTTCACCTTGCTCGACTCGGGTAAAGGCGTGCTAAATCGCCAAGGCGACCGTGCCGCACCCGTGCGCATACTGGTCGTACAGGATCAGACAGGGAACTTTTGCGGCGCTTTACCGGCGTCGATGATCATGAATCTCACGTTCCCCCACGAAATGAGGATCAATCATGAGCACGGTGTCCGTCGACCCGCAGCAACTCGGCGATCTCGCCACGACCCTCACGCAGACTGCGCAGCAGGGCGTCGAGCTCGCGGCACTGGCGGCGCAGATCCCCGTCGATGCCGCGGCCGGCGATGCGGCCGCGTTGATGTCCAGCGGACAGTCGCTGCTGCAGAACGCCATGGAGGCGTTCATGACCCAGATCCAGGCTGTGGTCGCGACCCGGAACACCTTTGCGACCGACAGCTCGGCCGCGGCGGCAGCGAACCCGAACCTGGTCACCATCAGCGGCGGTGACATCCAGGTCGATTCCGGCGCTCCCGATCTGGTCACCATCAGCGGCGGCGACATCCCGGTCGAGTCGGGGGCTCCCCAACTCGTCACGATCGGCGGCGGAACGTTCCCCGTCGACCTGTCTCAGGACCAGCCGACCGATCTCAGCTTCCTCAACGGCCCCGAAGCGCGGGCGAACCCCGCTCTCGCCGCATACGCCGCCACCATCATCGGCAATACCGCCGCGGCTGGCGCCTTCAACACCGAGGTGGACCTTCTGGAGCCCGGCGAGGGCGTCGCTCTCGTCGACGAGGGCGACCTGCTCTAGGCGTGCAAGGGCTGCGCCGGTGCAGACGGAGCGGCCACCTGGATGAGTTGCACCTCGCCCCCGGTCGCCGACCGGTCGGCGGTGACGCGGTAGCCCCGGCCCGGCAGTGATCTGCGCGCACGGGGCCCTGGCGGCGGGGCCGCACCGAGCAGATCCAGGTCGGTCCCGGCGGCGTCGAGCACGATGCCATGCCGTTCGTTCCGGAGGCGACGCACCCACGCCGCCTTCGGGACGCGGGCCGATTGCGTCTCGACGGCGGCGACCACCCACAGGCCGTCCTCGGTCGACACGGCGACGAGCTTGTCGAGAACGCTGGTCGCCGCCGTCTCGGTGAAGTCCTCTGCGTCGTCGATCACCACGATCAGCGGACGCGAACTCGTGTATTCGCCGCGCTGCGCATCCTCGAGTGCCGCGGTGAGGGCCGGCAGCGCATGGACTCCCGCTGCGACGGATGCGGCCGGCAGCAGTGGCACCGACCACGATCGCCTGGGTGTGATGAATCGGACCTCGGCGGCCGGAGTGGAGGCGGCGATCGCGGTCGCGATCGTCTCGAGCGTCGTCGACCGGCCGGTCTTCCGTGCACCGAAGACGAGCACATGCCCGTGATCTCGCTCGATCTCGATCGGTTCGAGCGAGTCGTAGCGCATGCCGACGGTTGCCGATCCGGGCGACGCAACAGGCAGGGTGCTGCGATCGACGAAGGCGGGCAGTTCACGGACGGCGGGCGCAGTGCTGCCGGGGTGATGCGCACGCGCCGCGTCACCGATGGCCTGGAGTGCCGCCTGCTGATCGGCGTTCGAGGCGTCTGCGCCGGCGACGGCCACCTGGATCTCGACGCCGTCGAGCCAGCCGCGGCCGGGCTGCAGCGTCTCGTCGCGACCGGACACCCGCATCCCGACCGACGCGTAGTCCGCGTCATTGCCCAGCTTCAGCACGAGCCGGCGCGTGATCGCACCTGTCAGCGCGCTGAGGCCCAGCGGGCCGTTCGGCCGCTCCGTCGTCACGATCAGGTGCACGCCGACGGCTCGTCCTTCGGCTGCGATCCTGGCGATCTGGCCGAGCAGTGCCCCATCGCGCTCGTAGGTCGCGGCGAACGAGGCGTAGCCGTCAAGCAGGAGCACCAGCCGGGGAAGTACCTGGCCCGTGGCCGTCTGGTACTCGTCGAGCGACCCGACGCGCTGATCGGCGAATCGTCGTCCCCGCTCGCCGAGCGCACGGCTGAACGTGCCGACGATCCGAGCGAGCCGCTCGGCCTCATCGACGGCCGCCACTGCGCCGACGTGGGGAAGGGCGAGCAGCGACCGCAGTCCGCGCCCCACGCCGTCGATGCCGTAGATGTGCAAGCGCTCCGGCGACGTCTGGCTCGCGAGCGCCGCCGCGATCGTTCGCAGCGTGGTCGTCTTACCGCTGCGGCCGCTGCCGTAGATGATGAGGTGGCCGTCGGTGGTGAGGTCGAGCCGGGCGGACCGTTGCCGCTGCTCCGCGGGCTCATCCAGCAGTCCGAACGTGAACACGCTGTCGCCGCGATCCGATAGGTCGGGACGCGCCAGCCGGTCCAACGGCAGCGTCTCGGGCAGCGGAGGCTGCCAGGGGGCCGAGGGGGCCGGGAGGCCGAGGCGGCCCGCCGCATCGTTCGTCGCGTCGACGATCCGTTCCAGATCGGTCCTGGCGTCGGTCGACGGCGCCGCGACGATTCCAGTGAGCGGCTCCCATGGCACGAGGCGAGTCAGGGTCACTCTGGCTGCGCTCGAGCCCCGTGCGCCCGCGTACGCCGATTGGAACACCTGAAGCCCGGACTCCCCCAACCTGCCGACCGCGCGGCCGGGCGTGCTCGACGAGAACCCCGACGCTGTCGGCACGCCGACCACATCCGTGCTGTCGGCTGCCGTGTTCACCCGGAGCGCGATCGCCAGCCGGATGTTCGCCCGCATCTTCTCGCTGACGATGCCTGCCGGGCGCTGGGTCGCAAGCACGACCCGAACGCCGAGGGAGCGGCCCTGTTCGGCGAGCTCGACGATGCTCTCGCCGAAGCCTGGGACGTCTCGAAGCAGGGTCGCGAACTCGTCGATGATCACCATCAGGCGTGCCGGTGCTGCGACGGGGTCACGCTGCTCGAGCTCGGCCAGTTCGATGACACCCGCACGATCGAAGGTCTGCTTCCGATGCCTGATCTCCGCTCGTAGCGACGCGAGCGTGCGCAGCACCAGGTACGGCTCGAGGTCGGTGACGTACCCAGCGGTGTGGGGAAGCCCGGCAACGTCCCGGAACGCCGCGCCGCCCTTGTAGTCGACGAACAGGAAGTTCAGCCGCGTCGGGGGCATCGCCAGCGCCATCGAGCACACCAGCGCCTGCAGCAACTCGCTTTTGCCGGAACCGGTCGTGCCGCCGACGAGCAGGTGGTCGATCGTGAAGTCGGCTACGGCGTCGCCGCGCGTGGAGCGGCCGACGACCGCTTGGAACGGCGGAGTCGGCGCTTCGGCCCAACGCCCGGCAAGTTCCCGTCCGGTCAGACCGGTGCTGTCGAGCAGTTCGAGAACACCGATCGCGTTCGGGAGCGCGATGTCGTCGTCGGACCGGGCGGGATCCTCGATCGGCGCGAGGGCGCGTGCGACGGCCTCGGCCTCGGCCGGCGCCAGTCGATCGAACTCGACCGGTTCCATCGACGCTCCGGTGGCGTGGTCGACGAGCGAACCCTGCTGCACTACCCGCACGGACGATCGAGTCTCCCTCGGCAGTTCCGCGTCGCTCGCCGCCAGAAGCAGCACGTGGAGGCGCTCACCCCCAGCAGTGAGGAGCACCTCGAGCTGCGTGGCGGCGATTCCCACCGCCGCGTCGAGAACCAGCAGGATGTGACGCTCGTCGTGTGCCGACCCCTCATCGCGCAGGCGGGCGATCAACCGGTCGACGAGCGCCCGGCCGGTCGCGAGACCCGAGGCGATGGCAGGTCCGTCGAGGTCCAGCCAATCGGCATGGGGCAGCCATCGCGTCCACCGCCACCCGGCAGAGCGCTGCGATGAGACGGCGAGCGCAAGGACGAGGTCGGCAGGGCCGCTCGAGATCACGAGTTGAGCGACGACCGCCCGCGCGACCTCGTCGGCGTCACCCACAGCGCCGATCACACCCACCATCGGCGTCGAACGCAGGAGAAGCGGAACCGGGTCGGGCCGGTCGATCGCCGCCGCGGCACGCAGTTCGGCCTCCGCCTGTTCCCGGAGTCCGTCGTCGCCGCCCGGTTCGAGTTCGAACGGGGTGAACGACCGCGTGGTCGTGGTCCCGATGCGTGCGGAGAGGAAGTCCTCGTCGCCGGGACGGCGCCCCCAGACATCACTCGGCGTGTCCGACAGTTGGGCGATGAGCGCAGCGAGCGTCGGCGTGATCCGATCGCCGCGCGCGACCGCTTCGTTCGCACGGGCCGTGGTGTCGGCGAGCCGGTCGGACAGCGTGGCCTGCCAGGTCTTGACCGCCTTGCGGTAGGTGCGCCGGCCCCCGAAGAACGCCTCGAACCGGGACGCGATGGCGATCGCGGGCGACATGAGGCCGACGACGAGCAGGGACGACCCTCGCAATCCTCCCAACGCCATGACGCCGACGAGCAGCAGCGGGACGAGGGCGGTCGCGAGCGGGATGCGTCCACGCGGCGGCCGCGATGGTGGCGCGCCGACCCGTACGGGCTCCGGCACGGTCGGGATCGGCGGGCGCGGCCCACGGCGCACGCGGCGGTCGGCTGGGGTGCCCGCCGCAGTTGCGAGAGCGATCGTCAGCGACGTCTCGCCGAGTTCGACCACATCGGTCGGGGCCAATGCGCGCGGTCCCTCGAGGCGCACGCCGTTCACAGACACGATGGCGATCGTGCCGGCCGGCATCGCCCGGACGCCTCGACGGTCGACGACGAGATTGAAGCGCTGGTCGGCGGTCAGCGCGACGCCGGGGATCGTGATGTGGCTGTCGTCGCCTCCGCCGACGACGTGCGCACCGGCGCCGACCCGGATCGACGCGCCCGCCGCCGGTCCGTCGACGACCTCGATCGTCGCGGACACTCGATCTCGTGCGCCACCGTCGGCGGTCCATTCCAGGACATCGCCGTTCAGGATCGCGCCGGCGCCCAGACCCGTCGCGGGGCCGATGACGGTGCCCGTACGACGATTGCGGAGCGCGCCGTCAGCCGCCCCGTCGAACCGTCCGAGCAGGTCGGCGACGGTCGCCTCGCGACGATGGTGGATGAGGACATCCACGCCCGTCCCACGGCCCGGCAGCGACTCGATCGTGACCTTCAACGCCGCCCGCCGCTTCGCGATCGGCGCTGCTGCGACGCGGGCAAGGGCGCTCCTCGGTGAAATCGGCCTGTCACCCGAGTCTATGGAATCCGGACGGTCGTGCCCGGCGGCTGTGGACCGCCGCGCGTCGAGGCGGTCGTGACGACTACAGTGCGGTCATCCGGCGCATGGGATGTGAACAGGGAGGCCGATGGTGACCGACTCGCTGCCGATCCGGCGCACGCTGGGCGGCCCGATGGCGCGGCGCCAGTTGCACTTCATCTACCTGCTCGACACGAGTGGCTCGATGAACGCCGACGGCAAGATCCAGGCACTGAACGTCGCGATGACCGAGTCGCTCCCGCTCCTGCGCGCCGCAGCGATCGACAACGTGACCGCGGACGTCCTGGTCAGGGCGGTGACGTTCTCGGACGGCGCCCGCTGGGTGCGCGAGGACGCGGCACCCGTCGATCAGTTCCGTTGGATCCCGGTCGCCGCCGGCGGCTTGACGGACCTCGGTGCGGCGCTGGAGCTCGTCGCTCGCGTGATGACTTCGCCGCCGATGCCAGAGCGCGCGCTCGCCCCGGTACTGGTACTGGTATCGGACGGGCAGCCGACGGACGAGTACCGCGAAAGCCTGCGCGAGCTGCTTTCGAGCACCTGGGGTGGGCGATCGGTGCGGATGGCGGTCGCGATCGGGCGCGACGCCGATCGGGACGTGCTGCAGGAGTTCATCGGCCGCGACAGCGCACTTCGGCCCGCGCAGGCGGACGACCCTGAAGCGATCGTCGAGGCGATCCAGTGGGCGACGACCGCCGCGACCCGGATCGCGGTTGCGGCCGTCGCCCCCGATCCGAGCCCGCCGGCTACGGATCCGGACATCTTCGTGCTCGACGACGCCGATCCGACGTGAGCATGGCGGGAGGCCTGTTCGTGTCGACGGCGTCCGCGACCGGCGCCGCGCACACGGTGCAGGGAACGGGCAGCGAGGACGCGGTCACCTGGACCTGGCTCGTCGAAGGGCGCGCGGGGGCGGTCGCTGCAGTCGCAGACGGCCACAGCGACCCGCGATGCGTGCGAGCGGCGCGCGGTGCCGCGCTCGCGGTACAGGCGGCCGTCGAGGTGTGCGGGGGCCGGGACCTCTCGCACGAAACGCTCGCGACCTCGCTCGTCGGGCGGTGGCGGGACCTCGTCGACCATGACGCCGAGCTCGACCCCGTACCGGGTGCCGACGCGTCGTCGCCGGCAGACCGCTGGTCCGTGTACGGCACCACACTCATCGTCTGTCGCGTCGACCCGAGCGGCACGCTGCTGGTTCAGGTCGGCGACGGCGACGCGGTTGTGGCCGACCACGACTCGGCGGCCTATCGGCCGTTGCCGCCGGACGGGCTCGAAGCATCCTCGACGACACATTCGCTCAGCGCGATCGATTCGGTCACATCGGTGCGATGGCGTGCCCTCGAGCCGACGGACGTGCCGCGACTCATCGTGCTGTCGACCGACGGACTCGACAACGCCTATCCGACGCGGGATGCGCTTCTGACGGCTGCTGAGGAGTTGCTCGTCGTCGCGGTCGACGAAGGCACACATTCCGTCGAGGCGCAGCTCGGGCCCTGGGTGCGGAGCGCCGCCGCGACGAGCGGTGACGACTCGACGGTCGCTGTCATCGCGATCGGCGTCGACGGCCGGACCGACGGAGAGTGAGGCGACGGTGATCGAATCGGGAGCGACGGTGCGGCTGCACGCATCCGGCGTCGAATACACAGTCGGCGGTGAACTGGGCAAGGGCGGTCAAGGCACGGTGTTCACCGTGCAGCCCGCGGGGACGGCGGGGCAGGCACTTGCACTGAAGTGGTACCGCAACGCGGCTGCGACGGCGGGCCAGCTCGACCGGCTCCGCCGCATCCTGCACGTCGATCGCCCCTCGGCCGAATTCCTGTGGCCGCTCGACCTCGTCGGCGCGGACACACAGCCCGGGTTCGGCTACGTGATGCCGATCCGCGCCGCATCGCTCATGCCGATGACGCGCGTGCTGAACGGCGCGGCGTCGATGGGACTCCGCGAGCAGTGCACGGCGGGGGCGCACCTCGCCAGCGCGTTCCTCAGCCTGCACGCGCTCGGGCTCTGCTACGCCGACGTCAGCGTGAACAACGTGTTCCTCGATCCCGCGACAGGTCGCATCGAGGTCTGTGACAACGACAACGTGACGATCGACGGCGAGCGGTCCGACGTGCTCGGGACTCCGTACTTCATGGCGCCGGAGATCATCCGTGGCGAGGCGTCCCCCTCGAGCGCGACCGACCGGCACTCGCTGGCGATCATCCTGTTCATGCTGCTCGCTCGCGCGCACCCGCTTTTCGGCGCGAGGGAATCGAGCACGCCGGTGCTTGATTCGCCGTCGTTGTCACGCTTGCTGGGCTACGAGCCCCTGTTCATGTTCGACCCGGAAGACCCGTCCAATCGGCCGCTCGCCGATCTGCACGGCAACGCGATCCTGCTGTGGCCGATGCTGCCCCGATTCGCGCAGCGACTCTTCACGGAGGCGTTCACGACGGGACTCACCGACCCCGCGCACGGCCGGGTGACGGAGACGGCGTGGCGGTCGGCGATGATCAGGCTGCGCGGGCTCGTTCGAGTCTGTCCGCGTTGCGGCGCGGAGCAGTTCTACGACCCGGAGGCGCCGGATCGAGTATGTGTGGCTGATGACTGCGGCGTGGCGCTGCCCCTTCCCTCGGCGCTGCTCGAGGGACGCCACCCGGTGCTGCTCGAACCCGGCACCACCCTGCGCCGCGCGGACATTGCCGGGCTCCGCAGCAGTACGGAGGACCCGATCGTCGCCGATGTCGTCGCGCATCCCGCGAACGGCAGCCTCGCGCTGCGCAACCGATCGGTCACGGCCTGGGAATTGCATCGTGACGGATCGGTTGCGGAGATCGCACCGCGGGCGGCGTTCGTCCTGCGCGATGGATATCGCATCACGGTCGAGGGCGTTGACGCGCGGGTCACGGTCACGTCGGCTCAGCGGAACGCGGGCTGACGCCGCGCTTCAGGGGCGTCGGTGATGCGCTCTAGCCGCTTCCTGATCAAGGCGGCTCGGCGGCACGGCCCCGACTTCTCGGCCGATGGTTCGACACCGACGAGCGCGCGCCGGGCGTGGGCGACCGGTGCGATGACGAATCTGCTCAATCCGAAGGTCGGCGTCTTCTCCGTCGCCACGCTGCCGCAATTCCTCGCGCCCGGGTGCCACCGATCCTCATGGGGCTGCTGCTCGCCGGCGTCCATGTGCTGCTCGGTCTGATCTGGCTCGGGGCGCTTTCGACGGCGGCGACCGCCGCGTCGCGCCGGCTGCGGCGGCCGGCCGTCGGGCGGACCATCGATGGAGTGACCGGCACCGTGCTGATCCTCTTCGGCGTCAGAACGGCACTCGAGCGGTTCTAGATGGCTTCCGACCTGCCGAGGTGCTCCCGCAGGACCTCGACGACGAGGGCGTGGTCGTCGGCCTCCGCCAGGCCCGAGACGCCGATCGCGCCGACCACGATCTCGCCGATGCGGATCGGGAAGCCGCCGCCCGCGCCCGCGAACTGCGCGACGTCGAGGTGCGGGCTGTCCTTCGCGAAGTCACCGCCACGCGTCTTGTAGGCGGTGCCGATCCAGTACGACGCGTGGCCGAACCGGAAGACGCTGCCGAACTTGCGATTCAGCCAGTCGTCGTTGTCCGCCGCGGTGCCGGCGAGCGCGGCGTGGAAGACGCGCTGGCGCCCGAGCACGATGCTGATCGCGATCGGCAACCCCCGCTCGATCCCGATGGCCACGAGGCGGCTGCCGATGCTCCAGGCGTCCGCGTAGCTGAAGCTCGAGAAGACGAGTTCCTTCTCCTGCTGCTCGATCCTGGCGAGCAGCTCGCTCGCTGCGTCCTGTGCGTCGTCATCGGTCACAGTCGCACTGTACCGAGCGCTCGTGTCGCGGCGCTCCTCACACCAGCGCAACCTCTGACACGAATGCGCCCGGGTACCGTGGGGGCATGCCGGGAGATCGCACAGCTCTCGACATGGGACCGACCCGTCGTGCAGTGCTGGCGGGAGGGCTCCTCGTCGCCTCCGTCGCTGTCGGCGTCGAGGGCCTGATGACCGTGGCGAGATTCCGTTCACTGACTGCGCCGCTCGCCGCTCCCGCGCCGAATGCGGTCGCCGGGCCGCCGCTGGCGGGCGTCGAACTGCATCCCGCGCACAACTCGAACATGCAGTGCTTCGTTCCCGTGCCGCAGACCGGCGAGTGGTTCACCACGCAGGCGAAACCCGGCACGAACGAGCTGGTCGACCCGGCCGGGTCTGCGCGGTGGGCGACATCGTCGTTTCGCGGCTGGCGGCGGACGGCACGCTGCTCGACTTCATGACGCTGCCGGACAGCGGACACGGCATGGGTCTCGTCATACGGATCGAAGCGGGAGTGCGGGTCCTGTACACCTGCTGGTTCGCCCCCGACGCGAGCGGAAGCCTCTACGACGTGGTCCGCATCGCATACGCCCCCGGGATCGCGGTCCGCGCTGCGGCGACGAAGGTCATCGCAGGCGTCGGCTATCCGTTGGATCCTTCCTGGGACGCCTCGACGAACACGGTGACGCTGCGGCACCAGGGCGGCGGCGGGCCCGAGTACACCCGCCACCGGTGGACGGATTTCGTCGCCGGAGACGTGTCCCGGCCGACGGGTCGGATCGCCACGAGGGACTCGCCGCCCACCCACCAAGGCTTCTGCAGCCTGGGCGACCGATTCTTCTTCTACACGGGCGCGAAGAGCACCGAGTCGGGCGCCGACCCGCCGTTGATCACGGAGTACAGCTGGACGAGCGGCACGGTGATCGGCTCACCGCTCGACGCGTCGGGGAACTCGCGGCAGCCGAACGGGACCTATCCCGGGGGGTCCATGGAACCGGAGGGCGCCGCGATCGTCCTCGAAGGTGGAGGCGCTGCATCACTGCTCGTCGGCGTCACCAACGGGCCCGAGCCACGCACCCACGGGAAGAAGGTCGACCGCATCTTCCGATACCCACTCGCCGAGAGCTGAACTCACACCGTGATGAACCCGTCGCCGCCGAACTGGCGGGTGGTCGGTTGCCCGGCGCGGTACTGCGGCCAACCAGGGTCGCCGGTCCAGACGAAGTCCCGCCAGGCGGCGGTGAGCGCGTCGCGGATGGCGAGCTCGCGCTCGGCGTCGATCTCGAGTGCTGCGAGTGCGTCGAAGACATAGAGCAGGTCTGCCGCGTGGAACGCGCCGAAGGGCGCGCCGAGCGGTTCGCCGTTGAAGACGTAGTTCCACGCGCTGCCGCCGGCCGCGACCTGCGCGGCGGCCATCTCCGTGGCCGGGTTGCGGTAGACGACGTCCGTCAGCAGGGCACCCCGCAGGTCGCCGAGACTCGCGGTGCCACCGAGGCGGCTCTGGTAGTTCGCCAGCGTCGCCTGCGGGTCCGGGAAGCCGGCTCGCGCGATCTCGGCCAGCAGCGCCTGCTCGTCCCCGGGCGCGAAGCCGGCGCCGCCCATGACCTGGAACATCCGGACCTCGTCGTGGTTCGCGGCGGTCAGGAACGGGATCTGCTTCGCGCGGCCGTCGGCGAGGGCCCACTGCGGGTCATCGACGACGATGCGGCCGTCGAGCACGACGCCCCAGGAGCGTCCGCCCGGCAGGTTGCGCTTGCCGAGGTCGCTGTCGATGATCTCGACCTGCGCTGCGAGCAGCTTCGCGACGTCGACCTGCTGCAACTCCTCCATAGTGGACGCGCCGACGGCGGCTGCCAGGTCTTCGGCGATGCTCGCGGCGACGATGGTCGGGAAGATGCGCCGGGTGCTGCCGCTCGACAGGATCGCCTTGTCGAAGAGGCCCGCGGCGCTCGGCATCGTGAGCAGCGAGCCGATGCTGAAGGCGCCGGCGGACTCCCCCGCGACCGTGATGTTCGTGGGATCGCCACCCAGCGCTTCGATGTTGCGGCGCACCCAGGCGAGACCGGCGATCTGGTCCTGCAGGCCGAGGTTGCTCGACTCCGCCCAGTCGTCGCCCCCGAGCGCCGCCCAATAGCCCCAGCCGAGCACGCCGACCCGGTAGTTGATGCTCACCACGACCGCACCGGTCGCCCGGGCGAGCGCGGCGCCGTCGGTGATGGGCGGGGCGGCCGAGCCGTTCTCGAAGCCGCCGCCGTAGATCCAGACGATGACGGGCCTGCGGCCGTCGACGTCCGGCGT
>CAVQUZ010000006.1:0-22943 GCA_963716965.1 uncultured Actinomycetota bacterium | reverse complement strand
ACTCGTCGCCTCGATCGGCGCGTGCGCCTCGCCCCGGATCAGGCCGCGCGGGTCCGCCCGCTTGGACGGATCGTCAGCGGACATGCACCCTCCCGACTTCGGAGCGTAGGTCCGCCTCCTGCGCGCTGCCTCCCCTCCGCCCCTTCCCAAACGACGGCCTTTCGGCGCTATCGGTGCGGAAACCGGGCCCTGATCGGCCCTGGAGTCGATTTCTCCGTCGTTCGGGGCGTGGCGGACGCGGGCGCCGCGCGCCGCTAGAACAGGGAGCCGAAGGAACCTGCGGGTTCGTCGGCCGCCGCGGACTCGAGTTCGGCGAACTTCGCCGCCATGGTCGGGTTGCCGCGGGTCAGCTTCTTGATCGAGACGTCCTGCGCCTTGTCGTTCGCGAGTCGCAGATTGCGATCACGCCGAGCAGCGCGTCCTTCGTCTTCTGCAGGTGGTCGATCGACTTGTCGATCTCGTCGATCGCCGTCTCGAAGCGGCGGTTGGCGAGGTCGGAGTTGCGCCCGAACGCGACCTTGAACGCATCGAGCTGCTCCTCGAAGTTCGTGATGTCGATGTTCTGCGCCTTCACGAGCTCGAGCTCTGCCTTGTACTTCAGCGCGTTCATCGCGGCGTTGCGCAGCAGCGAGATCAGCTGGATGAAGAACTGCGGCCGCACGACGTACATCTTGGGATACCGGTGCGAGACGTCGACGATGCCCGTGTTGTAGAGCTCGCTGTCCGGCTCGAGCAGGGTCACGAGCACCGCGTACTCGCAGCCCTTCTCGGTGCGGTCGCGGTCGAGCTCCTTGAGGAAGTCCTCGTTCTTCTGCTTCGTCGCGGTGGTGTCGTTCTCGTTCTTCATCTCGAACATGATCGAGACGATCTCGAGCCCCGCGTCGTCCTGGTCGCGGAAGATGTAGTCGCCCTTGCTGCCGGTGCGGGCGTCGTTGTCCTTCTCGAAGTACGCGCGTGGGAACCCGACCGCGCGCACCCGGTTGAACTCGGTCTCGCAGTGCACCTCCAGCGTCTCGCCGACCATCTTCGTGGAGAGCTTCGCCTTCATGTCCCGCAGCCGCTCGATCGCGTCGTCACGGTCCTTCAGCTGCGTCTCGTACTTGTCGCGCATCGCCTGCTCGGCGAGCTGCTTCTCGAACGAGACCCGCTGCAGGCCGCTCTTCAGCTCGTCGCGCTCCTTCTCGACCACCCCGACCGCCTGTGTGACGGCGAGCTGCCGTGCCGTCTCGGCTGCGGCGACCTCGGCGCGCAGCCGCTGGATCTCGAGCTCCTTCGACGCGGTCACCGATCCGAGCTCGCTCGACAGGGTCGCCGCGGCGAGCGTGGCCGCAGCCGCGAGTTCGGCCTTCACCTGCTCGAGCTCGTGCCCGAGCGCATCCCGCTCCTTCTCCGTCGCGCTCAGCGCCTCGGCGACGGCGAGCGCCCTGGCCGCTTCGGCGACTTCGAGCTTCGACTGCAGGTCGCGCACCTCGCCGTGCTTCGCCGCGACCGCCTGTTGCAGCTCGCCGGCCGCCTTCGCCTCGGCCAGCTCGATCGCGCGCCGCTTGTCCTGCTCGGCGAGCTCGAGCCGCTCGTGCACCTCGCGCTCGTACTCGCTGGTGCGCACCTGGCGCACGATGTCGGCGTAGCCTGCCTCGTCGACGGTGAAGGCCTTGGCGCAGTGCGGGCAGACGATCTCATGCATGCGAGGTCCTCTCAGACCGACCGGATGCACGGTCGGCGGCGGGGCGAGCAGTCACGCGGGCACTCTGTCGTCTGCCACCGACAACGGTGTAATTCGCGGTCGGAGCGTCGCCGAATCCGCCTGCCCTCGGACCTATCGGGCGACCGTCGCGGGCCAACATACTGAGCACCTCGACGACCCCGGACGAACAGGATCCCCATGTCCAGCACCGCCGCCACCCGGCTGCGCGCCACCTCGCGCACAGCGGGGATCCTCTACCTGCTGACCTTCGTCTCCATCCCGACTCGTCGCCCTGTACGCGGGCGTGCTCGATCCGCACTACCTGACCGGGTCGGGACCCGACACCCCCGCGATCGTCGGCGTCGTGCTCGAATGCATCGTCGGGCTCGCCGGCATCGGCACCGCGGTCACGCTGTTCCCTGTCGTGAAGCGTCAGAACGAGGCGATGGCACTCGGCCTCGTCGCAGCGCGCACGCTCGAGGCCGCGGTCATCTTCGTCGGCGCCGCGCCGTTGCTCGTCCTCGTCGCGATGCGCCAGGGGGGCGTCGGCGCCGAAGGCCTGCTCACCGCGGAGGTGCTGGTCTCGCTGCACCAGGTGTTGTTCCTCGGCCAGGGCCTGATGCCGGTCTTCAACGCGCTGCTGCTCGGCACGCTGCTCTACCGGTCGCGGCTCGTCCCGCGCTGGCTGCCGACGCTCGGCCTGATCGGAGCGCCCCTGCTGCTGCTCTCCACGCTCGGGACGGTCTTCGGGCTCTGGGATCAGACCTCACCGATCGCGGCGGTCGCCGGCCTGCCCATCGCGCTCTGGGAGCTCGCGCTCGGCATCACGCTCGTCGCGCGCGGGTTCACGCCCGCACCGATCACGGCAGCGATCATCGCGGAGTCCGAGCCGGCCTGATCGATCAGCCGCCTGCCGATCAGGTGAGGGCCCACGGCGCGGGCGCCGCCCGCCCGTAGAGCTCGGCGAACGCGGTCGCCCAGCGCCGCTGTTCGGCGAGCGCTTCGTCGTCCCTGCCCGCCGAATGCAGCAGGTCCGCGAGGTGCGACCGGAGCGCGACCACGCCGTGCCTGTCCTGCTGCGCGATCGCGATCGCGAGGGCGTCGCGCGCGGCGTCGAGTGCCTCGGGGTCGCCCGCCGCGGACTCGGCGGCACGGCCGAGCACGACGAGCGCCTCGACGGCCCGGCCCAGGTGGGTCAGCTCCTGGCTGATCGCGATCTGGACCCGCAGCGTGTTGCGGCCGAGCGCGACCGCCGACCGGAGGGCCGCCAGCGCGCGCTCGTGCTCGGCCTCCTCGCCGGCGGCTCGGGCGGCGGTGACGAACCAGCCGGCCGCGGCTTCGTCACGACCCGCGGCCGCGAAGTGCCGTCCGACGTGCTCGGCGAGGCGGCTCGACGACGTCGCGAGCGGGCTGCGCGCGAGCGCCTCGGCCGCCCTGGCGTGCAGGAGCCGCAGGCGTGGCAGCGGCGGCGGCGCGCGGTGCAGATCGAGCACCACCGCGTCGGCGGCCTCGAGCAGCTCGTGGTCGAGCGAGGGACGGATGAGGTCGGCGGCGAGCGCCTGCGTGATGCCCGCCGCCGTCTCGCCCTCGCTGCGGCCCGCGACCGCACGGATCAGATCCCGGTCGGCCGGGCCCGTCACGAACACGGCCTCCACGACCTGCCGGACCACGTCGCCCATCGCGGCCGACTGCGGTACACCGGCCGGGACCGCAGCGACGCCCGCACGAGTGACGGCGCCGCGGGGCGGCGCAAGCGTGCCGTCGCGGATCGCGCGGTCGAGTGCGGTCGTCGCCGGCAGCGGCGCGACCCCGAGCTCGCGTTCGAGCACGGCGACGAGGTCGCGGTAGGCCTGCAGCGCGGCAGGCCGATCGCCCGACCACGCGGCGATGCGGATGAGGTCCGCGTACGCGGGTTCGGAGAGCGAGTCGACGTCGATCCGGCGCTTGGCCAGGCCGAGCGCACCCGGCAGGTCCCCGCGTCGCACCGCGTCGTCGACGAGCAACGCGAAGACCAGCGACGCGTCGTCGCGCAACGACGCGGCCAGCCCGAACTGCCAGTCGTCGAACGCCGTGCTGTCCCGCAGCGAGAACCCCGCCATGAAGGGGCCGCGCACGAGCCGCGCGGCCGCCTGCCAATCCGCGGGCCGCTCCGAGGCGACGAGCGACCGGAACGCCACCACGTCGCAGTCCAGCCGATCGAGGTCGAGCCGGACGGTCTGGCCGTCGGCGGCGAGCTCGGGCACCACCGCCGCGGCGACCGAGAGCGTGCGTCGTAACGCGGCCCGCGATCGATGGCGGTCCAGCTCGGGCCAGAGCATCGCGGCGAGCGGCTCGCGGGCCTGCTCGCCACCCTCGACGGCGAGCACCGCGAGCATCGCCGTCGCCTTGCGGGTGTCGAAGTGCAGGGCGCGGTCGTCGCGGAGCACGTGAGGCGGCCCGAACAGCCGCAGCTCGAGGCCGCTCATGTCGCAACCGTAACGATTCGAGCGGTACGGATGCACCTGGCCGAGGCATCTCCGTAACGATGCCGGAACGGGTCGGCCCGCAGAGTCGTGCCATGACGACCGAGCAGCAGACGAAACGCGCAGTGCGAACGCGCAGCACGACCGGCGAACGGCTCGCCGCATCGGGCCTCGCGCTCGAGCTGATCGCCGTCGGCGCGGTGCTCGTGGACGGCCATCGACTGTCGTCGGTCGCGTGGATCCCCGGCTGGATCGGTCTCGGCCTCGCCGTTGCGGCATTCCGCGCGGGTCGCCGTCTGGCTCCGGCCGCAACGGCGGTGCTCTTCCTCCTCGGGTCGGTACTCGGGATCGCGGCGGCCCTCCGATGACCGCGAGCGTCACGGATACGGACGGCCCGGGCGGTTCCGTAACGGTGCCGGAACGGTCGAGGCCGCATGATCGCCACATGACCGACACCATCGACGCGGACCGGCCGGCCGGCGGGCCCGAGCAGGCCGAGCCGGAGCGCGCACTCGAGACCGCGGCGACCCCCGCCGGACGACCGCCGCGCGGCGACCGCCGTCTCGCCGCGCGCACGGCGAAGGCCGACCGGAGAGCGGCCAAGAAGACCGCGCGGAGCGGCGACGAGCAACTCGCCGCAGCCGCCGTCGAGGTCAGGATCGACGACGGCGACCCACTGCTCGACCTGCTCCGCGACTCCGCCGGACCACTCGACATCGCGGCACTGCCCGCCGTCTCCCCCGCCGTCAAGCGCATGGTCGAGCAGGGCGTGCAGATGGTCGTGCCGCTCGTGACGAACGGCGAGCTCGTCGGCGTCGTCGCTCTCGGCGGCCGCCGCTCGGAGCGCAGCTACACGCGCGCCGACAAGCGGCTGCTCGACAACCTGGCCCGTTACGCCGCACCGGCACTGCGCGTCGGCCAGCTGATGCGGGAGCAGGAGGCGGAGGCGCGCGAACGCGAGCGCATCGACCAGGAGCTGCGAATCGCCCAGCTGATCCAGCAGCAGTTCCTGCCGAAGTCGCTGCCCGAGTTCGGCGGCTGGCGCCTCGCGGCCTACTACCAGCCGGCCCGCACGGTCGGCGGCGACTTCTACGACGTCATCCCGCTGCCGAACGGGCACGTGATGGTCGTGGCCGGCGACGTCACCGACAAGGGCGTGCCGGCGGCGCTCGTGATGGCGAGCACGCACGCGCTGCTGCGCTCGGCCGCCGAGACCGCCGGCGGCCCCGGCGAGGTGCTGCGCCGGGTCAACGACCTGCTCATCCCGCAGATCCCCGACGCGATGTTCGTCACGTGCCTGGCGCTCGAGATCGACCTCGAATCGGGCATCGCCCGATTCGCGAACGCCGGCCACAACCTGCCGTACATCCGGCGCGGCGATGCGGTGCTGCGGTTCGAGGCGCGCGGCATGCCGCTCGGCCTGCTGCCGGGCAGCCCGTACGACGAGGTCGACGCGATCATCGAGCCGGGCGACGTCGTGATGCTCTACAGCGACGGCATCACCGAGCAGCACGACGCCGCGGGCGAGATGTTCGGCTTCCCCCGTACGGCCGCGGTCGTCGCCGCGGCGACCGGCCCCGACGACCTGATCGACCGGGCGGTGCGCCTGCTCGACGCGTTCTCGGCCGGGGTCGAGCAGGAGGACGACATCACGATCGTCTCGCTCTACCGCGACGCCGGCAGCGCGCCCGCCGAGGTCAGCTTCGAGGTGCCGAGCGAGATCGGGAACGAGCGGGACATCATGGACCGCGTCGGCGCGATCGTCGGCCCCGCCCTGCCGGCACTGCGCCTCGACGCGTTGAAGACCGCCGTCAGCGAGACCGCGATGAACGCGATCGAGCACGGCAACCACGCGATCGACGAGCTCGACGTGCGAGTGACTGTGCGCACCACGTCCGATGCCGTCACGGTCGACATCGCCGACCACGGCCGCGGACGGTCGCGGCCGGCCGTCACCCCCGACCTCGACCTGAAGCTGAGCGGCGCGCAGACACCCCGCGGCTGGGGCCTCTTCCTCGTGCAGGAGCTCACCGACGAGGTCGCCGAGCTCGAGCAGGACGGTCAGCACGTCGTCCGACTCACCATGCACCGTGACCGCTCACCACGCCCGTCCGGCACAGGAGAAGACCGATGACCCTCGCATTCCAGATCGAACCGCACGGCGCCACCACGCTCATCCGGCTGACCGGCCGCATCGACCGCGACGCGGGCACGGTCCTTGAGCAGGCATACACGGCGGCGCTCACCGAGACGCCCACGACCCTCGAACTCGACTTCACCGACGTCGACTACATCAACTCGACGGGCATCGCCCACATCGTCGGGGTGCTCGCCCGCGCCCGCGCGGCCCGCCTGCCGATGCGTGCAACCGGGCTCACGCCCCACTACATCCACATCTTCGAGATCACCCGGCTCAGCGACTTCATCGAGGTCGCACAACCGGCAACCGTCGACTGAGCACGCTCGGCCGACGACCAGGGAGTACCGATGAACGAGCGAACGGCAACGATGGCCGTCACGATCGTCGCCGCGGATGCGGTCGCGATCGGCATCGCCGGCGACGTCACCGCCGCCTGCGAGCCCGACCTGGTGCGCGCGCACGAGCGTGCGACGAAGTCAGGGGCACGGCGGATCGTCCTCGACTTCGCCGCGATGGACTACATGAACTCGGGCGGGATCGGCCTGCTCGTCACGATGCTCGTGCGCGGCGGCCGCAAACAGCAGCGCTTCGCCGCGGTCGGCCTGTCCGAGCATTACCGGCAGATCTTCGAGCTCACCCGACTCGACGAGGCGATCGCGCTGCACGACACCGTCGAGAGCGCCCTCTCGGCGCTGGCGGGAGCGGCACGATGAGCGACTCGATGCACGACGAGCACAACTGGGCCGCGAAGGTCGACCGGCTGCACGTCGACGACGCCAACCGGCATGTCGCATTCAACCTCGAGGGCAAACGACTCGCAGGTCCGCAGCAGGGGTTCGGCCGGCTCTACGACCGCACGTTCACCATCGCGCTCGGCCCCGACGTGACGCCGGAGACGCTCATCGCCGACTGGCGGACGCACTTCGGGGAGCTCTGGCCGAAGACGGCGACCTTCTACGGCTCGGGCCCGATCGAGGCGGGCGCCGTCGCCCCGCTCACCGCGAGCGGCGTGACCACGGGAGTCCTCGTCATCTACGCCGACGAGACGTCGTTCTCCTACTACTGCCCGGAAGGGCACATGTTCGCCGGCATGATCACGTTCTCCGCGGTCACGGATGCGGCGGCGGGCACGGTCGCCGAGATCCGCATGCTGGTGCGACCGGCCGACCCCCTGTGGGTGCTCGTCTGGCCCCTCGGCAAGCGCATGGAGGGCCGCTTCTGGCAGGCCACGCTGCGGAACCTCGCCGCGCGTCACGGGGCGGCCGGCGCGCAGCCGCACGAGGTCACCCGCGTGGTCGACGGCCGATTCATCCTGAAGAACTGGAAGAACGTCGGCCACAACGGCGCGATCGCGACCGTCTGGCACACGGTCCGCACCCGCCGGCGGTCGAAGCAGGCGGTCGCGCCGTGACGAGCGCCGTCCGGATCCAGAGCCCTCGGCACCGCATGCGGGTCGTCCTGACCCAGGTCGTCTGCGCGGCGCTGTTCGTCGCGCTCATCGCCGGCGTGCCGTTCGCCGTGCGGTACGGGCAGTCCGACCTCGCGTCCGCGATCGCCGGCCTCTTCCTGACGCTGAGCACGCTGGCGGTCGGCTGGCTGATCGCGTGGCGGCAGCCGCGCAACCCGGTCGGGTGGATGCTCGTGCTGGCCGTCGCGTTCTTCGCGTTGGGCCCGATGGCGAGTGTCGCCGCGAATGCGGTACAGGACTCCGCTCCCGTCGCCAGCGAGTGGCTGCGGTGGTTCGCGGGCGACGGCGACAGCTCCTGGTCGTGGGTGCCGCCCGTCTGGCTGCTGCTCGTCGGCGTGCCGCTGCGCTTCCCCAATGGCGCGCTGCCGTCGCGCGGATGGCGATGGTTCTGGTGGGTCAACGTCCTGTGGGTGCTCGCCGGTTCGTGCGCGTTCGCGACGACGATGCGCGGGCCGGACGGCGGGACGAACCCGACCTTGGTCCCGTTCCTCAAGGCCCAGCAGGGCCCGATCTTCCTCGTCCTGGTCGTCATCGGGATCGCGTGCTTCGGCGGCACCGTCCTGTCCCTGGTCGTTCGGTACCGCCGAGGTGACCAGGTATTGCGCGCACAGTTGCGCTGGGCGATCTGGGGCGTCGCCATCGCCGTCATCCTGCTCGCGACGAGTTGGTTCCTGCCGCAGAGCCTCAACTTCGTGGACGGATTCGTGCTCGCCGCGTACGGCCTGATCCCGATCGCCATCGGCATCGCCGTGCTCCGGTACCGGCTCTACGAGATCGACCGCATCATCTCCCGGACGGCCGCGTGGCTGATCGTCACGCTCATCACGGTCGGGACCTACGCCGTCGTGGTCATCACGGCGACCTCGCTCCTGCCGTCGCTGCCGTCCGTCGGCGTCGCGCTCGCCACGCTCGTGGCGGCCGGGGTGTTCCTGCCGGTCCTGCGGCGAGTGCGCGGGGGCGTCGACCGCGTCTTCAACCGGGCGCAGTACAACGCCGAACGGGTGGTCGACCTGTTCGGGCAGCGGATCAGGGACGGCGCGGATCCGCACTCGACGGCGCGCGACCTCACCGTCGCCATCGAACGCACGCTGCAGCCGCAGCGGATCGGCCTCTGGATCCCGGGAGACGAACGATGACCACCCTTCACCCGGCGGCGATGAGCCGTCCGGCTCCCGCCTGGCCGGCACATCTCGCGGGTGCCGTGGGCGCCGCCGTGCTCACCCTGCAGTTCGTCGGGCTGACGGGCGACTTCTGGGCGCAGCTCTTCGAGGAGCTGCCGTTCATCCTGTTCGAGTACGTGACGCTCGTCGTGGGCTGGCTGCTCGCGTGGCGAAGGCCGCGAGTGGTGCTCGGCTGGATCGTGCTCGGCATCCCGCTGCTGCTCGGCCTCTTCAACGTGGCAGTTGCGGTCGGGTTCGCGCTGCTGCCGTTCGCCCGCGGTGCGGCCGAATGGGCGTTCTGGGTGGGCGGCGGCGACGGCAGCGCCGGACTCTCGGGCGACTGGATCCTGCCGATCGGGCTGATGTTCATCCAGCTGCCACTGCGCTTCCCCACGGGACGCCTCCCGTCGCCGCGGTGGCGGTGGTTCAGCTGGTACTCGATCATCGCGCTGCCCGTCGCATCCTTCATCGTCTCGAGCGGACCGACGGAGTACGTGAAGGGCGTGCCGAACCCGGCGCACATCGCCTTCGGTGCGGCGGCCGGACCGGTCGGCGCGGCCTGCCTGCTGCTCGGCTTCGCCGCGCCGGCGCTCGTCGCCCTCAGCTCGCTCTTCGTCCGCTACCACCGCGCCGGATCGACCGAGCGGGCCCAGCTGCGGTGGATCTTCTGGGCGGTCACGGTCGCGATCGGCCTGCTGCTCATCACCTGGCTCGTGAGCACGCTGGTCGGCGGCGGACTCTGGCTCTCGAGCTCGACGGGCTTCGTCGCGGCGGTCGGACAGATCGACCAGGCGGTCATCGGGCTCGGCTACATGCTGATCCCGATCTCCATCTACTTCGCGGTCAGCCGGCACGGTCTGTACTCGATCGACCGCATCATCTCCCGCACCGCCGCGTACGCGTGCGTCACGCTGGTGGTCGTCGGCGGCTACACGGCGATCGTGCTCACGGCGAGCGCGCTGCTGCCGACGCTGCCGTCCGTCGGCGTCGCCGTCGCGACGCTCGCAGCCGCGGGAGCGTTCCTGCCGCTCTTCCGCCTCGTGCGCGCCGGCGTCGATCGGCGGTTCGACCGGACGCGCTACGACGCGGAACGGGTCGTGGAGGCGTTCGGCGAGCGGCTGCGCACCGGCGCCGACCCGAACCTCGCAGCGGCCGGGATCGTGGACGCCGTGGAGCGCACACTGCAACCGACCGCCGTCGGCATCTGGCTGCGGGCCCCGGGCGGTCGTTGATGCCGGAAGTCGATGCGATCGTCGTCGGCGCGGGCCCGAACGGCCTCGTCGCGGCGGTCGTGCTGGCGGAGGCGGGCCTACGGGTCACCCTGCTCGAGGCCGCCGACCGGCCCGGCGGGGGTCTCCGCACCGAGGAGCTGACGCTGCCCGGATTCCGCCACGACGTCGGCGCGACCGTGCACGCGCTCGCCCTCGCCTCCCCCGCGTTCCGCGCACTGCGGCTGCAAGGGGTCGCGTTCGCGCATCCGGCCGTGCCGCTGGGGCACGCGATCACGCCGGGCCGGTCCGTGCTGCTGCACCGCGACGCCCGAGCCACCGCGGCCGGGCTCGGCGCCGACGGGGCGCGCTGGGCGAGCGTCGTGGGCGGCCTCGGTTCGCACTGGAAGGGGCTCGCGGCGTCCGCGCTCGACCTCACCCACCTGCCGCCGCGAGCGCCGTTCACGCTCGCGGACCTCGGTCTGCACGGCGGGCCGCCGGCGTCCTGGCCGATCCGGCACGTGTTCCGCGAGGAGCCGGCGCGGGCGCTGTTCGCGGGTCTCGCCGCGCACGCGGTGCTCCCGCTCACCGCGTTCGGCAGTGCCGCGTTCGGCCTCGTGCTCGGCGGCCTCGCGCACGGTGTGGGCTGGCCGGTCGCGGTCGGCGGCTCGGAGCGGATCGCGGATGCACTCGTCGCGCGGTTCACGGCCGCGGGCGGTGAGCTCGTCACCGGCACGCGCATCCGGGGCCTTGCCGAGCTGCCCGAGGCGCGGGCGACGATCCTGGATGTCGACGCGCGCCAGTTCGCGCAGATCGCGGCCGATGCGCTGCCCGGCGCCTATCGCCGCCGGCTGGAGCGCTGGCGGTTCGCGCCGGGTGTCCAGAAGTTCGACTGGGCGCTCGACGGGCCGATCCCGTGGGCCGACCCCGAGCTCGCGCGGGCGGGCACCGTGCACATCGGCGGCACCGGCGCGACGGTCATCGCGAACGAGGCCCACGTGCATCGGGGACGGATCGGCACCGAACCGTTCGTCCTGCTCGTGCAGCCGAGCGTCGCGGATGCGACTCGGGCGCCCGCCGGCAAGCACACGGTCTGGGCCTACATCCACGTGCCGAACGGCTGGCAGGGCGACGCGACCGAACTCGTCGAGGGCCGCATCGAGACGTTCGCGCCGGGATTCCGTGACCGCATCCTGGGACGGCACGTGTTCACGCCCGCCGCACTGCAGGCGTGGGACGCGAACCTGGTCGGCGGTGACGTCGGCGGCGGCATGAACGACCTCCGGCAGCTCGTCGCCCGGCCGCGCGCATCCCTCACGCCGTGGCGCACGCCGCTGCGCCGGGGTCTGGCTCGCGAGCGCCTCGGTGCTGCCGGGAGGCGGCGTGCACGGCATGGCAGGCTGGCACGCGGCGAAGGACGCGCTGCGCCGGATCGGCTGACGCTGCCGCTTGCGCCCGGGCCGACGCGCGTGGCACCCTTCCGATGATCGTGTTCCGACGGCAGGAGGTGAGACCCATGTACGCATCATCCGCAGTGGGCGCTCCCCCGCAGTCCACGATCGCGCGACCGCTCTAGTCGCCGCAGGGAGCGCCGAACAGGCACATCGCGAAAGGCGACTCCCATGCACGCAACCTCACCCACGTACGACCGCGCGCTCGTCCTCCACGGCGGCGGGTCCGCCGGCAACGCCTGGGAGATCGGCGTCATCGCCGGTCTGCTCGACGCCGGTCTGGATGCGCGCCGCGCCGACGTCATCATCGGCACCTCGGCGGGCGCGACCGCAGCCGCGCAGATCACCGCCCGGAACCCTGCCGACCTGCTGGCCGACATCCTCACGCCGGCATCCCCACCCCAGCCGCAGACGCGTCCCGGCGCAGCAGGCGGCCGCGCACCCGGCGCACCGCCCGTCGACCACCTCGAGCGGACCGACCGGATCATCGCCGCCTCGACGGATGCGGCCGACATGCGCCGCGGGATCGGCGCCGCGTCGCTGCAGCTGGAGGCGGAGTCGGACGGTTCGTGGTCCGCGCGATGGCGCGCGATCGCGGCCACCCGACTGCCCAGTGCGGAGTGGCCGAAGCAGGCGCTCCGCATCACGGCGGTCGACGCCCACACCGGCGAGCCGGTCGTGTTCGACCGCGACAGCGGCGTCGATCTGGCGGATGCGGTCGCGGCGAGCACCTCGAGCGGCATCGCGTACGCCATCGGCGACCGGCGGTACTTCGACGGCGGCTATCGGCGCAACGAGAACGCCGACCTCGCGGCCGGCTCCGCGAAGGTGCTGATCCTGTCCCCGTTCAGCGGCCGGACGCGGCACCCGCTGGAGTGGGGCATGCAGCTCGCGGCGCAGGTCGAGGAGCTGCGCGCAGGCGGCAGCGAGGTCGAGACGGTCTTCCCCGACGACGCCTCGCTCGCCGCATTCGGCACCAGCATGATGGACCTCGCGACGCGGGTCCCGGCCGCCAGGGCGGGCTTCGCGCAGGGCCGGGAGCGAGCAGGAGCCCTGCTGAGTTCTGGGGCTGAGCACGAAAGGTCCGCTCGATGACGACCGTCCTGCGCCTCGCGATCCCGCTCATGTCGGGCGCGCTGATCGTCGCCGGCGCGTTCGTGCTCGCGCTCGGCACCCTGGACGAGCGCGTCGCGCCGGTCGGCGTCATCCTGGGCGGCGCGGTGGCGCTGCCGGCCGTGGTGGTGCCGCCGGCGATCGTCGGGGCGTTCGTGAGCGTGTGGGCATGGGACGACCGAGTCGGCCGTCGCCTGCGCATCCTCGTCTGGGTGCTGCTGCTCGCCCAGCTCGCCGGGATCGCCGGCCTGATCGCCGTCTCGACACAGGCCCCGGCGACCGCGGTCGGCCTGGCGGCGATCGTGGTCCTCGTGATCGCCGAGTATCCGATCGGGATCGGGCTCGGCCGCACGGTCCGCCGACGCGAAGCGAGCTGCCCTGGCCGGCGCTGACGGGCGCGGAGACGGTGGTGCTGGAGGCGATCCACCGCGGCCGGCGCCGCATCGCGGTCGGCGCGCTCATCGGCTTCGCCCTGGGCCTCGGAGTGCTGGTGCTGCTCCTCGTCGCCGCCGGCCGTTCGGCTCAAGTGCTCGGACCGGTCCTGCTCGTGCTCGCGTTCACCGGCGCCGGCGGCGGCCTCGGCGGCGTCGCCGGCGCGTTGCCGGTCGCCACGCGGATGCGCAACCTGCTGGGCAGCGACATCGTCTCGTCCGGGCGCATCGTGCGCGCGGTGATCGGCGGCCCGGACGAGCTGACCGGCGACGAGGCGGCCCGAGCCGCCCGCTACGCCGTCGTCGCGCCGCAGTGGCTGATGCTGCAGCTGATCGGTCGCGTCGGCACGACGCTCGGCGTACTGGCGCTCGTCGCGGGCACCGCGCTCCAAGCGGACGCGAGCGCGTGGCCCTTCGCCGTGGTGGGTGCGCTCCTGCTTGTCAACACGGCCGCCACCCTGCCGCTCCGGCTCGCCCGCATCAGGCGGATGCGCGCGTACGCGGCCGCGCATCCGGTCGAGCCCACCCCGTGACCGACGGAAGACGGCCCGCGGTCAGGCGCTCGGCGCCCTCGTGCTGAACCGCATGCTCGCGAGCATCGCGTCGAAGTCCGCGAGGTCGGACGCGTGCGTGTTCGATCCTGCGTCGTCGCGCATCCAGACGAGCAGCACGTCGCCGCGCACCCGCATCACGGCGAGACGGAGGGTGAGCTCGGGCTGCGGGCCGAAGCAGTCGCCGGCGGCGGTCGTCGTCGCCGGACAGCCCAGCGCGCCGTCGAGCCCCGCGTCCGCATCGACCGTGTACACGTGGGCCGCGACCGAGTCGACAGTGGGTGTGCTGGGCGCGGTCAGATGGACGCCGTGCTTCTCGAGACTCGTGAGGTAGGCGTCGTAGTCGGCGGGAATGGCCGTCGATGTGGTCGATCCGGGCGGATACAGGGCGACGGGGTCCATCACCCGCAGCTTCCGCACGCCGTCCGCCGCCTCCCACGTGACGAACCTCGGGTCCTGCGTGGAGGGCGCGACGGCCGCCCATGCGGGCAGCACGACGTCGAACGGCCGCAGGAAGGACGTGCTCGAGTAGGCACGCGCAGGTGTCGACGACGCGGCCGACTCGGGCGTTCTCCCCGCAGACGTCGTCGCGGGCGCGGGGCCGGCGCCACACCCCGTCATGAGCAGTGCGACGGCGATCGCGGCCGCGACCGCGGCGACGCGCGCCGGCCGTATCCGTGCCGGTCCTCGACGTGCTCGCATCCGACGCCTCCGTCGCTCGCCGCGATCCGCTCGGCCGGGCGGATGCCTCATCCAAGGCCTTCCGGTGCGCCACGACAAGAGGCAGATTCCCGAGGCTCGACTGCCGAAGCCTGACATCACCCTGCGTGAACAAGACCGAGACCAGGCACGCACTCGACTCGCTCGAGGACATCTACGCGGACGCCGACGCGATTCGCTCGACTGTGCGGGGATACGTGTCCGGCGCGACGGTGTAGGGCAT
Organism: uncultured Actinomycetota bacterium; assembly: GCA_963716965.1. Taxonomy (GTDB): domain Bacteria; phylum Actinomycetota; class Actinomycetes; order Actinomycetales; family Microbacteriaceae; genus Amnibacterium. The sequence goes on along the minus strand of CAVQUZ010000006.1, from coordinate 8,332 downwards.
GTGCCGGGCCGTTCAGGACGGTGCGTCGTCGAAGCCCGAGCTCGCCCCGGTGGCTTCTCATCTGGAGCCCCAGGACGGGTTTCCCTTGTCGCGGTCGTCGGCCGGGTGTACAACCGCGACATGGCGGTGACGGCGACCGAGCGGGTCGCCCGACTTGTGCTCGCGTTGGTCGGCCTGGCCGTCGTGGCGGTCGGGGCGACCTCGTGCAGCTCCACCGCCTCACCGGAGGCGACGAAGTCCGCGTCGCCGACGGCGTCGGCCCTGCCGAAGTGCCCCGACGCCGACGGCGGTCTGTGCCTCGGGCCGCTGAAGCCGGGCACCTACACGACCCAGGCGCTCGTGCCCACGCTGACCTACACGGTCCCGACGGGCTGGCGGAACGTCGAGGACAACGGCGGCAATTTCTTGCTGCTGCCGCCGAACAACGACCTGGCCGGCATCGACGGCAACTCGAGCGACTTCATCGGGGTCTTCCCGAACGTGTGGCCGGCGGAGGACTGCGACTCGGACATCCCCGAGAACGTCGCTCACACCCCTGCCGCCTTCGTGCAGTGGCTGCAGAAGAACGCCGGCTTCCGAGTGACGGGCAAGAAGGCGGTCACGGTCGGCGGCCTGCCGGGCTATGTCGTCGACCTGCGCATGGCCCCGACCTGGACCAAGCAGTGCTCCTACTCGAACGGCGCCCCACTCGTTCCGCTCATGACCGGCCGCGAACCGACCGAGCTCGACCACAACGTGATCGCCCACCAGCTGACGCGCCTCTACCTGCTCGCGGACACCTACGGTGTGCTCGCGATCGAGGCGGTCGACATCCACGATGCGAACACGGCCGACACCTACAGCGCGCTGATCGACACGTTCCGGTTCCACTCGGCCACTTGATTCCCGGCGAACGCCGAGCTGCCCACGCGACCCCAGCACAGCGCGCCGCTTCGCTACCCCGGCGCCGCGTCGGGGTCGTGACCCATGCTGCCCCTCACCCGGGCGCGCGGCTTCGCTGGGCCGGACGCGTCCGCGACGCGGCCGACCCTCGGCGCCCGCGGCGCTGCATCCGGTGCTCGGGCAGCGGCGTGCCCTGCCAGTCGCCCGGCACGAGATACGCGACGCCCTTGACGACCCTGATCGCCCACCTGTCCGTCGTATGGATCAGATGGTGGTGGAACGGACAGAGCAGGATTCCGTTCGAGATGTCCGTGGGGCCGTTGTCGCGCACCCACCAGCGGATGTGGTGCGCGTCGCACCACGAGCCGGGCACGAAACAGCCCGGCACGCCGCATCCGCCGTCCCTGGCCTCCATCGCCTTCTTCTGCACCGGCGTGAACAGCCGTTGCGAGCGCCCCAGCGCCAGCTTCTCGCCCTCGTCGGCGATCGTCATGACCCGCAGCGGCGCCGAGCAGGCGATGCGATCGAGCGACGGCATCGAGATCGGCACGTGCACGCCGTCGAGCCACGCCGCGCCCTCACCCGATGCCTGCTGCGTCGCGTCGACGTGCACGAGCACCTCGTACGGCGAAGCGAGCGTCGATGCGGAGGTCTCCGCACGGACGCCCGCGGTGATGATGCCGAGCAGGCTGTCGAAGTCGAACTGCTCCATGGACCGGCGCTCGCCGTCGCCCTCGCGCCAGGCCGGCAACCGACCGGGCACACGATCGTCGGGACCGTCGCTCGGGTCGGTCGCCGGCACGATGATCGCGCGGCCGCGGTGCGTCTCGAGCACGCTGCGCAGCAGCGCGCTCTCCTCGGGCGGCATGAGCACCCGCATGCTGGTCATGCCGTCGAGACGGGTCGCGCCGATGCGGACCGAGCGGGATGCGTATCGCGCTGCATCGGCGGCTTCGATGAGATCGGGCCGCAGGTCCGCAGCCCACCGCTCCGCCTCCTCGCGCACGCGCTCGGGCCGCGAGTCGGTCGCGATCTCGGCGATCGACGCCTCGGCGATGGCGAGCTGGTCGGGCGTCGAGCCGATGCGCACCCGATCGAGCACGGTCGCGATGATGACCGCCGACTCCCCCGCGATCTCGCCCCGCGCGAGCCGGGCGGCCGCGATCGGGTAGCGCGGTGGCCGCGGCGAGCCGTCCGCCGCCTCGCGCTCGGCGCCGACCAGCCCGACGCCGATGCGTCGCCGCGCCTCGGCCGCGGAGATGCGCACGGCCTCGGCCACCACCTCGGCCCCACCGCGCAGCCCACGACGAACCGACAGATTCTCGGGCCCGAAATCGGGCGACGAGCGACGTGCGACCTCCGCGGCGACGGCGGCGCGCTTCGCGTCCACGACGCGACCCAAGTGCTCCCACACCTCAGCGAACGCGAACAACGTCTCGGTGCCGTCGTCGCGCGACGGCACGTCGAGTCCCATGGCCTCCCAGGCCATCACCTCGACCGCCGCGATCGCTTCCATGCGCACACCATGACACGAGCCACCGACAACGCATCAGTGCAACGAAAGATGCCCCTGACCAGACCCGCCCTCTCCTCCCCAGGGCGTGTCGTGGACGGTATCTTCCACAGGTGTCAGTGCGGGCGAGCGCCGGTTTCGCGATCCGCGACATCGGGCACGATGCGCGGTGTCTCCCAGAAGAACCGCAGATCGCGCATCACGAGCACGCTGTCGAGCACGGCGGCACCGTGCGGCAGCGCGTCGAAATAGGACGACTCGACACTTACGGCCTGCGCCGGCTCGACCGCCCACGCGGTCGACGTCAGCGCCAGCGGCTCGACGCCCGACCCGTCGCGCGTCGGCGACCAGCCAACCGCGCCGCCCTCGAAGAACGCCGAAGCGGCGTCGACCGACGGGAACAGGGAGCTCGCCCACTCGCCCCCCACGTGCACGTCGACCGCGACCCGGGTGCCCTGCGCGCGCATCCGCACCTTCAACCGTGAGGCCGTCTCATCCAGCTCGAACCGTGCCAGGCGCTGCACACCTGGGAACACACGGCCGCCGGCGAGAACCGGCAGCAGCGAGGAGCTGTGCCGCTCGACGATGTAGACGCCCGACCGCGTGACGCCGGCCTCGTTCCATTCGACTGCGATGCGGTGCGCGACTTCTCGGTGCGGAACCCGATGCGGGGCCGCAGCCACCCGGGACGCACGGCCTGCAGACCGATCATGCAGATGCCGGCCACGGCGCTGCCGTCCACGAGCTGCGGCCGGAACTGCGCCGGCAGCAGCGATCGCGCAACCGCCGGATCGACCCGGAGCTCACCAGGATGCGTCGCCGCATCTGCGCGCGCAGCGTGCGAAAGCCGCTCATGCCGTCGCCGCCTTCGCGCTGCGGGTCGTCGAGTGCTTGCGGACCTCGCGCAGCACGATCTGCTCGGGGCACACGGTCGAAAGGAAGTCGCCGACCGACAGCGCCAGCCGCTCCGCCACCAGTGAGTACAGGATGCGGTTCGCGTCGCGACGTTCGGTGACGAGCCCGGCGTTCCGCAGCACCGCGAGATGGCGCGAGATCGTCGGCCCGGATGCGGCGAAGCGCGACGCGATCTGCCCGGCGGCCAATTCCCCCTGCTTGAGGTCCTGCAGGATCTGCCGCCGCGTCGGATGCGCCAGCGCCTCGAAATGTCCTCCACTTCGGCGATGCTCGTAACATAGCACCATGCTAATAGCTATGTCGCCCTGGAGGCATCGGGGGACGTCGATCACCTGGCGACAGCCGGCCGCGCCGCCCAGGGGTGGATGCGGGATACACGGGGGTCCGGGGATCGGCGGCTCTGCACCCGTCAATCGGAAACTCGGGACCTCATGTCCCTACCCGTCGGGACATCGGGACAAAAAGGCTGAGCGGCATCCGCCTCACCGAAGGAGCTGCTTATGACCGCGACCGCCCCGACCGTCCTCGAACCGACCGAGCAGACGACCCGAAGCGCAGACCCGACGACGCGCGCCCGCCAGACCGCCGCCCTCATCCTCGGCATCGCGGCTCCGATCCTGCTCGTCGCCGGCTCAGTCCTCCAGCCCGACCTGCACGGCACCGAGACCCAGGTCCTCACCCAGATGCCCCGAGTCGCCGACCAGGTGCTGACCGTGCACCTGCTCAACATCGCCGGCATCCCTCTGCTTCATCCCCTTCGTCCTCACCCTCTGGCGCACGCCGACCCGCGAAGGCTCGGTGCTGCGCCTCATCGGCGGCGCCGTCGTGATCGTCGGCTTCCTCAGCGACGCGCTCGGCGAGGCCGTCGACGGCTACCTCGCCTGGGGCGGCGCGCACACCGGCATGCCGATCGCGCCCGAAGCCAAGCTCTTCGGCCTGCTCGACAACTCCACCGCCGCGCTCCCGCTCTCCTGGCTCGCGATCCCGATCGCGGTCGTCGGCGCGCTCATCCTCGGCGTCGGACTCGTGCGCGCCCACCGCGTCATCCCGGTCTGGGCGTCGATCGTGTTCCTCGCCGGCGCCGTGCTCGCCGCAGTGTTCCCGGAAGGCATCACGGCCCTCACCGGCATCGTCTTCATCGTCGGCGCGATCGCCGTCGCGGTGCTCGCCGCCAGGACCGCGCGCGCGGACGCTTGACCAAGCAGAAGCAACCCGCGCAGACTGCGCCGATGACCGGCATCGCCGCCCTCCCCCGCTGGCGGGCGAGCGCCCTGGTCGTCGGCGCAGTCGCCACGGTCACCGCACTCGCGGGCGTCGCCGTCGCGCTCATCCACCCGTCGGTGACCGCGCTCGTCGACGGTCACCTGCTCGGGGATGCGGCCACCGCCGTCTGCGCGGCCGCGGTAGGCGCCGTGCTGCTCTCCCGCATCCCGGCCCAACCGGTCGGCCGCGTGTTCGCGGCGATCGGCATCGCGGATGCGCTCGCCACCCTCGTCGCCGGCCTGCAGACCCTCGACCCGAGCAACCTCGTGGTCCTCTGGGCGTCCGAGTGGCTCTGGCAGCCGGGCTTCGGCCTGCTGCTCGGCATCCTGCCGCTCGTCTTCCCCGACGGCGCCCGCACCCGCCTCGCACGCATCCTGCTCCGCGTCGGCATCGCCGCGATCGCCGTCTGGTCCCTCGGCGCCGCGACCGAGCCGACCATCGCGACCGGCCCGGGCACCGAGCGCGCGAACCCGTTCGCGATTCCCGGCGGCGGCGTGATCGACCTCGGCCGGGATGCTCGTGGCGAGCGCCGTCGCCGCCGCCGCCATCGTGCTGCTCGTCGTGCGGGTCATCCGGGCCGACAGCACCCGCCGACGCCAGCTGCTCCCCCTCGTCGCCGCCGGCATCCTCGTCGCCGTCGCCGCGTCCGCCGCCGGCTTCCTCGGCCGCCCGGGCGTCATCGCCCAGGACACCGCGGTCCTCGCCGTCCCGATCGCCTGCCTGATCGCCGTGCTGCGGCTGCGCCTCTACGACCTCGAGGTCGCGATCGGCCGCACCGCCGTCTGGGTGACGCTCACGGTCGCGCTCGTCGTCGTCTACGCACTGGTCGTGCAGCTCACCAGCGGCCTGTTCCGCCTCGGCCAGTTCCCCGCCGGCATTCTCGCGACCGCCGCGGTCGCCGTCGCCTTCGCGCCCCTGCGAAGCGGCCTCCAGCGCGCCGTCGCGAAATGGCTCTACGGCGCCCGCGCAGATCCCTTCGAGGCCCTCGCCGCCACCACCCAGTTGCTCGCCGGCGGCGCCGACCCGCTGGGCGCGCTGACCCACGCCGCCGACGACCTCGCCCGTCGCCTGCGCTGCCCTGGCACGCGCATCCTCGCCGATGACCGCGTCCTCGCGGGCACACCCGGACGGCCCAGCCGCGATCCGCGTTCCGCTGCGCATCGGCGACGACGAGGTCGGCGCCCTCGAGGTGCTCGCCCGCTCCCCCGGTGAGCGCTACTCGAAGGCGGACGAGCGCCTCATCCTCAGCCTGGCGCCGCCCATCGCGGCCACGGTCGCCTCGCTCGCCCTGCACGACGACCTCAGGCAGGCGCGGGAGCGCATCGCGATCGCCCGCGAGGAGGAGCGCCGCCGCGTGCGGGCCGAGCTGCACGACGACGTCGGCCCGTCGCTCGCGGCGGTGCAGGTGCAGGCGCAGACCGCGATCAAGCGCCTGCAGCGCGGGGATGCGGACGCGGCGCTCAAGTCGGTCCGCACGGTCCGCGAGGTCGCCGAACACGCCTCGCAGGATCTCCGCTCGGTCGTCGACGCCCTCGGCCCACGCGCCCTCGACGAGCGCGGCCTGGCGGCGGCCCTCCGCGAACTCGCATCGACGATCGGCGGGGATGCGGTCTCGATCGTCGTCGAGATCGACGACCTGCCACGCCTGCCGGCGGCCGTGGAGATCGCCGCCTACCGCGTCGCCGCGGAGGCCCTGACGAACGTCCTCCGCCACTCGGGCTCGACGACCGCGACCCTGACGGCGGCGTTCACCGGCAGGTCGCTCGAGCTCACGATCGACGACAACGGCCGAGCGGCAGCACTGCACTCGCCCGGGAGGCGTCGGCATCGCATCGATGCACGCCCGCGTCGAGGAACTCGGCGGCCGCCTCACGGTCACCACCGCCGACGGCACCCGAGTCCGCGCCGAGCTGCCGGCCACCCCGACGGATGCGCGGGCGGCCACCGACCCCGACCTCGCCGCGGTGACCCCATGACCAACACCCGAGCCAAAAGCACCAAACCCGACGGTCGTCCTGGTCGACGACCACCCGGTCTTCCGCCACGGCCTCGCCACCCTGCTGGCAGAAGAGAACGCAACGGTCGTCGCCGCGGTCGGCACCGCCGAAGCTGCCCTACAGGCCGTCCACGACCACCACCCGGACATCGTGGTCATGGACCTGCACCTGCCCGACGCCTCAGGCATCGAGGCCACCCGCAGAATCCTCGCCGCAGCGCCGGACACGAGGGTGCTCGCCCTCACGATGGATCGCTCGGAGTCGACGGTCCTCGCCGCACTGCGAGCCGGCGCCCGCGGCTACCTCCTGAAGGACGCCGCAGCCGAGTCGATCGGCGGCGCGATCGCCACCCTGCTCCGGGGCGAGCTGGTGCTCGACACCCACTTCGCCGGCCGCTTGGCAACCTTGCTGACCCCGCCGGTGAGTCCGGATCCGGGCCTCGAGCAACTGACCCGCCGAGAACTCGACATCCTCGCCCTGATCGCCGACGGCCACAGCAACGCAGAGATCGGCCGCCGCCTTTTCCTTGCCGAGAAGACGGTCCGCAACACCATCACGTCGATCCTCGCCAAGACCGGCTCGACGAGCCGGGCCGACCTCATCGAGCGATGCGCGGCTTTGTACGACTCGGCGACCGGTCAGACGCCTCCCGGCCGGACGAGGCCGGTCTCGTAGGCGACGATCACCGCCTGCGCCCGGTCGGCGAGCCCGAGCTTCGCGAAGATGCGCGTGATGTGTGATTTCACCGTCGTCTCGGAGAGGAAGAGCTCGCCGGCGATCGCCGCGTTGCTGAGCCCGCGCGCGATCGCGGTCAGCACGTCGAGTTCCCTGACGGTGAGCTCACGCAGGCGCTCGGGCACACCGGACTGCGGTGCAGGTTGCCGCGTGAAGCTCGCGATGAGACGTCGCGTGATTCGCGGTGAGAGCAGGGTGTCGCCGCGCGCGGCCCCGCGGACCGCGTCGGCGACCTGCTCGGGAGGCGAGTCCTTCGTGAGGAATCCGCTCGCTCCCGCGCGGAGTGCCGCGTAGACCTGCTCGTCGACGTCGAACGTGGTGAGCACGACGACCCGCGGCGGCCGAGCCTCGGCGAGCAGCCGTTCGGTCGCGGCCACACCATCGAGCACGGGCATCCGGATGTCCATCAGCACCACGTCGGGCGCGCACGCCCGGCACACCTGCAGTGCCTCGAGGCCGTTCGACGCCTCCGCGAGCACCTCGATCCCCGCCTGCCGCTCGAGTACGGCACGGATGCCCATGCGCACCAGCGGCTCGTCGTCCACGACGACGACGGTGACGCGCCCCTCGGTCATGACGCCTGCGGCAGGGGCAGGACTGCCTCGACCGCCCAGCCGCCCGCGTCCCGCGGCCCCGCCTCGACCCATCCGCCGAACGCAGCGGCCCGCTCGCGCATGCCCGACAGGCCCATGCCGGAGGTCGCAGCGGACGGATGCGTCCGGCGGGGGCCGTCGTCGAGTACCGCGATTGTCACCGCCTCGGCGACACGGACGTCGACCACGACTCGCGTCGCCCCGGCATGCTTGATCACGTTCGTCACCGCCTCCTGCAGTACCCGGAATGCGGCCTGGTCGAGGCCCGTCGGCAGGGGTGGAAGGGGGCCCGCCCGCAGTTCGACCTCGAGCCCGGCCGCGCGAGCGCGATCGGCCAGCTCGGCGAGCGCCTCGAGGCCCGGCGCCTGCCCGGCTCCGCCGGCGGAGCGGAGCACCGCCACGAGCGCTTCGAGGTCGGTCGCCGCATCCCGCCC
>CAVQUZ010000005.1:0-477983 GCA_963716965.1 uncultured Actinomycetota bacterium | reverse complement strand
GTGAACGAGCTCGCCGCTGACGGGGTCCCCGTCGCGGTGACGTGTCGGGTGCTCAAGCTCTCCCGCCAGCCCTACTACCGGTGGCTGGCCGACCCTTTCGCCCTGCCGAGTTGGCTGGAGGCGTATCGGGCGAACGCGTTGTTCGACGCGCACCGCGACGACCCGGAGTTCGGCCACCGCCTCCTCGCGGACGAGGCCCGCGACGCCGGTCAGGCGATGGCGGACCGGACCGCGTGGCGCATCGCATCCGACAACGGCTGGTGGTCAGCGCTTCGGGAAGAGGCGCGGGAAGAACGGCAAGAAGCCCGGCCCACCAGTCCATGACGACCTCTGCGCCATCACCGACGACCAGGGCCGGATCCGGCACGAGTTCACCGCCGAGGCGATGAACCGGCTCTGGCTCACGGACATCACGGAACACCGGACGAGCGAGGGCAAGCTCTATCTCTGCGCGGTCAAGGACGCCTACTCGGGCCGGATCGTCGGCTACTCGATCGACTCTCGGATGAAGTCGCGACTGGCTGTCGCCGCGCTCGAGAACGCCGTCGCCAGACGCGGCGAACGTGGCCGGCTGCGTGGTTCACAGCGATCGTGGGTCGCAATTTCGAAGCCGAAAGTTCCTCCGCGCTCTCGCCCGCCACGGCCTCATCGGCTCGATGGGCCGCGTCGCGTCCTGCGGCGACAACGCCGCGATGGAGAGCTTCTTCTCGCTCCTGCAGAAGAACGTTCTCGACCGCCACTCCTGGACCACCCGCGAGCAGCTCCGCATCGCGATCGTCACCTGGATCGAACGGACCTACCACCGCAGGCGCCGACAGGCCCGCCTCGGCCGATTGACCCCCATCGAATTCGAGACCATCATGACCACGCCAGCCGCCACGGCTGCGTGACTACCAACTGTCACCTATCCGTGCAGCAGACCCCACAGGCGGCAACGGCAAATCGCTGCTAGAGAAGATCAACGACGCAGGTGGCTGGCTCGAAGGCTGGCGGACGATGGCGGCCGAATTGGGCATGACCCTCACCTTTGAGTTCGAATGGGCGACGAACATCGTCACGCGTCTAACACGATTGGACGCCTCCGGTGCCCAGCGACGGTACTGGTTCGACGCCGACGTGCTTCCCAACCAATGGTGGATCGATCGACTGCAGGACGCGACCGATGCTGCCAGACCTCGATACACCCCAGAACTGAGCGTGGACGTCCCCGCTGCTCGAAGCATCGCCGCGCTCTGCTCGGACGAAGAGTGGTGGCAACTCGTTCGCAACCAGATCGACGACCTCACGGAAGCGACGGAACACCTGCGGTACGCCAGGGACGGTGGCGTGGCGGCCGATCTGGATGCCGCCCGTAGCGCAGCCAGGACTGTCATTGAGGCGCTCGAAACCTGGGAGCGCACCAGGACTGAGCTTGAGTTCCAAGCTCTCGCCGAGGCGCTGAGCACCGCGTCCACTGTGGTCAGAGAACAGGAAGCCGTCGAGGTCGACCGAATGAACGCGACGCACGAGAAGTGGGACACCCCTGGGTGGCGGCAGTACCAGAGCGAATACCTGGTTCGGTTCCCGGCCGCCGCCGTCGATGCTCTTCGTGACTTGGGCAGCAAACTCGAGACCGCTACAGAACTCCTCTTGAGCCCTCTCGGAACCCTCGCCAGCTCTCAAGTTGCGCTGATGACCGGACCTGCCGGGATCGGCAAGACCTACCTCGCTCTCGATGCTGCGGCCCGGCGCTTGCAGAGAGGTCGACCCACCGTCGTGCTTCACGGTCGCTGGCTCACTGACCACGACCCGCTCGGTCGCCTTCGCGACCTACTTCAGATGCCGGCCGACCTGACCAGCGAGGAGGCCATCGCACTCCTGGACCAAACTGGGCGCGCTGCCGGGGCAACCACCCTGCTTGTCATCGACGCGCTCAACGACACCCGCCCGCGGTCGGTCTGGCGGGACAACCTCGATCGCCTCATCTCAATCGTCAGCAGACATCCGCACGTTCGGCTGCTGTTGACCGCACGCACCCACTACGTCAATCAGGTCCTCCCTCCCGACCTGTCCATCCCCCGGTTCGAGCACACGGGTTTCGAGGGCGTCGAGTTCGAGGCGGTGACCGAGTATGCCGCCTTCTACGGCCTTGAGCCTCCGACATCCCCACCTATCCACGGCGAATTTGACAGCCCGCTCTACCTCCGCCTGGTCTGCGAAGCCATGCGATCCGACGGCCGCCTCTCGCTCGACCAGGCGAACATGGGTCTGGGCGAGCTCACCAAGATGGTCCTCGACCACGCGAACGCGTCCGTCAGCAGTCGCATCGACGCATCCCCATCCGACCACGTCGTGCATCGCGCGATGCACGCCCTAGCCGCAGCCATAGCAGACCAAGGGGGCGCCCCGCTCACCCGGCTCGCCGCGCAGGCCGCGCTCGACCCGCTCTGGTCCAATAGCGGTGCGGAGAAGTCGCTGCTCGATGGTCTCATCGCACAAGGACTTGTCGAAGAGGACGCCGTACCGGACGGCGGCCCGAACGGCACCGACATCGTCACCATCACGTTCGAGCGCATCGGCCAGCACCTGATCGTCTCCGACGCCCTCGCGGATGTGACCGGCTCGAATGGGGTCGCCGCTCAGTTGTCCGGTCGCCTCGGGAGGCTCATCGGACTCGATGCGACCGTCGATGTCGGACTCCTGGAAGCGGTCTCAGTAGTCGTCGCCGAACGCTTCGGGCTCGAGTTGACTGCCTTCACCGCTGAGATTCCCGACTCAGTTGCCAGCGATGCAGCCGTCATTGCCGGTACGGCATGGCGACCCCTGTCTTCCATCACCCCCGACACCGGCGACATCATCATCAACGCCCTGCACCACCGAGAGACGTTCGACGCGGGCCTCACGATGCTGTTCAGGCTCTCAGCTCGCCCAGGCCATCCGCTGAACGCCGACTTCCTCCACACTTTCCTCAGCGGACTGACCATGGCCGCGCCGAGATCAATTCCTCGCTTGGTGGCTGCACACGAGTCATGGCACCAGCGGTGCAGTCGATCGTCTGATCCGCTGGGGAAGCGACAAGCCGCTCGATCAAGTTGGCGACGAGACCACACGCTTGTGGGTCACCGCACTGCTCTGGACGACCGGCGCCACTGATCGTCGCGTCCGCGAGCCGGCCACCATCGCCGCAGCTCGCCTCCTCGCCCGCCACCCCCACCAAGCTGCCGCCCTGTTCGAACGGTTCAGCGGAGTTGATGACGAATGGATCGTCGAACGCGCGCTTGAAGTCGGATATTCGGCGCTACTGGCGAGGGGCAACGCCGCGGACTGGACCGCAGCGGCCGGCGTCGTCTGGACCAACTACTTCGGACCCTCCGCAGAGCTCACTCCCAACGCCGCCGTTCGCGACGCCGCCCGCTCAATTCTCGAAGCGGCGCACGATCGCCGAGCACTTACTGCAGAGGTGACGGTCGATCGCTTTCGTCCCCCCTACAGCAGCGCGTGGCCGCTGGCCTGGCCAACCGAAGACGACATCGCTGCCTACGACAATCACGACTACCCAAAACTCGTGCACTCCACCACGGGTGACGACTTCTTCACCTACCAGCTCACGCCCGAGCTCCGTGACCGGCAAGGAGTCGACGTCGAGCCGGCGCGCGATGGGTGGTTTCAGAGGTCATCCGGCTCGGATACAGACCCCGCCTGCATTCAAACCTCGACGGCTACGTGCTGGGCAAGTACGGGCCCGGACGCGGGAAGCCGAAGTGGATCGAACGGATCGGCAAGAAGTACCAGTGGATCGCACTCAATCGGCTCATCGGGCATCTATCCGATCACGCACCCAAGACCAGGAACTCCTGGGAAGCCCCGCCGCAGGCCGTCCCCGGACCCGAATCCTCCATCGTCCGGCAAATCGACCCCACGGTGACCGAGTTCGAACCCACGAGCGATGCGCCCCGTCCCTGGGTGCCGACCTACGACTGGGACGCGAAGACCGGGCAGGCCGATCGCCCGAGTGGGTGGCCGATGACTCCGACCTGCCCACTATCGACGTCACCTCCGCCGAACGCGATGGACGCCCCTTCATCGTCGTGTCCGGCTCGTACAGCTGGGACCTCACCGGCGACAACACCAAGCGCACCCACCAGGTTTGGACCAACCTCTACACCCACGTGGTGAGCACCGACCATCTACCCGTCGCCCTCGGCGAACTCGAAGGACGGGACTTGATCAACGATCTTGGGATGTCTCGGCTCCCCTTGAGCTACGACGGGTATATCGGCGAATACCCGTTCGGGCACCATCACGGCGAGGCCCTGCAGTATCGTGGAGCATGAGTGGACGGACCCACTCAGCGTTCCGACACGACCAGCAGTGTGGGAGCTGCTCGGCGAAAACGAGTACGCGCCAGGCAACCTCGAAACGATTTCGTTCGACGCCCCCGCTCCTGATTTCTTTGGATCCGCACCGGGTGCACTCCACTGGAACGGCCGCAACGGTTGGACGGATACGAATGACCGGCTCATCGCCGTCCTACGTCACTCGGTCAACATCGGCCAGAACGAGCTCCTGATGGACGCCGATTTTCTGCATGACTGGCTCGCCGCCGAGCGGAAGTCGTTGATCTGGGTAGAGAACACAGGAAAGGACGTCTACACGGAGATCGGTCGGGGGATGTCTCACCCTGGAGCGCTCGTTCGCTCCCAGGTACGAGCCTGGACTCCTGGGCGGGACCTAAGAAGTGTTTCACCTGGATGGCAGCGCATACCCGCCCGCGACGATTGATGTCGTGATCGGCTGGACTCATTTCCGCAGGTTGAGGAACCAGTCCCACGCTGTACGGCATCCCAGCCGCGCCTCGGCAAACGTCAGCCTGCTCGAGGTCATAAACTGCGGCTTTGGTCATTAGGCATGCGCCGCGACCGTCCGCCGCGCCGAACCCGACTGGGGGTAGGCGCGGTCGAGGATTTCCCCGGTGGCGGGATGCCGGCCCGCGCTGACGAGCAGCTGCAGTTGCGCTTCCGACAGCATCGCCTCCTCGACCAGATCAAGCGCGTCCAGCGCCGTTAGACCGGAGCCGAGCCACCCGCCGGCCAGGGTGCCAACCGCCTGGGTAGTAGCGCGTCAACGGCATCGACAACGGTCGGTGACCATCGCCCGCCGCGACCGTCCGCAGAAGGTAAGAGATGCCGTCGCGGGCGGGCATCACCCGCACCGACACCGTCACCCCACGCCACCTCCTTACCGACCAGGTGTGAACCACGACGCGAAAACGACGCGTCAACCCGCGTTGACGCGCCTCATCTGCAAGACGCGTGGCAGCTTCGAGGAGGTCAGAGCGAGGGTCGGCGATGTGCGAAGGAATGAGTGGGCGTGTGATGTGGATGGCTGCAGTAGGGCGAGGGTGATGGAGTGCTGGGGTAGAGGGCCAGGAGTGGGACAGACGCGCTCCGTGAGTCCGCCGAGCCAGTTTGCGCCGCTGGCTTAGCGGCCCCGGGCAGATGACCCGCCCCGCCATCCAATGAGAGCTGGCCGCTCGAGGCGACGAGCTCGTCTTCGCTCGGCGGTAACGCGTGCCTGAACCGGAGGGCGAAGTTCTCGATCCTTACTGGCGGCGAGATTTTCCCCGACCGCCGTACCCGCCGATCAGCCTGCCCGTGCTCGGCTTGGCATGACGTCGCGGCCGTCGAGTGCGAGCCGAATCGCGCAGGGGCGGTCCGCTCTCCGTGCCCTTTGAGCGCGAGTTCGCGGTCGGCTGGACGAGGAGACGCACGCTGCAGCCAATCCCAAGACCCAGGCTTTGACAACCTTGGGCGGGCCGTACGGTCCTCCCCCACTTCTGCGCCCGTCACGACACCGCCTACTCGGAGCCCCCGGTCCCGGCAGCATCGTCGTTCGCCACCGATTGTCTCGGCCCATCGCTGCCGTATCGCCGTCCGGTGGGAGCGCACGACCGTCAAAGCCGCCTCCGCCGGACGACTGCCAGCGCCTCGGCTTCGCCGATCGAACGAAATCGCTGCTGTGCAGCGCAGCCAGCAACGCCCCTTCGCGCAGAACCGCGGAGTGCTGAGAGTGATGAAGCGATGTGGCTGGCGTCACGTGGCGCGTGCTGGTGGTGCTGGGCGCGTTGCTGGCGTTGCCGTGCGCGTTGCTCGCGTTGCTGGGCGCGTTGCTGGCGCGTTTCTTTCTGCGGCGTCTGGACACCGGGGCGATGGCGGGCGAAGCTGTCGCCAGTCGCGCTGCAGGAGGCCCAGGACCGCCCATGCGGCGGCACGGCGCGGCCGTGAACGCGAGAGGAGCACCGCTGGAATGAGCGAGTCCATGCCCGTCACGGACGGGGCAGTCGCTTCGGGATCGGCCGGGCCGGCCGGGTCGAGCCGAGCGCTCCCCCGCAGCCGCACGTCGTCGCTGCACGGCGGTGGCGCAGAATCCCTGATTGGCAACGGTGCACCCCGGCGAAGCAAAATGCCTGATCAGATGGCGCCGCCACCGTGGCGGCACCGCAAAGAGCTGAACGGCGGCGTCTACTCGAGCAGGGCCGTGAACGCCTCGTCCATGATTTCGGCGGTGAGTGGGTCGACGAGCTCTGCGGTCACGACGTAGCTGGCACGGGTGACCTGTTCGTTCGCGTGACCGAGGAGGCGTGAAGCGAGGGAGATCCCCGCTGCGGCGTCGACGATGGTCGCTGCGGAGCGACGGAAGATGTGCGTCGAAAAGCCGTCTGGGTCGATGCCGGCGTCGCGGAGCGCATCCGCGTTGTCGGCGACGAAGGTGCGGAGCAGCCGTTCGAAGTTGCTGACACTGAGTGGCTGGCCGGTCTTGGTCGCGAACAGGTAGGCGTCGCCGCCCGTGCCGGTTCGCGTGAGTTGCTGTCGGATCGCTTCTGCGCTGAACGTGGGGAGCGCGATGCGTCTGGTCTGGCGGGCGCGCTTCGGGACCGGCTTGCGGTGCAGCCCGTCCTTGCGATCCTGCTGCAGGGTCCCGTTCACCGACGCGGTTGCGGGTCTGCTTGCGACGTCGACGTCTCGCCTGCGCAGGGCGAGGACTTCGCCGATGCGCATGCTGGTGCCGACCATGATCCACATGCCGTGCTCAAGCACGTGCACCGCCGGGCGCGGTCCAGAGCCGGCGGTCTCGTCGATCCGCCACGAGCGGATCAGATCCCGGACAAGCCGCAGCTGCGATGGCGTCAGCACGGACGTCTTCTTCGGCGGTAGGGGCAGGCGTCGTGCGTCGCGGACCGGGTTTCCGTTCAGCACCTCGTACTCGATGCCGGTCTGACAGACCTGCGACAGCACGGAGCGTGCCTTCCGCGCCGAGGAGAGGGAGAGGCGTTCGCGGATGTCGGCCAGGATGTGGTTGCAGCGGCGGACGGTCAGGTCGCGCAGCGGCAGGTCGCCGCACGCGGGGATGACGACGTAGCGGACGCTCGCCTCGTAGGTCTCGAGTGTCTGCTCCTCGTTCAGGCCGGCTTTCCGCTTGTCGGCGAGCCAAACGGCACAGGCGTCAGCGATCGTCGCATCGCGCCCGAGGGTGGGCCCGCCGGTCTGTTCTCGGACCGCGGCCACTTTGGCCAGCACCGCCGCGGTCGCGTCGCGGTGGTCGTCGCCGCTGGCGCGCACCCGCTGGAGCTGGCCGCGCTCGTCGCAGAACCGCACCATCGCCTGCGTGCGACCGCTCGGAAGTGCGAGGAAGGTGATCTGGCCGGCCTCGCCGGCGCGGAGCTTGTCTCTAGGCATCGGGACCGAGGTCCTCGAACCAGGCGAACACCTCGCGCCGCAGGTAGCGGACGTGGCGGCCCATCCGCCGCCACGGCGGGCCGGTGCGCGTGCGTCGCCATTGCTCGATCGTCCGCGGGGACACCTGCAGCAGCTGCGAGAGCTGCTCCTCGGTCAGGATCTCGTCGAAGTCATCGCCCATGACGGAGAGGTGTGCGCGCGCTGCACGGGGCAGCACGAGCCCGCTGGCCCGCGCACGCGTCAGCACGGGGCGGACGACGTCCGAGGAGCATCTATCGAGGAAAAGTCCTCGAAAAAGTCCACTTGGCCGGTTCGGCCCGAGGTGAAGGTCACGGGAATCGGTGCTTTCCCGCGGATCTTCGGCAGTTACAGCTGGGGTACCTGGACTCGAACCAAGAACAACTGAACCAGAATCAGCCGTGTTGCCAATTACACCATACCCCACCGCATGCCCTGGGGCATGGCGACGGACCTCGAGGGCCGGTCGGTAAGCCTACCGCATCGGCCGGGCCGGGTTCAGCGACGCGGCGGGCGATGCAGCACCGTTCCCGTCGTGCCGGCGGCCCATCGCACGACCGGCGGGCGCAGCGCGACGACCAGGCCGACTGCGACCAGGACGGCCACGATGAAGACGATCAGGCCCGCGGGGCTGGCGTCGTCGCGCACCGCGAACATGTGATTGAGGTTCGCGATCGCGCCCGTCGTGAGCACGAGGAAGACGTGCACGACGATGAACGCGGCGATCACGACCATGTCCCAGAAGTGGATCCGTTTGGCGACCCGCACCGGCACCGCTCGGTCGAGCGAGCGCAGCCGGGCCGCGAAACCGGGCGCCGCACGCAAGCCGCTCAGCACGGCGATCGGCCCCGCGACGAACACGATGGCGAAGTACGAGAGCTGTTGCAGCGCGTTGTAGTCGATCCAGCCGTTCGCGACCGGCCAGTCGAGCGACGCGTACTGCAGCGCGGCAGAGACGGCGTTCGGCACCACTCTCCAATCCGTCGGCACGATGCGCACCCACTGACCGGTCGCGAAAAGCAGCACCAGGTAGACGGCACCGTTCAGCACCCACAGGGTGTCCCCGACGAAGTGCGACCACAGGTCGATGCCGATGCGGACGGGGGCGCCGACGGTTCGCAGGGGGCCGTCGTTCTTCCGCGTCCAGAACGTCGACGGCCGCCTGGCGGTGTGCAGGCGCCAGCCCGACCGCAGCAGGAACACCAGGAACAGCGCGTTGAGCCCGTGCTGGATCGCGAGCCAGGCGGGGATGCCAATCGGTGCATCCGCCGGCAGCGGCGCGGCTCCGGGGTATGCCGCCAGGAACGATCCGCCCGCGTCACTCGCGCGCACGAGCCGCGCGACTACTACCACCACGACGGCGAGCACGACGACCGCGACGAACAGCACGATCCAGAAGCGGCGCCGCGTCGGCTGCTCCCCCGCGGCCGCCCCGCGGGCCTGGCTCACGAGTCCGCAGCCAGCGCGGCGCGCAGGGCGTCGATGCGCGCGACGGTCTCGTCGCGGCCCAGGATCTCGAGCGACTCGAACAGGGGCGGTGAGATCCGGCGCCCCGACGTGGCGACGCGCACGGGCCCGTAGGCGACGCGCGGCTTCAGGCCGAGGCCGTCGATCAGCGCACCTTCCAGCGCGCCGGTGATCGCCTCGAGCTCCCACTCCTGCACGGTGTCGAGCGCGGCGCGAGCCGAATCGAGCACCTGCCCGGCGGATGCGGCGAGGGACGACCGCGCGTCCTGCGCAACCTCGAGCTCGTGCGCCGCCACGAAGAACGACCCGAGCAGTTCGGGCGCCTGGCCGAGCAGCTGCATGCGCGGCTGCACCAGCGGCGTGAGGCGGTCGAGCAGCGCCAACTGGTCGGCCGTCGGATGTTCGGGCAGCACGTCGGCGAACTGCAGATACGGCACGATCCGGGTCGCGAGGTCGCCGGGTGACAGCATGCGGATGTGGTCGCCGTTGATCGACTCGGCCTTGCGCACATCGAACCGGGCCGGGTTCGGGTTCACGCGCTCCACGTCGAACGCCTCGATGAACTCGTCGGCCGTGAAGACGTCTCGGTCCGGACCGATCGACCAGCCGAGCAGGCTCAGGTAGTTGAGCAGGCCCTCCGGGATGAAGCCGCGTTCGCGGTGCAGGAACAGGTTCGATTCCGGGTCGCGCTTCGACAGCTTCTTGTTGCCGTCGCCCATCACGTACGGCAGGTGCCCGAAGCGCGGCACCCACTCGGCGAGGCCGACGTCGATGAGCGCGTGGTAGAGCGCGATCTGCCGCGGCGTCGACGACAGCAGGTCCTCGCCGCGCAGCACGTGCGTCACCCGCATCAGCGCGTCGTCGAGCGGATTCACGAACGTGTAGAGGGGCTGGCCGTTGGGCCGCACGACGACGAAGTCGGGGAAGCTGCCGGCAGGGAAGGTGATGGGGCCGCGCACGAGGTCGTCGAAGGAGAGGTCCTCATCGGGCACGCGGAGCCGCAGCGCAGGCTGCCTGCCCTCGGCGCGGAACGCGGCGCGCTGCTCATCGGTGAGATCGCGCTCCCAGTTGCCGTAGCCGAGCTGCGGTGCGCGGCCGAGCTCGACGTTCCGCGCCTCGGTCTCCTCCGCGGTCATGAAGCTCTCATAGAGGTACCCCGCCGCGAGCAGGCGTGCGATGGCGTCCTGGTAGATCCCGCCGCGCTGCGACTGCCGGTACGGGGCGTCGGGCCCGCCCACGTCGATGCCCTCGTCCCACCGCAGGCCCAGCCAGGTGAGCGCGTCGACGATCTGCTCGTACGACTGCTCGCTGTCGCGCGCGGCGTCGGTGTCCTCGATGCGGAAGACGAACGTGCCGCCGGTGTGGCGCGCGTATCCCCAGTTGAAGAGGGCCGTGCGCACCATGCCGACGTGCGGCAGACCGGTCGGGCTCGGGCAGAAGCGGACACGGACATCACTGCCCGTCGCGGTGGTGACAGGATGCGCGGACATGGCGCCGCCCAGCCTATTGCCCGCCGCGCCGGGCCGACTCAGCGGGCGACGACGAACAGTGACAGCACCGCGATGACCGCCCACGCGCCCAGGCCGACCGCGGCGGTCCGGACGCCCGTCGACGCGAGTTCGCGGATGCGGATGCCGGCACCGAGGCCGAAGAGCGCCATGCCGAGCAGCACGGTCTGCACGACCGCGATCGCGGCGAGCGCCGGCGCCGGGATGGGCAGGAAGCTGCGAGCGAGGACGGCGACCACGAATCCGACGACGAAAACAGGCACGATCGGCGCCTTCAGGCCGCCCTGAACACCGCTGCGCAAGCGGAGCACCAGGCCCGTGCCGGCGACGATGGGCGCCAGCAGCAGCACGCGCAGGAGCTTCACCACGATGGCGAGCGCAAGCGCCCCGCTCCCCCAGAGCTGCGCCGTCGCGACGACCTGACCGACGTCGTGCACGGATGCGCCGGCCCAGCGGCCGAACTCGGCGACGGTCAGATGCAGCAGCCCGGCGATCAGCGGGAGCACGACGATCGCGAGCGTGCCGCAGAGCGTCACGAGCGCGACGGGTCGCGCCTGCTCCTTGGCGGGGCTCCGGGTCACGGCCGCCATCGCGCCGATCGCGGACGCACCGCAGATCGAGAATCCCGCGGCGAGCAGCAGCGGCTCGTGGCCGGGCAGCTTCGCCGCCCGCCCGATCAGGTAGGTGCCCGCGAAGCTCACCGCCGTCACGCCGATCACGGCGACCACGACCGTCCACCCGAGCGCCGCGACCTGCGCCAGCACGAGCTGGAAGCCGAGCAGCACGATCCCCACCCGCATCAGGCGCTTCGCGGCGAATCCGGTCCCGGCCTGCAGCGTGCCGTCGAGCAGCCGGACCGTCACCGGGATCTGTGCCGCGACCACACCGAGCGCGACGCACACCGTGAGCATCGGCAGCGCGGGCACTGCCAGGTGCACGAGCCAGCCGGCCGCGACCGCGACGAGCGCGACGAGCAGCCCGGGGACCGCCGCCCGGGTCACGGCCGGGCGACGACCGGGTTCACCAGCCTGCCGATGCCGCCGATCTGGATGTCGACCGTGTCGCCCGGCACGATCGGCCCGACGCCCGCCGGCGTGCCGGTGAGGATGAGGTCGCCTGGCAGCAGGGTCCAGATGTCGGAGACGTACGCGATCAGCTCGGGAATGCCGAAGATCAGATCGCGCGTGTGGCCGTTCTGCCGCGGCTGCCCGTTCACGAAGGACTGCACGGTCACGCCGCGGCGGTCGATCTCGGTCTCGATGACCGGGCCGATCGGGCAGAACGTGTCGTAGCCCTTCGCGCGTGCCCACTGGCCGTCCGACTTCTGCGGCCCGCGCGCGGAGACGTCGTTGGCGATCGTGTACCCGAAGATGACGTCGTCGGCGTCCTCCTCGCGCACCCGCTTCGCGACGGAACCGATCACGATCGCGAGCTCGCCCTCGTGGTCGATCCGCCCCTCGACGGGCGGCAGCTGGATCGCGTCGCCCGGCCCGATGATCGACGTGTTCGGCTTCAGGAACACGATCGGCGCATCCGGCACGTCGTTGTCGAACTCGGCGGCGTGGTCGGCGTAGTTGCGGCCGATCGCCACGATCTTCGAGCGCGGGATGACCGGGGCGAGGAACTTCGTCTCGGCGATCGCGATGCGCTCGCCGGTCGTGTCCATGCCCTGGTACATCGGGTCGCCCGCCAGCACCACCAGCTCGTCGTCGTCGATGATGCCGAACTGCGGATTACTGCCACCGGACGTGAACCGCGCGATCTTCACCGTCCGACCCTACGGGGACCGGCATGGAAGTGTGGACGCATGGCGACCTCGATCAGCCCGCTCGGACCGGGGGGCTCCGTGCCGCTCGCCGTCCTGGAACGCGGCGGCTTCCCCGAATCCGTGCATCAGGGTGCGCTCGTGGTCGTCCGGCCCGACGGTGAGCTGATCGCGCGGGGCGCCGTCGACGCACTGATCTACCCCCGGTCGACACTGAAGGCGTTCCAGACCATCGCCGCTGAGCGCTGCGGCGTCGTATTCACCCCTGCGCAGCGCGTGGTGGTCACGTCCAGCCACACGGGAACCGCCCGGCACGTCGACCTCGTGCGCTCCGTGCTCACCGATGCGGGCCTCGACGAATCGGCGCTGCAGACACCGGCGGCCCGCCCGTCGGACGGCGACGCGGCACGCGCGCTGGTGCTCGCAGGGGGCGCCCCCGCGTCCGTCTACATGAACTGCTCGGGCAATCACGCCGGCATGCTGGCGGCCTCGGTCGCCGGCGGCTGGGACACGGCCCACTACCTCGACCCCGATCACCCCGTGCACACGGCAGCGCACGACGTCATCGCCGAGTACACCGGTGTCGTGCCGACCGCGCGGTCCTTCGACGGGTGCGGCGGGCCCGTCTGGGCGCTGCCCCTCGTGGCGCTCGCACGCGGGTACCAGTCGCTGTTCGCCGCGAACCCGGATCTCGCCGCCGCGATCCGGGCCCATCCGATCGAGATCGAAGGGCCGGGCACGCCGACCTCGCGCGCGGTCGCCGACCTGGGGGTCGTCGCCAAGGCCGGCGCGGAGGGCGTGTGGGTCGCGGTGGCACCCGACGGCACGACGGCCGTCGTCAAGGTTCTCGACGGCAGCCTGCGAGCGGCCGCGGCGATCGTCGTGGCAGCCCTCGCATCGGCCGGGGCGGTCGCGGGGGACGCAGCCGAGCGCTACCTGGCCGACCCGTCACTGGCGGTCATGGGCGGCGCGGCCGAGGTCGGCCGCATCCGCCCGTTCTGACCCGCCGCAGGAATTCCGGTCGGACCGGGCCGCCCAGAAGGCGCCGATCGACCGGAACTCCTGCGGATGGTCTCAGCGCGAGGTGAGCCAGGCCGCGGTCGGCGACCCGACCCCGGTCACGTCGTCCCAGCCGCGCGTCACCGTGAGGCTGCTGTCGTCGTCGAAGGTGCGCACCGACGTGTCGAAGCCGTCGTTCGCGTTCTCGCTGTTCACGAAGTTGACGCGGACGTTGCCCGGGTCGACGAGCGGCCCGGCCACATCGGCGAATCCGCTGCGCCCGAGGTAGATCGACGGGTTCAGGAAGCCGAGGCGGTGCCCGCCCACGCCCGACTTGATCGCCGCCATCGCCGCGAACAGCGGTGAGGCGAGGCTCGTGCCGCCGACCCGCGACTCGTCGTAGTAGGTGCCGTCGGTGAAGGTCTGCGTCTCGCCGGTCAGGAATCCGGTGTTGGGGTCGGCGAGCATCGCGACGTCGGGAACCCCACGGCCGCGACCCGCGACCGAGCCCAGCTGGTAGAGCGGCTTGGCGTAGAGCGCCGAGTATCCACCGCCGGCACCGTAGTAGAAGCCCGAGTCGACCCACGACTTGCCGTTGTCGGCGAGCTCGTAGAGGTCGGTGCCCCACCCGGTCTGCGACCGGATGGCCCCGCCGCGGCCGATCGCGACCGATGTGCCACCGACCGCCGTGACGAACGGGTCGGATGCCGAGCCGTCGGCCTGGGTGGTCCCGGTCGACGCGTTCTCGTCGCCGTCGTCACCCGACGAGAAGAGCACGCTCACGCCCTGCAGGGCGGCGCGGAGGAACTCGATGTGGTTGGCCCTCGCGATCGCCGGGTCCTGTTCGAGCTCGGGTTCGCCGTAGGAGTTCGTGACGATCGACGCCTTGTTCTCGTCGAGCACGCGACTGAACGTGTCCAGCAGGTCCTGATCGTTGCAGCTGGCCGCCGCGTAGAAGCGGACGTTCGCACCCTGGGCGAGGGCATGCATCGCCTCGACGTCGAGCGTCTCCTCACCGAACCAGCTGCTCGCGTCACAGTCGTCGGCACCGGTGTCGGTGTAGGCGGATGCGGGCAGCGTGTTCTGGCTGAATTGCCCCGAGCGCCATGCGGCATCGCCGTTCCTCGCCGCGTACTTCGCCGCGTCTGCGGCGATGGTCGGCGCAGCGTACGCGTCGATGATCGCGACGGTGACGCCGCTGCCGGACGCGCGCGTGCCGCCGAGGTAGGCGCTCCGCAGCTGCGACCCGACGTAGCCGCAGACCGTCGTCGGCAGGCGCACACCTTCGAACTTCGGGACGGTCGGCATCGTGTTCTGGCCGTAATAGGCCGAGCAGCCCGGCGTGTTCGTCCGGTAGCCGGCGGGCGGCGGAACGGGCGTCGCGTCGGCGGGCTTGGCCCTGTGCGGCGACGTGTCGAGTCCGCCGACGGCGGTCACGAGACCGGCGATCGAGTTCGGCAGCTGCAGCGAGGCGCTCGGCGCCTGCACGCTGCGGCCGTTGTGCCGATACCGCGCAATGGGGGCGGTGAACGCCTTCTCGGCCGCCGCCACATCCCCGCTCACCGTGACCGACTGGTTGTCGGTCCCGACCGAGACGACCGAGAGCCCGGCCGAGGTCAGGAACGATTCCACGCGACGCACGGTCGCGTCGGTCGGCGCGAACCGTGCGAGGTACTGCGACGCGGACAGGTACGAGCCGTACTGCGACGACGTCGGCGTGCTCACCGCGGTGGCCGCGGCCTCGAGGGCCGAGGTGCCCCCCTGCGGCGTCAGGTAGACCGTCGCCGAGACCTTCGCGCTCGATGCCGCGTCGCCGAGATGGGTCGCATCGGGCAGCCAGGTCGGCTTCGAGTCGGGCAGCGCGGTCGTGGCGGCGTCCGCGTTGGCCGCGGAGGTGCCCGCCAACGTGAACGCGACGGCCGCGACGGCGGTCAGGGCGATGGACAGGGCACGGTTCGTCAGCAATGGGACTCCAGCGCGGTCGGTACCGACGGCCCCGGCCGGGCACGTCGTGTAACGACGCTAAGAGCGCACTCCCGATCCGCCCGGACGACTCGCCGCGCTCACCAGCGCGGATGCACCGCCGCGCGGAAGTAGGTGTCGTACAGCTGCTCGACGCCCTGCGTGAACTCGGTCGAGAGCTCGGGCACTCGCATCGCGTCGGCGTTCGCCCGCGCCTGCTCCACGTTGCGCGCGCCGGGGATGACGGCCGTCACGCCCGGCACCTGCCACGCCCAGGCGAGCGCCACCTGCGCCTGCGTCCATCCCGCCGGCGCCGCGTCGCGCACCAGACGGCCGAAGTCGCGGGCCGCCTGCACGCCGGTCTCGAAGTCGACGCCGGAGAAGGTCTCGCCCGCGTCGAACTGCTCGCCGTGCCGGTTGAACGTGCGATGGTCGTCGGCGCCGAAGGTGGTGTGCTCGTCGTACCGGCCCGACAGCAGGCCGGAGGCGAGCGGCACTCTGGCGAGGATCGCGACGCCGGCCTTGGCGGCGGCCGGGAGCACCTCGTCGAGGGGCTTCAACCGGAAGGCGTTCAGGATGATCTGCACGCTCGCCGAGTTCGTGGTTCCGATCGCTGTGAGCGCCTGCTGTGTCTCCTCGACGCTGACGCCGTAGGCGGCGATGGCTCCGGAGTCGACGAGATCGTCGAGCGCGTCGAACACCGCCGCGGACTCGAAGACCGGCGTCGGCGGGCAGTGCAACTGCACGAGATCGAGCGTGTCCATGCCGAGGTTCGCGCGCGACCGGTCGATCCAGGCGCGGAAGTTCGCCGCCGAGTAGTTCTCGGGCTCCTGCGCCATGCGGCGGCCCATCTTCGTGGCGACCGTGACGCCCGAGCCCGGATGTTCGCGCAGGAACCGGCCGATGCGCTGCTCGCTGCGCCCGTCGCCGTACACGTCAGCGGTGTCGAAGAGCGTGACGCCACCCTCGACCGACGCGGCGAGCACGTCGAGCGCGGTCGAGTCGTCGACGTCACCCCAGTCGCCACCCAGCTGCCAGGTTCCGAGTCCGACAGGAGCAACCGATGCGAGCGACGCTGATCTCATACGACGACCGTATCGGCCCCCGATGAACGCTCCCGCACCGCCCGGCCGTCGCCCCAGCCGTCGGTCGGCCTCGCCCGCTGCTCAGGCCCCGGCACCGCCCCGGCCCCCAGCCATCCACCTACTCCGCGCCGTGTAGGCATCACCGCGCGGCGTAGGCAGACCGGCGGCCATCCGTCCTACGCCGCGCGGTGATGCCTACGGCGCGCGCACCGGGAGCAGCCCCGCTGTCAGGCCAGCCGGCGCATCCAATCGTGGTGGTCGGCCTTGCGGCCGTACTGGATGTCCGTGAGTTCCTCGCGCAGCGACATCGTCAGCTCGCCCGCGGGTGCATCCGGCGACCCGATGGTGAAGTCCGGCGTCTTGAGGCACGCGATGGGCGTGATGACCGCTGCGGTGCCGCACGCGAACACCTCGGTGATCGCGCCGGAGGCGATGCCCGTGCGCCACTCCTCGAGCGACACGCGACGCTCCTCGACGCCGTGCCCGCGGTCGGCGGCGAGCTGCAGGATGCTCGAGCGCGTGATGCCCTCGAGGATCGAGCCGGACAGCGCAGGGGTGACGATCGTGCCATCGGCCTGTACGAAGAAGATGTTCATGCCGCCGAGCTCGTCGACGTAGGTCTGCTCCTCCGCGTCGAGGAACAGCACCTGCTGGCAGCCGTGCTCGTACGCCTCGGCCTGTGGCAACAGCGACGCCGCGTAGTTGCCGCCGCACTTCGCGGCGCCCGTGCCGCCGCGGCCCGCGCGTGAGTAGTCGGTCGACAGCCAGATCGACACCGGCTTGATGCCGCCGTGGAAGTAGGCGCCGGCGGGCGAGGCGATGACGTGGAAGTCCACGGTCTGCGCGGGGCGCACCCCGAGGAACGACTCGCTCGCGATCATGAACGGCCGCACGTAGAGGCTCGTCTCCGGCGCATCCGGCACCCAGTCGACGTCCGCCGCGACCAGCGCCTCGATGGCGTCGATGAAGACCTGTTCGGGCAGCTCGGGCAGCGCGAGCCGCCGCGCCGACCGCTGCAGGCGCTGCGCGTTCGCCTCGGGCCGGAACGCCCACACCGATCCGTCCGCATGCCGATAGACCTTGAGGCCCTCGAAGATCTCCTGCGCGTAATGCAGCACGGCCGCGGCCGGGTCGAGCTGCAACGGCCCGTACGGGATGACGCGCGCGTCGTGCCAGCCCTCGGCGATCGTCCAGCGGATCGAGACCATGTGGTCAGTGAAGTACTTGCCGAATCCGGGGTCGGCGAGGATCGCCTCGCGCTCGGCCTCGGCCCTGGCGGCGGGCGACGGCGTGGTGGCGAACGGAAGATGCACGGCGGGGAGGGTCGTCATGACGAGCCTTTCAGGGAAGCGGCAGTGCGGCGAGTACGGCGTCGCCGATCTGGGTCGTGGTGCGCGGTGCGCCGTCCCGTCCCGACAGGTCGGTGACGACGGCGGCGGAGATGCGGCCGGCGGCCTCGGTCAGACCGAGGTGGTCGGCGAGCAGCGCTGCGGAGAGAATGGCCGCGGTCGGATCGGCCTTGCCCGTGCCGGCGATGTCGGGCGCCGATCCATGGACCGGCTCGAACATCGAGGGGAACGTGCCGTCCGGGTTGATGTTGCCGGATGCCGCGAGACCGATGCCGCCGCTGATCGCGCCGGCCAAGTCGGTGAGGATGTCGCCGAAGAGGTTGTCCGTGACGAGCACATCGAATCTACCAGGATCCGTCACGAAGAAGATCGTCGCCGCGTCCACGTGCAGATAGTCGACGGCGACGTCCGGATGCTCGACGGCGACCGCATCCACGGTCCGCTTCCAGAGCGAACCCGCGAACGTGAGCACGTTCGTCTTGTGCACGAGCATCAGCTTGTTGCCGCGGCGGCCGGCGAGGCCGAACGCGTACCGCACGACGCGCTCGACGCCGTAGGCGGTGTTGATCGAGACCTCGGTCGCGATCTCGTGCGGGGTGCCGGTGCGCAGGCTGCCGCCGTTGCCGACGTACGGCCCCTCAGTGCCCTCCCGCACGACCACGAAGTCGACCGCGCCCGGGTGTGCGAGCGGACTCGTGACCCCGGGGTGGATCACGGTCGGTCGCAGGTTCACGTAGTGGTCCAGCGAGAACCGCAGCTTCAGCAGCAACCCGCGCTCGATGTTCGCGCCGGCGAGGCGCGGGTCGCCCGGCGTGCCGCCGACGGCGCCGAGCATGATGGCGTCGTGCCCGGCGATCGCCGCGAGCTCGTCGTCTGGCAGCACGTCGCCGGTCGCCAGGTATCGTGCGGCGCCCAGCGAGAAGTCGGTCGTCTCGATTTCCGCGTCGTCACCGACCGCCGCGGTCAGCACGCGCAGCGCCTGCTCCACGACCTCAGGGCCGATGCCGTCGCCGCCGATCACCGCGAGGCGGATCGTCCGAGTCACGTGCGTGCAGCTCCTCCCGCACGCCGCCCTGACGCGCGACTTTCAGGCTACGGCCTCAGATGACCGGTTCCACGCCCTCGAGTTTCTCGCCCTCGAGGTACGCGCCGCGCGGGATCACCTTGCCCCTGAAGTACTCGGGGTTGCGCGCCCACCAGATGCCCATGAGCACGAATCCGACAAGCAGGCCGACGATGCCGACGACGGCCGTCGCGCCGATGCCGAAGATCGTCACGTTGTGGCCCGCGTCGTCGGTCAGCCAGTCGGGTTCGGCGTAGGAGATCAGTCCGTAGACGAAGATCACCGCCAGGCTGATGGCGCCGAGCGCCGGGAACAGCCCGCGGAAGATGAAGTTGCGGAAGCTCGTGAACAGGGTGTTCCGGTAGAACCAGACGCACGCGACGCCGGTCAGGCCGTAGTAGAACGCGATCATCAGGCCGAGCGAACCGATCAGCGCGGCGAGCAGGTTCTGGCTCACGAACGTGAAGAGCAGGAACAGCGCAGCGGAGATGATGCCCATGCCGATCGTCGACCAGGTCGGCGTGAGGTACTTCGGGTGGATGCGCGCGAAATGGCTCGGCAGCGCCTTGTGCACGGCCATCGAGAGCGACGTCCGCGCGGTCGGCAGGATCGTCGTCTGCGTGGATGCGGACGCGCTCGTGAGGATCGTGGCGGCGAACAGCACCTGCAGGACGTGCCCGATCGGGCTGTCGCCGAACACCTGGGGGGCCATGACCGAGAACACGTCCCCGGAGTTGGCGGGGTTGCCCATGCCGACGCCCTTCGTGCCGATCCCGGCGAAGGAGACGGTCGCGACGGTGACCAGGACGTACGTCGCGAGCAGCAGCACGGTCGAGAGGACCGCGGCGCGGCCGGGGGTCTTGGCCGGGTCCTTCGTCTCCTCGTTCGACCGACACGGCGCTGTCCCAGCCCCAGTAGATGAAGAGCGCGGTGAGCAGCGCCGGAGCGATGATGCTGCCGAAATCGAGGCCGGTCGGGAGCAGCCAGTCGAACGTGAACGGGATCGAGTAGCTCTCGCGCGTGACCGGTCGCGACGCGCACCAGCGCGACGATCGCGAAGGTGATCAGCATGACCATCTCGAAGCCGAGCAGGCCGTACTGCAGGCGGGCCGAGACCTCGATGCCGCGGTAGCAGATCCAGGTCATGAGTGCGATCCAGAGCAGACCGACGATCGTCGACGCCCAGACGTTGTTCGCCAGGTCGCCGACCGCCGGCAGCCCGAAGCCGCCGATGAAGGTGAAGCTGTACTGGCCGGCGATGTACGCCAGGTTCGCCATCACGATGATGTCGGCGATGATGATGCCCCAGCCGCCCATCCAGCCGGTGATCGCCCCGAACGCGCGGGTGGCCCAGCGGAACGTGGTGCCGCAGTCGGGGTCGGCCTCGTTCAGCTCCTTGTATGCCTGCGCGATGAAGTACATCGGGATGAAGGCGAGGATGACGATGGCGGGTGCCTTCACACCGGCGAGGATCGCGCCGCCGCCGGTCGCGACGATGAAGCCGAGGCTGGCAGCGAGGCTGTAGGCCGGGGCGGTCGAGGCGACGCCGACCACCACGGACCCGACCAGACCGATCGCACCGACCTTGAGGCCCTTGCTCTCAGCCTCGCCGTTCTTCCGTACGGGCGCACTTGCGGACATTGACGGTCCCTTCGGACTGTCCCGGTGCACGCCGTCGTGCCCCGGGAACCACGGGCATTTCGGGCAGCATACGCCCGGCGCGTTTCCCGCGGATTACGGGGCGGCTGGCGTGCTGCGCGACGGAATCCGTCGCGATCACCTCACTCGGCGACGATATCGATGGCGCGGAGGGTCTTGGCGTCGATCGCGGAGCCGATGGCGTCGAGCACGTCGGCCGGCGCCTTGGAGTCGATCGTGAGCACCGAGAGTGCGGTGCCGCCGGCCGCGCGGCGCGCGATCTGCATGCCGGCGATGTTGATGCCCGCCTCGCCGAGGCGGGCGCCGTAGGTGGCGACGATGCCCGGCCGGTCGACGTAGGTGAAGACGACGTGATGGCTCGCGATCGGCACCTCCACGTCGTAGCCGTCGATCTCGACGATCTTCTCGATCTGCTTCGGCCCGGTCAGGGTGCCGGATACCGAGACGGTCTCGCCGCCCGTCGTGGCACCGCGCAGCGAGATCACGTTGCGGAAGTCGGGGCTCTCCGCGTCGGTGATGAGCCGCACCTGGATGCCGCGTTCCTCGGCGAAGAGAGGGGCGTTCACGTAGGAGACGTTCTCGCTGACACCGGCCTGGAAGAAGCCCTTCAGCGCGGCCAGCTTGAGCACGTTGACGTCGTAGCCGGTGAGTTCGCCGCGCACCTCGACGTCGATGTTCGCGACCGATGCGTCCGCGAGCCCGGCGAACACCTGGCCGAGCTTCTCGACCAGTGGGATGCCCGGGCGCACGTACGGGTCGATGGTGCCGCCGGCGACGTTGACCGCGTCGGGCACGAGCTCGCCGTCGAGCGCGAGCCGCACGCTCTTCGCGACCGCGACGCCCGCCTTCTCCTGCGCCTCGTCGGTGGACGCGCCGAGGTGGGGCGTGACCTGCAGCGTCGGCAGCTCGATGAGCTCCCGGTCGGTCGGCGGCTCGGAGACGAAGACGTCCAGGCCGGCGCCCGCGATGCGGCCGCTCGCCAGCGCATCCTTCAGCGCCGCCTCGTCGATGATGCCGCCGCGGCTGTCGTTCACGATGCGCAGCGTGGGCTTCGCGAGCGCGAACTCGGCGGCACCGATCAGCCCGACGGTGTCGGGCGTCTTCGGGATGTGCACGGTGATGAAGTCACTCGCCGCCATCAGGTCGGGCAGGGACATCATCGTGACCCCGAGCTGGCCGGCGCGGGCGGGCGTGACATACGGGTCGTACGCGACGAGTTCGACGCCGAACGCGGCGAGCCGCTGCGCGACGAGCGTGCCGATGCGGCCGAGGCCGACGATGCCCACCGTCTTCTCGTAGAGCTCGACGCCCGTGAACTTCGCTCGCTTCCACTCCCCCGCCTTCAGCGACGCGTGCGCGGCCGGCAGATGCCTGGCCAGGCCGAGCAGATGGGTGATCGCGAGCTCCGCGGCGGAGATGATGTTGGACGTCGGCGCGTTCACGACCATCACGCCGGCCTTGGTGGCCGCGGGGATGTCGACGTTGTCGAGGCCGACACCGGCGCGCGCGACGACCTTCAGGGCACGCCCGGCCGCGATCACCTCGGCGTCGACCTGCGTCGCCGAGCGCACGAGGATCGCCGCGGCGTCGGCGACGGCGGCGAGGAGCGCCGGCCGGTCGGTGCCGTCGACCTCCCGGATCTCGAAGTCCGGTCCGAGCGCGGCGACGGTCGCGGGCGAGAGCTGCTCGGCGAGCAGCACGACGGGTTTGGCCACGGGTCCTCCAGAGATCACCGGCGCGAGACCGGCTCAGTGAGCGCTGGGCAGTCTATTCGAGCTGCGCGATCGGCTCCGAGGCGCGCTCCCCCGCCGGCGTCGAACGTGCGATGCCCCAGCCGACCAGCACACCGGCGACGAGCGTGAGCACGACGCCGGCGACGGTGCGCGCGTGCTCGAACTCCCCGGTCTGCTGGGCGGTCCAGCCCGACGCGGTGATGTCGCCGACGAAGACCGCGGCGAGGATCGTGCCCCCCAGGGCGACGCCGACGCCCGACGCGACCTCGGATGCGGTGTCGACGAGCGCCGCGCCCATCGACGTGCGGTTCG
Source organism: uncultured Actinomycetota bacterium (assembly GCA_963716965.1). Taxonomy (GTDB): domain Bacteria; phylum Actinomycetota; class Actinomycetes; order Actinomycetales; family Microbacteriaceae; genus Amnibacterium. The sequence goes on along the minus strand of CAVQUZ010000005.1, from coordinate 455,348 downwards.
CGGGCAGACCGCGGAGCACGTTCGTGCCGGCCACGACCCCGTTTACGCGGATGCCTGCGGCGACGAGCGCGAGCGAGATCGCGACCCAGACGTAGCCGAAGGTGCTGAGCAGGCCGTAGACGGCGAGCCCGGCGACCACCGCGACCGCGCTCATCCAGCTCGCGCGCTCCAGCCCCACCTTCCGGACGAACGGGTCGACCAGCGCTCCCCCGCCGATCAGGACGACGACCTGCGGAAGCATCCCGATGGCAGCGAGCACCGGCGACCAGCGCCAATCGAGTTGCAACTGCAGCGTGACGAGGTAGCCCATGCCGGCGATCGCGAGACCCGTCGCGGCCTTGAACGCGAGACCGCTGGTGACGAGCGGGTTCGCGACGAGCCGAAGCTCGAGCATGGGGTGCCGCGCGGTGCGCTCACGCACGACGAAGACGACGGCGGCGGCGATCGCGGCGCCCGCGAAGGTCCACGGCACCCAGGACCGGACGCCCTCGTTCACGAACACGGTGGGCGCGACGAGGGCGAGCACGATCGTCGCGGTGCCGAGCAGCGCTCCGGCGACGTCGATCGGGTCCCGGTGCAGTTCGGCCGGGTCGTCGGCCGCGACGCCGCTGCGGATGCCGACGAACGCCAGCAGGGCGATCGGCACGTTCACGAGCAGCAGGACCTGCCACGGCGCGAAGCCGAGTACGAATCCGCCGACCGTCGGACCGATCGCGAGCCCCACGAGGCCGACGGTCGAGATCAGCGTCATGGCCCTGACCCGCAGACCGTCCTCGGCGAAGAGGCGGAACGCGAGGGCGATCGAGCCGGGTGTGGTCATCGCAGCAGCCACGCCCATCGCGACCCGGACTGCGATGAGCTCCTCGCCGGTGGTGACGAACGCCGTGGCGAAGCTGGCGACCGCGAGCAGGACGAGCCCGACGAGCATCAGGCGGCGACGACCGAACCGGTCGGCGAGCGCGCCGAGTGCCAGCATCAGGCCGCCGAAGACGACCGCGTACGAGCCGGTCACCCATTGCAGCGCGGTCGTCGACGCGTGCACTTCCCGCCCGATGGTCGGCAGAGCGACATTCAGGATTGAGTTGTCCAGCATCTCGAAGAGGAACACCGCGGACAGCCCGGCCAACGCGATCCAGGCTTCGCGCAGGGAGGCGGGCGAGCGCGGAGACTGTGCAGTGGACATGCGCGCTAGATTAGCTGACTACATTTAGTCACACAGGCTAAATCGCGAGAATCGAGGAGTTCGAATGCCGAGGGCCGCAGAACGAGGCGGACCGCAGACCCGCGCGCGCATCCGCGAGGTCGCGAACCGCATGTTCCTCGAGCGCGGGTACGACGCCGTCACGGTCGCCGACGTCGCGCGCGAGGCGGGAGTGTCGAGCGTCACCGTCTTCAACCATTTCCCCCGCAAGGAGGACCTCTTCCTGGACCGCGCGGCCGACGCCGAGGCGATCCTGCGCTCCGCGGTGCGCGACCGCGCTCCCGGGACCGACGTGGTCACGGCCCTGCACGACGCCGCGCTGCGCGTCTTCGAGCGACGCGAGCCGCTCTCGGGTGTGGACGAGCGGTCCATCCCCTTCTTCCGCACCGTCGCAGGATCGCCGGCGCTCGTGGCCCGTGCAAGGGAGATCTCGTCCGAACTGCAGCGCGTGCTCGCCGAGGAGTTGGACCGCGACAGCGGCTTCACGGGCGACGGCGGTCTGGTCGCTGCGTTCGTCCTCGCCGGATACGCATCGGTGCTGGTCGACACCGCGCGTCGCGCCCTCGCCGGCGCGTCGCTCGAGGACCTGCTCGGCGAGCACGGCACTCGACTCGAGCGCCTCTTCGACGCGCTGCGAAGCGGTGTGCTCCCTCGCTGAGGCGGATCAGAGCTCGGCGGCGCGCTTCCGGAACACGGCGATCAGGTCGGCGTACAGCGGGTGCTCCGGCTCGATGCCCGTCACGACGGTCACCGCGCCGTCCGTCTCCTCGGTCGCGAGCACGGCCTGCAGCTGCACGCTCTCCTCATCCGAGGGCACGTCGAAGCGCAGGGCGGCGGCCACGGCGGTGACGAGCGCGTCGTGCGCCATGCCCCGCTCGGCCAATTGGGAGGCGGGCGCGATGAAGCGCTCGCCACGGCTCAGCTTCCGCATGGGGCCGCGGCCGACGCGTTCGACGGTGTCGGGCAGTTCGGGGTTCGACAGTCGGGTGATGATCTTCTCGCCGTAGGCCTCCTGCTCGGCTTCGTTGAGCCCGTGCTTCGCGACGAGCAGCGAGCGCGTCTCAGCGATCGCCCGGCGCACGACCGGCAGGATCGCCGGGTCGGTGATCGCCTCGGTGATGCCGTGGATGCCGGCCTGGAAGCCGAGGTACGCCGCGGTCGCGTGCGCGGTGTTCACGGTGAAGAGCTTCCGCTCGATGAACGGGGCCAGGTCGTCGACCCAGTGCACACCCGTGATGTCCGGCGGCCCGTCGGCGCCGAACGGCGTGCGGTCGATGACCCACTCGAAGAACGGCTCGAGTGTCACGTCGAGGCCCGCGTCCGGTGCCTGGGCCGGCACGATGCGGTCGATCGCGGTGTTCGCGAACACGGCGGACGCGCTCAGTGCATCCGACTCCGACTCGGTGAGCGCCGCGCGCACCGAGGCCTCGAGCAGGTCGGTCGCGTTGATCGCGTTCTCGCAGGCGAAGACCGCGAGCTTGCCCCACTCCTGGTCGGCGCCGGACTCGAGTCGCTGCTGGATGCCTTTCGCGATGACCGGGGCGACGAACGGCAGGATGCGCGGGCCGACCGCCGTGGTGACGATGTCGGCGGTCGCGATCTCCTGCACGAGCGCGGCCTCTTCGCTGCGGCTGTTCACCGCGCGGAAGCCGTCGACGACGTGCACCGTGCCCGAGCCGATCTCCGTCACCGTGTAGGAATCGGCGGCCTTCAGCGCGTCGATCAGCGCGTCCGCGACGTCGGCGAACACGACTTCGTATCCGCTTTCATGGAGGAGCTGTCCGACGAATCCGCGCCCGATGTTGCCCGCGCCGAAGTGCACTGCTTTCACGATTCGTCACCCTACGCCCGAGCGGCGTGGCGGCACGGGACGGACCCCGGGTCCGTATACCTTCTCGGCTCACGGTGTCAAGTCGGCGCCGCCGATTTTTTGGGAGCCACATGTCCTTCGCCCTTCGCGCGCCCTCGCGTCGTGTTCGCTTCGTCGCGGCCGCCGGCGCCGCCGCCGTGCTCGCCGCGGGGCTGCTCGCGGCCCAGACACAGCCCGGCCACGCCGTGCCGCTCAAGGGCGCGAGCGAGTTGTCGCACCTCGGCATGTCCAGCGACTCGTCGGTGCGGGTCTACCTGCGCCTCGACGGCGTCACGCCCGCCACCACCTCCGTCTCCGACCACTCGAACGACATCCTGCTGCGCGACTTCGCGTTCGGTGTGACGAAGACGTCAGGAGCTCCGTCGCTCGCGGACTTCACGGTGACCAAGTCGATCGACTCGACCTCGCCCACGCTGCTGTCGCTGGTCACGCAGGGCACCGCCGAAGCGACGGGTGAGATCTTCGTCGTGCGCACCAACGGCGACGGCTCGCAGGCCGAGGCGCTCGAGTACGACCTCACCAACGTCGTCGCCACGAGCGATCAGCAGAGCTCGACCGGGCCGGGCGCGCAGGAGACGCTGAAGCTCTCGTTCGACACCGTGACCGAGACCTACTACGCGGGCTTCAAGAAGAAGCACCACTTCGGTTGGGACGACAACACGCACGAGCCCACCGACAACTGACCTCGCCCCACACCGAATCACGGAGATCCGGTCACGCTGCCCTCCCGATCCGCATGGATCGGGAGGGCAGCACCGGATCTCCGTGATTCGGTGTGTTCAGGAGGCGCCGGTGCCGGCCTCGAAGAAGGCGAGCACCGAGAGTGTGACGGCCTCCGACGCGCAGAATGCGATCAGCAGGATGCGCGCGGTCGACGCCGCGCCCCGGCCGCGGGCGACCAGCAGCGCGACGATGTAGGCGGCGACCGGCACGCCGATGCCCGCGAGCAGGACGCCCCACGCGAAGGCGGTCAGCCCCTCGTGCGCGAGCGCCGCCAGGTCGAGCCACGCGAGCAGGTTCGAGATGGCGCCGAGCAGCTCCCAGGCGAACGGCAGCACGAAGAGCAGCACAGTCATGAGGCGGCGCGGCGACCGGCGCGCACGCGCGGTGACGGCGGTCATCAGAACAGCCTGACCAGGATCGGCCACGGCACGAGCACGACCGCGCCGAGCACGAACCACGCGAGCCGACGCGCCGGCGCCGTCACGCGCAAGAACGCGAGGCCGAACCAGAGCGGCACCGCCGCGATCGCGGCGATGCGACCACCGACCGTCAAGACGAACGAGACGACCTCGAGGAACGTGCCGGTCCCCGTCGTCAGCTGCGCCTGGAACATCGGGCTGAACGCACCGACCACCCAGCCGACCGTCTCGATGATCGCGACGCCCGCAAGCAGCCCCGACGCGACGACCACGGCACCGCCCCCCGGCACCTCCGCATCCGCCGGATCGCCCTCGCCGACGGGTAGCGCCATGGGGCGCGCGACCTGCCGGTCGTCATCGCCCTCCCACGTCAGGGCGTCGTCGTCGTCCACGACGGGCGATCCTGTCAGATCACGCCAAGAACCGCCGCCGCCTCTTGAGAGGATGGAGCGTGGAGTTCACGTCGGCCGGGGTGCTGCTCGCCGTCGAGATCATCCTGGTCGTGGTGAGCCTGATCATCGCTCCGCGCAATCGGCGCCCGTCCTCCGCGCTCGCGTGGATCTTCCTCATCGTGGCGCTGCCGTTCGTCGGTGTCGGTCTCTTCCTGATCATCGGCAGCCCGAAGCTCCCGCGAGCCAGGCAGCAGATCCAGCAGGACGCCAACGAGCGCATCGCAGAACTGGCGAGCGACGTGCCGGCGATGGTGCGGGAGCGGGGCGTCCCGGTATGGCTCCCGTCGATCGCGGCCCTGAACCGGTCGGGCGGCGCGATGCCGATGCTCGAGGGCAACAAGGCCGAACTGTTCCGCACCTATCCCGAGCAGTTGCGGGTCATGATCGAGGCGATCGACGGCGCCACTCGGTTCGTGCACGTCGAGTTCTACATCCTCGCGCTCGACCCGACCACGCAGCCGTTCTTCGACGCGCTGGGCCGGGCGATCGATCGCGGGGTCTCGGTCCGCGTGCTGCTCGACCACATGGGTTCGCGGGCGTATCCGGGGTTCCGCGGGGCGAAGCGGGAGCTCGGCAAGCACGGGATCGAGTGGCACCTGATGCTGCCGATCCTGCCCCTGCGCGGCAAGTTCCAGCGGCCCGATCTGCGCAACCACCGCAAGCTCCTCGTGGTGGACGGGCTCGTGGCGTTCGTCGGCTCACCCAACCTCATCGACCCGTCCTACGAACGCCGGCGGAACAAGTGGCGCGGGCTGCGGTGGCACGACCTTCTGGTGCGGACCGCCGGGCCGATCGTGCGCGAGGTCGATGCAGTGTTCCTGACCGACTGGTTCAGTGAGACCGGAGAACAGCTCGACACCTCGCTCGAGGACGTCAACCAGGACCAGCGCGAGGGGCCGCTGCTCGCCCAGCTGGCGCCGTCGGGGCCCGCGTTCGCTGTGGAGAACAACCTGGCGCTCTTCAACTCCCTGATCTACGCGGCCGAGAAGCGGCTGTCGATCACGAGCCCCTACTTCATCCCGGACGATTCCCTGCTCAACGCGATCACGACGGCGGCCAGGCGCGGCGTCGAGGTCGAATTGTTCGTCGGTGAGATCGGGGACCAGTTCGGTGTCTTCCACGCACAGCACTCGTACTACGGCGCACTGTTGGATGCAGGGGTGCGCATCTGGCGGTACCCGAAACCCGCGATCCTGCATGCCAAGCACGTCTCGATCGACGGTCAGGTCGCGGCGGTCGGGTCGTCGAACATGGACATGCGCTCGTTCCAGCTCGACTTCGAGATCACGCTGCTCGTCGCGGGGCGGTCGTTCGTGCAGGATCTCGAGGCGATCGAGGACGGCTACCGGGCCGTCTCGCGGGAGCTCCTGCCGGAGGAATGGCAGCGGCGGCGCTTCTGGCACAGGGTCGCTGACGACCTCGCGCGGCTGACCTCGGCGGTGCAGTGATGCGGGTCGTCGTCCGCGCCCTGTTGGGCGCTGGGCTGGTAGCCATGGGCATCAACCACTTCCGTCCGGGGCCCGCGCGCGCCATGGCCGCGATGATCCCGCCGTCGATGCGTCGCCCTGTGCCGCCGGCGGCGCTCGTCGCGTTCACCGGCCTGTGCGAGCTCGCGGGCGGTGTCGGGCTGCAGGTGCCGGTCACCAGGCGCGCGGCGGGTGTCTGTCTTGCGGCGTTCTTCGTGGCGGTCTTCCCGGCGAACGCCTACGCGGCGCAGCATCCCGACCGGTTCGGCCGCGCCGCCTTCCCGTTCTGGCCGCGCCTCGCGGCTCAGGCGGGACTCATCGCCGCCGCGCTCTGGTCGACGCGTCGCGGCTGACCGCTCCCCTGTGAGCACCTGAGCAGGACATTTTCTCTTCGGCAGGACGTTTTCGGCAGAAATGTCCTGCTCAACGCAAAATGTCCTGCTCAAGTGCTTGGGATGGGGCTCCTCCCCAAGTGACCGTTCGGGGACGCTCCTCCACAATCGAGCAGTTCCGGCACCGTGATCGGTGCGAACCGGGGCACGCTGCCGCGTCATGGGCGCACATTCCTTTTTCACGCGGGCAGAACTCCGGGCGATGGGGTTGAGGTCGATCGCGGACATCCGCGCCGCGATCGAGGCAGGTCGATTCGAACGCGTGATCCGCGGCTGGTACGCGACCCCGGCGACTGATCGGGAAGCGATCGCGGCGATGCGGCTCGGCGGTCGCCTCGGGTGCGTCTCGTCGTTGCGGCTCCACGGCGCATGGCTGCCGCCCGACACGGGCATGCACCTGGAGTTCCCCTCGCACGCATCCGGCCGACGACTCGCGATCAAGAACCTGCCGAGCGGCGCGGTTGCGCATTGGCACGGCAAGGCGGCCGGCACGGGCTCGGTCGAACCGGTCGTGCCGATCGAACGGGCCGTCGCGCAGATGCTCGCGTGTCAGCCCGCCCACTTCATCGTCGCGATCGGGGATTCGCTGCTGCACCGCGATCTGATCACGAGGAACCGCCTTCGGGCGATCTTCCTGAACGCGCCCGTGCGCGTGCACGATCTGATCGACCACATCGACGGCCGCAGCGAGGAGGGCATCGAATCCGTCGTGCGCTACCGTCTGGCGCTCGCCGGCATCGTCGCCACGGTGCAGGTGCGCATCGGGATGCACCGGGTCGACCTGATCATCGACGGGTGGCTGGTCATCGAGATCGACGGCCGCGCGACCCACGCGCAGCATGAGGCGTTCACGCGCGATCGGGTGCGGACCGCGACGCTGATGCGCGGTGGACACGTGGTGCTGCAATTCGGCTACGCGACGGTGATGTACGACTGGCCGTTCGTGCGGGCGACGATCCAGGACGTGATGGCGCAGCACGCCCCTATTCACTGACCCGCTCCCCGGGCCACTCACTCGGCCTCGCCCACGCCCTCGCCCTCCCCCACGCCCTCGGCAAAAAGCACTTCAGCAGGACATTTTCTTTTCAGCAGGACATAAGTGGCGAAAAAGTCCTGCTGAACGAGAAATGTCCTGCTGAAGTGCTTTCTGGGTGGCTGCTCGCGCGGTCGCGGGCGGGCCCGCGCGTCGGCCGCGGGTCGCGGGCCCTCGGCGGGCTCGCGCGTCGCCGGGCTCGCGCGTCGCCGGGCCCGCGGGTCGGCGGGCTAGCGGGCGACCGTCCCCTCGACGTAGTCGTCGGAGGTGTTGCGCCAGGCGAAGAGCGCGCGCAGTTCGCGGCCGGTCTCCTCGATCGGGTGCTCCTCGCCCTTCTTGCGCAGCGCCAGGAACTCGGGGGCGCCCGCGTCCTGATCCGCGATGAAGCGCTTCGCGAAGGTGCCGTCCGTGATGTCGGACAGCACGGCCTTCATGTTCTCCTTCACGTGCGGGTCGATGACCCGCGGGCCCGAGACGTAGTCGCCGTACTCGGCCGTGTCGGAGACGCTCCAGCGCTGCTTGGCGATGCCGCCCTCCCACATCAGGTCGACGATGAGCTTGAGCTCGTGCAGCACCTCGAAGTACGCGATCTGCGGCTGGTAGCCCGCCTCCGTCAGCGTCTCGAAGCCGTACTGGACGAGCTGCGAGACACCGCCGCAGAGCACGGCCTGCTCGCCGAAGAGATCGGTCTCGGTCTCCTCGGTGAAGGTCGTCTTGATGCCGCCGGCACGCAGTCCGCCGATCGCCTTCGCGTACGACCAGGCGAGCGCCCATGCGCCACCGGTCGCGTCCTGCTCGACGGCGACGATCACGGGCACACCGCGGCCGGCCTCGAACTCGCGGCGCACGGTGTGGCCCGGGCCCTTCGGGGCGACCATCACGACGTCGACGCCGGCCGGGGCCGTGATGTAGCCGAAGCGGATGTTGAAGCCGTGGCCGAAGAGCAGCGCCTTGCCGTCCGCGAGGCCCTTCGCGAGATCGTCGGCGTACACGTGCCGCTGCACCTGGTCGGGCGTCAGGACGACGATCACGTCGGCCCATGCCGCCGCGTCGGCCGGCGTGAGCACGCGGAACCCCGCGTCCTCGGCCTTCGGCCGCGACTTCGAGTCCTCTTTGAGCCCGACGACGACCTCGACGCCGGAGTCGCGGAGGTTCTGCGCGTGCGCGTGCCCCTGCGAGCCGTAGCCGATGACGGCGACCTTCTTGCTCTGGATGATGGACAGGTCGGCGTCGTTGTCGTAAACGATCTCGGTCATACGTGTTCCTTTCGAGAACGGATGGAGATGGCCTGGGTGGCCAGGTCAGGGGCGGGGAACCCGCTCGGTGATGCTCTTCGGGCCACGGCCGATCGCGAGCAGGCCCGACTGGGCGAGCTCGCGGATGCCGTACGGCTCGAGCACGCGCATCAACGCCTGCGTCTTCGCGGAATCGCCGGTCACCTCGATGACCAGCGCCTCCGTGGTGACGTCGACGACGGATGCACGGAACAGCTCGACGATCTCGAGGACCTGGCTGCGGGTCGTGTTGTCGACCCGCACCTTGATCAGCACGTGCTCGTGCAACACGCTCGATGCCGGGTCGAGCTCGACGATCTTGATCACGTTGATCAGCTTGTTCAACTGCTTCGTGACCTGTTCGAGCGGAAGGTCCTCGACGTCGACCACGGCCGTGATGCGGGACAGCCCCGGGATCTCGGAGTGTCCGACCGCGAGGGACTCGATGTTGAACCCGCGGCGGGCGAACAGGCCCGCGACGCGGGTCAGCAGGCCGGGCTTGTCCTCGACCAGCAGGGAGAGCACGTGACTCACGACAGTGGCCCGTCGAGCAGCGGCGGCAGCACGGCGAGGTCGTCGTCGGCGTGGCCGCTCTCGTCGCCCTCGAAGGCGGGCGAGTGCTCGCGCGCGTACTGGACGTACGAGTTGCTCACGCCCTGCGGCACCATCGGCCACACCATCGCGTCCGCCGAGACGACGAAGTCGATGATCACCGGACGGTCGTTGATCGCGAGCGCCTGCTCGATCGCCGCATCCACCTCGTCCTCGCGCTCGACGCGGATGCCGACCGCGCCGTACGCCTCGGCGAGCTTCACGAAGTCGGGGATGCGCTTCGTGCCGTGCCCGGTCTGCAGGTGCGTGTTCGAGTAGCGGCCGTCGTAGAACAGGGTCTGCCACTGGCGGACCATGCCGAGCGACGAGTTGTTGATGATCGCGACCTTGATCGGGATGTCGTTGAGCACGCAGGTGGCGAGCTCCTGGTTCGTCATCTGGAAGCAGCCGTCACCGTCGATCGCCCACACGACACGGTCGGGCTCGGCCACCTTGGCGCCCATGGCCGCAGGCACGGCGTAACCCATCGTGCCGGCGCCGCCGGAGTTGAGCCATGAGTTCGGCCGCTCGTACCTGATGAACTGGGCCGCCCACATCTGATGCTGCCCGACACCCGCCGCGTAGACCGCCTCGGGGCCGGTGATCTGGCCGATGCGCTCGATGACGTGCTGCGGCGAGAGCAGGCCGTCCGACGTCGCCGAGTAGCCGAGGGGGTATTCCGCCTGCAGTTCGCGCAGGTGCTTCCACCACTCGGGGAACCGCTCGGCCGGGGCCGCGAACTGTGTGCCGTCCTTGACCACCTCGCGGAAGGCGGCGGCGAGATCCGCCGCGACCTCCTTCGCGTCGCCCACGATCGGCACGTCCGCCGCGCGGATCTTGCCGATCTCGGCCGGGTCGATGTCGATGTGCACGACCTTCGCGTGCGGCGCGAAGAGCGACGCCTTGCCGGTGACGCGGTCGTCGAACCGGGCGCCGATGACCACGAGCAGGTCGGCCTCCTGCAGCGCGAGGACCGCGGGCACCGTGCCGTGCATACCCGGCATGCCCAGGTTCGCCTCGTGCGAGTCGGGCACCGCGCCACGGGCCATGAGTGTCGTGACGGCCGGCGCGCCGACGACGTCGAGCAGGTGGACGACCTCGTCGGATGCATGGGCACGGATGACCCCGCCACCGAGATAGAACACGGGCCGCTTCGCCTTCGCGAGCAGCTGGGCCGCGGCCTGCACCTGCTTCGCGTGCACCTTCGCGATCGGCCGGTAGCCGGGCAGGTCGAGCCTCGCCGGCCAGATGAAGGGCGCGAACGCCTGCTGCGCATCCTTCGTGATGTCGACGAGCACGGGGCCGGGGCGACCGGTCGAGGCGATGTGGTACGCCGCCGCGATGGTCGCCGGGATCTCCTCCGCCTTCTTCACGAGGAAGCTGTGCTTCGTGACCGGCATGGTGATGCCGACGATGTCGGCCTCCTGGAACGCGTCGGTCCCCATCAGCGTCGAGAACACCTGGCCGGTGATCGCGAGCAGCGGGACCGAGTCCATGTGGGCGTCCGCGATCGCGGTCACCAGGTTGGTCGCGCCGGGGCCGGACGTGGCGATGCAGACCCCTGTCCTGCCGGACGAGGCCGCATACCCCTCCGCCGCGTGTCCTGCACCCTGCTCGTGGCGCACGAGGATGTGGCGGATGAACTTGGCGTCGAGCAGCGGGTCGTAGACCGGCAGGATCGCGCCGCCCGGCAGCCCGAAGACGTCGGTGACGCCGAGCAGCTCGAGTGTGCGGACGACCGCCTCGGCGCCCGTGATGAGGTCGGGCTCCGGGGCGCGGGTGGCGTGCTCGGCCTGACGTGGCGTGGCCACGGCGGACGGCAGCGGGGATGAAGTGGAAATGGGCGAGGACATCGGCCTGTTCGGTTCGTTGGCGGGCGCGGTCAACCCGTGATCGCGCCGACGGCGGCGGAGTGCACGAGCTTCGCGTACTTGGCGAGCACGCCGCGGGTGTACCGCGGAGGCAGCGGTGCCCAGCCGTTCCGGCGGGCTTCCAGTTCTGCCGGATCGACGAGTAGGTCGAGCGTGCGGGAAGCGATGTCGACCCGTATCAGGTCGCCGTCGCGCAGGAAGGCGATAGGACCTGCGTCCACTGCCTCCGGTGCGATGTGGCCGATGCACAGGCCGGTTGTGCCGCCTGAAAATCTGCCGTCCGTCAAGAGTAGTACGTCTTTGCCGAGACCCGCGCCCTTGATCGCGGCGGTGATCGCGAGCATCTCGCGCATGCCGGGGCCGCCCTTGGGGCCCTCGTAGCGGATGACGACGACGTCGCCCTTGCCGATCTCGCCGTTGGTGAGCGCATCCATCGCGGCGCGCTCGCGCTCGAAGACCCGGGCGGGGCCCTCGAAGACGGCGACGTCGAATCCCGCGGTCTTCACGACCGCGCCCTCCGGCGCCAGCGAGCCGGTGAGGATCGTGAGGCCGCCGGTCGGGTGGATGGGGTTGTCGAGGGTGCGGAGCACCTCGCCGTCGAGCGGACCGATGTCCATGCCCGCGAGGTTCTCGGCGACCGTCTTGCCGGTCACCGTGAGCGCGTCGCCGTGCAGCAGACCTGCGTCGAGGAGCGCCTTCATCACGACGGGCACGCCGCCGTGGCGGTCGACGTCGTTCATGACGTACTTGCCGAAGGGCTTCAGGTCGCCGATGTGCGGCACCTGCGAGCCGATGCGGTTGAAGTCGTCGAGGGTGAGCTCGACCTCGGCCTCGTGCGCGATCGCGAGCAGGTGGAGCACGACGTTCGTGGAGCCGCCGAACGCCATCGCGACGGCGATCGCGTTCTCGAACGCGTCCTTCGTCATGATGTCGCGGGCGGTGATGCCCTTGCGGATGAGGTTGACGACCGCTTCGCCCGAGCAGAAGCGCGTAGTGGTCGCGCCGACGGTCGGCCGAGGGCGGGGCTGCCGAGCCCGGCAGGGCCATGCCGAGGGCCTCGGCGACGCTGGCCATCGTGTTGGCGGTGTACATGCCACCGCACGAGCCCTCGCCCGGCGCGAACGCGCACTCGATGCGCTTCGCATCCTCTTCGCTCATGATGCCGGCCTTGACCGCGCCCACCGCCTCGAAGGAGTCGATGATCGTGATGTCCTTCTCGGTGCCGTCCGAGAGCTTGACCCAGCCCGGCACGATCGAGCCGGAGTAGACGAAGACGCTGGCGAGGTCGAGGCGCGCGGCGGCCATCAGCATGCCGGGCAGGCTCTTGTCGCAGCCGGCGAGCAGCACGCTGCCGTCGAGGCGTTCCGCCTGCATCACAGTCTCGACGGAGTCGGCGATGACCTCGCGGCTCACGAGCGAGAAGTGCATGCCCTCATGGCCCATCGAGATCCCGTCGGAGACGCTGACCGTGCCGAACTGCAGCGGGTATCCGCCGCCCGCGTGCACACCCGACTTCGCGGCTTGGGCCAGGCGGTCGAGGGAGAGGTTGCACGGCGTGATCTCGTTCCACGAGCTCGCGATGCCGATCTGCGGCTTCTCCCAGTCGCCGTCACCCATGCCGACGGCGCGCAGCATGCCCCGCGAGGTCGTGGCTTCGATGCCGTCGGTGACGACCCGCGAGCGAGGCTTGATGTCGACCTGATCCGTGGTTTCGGGCATGTTACGAGCGTACTGGCAGTCCAGTCCGCCCCCTCCCCTGCCCAATTCAGGAGTCGGGGCGCAATTCAGGACGCCCGCGGGCCTGGAGTCCTGAATTGCGCCCCGTCTCCTGAATTGGGCGGGGGCACCCTCTCCTCCCCAGGCGCACGTCGTCGGCTCCTCCTCCCCAGGTGTCGCGTTGAGCCGCTGAGGACGGGCGAGGCGCCTCACGATCCACGGCATGACTCCTTGGCCGATCTGGTCCGTTCAGCAACTCCGTGCAGCCGGTTGGACGCGCGCCGGGCTCGCCGACGCGGCGTCCCGCGGTGCTCTGTGGCATCCGCGACGGGGCTATTACGCCGACCCCTCCGCGCCGCGCGAAATGGTCCGAGCAGCACGGCTCGGTGGGCGATTGACCGCGGCGTCGGCGCTGAGCGCACACGGAATCTGGGTCAGAGACGCGTCCGTCATGCATGTCCTGGTGCCGTCGAACGGCAGTCGACTCAGCGATCCGAGTTCACGCTTCACCCCGCTCATCAAGGACGACAGGATCCACGTCCATTGGCAGGGCCCGGATCGCGTCAAGCCCGACCTGCTCCGGTATTCGCCCGTCGTCGACGTGCCGACCGCGCTCGAACACATGGCCCATTGCGCATCGGTCGAGGACTTGGTCGCGGCGGTCGACAGCGCGTTGAACCAGCGCAAGCTTCGGCAGCGGGACGTCGAAGCGCTTGCAGCGCGACTGCCGAACGCACTCGCTCGGGCCGTCCTCGACTGTGACGGGCGCGCGCAGGCGGGAGGCGAATCAGTCGTTCGGTTCCGTCTGCGAGCCAAGGGCCTCCGAGTCGAGGTGCAAGTGCATTTCGACGGTGTCGGACGGGTCGACCTCGTCGTCGAGGGCCGGCTGGTCATCGAGATCGACGGACGGATCCACCACGCACTCCACGACCAATTCACCGAAGACCGGCGGCGTGACCGTGCTCTCTCGCTGCTCGGGATGTCCCGCATGCGCTTGACCTACTCGCAGGTGTTCGAGGACTGGACCACCACCGAGCGCGCGATCATGGCGGAACTCGCTCGCGCGTGACCCTGCCCAATTCAGGAGTTGATGCGCGTTTCAGGACCGCCCAGGGCGCGGAGACCTGAATCAGGCATCGACTCCTGAATTGGGCAGGGGGCGGGCCGCGCGGAGCGCCGCCGCGACGGCGAGGACGCCCGCGGCCGCGACGATCCAGTCGGCCGTCGTGATGGCGGCCGCGGGCGGGATCGAGGCGACGGCGATCGAATAGAAGCCCGCGCCCACGAGCTGGCCGAGGGCGGCGCCGGCCGACTCGGCGAATGCGGTCGCGGATCCGAGCGCGGTCGGGTCGCCTCCCTCGCCGTCGAACGCGCCGGAGGACAGGGCCGGATATGCGAGCCCCATGCCGATGCCGGCGGAAGTCCAGCCGACGGTACTTCCGAGCACACCGACGACCCCCGATGCGAACAGGACGGCGCAGCCGACCGCGACCAGCCCGACCAGGATCAGGACGCTGCCGACCGTCGTGCGCCGGCCGACCCGCCCGCCGCTGCGCAACGCCACGACCGACCACGCCGCCGCACCCGCGCCGTAGGCGATCGCCGACCCGATCGGGCCGCCCGCCTGCACGTCGATCACGCCGAGGGCGAGCATGGTCTCGCCGCCGAAGTACGCGCCCGCCACCCCCGCGAACGCGACCAGCACCCAGAACCGCCGCGAGACCCGCCCCGACAGCGCCATGAGCAGCCGGGCGCCCGCGACGACCGCGACCACCAGCCCGACGAGCCACACCGGGACGGCGAGCACACCCAGGCCGGGCGCGCACGCGGCCAGCGCGAGCCCCGCGAGCGACACGAGCCCCGCGACGAACGGCGTCCCTCCCCCGCGATCGACCGGCAGCATCGACGCCCGGCGCCCGATCAGCAGCCGGCCCGCGATCACGACGATCGCGGGCCATGCCAGCGCCCACCGCCACCCTGCGAAGGTGGCGACGAGTCCGTTCACCGCCGGTCCGAGGACCGACGGCAACAGCCAGACGACGCCGAACAGCCCGATCACGCGCGACCGCACGGTGTCGTCGTACAGGGCGCCGATCGCGGCCATGCCGAGGCCGGCGAGCAGGCCGGCTGCTGCTCCCTGGATCACCCGTCCGACGAGCACCCACCACATCGCGGGCGCCAGACAGACGATGACGACGCCGGCCAGGTAGGCGACGGTCGAAAGACCCAGCGAGCGCGCGGCGCCGACACGCCGGCCGAGCGTCGGACCGAGGATGACGAACAGGATCGACGCGAACACCGGCCCGGCGGTGGCCGCGCCGTACAGGGATGCGCCGTGCAGGTCGCGGGCGGCGAGCGGCAGCACCGCCGCCTGCGCGGCCACCTGGATCGCCGTGCCGAACTCCGCGAACATCAGTCCGGCCAACAGCCGGCCGCGTTCGCCCGCGAAGATCGCCCTGAGTCCGGCCACCGCCGGTCTCAGTTGGTCTCGTGAACCGACCCGGTGTGCCCCTCGCGCAGTGTCGCGAGGAGCGCGAGCACCTGGGCGACGTCCTGCGGGCCGCCGACCCGGAAGTCCGCGGCGGTGGTGCCGCTGCCGCTCTTCACCCCGAGGTCGTCGGGGCCGAGCGCCTCGAAGGCGTCCTCGTCGGTCACGTCGTCGCCCGCGTAGAACACGGCGTCCGCGCGCGTGTACCGGCGCAGGTGCTCGACCGCCTCGCCCTTCGTCGTGGTGCGGACCGAGAACTCGATCACGTTCTTGCCCATCCGCACGGTCAGATCGCCGGCCTCGGCCTGCGCCTCCTGCCTGGCGACGAGGTGCGCGACGCGACTGCGGCGGTCGGTCGCGAGGCGGGTGTGCAGTGCGAAGCCGGCCGGCTTCTGCTCGAGCCAGACGGTGTCGAGGGAGTCGGCGACCTGCTCCAGCACGGTGTGCAGGACCTCGAGCTGCTCGCGCTCCTCCTCGTTCAGCATCAGGCCGTCACCCGGTTCGTCGAGCCGCAGCTCGATGCCGTGCGATCCGACGAGCAGCACCCGGTCGCCGAGGTCGGCGACGTGCTCCAGCGACTTGATCGACCGTCCCGACACCAGCGCGACCCTGGTGTCGGGGGTCGCGAGCAGCCGCTCGACGGCGTGCCTCGCCGCCGGCAACGCCCGTGCGGCCTCTGGCTCGTCCACCTCGGGAGCCAGTGTGCCGTCGAAGTCGAGCGCGACGAGCAGACGGTGCTGCTTCGCGAGCGCCCCGAGCGCGTCCCGAAGGTCCCGTCGCACGCCGGTGCCCGTCGATCCGACGCTCTTGTCGATGGTCACGGTTCGATGGCCTCCACCGTTTCCACGAGCTCCTGCACGCTGGGCTTCGGGGCGGCCTCGGCGAGTGCGGCGAGGAAGTCCCTCGACCAGCGCTGCACGTCGTGATCGAGTACGCGGCGGCGCAGCGACCGCATCCGCGCCCGGCGCTCCCGACGCGGCATGTGCACGGCGGCGAGGATCGCCCGCTTGAGCCCCTCGATGTCGTGCGGATTCACAAGCAGCGCCTGCCGCAGTTCGTCCGCCGCGCCGGCGAACTCGCTGAGCACGAGCACGCCGTCGTCGTCGACGCGGCTCGCGACGTACTCCTTCGCGACCAGGTTCATGCCGTCGCGGAGCGCCGTCACCAGCATCACGTCGGCCGCGAGGAAGAGCGCCACCATCTCCTCGCGGGGGTAGCCGTGGTGCAGGTAGTTGATGGCGCTGTGGCTGATCGACCCGAACTCGCCGTTGACGCGGCCGACCGTCAGCTCGATCTCGTCGCGGAGCGTCTTGTACGACTCGACCCGCTCACGGCTGGGGCTGGCGACCTGCACGAGCACGGTGTCCTCGATGTCGAGCTTGCCCTCCCCCAGCAGCTCGGCGTAGGCCGCGAACCGGTGTCCGATGCCCTTCGTGTAGTCGAGCCGGTCGACGCCGAGCATGATCGTGCCCGGATTGCCGAGATCGCGGCGGATGCGCATGGCGCGCTCTTGGATCTCGGTGCTCTCGGCGAGCT
This sequence comes from uncultured Actinomycetota bacterium, assembly GCA_963716965.1. Lineage (GTDB taxonomy): Bacteria > Actinomycetota > Actinomycetes > Actinomycetales > Microbacteriaceae > Amnibacterium. The sequence goes on along the minus strand of CAVQUZ010000005.1, from coordinate 438,316 downwards.
CGGCGTACCGCTTCGCCTCGATCGAGATCGGGAAGTGCGTCGCGATCACCGTGCGCGGGTGCGTCGTGCCGGCGTTCGGCCAGCTGCCGGCTCCTGCAGCGGGCAACGTGATGTGGCCGTCGCGGGTCTGGAGGTGGAACAGCCGTCGCACCGCGCGCGCGAAGTTCCCCGCATCCGCCTTGCGCTGGAACCCGATCAGGTCGGCTCCGAGCAGGCCGGCGAGGATCTGCGATCGCCACGGCAGCTGCGAGAACAGCCCGTATGCCGGGAAGGGAATGTGGTTGAAGAACCCGATCACGAGGTCCGGTCGGCGCTCACGGAGCAAGCGGGGCACCAGCTGCAGCTGGTAGTCGTTGACCCAGACCGTCGCGCCCTCGGCGGCGACGTCGGCCGCAGCCGCCGCGAACCGCTCGTTCACCGTGACGTAGCGATCCCACCAGGTGCGGTGGTACTTCGGCTGCGCGATCACGTCGTGGTACAGCGGCCAGAGGGTGTCGTTCGAGAAGCCCTCGTAGTACTCGGCGACGTCCTGCTCGTCGAGGACGATCGGCTTCAGGCGCATGCCGTCGTCGGTCGTGAACGGCTCGACCTGCTCGTCGGGACTGCCCGACCAGCCGATCCAGACGCCGTCACTCGACCGCATGACCGGCTCGAGCGCCGTCACCAGGCCGCCGGGCGATTGCTTCCAGGTCGGGCCGTTCGGCCCGTTGACCCGGTCGACCGGCAGTCGGTTCGCGACCACGACGAAGGAGTACTTGTGCCCCTCGTCGTTCTCGATGACCGGCTCCTGCCTCGTTCCGCGCCCGGCTTCCACGCACGGCCCGCGCTGACGAGGTTACCCGCCGACCGCCGCCGCCGCCTGCAACAAGGGGGTCGCGTAGGCACTCCCGTGGCTCGCGGCGTGCACGGCGAGCGGATGCAGCTGGTGCACGGGCACGCGGTCCCGCCACCCGGACCGCATCGGCCGGACGCGCTCGTAGCCGGCGACGATCTCCCGCAGGAACGGGCAGCCGAACAAGGCCAGCATGGCGAGATCGGTCTCACGGTGGCCGCCGTGGGCGGCCGGGTCGATGAGCACGGCCGCGCCCACCGACCACTGGACGTTGCCGTTCCAGAGGTCGCCGTGGATGCGCGCCGGAGCCTCGTCATCGTCGAACACGCCCGCGGCGATCCGCTCGCACGCACGCTCGACCGCGGTGAGCACGGGCCCGTCGATGTGCCCACGGTCCGCGGCCAGCCGCGCGTAGGGCAGCACACGCTCTTCGGCGAAGAACTCGCCCCAGCTCGGCCATCCGGCGCGACGCGTCGTGAGCGGCTGGTTCCCGATGAAGGTCGGGCCGTCGTACCCGGCCGGCGGCACACCGAACGCATCCGCACCCGCCGCATGGGTCGCCGCGAGCGCCGCACCGAATGCCTCGGCGACCGTCGGGTCGGGCGCCGCGTGCTCGATCGCCACGAGCTCGATGCGGTCGGCGGCGACACCCAGCACCTCGACGACCGGCGCGCCGCCCGCGTCGGCGAGCCAGCGCAGCCCGGCGGCCTCCGCCTCGAAGAACCCCCCGGGCGCGTCCGCGCGACGCTTCGCGAAGACCCTGGACGCCATCCTCAACCGATCGAGGGCACGCCGGGCGGCTGGAACAGCGCGACGCGGGTGCGGCGCGAGGCCGTGACCGCGGTCGTCGCGGCGTAGGCCACGAGCGCCCAGAGCGCGAGGGCGGCGAGCGCGGCGAACGCCGGCCCGACCGGGGCACCAGTGATGACGGTCTGCATGGCGTTCACGGCGGACGTGAGCGGCAGGAAGGGGCTGATCACCCGGAACGGCTCCGACACGAGCTCGATCGGGTACAGGCCGCCGACCGCGACCAGCTGCACCCCGAGCAGCACGACCGAGATGATCGACCCGGCGCGCCCGAAGAGGGCGCCGAGCAGCTGGTGCACCGCGAAGAACGAGATGCCCGCCACGATCCCGACGAGCAGCGCCATCGGTACCGCCGACCAGGACAGTCCGAGCGTCGACACGAGCACGACCAGCAGCAGGACCGCCTGCGCGGCCGCGAGCAGCGATCCGCGTCCGAACGCGGAGCCGGTGAGCCGCCCCGTGCCGACGCCGGTCGCGAGCAGGCGGCGGCGCACCGGCCCGAACAGCAGCACGGCGGCTGCGGCACCGATCCAGAGCGCGACCGGGATGATGAGCGCCGAGACGATCGTGCCGAGGCTGCTCACCTTGTGCTCGCGCACGGTGTGCGCCGTCACGGGCTGCACGACCGCTGCGGCGGTCTTCGACGCCGACTTCACCGCCGGCAGCTTGTCTGCGCCGGTCGCGAGGCCACTGCCGAGCGAGGCCGCACCGGTGGCGAGCGACTTCGCGCCGCTCGCGCTCTTGTGCGTGCCCGAGCCGAGCTGCGCGGCGCCTGACGCACTCTGGTGTGCACCCGAGCCGAGCTGCGCCGCGCCGGCCGCGCTCGTCCCGATACCCGCCGCGAGCTGTCCGAGGCCGCTCGCGAGTGACGCGGTGCCGCTGCGCAGCGACGACGAACCGGCGGACAGCGCTTCGGTGCCGGAAGCGGATCGACTGATCGCCGTGTACATGCCTGCGACCCCGGTGCTGAGCGCCGCGCCCTGCGTGCCGGCCGTGCCGAGCCCGGTCGCGATCTGCTGGAGCGCCGCCCGGCTCCGGGCGTCGATCGTCGGATCGGCGGCGAGGACCTGCGCGATGCCCGCCGAGGCCGTCGAGTCGCCCTGCACCAGGGCCGCGACGCCCGCCGGAACCGCCTTCGTCTGCGTCGCCGCGGTCCGAAGGCCGCCCGCTAGGGCGTCGACGCCCTTCGTGTATTTAGACACGCCGGTGGCGATCCTGCCCGCACCGGTCGCGGACCGCTGCGCCGCGCTCGCGGCGGTGTTCAGCCCGGAGGCCAACGAGTCCTGGCCGTTCGCGATCGTGGCGAGGCCCGACGCGAGCTTGTCCTGCCCGTTCGCGATCTTCGTCAACCCGGTCGAGAGCGAGTCGGCGCCCGTGCCGATCTTCGTCGCCCCGTCCGCCGCCTTCGACAGCGACGTCCTCAGCGAGCCGTAGCCGGTGTACAGGCCGGTCACGACGCTCTTCGCGATCGTCGTGCCGAGCGTGCCCGTGATGGTGCCGGCGAGCGCCGAGTCGAGCTGGCTCACGACCGCGCCGTGCGCGTCGTCGGTGGTCACGTCGATGCGCGCCTGCACGGGCGAGGATCCGGACACGGTCGAGATCGCCTTCGAGAACCCGGCGGGGATCGTCACGATCGCGTACACGTCGCCGCGCTTCAGCGCAGCGGCGGCATCCGTCGCGTTCGACAGCTGCCAGTCGATGGTGGCGCCGCTCGTCGAGGTCGGCTTCTTGGTGAGGTCGCTGACGATGAGGCGGCCGGCCGCGATCGTCGTCTTCTTCCCGTCGGCGCCCGTCGTCTGCACGAACTTGTCCTGGTTCACGATGGCCGCAGGCACCGTCGCCGTGCCGTGGTCGGCGGCGGCGAGCGCGCCGATGAAGACGCCGAGCACCACGGCGGGCACCAGCGCTGCGACGAGCAGGAACGCGAATCGGCGGGTGGCAGTCATCGGAACGCGACCTCCTTGGCGTCGGCGAGCTGCTGCCGCGACGGGTCCGAATGGGATGTGGTGACGACGACCGCGGTCGCGCCGAGCGAGCGGAGCGCGTCGATCAGGGCGTCCTCGGTCCCGGCGCCGGTGTCGCCGGCGTCGACGACGACCACCCGGCTGCCGCCGGCGATCCCCGCCGCGGCCAGCACGGTCAGGCGCACGACCGGCGCGAGTGCGCCGATCGGGGTGCTCCGATCGAACGACGCGGGGATGCCCGCGCCGAGCAGCGCCTCGTCGATGAGGTCGATCCAGTCGGGCAGCGAGCCGGACTTCGTGCCGCGCGGCGCGAGCCGCAGCCGCTCGGAGATGAGGGTGCCGACCGTCGCGGCGGTGTCGGCGCCGTCGTCGATGACCGGGCCGGCGATGCGGCGCACGTCGGTCGCGCGGGAGGGCGACGGATGTCCGTCGACCTGCAGCCGCCCCGCTTCGGGCCGGGCATGGCCGGTCAGCACCGCGACGGCGGCGCGGCGGGCGAGCGCCGGCACCGCGAGGCCGACCACCTCGCCCGGTGCGACCCTGACCTCGATCGGACCGGCGCCGGGGATCTCGAGCCCGTCGGCGGCGAGCGCCCACTCGGTCTGCCCGGCGGCCCACTCCGCTTCGGCCCGCCGGTGCACGAGACCTTCCCCCTCGATGTCGATCGAGGGCAGGATGCGGTCGAGCCAGCGAGGTACGTACCAGGCCGCGCGGCCGACGACCGTCATGACGGCCGGCACCAGCGTCATCCGCACGAGGAACGCATCGAATGCGATACCCGTTGCGAGTGCGAACGCCATCGGCTTGATGGTCGCCGAGCCCTCGGGCACGAACGAGAGGAAGACGAACAGCATGATGAACGCGGCAGCGGTGACCACTCGGGCACCGTGCGTGAAGCCGCGACGGACCGCCTGGCGGGCGTCCCCGCCGTGGATCCAGCTCTCGCGCATGCCCGACACGAGGAACACCTCGTAGTCCATCGACAGGCCGAACAGGATCGCCATCACGAGGATCGGCAGGAACGAGAGCAGCGGCCCCGCCTCGGTGCCGAGTCCCCCGAACCAGCCCCACTGATAGACGGCGACCGTCACGCCGAGACTCGCGCCGACGGAGAGCAGAAACCCCGCGGCCGCCTTGATCGGCACGATCAGCGACCGGAACACCATCATCAGCAGGATCACGGAGAGCCCGACGACGACGAGCGCGAACGGCAGGAACGCATTGCCGAGCCGGTTCGAGATGTCGATCTGCACGGCCGTCGTGCCGGTCACCGAGAGCGGGAACGAATAGTCGCGCTCGAACGTCGGCTCGAGGGCCCGGATGCGCTCCACGAGCTTCGCGGTCGCGGGGTCGTCGGGCGCCGTCTTGGGGATGACCTGCATGATCGCGGTGTCGAGCTGCTCGTTGGGCGTCGCCTTGCCCACCGCGACCACCCCGGGCAGTGCCGCGATGCGCGTGCGCACCTTGGCCAGATCAGCGATGAAGTCGTTGTTCTGGGTCACGTCGACGAGCACGACGAGGGGCCCGTTCCTGCCCGCTCCGAAGTGCTTCGCGACGAGGTCGTACGCCGTGCGCTCACTCGTGCCGACCGGCTGCCTCCCGTTGTTCGGCAGGCTGAGCTCGAGCGACGCCGCCGGCACGGCGAGCACACCGAGCACGAGGACGACCGCGACGATGCCGAGCGCGGGCACCCGCTGCACGAGGCCGACCCACCGCGCTCCCATGGTGCGGGCCCGGGCGGTGTCGCCGCGCACCTCGACCGCGCGCTTCGCGGCGCGCGAGCCGGGACGCGGTGCGATCCGCGTGCCGAGCAGGCCGAGGATCGCCGGCAGCAGGGTGACGGAGGCGCAGACGGCGACGAAGACGGCGAACGCCGCGCCGATGCCCATGATCGACAGGAACGGGATGCCGACGACGAGCAGACCGAGCAGAGCGATGATGACGGTCGTCCCGGCGAAGGCGACGGCGGTGCCGGCGGTCGCGACCGCCGTCGGCAGCGACTCCTCGACGCTCATGCCGACGGCGAGCTGCTCACGATGGCGGGACATGATGAAGAGCGCGTAGTCGATGCCGACGGCGAGCCCGAGCATGAGCGCCAGGGTCGGCGCCGACGTGGACACCGGCGTGAAGAGCGCGATGATGCGGATCATCGCGAACGCGATCACGACGCCGAGGATCGCCGACAGCAGCGGGAGTCCGGCCGCGATCAGCGAGCCGAACGTGACGACGAGCACGACGCCCGCGAACAGGATGCCGATCGCCTCGGTGATCGTGACGCCGACGCCCACGCTCTGGAACGCCTGGCCCGAGAAGTCCACGGTGAGACCGGCCGCCGTGCCGATCTTCGTGGTGGCGAGGAGCCCGTTCAGGGTGCTGTCGGTGACGTCGGAGTCGGCCTTCGTGAACTGCACCGCGATGATCGCCGCCCGGTGATCGCCGCTGACGGCGTTCGTCGAGTAGGTGCTGAATGGACTTGAGACGCTCTCGACGCCGTGCACCTTCTTGATCGCGGCGACCGTGTCGGCGATCGCCTGCTTGGCCGAGGTGCCGTCGATCCGTTCGCCGGCCGGCGTGACGACCACGGCCTGCGCGCTGCCGCCCGCCGCCTGCGGGAACACGGCGGAGAGCCGGTCGAGCGCCGCCTGCGACTCGGTGCCGGGGATGGTGAACGAGTCGGCGAGTTTGCCGCCCAGCCCGAACCCGCCGATGGCGATGGCCGCGGTGAGCAGGATCCAGGCGGCGACGACGCGCCAGGGGTGCCGGTGGGTGAGCACGCCGATCCGGTACAGGAATGCGGTCACGTCGAACCTTTCAGATGGGCGACGGCGCTGTCGGGGGTGTGAGTCAGGCGGATGCGGGCGTGCGTTCGCCGAGCACGAGCTCGGACAGCACCGTGACGAGCAGCGGGCTCAGCTGCTCGTCGGAGAGGACCTCGGGCGCCCACCGGCCGCATCCGGCCAGCATGAACGCGGCGCCCGAGAGGGCGACGCCGAACCGCACCGCGTCGGTCGCCTCGAGCGTGCCGGGGCTGAAGGCCGTCGCGAGGCTGCGGATGACCTCGTCCGCCTCATCGACGACCGGATAGCCGGCGAGTGCGCTGCCGTGGTTCACGATCACGGCGGCCGCGAGGCGGTGCTCGCACAGGAAGTCGACGAAGCGCACGATGAACTCGGCCCGCCCGCCGGCGCCCTCGATCGTGGCGGCCGACCCGACCAGTTCGCGCAGCGCGACGACGGACGGTCGCAGGGCGGCGTCGAGCAGCGCCTCTTTGCTGCCGAAGTGATAGAGCACGCTCGACTTCGCCATGCCCGCCTCCTCGGCGATGCGCTGCAGCGAGGCACCCTCGAACCCGTACGCGGCGAATTGCCGCAGCGCGACCTGTCGGAGCATTTCGGATGGCACGGCCCGACTGTACTGCCCGATCGGTCAGAATGCTGAACGATCGGTCAACCCCATGATGGGCACACCGCTCGGACCGCGTTCAGCACGCACGCAGTATGCTCGCTGCCACCATGGGATCGTTGCGGAAATACCTGATGAACGGCGCGATCATCTCCGCCGTGCTCGGCGGGATCTCGGCGCTGCGGCGCCAGCGCGGGCAGGCGGCCGACTGGCGCACCTACCTCACGTGGGCCGCTTGGGCGCTGAGCCTGATCGTCGCGCTGGGCACCGTGCGGATGGATTCGCAGGAGCTCGCGAGCACCGGCGACAAGAAGCTGGACAAGAAGGCCGCGAAGGCCGCGAAGAAGACCGGCCCGGCCAAGGGCCCGAAGCCGGTCAAAGACCCCCGCTGAGCCCGCCCGAGCACCCGGCACCGAGCACCAGCACCCTCACCGGGCACCCAGCACCCAGCACCCAGCACCTGGGCAGGACGAACGACGCCTGAGCAGGACTCACACGCGTGAGCAGGACAATGGCGCACATGCGTCCTGCTGGGGTGCGTGCGTCCTGCCGAGATGCTCGGGGCACCGCGGTTCGGGCGCCGGTGGATGGGCAGCGGCGGGCTCAGTCCAAGAAGCCGTGCAGCAGGACCTCCGTGCCGTGCAGGTGGTCGCGCATCGCCCGCTCCGCCGCGTCGGGGTCGCCGCGCAGCACGGCCAGCACGATCGCCTCGTGCTGCGCGTTCGAGTGCTCCAGGTTCGGCGGCAGCAGCGGGATCGCGTCGAGCAGCTCGTTCGTGCGCTCCCGCACGTCCGCGAGCAGCGGCAGCAGTGACGGCACCCCCGCCAGCTCGCCGATCGTGAGGTGCAGCCGCGAGTCGAGGCGCCGGTAATCGGCCGGGCCCGTCGCCGCGGCCTCGAGCGTGCGCGACCACAGCTCGTCCCGATCCGCCGCCGCGAGCGACCGCCCGGCCGCCAGCCGTGCCGCCCCCGGCTCGAGCACCGAGCGCAGGGAGAGGACGTCGTCGAGGGTCTCCGCCGTGAACGGCGCCGAGCGCGGTGCGGCCGCCGGGCCGCCCAGCACGAACGTGCCGCCGTACCGGCCCCGTCGCGGCTCCAGGTAGCCCGCATCCGTCAGTGCCCTGATCGCCTCTCGCACGGTGTCGCGGCTCACCCCGAGGCGCGCGGCGAGCTCCCGCTCCGGCGGCAGCGACTCCCCCGGCGGGATCACGCCGAGGCGCACGGTCTGCAGCAGGCGCCCGACCGTCTCCTCGTACGCGTTGCCCGATCGCACCGGGCGGAACAGGGCCGCGTCGACGCCGCTGCCGTCAGGGCCGGCGGTGCTCATGTGCGGGTCACAGCGGGGTGACGTACGCCGAGGAGATGCCGCCGTCCACGAGGAAGGTGGATGCGGTGATGAACGACGCGTCGTCGCTGGCGAGGAACGCGACCGCTGCCGCGAGCTCCTCGGGCTCCGCGAACCGGCCGACCGGCACGTGGATGAGGCGGCGGGCGGCCCGCTCCGGGTCCTTCGCGAACAGCTCACGCAGCAGCGGCGTGTTCACGGGCCCCGGGCACAGCGCGTTCACGCGGATGCCCTGCCTGGCGTACTGGACGCCGAGCTCCCGACTCAGCGCGAGCACGCCGCCCTTCGACGCCGTGTAGGAGATCTGGCTCGTCGCGGAGCCGAGCACCGCGACGAAGGAGGCGGTGTTGATGATGGAGCCGCGGCCCGCGGCGGACATGTGCCTGAGGGCGGCACGGCAGCAGAGGTAGACGCTCGTGAGGTTGACCCGCTGCACGCGGTCCCACGCGTCGAGCTCGGTGACCTCGATCAGGTCGTCGTCCGCCGGCGAGATGCCTGCATTGTTGAACGCGATGTCGACCGCGCCGAACCGCTCGGCGACGCCGTCGAAGAGCGCGTCGACGTCGTCCTTCGACGACACGTCGGCACGCACGAACGACCCACCGACCTCGGCGGCCGCCGCCTCGCCCGCGGCGGGGTCGAGATCGGCGATCACGACCGTCGCTCCTTCGGCGGCGAACCGGCGCGCGGTGGCGAGCCCGATGCCGCTGCCGCCGCCCGTCACCACGGCCGCACGGCCGGCGAGTCGGGCGGTCAGATCGATCGGGGTCACGGGCATCGGCGGTCCTTCGGTGCGGTCGGCGGGATGACGGGTCGGTTGACGAGCTCAGGACTCGGAATAGAAGACGTTCTTGGTCTCGGTGAACGCCAACGGCGCATCCGGTCCGAGCTCACGGCCGAGCCCCGACCGTTTCATGCCGCCGAACGGCGTCGAGTAGCGCACCGACGAGTTCGAGTTCACCGACAGCGCGCCCGAGCGCACGCCGCGGGAGACGCGCAGGGCCCTGCCGAGGTCGCGCGTCCAGATCGAGCCGGAGAGCCCGTACGGCGTCGCGTTCGCGAGCGCGATCGCGTCCGCCTCGTCCTCGAACGGCACGACCGAGACGACGGGCCCGAATATCTCCTCGGTGAGGCTCGGATGCGAGCGGTCGGCGGGCAGGAGCACGGTGGGCGCGAGCCAGAATCCGTCGCCGAGCGGCGCGCTGCCGCGGAACGCGACGGGTGCATCCGGGCCGACGTACCGCTGCACCTTCGCGAGGTGCGCCGCCGAGACCAGCGGCCCCATCTGCGTCGCCGGGTCGGCGGGATCGCCGACCCGGAACGCCCGCACGGCCGGCTCGAGCAGTTCCATGAAGCGGTCGAGCACGCGGCGCTCGACCAGGATGCGGCTGCGGGCGCAGCAGTCCTGTCCCGCGTTGTCGAAGACCGCGCCCGGGGCACTCGCGGCCGCGACCTCGAGGTCCGCGTCGGCGAACACGACGTTCGCGCTCTTGCCGCCGAGCTCGAGCGTGACGGGCTTCGACAGCGCTGCGGCGCCGGCCATGATGCGCGCACCGATCGCGGTCGAGCCCGTGAAGACGATCTTGCCGACGTCGGGATGCGACACGAGCCGCTCGCCCGCGACAGCGCCGCGGCCGGGGACGACCTGGAACAGCCCGTCGGGCAGGCCGGCGGCGAGCGCCAGTTCGGCCAGCCGCATGCGGTCACCGGGGTCCACTCGGCGGGTTTCAGCACGACGGCGTTGCCGGCGGCGAGCGCCGGCGCGAACCCCCACGCGGCGATCGTCATCGGGAAGTTCCACGGCACGATCACCCCGATCACCCCGATGGGCTCGTGGAACGTGACGTCGATGCCGCCCGCGACGGGTATCTGTGCCCGATCAGCCGCTCGGGCGCACCCGAGTAGTAGGTGAGCACGTCGCGGACGTGCCCCGCCTCCCACGTGGCCGACCCGATCGGGTGGCCCGAGTTCTGCACCTCGAGCGCGGCGAGTTCGTCGACGTGCAGGTCGACGACGGCCGCGAACGCGCGCAGCGCTGCGGCCCGCTCGGCCGGTGCGAGCGCCGCCCAGCCGCGCTGGGCGGCGACTGCCCGCGCGACCGCGGAATCGACCTCGTCGGCGTCGGCCAGGTCGACATCGCGGAAGGGTCGAGCGGTTGACGGATCGACGAGCTCGATGCGGTCGCGCACCGCCGACTCAGCCACGGGCATCCGCCCAGGCCGGGACCGACTCGATCAGGGCCGCGAACAGGCGTCGATCGGCGGCGTTCTCCTCGGGATGCCACTGCACGCCCACCACGAAGGGCTGTTCCGGCAGCTCGACGGCCTCGATCACGCCGCCATCGCCGACCGCGGCCACGACGAGGCCCTCGGCGACGCGGTCGATCGCCTGATGGTGGTGGCAGTGCACCGTCAGGACCGGCTCCGCGTCGGCCGCCGACGTGTCCTCGGCAGGGTCCGCGCCGGCGCTCAGCAGGTCGGCCAGCAGTGTGCCGGGCAGCACGTGGACGTCCGTGTGGCCGTACACACCCGGCTGCGGACCGTGCAGCTCGCTGCCGATCACGTCGGGCAGGTGCTGGATGAGGCTGCCCCCGAGCACGACGTTCAGCAGTTGCACGCCGCGGCAGATCGCCAGCACGGGCATCCCGCGGCCGATCGCCGCCGCGCAGAGCGCCGCCTCCCAGGCGTCGCGGTCGGTCCTGGGACGCTGCGTCGTGGCCAACGGTTCCTGCCCGTACCGCGCGGGGTCCACGTCCGCGCCGCCCGTCAGCACGAGCGCGTCGATCGAGTCGAGCACCCGGTCGACGAGCGCCTCGTCGTGCGGTTGCGGGGGCAGCAGGATCGGCGCCCCGCCCGCATCCTCGACCGCGAGCAGGTACGTCTCCGGCACCAGAGCGAACCGTTCCTTCCACGGTCCCTGCACCGCGGGCTCGAGGTAGGTGGTGACGCCGACGAAGGGGCGCGCGACGCCGACCGGCTCAGCCACGCTCGAACCCCCGGAAGCGCTCCCAGTCGGTGACGACCGACTCGAACGCCTCGAGCTCGACACGGGCCGCGTTCAGGTAGTGCGCCACGACCTCGTCGCCGAACGCGTCCTTCACGAACGCCGACTCGGCGAACAGGTGCGCAGCCTCGCCCAGCGTCGTCGGCAGGGTCGGGGCGTCGCTGTCGTAGGCGTTACCGACGAACGCCGGCTCGAGCGCCAGCTCGCGCTCGATCCCGTCGATGCCCGCCGCGATCATCGCCGCGACCGCCAGGTAGGGGTTCACGTCGCCGCCCGGCGCCCGGTTCTCGAGCCGCAGCGAGTGCCCGCGGCCCACGACGCGGAGCGCGCACGTGCGGTTGTCGAGCCCCCATGCGATGGCGGTCGGGGCGAAGCTGCCCTTCGCGTACCGCTTGTACGAGTTGATGTTCGGGGCGAAGAACAGCGCCAGTTCCCGCTCGTGCGCCAGGATGCCGGCGAGGAAGTGCTCGAAGAGGGGCGAGAACCCGTTCGGCCTGGTCGCATCCGCCATGACGGCGTCGCCCTCGGTGCCCCGCACCGACAGGTGGATGTGGCAGGAGTTGCCTTCGCGCTCGTTGAACTTCGCCATGAACGTCAGCGCCTTGCCGTGGGCGTCCGCGATCTCCTTCGCGCCGTTCTTGTAGAGCACGTGGTTGTCGCACGTCGTCAGCGCGTGCGCGTACCGGAACGCGATCTCCTGCTGGCCGAAGTTGCACTCCCCCTTGACGCCCTCGCAGTACATGCCTGCGCCGTCCATCGCGTTCCGGATGTCGCGCAGGAGGGGCTCCATGCGGGTCGACGCGAGCAGCGCGTAGTCGATGTTGTAGTCGGATGCGGGGGTGAGTCCGCGGTAGGCCTTCGCCCACGACTCGCGGTACGTGTCGTCGAACACGATGAACTCGAGCTCGGTGCCGACGTACGGCACCAGCCCCTTGTCCGCCAGGCGTGCGATCTGCCGCTGCAGGATGCTGCGCGGCGAGACGCTGACGGCCGCGCCGTGGTCCGCGCCCTCCTCGGGCATCCGTTCCAGATCCGCGGTCACGATCGCGGTGCCTGGCAGCCACGGCGCGAGGCGCAGGGTGGCGAGGTCGGGGCGCAGCACCATGTCCCCGTACCCGGTCTCCCACGACGAGATCGCATAGCCGTCGACGGTGTTCATGTCGATGTCGACCGCGAGCAGATAGTTGCAGGCCTCGGCACCGTGGCTCGCGACCTCCTCGCGGAACAGCCGCGCGGCGACGCGCTTGCCGACCAGACGGCCCTGCATGTCGGCGAACGCGACGATGACGGTGTCGATCTCGCCCGCGTCGATCCGGTCGGCGAGACCGGTGAGGTCGAGGTTGCCGGTGCGAGCGGCGGATGCGGGTGCTGGCATGTGGACGCTCCTGGAGAGAACCGGCGGTGCAGCCGCCCCAAAGGTCGGTCGGCGGGGCGGTTTCACCCTAGGGCGCCCTCGCGCCGCCCCGCCACCGTGAAGACGAGCGACACAGGATTTACGTGCTCGTTACACGCAAAGGTCTGATTGGGGTGCCTTTGTCTCACTAGGTTTAGGCCAACCGCGTCCCGTGTGTTCCGGAAGGCAGTCCATGTCGAACCCCATCCAGAAGTCCGGCGCGACATACGCGACCGCAGGCGCCGACTACTTCGAGAAGCGGAAGCTGAAGCGCAGCGCCGGTTTCTGGGGCATCTGGGGCATCGGCGTCGCCGCGGTCATCTCGGGCGAGTTCTCCGGCTGGAACCTCGGTCTCGACACCGCGGGGTTCGGCGGCATGGCGATCGCGACGCTGATCGTCATCGTCATGTACTTCACGATGCTGTTCTCGATCGGCGAGATGTCGGCGGCCATGCCGCACACGGGCGGCGCGTACTCGTTCGCGCGTGCGGCGATGGGCCCGTGGGGCGGCTTCATCACCGGCCTCGCCGAATCGGTCGAGTACGTCGTGACCACCGCGGTCGTCGTCTACTTCGCCGCGGACTATGCGGACGGCGCGCTCGCCGCATTCACCGGTGCGCATCTGCCCATGTGGGTGTGGTGGCTGGTGCTCTACGCCGTCTTCATCGTGGTGAACGCGCTCGGCGCAGCGGTCGGATTCCGCCTCGCGATCGTCGTGTCGATCCTGTCGATCGCGATCCTCGCCGTGTTCGTGGTCGTCGCGTTCACGAGCGGCGGCTTCCAGGTCGACAAGCTGTGGAACGTGAAGCCGGACGCCGGCATGAGCACGTTCCTGCCGCACGGGTTCGGGCCGGTCCTGCTCGTCATCCCCTTCGCGATGTGGTTCTTCCTCGGCATCGAGGAGCTGCCGCTCGCGTCGGAGGAGACGCACGAGCCGCAGAAGATCATCCCGAAGGCCGGGATCGTCGCGCTCATCACGCTCGCCGTCTGCGCGATCGCCGTGTTCATCGTGAACACCGGGGTGAACGGCGCGCATCAGATCCAGGCCTCGGGCCAGCCGCTGCTCGACGGATTCGCCCTGATGGTGCCGAAGAGCCTCGCCGGCCTGCTCGCGATCTTCGCCCTGATCGGGCTGCTCGCCTCACTGCAGGGGATCATGTACGCCTACGGCCGGAACCTCTACTCGCTGTCCCGAGCGGGCTACTACCCCAAGGCGCTGTCCCTCACGGGCAAGCGGCAGACTCCGGTTCTCGCTCTCGTCGTCGGCGCCGTCATCGGCTACATCCTGCTGATCGTCGTCGACCGGGCGACCGCGGCCGGCGGCGCGGCGGCGACCATCGGCGGCTCGATCGTCCTGAACATCGCGATCTGGGGCGCCGTGGTCGCGTATGTGATGCAGATGCTCTCGTTCGTGGTCCTGCGTCGACGCTTCCCGAACGCGGTCAGGCCCTACACGAGCCCGACCGGCGTGGCCGGCGCCGTGATCGCGGGCGTGATCGCGCTGGCGATCTTCATCGCGTTCCTCTTCAACTCGGCGTACGTCATCGCGATCATCGCGATCGCCGTCGTCTACGCGATCGGGCTCGTGATCTTCGGCGTCTGGGGCCGGCACCGCCTGGTCCTCGCGCCCGAGGAGGAGTACGCGCTCACCGGCGGCCTGCACCGCGACCCCGAGGTCGAGCACTACGGCGACGTCGTCCCCGAAGAGGTCTGACCCCTCCCAAGCACTTCAGCAGGACATTTTCCGTCCAGCAGGACATTTTCGGGCCTCTCGTCCTGCCGAAGCGAAAATGTCCTGCTGAAGTGCTGGCATGGAGCGCATGCTCGACAGCCACTCGGTGGACGCGCGGGGAATCCTCAAGGTGCGCCGGGCCATGATGGCGACGTGGCGCTACCCATCGAGGACTACGCGCTGATCTCGGACACGAGGTCGGGCGCGCTGATCGGCCGTGACGGCAGCATCGACTGGATGTGCCTGCCGCGGTACGACTCCCCCAGCGTGTTCGCCGCGCTGCTCGGCGATCCCCGCAACGGGCGCTGGCTGCTGCGCCCCGTGGATGAGTCCGCCGAGACCACCAGGGCGTATCAGGACGACACCTTCGTGCTCGAGACCCAATGGATCACCGGCACCGGCGCGGTCCTCGTGCAGGAGTTCATGCCGACCGAGTCGCACCGTGCCGACATCGTGCGGCGCATCATCGGCGTGAGCGGCACGGTGACGATGCGGGAGGAGCTCCGTGTGCGCTTCGGCTACGGCAAGGTCGTGCCGTGGATGCGCCAGGGACACAAGCGCGGCGAACGCGACCGCGATCTGACCGCGGTGGCGGGCCCCGACGAGCTCGTCATGCGGGGTCCCCGTCTCCGCCCGGACCAGGATCTGCAGGCGCACACCGCCGAGTTCGACGTGCACGAGGGCGAGGTCGTCGACCTGGTGCTGACCTGGCACCACTCGTACCGGTCGCTGCCGGCACCCATCGACGTGGACGCCCAACTGAAGGGCACCGTCGACTGGTGGCAGCAGTGGGCGTCCTCGATCACGCACGACGGCCCGCATCACGGCGCGGTGGCGAGGTCGCTGCTCGTGCTGCGCGCGCTGACCCATGTCGAGACCGGCGGCATCGTCGCGGCGGCGACGACGAGCCTGCCCGAGCAGTTCGGCGGCGTGCGCAACTGGGACTACCGCTACGTGTGGCTGCGCGACGCGTCGCTGACGCTGTCGGCGCTGCTCCGGTACGGCTTCAAGCACGAGGCGGACGAGTGGCGCGGCTGGCTGCTGCGCGCGATCGCCGGCGATCCGGCCGACGTGCAGATCATGTACGGGCTGGCGGGCGAGCGCGAGCTGCCCGAGCGCGAACTGTCCTGGCTCGCGGGCTACCAGGGCGCATCCCCGGTGCGTGTCGGCAACGGCGCCGTGGACCAGTACCAGGCCGATGTCATCGGCGAGGTGATGGTCGCCCTGCAGGACGCACGCGAGCACGGCCTCGAGGAGACGAGCCACTCCTGGCCGCTGCAGCGAGCGCTCATGAACTTCATGTCGACGAACTGGCAGCGCACCGACAGCGGCATCTGGGAGAGCCGCGGTCGGGAGCGGCACTTCACCCACTCCAGGGTGATGGTCTGGGCGGCGTTCGATCGGGCGGTCCGTGCGGTCGAGCAGTACGGGCTCGACGGCCCGGTCGACGAGTGGCGCCGCCACCGCGACGCCCTGCACGCCGAGATCGAGGAGCACGGCTTCAATCCGAAGCGGAACGCGTACGTGCAGTCCTACGGCAGCGGCCAGGTCGACGCGTCGGCGCTGATCCTGCCCCAGGTCGGCTACATCGCCGCGGACGATCCGAAGATGCTCGGCACGGTTGCCGCCATCGAAGCGGACCTGATGCACAACGGACTGCTGCAGCGGTACCGCACCGAGACGGGCACCGACGGTCTGCCCGCGGGCGAGCACCCGTTCCTCGCCTGCTCGTTCTGGCTCGTCGAGCAGTACGCGGCGTCGGGTGAGCTCGCACGCGCGAACGCGCTCATGGACCGGGCGTGCGCCACGGCGAACGACGTCGGCCTGCTGAGTGAGGAGTACGACACCGTCAGGAAGCGCCAGGCGGGCAACACCCCGCAGGCGCTCTCGCACATCGCGCTCGTGCGGGCCGCTGCGGCACTCGCGGCCGCATCCGGATCCCGCACGAGCGCGAGCACCGACCGGAGGACCGAAGCCAGCAACGGCCGGTCCTCCTGACCGAACGACGGCCTTTCGGCGCAGAGGACCGGGAAACAGGCTCCTGACCGCCGCGCGAGCCGGAATGGCCGTCGTTCGGTCAGGCGGATGAGGTCAGCGGGCGGTGATGGCCGCCAGGTCGGTGCGCAGCTGAGCGAGGTCGAGTCCCTCGGGTGAGACGCCGTTCTTCAGCGGCTCGAACGAGATCATCGCGATGGACTCGTCGTTGTACTCCGCGAGGAACGCGGGCGTCATGCGCTGCACCTTGCCCCAGGTCACGACGAGGAAGTCGCCGGAGGCCTCGCGGCCGATGATCGGGACGTAGTGGCCGCCCTCGATCGGCGAGTGCGGCACGACATCCCACGGCCGGCCGGCATCGAACTGGTCCATGGCACTCGACGGGAACCGGATGCCGACGCCGACGGCCCCGAACAGGTACGCGGCGGTCGCGTGCTCCTCGGCCGAGCCCACGGCGACCGACACGTACGCATCGATCGTGTGCCGGGTCCCGGCGGCGTCGACGACGCCGGTCTTGCGCCGGTACGAGGCGGCGACCTGCATGTCGGTGCCCTGGTCGGTGGACGGATCGGCGGGGTCGTAGCCGGTCACGGCCGAGTAGTCGGCGAGCACCGACTCGACGGTGAACCGGACGGGGTGGCCGCCCTCCTCGTTCCACAGCATGGTCTCGTGGCCCGCGCCGGCGAACACGCAGTCCCCGACTCGATCGTTGCCGAGCATGCCCCAGGCGCGCACGAGGTCGGCATGACCGAACGCCGCGGGCGCCTGGGGCACCTGATCGGTGAGGTAGGTGTCCAGGCGGAGTTCGACCGCGCCGGACCTGGCAGGAGTCTTGCCGAGCTTCAATCGCATGCCGGAGAAGGTAGCCGCGGGTGCCGACGGGAGTTTCCCGGATGTGGACAACCTTCACGGAGCATCCCGGGGAACCCGTTTCACGCGACGGCCTAGAGTCGGCAGGGCACGCGAACGCGCCGCCGCCGGCGCGGAAATGAGGAAGCCGCCATGTCCGAGACTCTCGATCTGCACCCGGATCGCAACCTGGCGATGGAACTCGTGCGCGCGACCGAAGCCGCCGCGATCCGCGCGGTCCCGTGGATCGGCAAGGGCGACAAGATGGGCGCCGATAAGGCGGCGGTCGACGCGATGCGCGCGTTCCTCGGCACGGTCGACTTCGACGGCGTCGTCGTGATCGGCGAGGGCGAGAAGGACGAGGCGCCGATGCTGTTCAACGGCGAGCACGTCGGCAACGGCAACGGCCCCGCCGCCGACATCGCGGTCGACCCGATCGACGGCACGTCGCTCACGGCCCGCGGACAGCAGAACGCGCTCTCCGTGATCGCCGCATCCGATCGCGGCACCATGCTCGACGCCTCGAGCGTCTTCTACATGGAGAAGATCGTCACGGACCATCACGGGCACGGCGTCGTCGACCTCAGCCAGCCGATCGGCTACAACATCCGCGAGCTCGCGAAGGCGAAGGGCAAGGCGGTCGGCGACATGGTCGTGGCGGTCCTCGACCGCCCGCGACACGTCGGCCTCATCGAAGAGATCCGGGCGACCGGCGCCGGTACCCGGCTGATGCTCGACGGCGACGTGGCGGGCGGCATCAACGCCGCCCGCTACGAGACCCGTATCGACATGTGCGTGGGGACCGGCGGCAGCCCGGAGGGTGTCGTGACCGCCGCCGCGATCAAGGCGCTCGGTGGTTTCCTGCAGGGCAGGCTGGCGCCGAAGGACGACGCGGAACGGGCCCGCGGCATCGCGGCCGGCCTCGACATGGACCGGATCTACGGCGCCGACGATCTCGTCCGCAGCGACAACACCCTGTTCGTGGCGACGGGCGTGACGGACGGCGGTCTCGTCGACGGCGTGCGGCGCAAGGGGCCGATCATCCGCACGGAGTCGGTGGCGCTCCGCAGCCGATCGGGCACGATCCGTCGGATCGTCGCCGAGCACCTCGCCTCGAAGTGGCTCTGAGCGCCCCTACCGCCCGAGCAGGGCGAGCACGAGCACGCTCATGACCACGACGACGGCCATGCCGATCGGCACGCACGCCATCGCGATGCCGGCGATCGCGGGCACGCGGCCGAGCCCGAAGCGCTCCTCCGCTGCGCGGAAGCCCATCACTCCGAGCACCATCGCGACGATCGCGGGGAAGATCGCGGCGGGCAGGAGCGTCATCGAAAGGGCGGGCGCGATGCTGATCGCGCCGCATGCGAGCGCCCAGTGCGCCGCCGAGTTCTCGAGCGACTTGCCCATCCATTCGGGCACGTCCGACGCGAATCGCGGAGCGTCGACGGAATGACTCATGGGGATACTATTCCGCGCCAACGCTCGAATTCGATATCCCCCAGAACGTGCGCCACGACTCGAACTCGAATTCCGAGTCCACACCGATCGAGCGAAGAGGAACCAGCATGACGAAGCGTCGGATAACCGCGATACTCTCCGGCGTGATGCTGCTCGTGCTCATGCGTCGTCTCGGCCTGCCGCTTCGCCCCGCCGCGCGCTGACCTCGGCGAACCGCCGGAGGAGTTTCTGCGGTTCTGTGACCGACGCGGCGCGCAGATCCGCGGCGATTCCGGCCAACTCGGCCGGCGGGAAATAACCGTGGTGCTGGTAGATCGTGGCCCGCTCGATGAAATCGGCGATCGTCGGTTCCGGATGGAATTGACTCGCGAGCACACTGCCGACCCGATAGAGCTGCACGGGCGACACCGAATTCGTCGCGAGCAGTGTCGCGCCAGGAGGCACGCTCGGGGCGGATTCCTTGTGCCCGGTGAGGACCGCGAATTCCGTGGGCAGCACACCGGCCACGGGGTCGGCCGCGCCTGCCGCGGTGAGTGAATTCGTCGCCGCAGAGACGCGTTCCGGATGGGCGAGATCGACGGTGCCACCAAGCACCGTCGTCAGTATGCCGATACTGAAACAGGTGAAGAACACCGGATATCCATCGGCGAGCGCCGACTCCGCCAGGCCGGCGAGCGTCCCCTCGGCGGCCCGTTGACCCGCCGACTTCGCCTGCGCGTCGTCCGTCACGTTGTACGGGCTGCCGCCCACCACGACCGCTGCGTACCGGGTCAGCGCATCCGCCGGCATCGGCTCGACGTCGATGCGGACGGTGTCGAGTCGGCCTTCGGCGCCCATCGCCCGCGCGAACGAGGCGGCCTCGGCGGCGCGCGCGTCCGCCTGCGGGCGTGCCTGCAACAGGAGGAATCGCGGCGACTGTGGCACTGCAGCACGGTACCGCTGCCTCGGCTGCTCATCGGCTGGACGCCGACGTCCCTCGCGTCCTACCCGTTGCTCGGCGGGCTACCCATGCGCACCGCGCGAACACACGGCCACCGCGGGTGCGGCTCAGCTCTCGAAGCGCAGCGCCACGACGGCCCGCTTGACCGTCGGCCGGGCGACCACTTCGAAGCCCTCGCGCAGGAATGTGCTCAGGGCGCCGACGTACAGATCGTTGCTGCCGCCCACGCCGCGATCGAGGTCGATCGGGTACGCCTCGAGCACGCGGGCCCCGTGGTCCCGCGCGTGCCGGACCGCCGCGCCGACCAGCGCCCTGGCGACCCCGCGCCCTCGAGCCTCACGGCGCACGGCGATGCAGGACGCCGCCCAGACGTCGGCGTCCGCCGCCGGCTCGTCGCTGCCGCGCCTGACGATGCGGGTGCGCGCGAGCCCCGGCTGTCCGGTGCGGGGCCCGACCCTGATCCAGCCGACGGCAGGCGCATCCGCCCCGGGACCG
Source organism: uncultured Actinomycetota bacterium (assembly GCA_963716965.1). Classification (GTDB taxonomy): domain Bacteria; phylum Actinomycetota; class Actinomycetes; order Actinomycetales; family Microbacteriaceae; genus Amnibacterium. Next base: position 418,099 of record CAVQUZ010000005.1, on the reverse strand, counting down.
TCGTACGCGATGAGTGCCGGAGACGGCGAGGTGGACGCGAGCTCGTCCCGCAGCCGGTCGCGGCGCTCCTCCACGCTGAGTGCGGACATCTCGGCCCGCGTGATCTGGAACCACTGGCACCAGCAGCTGGCGCCGTCGCCCCCACCGGTCAACGTGCTGACCACGTCCGCGAACGGCACCGCGGTCGCGCGCTCGATCCGGAACTCGCTCACGACACGCGATGTTAGGTCGCGCTGCTCGGCTTCGCATCAGCCGCTGACGTGCCGTCCCGTACGGCGCGGTAGCGCGGGTTCCGCGCGGCGACGGCGGTCGAGACGGTGAGTGCCGCGATGCTGACGAGTGCACCGAGGATGAGGGCGGCCGGCTCGCCCGCCGACAGCAGGCCCGTCTGTTTGCCGATCGTCGCGGCCGCCACCGGGACGCCCAGCTGTGCGGATGCGGCCACCGCGAGCGGCAGCGGCTCGCCCGAGATGCGCATGAGGCCGTGCACCAGCAGGGCGCCCACCCCGAGTGCGAGGCCGAGCAGAACGTAGGTCGGGTCGCGGACGAGTGCGCCGAGTGAGAGCGAGGCCCCCAGCCAGACGAAGAACACGGGGCCGAGGAAGCCGTCGGTGACGGCGAAGAGCTGCCGGGCGAGCCGCCTCGGCTCCCCCACCCCCGCGACCGCGAGGCCGGCCGCGAACCCGGCCAGCATGACCGAGACGTGCATCGTGGTCGCGATCGCGGCGAGCGCGAAGAGCACGATCAGGCTGATCCGGAGCTCGAGCGCCAAATTGCGCTGGTGGCTGACCCTGCGGAACCGGTGCCACCGGTCGCCGCGATCGGCCCACCGCAGCAGCAGCGAACAGCGCCACGGCGCAGACGGCGATGATCGCCGCGCCGAGTGCGGCCCGCGGGGCGTTCGCCGGGTCGATCGCGAGGGGCAGCGCGACGATGCACGCGGTGTCGGCGACCGCGACCTGCGCGAGCATGCCGAGCACCGCCGGGCCACCGAGGCCCAGGCTGCCGGCCGCCGGCAGGACGAGCGCCGCGCTCGACGACGCCATCAGTACCGCGAAGACCGCGGGGTGCCCCGTGTGGAAGAGAGCGGCGACGCCCACGCCCGCGATCGTGGCGAGCGCGCCGACGGCCGCGGCCCGCAAGACGCCGTTGCGCAGCGCGGGGCGCAACCGGGCGTCCCGGACGGGCACGTGCGACCCGGCGACGAACATCGTCAGGGCGAATCCGAGATCCGCGAGAAACGTGAATGTCGGGTCGGCCGTGTTCACGAGGTGCAGTCCCGAGGCGCCGACCACGATGCCGGCGAGCAGCTCACCGAGCACGAGCGGCAACCGCCACCGACCGGCCGCCGCGAGCAGCGGGCCGGCCAGCGCGACGACGCCGACGAGCGCGAGGATCGGGAACGACACCGGTCAGCCGCCGGTGATGCGGCAGGGGATGTCGGTGTCCGGGTCCAGGTGGTAGCTGGCGCACACCCGGTGGTAGCCGTCCGCGATCTGCGCGGCGACCCCGTGCTCGAGGTCGCCGCGAACGAGCAGCACCGGCGACAGGGCGACACCCTTGTGCACCTTGGCGAGGTCACCCGCGACCCGGTGGTCGTCCGGCGGCAGCAACGGCAGGCGGCAGGCGCGCAGCACGTCCTTCGCCTTCTGGGTCGTGATCGGCGCCTGCTGGAGCGCCGCGACGACGCGCGCGACCGTGTCGGCATCGGCGAGCAGGTCGAGGTAGGAGGCGGCGGCCGGATAGTCGTGGTCGTCCGGCTCGTGCTTCCACTTCACATCGGGCATTCGCCCATCATGGCGCGGACGTTCACTTCACGTTCACGATGCCGCCGAAGCCCTCGGGCACGACGACGACGTTGCCCGACTGCGCGAGCTTCGCGAGGGTGTCGATGTAGTTCTGCTTGAGCACGTTCGTCGTGAGCGACTTGTTCAGCACGTCGTTGGCCTTGGCCTTCGCCTCCGCCTGCACGACCTGCTGCTGGACGGACACCTGCGCCGCCTGCAGGTTGGCCTTCTCGGTCGTCACCTTGATCTGCGCCTGCTGCGCCGCCGCGTAGGCCTCGGTGACGGATGCGGGCGGCGTGATCTGCTGCAGGCTCACCGAGTCGACCGAGACGCCCGTCGAGCGCCACTGGTTCTCCAGCGACGACTGGATGGCGGTGCTGACGTCGGCGCGCTTCGTGATGAGGTCGAGCGTGTCGAACTCGTTCGGTGCGTCGCGCACGGTCGAGCGGATGTCCTGCGTGACGAACTGCGAGACGAAGGTCTCCTCGTCGTGGAACTGGCGGTAGATGTTCGTGACCTGGTCGGGCCGGATCGAGTACCGGACCGCGATATCGATGTCGCTCGCGACGCCGTCCTTGTCCTGCACGGTGATGTCGGGGCCGAGGGCGGAGCCGCCGGTGTAGTCGGTGGTCGCCTTGTTGCCGGCGAAGACGACCTGCTGGTTGCGCACGTTGAACGTCTTCACGTCGCTCCAGGGCGCCTTGCCGTGCAGGCCGGGTGTCGTCTCCTGGCCCAGGATGTCACCCGTCCACGACACGATCACGCTCGCGTCGCCGGTGTCCTGCGCGTAGAACGACGCGAGCCCGGTGAGCACGACGCCGAGGACGACGAACGCGCCACCGACCGTCGCGGCGATGCGGTTCGGACGACGGTTCGGCGCGTTCTCCTTGGTGCGGAACCGGGCCAGCAGAGCGACCAACAGGGCTGCGAGCGCCACGACGACGCAGACGATTGCCAATGCGAACACGGCGTAACAGTAGGACAGCGCCCCGTCGGGCGGCACCGGCCATCCACCGGTCTGTCAGCCGGGTGCGAACATGACGGTGCCCCGGTCATCTTCGCTCGACGAAGGACCGGGGCACCCGAGTCGCCCCGAACGAGTGCGGGGCTCACGCTTGGTCCAACGGTGACGCTCCGACCTGCGAACCGCCTGAACACGACACGGGCGAACAGGACACGATGGGGGCATGGATTTCGGGATCGAGGGCGTGCGGGTCGGGCACTGGACGGATGCGGTCGGGCGGACCGGATGCACGGTCGTGGAGGTGCCGGTCGGCACCGTCGCCTCGGCCGAGGTCCGCGGCGGCGCGCCCGCATCCCGCGAACTCGACGTGCTGTCGCCCCTGATGTCGGTGGCGCAGATCGATGCGGTGCTGCTGACCGGCGGCTCGGTGTTCGGGCTGCGGGCGGCCGACGGCGTGGTCGCCCGATACGCGGCCGCCGGCCGCGGGGTCGCGACGCCGGCCGGCCCGGTGCCCATCGTGCCGACGCTCGCGCTGTTCGACCTCGCCGAAGGCGATCCGCACGCGGCACCCGACGCGGCGGCGGGCGCCGCGGCCGTCGACGACCTGTCGGCCGACTCGGCACTGATCGGCGCGATCGGCGCCGGCACGGGCGCGATGACCGGCCACTGGCGCGGCGCGGACGGCCTGTCGCCCGGCGGCCTCGGGTTCGCGGTCCGGTCGATCGGCGACGTGCGCGTCGCCGTGCTGTGCGCCGTCAACGCCTTCGGCGACATCGACGACGGCGGCCCGATCGACGTCGCGGGGCTGCCGCCGATCGCGGGGCACTTCGATTTCACGCCGGGCAGGGCTCACACGACGATCGGTGTGGTCGTCACGAACGCGCGACTCGACAAGACGGGCTGCCTGCTCGTCGCGCAGGGTGCCCACGACGGTCTGGCCCGCAGCATCGTGCCGGCCCACACTCGATTCGACGGCGACGCGTTCGTCGCCGCGGCCACCGGCACCGTCGACACGGAGGTGGACGTGGTCCGGCTGCTCGCCGTCGCCGCCGCCGAGGCAGCGGTCCGCTCGGTCCGCACCTCCCCCACGACGCACACACCGAATCACGGAGATTCGGCACCGACAGCCCCCAGTCGCCCGTAAGTCGGGCCCCAGGATCCGAATTTCCGTGATTCGGTCTGGCGCGTGCTCGAAACTGGGCTGATGGACGCTGATGTCATCGTGGTCGGTGGCGGCCTCGCCGGACTGGTGGCCACGGCCCAGCTCGTGCGAGCCGGCCGACGGGTGCTGGTCGTCGATCAGGAGAACGAAGCGAACCTGGGCGGCCAGGCGCACTGGTCGTTCGGCGGCCTGTTCCTCGTCGACTCCCCCATGCAGCGCCGGTTCCGCATCCACGACTCCTTCGAGCTCGCCTGGCAGGACTGGCAGGGCTCGGCGGCATGGGACCGGCTCGAGGGCGACCACCCCGAGGACGAGTGGGCGGCCCGATGGGGCCGCGCCTACGTCGAATTCGCGGCCGGCGACAAGCGGGCGTGGCTCGAGGAGCAGGGCGTCCGCTTCACGCCGATCGTCGGCTGGGCCGAGCGGGGCGACGGCCGCGCGGGGGGTCACGGCAACTCGGTGCCGCGTTTCCACGTGCCGTGGGGCACCGGCGTGGGTGTGGTCACCCCGTTCGTCGAGCAGGTGCGGGCAGCAGCGGCGGCCGGCCTCGTCGAGTTCCGCTTCCGGCATCGCGTCGACGGCCTCGTCGCGACCGCCGGCGCCGTCACCGGGGTGCAGGGCGCCGTCCTCGCACCATCGGCCACCGCGCGGGGCGTCGCCTCGAACCGCGACACGGTCGGCGACTTCGCGATCTCCGCCCAGGCCGTCGTCGTCGCCTCCGGCGGCATCGGCGGCGACCACGACGCCGTCCGGCGCCGGTGGCCGGCACATCTCGGCACGCCGCCCGCACACATGATCACCGGCGTGCCCGCATCCGTCGACGGGCGGATGCTCGGTATCGCGGCGACCGCCGGCGCGCGGCTCGTCAACGAGGACCGCATGTGGCACTACACGGAGGGCATCCGGAACTGGGATCCCGTGTGGCCGGGCCACGGCATTCGCATCCTGCCCGGTCCGTCGTCGATGTGGTTCGACGCCATCGGTCGCCGGCTGCCGTTCCCGGGCGTGCCCGGGCACGACACGATCGGGACGCTGCGCCTGCTGCGCGCGGACCCGGCGATCGCGCGGTACGACCATTCGTGGTTCATCACGACGCAGCGGATCGTCGAGCGCGAGTTCGCGCTCTCCGGGTCCGAGCAGAACCCCGACCTCACGCTGGGCGGCTGGCGCGAGGTGGCCCGCGACCGGCTCGGCAGCGGTGCCACGCCACCCGTCGAGGCCTTCAAGGCCAAGGGACCGGATTTCGTGCTGGCCACGACGCTGCCCGAGCTCGTCGCCGGGATGAACCGGCTGACCGCCGAGCCGCTCCTCGACGCCGCGCAGATCGAGCGGCAGATCCGCGCCCGTGACCGCGAGCTCGCCAACCCGTACACGAAGGATCTGCAGGTCATGAGCATCCGGAACGGCCGGCGCGCGCTCAGCGACCGGCTGATCCGGGTCGCGACACCGCACGAGATCCTCGATCCGAAGCACGGCCCCCTCATAGCCGTCCAGCTGCACATCATCACGAGAAAGACACTCGGCGGCATCCAGACCGACCTGCAGTCGCGGGCGCTCGACGCGCACGGCTCGCCCGTGCCCGGCCTGTACGCCGTCGGCGAGGCGGCGGGATTCGGCGGGGGCGGCGCGCACGGCCACAACGCGCTCGAAGGCACGTTCCTCGGCGGCTGCATCTTCACCGGCCGCACGGCGGGACGAGCGATCGTCGCGGCGTTGTGAACCCGGTTCCTGAAGGTTCCCCCGGATTTCTTGGCGGCGTCTTCGTGGCGTGGACGGATCGTCACCGGATGCGTCGTGCGTCCTGTGCCGTCTCCCCCGCCGCGGTCGAGGCGTGAGCGCCCAGCCGGATCCGACACCCGCGCTGACCAAGGGCGTCACGCGACTCGGCACGCGTATCGGTCCGCGTCGAGCCCTCGTCGTGACCCTGGTCACCGGAATCGTCATCGCCTTCGTCTTCGCCTTCCTGTTCTCGCGCGTCTACGACGCCGTCACGGAGTCGGACGGCGTCGCCGCACTCGACCCGGGCATCTTGCGTGCCGCGATCGGCATGCGGTCGCCGCTCATCGACGCGATCGCGGCGACGATCGCCGTCGTATTCGGTCCGATCTGCATGCCGATCCTGACGGCCCTGGCCGCGACGGCGTTCGGCGTCGTGCGTCGAGCCTGGACTCCGGTGCTGCTCATCGCCGCCGCCGGTCTCGGGTCGCTCGCCATGACGATCGCGGGGAAGGACATCATCGGGCGCCACCGCCCACGGCACTCGCTCGCGATTCCGCCGTTCGAGACGTCGCCGTCGTTCCCGAGCGGCCACACGCTCAACTCCGTGGCCATCCTCGGCATGGTCGCGTACCTGCTCACGATCGTGCAGCGCCGATTGGTCTCTCGCATCGCGACGATCGGCATCGTGGTCGTGATCTCCGCTGCCGTCGGCGTGAGCCGCATCGTGCTCGGCGCGCACTGGTTCACGGACGTGCTGTCGGCCTGGCTGCTCGGGCTCGCCTGGCTTGCGCTGCTGATCACGCTGCACCGCTCGTTCCAGCTCGCGCATCGGCGCCGGGTGAGGGCGGCCGCCGCCGTGTGAGTGCTCAGCGTTCGGCGCATCGATCGGCGTACTGTTCGGGGGCAACACGTCTTCGCTTTTGACGAGCCGACCGAAGGGCCGAGGAACCATGCCGATTCCCGCAGAGAACATCCGCGACTGGCGGAACCACGACGTGGTCGACCAGGCGGGCGACAAGATCGGCTCGCTCGAGGCCGTCTACTTCGACACCGCATCCGACGAGCCCTCCTGGGTCAGCATTCAGATCGGCATCCTGAACGGCAAGCGTCTCGTGTTCGCGCCCCTCGTCGGCGCCGTCGTCTCGCCGGACTGGGTCAAGGTCCAGGTGCTGAAGAAGCAGGTGAAGGACGGCCCGTCGATCGGCCTCGACGGCGAGCTGACCAAGGACGAGGAGCCGGCGATCTTCCAGCACTTCGGCATCACGTACACCCCGGGCGCCGGCGGGGAACGCCTGCTCGGCAGGCGGTGACACGCGCCGTCCACAGCCGCGCACACAAGACTGCGCGGAGCGGGATCATTGATGTGTCACAGACCGATTCGGAGGTGCGCGAGATGAGCCGATCCATCGATGACCGTCAGCCGGTCAACGGGATGCACGACGACGACCTCGATGCGGCACCGGGAGCCGAGTTGCACGTGCTGATGCAGCCGGAACAGAACGTGCAGCGCATCATGTGGACGGGCACTGCGTGGTTCGCGGTCGCCGTCGGCGCGGTGGCGATCGCGCTCGGCATGCTGCTGTCCTCGGGCTGGCGCCCCGCGGCGTTGCCGGGCGACCTGCAGATGGTCTGGTGGGCGGGTGCGGTGCTGACCACGCTGAGCGTGGGCCTCATCGGATGGTCGGGCTGCCCGATCCTCGAGGTCGACGTGCCGACGGCCGACCGCAACAAGACGCGCACGATGCAGCTCGGCACGCTGCTCTTCATCGTCGGCGGCGCGCTCGCGATGGGGGCCGTGCTGCTGGGCCCGGCCCACTGACCTCAGGCGTCGATGCCGAGCTTCTTGCGCAGGCTCGCGACGTGGCCGGTCGCCTTCACGTTGTAGAGCGCCAGCGTGACGAGCCCCTGCTCGTCGATGACGAACGTGGACCGGATGACGCCGGTGACGGTCTTGCCGTACATCGACTTCTCGCCCCACGTGCCGTAGGCGCGGTGCACGGCGAGGTCGGTGTCGGACAGCAGCGGGAAGTTGAGTCCCTGCTCCTCGGCGAACCCGGCGTTCGCGGCCGGCTCGTCGCGGCTCAGGCCGAGCACCTGGTAGCCGGCGCCCTGCAGCGAGTTCATGTTGTCGCGGAAGTCGCAGGCCTCGGTCGTGCAGCCGGGTGTATTCGCGGCCGGGTAGAAGTAGAGCACGACCTTCTTCCCCCGGTAGTCGGCGAGGGAGACGGGTGCGCCGGACGAGTCGGGCAGCGTGAACGACGGCGCCGGAGCGCCGGCCTCAAGTCGCTCGGCGGGTGCGGCGTCGGCCGCCGCAGGGGAACCGGCGTTCGTGTCAGTGCTCATCGAGATCGACCTCCTCGCTCATGCTAACCTTGACCCTCGGTCCGGCCGTGCCGGCCCGTGCGCACCTCTAGCTCAATTGGCAGAGCAACTGACTCTTAATCAGTGGGTTCCGGGTTCAAGTCCCGGGGGGTGTACTTCGGAAGGCGCTCGAGGCCCGTAACTACCTAGTAGTTGCGGGCCTTCGATGCATCTCCCCCACACCCCGATACGGTTCAAATGGTCAAAAACGTCGTCATAAACCCCCTACGGAGGCGGGTTTCAGAACGTCCTCTACCGACTGGTTCGGGGTGCTTCCCGGCGGGTTCCGACGGTTCTGCGCACGTCGCGCACACCTCATGTGCATGACGAACTCCTCGCTCCCGAACCACCGTCGCGGCTCGAGCGGCTTCTCACGATCGAGCAGCTGTCGGGCTATCTCGGCGTGCCGGTCAAGACGCTCTACGACTGGCGCACGACGCATGTCGGCCCGCGGGCGGTGAAGGTCGGCCGTGCCCTCCGCTACCCCGAAAGCGCGATCATCGCGTGGCTGGCGGACCAGCAATGAGCCGGCCCGTGCAGCCGCTCGGCACCTACGGCCAGATCGCCGTGAAGAAGACCAAGGCGGGCCGGTACACCGCGGCGGCCCGCTACCGCGACACCGACGGCGGGTACATCCGGATCGAGGCCACGGACTCGACTCGGCAGTCCGCGATCAACGCGCTTAAGGCGAAGATCGCCTCGTTCGCGGCAACCTACAGCGACGGCGAACTCAACCGAGACACGACTGTCGCGGAGCTCGCCGACTTCTGGCTCGCGGAGGCACGGACGACCGGCAACCAGGCGCCCCAGACGCTCGATGACTACGAGGACAACCTCCGCCGGGTGATCCTGCCGGCGCTCGGCAAACTGCGGCTCGGCGAACTGACCGTCGGACGACTCGATCGTTTTCTGAAGGACCTCGCCCCGAACCATCCGACGAACGCCCGCCGCGCGCGGGTCGTCCTTGGACTGATGATGAAGGTCGCCGTCCGCCACGACGCCATCGACCGGAACCCTGTCCGTGACACTGCACCCGTCCCTCACAAACGCAAGGACGTCGTCTCGCTCGACCTGACGCAGCTCGACGCACTTCGCGCCGCGGTCCGATCGTGGCGGACAGCGAAGCATCGGTACGGACCTCGCCCCGACGGTCAGATCGCGGATGTGATCGAGACGATTCTCGGGACGTCGGCCCGCATCGGCGAGGCGCTCGCGATCCGGGTCGGCGACGTGGACCTTGCGGCATCACCGCCGACTGTCACCATCAGCGGAACGCTCGTCCCTCGCGCCGGCCACAACCTCATCCGCCAGGCACACCCGAAGCACTCGAAACACTGGCGGGTCATTGCGATCCCGAGCTTTACCGCGACCGCGCTCCGGGGGCGCCTCGCGGCCCTCGGAGATGTTCCGCCCGAGCATCCGATCTTCTCGACGCGCAACGGCACCTTCATCACACCGAACAACTTCCGACGTCAGCTTCGCGCGATCCTGGCCGCCTCGGACTTTCCTCCGACGCTCAACCTCGACCGCCTTCGGCAACGCGACCGCCCCGAGGAACTCCTGACGATGCAGCATGCTCCCGAGTCTGGCCTGCCAAGTGAGGAGATGACTTGCTCCCTGCCGGCGGAGGCCCACTCCCCTGATGCCGAGACGAGAAGGTCAGGTCACGCGCATGCTGCACGCGTTGGTGATGGTGCCCACCACGTCGCCCAAGGGTCTGTTTGCGTCGACGGGGATGGCGCCGCGAGCCAGCTTGCGCTGCTGGTAGGCGCCCCGGACGTCGCGTAGCATCGCACGCTCATCGTCGACGGAACCGTACCCGCTGGAATGGCTCGCAGACGCTAGCCGGGTCAACAGCGTGGGCTCGTCCGCGACAAGCACGAACTGCTGCCCAAACCGACCCCGGATACGGTTCTCTTTTCCGCGTTCCCGCAGAGAGATCGATGACGACGAGTCGGCGACCAATTCATCCAGCCGGCGCAGGTTCCGCACCACCAGTAGCGGCCCATCCAGCCGTCGCCCTTCACCGGCTCCCGCAGCCGACCGGTGTGCGTCCGTTCTCGGCAGAGTCAGTGGTCCCACAGCCTAGGCCGGCGCCGTAGGGCGGCGAGCGCAGAGCGTACGTTATAACCTGCCTGCGGGCGTTCTGCAGGGTGGGACGGAGCCGGATGGCTGAGGCGACGGACGGTGCACCCGTGGCAGTGCTGGCCGAGGCGCTGCGCCAGCTCTCGGACGCGTCGCTGGTCACGGACGCCGAGCAGCGGATCGTATTCGCGAACGATGCCTTCGAGCGAGTCACCGGCTACAGCGGAGCGAGATCTTCGGCCGGAACTGCCGATTCCTGCAAGGAACTGGAACCGATCAAGCCATCGTGTCCTCAATGCGCGCTGCGATCGCGGCCGGCGGTCGTTTTCGCGGCGAGGTGCTCAACTACCGGAAGGACGGTACGCGCTTCTGGAACCTGCTGACCATCACTCCCATTCGTGATGGCGACGGCGTGCTGCGTCATTTCGTCAGCGTGCAGCAGGACGTGACGGAGGAGGTCGAGCGGCGGAGGCAGTTCGAAGAGGCCTATGAGGAAGCGGTCCGGCAGCGGAGGAGCCGTGATCTCCTGCTCGAGGTAGCGCGCCGGCTTGGGCAGGCGACGTCGAGCGAGGCCCTCGCTGCGACGATGAGCGAGGCGGTCGAAACAGCTGACCGGCTCCGATCGCGCCGCGCTCGGGATCTGGGATGAGACGACGTCCCGCCTGCGGATCGCGGGAACCAGCGGGTTCAATGGGCAGCCCGGAGCAGGCGCTCCCGTTCCAGCTGTCGCCCACAACCTCCAGCGAGTTGGCGCAGCTGCTCGTGGAGCCGGTACCCCGACTCATCACCACGAGCACCTCCTCAACCTCCCGAAGCACCCTGCAGACCTTTCGAGAGTCGGGCTTTCGTCGCCGTACTCGTACATACCGAAGGTCTGCTTCGAGGCTGTCCTGATCGCCGTCTGGGCTCGCTCGCGCCGCCGGAGGCCATCTCGCCCGATCTCGCTGAGCGACTCATCAGCTCCAGGACTTGCTCTGGTTGGCTTCGAAACGGTACGGCTGCTCGACCGTGTCCGCAGACCGCGGACAGGGATGCGCTCACGGGGCTGCTGAACCGAGCCGCGCTCGAGCGCGCGCTCGCCGACGCGCTGCGACTTCGGAAGGAGGGTGAGCTCGTCGCCGTGCTGTTCGCCGACGTCGACCGGTTCGAACAAGTCAACGACGCACTCGGCCACGGCGTCGGGGACAAGGTTCTGAGGACAGTCGCGCGCATCGTGGACTCGGTCGTCCGCGACGGCGACGTCGTTGGACGCATCGGCGGCGACGAGCTGATCGTGGTCCTGACCGGACTCCGAAGCGGAGCCGAAGCGCGAGCTGTCGTCGATCCAATCGCCAACTGGCTCGACCGCCCCGTCGATGCCGCCGGCCACGATGTGTACATCCGCCTGTCGATCGGCTTCGCGGTCTCCGACGAGGTCACCGGTGCGAACGATGCGGAAGAGGCGGCCGCATCGCTCCTGCGACGCGCGGACGCCGCGATGTACCGGGTGAAGGGATTGCGGTCCACCGCTCGCGCGTCCGAGGCCTCCATCGATGCCCTGAAACTCAATGCCCAGCTACACGGCGCCGCGGCACGCAGTAAGCTCCGCGTGCTGTTCCAGCCCCTGGTGGACGTCCAGGCCGGACGCGTGGTGTGCCACGAGGCACTGGTCCGCTGGATGCACCCTCGCCTCGGATTGCTCCTCCCCGGCGCCTTCCTCCGGCTTGCGGAGGACAACGGCACCATGGCCAGATCGACGCCGCGGTGCTCACCGAGGCCGCTCGATTCGCCGAGGAAGCCGAGCGGATCAGCGCGGACCCAGTGTTCGGTGAACGTCTCGCCGCGAAGATCGTCGTGGGACGAGCTCATCAGGGTGGTCGAGAATTTTTCGACCAGCGGAAGGGGCACCCCCGCCGGCTCACATTGGAGCTGACGGAGTCGCACCTGGCCGCGGACATGACTGACGCACAGCAGAATCTCACGCGGCTCCGCGAGCTCGGCGTGAACGTCGCGATCGACGACTTCGGTACGGGGTACTCCTCGCTCTCTCAGCTGCAGGACTTTCCGTTCATCGAGCTGAAGATCGACAAGTCCTTTGTCCACCGTGCCGGCGCGCTCCGAGATCAACCGATCGCGCGATGGCGAACCTCGCGCGCCACCTCGACCTCCGAATCGTCGCCCTAGGGGTCGAGACCGAGGAGCAGCGGACGATGCTGTTGGCCGCTGGCTGCGAGCGCATGCAGGGCTACCTTTTTGGACGCCCCAGTCTCGGCCGTAGACGCGCTGGCCGACCTCGAGGCGGTCGGATCGTTCGCCTGGTCGTCAACCCAGACCTCACTCCTCCTCCGGATCGGACGGTGTGACCGGAGCGGTGCACCCACCTCCGGCGGGCGCACCGCGATACCCTGGTCGAGCGCGGCGCTGCTCGAGCTCCCAGAGTCGGCGCTCGGCAGACGCCGCGAAGTCTCGTAGGAGCGCAGAGATCCTGCGACTGCACCGGGCGCGGGTCGCTGTCGAACCTCGCGCGGCGCCCCAATCAGCTGCCAGCTAGGGCTCTCGACGCGATACCCGGCGTAAAACCAGCACGGCGCCTTCGACCACGAGTGGAAGCCAGGAACCGGTCGTCCGTGCTCGCGTCCCCGACGATGACACCGCCGAAAGTGTGAAGCGCCAGGTCGCAGATCGTCTAATTCTCGCGTGACGACGGGGGTGTGAGAAGCCCTGCCTCGCAAGGTACCGCGTGTGATCGTCTCCGACGATGCTGAACGATGCACAGCGGGCTCCGTAGGCATACCGCGCGAACGTGACGATGCGACGGAACTCGAGCACCCAGTTGCTCATCCAACGGCTCGAGACGCTGCACCGCATGAAGGCGATGCCGCTCGTCCAGCCGCTGGAGGACTCAACCAGAGGATCGGATCGGCCAGGCTCTCCGCCCAGGTGGAGCCAATCGCGTCCCCCGATCGCGTACCGCTCTGCGGCGCGCTGGCACGAAGACGCAGTCGGCGAGCCGGACCACCCGCGTTAAAGGTCGCCAACTGCCGCTCGACGGGCCCCCCGAGATGCAGCGCTGCTGCGCGTCCTCGCGGTCGAGGACGGGCGGGACCACGACGGTGATGCTCGCCGCCGGAGTCAGTCGCGGCCGCAGGATCTTGGCGAGCCGACCGGCTCGCTGCGCCGATTCGGTGGCGTCAGCGAGGTGCCGGCCGATGTCGAGCACGAGGACGAGCGCGTCGAACCCGGCCAGGTCCCGATGTCGGATCGCTCGTAGTGCGCCATCGACACCTCCTCGCTCGTCGATGCATGACGTGACGTCGACGCCATGGCCCACCTGTCGAGCGAGGCCGCGCGCGATTGCGCCCGTCAGCGCGAGATCGTGCGTCACCCTCGCCGGCGAGCGATGCACCGCCGACCGCGAGCACGCGGTAGGGCGCGGGCCCAGAGGCGTGCGCCCTCGGCGGGTCAGTTGGGCGCACGCTATGGCGCCCATGCAGCCTCTCGGTACGCAACAGACGTGTGGGCAGGGTGAAAGTCGTTCGTGGCGCTCCGTTTGCATTCGGTAGCCCGGCTGACCTCGAGGGTCCCGTGGCTTTGCGTCCCCGGCTGGCACAGGGTTTGCCGTATCATAGAAAAGGTGGCGCCAATCACTCGTGTCGAGCGCACGCTGCCGCGATCTCAAAGTAAGCGATCCGAGCCGCCTACCGCGCCGCCACACCGAGTTGTGCGACCTGCAGCATCGGCCGCGGCTGCTCCCGGTGTCTTGCAGCACACCATCGCGGCAGTCCGGTCACGACACGATTCGGACTGAGCGGGCCGAGTTCACGTCGATCCGCCGGCTCGCGGCCGAATACCGCCCGGCTCGCCGACTGACGCCATCGGCGCCAGTGATCAGCACAACCTCAGACGCAGCCTCATCCCAAAAGCGCGCGGACCCTTCGACCGTACAGAACATCAGCAGGCGCTCGACGAGCGGTGACACCACATCGAAGCTCGAAGAGCGGGCGGCGACTGCGGAATACTCAAGGCTCCACTGCTGATCGCGGCGGCGGGGTCAGCAGTCCGGGGGTGTCCACGCTCCGGGCGCGACGACGCTAATGCCTGTCCAGGAGCCACTTCTCACGTGCAGCCGCTCGTGTGCTCACCCTTGCGGGGCTGGTTGAAGATGATGATGAGGCTGACGATTTTGTCCTCTCGGACAGAGAAGTAGTGCGTGAGGACAAAGTCGTCGGGGAGGTTGGTTTTGTCGTAGGTGCCGTCGTACCGGCCCTCGACGATCGTGTCGCCGTAGTGGTCACGGACTTCGACGATGTCGATTGTGACGTTGTCGCCGACGATCTCCCGTTCGATCCAGTCGCGAATAGCAGATGTGCCGTCGAACACGTTTCGGTGGTCGTTGACGTACGCGTCTTCGGCGAAGGTCGCGACGATGGCGTCGGTATCGGAGGAGTTGATGGCGTTGAAATGCTCGGCAATGACGCCGGTGATTTCCTTTGACATGGGTTTGTCCTTTCGTCGGGGGTTTAGATCTGATGAGGTCAGGTTGCCGGTTGCACGGTGCCGCCGATCCAGCAGCCGATGTCGGGGTCACTGTCGTCGAAGCGCACGCTGATCTGGGAGGGGCGGCCGATCGCAAAGCCCTGCCGGACTTGGATTTGCGGTCCGCGAGCATCTACGAGTCCGCGGGCCACTAGTCCGAAGGCGAGAGCGGCTGCCGCGATGCCTGTCGCGGGGTCTTCCGGGTACCCGGATGAGCGAGGAAACTGGCGCGCGGCGAACACATGATCATCCGCCAGCGCGCCTGGGGCGTACGGGTAGATGCCGGTGCTGCCGTTGTCTGTGCACCAGCGCTCCACCAGCTCGAACCGTGGCCGCATGCTGTCGAGAACCTCCTCAGACGCCACGGGCACAAGAGTCTTGACGCGAGTGGTGGCAGCGTTGACCACGAAGCGCGGGCTCGATGAGTCGCGGATCGATGTCGAGCACCGCTGCGAGGTCGATGAGGCTCGTCGGAGAAAGCGCGTCGTCAATGCGGCCCGGAGGTTGCGACACCTCGATGAGCGCGGACGGATCCTCAGGGGTCGCAAGCACGGGCGTGTACGAGGCCGGCGCCCGTGTGTATGAACGAGTGCCCTCTTGGATGAGTTCCCCGGCTCGGTGCAGCACCCACATGGCGCCAATGGTGGCGTGGCCACACATAACGACATCTCATGCCGAGGGACCCAGTAACGCATCGCGACGTCGGCCCCGGAGCCGGCGGGGGCTCGCAGCTACTCCAATCTCCAGGCCGTGGGCCCGCGCGATCTCGTGTTGCTCCGCCGTGGTCGTTGCCCGCGTCCGTGACAATCGGGACAGGATTGCCGCCTCCGGGTCCATCGTCGAAGACCGTGACAGACTGGTCCTCGTGGCGACCGCCATGCCCGCAGCACGGCTCGTCGAGAGAGCGGACGGTGAGCGTCGCGACGGACAGGGCCTTCAAACGCGTCAGTGAATCCCGCCGCGCTTCGCTCCAGCGGACAAGGGTCGAAGTCGTCGCGCTTGGACCCCTCGGTGGCTCCGGCCACTCGGTCAGGGTGGCCCTGGTCCCGAATGATGCCGATGATCCCGCACCCGCGGTGCTTGGTTCTGTCGACGCGTATCGGTCGAGGAAGGTCCGCGGCCTCGTCTCCTCGGCCCCTTCGAGCAGATCCTCAAGCTGTGATGTTCATGGCTTGTTCTTCGACGTGCGGGCGAGCTTCAGGGGCGGTGGACGGGTGGGTCGCGACTTGCACGAATTCACCGTCAACGACAGACGAGCACGCTACGGGCCTTCTTGGAGACGATCCATGTGCGAGAAACGCAGTGCTTGTCCGAACGTCTCGCTCCTTCTGGGTGCATCGAGGCGACGTCGTCGGAGATGCCATCCGTGCACTCCGTATCGGAGAGGCGCGCTCAGCTCGCGCATATCTGTACGGTTCGTGGAGCCTGCGGTGGGACCCGTCCCGTGGAGCGGGTTTGAACATTCATGTGGTGCTGGCCGGCGAGCCATGGCTCCGGCCGGACGGGCAGAAGCTCAGATCCGCCTGCAGGCCGGGGACGTGGTCCTCGTCTCTCGGTCATTGCACGACGGCATCTCCGACTCGCCCGGCACGGCGTTGCGAGACGTGCCCATTTGAGCAGCACGTTCTTCGTTCGATGACCCGTCAGATCCGAGCGTGGCACCGGGCACGCCGTTCACCGCCCTGATCGGAGGGTCCTACTACCTCGACCGCGAACATCTGCATCCATTGCTGCAGTCGCTGCCATCCGTCATCGTGCTGCCGCCACGATCGAGCGAAGACGATTCGGTCGACCTCATCGTCCGACTGCTTGGCCAGGAGCACGATCGCGAGGCTCCCGGACGACGGCTGCGATCCCGGCGCTCCTCGATCTGCTGCTGGCCTCCTGGTGCGGCCGGGTCGAAGCCGCGACCCTCGGACTGGGTGCGGAGCTGCGGTCGTCCGCGATCATGCGATGGCGAAAGCGCTGTCGAACATCCAGAATCGGCCCGAGGTCAGGTGGACCGTCGAATCGCTCGCGCGCGCTTCTCACCTCTCGAGGGCGACATTCGCGCGCCGCTTCATGAGTCTCATCGGCCAGCCACCACTCAGCTACCTGACGCGCTGGCGCATAGAACTGGCCCAGCAACTCCTTACGAAGACGGACCTGTCGATCTCAGCTATCGCTCGACGCGTCGGATACAGCTCTGAGTTCGCCTTCGGGAAAGCTTTCGCGCGCGAATTCGGCACAGCGCCCGGCGCACACCGACGGATGCACTCAGGTCGGCGGCGTCCGGCGATCGCTCGCCGCTACCGCCCGCCCGCACCTTTGTGAGGGAGCGCTTCGTCGTCGCCGCTACTTCGCCCGGCCGGTCACGCGCGTCCGAACCAGGATGACGACGCGGACCACAATCGATTCCGCCGCCACCATCGCGGTGCCGACAGGAGGGCTGCCACACGATCAGGGCAGTCGACACGACAAGCGGGCGAGCCTCGCGAAGACCACATCGAGGGCCCGGCTCGGAACTGGTCGTCCTGCAGGGGCGGCCCGTGGGATAGGGTCCCGCAATCCACCCTTCCCCATCCTGGCGTCACCGCCCGTACTTCGCGTCGGTGGATGGGTGCACCGAGCTCCCAGCGCCGATACCCGGCGCTATCGCCTCGCGGTTCTTTGCCTGGGCGGAGGGATCAGCGGTCGCGGAACCATGCCAGCAGTTCGCTCGCCCGCGAATCATCGTGACCCAGCATGGCCTCGGGAGAACCGAACCACTCGGGTGCGGACGCGAGGTCAGCGGCGGACAGCACTCGGTACCCCATCGCCCATGAGCCAAACCGGCGGGCAGTGATCGACTCCTCGTCGAGCGTCCACACGCCGGTGTGCCGTGGATCAGCCGCGATCGTCGCCAGGATGCTGCGGACGGCCCGCTCAGGCCCCTCCAGCGCCTGCATGAACTGGCCATCGGCATGCAGCAGCACGCCGGTGAGGCCACGCGCCTGATTGTTGAGCCGGCTCATCGAGAGGAGTAACGCCAAATCGACCTCGGAGAACGGGACGGTGGCGACGCTGGAGTAGACGATCGAGAGGAGCCCACCATCTGCCGCCCGATCCTTCGTCTGCCCCTGCAGGGTGACGCTCATAGCTCCCCGTCCCCTAACTCTCCGCCGCGCCACTTCAGGATCCCTGGGGTCCGTCGCGTTCACGACAACCGACAACGGGGTGTCGCGATCCAGCCCTCCATGAGTGAGTCACGCTCCCAGCAGAACGCGTGATGACTTCGTCTTCAGTTCAGGCACGAGCGCGTCCGCGACGAGCTCGTCGTCCTGCACACGCAACGCGTTGATCGCTCGGGTCGCACGCTCCGCACGACGCGCTGAGCTTCTGCAGCGACCTCCGCGGTCGTCTGGGTTGCTCACCGAACGTGTGGAGCGGCCGACAGCCATGGGGCGAGGAGCGATTAAGGGGCCCTGGTGGTTCAAGCTCGGGGTCTACGGTTCCCGGATGAGCGATCCGCAGCCCGATGGAGTGCCCGACCCCGAGACCGTTGACCCAGAGACGGGAACCGGGCCGGATGGGACTCCAGTCGAGAACCCGTCGGGGTTCAGCGGTGAAGGCGTGGGCGCCACCGCGAATCACGCCGACCCAGGCGTGCCGTGGTTCCAGTCGGTCGCCGCCTGATCGGCGCTGAGCCGAGGGCCAGTTCTTTCCGGCGCAGATTCGTGCGTCGAGACGCTGCCGCGCTCATTGCTGCGGTACTCGCTTGCCTGTCGGGCTGCGCCGGAACTACGCAACCCGTGCCGACGTCTACGTCCTTCACAGTCACAGTCACGGCAAGTCCCAGTACGACGGCGACTGAAACTGAGACCCCAACCGCGTCCGCATCCGCCTCCCCTGTCGTTCGCCAGGATCCGAACGCCCCGGCTGGTCAATGCGCCGACTCCGATCTCAAGGTCACCATGCGCGAAAACGGGGGTGGGGACGGCAACCGGATCACACAGATCGTGTTCACGAACACGGGCAGCACCTTGTGTGCACTGGAAGGCGCACCAGTCGTCTCCGTCGTGGGACATGGTGACGGCAGCCAGCTTGGGAAGCCTGCAGGCCGGGCCACCAGCGGGGGACGGTGGTGCGCATCAAGCCTGGATCCGCAGCCGTCGCGAGCCTGACGCGCATCTACCTCGACTCCAGAACCACCAGCTTCAACACGGCCAGCGGCGGCACCACGCCATGCAAGGTCGAACACGGCGACGGGTACCGCATTTACCCGCCCCATTCATTCGCCGCGATCTTCGTTCGTCGCGCCGGCACCTACGCATGCACAAGCGGTTTCGTCTGGATGAGCGTCTCAACCATTCACAGCCCCTAGCAGACCCAGGCGCGGGTCAGTCGATCGGGATCGCCGGGTCATCCTTCGGAAAACCGTCGCGATACCTGCACTCGGCCGAAGAGCACTCGACGGGGAAGGCGTGCCGGTCGCCGTTCAAGACGCTTGCGCCAAGGGTGCGTCCGCCGATGAGCGCGATGCCGTCGAGGGCTGCATCGACCGCACTTCGGGCATTTCCACCGCGTTGACGCCACCGACTCCTCCTTCTCCGAAATGCTAGGTGGACGCTGTCGAGACCCGCACGATCACGATCACGATCGACAGCACGATCCCCACGATGCACAACACCATCGCCGCACGCATCATCGTCGAACGCTCAGCCCGAGCAACAGCCATCACGATCAGGCCGATCAGACCGAGGATCACACCACCGCCCGTGAACGAGAAGACGATAGCGGCGATGCCGATCACCAAACCCGCGATCGCGCCGCGATGACGGGGCCTGGGCGGGTCGGAAGTCATGACGATAATCGTCGTGAAGAGCAGCAGTCAGCTGGCTGCCGGTCTCGGGAGGCCAGGGCTACCGGTCCTGCCAGTCGAGAGGACGGGCGAGCGGGCCTGGTGCCGTGAACCACCCTTCTTCGCAGGAGCCGCGGCACACCGTTCGATGACATCACCTCGCTATTTACCCGACGCACGCACCTTGAAGCGTTGGGTGGCGAATTGCGACCGCGCTCGATCCTCGCTCGGCCTTGTGTGACAAGAACGTGTCATAAACATCTCCGCGACACACCCCGTTCCAGGCGGTGCCACTCAGCAGATAAGCTCAGCGCGTCACATCGGAAATCCCCGTAGTTGCGGCGATCTCGAGCACTTCACGACAGATAATCCCTGATGAGGGGCCCAATTTGCCACTTCAGTGGGTTCCGGGTTCAAGTCCCGGGGGGTGTACTTCAAAAGGCGCTCGAGGCCCGTAACTACCGAGTAGTTGCGGGCCTCGATGCATCTCCCCACACCCCGATCGAGTTCAAAAGGTCAAAGACGTGTCATAAACCCTCCCAGCGCGGAGCTTGTGACACCGTCTGCCGAGTGTTTCGGGCTGGTTCCCGATCACTTCCGACGGTTCGCCAGGGCGCCTGCACACCTGCAGTGCATGACGAACTCTTCGTTGCCAGAACGGCCGAGTCGAGTCGAGCGACCGCTCACGATCGAGCAGCCGTCGCACTATTTCGGCGTTCCGGCCAAGACGATCCACGACCGCCGCGCGCAACGCCCTGGGACGACCGCGGGCACCTCGGAGAGCACCGGGTGGTGCGGGTCTAGTTGCGGACGGCGAGGGCGAGGACGGTATCGAGCGCGGTTTCGAACGGTCTGGTGCTCCGATGCACCTGGGCAAGCAGAAGGCCCCCTTGGAGGGTCGCAAGCAGAGTCGTGGCCAGATCGTCCGGGTCCGTGCCCGACGCCAGCCTCCCGTCGTCATCGAGAGCTCTGAGTGCATCACCGATGACAGCTACCCAGCGGTCGAACCCTGCCGCAATGAGCGCTCGAGCGTCGGGGTCGCTCTCCGCGAGTTGACCACCGAGTGAACCGAGTTCGCAGCCGCCCCTCGCCTGCTTGGCTCTCACCCCAGTCACCACCATGTCCCGCCAGGCCTCGACTCCGTTCGCACTGCTGAACGCCTGCTGGTTGTTCCTGACGATGGCGTCTGCTTGGTAGTCGATGACCGCCTGGACGAGCTCGATCTTGTCTGGGAAGTAGTGGTACATCTGCGAGCCGCTGACTCCCGCCGCCATCTTGACGTCGTCCAAGGTGGTGCCCGCCACCCCGCGGTCGTGAATCAGGACGGCCGCCTTCTCCACTATTCGCGCCCTGGTACGCGCTCCCTTAGTGGTGAGCTTCGGCCGGTCACTCGTCTCGTCGACCATGCATCAAAGGTAGCAGCTTTCTGAGTTTGACAACCCAGTACGAGGGGGTCAGAGTGAGTCACGGCACCCACTTCTGGGCGAGAGGACTACCTGGCATGACCCGCCTGCGCGCCAACACCGCTCTGGAGGCGGGCTCGACGAGCGACATCGGCAGGGCGACGGCAACCGCCTTGTCGGCCCGGGCCAGTCACCGCGGCCGCGAGGCCAGCACGTTCTCGATCACCTAGCACGACCAACAACTGAGGAACTCCGCCATGAGCGCATATCTAGTCGTCGAATTCACAGTTAAGAACGCGGAGATGTATCGGGACAAATACAGCCCCAGCGCGGGGAAGACAGCGAAAAAGTACGGAGCCGAGCCCGTCGCCGCAAGCGCGTGGCAGGTGCTGGACGGTGAGCCCACGCTGACATCAGGCGCGATCATGCGGTTTCCGGATCGCGAAGCGGCCCTCAGTTGGTACAACTCTCCCGAATATCAGGAGCTGATCGAGGTACGCGGCGAGGCCATGGATTCGCGATTCCGCCTGGTCGACGGCATGCCGGATCAGGCCGTCTGATGATGCGGCCACGCAGAGACCTCGACGCGATGCGCTTCGACGTGTCCGATGGAGGAAGCGAGTGAGCGCGTTCGCCGACCAGTTCGCCGGAAGACTCGATGGTCAGACCGTCCTGGTCACCGGGGCGAAGGGCGGAATCGGCTACGAGACCGCCCAAGGTGCTGGCAACAGCGGCGCTACCGTGCTCGTGCACGCGCGAGGCGCAGACGACGCTAGGCAGGCGGTCGAGCAGCTGACCAGCGCCGGTAACGGCGAAGGCGAGTACGTTGCCGTCGCAGGCGACCTCGGGTCGCTCGCTGGTGTCCGAAAGCTGGTCGATGCAGCGCAACAGATCAGCCCAGGCGGACTCAATGGGCTCGTGAACAACGCCGGCGCCGCGTTCTCCAGCTGGGCGTTGTCCCCAGACGGATTTGAGCGGACCATCGCCATCAATCACGTCGCGCTGGCCGCGCTGACCGTCGGGGTGCGCGACCTGCTCCGAAAGGGCGCTGACAAGTTCGCGACGCCTTCTCGGGTCGTGAACATGACGGCCGTGATCGAGGCGCGGGGGAAGCTCGTCACGGATTGGAGTTATCCGGGCAGGTTCAAGCAGATCCAGGCCTACAGTGATGCCAAATTGCTCGCGCTGATGTACACATATGCCCTGGCTCGCCGGCATCAGGGTGAGGGCTTGACCTTTAACGCAGTCAGCCCGGGAGCGGAAAACCACTCTCGGCAGCAAAGCCGGCGGCCCGTTCAAAGTCATCCAGGCGGTCACCAATCCATTCATCGGGCCGCCGGAGAAGGGATCACGCGGCTGCGTGCGGCTGCTGGCCGACCCCGAGCTCGCGACTGCAACCGGCGGCTACTACAGCTCCGCGCAGCTCAAGCAGTCATCTGAGAGGTCCCGTGACCACGACGCGCAAGACCGCGTGCATGAGAAGACTGAAATGGAACTGCATATTTTCGGTTGAGAGCCGCTGAGCCCCCACCGCGCTGGGCCGACGAGCCCAGCGAGCGGGCCCCTCCCCGGAGCGCTCGCAGATCCGCCGACGCCCCACCGCTTGAACTCACAGATCGGAAGCATCGTCATGGCAGAGTTTCCTGCACCCCGCGAGGGCATCGCGCTCACGCACTTCATCGTTTCGGCCGACACCGACCGTTCCGTGTGGTTCTACTCCGAGGTCCTCGGAGGGGAAGTGGTGATGAGCGGGGGCGGCGGGCCGAACATCGTCCAACTCGCGAACTCGTGGATCATCATCAACGTCGGTGGCGGCCCAACGGAGGACAAGCCGACCGTCACGCTCGAGCTCCCGCACGACCCGGACCTCGTCAGCGCCTTCCTGAACATCCGCGTTGCGGACATCCAGCACATCTACGAAACGTGGTCAGCGCGGGGCGCCCACTTCCTCACTCCGCCTATCGACCGCGGCGCCGAGATCCGCTGCTACCTCCGCGATCCCGATGGACACCTCATCGAGGTCGGACAGGCAGTCGGGCGCTCATCCATGACCTGAGTGAGGACCCGCACCAGCGGCGATAGCGGCAAACCCAGAGTTCGGCATCCTCGCGGCACTCGCCGTCGTCCTGAGCGCAACCCCCGACCCGTTCCCACGTGCCGACCGTCGAGCGTGACTTGCGCGGCCGCGGCCCTGCGTCACACGACCGATCGCCCCACTACCTTCGAGGCGAACCACACACAGGAGCAGCATGGCATCCAGCTCGTCAATCCCGACGGGATCGTCAACCTTCCCGTGCACCATCAGGCGTCGATGGCCCGAGGCACAACCCTCATCTCGCTGGCGGGTCAAGTGTCGTGGGACGCGGACGCACAACTCGTCGGGAGAGGTGATGTCGCGGCCCAGGGCGAGCAGGCCTATCTCAACGTCGCCCAAGGGCTCCGCGCTCTGGGCGCGAGCACGAGCGATATCACCCGCGTCACGGTGTACGTCGTCGGGATGAACCCCGAGACCCAGAAACGCGTGATGAGCGGCCGCCAGCGCGCAGCAGATCGTCTCGGCGTGGACTTCCAACACCCAGGCACGTTCATCGGGGTGACATCGCTCTGGAATCCCGACTATCTGATTGAGGTCGAGGCCACCGCCGTGATCGACTGACATCCCGCGGTGCGCCACAGTCTTTTGTTCAAGTCCCGGGGGCTGCACAAGAAGCCCTGGTCAGTCTCGCCAGTGACCAGGGCGTTTTTGTTGCTTCTCGGGCGCTCCGGCTCAGGTGGCCATCGCTCGCGCGTCGACCCCTGAGGTCGCGGCGACGTCGACGGATGCTGCCGTGCCGTCACACGCGCCGGTGGCACCGACCGTAGAGCGTGTGCTGCTATCAACAGTGAGCTTTTTCCCAGAAGAACCAGCACCCACGGAGCCGACGGCACGACAGACGCGTGAGCCGGAGCCGCCCTGGATGGCTCCGCCCACCGGTGAGGTTCCGGCCGTGCTCTCCGTCACAGCCGTGCTGGCGAGCAACCACCACGTCGCGGTGTCATTGCGCACTGTGCGCATCTTCAGCGACGGCGTCCAGCTAGACATCGGGGCGAAGCTTCGCCGCGCTGACGCCAGTGACGAGCGTTGGGAGGACCTGATAGGTCGTTTTGACGAATTCGGCCGGTTCCGGCGGCGCAGCGGCGGGCGCCTTCGGGTCGGGCTACTGCTCGCCGACGGCGGTCGCGCTGTGAGCAGTGCCCGAGGGTCGGACCGTGGAAATGACGAAACGGCTGCGGTCTACCGGCTCACCCGGGGAGGTGGCGGCGGAACCGGATCGGATGACTACCACGAAATGGAATGGACTTTCTGGGTTTGGCCGCTTCCTCCAGACGGGCCAGTCACTGTGATAGTTGACTGGGCGGCATTCGAGCTGGAGGAGCGGCGCTTCCGCTTCGACGGCAGCACGCTCAGCTCGGCCGCCTCGCACGCCATTTCCATGTGGCCAGACGAAGGGCCTACGCCACAGCAGGCGTCGTGGACGATTAAATTCTGAGACAGCTACGGCCTCGCGACCGGCGAATCGAAGACGCACCCCTGCGAGGCTCGGACCTGCCGATGCGCGCGACATCTCGGAGCGCTCCGAAGGGAAACCGAAGCAGGGGCACCAGTCGCGCGGAGCCCGATCGCACCCGCAGGTGCCAGACGTGTGGCAGATCGTTTCCGGCAACGCCCTGAGGCGCGCATCGGAGGACCGGCACGCCGCACCTGGAGCGGTCCCACCTGCTGGCACACTCACCGGATGACTGCAGCGGCCCTCATCGGCATCCTCGTCCTGTCGGTCGGATTCCTCGTCGTAGCCGCCCTCTTGGCGGCCGCCGTCGTCGGAATCGTGATGATGGTGCTGCGGCGCCGGCGGCGGCAGCCGATCCCCGCGTGGTTGACGACCATGACGGTGACGTCCACAGCACTCGTTGCCGTCGCCACGACGATCGTGCTCAGCCGGCCGCTTTTCACAGTCGAAACCGTCATCCACTGACCCGACCGACGGCAGCGGACGTATGACAGCCGGCGGCGGCGGTGCCCTGCTGACGGGACCGGATCGGCGCGGGGGCGACGGCCCCCCTCCGGATCGTGCTCGGCCGGGTCGGCCGGCCGATCACCGCGGCGCACCTCCTCTCCGGTAACGCTCCCGGACTGTCAGCGCGTCCCTGTCACGCGCGACCGACCGTACGGAAGCCGATGTTGCCGGTCGACGAGTCCGGCGTGTTCGACGACCTGGCCGCGTTGCGATATCGGTTGCAGTACGAGTCGTGGCAGAGGTACGAGCCCCCACGCATGACGCGAAGTGCTTCCCCGGACGGCGCAGACGGCCCGGCGGGATCGTGCACGACGCCGCGCTGCAGGCCGGCGGCGTAGGTGTCCGCCGACCAGGCGTCGGAGCACCACTCCCACACGTTCCCGACCGTCTGCCAGACGCCGTACCCGTTGGGCTCGAAGCTGCGCACCGGGGCCGTGGTGAGGAAGCCGTCGTCGAGGGTGTTCTCCACCGGGAAGCGCCCCTGCCAGATATTGGTGCGCCACACGTCACCCGGACGCAGCTCGTCGCCCCACGGGTACCGCGCGGACGCGAGTCCCCCGCGTGACGCCGCCTCCCATTGCGCCTCGGTCGGCAGTGCCCGTCCCGCCCACTCGCAGTAGGCGACGGCGTCGTTCCAAGACACATGGACCACGGGGTGATCCGCGAGCGCTGCGATGTCCGAACCGCGTCCCCCAGGGTGCCGCCAGTCGGCGCCACGCACGCCCAGCCACCACGGTGTCTGCGGGGGCACGCCGAGCGCGTCCGCCTCCGGGCCGGTGAACGCGAGGTGGAAGACCGCGGAGTAACCGAATCGCTCCGCCTCGGTGCGGTAGCCCGTCGCGGCCACGAAATCCGCGAACGCACCGTTCGTCACGCTCGTCGCATCGATCTCGAACGCGGCGATCGACACCGGGTGCACGGGCCGCTCGCCGTCGGCGGCGCGCCCGTCGCCCTGCGCGTCGCCCATCGCGAAGGTCTGCGCAGGGATGGGCACCTGCTCGACCCGATGCCGCTCCGAAGACACGCCGTGGGTCACCGGCCGGCTTCGCTCGCCGACGAGCACGGCGTCCGACATCCGCGACGGCGCACAGCAGCGGCCCGCTCCGTCCTCGTGCTCCGACCGGGACGGGCCGTGGTCCTCATGGTCGACGCGCATGCTCACCGATTTTCGTCTCGGGACCGGCGCCCACTGGTCGAGGCGTCAGTCGCTGCCGTCTCCGGGATGCGGGGGTACCGGACAAGCCGGCCGGGGACAGCGACGATACTCGGCCCCGTCATCGCGGCCCATGCGGTTCCGGGGAATCCGGGTCGATCTCCGACGGGCGTGGAATGCTCGGCGTGTGTCGAGTCCCGCCCGCCCTGCCACCCCTGAGGTCCGTCCAGCCGATCGACCGAACATCCTGTGGATCAGCACACACGACATCAACCCGCACCTCGGCGCGTACACAGGCGTGTTTCCGGGAGCGGAATACGCCATCACCCCGAACCTCGACCGCCTCGCACGGGAGGGCGTGCGGTTCGACAACGCCTTCGCGGCCGCGCCGGTGTGCGCACCGTCGCGATCGTCGATCATGACCGGCTGCTTTCCGATCTCAATCGGAACCATGCACATGCGGGCGATGGCGGTGCCACCGCCCGAGGTGCGGCTTCTGCCCGAGTACTTCCGGGAGAACGGCTACTACACGACGAACAACGTCTTCACCGATTTTCAGGTCCCGGTGCCCGACAGCACCTTCGACGACCTCAGCCCCACAGCGCACTGGCGAGATCGACCGACCGCCGATACCCCGTTCTTCTCCGCCTTCCACGGCTTGATCACGCACGAGTCGCGGATCTACCTCGATGACGCGGATTTCGCAGCGACCACGGCGAATGTCCCTGACGAAGCCCGGCACGACCCGGACGCAGCTCCGCTGCCGCCGTACTACCCCGACACCGAGGTCTTCCGTCGGTCGTGGGCGCGCTACAACGACCTCATCACCGAGATGGACCACTGGGCGGGCGACATCCTGCGTCAGCTCGACGAGGACGGCCTGACGGACAACACGATCGTCGTGTTCTGGAGCGACCACGGGCTCGGGATGCCGCGCGGGAAGCGATGGATCAACGAGGCAGGCTTGCACGAGCCGCTCATCGTGCGCTGGCCGGGGCGGCTGGAGCCGGGCAGCTCGTCCGATCTGGTCCAACTGATGGATCTCGCTCCCACCATGCTCACCCTTGCCGGGCTGCCGGTGCCGGCTCACATGCAGGGCTCGGCCTTCATCAGTGCGGACGGCCGGCTCGTTGCGGAGCCGAACGAGTACGTCTACGCGTCCCGCGACCGGATGGACGAGCAGGAAGACACCTCCCGGTCAGTCCGCGACAAGCGGTTTCGCTACATCCGGAACTACCACCCGGACCGGTCTCCCATGCAGTACTGCGATTACCCCGATCACCTCGCCACCTGGCGAGAGATGCGTCGCTGATTCGGCCTGAGTTTTGTTCCTATCGTTCCCTTTGACCAGCGGTCGCTGGTTGGGCTGATCCGAGGGCAGCGTAGAACGCATGCTCGACCTCGGCCGGGGTGCGGTACTCGAGCTCGCCGTGGAGGCGTTGGTTGTTCCACCACCAGACGTACTCGAGCGTCGCGAGCTCGACCTGCTCGACGGTCCGCCAGGGGCCTCGACGACGGATGAGCTCGGTCTTGTAGAGCCCATTCACCGCCTCGGCCATCGCGTTATCGAACGAGTCCCCGACGGTCCCGGTCGAGGGCTTCGCGCCGAGCTCCGCGATCCGGTCCGTGTAGACGACCGAGAGGTAGTTCGAGCCGTGATCGGCGTGATGGACCAGGCCCTCGAGGTTCCCGCCGGCCGCCCACGCCGCCATGTCGAGCGCGCGCAGCGGGAGGATGTCGGCCTTCAACGTCGATGCGACGTTCCAGCCGACGATCCTCCGCGAGAACACATCGGTCACGAATGCGACGTAAGCGAACCCGGACCACGTTGCGACATAGGTCACGTCAGCGACCCAGAGCTGTCGCGGGCCGGGCGCGGTGAAGTTCCGCTGGACGAGGTCCTTCGGCTTCTCCGCGCTCGGGTCGGACTTTGTCGTGAAGACCGACTTCGCCCGCCTGACACCGCGGACCTCGGCCAGGCGCATCAGCCGTTCGGTCTGGTCCCGGCCAACGTCCCAGCCCTGCCGGCGCAGCAGGGCATGCATCTTCCGGCGTCCGTAGACGCCGTAGTTCTCCGCATGCAATCGGACGATCTCAGGCACGAGGAGGTCGTCACGGACCTGCCGTGCCGATGCCGGCCGGGTGACGGCGGCGCGATAGCCGCGACTGGTGAGAAACCCACTGACTGCCGGGCGCAACACCCGGCAGATGGCCTCGACCCCGAACTGATCCTTGTGCTGCTCGATGTAGCGGATCATCTCGTCGTGGGACGGTCGAGTTCCTTGGCGAAAAACACGGACGCGGACTTCAAGATCTCGTTCGCCCGCCGCAACTCGGCGTTCTCACGCTTCAGGCGCTTGATCTCTTCCGCCGACTCGCTGGTCACACCAGGGCGTTCGCCGGCGTCGACCTCGACCTTCCGCTGCCACAGCCGCAGCGTCTCCGGACTCATCCCGAGCAGGCCAGCGACATGGCGGATCGCGGTCCAGCGGTTCGGGTGATCCGGCGCCGCCTCAGCGAGCATCCGTAACGCCCGCTCACGCATCTCCGAGCTGTACGTCGTCATCAGTTCCATCCTGACTCTTCAGTCGGAACGAAACCCAGGCCGAATCACGCCTCGCGTCCGAGGAGGGCAGGCAACTCGCCCGCGGCGAGCGCCGGAGCATTCTCACACCGTTGCAGCGGTCCATAGTCGGGGCGACGAAGCCGTCTGAAGAGCTCTACGACCTCCTTGCCGACCCGCACGAGGAGCACAACCTCGTCGACGACCCCGCGATGTCTGCGGACCTCGATCGCCTCCGCGAGGCTCTGGGCCGCTGGCAGGCCGAGGTCGGCGACCTTGGACTCCTCAAAGAGGAAGAGCTCCTCGAGCAGTGGCGCCCGGGTGGTGTCTGGTCGACGACGGATACTCCGGTTGCCGTGGTCGAGGAGGGCATACTCCGCGCGACGTCGGCAACCGCCGGCTCCACGGTCGTGTGGACGGATCTGCCACCCGTGGCCGACGCCGAGCCGTACACGCCACATACGACGCTGCCGTCGCTGATGACGCCGACCAGGACGCGTCGTTGGCGACTGGTCGGTGAAGGGATTGCCGTCCCAACGGACAGGCCGGTTTGGCTTCGCGCCTGGCGTCTCGGTTACCTGCCGAGCGCCGAGGTCGAGCTGCCAGTTCCGATGTGACGCGGAGTGCGTGGTCGATCAAGAGAAGGGCCTCTGGGTTCTCCCTCGCCAGTCGGCACGTCCGGCAGAGCGTTCGGAGATCTGAAGGGACTCCAGACGATCGGGCCAACCCCGCGTTTGCGCACTCACGCCGAGGATCTCGGCGAGCCGCACGAGCCCGTGGCGCACGATCTGGCCCAAGGGCGGTGCGCTGCCACCGGGCGTAGCGTCTGGTCATGGTCACTCGTCTGGATCCGCCGGTTGTACTGGATCACGCGTTCACGGGGCACCTCGGCGTGACGGTGAAGGGTGACATCTGGTCCGCGATCGAGATTCCGGGCAGCGCCCAGTTGTTCGGCGGACTCCGTGCGACTCGAATCGATCTGCAGATCGATGACGTGCTGATCGAGGATCTCGGGCTGATGCCGACCGGGTCGGGTGAGCTGATGATCTCCGTCAGCGCCGCATTGCGAAAGAAGCTCAAGAAGGAGCTCGGCTCAACCGTTCAGGTCAAGCTGCTCCGCAGATTGACCTGACGGGTCGAACGCGTCGGCCCACAGGTGAGCCACTCGGTCCGGCGCCGAGAACCACTCCGCCGCCTGCGGTCGCGACGATGCAGAGAGCGGACGCGTCGCGCTCATGCGGCGTCCATCCAGCGGCCTGACTCGAGGAACGTCTTCAGCCAGGACATGACCTTTGGCCACCCCTGGCTGATATCCGGAAGAACCACGCTGCCCGGACGGAACCCGGCGTGGGTGACGGTGAGCTTCGTCTGATCACCGGCCGGCTCGAGGTCGAACGTCACAACCGATCGGGGCTCGTTCGCCGCACGTTCCCGGACCTCCTCGGACAGGCCGATGGAATCCGCCAGCGCCTTCGGATAGGACTCCCACGCATAGGACAGTCGCCGAAACGGGTCGGACTCTTTGATGATCATCTCCTCGTCAGCGACGCGGACACCCCGGTTCGTGTGGGTGACAGCGAAGCGGGAGCCGACCTGCCAGTCGGTCTCGAACTCCATCCCCCAATACCTGCGGGTGAACGTCGGATCCGTCAGGCCTCGCCAGACGAGTTCTTGCGGCGCCTCGATGTAGGTGGTGTAGACGAACGCGTCATCGGCCATGGTGCCCTCCAGTGCGGTTTTGAGATCGGCGAGCGCGGCGACCCGCTCCCGGTCGTACTTGCGGATCCATCGTTCGGAGAGCGCGTTGATTGGCTCGGCGTTGAGGTAGTGGAGCTTCTCCCGGCCACGTCGCACCGTCGTCAGCAGCCGCGCATCCTCGAGCACGTCCAAGTGCTTGCTCACCGACTGGCGCGCCATGCTCAGGACCGCGCTCAACTCCCGCAATGTCTGCCCATCCCGCGACCGCAGCGCATCCAGCAACTGCCGCCGCGAAGCGTCAGCCAGCGCCCGGAACACCGCGTCGTCCACCGACTCCCACCCCCAACATGCAGCCAACCGGCTGCGTGTCAAGAATAGGCAGCTTGAGGGCTGCACGTCAACCGGCCGCATGGTGAGCAGCCCCCACTCCGCGATCACCTTCGGCGCCCTCCGGAGCGGCTGGCGATCCGAAGGGGTCTACGGAAAGCCCGGGTCAGTCTCGACACTGGTCAGGTATTTTGCCTGTCTGGCGCGCGGGCGGCGTGTAGGACTCACCACCACTGCAGCATGCCCAGGCTGGCGACCGCGAGCACCGCCAGCATCAGCGCCGCGACCGCCGTGGTCGCCTGCGCTCGCCTCGTCATTCCGTCGGGGCGTCGACGAACGGTGCCGGTACGAACCAGACGCACGGCGACGACGACCAGCGCGAGGACGATGAGCACGATGAACACCGGCACAGGGAGCACCGGGGCGAGCTCGGCCGTGGTCGTGCGCGTGCGCCGACCATAGTTGCGCCGGCGGCCTGCCGGCGGGCGTCACTCGTCGCCGTGATCGTCGGCGGGATCGTGATCCTGCGTGCCACGAGCAGGGATGCTGCGCTGTCACCGCGGCAGCGCAGACGCTGGGTGACCGCGACGGCGGTCGTCTTCATCCTCGTGCTGATCGGACTCGTCACGCTCGACCTCATGGCCGGGGCGTGACCGGGCAGGTCAGCGGCAGATGAGGGGCCGGGAGCCGCCGTCGTCGGGCCCGCCACGGCGAGTGTCCGCCGACCCGGGCCTCACAGCCACCAGTACCGCTCCCCCGCGCCGCACCGCCAGTCACCCGGCACGTCGCCTCCTGATCCGCCGAACCCCACGATGGTGCCGTACTCGTAAGTCGTGCCGTCAAGGACGACAGACCCGTTGTGCAGCAGGCGGGCGGTCGGCGGCAGGATGAGGACGACTCCGCCGACCGTCATGCAGCCGTAGCCGTTGCGACGCAGTTCACCGCTGAGCAGCGCCTGGTTCCCGTTGCGTTCGGGTGTCGTCAGCAGCGTCGCGCCGTTGCTCTGTTGCGCGGCGACCGGCTGATAGTGGTGGAAGTGCGCCACCCTCGCGGCCGTTCTCACCGGTCCATCGGATCGCATGGAGAAGCCCCTCGTCGTCGGCGTCAGCACGACCGGGCGTGTGAAGAATTCGGCGGATGCGACCCGCGAACGGCAGGCGCCGTCGGCGCCGCATTCCGCCCGTGTCGGTCCGGTCGCCGCCAACGCCGCGGTGACGCCGATGCCGTCTTCGATCGTCACCGGTAGCAGCGTGAGATCGCCGTAGCGGTCGATCGCCAGCACTGGACTGCCGCGCCGCGTGTCGAACCATGCCGTCCCGAAGCCTCCGGCGTCGAATTGCTCGCATCCGAACGGGGCGACCTGCGACCCGTCGCAGCTCGCCGTGCTGGCCGCCGGGCCCGCGGTCCCGGTCGTCGGCGCCCCGACCACGAAAGCCACGACGGCCGAGACGGCGGCCATGAGGATTCCTGCTGCCTGCAGCACGCGGTCCCGCCGCTTCGGGCGGTCATCGCGCGGATGCATTCCCCGAGCCTCCTCGCGAATCCGCCGCGACGTCGAATCTGATCGGAAACAGAACATCCACCGACAGTTGGCTCCGAGCCGGGTGGCGCTGAGCCGCGAGCGTTGACCGGCTGTCGGCGCCGATTTACTGTGCGGACATGACGACGCAGCGCAGCGCCGGGCGGGGTGTGCTCGCTCAGCTGGATCAGCGGGACATCGGTGGCCTCTACATCTACCTGGCTGTACTCGCCACGATCGGCGGGTTCCTGTTCGGCTTCGACTCGTCGAACATCGGGTCGGCGCTCGTCTTCCTGCCGTTCAAGCTCGGGCCGCTCGGGACCGGTCTCACCGTCGCGGGCGCATCGCTCGGCTCCTTCGTCGGTGCGCTCGCGGCGGGGCCGCTCGTCGACCGCTTCGGCCGGAAGTCCCTGCTGCTGGTCGACTCCGCGCTGTTCGCCCTCGGGTCGCTCATCTCGGCGTTCGCACCGGAGGCGACGACGCTGATCATCGGCCGCTTGATCATCGGGCTCGCCATCGGGGCCGACTCGGCGATCGCGACCGCCTACATCGCGGAATTCGCGCCGAAGAGCCGCCGCGGATCGCTCTCGATCATCCAGCAGTGGATGATCACGATCGGCATCCTCATCGCCTACGTGATCGCCGTGATCATCCTGAAGGTCGCGCCGGGTGCCGCATCCACCGTGGACTGGCGCATCCT
This sequence comes from uncultured Actinomycetota bacterium, assembly GCA_963716965.1. Lineage (GTDB taxonomy): Bacteria > Actinomycetota > Actinomycetes > Actinomycetales > Microbacteriaceae > Amnibacterium. The sequence continues at coordinate 385,269 of CAVQUZ010000005.1, read as the reverse complement.
GCTGGGCATCGGTTTCGTACCCGCCATCGTGTCGCTGGTGTTGCGCGCGAAGATGCCGGAGTCGCCCCGCTGGTTGCTCGAGCACGGGCGCGAGGACGACGTGATCGCCGCGATGAAGAAGCTCGACATCGAGGTCACCGCCGAAGACGTGCACGCCGAGGCACAGTCGATTCAGCGGGCCCGCGATGAGGCGCAGTCGAAGACGAAGTGGACCCCGGCCGTGCGTCGCGCGCTGCTCGTGGTCTGTGTGTTCTTCGTCTTCCAGCAGATCACGGGCATCAACGTCGCGTTCTACTACGGCCCGCACCTGCTGACGCCGTACATCGGCACGGGCGGCGCGATCCAGACGGAGATCTCCGGAGTCATCGCCGCCGGCGTGCTGGCGGTCGTCAACGTCATCGCCACCTACTTCGCGTTCCGCTTCATCGACAAGGTCGGTCGCCGGCGGCTCGCCGTCGGTGCCTACTCGGCGATGATCGTCTTTCTGCTGATCGGTGCCGCCGGCACCCAGTTCACGACGGGGACGGCGCGGCTCGCCATCATCATGGTGTCGTTCGCCCTGTTCATCGCGGCGTTCGCCATCGGCGTCGGCGGCACCGGCTGGCTGATCCAGGGCGAGGTATTCCCGACCGCCGTCCGCGGCCGCGCGGCGGCGATCGGCGCGGCAGCGGACTGGCTCGCGAACTACGCGCTGGTGCTGGCCTTCCCGATCCTGCAGGCCGGTCTCGGCCTCCCGCTCGTGATGGTCATCTTCGCGGCGCTCTGCGCGATCGGCGCGTTCTTCGTCTTCCGCTTCCTGCCGGAGACGAAGGGACAGGGCGCGGATGAGGCGATCCACTTGTTCGAGGGACCGGTGAACCTGAAGAACCCCGGCGAACCGTCACGGGTCGCCGCCGGCCGATGACAGGGCGGCTGGCACCGGCCGCGGCATGAGCGGCGGATGCGGCACGGCGCGGTCGAAAGGCCGGCGCCGCCGCGATCACGCGTGGTCGTCGAGTTCATCGCAGGTGTGCGCGCCCTGGCGGTGCAGCCAGCGGACGACGTCGTGCGCGCCGTCCCTGGCCGCGATGTCGAGCGGCGTCGCGCGCTCCCAGCCGGGCAGCCAGTCGATCTCCGCGCCTCGCGCCGCCAGCAACTGCGCGGTGTCCAGGCGCCCGCCGTGACACGCCGCCCAGAACGCCTCGTGCAGGCCGTCGGCCGGTGCGACCGGGTCCTCCAGTGCGGCGACCACCGGGTCGTTCATCCCGAGTGCGGCGAGATCGAAGACACTCGTCCGTGCGCCGCGGGCGACGAGCGCGCGGGCCGCGGCCCAGGCCCCGAACGCCGTCGCATCGCCGAGCGCGGTGCCGTCGGCGATGACCCCGCCGTCCGCCTCGATGTCGGCGCCCGCGTCCAGGAGCGCCTCGAGCGCGGCGACATCGTCGGCGCTCGCCGCCCAATGCAGGGCCGTCTCCCGATGCGAGCCGCGGAACCGGGCATCCACATCCGCGCCTGCACCCACGAGCAGCACGATCGTGGCCGCCGCCTCGGGGAAGTGGGCCGGCCAGTCGGTCGCGACGTGGAGGAGCGATCGGCTCGTGCCGTCCGGCTCGTCGTCGCCCAGCCGCGCCACCGCGAGCCCTGGGCGTTCGTCGAGCAGCCGGCGCAGGTCGTCGAGACGGCCGCGATGGATCGCCGTCGTGACGGCGACCGCGACCGGATCATGGGTGTCGATGGTCGTCATCTCGCGCCTCCCGGGCGGTGCCTCCCTGCACGTCCAGTGTGCGCCAAGGCGCCTCCCGAGCGTGACGGCTACTGCCAGCCGAAGGCCCGGAGCGCGGCTGCGGTCGCGGCGGCGAGGACGACCACCACGATGAACGGCAGGCGGAGCACCAGCGCCATGATCGCGACGACGAGGCCCGCGGCCCGCGCATCGAGCACGAGATGCGGGCCCGTGGAGAACGTCTGCAACACCACGAGCGATGCGAGCAGCGCCGCCGGCAGCATCTCGGACACGCGCGCGATCCGGGCTGCTCGAGCGCCTTCGGCGGCATCGTGTAGCCGGCGAACTTCAGCGCGAACGCCACGGCGGAGGCGCCGAGCACAGCGATCCAGACGCTCATTCGGCGACGCCGTTCGGCGCATCCGACCGCCGCCCGCGCCAGCACCACGCCACGATCGCACCGGCAGCGGCGGCGACGAGCACCGGGAGGCCCTGCGGCAGCACCGGGATCAGCGCGGTCGTGACGACAGCACCGACGATCGCGATCGCGACCGGCTCGCGTGCACGCAGCCGTGGCCAGAGCAGCGCGATGAAGGCGGCGGACGCGGCGGCGTCGAGTCCGTACCGTTTCGGGTCGCCGAGCGCGTTGCCGGCGAGCGCCCCGACGAGCGTCATGAGGTTCCAGCCGACGTACACCCCGATGCCCGTGACCCAGAAGCCCAGCCTGCGCAGTGGCGGGGTGGACTGCGCGACGGCGACGGCGGTCGACTCGTCGATCGTCAGCTCGGCGACCACGAACCGGCGCCAGCCCTTCGGCAGCATCGTGCCGACGAGCTGCAGGCCGTAGAGGGCGTTCCGCACGCCGAGCAGCGAAGCCGCGACGACCGCGGCGAGCGCCGTGCCCCCGCCGCCGAGGATCCCGATGAGGGCGAACTGCGAGCCACCGCTGAACAGCAGCAACGACAGCAGGCAGGTCTGCACGATGCTCAGCCCGCTCGCGACACTGAGGGCACCGAAGCTGATGCCGTAGAGACCCGTGGCGATCCCGACGGAGAGCCCCTGCCTGACGACTGCGCGACGCTCTGCCGAACCCTCGTCGTGGCTCGGGGAACCCGCATCGGTCATGGGTCCAGGATGCCGCCGCCCATCACCCTGCCTCGACGAGCGCGGTGACGTACTGCTGCAGCGTCGTCGCGCCCCGGACGGGTTCGGTGTCGAGCGCCCACTCCTCGTCGTGCGCGACTGCGGTCAAGCCCGCGTACGACGCGGCGGCCTGCGGGGAGAAGCCCGCAGCAAGGAACCCGGGCAGCCACTGCTCCGCCGGCGTCGGCACCGCCTCGACGGCATGTCCGAGGGCGGCCGCGAACGCGTCCGCCACATCGCGCGCGGTGGAGCGGCGCGGTCCCTCGACATGCACGAGACCCGTGGACGCGACCGGAGCCCGCATGCGGCCGGCCGCGACCGCGCCGACATCACGCGGCGCCACCATCGGGATCGGGCGGTCGAGATCGAGTGACGCGTGCATCGTGCCTTCGGTCCGCGCCTCGTCGAGCGCCCCGTCCCAGTTGCTGAAGAGGTAGCCGGCTCGCAGGACCGCGACGGGTCCGTGCAGTTCGCCGAGCAGCTGCTCGAAACGGTGCAGCGTACCGAGATCGCCGATGCGCGAACCCGGTCGCGCGCCGTACGTCGAGAGGGCCACGACGCGCTCGGGGCGCGCGGCCGCGAGCGCGGCGACGATCGAGTCGGCGGTGCGGCGCTCTCCGGCATCCGTGTCCGTGGCCACAGGCGCCGGCGGGTTGAGCGCGAACACGCGCACCGGACCATCGGATGAGAACGCGCCGGTGAGCGCCCCGGCGTCGCCTGCGTCGGCCATGGCGACCTCGGCGCCGCGCGCAGCCCAGTCGGCACCGCGCTGCGCGCTGCGCGTGACGACGCGGACCGCCGCGCCGCGGGCGAGCAGCGCCGACGCGACGCCCGAGCCGATGTGACCGGTCGCACCGAGGACGACGTGCAGCACTCCATCGCCCGACATGGCTCGACCGTAGCGACAGGCTCCGACGGCCGCCGCCTCCACGCCCGACCTGGATTCGGTGGTGGACGAGTCAGGCCGGCAGGCTGGTGCCCGTCAGCTCCTCGGCCACCGTCCACAGCGCGATCGCGTCCGCGCGACGGCGGCCGCTTCGCGGCATGCGCGCCCGATGCGTCGGGCCCACGAGCGACAGCACACCCGACGGGCCGTAGTAGGCGCCCTGCTCCGCGGCGGGATCCGCAGCCGCGAACAGCAACGGCTCCGCCCCCTGCGCCACGTCCTGCGACGGCAGCAGTGTCCTCGAGCTCGGCCGGAGCGGGACGTCCCTGCCCAGGTTGCGGCCGGCGGTCTGCAGGTTCGTCCGTGTGAAGCCCGGGTGAGCGATGGTCGACGTCAGCGCCCACCCGCGACGCGCCGCGATCATCGCCAGCCGGCGTCCCATCAGCAGGTCGGCGAGCTTCGACTGGCCGTAGGCGAGCGACGCGACGTACCGGCGACGCGACCACTGCAGGTCCTCGAAATGGATGCGCCCGATGTTCGCGACGCCGCTCGACATCGTCGCGACCCGCGCCGCGGGCGACTCGAGCAGGCGTGGCAACAGGCGCAGCGTGAGGGCGAACGGGCCGATGAAGTTCGTGCCGAACTGCAGCTCGAAGCCGTCCGCGGTCGTCATGCGCGTCGGCGGGATCATGACGCCGGCGTTGTTCAGCAGCCCGTCGATCGGCTCGCCCGAGTGGAGTTGCGCGTCGGCGAACGCGCGGACGCTCGCCAGATCCGCGAGGTCCAGCCGGGCGAGTTCGAGCCGGGCGCCCGGCTGCTCGGCGAGGATCGCGTCGCGCGCCGCCTCCCCTTTCGGCAACGATCGCACGGCCATGACGACGCGCGCGCCTGCGCCGGCGAGTCGTCGCACGGCCTCGCGGCCCGTGCCGCTGTTGGCGCCGGTCACGATGATGCGCCGGCCGGTCTGGTCGGGGACGGTGTACATGGCGGCTCCCTGCTCGAAGTTCCGGAAACTCCAGTCTGCGGTGCGGCGATGCGGCGCGTATCCATCACTCAGGCTCAGTGGTTTCCCGGCTGTTTTTCAGAGAACCCGCGTTCCTCATCCGGCTCGTGTGCAGTCGCCACCGCCAGCGTCGGAAGCGCTTACACGGTGAGGTGGAGGGCGAAGTGCCTGGTGACGGCATGGGCGGGTCCCGCCGCTCAGCGACCATCTACGCGGTCGCGGAACGGGCGGGCGTCTCGATCGCGACGGTGTCGCGGGTCCTCCACGGGCACGGCGCCGCCTCTGCGGGTTCGCGTGCCCGGGTGCTGAAGGCGGTCGACGAGCTCGACTACGTCCCGCGTCACTCCGCACGCAGCCTGGCCGTCGGCCGGTACGGCGCCTACGGGCTCGTGCTCGGTGACCTGACCGGCAGCTACTTCCCGCAGCTCGCACTCGGGTTCGAGGCGGAGGCCGCGCGAGACGCGTGCAGCGTCGTGCTGCAGCTCGCGGACCAGCGCAGCGACCCGATGGCCGCGCTCCGCGGACTGCTCTCCCGCGTCGACGCGCTCGCGATCGGTCCGTCCGCGCTACCCGACGCCGACGTCGCCCGGCTGGCACGCCGGGTGCCGACCGTCGTGCTCGGCCGGGCCGCCGTCGACGGATGCGACGTCGTGCAGTCGGAGAGCGCGGGCAGCGCCCGGCGCCTGGCGCAACACCTCGTCGAGCACGGCCGCCATCGGCTGCTGTTCGTCGGCGACGTGGACGGATCCTGGGACGCGCAGGAGCGCTTCGCGGGTTTCGCAGCCGGATGCGCCGACGCCGGCGTGACGCCGCTGCCGCCGTTGCAGTCCGCGCAGACCGAGGCGGCGGGCGTGCACGTCGCCGACGCGATCGCCACCGACCCGCGATCCGTCGACGCCGTCGTCTGCGTGAACGACGAGCTCGCACTCGCGATCGCGCACCGCCTGCCGCGGCACGGGCTGCGCGTCCCGGACGACATCGCGGTGACCGGCTGGGACGACGTGCCGGCGGCGCGCTACCTGACGCCGGGGCTCACCACGGTCAGGCAGCCCGTCTTCGACCTCGGCGTCGTCGGCGGGGCCGTGCTCCGCAGGCGCGCGGCCGACCCCGACGGCGAGCACACCACGACCGTGCTGCCGACCGAACTCGTCATCCGCCGCTCATGCGGCTGCCCCGACCTCGAGGAGGCCTCATGACCACCAGCGCCCGCACCGACTGGGAGGCGCGCATCGCCGACCGGTCCGACCGGAGTTCCTCCGCACCCGTCCCGTCGCTGGCCGCACCGACCGGCCTGCGGGCGCGATCCGGCGTCGGCCACGTCACGCTCGACTGGGACCCGGTGCCCGACGCGGTGGGCTACCTCGTGCATCGAGCCGCCGACGGCGAGGACTTCGCGGTCGTGGACCACCACGGCATGGACGTGCTCGCCGTGCCGCATCCGCCCTACACGGACACGACGGGCATCGTGTGCACGCCCTACCGCTACGCCGTCAGCGCCATCGCCGAGGTGACCGATACGGGGACCCGCGGACCGTCGGTGACCGCGGCCGCGCTGCCACCCGCGCCGACCAGACCCGCCGTGCGCATCGAGGTGGACGCGAGCGACCCTGGCCGACCGCTGCCTCGCCCCTGGGAACCGATGATCGGCAGCGAACGCCTGTCACAGCTTCGGTCGACCGACGAGTCGGGCGGGCGGCCGATCGGACAGGAACTCCGCGCGGCGCTCGGCCGCATGCACGACGAGATCGGCGTGCGCACCGTCCGCGCGCACGCGATCTTCTCCGAGGACACGCGTGTCTACCGCGAGATCGACGGCGAGGCCGTGCACGACTTCCGCATCCCCGACGAGATCTACGACGCGGTGCTCGACATCGGGCTGGCGCCCGTCGTCGAGCTCGGTTTCATGCCGCGCGACCTCGCGGCCGACCCCGGCGCGACCGTCTTCGACTACCGCGCGATCGTCTCCCCACCGCGCGACTGGGATCGCTGGCACGACCTCGTCGCCGACTTCGTCGCGCACCTGCTCGACCGATACGGCGACCGTGTGCTGCAGTGGGACTTCGAGGTCTGGAACGAGGCCAACCTCGACGTCTTCTGGTCGTCCGACGAGGCGACCTGGCTGCGGTTCTACGATACGACCGCGGATGCGGTCAAGTCGGTCGACCCCCGGATCGCCGTCGGCGGCCCCTCCTCCGCGGCGGCCGGCTGGGTCGACGACCTGCTCGACTCGGCGCGGCGGCATCGCAGCCCGGTCGACTTCGTCTCGACCCACACGTACGGCAGCCCGCCGCTCGACGTCAGGCCGGTCCTCGAGCGCTACGGATTCGGCGCCGCGCGCATCCTGTGGACCGAGTGGGGCGTCACCCCGACCCATTTCAACCCCGTCAACGACACCGTCTTCGCCGCGACCTTCCTGCTCACCGGCATGCGCAGTGCCGCGGGCCGCGTCGACGCGCTGTCCTACTGGGTCGCGAGCGACCACTTCGAGGAACTCGGCCGGCCGCCGCGCCTGCTCCACGGCGGGTTCGGGCTGATGTCCGTCGGCGGTCTGCCGAAGCCCCGATTCCACGCGATGACGATGCTGTCGAAGCTCGGCGCCGTCGAGCTCCCCACGCTCGCGGAGGGGGACGGCGCGGACGGCCTCGTGCAGGTCTGGGCCAGCCGCGATCCGGGACGCATCGCGGTGCTGATCTGGGACGCGACACTGAACCAGGACATGCAGGACAGTGCAGGAAGCCGCCCCGACGCGGCCCGGCTGCTCGACCGGCGCGTCACGCTCACCGTCCCCGGCCTGCCCGACGGGGCGGCGGACGTGACCGTCACGCGGCTGCGACCGGGTCACGGCGACCTCGGCGCGGCCGCCGCGCGCCAGGGCATCGGCGACTGGCCCGACGACGACGACGCCTGGGCCGCGCTCGGCGAGGGCGCGGCGCTGCCCGCCGCCACCGAACCGGCGCAGGTCCTCGATGGACGGCTCACCGTCGTGCTCGACCTCGTGATGCCCGAAGCGGTGCTCGTCGAGATCAGGCCGGGAGCGTCGCGATGAACGGGCGCCGCATCGCCGGTGTCACGGTCGCCGCGGGCCTCGCCCTCACCATGACGGCGTGCGCCAACGTCGGCCGCGTGCCGGCGCCACCGGCCCCACCCGGCATGATCCGCGAACTCGTCCTGCCGGCCGAGAACGGCAACGCCGTGCAGAACCTCGTCGACTACAACCCCTATTCGCTGTCGCCGCTCACCGCCCAGTGGATCTACGAGCCGCTCATCATCCGCAACGAGTTCACCTGCGCGACCGTGCCGTGGCTCGCGACCGGCTACCACTACACGTCGCCGACCCGGCTCGTCATCGACATCCGGCAGGGCGTGAAGTGGTCGGACGGCCAGCCGTTCAGTGCGCAGGACGTCGCCTTCACCCTGAACGCCGCGAAGAAATACCCCGGCATGGACCGGGCCGGACTCTGGACGGATGCGTTCGGCGCGAAGGCGAAGTCGGTGGCCGCCGTCGGGAACACCGTCGTCATCGACTTCGCCGGCAGCGCCGCCGCCAAGCTCGACGACCTGCTGACGCTGATGCGCATCCTGCCCGAGCACATCTACGGGAAGGTCGGCGACGTCACGAAGTACATCGACACGAAGCCCGTCGGCACCGGCCCCTTCATCGTCAAGGCCTACAACGGCCGCCGGCTCACCCTGGTGAAGAACCCGGACTACTGGCAGGCGGACACGATCAAGGTCGCCCAGATATCGCAGGAGGGCGCCTACGACGCGAACTCGGCCGCGCTGAAGCTGCGCACCGGCGCGCTCGACCTCTACCAGGGTGACATCCCGAACCCCGTCGCATCCGTGCGCCGCGAAGGCGTCACCGACTTCTCCTACTCCCCCGCCGGCACCACAGTGCTCGCGCCGAACGACCAGAAGTTCCCCACGAACGACGTCGCGTTCCGCGAGGCGATGGCCTACGCGATCGACAAGACGCAGGTGTCCAGGAACGCGACGTTCGGCGTCATGAAGGTCGGCAGCCAGACGATGCTCAAGCTGCCCGTGCAGCAGAACGCCCTGCCGGCGAAGTACGCGAACGGCGGGTACATCCCCTACGACCCGAAGAAGGCGGCGGCGCTGCTCGACGCGGCCGGCTACAAGAAGGGCGCCGACGGCTTCCGGACCGGTCCGAGCGGGCAGGCGATCGACCTCGTCTTCACGGTGCAGGCCGGCTTCATCGACTACCTCGCCATGGCCGACGTGATCACCCGCGACCTGAACGCCGTCGGCATCCGCACCAAGGAGATCGTCACCGACCCCGGGGCCGTCGACACGAACCGCAAGACGGGCTCGTTCAACCTCGCCATCGACTACGTGGGCGGCACGTGCGCCAGGGCGAAGGACCTGGGCGGCCACATCCAGTCGTCGAACATCCCGAAGGCGAAGGACGCCGCCGTGAACCTCAACACCGAGCGGTACTCGAGCCCGGCGACGGATGCGGTGGTCGCGAAGTACGAGGCGGCGACGAACCCGGCGCAGCAACAGCAGCTGCTCGACCAGGTCATCGACGTGTACATGACGCAGTTCCCGGTCATCGCGCTGCAGTACGCACCGCAACGCCTCATCTACAACACGACCGTCGCGACGGGGTGGCCGACGTCGGCGAACGACTACCCGACGGATCAGCTGCTCTACGTCATGACGAAGCTTCGGGCGAAGGGCTGAGCGATGCGCTACATCGGGACCAAGATCGGCTACTTCGTGCTGACCGTGTGGGCGGCCGTCACCCTCAACTTCCTCATCCCGCGGCTGCAGCCGGGCGATCCGGCGCAGATCATCGTCCGCAAGCTGTCCGCCGCGAGCGGCAGCGGCGGCCAGGTCGACCCGAACCAGGTGCGCGCGATCCAGGCGATGCTCGGTGAGCCGCACACGAGCCTCTGGCAGCAGTACCTCGACTACCTCGTCTCCCTGCTGCACGGGCAGCTCGGGCAGTCGTTCACGTACTACCCGTTCCCCGTGGTCGACGTGATCGGCCAGGCCGTCTGGTGGACCGTCGGCCTGCTCGGCGTCACGCAGATCCTGGCGTTCGTGATCGGCACCCTGCTCGGCGCGTGGGCCGCCTGGCGGCGGAACACCCGCTTCGACGGGTTCGTATCGATCGGCTCGACGTTCGTCGGAAACCTGCAGTCGTTCTGGATCGCGCTCTTGATCCTCTATTTTTTCGCCTACGAGCTGCGCTGGTTCCCCGCATCGGGCGGGTACGAGTACACGACGCCCGGATGGAACGGGCCGTTCTTCGCCGACATCCTGTCGCACGCGGTGCTGCCGGCGACGACGCTGCTGATCACGGCGCCGATCGGCTTCATCCTGGGCATGCGCAACACCATGGTGCAGACGCTCGGCGAGGACTACATCCGGCTCGCGCAGGCGCAGGGGCTCTCGGATCGCCGGGTCGCGCTCGGCTACGCGGCACGGAACGCCCTGCTGCCGAGCGTCACGAACTTCGCGTTGTCGCTCGGTGCGCTGTTCGGCGGGTCCGTGCTCGTGGAGCAGATCTTCGACTACCCGGGACTCGGCCGGCTGCTCGCGGAGGCGACCGCGAACCGCGACTTCCCCCTCATGCAGGGCATCCTCCTGCTCACCATCCTCGCCGTGCTCGTCGCGAACCTCGTGGCCGATCTGCTGTACGGCGTGCTCGATCCCCGCGTCCGCACGGCGCACTGAACGGAGCCGCGATGTCGCTCACTCCCGCGTCCCCCACCGCCGGCGACCCGACCGGCGCGGGCACCGCGTCCCCCGCCGATCCGGCGCGCACCAAGGTGGGGCTGCCCTCCCGAGCCGCCCCCGATCCCGCCCAGCCCCAGCCGGCCGGCGACGCGGACGTCGCCACCAGCCACCCGCCGCGCTGGTTCGCGATCATCTGGTCCAACGGCAAGGCGCGCATCGGCATCGTGATGCTGGCCGTCTTCGTGCTGCTCGCGGTCTTCGCGCCGCTCATCGCGCCGTACAGCCCGAACGACGGCACCTTCGCGCCGGTCCTGCCGGTGAGCGCCGCGCATCCGCTCGGCACGACCTCGCAGGGCTACGACATCCTGTCCCAATTCGTCTTCGGCACGCGGCTCTCGCTGCTCGTCGGCCTCTTCGGCGGGCTCGCCGCGACGCTGATCGCGCTCGTCGTCGGGCTCGTGTCCGGGTACGCGGAGGGGACGACGCTCGACCACGTGCTCTCGTTCTTCACGAACCTCGCGCTCGTCGTGCCCGTGCTGCCGTTGATGCTGGTGATCGTCGCGTACTCCGAGACGCGCGGGCTCGGCCTGCTCGTCTTCGTCATCGCGATCACGAGTTGGGCGGGGGCCGCCCGCGCGAAACGGTCGCAGATCATCACGCTGCGCAACCGGGACTTCGTCGCCGCATCCCGGTTCGCGGGCGACTCGGGGTTCCGCATCGTGTTCCGGGAGATCATGCCGAACATGACCTCGCTCATCGTGGCGAGCTTCATCCAGGCCGCGACCGGCGCGATCGTCGCCGAGGCCGGCCTGTCGTTCCTCGGGTTCAGCGATCCGACGAATGTGAGCTGGGGCCAGATGCTCACGCAGGCGAACGCGAACGGCGCGCTCGTGCAGGGCCTGTGGATCTGGCTGTTCGTGCCGGGCATCGCGCTCGCGCTGCTCATCACCTCGATGGCGTTCATCAACTTCGGGGTCGACCTGCTCAGCAACCCGCACCTCAGGGAGGACTGACCGATGCCCGAATCGACCACGCTGCTCGAGGTCGAGGACCTCACCGTGCGGTACCAACCGAAGCTCGGCGCGGCCCTCACCGCGGTCGACCACGTCTCCTTCACGTTGCGCGAGGGCGAATTCGTCGGACTGATCGGCGAGAGCGGATGCGGCAAGTCGACACTCGGCACGGCGATTCTGCGCCTGCTGCAGTCGCCCGCGAAAGTCGTCGGGGGCGCGGTGCGTCTCGACGGCGCCGACCTGCTGGCCCTCGACGACGACGACCTGCGGGTGCACCGGTGGGCCGAGATGTCGACGGTGTTCCAGAGCAGCATGAACTCGTTGAACCCGGTCGTCCGGGTGAGGCGGGCGTTCCACGACGTGTTCGCCGCGCACACCGACCTCACGACGGCGCAGGCGGACGAGCGAGCGGCAGAACTCGCCCGCATGGTGTCGATCGACCCGAAGTTCCTCGACTCGTTCCCACACGAGCTCTCGGGCGGCATGCGACAGCGCATCAACCTCGCGCTCGCGCTCGCCCTGAAGCCGCGTTTCGTGCTGCTCGACGAGCCGACCACGGGCCTCGACGTGGTCGTGCAGCGCACGATCCTCGGCAACATCCGCCGACTGCAGGAGGAGCAGGGGTTCACCGTGCTCTTCATCTCGCACGACATGGGCACGGTGCTCGAGACGGCCGACCGGATCCTCGTGATGTACGCGGGGCGCATCGTCGAGCAGGCGGCGAGCGCCGACCTGCTGCGCGAGCCGCAACATCCGTACTCGAAGGCGCTCCTCGGTTCCTACGGCGACCCGCGGGCGGAGCACGTCGAGATCACCTACCTGCCCGGGCGGCCGCCGGACCTGACCAGGCGACCTGCCGGCTGCGCGTTCGCGGCGCGGTGCCCGGAGGCCGTCGCGGCGTGCCGCACGATCGACCCGCCGCTGATCCCAGTGGGGCGGTCACTGGCCGCCTGCATCGTCGCCGCCGGCCAGCACGGCGAGGGGCCGCTCGCCGACGGCGCGCCCCCGCGGGTCGAGGGGTTCGCGGGTCCGTCGTTCGTGCCGCAGCGGGACGTCGCGGGCAGCGGCGAGCCGATCATCACCGTCGAGGCGCTCGGTCGCCGGTTCGTGCGGCGCAACGGACTGCACTCCACGACGACCGACGCGGTGTCCGACGTCTCGTTCACGCTGCGGACCGGCACGGTCACGGCGCTCGTCGGCGAGAGCGGCAGCGGCAAGAGCACGATCGCGCGCATGGTGACGGCCGGCCTGAAGCCGACGGCGGGATCGATCGTCTACCACCGCGAGGGGTCCGACGAGGACGTCGCGAAGCTGTCCAGGGGCGGTCTGCGACGCTTCCGCCGCGACGTGCAGTACGTGTTCCAGGATCCGTACGCGGCGCTGAATCCGGCCCATTCGATCGGCGTCTCGCTGGCGGCACCGGTGCGCAACTTCACCAAGCTGCGCGGCGCCGCTCGCCGCGAGCGCGTGGTCGAGCTGCTCGAGCAGGTCGGGCTGTCGCCGGGAGCCGCCTATGTCGATCGCTACCCGTATCAGCTGTCGGGCGGGCAGCGGCAACGGGTCGTGATCGCCAGGGCGCTCGCGCCGCAGCCGCGGCTGCTCGTGGCGGACGAGCCCATAGCGAGCCTCGACGTGTCCATCCGCGCGGAGATCCTCGAGCTGCTGGACCGCCTCGTCGCTGAACGGGGCGTCGGCGTGCTCTACATCACGCACGATCTGCTGTCGGCGCGCATGATCGCGGACGACGTCATCGTGCTCAACACGGGTCGCATCGTGGAGTCGGGACCGGCGCTCGACGTCATCACACACCCGAAGGACGCCTACACGAAGGAGCTCCTCGCCGCGGTCGCCGACCCGGCCGCGATGCGCTCCGTCGCCTGACCGGCCGTCATCCGGCCGGCAGGATGCGGACGATGGCGCCCGACCGCGGCGCCAGATCGAGCGGGCCGTCCAGCAGGGGGCGCCCGGACTCGAAGAAGCGGACGTGCTGCGGCGTGCCGGCGACGTTGATCGCGTGCAGGAACCGTTCGCCCGTCGCCGTCCTGGTCGTGGCCGTGATGAGGCCGGGCACGTCGCCGTCGCGGGTGATGGCGGGGCGTGCGCCGAGGTGCTCGAGCGCCGCGGTCAGGAAGCCTCGCGAGCCGGGCCCCTCGGCCGCGACGACCACGGCGACACCGTCGCCGGCGCGCGCCTCGACGCCGCAGGGCAATCCCGTCGCGGCTTCGACGAGCACGGGCTCGCCACCGGCGAGCCGGGTGAGCCGGCCGACCGGTTCCTCGGCGAGCCCCGATGCCCAGCCGATCGGCAGCACGGCGGGATGCCTGCGGGGGTCCGCGCGCACCGTCTCCCCCGCATCGATGCCCAGCGCGTCGGCGAGCATGCGCGCAGGCCTGCCCCGGCCGTCGCGGACCGGCAGCGCGCCCATCAACAGCAGCCGGCCGCCCGCTCGAACGTGCGCGACGACCCGCTCCTGCACCGGCGCGTCGAGCACGTCGCCCGTGCCCAGCACGAGCAGGTCCCCTCGTCGCGGCGCTGCGCGGTGCAGGTCGACCGCGCCGAACCGCACGCCGACGGCGAGCAGCAGGCGGGGCAGCAGTCCTCGCGGACCGGTCCCACGCGCCCACGCGAGTTCCGCGACGAGCTCCCGTCCGGCGGTGTCCGCGGGATGCACGTGCTCGGTCGCGTACTGGTCGGGCACGAATCCGACGACCACCGCATCCGTCTCCGGCAGCCAGGTCGCCGCCCACGGCGCGTACTCCTTGGCGACGCCGATCGCTTCGGCCGTCGAGGGGTAGGCGATACCCGGCTCGCCCTCGGGGGTGACGGGCGCGGCCGATCCGTGCCGCTCCCCGGTGATGCCGAAGCGCGGATCCGGGTCGCCCTCGCGCGGGTCGATGCGGTTCGTCCCGCCGGCGAACAGGTACCAGTTGAACGCGCGGACGCCCAGCGCGAGCAGCAGCCGAGTCTTCAGCACGACCGCCTCCGGGTCGGTCAGGTGGCCGAGATCGCCGCCGTAATCACCGGTGCCGGCCTCGTGCTCGAGCGAGGTGAGCGGCTGCCCGTCGTGCTGGGTCGCGGCCAGGAACGCGTGCGCGAGGTGGAGCTCGGCGGCGCCGGCGAAGGACAGCGACCCGAGGTAGTGGTCGCTGCCCGCGACGATCCGCGGGCGGCCGTGCCACGTCTCCGCGAGCTGGCTGATCCCGATCGGCAGTGCGCGCGCGCTCCCCGCCTCGGTGCCGTGCACGTTGACGAGCAAGGGCCCAACGCCGAAACCGGCGTCGTCCGCGAGTCCGGCGAGCGTGTCGATGTACCGCCTGGCGCGGTCGCGGGCGACGTGGGCGAGATCGACGCGGAGATCGGCCGCGATGGCGGGGTCGGCGCCACGCACGAGCCGCGCCCATTCGTCGAGCGGCGCGTCCGCGGCCGGATACGGCGGGCGGCCGCCGAGTGTCGCGCGCAGTTCCGCGACCGCGGCGTCGGAGAGGACCGGGGTGTTCGTGACCCACGAGAGCATCCCGACCTCGTTGTCCAGCTGCACGGCGACGATCGGGCCGCCGAGACGGGCCGTGCGCGGGGCGAGGACGGGTCCGAGCGCGCCGTACCAGCGCGCCGCCTCGGTCAGGAACGCCGGCGCGAGCACATCGAGATCGGCGGATTCGGCCGGCCGGCCGTCCCAGCCGAGCGGCCGCAGTTCGGGATGCTCGCGGACGATGCGCGGCGGGATGCCCTCGTGCCGCAGCTCCCCCATCGTGAACGGCCCGGGCCGCACGAGCGCACGAAGGCCGAGGAATGCGGCGAGGTCGAGGAACGCGCCGAGGTCGAGCTCGGGTCGCACGCGACCCGTCAGGTCGATCGACCCGTCCTGCTGTTCGTGCACGACCCATGGCACGTACGTCGCCACGGTGTCCGCGCCGGCGTCGCGGAGCAACTCGAGACGGCGCGCCCACCCACCGCGATCGAGCCGGAAGTAGTGCACCTCGCCCGCGAGGATCAGGCCGGGTTCGCCGTCGAACCGGAACAGGCGATCGCCGGCCGTGACGTGCATGCCACCAGCCTAGGAACGCCTGCTGCGTCCCGGCTCGGCACCGGCTAGGACATGCGCGCCCGCCACGCCCTGACGACGTTGTAGGCGCCGGAGGCGATCCAGCCGACCCCGATCGCGATCAGGACGACCTGGCCGAACGGCAGGCCGGCGAACGCGCGCAGCGCGCCGTCGAGCCCGCTCGCGCGACTCGCATCCGCGGCGAACGCGGCGACCACGAAGAGGACCCCGACGACCGCGACGGCGAGGCCGCGGGCGAGGTAGCCGACGACGCCGAGCGCCTCGACCGCCGTGCCCGCCGCACCCTCGGGCACGTGGATCTGCTTCTCGAACCGTCGCGAGACGCCGATCCACGCGAGCGAACCCCCGACGACGATCACGACGAATCCCGCGACGACCAACACGACCGCGCCGCCCGGCACGCGGAGCAGCTGCTCGCTGGTGTGCTCGGTGCTGGTCGCGCTGCTGTCGCGGGCGCCGAACGCGAATCGCAGGGCGGTGACCCCGATGAACGCGGAGACGACCCCCTTGCCGAGGTCGCCGGCCCGTGCCGTCCATCGACGGCGCAGGTCGGGGTCCCGCTCGAGGATCGTCGCGGCGATGAGCCAGACGGTGAGCGCGAGCGCGCCGATCGCGACGAGGCGCGAGCACGACGACGCCGGCGGGCACCGCGGCGAGGTCGGCGAGCGCTCCCGACTGATCCCCTCTGCCGCCGGCGTGCAGTGCGATCTGGATCGCGATCACGCCGACCAGCGACTGGATGAGACCGCTCGCCGCGAAGCCGCTCCTTGCGAGCACGCGGAACGGCTTGGAGCGTTCGGCGGCCGCGGCGCCCTCCTCCGCGTCGCGCTCGGCGTCCCGGAACGGGTTCATGCGACCTCCGAGGTCGATCCTGCCCGTCGGAGGCGCCACTCGCGTGCGACACTGCCGTCACGGACCCCTCAGCATCGATCCGCCGCATCGACGGCAGGCGCGTCGGCGTGCGCGTCGAGGGCCGCGGCGAGCCGCTGGTCCTGCTGCACGGCCTCGGGCGCAGCCTCGCGGACTGGTCGCTGCTGCAGCCGATGCTCGCGGACACGTACACGACGATCGCGCTCGACCTGCCCGGGTTCGGCGCCACCGCGCGCGAGGCGGGGCCGCTCGACCTTGCGGCGCTCGCACGGGGTGTGCGCCACATCGTCCGTGGCGGGGGCGAGACGCGCACGCTGCGTCTCGTCGGCAACTCCCTCGGCGGAGCGGTGGCGATGCGGATGGCGGCCGACCGGCCGGCCGAGACGGCGGGGGTCGTGCTGATCTCGCCCGTCGGCATCGGACGGCGGCTGAACCGCACGGCCGCGGTGCTCGCAGCCCCGGTCGTGGGCGAGACGGTGGTCGCGACCCGGTCGGCCCTCGCCCGCCGTGCGCCGCGGGTCCTCAACCCTGGGCGGCAGGCCCCCGACGGCGTGCTCGCGGGGCTGCGCGACGCGGCCGCACGACGCGGGAACGCGCGCAACTACCTCGACGTGCTGCGCGTGATCGCCAGGGACGGCGCCGGCCTCGACGGCGCCCTCGACGGATTGACGGCGACGGGCGTGCCCGTCACGGTGCTCTGGGGCGACCGCGACGCGGTCCTGCCGTTCCGGCACCTCGCCGCGGTGCCCGAACGGCTGCCGCACGCGCAGACGCGGGTGCTCGCCGGGCTCGGCCACGTGCCCCACCTGCAGCGGCCCGAGGTCGTCGCCGAAGCCATCCGCGCGGCGTTCTCCTGACCGCCGCGTCGCGGCCGACCGGCGGAGCAGTCAGCGGCGCCTCGTGGCCGCGATCACCCTGGGCGTGAAGAGCAGCACGGCGGCGACGAGCGCGGGCACGCAGATGATCGTGCCGAGATCGGGGCGGGGCTGGTCGCCCTGGAACGCGTAGACACCGGTGAAGAACTGCACGATCTGCCAGGTGAGCGCCGCCGGCCTGAACCACTTCGCGCCGCGGAGGGCGGCGATCGCGATCCATCCGAGTCCCGCCGCCGCGATCGCGGCGCAGACGATCAGCGCGATGCTGCTGGCGAGTGACGCCGGGTCCGCCGTGAGCGTGTCCACGATCAGCAGCACCGCCAGCGCGGCCATCCCCAGCGCTTCGAGGCCCAGGATGACGGCGATCCCGGTGATCGCGGCCGGCCGGCGCACTCCCGCGGCGGCGTCGCTTCTCACATCCACATCCAATCAGTCAACCCTTGAAGACTCGTACGCGCTGTGCAAGCATGTTTCCGGTTGATTACGGTGCCCCCACTGCTGTGGGCAAGCGGACGTCCCTTCTGGACGCGCCTCACACCAGCCACCGTCAACTCTTCGTCTTCGATCCTCAGTCACGCGCGTGCGTCGCTGGCGGTCGTCCGAGTCCAGAAACAAGGAGCGTACGCATGGACTGGCGCGACAGGGCAGCTTGCCTGACAGCCGATCCTGAACTGTTCTTCCCCGTGGGGAACACCGGCCCAGCCGTGGATCAGATCGAGCGTGCGAAGTCGGTGTGCGGTCGGTGCACCGTCACGGAGTCGTGCCTGCAGTACGCACTGGAGACCAGCCAGGACTCCGGCGTGTGGGGCGGCCTCAGCGAGGACGAGCGCCGCGCACTCAAGCGCCGCGCCGCCAGGGCACGCCGCTCCGCGTAACGGCCGTCGCGCTCCGGTCTCGGCGCCACATCCGCCTCCCTTCATCCGCGCGGTGTAGGCATCACCGCGCGGCGTAGGACGACGGGCCCCGTTTCTGCATACGCCGCGCGGTGATGCCTACACGGCGCGAAGGGGTGCAGCGGCACCGGTTCCGGTGATGCTCACCAGGTTCGCCGGTCAGGTTCGCCGGTCAGGTGCGCCGGTCAGTTCCGCTTGCGGTCGAATCGGAACGGCACCGCGATGGTCACGTTCGTGCCCTCACCGCTCATGGTGTGCCAGTCGATGTGACCGCCGAGTTCGCCCTCGATCAGGGTGCGGACGATCTGCGTACCGAGACCCGCGCCGACCTTGCCCTCGGGCAGCCCGACGCCGTTGTCCCTCACACTCACCGTGAGGCCGTCATCCGTGCGGTTCGCCGTGATCACGACGGTGCCCG
Source organism: uncultured Actinomycetota bacterium (assembly GCA_963716965.1). Lineage (GTDB taxonomy): Bacteria > Actinomycetota > Actinomycetes > Actinomycetales > Microbacteriaceae > Amnibacterium. Next base: position 366,697 of record CAVQUZ010000005.1, on the reverse strand, counting down.
TCCGGCCCGCGAGCCCGTGCTCGACCGCGTTGGTGACGAGCTCCGTGAGTGCCAGCGAGAGCGGCGTCGCGTAGTCGCTCGGCAGGATGCCGAACGCGCCGCGCTTCTCGGGGTGCACGCGGGTCCCGTGTGACGACGCGACCTCGGTGATGAGCATGAGGACGCGGTCGAAGACCTCGTCGAACTCGACGTTCTGGCTGAGTCCCTGCGCGAGCGTGTCGTGCACGACCGCGATCGCCGAGACGCGCCTGGTCGCCTGCGTGAGCGACTCGCGAGCCTCCTCCGACGGCGACCGGCGTGCCTGGATGCGCAGCAGTGAGGCCACCGTCTGCAGGTTGTTCTTCACGCGGTGGTGGATCTCGCGGATCGTCGCGTCCTTGGTGAGCAGCTCCTGCTCCTGGTGCCGCAGCTCCGTGACTTCGCGGCACAGGACGATCGCGCCGATGCGCTCCCCCTCGGCCTTCAGCGGAATGGCGCGGAGATTGACCGTCACGCCCTTCGCCTCGATCTCACTGCGCCAGGGCGCCCGGCCGGTCACGACGAGCGGCAGGGCCTCGTCGGGCTGCTCGCCCTCGGGCAGGAGGTCGGTCACGACCTGGGCCAGCGACTCCCCCTCGAGCTCCTCGATGAAGCCCAGCCGGTTGAACGCGGACAGCGCGTTGGGGCTCGCGAACGATGTGATGCCGTCCACATCCAGCCGGATGAGGCCGTCCGACGCGCGCGGTGCCCCGCGGCGCGGGCTGCTCGGCGCGGTGAGGTGGGGGAAGTCGCCGCCCGCGATCATGCGGAACAGGTCGTTGGCACAGTCGTTGAAAGTGAGTTCCTGACGGCTGGGCATGCGTGCTTCGGAGAGGTTCGTGTGGCGGGTCAGAACCGCGATCGGTCCGATCACCTGCTCCACGCCCGAACTCGGACTGGTCCGCCGCACGACGGGTACCGCGCGGACCCGGGTGGGCGTCTCTTCGAACCAGTCCGGCGCCGCCGAGTCCTGGATGCGGCCCGTCTCGAACGCGGCACCGACGATCTGACGCCAGTCGGGCTTCACGACCTGGCCGACGAAGTCCCGGTAGAAGAGCGTCGCAGCACTGGACGGCCGCGCGTGGGCGACCGCGACGAAGGACTGGTCGGCCGTGGGCACCCACAGCACGATGTCCGCGAACGCGAGGTCGGCGAGCAGTTGGAGTTCGCCGAGCAGGGCGTGCATCCAGTTCAGGTCGTCGGCCGATGAACGTCCCTGCGCGGCGGCGAGTTCGCTGAGCGTGGGCACGGGTCCAGCCTAACGATCCGGGCCTAGTCGGTCCGCGCGGCGAGCGCCGAGTTCAGCGCCGCGGTGAAGGCCGCGTCGACCGCGCGCTCGACACCGTCGACGGCTCGGATCGGCACTGCGAGCCGCACACTCGAGACGAGCCACGCGGCATCCGCGGCGTCGAGGTCCTCGCGCGTCAGCAGCGCGTAGGCCGTGGTCATCTCCCGGCCACGGGCGTAGCCGAACGCGTCCGACTGCGTCGTGCCCGGCAGGATCCCGAGCCCGGTCGACGGAGTGACGAGCCGGTCGCCCTGCAACAGGAGCAGATTGGCCGTCGCACCCTCGAGCAGGTAGCCGTCGGTGGAGATGAAAAGGGCGTCGTCGGCGCCCTGCTCGGCCGCGGCGCGGAGCGCGGCCCTGTTGACCGCGTACGACAGCGTCTTCGCTCCGAGCAGCAGCCACGGGGCATCGGTCGCGGCGTCGTGGGCGAGTCCGCGACTCAGCACGGCGACGCGCACACCGTCGGTACGTGCGGCCGTCGAGTCCGTCGCATCCGCGGCCTGCAGCCAGCACGTGGAGGCACCGGCCCCCTCGACGCCGCGGGTCACGATGATCTTCAGCATCGCCTCAGGTCCGGGCCCGAAACGCTCCAGCGTCTCGACCACCGCGCGCCGAAGGACGTCCGCGGGAGGCACGGTGAGATCGAGCATGCCGGCGGACCGGGCGAGCCTTGCGAGGTGGGCGTCGAGGGCCTGCGCACGCCCCGCGAAGACGCCGAGGGTCTCGAACACGCCGTCACCCCGCGTGACGCCAAGGTCGTCGGCACGGACGATCGGCCGCACCGGGTCGACGAACTCGATCCCGTTCTCGTTCAGGACCGCGAGCACCGACGTTGGCATCCCGTCATTCTCCACGCTCGTCCGCGGCCGGTGGCTACGCGATCGCGGCGCTGCGTCGCGACCACGGACGCCTGGCGCGGATCGGCGCGGCAGCGAACTCCGCCTCGACGAACGTCCGGATCGCCGCGGTCGCCGCGGACTTGGGGGCGGCGTCGGGCAGCGGTCTCGCGGTGAGCAGCGCCGCATCGCACGCCTGCGCATCCGACGGCACGAGCACGGGATCGGTGACGCCCAGGAATCGCAGCAGCGTCGAGCGGACCTGACCGGACGGGTTGAGGCCGATCGCGCCCTGCCGCACCTTCGTGATCAGCACGCGGATCGGCGCCGTGACGTCGAGCTCGACGAGATCGCCGTACCCGCGGATGAAGCGCGCGAGCCCGATCGGGTCCGCCGCACCCACCGCGACGATGCGATCGGCGGCGCGCACGGCGGCGATCGTCGCCGCGTTGCGCCGCGGCGCGAAGAGGTCGCTCTTTGTCAAGGTAGGCGTCTCAGCGGAGGACGAACTTGTCGTCCTTCCCCCAAAACGTATGGGCTCTAACCTGCTGAATGAACCCGCGCTCATGGATCCGATCGGCGACCGGCTCGATGAACCGCTCGTAGCCGGGCCACTCAGTCCGTATCAGCACCCAATCGATGACCAGGGCCAACCGCTTGGATCCCGCGGCTTCATAGGCGATCAGGGTGCGTTCGCTGACACCCGCCTCTTCTCCAACTCGATCGCGTCGTCCGCGCAGCGTTGAACCAGGCCACTCGATGAGATCGTGCAGTTTCCTGCGGTGACCAGGGAACTCGTGCGCCATGGGAATCCGTAGATTCAACGCATTGGCGATCGCAAGCGTCGTGAAGTCATTCGGGAGGACGGAAATCCCACGAATGATGAGGTTCCTAAACCGGTCCGGCTGGACTCTCCCCGCGAACTGATACAGCTCGGCGATTGGTAGTTCGGTCAGATTCGCACTAGTTGCACCCTGTCCTCGAGCAAGTCGCCGGAGCATCTCGTCCTTTTGCACACCCGAGCCTTACACATGCAGGAATCTGCATGCAACTTTCTTCTACGTAGGAACCTGCATGCAGGTATTTGGGCTTTTGCAACTCGCTTATCGGCATCACCCTCATAGACAGATCCACTTGAGGAGGTCTCATGCACCCTGACGACGAACCCCCTGCACTCGGGCTGATGGAGGTGACGGAGAGAGCGATAGCCGAGCTCCAGCGCGACGGCGACCCGGACCTGACGTACGACCCCGTGTATCTCGTCACCTTCATCGACAGCTTTCACCGATATCTGAAAGGCACCGGAGCGTTCTGACCCACCCAAGACGGCGGAACATCCCGCCGCCTCAATCCCAACCAGGAGGCAACAACAATGAAGTCACTTAGCGGCATGTTCGACAGCATGCTCGACCTGTGGGCCGGCATGTGGCTCATCGTGGCGGCCGTCGTCATCGGCGGTGCCGTGCTCATCTTCATCATCATCAAGTACCTCGTGTGGGTACTCCTCGCGGTCGCCGTCATCGTGGCTATTCGCTTCGTCATCAAATACGCCCGAAAGGCCTACGCGAGGCGCTCCTTCTAATTCAGACCGGAAAGTGTACAGTAGGGCTAGAATGTGGGAATCACTTCTAGCCCTACTTGCATTTTCAGTACTACTTCCATTTGGAGTATTGAAGATCAAGATGCAAAGCCAGAAGTCATTTGACGCCCAGCGCGTCTGCTACCTGATAAACCCGCCCAGCGACCTCGACAGCGAACGGGTCGTCTCGTTCTTCCGGGCGGCCGTCGGCTCCAGCGTCCGCGGTGCCGCCCGGTTCGTCGGTGTCCCGACCATCGTGTTCGAGACATACGCCACGAGCGACGGGATCACGCACCGGATCCTCGTGCCCGCCATGGACGCGGAGTACATCGTCGGCCAGCTCCGGAGCCTGGTGCCTGGCACCGTCGTGACGCCCATCGAGCACCGCGAACGGATCCAGTGGAAGGCCGGCCTAAAGGTCTCCATGTCACGCCCGGCGCGCACCGTCCGGGCGACCGAGCCGAACGACATGGCGGCCAGCCTGCTCGCCAGCGTTAGCTCGCTCGCGGACGACGAGAGCGTCCTGATCCAGTGGATCGTCTCCCCCGCACCGCGTGAACGGCCGCCGAGCAGGCAGAGCGCACGGTCGGTCGAGTTCGACCTTTTCCGCGCGATCCGGGGACGGACGGAGGCCATGGCGGACGAGATCGACGACCGCCGCCGCAAGCTCGAGGAACAGAACGTGCTCGCCGTCGGCAGGGTCGTCGCCGACGCGGACACCGACACCCGCGCCCGGAGCCTGACCTTCCGCATCCGCCAGTCGCTGTCGGCGATGCACACCGCGACGAACGGCTTCAACGTCTCCTCTATGGACGAGCTGGACATGGTGTACGTCAACGAGGCCCGCACGCCGATGCACTTCACGGCACAGTTCACGCTCCACGAATTAATTGGGGTCGTTGCGTGGCCGGTCGGCATGCCTTTCGTCGCAGGGCTCCCCCGCGGTGCCGCCCGCCACTTGCATGCCACCAACGACATCCCGTCCGAGGGCAGGGTGCTGGGACGCTCGAACGTGCCTGGGCACGAGCGGCCGGTCGCCATCCCGTACGCGCGCTCGGTCGAACATGCCTTCGTACAGGGCGGCACATCGTCGGGCAAGTCGGCGCTCCTGAGCAACCTTTTCGCCCAGGACGTCACCAACTGGTTCGGCGGCATCGTCTTCGATGTGGGAAGCGGCGAGAGCCACGAGACGCTGTTCTCACGCGCGAAGGGTCTCATCCCGCCCGACCGGGTGAAGGACGTCATCATCATCGACGTCTCGCGGAGCTGGCAGCGGCCGGTCGCGTTCAACCCGCTCGACCAAGGCTCACGCCGGGTCGTCGTCGACCAGCTCACCTCGCTGTTCAACTACCTGTACGGGGACGGGAAGGGCGTCTGGGTGCGCGAGCTGATGTACCACGGCCTGACGACCCTGCTGGAGCAACCGAATCCCACGCTCGCCGACCTGCCGGCGTTGATCGCCCCCACGAAAGACGAGGCCGAATGGGCACAGCGGGCACGGGCAGGCGTTACCGACCCGCAGATCAAACGGTTCTGGCAACGCTGGGAGAGCTATTCACGCTCCGACCAGGATCGGCACGCCGAACCCGTCCTGAGCCGTATCTGGCAGCTCACGAACCGTCCCGAGATCCTCCACATGATCGCGCAGCCGAAGTCCTCGTTCACGATGGAGGAGGTCGTCTCGGGCAACAAGATCCTTCTGGTGAACATGGCCGGCGTACCGAAAGAGGCCGCCAACTTGCTGTCGGCGATCCTCATGGATTCGCTGTGGAACGCCGTGCGCCGCATCACGCCGGATCGTCCGAACTTCCTATTCTTGGACGAGGCGCAATTGCTCAAATTGCCCATGAATGTCGAGGATATGCTGGCGACTGCGAGGAAACATAACCTGGGACTCACCGTAGCGACCCAATTCATTTCAGCTTTGAGCGGCGAGCTTCAGGACGGTCTTAACGTAATGCCCTCAGCAAGGTGATCTTCCAGACGCAGGGCGAGGACGCTCGGTTATGGCAAAAGGAACTCGGGCAGGAGACCTTCACCGAGACCGACTTCAAGCGGCTGGAGAAGTACCACGCCGTGGCGCAGGTGGCGACCGACCGGGGCGTTTCGGCACCCGTGACGATCCGGGCGTTGCCGCCAAAGCCCCCGACAGGCGTTGCCCGCCTTGCCGAGGACTACAGCGCCCAGACCTACGGACGGCCGCTCGACGAGGTGCGGGCGGAACTCGAGAAGCGATATGACGCCCCAGAGACGCCGAGGAGCAAGCGGCCGCCGATCAGCGGCTGGTAGCTAGTGCGCCGCTTCGTACGCCTCGGTCACCGACGCGGGGATGCGGCCACGAGCCGCGACCTTGTGACCGTTGGCCTGTGCCCACTCGCGCACGGCGGTGAGGTCGGGCTTGCCGGCGCTGTTGGTCTTGGAAGAGCGGGACGCCGCCTTGCCGACCTTGCGGGCGTTGGCCAGGAACGGGTCCAGTGCTTCACGGAGCTTGGCAGTGTTGGCGTCGGCGAGGTCGATTTCGTAGTCGGTGCCCTCGAATGCGAAGCGCACGGTCGCCGCACCCTCAGTGCCGTTGATGTCATCCACGATCGTGACAGTCGTCTTAGAAGCCAATTTGAGAGCCCTTTCTATAAGCTTGTGAACACGATATGGCTAATTAGTCGGCTTTGCAACTCGGACGCCTCCTAGGGCATCTCAGCGCGCCACAGGCACAAGAAAACTCCCGGCGGAGTTTGGCCGGGAGTCGAGTGAGGTGGATTTGTGTGAGATTTTGTTTTGGGAGGTGCGCTGGTCAGGCCACTTTTGTCAGCTTCCCCTTTATGAGGTTCACTATGAACGTGACGAGACCAGTCGATAATCCAAGGCCGAGCAGAGCCGGCGAAACGTATTTGTCGAGTCCGAGCGACAGCCAATTCTGAACGTGGGGGTCGGCAAGCGCGGCCGTTAGCAGCACGGTGCCACCGGCGAGGGTGTGCAGGAACGACTCGCCGCCCTTCAGGAGCGAGGTGTGCTTGACGGACGGAGTTGTAGTCGTCGCGGCAGGCGTGGCGGTTGGAGCTGAGGCTGCTGGCGTGCCTGACGTCGCTGGGATGTCCGCGAGGAAGTCAGACGAGACGGCCGTGGTGTTCGGCAGCGTCGGCGTCGTCGTGGTCACAGCAACCGGCACCGCGCCGTCCTGCTCGTTGTCCTGCACCGCCACGGGGACGGGCGTCGGGACGGCTGCTGGCACGGGTGCCGGCTTTGCCGCGTAGGCGTTCCACGCGGTCGTGTTGCCGTAGAAGATGTCGCAGTCCAGGTCGGCGACGTAGCCGCTGAGGCGGCCGCGGCTCGTCCATTGCCACAGCGCGAGCACAGTCCAGTGCTTGAGCACGGGAGGCGAGCCGGCGTTGCTGGTGTCGTAGTCGTTGTCGATCTCGTAGTCCGAGTACTTCGCACCCCACAGGCCGTAGTCGTCGGCAACCACCGCGCTCCAGTCGTAGTGGTTCTCGACCCACTCGGACATGTAGGCCAGCGGCTTGACGCCGGTGCGGGCTTCGATGCGGATCAGGATCCGGTGCAGATAGTCGGTGTCCTCGACGAAGCTGCCTTCCCAGTCGACGGCGAGCAGACCGTCGCCGATGTAGCCCTGGCAGTTGTCGACGAAGTAGTCCGCCTCAGCCTCAGGGTCTCCCCCGTGGTCGACGAACATGTAGATGCCGCGGAGCTTGCCGTCGGCCTTTGCCTCCTGGTACTTCGTGTCGCAGTCGGGGTTGACGTACGTCGTCCCCTCGGTTGCTTTGATGAGGACGAAGTCGTATTTGACGCCGTCCAAATTGAGTGCGGCTTGGTAGCTCGCGACGTCGATGCCATTAAGTGCCATAAATCACCTCCTTGGGTTGATGTTTAGTGAGTGCAGCATCAGCAGGTAAGCGAACACCGTGCCGAGGAGCTGGTGCGTCGCGTCGAGTGCAGAGGTTGAATAGTTGAAGACCGTCAAGCCGATCAGGTAGGCAGTGAGCAAGGTCAGCCAGCGGTAGCCCTTGCGATACGCGTTCACGAGCGCGATGACATACGGCACGAGTCGGACGATGAAAAGGATCAGGGCGAGGCTCATTGCGCGCCACCCTTGATGACGAAGCTCAAAACGGTGAGCACGGCAAGGATGATGCCCACGATCGCGCCGACGAACTTCTCGTTCATGTACCAGGGCTGACGCATATTGACCGTGTCGGCCTTGATGTTCTGAATGGTCGTTGCTTGGGGATTGTCCTTCTTGTAAATCTCGACGGCCTTGAGTGCGTTGATGAACTCCTCGGCCTTGGTGACGCGGCCGTTCGTCTTCTCGGCCTGGGCCTGGACGGCTACGAGACGCGCTTCGATGCTGCCAAGCTTCTCCATGATGTCGAGATTGGTTATCTGGCTCACGGCTAGTAGGCCTTCACCATCATGAATGACGGTTGTGTTGAAGACGCTTCACTCGTACTCGTGCCTGCGTTCGGGGAGTGCAGCCCAACGTTGTACGTCTTTGTGCCGGCTGAGGGGCTTACTACAGCCAAAAGCGTCGTCGTTGTCGCCCCGCTGCCGCCTGATTGGAAGCCACGACCGAAATTGAGTAGCGTGCCGCTTCCGACTGCACCGTCCCATATCGTCAAAACGGCCTGGGTGTTGGACGCAGAGTTGTAAATAGTGCCCGCGAACGCGGTTATTTCGATGTAGTGAGCGCCGGCCGGTACCGTGACGGTAAGCGTGAGGCCAGTTATCTGAACGGCGGTCGTGCTCGTCGTCGCGAAGTTCGAGGTGATTTGGGTGTAACCCAAGATCGTGCCAGGCGCGAGTCGCGAATATGCGAAGGTTCGCTTGTCGGTGATATTCCCGCTGTTGATCTGCGTGACGCTCGTACCCACTGCGATCTGCGCCAAAATGATGTACGGGTTCGACGCGCCGATCGCAGTGTTGATCTGGGTCGTCGTTGGGACAACCGGCGAGCCGGCCGGCGTGCCGGCGACCGACGCGAACTTCAGCACGTTGTTCGTGTTGTTGACGTAGGTAGGGCTGGTCGAGCCGGCCACACCCTTGTCGACATAGGCCACCACGTAGTCGATGCGTGGGTTCGAGCCGCTTGCGGTCGCGATGGTGACCGCTTCACCCTGGCTCCCGGTGTCGTGGCTGACGAGGTAGCCATAGCTCGACGGGTAGGTGCCAGTGGTGATCCGGCCGGATCCCGGCTGGACATAGACCGTCATGTTCGGGCTGCTGTTCGCCGCGACCGCGAAGCCTTCGACGACGTCGCCTGTCAGCAGACGGTTGAGAACTAGGTGCGTGCCGTACTCGTCAGTGGTACTGCCGCCGTTTGAGGAGTAATTGTGAACTAACTTCGACAAACTTTATTCTCTTTAAATACTTTCTCCCCCTAACATAACCCAGCCGCTTTGGGCTGTCCATAAGTCAGATGCTCGTAATGCTGGTATAGCCGAGGCTGGAGCCGTTGAATACAGACTTGATGTAGATCGTTTGGGACGACCCGCTGACGTTCGTGAAGGTCGCGTGCCACTGGCTCGTCTGACCGCTCAGAGGAAGCTCCTGCATCTTGATGCTCACCACCGCGCCGTTGGCGTAGGGCGGGATGGCGTTCGCCAGCACGGCGGGGTTCAGCGAGTAGTCCAGATAGAGGTCGGCGATGCACGCGAAGAGGCTGGAAAGGCCGAGGAACGTGATCAGGTAGCTGGCCGCGGCACCCGCGGCGAGGGTCACGGTCGCGTCGTAGTTTGCGGTGGTGGCAGACAGGTAGCCGACGACGTTCGCTCCCCCGACGCGTTGCAGCGTCTTCAGGCCATCGACGTCAGTCCTCAGCGACGTGAGCTGCTCCACGAGCTGGTTGTCCGCGCTGCGGCTCAGTCGGGTCGCCATCAGGAGATCGCCCCTTCGTCACTGGCGAGCACCCACCACTTGACGTAATAGGTCGCTGCGCCGCTCGGATTCAGCAGGTAGAGCGACCAGGTGACCGCCTTCGGGTTGGCTGGGTCGGCGTACCCGGGATGGATTGCCGCGAACGGCCAGGTCGAGTCCTTCGGGTGGATCTCGGTACTGGTTGAGCCGTAGTAGAGGCGGTAGGTCAAGCGGGCAAAGGGATAGTTCTGCTGCGCGGCCGTGAAGGTGATGGGCACCAAGATGTTGCCCGCACCCGTGAAGTCGATCCGCTCGTCCCAGGTCCCGCTCCTCGTGCTGATCCAAGTCGCCATGGCGGTGCCACCGATGCGCTGGTTCACCCGGAGCGAGTCCGCGTCAGTGCGCAGGCTGGCGATCTCGTTCACGAGGCGCTGGTCGGACGCCAGGCTCGTGCGCGTACTCATATGGACACCACCGTGACGGTGCCGCTGTCCGAGCACTTGAACGCCGCGAGGATCTGCAACGTCACGGTGTTCGCGTCGTTGCTCAGCGCGACGATGAACGGCCGCGAGGTCGGGTAGTTGTTTCCGGCGTCCGGCCAGAAGGTGATGACCTCGTACCCGGTGCCACCCGTCACGACGACCTGCGGGACGAACTCGACGTACGGGTTCTGCAGCGTGGCCGGCACGAAGGTGCAGCGGTACTTCACGAGCGCGAAGGCGGCGACGGAGGTATTCACGTCCCAGCCCGACGTTCGCCCGACCCGTTTGATCACGAGCGCGTCGGGGCCGAACGGTTGGTTCTGCGTCTTGAGCGCGTCGAGGTCGGTGCGCAGCGACCCCATGTACTGAGCCAGCCCCTCGCTGCTCTGCAGGTCCAGACGGCTACTCACTCTGGTTCACACCCCACGAGTCGAACGTCAGCGTGATGGTCTCGAAGTCGTTCTCGTCGATGGAGACGTCAAGCTTCTCGATCCGGTAGAGCCCGTTGATGTTGCTGAGCCACGGGTGGCTGAGCACCTGCAGCGGGATGCGGTCGCCGACCGAGAGGAAGTTGCTCGGCACCTGCTTGCTGGTGATCGTGACCGTCGGAAGCTCGAGGATGTCCTTATAGAGGAAGACGTCCGCCGCGACGTCCTGATCGAGCGTCGTCTGCTCGATGACGGTGCTGAACTGGTCGATCTTCTCGCGGCGGTAGTAGTTGAGCTGGCTCACCACGTCGCCCTGGTTGCTCGTCAGTCCCACGTCGCCCGAGCCCGACCCGACGCCCCAGATGTAGTTGAAGACGTTGGCTGCCGAGCGGTCGAGGCTGAAGCCGGCCACGTTGCTCAAGGGGCCGCCGTAGATGAGCGCGACGTCCGTGCGTCGGGCACCGAGCTTCGCCACGGTGTGGAAGACCTTGAACGGGTCGAAGTAGAAGTCGTAAGGCGCGTCGGTGAGCGCCGCCAGCTCCTGCAGCTTCGTCTTCACGTTGTCGAGGCTGTAGGTGCGGTCGCTGAGCTGCCCTGTGGCGTAGAGCGAGCCAGCGATCGTGACGCCGACCGAGCCGTTCGTGGTGGCCTGGGTCGTTGCGATGATGTCCGCGGCGATCGCCGTGCGCTCGGTCGCGGCGTAGCTCTTGGTGATGTAGCGGTCCTTGAGCAGGTTCAGGTAGCCAGTGCAGGTGACGGTCACCGCGAAGTCGCTCGAGCCCGTGAGAGCGCCTGAGGAGCCGTCCGACGCGGAAGACGAATCGACGGCCAGGTCGAAGGACACATCGACCACCTGGAAGCCGTAGAGGTACGTACCGGCGCGTTTGAGCTTGACGTCCGTGACGTACGGCTGGATGAGCACCTTCGGATCCGCTCCCCCGAGGTTGGTCGCGCAGTAGTTCTCGAAGGCGAAGAGGTCGAGGGTGAACGTCAGCTCCTCGACGTCGTTGCGGGTCGCGTTCCACGAACGGTTGGTGGCCAGCGCACTGATGTCAGCAAGGCGGGTGCCGCCGGCACTCCACAGCTCGATCTCGTAGAGGCGGGACGAACCGAAGTCCACCTAGATGCCCCTGTAGCCGCTTCTCCACGAAACGGTGCCGGTCACGGTGTCGCCGCTGCTGCCAGTCGTCAGGCTGATCGTGTTGCTGCCTGGGATCAGGGGCCACCAGGTGCTCGTCGTAGCCGCGAAGCCCAGCACGGAGCCGCCGTTGAGCAGCACGGATCGGTTGAGCATGTCGATCACGAGCACGTCGCCCGTGGACGTGGTGAAGGACGGCAACGAGAAGAACTGGCCCGTGGTCGTGTTCGTGATGATCGGGCTGCTCATGACGTTGTTGAGCGTGATCTGCGGGTAGATGGTGACGTTGCCCGTGTTGGTAACGGTCGTCGCGCCTGCGCCGCCGGACCACGTGATCGGCCACGTGATAGGCCAGGTGATGCCGCCGCCGGTCGAGCGCGTCAGCGTGACGCTGTTGCCGCCGCCAGTGCTGTTGTCGTAGACCGTCGGGTCGGGCGCGATGAGTGTGATCTGGAAGGTCGTGTTCTGCGCCGCGCGCGTGATTGGCAGGTCGAGCGAGTCGAAGTAGGCGTTGACGAGGTACTGGGCGCCGGCGTTGGTCGTGATGAGCATCGTCACGGTCGCCTGCGCGAGCGCTGCCTCGACGGCCATGCGTGAGGCCTCGTACTGCGCGGTGGTGTTGGCGAAGATGCGTCCGGGCAGGCTGATGAGACGCGAGCCGTAGAACTGCGCGCCGACGTAACCGCCATCTCGGCCCGAGTAGTTGCCGCTCGAGGTGCGGACGGGAGGAAGCCCTAGACCCGTGATGGGTTCGTCGAGGTAGAGCCCGTTCCCCGTCGTTGGGTCGTTGAAAACGAGGCTGTTCAGCGTGACGATCATGCCGCCGCCAACTTCCAGCCGATCTTGCTCAGGAAGCGGTCGACGTCGACGTTGTTGTGGACGTGCAGGAGCTGACCCCGGTTTCCCGGACACCTGAGTTGGGGCGAGATGATCGTTCCTGGAAGGAGTCCGAAGGATGCCTGCTGCGAAGTCGCCGGAGTTCCGGCGTCGTGCCCTTGATCTGGTTGCGTCGGGAGAGTCGATTCCTGATGTCGCCCGGAATCTCGGGATCAGTGAGTCGGGTCTGCGCCGGTGGATGGCCGCTGACGCGATCGAGTCCGGTCAGGCGGAGGGGTTGACGAGCGCGGAGAAACGCGAGCTCGTCGAGCTGCGCCGCAAGAACCGGGTGCTCGAGATGGAGGTCGAGATCCTGAAGCGGGCGTCCGCGTATTTCGCCCGAGAGAACGTCCTCCCAAAATAGGGTTCCGGCTGGTCCAGGAGCTTGCCGCCGACGGGTTCCCCGTCGCGGTGGCCTGCCGGGTGTTGAAGGTGTCACGGTCGGGGTATTACGAGTGGCGGGGACGTGCGCCGTCCGCGAGGGCTGTCGCGGACGCCGAGCTGACCGGAGTGATCGAGCGGATCCACTACGACTCCCGCGGAACCTATGGCGCCAGACGGGTCCATGCCGAGCTGCGGCGCGGCCTCGATCGACATGTCAGCCGGAAACGCGTCGCCCGGCTGCTGCGCACCGCGGGCCTTTCGGGGATCAGTCACCGCCGAAAAGTCGGGAAGCATCGGCCGCTGCCGGCACCACACGACGATCTCGTCAAACGGCAGTTCACCACCGACGCGCCCGACCGGCTCTGGTTCACGGACATCACCGAGCATCCGACTGGAACCGGGAAGGTCTATTGCTGCGCGGTTCTGGACTGCTTCACCCGACGAGTCGTCGGCTGGTCGATCGCGGACCACATCCGCACCGAACTCGTCGTCGACGCACTGGAAATGGCCCGCTGGCAGCGGAAACCTGCCCCGGGAACCATCGTCCATGCCGACCGCGGCAGCCAATACACCTCCTGGCTGTTTGGTCACCGGCTCCGCGAAGCCGGCCTGCTCGGCTCGATGGGCCGCGTCGCCTCCAGCGTCGACAACGGGCTCATGGAGTCGTTCTGGTCGACGATGCAACGCGAACTCCTCGACCGCCACGACTGGGAGACACAGGCGGAACTCGGCTCCGCGATCTTCGAATGGATCGAGGGCTTCTACAACCCCCGCCGCCGCCACTCCTCCCTCGACTACCTCAGCCCCATCGAGTTCGAGAACCAGCACACCGCCGCCCTCACTGCGGCATGATCACCAAAGAGAACGTGTCCGGGAAACCGGGGTCAGCTCCGCAGGCCGCCCATGATCGTGAGGCTCTTGCCACTACCGCCCAGCATCTGCTGCGTCTGCTGGTTGCCGTAGACCCTCGAGCCAGTGGGCATCCCAACAAGCTCGGGTCCGTTCTCACCGACGAGGGCGAGGCCGCCGGGTGCGAAGTTCGTACCGAGGGCGTACTTCTGACCCGCAAACTCTTGGTTCCACGTCTGTTTCGCCGCCGCGACCTTGTCGGGGCTGTAGACGCCTTGATGCTCAAGGATGTTCTGGAGGATGCCCTTGAGCTCTGAGTGGGTCTGGGCCGCTTGGGCTTGCGCGGAAGCGGCATCGTTGACAGCCTGGATCGCACTCTGAACCTGCTGGACCGCCGCGTACACGAGGCCGATGTCGGCGATCGCGCCCGCCACGGCTATGCCGCCCATGCCGACGGGGCTCGAGACGAGGGCCCGCATGGTCGTGATCGCGCCCGACAGTCCTCCGACGTCGGCCCCTGCGGCGGCCATGCCCCCGGCGAACGCGATTTGGAAGGCCGCGATCGCGTCGCTTATGGCAAGGGCGACCTTGATGGCAACGATCGCCGCGGCGATGTCGAGGACCGCCTGCTTGTGCCGCACGCACCAGTCCGCGAAGTCGAGGAGTGGCGGCATGACGATCGCGAGGATCTTGAACGTGTCGCTCAGGGCGCCGACCAGCGCTTCGCCGATCGTCTTCGCGATGTCCTCGATGTCGCCCTTGTGTTCCTGGATCTTCTTGACGAAGTCGTTCCACACGGGGCCGAGGTGGTTCGAGACCTCGGTCTCCCACGTGGTCAGCTTGTCGCCCAGAGGGCCGACGACTGCTGTCAGGTTCTGGATGATGCCCTTCGCCCGGTCGAACAGGCCGCCGGGCTCGATGACATAGCCGAGCTGCGGGTCGATGCGGACGCCGATGAGCTTCATGCCCATCTGCGTGATCGAGTCCTCGAGCGTGGAGACCTGGCCGTTGAAGGTGTTGGCCTGTTTCTGCGCACCGTCGAAGGCGAAGCCACCCTGCTCGGTCGCCTGCTTGACCGCGGTGAAGTACTGGTCGGCCGTGACGCCACCGGTGTCGAACTCGGCCGTCAGCTTGTCCATGCCGCCGGCGTTGGCAGCCATGATCTTGACGAGGCCGGCACCGCCGTCGTTGATGACCTGGTACATGTCCTGGGCGCGCATCTTGCCCTGGGAGAAGATCTGGCCGGTCACCAGCGATAGGGAGTCGAGGTTGCCTCCGCTGGTGCTCACGATGTCGCCGAGCTGCTTGATCGTGTCGACGGTCTGCTGGCCGGCGGTACCGAAGCCCATCAGCGTCTGGGACGCCTGGATGATGTCCTTGCTCTGGAACGGCGTGACGTTGGCGTACTGGACGAGCTGTCCAAAGACCGAGTTGGCATCAGCGACGTTGCCGATGAGGCTCTGGAACGCCATGTTGCTCTGTTCGAGCGACGCGGCTGACCCGACGGCGTTCGTGACGAAGTCCGAGATCGCCGAGCCGATCTGATAGGTCGCGAAGGCGATGGCGACGCCCTTGACCATGTCGGCGGTGTTCACCAGCGAGCTGGCGAAGGCGTTCGTGCCCTCGCTCGCGCCCTGAGAGACGGCACCGACCGTCTTGGTGGACGACGAGATCTTGTCGGAAGCGGCCTCGATGTTCTTCGCGGCCTCTTTGATGGTCGCGGTCGCCTCATCCTGCGCCTTCAGGAGAATGTTGATGGTGTTATCAGATGAAGCCACTATTGAGTTATCGCTATTTAGTTATTGTTTCTCTCTTTTAACTTAACACGCGCGTCGTCCAATGCCCATATGACGAAAGCGCGCTCGACGACCTCATTCGGAGTGGCAAGTGCCTCGGCATATGACAGGTGCATCCGTTCCATGAAGCGGTGCAATCGGATGCCGTTGTAAACCTCTTGCGATACGCCTTCCTGGATTCCGTGTACAAGAATGTCCTCGTACTGCTCCCAGACGGCTACTGCGCGGTCGAAGGCTCGCTGGTCGGAGATGTCTCCGTCGGCGTCGATGAGGCTTTTGGGTCGACGATCACTCCAAGCACACCTGCGCTGACCAACTCGAGAACAGAGGGGCTGCCAGCGATATCGTCGGCTTCCATGTCGACGAGTTCGGGTTCGTTGTTGTCACCGAGGACGCGAATCTTGCCGCTCACGAAGTGGTCGGTGGCGATCTTCAAGCTGGTAGCGGCGGCGTCGGCCGCACTGAGGCTCTTGAAGTCGACTCCGGCAAGCTCAGCGGCTTCACCGAACGTGGCGCCCGAGACGATTACGTAGCAGTCGTCCCAGCCGTCCGCGACGGAGCTGAGGTCGATGCGCTTCGTGATGGCGAGGCGGCGGCTCACGGTTAGTACCCGTTTTGCAGGTTAGTGAGCACTGCTTGAAGCATGTAGCCGGCGGTGCTATTGAACTCGGCGTCGAAGTTGACCGTCTGCGAGATCGTCTGGGTCAGGTTGTTGTCGAGCGTGATTGGGTCGAAGCGGATCTGCGGCATCGTGAGCACCAGGCTCGGGTTGGCGGCGGTGCCGATCGTCGTGTCGGTGTTGATGAGCGCGATCTTCATGGCCTGGGCGGTGTTCGCGATGCCAAGCGCTTCGATCGTCGTGTCGGTGTAGCGCAGGACAAGCGTGCCGCTGACGTTGAAGTCCTCAGGGTCGAACGTCGCTGGGTCGATCGCGCCGAGCGGGGTGAAGCGGTCCTGCTTGCGGCTGATCTTGAGCTTGAGACTCTTGATCTGGAGCGCGGTCGCGCTGCCGAGGCCAGCCACGTTGCTGGCGATGTAGACGTTGGTGTGCTTGCTGGTGAAGCGTCCCTCCGTCGAGTTGTAGGCGACGGTCTCAGTGCTGCTGGCGGCTGCGCGAGCCACGATGGTGCTCGTGAACTGCGCCCAGTCGGCTTGCTTGACGTCGATCTCGAAGTCGCTTTGGTAGCCGAGGGCGTAGCGGCGGCTGACAACCGGGTTCGTGCGGGCGAAGGTCAGGCTGGCCGGGTAGCCGGTCTGCAGCACGCTGAAGGTGTTGTCGTAGACCGTCGACTCACCCGAGTGGAGCGCCGCGGTGTCGGTGCCGAAGATGTTGAGGAGCAGCAGGCCGATCGAGGTGTCGGTGATGATGCCGTTGAGCGACCCCTCCGACCACTGCTCGACGACGGCCGAGTTGTCCATGCCTTCGACGCGGCCGAGGGCAGTCGTGTTCTGGCTGTTAGTGGTCTTCTGGTCAAGGGTCAGCGCGAGCTGGCGGCTCCACGCCGTAGGGGCGACGGCGGTGCCCGGCGTGGACTCCTTGCCGAAGCCGATTGAGTCTTTTTTTCCTATGAATGGGTTAGGCATCACCGTCCTTTACGTCTTCTGTGTTAGTTGTTTCGTCTTCAGGTGCGATGGCGAGTTCTACACTGTCGGCCTCGACTTCCTTGCCCCGTGAAGGGAGAAAATACTTGCGGGTCGGCGTGACTAGCTTTTTAGCGATCTTTGCTTTTGGCTGCTCGTCTATCGAATCTGGCATATCTTCAACTTATCATTTATGCCGTAAATTGAGAATAGGTCACGCGGATGATGACATTGCATAAAAGCAGGGCGCCGGCTTTACTCTGGCCGACGTACCAATTCGCCGACGGCACGCTCATAATCCAGTCCTGGATGCCCGAGTCAATCTCATTGAGTTCGTTCTCCTGGTCGCCGTGCTCGAGGGTGTTCACGATGAGGTCGGTGCGGTCGTACATCTGGTCGTAGACGTCACTCTCGACGTCCGTCTGGCTCTGGAGCTGGAAGTGCATGATTGCCGCGTACTCGACGGTGTGGTCGCGGCTCGCGCTGTCACCGTCGGTGCTCGACAGCGTCGATGGGAGCACTCGGATGCTCGGGTAGCCCTTGAACTCGTCCTTCGTGTTGTCAAGCACCTGGATGAACGCGGGCTCACCCCCGTACTGCAGCCCGCTCAGGAGCGTCACGAGCGCGTCCTTGATGCGGCGGCTCATGCCCGGCGTGGCCGTCATGCCGCGAACCTCGCGAGGTAGCTGGCCACCCCCTCGTTGAACGACGCCTGCACCCGGTCGCGCACCGCGAGGAAGGCCGGGCCGACGAACGGATGTGCTTTGGTGCCGCGCTTCTCGATGCCCTTCGCGACGGCGTAGACGTTCAGGCCCTTCATCTCGGCCCACTGCGCGAGTGAGCTGTCGGGTCCATGCGGGACGTAGTGCGGATCGGTGCCGTCCTCGACGTACTTGGCGTACGGCACGTTGTCGTTCGGGCCGATCTCTGCCTCGGTCGTGTCGCCGTTGTAGTCGATGGAGATGTTGTGGCTGATGCCCTGGCCCGCGAAGCCGGCAACGCCGACAGGCGCACGGTCGATGATCTCGTCACGGATGAGGTTGGCCGACTGGATCATCCACTGGCGGCGGTAACGCGGGAAGTTCTCTCCAGCGTCGAGGAGCGCCTGCTCGACGCGCTCGGCGTCGATGACGATCTCGTAGCGGATGCCGTTACTGGCCATTCGCGTGCTCCGTCTCGCCCGTCGCGTGGACGTGGCTCACGCCTGGGAATCCCGAGAACGGTTCCACTCCCCCGACGATGTAGCTCACGCCAGATCTGGTCAGGCGATCGCCAGGCCGCACGTCGGTGCCGTCCGCGAAGTAGAAGTCCCACGCGTTGCCGACCGAGTACTTGTTGGCGATCGCGGCCTTGGCGCCCATCGGAATGAAGGTGCACCCGATCGAGGTCTGGATCGTGGTGAAGGCGCGCCGTCCATTGGTGCCGACCGGCTCGTTGCGCGCGAGATCGCAGGTGTGCAGCAGGATCACGGCTAGACCCTCTGCATCGCGTACCCCTGGATCGTGAGGAAGTTCGCGTCTGCTTGGTTGTTGTAGGGCGCTGGTCCCGTGGCCGAGCTGCGAACAGCACCCGCGTACATGACGCGGTAACTGCCCACGCTCGTCTCGACGACCTCGTGGCCGCCTGCGCTTGCCCAGTTGTACATGCCGACGGCGACACCGATCGCAGCCTGCTTGAGGTCGTCAGGCACGTCCTCGACGCCGTAGGTGTACTCGACCGCGATGTAGTCGTTGCGCTGCCAGGACGCGTTCACGCCGCCGCCCTGCTGGGCGATGAGCGTCACACGGCCGACCGGGTTGAAGAAGTAGGACGTCGAGTCCAGCGTCGACTGCGTCTGCCCGGGCCAGCCCAGCGTGATCGACGTGATGGCGGTGACGTCCATATGCCGCAGCCACAGCGTCTTGTCCCAGTCGTAGCGCTCGGTCACCGTGGTTGTCTCGCCCCAGCATCGGTGCGTCTGGTTCTCGACGTACGCGTTCACCGCGCTCACGACCTGGGTAGCCAGCGCGCTGTCGACATCGACGTTCGGGAGGCTGCTACTTAGGTCGGTCGTGGAGATAATCGAGCTCATATTCACTTCCCAAAATAACATCATTGCCTGCTTTTGCCGATAGCAACACAAATCGCCCTGCCGTTTCCAGCAGGGCGATTGTTTGCGCGCCTATTTGCCTAGTTGAGTTCAACTTGGCAAATGACGCCGGCTGCGACCGCGAGGCCGGTGCCGTTCTGTTGCATCTGGACGTCGAGCACGTCACCGCGCTGCGTCGCGATCGAACCAGTGATCGGCACGGTCACTGGGGTCTCTGCAACGAGGTTGGTGCCGGAGGCGAGCGTCAGCGACGCGACCGTCCCGAGGGACGTGCCTGCGCGAAGCACGCGGACGTTGAACGTCACGTTATTCGTGGCGACGCCCGTCACGGTCGTGTAACCAGCGGGAGCGACCAGGGTCACACCAGTGATGGTGTTTCCCGTGTCGTCCGTGGTCTCAACCAATCCTGCGAACGTGGTCGAGAGCGCTCCGCCGGCCGTTTGAGCCGGAAGGACTGCTGAGTGACGGCTCATTACGCCGCGTCCTCTTCAGGCTGGTCGCCAGGGACGTCGGACGCTGAACCGTCAGCGCCGACTACTTCTGCTTCTTGAGCTGCGGCGGCACGCTCTTGGGCCGTTGGGGTAGTGGCTTTGTACGCCTTGCCCTGGATGCCGCGTTTCCCTCGCGACTTCGTCGACACGGTCGGCTTCGTCGCTCTCCAAGTTCACGACATCACCCTTCACGTGAGGGAAGATGTCGTACTGGAACTCAACTAATTTGCTTGCCATCTGATTTTCCTCCTTCGGATTAAGACGTGATGACGCCGGTTAGTTTTGCGAATGATTCACCGATGACTGGCTTGCCGGCCACGCGCTTTGCGACGCGGAGGCTGATCTTGTCGGCAGCGAAGTCGGTGCCCTGGGTGCCGTAGTCGACACGGAGGCCACCGCGGTCACCGATGAAGTAGTTGGTGAACACGCCGAACCAGAGTTCCGTGGCGTTGGTGCCAGCACCGAGGTTCGTTGGGATTTCGTCGACGACGTAGAGCGGGCGACCGAGCAGAGTTGCTGGAGTGCCGTCTGCGAGTCCGTCGCGGAAGATCGGACGACCTTGGGTATCGCGGATGTTTTCAAGCGCTTGGACACCTGAGCCACTCGTGACGTAGACGCCCATGCCGCGGTATGCGGTTGGCAGCGTGTACTTCAGCTTCGTGCAGTCGCTGTAGGTGAGGGCAGCGCCAGCTTGTGCGACTGAGCCCGGAGTGATCGCACTCGAGCGGAAGCCGTATGGCTTCGCGGAACCGTCACCACTAGTGAAGGCTGCGTTTTCAAGCAGCGCGAGGGCTACGGCGAACCGTTGCTCCACGTAGTTCTGCAGGCTTGGGTTGGTCGCAGCGTCGGCGATGATCTCGCTCGAGAAGCTGTCGAGGCCGGCTGCCTTGAACGGTGTGAGCAGGTTCGGGTCGAAGACTTCACCGCTCTCAGTGATTGCCGTTGCCTCACCGACCCAGTACGCCTGGGCGATCGAGTTTTCGCTTGGCAGTTGGAGCTGCGCAGGCATGTTGTCGATCACGGTCGAGATCTGGCGGATCGGGCTGATGTACTTCATCTTCGAGATGATCGAGTCAGCCACGGTGGTTGGAACGAGGATGCCGCCAGCGGTGCCGCTGCCGATCGTTCCTTCGGTCTGAGCCTTGGTGCGGCCAGAGGCTTCGAGCTTGGCTTTCCAGTCCTTTTCGATGAGGGCGTTCACGTCGCTCAGCGCGTTGCGGTCACCGCTTGCGAGAGCCGTGTAGAACTTGCTGACCAGCGCGCGGTCCTCTTGGGTGTCCGCTGCTGGCTTACGGACCGCGTCCTTGGCCTCTTTTTTCTGAAGCTCTTTCAGCTTCGCTTCTGTGTATTCTTTGACAGTCATGATGTCTCCTTTGACAATGACTTATGGCGATGAACCACCTCCTTCAGGTGCTCGTATCCATGGCCGTGCTGATATTTAGGCTTCGACTTGTGGTTCCAGCGCGGCGTCGATCTGCGCTTTCATGTCATCGGTGAGTTCGGCGTCGTCGTCGAGTTCTTCCGCAGCGGCACCGGACTGCTCGAGGCCGCCCTTAGCTGCTTCAGCTTCTTCGTCGGCCTTGCGCTTCTCTTCTGCTTCTTCGGCCGCGATGCGATCCGCTTCCGCCTTGGCGTCTGCCTCCGCTTTGGCTGCCTCTTCGGCGGCCTTGGCGTCAGCGGCTTCCTTGGCTTCGCGTGCGGTCTTGTCTTCGTCGGTCTCGGTTGTCGGCTTCAGGGACTCAGCGATCGTGCTCACCGTCTCCTGCAGCGCGTTCTGGTTGTCGGCGAGTTTGCCGAGCGCGTCGGTAAGGGCGGTGATTTTCTCAGTCAGTTCTTCCATGTCTTTCTCCACGACGGTGTCGTCGCTCTTAGCTAGTTGCTTTTCGATGTAGTCACTTTCTGTTTTCATGCTCTTGACCATCCACTCAGCGTCTATGCGGCTCAGCGACCCGTCGGTGAGGGCTAGCGCGACCGCGCGAGGGTTGGCCGGGATCGGCACCACGCTCACTTCGAGCAGCTCGTTGTCCTTGAGGACGGGGATGTCTTCCTCGTACTCGAACGTGTGGTTGATGAAGCCGGCGCTCACCGTGCGCAGCGTGCGCTTGACGAGCTGGCGGAACACCATGTCGGCGCGAGGGTTGATCTCGGCCTCGTCGAACTGCGCCGTGATGAACGACTTGCCGCTGACGTTGGTCTCGATGCCAGAGCCGGTGCCGAGGACGTTCTCGGGGATGCTCGGGTCGTGGCCCCACAGGATGATGGGGTTCTTGTCGTAGCTCTTCAGGTCCCAGGTGGCCTGGTCGACGATCTCTCCCATGCGGTCGGGCTGGTCGTCGCTGAAGCAGAAGGTAACTTGTCGCTTATCTTCGTCGATTGACTTTATGTCGATGTTGAATAGTTTTGTTACTTTCCGCATATCTTGTCTTCAAAGTAAATGAATGACCGCGGTTTTGCAAGCGGATTATGCGGCTACGTCGAAGTCGGCACGGGTGAGCTTGTAGATCTTTGAGCCATAGGTTGGTGTCATCACGTGGCACGGATGACACAATGTCCGGCCGTTTGAAACGTCGAGGACAAGTTCAGGAAAGAAAAGCACAGGGCGTATGTGGTCGGCCTCGAGGTTTCCACCCCGAGAGTCACCACAAGCGACACAGGTGTATGCGTCTCGCTCGAACACGGCCGCCCTCCAAGCGCGCGCTTCCCTGCCTCTGTGCAGCCGTACCGATTCGGTGGGTTCGCGCAGGCCATTCGCACGACGAAACTCTGCGTGTTGCTTGAGCTTGGTGGCCGACACTTTCGCCCAGACGGCCGGATCTTTGAACTGAGGTATCGGCATGCCGCGGCGTGACGGCAGGCCGTTCGCTCGCACGACGGCATGTGCGGCGTCACTCGTGGCGACCGGATCGCGCAGGCCTTTGGCGTACTCGTAGTTCAGCTGGCAGGACACGGAGCAGTACTTCGCACCCGGGCGAGAGCCCATTGCATCGTTCCCGCAATGAAGGCATTTGATCGGCCAATAGGTTCGGTGGTAGCCGTTTTCAATAATCGTCACGGTCCGATGAGGCCTTTGAGCCATGCTCCGCTTGTGTCCGGCCGTTGCACATGCTGCGGAACAGTATTTGCGGTGATCGGTCTTGGACTTACGATCCGTGACCCGATTGCATAATGGACAGGTAAACGGCTTTCGCATCTAACCAAATTATACGCGCAGTACGTAACAACGACAATAACTAGATACGAATGTCGAGCAGGTAGCACGCGCAGTTATTGTGAAGAGGCGGCGTGACAATATCCTCAAAACCAACGGTCATTTTCTGGCCGCCGGCAGTTATCGTGTCGCCCATTTGAAAATAGGTCTTATCGAGGTCGCGGATTGCTCCGTCGAGAGACATACAGAATGGACAGACCCTCTCCGACCCTGAAGTAAACCACTCCTTGCCACTCACGGTCCCCGACTGCGTCCATGCCTGGATGTCGGCGAAGCCCTGCGCGTGCACGCTCTCGGTCCCAGCGATGCGTGCGGTGCGGTAGGTCAGGGCAGCACCGAAGACGGAGTTGATGATGGCGGTCAGCTCGCCCATGTCGGCGCCTCGGTCGAGTGCCTGGCTGATCGCCGCCCGGAGCTGCTTCTGCGTCTCCTCGTTGATCGCGCCGGCCACCAGGTACGCCCGGTCGTTGGCGTAGCTGCGGACGGGCGCGGTGCTCGCGTCGAACTGGCTCGGGTCGATGCCGAGGTCTTCCATCGCCTGGCGTCCGGTCGAGATGACCAGGCCGTAGAGATAGGGGCTGAGGCTCGCGGAGAGCGACGTCGTGAGGGCTTGCCAGTCAGCGAGGCTGTCGAGTGCGTCGCGCTTTGCCTTACGCGTATAGGACTTCTGAGGGCGCAGGAGCGTGACGTTGCTCACGACGATCGCCTGCTGCTGCTCGAACTGTGCGCGGAGGATCGGGAGCACGCTGGCTTCCCAGCGATCGGCGGCGGCGCCGTACTTGGCGGCTTTCGCTTCGCCTCGCTCGTCGCGGAGCTTGGCCTGCTGCTCAGGCGTCAGCTCTTTTTTTTTACCCCGTCGCGGGAAGAGATCAGGAAACGCTTGGCCCCTTCCGGCTCTGGGTCGCCGTAGTTGATACCGAGCGTTCCGACGCGTGTGCCAGCGAGTTTAGAGTCGAGAGCTTTGACCCATTTGTCGGCGATCTTGACGTCCGGCTTTACGTAGGCGAGCGTGATGTGCGGCTTGTACTCGCTGAAGGTCTGGATGTGCGGGAGCAAGGTGAGGCGTTCATGGCCGTCGACGAGTGCGTCCGTCTTCGCTACGTGAGCGACAATCGCGTAGGCGTCTGAGGTCTCGAACGAGCCAACGCTCTCGATCTTGAGGGTTTGCATCGACCAGCCGTCGAGGACTGCGTCAACCTTGTCCTTCCACTTGTTGCCGTTCTCGAGCAGTCCGTAGAGCAGCGTCACGTGCGGTTCAACTTCCCCGACTGCGCCCATGACATGATCGCCCGGCTCAGACGCGTCAACGAGGTCGTCCTCACCGCCGTCGACGTGCTTCATGACCGCGATCGGTTTCGTGTCGAGCATGATGCAGCCGAGATCGTTCGGATCGATTCCAAGGTCGTCGTAGAGGCCAGGGACGTCTCGCGCCGCGATCTGCTTTTGTCGGGCGAAAGGCGCCGACTTCGAGGCGCTCGGTTCGCTGGCGGCTGGGACGTTCGTGCCGTCGATGACGCGTTCGAGCGTGGTTGCCCCGACGCCGGTGACGACGATGTGCTCGCCCAACTGGTTTGGCAGCGGATCCTCGCCGTACTTGGCACGCGCCTCGTCCTTCGTGAACCACTTGTCGACGCCCGCCGTGACGGCTGCGAGCTTGGCTTCCTCGTCCTCGGGGACCGGGCTGACGAAGTCCAGGCGAAGGGCAGGGTCGTAGACGTTCACGAGCGTCGGTTGACCTGCCGAACGAACTGCCGGATGCGCGGCACCACGTTGATGACGGCGTTGATGTAGAAGCCGGCGTCGAGGTTGGCGCGGTTGACGTTCTCGACGGAGCCGAGCATGCCGGGGCTGACCTTGAACATGGCGAGGATCTCATCGCGACTGAACTTGCGGCTCTCGAGGAAGTCCAGGTCCTGCTGGTTCATCATCCAAGGCGTCGCGTCGCCGCCTTCGATGAGGAGCGGCTTGTAGGCGTTGGCCGCGCCGGTGTGCTGTCGCTGAACTGCTCCTTCCAGCGCGTGTAGGACTCGGTACTGAGCGGCTGCTCGGTCTTGAAGATGAGGCTCGGTCGGGCGCCGTTCATGAAGAGGCTCTGGTTCCACTCCTTCATCTGCTCGTCGAGGTCGATCGTGGCGGCCGACGCGGCGATGATCGAGCGCCCGTTGTACGGGTTCGACGGGTCAGGGTTGAGGTCGCGGATGAAGCTGGCGATCGGGTAAGTCTCCCCGCCGATGCGACGTTGCTCGAGGTGTAGGTGTCTCCCAGCTCGAACTGGACGCGGTGCGACGGGAAGATGTCGAGCGCGGCCGGCAGCTTGTTCTTGGCCGGCACGAACGGCTCGCCGTCCAGGCCGCGCATGAAGATGTAGCTCTCCCCCACGAGGTTCATGTAGGTGAAGTGGAGCTGGCGCATCTGCTCGCCCGTGTGGACGTTGTTCGGTCCGTCGATGAGTTCGAGGATCTCGAGGTCGGCGGCGACCGTGGTCTTCTCCCAGTCGCCCTTCGCATCACGCCGCTCGACGAACAGCTCGACGGCCGCCGTCGGTTCGACGATCGCTGTGTTAGCCGCGAAGACCCAGCCGACGTTCGCGCCGACCTGCGAGGGCTTGTCGGCGTAGGAGTTCGAGGAGCCGCCCATGCCCGGAAAGATGACGCCGTCGCCGCTCGGGTTCAGAGCCGGGATCTGCGCCTTCTGACTACCCGCTATGAATGAGGCGAGTCGAGCGCGGAGTGACGGTTTAAAACTTTCCATTCAATTGTTGCGTATTCAGTTGTTCTATCCCCAGCATAACTGGAGCACTCTCTTTTTGAAATAGCCCGCTTGACTGACGCGGCCGCGGAAGAAGGTCGGCTATTCCCGACACGCGTATTGGGCACTTATAAATGGCTATGTACTGCGCGATACTTCGACCATGTCCGATGAGGAGGCGCGAGCCCTACTGGGTCTCAGCGCTGACTTCGATCGGGCCGTTCTCACCACGGCCTACAGGCGCATGGTCCGGCTGGTGCACCCCGACCGGATGCATGACGCGAGCGCAGCCGAGCAGCGCGACGCGAGTGCACTGCTTGCTCGGGTCAATGAGGCCAACGAGCAACTCGAGCGCTCGCTTCGCACACGGGCGACGTCAAGCAAGCCGGCGCCGCCGCGACAGCCACAGCAGCCGGCGGGTGGATCGAGCCGGCCACCTGGCGCGCCCAAGGCTGGAGATGGCCGCCCAAACCAATCGGCCGGCGGAACGAAGCCGACCCAACCCCGCTCGGCACCAAACCCGCCCCCGCGGCCACGCAGTGCGACCAAAGCAGCCGCAGGCTCATCCGTCACGCGCAGGATTCCGCGGAGCGTGATCGTCGTCCTAAGTCTGATCGGCCTTGGCATCATCGTCACGCTCGTCGCGTCGTTGCTGCCGAAGTCCGGCCAAGCAGCGACACAGGGCGCGGTGAATACCGTGGGGCAGATGCAGACTGAACAGGATGCGGGAAGCGTGGACAACATGCGTCTGACCTGGATTGCGAACCCGGCATGCGCGTCGGGAGTGCAGTGCTGGCAGGTTCACCTCCTCGCGCTCAACCCGACCTGCAGCTCGGCGAGCATCCAGGTCGGCTATTCCGCGAAACGAGACGCAAGCTCACCCGACGTCCTCACTTACAACGTCGACGGGTTGAGCGCGACACAGCCGCTGGCCGAGGACTTTCAATCGCCGGATCCGAGCTATCACTTCGCGTACATCTCGTCCGCATCCTGCAGCTAACTACGCCGAACGGACGCGGAACACGTACTTGTCCTTCGTCAACACCGTCGTGACCATGTACCGCACCATGTCGAGCGCGTCGTCATCCTGCTTCACGGGCTCGTCGAGCGGCTGGTCGTTCTTGTCGACCTTCCACGAGTAGTTCTCGGCCTCCCAGGCGAGGTCCTCGCACGACGGGTCGGCGGTGAGCCGGTCGTGATCGAGCAGGGACTTCGTCTTGTTGATGCCCTCGAGCACCGAGCCGGCGCCCTTTACGACCGGCTGCAGGTTGAGCCCGAGCTGGGCGTTGAGGGTGTCGATCGCGAGCGGGTCCTCGGAGTCGGCTACCTGGACGTCGAGCCTCGTGTCGCCGATGAGCTTCTTGAGCTCCTGCTGGCGCACGGCGTCGCTCATCTTGGTCCGGTAGAGCATGCGGGCGAGGTGGATCGAGTCGTCCGCACCGATGGCGAAGATGCCGGCGGCGAAGGGGTGGTTGTAGCCGAAGTCGATGGCCAGGCCCCAGCGCACGGGCACGAACGGGCAGGCCTTGAGGTGCCGGTCGCGGCTGAACTCCTCGTAGATCAGGCCTTCCATCTTGTGGTACTCGGCCAGCATCTCCTGGGCGTACTGCGTGCCCGTCATCTCGCCACGCATCTCCTCCAGCTCGTTCGGGCTGAGGAAGGGGTTGTCGAAGCTCGTGAAGTGGAAGACGGCGTAGTTCGCGTTGGTGCGGCTCAGCACCTCGAGCCTGTAGAGCGACTTGTACCCCTTGGGCGTGCCCATGAAGAGCGCGGCGCCGCGGTAGTCGGCGAGCGTCGGGCGAATGATCTCGCGCCACTGCTTCTCGAAGGCGCGCATCGAGTCCAGCTCGTCGAGCACGACCAGGCTGTACTTCTTGCCACGGGCGGTCTCGATGTTCTCCCAGCCGAAGAGCCGGATGCGGTTGAGCGTGCCGTCCGGGCGGCGCAAGGTCACCTCGAGCCGCTGCTCGTTGTGCTCGACGTAGTTGGTCGTGCCAATGACTTTCTCGAGCAGCTCGGCCCAGACGATGTCGCGGGCTTGGTCGCGGGTCGTGGCGAAGTAGGCCACGGGGCCGGGCTCGAACAGGCAGGCGCCGACCATCTCTTCGATGGCGTACGTCGTCTTGCCGAAGCGGCGGCCACAGCGCAGCACCTTGAAGCGGGCGCTACTGGTCGCTATCTGCCGCTGGGCTTGATGAAGCCTCGCCACCTGACCTTCTGGCGAGGATCGCCGCGTCTAAGCCGACAGGCATGAGCGGGGCGTCCTTGTCACCTGCCAGGACCTGCTTGTCCGTCCAGCCGTGGTTGTTCGTGAGGACGAACTTCGCGCCGTTGGACGCGTTCGTGTAGAGCGCCTGCTCGGCGTACTCGGCACAGCGATCGAGGGCGGCCTGAATCGAGGGGAAATACTCATCGCGGTTCTTGTAGTTGAGCAGCGTCTTGCGGTCGATGCCGAGCGCCCGTGCCAGGCCGTGCATCGTGTAGGGCTTCTGGTCGGTGAGTACCTTCCGATCCTCGAACATGGTCTCGCCTTTGGCCGTATGGCCGGTAGCGATCATGTGAGTCTCGACGTGGGGATCCTGCGCGTCGAAGTACTTTTGAATCGCCATGTCGAGTTCGTCGACGGTTGCAAACAGAAGGGGTCTGCCACCCGCGTGCTTCTGCGCCGCGTCGTCAGATTCTTCGATTGAGGGAGTTTTCGGGTCTGCCATTACTGCACTTATTTATGCACATGGCAACAGAAATGAAAAGCCCTACGGCAGTATCGGCCCCGAGTAGTGGAAGAGATCGCCAACCCATGATGCAGCGGCCGTATCCGTGCCGCCATAGGAAAGACGCCAATATGCCGAATAATGACCGCCAGTGGCAGCCTTGCCGCCGCTGTCGAGCTTGACGAAGCCAGATTTGTTGGTCTTTACGCGCTTGTAGACTTTCCACTTCTTGTCGTCAAGCGAGTACTGCAACGAGATGGTATGGCCCGCGTAAGCAACCCACTTCTTCGTATTCCAGTCCGCGATCTTCAGGTAGCCAGACCACGTCAGGTTGCTGCCGTGGTGATAGGCCCGAGACGACGTCCACTTGGTAGCTCGGAGCAGGTGGAACTTGGTGGGCATCGCGCGGACAGTCGAACCCCACGGACGCGTGACTGTTGCTGTCACCGTGGAGACCCCGGCCATCGCGTTCGTCAGTCCAGAGCCTGGGGTGAGTCGCTCGGATGGCGTACCGATGTCGGAGGCGAAGCCGTGGGAGCCGGGAGCATGCAGCGACCAGTAGGTCGCGTCGTTGCAGCCGTCGACCAGTACGCCGAAGGTCGTGGTCGTGCGCTTGAGCCCGATCGTGACGGAATGCGGTGAGTAGTCCGCGATCGAGCAGGTCGGCGATGCGGTTCCCGTTGGCGAGGCCGTAGGGAAGGGGGTCGGCGCATCAGCGTTCGCAGCCATGGCACCTACGAGCACGCCGGCTGCAAGCACACCCGCAGTGAGCAGACCTGCCACAGTTCGGCGCATCGGTTCTCACTTCAGTCACGGGTCGGGAGCTCGTGAACCGTACGTGAGGCTCGCGGGGAGGCGGAGGCCGACACGCAGAGGCGCCAAAAGGAGCTAGCCGACGCCGCCGTTCGACGCGACCGAGTTGTCGTAGAACGTCTGGTGATTCGAAATGGACGAAGTTGTCGAACTCTGGGTGTTGATCCACGCTGCGATCGGCACGATGACGATCACGGCGGCTGCCAGAAGCATCGCCCACACCTCCATGACGCGTCGCCCTGATGAGACCGTCCGCTTTTGAACGATCTGCACGATGAGGTTGATCACGAGCACGACCAACGACGCAATGGCGACTGGCAGGGCGGGCCACCAAGCCATGCCGAGCATAAAGAGCACCGCGGAGGTTACGGTCGCTGCGCCGGCAAGAAGGGCGAACGCGCTCGACGGCACTGCCCTTGGCTTGCCCGCCGGCTGCGGCTGACCTGCGATGGTTTTTGCGGGTGGGCGCACGGCGACGTGCAGCCACACTCCGATCTCAAAGACGACCCATATGGCGACCGCAGCAGCGGACCCCCACATGAGCAGCAGGGCGACCAGGGCAAGGACGAGCGACAGGACTATAAGTCCGCCGAGGCCTTGCACGTCCCGACTGCGAACGCCCACGGAGCCGTAGACAGGTCCGACCCCTGCACCGATGCGAAGTCCCATGGCTAGACATTAGGGGAATGCTGGAATCACTCAGAAACGATCCACAATCGACAGGGTTTTCCCGGATGGTCGAACTCTAACCCACTTCCCCGTTCGCCTTTTGTTCGCTTCCCCGCACTCCCCCGCTGCGTTTCTTTTTTACAACACCTAACAGGGGTCAGACTCCCCCGTTTTCAGCAGGGAAGGGGGTCTCGACCCCTATAGACGCTCGACACAGGGGGTGGGGAAGGGCACACCCCCATACGTGAGGCACGCCGTCCTGTCCCGTCACACCCGTTCCTCGTACTCTTCGTACTCCTCGATGGCCGCCCACAGATCCTCGGACGTGATGCGCGTGAGTCCCGAGGGCGTCCGGCAGACGTACTGAATCTTGACGACAGCTTGTGCCCAATCGCCGTAGCCCTTGTTTGGCCAGCCCATCGCCCATGGCTCGACGCAGAGAACGTCAATCCACTCATAGCCGAGAAGCGTCCTAGGCGCGCCGGCGCGCTGCCGAAGTTTGAACAAGGTCACTCGCGAAAGCTACTGCGATCTCACGCGCGCTCCACTGCCCCCGCCCACACCCACGCGCGCTTGACGGTCCCGTCCGATGCCTTCCACTCGACCCGAACGGCGCGCTTCGTCCATGCGATCGCCCGGCCTTCGACCCGTGCTGACGCTTCCGGGTAGCGCACCCACGACCGCACCTGCGGCGGTTCGTCGGTCGGCTCGACGATCGGGTCGGCTTCGACGTCCAGCTCGGCGTCCGTGAGGCTGATCGGCTCCGCCCGGATGACCAGCTCAGTGATGCGCTGCGTCATCTTCCGGTCGTAGTAGTCCGCGTACCGCCGGTTGCTCCCCATGCTGCCGCAGCTTAGAACATGTGTTTGACGGTCACGAAAGCAGGCCTCCCGATCGCATACGATGTACGTCCAGCGGGTTGAGTTTCATTGTCTGCCCGGTGCCCACCTCGGCCGTCCCGGGGGCATACCCGCTGAACGACACCGGTCGCTTGGAGTGACTCCATTGCCTGGCGGGCTGCACGATCAGTTCGGGTGTTGCTTGGCGAGCGTCCCACGTTGCTTCGAGAAGGGCGACGATGGCCGTCACTGCCGCGTTCATGGAGGCAGCGACGCCGTCCAGCGTCACCTTCGCGTCCTCGTGCAGGTAATAGTCCTCGAACCAATGTCCCGCGCCACGGAGGGCTTGCATATTGCTCGCGTCAGGGTCCGCGGCTACGAGACGATCGGTCACCCAGGCGCGGCTTCCTTTCTTGCGTCGCATATTGATCAGTTCCATCCGCTGCTCTCGGTGCATGGCCATATTGCGCATTGCAATAGCCCAGTCAAACCATCCCTCAGGACCCGCCTCCCGCAACGCGGCCGCCCATCCACGGAGCGTCACGAGCTGGCGGTCACGGCCTTGCGACTTCCGAGGCATCAAGGTGCTATAAACAGCTTTGTCCGTCTGAGTCGGAAAACCCTCATCCTTTTTAGCGGTAGGTCTGAAGGCTCCAAATCCTTCAGATTTAATTTGCACGCTTAGCCCACACGCCCCTATAAGTGACGCCGCCAGGCAATCTAAGGTTGCGCCGACGCTGGCAAAGAAGCCTCGGGCGTAGGTTGCCATACGAAGATCCCGCTCGAGGTAATGGGAAGCGTCCGGATGCCCCTCGGGCGGATAGGGCTGGCTGTTATTTGAGTTAGCCATATTGAGACGCATGGCGCTGTCCTGCGCAGTCCGCCAGTATTTGTAGTCTTCAAGGAAGATTGCGATCTGTACCAGATTTTGACTTGTTGCGTTGGTTGCACCGACGATGTAGTCAGCGAGCGCACTCGCCTCAGCGGGAGCGAGATCACATCGCCATCCCTTGAATCCGCCGCCGCTTGGATCAAGATCATTGGTGAGTCGCTGGCTGAGCCGCGCCGTGGCGTTCGCTGCATCCCTTACGACGCGGAGCTGGAGCATGGCGCCGAAGGTACATGCCGGCGACGACAGTCAGGGGGCATGTTCATGGGCGACGCGCGCCTCCCCGCCTGCGATGGCTGGGTCGGCCTGTATCCGCGGCATACGGGTCAGTAGGCTTGAGGCGTGGCTCTAAACAGGCTGTTCTACGGCGACAACCTCGAGGTTCTTCGCCAGAGCATCCCGGCAGAGTGCGTAGACCTCGTCTACCTGGACCCGCCGTTCAACTCCAACCGGTCGTACAACGTGATCTTCAACCGGCACGAGACGACCGACAACGACGACGCCGCGCAGATCCAAGCGTTCGACGACACCTGGCGCTGGACTCCCGCCACGGGCGACCAGTACGAGCGCTACACGACCGGTGAGTTACCGGGCACCGTGGCCGACGCGATTCGTGCCTTCAGAACCCTGCTTGGCGAGAACGACGCGATGGCGTATTTGGTCAACATGGCACCTCGGCTTGTGCAGCTTCACCGCGTGCTGAAGCAGACTGGGTCGCTGTGGCTGCACTGCGATCCGGCGATGAGCCATTATCTGAAAGTCTTGCTCGATGCGATCTTCGATGCGCGGCGTTTCCGCAACGAAGTGATCTGGCAGCGAACTACCGCCAAGGGTTATCAGACACGGCGACTTCCCAATAACCACGATGTGCTGTTCGTCTACAGCAAGTCCGACGACTTCACCTGGAACGGCGACGAAGCATTCGTCCCGTATGACCACGACAACCTGGACGCAAAGACGCTTTCCAAGTATGTGTACAAGGACGAGGACGGCCGACTTTATCGCCTAGGTGATCTCACTGGCCCGAACGATCCGCGGCCGAATCTCACTTATGAGTTCCTGGGAGTGACGAGACGCTGGCGTTGGAGTCGCGAGCGGATGGACGAGGCATATGCCGCGGGCATGGTCGTTCAGACAGCGCCCGACAAAGTACCGCAGGCGAAGCGCTACCTCGATGAGCGCAAGGGTAAGCCGATGGCTGATATCTGGACGGATATCCCGCCGCTGAACTCGCAGGCACAGGAGCGTCTCGGATATCCCACACAGAAACCGCTCGCTCTCATGGAGCGAGTGCTGCGGCTCGCTAGCAACGAGGGCGACACCGTCCTAGATCCGTTCGCCGGCTGCGGCACGACCGTCGACGCGGCCCAGAAGCTTGGCCGACAGTGGATCGGCATCGACGTCACCTACATCGCTGTCGACCTCATCGAAAAGCGCCTCAAGCACACCTATGGCGACGACATCAACGCCACTTACGAGGTTCTCGGCATCCCCCGCGACCATGCCGCTGCGCTGGCACTGTTCAGCCGATCGCCGTTCGATTTCGAGCGCTGGGCCGTTTCGCTGGTGAACGGCCAGCCGAACCAGAAGCAGGTCGGCGACAAGGGGGTCGACGGCGTCGCCCGGTTCCCGCTCGATGCGCGCGGTGACGTTGGCAGGGTCCTCATTTCCGTGAAGGGCGGCAAGCAGCTCAACCCCTCGATGGTCAGGGATCTCGGCGGGACCGTCGCGACGCAGAAGGCCGAAATGGGTGTGCTTATCACGAACGGCCCGCCGACGAAGGGCATGATCGATGAGGCAAACCATGCGGGCACGTACCAGCACCCGCACTACGACAAGCCGTTCCAGCGCATCCAGATGATCACCGTGGATCAGTTGCTCTCGGGCGCGCGCCCCGTGCTCCCCCCAACGCTGACGCCGTACATCCAGGCGCAGAAGGCGAAGGTGCCGTCCGACCAGGTGTCGCTGTTCGACGTCTAGCGGCCTAGAAGAACGCGAAGAACTGCCCGGCCGCGTTCACGGTCGACGGTGCCAGGATCTCGAACGCGATCGCCATGATCGAGTCGGCGGTCGGTGCGGTCGTGCTCATCGTGACGGACGTGCCGCTCGTAGCCGTCACGGCGGTCTGGCGGATCACGGCGTAGCGGTTGCCGTCGGCGGCGTTGGCGATGTCTGAGGCCTTCGTCTGGCTCGTGCCGGCGGTGGGCGCGGTGTTGGCCGTGTAGTCGTTGTAGTTGGCCCATACCCATGAGTTCGCTGCCGTGGTCGTGACCGCCTTGCTCAGCGCCCCTGCCGCGTTGAGGAACTGCTGCGCGCTTGCGCCGACAGGTGTCGTCAGGTTCACACCCGTCATCGAGTAGAGCGTCATGCCCCACGAGGTCGAGGCGTTAGAAGTGTCGGACGCAGTGACGGTCACGTTCGAGAGCGGGGAGGTCGCAAGCGCAGTCCACACCGACGAAGAGCCATGGGCGGTGGAATCGTGGATTTGCTGCGTCCATGTCAGGCTGCCGCCCGTGACGGTCTGCGTGAACGCGGTGCCGTCGTCCCCAGAGAGAATCGCGAACAGCGTCTCGTTGGCGTAGCCGGTCGAGAAACTCGCGGTCGTCACGCTCCCCCCGGTGTCGGTCAGTTCACTCGCGAACGTCGCGACGTCGATCGAGAAGCCGCCAGTCGTGGTCGTCACAGTCGGGCGCAGGAACAGGACCACGTTCGTCCCATTGCTGGCCACCGACAGCGTGGTCGTGCCCGGCGTCAGCGATGCCAGCGGCAACGAGGTCAATGCGTGCTGGTCCTCGATGATTGACGAGACGTTCGGTGCCGTCCCGATCGAGCGGGCGATGTCGCTGGTCCACCCAGACGACGCCGTCGTCACGGTGACGCTCGCGCTGATGCTCGCGCTTCCGCCAAGAAGGAGGACTGGGTAGGCGGTCTCCGCTTGGGGAATCGTGGCAGGGAATGTCCATGCGGTCGTACGTGTAGAGATCGAACTCGTTGCCCATCCAGCGATGGGGTTGTTGTTGTCGACGCCCGAATAGGCCTGCATCGTCCCTGCGCAGATGCACGACGTGAGCGTCCATGCGTAGCTCGTTGGCTCGCTTCCACCGGCAACCTTGTAGTAGACGCCCTGACCAACGGTCGTAGTGAGGTTCTGACGGGTGACGAGCGTCCAGCCCGTGGGCGGCGTAATGGTGATGCTCGACCCGGTGTCAACCGAGATACTGGCGATCAGCACGTCGCCGCTCGCCGTCCCGGTCGGCTTCGTGATGGTCAACGTCGTGGTTGCCGTCGCCGATGTGGTGCCTGTTGCCGTTCGGATCCCAACCGCCATCTAGTACCCCGTGTTGTCGGCGGCGAGCACGATCCACTTCGCGGCCGTCGAGTCGTAGCGAAGTCCGACCGTGATTGTCTTCGAAGACACCGTGGTCGTTGGGAAGCTCGCGATCCCGGAGTTGCTGACGTTGGTCGGCGCCGTGATCGCGAAGGCACCCGTCGCCTTGATGCGGATGATGAAGTCCTGCCCGTCCGTCGGCGTGCCCGAGAGCGTGAAGCTCGTGATGGCGGCGGCCTGTGCCGTCAGGTCGAGCTGGTCGAAGGTGTCCGTGCTGACGCTCGGCGTGGCGCTGGAGGTCGTCGACGAGACGCGCTCGGTGATGCGCTTGTTGGTCACCGTGTCGGTGGTCGCGCGGCCAAGCAGCGTGTCTGAGCCAGTGGGGAGCGTCAATGTCCCGGAGTTGCTGATCGTGCTGATGGTGGGCGCCGTCAGGATCTTGTTCGTGAGCGTGTCCGACGTAGCGCGGCCGACGAAAGTGTCTGTGGTGGCAGGAAGTGTCCACGTCCCCGAGGCGACAGCCGCTGGCGAGATCGTTGTCGTCCCCGAGGTCGCGCCGGCCAGGGCGAAGGTGAGGACGTCGTTGATCTTGATGCCGATGCCGGAGAAGTCGGCGATCGAGCCGCTGATGAGCATGTACCCACCACCGCTCACGTACTGGAACTCGCCGCTCGAGCCCGTCACGGTGTTGCCGTAGAGCATGAGCGATGTCTGTGTGCCGTCGACAGCGATGCCGTACGCCTGCGCACCGGGGCTCAGGATTCCGTTGATGTTGCCGGTGTTGCCGATCAGCGAACTGTGGGTGCAGTAGCTCGTGTAGAAGCCAACTCCCCCGGTCGTGCCGGCCGAGTTGGTGTCCGCGTCACAGGCGACAACCGTCGAGTAGGTCATGCCGCTCAGATAGAAGCCGTGGAGCGCGCTCTGCTGGCTCGAACAGCTCGTGAAGGTGCAGTACGCCGCGCTCGAGAGGTAGAAGCCCGACTGGGTCGTGCCCCAGGTCGAGCCGTTGAAGCCTGCGTAGAACGACTTGCAGGCCACGAAGTTGTTGTTGTTGCCGAGGATGTAGAAGCCGTGGCTGGTGCTCGGGCCGACGGTGTCCGCGATGAAGCGGCTGTCTGTGCAGCCGGCGCCAACGTAGAAGCCGTACCCGCCCGAGTAGTGCGCGTAGCAGCCCTCGACACGCAGCTCGCGCATCGAGTTGTCGAAGTGGAAGGCGTCTCCCCCGGCATTCAGGACGACGACCTTCTCGACCGCGTGGATCGGGTCGATGGACGTGCCGAAGCCCGTGTTGTCCAGCTTGATGCCACCGAGCGTGCCCGTGTTTGGCTGCAGGGCGAGATCGCGGATCGTGGTGCGTTGGGACGTGGAAGGCGTCGTGAGGGCGATCATGTAGCCGGTCGCCCCGGACTTGCCCTGCAGCAGCGTTCCCCGCCCTGCCCCTTGGAGCGTGACGTAGCTGTCGATCGTGAGGTTGCTCACGACGTAGGTGGCCTGCTGGAGGTACACGGTCCCGCCGCCTGCGGATGCTGCGGCGGTGAGCGCCGCCTGGATCGCTGTGGTGTCGTCCGTGGTGCCATCACCGACAGCGCCGTACGCGACGGCGTCGTACACCTTCAGCGGGGAACGTGCCGAAAGG
Source organism: uncultured Actinomycetota bacterium (assembly GCA_963716965.1). Classification (GTDB taxonomy): domain Bacteria; phylum Actinomycetota; class Actinomycetes; order Actinomycetales; family Microbacteriaceae; genus Amnibacterium. The sequence goes on along the minus strand of CAVQUZ010000005.1, from coordinate 330,156 downwards.
TACTTCGTCATGGGCTACCCGATGATTACGACCCGGATGGCGTTGGTTGCCGGCGCGACCGCGAAGGTGAAGGTCGTCTGGGTCGAGCTGGTGAGGGTGACGTCGCACTCGACCTGGAGGTTGGTGCTCGCGTCAAACGTCTGAGCGACGACGTACTGCGAGCCGAGGCCGTGCGTGACGGCGATGCTCGTACTCGAACCGTCACCGATCGTCCCGGTGTACTTCGTCGTCGTCGAGATGGTGATGTTGGCGGTGCCGTCGAAGCTGACGCCATTGATCGTGCGGGCGGTGGCGAGCTTGGTGGCGGTGGCGGCGTTGCCCGTGATGCTGCCCGATGGGACGACGTAGTCGGTGCCCGCGGTAGCAGCGGTGAAGGCACTCGTGCCGTTGCCCTTGACGAGCCCGGTGAGTGTTGAAGCGCCGGATCCACCGTGAGCGACCGTCAGGACGCCGCTGTTCTCGATGGAGAGCGTGTTGCCGGACTTCGAGAGGCCGGTGCCGGCGGTGATTTCGCCTGCGCCGCTGAACTGGGTCCACTGGATGTTGCCCGTGCCGTAGGTGAAGGCGGCCGAGGTGCTTGGCGTGCTGACGGTGTAGCCGGCGGAGGCGTTCGTTGAGCCACCTTCGACGAAGGTATAGGCGCCAGCGGGTGCATTGCTGCCGCTCAAGTCCAGGGCTCGAGACAGGCTCAGATTGGTCGTGTTGCTCGTGACGACGTAGATGCCGTTGCCCGGTTGGCTCGAGCCAGCGGAGCCTGTACCTGATGCGCTTGGGGCGTCCTTGATGAGGATGCGGTCGTTGACTGATGGCGAGGTGCCATCGACGGCTGTGCCGTTGATCTGCGTAACGGAGCCGCTGGCGATCGTGTAGGTCTCGCTGCCCGTGGTTGCTGCGACGACGGATTGCTTGGTCTTCAGTCCCTGCGCGGTGAGGTCGACATAGTTCTTGGTGGCTGCGTCCTGCGCGCTGGTCGGGTCGGCCACGCTCGTGATGCGCTGCGAGTTGAGCGAGTAGGCGGCGGTGGCAGCACCGACGTCGTTGAGGGTCGCAGTGGTGAAGCCGCCAGAGCCGTTGCCTTTGAGCGCCGCGGTGCCGCTCGTTGCGGGTGCGTAATCCGTGCCAGAGACGGCGGCCGAGACCGAGCCACTCCCTGCCCCTTTGAGGATGCCTGTGGCTGTGATCGCCGCTTGGTAGTCAGTGCCGGCGGCGGCGCTGCTGAACCCACCGGAGCCGTTCCCTTTCAAGATCGACGAGCCGGATGTGGCAGGCGCATAGTCGGTGCCGGACGCAGCGATGCTCGGGATGCCGGCTGAGGTCGTCTTGACGATGCCCGCGCTCCCCGGAGCGTAGTCGGCGATGCTCTTGTCGGTGCCGCCCGAGACCTGCAGCGTGTTGGTCGCGGCCGAGTTGCTGGCCTTGGTGACGTTGCCCGTCCCTGCCCCGCCCGTCAGGTAGACCCACGAAGTCGTGTTGTCGTTGTAGACGCCGAACTGGTGCAAGACGGTGTCGAAGTAGACCTGACCCGCAACAGGGCTGCTCGGCGCGCTCGAGAGGTTCTGGATCCGGGCGTTGAGCAGCTCGAGCTTTCCAAGGTCAATTTGTGTCAGGAACTTCTTTGCCATATTGAGTTGTGTCTAATAATTCTCCTTGTTTATAACGTAACAAGGCAGGGCAATTTAATCAATTGCAAAAGACCGTGCCGGAGAATGGCGCGGAGAACGTCACGATAAGTGCGTTGATCGACGTGTGCTGCACATCGCCCTCGATCTCGTCGCCGGCACTGTCGATGACGGTCACCGCCGGGTGCTTGCCGAGGTTGTGCGTCACGGTGACGCTCGAGGCGGGCGTGAACGCCTGCTGGAAGTGAGCGTCGCCCGTCCCGGTCGCAATCGGGCCCGCAGGTCCAGCGGGACCCGCGAGCTGCACCTCGACCGAGACTTGCTCGAGCGCGACGCCGACAGAGATCTCCTCGAGCGAGACTCCAACCTCGACGTCGGCCATCACTCCCCCTCCGTCGTCGCTTCTACGATGAACGCGCCAACGCCCGTGTCGTCCTCATTGCCGTCGGCGTCGACCACGTGGATGCCGTACGCATACGCGCGAGTCGGCACCTCTAGGTCGTCGTGCGTCAGTGAGACGTAGGTCACGCCGTTGGTCGGGTCGTCGTGGTTGGTGATGACCTTGGGCGGGAAGGTCGGCAACGCGTCGTTCGGGTTGCGCTTCACCGTGAACGTGACCGTCCAGCCCGTGATGTCCGTGTCAGCGGTCGTGCCGTCGTCGGCGGTCACGAAGAAGTGAAGCTTTACGCTTTTATCTGTTCCCTGTTTGACGGCTATTGAACCTGCTGACATACCTATCTATAAAGTACGACAGCAGGTTCAATTTGCCTAGAGCACTAGCGCCGAGGAACTAGGACGGGTTGGTGCTGACTGTCAGTGCCCCATAGAAGAAGCTCTCGCCAGCGTTGCCCGTGTACGTGTCCATCCACTCCATCTCGTTGACGGTCGCGCCCGAGCCGTTATAGGGGTAGCACGTCACGATCGTCGAGTCCTCGCTCACGCCGCAGTCATTCCCGTTGTCGCCGCTATAAGTCCACGGAATCAGCGTGTTGAAGCCTTGGAGAGTCATCGGCAGATTGCAGCTCGTACTGAGCGGGCAATTCAAGCTGTAGGCCTCACTGCCAACGACGACCCGCGTCCTGTCAAGAAATGGTGTGAGCGTGGACACGTTCGTTATCTGCTGCCCGTAAAACTCAGCGTCGGTGAGCGAACGCAGGGTACTGACAATCCCAGCATCCTTCAGCGTGCCGCCATATATCTTGAGGGTCGTTAGCGTCGACGGATTGTCGTAGGCGAGTCCGGCGAGGGTTGCCACCGCGCCATGGATCGTGATGCTCGTGAGCGGAAGCGCCTCGATATCGATGAGCGTTGTAACGCCCCCGCGCTCGATGTCCAAACTCGTCAGCGACGTGGCGAACTCGAGCCCAACAAGACTGTTGACGGTGTAGCCGTCGCCGTACACGTCGGGAGCCGAACACGTGAGCGACGTGAGCTTCGCCAGCGTCGCGGCCGTGATGACCGGGCTGCCGAGCTGGTTCTGCAGGTTGTGTGCAACGCACGCATCCAGACCGGGATCAGTGATTGGGTCGGCCGAGGCTGTCGGGGTGGGGGTCGGAGTGGATGTGGGGGTCGCAACTTTATGCGCCACGACCGATTGGGCGATCGTATTCACCGATGCATAAATGCCGTTGTCGCGGTAGTACGCCTTGCCATGGTCCTTATCCGTGTTGAGCACGGCTAAGGCCGACTGCTGACCGTCGAAATTGCAAATTGGATCATTCTGATGGCAATAGGAAATGGCTAGCGGCCTCAAGGCCGAAGTGAATTTGGGGATGGGACCCAGCAACTTATTCGCGGCGCTCAGGCCATGTGGCCGGAAGGAGAAGACGCCGGTCGGTGTCTGCTTGGTATCCCCGGCATGCGTGAAATTGTCGAGTGGCGCATTCCACGGGTTGGCGACGGTAAAGACCCCGTCAAGACGCGACAGCAGCCACGCTTGTGAAGAGGATGAAAGCCACGCCAGCGCCTCATCGACGACCTGCGAGCCTTGGGAAAAGCCGGCCAACACCCATTGTTCGGTGGGGCACTGAAGGGCTTCCTTGGATAAATACGCCTCCAACCGCGCTGCACCAGTATTCACGCTGCTGGCGTAGGCCGTGGGGTTCGTGACGGCAGTCGTGGCAGCAGGAGCTTTGTAGTCTGTCGAGTCGAGGTAGGTCTGCCTAATTACCTCGCTATCACGTAAGGCGGCTAAATCCGACTGGAGCGCATCGCGCACCCGCTGGACGGTCTGCCCCATCGTGATGAGCGTCTTGCTGTTGCTGGCGTCCTTCTCATCTGAGCCGCGCGCGCCGACGAAGAGCACGTTGCCGCACTGTGTCGGATACTGCGCGGCGTGCGTGCTCGACCCCTGAGAGGGCAGCAAGGTAACCTCCGGAGGCGCAGTCGCCGCAGTCGCCGCAACAGGTATGCCCACGAGCGCGCCGATCGCGATGGCCGACGCCGATATCGCCGCCCAGACTGACTTGCGCTTCGTCCCACGTTGCACGTGCACTCCTATGGGTGTCGGGGCGCAGTCGAGAGACTCGCGCCGGTGCAGGTGGGTGCGACTCTATGGGGCAGCTAACATGGCGGCCAACGGGGGTTTCCCTGGTGTCGCGAGGCTTTTCACCTCGTCGGGCGTGCCTTTCGGCTATTGCACCTCAGGATTGCCCGTCAGTTGGTAGTCAATGACCTCCAGCGCCACAGCAGCCTGCAGGAACGCCACGCGGGCGAGGTGGCGCTCGAAGGGCACGTCGGAGTCCTTCAGCCGCTTGTAGACGTCGTAGCTGCCGTCCAGGCGCTTGATCCATGGCTCGAGCGGCGGGACGTCCCTAGGTTCGCTCTCGCTCACGCCGTTCGCGCTCCCGTTGCTCGAACTCAAACCACAGGCGGCTTCGGATGAGGGCGACCTCGCCCATGGCACGGGTCGTCAGCTCGCCGCGGCGCTCAACGTCCTCGTAGTGCGCCAGCCGGTCGACGATGCTGTCGTCGCTGAACTTGCGCGAGTCGGCGTAGTCCCGGGACAGGGCTAGTTCGCCGTGCAGGGATGGGAACTCACGCTCCACCGCCAACCTCGTGGACAGGTGCAGGGGACGCGTTGGCGCGTTGGGCGATGGTGTTCGCCCAGTACTCGGCGTTCGGGCAGTAGGTCAGGTAGATGGGTTGGTTCGTGCCGGCCTCGGAGATGGTCAGGGTGCCGTAGCCGAACAGCTCCCCCACGACGCCAGCACGTCGGGCGTCCGCGCTCTGCACGCGGTACCAACTCATTTCGGCGTCGTCGGAACTGAACAGGTTGAACCAGTTGTGGACAGTGATGCCCGTGTCCGTCAGCACGACGAAGCTGAGGCTGTAGCTGTACATGGACAGGAACGTCCCGAAGGCCACGGCGATGACGTAGAGCAGCACGACCGGCAGCAGGGAGCCGGGCAACGAGCCGTCCAGACTTGCAGCGGCGAGTGCGAGGAAGAGCAGGGCGATCGCGCCGATACCCCAGAGGATGCGGACTAGGTAGCCGATGACGGAGCGACGGATTGTGATGGGCGCGGTGGCTGCCATATCTGCCCTCAATTTGCGCGCTACCTAGATAAAAGTCAACCTCGCAGACGTGATTTTAGGTAGCGCTTAGGCCGATACTGCAGCGCACGGCGCATATTCTCAGTGTGGTCAATTGGTTCCAGATGCGAAGGATTCACGCACCCGCGGTTACGGCACAGATGGTCAAGCTCGAGGCCGGCCGGCACCCGTGCCACGAAATACTCGTACGCGAACCGATGCGCGTAGAGGTACAGGCGATGGCCGTCGACGTGCGGCTTGAATACCGAGTATCCGGTGACGGAGTGCCCGCCCTCCCAGTCCCAACAACCGTCTCGGATCGTGAGGTTGTCGAGGAATGCGTCAACCACGACGATTATGCCCTCTTGAGCAGGTAGCTGAAGAGTTGCGCCGGACGCTTGCCCTGCCGTGCGTCGTGAGCCAGTCCCATGAACCGCGGGACTCCGAGGCGGAGTGCCTGCTTGGCATACCACCGCTTGTAGTCCTCGGTGATGAGGTCGCGCACATCCTCCAGTGCGCGGTCTACCTGCTTGCCTCTATCAACTGTCAGTTGACTATTGCCAATTGGTTCAACAGAGTTGAAGCCATTTGCCAATTGTCCAATTGAGAGTGAGCTTTTGAAGTTTCCTATTCGGTCTGCCATATTGACATTATCCCCTTAGCCCCTCATAATGGAGCCCGGAAGAGAATATCCATTCTCGAACGAGCCTCCATGTATATCTTGGGGGCTTGTTTAATTATGTTAGGTGCGTTCAATAGTTCGTCGTACGCCGACCCATCCGGGTGCTTTCGGAAGAGAAATATCCCCGTATTTCTGATTATCTACATTCCGTCCCATAATGCAAGCCACATTCTATTTACAAAACGCCGCGCGTCCCTTATTGTCATGTCAGATGGGCGATTTATCCGACTTACTCAACCGACGCATCGACGTACCCGAGTGGGTGATTCCGCGTGCGGAGAGTGAGGTCGAGAAGGAAGCGGCAGAGAACTACCGCCGCCACCTCACCCTCACGCGGTGGCCGCTACTGACCAGCCGACCCGGCGACCCACAGCGCCGCGAACACCGCGACCAACAGCCCGACGGTCAGGGCGAAGAACCACGTCTCGGCTAGGACGCGCTCACGCCGTCGCTGTGCGTACCTGAACCGCGCGTAGGCGCGATAACGCCCACGGGTGTCATACGGACTTCGCGGGGCGCTGTGGCGCGTGTAGCGCGGCGGACGGGCAAGGGCACGGAGGGCGCGGTTCACGCTGCGTCCTGCTGCAACGCTTCCTTCACCAGCGTCACCGCCCTGTCGGACATACCGCCGACATGCCAGTCCGTGATGTCTTCCAGGTCGAGCCCCTCATTCCCGAGGTAGTGGTGACCGTCCTTCCAGTTGTAGACCGTGGCGTAGGTGCCGTCGGCGAACTGGATTTGCCACTCAGCGTCACTTTTGTAGTCGTCGTACTTCTCGCTCGGGCTGCCGAACGTTCGAACCAGCGCCGCGTAGTTCGTGTCGACCGAACCCTGCAACCAGCCGCCCCCGGTGGTGACCCTCTCGTTGGTGACGAACTGACCGTCGCTAGTCGATGATGAGTTGGCCAGTTCTACGATTTCATCCCGCAGAACCTGATACACAAGCGGCCCGTCGCTGTCGGGCTCCCCCATGTCGGTCTCCGATGCGTCAATCGCCCAGGCAAGGGCTCCTAGTAGCTCGTCGTACTGACGGTCGCTCAAAGTAAGTGTCTTCATATAATCCCCCGCGGCAGAGCCGCTATTTAGTTGTGGCGAGCAGTTTCGAGACGTACTCAGGTCGCGGCACTTAGGCGTCTTGAGCGCGGCGGTTCGCTGTGGCGATTGCCCGCTCGCGTGCTGCGCGGATAGTGGCATTAGACGCCACAAAGCAGGTATCGCAGAACATCGTCGGTGATGTTGAGCGTGTTGCTGATTTTGCCTGCGGCGTCGCGGGGCAGGTTCAGTTCCATAAACACGTAAATCGCAAAGTCCTGTCGTGCAATACGGTACGCAAGCTTTTTCTTGCCCCAGTTGTCTTCAGTCTTTATGACCCCACCATTGCCGGTGATAATCGCACGTACCTTGGCCATCGCGTCGTCCAACGACGGTTCTAGGTCTGGGTGAATTAGCACCGTGAGTTCGTACTCCAGCATTGCATTTTCGGATATTGATTCAGTTGTACTCATTTATTCCCCCGCGGCTCAGCCGCGCATTACTTTACTCACTAAGTATAAACCTAACAGAGGTAATAGTCCATACTTTCAGTGAGTAGTAATTACAACAATACGCGAGGAAATAGCCGCTGCTCGACGACCCGAAATAGCCTTTGCGATTCCTCGGGCTGCCGGCCGACCCAGTCCGCTATCTGCTCTTGCCTGAAGGCGTCCGGCACGAGGAACAGCACGCGCGGGAATGCGGGAATATCGTCCGTGGTGGCGTGTGTGTACGCGTTGTAGTAGCGCGCGAGCTTGTCGGCTATCTGCCGCTGCCGCTCAGTACCCAAGTCGACCTCGACCCATAACGACAGTGGTTTGCCACCTATGGGACGAACCCGCACGAACAGGTCGGGCGTCAGGCGCGTGTGCGCAATTATGCGGTGCGCGTCATCCTCGACGTCGTACCGCTCAATGGTGAGCTTGCCGGCCTGTTCGGCCATATGCAGCGAGACGAATGCGTCCGCCACGGCGAGGGAATGGTGATTGACCGCCCTATGCGGGAAGTACCTGCCATCCCTCCGGCACAAGTCCCAACCTTTCGGGCCGAGTTGGTAGACGTATTGCCCGCTCCCCGCGCCGCTGCCGCCCGCCATGCGGCGTTCGATGCGTGCGAGGTACTTCGATTCGGTCAGGCGCGCCAGTGAGCGGCGGTGCGGCGTCTGTGATGCGTTGTCAGTGAAAAACAAACTCTGCACATGCGCGGAGGCAAGCTGGCCAAACCTTCCTACAGCCAACACAATCGCTCGGTCGCGCTCGTGCATCAACATGATTTCAGCATGACAGGTTGAGTCCCTGCGTCAAGCAGCCCACGATCCCCGCAGCCAGGCCGATCGCGGGTGTGTCCAGCACCACGTCACTGCCACATCCAGGAACACAGCAGATCGAGGCCTGCTAAACGTTGTAAATACTACCCGATAATCGTATTGACGAACGAATGCCATAAGTCCATACTCAGGGCAGAACGAAAGCGCAGGCATTATAAAAGCCTTCAGCGACGAGTAGTTCGGCACATTTAGTCTTCACGCAACGTGGCCAGACGACACAATCACCGCACCTGTGATTTCTATAACTAAGCGTCGTCTGGTCTTCGTGGCTTCCCGACCTCTCTTTTTCCTCTTGAAGTCGGGAAGCTCGTCCAGCGGCACCTCACCACTAAAGATGTTGAGCGTTACAGCCTGCCGCTGGCGTCCACGCTGCGTGAAGACAGAGGGGAATAACGCGGATGACGAAACTATGAAAGACATCACGTGGATCCGCAAGAAGCGATCTGCCACGGCCGACACTGTCAAAGCACAGTATCGGTGGGCTCGAGCGTTCAAGCAGGCACTCCAGGAAATCTCAGCCGAATATGGCGTTCCGGAGACGACCTTGGTCGAGAACCTGATCCAACGCAACGGCAACAGCTTCACGAGGGTCCGGGCACAACTAGCTAAACGAGTCAAGGAACTCGGGGGAAGTAACAATGAAAACAACGATCAAACAACGATCCGTCCGAGCGATCGACGGTATCTCGGTAGTAAGGATTCCTAGCGAGGACGAGCTGGCCATGGCCATCCTGCACATCGCGCAGCATGCCAAGTGGCAGCGCAAGCACCCGAAGCAGGCTGCACCGGCGCGCAACGCCTACGACACCGAGGTCTATATGACCCGCCGGCCGCAGGCGTTCCTGATCAAGATGGAGCCGCAGCGCTCACGGTCATACAAAGCAGGGCGGGCACTCCGCAGGGCACTGACATGGCGGACGGCGTAGAACTCGATCTAGCCAAGCTGGCCGCAGCGCTGGTCAAGTTCCAGGGCTCGATCTCCAACGTCGAGAAGACGCAAGAGGCCGGTACCGGGTCGTACGCCTACACCTACGCCGACCTTGGCGCCATTTGGGACGCGATCCGGAAGCCACTCACCGAGGCAGAACTCGCGGTGACGCAATTCCTGCAGACCCGAGACGACAGACACTGGATCGACACCACCGTGTGGCACACCAGCGGCCAGCGCATCACCAGTTCGCTCGAGCTGCCGCTCGAGGGCAAGAAACCGCAGGACGCGGGCTCCCTGATCACCTACTACAAGCGCTACACGCTTGGCGCCGCGCTCGGCATCGCGACCGAAGAGGACGACGACGGCAAGGCCGTGGCGACGCAAGCTCCCGCGACGAAGGCGAAGGCTCCTGCTCACAAGAAGAGCGGGCCGTCAGACGAGCAGCTCGACGCGATCACCGATCTCGCCAAGCGGCTCAAGATGACGCCGGACAACACCAGGAAGGCGATCGGCGCGGTCAAGACCGCTGCTGACGCGGACACCCTGATCGACGCCATGCAGACGAAGGTCGAGAAGCTCGACGAGGCCGTGGCATGAGCTGCCAGTTCTGCCTCGTCCGCCACGCTCGCGAGGGCAAGACCATTTGCGCGTACTGCGATCTGAGCTACACGCGCGAGATGAAGGAGCTGCTGTACGCGCTCACCGCACACCAAGTAACGGGCATCGCCCAGGAGACCACGTGAATGAGCAATCTAACGACGAAGGGCATGGCGCGTAAGCGAGCCCCAGCGATCACACGACAGCGGTTCTTCGCAATCCGTAAGGACGTCGCGTTCTGGAAGAAGGCCGGCAACTACAACGCCGCTCGGAACGCCCAGATGTGGCAGATCGGCCAGAGCACGCTCAACGACATCCTCCGGGCGAGGACCTGGGACGACTTCGTGGCGAGGAAGGCCGCGGCGCAGGCGAAGCGAGGGGTATCCGTCACTAAGACTGACGCCTCGCTCCTCAAGGACGGCACCACCACTTGGAAGGCCGCCTGTGGGGCGAACCCGCTGGCCGGAGGCGGACTCACTGTCCCCGCGTCCAAGCGGACGCTAACCCGGACGAACCACCAGTACACGGAAAAACTGCTGGGCGAGGTGCTCGACCGTAACCGCGAACTCCGCGCCGACCTGCGCCACTACAAGGCCACCGGCCGCGTAAGCATGGTCCTCAGCTTCATCGAGCTAGCGCTCGTCGTCGTGCTGGCGCTCCTGCTCTTCGGAGTCATCAAGTGACCGCCACCGCAGCCGGCGTGCTGACCGTGGCCGACGCGGTGGCGGTCGCCGTGCTGCTGCTGATGGTCGTCATGCTCGGAGCCGGGCTGGTCACGAACGCCGTGAGGTGGTTCAGGAGCCGGGTGTGAGCAAGCTCGACGAGATCCTTGAGGCGCTCTATCTCGAGGGTTACAGGGATAGCACGCGACGCGCGAGCGGACGAGTGCCGCATGCTCATGCGACAAAGAACCGCTTGAAGCGCCTTGTACTCGAGTTGATCGGTCCGAACGACGTCCTTGACCCCCTGCCAGCCGACAGGACCGCGAGCCAGATCATTGAATCGGACACACGTGATGCCCTGCGCAGCGAGCTTCGCCACAAGGTCGAGGCGCTATGACCGACCGCGACCGCTGGGAGCCATGCGAGGGCGATGACCTCTTCTAGGTCATAAGACATAGGGAAATCACTATAAGCGAAAGGAGACGTATGCTCACATTCAAACAAGGAATCAGAAAGTCAGCACTTCTTACTGAGATCAAAAAACACGAAGACGCAGATCAATTTATCCAGGGAACGTACGGAGAGGGCTCCGGCGACAACTTCAGAGGATGCGCCGTCGGCTGCTCGATTGACTCCATCAATCGTATCAAGGGAATTACTCTCGATCCCAGTGACCACGCGGCCTATGAGAAGCAGCTCGGCATACCAGAATGGCTCGCTCGTTTGGAAGATAGAATCTTCGAGGGTCTGCCTGTCGCGTTAGCTCGCAAGTGGCCGATGCGATTCACCCGAGCCATCCCGGTTGGAGTAGACCTCGAACCGCTCAAGTGGCACTTTACAGCCTTCTTGCTTCAGGAAAATATCGACCAAGTGCTATCGCTAGAACTCCAAGACTCACTCAAGACTCAGGTTGTAGACAGTATTCGCGGTGTCCTAACTGTTACGGAAGCGGCCATATCTACTGGCGTTTGGGACGAGTCGGCGGCGGAGTCGGCGGAGTCGGCGGCGGAGTCGGCGGCGTGGTCGGCGGCGTGGTCGGCGGCGGAGTCGGCGGCGTGGTCGGCGGCGTGGTCGGCGGCGAGTCGGCGTGGTCGGCGGAGTCGGCGGCGTGGTCGGCGGCGGAGTCGGCGTGGTCGGCGGCGGGTCGGCGGAGTCGGCGGCGCGGTCGGCGGCGTGGTCGGCGGAGTCGGCGGCGGGGTCGGCGGAGTCGGCGGCGTGGTCGGCGGAGTCGGCGGCGGAGTCGGCTTATGAACGCTACGCGAATGAATTGGTGCGGCTATTAGAGGTTGCGGCATGGGCGACGCGGACGAGGAGGAAGCGTGAGTCGTAGCACGCGCGTCGACGCAGCGATCCTTGAGGAGAGCCGTCACGCCTGGCGATCGCGGATACGCTTCGTCGAGTTCGAGGAACTACTCCCGGAGAACAGGTGGTACATGACCTTCGGCAGCGGTCTCCCGCACCAACGGTGGGCAGCCATCCGGGTACCGAAGTGGTTTGCCGCCGCGTACATGTGGGCAAGACCTCGCCGAGGCTAGGGATCTAGCACCTACACATCGCCCGCGGCGCTACACCCGCGGCACACGAACACGAGGTTCTCGACCGTCTGGTTCCAGCTCGTGCTGCGGATCAAGCAAGGCACAGCCTTGTACGCGCCGCACACCGAGCACCAGTGCTGGTTCAGTCCGCGAGCCTCCATGGCCGCGACGACGACAGCACGGAGCAGGTCGGGGCGAGTGACGGCAGCCCGCGTAGGGCGGGGACCGAGCCGGTCATGGATGAGTCGTTGCACCTGGCGCACCGTGATCGACAGTCCCAGATGCTCTTGGATCCAGGAGGCGGACTTCCCGCTCTGCGCGTAGGCGATTATCTCATCATCACGGTCGTAGTGCATATATCAGTCATCAGTATAAACGAAAGGAGGCTTATGGCCGACAACTCAATGGTTTCGATGAACGTCGATAAGGACGTCGTCGAACAAATGATCAGAAAGAATATCAGCGTATCGCTGCTTGCGGCCATGGGAGACGATAGGCAGAAGTCGACCATCCTCGACGCGATCGTCAAAGAGGCTTTGAATATCAAGGTCGATCAGGAAGGCAAGGTGTCCCAGTACAGCTCGTACAACACGACAAACTACCTTGACTGGAAAGTACAGAACATTATTCGTGGTGCCGCTAAGGAAGCGTTGGACGAATTTGCGTCGAGTCAACAGAACACCATAAAGCGAGAAGTAAAACGGGCACTGATTGCTCAAGCTCCACGCATAGCCGACCAACTCGTAGCATCATTTGCGGAATCCGCTGCTTCGTCCTGGCGGTTCAAGGTGGATGTCAAAGTTGATCCACGAGGAGGCGACGCCTGATGGAGCGTGATCCCTGGCAACCCTTCGACGGTGAAGTCCTGCCGATTCAGCGCCTCACCCTGCGACAGCGCATGGCCCAGCTCGCCATGAGCTTCATGGAGACGATCCAGCCGGCCGATTTGGGCGATGCGGATGAGGACGAGTGATGGGAGACGGACGTCGTTGCAAGATCACACTGGAGAGCGGATCGCTCCACGTCTTCACGAAGGGCCACAACTTGTGCCAGTGCCGCAGATGGCGTTGGGACGAGGAGGAGACGGCATGAGCCGAGATCTCCCTGACCGCGCTCGCTTCTACCAGTACATGCGGCAGGAGCTGCCGAACTTCACATGCACCTTGCCGACTGACGAGCAGATCGCTCTGATGTTTCGCGCACTTGCCGACCACACTGCGATCATGCAGGCGCTTCACTTCGACCCAGACCCAACGAGTCCGTGGCCGCAGGCTACGAGCCTCGGGCGATGGTACTTGGCGATGCGAGACGCATTTAAGGACTGGAAGTCGCAAAAGTGACGAGTCGGACAACATACCTTGCACGCCTCCACCAACAGAGGTCGGCAAAATTGCACATTTACAACGATGGAGCGCAATAAAGCAGTACGAATGTCAAAACAGGGGCGGCGAGTTGACACGGCGCACCGTTCATGGCGAAGAAGCCTTGACGGCGCGAGAAACGATGGCCGGACGCGGTTTTGCGGATCGAGCCACTTGTCCACAGGCTGGGCGACGACTGCGAGCGTCGCCCAGTCGCGGACCGCCCAGCGCGTCCCTAGGCTCACGCCATGGAGCTTCCTCTCTGGGTGACGTTCGTCCTAGCGGGCGGCACGCTGCTCGGCGTCTTGTGCGGCGCGATCTTGAGTCCGGTGATTTCCGGAAGGCTCGCACGCAGCCTGGAACGGCAACGCCACGACTGGGAAGTCTCGCGTACTGCGGACGACGAACGTCGCTACGCCGAGGAGGCTCGTCGTAAGCAGATCGAGTTGCTCTTCGACAGGAGGCTTCCTGCGTATCTGCTCGTGCTTGCGCTGATCGACGAACGCGACGATGTGCTTCAAAGGGCTGAGAACATGTCACGCGAGGAGCGCTCGAGCGATCCCTCGGTAAATACGTGGTTCGACTGGCGCGCACGGTGGCAACCGGCTGCCGCCGAAGCGGGACTCCTCGACGCGAATGTGGACGGCCTCATCAAGAAGTGGTCCGCCGCATCGATCATGAGAGACGTTCGGATGCCAGACGATCCCATGGCAGCGAACGCGGACGACCTGTTCGAGGCGATGAAGGCTGCTGCCGGCCCAAGCAACGATGCCTATGTTGAGCTCGTCATAGCGATGCGAATCAGCTTGGGCATCAACGCCTAGTTCGCGCGGCGTATCCGGTTTTCACGGTGGTTCCGCTCGAGCACTTCACGGAGCGCTCGAGCGGGCTCACCGCCCACAACAACAACCATATAGGAGACCAAATGAATGGAGAACGAACCAACCAAATCGATAGCTGAAGCCTTCGCCGGCCTCAGCGACAAGGCGCTCATGCGCCGCATGGAGCGCAGTGCCGATTTTGGCTACGACGACCTAGAGCACGAGCTGACCAGGCGACTACGCCTCGGCGGCCAGGCATGGCGCTGGGCGACCATCGACGGGCGCGACCGGGTCGAGGTGTACACGCCGGAGGACGGGCGATGAACCGGCCGATGAGCGGAGCCGCGATCTTCCTCGCAATCCTCGGCATCGTCCTGCTGTTCCTCGTCTCGCCGTGGCTCGGCATCCCGCCGATCCTCGTTGCGATCGCCATGACGCTGACGGGCGTCGGGGTCAAGCGATGAGCGCCTACGACTACGACCGACAGTTCCCAGATCTCACCGAGGCCGACATCGTCCGGCGCATCGAAGCGCACGACGCGACGCCTGAGCAAGAAGACGAGCTGACCCGTCGGCTCGGCCGCGCAGGTCTCACGTGGACGTGGGCTGTGGAGCAGGACTATCTGCACAAGGACCTCAGGGATGTCGTGAGCATCCGGGTCATTGAGGAGGACGAGTGATGGAGCGTGACGTCACCCGCATGACCGAGCCCGAACTGATCGAAGTCGTCACGACACTGCCGAGTGCTGTCGAGCCGATCGGCGAGCTGGCACGCGAGGAGTACTTCAAGCGGCGGGCTGGGGTGATTGACGCTGCCATCGGAGGCGCGTCATGAGCCGGGAGATCAAGTTCCGAGGCTGGATTCCATCGGAGGGTCGCTACGGCGTACTCGGCGCAGTCGAGGTCAAAGTCCTCCTCGATCGCGCGGCACACGAAGCCCGCACGCTTGGAGAAACGGTTCTTGAGCAGTACACCGGCCTCAAAGACAAGAACGGCGTGGAGATATACGAGGGTGACATACTAGGCGATAATGCAATTGTCGAATGGTTTACGAATCTTGTTTGGGACGGTGGTGGGTCTCTCCATTCTGGTTTTTATTGTAAAAAGTGGGCTGAATACTGGCACGAAGGCGATCCGATTGATATGAGTTTTCACACTGGCTTCAATGGTGTTGAAGTCATCGGCAACATCCACGAGAACCCGGAGCTGCTCGGCAGCGGAGACCACGGTGGAGCGTGATCGCCAACGACGCGAGCGCGCCCCGGAGCTAGCAACCCCCGGCTACGCCGAGCTGCTCGAGCAGGCGCTCACCATGCCGGGCGAACTGTCATCCGCCTACAGCAGGTTCAGGCAGTACTCGCTCAACAACCAGGTCCTGCTCTTCATGCAGGGAGTGACGGGTCCCGTTGCCACGTACGCCAAGTGGCAGGAGATGGACCGGCAGGTCAAGAAGGGCAGCCGCGCCAAGTCGATCCTGCGTCCGATCCTCTACAAGGAGAGGGACGACGCCGGCACCGAGGTGAGCAAGCTCCGTGGCTTCAAGATGGTGCGCTGCATCTTCGAGCTGGACGACACAGAGGGTGAGCCACTCCCCCCGTATGAACCATCGCAATGGTCGCCAAGCAAGGCGCTCGAGACGCTGGGCATCACCGAGGTGCCGTTCAACTACATGGACGGCAACACGATGGGCTACCCGTCGGCAAGGAGATCGCCATCAGCCCACTCGCGCCGTACCCACTGAAGACACTCGTCCACGAGACCGCGCACATCGTCCATGAGCACACGATCGACGCTCGCCGCTACCAAGAGCACCGAGGCACCGCCGAGTTCCAGGCTGAGGCCACGGCCTACCTGCTCATGCACGCCATCGGTGCGGACGAGCAGATGAACGCCGCGGACTCACGCGGGTACATCCAGCACTGGCTTAGGGGTGAACGTCCCAGCGACGAAGCGATCAAGCGGGTGTTCAGCGTCACGGACAAGATCCGGCGGGCAGGGCTCGTCGAGGTCGCGGAGGACGAGGAAGCGGTCGTCGACCGCACGACGCTGCCGCTCGGAGCAGCGGCCATCACCAGCTACGCAGACAGCCAAAGGAGGCACGAATCATGAGCGAGGACGAACGGCTCAACCAGTTCATCAACCGCATCGACTTCGATGCGAACGGCAACCTCAAGATCGGCCTGATCACCCTCAAGCGGTGGATCCAGGAGTACGGGAAGCGCATGGCGGCGCAGGGCGCAGCGGCGCGGCCCGAGGTCGTCGAGCAGACAACTAACTATTACGAAGACGGGCAGTCCGTCTAAGAAAGGGAGGCTATATGGCAGGAACCAGAGAAGGCGGTCTCAAAGCCGCGGCAGCGAACAAGGCTCAGCACGGCGCTGACTTTTACCAACGGATCGGCTCCAAGGGCGGCAAGTCGCCAACGCTCACACCCAAAGGCTTCGCTGCAGTATCGCCCGAGAAACGTCGCGAGGCTGGCCGCAAGGGCGGCTCGCGCGACAAGGGCGACGGCGTGATCAAGGGGTGGCCAGCAATGTCAGCCGAGGGGCGGGAGCGAGTACGGGAAGGACGCCGTCGGGAAATGGCAGCCCGCCGCGAAGCCAGGGCAAAAGCCTTGACAACAGATACCAACACTTCACAATAAGGGCAGGTAAGCAGCAGGGGGCGCGGTCAGTTTCCCACTCCCCCGTGGCTTCCATTCTGGGTGAGCGTCAAGCCGTAGCAGACGTTTTATGCCGCTCGTAACATCAGGCAGCCCATTCCCCAGTCCATGAAGTACCACCAGCCCCAAATCGCACGATCAGCACAACCCGGCAGCGAGGCCGAGGTACACGTGATGGTCTGCGATTACCTGCGCCTCCGCTACCCGTCGGTCATCTTCAAGAGCAACGCCGAGGACGGCCGCAAGCGCAAGCCATACGAGCAGCAGCTCCTAAAGCGGATGAACAGCGGCCGCGGCTTCCCCGACCTGTTCGTCTACGAGCCGCGCGGCAAGTACCACGGCCTCGCGCTCGAGCTGAAGGCGGAGGACGTCACGGTCTGGTTGAAGGACGGAACCCTGACCAAGGACGCACACGTCCAGGAGCAGAACGCCATGCTCGAGCGCCTGATCGCCCGTGGGTACCAAGCCCACTTCGCGTCCGGCTTCGGCGAGGCCCGGACTGCCATCGACGCCTACCTCGGTAGCGAACGCCACGACGAGCTAGAGCCTTTCTAGCCCGTCGCAACTTCCACTACTGAAGGGAACGACCATGCCCCTGGGCATCCTCATCCCGGCTGACAGCGACCAGCCGGCACGCACCGTCCAACTCAACGGCCTCGACGACTACATCGACGCGGTCGGCGGGTACATCGAAGCGATCGACCTGCACAAACCGGAGATGGAACTCATCGTCGCCGAGGAGGGAAAGCTCGAGCGCAAGCCGCTCAACCGCCGCGCGACCATCATCCTCATGTACCACAACCGCGACTACCTGTTCTCGGACTGGGTCGCGGGTGACGCACTCCTGGTCGGCCCCGGCGACATCGACGGCAACTGGACGGATGCGCCCCCGAAGGTCATCGACATGATGTTCTCGGAGCACACGTTCGTCCTGTTCATCCCCATCAACGAGCAGGGCACGAAGCTGCTCGTGATGGCCAACGTCGAGTTCACCGACTGGGAGTCCGCCTACCAAGGCGCTCTCCAGAAGATCGACGAACTCGACATACCGCTGAGCATCGCCATGCAGTAGTGGAATAGCCCAGCCTCACCGCTGGGCTTTTTCCATGCTTTTGGTATAATAGTGCCCAGTGAATAGTGCCGACCTCATCATCTGGCTGCGAGCTTCTACCGCCGAATCGGGCGTTCCACTGAAGGTGAAGGATCGCAAGGCTATTCGGTACGTTGTCACGAGGCTTTAAGGCGTTCGCTTTCGTCACCAGTCCTCTGACGGACACCACGCTACAAACGAGAGGAGAACCAACATGAGTTGGGTAATCACTATCGCGTAATAGCATCACGCTAGGTCAGTGGCTTGTGTAAGTCGCCGGTTCAAATCCGCGCCGCCTAGCACCACGCTAGATTGTGGACTGGCACCAGCAAGCGTTTCATAATCTAGCAACCGCTCGTAATGGAAGGGCAGCCAAAAGAGTAATCTGCGGCGGCATGCGGCTTTCGAGCCAATTTCTGTCTAGGCCAGGTTCATTACGAGCACCCGCTTGAGCCAAGGAGCAATCCTTGGCTCTTTGCATGTCTCAGACCTTCCACTTCACGGTGACGCGCGCCGGGTCGAACACGAAGGTCGCATCGTCTGTGGCGTACATCGGCCGCTTGACCGCGGGCGCGATGCGGATGGAAGCGATCACTACGTCGATCAGCTCACGCCGCCAGCCGCTCTCATGCGCCGACCACGCGTCACGAAGCGTCTGACCCGGCTCGATCCGCACGCGCAGCTCCTTCTGCCGGCGCCGGTCGATCTGCACCTGGACCTCAGTGATCTGGTTCTGGAGCCGACGCTTCGCCTGCAGCCACTCAGCCCGCTCGAGACCACCGTCGGTGTACTCGTCGAAAAGCTCGTCCTTGCGGCGCTCCAGACGGTCCAGCTCGCCGTACAGCTCCCCTATGCCCGAGTCGCCCTTGTGTGCCTGCAGGGCTTCGGCCATCACCGGGCCGTCGAGGCGGAAGATGACGGCCTCGCGGATGAAGTGTTCGAGCGGCTCAGCACCCACGCACATCCCGCACCCCGGAGTCCGGCACTGGTACGTGCGGCGGAGCGGCGATGCTTTGGCGCTGTCCCGCTTCGTCATGCCGCCCATGTCCGCGCCACAGCGTCCGCACACGACGAGACGGGTCAACAGGTAGCGCGCGTTGTTCGGTCGCCCACGGCGGTTCTCACGGCGCCGTACGCGCATCCGCTCGATGTCGGACCACTCCTCGGCGTCGAAGACGACCTCCCACTTGCCCTTGTAACGCCTGCCGTCCACGAACCGGATACCGGCGTACCGATGGTTGGCCAGCAGCTTCTTGATGGTCGAGGCCAGCCACGGCTGTCCCGCACGGGTGAGCCTGCCACTCTCGTTGAGTCGTTTGGCGATCTCGCGGTAGCTGTAGCCGCTGGTGAACCACGTGCCCATCTGGCGCATCACGGCGGCTTCCACGGGGTCGAGGAACATCGTGTCGAGCCGGTAGCCGTACGGAGGTTTGGGCGAGCCGTGCGGCCGGCCACTCTCGGCATGCTCGAGGATCTTGCGTTTGATGCGGCGGCTGGTGTCGGCACTGGCCTTATTCGCCACGTTCACCATGAGACGCGCGACGAAGCGGCCGTCCGTGGTCGACAAGTCGAAGTCACCCTGCACTGTGGCGAACAACAGCGAAGGTCGCGCCTCGTAGATGTCGATCAGGCGCTCGAGGTCACGCGGCTGGCGTGCGAGCCGATCGAGGTCGTAGACGATGAGGCCATCGTGCTTGCCGGCCGTCAGATCGGCGAGGAGGCGTTCGAACTGCGGCCGAGTGACAGTCCGGTACGCGCTGACGTTGTTGTCGATGTAGTCGGCACTCGCGCTCCAGCCCTTCTGCAGGGCGAGCTTGTGGGTGTCCGACTGTTGCCGCGCGACGCCGAGGCCCTCGCGTTCGAGGTCCTGGCTTATGCGTGAGTAGGTAGCGATTCCTTCCTTCATCAGGTATTTCTCTCCAATTACAGGCCGAAGTATGAGCGCCTGCCGGCAGTTCGTCAAGACAGACGTCTAGCTGACCCGACAGGTCGCTGACGATCTCCTCGTCCTGTTCCAGATTGAAGCCGACGTCGACCACGACGTGATCGGCCCACTCGCGGGCAAGCGAGAGCACCCGGGTGACGCGATCGGCCGACAGTTCGGGCCAGCGGGCCGATCGCCCGATGCCCGTCAGTACGGCGAACGAGCCCCGTGCGCCGCGCCGCACCTGCGCGACCCGATCGAGTTCGGGCAGCGTGAGGGAGTCGGCGCCGGCGAGCCGGCACGCCGCGGCGAACCCGGGCGCCTCGTCGAACAGGCCGAGCGCCGGCGCGACGGCTGCCCCGATGGTGTCCGCGTCGACGAGCGCGACCCGGGCGCCCGTCGCCGCGAGCTCCGCGGCCATGGCGATCGCGACGGTCGTGCGGCCGGGCGCGCCGCCCGGACCCCAGACGACCGTGACCGTCCCACGCGGGGATGCGGGCTCCGGGCCCGGCGCCTGCGCGCGTGTCGGACGCACCGACGCGCTGAGGATGTGGTCGAGCCCGGCCTCCGACTCCACGACGCGCGGAGCGCCCACCTCGGCGGCGTAGGCGGACTCGTGCTCGTCGGCGACGAGTGCGACGAGGGGCACGCCGTGCTCGGCGGCCGCACGGACGAGCGCGACGTCGAGGTGTCTCGGCACCGCTGCGGCGATGACGAGGTCCGCCTCGCATCGCCCGAGCGCCACGGCGGCATCCGCGGCCGAGGCGGGACGGGCGACGACGACGTGGGCGGCCGAGGCGAGCAGCGGCAGCAGCCGGTCCTCGATGTGCGGCTGCAACGAGAGCAG
The DNA here is from genome assembly GCA_963716965.1 of uncultured Actinomycetota bacterium. GTDB lineage: Bacteria > Actinomycetota > Actinomycetes > Actinomycetales > Microbacteriaceae > Amnibacterium. The sequence continues at coordinate 309,533 of CAVQUZ010000005.1, read as the reverse complement.
CACCCTGGTCATTTCGCGGGCTCCGCGACACCGACCGCCGAGATCGATGCACCGTCTGCGACGGCCTGCAGGACCTGCGCCACGTCGTCGCGCGGTACCTGCAGCTCGAGCGAGTCGCCCCGGGATGCGGCGAACCCGGTCGGCTCGATCCGCTTCACCACGGTGGCGCTCGCGACGAGCATCACCGGGGGGCCGTACCGGCCGCTCACGGACGTCTTCGGCGCGGACCACAGGTCGACCTGCGCGCCCGTGTCGATCGAGGAGGCCGCATCGGTCGCGAGCCCCACGACCACGGTCGCCGTGACCGCGCTCGCGGCACTGCCGAGCGCCGACATGGGCACCATCTCACCCGCCGACACGGCACGGGTCACCAGGTAGCCGCCCGCGGGCGGCGGAGCCGCGAGGTAGAGGTGCGTCGATGCGCCGAGCCGGACCCGCGTCGGCACGAGGTCGGCGGCGGTGAGACGGTGGCCGGCGACGATCGGTGTCCTCGCCTCATAGACGGTGACGCTCGAGTCCGACGCGACCACCAGACCGACCGTCGCGGCAATGGAAACGGCGACGAGCGCCGCGCCGATCGCCACGCGCGGGTCGAACGACCGGCGCCCGGCTGGTATCGCGAATGCGGACACGGGTACCCCCTGAGGTTGAGACGGCCTCCATGGTGGGATCTCCGGCGGCAGGCCGGGGGCGAGTTATCCACAAACGGGGGTCAGAGGGTGGGCGGTGCAGGCGCCGCTGACATGATCTCCACATGTCCGACCGGGAGCAGACCGACGCGCTCGGCCGCTTCCTGACCATCGCCGAGACGGCGGACGTGCTGAACGTCTCCGTTTCGCAGGCGTATGCACTCGTGCGGTCCGGCGAGCTGCCGGCGATAAAGATCGGTGCCGCCGGTCATTGGCGCATCGAACGAACCGAACTCGAGGCCTACATTCAGGCCAAATACGAGGAATCGCGGCGCCGCGGCCACTGGCAGCAGAGCGAGTACGCGATACTGCCCGAATTGCGCACCGACAAGCTGCTCTGACCGAAGGCGCTCCGAGTGCGCATTCACCGCGCGATGCCCGGAGCGAGCGATCAATGCACGCGGACCAGCACGACATCGGCGAGCGAGATCACGCGGATCTGTTGCACGGCGCCTGATCTGCGCCATTCGCCATCCGCGTGCACCGCGAGATCCGCGTGGTCGCGGCCGACCCGATCGAATGTGCCGATGAAGGATCCCCGCCCGGTGACGACGACGACCTGACGACGTCGCCGGCAGAGATCGCGCAGCACGAAGTGCAGTCCGAGCCGGTCGGTGAGCGTCCCGGCGCCGGGTACGGGAACGACGCTCGCGACGACCTGCCCGGGCGTCGGCAGGAGCGCCGCGATCGCGCCGATCGGCAGGATCGCCTGGGCGCCGCCCCGGTGATCGGGCAGATCGCCGGCGACCCAGTCGCGGCCGAACGTCCTCGGTCTGATGGTGAGCGGCTCCCCCGTCACGAGCTGCACGGCGAGTGACGGCGACGAGGATGCGGCGACGGCGGCGAGACGGTCACGGATCGTCAGGCGCCCGACGCGCAGCCGCTCCTCCTCCGCCTCGCGGTCGCGTTCCTCAGCGCCGAGGCCGGCTTCGAGCTGACCTTCGAGGTCTGCGAAGAGCTCGTCCCAGCGCATGCGGGGAAACTACCTTGGCCCCCGAATTCGGTTCGAATTCTGTCCACAACCGCTAATTGGGGGCTGGACGCACGACCGAATTCCTGATTGTCTGTCCGAGCGTTCTACCCCGAACGCGCCGCGTGCCTTCCGCCACCCAACGGAGACCCAGTGAGTGCAGTGACACCCGACGACGCCTATCGCGTCTCCGTCGACGCATTTCGTGTGCGCGCCGGATTCGGTGTCGGCGCCCGAGATCATTATTTCGATCGCCAGGCGACACCGTCGGCGAATCTGCCCGATCCCGGCCCATTGGTGGAGAACCTCGCGAGAAGCGTCGTCGAGATCCTCGCCGGCGTCAGGGAGATCGAACAGATCGCCCGCTGGATGACCGAGGACGTCTACCACCACCTGCTGCGCCGCGTCGTGCTCGCGTCCCGGTCGCGCGCCGCGCGCCGCGTCAGCGTCGCCCGCCCCGACTACCGAATCGGCGCGGTGCGCATCACGACGCCCGCGGACGGTGTCGTCGAGGCCACCGTCATCCTGAACGGCCGGATCCGTTCGCGCGCCATCGCGATGCGGCTCGAGGGACTGGACTCCCGCTGGCGAGCGACGGCGCTGGTCGTCCTCTAGCCGAGTCGACCCCGAGGTCGGGCCGGGCCGGTCACGTGTCCTTGCCGGCCGCGCGACGTGCCGCGCGGTTCTGCGGCGTGCCCGTCTGCCCGAACGCACCGCGCGGCTGCCCCTGACCTGCCGGCTGCCGGGGGATCGGGCGCTGCGGGCCGCGTTGCACCGGGCGCGAGTCCGACTCCGCCGCCGGCAGCTCGCCGAACGCGGCCGTCTGTTCCTCCATCGCGGCGATCTGGGCTCGTGCGGTCGCTGCGCGTTCGATGAGACCGCGCTGGTTGCGCACTTCGACTCCGCCGTCGTCTGACGGCGCCGTGAAGCGCAGCGTCTCGGTCGGCGGCGCCGCGGTGACGCCCAGGCCCTTCGCCGCGACGGCCGGCTGCCCGCCGACGGCGCCGACGGTCGGGTTGACCTCGACCTCGAGGTTGAAGAGGAAGCCGATCGACTCCTCGCGGATCTGGCCCATCATCGTCTGGAAGAGCGCGAAGCCCTCGCGCTGGTACTCGACGAGCGGGTCGCGCTGCGCCATGGCTCGCAGGCCGATGCCGTCCTTCAGGTAGTCCATCTCGTAGAGGTGGTCGCGCCAGCGGCGGTCGACGACGGACAGCACCACGCGGCGCTCGAGCTCACGCATCGCGGTCGAGCCGAGCTCCTCCTCGCGGCGCGCGTACGCGAGCTTGGCGTCCGACAGCACCTCGCGGGAGATGAACTCACGGGTGATGCGGCCGCGCGTGTGCGCCTCGGCCATGACCTCGTCGATCGTGATGGAGACGGGGTACAGGGTGCGCAGCTCGTTCCAGAGCTTGTCGAGGTCCCAGTCGTCGCTCTGCCCCTCGGCGGTGTGCGTTGCGATGATGTCGTCGATGACGGTCGCGAGGAACGCCTGCACCCGCTCGTGGATGTCGTCACCCTCGAGGATGTGGCGCCGGTCGGAGTAGATCGCCTCGCGCTGGCGGTTCAGCACGTCGTCGTACTTGAGGACGTTCTTGCGGATCTCGGCGTTCCGGCCTTCGACCTGCGACTGCGCCGACCGGATCGCTCGCGAGACGACCTTCGACTCGATCGCCAGATCGTCGGGCACACCGCCGCGCCCCATCAGGGCCTCCGCGGCGGATGCGTTGAACAGCCGCATGAGGTCGTCGGTGAGCGACAGGTAGAACCGGCTCTCGCCCGGGTCGCCCTGCCGGCCGGATCGGCCGCGGAGCTGGTTGTCGATGCGCCTCGACTCGTGCCGCTCGGTGCCGAGCACGTACAGCCCGCCGACGGCGACCACCCGTTCCGCCTCAGCGGCGACCTTGGCCTTGACCGCGTCGTACACCGCGTCCCAGCGCGCCTCGTACTCGTCGGGGGTGTCGACCGGCGAGAGGCCCTGCGCCGTCATCTCGCTCACGGCCAGGAACTCGGCGTTGCCGCCGAGCATGATGTCGGTGCCGCGCCCCGCCATGTTGGTGGCGACCGTCACGGCCCCCACCCGACCGGCCTGGGCGATGATCGACGCCTCACGGGCGTGGTTCTTCGCGTTCAGCACCTCGTGCCGCACGCCCGCCCTGGCCAACATCTTGGACAGGTACTCGCTCTTCTCGACACTCGTCGTGCCGACGAGGACCGGCTGCCCCTTCTGGTGCCGGTTCGCGATGTCCTGGACGACCTGCTCGAACTTCGACTGCTCGTTCTTGTAGATCAGGTCGGGCTGATCGACCCGCTGCATCGGCTTGTTCGTCGGAATCGCGACCACGCCGAGCTTGTAGGTCGACATGAACTCGGACGCCTCGGTCTCGGCCGTGCCCGTCATGCCGGAGAGCTTCTTGTAGAGGCGGAAGTAGTTCTGCAGCGTGACGGTGGCATACGTCTGGTTCTCGGCCTTGACCTGGACGTTCTCCTTGGCCTCGATTGCCTGGTGGATGCCCTCGTTGTACCTGCGGCCGACCAGGATGCGGCCGGTGTGCTCGTCGACGATGAGCACCTCGCCGTTCATCACGACGTAGTCCTTGTCGCGCTTGAACAGCGCCTTCGCCTTGATCGCGTTGTTGAGGAACGAGATGAGGGGCGTGTTGACCGACTCGTAGAGGTTGTCGATGCCGAGGTAGTCCTCGACCTTCTCGATGCCGGGCTCGAGCACGCCGACGGTGCGCTTCTTCTCGTCGACCTCGAAGTCGACCTCGGGCTGCAGCCGCTTGGCGAGGGTCGCGAACTCGCTGAACCAGCGGTTCGCCTCGCCGGACGCGGCGCCGGAGATGATGAGCGGCGTCCGGGCCTCGTCGATGAGGATCGAATCGACCTCGTCGACGATGGCGAAGTAGTGGCCGCGCTGGACCAGATCGCTCGGCTGCCACGCCATGTTGTCGCGCAGGTAGTCGAAGCCGAACTCGTTGTTCGTGCCGTAGGTGATGTCGGCCTGGTACTGCTCGCGCCGCTCCTCGGGGCTCTGACCCGCGACGATGACACCGGTGGTCATGCCGAGCGCGCGGAACACGCGGCCCATCAGCTCGCTCTGGTACGACGCCAGGAAGTCGTTGACGGTGACGATGTGCACGCCGCGCGACGCGATCGCATTCAGGTACGCGGGCAGCGTCGCAACGAGGGTCTTGCCCTCGCCGGTCTTCATCTCGGCGATGTTGCCGAGATGCAACGCCACCCCTCCCATGACCTGCACGTCGAACGGGCGCATACCGATCGTGCGGCTCGCCGCCTCGCGCACGGCGGCGAACGCCTCGGGCAGCAGGTCGTCGAGGCTCTCGCCGTTCGCGTAGCGCTCGCGGAGCTCGACCGTCTCGTGCCGCAGCTCCTCGTCGGTGACGTGACGGAAGTCCTCTTCCAGGTGCGACACCGCTTTGGCCGCCTGCTGCAGCTTGCGCAGCAGACGTCCTTCGCCGACGCGGAGCGCCCGCTCGAGCACAGATGCCATTTACGACTCCCTACGACAGCGCATCACGGTACCAGCGTTACCAAGCCGTGATCGCTGACGCGGCGGGACGCTCATGTCGTCGACAGCGCCGGCTCCCGTTCGTCCGTGGCCGTCGCCGGTGCCGTCTCGACCGTCAGCAGGCCGTAGTCCCAGCCCTTGCGCCGGTAGACGACGCTCGCGTTGCCCGTCACGCTGTCGACGAACAGGAAGAAGTCGTGGCCGACGAGCTCCATGCGGTAGAGCGCGTCGTCGACGGTCATCGGTGCGGCTTCGAACTGCTTGCGCCGGATCACGACCGGGTTGTACGGCTCCTCGTCGCTCTCGGCCTCCGGTGCGCCGTCCTCGGTGGCGAGCTGCTGGGGGCCGGTCTCGGCCCAGCGCATGGCGTCGCCGTCGGCCGGCACGACCGCGGCGTCCGCGAACGAACTGCTCGCGGCGACCCGCAGCGGCGTCATCCGGTTGCCGTGCCCGCGGTGCGGTTTCTTGCGATCCTTCGCCCTTCGGACCTGTTCCACCAGCTTGTCGAGCGCGACGTCGAACGCGACGAACTTGTCCGAGCCCGAGGCCTCGGCACGCACCACCGGACCTGGACCCACGAGCGTGAGCTCGACGCGGTCGTCACCGGCCGTGCCGTGCGTCTCGTGGTGCCGGCACAGGCGGATCTCCAGCGCGATCGCCTTCTCGGCGAGATGCTCGATCCGTCCCGACTTCTCCGTGGCGTAATCGCGGAATCGATCGGTGATGCCGACGTTTCGTCCGACGAGCGTGATGTCCATCGTGGCCCCTCTCCTCGCATGCGGCGTGCCACCCGGAAAGGCCCCTCGTGATGATGCTGCGAGGCACCGTGGCGGTCTGTCGTTGACGCCGTATCCGAACCATACGCGCACGCCCCGGACGGGGCGATGGCTCGACCCCATGAATCGATGGGGCATCGTCGGTGTCCCCGCCCTGGACCGGCTCACGGTCCGTGGTGCAGCGGCGTGTCCGCCAGTGTCGCCGCCCCGACGACGGTGCCGCCGGCCGCCCTGACGGCGCGTGCGGCCTCCGCGAGCGTCGCACCGGTGGTCACGACGTCGTCGACGAGCACGATGTCGGCGCCTGCGCAGGCGCCTCGGGCGACCATGGTGCCTGCCAGGTTCACAAGCCGCTCGTCGCGGCCGAGCGCCGCCTGTTCCTCACGATGCGCCACGATGCGCAGTGCTGGTGCGACCGGCAGACGGGCCGTGTGCAACAGCCGCCGCACCGGCTCGTAGCCGCGTCGGGCGCGCGACCGTGCTGTCGCGGGCATCGGCACGACCAGCAGCCCGGTCCCACCGCCGGCCGCGACCTCGACCGCGGCGCGCAGCGCCGGCGCCAGCGCCCGGCCGAGATCGGTCCGTCCACCGTTCTTATACGCGAGCAGCAGATGCCGGACCGGGCCGTCGTACCGGAGGCCGCTCGCAACAGGCAGCGCCGCCACCGTGCGGAGCCGCACGTCCGGTACCAGCGCGGCTCCGCAGGTGCGGCAGATCGGCCCGCCTGCACCCCCGCACCCCTCGCACTCGCTCGGAAAGACGAAGGCGTACGCCGCCTGCGTCACGGTCGAGAGGGTCGGATGCATGCGGGCGATCCTGCCCGGATCCCGTCGCATGGAAGGCGCGTGCGGCGCATCGGTGGACGGCCGTGGACCGAGGTCGGGCTGGGGAGGAGTGGCGCGAGCCGGGCGGCCTCAGCGCTGCACGGCCAGGACGTCGGCCGTGGCGGTACCGGGGATCCACGCGGTTCCCTGCACGGGTGTCGCCAGCACGGGAGCGCCCTGCTGACTCGAGACCAGAGCGGTGAGATCCGACCGGCCGGTGGCGCCGACGATCGCGATCGCCCCGTTCAATCTGCCGTTCGGAGTCGGGTCGTCGCCGCCCACCTGCGAGACGCTCACCGAGTCGACGCCCTGCGACTCGGTGAGGAGCGCGATGCTGCCGGAGTCGACCCAGGTAGCGTCGATCGCCGTGCCGTCGGGGCCGTCGATCGCGATGGTCTTCGCCGACAGCGCCATGGGGGTGCCGTTCGCTGCGCGGACGATTCCGGCGACCTCGACGCGCGGCCCGCTCGGTGTGGTGACGAGCGCCAGGATCCTGGTGCCGTCACGGGACACCTCGATCGCCTCGATCGAGACGGCACCCGGCAGCACGGCCTGCAGTCGGCTGACCGCGCCGTGCGCATCGGTGGCGATGATCGCGGTCGGGGCATCCCTCGGCACGGAGTAGACCCAGCCCGAGGGGTCGAGCGTCGGGGCGATCAGGCCGGAGCGCCGGTCGACCGTGACGGGGGCGGCCTTCGCCGTGACGAGGTCGACCAGGCCGGTGCGGGTGAGCACCGCCGCGACCTGCTGCGACACGGACGCGGTCACCGCCACCGGTCTGGTCTGCACGATGCGGGTGCCGAGCACGCCGATCTTCGTCACCGTATCGCCCTGCAGATACCCGAAGGCCGAGCCGCGGAGCACGAGGGGCGCCGGGTTGGGCGCTGGCAGCTTCGTGGCGGAGAAGGGGATGCCGACCCGGACGGCACCGTCGGTCGCGACCACGACGCTGTTGATCGATTGCCCCGATCGCAGCGATGCCAGCAGCTGTGCGCGCATCCGGCCGACCGCGCGGTCGTCGACGGAACCGGCCACGTGCAGATCGACGGACGCCGTGCCGCCCGAGATCGTCACGTGCCCGAGCAGCGACGTCCCGACGGGGAAGGCGGTCGCGGTGACCGGATCGGCGAGCGGGTCGGACGGCCCGCGCAGCAGCGTCCGCACGATCGTGGTCGCGGCCTGCTCGGGAGTCTGGCCGCCGCCGGTCGGGAACCACCGCACATCGGGGACCGTCTGCCGGAAGGCGGGATCGAAGAAGCTGATCGCGCGCGGCACGTACAGCACCCCGAAGCTGCTGTGTGCGAGCACGACCCCGTTGTCGGCCTGGGCGATGCGGAGCTGCCCGTTGACCGACTCGAGCCGGAACGACAACGGCTTGGTCGACGGATGCGAGAAGTGCGTGAGGACGCCGTTCGCGTCCACCTCGCCGACCGCCGGGACCTTGACGACGATGTCGTCGCCCGTGCCGCTGAAGCTCAGACCGCCTTCGTGCAGCACGACCCTCGACGCCGGGTTCCACGTCTTCGCGAACTGAGGAGTGAGGAACTCCCTCGCGATCGAGTAGTCGTGCGACTGGCCGGTCGCCGCCGCGATGAACCCGTTCACGATGTCCTGCGCTGACGCACCCTGCGCCGGCGCCGCCGGCACGAACCCGACATCGGAGCGGTCAGCGCCGCTGCCGCTGCCGGACCCCGCGCCGACGGCGCCGCCCGTCGGGATCTGTGCGCACCCCGCGACGACGAGGGCGGCGCACACGAGCAGTGCGGCGGCGAGCGCGCGCCGGCCGGACGGCCTCATCGGCGCGCCACCGCCCGCCATCGGCGCGGCCGGCCCTTCGACCGCCCGGTCGCGCCCTCGTCGTCGACCACGATGTCGGTGGGTCGCAGCTGCACCGGTGACGGTCCCATCGGCGCCCCGGCGTCGCGCGGCAGCGTCAGTACGAAGTTCGTGCCGTCGCCCGATTCACTCCACACCTCGAGGGTGCCGCCGTGGAGTTGCGCATCCTCCATGCTGATCGAGAGACCGAGGCCGGTACCCCCGATCCTTCGCTGCCTCGACGGATCGGCGCGCCAGAACCGGTCGAAGACGCGCGCGGCATCGGCCGGCCGCATGCCGATGCCGTGATCACGGACGCCGAGCGCGACGGCGCTCTGGCTGCTGTCGACGGTGACCACGATCGGCCTGCCCTCGCCGTGCTCGATCGCGTTCGCGAGCAGGTTGCGCACGATGCGCGTGATGCGCCGCGCGTCCACCTCGATCTCGACGTGGCCACCCGGTGCGACGAGCCGGATCTCGGTCTCCATCTCGGCGGCGAGACCGCCGAGCGCGTCGATCTGCTCGCGCGCGAGCTGCACGAGGCTGGTCGGCTCCCCCGCGACGTCCGCCGCCTGTGCATCCATCCGGCTGATCTCGAGCAGGTCGGCGAGCAACGCCTCGAAGCGCTCGACCTGTGTGCGCAGCAGCTCGGCGCTGCGGCGGTCCTTCGGTTCGAACGTGGCCCGGTCCGTGTAGAGCACGTCCGAGGCGAGCCGGATGGTCGTGAGCGGCGTGCGAAGCTCGTGCGAGACGTCGGAGACGAACCGCTGCTGCACGCGGGAGAGGTTCGCGAGCTGGGTGATCTGCCGTTGCAGGCTGTCCGCCATGCGATTGAAGGAGCGGGCGAGCGTCGCGACCACGTCGGCGCCGCGCTCAGGGATCCGGCGCTCGAGCCTGCCGGCCGAGAGTTCCTCGCTCACCTCGGCCGCGAGCCGGATCGGCACGAGCACGAGCCGGACCACGAAGACGGTGACACCACCGACGAGCAGCACGAGCGCGATTCCGCCCAGCACCAGCGCCTGCTGCACGAAGTCGAGCGTCGACTGCACGTCCTCGATGTCGTAGACCAGGTACAACTCGTACTGGCCCGCATAGGGCACGGTGATGTTCGACCCGACGACGATGCCCGGATGCACCGTGCCGTCGCCGATGGGGATACCGACCGACTGCCAGTGCTGACCGGCGCCCGGCTTGCCGACGACGCCGCGCAGCTCCGGCCTGACCAGCACGTCGACGAGCTCGCTCGAGCGCGAGTCCTGCAGCTGGACCAGGCTGTCGCCGTTCGACGGCGCCCTGTCCATCAGATAGCCGCTCGACCCTGTCGCCACGAGCTTCGCCGAGTTGATCGCATTGATCTGCAGCGTGCCCAGCGCGTACGGATCGTTCGAGGTCGCCTGGTTGAAAACCCCCTGCGCCACCGACGTCGCCTGGTCCGACGAGGTGAGCACCTGGTGCAGGCGGTCCGCGAAGATGCCCTGCGCGATCACGTGGGTGATGATCATGCCGACGATCACGAACGCGATCGACGACAGCAGCACGGCGATCGCGACGGTCCGCAGCAGCAGCGACCGCTGCCACATGCGGAAGACGCCGACGAAGGGCGCGGCCGTCGCACGGCGCACCTGCAACGCGCGGAGACCGGCCGGTATCCGCGGTACGTCGGTGCGCTCCTGGGTCATGCCCGTCAGACGGAGGCGCCCGCGCGGTACCCGACGCCACGGACCGTCGTGACGATGCGCGGATTCTCGGGGTCCACCTCGACCTTGGCGCGCAGCCGCTGCACGTGCACGTTGACCAACCGCGTGTCCGCCTTGTAGTGGTAGCCCCAGACCTGCTCGAGCAGCATCTCGCGGGTGAAGACCTGGTGCGGCTTCGCCGCGAGGGTGTGCAGCAGGTCGAATTCGAGCGGGGTCAGTGCGATCCGCTCCCCCGAGCGCGTGACCTCGTGGCCGGCCGCATCGACCGTCACGTCCCCGATCCGCAGCATCTGGCGGGTGTCCGCGCCCGGCCTCGGCCTCAGGCGGGTGCGGATCCGCGCGACGAGCTCGCTCGGGTCGAACGGCTTCACGATGTAGTCGTCGGCGCCCGACTCGAGCCCGGTCACGACGTCGCTCGTGTCCGACTTCGCCGTCAGCATGATGATCGGGGTGCCGCTCGTCCGGCGGATCGCCCGGCAGACCGCGACCCCGTCGAGACCGGGCAGCATCAGGTCGAGGAGCACCAGGTCGGGCTTCGTGCGCGCGAACGCGTCGACGGCGCTCGCCCCGTCGGCGCAGAACGAGGTCTCGAACCCCTCGGTGGCCAGGACGATGCCGATCATCTCGGCCAGCGCCGTGTCGTCATCGACCACGAGGATGCGCTCCGTCATGTCCCTGCTCCCGACGCACGCGGTACGCCGTGCCCGCGATTCGTCTGGTCAGCGTAATCCACGGCACGGCGGGGATCGGGCGGCCTGTGCAGACCATGTGCAAGAGTGGCGCGGTGAGCGACCCGAACCGTGAGTGGAGCGCGCCGCAGCGGGACTGGAACGCACCCGGCTCGGGTCCACGACCCGGTCAGTACGGGGAGATGGCGCCGACGCCGCCTCCTCCGCAGCCGGGGCCGCAAACGTATCTTCCGCCGCCGAAGCCGGGCCTCATCCCACTGCATCCGCTCACCTTCGGCCGCCTGCTCGGCGCTTCGTTCCAGGTCATCCGCTGGAGCCCCGGCCCCGCCGTCGGCTGGGCGGCGATCATCGCCGCGGTGCAGGTCCTCGTCACCTACGGCGGCGTCGGGCTCGTCGGCGTTCCGGGACTCGCCCGCATCACGGGCGCGAGCGACTCCGATCGCGGCGCGATCATCGCGGGCACGGTCGCCGAGGCCGTACTGGTCGGCATCGTCGCCATCGCGGTATCGCTGGCCGGCACCGCACTCCTGCAAGGGATCATCGTCACGATCGTGACCCGCGGGGCGCTCGGCGAGAAGCCGACGTTCGGGCAGGTCAGCCGCATCGCACTGCGCTCGTTCTGGCGCCTGGTCCTGTATTCGCTCGTCCTGGGCGTCGTCCAGGCGGCCGTCATCGCGGTGCTCGCGGTCGTGGTGACCCTGCTCGTCGTGCTGGGCGGCACCGTCGGCATCGTGTTCGGGGTGGTCCTGGGCGTCGTCGGTCTGCTCGCGCTCCTGGTGGCGTTCGTGTGGATCTGGGTGCAGTTCGGCTTCGTGCCGAGCGTGATCGTCGCGGAGCACAGGGGTGTGCGCGCCGCCGTCGCGCGGGGCTGGCGGCTCGTGAAGGGCGGGTTCTGGCGCACGTTCGGCCTCGTCGCCCTCGTGCTCGTGATCTGCTCGGCGGCCGCGCAGGTCATCTCGCTGCCGTTCTCCCTGCTCGGCTCGATCATCGTGGCGATCGTCTTCCCCAACGGCACGAACCCCGACGACCCCTCCACGTACCTACTCGGTCTGCTGCTGGCGACCGTCCCGGCGCTCATCGTGTCGGTGCTGGTCGGCGGCATCACCTCGGTGGCGCAGGCGTCCGCCTTCTCCCTGGCGTACCTCGACATGCGGATGCGTCGGGAGGGACTCGACATCGAGCTGCGCGCGGTCGTCGAGTCGGGCGACGTGTCGAGCGCGGACCCGTTCGTCCCGGCGGACTGATGTCCGGCATGATCGGCTCGCTGCTCGCGAGCGTGCCCGTCGCTCCGACGGGCGGGCAGGCGCGCGGCTGGCTCGAGCAGGAGCTCGCGAAGGAGCCGTACCAGGCGGCGAAGCCGAGTGCGTTCGACCTGATCGCCCAGTCGGTCCTGCAGTGGATCGAGAGCCTCTTCAGCGCGAAGTCGGATGCGGTGACACCGCGGCTGCTCACGTTGCTCGCGATCGTGGTGATCGTCGGTCTCGTCGTCGCGGCGATCCTGCTGTTCGGGGTGCCACGCCTGAACCGGCGGAGTGCGGTCGGGGCCGGACTCTTCGGGGACGACGACCGGCGGAGCGCAGACGCGATCCGAGCAGCCGCTCGCGCCGCGACCGCGGCGGGCGATCACTCGCTCGCCGTGCTCGAGTGGTTCAGGGCGACCGCCAGGGGCCTCGAGGAACGCACGGTCGTCGCGATCTTCCCCGGCACGACGGCGGCAGGGTTCGCCGAGGCCGCCACTCGCGCGGCCCCGGCGGAGCGCGGTGCGCTGTTCGCGGCGGCGGACGTCTTCGACCAGGTGCGCTACGCGGGGCGCGCCGGCACCGCGGGCCAGGCCGCCGGCATCGAGGCGCTCGACGGGCGGATGCAGCAGGTGCAACTCACGGTGGAGTCGCCGGCGTGACCACCACCTCGGCCGGCACCGCCACCGCCATCACGCCGACCGTGCGCCAATCGGTCAGGCGGGCGCGCTTCTGGCTGCTCATCGCCGGTGTCGTCGTCGTGCTCGCACTCATCGTGCTGGTCGGGCGGGGCCTCGGCACCGACACCACCACCTTCGGCCCCGACAATGCGGCGCCAACGGGAGCGCGCGCCCTCGTGCAGGTGCTCGGCCAGCAGGGCGTCGCCGTGCGGGTCGTTGCGACCGCCGCCGAGGCGCGGAGCGAGGCGTCGGGCGCCACCCTCGTGATCGACGACCAGGACACGCTGATCGACACCCCCCAGGTGCGGCGACTGCTCGCCTCCACGAGCCGCGTCGTGGTCGTCAACCCGTCGTTCACGACGCTGTCCGCGATCTCGAGCGGGCTGCACCTGGGCGGCGAGCCGAAGGCCTCGAGCGCTGTGGCGGGATGCGCGCTGCCCGCCGCACGGCGCGCAGGCACGATGTCGCTCGCCGGAGCCGGAAGTTCGATCACGGGCGCCGGCACCCGATGCTTCGCCGACGGTTCGGGCCGCGCGCAGCTCGTCCAGGTGACCCGGGCCGGGACGACGGTCGCCGTGCTGGCGAGCAGCGTGCCGTTCGACAACGAGCACATCGCGACGTCGGGCAACGCGGCCGTCGCGCTCGGGGTGCTCGGCGAGCGCGGGCGGCTCGTCTGGCTGCGGCCCAGCCTGACCGGCGCGGGTGCGACGCCGACCCTCGCGACGTTGACGCCGACCTGGGTCACGCCGTTCCTCATCATGCTGCTCGTCGCGTTCGTCGCCGCAGGCGTCTGGCGCGGCCGCCGGCTCGGCCCGCTCGTCGTCGAGCGGCTACCCGTCGTCGTGCGCTCCCGCGAGACCGTCGAGGGCCGGGCACGGCTGTACCGGCGGTCAGGCGCCGCGCTGCGGGCGGCGGACGCGATCAGAATGGGCACGCTCGACCGGCTGGCGCCGCGCTTGGGGCTCTCGCGGCTCGCGTCCGTCGACGAGGTGATCGCCGCATCGGCCGGCGCGTCGGGCTGGTCGGTGGCGCGGGTGCGCGCGGCGCTGCTCACCGACGAACCCGCATCCGAACGCGCGCTGCTGGCGCTGTCCGACGAACTGACCAGACTCGAGCGTGCGGTGCGCGCCGGCCACGAAGGGACACCATGACGAACGACGACGACCTGCGCGCGAGGCTCGCCGCCGTGCGGACCGAGGTGGGCAAGGCCGTGGTCGGGCAGGACGCGGCGGTCACCGGCCTGATCATCGCGCTGCTCGCACGAGGCCACGTGCTGCTCGAAGGCGTCCCCGGCGTCGCCAAGACGCTGCTGGTCCGCGCGTTGTCCGCATCCCTCTCCCTCGAGACGAAGCGCGTGCAGTTCACCCCCGACCTGATGCCGGGCGACGTCACCGGGTCGACCGTGTTCGAAGCGGCGTCGGGCCGGTTCGAGTTCCGCGCCGGTCCGGTCTTCACCAACCTGCTGCTCGCGGACGAGATCAACCGCACGCCGCCGAAGACGCAGTCGTCGCTGCTCGAGGCGATGGAGGAGCGGCAGGTCACGGTCGACGGCGTCTCGCGGCCACTGCCCGACCCGTTCCTGGTCGCGGCGACGCAGAACCCCGTCGAGTACGAGGGCACCTACACACTGCCAGAGGCGCAGCTCGACCGGTTCCTGCTCAAGCTCGTGCTCGATCTGCCGCCGAGGGACGAGGAGATCGAGGTGCTGCACCGGCACGCGGCCGGGTTCGACCCCCGCGATCTCGCGGCGGCAGGTGTGCGCCCGGTGCTCACGGCCGACGACCTCGTGGCGGCGCGCCTCGCGGTGCGCACGGTGACGACGAGCGCGGATGTGCTGGGGTACGCGGTCGATCTCGTGCGCGGCACTCGGTCAGCCCCCTCCGTGCAGCTCGGGGTGTCGCCGCGCGGCGCCGCAGCGCTGCTCGCGGCGGCGAAGGCGTGGGCCTGGCTGCGCGGCGACACCGCCGTCACGCCCGACCACCTGCAGACCATGGCGCTGCCGGTGCTCCGCCATCGCATCCGGCTGCGGCCGGAGGCGGAGCTCGAGGGCGTCTCCGTCGACGCGGTGCTGCGCAGCATCATCGCGACGGTGCAGGTGCCACTGTGACCGCGGCCGGCCGATGAGCCTGACCGGCAGGGTCCCGCTGCTGCTCGTGCTCGGCGGGGTGCTCGTGATCGCGGGCGGCGCGCTCGTGCCACCGCTCGCCTGGCCGATCGCGCTCGGGTGGATCGTGCTCGTCGGCCTGCTGGTCGTGCTCGATCTCGCCGTCGCCGCCTCGCCCCGTCCGGTCGTCCTGACCCGCGAACTGCCGCGCTCGGTCCGGCTCGGTGAGCCGGTGACCGCACGGCTGTTCGTCACCAACCGCGGTCCGAAACGGATCCGCGGCGTGCTCCGCGACGCGTGGCAGCCATCGGCCGGCGCCGCGCCGACGAGATGGCCGCTCGACCTGCCGTCCGGCGAACGGCGGGTGTTCGACGCCCGGCTCGTGCCGTCGCGGCGCGGCGAGCGCCGCGCAGACCGGGTCACGATCCGCTCGATCGGTCCGCTCGGCCTCGCGGGCCGGCAGGCGAGCCTCGAGGCGCACGGCGCCGTGTCGGTACTGCCGCCGTTCCACTCCCGGCGGCATCTGCCGTCCCGCCTAATCCGTCTCCGAGAGCTCGACGGGCGCACGCAGCTGCAGGTCCGCGGCCAGGGCACGGAGTTCGATTCGATCCGCGAGTACGTGCGCGGCGACGACGTGCGGTCGATCGACTGGCGGGCGACGGCGAGGGCCGGCGAACTGCCGGGCGCGGGTCCGCGGCTGATGGTCCGCACGTGGCGCCCGGAACGGGACCGCCGCGTCGTGGTGCTCGTCGACTCGGGTCGCACGTCCGCGGCACGTGTCGACGACGAACCACGGCTCGACACCGGATTCGAGGCGTCGCTGCTGCTCACGGCGCTCGCGACGAGGGCCGGCGATCGCACCGATCTCCTGGTCTGGGACCGGCGTGTGCGGGGCCGCGTGCACAACGCGTCGCCCGCGCAGGTGCTGAACCGGATGGTCGAGGCGATGGCACCCATCGAACCGGAGCTGCTCGAGACCGACTGGGCGGGTGTGCCGGCTCAGGTGCGGGCGCTCACGTCCCAGCGCGCGCTCGTCGTGCTGCTCACCTCGATCGAAGGAGCCGGTTCGGCTCGCGGTCTGGTGGGCATGCTCCCGCAGCTCACGCAGCGGCACATCGTGGTCGTGGCGTCCGTGACCGACCCCGCCATCGAGCGGTTCAGTGACGACCGCACCGACGTCGAGGGCGTGTACCTCGCAGCGGCCGCCGAACGGACGAGGCTCGACACGGCCAGGCTGGCCGCGGCGATCCGCCGCACGGGCGCGGACGTGGTCACGGCTCCCCCGCAGGAGCTCCCGCCCGCACTCGCGGACCGCTACTTGGCCCTGAAGGCGGCCGGCCGCCTCTGACCCGCCCTCCAGCACACCGGATCACGGAGATCCGGTCGCGGGAGCCCGGCTCATGCCGATCCGGGGGGCGCTCGAACCGGATCTCCGTGATTCGGTGTGGCTGGTTGGGCTAGCCGGCGACGATCCGCCGGCCGCCCCTGGTGAAGTCGTCGACGTCGCCGGTCTCGCCCGCCCTGACGGCGCGGCGGCCGACGACGAGCATGTAGCTGAGGAACGCGGCGAGCGCGAGCGCACCGATGCCGATCTTCACGGGCCACGGCAGCGGCGACGGGGTGACGAAGCCCTCCAGGATGCCGGAGACCAGGAGCGACAGCGCGAGCCCGATGGCGACCGTGAAGAGCGCGCGGCCGTCCTCGGCGAGCGCCTGCGCCCGCGTGCGATGGCCCGGCGCGATCCACGACCAGAAGATGCGCATGCCCGCCGCTCCCGCGACGAACACGCTCGTGAGCTCCAGCATGCCGTGCGGCGCTATATAGAGGAAGAAGTCCCCGGCGTGGCCGTAGGCGATCATCACGCCACCGGTGATGCCGACGTTCTGCGCGTTCTGCAGCAGGATCGAGACCGGCCACACGCCCGTGATGCCGAATGCGACGCAGCTCGCGGCGATGAGTGCGTTGTGGGTCCAGACCTGCCCCGTGAAGCTCGCCGCCGGATTCGCCGAGTAGTAGTCGACGAAGTCGTGGTTCACCAGCTGCTTCAGGTCCGTGTTCTGGCCGATGACCGCGAGCACGTGCGGGTTGTTCGCCGCCCAGAAGCCGTAGACGACCGCGATCACGGCGGTCGAGGCCGCGGCGCCCAGCGTCCACCACCGCAGCCGGAAGAGCGCCGCGGGCAGCTGCAGCACGAAGAAGCGCGGCAGCCGGCTGAGCAGGTTCGCCCCGGTGCCGGTGAACCGCATCCTGGACCGGGCGAGGGTCACCGCGAGCCGGTCGCCGAGCAGCGACGATCCGGCGCTCGTGGTGATGGCGGAGAGGTCGGCCGCTGCGTCCTGATACCCGGCGATGAGGGCGTCCGCGTCCGCCCCGTCGAGGCGACGTCGTCTCGCCAGGGCGTCCAGCCGCTGCCATTCCGCTTCGCGCGCGGCGCGGAGCGCGTCGAGGTCCATGACCGCGATCGTATGGTGGGAGCCGCGGCGTCGCGGCACGGCGCGAGCGAGTTCACGGAAGGACGTGCATGAGCGACCTGCGGGCGGACGACCTCGGCATCGTCACGGGTGAGGCGGTCGCCCTCGACGTGCGCCCCACCGGCTTCATCCTGTCAGCGGCGGGCGCGGCGATCGACCAGGTCGCGCAGTGGCTGTTCTTCGGCGGCCTCTACTGGCTGTTCGCGTATCTGAGCGGTGCGTTCGCGGGCGGCCAGGTCGACGACGCGCTCGCGTCGGCGATCGCCATCATCCTGTTGGTGATCGCGTTCGTCGTCGCGCCGGTGGTGGTCGAGGTCGCGACACGAGGCAGGTCCCTCGGGCGCCTCGCCGTCGGCGCGCGGATCGTGCGCGACGACGGCGGCGCGATCTCACTGCGGCACGCGTTCATCCGCGCGCTCGTCGGTCTGCTCGAGCTCACCGCGACGTTCGGCGGGCTCGCCGCGCTCGTCGGCCTCTTCAACGCGAAGGCCAAGCGGCTCGGCGACCTGCTCGCCGGGACGGTGAGCCAGATGGAACGGGTCGCGAAGGTCCCCGTGCTCGCCGTCGGCATCCCCGAGTCGCTGCAGGAGTGGTCGACGCGCGCCGATGTCGCTCGCATGCCGGACCCGCTGTCCCGGCGCATCGCCGCATTCCTCGCCCAGGCCCCCAGGCTCTCGCCCGAGAGCCGCGCCCGTCTCGCGGCATCGCTCGCCGCGGAGGCGTCGCCGTTCGTCGCGCCCATGCCGACGACCGAGCCGGAGTTGCTGCTCGCCGCGATCGCCGCGATCCGGCGCGACCGGGAGTTCGCCGCACTCGTGCTCGGCCAGCAGCGCTCCGAGCGGCTGCTCGCGGGACTCGACACGAATCCGCACGGGTTCCCCGACCGCTGACCGCTGCACTCAGGGCTCGACGGAGTCAGTAGCGGTAGGTGTCCCGCTTGTACGGGCCCTCGACCGGAACGCCGAGGTAGTCGGCCTGCTCGCCGGTGAGGGTCGTCAGCTTCACGCCGAGCGCGTCGAGGTGCAGGCGGGCGACCTGCTCGTCGAGCGCCTTCGGCAGCACGTACACGCCGGTCGGGTACGCCTCGGTGCGCTGCCACAGTTCGAGCTGCGCGAGCACCTGGTTGCTGAAGCTCGTCGACATGACGAACGACGGATGCCCGGTGGCGTTCCCGAGGTTCATCAGCCGGCCGGCCGACAGGATCAGTACGCTGTGCCCGTTCGGCAGCCGCCACTCGTCGACCTGCGGCTTGATCTCGACACGCTCGGCTCCTGCCAGGGTCTCGAGCCCGTGCATATCGATCTCGGTGTCGAAGTGGCCGACGTTGGCGACGACGGCGAGGTGCTTCATGCCGAGCAGATCATCGACGGTCACGACGTGCTCGTTGCCCGTTGCGGTGATGATGATGTCCGCCTCGCCGCGCAGGTCGGCGAGACGTGCGACCTGGTACCCGTCCATGACCGCCTGCAGGGCGAGGATCGGATCGACCTCCGACACGATCACGCGGGCACCCTGGCCGCGGAGCGCGTCCGCCGCACCCTTGCCGACGTCGCCGTAGCCGCATACGAACGCGACCTTGCCGCCGATGAGCATGTCGGTCGCGCGGTTCAGACCGTCAGGCAGCGAGTGCCGGATGCCGTAGCGGTTGTCGAACTTGCTCTTCGTGACGGAGTCGTTCACGTTCAGGGCGGGGAAGAGCAGCGTGCCGTCGGCTTCGAGCTCGTAGAGTCGGTGGACGCCGGTCGTGGTCTCCTCGCTGACGCCGAGGATCCCGTCGGCGATCCGCCGCCAGCGCTGCGGATCGGTGGCCTGGTCGCGGCGCAGGAGGTCGAGGATCTCGTGCCAGTCGGGTCCGTCGGTCGCGGTCGGCTCCGGCACACCGCCGTCGAGTTCGAACCGCACGCCGGTGTGCACGAGCAGTGTCGCGTCGCCGCCGTCGTCGAGGATCATGGTCGGCCCGGTGAAGTCGGCGCCCGCGGCGGCCGCTTCGTCGGACCAGTCGAAGATGCGGTCCGTGCAGGCCCAGTAGTCGGCGATCGACTCGCCCTTCCATGCGAACACCGGCACACCGGCCGGCGCGTCGGGCGTGCCCATGGGCCCCACCACGATGGCCGCCGCGGCGTCGTCCTGGGTCGAGTAGATGTTGCAGCTCGCCCACCGGACCTGGGCGCCGAGCGCGACGAGCGTCTCGATGAGCACGGCGGTCTGCACGGTCATGTGCAGGGATCCGGCGATCCGGGCGCCCGCGAGCGGCGCCTGTCCGGCGTACTGCTCGCGCAGCGCCATGAGTCCTGGCATCTCGTGCTCGGCGAGACGGATCTGATGGCGGCCGGCCTCGGCGAGAGACAGATCGGCGACGTGGTGTTCGAGCTTCGCGACGGGGGTGGTGAGCGTCATCCGACCATCCTGCCGCACCGCGCAGAATGTGGGCCGAGTGTGCGCCGCCGGCCCGTCAGAGCCCGAAGAGCGTGCCTCGGCTGGGCTCGGCCGGCGCGACGTCCTCGGGCGGCTGCGAGATGCGCAGCACCGACCAGCCCTGTGGGACGGACAGCCGGTCGGCGTGCACGGCGCAGAGGTCGTAGCTGTGCGGTTCGGCGATCTGGCTCAGCGGACCGAGCACCGCCATGGAGTCGGCGTACACGTAGGTCAGTGTCGCCACGGCGGTGCCGGTGCAGGTGACGCGCGAACAGGGCCGATTCGTCATGACTCCGTCAGGGTACGCGGTGGCCGGCACGCCGCCGCGGGGCGCGCCGAGTAGATTGGCGCGATGGCCCGCTCCCGTCGCGTCAAGCCGTCGTCACCCGCATCGCGGGCCGGAAGGCGGAACCGGCACGGGCGCGGTCTCCGCTCGTCCGTCACGGGTCCGCATCTGCCGGTCCTCCGCACGCGCACCGAACTGTTCGAGTCGACGGTCGCCGAGACGGCCGATTATCTGCGCGGCCTCTGGGCCGAGGAACTCGACGGGGTCGCGTTCGAGATCGCCGGTATCCCGAGGCAGGCGGGCGAGCGCGGGCTCAGCAGGTGGCTCGTTGACGAGCGCGAGCGCCGCATCGTGCTCTTCCGGCTTCCCATCGAACGGCTGTCGCATCTGCACGTCGACGACGAGCTGCATCAGCGCATGTACGTGGAGAGCTGCGTCGTCCGCGCGGTCGCCGAACTGCTCGGCAAGGATCCATGGGACCTCGCGCCCGACCGGTTCAGGCACTTCTGAAGCGGAACCGCGCGGTCGTGGTGCCTAGTGGCTCACGCGGATGGCGCGGGCCGCCTGGTCGGCCGGCGCCACCGCGAAGCCCGCGATCTGGCCGTCGCCCGAGTAGTCGACGGCTGCGACGAGGCCCGATCCCCCGGTGATCGCCACGATGCCCCTGTTCACCGGCACCACGGCGGTCCCTCCTGCTCGCACCGTCACCGCACCGCTCGCCGCACCGGCGAGCTGGACCGTGATCGGCGCCGATGTCGGGTTGCCGAACGCGAGCTGCGCCGACGGCCCCGCTGCGACGGCGACGGCCGCGCGGGCGCCCAGCGGGACCTCAGCGGGAAGCCACGCGAGATCGATGCCACGAGCGCCGATGTCGACCGTCGCACCCGAACCGGACCCGCCGTCGGCGCCGGTAATCGCCGACGTGCCGTCCTCGCCGCTGACGCCGTCGATCCCGCTCGCGGTGGCCGAGCCCGTCGCGTCGCTGTTCGCCGACGCATTGCTGACCACCGACACCCGTACCGCCGCGACGATCGGCACCGCTGCGGTGACCCGCACCGTGTAGGTGTCGTCCCCGCCGGCCGGCATCACCGTGTCGACGACCCTGCCGCGATCGATGCGTTTCGTGGTGACGTTCGCGCCGCCGGACGTGGAGACGGACCGGATGCGGACCATGACGGATCCGGTGCCGGGCGCGAAGAGCCGCACGATGGGCTGCAGATCGGCGTAGCCGTCCGCGAGCGCCGCGGTCGCGACCGCGACCGATCCGACCGTGCGCACACCCGTGATCGTCTGCGTCGTCGCCGGTGTGGTCGCCGGCCCGGTCATGTCGATGCCGCCCGATTCGAGTCCGCGGACCGTCGACTGCTGCAGCGCCAGCTGGATGCGTCCTCCGGCGGCGACCGCGTGCACCACCGTGCCCGAGGCGTTCGGCGCGAGGCCGGCGAGCGACACCGCGGTCCTGGTCCGGGCGGGCACGACGACCCGGCTCCCCGCAGTGGCGGGAACCGCGCCGTCAGCGGTCCACACGGAGAGGGTGACCGTCGAGGACACCGTCGTGGGGTTGGTGAGGACGAGCACGCTCGTCCTGCCCGTCGTCGTCGCACCACCGACGATCCAGCTGTCACCGGTCGCCACGGTGCAGGCCGACGCGACGAACCCGAGCGCGTCGCCGGTGCCGACCGTCTGCGTCTGCGAGGCCGCGAGCACGCCGTCGGCCGCGGCGGTCCCGGTGTCGACGGCCACCGGCCGGCCGCCGCCCTTCACGTCGCCGGAGCCGAGCGTCCTGGTCGTGAGACGCGCGGCACGGTCGGTGCCCGAGCGAACCGCAGGGCTCCCGACGGCCGTCACCGATGACGCCGACGACCCGCTCTGGCCGACCGCGAGTGCGGATCCGGGACAGACGAGCTGCTGACCGGCCGAGGACGGCAGGACCGCGTCGGGGACGGGAACGGTACCGAAGGCGGGGACCTGCGACAGCAGTGCCGCGACGGCGAGACCCGCGCCCACCACCACGAGCGCACCAGCGGCCCTGACGTTCATCGCCATGCGAGCGCCTCCTCGCGCGGGGCGCCTGTCGGCGGCTCCGCCGAGCCCGCCGCGACGGCGTCGGCGATGATCGCCTCGGCCCGCTCGTGTCCGCGCACCGCGGCGCTCATCGTGTCCGCGACGTCGGCGACCGGCGCCGAGAGCGGGCGCTCCGGCCGCATACGTACCGCCAGTCGCCCCGTCGGCAGCGCGAGCAGCAACGTGAGGCCGATGACGACGCCCTGGACGATGAGGATCACGACGCCCGTCGTGCCGATCGTGGGTGTCGGGCCGACCGCGAGGGTACCGATGTCGGCCTTCGCCGCCGCGAACCGGTACAGCGTGCCCGCCGACGTCGTCGAGACGGTCGTGAAGGCTTCGTCGGAGCCCAGCGTTGCAGCGGCGGACGCGTGCAGCGCGGCCGCCTGCGCGGTCGCCGGCGCCGGCGCGAGCAGCACGTAGCCGATCTGCATCCGGTCGAGGACCGTCCGCACGTCGTCGCCCGACGGCTGCACGAGCGCGGCGGCCAGCCGATCCAGCTGGACGCTCGAACCGAGGCCCACCGTTGTGCGCAGCGTGCTCGTGCGTTCGAGCCGTTCCCCTGCGCCGCGGGTCAGGTGCTCCTGCACGCCGCCGTCGGCTTGGGGCGTGAGCGTGAGCATGCCGAGCTCCGGCGCGCTCTGCGCCTGTGCGGCGACGAGGGCCGGGGTCGTGGCTCCGTCGCTCGCGGCGACCGACGCGGTGCCGAGCAGCTGTGCCAGCAGCAGCGGCGCGACGGCGACGGCGATCGCCAGGGTCGCGAGCACCCCGACCACGCCGGCAGAGCCGGACCGGATCCGGGCGAACACGACGCCGAGGCGGCCGGCGAACGGCAGCGAGCCGCCCGCGGCGGTGCGGTCGAGGCCGCCGATCGCGGCCTCGAGCACGCCGAGCGTGGCGATGCTCAGGCCTGCGCCCGGCCACGCGGTGACGGGCACCATGCCGTCCGCGCCGATCTGCAACCGGGTCGCGATCACGGCGGCGACAAAGCCGATGGCGCCGGCGAACCCGACGCGGATCGGCATGCTGCGCCGCGGGGCCGCGAGCCCGGCGACCGCGAGTACGAGCACGGGCAGCGAGAGTGCGAGGGCGAGCAGTACCGAGCCGGTGGAGCCGAGACCGACGGGCGCGGTGACGGCCCGCCACGAGCCGTCGAGCCAGGATGGCCAACCGGCACCGAGTTGCATCAGGCGGGCGACACCTTCGGGGAAGCCCGCGAGTGCCGGCGTCGGCGTGCCCTGGACGATGCCGGGGTCGGCGAGGATGCCGAGCAGATCACCCCGCGCCGCCTGTACGGCGACGAGCGGCCCGAACAGGACGGCCGTGGGCAGCGGCAGGACGACGATGCGAGCGAGCCCGCGCGAGGGGTCGGGGCGAACGACCGCGGCGATGAGCACGACGACCCAGCCGAAGGCGAGTGCAGGCAGCAGGCTGGGCGCGCCCGCGGCCACGACCGCGCCGAGCAGGGCGAGCGCTGCCGCGGCGGTCCACGACCGGCGCATACGGAATGCGGCGAGGAGCGCGAACGGGGCGACGAGATGGACCACGACCGCGCCGATGCGGCCGGAGTCGAGCGCGGCGAGCAGGGTCGGCGCGGCCGCCCAGACGAGCGCACCGGTCGTGCGCAGCCACGGCCGCAGCGTGAACTGCGCCGCCGCGAACCAGCCGCCGAGCGCGGCGATCGGCAGCGCGAGGATCCACAGCCACACGATCGCGGTCGACGGGCTCCAGAACGTGATCGACCCGAGCACGGCCAGCACCGCGACGAACGGGTCGGCGGGCCCGACGAACCCGGCTTCGATCGGATGCCACCCCCAAGCGACGGCCTTCCACAGCGAGTGCAGGTCCCCGAGCGGCGCGAGCGCACCGCCCGACAGCGCGCCGGCGCCGAGCAGCGGATAGTTGAGGATGACGGAGATGCCGAGCACCGCCAGCACGGTGACGAAGCCGCCGCCCGACAGGAACGCGATCGGGACGCGTCGGTGCAGCGGCCTGCCGTTCTCGCGGAGCAGCGATCTGCGGAACCGCACGTCGGACCACGGGACGCGCAGTGGCGCGATCGTGCTCCATCCGGTCGTCCGCGCCCGTCGCAGGTGTCGGCGTCCTCTCGCGACCGGCACGAAGCAGGTGAACGCGGTCACGAACGCGGCGATCAGCTCGGCAGGTGCGAGGCCCGGCTGCTTGCGGAGGATCTGGCCTGCTGCCCGAAGCACTGCGAGCGGCAGCAGCGACAGCCAGTGGAGCGGCAGCAGGAGTGGAAAGGAGTACACGAGGCGCCGGTGCAACTGATCCTGCCTGGCGAACCGCGCACGTCGGGCGGGGCTCCGCGCGGGGCCGCCGCGGGAGCGGACCTTCGCCGTCGGGACGAGCTGCACACGTTGTCCGGCGAGCCGGCCACGGATCCCGAGATCGAGCGCGTCGTCACCCGTGCGGAGTGCCGGATCGAATCCGCCCAGCTGGTGCCAGAGTGACCGACGGACGAGCGTGCCGCCTGCCGCGACCGCGAGCACGTCGCTCCGACGGTCGTACTGTCCCTGATCCAGTTCGGGCTCCGCGAGCTCCACCGACGTCCCGAAGCGCGTCATCGAGACGCCGTACGAGTGCACGTAGTCGGGCGCCGCCCACTCCATCTGCTTCGGTCCGGCGATCCCGACGCTCGGGCTGACCTCGACCGCGCCGAGCAGTCGCTCCAAGGCACTCGGCTCAGGCGCGTTGTCCGAAGCGAGCAGCCACAGCCAGTCGCTCTGCTCGGCGTCCGCCCCGGCACCCGCAGCCACCGCCGCCGCGAATCCGGCCCGGGCGCCGATGCGGAGGTGCGCTGTGGGGCGCACCTGATCGATCAGGTCGGCGGTCGAATGCGCCGCACCCTGCTGCACCACGATGAAGCGGTCGGGTGCTCTGGTCTGGCCGACGACAGCGGTGAGCGTGGCTCGCAGGTCGGCATCATCCGCTCCTGCGACCAGGATCGCAGTCACAGTGGCCGACACCCGCCCAACGGTACGGCCGCCCGGGTGACCTCACCCGCCCACGGGCGGCGTGTCTCATGACGCCCGGTCCCCCACTCCGGGGACGCTCGTCGCGAGACGAGGAAGGCCGCGCAGGACCATCGGGTCCCGCGCGGCCTTCCTGGGGTCGTCGCTCAGCTCGCCTGCTTGCGCAGTTTGCGGCGCTCGCGCTCCGACAAACCACCCCAGATACCGAACCGCTCGTCGTTCTGCAGCGCGTACTCGAGGCACTGCGCCCGCACCTCGCACGACGTGCAGATCTTCTTCGCCTCGCGAGTCGAACCGCCCTTCTCAGGGAAGAACGCCTCCGGATCGGTCTGCGCGCAGAGCGAGTCGGCTTGCCACGCAAGAGGGTTGTCGTCGTCCTCGACGACCCTCCTGACGCCCGGAATCCCGATGTTGATCGGGTCGACGAACCAGTCGCTCGGTACTGAAGTCTGGAAGTCGGAAACGGTCATAACGGATGGCCCTTTCGTTCGCTTCCTGGCCCCGCGCCGGAAAGCGTGGGTGTAATTACACACATGTGTTTCTCAGGCGTCAAGGCCGGAAACCAGGTCGAGACCCCTCGTAGGCGTGTCGCAGACCCGGTCCGAAACATGTTCGTAACGTTCCGCGAGCGGCATGTTCGACCGTTTCAACCGGGCAAAGAGAATTCACTGATCAGGACTTCGGAGAACCGCTCTCGGCACGTCGAATGGACGTGTCAACCTTCGAGCGCCGGTTGAGGGCGCGCGACACGCCGTATCCACGACAACCCGAAGAAAATTCGGGCCGAGTACTCATCACGGTTCGATCACGGGAGGATTTTCACAGAGTGAAGGAGTAGCGCGTCGACGACGTACAGGATTCACTCAGCGCCCGATGAGGCCTCCCACGCGGAACGCACCATGTCGTCGAGCGAGTGCCGCATGCGCCACCCGAAATCCTTCGAAGCGGTCGCTCCCGAGGCGACGATCCGTGCTGGATCCCCCGGTCGCCTGGGACCGATCTCGGGCTCGAACGCGATGCCGGTCACCCGAGCGACCGCGCTCATGATGTCGCCCACGCTGACGCCCTCGCCCGACCCGAGGTTGTAGACCGGGTCGATGGCGGACCCCGCGGTCAGGAGCCGAGCCGCCTCGACGTGCGCGGCGGCGAGATCGGCGACGTGGATGTAGTCGCGGACGCAGGTGCCGTCGGGCGTCGGGTAGTCGGTGCCGTAGATGCGCGGCGTGCGGCCCTCGCGCAGCGCTTTGAAGATCAACGGGAACAGATTGTGCGGGCTCGCGTCGTAGAGGTCGGGCGATCCGGAGCCGACCACGTTGAAGTAGCGCAGCGACGTGTGCGCGAGCCCTGCCGCGACACCCTGATCGGCGAGCAGCCACTCACCGATCAGCTTCGACTCCCCATAGGGCGATTCCGGATGCTTCGGCGTCGCCTCGGTGACCAGATCGGTGTCGGGTGTGCCGTAGACGGCCGCGGAGGAGGAGAAGACGATGCGGCCGACACCGGCGTCCGCCATCGCCCCCAGCAGTACTGCCGTCCCCGTCACGTTCTGTGAGTAGGTGTGCAGCGGCCGCTGTACCGACACGCCCGCGTACTTGTAGCCGGCGACGTGCACGACCCCGTCGATCCCCCCGGAAGAGAACACGTCGGCGAGCTGCCCCCCGTCGAGGATCGAACCGCGGACGAACTCCACGCCGGCCGGGACGAACGATTCGATGCCGGTCGAGAGGTCGTCGTAGACGAGCGGCTCGATGCCCGCGTCGCGGAACGCCCGCACGACGTGCGCCCCGATGTATCCGGCCCCGCCGGTCACCATCCATGTCACGGGCGGGAGCCTATTGGCGGGGACCGACGGCCCGTCGTGGCGATGCACAGGCAGCAGGCCGCCACGAGATAACCGCCCCCGCCGTCGCCGTCCGTTGGCAGGATGGCGACATGTGTGGACGCTACGTCGTGACCCGCGCGGTGAACGACCTCCTGCCCGAGCTGCTCGACGGGGCGGCCCCACTGCCGGACGACTTCAACGTCGCGCCGACGACGGACGTGCGCGTCGTCCGCGTCCGCAGCGGCGAGCGTCAGGTCCCCGCCGTCCACTGGGGTTTCCTGCCGTCCTGGGCGAAGGCCAGGACCGCGAAGCCACAACCGATCAATGCGCGCATCGAGACGGTGGCCGAGTCCGGCATGTTCCGGCGTGCGTTCGCGCAGGCCCGCTGCATCGTGCCCGCGATGGGGTACTACGAGTGGGCGGTCACCCCGACGGGCAAGCAGCCGCACTTCATCTTCGCCCCGCACGCCGCGCTCGCCATGGCGGGCATCGTGAGCGCGTGGCCCGACCCCGCCGTTCCGAAGGACTCGGAGGACAGGTGGCTGCTGTCGATGGCGATCATCACGCGCGACGCGCACGTCGCCCCTGGCGAGGTGCACGACCGCATGCCCGCCTGCCTGAGCCCGGACGGGTACGAACACTGGCTCGACGACTCCGCGTCCCCGACCGACCTGCTTGCGCTGCTCGATGCCGAGTCGGCCGGGGTCGCGGGCACGCTCGACCACTACGAGGTGGACCGGCGGGTGGGATCGGTCCGCGAGAACGACCCGGGTCTCGTCGCGCCACTCGGCGGCCACGCGTGATCCCCGAGGCGTGGCGGCCCGTCCGCCGAGGTGACGGCGAGCTCGTCGGCTATCTCGAAGGCGAGGTGCCGCGCACGCTCGTCGGCTCGGTCCTGCCGACCGAGCACGGCGAGACCGGGGAGCAGGCGCTGGTCGAACGCGGCCTGACGGTGCTCGACCGGCGGTGGTGGGCGCAGTTGCCCGACACCGTGGTCGCCGGCGTCGACGCGGCGGATCCGGCCCCCGGCTGGCCGTGGCGCCCGGTCGTCGTGGTCGAGGCACGTCCGGACGCGTGCCGCATCCGGCTCGAATTCGCGCCTCCGTCCGAACTCCGGCTGCTCACACTGCCCGTGCCGGTGGGCGACCTGCTCCGCACGGCGCAGCCCGCACCGCGGTGAACGGCGTCAGCCGAAGGTCGCGACGATCTCGTCGATGACCTCGACGGTCTGCTCCCAGCCCTCGACCGCCACGGTCGGCACACCGGTCGACTTGACGGGGTAGTCGTTGCCGTCGGGGTCCAGGCGGTCGCCGACGAAGACCATCCGGTCGAAGGACAGACCCGTGACGGCGGCGAGCCGGCGCATGCCGTACGCCTTGTCGATGCCCATCATGGTGATGTCCACCGACGTCGAGCCCCCCGACCGCACCTCGAGATCGGGAAGCTGCGCCTGGACCGCCGCGCGCAGCGCGTTCTTCTTCTCACCGGTGGGGTCCCAGGCCTTCTTCTCGTCCAGCGGCGCCTGCTGGCCGAGCGCCGAGAAGGTGATCTGCGATCCTCTGTCCTCGAGCGCGGGTCCCCACGTCCGATCCGCCCACAGGCCGAGCCGACGGGCCTCCCGCTCGACCGCCCGCATCGCGCTCGCCTTCTGCTCGGGCGTGAGGTTCTCCGCGTACACCTCGGTCAGCACGCCGTCCTCGATTCGCCAGTACTGCGTGCCGCAGGTGGGCATGAGGTGGAGGCGCGCGGCGGCCGACGCGGACAGGACGCCGAGCCGCTCGACCACCTGCCGCCTGAACTGTTCGATCTGGCCGCCGGAGATGACGCACACCTGGGTCGCAGCGAGCAACGAGCGAAGCGCCTCGGCGACCCGGTCCGGCAACGGCGCCTTCGACGGCGCGAGGGTGTCGTCGAGGTCGAACGCGACCAGGGCCGGGCGGGCGGGCGGGGTGTCCATATCCCGTCACGGTAGGCCATGTGCAGGCGCGGTCCCCCGGCCGATCCACATGTGTCCCGCGCGTTTCCGTACGGTCACGCTTGGGTAACGGCGGGCGACATCCGCGAACTTGGGGCTTGCCCCGAACGGGGGGTACCGGGGACCATGGTGGGAGCAATCTGAGCCAGCGGTAACGAAGCCCGAAGCTCCCGCCATCATCCGCTCCCCACAGCGGTGCAACATGATGTAAGGACCCCATGGAATCAGGCGCCTTCCGCGACGCCGCGACCGCCCACTCACTGCCCCTCGGCGCTCGCGACATCAGCACTTCGGTGTTCACGCAGTTCGAGCGAACGGCACGAGCGAGGCGCTTGTCGTGGCGGGCCGGGTATCCGGCGGCCCTTGCGGTCACCGACACGATCGTGATCCTGCTGTCCCTGCTCTTCGCGCAGGCCGTGCGGTTCGGGGGCACCCCGATCCAGACCATTCACGACAACGGCCAGTACACGCTCTTCAGCGTCTGCATCGGCGTCGGCTGGCTCGCCGCCCTGACCGCGATCCGCTCGCGAGAACTGCGCCACGTCGGGCACGGCACGACCGAGTACGCCAGGGTGCTGAATGCGACGCTGCTCACTTTCGGGGTCGTGGCCGTGGTGGCGGTTCTCTTCAAGCTCGACATCGCGCGCGGGTACCTGCTCATCGCGCTGCCGGTCGGCCTCGCGGCACTGCTGCTCGACCGCATCGTCTGGCGCTCGTGGCTCATCGCCCGCCGGCGCGAGGGCGCGTGCCTCGTCGGAGCCTTCGTCGTCGGTACCCACGAGGACGCCGGCCGTGTCGCGAACCAGCTCGTGACCCACCACCACGCCGGCTACCGCCCAATCGGTATCGCGTTCACCGATCGGGTCGGCGGCGACACCCACGCGGCGGCGGACGGCAGCACCATCCCCTCGGTCGACGTCGCTTCCCTGCCGGACCTCACCAGGGCGACGGGCACCCGTGCGGTGATCATCGCCGGTGAGCTGCCGGGCGGCCGCGAGCAGATCCAGAACCTGGGCTGGGAGCTCGAGAACTCGGGCACCGAGCTCATCCTGGTGTCCCGACTGACGGACGTCGCCGGTCCCCGCATCACGCTGCGCCCGGTCGACGGACTGCCGATGGTGCACGTCGACCTGCCGCAGTACGCGGGCGTGAACCACTCGGTCAAGCGCGGCATCGACATCGGTCTCGCCGCGTTCGCGACACTGGTGCTCTCGCCGGTCCTGCTGGCCGTGGCGCTCGCGGTGCGCATCGACTGCCCCGGACCCGTGCTGTTCCGTCAGCAGCGCATCGGCGCGAACGGCGAGCCGTTCACGATGTTCAAATTCCGCAGCATGGTCATCGACGCCGAAGCGAGGCTCGCCGAGCTGGCACGGGCGAACGAGGGATCTGGCCTGCTCTTCAAGATGAAGCAGGATCCCCGCATCACGAGGGTCGGCGGGTTCATCCGACGCTTCTCGCTCGACGAGCTGCCGCAGTTGCTCAACGTGCTGAACGGCACGATGAGCCTCATCGGGCCGCGTCCCCCGCTACCCCGCGAGGTCGCAGCCTACGAGGGCCGCGTCAACCGCCGACTGCTGATCAAGCCGGGCATCACCGGGCTGTGGCAGGTCAGCGGGCGCTCCAATCTCTCCTGGGAGGAGAGCGTGAAGCTCGACCTCTACTACGTCGAGAACTGGTCCGTCACGACGGACTTCGTGATCATGCTGAAGACCGTGCGCGCGGTGCTCAAGAAGGACGGCGCGTACTGATCTGTTCCGTCGGACGGGTGAACGGGTCCACGAGCGGTCCGCGCAGCGGAACAGCCGGGCGCCTGATCCGGTAGGCGACCGCGGCG
Organism: uncultured Actinomycetota bacterium; assembly: GCA_963716965.1. Taxonomy (GTDB): domain Bacteria; phylum Actinomycetota; class Actinomycetes; order Actinomycetales; family Microbacteriaceae; genus Amnibacterium. The sequence continues at coordinate 278,659 of CAVQUZ010000005.1, read as the reverse complement.
GCGAGGCCGGCGGCGAAGACGCATCCGAGGGACGTCCACGGCCCGAGCGGTGTCCAGGCGGCGCATGCACCGAGCACGCCAGCAGCCAGGACGGCCACCGCGACGATGTCTCGAACCTGCGCGCCCATCGCGGCCCCTTCCGAAGTGCGGAAATCGTATCGGCGCCGACGCCGGCGGCCCGTGCTGGCGTCGCCGCGTGTCGGGCCCGATTTGCGGCTGTGGCGTCCGGGCGTGTATCACGGATCGAAACCGGTGCGGCGAGACGCGAAGGCGGAAGCGTGATGAAGGCGGTCCAGGGCGATCGCAAGCGCGTGGGGCTGGTCGACGACCACGAGGTCATCGGCGCGGCCATCCGCGCCGCGCTGCGTCGCGCGCCGGGCCTCACGCTGGTCGCTACGGCGCCGACGGTCGACTCGCTGCTCGAACAGGCCGCGTCCCTCGATCTCGTCGTGCTCGATCTGCGCCTCGCCGACGGCTCGAGCCCGCGGAACAACGTGGAGCGGCTCGTGGCTGCCGGCTGCAACGTGATCGCGTTCACATCGGGTGAGAGCCCGTACCTGCTCCGCGCGGTCGCGCGCACTCCGGTGCTGGGCATCGTGCGCAAGAGCGAGCCGCTCGAGGCCCTCACCGCGGCGCTCGTGCGCGCGGCGAGCGGGCGCCCGGTCGTGACGACCGAGTGGGCGTCGACCGTCGAGAGCGACCCCCTCATCGCGGACGCGAAGCTCTCACCCCAGGAGCAGCGCACGCTCGCCCTGTTCGCCGACGGTGCGACCGCACAGACGATCGCTGACGAGGCCGGCATCGCGGTGTCGACGATCGAGGACTACGTCCGGCGCATCCGGGCGAAGTACGAGCGCATCGGCAGGCGGGCACTGACGAAGGTCGACCTGTACAAGCGCGCCGTCGAGGACGGCCTCCTGCCCGCACCGCACGAGCGCTGACGACCATGACGACCGGGCTCACCGGCCGCCAGGCACGCGCCGCGGTACGGCGCACCCGCGACCGGTCCGCCGAACTGCTGATGCAGCGCACCCTCGCGCTCGGGTTCCTTCCCGGCACGATCGTCTTCGGTGCGCTCGCGCTGCCCGAGATCCGCGCGCAGTGGCACGCCTTCCCGGTCTGGTGGAGCATCACCGCGATCGCCGTCACCCTCGTCGCCCCGCTTCTCATCGGCGCGCTCTCGTTCGGTGCGCCGGTCCGGCTGCTGCGACTGATCGGCGCGATCAGCGCGCTCGGCACCCTGCTGTGCGAGGCACTCATTCCACTGGTGGTCGTCGCACCCGGCGATGTCGGCCCGTCGGGCCCATGGCTGCTCGACGTGATCGCCCTCGGTGTCGTCGCATCCGCCGTCGCCTGGCGATCGGTCCCTGCCACCGCCGTCACGGTCGGCGCCGCGGTGTTCTCGATCGGGTCCCGCGGTGTGGGGACCACCGGACCCACCCTGCTGCTCGGCATCCAGACCTGCCTCTACGTGCTCCTGTTCGACATGACGTTGCTCGCGCTCGCGGTGAGCGCCCGTCAGGCCGGCATGGCCGTCGACCGCGCCCGCACCGCCGCCGTCGGGTCGGCGACGGCCGCCGCGGCCGACGCCGCGCGGGAGCGCGAACGCTCGAGCGTCAACGCCCTGGTCCATGACAGCGTGCTCGCGACCCTGCTGGCCGCCGCGCAGGGCGATGTCGAGACCGCGCCGCTGTCGCAGGCGGACGCGCAGCGTGCACTCGACGGGCTGACGTCGTTGCTGCACGGGGACGAATCGCGTGGACCGGCCACGCCACGACTCTTCGCCTGGACGATCCAGGCGCTGACGACCGAGCTCGCCCCCAGCGCCGACTTCCACTACCGCGCGACCGATGAGGGCGCGCTGCCCGCGGGGGTCGCTGAAGCCATGCAGGCCGCGTTCGAGGAGGCCCTCCGGAATTCGCTTCTGCACGCGGGAGGCGCCACGAGCCGGAGCGTGCACGTGGACGCGGCCGCCGATCGCGTCGACATCGACGTCCTCGACGACGGCGCCGGGTTCGACATGGCTCGGGTACCCCCGACGCGTCTCGGCATCGAGCGCAGCATCGTCGGACGCATGCAGGCGATGGACGGTGGCGCGGCCGAGGTGGCGTCGACTCCGGGCGAGGGCACCAGGGTCGCGATCCGCTGGCGTGCGCCGTGATGAACCTGGCGGCACGCATCCTCGCATCGACTCTGTCGGGCCGGGCGAGCTATCTCGTCGTATTCCTCGTGGTGCATGGAGTGCTGGCGATATCGACCACGGGCCCGACGCCCGAGAATCTCGCCGCCTTCGTGCTCATCGCGGTGCCGGCGGCCGTCGTGACGCTGCGGTGGCGACTGGCGCGGTGGCCGGCGATGCTCTGCGTGGTGTCGCTGGTCGCCGCGGTCGTCGTCTCCGCAGGCAACTTCCCCGAGGACGGCGAACCGCCGGGGTATGCCGCGTGGTCGCTCGGTGCGGTGACGATCGTCCTGCTCGGTCTCACCCTGCTCGGTCGCGGCGCGATCGCATGGGCCGGGATGGCCGCGGTCGTGGCGGTCTGCGTCGCCTGGGAGGTGCTGGAGGGTGAAGGTGCCGCGGCAGGGCTGGACCTCGTGGTCAGGCACATCGGCACCCTGCTCATCGGCACCCTCTTCGCGATCGGGATCGCGCGGTCGAACGGCCGGCTGGCCGTGTACTCCGCGGTGCAGCGGCGCGAGCGGGCCGCGGAGCGGGCGGCCGAGGCCCGGCGCGCCGAACGGACGGAGGAGGCCGCGGCCGTCCTCGAGATCGCGTCGCCCGCGTTGCGCGCGATCGCCGCCGGGCACGGATTCACGGAGGAGGACCGACGCGAGCTGCTCGTGATCGAGGGCCGGCTTCGCGACCGCATCCGGGCACGGTCGCTGATGGTCGACGGACTGCCCGACGCCGTGGCCAGGGCCAGGCGTCGTGATGTGAACGTCCTGCTGATCGATCAGGCGGGACCGGCCGATGACGAGGCGCGCGCAGCTGCGGCCGGATGGCTGTCCGAGCGGCTCAACGCCGCCGACTCCGGTCGGTTCGTGGGCCGTGTGCGCGACGACGACGGCGGACTGCGCGTGACCGCGGTCACGGATGCGGGCCGGTCGACGATCGTCGTCGCTGTCGCGTCGACGGTCAGCGACCAGTGACCCCGAGGATCACCGGACCGACGTCCGTGGTCTGACCGGCGCGCAGCGAGAAGCTGCCCCTCGGCGCGGTGAACCACCACGGCCCGTCGACCGTCGGCGCGACGCCGAGGAACGACGCCGCGTCGTAGGTGTAGGTGCCTGGAACGAGATCGCCGACCGTGATGTCCCCAGCGTCGAGTTCGGGTCCGATCGTGACCACGTCGCCGGTCGTGTCGGTCGCCGTTCCCGAGACGGCCGTCAAGCCCGCGCCTCCGGAGATGAACCAGGCCTTGTAGGCCGCCGGAGCCGGGCCGGCGGTGAGCGGCTGCGTCACAGGCCCGGTGACGACCACGGCGACCGCCCGCGACGACACCTTGGCCGCGCTGCGCACCGTGACCGTGTAGGCGGCAGGCGGCAGTCCGACCAGGCTGTAGGTCCCGTCCGTCCCGATCGCCGCGTCCCGGATGACCTGGTCGGATGCGCGGGCCTCGACCGTGCCGCTCGTCACGTCCACGGTGCCCGAGAGGGTCTCGCCCGACCGGGCGAGTTCCAGCGCGACCGTCGTCGTGTCGATCGGTGTCACGGTGCGCTCGGCGATCCGGGTCGCGGCCTGGTCGTCGGGCGAGTCGCTCGCGACCACGAGGTAGGGGGTCCCTGGGGTGAGGCCGCCGAACGAGAAGACGCCCCCGCTCGCGGTCGTCGACCGGAGCACCGCGGAGGTCGTCGGGTCCTCGAGCAGTACCCGCGCGTCGCCGATGGCTCCTGTCACGCGCCCGTCGATGTGCGCGGCGGCCTCGAGCAGCTCGTCGAGTTGCACATCCCCTGCCGGGGCCCCGGCCGGGGCTGCGGCGACGCTGAACAGGGCCGTCGCCGGCAGGACGCCGTCGGAGACCCTGCCGAGGGCGGTCGCCGTCGTCACAGCGCCGGGCGCCGTCGACGAGGAGGCGGTGACGGCGCCCGGCGCCGCCGTCACCGCGGTCGGGTAACGCCCGAAGTCGACGGAGTAGTCGCCTGGGAGGAACGGTCCGACCCGATATCGGCCCGCGGCGTCGGTGACCGTCGTGGCGACGTCGACCGACTTCTCCGTCACGATGACCGGGACGCCTGCCGCCACGTCGGTCGCCGTGCGGACGACACCGGTCAGCATCGCGCCGCGGGTCGGATCCGGGATCGCGACGGTGCTCGTCGTGCCCGACACCACGGCCGCGTCCACGTGCAGGGTGAGGTAGGGCGACGCCGGCGTCTCGATGATCCGGTATTTGCCCGGAGCGAGGGCACCGGTGGAGAAGCGCCCCACGGCGTCGGTGGACAGGGTCGAGATGACCGAGCCGTCGCGCCTGGCCAGCTGAACGACCGCGCCCGCCGCACCGGTCGCGGGGACCGCGCCCCGCAGTGTGCCGGCGGCGCTCAACACGAAGCGGACGGACTTGCCGGCGTTCACCGAGTGGGCGACGCCCGGCTGGGCGTCCTGGTACAGCGGGGACGTGGGAGTCCGTTCGGCCTCGGAGCCGACGACACCGCGGACGTAGGCGCGCCTGCCCACTGTGAACACGGCGTTCCGGGCGTCCGGCGTCTCGCCCGCGTAGACGTATCCGTCCACGCCTGCGGGCACGTTCATCGAGAAATGACCGCCGTCATCGGTCTCCGTGTCGGCGAGCACACCGTCGGTGGGACTCCAGAAGCCGATCGCGACGTCGGCGAGCGCCTCACCCGACGTGTCGACCGCGTCACCGTCGAGCGTCGTCACGGTGTCCGCGCGGGCGAGCACCGTGGGTGCGAGCGCGGCTGCGACCACGACGACGCCGATCGCGAATGCGGCGAGCGCGTTGCCGATCCGGCGACCGGTCACCGGTCCGCTCCCCACTCGCACGATCAGAGTCAAGCATGTGCGAGCACGGCGGTCCCCTCCCGGCCCGCCGTGCGTCGTCGGGTTCGAGGCGGCAGGATGGACCGGCACCGTCGAGAGGAGCGGACCTTCATCACCGCACGATCACCGATCGCAACGGTTCGGCTGTTGCTGCTCGTCGTCGGCTCCGCCCTGCTCGTGGCGGCGGTCGTTCTCGGGGTGACCCCTGGCTCCGATCCGATGTGCGGTTCGATACTCGTGCCGCGCTTCGCGTGGCATCACAGCTGTTCGGGCGCCGCGCTCACCCTGCTGCCGCCGCTCGTCGTGGTCGCGGCGCTGGGCGCGGCGATGGTGGTGTCCGCGGTCGTGATCGCCGCACCGACGGCGGATCAGCCGAAGAGCTGACGCTTCGCCGCCTCGTACTCGGCCTCCGTCAGCGCGCCGGAGTCGCGGAGCGCGACGAGTCTCTCGAGTTCGTCCACGACCGATCCGCTCACCGTCGCATCGGCGGCACCCGGGCGCTCGGCGACGATCGCCGAGTAGAGCCGTTGCAGCGCCGGCCGCTTGCCACGGAACCGCTGCTCACCGCCAGGCGAGTCGAATCGGAGATCGGCCGCGCGACCCGCGTCCTGGATCGCGAGCCCGCTCACGGCCGCGAGCGGGATCTGCCGCGACGACTGCCCGATCGTGCCGAGACCGCTCCACAGGATCGAGGAGCCCGCGAGGGCGACGACCCCGCCGTGGCCGTCGACGGGCCGGACGGCGCGGGACCACGCGACGACCGGAACGGCGCTGCCCACCATGCCCTCGATCCAGGCGAGGTGGGTCTGATCGGCGACTACGAGCGGCTCCCGTCGGTGTGCCGGGCGCCCGTCACGGTCGTCCCATGCCCTTGTAGGTCCAGCCGGCCGCGCGCCACGCGACAGGGTCGAGCACGTTGCGCCCGTCGATGATGAGGGGGGTACGCACCAGCTTCCTGGTCTCGACCGGGTCGAGGTCGCGGTACTCCTTCCACTCCGTCACCAGGACGACGCAGTCGGCGCCGTGCAGCGCGTCGGCGGTGTCGGTCGCGAACCCCAGCTGTGGCTGCAGCCGGATCGAGTTCGGGATCGCCTCGGGGTCGGTCGCGATGACGTGCGCGCCGCGCCCGTTCAGCTGCACCGCGACGTCGAGCGCCGGGCGAGTCGCGGACGTCGTCGGAGTCGGGCTTGAACGCGAGCCCGAGCACGGTGACCTTCTTCTGGTACACCTGCCCGCCGAGCGCCTCGACGACCATGTCGACCATCCGCTGGCGGCGGCGCAGGTTGATCGCGTCGATCTCCTTCAGGAACGCGACCGACTCGCCACGGCCGAGCTCCTCCGCGCGAGCGGTGAACGCGCGGATGTCCTTCGGCAGGCAGCCGCCCCCGAACCCGATGCCGGCGTTCAGGAACCGCCGGCCGATCCGCGCGTCGTAGCCGATCGCGTCCGCGAGCTCGGTCACGTCCGCGTCGGCGACCTCGGAGATCTCGGCCATCGCGTTGATGAAGCTGATCTTGGTCGCGAGGAACGCGTTCGCTGCGACCTTCACGAGTTCGGCCGTCGCGTAGTCGGCGACGACGAGCGGGGTCTCGGCGCCGATCGCCGTCGCATAGACCTCGTCGAGCAGTGCCTTGGCGTGCTCGCGGCCTTCGCCCGCCGGCAGCCCGTACACGAGCCGGTCGGGTGTGATCGTGTCCTTCACCGCGAATCCCTCGCGCAGGAACTCCGGGTTCCACGCGAGATCCGCGCCCGACTCGGCGCGCACCCACTCGCGCCAGCCGCGCCGCGGTGCCGACCGGGACGGTGGATTTGCCGACCACCAGATCGCCGTCCCCCAGGTGCGGCAGCAACGCCTCGATCGCCGCGTCCACGTAGGTCAGGTCGGCGGCTCCACCGCCGCGCGCCTGCGGCGTGCCCACCGCGATGAAGTGCACCTGGGCACCTGCGGCGTCGGCCGTGCGCGTCGAGAACCGCAGCCGGCCGGTCTCCATGGCCGACTCGAGGATCTCCGGGAGCCCTGGCTCGAAGAACGGCGCCTCGCCCGCGGCGAGCGCCTGGACCTTGCCGGGATCGACGTCGATACCGACGACCTCGTGCCCGAGCTCGGCCATCGAAGCGGCATGCACGGCACCGAGGTACCCGCAACCGATCACAGAAATACGCATGCGTCAGATCCTTGCCGTCCGCTGCCGCGCCGAGCGGGCAGGTGGGGGTGCTTCGGTAGGACCCCAGTCAACCAAAGACGCGGCGCACTCAGCGACGTACAGCGCGCAGATCGTGCTTCACGACCGCCGCGAGGAACCGCACGTTGCCGAACAGGTACCGCCGCCAGAGCCTGCGGGGCTCGGACACCAGCCGGTACACCCACTCCAGACCATGGCGCTGCATGAATTCGGGCGCCTCCTGCATGGTGCCCGCGATGAAGTCGAACGCCGCGCCGACGCCGACCGTCGGGACGCCGAGCCTGGCCGCCAGCTCGATCGCGGCGTAGTCCTGCTTCGGGGTCCCGAGACCGAGCCACAGCACGTGCGGGCGGGCGATGGCGACGCGCTGCTCCGCCTCGTCGTAGAAGTCGTCGGAGAGCGGGCCGAACGGAGGTCCCCAGCTGCCCGCGACCCGGACACCCGGGTAGCGCTCCTCGAGCTTCGCCTGCAGCTTCGCGAGCGTGTCGTCGGTGCACCCCAGGAAGTAGTGGGTGAGGCCGGCCTGACGACCGGCGTCGAGGACGCCCTCGAAGAACGACGGTCCTCTGACGCGGCCGACGGCCAGGCCGCGGCTCTTGCCCTTCCGCCGCATCACGACGGCGACGGGCGTGCCGTCGGGCAGGTTGACGCCCACGCCCTGCAGGACCTGCAGGTAGCGGTCGTCCGTGCCTGCCAGGGCAAGGCAGTACGCGTTCGAAAGACGCACGGGAAGGCCGCCGATCGTGGCGTCCGCCGCGCCGTCGACGAAGCTCTGGACGGCGGCTTCGAGGCTCGTCGCGACGAACGGCACACCCGCCACGCTGATGCGCGGGCCGCTGCCGAAGGTGGGCTCGATGCTCGTGATGAGCGGCACGCGCGACGGCACCGCGTCGAGCGGTTCCACGGACGGCTGGCCCGACACCGCGATGAGCGGATCCACCGCGCTGAGCGTTGAGCGGGCCGGTCTGGGGGAAGGCCGCCTGGGTCGCGGAAAGCCACGTGATCCTCAGTTCGGGTATGAGCTCCGGTGGCGCGTGCAGATACTGACGGGCCGGTAAGCAAGCTGGGGTGGGTAGTCCGCTTCTCACGCGTCGGGCATTCCTGCGCGATTGGTCGAACGATCCGAGTCTATCCAAACCGGACATTTCGACCAACCCCGATTCAGGGCACACCCTGTGCCGCTGTACCCCGATGAGTGCCGATTCGTACCCCGATTCTCGGCGTGGCGCCCCGCACACGGCGAATTCACATTCTGCGATACCGAATTGATATGAATGGGCGGCGTCGCGGGGTGGTCCTGACACGCCGCCGGATGGCGCGAACGCGCAGCCAGCAGCACCTAGCGTGGTCGGGGTCCGACCCCGAAGGAGGACAGCCATGCCCGTCTCCGTCCGCGCGGTCCGCACGGCCGTCGGCCTCGGCGTCGCGGCGCTCACCCTCGCCGCGTGTGCCGTGGTGGCGGCCCCCGCGGGCGCGACGAGCGTCTCCTCGATCACCGACGGCGGTGTCGCGAAGACCGCTGCGGCGCTGAAGAAGGCACCATCCGGCCGGTCCATGCCGATCGGCGACCCGCCGGGCTTCCATCAGGTGCTGAAACAGGACTTCACGACCGCAGCCGCGCTCGGCACCTTCGGGACGAAGTCGCCGTACACGGGCTGGGACGGCGGGACCGGCTACAACGGTCACGCGGACACCTCCGGCAACGGGACGTGGAACGCGAAGACGACGGTCTCGGTCCACGGCGGCGTGCTCGACTGCCGGGTGCACGCCACGACGCCCGGCAGAGCGGACGTCTGCGCGATCACGCCGACCGGCTCGAACGGCGCCTGGTGGGCGGGTAACGGCGGCGGTCTGGGAACGAAGCCGTACGGTCGGTATTCGGTCCGATTCAAAGCCGACGGAATTCCCGACTACAAGATCGCATGGCTGCTTTGGCCGGTGGATTGGCAGCACTGGGAATACGGCGAAGTCGATTTTCCCGAGGGGGAATTGAACGGCACCATCACTGCTGCGGCACACGATGTCGGAGATCCGGAGAACGAGGCCTACCACGACCTCGGAGTGCGGATGACGTCGTGGCACACCGCGACGATCGAGTGGCGGAAAGCATCCCTGCGCTACTTCCTCGACGGGAAGCTGCGATGGACCGTCAAGAATTCCGCGACGGTCACGCGGGTGCCGACCAAACCGATGCGATGGGTCCTGCAGGCGGAGACGTCGCTCACCCAGAAGAAACCCGTCGCATTCCCCACCGGCCACATCTACATCGACTGGGTCACCGGCTACACCGTGGGGTGAGGTCGGGCCGGTTACGATCCACTCGTGACCGGGGCCGCCCACCGCCGAGTCGCAGCGCTCGCCGCTGCGGCCGCGCTCGTCGTCGTCGTGCTCGCCGCATGTGCGCCGTCGACCGCGCCGGCGCCGACGCACACGCCGACACCGACACCGACGTCGACCGGATTCCCGGTGCCCGCCGACGTCAGCCTGCGCACCGGGCTGACGGTGCCCGGTGGTCAGGCGATCGAAGGGTGCCTGCCGAAGCCGGCGAAGACGAAGCTTCCCGTCCTGGTCCTGATCCATTCCGGATCGTTCACGGGAGGGTCCTACCAGGACCTCCGGCCGCTCTGCTACGAGGGCGCGGAGCACGGCTTCGCGACGTTCTCGGCCGAGTACCGGTTCCTGCCCGCCGTCTTCCCCTCCCAGCTCGACGACGTGGCCGCCGCGATCCGGTGGTTGCAGCAGCCGGCGCAGGCCGCGGCCTACGGCCTGAACGACAGCAGGATCAGCCTGATCGGCACATCGGCGGGCGGTGTGATCGCCGCACAACTGCTGACCGGGGTGACCGGCTCACCGCTGCCGCCCAGCACGTTCACGAGCGGGGTGCTCCTGTCGGGCGGCTACGACTTCAGCCCTGCCCGGATCGGGCCGTTCGAGCAGATCATGCTCGCGTACCTCGGCTGCTCGAGCGCGGCCGCCTGCCCCGCGACCACGACGGCCGCGCCGGTCACGCACGCTGCGCGGACCGATCCCCCGATGCTCATCATCAACTCGACGCACGAGCTGCAGCCGATCGCGAACGCCGAGTCGTTCGATGCGGCGCTCACGAAGGCCGGCGCGCCGCACACGCTGCTGAAAGTCGATGGCAACAACCACGCCGAATCGATCCTCGCGGTGCACCGGGATGTCGACGCGACGATGTGGGACTACCTGGAGGCACACGCCCGCTGACGGGCGAGGAGCGGCATCAGTTGACGGGCTTGCCCAGCGGCATCGCGGTGGTCTGCGGTGCTCGCGCAGCGCTCACGATGCGGCGCACGGCCTGCTGCGGCCAGAACGCGGCGCTCTCGGCGAGCGCGGCGGCGGCACGCACCGGACGCCCGGCTGCGCGTGCGGACAGCGACCTGCGGTAGCTCGACAGGCTGCGGACCTGCGCGGCCACCGCGACGCGGGTGAATGCCCAGCGCGGGTGGGCCAGATCGGCCGGCGCGAGCTCGGCCCTTCCGGCGAGCCGGCGCCGGTGGTTGATCGTGGCGAGACGCATGTTCGCGCGGACCCGCGCCATCGAGGAGGCATTGATGCCGGAGGCGTGGAACCGGTATTCGAGGACGGTCGACGGGATGTTGACGATCCGGCCGACCTCGCTGATCCGCAGGAACAGGTCCCAGTCCTCCGCGGGACCGTACGCCCAGTAGCCGCCGATGCGGCGGGCGGCGTCGGTCCGCATCGTCACGGCCGGATGGCACAGCACGTGTTCGGTGGCGAGCAGCCCGCGGACGATGCGGTCGTGGTCGAGCGGGAACCGGGTGCCCGTCTCGCGCTCGCCTTCGCCGACGAGACGGATGATCTGTCCGCCGACCATGACCACGTCCCGCTCGGCGGCCAGCACCGCGACCTGCCGCTCGATGCGGTCGGGCACGGCGATGTCGTCGGCGTCCATTCGGGCGAGGTACTCGCCCGCCGCCTCCCGGATCCCCCGGTTGAGGCTCGGCGCCAGTCCGATGTTGGCGTGGCGCAGCACCCGGACCCGCTGGTCGCCGACGGCGGCGACGGCGGCATCGACGGCCCCGTCGACACTGCCGTCGTCGATCACCAGGATCTCGAGATCGCGGTACGTCTGGCGGACGATCGATTCCAGTGCGGGCAGCAGGAACTCCCCGCCGTTGAAGACGGGAAGCAGCACGCTGACGAGCGCGCCGTGCCCGCCGTCCGACGCGCCACCCGTCGGCGGCGCGACCACGACCTCGGTCGTCACCTGCTCGCCCCCTGCGCGCCCCAGGTGCCGGGTCGATCGGGAAGCGCGAGTGAGGCGTGCACGTTCATCGAGCCTTTACAAGGGCGCCGCCGGGTGAGCGACGAAGAAGAATAGGGGTCCTTCGCACAATAGCGCACCCTGAAAGACCGCTGAACCCTCAAATCGGGGGACGAATTACAGCAATCGGAATTGCGTTCTTGGGATTCCCTCTGACGACGGCAAGAGTGAACACGTGCGCGGCGTGATTCACCGCGCCGACACCTGTGCCATATCATCAAGGCTGCCCTTGGCTTACGGCGGCAAGGCGACCGCGGGCGAGATCCTGGAGAGGCCTGGCCCTGTGACCAATACCGCTCGTGTGACCGCGCACGGCGCCGCGTACAACTACGCGGCGCAGCTGCTGACGGTCGTCCTGCAGTTCGGCTATGCGGCCACGACGTCGCGCCTCCTCTCGCCCGACGCGTTCGGTGCGTACGGCGGCGGCCTGACGATCGCGGGATTCATCATCGTGCTCGCGATCGCCGGCCTGCCACAGGCGGTCAGCCGGATGCCGGTCCTCGCCGTGGGCCGGCTCTCCGCGCTCCTCGCCTACTCGGTCGGCGTCGGCGCGATCGCCGGGCTGTTCACCGCCTTCACCGGCCCCTTCTGGGCGGCTCTGCTGCACATCCCGCAGGCGGCGCCCGTGCTCGCCGTGATGGCGGTCAACGTCTTCTTCACTCCCTTGCTCGCCGTCGGCACCGGCGTCATGCTGCGGCACGCGCGGTTCCGGCTGCTCGCCGCTATCACGTTCGGGATGAACGTGTTCGGCATGATCGTCGGAGTCGTGGCGATCCTGCTCACCCACTCGCCCGCCGCGCTCGCCGTGTCGGCGACCGTGGGCCAGGGGCTGGCGGCGGTCACCTTCCTGATCCTGTCGCGCCGGGATCTGGTCGGCAGGCCGGAGGGGACGCACCTCGTGCAGGACGTGGTCTTCAGCGGACGGCTGACCGGGTCGACCGCCGTGTCCTACACCGCGGCGAACGTCGGCAAGATCTTCGTCAGCAATACGCTCGGCGCGGTGCCTCTCGGGCACTGGAACCGGGCGGACGTCATCACGACGGTCCCGTTCTTCCAGGTCCAGCAGGCGCTCACCCAGGCCCTGTACCCGCAGTTCCGCCACGATCCGGCCGACCCGCTGCGCGCTCGGCGCATCTGGGCGGACCTGCTCGGGCTCGTCGCGTGGGTCGTCGTGCCCGCCGCGGCGGTACTCGCCGCCGTCTCCCCCGTCATCGTCCCCGTGTTCTTCGGGGACCGATGGGCGATCGTCGCACTGCTCGCGCCGCCGCTCGCGATCCTCGGCGGTGTCAAGGTGCTGTTCTTCGTGCTCGTCTCCGCGCTGGAGGTGCTCGAGCGGATGCGCTGGGTGTGGGCCGGTCACCTGGTCGCGCTCGGCTGCTCGATCGCGGGCGGCGTCGTCGCGGCGGTGGAACGCGACATCTCTCCCGCGATCGCCGGAGCGCTGATCGGCTTGTTCGCGATGCACATCGTGCATCTCGTGCTGTGCACGAGGGCCGGCATGCTGGACCTCCCCGGGCTGCTGCGGCAGTACGCGTGGGTGCTCGTCGCGTCGGTGGTCCTCGGCGCATCCGCGTTCGGTGTCGCCGCGTTCGCCCGCACGCTCGCGCCGGTCCTCGCGATCGCGGCGCTCGTCGTGTACGCGCTCGTCTGCGCCGGCGTCGTCTGGCTGCTGCGCGGGCGGCTGCCGCTGTTCGTCATCGCCCGCAAGTACGGGATCCTCGGCCGGGCGTAGCCCCGCCCTGCCGTGCCCGGACCCGCCCGGCTCCTTCCCCGCCCTCCACGCCAGCCCGTCCAGCCGTCGACCCCGCCCAAAGCACTTGAGCAGGACGTACGCACCTCGGCAGGACGTATGTGCACATGTGTCCTGCTCAAGCGCGTGCGTCCTGCTCAGGTGCTGATCGTCCTGCCGAGGTGCTCGGGAGGGAGGGACCGAAAGGGGGCCCGGGACGGGACCGGGAGAGCGGGCCCGGGACGGGGCACCGCAGGGGCTAGACGCCGGCGATCTTGCGGATCTCGCGCCAGCGCGCGCCCCATGTCGGCGCGGGAGCGATGGGCGGCGGGGTGCGGAACGCGTCGAGGACAGCCCGCTCGAGGCCCGCCTGCGTGCCGTCGGTCGTCTTCGTGTTCGCCGTCGCCGGCACGGCGCCGAGACCGTGCACGACGACCCAGGCGCCGGTGGCGACGCAGTTCCAGAACTTCGCGGGCACCAGGGACTCCGTGCGCTCACCCCGGTAGGGCAGGATCACGGCGCGATAGGTTCCGGCGAGGGCGGCGATCTCGCCGACCGGGACGGCCGGCGACACCTGCACGCCGGCGGCCGCGAGCTCCGCGCGCAGCGCGTCGCGCTCGATGTGACCGACGACGTCGACGCGGATGCCCGCGGTCGCGAGCGCCGCGAGCGCCGGCACGTCGACCTCGTCGCGGACCGAACCGAAGTACAGCACGGCCTCACGACGGCGCGCGAACGGGGTGCCGCCGGCGAGCGCGAACTCGGGGTCGGCCGCGGGCGGCACGACGGTGGCCTCGATGCCGCGGCCGGCGAGGATGCGTGCCATGCCCGCCGCGTCGGTGGTGGTGACCGCGGTGCGCTTGCCGGCGATGCGCCGCTCGCTGCCTGCCCAGCCGGCCGGCGGGAACCAGTCCTCGGGAACGGTTGCCCAGTCGAGCACGCCGTCGTAGACGATGCGCCGGATCCGTCGGCTGAGGAGCCGTGCCTCCGTGCCGATGTCCGGTAGGTAGACGAGCGCGAGGTCGTATGTCGGCCACCGGCGGAACCACCAGGACCGGCCCAACACGCTGACGCCGTTGGTCGGCACCGCCGGTTGCTCGTGCCGCGTGCCCCGGCGCATCCGGCCGGCGAACGACAGCACCTGATGGAGGTTGCGAGGGCGTGGCTGCAGGAAGTCGACCGTCCAGCCGTCCTCGGCGGCGGCAGTGGCGAGCGCCTGATGACGCTGCCAGAGATACCCCCAGCGGATGCTGGAGATGACGATGAGTCTCATCGGAGCACGGCGTCGGCCGGCGCGAGCGCGGGCGTCGTGACTGCGGACGCGGCACGGGACGCGGCCTCGTCGGCGCGGCGCTTGCCGCCGATCGTCATGATCGCCGACAGCACGAGGGCGAACGGCACGGAGAACTGGGGCGTCGAGAACGGGTTGTCGACCGCGGCGTAGATCGCGAGCACGGGCACGATCGCTGCGACGACGATCCGCGACCCCTTCGGCGCCGCCCGGATCGCGAGCGCCAGCCCGACCCCCACGAACGTCAGGACCCCGACCAGCAGGAAGACGCCGCCGTCGACGAAGAAGTGCAGGTACTCGTTGTGCGGCGCCTGGATCGACTGCACGCCGACCGGCTGGAAGAGGTCGAGGGCCACCGACGAGAGACCGAGGCCGCGGCCGATCAGCGGGCTGGCCGCGCCGAGCGCGAAGAAGAACGGCCACGCCTGCTCCCGACCCGACGTGTTGAACGCGCCCTCGTACGAGTTGCCCTGGCTGCGCAGGATCACGACCGGCATGACGATCGCCGCGAGCACGAGGATGGTGCCGCCGACGGCCCGCGCGTTCCGGCGCGCGATCGGGTTCCTCTCCGACGCCTTCGTGAACGACCAGATCACGAGCGCCGCGACGATGATGATGCCGCTGATGATCGCGCCGCGCGTGATCGTGCCGAACATGAGCACCAGGTTCACGAGCAGCCAGATCGTGGCGTGCTTCGGATCGGTGAAGAGCACGAACTCGACCGCGGCGGCGAAGACCGCGACCACGGTCATGAGCCCGAGGTGCGCCGGGATCGACGAGCCGGCGAGGCGGGGGGATCCGTCGTTCGTGGCGATGAACGACCAGATGCCAGCCCCTTGCACGACGATGCCGAACGGGACGATGCAGACGGGGATGTACATGGCGACGCGGAGCACGGCGCGCCCCTGGTCGCCGCGCCACTTGATCAGCATGAACAGCCACGGCAGCAGGTAGCCGATGTAGGCGCGCACGGCGACGTCGGGGCTCGCGTCCAGCAGACCGCCGTTGGGCAGCATGCTGAAGAGCAGGCTCACGGACAGCACGATCGCCGCGATGATCGGGGTCGCGCGCGGCACGACGCCCTGCTTCGCCACGATCAGCGCGAGCACCAGCACCAGGACGGCCTTCTGGGCGCCGTCCAGGTCGGGCCCGCCGTTCTCCGTCGAGATCGACGGAGTGATCGCGAGGAGCGCGAGGCTCGCCAGCATCACGACGACGCTCTTCGCCGTCAGCACCGTCACCGCGATCACCGACAGCCCGATGAGGCCGACGGCGATGAGCGGGAGGAGCAGTGCCGTGTTCATCGGGACGGCCGCGCGCTACTCGTCACGGGTCGACCATGCGAGGTCCTGGGACCCCGCTCGGTCGTGATCGGCTTCGTCGTCGTTCCAGATCGGGTACTCGCCTCGAATGCTCTGACGGAACCGGCGCATGGCGACCTGGCGGCGCACGCGACGCTCGTCGGCCTCCTTGGCGCGCAGCTCGGCGAGCCGGCGGCGCTCCTCCTCGAGCGCACGGCGCTGCGCCTCGCGGCGCTCCGCCTCAGCGGCCGCCTCGCGTCGACGGGTCTCCTCAGCGGCCCGTTGGGCCGCCGCGATCCTCGCCTGTTCCTCCTCCGCGGCGAGCCGCGCGGCTTCGGCACGGGCGCGCTCGGCCTCAGCGAGGCGCAGGCGCTCCGCTTCGGCGGCACGATGCGCCTCCTCGGCGGCACGGCGCTCATCGGCGGCGCGTGCGACGCGCTCCTGGTCGGCGCGGGCGGCCTGCTCCTGCGCCTCGCGGCGCGCGGTCTCCGCGGCCTGCTTGCGGGCGGCCTCCTCGGCGCGAGCGGCCTCCTGCCTGGCGGCGTCGGCGGCGCGGGCGGCCTCCTGGCTCGCGGCGGCCTCCTGGGCGCGACGTCGACGCTCCTCGTCGGCGAAGCGGGCCGTGTCGGACGCCGCCACGGCGACAGCAGGCAGTGCGATCGGCGCCGCGGGCGCTTGCCGCGGCGCCGCCTTCGGCGACTTCGCGCCCTTGGCCCGCTTGCCCACGACCGCCGACTGGTAGCCGTAGCGGTCGGACGTCGTCGACGGCACGGTGTTCGCGACGAGCCCGAGGACCGTCGCACCCACCTGGTCGAGCGATTCGAGCGCGGCTGCCACCTGCGGCTTGCGCACGTGTCCGACAGCGGTGACGACGAGCGCCCCACCGGTGCGGCGGGCGAGGAAGGATGCGTCGGACACGGGCAGCAGTGGCGGCGCGTCGACGATGACCGTCTGGAAGCGGGAGGCGAGCTGCTCGAGCAGCGTCACGAGCGCGGGCGTCTGCAGCAGTTCGTTCGGGTTCGGCGGCACGCTGCCGGCCGGCAGCACCACGAGACCGCGCCCCCAGTCCTGCAGCGCGTCGTCGAGCGGCGCCTTGCCGATCAGGACGTCGGTCAGACCGACCGCGCCGTCGATGCCCAGGTAGCTCGCGACGGTGGGACGGCGCAGGTCGCCGTCGACGAGCACCACGGAGTGTCCGGCCTCGGCGACCGTGATCGCGAGGTTGATCGCAGTGATCGACTTGCCCTCGCGCTCGATGGACGAGGTGACGACGAGGCTGCGCGACTCCCCGGGGAACTGCACGAACTCGAGGTTGGTCCGCAGCGTGCGGAACTCCTCGGCGCGGCGCGACCGGAGCTGGTCGCCGACCATCAGCGGGTGCTGGGCGGCGTCCGGATCGACGTGGATGATGCCGAGCGCAGCCCGACCGGTCTGCCGTTTGAGGTCGGCGACGCCCTTGACGCGGGTGTCGAGCACCTCGCGGAAGATCGCGATCGCAGCCGCGACGAAGAGGCCGGCGATCGCGCCGAGCGCGATGTTGAGGGGCCAGTTCGGCGACTGGGGCGTGGCCGGGGCGACGGCGGGGTCGATGGTCCGGACCCGGATGACCGCGGTGGTCGTCGAGGAGCCCGATGCGGTGAGCGCGTCGACCGCCGAGCCGAGGTGGGAGGCGACGGAGTTCGCGATCCTGGCTGCCAGTGCCGGCGAGTGGTCGACGACGTCGATCTCGATCACGACGCTGTCGGACGAGGCGGTGACCGTGATCTCCTTGGCGAGCGTCTGCGTGGTCATCGGCAGGGCGAGATCCCGGACGACGCCGGCGAGCACCGTGTGCGACGTGGCGAGGTCCGCATAGCTCTTCACGAGCTGCTGCGTGTAGGTCGCCCCCACGTTGAGGTCCTGAAGATTCGTCGCATTGATGCTGACGAAGGTCTGATTCGTCGCCTTGTAGAGCGGCTTGGTCACGGCGCTGACGCCGACGGCGATGACGAGACCGATGAGCGTGCCCACGATGAGCAGCGCGATGCTGCGCCGCAGGGCGCGGAGATAGTCGCGGGCTTCCAAGAATTCCTCCTGGGTCGGAAGGGGGGAGAGAATGCGAGCGGGCTCGCGGAGAACTGCACGTGGTGCGTGGGATCGATTCGGGCGTCCGACCACGGCGGCGACGCGCTCAGCGTAGCGAATCCGCGGATGAGACCCCCGGTCAGACGAGCTGTGCCACTCCCTCTGCCGTGGCGGGACGGTGCGCGTCACGCGCACCGTCGTCGAGCCCCGATGCGGGGATCCAGGCGAGCGGCATGCGTGCGCCCGAGAAGCCGCGGCGGAGCTCGACGGAACGGACACCCTGCAGACGCAGCAGGTCGACCGTCCGCGGGATGAACGGCAGGCGCCCGCGGACGCGGGTCCAGCCGAGTTCCGGCGAGGTGTAGGTCGCGACGACCCGCGTGCGGCCGTCGAGACGGCCGACTCGGAGGACCGAGACGGTTGATTCGAGTGGTCGCGACATGGATTGCCGATTTCTTTACGGATGGAAGGGGGCGAGAATTCTCGCGTGTTCGCCGATTCTCCCGAACACCGGCGAAATTCTCTTCCCCTAGAACCGGGGACATTCCGGTGAATGACTCCGGAAATGCAATTGCATTCACCGCGCTGGCCAACGCCCCCTCGCGGTGACAGGCTTGGGGCGGCAGCAGCGCGGCTCATGAGAAGCGTCGCCCCGAGGAGGCTCGCATGCCCCACCACGTGGTCGCGGCCGCGCTCTCCCGCCCGCAGGACGGGTCGCTCGCGCTCGCGCTCGGCATCACCGCGGTGGCGGTCGTGGTCGCCGGCCGTGTCGTCGGTGCCGTGCGGGCCGCGACGGTGCCGTCCCTCATCGTCGGCAGGGACGGCAGGACGTCGACGACCACGACCGTCGCCGCCGCGTGGACGGTCGTGCTGCTCTGGTTCGTCGTCGCCCTGGTGTTCCGGCCCCCGACGTCGTGGGCCGCGGTGACCACGGCGGTCGACCCCGCCTCGGCAGCGCTGGTCGCCGCGCCGTTCGTGACCGCGGTGCTCGCCCGAGTCGTCGTCGTGCGCCGCATCGCGACCGGCAGCCTGCAGAAACCGGTCGCGATCGCGCCCCGCTGGTCCGATCTGGTGTCGGACGACGAGGGCGCCGCCGATCTCGTCGATCTGCAGTACGTGCTGTTCAACGGGGCGGCGATCGCATTCGTCGTCGTCCGGTTCCTCGGCGGGGTGTCGGAGGCCGCACCTGCCGCACTCACCGCCCTCACCGCCCTGCCGGGGGCCGTCCTGGTCGTCGGCAAGGTCGCGCACGGCAATCGCCCGGTCATCACGAGCGCGACCCCCTTCGTCGTGACGCCCGGCCAGCGGTTCACCGTGTTCGGCCGCAATCTGCTCGCCGGGACCGGTGGCGCCGACGCGCGGATCTCGGCGACGGTCGACGGGCGCGACGCCCTGGTCGTGCTCGCCTCCGACACGAGCGCGGTCATCCTGACGCCGAGCGCCGAGGGGCAGGTCAGCGTTCGCGTCGTGACGACCGCCGGGGCGGTCGCTGTCCTGCCCGGCGCTCTGACCGTCGTGCGGTCGCCGCCGGCGGGCGGGCCGTCTGCATCATCGGCGCCGTGAGCGCCGCCACGACCAGTGCGCCCGCTCCCGCCGCCGAGGCGGCGAGGACGAGCGGCAACAGGGACGTCTGCATCGCGGCGCACTCGCGGTGGCCGAAACGGAACGCGGGGGCGAGCAGCGACCCGCAGGTCCCGTCGCCCGGCGGAAAGAGGGCCACGATCAGGGCGAGCGCGAGCAGCGCCACGCCGGCCACGAGCACGGCCCTCCGCCATTTCACAGGCGCATCGCCATCCTTGACACGGCCCGGTCCGACGGGGTTTGCTGGTCCGGGCGCGCAGAACCCCGTGACGCGCCCGATTTCCCCGAAAGTCCCGAATGCCGCACCCACTGCATGACGACGTCCGCACCGCGCTGCTGCGCGAGTGGACACAGCGCGATGCCGCGTTCGCGGACGCGCACCCGGGCGTGTGGACCGACTGGCGGACGAAGTCGGACCTGCTGCGCCGCGGCGAGACGGTCAATTTCCACGGCGACGACCTCCCCCGCGAGCTGCGACGCCGGCACAGGATCCATGCGGCCGGGTACTACATGGTGCTCCCCGACGGTCGCGTACTGAACCAGCCGACGTACCCCTGACCTCGGCCGGCGCCGCTGACGTCAGTGGATCCGGATGATCGGGATCTGCCCGGTGGCCACTGCCACGACGTTCCTGATCGCGGCCGAGGCACCGCCGGTCGTACGGCGGGTGCGGGCGCGCGGGCGACGCTGCTGGCCCATCTCGATCGCCCGGCCGACGCCGAGGGCGAGCACCACCGCGGTGATGACCCAGACGCCGACGAGAGAGGCGATGAGCGCGAGGATCGTCATGGGACGTTTCTAGCGGCGCGTACCCCCCGAACGCGGGAGCGACACACACATCCCTCGACATGGACTTGAAGGTTGCGGACCCGCTCAGGAGTGTGCGGCGACCAGGATCGGGCGCAGCACCTTCGCGAGGTCGGCGGCGATGACCTTCTCGCCCGCCTGGGTGGGCGTCACGTCGTCGGCGCCCGTGAGCCCTCCCCCTGCCGCGAACCAGTTCGGGGACAGGGGGTCGACGAACTCGACCTTCGCCCGCGCGGCGGCGGCCTTCAGTGCGGTGCGCACGGCGAGCACATCCGCGGGCGGGTCGGTGGTCCCCCACGAGGGACCGATGACGACGATCGTGGCGTTCGGCGCCGCCTGTTCGGCCGCCGAGAACGACAGCGCCGCCGCGGCGGCGAGGGACGAGGTGTCGGCGGTCCTGTCGCCCGTGCCGCCGAAGAAGACCACGACGTCGGCCGTGCTGGACACCTTCGCGGCGGCCTGCAGGAACGACGTGCCCGCCCCGCCGGAGCCGGTGTAGCTGGCGCCCTTCGTGGCGGAGGTCGTGAACGTCGCGCCGAGCTGTGCGGCGAGAAGGGCCGTCCACCTGGACGACGCGGCACCGGATCCGAGTGTCGTCTCGTCGCCGATCACGTCGATCGTGCCGCCCGGTTTGGCCGTGGACTGCGGGGTCGGTGTCGTCGTCGGCAGCGGCGGCGGCGTGTAGGCGGCCGCCTCCCGGCGAGCGACGTCGGCGTCGTGCTGTGTCTTCGCCACGACGGCGACGATGAGGGCGGCGCACAGGGCGACGAGCACCACGAGGACGACGACGCCGATCGGGAACCGTCGTCCGGAGCGCGGCGGCCTCGGCGGGACGTCCTGACGGCGCCGGGTGCGACGCGGCGGATCGGCCGGGGGCGCGCCGAGCCGGTGCCGCACCGCGTCGGCCTTCGAGCGGGCCGATGCCGGTTCGGTACCGACGGCGGCGACGGGTGCTGCCGCGACTGCGGATTCCTCCAGCGGTTCGGCCGGCTCGTCGCGGGTGTCGGCCCGCTCGTCGCCGGGCTCGTGCTCGGCGGGCGGCTCGTGAGCCGGTTCCGCAAGCGCCGGTTGATCCGCCCGGGATTCCACGACACCGGACTCGTCGACCGCGGGCACGTCGACCGCGGACTCATCGACCGCGGACACGTCGACCGCAGACTCCCCGGCGGCCTGCTCCGGCTCACCGGCCGGCACGGGCTCGTCACCCGTCGGCGCGACGGCGACAGCGGACTCGGCGTCCTTCGCCGACGCCCGCGACTCGGTGATCCGCCTGCGGCGGGCCGCTCGCCGATCGCGCCGGGAGGGCTTCACCGGCGCGGGTGTCGGTTCGGGCTCCGCAGGCGCGTCGGCCGCCGACGCAGGTGCCGGTGGCTCGACGACCGCCGGTGCGGCGATCGTCGCGATCGGTCCGGTGGCGGGCGACCCGACGAAGATGTCGGGCCCGTCGAGCGGTTCGTCGGCGGCATCCGCGGCGGTCGGCTCGACGACCGGCCGCGCGTCCGCGTCCTGCGGGGCGGACACCGCGTCATCCGGCTCCGGCTCCGGCTCCGGCTCCGGCTCCGGCTCCGGCTCCGGCTCCGGCTCCGGCTCCGGAACAGCATCCGACGCGAACTCGGCCTCGTGCACCGCCTCGGCCGGCGCTTCGAGCTGAGGAATCGACTCCGCTTCGGGTTCGTGCAGCGGCTCCGGCTCGGCCTCGTCTGCCGATGATCCCGCCGGTTCCGGTTCCGGTTCCGGGTTCCGGTTCCGGTTCCGCCTCGACCGCTACCGGCTCCTCGATCGACTCGGGCTCCGGCGCGGATTCGGCACCGTGCACCGGGTGCATTCCGGTCTCCGGCTCGGAGTCCGACTCGAGTTCGGACTCCGCCTCGGTCTCGCGCACCTCGTCGGACGCCGCTCGTGCATCGGGCTACCGCTGCGCGTCCTGATCGGGGACCTGATCGGGCTCCTCGGCCGACTGCGGCTCCAGGGGCACGTCCGATCCGGGTTGTCCGCCTGCTCCGGCCCCCGTCGAGTCGACGCCGTCCCCCGCGTGCCCGACCGGCAGGTGCTCGCTCGGCGTCTCCTCGCTCGGCGCGGACGGCCTGACCGTGCCTCTGGTCCGCGCGGCACGCCAGTTCGATCGGTGCACGCGCGGCCGGACGAACTCCTCCTCGCCCACGGTGTCGCCCGCGAGGCCCGTCGCCGCGCCCACCGGCCGTTCGTCGGCCGCCTGGTCGCCGGAGCGCGCCATGCGACGTGCCCTCCGAGGGCTCTCGCTGGGCCTGGAGGGCCGCTGGATGAGAACAGGCAGCGTGTCGGGAGGCAGATCCGCCGCGTGCCGACCCGCGCGGGCCGCAGCCTCCGCCGCCGCCGCCGCCGTCGCGGCTGCGGCCAGGTCCTCGGGTGCCTCCGGCTCCGGCTCCGGCTCCGGCTCCGGCTCCGGCTCCGGCTCCGGCTCCGGCTCCGGCTCCGGCTGAGCGTGCCCCGCCGGTTCGTCGGCCGGGTCGGGCACGTCCTCGGCTGGGGCGGGCACGTCATCGACTGGCCCCGCGTCGCGCGCATCCGTCGGGCCGCCGTCGAAGGCGTCGGGCGCGACCGGGATGCGGGTCGTGAAGGAGCCGACCGAGCCGAGCGTCCACAACGATGCCTCGGTGGGATCGTCGACGACGACCGACTCGGCGGCATCGGCCGACTCGTCGGCGACCGGCGCGGTCTCGAACGACGTCGAATCGGGTATCTCCTCGAGCGACTCCACCTGCGCCTCCGCGGCCGGCTCGATCGATCGCTGCGGTTCGGGAGCGTCCGGGCCGTCGACCAGCTCGGGCGTCTCGTCATCGTTCGGCCCGTCGAGCGTCACCGGCCGGCCGGCGAACTCCCGCCACGCGGCCACCCACAGGCCACCGAGCCCGGGCTGCTTGCGCCGCGGGTCGGCGCCGTCATCCGGTTGGCGTGGATCGGGCACGAGTAGGTCCTCCGGCGTCGGGCACCCCGGCGCATGAACGAGCTTCCAGACTAGGCGTTCGACCTGAGGCGTTTCGAAGGGGTGTCAGACGAGGGCGGCGAACCTCGCGGCGACCTCGACGGCGACGTCGCGGGTGGCCCTCGCCGCCTGGCGATGCTGCGGCTCGGCCTCGCCGTGCCCATCGGGAATGGTGAGCGGATCGGCCGGCTCGGCTCGCCGCCGGAAGCGGGCGAAGAGCCCGGTCGGCGGCGGCGCCGGCAGAGCGATCGGCGTCGTGCCGCGCATGGAGTGCAGCAGGTGTGCGAGCGCCGCGAGGTCACCCGGCCCCGCACCTCCGGCGAGCCGCTCCTCTGCTGCGGCGGCGAGCGCCGCCGCCTCTTTCAGCGTGAAGACCTTCGCCTGCGAGCCCGGAGCGAGCCGCGCGATCGCGGACCGGTGCTCCCGCTCGGCGGTGAGCACGATCCCCGCGGCCTCGACGAGTTCGCGCGTGACCGGACGGGAGCGGTGCGCATCGGTGAACCCGGGGCCACCCGGGTCCCCTGCGGCCTGCTCTGCGGAGACGACGCACATCGGCACGTCGTCCACGGCGTTCACACCCGCGCTCTGCACAGAGACGCCGTCGAGCCACGACAGGTCCGCGAAGCCCTGTTGCAGGGTCTCCTGAGCGAGCGGGGACCGGCAGACGTTCGCGGTGCACACCACCAGCACGATCGGTGCGGTCTCGTGCGACGACTCGTCGTCAGGCATGCATCCCCTTCATCCGGCGCCAGGCACGCACAGCATGGCAGAGGGCTGCACAGGGGATCCCCATGGGGGTTCCCGCGGATCAGTGGCGAGCGAGTTCCGGCTCGACCGTCGCGACCGTCTCACCGAGGCGCGCGACGCTGCGGTGGAAGAGGACGTCCCGCTGGTGGTGGTCGGCGATGTGCGCGGCGCGGCCGAGGACGAGCGCGAGCGCGAGTCCGATCACGAACCACGCGACGAGCACGGCGAGCACGACGACCACCCAGATCATGCCGACTTCCCCTCGGTCGATACGGCGAATCTGCCGCAGTCGAAGGGGGCGCGGCCAGTCCCAGAAGAGGTCACGTGGGGTCCGCGCTCCCAGCCGTAGTGGATGCTGAGCTCCGCCTCTTCGTCGGGAGTGATCTCCGCCACCGATTCGACGTGCGGGGACCGCATCACCGCACCGGCGGTCGCGGTGATGACGACCTCACCGTCGTCGAGGAACGCGCCGGTCAGAGGCACGATCGATCGACCCCGGGGACAGACCACGGCCGCCCAGGTCGGCTCCCCGCTCGCCGCATCCAAGTACACGTCCACGATGTCGCCGAGCGATGCACCGTCGGCGGCGACGGCACACGATTCCGCGACGGCGTCGATGTCGATCTGTCCGATCACGATGCATCACCTCCTGCACCCGACAGTGCGCCGCGACACTGGGCTGCGCCTGCCCGTGCACGTCGGATGTGCTGGACGTGAGCTTGATGCTTGCTACGAGCCTGACGCGAAGCTGTCGACGGGAGCGCGTTCAGCGGGGCACGCGGCGAGCACGCGGGCGATCGCATCGTGCTCGGCCTGGGTGATCCACAGGTGGTACGCGGTCTTCACGGCGACCTGATGGGCCACGTAGGTGCACCGGAACGACTTCTGCGGCGGCAGCCAGGTCGCGGCGTCCCCGTCGCCCTTGGCCTCATTGGTCGGGCCGTCGACGGCGAACAGGTTCGTGGGATCGTTGGCGAGCCGCAGTCGCTGTGCGGCGCTCAGCTTCTGGGCTCCTGTCCGCCACGCCTCCGCGAGCGGGACGACGTGGTCGATCTGCACGGCCGCGCTGGTCGTCTCGCCGTGGACGAAATGGATGATGTGCCCGGTGTAGGGATCGTGCAGGGTGCCCGACACGACCTCGCAGCCGGACGAGGTGATACCGGTGAGATCTCGGCGCAGCACGTCGTCCCTGGTGTCGCAGTGATTCTTGTCGACGTCCTCCCACGCCGGGCCGAATTTCCCGACCCGGTCGTAGCCGGTGAGCGGCGACTTCCCCTTGACGGGCAGCGCCGCGAGCAGTGCAGCCGCGGAGCCGGCGGACCCGGTCACGGTCGGCACGGGTGCCGGCGCGCTCGTTCCCGCGCCGAGGGAGCCGAGCCGACCGGCCCCGCTGAACAGGCCGATCGCGACGAGGACGGCGGCGACCGCCAGCACGAGCCCGGCGGGGGCCGCTCCCCTGCTGCTCCGACTGCGCCTCACGAGACCCCGCCGGTCGTGCGCTGCGTCCGCGATCCACTCATCCCGGTCAGCGTAGGTGCGGGCCGCACGCCGCCGGCGGGCGTGGTGCGGCGTGTCCCGACCGATCCGGGCCGGGTTCCCTGACGCCCGAAGTGGCGCTCGCGCGATCGGGTGACCGTGGCGCAGCATGGGCGCATGACAGGTCGATCGATCCGGCGCGCGCTGCTCGCGGGGTGCGCGCTCGCACTCGCGGTCGCCCTGCCCACCACCGGCGGCGGGCTCCTCGACGCCGGAGCGGCGAGTGGCGAGCGCACGGCGACCGATGCCGTCTCGACCGCCACCGCCGCGGCCACGACGGCGAAGACCTATGAGCTCTACCGGCACGACCACTCGTCCACGCCCACACCGTGGCTCGCCTGCAAAGCGATCGGTTACCGCATCAACACCGCGCACATGCCCACCGGCATGAAGGCGGTCGTCGAATCCGTCATGACCGCGACCGGCAAGCAGGTCGGCGTGACGTTCCACTATCTCGGCACGACGACGCGCGTGTTCGGGTCGACGTCGCACTCCAAGACCACGCCGACGATCTACGTCGCGTTCACCTCGTCGACCAAGCCGAGCGGCACGGCCACCACCTTCGGCTGGCCGGGCACGATCGGCATCGGCGGCCCGGGCGCCGGCTGGATGACGTCGTCCAAGGGCGAGTTCGACAGCATCCTGTACGGCGACGTGCTGCTCTACACGGGCTTCACCGCGCCGAAGACCGGCGCGGGCGTCACCTGGGCCTCCCTCATCCGGCACGAGGTCGGCCACGCGCTGGACCTGGCCCACCGCACGTCGAAGACCGCCGTGATGTACCCGACGCTCACCGCGTCCGCGCCGGCCAAGTTCACGACCGCCGAAGTGACCGCACTGAAGCGCGTGTTCCAGAAGACGAAGTGCGATTACACGTCGTTCGGCGAGATGCCCTGAGCCCGCTCAGCCGCCGAACGTCGCGATGCAGAGCGCGAGCCTGAGCGACCCGGACGATGTCTTGTCGGACACGACGGTGCCGTCGACCGTGATCTTGCACTCGATCGCTCCGCTGCCGCTCGTTCCGACGGCCTCGACGTTGAACGTGGTGAGCGACGAGTCGCCGGTGCTCGTCAGGTTCACGGTCTTCTCGAACGGCAGGTTCTCCTGCCCGGGCGAGGCCGGGTTCCCCGAGTCGAGCGACGAGCTGTACGCCACCGTTGCGCCGCCCGAACCGGTCACCGAGTAGATGACCGTGTGGTTGCCGGCGGCGAGCGCTGCGCCGGACGACGGCAGCAGCGACGACAGGTCCGTCGGCAGATCGGTCGGCAGATCGCTCGCGAGGTCGGACGGGATCGTGAGATCCGTCGGCAGACCGCTCGGGAATTGGGAGGCGATGGAGTCGTAGGCGTTCTTCCCCGTGTTGAACGCAGCGACGGCCCCGATCACGAACGTCACGATCACGAGGATGCCGGCCACGATGCCCACCACCAGGCCGATGGCGGCGGCCGCCTTGCGGCGATTGCGGAGGATCAGTCCGACGATGCCGACGACGACCGCGACGAAGGCGAGGAAGCCGCCGATCGCCTCCAGACCGAAGACCAGCCACCCGGGCAGCCCGAGGAACGTGCCGGCGAGCGCGCCGATGCCGATCAGGAGCGCGAGGACCGCGATCAGGAGGGCGGCGATGCCCGCTGGGTTGCCTCGCCTCGGCCCCTGAGGCGGTGGCGACGCAGGCAACGGCTGCAGGGACGGCGCTGGCTGCGAGTCGGTCATGGCGAACTCCTTGGGAATTGCTCGCCAGCCTAGAGAAACGCGGCCGCCGAGGCGAGCACCGGCCCCGCCTCCCCCATGGCCGGGCGTGGCGCCGTTATCGTCCCGGGACGCCCACCGACGTGCGTCGCCCGCCCCGACCCGCAGAGAGGACGCCCGTGGCCGCTCACCGCACCCGCCGTCGCGCCTCCGTCCGCGCGGCCGCAGGGCTGCTGGTCGCGGTGCTCGCCGGCGGCGTGACCGCGGGCTGCTCGGCGGTGCCGCTGCCGGGGACCACCACGGATGCGAACCCGACGCCGAGCCCGACGACCACCCGACCGCTCACCCTGCCGGCGTGGCAGCCGAGGGTCACCGAGCGGCCGAACGGCCCCGACATCGTCCGCTACGAATCGCTGCAGAACAGGTCCACCCTCACCGCGACGCTCGCGCAGGCCCCGTACGGCGAGCAGGTCGCACTCCTGCCGGGCGACTACACGTTCCGCGACTTCAGCTGGGAGGGCAACGGCACGCTCGACGGCGTGACCTTGCGCGCATCCCTCGGCGGCGTCAGGGGGTCGGGGGTCGGCCGGACCTTCTTCAGCATGGTGCCGCTCAGTTCGACGCGGAAGTCCGACGTCCCGACGCGGGACGGCACGACGAACCAGCTGTCGCTCATGCGCGCAGGCGGCGACGGGACGACGCTCACCGGGTTCACGCTGGAGGCGACACCGCAGGGACACGTCTACAACGGACTGCGCATCCAGGACGCGACGGCGCTCAGGGTGTCGGACGTCCGTGTCGTCGGCGTGCCGGGCAACGACAGCATCCCGCCGGGCGAGACGTTCGGCATCAACGACTATCGGACGTCCGGTTCCGTCTACAGCCATGTCGAGGTCGACGGCGCGGGCGTCGGGGCGTCCGGCTTCGGCGCGAACAACTCGACCGACGTCACGATCGAGCACTCCTACTTCCACGGCGAGCGGCACAGCATGGGCGCGACGTTCTGGCAGACCAGAGACGTCACGATCACGGACTCGATCGGCTCCGACAACGGCTGGGCCGGCTTCAACTTCGAGCGCGTCTCCGGCGCGGTCCGGCTCGCGCGGTGCGTGACGAGCGGGAACGGTCACGGCGACATCCGCATCGCGTCCGATCGAGGCAGCGCCAAGTACACGATCGTGGATCCGGTGTTCACCGGTCCCTACTTCACGATCGTGTATCCCGCTCGGTACCTCGGGCACGCGAACGCGCAGCAGAAGAGCGACATCCGGCTGATCGTCCACGGGAAGGACAGGACCGCCGACCTCGTGCGCTACGTCTCGCAGTGAGCGCGGATGATCGCACGGCCGCGACGCTTCACCTGCGTGACACGCCGGGTCGTGCCCGACGTTCGCAGGAGATTCTGCCCATCGGTGTTCGGGTTGGGCGTGTCAGTGATCCGCGATTACGGTCGTGCGGGATGGCACGCCACAGCGCAGCGGACACCCCCACCGCCCATGACCTCCCGCCGACCAGGCGGGATGCGCGACTGACCGCCGCCGGGTTCGCGGAACCGGATGCCGGCGACCCGTCCCGCTCGGGAGGCAGGCACGCGGCCCTCCCCGCGTTCCTGACCGGCCCCGTGCCGACCGTCACCGCCGCGGTGGGCCCGCGCCGCGCCGCGCGGCCGTTCCTCGACGACGTCCCCGTGACGGACCCGCACCTCTTCGACGCCCCGCTACCGGTCGCCAGGCGCGTCGGGGGCACCGATCGGCTCGTGTCCGCCGCGCTCCCGGTCGCCGATCTCGCCCCCTACGACGTGCCGGGCGCTCCTGGGCCGCGATCGGCCGCCAGGGCCGCCGTCCGTGGCGAGTTGCCGCCGACCGGCAGGCCGGCGGACCTCGCGCCGCATCTCGGCGGCTTCTCGCCGCTCGCGTTCCCGAGCGCGACGATCACCGACGTCGCGCATCGGCCCGACGCGCCAGGCACGGAGGACCTCGACGGCGCCGGGCGCCCGTCACGCGCGATCGGCGTCGCCGTCGCCGCTGTCGCGATGCTCGGTGCCGTCTCCGGCGCCGCCGTGCTGCTGCCGGGCGAGCGCCCGCTCGCGCTCGCGCTCACGGATGAACAGGGAGCGATCACCGCCCCGACGCCGACCATCCACCGCACCCCCGCGCTCAGGGCGGTGCATCGGCAGCACGGCAGGGCGACGGCGACGTCCTCGCGCAGCCCACTCGCCACGACGGCCACCGCGCTCGCGCCGGCATCGCTCCGTGCGCGAACGACGCGGGCGGCCGCCAGCGCCGCGCCGAGCGCCACCGCGTCGCCGAGCGCGACCGCGACCGCGACCGCCACGCACCAGGCACCGGCGCCCACGACCACGTCCTCGCTCGCATCCGCTCTCGCCGCCGACACCTCGGGCATCAGACGCCTCGGCGCCGGCATATTCACCTTCAGCGACTTCGGCTCCGACCTGATCGGCGCGCACCTGCCGTCCGCCGGCCTGCAGGGGCGCGGAGTCGGCTCGACGATCCTCGAGATGGGCGCGCACACGTCGACGAAGGCGTCCCGCGTGCCGACCGCGAGCGGCACGACCAACCAGTTGTCCCTCGTCAAGATCACGGGCGGGTCGCCGAAGCTGTCGGGGTTCACGCTGCAGGGCACGGCGCAGGGCCACCTCTACAACGGGCTCCGCATCAACAGCGCGACGAACGCGCAGGTGTCCGACGTGCGCGTGAAATCGGTGCCCGGGGACGCCGACAATCCTCCGGGCGAGACGTTCGGCATCAACGACTTCCACACCGACGGTTCCCACTACTCGCACGTCGAGATCGATGGGGCGGGCGTCGGCGGCGCCGACTTCGGCGCGAACAGCTCGAAGAACCTCACGATCACCGACTCCGACTTCCACGATTCCGGCCACAGCCACGGCGCCACCTTCTGGCAGACGAAGAACATCACCATCACGAACACGCGCGCCATCGACAACGACCGCGTCGGGTTCAACTTCGAGCGCGTCTCCGGCACGGTCACGCTCACGGACGACACCATGCGCGGCAACACGCTCGCCGACATCCGGTTCGGCTCGGATCAGGGCAGTGCGAAGGTCACGATCGTCGACCCGGTCTTCTCAGGCGCGAAGCTGCGGATCATGCTCACGCCGAAGTACATGGGCACCACGAACACGCAGAAGAAGAGCGACATCCACGTGATGGTGAACGGCGTCGACCGCACGAGCGACCTGGTGGAGTGGGTCACCCACTTCTAGCGGGAGCCGCCCGCATGTCGGGCGTTCGGCGGCGGGTGATCACCTCGTCGCGACGAGCGGCTTCAGCACGCCGGTCATCCGGGCCGACAGCGCCGCCTGGCCGGCCGCGGTCAGCGTCATGCCGTCCGAGGCGACATCGGTCTTCGTGAGCCAGTGGCCGGCGATCGGATCGACCCAGAGCGCGCCGGCCGCCGTCGCGCCCGCATGCATCGCGGCGCTCGCGGCGAGGACCGCCTTCGAGGCGACGGCGGGGCCGACGACGACGACCTTCGCCGCAGGCGCCGCCGTGTGAACGGCGGACACGGCGGCCTGCACCGCCGCGGAGACCGCAGCGGGGCGCTCCCCGGTGTCGCGTGCGCCGCCGATCAGGACGACGACGGTCGTCGCGGGCGCGATGGCCGCCGCCCGTTTGACGAACGTCTCGCCGCCGACGCCCTGGTGCACGTAGCCGGCACCCGCATCCCCGATCCGGTCGACGCGGGTGCCGAGCGCTGCTGCAAGCGGCTTCGTCCAGACGATGATGCCCCGCTCCTTGGCCGCGATGCCGTCGCCGAGGACCGCGACGAGCGGCATGTCGACGCCCAGCACCGGTCCGCTGTAGTGCTTGGCGCGGAGCGCCGCGGCGGCGGCGTCCGACGACGCCTTCACGGCGATGCCGCCGAGCGCGGCAGCGAGCAGCACGACGCCGGCCGCGATCGCCGCGATGACCCAGCCGGGAATCGGCAGCCGGTCGAATCGGCGGCGAAGTACGACGCGGGCGGCGGAGAGCGTCATCGAGGGACTCCAAAGCGTGAGACAGCGGCGCGGGTACGCAGCTTTCCAGGGACCATAACAGTGGAATTCAGTGCCCCGGACCATCCCAATTCAGGGCACATTCCTCATTCAGCTCTCGCATTGAAAGATATTCGGTGCGCATACTTCGACGCATGCAAGAGACGCAGATCGAGCTTCCCACCGACCGATTGCGTGTCGTGGTCGCCGTCCTCACCTACCGCCGCCCAGGCGACCTCGCCGACATCCTGCCGACCCTCGAGGCCCAGATCCTGGCTCAGCCCGCCGGTCGCGCGGTGCGGCTGCTCGTCATCGACAACGACCCGGCCGCCGGCGCGCGGGACCAGGTCGAGGCGTTCGCCGCGGGATCGCCGATCGATGTCGCATACGAGCACGAGGCGGTCCCCGGCATCGCCGCTGCCCGCAATCGCGCGTTGTCGGCGGCCGCCGACGACCGCGTCCTGGTCTACATCGACGACGACGAACGCCCCACCGACGGCTGGCTCGACCTGCTGCTCGGCACGTGGGCGCAGACGGGATCGACAGCGGTCGTCGGGCCGGTCGTGTCGACGTTCGCCGCGGAGCCCGACGCGTTCGTGACCGCCGGCCGCTTCTTCGACCGGCGCCGTCTTCCCACCGGAACGGCCATCGACGTCGCCGCGACCAACAACCTGCTGCTCGACCTCGAATTCGTCCGCACCCAGGGGCTCGAGTTCGCGCTCGACCTCGGCACGGCGGGCGGCAGCGACACGCTGCTCACACGCCAGCTGATCGCCCGCGGCGGATCGATGGTCTGGTGCGACGAGGCGGTCGTCATCGACGTCGTGCCCGCCGACCGGGTCACCAGGGACTGGAACCTGCGCCGCGCCCTGCGGAGCGGGAACAGCTGGTCCGTCACGTCCCTCCGTCTCGCGGGCGGTCGGGCAGCGCGGCTCCGCGTCCGTTCGGTCCTGATCGCGCGCGGCGCTGTGCGCGTCGTCGGCGGCGGCGCGCGCATGGCACTCGGCGCGGTCACCCGCGACGCGGGCCACCACGCACGCGGACTGCGATCGATCATGCGCGGCTCCGGCATGCTCTCGGGCGCCATCGGCTATACCTATCGCGAATACGCGCGGAAATCCGCGTGATATGCGCCGTGCCGTCCATCGATGGCCGCCACTGACTGATCACCGAATGCAGAACCCCGTTCTGGGGGGCGCCATTCGCAGTCCCACTCAATAACTTTGAACAGCACTTCCCACTCAGACTCACCCCCAGTCCGAATACCCATTTCGAAGGCAGCATCGTGCGAATCGACCAGTTCTGGAACTACCTGCGTCAGCGACTGACGCTCGCGATCGGCATCTTCCTGATCATCTCGATCGGCGTCGCCGTCTGGTCGCTCACCCGCACGCCGAGCTACTCGGCCGAGGCGGACGTCTACGTGACCATCGCGCCGACCAAGGCCACCGCATCGCTGTACCAGGACTCGCAGTACGTCCTCGACAAGGTGAAGTCCTACACCGCGATCGCGACGACGCCGGCGGTGCTGAACTCGGTCGGCGCAACACTGCGGCCCACCGCGACGGGCACTGAGCTCGCGAAGGTCGTCACCGCCGCCAACACCGACGGCACCACGATCATCACCATCGATGCGGCCGACACGTCGCCGGAGCGCGCGGCAGCGATCGCCAACGCGGTCGCCGAGCAGCTCTCGCCGACCATCACCAAGCTGGAGCCGACCGGGAGCACCGCCGGCGTCAAGGCGAGCGTCGTCCAGGCGGCCACCGTGCCGACGAACCCGGACTTCCCGCGCAACGACCTCAACATCGCGCTCGGAGTGCTGGCGGGCCTGCTCGCCGGTGCCGGCATCGCGGTCGCGGTCGCCCGCCTGGACCAGACGGTCCGCACGAGCGAGGAGATCGAGGAGCTCACGCACGCATCGCCGCTCGGCACGGTCGGCTTCGACCGCTCCGTGAAGCGCAGCCCGATCGTCGTCTCCGACTCGAGCTCGCTGCTCACCGAGGACTACCGGTCGATCCGGGCGCGCCTCGCGTTCGCGGGCGTCGACAAGCCTGTCAGGCGCATC
Source organism: uncultured Actinomycetota bacterium (assembly GCA_963716965.1). Lineage (GTDB taxonomy): Bacteria > Actinomycetota > Actinomycetes > Actinomycetales > Microbacteriaceae > Amnibacterium. The sequence goes on along the minus strand of CAVQUZ010000005.1, from coordinate 245,381 downwards.
CTCGTCACCTCCGCCATTCCCGGCGAGGGCAAGAGCACGGTCGCGCTCAACCTGGCCATGGTGCTCGCCCAGAGCGGGTCGCGCGTGTGCCTGGTCGAGGGCGACGTGCGCCGACCCAAGGTGTCCAGCTACCTCGGTGTCGAGGGGGCCGTCGGGCTGACCGACGTCCTCGTCGGCAAGTACGACCTCTCGACCGCGCTGCTCGACTGGGGCAACGGCCTCACCGTCCTGCCCGCCGGCACGAACCCGCCCGACCCGGGCGAACTGTTCGCCTCGGCCCGGATGACGGACCTGATGAACCGTCTCGCGGCCCACTACGACTACCTCATCTGCGACACCCCGCCGCTGCTGGCGGTGGCGGACGCGGCGATCGCGGCGCGCTCGTTCGACGGCGCGATCCTCGTGACCCGTCACGGCCACGCGCAGCGGTCCCAGGTGGCCAAAGCCATCGAGGCGCTGAAGACGTCGGAGACGCGCCTGATCGGCACGGTCCTGAACGCCGTCCCGCGCCGCGGCTCGGAGAAGGTCTACGCCTACACCCCGGTGTCGGCGACGGCCTGACCCCGCAGCTCCTGGAAGGGCCCCCGGCTTTCGGCCGGGGGCCCTTCGGCGTCTCCCCCGCCGCCCTCGGCGGGTCAACGCCGGCTCACGGTCGAGGCGGGGCTCAGCGGAGTCGGCCCACGGCGCGTTCGCGTCTCCCCGCAGGCGGCGACACGGCGTGCCCGCGCTTCGCGCTCGCAGGTCGTGCCGCGAGGCGGGCGCGGCGAACGGCACGGAGCGAGAGCGCGACGGCGTGGCGCCCCCTGGGCCGCAGCGGCACAGGGTGTCAAGCGGTGTCAGGCGACGTCAAGCGGTGTCAGGCGAGGTCGGACGACCTCAGGCGAGGATACCGGCGAGTGCCGCCGCGGTCTCCGAGACCAGGGTCACCGTCGCCGCGTGGGTGCGCGTGTTCTGCAGGTGGCCGTCGATCATGTCGGCCCCGAGGATGCCGCGTTTCTTGTCCTTGCGGTCGACGCGGTCGAGCTGCACTCGGCCCCTGGCACCGTTCATGGCCGCTGCAACGGAGACCAGACCGCCTGAAGCGCCCGAGACGCCCGCGAGGGCGACGGCCTCGAGCATGGTGAACGTGCGCATCCGCGCGTGCGGATCGAGCCGGGCGACGACCGATCGGTGCGCCGATTCGGCGGTGAGGATGAGGTCGGCGCGGGCGATCAGGTCGGCGTCGAGCCGCTGCGCGCGATGCACGGCGAGCAGGGCGGCGACCGCCGGATCGGTGACGACACGGCGGACGGTGTCGCACGCTCCGGCGCCCCCGATCGCGACCGTGCCGGCACTGACGACCTCGAAGGCGTCACCGGCCAGGGTCCGGATCGTGGCCGCGGCGAGCGGCGACCTGCAGACGTTCGACGCGCAGACGACGAGCAGCGTGCCGCTCACGCGACGGGCTCCGGCGCGGAGAGGTCGCCGGTGTCCACAGCCGGCCGGGCGATGCACCCCGCGAGCACCATGCCGAAGAGCACGGCGGCCGACGGCCAGATGAGCACGTCGAACACGAAGAGCGTGGCGCCGACCGCGAGCAGCATGGGGCGGTAGGACGGCGTCGCGCGGACCACTGCGTACAGGAGCAGCCCCGCGAGCAGCAGGAGACCGACGAGGCCCGCCTGCGCGAGGATCAGCACGAACTCGTTGTCGACCGCGCCGAACCCGTCGGTCTGCATCAGCCCCTCGGCGAACAGCCGAGCGGTCGACGCCCATCCGTTGCCGATCATGAGCTGCCAGGTGGTCTGGTCGGTGAACAGCCGGCCGATCGCGCCGAGGGCGCCGAGCCGGTGCGTGTAGGAGCCCGACGCCTCGAAGTCCGACTCCACGTTCGACGTGAGCACGCCGGTGGCGATCGCGAGGCCGCCGCCGAGCACCAGGACCGCGGTGACGACGATGCCGCGCAACGCGGTCGCCCTGGCAGCGGCGAAATACGCGAGCACGATGATCGCGATGAGCAGACTGTTCCGGCTGCCCGAGAAGAGCAGGCCGCCGACGAGCGGCATGCCGACGACGAGTTTCGCGGTCAGCGACATGCCTTCGCGACGGATGAGGATCGCGAGGCCGAGTGCGAGCAGGACGCCGAGTGGCAACGGGTGGCCGAGCGTGCCCTGCGACCGCGCGAAATGCGTCAGCAGCGGGTTCATCAGCGTTTTCGGCTGGCCCAGCGAGTTCAGCTGTGCCGGCCCCCAGAACTGCGGCCGGCCGATGAACGGCTCGGCCATCGAGAGCAGACCCTCGAAGACGGCGAGCGCCAGCACGACCCGAAGGATGCGGTGCCGTTCGGCGTGGCCGGCCTGGCCGAACAGCCAGTAGCCGGGCAGGAACGCGGCCGCGTACGGCGCGAACCGGAACAGGGCGGCCTTGTCGGGGCTGAAGATCGTGACCGCGAGCGGTAGCACGACGAGCGCGATCACGAGCGCAGCACCCGCGGGCGCGGGGGCGCGCCCCGCCACGAGGGCGAGGGCGGCGAGCAGCAGGATCGAGACGAGCACGGTCACGATGACGACGGTGGCGCCGGTGAGCCGGTTGATCGGGATGGCGATGAGCAGCATCACGATTCCGGACAGGGCGACGACGCGCCGATCGGCGGCCGGGGCGCCGATGCTGCCGAGCACCAGCAGACCGACGCCGATGCCGATACCCCACAGCAGTGGGACGTCCTTGGCGCGCGTGCCGATCACGGCGAACGCCGCGCAGCTCGCGACCAGCAGGATCTCGAGCCAGAACCACGTCAGAAGCAGCCGCGGTCGGCGCACGGCAATGGCGGGCTGCGGGGCGAGCAGGGCGGTCACACCAGCTCCTTCATCCGGGTGGGCGCGGCGACGGCGCGCCGCACCGCGGTCTCGAAGATCGGCGCGACGGCGTCGACCGAGATGAGGGCTTCCGCCCTGAGGCGGGCGGCCGCGCCGAACGCGCGCCGGCCGTCGGGGTCGGCGAATCCGGCGAGCGCTGCGGTGAGTGCCGGGCGGTCCCCCGGTGGCACGGTCACACCCGCGCCGTCGAGCGCCCAGACGACCGGGCCGGTGGCCGATGCGACGATCGCCCTGCCCTGCGCCATGGCGTCGACGAGCTTCGCGGGCAGTTGGGCCCGCGCCCAGGAGACCGCGAGGCTCGGGATGGCGATGATGTCGGCGGTCGCGACGAGCCGCTGGCCCTCAGCCATCGTCGTCGTGCCGAGCCAGCGCTCCCACGGCTTCGCGTCGACGGGCGCCGGTGCGGTCGCTTCGAGCGTGAAGCCGCGGTCGGCGAGGTCGCCCACTGCGGCGCGCAGGAGATCGAGGCCCTTGTGGCCGCGTGGCGAGCCCACGAATCGCACGCACCGGCGTCGTGCTCGAGCTGTACTCGGGCTGCTGCTCGACGGACCTGACGTGCGGCACGACGTCGCCGCCGTACCAGGCCTGCAGCGTCGGGTTGCTGACGAGCACGGGCAGCGTCGGGGCGATGCGCCGCAACCGGCGCAGCTCGACGGCGCGCTTGGGGTCGCGCAGGGCGTCGATCGCCCTGCGGGACGCCGGTGCCCAGTCGAGCCGGACCTCGAGGTCCGGGTCGTCGATGTCGGCGATCACCGGGGTGCGTCCAGCGGTGACGCGAAGCGCGAGACCGAGGCTCGACGGCAGCGGCTTGACCGCGATCACGACGTCCGCACCGTAGACCAGCGGCAGGATGTACGACTCGGTGCGGTCGCCCGGCAGCACGCAGTCGGCCGCGAAGGGCGTGTCCGCGAGCGGAGCCCACAGCGAGCGCCCCTTCTCGCCGACCACGACGACGTCCCAGCCGAGATGCCTCGCGAGCAGCCACAGGCAGTAGGTGCGGCCGAGGCTGTTGTTCTCGAAGTTCGCGGTGACGAGCACGAGCCGCAGCGCTCGACGGTCCGATGCATCAGGCAGCACGGTGCACCCCCTTGGCGTTGGCACCGCGATGACCGGCCCTGCGGCCGGCGATCTGCGCGAGCCGAGCGAGCTGTCTCGCGGTGACGTCGGGATGCACGAGCCACAGGACCGCGCACAGCACGGCGGCGAACCCTGCGGCGCCGGCCGCCAGGATCACGACCTGCGGCAGCCCGTCCAGCAGCACCGCGATGACGAGGTACGCCCCCGACGCCCAGATCGCCGCGTGCACGGGCGCGATGAGCGCACCGAGCTGCGAGACGATGCGGACACCGGTGAGCGTGCGCTGCAGCAGGAGCAGTACCGGGGTCAATGCGAAGCCGGCGACGGCGTACCCGACGGCGACGCCCTGCACCCCGTACTGCAGGCCGATGACGATGCCGGTGACCTGGACCGCGGTCGACCCGAGCTCGAACCAGAGGTTCAGGCCGGCGCGGCCGGTCGCCCTGGTGAGTGCCGGCGTGATGTAGAAGATCGTCTCGCGTGCGCCGGCGAGTGCCAGCACCGCCATCAGCGGCGCGGCGGGCAACCACGCGCCGCCGAGCACGACGAGGACGAGCTGCGGAGCCGCGCACGCGAGGAGTGCCATGGCCGGCACGGTCACCATTGCGAGCAGCTCGGTGGCGGTGACGAGCTGCCGTGCGAGTTCGGCGCGGTCGTCCGCGTGGCGCGAGAAGACCGGGAACATCACCCGGTTGACCGACTGCCCGATGAACTGGACCGGGATCACGAGGATGCGGTAGCCCATGCTGTAGTAGGACAGCGCGGTGACGCCGAGCAGGCGACCGACGAGGACGTTGTCCGTGTTCCGGGACAGGTACGCGACGCCGTTGGTCGCGAACACCTTCACGCCGTACCGCAGCAGCGGCGTGAACGCCCGGAAGTCGAGGTTCGGGACGGGTCCACGACCGGCGACGACGAGTACGACGGCCGACACGAGGTCGCCGCCCACGGTCATGAAGACGATCGCGGCGGGGCCGGCACCCGCGAGGGCCGCCGTGATGCCCGCGGTCGCACCCACCCCGGCGCCGGCGATGTCCGCGACGGCGACCGCCCGCATCCGGAGACCGCGCAGCAGCATCGCCCGAGGCGCGATCGCGAGCGCTTTGACGAGCAGGCCCACGGCGAGGACGCGCAGGATCGGTGCGAGCGCCGGCGCCTGGAAGAACAGGGCGACGAGGTCGGCGAGGCCCCACGTCACGACGGCGCACACGAGCCCGAAGAGCAGGTTGACTGAGACGGCGGCGCCCGGGGCGCGCGGATCGAGATCGCGGCGCTGCACGAGCGCGGACGAGACGCCCTGGTCGAGCAGCAGCGCGCTCAAGGTGACGTACACCGTCGCTGCGGACACGACGCCGTAGGAGGCCGGCCCGAGGATGCGGGCCACGACGAGGGCGAACAGGATCTGGAACCCCTGCCGTCCGAGCACCGACAGCGAACTCCATCGCACCGCGCGCGCGGCGGTCGCGCCGCCGAAGCGCTGCGGCGCGGCGGGTGCGTCGACGACGGCGCTCATGCGGCGGCTCGCGAGGAGCGCGACGGCACGGCGACCGGGCGGAGCGGGAGGATTCGGGGCATTCGTGGCGTGACTGCTCGAGGGCGAATGGCACCGAAGTCCCGATGCCGCTATTCGAGTCTAGGAATGCAATAGCGGGAATTCGGCTCCCAATTAGGGGCACACCATTCCCTTTTCGGAAGCGGGGAGCCGAGCCACTCTCGTGACTCCGCTCCCCACGGCCGGATCGCCGACTACTGGGCGGTGGCGCTGAAGTTGTCGACGCCGACCACGAACGGCACCGTCGTCGCCGCAGACCCGAGGTAGGCGCTGAACCCGATGGCCCCCGCCGCCTGGAAGCCGGCGGTCGAGTCCGTCGTCGTGAGCTGGAACGCCGCCGGCTCGGTGCCGGAGTCCTTCCAGACCTTCGCGTTGATCGTGGTCGGCGACGTGCCGCTCACCTGGACCTCGACATCGAGCGTGTCACCGGCCGCAACCGTGATGCCCGGCACCGTCGACACCAGCGTGGTCGAACCGCGCAGGATCTGCAGGGTCACGGCGCCGTTCGAGGCGACGACCGCACGGCCCTGGTAGGAGTTCGCGCTGGTCACCCGCCGGCCGACGACGCCCACGAAGGCGGATGCGCCCGCCGGCCGTGCCGGCAGCACGAACGACGAGGTCACATCCGTCGAGGTGCGGCTGATGCCCGCGAGCGTGCCGGTGACGGTCTGGCCCTTGCCGAGCGCGAGCTGCGCCGCGCTGCCGTTCACGGAGACCGTCGTCGTGTCGCCCGACAGCGACCAGGCGCCACCCGTATCGGCGGTGCCGAGACCGCCGGAGACGGCGCGGCCGAAGGTGTCACTGGCGACGGTGGTCGACGTCGGCGTGGGCGTGGCCGTCGGGGTCGGTGTGGCGGTCGCCGTCGGAGTGGGCGTCGGGGTCGGGGTCGCCGTCGCCGTCGGGGTGGGCGTCGCCGTCGGTGTGGGCGTCGCCGTCGGTGTGGCCGTCGCGGTGTCGGTCGGGGTCGGCGTCGCCGTGTCCGTCGGCGTCGGCGTCGCCGTATCCGTCGGCGTCGGCGTCGCCGTATCCGTCGGCGTCGGCGTCGCCGTATCCGTCGGCGTCGGCGTCGCCGTAGCCGTGTCCGTCGGCGTCGGCGTCGGGATCGGCGTGGTCATCGTGACCTGCTGCGTCGTCTCGGCCGACTCACCGTCCGCATCCGTCACCGTGAGTTTCACCGAGTAGGTGCCGGGCGCAGCGTACGTGTGCGTGCCGGTCGCGCCTGTCCCGGTCGTGCCGTCGCCGAAGTCCCACGAGTAGCTCGCGATCGTGCCAGAGGGGTCGGTGGACTGCGACGCATCGAGCGAGACGCCGAGCGAGACGGCCTGCGCGGTGAACGACGGGCTCGGCGTACTCGACGACGTGGTCGTCGAGGTGCCCACGCCCAGCGCGTACTGCTTGGCGACCTGGCTCGCGGTCAATGCGCTGGCGAACACCGCCGGCTCGTCGATGCTGCCGGTGAAGTAGTCGTTCGCCGTGCCGAACCCGGTGTCACCGCCGATGCGCCAGTAGCTCGCGACGCCCTGCGCACGGGTCACGCTCGCGTTCGACGCGACCTTCGCCCCGTCGACATAGAGGGCCATGCCGGCGCTCGACAGGGTGCCGACGACCTGGTGCCATTTGCCGTCGTTGTATCCCCGATTGGCGCTCGTGATCGTCTGGACGCTGCCGGGGAACACGGTGAAGGTCACCGAGCCGTTCGCCGTCATGGCGATCTCGCGGTCGTGGTTGCTCGAGTCGCCCGTCATCGTCATGGTCTGACCGGCGAACGTCATCGTGGTGGTGCCGTACTTCTGCGCGTCGCCGACACCCAGCAGCTCACCGGCCTGCGTCGAGTTGGTCTTGAACCACGCCTCCACCGAGAAGGTGTCGGTCATCGCCTGGACGGTGTTCGACGCGATGCCGGTCGTGTTCGCGCCGTCGAACGTCGCGGCCGTGTTGGTGTCGCCGGCGATCGCACCGGCCGTGCCGAGGGTCACCTTGCCGCGCGCGGTCGCCGGGTAGACGCCGGCGGTGTCCGCGATCGCGGTGCCGGCGGACTCGCCGAGGCGCCAGTAGCTCGTCGCCCCGTCGGAGAGGATCTGGCGCTCGTACGGGCTCGCCGCCGTGGTCGCCACGGTCACGGCGCTCGTCGCGCCGGTGACGGAGTTCCCGAACGGATCGGTGGCCGTGACGTGATAGCTCACGACTTCCCTGCGGTCTGGCCGGTGTCGGTGAAGGTCAGCAGCGGCCGGTTCCACCACAGGTTCGAGGCCGCGGCGTGGTCGTCCAGATGAGCTGTCGACCCGCGGTAGAGCTTGTACGTGAGGTTCGCGTTGTCCCGGTCCTCGTTCGCGAGCCACGCGACGCGCACCTCGCCAGGGGTCACCGACACGGGATTGACCGGGAACGCGGTTCCGGAGAGCAGCGGACCGTCGGTGTTCGCCGCGGCGCCGCTCGTCGCGAACCGGACGAGGCCGTACTGGGTCTTGCCGTTCACGGTCGGGAACTCGCCGCCGAGCAGCAGGTACTTGCCGCTGGAGGTGATGCGTCCAGGCCGCCTGTCCCTGCCCCGTGAAGGTGCCGGCGACCAGGGTCGGGAACCAGTTCAGGAGCGGTCGGCGAGGCGCTGCCCGAGAAGTCGTAGTAGCGCGGCTGGATGATCGTGTTCGTCTTCAGGGTGCCGGTCGCGGTCTTGCTGAACGCGAGCGTCCGCTGGTAGGTCACGGGGTTCGGCGTCTGCGGGTAGCCGCCGACGTCGTAGCAGTAGTGCGGGTGGCCGATCACGTAGACGGCGTCGCCGAACGGCTGGATGCCGTAGCTGTCGCCGTGGCAGTCCTCGAGCCAGTTCGTGGCACCCGTCGACCAGTCGACACTGAATCCGCCCTCGAGGTTGCCGCTCTTGTCGGGTGCCTGCTGCGAGTAGTAGCCGACCGAGTACACGCTGGTGCCGTCGGACGAGACGTCGTACATCGCCGACGTGGTCGAGCCGTCGTTGACCTGGCTGCGGATCGGGGTGTTGGTGAGGGTCTGCCCGGTCGACGAGTCGACGATCGCGAATCCCGCGCCGGTGACCCCGTCGATGGTCTGGAACGAGCCGGCAAGGGCGATCTTGCCGAGCGCGTCGTTCACGACGAGCCGGCGGACGAAGTTCTCGCCGATGGACGGCGCCCAGGCGGCCAATGCTCCCGTGGTCGGGTTGACCAGCGCCGCCCTGGTGCGGGTCGCGCCGTCGACGGAGGTGAACTTGCCACCGAGGTAGAGGCCGTTCGCGCCGACGGCGAGGCCGTAGACGGTGTCGTTCGCCGTCGCGGTGAAGCCGGAGACGACGGCGCCGGTCGACGGGCTCAGGGCGACGACGCGGTTGTGCGTCGCTCCCCCGACCTTCGTGAAGCTGCCGGCGGCGTACAGGGTCTTCCCGTCGGCGGAGGCGGCGAGCGACTGGATCTGCCCGTTGAAGGACGGCTTGAAGGTGCTGATCAGCGCACCGGTGCTGAGGTTGTACGCCATCAGGTTCGTCACCGTGATGGCGGAGCCCGATGCGCCGGACGGCGGCAGCGCCTTCGTGAAGGATCCGCCGGCGTAGACGGTGTTGCCGATCACGACCTGGGTCCAGACGACGCCGTTGACCTGCGCCGTCGGCAGTGCGTCGGACGCGACGGTCGACGGGGCGCCGTTGGACGGTGCGGTGTCGGCCGATGCGGAGGACGCGGCAGCGACGAGCGCTGCGGCGACCAGGATCGTCGTCGCGGCGGCAGCCACGAGTCTCGGGCGGAGGGGCGTCATCGGGATCCTCTTTGGGTGAAGGGGACGCTGCGGGGGTGGGGGTGATCGGGCGGTGCAACGAGGGTCGGGATATGCCTCGCCGTCATTAGCGTACCGTCACGGTCGCCCGATCAGGGCACCCCCGTTCGGGGGCATGTGGACGAAAGGGGCCTGATCAGCGCTGCAAACACCTCGAACGGCCAGGGTCCGTGCCGGACCCTGGCCGTCGCGATGATCCGATATTGAATCTACTTCGCCGTGACGATGACGGTGGCGCCCTTGCAGCGTTGCCGAGCGGGTCAGTTGCGGTGAGTCGGTAGGTGTACTGCAGGCCCGCTGTCACGGAGGTGTCCACGTACGTCATCGACCTGCGCCCGAACCATGCCGTCGGCGAGGACGACATCTGCGTGTCGACGACGGTGTACGTCGTCTTCTTCGTGGCAGGGTCAGTCGTGCCCTTCACCACGCGTGTAGGTGAGGAGGGCGTTGTCTCGGTCGAAGTTCTGCGTCCACTTCAGCGTGAACTTTCCGGCCGTCACAGTGAGTGCCGGCACGAAGTCGGCGCCGGACAGGCGGGGGCCGTCCTTATTGATAGACGCCGCATCGGCAGGATTCCTATCGGTCGTCAAGGCGAATCGGACGAGGCCCTGGTGCGCCTGCCCATTGACCGTCGTGAACTCGCCCCCGTAGACGACGTAGCCGCTGTTCGACGCGACGGACCACGGGCCCTGGTTCTGCCCGGTGATCGTGCCCGTGTTGAAGGTCGGGAACCAGGTGAGGAGCGTCGGCGACGGCTGGCCGCCGAAGCTCGTGTAGCCGCTCGTCGCAGATCTGGCCTTCAGCGTGCCCGCCGACCGCCACCGAGAACGCCAGCGCCGCGCTGGTAGCGCTCCGGGTTCGACGTCGTCGACTGCGCTCCAGCCGTTCACGACGGTCGCGCAGTCGTGCGGGTGGCCGGCGATGTAGACCGCACCGTCGGACACCGACGTGATCGAGTACTCGTCGCCGTGGCAGTCCTCGATCCAGTGGATCGTGCCGTCCTTCCACGACGCGACGAACGTGCCCTCGAGACGAAGCTCGATCCGCCGTTGGGGCCGTACGAGTATCCGGTGCCGTAGACGTAAGTTCGCGTCGCTCGACAGGCTGTAGATCGCCGAGTCGATGGTGTGGTTCTGGATGACCTTGTTGACCTTCCAGGTCTGGTTGGTCTTCCCGGTCGACGGCGTCGACCTTCGCGCTGCCGTTCTGGCGTCTTGCCGTTCATGGTGCCGAAGTTGCCCGCGAGCACCACGCTGTTGCCGTCCGGAGACACCTGGATGCCGCGGACCGTGAGGTCGGTGCGCGGGCGCGAACGCCTTCAGGGCACCGGTGTGACTCGGCGAACGCCGCGGCGTGGCTTCCTGCGTCGACGCTGCCGGACTTCGTGAACTCGCCGCCCGTGTAGACGACGCCGTTCTTCACGGTCACGGCGATGCCGGCGCGCGTTCAGCGTCGCCTTGAACGACGGACACGGGCGCCGGTCGACGCGTTGAGGGCGACGATCCGCGAGTGGCTCGCGCCGCTCGCCGTGGTGAAGTTGCCGACCGCGTAGACCGTCGAACCGTCCGGCGAGGCCGCGAGCCCGCGCACCTGGCCGTTGAGGGACGACGTCGAAGGAGGAGATGCAGCGCGCCGGTCGTGATGTCGTAGGCGAGGAGATCGGTGCGGGTCACCTCGTTCGTGCCCTTTGCGGCGCCGTTGGGACGTGCCTTGGTGAAGGAGCCGCCGGCGTACACGGTGTTGCCGATGACGATCTGGCTCCAGACGACACCGTTGATCTGGGGTGCCGGTAGTGCGTCGCTGGTGACGGTCGCCGGCAGCGTGCCGGTCGGTGCCGTGTCGGCGTAGGCGGTCGTCGTGCCGAGGACGGCTGCGGCGATGGATGCGGTGATGCTGAGGGACGCGGCGAGCGCGCGACGCCTCGGGTTGGGTCGACCCAATGGACTATCGCTTTCTGTCGGACACGCGCCGGCTTCGGGACCGGCGGTGCGGTGAGGGAGGGAGGGAACGCTGGATGGGGCCGGATCAGCGGGGTGCTGAGCCGGTGAACGCGACGACCGAGTTCGCGACGGACGTGTCGATCGTGATCTCGACGGTGCCGCGCTCGTCCTCGGGGATGGAGAAGACGTACGAGCCAGTCGCGGTGCCGCCGTCGGCCAGCGTCTTGGTGAACGCCGATCCGCCCGGTCCGTCGAGGGAGTCGGCAGGCGTCCTGTCCGAGCCGTAGTAGGCGTTGACGACGGTGGTGGACAGGTCGATGGGCTCGCCGGTCGTGTTGGTCAGTGTGATCGTGAAGCGGACCGCGGGACCGGCGATCTCGCCTGGCCCGTTGGCCACACCCTGCACGGCGGTCATCTTGGTGACCTTCGCCGTGAACGCCTTCACGATCGTCTGCGGCTTCGTGATGCTGGCGGACTTCGTCGGCTGCGTCGTCGCCGGCGCGACGGGCACCGCGGTGGGCTTCGCGGTCGCCGCGGGCGTCGACGTCTGCGTCGCCGTGCCGGTCGTCGCGCTCGAGGTGACGACGCCCGCCGGCTGGCCCCCAGGACCCGCCGCGAACGAGCGGCTCGTCGCGTTGGCGAGGCCGAGCAGCACGAAGCCGACGATGACCGCGGTGAGGACGATGACGAGCAGCCAGCCGAGGAGCCGGGAGCGCTGGGGGTTGCTGGTGATGCTCATCGGACGGCCTTCCGTGCGTCGAGGGAGCGCATGTCGCGGAACCACTTCGGCAGGGCGAGGGCGAGGTAGCCGGCGGCGGCCGCGGCGAGCAGCCCGTATACGACCATGAAGAGGATCGGGCGGCCGAGCAGCACGAACACGTAGACGAGCAAGCCGTAGTCGGTCGGCAGCCCGGCGAGCGAGCGAAGCGGCGTGCTAGCCGGTCCGGATGACGCTGGTCGTGTCGGCGCCCGCGCGGGCCGCCTTCAGCAGGTCGTTCAGCAGGAAGACCGAGAACGAGACCGCCGACACCGCCATGAATCCGAGCGGCAGCACCAGCCACCCGCGCTCGTTCGACGGCAGGAAGCGGTACGCGGAGACGAGCACGGCCGCGTGCAGCGCGGACGACTTGACCGCGTCGACGACGTGGTCGAGCCACTCCCCCGCCGCGCTGCCGCCGCCGCGGAGACGGGCGACCTGGCCGTCGGCCGAGTCGAACGCGTATCCCGCTGCCAGCAGGACGGTGACCGCGACGCCGAGCGGCAGGCTCGCCGGCAGGATCGCGAGCGCCGCGACGGCGGCGAACGTGAACGCCGCGCTGATCGCGGTGACCTGGTTCGGCGTGAGACCGGCACGGAACGCCCATGCGGCGATGAAGCGGCCGAGCCGCCGGTTCACGTAGATGGAGTATGCGGGCGCCCCGCGGCCGGCCGGCTTCTGGGCGGCCGCCAGCCTGGCGACCGTGTCGGCGTACGTCTCGACGGACGGGCGGGGCGCGGTCGCGGGCGCGGGGGTCCAACGACGAGCTCGGGAGGCATGGAGGTCCTTGGGTGAGGGGGCGACAGCGTGGGTGCACTGTCCCGGCGATGCTAACCCCGGCACCGGGGAGAGTGCGGCCCCCTGTTCGGGTCACGCGCGCTCGAGCTCGGCCGCTCGACACGCGCCTATTTGGTCGTCGCGATGAACGCGACGCCGGACCCCGTGACCGTCAGCGGCGACTCGTCCGGCGGAGACGAACGCGGCGTCGCCCCGCGCGAGCGCACATGGTGTCCCGTCGCGCCCGAGACGGTCACGCCGCCCGCGGTCACGACGAGCATCTCGGTCGGGCCCGTGATCGGCACGACCACCTCGTCTCTCGGGCCCGGTTAGCGTGTAGCCGTGACCGCCGCCGCGTCGCCGATCGCCGACCTGCGCGAGCAGGAAGTCGTCCTCCGGCCGGCCGGAACACGCGCAGGCCCGGCTGCAGGGCGCTCGGGCAGCAGGAGTCGGCGTCGGCAGCGCCTCGAACACGACGACGTCGAGCAGCTCGTCGACGTCCACGTGCTTCGGTCGTGAGCCCGCCGCGCAGGACGTTGTCGCTCGCCGCCATCAGCTCGATGCCGAGACCGGCCAGGTAGGCGTGCATGTTGCCCGCCGGCAGCGCGAGCGCCTGTCCCTGCTGCAGGGACACGCGGTTGAGCAGCAGGCGATGACGACGCCGGGGTCCCCGGGATAGCGCGTCGCGAGTCACGCCGACCGTCGCCCACTCGCGGGCGAAGCTCGAGACGGCGGGCATCGCGGTCGACGAGCGCACGACCGCGTCGACGAGCGGTCCGGTCGTCGCCGCGCAGCAGCTGCTCGACCGCGCCCCGCAGCGCCTGCGCGGGGTCGCCGGCGAGCGAATCGGCGAACGTGCGCAGCACGACTCGGTCGTCGCCGGAGGCGCCCGCGATCAGCTCGTCCAGCATGGAGCGGGACTCGCTCACGTGCGCGGAACCCGGCGAGCGCCTCGAAGGTCGGCGACAGCGCGAGGATCAGCTCGGGCTTCGCCGACGTCGTCCTTGTAGTCGCGCTCAGGCGCATCGATCGGGACGCCCGCCGCGTTCTCGCGCGCGAACCCGGCTGCGGCCTGCTCGTCGGTCGGATGCACCTGCAGCGACAGCGGGCGCTCCGCTGCGAGCATCTTCATGCAGGAACGGCAGGCCGGGCGCCCGGCACGAGGACCTCGGCTCGGCCCGCAGCGATGACCTCGTCGAGCGTCACGGGCGGCGAATCCGGGTCGCCGCCGCCGTGACGGTGCTGGGCCAGCCGGGGTGCGCGCCGAGCCACAGCTCCGCCTCCGGCCCGCCCGACACGGGGTGCCGAGCAGCGCCGGCGATCGCGGTGCGCGAGCCCCAGGCGTAGTCGCGCGGCGTGTTGGTGATCCCGACGAACATGTGCCTCTTCCTGCTTCGTACCGAGTCGGTTCCGATTCACGGTTCGTAGCGCCTGGGGCTGAGGCTTTCGTCCCGAGGCACCTCGTAGGTTGGCGGCGTGCGGGCTGGGTCGAGGGACGCGTATTGCTCCTGGCGATGTTCTCGCTCTGGAACGGCGACGGGATGCGCGACCTCCTCAGCTGGTGGGGGTTCGGCGCCGTCTCGCTGCTCCTGCTCGCCGGGGGCGTCGTCCTCATCGTCCGCGACCGCAGGGCGGTGCGCCGCGCTGCTGCGCCGTCCGGCGTCGATGCCGATCCTCGCTCTTCATGGCGGTCTGCCTCGCGTCGTTCGCGTGGTACGCCTACCCGCTCGCCGACGCTGCTCGGCTGCGGCATCCAGCTCGCGACCGCGACCGTCGCGCTCGGGCTCGTGCCTCGCGCGGCCGCCCGTGCGGCTCGCGGTCATCTTCTTCGCGATCATGCTGCAGGCGCGATCTGGTGCTCTCGCTGCTGTTCGAGCTCGGCGTCGCCGCTCTCCCCCGCCGGCGAGATCCTGCCGCTCTGGACGAACTACGGCGCGAACGTGCCCGGCGCCTACTACTGGAGTCAGCGGCCTGCTCTTCCACGGGCGGCCGCATCCAGGGCTTCGCCGGCGAACGCGAACCTGCTCTGCTTCCATGCGCTGCTCGGTGCGATATTCGCCGGCGTGCTGCTCGTCAGCCGGCTGGATCGGCCGACGGCTCGCGGTCCCCGAGTCTGGTCCTCGACGTGCTGGTGCTGGCGCTGACCCGCTCCGCGACCGTGTTCATCGCGGCCGGCACCGTCACCGCCGTCCTCGTCCTGGTGATGGTGTACCGCCGCACGCGCCGCGCCGGCCCGTGATCGTCGGCGTCGTCGCCGCGGTGCTCGTGGTCGGGGCAGGGCTCAGTTCCTCCCGGCTCTCCGAGCCGTTGCTCGCCCTGCTCGGCAAGGGCGACGACTTCACCGGGCGGCTCGAGATCTGGCGCGCTCGTCGGCGGCCTCGTCGACCAGAAGCCCGTGTTCGGCTGGGGATGGGTCAGCTAGTGGGCGCCGTGGACGGACCCGTTCAACCGGCTCGTCGTCCGCTCACGGCGTGCAGTACCTGCAGGCGCACAACGCCTACCTCGACGTCCAGCTCCAGCTCGGGATCCCCGGCCTGATCGCGCTGGCGTCCTCATCGGCTCGGTCGTCGGCACGCGGCGCTGCGGGTCGCGCTCGCCGCCGGGCCCGCTCGCCGTGCTCCCCCTGCTGCTCACCGTCGCGCTGCTCACCCAGGCGATCGCGGAGAGCCGGCTGCTGATCGAGGGCAACTGGGCCGCTGCTCGTGGCGCTCTCGCTGCGCTGCTGCCGCGCCCATCCGCCGGCTCGAGCCGGAAGCGGTCTCGTCCCCCGAAAAAGGGCTGAAGTCCGCGGTGCCCGTCTGAGTAGGCATCGACGGAATCGGGCACCGGTATCCCATCCGGTCACCGCCACCACCCATCACGGCACGGCGCGTTCCGCGACGCGCATCCCACGTGCCCGCCACACACGTCGCACCCGACGCCTCGGTCGCCGGCGAAACTGACTACCCGATGACCGCCCCGTACCTCTCACCCGTCCGCGCCATCTGCTACGCGACTCCCGACCCGATGCGCATCGCGATGCTCGGCACGCGCGGCGTTCCCGCCGCCTACGGCGGTTTCGAGACCGCGATCGAGGAGATCGGCCAGCGCCTCGTCGGCGCAGGGCCACGAGATCACCGTCTACGGCCGGTCGACCGGTGAGGACGCGCCGAAGGAGCACCTCGGCATGCAGCTCGTCAACCTGCCCGGCGCTGCGCTCGAAGAGCGCTCGAGACGCCTCAGCCACACCGCGCTGTCTCGCGCGCACTTCTCCGCGGCGCGACGCGCACGACGTCGCGTTCGTCTTCAACGCGGCGAACGCGCCGTTCGTCCCGCTGCTCCGCAGCCCGCGGCACCGCGGTCGCGCTCCACGTCGACGGCCTCGAGTGGAAGCGCGACAAGTGGGGCACGCTGGGGCCGCCGCTACTACCGGATGGCCGAGCAGCTCGCGGTCCGCGAGGCCGACGCGCTGATCGCCGACGCGCAGGGCATCGCCGACTACTACGACGACGAGTTCGGCGATCCCGACCGAGCTGATCAGCTACGGCAGCCGAACATCCTCACGGACACCCCGTGCGGACGCGATCGAGGCGCATCGGCCTGCAGTCCCGGGCGGTTCCACCTCGTCGTCGCGCGCTTCGAGCCGGAGAACCACGTCGACGTGATCGTCGAGGGCTACCACCGCTCCGACGCGACCCTGCCGCTCGTCGTGGTCGGCTCGGCGCCGTACTCCGCCGCGTACACGGACGCGATCGGCGAGATCGCGAAGCGCGACCCGCGCATCCGCCTGCTCGGCGGCGTGTGGGACCAGCGCCTGCTCGACCAGCTCTACGCGCACGCCGCTCAGCTACGTGCACGGCCACTCGGTCGGCGGCACCAACCCGTCCCTGCTGCGCGCCATGGGCGCCGGCACGGCGATCGTCGGCTGGGACGTCGTCTTCAACCGCGAGGTCGCCGGCACCGCCGGGCTCCTACTTCTCCTCCCCCGCCGAGCGTCACCCGCTGCAGATCGAGGAGGTCGAGCGCTACCCGTTCCGCTTCCGCGACATCGGCGAGCTGATGCAGGAGCGCGCCGCGGCCCGCTACAACTGGGACTCGCGTCACCGAGGCGTACGAGGCGCTCGCCGCCGAAGCTCGCCCGCGGCTACAGCACGCGCGGCATGAGCACCGGCCGCCGCACCGACTCGGCATGGTCGGTCGCGCGACGCCGACGGCGTCGAGATCGACCGTGCGTGAGCGGCGGTCGACGCCGGCGCGGTCGCGACCGCGCTGATCGCGCATCCCGGCGCGGAGCTGTACGGCTCCGACCGGGTGATGCTCGAGACGGTCGCAGGGCCTCGCCGAGCGCGGCTGGCGCGTCGTGCTCGCGCGTCCCCTCCGACGGCCCGCTCGTGACGCGCAGGCCGAGCGACTCGGCGCCGAGACGCGTCGTGCTGTCGACGCCCGTGCTGCGCAAGAGCGTTGCTGAAGCCGCGGAACCTGCCCGGGCTTCGCCGGGTCGGTCCGTGATCGGCCTGCGCGCATCGTGCGGCTCGCTCCGCCGGCTGCGCCCCGACGTCGTCTACGTGTCGACGCTGACGTCCCGCTGTGGATCGCGTCGCGCCGCGCCTCGCCGCGATCCCGGTGCTCGCGCACGTGCACGAGAGCGAGCGGCAGGCGCCAGCCGCTGCGTCCGCGCGGCCATCGCGCGCCCGCTCCGCTCGCCGACCGGGTGCTCGTCAACAGCGACTTCAGCCGCGACGAGCCTCACCGAGGTCGTCCCTCGACTCGCGCGCGCGGTCGTCGTCGTCTACAACGGCGTCGCCGGACCGAACGTCCTGCACGCGCCACGCGAGCACGCTCGACGGCGGCCTGCGGGTCGTCTACGTCGGCCGGCTCTCGCCACGCAAGGGCGTCGACGTCGCGATCGACGCGGTGGCGATGCTCGCGCAGAGCGGTGTCGACGCCCGCCTCGACCTCGTCGGTGGTGTCTTCCCCGGCTACGAGTGGTACGAGCGCCGGCTGCACGAGCAGGTCGACCGACCTCGGCCTCGCCGAGCGCGTCACGTTCCACGGGTTCCGGGCGTCCGTCTGGGGCGCCTCGGCCGACGCGGACGTCGCCGTCGTGCCGTCGCGACTCGAGGAGCCGTTCGGCAACACGGCGGTCGAGGCGCGTGCTCGCGGCGCGACCGGTCGTGGTCAGCGCGATCGGCGGACTCGCGGAGGCGATCGACGGGT
This sequence comes from uncultured Actinomycetota bacterium, assembly GCA_963716965.1. Lineage (GTDB taxonomy): Bacteria > Actinomycetota > Actinomycetes > Actinomycetales > Microbacteriaceae > Amnibacterium. Next base: position 227,447 of record CAVQUZ010000005.1, on the reverse strand, counting down.
TCGCCTCCGCCGATCCCGTCGAACCGGACGACGCGCTGCGCTCGCCGACGCCCTGCACCGGATCGCGGATCAGTGGGACTGGTGCGACCTTCCGCGGCACTGCGCCGACGTTCGCCCCGATCGCCGCGCATCGCTACTCCACCGACCGGCTACCGCGACCGCCATCGCCGACGAGATCGACCGCACTCGTCGCGGGACCCGAACACGCGCTCGGTCCGAGACGGCGCTCGGTGACCCGATGAGCGACTCCATGACCATGGCGCCACCGTCACGCACCGCGGCGGGCGGCCTGCGCATCGGCTACGCCGCCGGCGCGTTCGACCTGTTCCACATCGGCCACCTCAACCTGCTGCGGCACGCGAAGAGCGAGTGCGACCTCCTGATCGCCGGCGTCGTCTCCGACGAGATGCTGCAGCTGACGAAGGGCATCACCCCGGTCGATCCCGCTCGCGGAGCGGATGGAGATCGTGCAGCCACATCTCCTACGTGGACGAGGTGCACGCCGAGGTCGTGCCGGACAAGCTCGACACCTGGCGGAGCTGCGGTTCACCCACTTCTTCAAGGGCGACGACTGGCGCGGCACCGAGAAGGGCCTGCGGCTCGAGCGCGAGTTCGCCGAGGTCGGCGTCGAGGTCGTCTACTTCCCGTACACGATGTCGACCTCGTCGACGGTGCTGCGCCGCGCGCTCGCCGCGCTCGACCGGCGAGGCGCGAGCGCGTCAACGGCTGAGTCCGCGTCCCTCCGAAGTCCGCACTTCGCGCGCAGACGAGCGTGCACCGGGACCGGCGCGCACCTTCGGGGTGTGACTGACGGCCACCGACGCGCCTGTGTTGCGGTCGCGTGCCCTCCGGTGAAGACCGCCTTCGACGCGTGACGCGAGCTCGCGGCGCGGGATCGTGATGCTGACGACGCCGACCGGGCGGCCGTACATGTTCCCCTTCACCGCGGGACGGCGGTTGTCGGCACCCGTCGCGTGTAGGCATCGTGTTGACCTCGCGGCAGCAGGTTCGGTGCCCCAGACGACCTTCGTGCCGTCGATGTAGACGGCCGAGAGCTTCGCGCCGACCGGACCGTAGAGCTGCACCCACTGGCGGTCGCCGCCGATCGGGATGCGCGCCTGATGCGCCTTGACGTACGCGGGCAGCGACTGCGACCTGCGACGGCTGCAGCATGTTGGTCACCTTCGCCGACACCGTGTACTTCGGCGTCGGCTGTGCAGGTGTTGGTCGTCGACCCCGACCTGTCTCGTCCATGTAGTAGCTCATCTTCGACGTGGCGTCGTCGTTGTTGTAGACGCCGAGCACCGTCGCCTCGCGTGTTGTCCGCCGGCAGCATGTTGCCGAGCCGGCGAGTCGATGAGGAGCTTCTCCTCGTCGGCCCGGACGCTCCACATCTTCAGCCGCTGGTCCGCGAGCATCGGCGTCGAGCTGGTCGACGTACGCCTGCGGCGATCCCTGCCCGTTCGTCACGCGCCGAGAAGATCGCCTGCGCCGCGGACGCGAACACCGCGTCCTGCACCGCCGGGTCCGGTGTACTTCGCGTAGACGTCGGAGAGCAGGAACTGCACCGCGTTCGTCCGAGGTGAGCGTGCTCGCCCGTCGGCGAGTCGCGATCGGGCCCGTCGCCTCGAGCAGGTAGGAGAGCGCGACCGGGTCGAACGAGATGACGCCGTCGACCTTGCCGCCGTACTGGCCCGTGCCACATGCGCGCGGGCGAGCTTCGCGTCGTCGGGAAGTCGGGCGTCATCGTGATGTTCGTGACGTAGGTGGACGGCGTAGTCGCCGTAGATCTTCGACCAGTCGCCCGGCCGGACGGTCGGCGGTACGGCGGCGTCGTGTACGGGTCGCGGGAAGTCGCCCGAGTTCCCCTGCCGGCCCAGCTTGACCTTCCCGTCGTTCACCACGAGCATCGCCATCGACGCCGGGTTGCCCCCGCTCGCCCGCTCCTCCGCGTTGTTCTGGAAGATAGCAGGTAGTGGCGGGCGCCGTCGCCGCCGAGCGCCGGATACAGCACCGGCATGACCGCCCGTACCTCTGCGGTGATCGGCTGCGCCTCACCGATGGTGCGCCGGAGCGTCGACACGGCGTCCCGGATATCACTCACGGTGCCTGCGGTGTCGATGTGGGATGTCTCGGCCGACGCGGCGCGCAACGCATCGTCAAGGTCCGCGACCGGACGCTCGAGCCGCGTGATGAGTGTGACGTCGATTCGACCATCCGACGGCTTCAGTGACGCCATCGAGAGTCCGTCGGCCGTCGTCGCGAGGGGCTTCACCCCGCCCACCACCAGCCCGCGCACGATGCGGGTCACCTGCCGGACGGCGCGGAGATTCGTGCCGAGACCGGGCATGTGCTCCGCCAGATCCCAAACGGGACCGTTCACCGCGGACGACGCCCGAGCGGTGTCCGCGTCGATCGTGCCGTAGAGCGCTCGCGTGCTTGAGGCACCGTGCTGGCCGATTTCCGACTTGAACGACTTCAGCGTCTGTTCTGCGCGCATCAGGGCGGTGCGCGCCGTCTCGACGCGCACTGTGACGTCGACGACCCCGGCTAGGAGCGTGAGCAGACCGGCGAGCGCCGAGACGATCCCCACGATCCGGATCATTCGGCGCCGTCTCGCGTCGAGGTCACGCAAGCGACTGACCAGACGGTTCTCCTGCTCGGGGACGGGCCGGACGGATCAGGCGGGCGGGCATAAGGCCTTTACCACTGTAGCCGGGCCGTGTCGAGCGGCTCCGGGATCCACCGCGATGTCGATGGACCCGCTAGCCTCAACCGGGCTGGGGAGGGCCGATTGCAGGGCGCACGGATGGGCAGGGCGGCTGCGAGTCGCGCCGGTCGAATGATTGCCGCGGCGACTCTCGTCGCCGTCCTTGCCGGCTGCGCGCACGCCACTTCCGTGCGTGCCCGGTCCCACCCCTCACCCCATCCGGCAGGAGCCGAGCACTTCAGCGAGCGATTCAGGGTAGGTGCGGGCAACCAACAGGGACTCGCGATCGCGGACGGACGCGTGTACATCGCGTACGACCTCGGGAAGGCCAAGACGAACACCGACAGTGCGGTCATCCGGGTCGTGGACGAGTCAGGGCACGCCATTGGGTCGATCGGCCCGCTGCCCCTCGGCCACGCCGCAGAAGTCGGCGTCCGTGCGGCGAACGGATGGCTGTACGTCGCGACGGGCGGCGCCACGAATCGGACGGTGGTGTACGCGGTCGACCCGAAACGCGCTCGCGTCGTCCGCACGTACATGTTCAGAACGACCCCGGTCGGCATGCGGCCCGTCGGGACGAACGGCATGGTGGCGGTCGATGACCGAGCCGATCGGATGATCGTGTTCTCGGGATCACCTGGCGACTATCTGATCAGCACGGTCGAGTTCGACGGCACGATGGTCCGCCAGATCCGGGTTCCCGAGGCATACCAAGGAGTGCCCCAAGGAATCGATGTTCGCGACGGCGACATCTGGCTGTACTCGAGCGTCCCCGGCGGGGATAGGTTGTTGGAGTTGCGTGCCGATGGGACGCCGCTGCGGACGATTCGCATCGCCCTTCGCGGCGAGGGCGAGGGCCTGGCGGTCGACCAGTCGAGCGGAGAGATCTGGATCGGCCAGAACGGCCCGAATCGGGTCGGGGTCGTCAGTCCCCCGCTTCCCCGCTGACGAGCGCGCTCCCGCCGCGAAGGTCGATCGCGTCCTGGACGACGAACCGATCGCGCACATGCACGACTACACGCCATCCGTACGCGAGAAGGGCGCCGATAAGTGCACCGGACGTGTTCCCGATGACGTCCGTGACGTCGGCGAATCGTCCGGGCAGGAAGAGTCCCTGCGTGGTCTCGACCAGCGAGGACAGCACGGCGGCCCCGGCGACGGCGATCCACCAGCGCCGATACGGCAGGAAGAACGCGGCGAGGAATCCGAGCGGCACGAAGAAGGCGATGTTGGACGTGAACTCGACGAAGTCGTAATCGACGAACGACGGGACACCGTGCGCGTGCAGTCGCCGCAGCACCGCGTCGAGGTAGGAGTCGAGCCCGCGGTCCACCGGTGTCGGATACAACGTCACGCAGAGCACGAACACGAGGTAGGCGGCGGTGAGGATGCCGGCGACACGCATCCGGAACCGGGCGGCGCGCGTCGGCGTGGCCATGGCTCCGACGATACAGGCACGCCTCGTGTTCGGCTCCGGTTCACCGGCACGAAGGCGCCGAGTCATGCGGATGCGCTGCGTCCCGACGCGAGACCCGGCCGTTTCGGGCATTGTTGGTGCGTGCGTGGAATTGTGCTGGCGGGCGGGTCGGGGACCAGGCTGCATCCGATCACCCTCGGTGTGTCGAAGCAGTTGGTGCCGGTCTACGACAAGCCGATGATCTACTACCCGCTGACGACGCTGCTGCTGGCGGGTATCCGGGATGTGCTGGTCATCACGACGCCGCACGACGCGGAGCAGTTCCGGCGGTTGCTGGGCGACGGCAGCCAGTTCGGGATCTCGATCACGTTCGCGGTGCAGCCCGAGCCGAACGGACTCGCGCGGGCGTTCGTGATCGGCCGGGAGTTCGTCGGCGACGACACCGTCGCGCTGGTGCTGGGCGACAACATCTTCTACGGCCCCGGCTTCGGCTCGCAGCTCGCCAGGCACAAGTACATCGACGGGGGCGCGATCTTCGCTTACTGGGTCGCCGAGCCCTCGGCGTACGGTGTCGTCGAGTTCGACGCGTCCGGTCGGGCGGTGTCGCTGGAGGAGAAGCCGGCGCACCCGAAGAGCAACTTCGCCGTGCCCGGCCTCTACTTCTACGACAACGGCGTGCTGGACATCGCCGCCGGCCTCAGGCCCAGCCCGCGCGGCGAGTACGAGATCACCGACGTGAACCGCGCCTACCTCGACGCGGGACGCCTGAAGGTGGAGGTGATGCGCCGCGGGACCGCCTGGCTCGACACCGGCACCCACGACTCCCTCGCCGCCGCGGGCGACTACGTCCGCACGATCGAGATGCGGCAGGGGCTGAAGATCGGCTCCCCCGAGGAGGTCGCCTGGCGGCAGGGGTTCCTCACCGACGACGAGCTCGCCGACCGTGCGGGCAAGCTCGTCAAGTCCGGCTACGGCCAATACCTGCTCGACATCCTCGCCAGAGGGAAGGACGCATGAGACTCCTCGTCACCGGCGGGGCCGGCTTCATCGGTTCGAACTTCGTCCACTACGTCCTCGAGCACACCGACCACACCGTCGTCGTGCTCGACGCCCTCACCTACGCCGGCAACCGCGCGTCACTCGCCGGGCTGCCGGCCGACCGGTTCCGGCTCGAGGTCGGGGACATCACCGACGCGCCGCTCGTGGACCGGCTCGTCGGCGGGGCGGATGCGGTCGTGCACTACGCCGCGGAGAGCCACAACGACAACTCCCTGCACGACCCGCGCCCGTTCCTCGACACGAACATCATCGGCACGTACACGCTCATCGAGGCGGCCCGCCGGCACGGCACCCGCTACCACCACATCTCCACCGACGAGGTCTACGGAGACCTGGAACTGGACGACCCGGCCCGCTTCACCGAATCGACCCCGTACAACCCGTCCTCGCCGTACTCGTCGACGAAGGCCGGCAGCGACCTGCTCGTGCGCGCCTGGGTCCGCTCCTTCGGCCTGGCCGCCACGATCTCGAACTGCTCGAACAACTACGGCCCCTATCAGCACGTCGAGAAGTTCATCCCCCGCCAGATCACCAACGTGATCGACGGCATCCGCCCGAAGCTCTACGGCGCGGGCGAGAACGTCAGGGACTGGATCCACGCGAACGACCACTCCTCCGCGGTGCTCACGATCCTCGAGACCGGCCGCATCGGCGAGACCTACCTCATCGGCGCCGACGGCGAGCAGAACAACAAGACCGTCGTCGAGATGATCCTCACCCACATGGGACAGCCCGCCGACGCCTACGACCACGTCGTCGACCGGCCCGGACACGACCTCCGCTACGCCATCGACTCCACCAAACTGCGCACCGAACTCGGCTGGACACCGCAATACGCCGACTTCCCCGCCGGGCTCACCGCCACGATCGAGTGGTACCGCGCCAACCCCGAATGGTGGCGTCCGCAGAAGGCAGCCACCGAAGCCCGCTACATCAGCCAGGGCCAGTAGCCGATGACGATCGAGCACGGCAAGTCGCTGTCCGTGACGCCGAGCCCCATTCCGGGACTCGTGGTCGTGGAGTTGCCGGTACCGGGGGACAACCGCGGCTGGTTCAAGGAGAACTGGCAGCGGGCGAAGATGACGGCGGCCGGCCTGCCCGACTTCGGCCCGGTGCAGAACAACATCTCGTTCAACGATGCGGTCGGCACGACGCGCGGCATCCACGCGGAGCCGTGGGACAAGTACGTCTCCGTCGCGACCGGGCGGATCTTCGGCGCGTGGGTCGACCTCCGCGAGGGCGACACGTTCGGCACGACGTTCACCACCGAGATCGATCCGTCGCGCGCGGTGTTCGTGCCCCGCGGGGTCGGGAACGCCTACCAGACGCTCGAGCCGGACACCGCGTACACGTACCTCGTGAACGACCACTGGTCGCCGACGGCGTCCTACACCTTCCTCAATCTGGCGGACGAGACGGCGGCGGTCGCATGGCCGATCCCCCTCGCCGACGTGGAGATCTCGGCGAAGGACCTCGCGCATCCCCGACTCGCGGACGTCGTGCCGATGCGTCCACGGACGACGCTCGTGCTCGGCACGAACGGCCAGCTGGGCCGGGCGCTGCGGGCGGCGCTGCCGGACGCCGAGTTCGCCGGCCGTGCCGAGTTCGACATCACCGATCCGGCGGCCTACGAACGCCGGCACTGGCGCGAGCACGACGTGATCGTGAACGCAGCGGCGTACACCGCGGTGGACGCCGCGGAGACGGCGGAGGGGCGCGTCGCCGCGTGGGCGGCGAACGTCACCGCCGTGAGCCGGCTCGCGCGGGTCGCCGCGGACAACGGCATCACGCTCGTGCATGTGTCCAGCGACTACGTCTTCGACGGCACCGTCGCGCCGCACACCGAGGACGAGCCGCTCTCACCGCTCGGCGTCTACGGGCAGACGAAGGCGGCGGGCGACGCGATCGTGGCCGGAGTACCGCGGCACTACATCGTCCGGACGAGCTGGGTGATCGGCGACGGCACGAACTTCGTCCGCACGATGGCGTCGTTGGCCGATCGGGGCATCACGCCGTCGGTCGTCGGGGATCAGATCGGCCGGCTCTCATTCGCCCAGGACATCGCCGAAGGCATCGTGCATCTGGTCGAGAGCGGTGCGCCGTTCGGTACCTACAACCTCACGAACGCGGGCGAGCCGGCGAGCTGGGCGGAGATCGCGAAGTGGGTCTTCGAGGCCGCGGGTGCTGACCCGGGCGCGGTGACATCGGTGACGACGGAGGCGTACTTCGCGGGCAAGCAGGCGGCACCGCGACCAGCCGGATCCGCCCTCGATCTGGCGAAGATCACGGCGACCGGCTTCACGCCGAGGCACCAGCGCGACGCACTCGCGGCCTACCTCGCGGGGTCCGCGGACTGACACCCGTCATCAACAGGGTGTTCATCAGGGGGATCACTGTCCACAAGCCCCCTGCGCGCTCCTCGTCCTGACCGTACGATTGAGACCCGGACAGGTCCGCGAGGAACGCGGGCGCCCCACCCAGAGGCCGAGCTTGACGACACCCACCGCTGCGCCCCGCGTCTCCGAACCGCGGGTGCCCGAGCACCGCATGCCGGGCGACATCATGTCGCTGACCGCGCGATGGCGCCTCGTGGCGGACGCCGTGCCGGACGCGGTCGCGCTCGTGGGCTCGTCGACGCTCACCTATGCGGAGCTCGACGCCGCCTCCGGCCAGGTGGCCGCAGGACTCGCGGCGACGGGCGGCGACCCGTCCACGCCGGTCGGGGTACTGCTCCCCCACGACGTGCCGCTGCTCGTCGCGGGACTCGGCGTGCTGCGCGCCGACCGCATCGTCGTCAGTCTCGATCCCCATCTGCCCGCTGCGCGGCTCCGTGACATCGTGCAGCTCGCGGGCATCACCCAGATCGTCACCGGAGCCGCGACCTCGCCGCTCGCCGCCGAGCTCGGTGACGACCTCGTGCTGCTCCGCATCGAGGACCTCCGTGCAGGCGAGCCGGTGCAGGCGCCCGTGGCGCTGCGTGGCGGCCACGAGGCCGCGTTCATCGTCTTCACCTCCGGTTCGACCGGCCGGCCGAAGGGGGTCGTGCAGAGCCACGACCAGCTGCTGAACGACGTCTTCACGGCGGACGGCATCTTCGGTCAGTCCGACTGCGACCGGATCGGGCTGGTCCTGCCGTTCGGGTTCCCGATCGGCCTCATCGTCGCGATGGCCGGCCTGATGCAGGGGGCGGCCCTGCACCTGTTCGACCCACGGGATCACACGCCGAGAGCCGCGATCGAGTGGATCACCGGGCACGAGCTCACGCTGCTCGTCTGCACCCCGCATCTGCTGCGCGCGCTGACGGACACGCTCGGCCCCGACGAGCAGCTGCCGTCCATGCGCGCACTCTCGACGGTCGGCGAGGCGGTGACTGGCAAGGACGTCGTCGCGATCCGTCCGCATCTGGCCGCCGACGCGCTGTTCGTGAACTGGATGGGGTCGAGCGAGATCGGCGCGCTCGCACACTTCGCGATCCCGGCGGGCAGCCCGGTCCCCGACGGCATCATGCCCACCGGCGTCGTCGCGCCGAACAAGGAGATGCGCATCGTCGACGAGTCCGGCGAGCAGGTGCCGCGTGGCGAGACCGGCAGCATCCTCGCCGTCTCGCATTTCCTGTCAGGCGGCTACTGGCGCGATGAGCGCGCGAACGAGCGGTTCGGGACGACCGACGACGGCCGCATCAGCTATGTCCAGGGCGACCTCGGCCGCATCGACGACCACGGCAACCTGATCTTGCTCGGCCGGGCCGACTTCGCCGTGAAGATCCGCGGCTACCTCGTCGAGCCCTCCGAGGTGGAGCACGCGCTCACCGCCCTCGACACGGTGGCCGAGGCGTTCGTGCAACCGGACCCCGGCCATGCCGGGCCGCCCCGACTGGTCGCCTACGTCGCGCAGAAGGCCACCGCACGGGCCGAGTCCCCCGCGGCCCTGCGGCGCGCGCTGCGCGAGACGCTGCCCGAGTACATGGTTCCGGGCGTCATCCAGCTGCTGCCCGCGCTGCCGCGCAACGAACGCGGCAAGGTCGACCGGGCCGCGCTGCCCGCGGTGACCCGGGCGGCGCCCACCGACGAGATCCTCACCCACACGAAGGCGCTGGTCGCCGAGATCTGGGAGACGGTGCTCGGCCTCGACCAGCTGGGCTCCGAGGACGACTTCATGGCGCTCGGCGGGGATTCGCTGGCCGCGGAGGAGATGCTGGCGGAGCTCGAGGACCGCAGCGGAGTACGCCTGTCGGCGGCCGACCTGCTGGCCGCGCCCACCGTCGAGACGTTCGCGACACTCGTCGAGCAGCACCTCGGCGAATCGGCGCTCCCCCGGCACCCGGACATGGTGCCGCTGCGCACCGGGGTCGGCGGCCGTCCGATCTTCGGCTTCGCGGGCTCGGGTGCGCTGGCGCTGACCCTGCTCGGTCTCTCGCGCCGGTTCCCCGACCGTGACATGTACGCGTTCCAGCAACACGGGCTCGAGCGGCGGGGCATCCCCGATCGCACGGTCGAGGCGACCGCAGTGCGGTACCTCGAGTTGATGCGCATCGTCCAGCCCCGCGGCCCGTACGTGCTCGTCGGCCACTCGTTCGGCGGTCTCGTCGCGATGGAGATCGCGCGCCGCTTGCAGGCGGCGGGCGAATCCGTCGAGCTGCTCGCGGTGATCGACACCTACCTGCCGAGGGAGACGGCCGCCAACCTGCCGACGTTCGTGCGCCTCACAGAGGACGACCCGCGCCGGACGCGCGCCGGCGCGGTCCGGGCGGCGGTCGAGCGGCGCATCCGCCGGTTCCCGACTGTGACACGCGTGCGGCAGCGGGTGCGGACGGAGCTGGCCGGCGTCGTGCCGCACCTCGGCCAGGAGCAATTCGACACGATGTTCCAGCACGGCGTCCTGTCCTGGCGCAGATACGTGCCCACGCCGTACGACGGGCGGGTGCTGATGATCCTCGGCGACCAGAACCCCGACGGCGAGGCGCCGTGGCACCAGGTGTTCACGGGTGACTGCGAGTTCCACGACTTCCCGGCCGAGCACAACACGCTGCTGCGCGAACCCGTCATCGGACAGGTCGCCGACCTCATCCGGCATCGGCTGTCGGCCTGACCCCAGTCGTGGGGGTGCGGGTGCGACACGTCACGCGTCGCCCCGCGCCACGGAACCTTCAAGGCTAGCTTGAAGGTCATGGCGATGACTCTGCGGCTCACGACGGACGAGGACGAGTCGCTCACGCGGCTCGCGAAGGCCTACAACACGAGCAAGAACCACGCCGCCGCCGCGGCGATCGAGTTCGCTGCGCCTCGCCCGTCGCATCCCCTCTTCGTGGAGGCGACGACCCGCCGTCTGCTCGATCGGTACGCTGTGCTGATGGAGCGCCTGGCGGAGGCGTGACCCTCGACCCACAGGCACAGGTGTCCAGCGAAGTCCCGAACGGCGCGCAGCAGACCGAATACCTGAGCATCGACGACGTCGTGCAGATCGTCGAGATGTTCAGCGAGGCCCCCCTCCGCGAGGCCGTGCGCGATCTCGGCCTGCTGATGGTCGCCGTGGACCGGCCGGGCATGACGTTCCGCGGGCAGGACGTCTACACGCCGCTCGCGATGAAGGCCGCGGCGCTCATGGAGAGTCTCGCGCGGAACAACGCGCTCTTCGACGGCAACAAGCGGCTCGCGTGGCTGGCCACGAACGTCTTCCTGGAACTGAACGGCTACACCGTGCGCTTCAGCGACAACGAGATCTTCAGCCTACTCCGCGAGGTGCAGCAGGGGTACCTCGCGACGAACGAGCTGGCGCAGCGCCTGCACGGCCGCCTCGCGCCCGCCAGCTATTAATCCCGGTCGACCGGCCCGGTCAGGCCGATCGAGCCCGCATCCAGTCCACGTCCACCTGGACCGCCTTCGTGAGCGGTGTCGTCGGTGCGACCTCGAGCGTCACGTGCTTCGGGCTGCCTGACACCGCGGTGGCGGCGCCCCCGACGCGCCTGCCGTCGATGGAGTACCGGAATCCGCCGCGAGTCAGCGCGATGCTCACCGTGTGGAATCCGGAGCCGGTCTCGAGCTGTTCCGGACAGAGTCCGGCCCGACGGACCTCGAGCGTGACCCGGGTGCTTCCCACGACCCAGCACGGCTCGTAGCCGGAGGGGATGCGCAACCGGACGTCGACCGTTCCGGTCGAGGCGAACGACCCGGTCAGGCTCACGCGGCCGACGGCGTCCGCTGCCGAACAATTCGACACCGAGGTCACCGGCACGGCCTTCAGGCGAAGCATGCCGCCCGAGGTCGACGTCAGGCCCGCAGTGCCGCATGCGGAGGAGGTATCGGTGCTCACGGCGGGGTCCATCGAGCCGGCAGTCGTGAAGTTGGCCGCCAGCGAGGATGCCGGACCGGCGGAAGCGGCCGTGCCCGACACCGAGGCGACGTGCGGTCGTCTCGGCGGGGCGGTGCGCTTGGGCGTGGGCGTGGGCGTGGAAGTCGGCGCGGCGGTCGCGCTCGGCGACGGCGTCGCCGAGCCCGTGCTCGCGCCGCCGACGGCGGCGATGGTCGACAGGTCGAGGTTCGGCGAATACGAGACCGCCGAAGCCTGCACCGTGCCCGTACCACCGACGCCGGGCTTGATCGGTTCGATCTGGAACTGCTCGTGGATCGCGGTGCGCGGCACGTTGTCCGTGACCGTCGCGACCTTCACGCCGTCCTGGTAGACGGTGATGGAAACGCCGGGGTTCACCTGCGTCGTATACGTGTGCCAGTCGTGCCACGACTGCGGCACCCGGACCAGCGGCGACGGATTGAAGGCCTGGGAACCGTTGCGGGTCTCGCCCGCGTTCGCGACGACGGCCACGTACGGGTTCGCCATCGTCGTGTCGGACTCCGGATAGTCGATCTCGCCGCCCGAACCATTGGTACCGGGCCACACGTTGTCGTCCGGCCACAGCATGTCTGCCAGGTGGATTCCCGAGATTGAATCGGTGCGCATGCGCACCGACCACTCACCACCGATCGCCGACTTGCCGATGGTGACACTCGAGCCCTGTCCGTCACCCTGCAGATGCCACGTGAGGTTGCCGCCCTCGACGGAGCTGACCGTCGACGGTTTGTAGGTACCGCCATTGGTGGACTTCGTGCCGTCACGGTACGCGTACAGGTCGGAGTAGCCGGGGAACGCGCCCCCGCTCGTCACAGCACCGAGCGGGACTGCGGTGTCGAACGCCTGCGTCCACGCCGTGCCGTTCCCGACGGCGGCCTGTGCGGTCAGCGAAGGCACGAGCACGGTGGCGACGATCGCCACGCAGACCGTGAGCCCGAGGGCGATCGCGGCCGACCGCAGCCCGGGACTCCGGCGGGCATTGCGAGGCGATCCGCTCCACGTGGACCGGCGCACCCGGCGATGGCGATGACCACCGTGCGCCCCATCCGGTCGTCCATGGCGCACCTCACGGGAGCTGTTGCTCTCGCTGCGGCGGGTCGCCCGTTGCATGGCGTCTCCGATCCATTCACCGCCCGTCGGTGAATTCCCCAGAAGTTGGTCCGCTGAACCGCTGATGAATGTAACCGCCACTTCCGGGGGTTCCAAGCCTTTGGAGAACATCCATCGAAATTGATTTAATTCGGCAATTCATTTACGGAAACACGGCGTGTCCTCCCCCTGTTCGGGGCACAGCGGTGCATGATCCGCGCGCGCGCCGGACTCCCTGCTGCTTCGATGGCAAGCTGTCGGCCATGTCCAGGGCCGCCCTCGTCACGCTCTGCGCGCTGATCACGGTCCTGCTCGCCGCGGGCGTGGCAGTCGTCGTCTTCGTCTCCGGTGCCTCGACCGGCACCGAGGTGCTGTCCTCGGACTTCAACGGTCCTGCCGGCTCCGCGCCGGGTGCGCCCTGGCGGCCGGTGACCGGGGCGTCCGGATGGGGGAACGACGAGCTCGAGTGCTACACGGCGGACAGAGACAATGCCGAGCAGGACGGCGCGGGGCATCTCGTCATCACCGCACGCCACGAGTCCGGCCACATCTGTGCAGACGGCGCGCCCTCCGACTACACCTCGGCACGGCTCACGACGCTCGGCACGTTGTCCGTGACGCACGGCCGGCTCGAGATCCGGGCGAAGGTACCGACTGCGCGGGGCACCTGGCCGGCGTTCTGGGCGCTCGGCACAGACGCGGCATCGGTCGGCTGGCCGAAGAGCGGCGAGATCGACGTCTTCGAGACCAACGGAGATTCGAACATATGGTACGGATCGGTACACGGTCCGACCACGTCGGGGGCCGCTTGGGGGATCGTCAACTCGTGCGTCTCCGGCACATCCCTCGGTACGCGGTTCCACACCTACGCCGTGACCTGGAGCGCCGACGCGATCCGCTTCGCGATCGATGGCGCCGCGTGCGCGACTGTCAGTCGTGCGCAGGTCGAGCGTCGCGGCGAGTGGGTCTTCGACAAGCCTTTTTATCTTCTGGTGAACTTGGCTATCGGAGGGACATTCACGAAGTCCCCCGACGCGCACGGCACCTGGCCGCAGCAGTATGTTATCGATTGGGTCCATGTCTATCGCGATAGTGATTGACCGGGCGACCACCTCAGGACCCTGCGGAGTTCGTGCCGAATCATTCAGTGGACATCCAGCGCACGCACGCTTTCGGCGCCGCGAACTCCCCGTCGGCCTTCCGGAACGCAGCCGAAACGCGAATCCGGGATAACTCCCGAGCCCTTTGTGCGGGTTTTCAGTATCATTTGCGTGAGCGGACGAAACGGTGTTCCCGCACCTGGTCCGCGATCAATGCGTGGTCGGCCGCCCGAACGGCCGTTCTACCCCCCCCCCCCCCCCCCCCCCCACTCCCCATTCGATCCCGCTCGGCCCGACACCCATGAAGGACCCCTGAAATGCTTCCCACGGCTCCCGTCATGGCGCGCACCGAGCCGTGTGGCACCACCGCATGACGGCCCCGCCGGAAGCCGTTCACGGCACCGCCGAGCAGGGACACGCCCGCTTGTTCGGCCGGAATCTGATCTACGTCGCCGTCGGGTCACTGCAACTCGTCGTCGCGACGGTCGTGTCGCCCGTCACGGCCCACGTTCTGCCGACGCGCGAGTTCGGCGCACTCGCGTCCGCCATCGCTCTCGTCCAGGTGCTCGCCATATTCGCGGTGCTCGGCCTCGATCAGGCGATCGTGGTCCAGCTCGGCGAGGACCGCGACGGCGCCGCTGCACGGCGGATCCTCAACGCCGGGCTGGTGGTGGCCGTCGCGGTGCCGGGCGTCGTCACGCTGCTGGCACCGTTCTGGGCGCCTCCGCTGGGGTTCGGCGCACACATGGGCCTCGTCTACGCCGTCGCCGCGTGGACCGTCCCGGCCGGATTCGTGTACCTGACCCTGGCGCTGCCTGCTGGCCGAGGACCGGTGCTTGCCGTTCTCGATCGTCAGTGCCCTGGCGGCGCTCGGTGGGCCGGTCGCGGGCGTCCTGTTGGTCGTGTTCGTCCGCGACGACGCGACCACCTACGTGCTGGCCTGCGCGGGCGTGCAGTGGCTCGCCGCGATCATCGGCGTCATCGCCGCTCGCCCGACGGTCACCAGGGCATGGGACCGGGCCCTGATGGTACGGGCGTTCCGACTCGGGCTCCCGCTCTCGATCGGCTACCTGGCCAACTTCGTCCTGGCCGCGGGCGACCGGCTCGTGATCCAGTCCGTTGCGGGGCTCGACGCGGTCGCCCGGTACCAGATCGCGTACACGGTCGGCTCCATCCCCATCCTGCTGCTCGGCTTCACCAATCAGGCGTGGCTCCCTCGCATCGCGGGGATCCGTGACGGGGCCGAGCGGGTGCGTGTCGCGGGTGCGTCCAGAGACGGACTGTATCTGGTCGTCACCCCGGTCTTCCTCGGCATCACGCTCGGCGCTCCGATCGCCCTGCAGATCGTCGGCACGGCCGCATTCCACCCCGAGACCCTGCTCGGCGTGGTCTTCATGGTCGCGCTCGCGGCGTTTCCGGTGGTCGCCTACGGCGCCTCGCAACGACTGCTCGTGGCGATGCGGCGCACGAGGGCCGTGGTCGCGATCACGATCGTCGCGGCCGTCGTCAACATCGGCCTCAATCTGCTGCTGGTCCCCGTCATCGGCGTGCTCGGCTCGGCCGCGGCCACGTTCGTGGCGTTCGGCGTACTCGCCGCATTGCAGCTCGTCGTGCTGCGGCGATCCTCGCGACTGGCCGCCCCCGCGCCTCGAGTCGCCGCGACGGTCGTCGCTGTCGTCGCGGTCGCCGCGCTGTCGCTCTTGCTGCCGTGGTCGGACGTCTGGAACGACGTGCGGTTCGCGGTGGCCTGTTGCTGCGTGCCGTGGTTCGTGCTCGCGCTCCGCTCCGCGCAGCGCCGCCTCACCGGCCCGTCCGTGATCCCTTTGGAGACCGCATGACCCGCACAGCCCCGGCCGCTCGGCGCGTGATCGCCGTCGACATCGATCAGCCGCTTCCCGACCTCGTCGCCGACGCCGACCACCAGGAGGCGATGATCGTCCTGTGGCGCGAGGGTGCCCCCGTGGGCGTGACCGACGTCCGCCTCGGCGACGCCGAAGCCCTGCGCCGAGCCGTGGACCGCATCCGGGCCGCTGCACCGGTCCGACCGGACCCGGCCGGCACGTCCCTTCCCTCGATCTCGGTCGTCGTGCCGACGATCGTCGGCCGCATCGAAGATCTGGACCTGCTCCTCCGTGGCCTCGCGGCGGCTCGATACCCCGGGGACGCCGAGATCATCCTCGTCGACAACCGGCGCACGGTCCCCGAGGACGATGCGCTGCCCGCACTCGTCGCAGGCTGCGGCGACCCGCGGGTGAGAGTCGTCCGACAGCCGTTGCCCGGCATCTCGGCAGCGCGGAATGCGGGCGTCGAGGCGGCGGTGGGCGAGATCGTCGCGTTCACCGACGACGACGTCCGAGTCGACGAGAACTGGCTCCGTGCGCTCGGTGGCCGGTTCGCGGCACAGCCGGAGCTCGACGCCGTCACCGGCCTGATCCTGCCGGCAGAACTCGAACGCCTGCGCAGAACTGGTTCGAACAGCACTACGGGGGTTTCAGCGGCGAGCGGACCTTCTTCCCGGTCACGCTCCGGCCGGCGCGATCCGCGCTGCGGGTCCTCCGCGGCTCTCGCGTCGAGGTCGTCGCGGCCGACGGCACCGTCACGCGGCGGTTCGCCCTCTACGGCGTCGGGGCGTTCGGGGCCGGTGCCAGCATGGCCTTCCGCCGCGCGCGGTTGATCGAGATGGGCGGCTTCGATCTCGCACTCGGCACCGGCACCGCCGCCCGTGGTGGCGAGGATCTGCAGGCGCTGGTCTGGACCCTCTGGCACGACGGGCGGATCGGCTACGAACCGTCCGCCGTCGTGCATCACCGGCATCGTCGGGGCGAGGACGAACTGCTGCGACAGATGCAGGGCAACGGCACCGGATTCACCGCGATGCTCACCTCGATCGTTCGATCCGACCCGCGTCACGCGGTCTCCATCGGCGCGCAGGTGCCACTGGCCGCCGGCCGCATGCTGTCCCAGACCGTGTCCCGACTTCGCGGCATCGGGCCGTCGGGCGCCGCACCTCACGTGGGCGCAGCTGCCGCCGTGCCGCGCGAATTCGTGCTCGCAGAGATCACCTATTTCACTCGCGGCCCGCTCGCGTATCGACGAAGCCGTGCGGCGGTCCGGAATTGGATGAAAGCGCACCCCGAGAACGTCGAGGCGTTGAATTCATTCAGGAATTCCGAATTCCGAACCTTCATGAATTCTCCTGTCCCGCCGACCCGGAAAGCGATGAGGACCCGATGACCGCTGTCGATTCCACCCCGTCGGACACGTTGTTGCGACGGGCATTGCGCCGACTGGGCGAGGACATCGGATGGGCGTTCGCCGATCTCGTGATGAACGGGATAGGTGGGTCGATCTGGGTGCCGCGAGTCGTCCGGCGTGCGATCATACTCCGGGCTCGGCGCGAAGCTGGCCTCGTCGCCCGGTACGCGCTTCCGGTTCGCCGGGAAGCCGCGGCTGCTCACCATCGGGCGTGACGTCTACTTCAACCAGCAGGTGTTCATCGAGGGCGTCGCCCCGGTGACCATCGGAGACGAATGTGCGATGGGGCAGCAGGTCATGATCCTGACGAGCCACCACGACATCGATGCCCGCGGCCGCTGGGCGCACGTCGCCAGCGGCCGCGCCGTCACGATCGGGGATCGGGTCTGGATCGGCGCGCGGGCGACGATCCTGCCCGGCGCGGTCATCGAGGACGACGTGATCGTCGCCTCCGGGGCCGTCGTCACCGGCCGCTGCCTCTCCGGAGGCGTCTACGGCGGCGTGCCGGCCAAACGAATCCGCGACTACTCCGCCATGAACGAGCAGGAAACCATTCGATGACCGCTTCGACTCTCTCCACAGCCACGGCGCGCGAGCACCGCCACGCGCACGTCGCGCCCCCGTCACGCGGCAGGGACTTGTTCGACATCGCGGTCGCCGCGACCGCGCTCGTCGCCGCCATACTGATCGCGGTGGACGTCACCGGCTCCATCCGGACCCTCGTCGCGCTCGTCGCGTGGCTCGTGGGGTCCCGGATGGGCCGTCGCGCGGCACGTCGGCGGTGTCAACCGCACCTCGCGGGCGGTCTTCACATTCGCTGCAACGGCGGTCATCACGTCCGTCGTGGCGCTCGCGATGGTGTGGACCTCCGTCTGGGTGCCGCGCATCGCGGAACCGGCAGTGCTGGTCCTCGCCGCGATCGCGATCGCCGTCGTTCCCAGGGCGACGCTCGTGCGCCCCCCACGAGGGCCGGCACCGCGCGGCCGCGAGCTCGCACCATGGGTCGCACTCGCCGGGGGTCTCCTGCTCTGGGCCGTCGGTGAATCCGGGACGCACGACACCGGCCTCGGCCAGTGGGGCCTGCTGACGGCCTACCCGCCGGTCTGGTACGCGGGAGCCGCGATCGTGATTGCCGTCGCCGCGTACGCCTTCTTCCGGCCGACCGTCCGGGTGCGCCTGATCGCGGCAGCGGTGTCGACGATCGTCGTCATCCAGTACGCGTCCGCGCCCCTCATCGAGGAACTCCCGCGCTACCCGTGGGTGTACAAGCACATCGACGTCACCGACTTCATCACCTCGATCGGCGGCGTCGACCGCTCCATCGACCTGTACAACCGGTGGCCCGGATTCTTCGCGTCGAGCGCGGTGCTCGGCAATGCGATCGGGCTGAACGATGCCCTCGACTACGCGAAATGGGCCGACCTCGGGTTCGCCCTGTTCGACATGGTCGCGGTGGTCGCCATCGCGCGCGTCTTCCTGCGGGAGCTCAGCGAAGGCATGGGCGGCCGGCCTGATCTTCACGCTGATCAACTGGATCGGCGCGAACTACTACTCGCCGCAGGCCTGGGCATTCGCGCTCTACCTCACGATGTGCCTCGTGCTGCCGCACGTTCCTGCGGGGCGAGCCCTTCCAGTTCGTGCAACGGCTGGAGCGCTTCCTGATGGGGAGAGGCGCGAAGCCGCTCGAACCGCTGCCGGTCGCTGCGGTACGGCCGCACGGCGCGGACCCTCGCGATCATTGCCGTCCTGGTGCTCGACGCGATGATCGTGGTCAGCCACCAGCTGACCCCCTACGCAGCGATCCTCACCGTGCTGCCGCTCGCGCTCTTTTTTTTTTTTTTTTTTTTTTTTTTTTTTTTTTTTTTTTTTTTTTTTTTTTTTTTTTTTTTTTTTTTTTTTTTTTTTTTTTTTTTTTTTTTTTTTTTTTTTTTTTTTTTTTTTTTTTTTTTTTTTTTTTTTTTTTTTTTTTTTTTTTTTTTTTTTTTTTTTTTTTTTTTCCCCCCCCCCCCCCCCCCCCCCCCCCCCCCCCCCCCCCCCCCCCCCCCCCCTATATATACAAAATTCGTACTGATCGGCACGGTCCGTCTCTCGCCCAGGGCGGGTTTTTTTTTTTTTTTTTTTTTTTTTTTTTTTTTTTTTTTTTTTTTTTTTTTTTTTTTTTTTTTTTTTTTTTTTTTTTTTTTTTTTTTTTTTTTTTTTTTTTTTTTTTTTTTTTTTTTTTTTTTTTTTTTTTTTTTTTTTTTTTTTTTTTTTTTTTTTTTTTTTTTTTTTTTTTTTTTTTTTTTTTTTTTTTTTTTTTTTTTTTTTTTTTTTTTTTTTTTTTTTTTTTTTTTTTTTTTTTTTTTTTTTTTTTTTTTTTTTTTTTTTTTTTTTTTTTTTTTTTTTTTTTTTTTTTTTTTTTTTTTTTTTTTTTTTTTTTTTTTTTTTTTTTTTTTTTTTTTTTTTTTTTTTTTTTTTTTTTTTTTTTTTTTTTTTTTTTTTTTTTTTTTTTTTTTTTTTTTTTTTTTTTTTTTTTTTTTTTTTTTTTTTTTTTTTTTTTTTTTTTTTTTTTTTTTTTTTTTTTTTTTTTTTTTTTTTTTTTTTTTTTTTTTTTTTTTTTTTTTTTTTTTTTTTTTTTTTTTTTTTTTTTTTTTTTTTTTTTTTTTTTTTTTTTTTTTTTTTTTTTTTTTTTTTTTTTTTTTTTTTTTTTTTTTTTTTTTTTTTTTTTTTTTTTTTTTTTTTTTTTTTTTTTTTTTTTTTTTTTTTTTTTTTTTTTTTTTTTTTTTTTTTTTTTTTTTTTTTTTTTTTTTTTTTTTTTTTTTTTTTTTTTTTTTTTTTTTTTTTTTTTTTTTTTTTTTTTTTTTTTTTTTTTTTTTTTTTTTTTTTTTTTTTTTTTTTTTTTTTTTTTTTTTTTTTTTTTTTTTTTTTTTTTTTTTTTTTTTTTTTTTTTTTTTTTTTTTTTTTTTTTTTTTTTTTTTTTTTTTTTTTTTTTTTTTTTTTTTTTTTTTTTTTTTTTTTTTTTTTTTTTTTTTTTTTTTTTTTTTTTTTTTTTTTTTTTTTTTTTTTTTTTTTTTTTTTTTTTTTTTTTTTTTTTTTTTTTTTTTTTTTTTTTTTTTTTTTTTTTTTTTTTTTTTTTTTTTTTTTTTTTTTTTTTTTTTTTTTTTTTTTTTTTTTTTTTTTTTTTTTTTTTTTTTTTTTTTTTTTTTTTTTTTTTTTTTTTTTTTTTTTTTTTTTTTTTTTTTTTTTTTTTTTTTTTTTTTCCCCCCCCCCCCCCCCCCCCCCCCCCCCCCCCCCCCCCCCCCCCCCCCCCCCCCCCCCCCCCCCCCCCCCCCCCCCCCCCCCCCCCCCCCCCCCCCCCCCCCCCCCCCCCCCCCCCCCCCCCCCCCCCCCCCCCCCCCCCCCCCCCCCCCCCCCCCCCCCCCCCCCCCCCCCCCCCCCCCCCCCCCCCCCCCCCCCCCCCCCCCCCCCCCCCCCCCCCCCCCCCCCCCCCCCCCCCCCCCCCCCCCCCCCCCCCCCCCCCCCCCCCCCCCCCCCCCCCCCCCCCCCCCCCCCCCCCCCCCCCCCCCCCCCCCCCCCCCCCCCCCCCCCCCCCCCCGGTCAGCGGCCGCGCACCATCCTTTCGTGCGATCCGCCTGGCGAATCGACGTGCCCGACCTGCCAGCCGGCGGACGGACGACGGCGGTGCCGGCGCCCCCGCTTTCGGGACCGGAGCCTGCGTGATCGTGTCGGCGGTGACCGTCACCACCGAACCGCTCTCGACCGTGACCCGTCCCTCCTGGACGGCGAGCAGGTACGACCCGGGGGGCGGGAACTCGGCGCACTCGAGACTCGCGCCGTCCGGGCGCGTGGTCAGCACCCCGGGGAGCCGCCGCGGGCTCCCGTTCGCCTTCCCCCGCCGCCATGGGCCACGGGGACGAGCAGGACCTCCACCGGTGCCTGCTGCGTCTCGCTCGCCCGTGCGCGAGGGACGGGCGCGCGAGAATCCGCCTCCCGCGCCGCGTCGCACACCCTGCAGGGTCAACCCGCCGTCGATCAGGACCGAGCGGCTCGTGTCGTCCACGGCGATGGACAGGCGCTCCGCCGCGTCGCGGAAGGCAGTCCTCGTGCGTCCTCCTGAAGACACTCACACCGGCCGGCGCGCCGGCGATCACGAACCGGCCGCGACGCGCGACCCCGAGCCACTTCGTGTAGACGTGCGCGCGGCCCAGGTCCCCGCATCGAGCGGTCGGCCGCCGGCCGACCGACTCGCGTCGATCGCCACACGACCGTCCACGATCACGGCTCGACGCCGCCGTCCTGGCGCGGCTGGAACCGGGGCACGACGGGCACCGCGAGCGGCCAGGTGATGCTCTGCTCGACCGAGACGGAGACCCGAGCAGCATCCTGGAAGCCGGACAGTTCCCCCGCGACAACTCGGCGTCAGAGGGCCGGCAGTGCCGTGGCCACGTCGGCGGGCAGGCGGCGCACGACCCGGTCACCGTCGACGTCGAACACCAACGGTCCTTGCCGCCGCCAGGACGAGCGGATGTCGAGGTGCAGGATCGGACCGTCCATTTCTCACCGGCGACGGTCCTGGTCGCCTGGCCGATGGCCTTGTCGTACTGGAAGAGCGAGGCGAGCAGGGGGATCAGGGCGATCGGCCCGCAGCAGGGCCGACCGCGCGAGCACGTGATCGCACCGAAGGGACGGGTCGAGGTCCTCGGGGACGTATCACGGCCTGGATGGCTCGGGCGCGATCGGTCGCCATGCGCACGGCCGACGCCGGGCCCCACCGTCGAGCCAGGCCGACAACCGTCCGAAGCGACCCGGTCGCTGAACTGGTGCGCCACCATGGCGAGCCGGTCGGATTCGAGGTCGGGGCCGGCGAGCGTCGTGTCGATGAAGGCCATCAGGTCGTCGAGACGATCCCAGTACTCCTCCACGCCCGGGCCGTAGGTCTTGGAGTTGTTCGTCGGGCTCGAGTGCCAGAGGTAGGCGGGCGTGTCGGCGAGCACCGCCACCCGCTCGGCCTTGGCGTAGGCCTCGACGTTGACGTAGATGTCCTCCCAGAGCAGACGGCGCCCCTCGGGGAAGGCCACACCGCGTCCGAGCAGGAACTCGCGCCGGTAGAGCTTGTGCGGGACCATCGGCAGCATGCGGTTGATGCCGCCCTGCGCGGCCGCGTCGTCGATGTTGCCGTCGACGAGCGCAGCCCGCCGCCGTTGAGCGGATCAGCTTTCTTCGACTCCTCGGGGCTCACGACGTCCGCACCGGTCTGCTCGGCGTAGTCGGCGAGTCGCTCCAGCGCGTGCGGGAAGAGCGAGTCGTCGTGATCCATGAAGAGCACGTACGGCGCTCTGGCCATGGACGTGCCGATGTTGCGCGGCCGGCTCGGCCAGCCGGAGTTCTCGATGCGATGGACACGGAAATTGGTCCGGGAGCCGGCGACGCGTTTCAGGCGATCGAACGTGTCGTCGGGCGAGCCGTCGTCGATCGCGATGACCTCGAACTGATCGGGCGGCAGCGTCTGCGCGTCGAAGCGACCGGACGACCCGTTCGAACGCATCCCCCGGCCGATACGTCGCGATGACGACGCTGATACGGGGCGTTGTCTCGGCCATCCTCACGACGGTACCGGACGCGGTGGGCCCGTCACGGGCACCACCAGCCGGGTCGATAAGTGCATCACGGGCAGCATGATGGGCTGCGTCGCCGGGGCGGTCGAGCGGGTCGCCTTCGGGGTCGAAACGACGCCGGCGTCCCAAGCCGGTCGCTCGACGAGCCGGCCGTCGTGGTAGACGCTGACGAACACCCCGGTCTTGGACGGGCGGGTCCCGCAACGGGTCATCACGAGTTCCCACCGACCGGCACCCGGGGTTCCCGTGCTCTCGAGCCAGGCACCCCCTTCGGGATCCAGAGCCGTCACGCGGCAGGGAGCCGGCGCGGATGCCCGGGGCACTGCAGCAGCCGCGTGGACCAGTCCGGCAAGCCGACCGCTCCTGCGCACGAGACCTGCGGCGCACGGCACGGTCCGCTCGAAGGCGACCTGACCATCGAGCACGGTCCGGCCCACGACATCGACGGACGGCAGCTGGATACGGAACCCGGTCCCACGGCGCTCGAGGGCACCGAGCCGGCCACCGCCGTCTCTGACGACGGTGCGCAGACGCTGGGCCAGGTCGACGCTCAGCTCGCCCTTCTTGTTGGCGTACGCTGACATCACCCGACCGGACGCCATGGAGGCCGCCGAACGCCCGGCCCATTTCACTGCGCACCGGTGCGCCGCACCGAGCCATCTCGTCTCCGACCAGAGGTCCCAGACGGGCTCGTCCAGTGATCGTCCGGCCCCCCGCGTGGTCGACGTCGACCGTCGCGACGGATTGCACGGAGAGCGCGAGACCGTACTCGGTCGGCACGAAGGTCGCCGACGAGGTGGCCGGGACCGCCCACGTCACGCGCTCCGCCCGAGGACCCGTGACCCAGATGGCCGACCCGATGGCCGACCGTGAGCTCGTCCGTGACGTCGACGACGTCGGGCGAGAGCACGGCCGGGAGCAGGCTGGCGGGCAGATCGCGGGATCACGCGGTCGCCGTCGAGGCGTTCGAACGGCACCCGCTCACCGGTCGTCTGCCACCAGGTCGTGAGTGTGTCATCCGCCACGGTCAGCGTGCCGTGCTCATACGCCACCGAGCTCGCGGTCCCGGTCGGTTGACGGATGAGCCGAGTCGTGCGCCCACAGCTCCGCGAGCAGGTCCGGCGGGGCGGCCGGCGCGGGAGCAGTTCCCCGCGAGCCCCCGGGCCCGCTCGGCTTGCCGAGCCCAGCTGCTCCATGTCGAGCGTGATGTGCTCGGCCTGCAGGCGCATCGGGGCCTGCTCCATGGCGAGAGTCGGACCGCTCGGACGCGGTCGCGCTCCCGGCCATCCCTGCTCAGGCGCCAGCAGCACGCGGTCGCGGTACTGGTGCAGCAGCATCGACTCGCCCCCGAGGCCCCGCTGTGCTCGTCGCCGGCGAACAGCGATCTGGATGTAGACGAGCAGGACGCTCGAACCTGCCGCCAGTACTCGGCGGTTCGCCAGTCCGTCGGCTGCGCGAGATGCTCCACCTGCGGTGGCGTGCCAGCGGTACACGGGCGTGTCCGACAGCACCGAGACGACCCGCGCGTGACGGAAGGCCTCCATGTTGAACCAGATGTCCTCCCACAGCACGCGCTCGCCGTGGCGCCCTCGGGGAACGTGATCCCGTTCTCGAGCAGGAACTCCCGGCGGTAGACCTTGTGGGGCATCATCGGCAGCAGTCCCTCGATGCCGCCCGCACCGACGAGGTTGGGGATGTTTCATTCGGCGAAGCGGTCCACCTCGCCCACCACGGCGACGTTGGTCTTCGACTCCTTGGGGCTCAGCGCAGTGAAGCCCGTGCTCGTCCGCGTACTCGACGCCAGCAGCCGGAGCCCGTCCGCGTACAGGGTGTCGTCGGCGTCGAGGTAGATGACGTAAGGTGCCCCGCGCCATCGCGGTTCCCCACGTTGCGCGGCCGGCTCGCCCATCCGGACGCGGTGATCGAGTGCACCCGCAGGTTGGGGCGGGCGTCCCACAGGCCACGCACCGTCGCGTAGGTGGCGTCGGGCGATCCGTCGTCGACGATGATCGTCTCGAACTGCTCCTGCGGCAGCGTCTGCGCATCGAGTGAGGCCCGGACGAGCCGCTCGATCGTCTTCTCTGCCTTGTACGCCGGCACGACCACGCTGATCGGGAGTTGGCGGGTGCACCTTTCAATTGATTCGATTTCCTTTCAGCGTTCGGGGTGATGCGGTGTCTGCGGGGGAGCGTATAACCGCGTTTCGCGCGGGCCCCTCGGATTGGGGTCAGCGTGGCGACAGAGAAACGCCGGGATCGAACAGGTGCTCCGGGTACGATTGCGACCCGTGGCGAATCCCGGACGACTGCAAGGCCGTAGCAGTGATCCTCGCCGGGGGTGTGGGAGTGCGGGCGGGGCTCGGCATGCCGAAGCAGCTCGCGCGCATCGCCGGGAAGCCGATCATCGAGCACACGATCGCGGCGGTCGATGCGTCACCCGCCATCGACGAGATCATCGTGATGATGGAGCTCAACCACATGGCGGCCGTCGACGACCTGATCGCTGCGGGCCGTTACCCGAAACTCCGCGGCGTGTTCCCCGGTGGCGAGACCCGCAACGACACGACCAGGCTCGCCCTGGCGCAGCTCGGCGACGACGAGTGCAAGGTGCTCTTCCACGACGCCGTGCGACCGTTCGTCGACGACCGGATCCTGCAGGACTGCGTCGACGCACTCGACCACTACGACACGGTGGACACCGCCATCCCCTCCGCCGACACGATCATCCAGATCAACACCGAGACCAACGTGCTGGTGGACGTCCCGCCGCGTGCCCTCCTGCGACGAGGGCAGACGCCGCAGGCATTCCTGCGATCGGCCATCACGGCCGCCTACGCCCGAGCGGCGAAGGACCGCAACTTCGTCGCCACCGACGACTGCACAGTCGTCCTCAAGTACACGCCCGACGTGCCGATCGCCGTCATCGCGGGGTCGGACGAGAACATGAAGATCACCGAGGCGATCGACGTGTTCATCGCCGACAAGCTGTTCCAGCTGAAGAGCGCGGAACCCGGCGGCCTGACGGGCGCCGAGCGGGAGCGACTGCTCACCGGCAAGACCATCGTGGTCTTCGGCGGGAGCGAGGGCATCGGCAAGGGCATCTGCGACGCGGCCGAGCGGTACGGCGCGAACGTGTTCGCCTACTCGCGCTCGTCCACGGGCACGCACATCCAGAAGCGGAAGAGCGTCAAGGCCGCGCTCAGGGCGGCGTTCGACGCGAGCGGCCGCATCGACTACGTCGTGAACTCGGCCGGCATCCTCGAGATCGGCGGGCTCGAGACGTTCAGCCCGGATGCGGTGAAGGACACCATCAAGGTGAACCTGCTCGGGCCGGTCATCATGGCCCAGGAGTCGCTGCCCTATCTGAAGGACACCCACGGCCAGCTGCTCTACTTCACGTCGAGCTCGTACACGCGTGGACGCGCGAACTACGGCATGTACTCGGCGACGAAGGCGGCGACCGTGAAGCTGCTCACCCAGTCGCTGTCCGAGGAGTGGACCGAGCTCGGCGTGCGCGTCAACTGCATCAACCCCGAACGCACGAAGACGGGCATGCGCACCAAGGCGTTCGGTGACGAGCCGGAGGGCACGCTGCTCGCCGCGGACACGGTCGCGCTCGCGTCGATCGACACGCTCGTGTCGGACGTCACGGGGCAGATCGTGGACGTGCGGCGGCACTCGTCGCCGCAGCCGGCGACCGTCGCCTCCTGACCCGCGGGAGCACTTCGGCAGGACGCACGCGCTTCAGCAGGACACATGTTCGCCATCGTCCTGCTGAAGCGCGTGCGCTCCTGCTGGGGCGCTGATCGTCCTGCTCAGGTGCTCAGGTGCTCAGGTGCTCAGGTGCTCAGCTGCTCGGGTGCTCGGGCGGGGGGGGTGCGGAGGGGCCGTCAGAGGGTCGGGCGGATGAACGAGCGGCGGCCGCGCTGCATGTCGATCGCCGCGTCGACGGCGACCTGGAGCGCGACCTGGAAGTCGCCGTGGGCGAACACGCGGTCGACGAGTGCCGCACGCGCCGCCCTGCGATCCGCTGCCAGCGCCAGTGCGATGCCGGGAGCCGGATCCGCCGGGTCGAGCACGACGCCGCCGGCGACGGTCGGGTGCGCGTCCTCGAACGCGATCAGGTCCCCCGAGGTACGAGGCACCGCGTAGGGCACGTCCGCGCGAGCGGCGTCCGGCACCAGGCCGCCGATGTCGACGATGGCGAGCGCGGCGCCGGCGACGAGCGAGCGCCGGTCCTCGCCGGCCGCGACGCGGTGCGCCCCGCCCGAGGCGCGGACGAGCGCCGCGAGCGCGTCGCGGGCGGCGGCGTATTCGGGCACGCGCGAGCCCGTCGCCGGATGCGGCGCGAAGACGAGCGTGTGGCCGGGGCGCGCGAGCGCCGCCCGCACGATCGCCTCACCGCCCTCGACGACCGACGAGGTCCCGGCGGAGTCGACGACGTTCTCCCACTCGGGCGCGTACACGATCGTGTCGGACGGCAGCGCCGCGGGTTCCGGGAGGGGTACCTGGCCGATCGTCCTGACCCGGTCAGCCGCCACCCCGAGCAGCGGGTCCGCGTACCGCTGCCGCCCGAGCTGACCGGCCACCCAGACCTCGTCGTACATGCGAGCGATCGGGCTCGCGTTCTCGGCCGAGTCCGCATCGCCGTGACCGACGAGCACGTCGAGGATGCCTGGCACCCGGATCATGTGGTTGTTGATGTTCGTCGCGTCGCTCACGTAGAGCGCGAGGTCGACGCTCTCGACCATGAACCGCTCCACGTCCGTCGACAGGGGCGCGAACACGATCGGCAGGCCGTACGGGGCGAGTTCGTCGACGTGCGACTGCTCACGGACCACGACGAGCACGGACTGGTGCAGACGGGCCAGCGCCGGCAGCCACATCGCCGCGTTCCCGCTCGTGCCCCGTCGTCCCGCCACGTGGAGGACGACGGCCGGCGCGACTGCGGCGACGGCGTCCCGGACCGCCGCCCGCACCGCGTCCCGGTCGCGCCTGGTGCTGACGAGGTACTGCACACTGCGAGCGCCGACGTAGCCGATGCAGATCGCGAACACGACCACCAGCGCGACGACGGCGGCCGCGCCCCCGACCCCCAACTCGTCGAGCAGGAACCCGGCCGGCAGCACGAGGGTCATGGCGGACGTCGGGATGCCGAGCGTCGCCGCGGGTGGCCCGCTGCGAGGCGTCGGGTGGCCCGCGACCGCCAGGTTGCGCCAGCCGACGGGACCGCCGGCGCGCCACCACGCCGCGCGGCGCCGGAAGACCCCGGACAGGTCACGGGTCAGATGCAGCAGGCCGACGGCCGCGATCGTGGCCGCGACGACGGCGCCCCCGGATTCGATGCGCGCGCACAGCACGGTGACGAGCACGTCGATCGACAGCAGCCGGAACCGCACGTCGAGCTGCGGCGCGAATACCGCGGGCAGCGCGGCCGGGAAGCGGCGCTGCACGATGAGCTCGGCCGCCACGGCGGCGGCGGCGAGCGGCAGGAAGCTGACCGGCTCGGGGATGGATGCGGCGACCGCGGCGGCGAGATAGACCGTGCCGAGCAGGACCGTGACGGCGACGCGGCCGGCGCTCTTCACGACGGCGCCCCGACGCGGGCGTCCGCGCGGGCGATGAACCCGTCGAGATGGCGGAGGAACGCCTCGAGCGGATCCGGCTCGTCGCCGAGCAGCCGCTTCGCGAGCGCTTCGCGTGCGGGGCGGAGGACGTCGTCGCCCGCGGCGGCCGCGAGCGCCTCGCGGAACCCGTCCAGCGACGGCGAGACGATCGTGGCGGCAGCGGCGGAAGGGAAGGTCTCGACAAAGGTGGGGAGGGGTGTGTTCCGGGGATTTGCGACGACGTAGGGCTTTCGCGACGCGAGGAAGTCGGTGATGACGCTCGAGATGTCGGTGACGAGCACGTCTGCCTCGTTGAAGGCCGCGTAGAGGGCGCCCGGGGTGTTGGGCACGACGCCGCTGCCGCTTCCGGCGCGGGTCACCGCCGTCGCGATGGCCTCGCGGGCCGCTCCTGCGGACTTCAGCCGGTGACCCGTGAGCGGGTGCGGTTTGAAGCGGACCCTGGCTCCCGAGTCGAGCGCCGCAGCGACGAGCGCCTCCCCCATCCGCGCCACCGACGAATAGTCGGCCTCGTCGAAGAAGCCCTCCCATGTCGGGGCGTAGAGCACGGTGAGCCGTCCGTCGGCGTGCGCCGCCGGGTCGGCACGGTGGATCTCTGCGAGTTGCGGCCTGCCGACCGCGAGGACCTTGCCGATGTCGATGCCCTCGTCGACCGCGCGGTAGCGGTCGACGGCCGCCTCGCCGGCGACCCAGATCTCGTCGTACATGCGGTTCAGCGGGCTGAAACTGCCCACCTTGTCGCTGTCGCCGTGCCCGATGAAGCAGTGCAGCGGCCCCGGGATCCGCACCATCTCGTTGTTCCTGACGACGTTCGTCGGGTACAGCACGACACGGATGCTGGGCAGCGCGACGCGCTCCAAGTCTGCGACCTGCGCGGCGACGACGATCGGCACTTGGATGCGGCCGAGCGCCTCGAGATGCAGGAGCTCGCGCACGATCACGACTGTCGGCTTGTGGATCGCGTTGATGACGTCCGCCCACACGGTGAGCGCGTAGGTCCCGGACGCGGGCGACGAGAAGTAGAACGCCACCTCGGGCGCAAACCGCTCCAACGCCTCGACGACCGCATCGTCGGTGTTCCGCGGCCGGGCCCTGCCTCCCGGGCCCCATGCTGCGAACGCGATGCCTCCGATCACGAGCGCGACGAGAATCGTGCCCCCGACGGGGATCAAGGGCCCACCCGGCAGTTCCGCTGTGATGCAGACATCGGCGGCGAGAAGCAGGAACTCCATGATCGCGAGGAGTCGCAGGCCCTCAACGCCGAGGAGCTCGCCAACGGCGTCGGGGAATGCGCTGGGGCCGTCCTGCACCCCGCGCACATCAAGGTGCTGCCAGGTCATCCTCGCGCCGTCAAGTCCGATCGCGCGCTGCGCGAACGACATGTACAGAGTTATCGCGAGGTGGACGACCATCGCTCCGACGAGCACCACGACGACGTCGGCGATCGAGACACTCTGGGCGATCGTCGCCACAGCGACGAGCACCGCGCCGTTTCGCACGAGCGACCGCCCGGACCGGTCGAGAAGGATCCGTCGTGCGAGCCGGCGCAGATGGGGCGGCCGCTCCCCTCTGACGACCTCGGCGAGCGCGCTGGGAACGGCTGTACCGATGGCGATCCACCCGTTCCCGAGCAGCACGGCGACGAGCGCGCCGATCACACCGACCCCGGCGAGCGCGAGGTCGACGACGTCACCCGCGTCGCGGTCGAGACCGATTGGACTGAGTCGAGGGAGGCGCATCGACTCCTTGATACCGTACTGACGAACTCGACGGACTACGCCTCGCGTCAGGGCCGATCCCTGCGCAAGGTCAAATGTAGAAATCCGAGCCGTCGGACCCGCCGGCCAGCGATCCACACCCCAAGCCAGGCGAAGAGCAGACAGAGCGGCCCCTAGGGCCGCTGCGACCATCTGTGTGAAGCCGGGCGGCGAATAGCGCACCGTGAACGTGTGCCCCGCTGCGCCACTTGGGAGGTCGACGGTAAGCAGCATGCCGGCCGTCGGTTTTGCGGCGATCCGCGCGCCGCCGGTCACCGAATACCCGGGCCACGGCAGCCGGCTGAGTGCGACACGTCCGCCGCCCGGCAGAGCGGATTCAACCGTGAACGTCGCGCTCATCGCCGTCACCGCATCCGCCCTCACCCTCGTGCCGGCTGACGTCCACACGATGCCACCCGGCACCCGGGATCGGGGTGTTCCTGACGAGAAGCCGCGTCTGGGGGGTGTCGGACACCAGATGGAATCCAGGGCGCGGATGGCTCCACGCGTCCGTCAGGAACGTCGACTTTATCAGCAGGCCCGCTCGAGATGCCGAACAGGATTCGACCCAGCGCTTGCCCGTGCCCGGCGCGATGTCGAACAGGTGGTAGAGCGCGAGGGAGCAGGTGCTCTCCCCTTCACACCCATGCAGGGCGCAGCTTGACATAGGCCGCATATTGCAGCGTTGTATACGTGTTCTGAACCGGTTTGCCGGTGAGGTACCGGGATTGCCGAGTGAGGCCTGCTCGGACATCGACGTGCCCATGTCGCTCCGCTCATTCCCAACGACGAACACGTCGCCTTTCGAGCCCGCGAGCATGTGCTGATAGGTCGACAGACTCGTCGACAGATGTTGCACCGGCCCACCCGGGAACGAGATCGCCGCGCGCTGTGGGACGAGTACGGCGACCGTCGCGACACATGCGAACACGATCGTCGCGGTTCGCCGTCCTCGCAGCGGGCGACGAAGCGGCTGAGGCCGAGCGCGGAAACGGCCGAGCAGCACGACCACAGCCACGTGCCTCCCGCAATCAGATGCCGGCCCTGCGTCCATCCCGTGTAGGTGGCCCAGGTGGCCGCCGCTACAAGCACGATGCCGATCACGAATCGGATCAACGTCGGCGCGGCGACGCGCGCCCGTGCAAGACCAAACACCACAAGCATCACGACCGCGAGTGTCGCGTAGGGAAGCAGTCGCGCGGGCCAGCGCAGCGGGCCCACCTGACTCGGCGCGCTGATGACGAATCGATCACGACGGTGAAAAGCGGCAGGCTCATGGTCCGGCGAAGCATCCGCCAGCAGCGACTCCAGTCGACGAGCACCGCGAGCGGCAGGAACCAGGCCATGTAGCTGAGCGGATGCGCGGGCAGCACGCCGCGGGTGTTCTCCATCAGGGCGCGCGCGATGGGCGTCGCGGCCTGGAGCAGCGCGCCGGGTGTCTCCACAAGGTCCCCCGTGTTGAGAATGCCCTGCGCCCGATTGGTGTCCGGGTAGACGAGTAGCGCCGGAAGGTGCGCCGCAGACCGACGACCATCGCCGCGATAAGGACAGCCATGACTCCCCATCGGACGATCGCACCGGGGCGACGGGTGAGGAGCGCCTCGACACCGACGCAGAAGACCAGTGCGACGAGGGTCAATGTGGCGTGGGTGTAGACGATGCCGAGCAGTAGACCTGCCGGCACGAGCGCCGCGAAAATGATCCGGTCGCGATGGACGACGGCCCGGAGCCCTACCCACGCCCAAGGGAAGACGGACCAGGCTATGGCGCCCGTGATCCACAAGAGGTGATGTCCTGGTACGAAGTGAATCCACCGAACGGCACGGCCACTCCGGCGAGCGCGGCCCACGGCGGAGGAAGGCGGAAGGACCGACCGAGGACGTAGGTGCCGAGCCCCGCCGCGACCAGCACCAGCACCTTGAGCACGATCACGGTCGTCTCGATGTGCTCGGCCGAGTGCGCGACGAGACCGAGCGCCCAGAGGATGGGGCTGTAGAAACCCCACGCGCCGTCGGCGAGGTAGACTCCCGCCTGCCAGACGGTCGGGTTGAGGACGTCCCACCAGTGGCCGTCGAGCAGCCTGGTCCCGATCGCGTACCACTGACCGTAGGCGCCCGACTCGGTGTCGCCGACCCAGTAGAAATGCGGATCAAACAGGAGGGGGACGAGCGCGCCCGCGGCGACGAGGACGAGGACGAGGGCCGGCCAGACGAGGACGGCGGACCCGCTGCGCCGGCGCGCCCGCGCAGACCGCGTCGAAGCTCCGGAGCGGCGGCCGTCATTTCCCCGCCGGGACGCGGACGAGATCCGGCACGAGCTCGTTGTCGACGAATGTCAGCGCCGAGGCGATGGCCATGTGCATGTCGAGGTACTGGTAGGTGCCGAGCCGACCCCCGAAGTACACGCCGGCCTCGGCGGCCGCTCAGCTCCCGGTAGCCGTCAGCGCTCACGGTCGGCCGGCGGTATTCACCGGGTAGTACGGCTCGTCGCCGTCGTCCGCGAACCGCGAGTACTCGCGGCGTCACGACGGTCCGTCGCGACGTCCTCCCGCTCCGGATGGAAGTGCCGGGGCTCGAGGATGCGGGTGTACGGCACGTCCGCATCGACGTAGTTCATCACCGACGCCCCCGGAAGTCGCCGACGGGGCCGTCTCCCGCTCGAGGTCCATCGTGTGCCGGAGAGCGCCCCGGTCGCCGAAGTACTCGTCGATCGGGCCGGTGTAGACGACCGGCACCTGGCCCGACGTACGCGCCTCCGCGGCCCCTGTCAGGAAGTCCGTAGCCAACTGTACGCGTGATGTGGATGGTCGGCGATCGCCTCAGCCACGCCGTGTATCCGCGCGGGCAGGCCCTGGTAAGTGTCGCCGAAATACCGGTTGTCGTACGTGTAGCGGACCGGAAGGCGGCTGATGACCGCGGCGGGCAGCGCCGGGGTCGGTCTGCCACTGCTTGGCCGTGTAGCCCCGGATGAAGGCCTCGTAGAGCGGCGGCCGAGAGCGCGATCGCCTTCTCCTCGAGGTTGCCGCGGCGGACCGCCGACCTCCGCCGCCTGCGCGCCACCAGTCGCGCGCCTGGGCCGGAGAAAGAGGCAGCCCGAAAGAACTGATTGATGGTGCCCAGGTTGATCGGGAGGGGGTAGACCTCGCCCCGATGATTCGCATAGACCCGGTGCACGCTAGGAGCGCGAACGCACGTGAAGCGGTTGACGAAAGCCCACACCCGCTCGTTCGACGTGTGGAACAGGTGCGCGCCATAGCGGTGCACCTCGATGTTCGCTATCGGGATCGCGCTCGCTGTAGGCGTTGCCCCCCGACGTGCACGCGACGCTCGACCACCGTCACCCGAAACCCGTGCTCTTCGGCCATTCCCCCTGGCGACGGTGAGGCCAAAAGAGCCCCGATCCGACGACGACGAGATCGCTCATCCGCGCATCATTTGCTCCTCGTGGACGACCGCCCAAGAACGATCACCCGGTAGGCGGTGCGCCGGACGGCTTCCGGCAGCAGACGGTAACCGCCACGGACCAAGAGGTTTCGGAGACACTGCCCGCGAGTCGTGAACCCGATGCGGCGGAAGAGTCGCTGGAGGCGGAATTCTGCACGCAACTGCGCGATGCCGCCCCGCCTCCGGTAGGCACCAGAACCGACCCGGTACTTCACGAGCGGTTCGGGCAGATTGCCCACACGGGCGCCTGCGGCCAGCATCCGCGCGAACAGCCAGTAGTCCTCCATCAGGCCGACGGCGACATAACCCCCCGCCCGCTGTACCGCGGCCTTCCGGTACACGACGGTCGGGTGGTTGAAGGGGTCGTGGAATCGGGCGTAACGCTCGATCGCGGCTTGGCCGATCGGCGGGGTGCGCTGCGCGAGCACGTCGTCCTCGTCATCGGCGAACTCGAACATGCCCGTCCCGACGATGTCGAGTCCTGTGCCGACCGCTTCGAGTTGTCGCGCGAAACGATCAGGCATCGCGATTCGTCCGCGTCCATGCGTGCGACGACGGCGTACCGGCACGCGGCGAGGCCAGCCGTCAGGGCGGATGCGATGCCACGGTTGTGCGCGAACTCAAGAATCCGCACAGCCACGGCGCCGTCTCGCAGACCGTCGAGGACTGCCTGCAGCGATGCGGGCACCGGCCCGTCGCGGACGATCACGAGTTCGTCGGGATGAAGGGTCTGCTAGGCGTCGCACTCGAGATCGCACGGGCGACGAACGCCGCGTCGTCTCCGGCGTAGACAGGGAGCAGGACCGAGAACGGCTCCGTCACCTGGCAGTTCCCCCCGCGGCGGCGACGGCCTCGCTCGCCCGGCCAAGGCCCGCGAGCACCTGGTCGTTCGTCCGTGGCGGGCGTGTGACGCCCGCCACCAGGCCGCGGCCGGGATTCCCGAGCATCATTCGCTTGCGCTTCGACCGGACGATGGTCCTGGCCCATCAGCGGGGAGTTGCACCGAAGTACAGGACCTTCTCCCCCGGATTGAGCCCACGGCTTCGGAGTACAGCCAAGTCTTGTTGCGTACCTCATTGAAGAATCGGTCGCCGGGATCGACATCGGTGTCGGCCCGACGCTTGGTCTTGTGCACGACGACGCTCGCAGGGACGTACACCGCGCGGGCGCCTCTGATGGTGCGCGCCGAGGACTTCGAAGTCGTCGTTCCAGAGGAAGTAGTCGGCGATGGGCAGGCCGGTCTGCCGCACGCGGTCGGTTCGGACGAGCATCGACACGAACGAGGACGATCGGATCGGCACCGTGCCGCCAACGACTGCCGCCTCTCGTTCGGCAACGCGCGCGAACGGCTTGGGTCGAGGTGTGTTAGTCGGATGGTCGCGGCGGTCTTTCCACACGACGCGACTGCTGGCGAGCGCCACGTCCTCGCGACCGTCGACGCCGGCAAAGCGCTTCCAACGCGGTCGGCTTCGGCACGGTGTCGTCGTCCATCAGCCACACCCAGCGCGCGCTCCCTCGCTGCAGCGCGAGCGCGATACCGATCGTAAAGCCGCCGGCGCCGCCCGTGTTGCGCTCCAGCCGCACGATGTCGACCTCCGGATGACGCTCGGCGAGCGCGTCCGCGGATCCGTCGTCCGATGCGTTATCGACGACGATGACCGCGTCAGGCGCGACCGTTTGAGCCAGTGTCGCCTCCACCGACTCGGGCAGCAGGTCGCGGCGGTTGTAGGCGACGACGACCGCGACGGTCACGTCGTGATCCGCTACCGGCACCTGATTCCCTCCCCCGGAAGCTCAGGGGCGCTGAGAACGAGAGTGTGCTGAGCGCCACACCCCTCATCCTGGGGGCGATCTTGTTTCTCGGGACCTACTGTGACCGCATGTCGTGATTCAGTTTCCGAGCACACCGCCCAGCGGTCGCGCCCGCTCATCAGTTTTATTCTACCTGTGTTCAACGAGGCTCAGTCGATCGTCACGTTCCATCGCCGGCTCCGGGACGCGCTGAGCACGGCGGCGCTCCCGTCGACTTCAGGTTCATCTCCGTGGACGACGGGTCTCGCGACGAATCGGCGTTATGGATCGAGCGCATGGCTGAGACCGACCCGGACATGGAGCTGCTGCAGTTCTCGCGGAGGCTCGGACACCAGATCGCGGTCACCGCCGGCATCGATGCCGCTCATGGCGACGCGGCCGTGATCATGGACACTGATCTCCAGGATCCCCCCACGGTCGCGGTCGGATGATCCAACGCTGGCTTGGCGGCGAATGGGACGTGATCTATGCGCAGCGGGCGCCCGTCGAGACTCGATGTTGAAGAAGGTGACCGCTGCAGCCTTCTACCGCCTCCTGCATCTGCTCGCGGACATCGACAGCCCGCGGAACACGGGTGACTTCCGCCTGATCGATCGGCGGGTCATCGATGCGCTGCAGCGCTTGCCCGAGCGCACTCGCTTCCTGCGCGGAATCGTCTCCTGGGTGGGGTTCCGGCAGTCGCCGGAGATGTTCGACCGCGACGAGCGGTACGCGGGCAAATCCGGATATCCGTTGAAAAAGATGATCGGGTTCGCTACGGACGGGATCCTCGGATTCTCGATGATGCCGCTTCGGCTCGTGTCACTCGTCGGGTGGTGCATCTCGGGGGTCGCCGCCCTTGCAATCCTCTATATCCTGATGCGCCGCGTGTTCGACCTCCACACGACCGTGCCGGGCTGGTCGGCTACGGTCATCACGATCCTCGGCGTCGCCGGCGTGCAGATAATCATGCTGAGTGTCCTCGGCAGTTACCTGGGCCGTGTCTATACAGGAGGTGCAAGGCAGGCCGCTCTACCTGATCGCGCGCCGCATCGCGTCGAACGGGTCTAAAGCGCCGGCGTCCGTTGCCGAGCCGTTGGTCGTCAATCGGACCACCTCGGACGGTCGAGCACGCAGCTGACGCGGGCGGGTCACTTCGTGAAAGTTGTTCTGGGCTTAACCGTGCTCGACCATGTGATCTGCGCCCGCTGGAAAGGCTGCTTCCAGAGCTTCGCCTTCGTGTCGTAGCGGGCGATTCCGGTCGGCCACCCCGCCTTTCCTGCGGGCCCCCCTGCCGCGAGGTAGGCCGTCAGCGGAGCGCCGCGGACGATCCACACGCCGGTCGCGGTCGTGTAGATGTCACCCGACTCGAAGGCCTGGAACTTCCCTCCGCCGTTGGCGCTGACGGTCACACCATCGGCTGCCGGCCATCCGAGCCTGCCGGTGACCTCACCTACCCGCAGGTACTCTGCAAGGAACCGGCCTCCGACCGAGTGGGATCCCGAGGTGACGTTCGAGTACACCTTGCCGCCGTGAAACGACTGGATCGTGCCGTGCGTCGAACCCGAGGTCGGGAGCGATGCCGAAGAGGGCCAGCCGAGAATACCGGCGACGCCTCCGAGGGACGCGTATTCGGTCGCGACTCCAGGATTGAGGACACCGAGCGCGAGCGCGCCCTTGGCGAGATAGATCGCCCCCTTCTGCGTGGTCAGGTAGGTGCCGCCTCCGTGGGCCGTGGTCGCAATGACCCCGCTAGTCGGCCAGCCGTACGCGCCCTTCTGCGCTTTAGTGGCGACGTAGGCGGCGAGCGCGCTCCCGCTTAGCGGGTACGCGGTGCCCGACCCGGCCTGGTAGAGGGTCCCTGAGGCGAAGAGCTGCACGTGACCGCCGCCGTTCGCTGGGTCCGACATCGAGTCTGCAGTCGGCCAGCCCAGAGTGCCGCCCTGCGCTCCTGCCGCTGTGTACGCCGTCGCCATCGCACCGGTCACAGCGAAGGTCCCCGTGGAGCCCGAGAGGATGGAGCCGGTCTTGAACGACTGGACGGTGCCGCCTTCCTTCGCGGGCGAGGACGATGCCGCGCTCGTCGGCCAACCGAGCGCGCCCGTCTGCGCCGACAACGATCGGTACTTCGTCAGGAGGGCCCCGGTGACGGCGTACGTGCCGCTCGACGAGGAGTAGACGTAGCCCTTTGTGAACCGCTGCACGGAGCCGCCGCTGACGCTGGTCGCATTCGCGGCGGGGTTCCCGAGGGCACCAGTGGAGCCCCCGAGCGATTTCCACAACGACCCGATGCTCCCGGTCGCCGTGTAGTGCGTCGACCCGAACCAGGAGGTGAAATACAGGAAGAAGTTCCGGTTGCCGTAGGACGAGCACGAATCGCCGGTTCCCCATCCGGCCGAGAGCGCCGCGGCATCGGGGACGTAGGGCGTGTAGTAGTACAGGCTGGCTGTAGCTCTGTTCTTGATAGTGATCGCCTTGGCGCCGCACGAGGTGCTCGGGTTGTAGAGGACCGCGCTCCTCGCGCCGACGGGGTACCAGGAGTAGCTCGTCCAGCCGGCGCCGTTCGTTCCCTTGGGGCTCGTGTATCGCACATAAGCCCATGCGGCCTTATAGACCTGATTGAAGAATCCGTTATAGGTCGAGTCGCACACGGGGGTCGTATCAGGACACGCGTACCCGGTGGCCTTGCGGTACTGGTCGGCCCCCGGCCACGTGTCGGTGACGAGGCTCTCCTCCTTTTGCAAGGTGACGAGGAGTACTTGCGGGTTCACCCCGCACGCCCTCCCGACCTTGTAGATGATCGTCGCAGCGGTCTCGCTCGTGGCTCCGGCGTACTTCGCGCACATCGGGTCCGCCGCGAGCGTCCGCGTCGTCTGCTTGTAGTTCCGCAGGCATGTATAGCCGCGCTGGCAGGTCGGCACCTGAGCGTTCAGGAACGCCTGAATCGACGCCGCAGACATCGTCGACGAGTTAAACATGACCTGGTCACTGATGATGTCGGCGGGATCGAACGACTTCAACATGCTCGCGGCCGTCACGGCGCTGGCCGTGTCGACGGAAGTGATCGCGGCGAGTCCGGCGGCCGCGATCGCAAAGGCCGTGATCGCGACGACGACACGCTTGGTCCGGAGACGTATGACCGTCATCGCGTCACCACGACGGTCGTGGCAGCGGACGTGCCCTGATACTTCGCCGAGGAGTACGAGACGGTGACTCGCCAGGAGCCGGTCGTCAACTCCGACGACAGGATGGCCATCGGCGCGCATCCGGTCGACTGCGCGGTCGGCCCGGACACTACCGTCGCCGTCCGCGCGATGGACCCGAGCGTCGCGTGCAGAGTGCAGAGCCCGTCCCGCTCCGTGATGTTCGACATGAGCGCGTCGACGTCGAGAGCCCTGCCGTCCCAGTCCGCCATCGTGATGAAGGGGGTCACGGGTTTCTTCGCGGCCCCCGGGTTCGCCGTCGGCGACGGTGTGGCAGGTGCGGGCGACGTCGCCGTCGCCGTGCTCGAGGTCGTCGCCACGACAGTCGGTGTCGCGGTGACCGACTCCGTCGCGGATGGCGACGCAGGCGTCGACGTGACCGCCGGCGTCGGCGCGAATGTGCATCCCGAAAGCAGACCGAGCATGCCGATGGTCGTGAGCAGACCCGAAACGCTCATGACGACCGACGCACGCGAGCGGCGTCGGCGAATCCCCAATTCCCCCACACGAGCAGGCTAAAGAACGCACGTCTGTGGCACGACGCGCGCTCGGGGGTGTTTCCACCCTGTACCCGTCCCCAGTTGGGGTGGCGTCAGACTTCGGCCATACGACGCGCATAGGCGATGTACACCGCGCGCCGCGCAAGGGCAAAACCGAGCGCGCGCAAATCACCTCGGATAACGTCCCTGCGACCCACGACGTCTGGACGGGCGGCGTGCAGCCACGCGTGGAACGCGGCCGCCTGAGCGGCCTGGTCCCCTGCGAGCGCGACACTCCACTGGCTGGCGCTCATGCGGAAGGCCGCGCCCTGGCCCGCGACTGGCACGAAGTCGCCTTCGAGTAGCACTCGAACGTACGTCGCCTCGTCGATTAGGTACGGAAATCGCGGGTCCCAGCCACCGACCTCCCGCAGGGTAGCCAATCGCATGGTGACACAGGCCGGCTCACCGAACACGTTCGTGCCCGCCCGCACGGTCCTCCGCACCACGTCGGCACCAGACATGATCGGGGTGATTCCGTGCAAACCGCGCGACTCGATGATCGTGTCGCCGCGCACGTCGATAATCCTGCGCGGGGAAGCCGCGAGATGCGCACCCGGGTTTGCGTCGAGTGCCGCAACATGTCGACCGACTGTGCCCGGCAGGAGAACGTCGTCGCCACATACGAGGCGCACGTACTCGCCAGATGCCGCCGCGGTGACCCGTTCCCAGTTGGCCGGCGCACCCCCTCCAGTCGGCGTCGACAGCACCGTGATCCGCGGGTCGTGGAACTGCTCAATTGCCCGCAATGTGCCGTCTGTCGAGGAATGATCGGCCACGACGAGTTCAAGGTCCCGGTAGTCCTGCTCCAGTACCGACTGCATCGCAGCACCGATGTACCTCGCGTTGTTGTACGCCGGGATGACGACCGAGACGCGCGGCATCAGTGCTCGCTTCGGCGGAATGAGAACTCGCGGTGCCCGAAATAGGACAGCATCGTCGTCACCACGATCACCGGCAGCTGCGCGACGAACGCGGGCCAGTGCGTCGTCGCGACCACCAACGGCAGCACCAGGGCGTTGATTCCGATAGCCACGAGGTAGACGCTCTCGAACCGCAGTAGGTCGCGCACGACGTGCCCGCGGACTCGGAACACGAATCGTCGATGCAGGACGAAGGCCACCAGCACGCTGCACACGTGCGAGCAAGCGAGGACGACATCGGCGGCAAGCGGAGCACCGATGCGCGGGATCAGCCCGCGCCCGATCGTGAAGTCGAACAGCAGGAAGAACAGGTACCCCACGAGCGTGTTGATACCGCCCACGACGATGAACGCCACGCGCTGATCGCGCACGATCCGCAGCAGCGGACCGGGCGCCACGTCGAACGCTCCCTGGTCATTCATCCCGGACTCCTTCCTCATTCCCGGCATTCGGCAAGCCTCGAGGCTACCGGCACGGCGCGGCGAAGCGGCCAAGCGCGCCGTGTACCGTGAGCCCGGTCATGAGCTGGTTCGCGGCCGCCCTCCCCATCGCGGTCGCGGTGGCGGTCGTGTTCGTGCCGGGACTCGCCGTGACGACCGCACTGCGGCTCCGCGGCCTGCCCGCGATCGCCCTGGCAGGTCCCGCCGGGTTCGCGTCGATCGGTGTCGCCGGTGTGCTCTTCGGGCTCGCGCACGTGCCGTTCGGCTGGTGGGCCCCGCTCCTGATCGGACTCGCCGCCGCCGGCGTCGTCCTGGCCGCGCGGGTCTTCCTGCACCGGGCGTCGCGGCCCGCCTGGGCGCCGATCGGCACGTGGGCTCCGGCACGGACGGCGCCCGTGGTCGCCGGCATCCTCGTCGGGTCCGTGGCGATCGCCGTGATCGCGTTCGGCGCGGTGCCGTCGCCCGAGCGGATCAGCCAGACCTACGACGCGGTGTTCCACCTGAACGCGGTCGCGTCGATCATGCAGCACGGCGACGCCTCGTCGTTGACGCTCTACGTGCTCACGCATCCCACGCAGCACTACTCCTTCTACCCGGCGGTCTGGCACAGCATCGCCGCCGTCACCGCCGAGGTCACGGGCGTGCCGATCCCCGTCGCCGCCGACGCGGCGTGGATCGCGACCGCCGGCCCCGTCTGGGCGGCGGGATGCGCGTTCGCGGCGAGCACCCTGCTCGGCCGGGTCGGTCCCCGGCGGTGGACGGACGCGCAGCCCGTCGTGATCGCGACCGTCGCTGCGGTGCTCTCGAGCGCGTTCGCCGCGTTCCCGTACCTGCTGCTCGACTTCGGGACGCTCTACCCCAACGGCCTGGCGACGACGCTCCTGCCGACGGGCCTCGCACTGGTCGCGCTCGTGCTGCCGTGGTCGGACGGCGCACCGTGGCGACCGGTCGTGGACGCCGTCCGGCTGCCGTGGGTGCGGATCCTGGTCCTGCTCGGCATCTGGCTCGTCGGTGCCGTGTTCAGTCATCCGCGCAGCATGGTCGGCCTCGCGGCGATCGGCCTCCCCCTGCTCCTGGCCTGGTTCGTCGGGCGAACGGCCGCGACGTGGTCGCTCGGCCGGCGACGGCGGGCCGTCCTCGCCTGGGTTGCGCTCGGCGTCGCGGTGCTCGTCGCGGCCGTGCTCGCCTACGCCGTGCTCTACCACGTCTACGACCTGGCGCACCGGCCGATCGCCGACCATCTGAACGGCGCCCCTGCCCGGGCACGGGAGTCCTTCCCCGCGGCACTCGCGCAGGGGCTGCTCGGGACGACGCTCGCGTCGCCCGCCCAGCAGCCGCTGCCCGTCCCGCTCCTGCTCGCCGCGGTCGTCGTCGCCGGTCTCATCGCTC
The DNA here is from genome assembly GCA_963716965.1 of uncultured Actinomycetota bacterium. Classification (GTDB taxonomy): domain Bacteria; phylum Actinomycetota; class Actinomycetes; order Actinomycetales; family Microbacteriaceae; genus Amnibacterium. The sequence goes on along the minus strand of CAVQUZ010000005.1, from coordinate 185,770 downwards.
TGCTCGTCCGGCGGGGCGTGCGCTGGATCGTCGTCGGCTATGTGCTCATCGCGCTGCTGTACGCCGCGGCCGCCGGCTCGAACAGCGACCTCGCGAAGCTCGCCACCGGCCTGTGGGACAAGGACAAGTTCCGCATCATCGCGATCGCGCCGACGCTCGCCGTGCCGATCGCGGCCTGGGTGATCACCGCGGGCGCGCTCGCGATCGCCGCCAGGCGGGTGCGCGTGCGCATCGCGCTCGCGCTGCCCGTGGTGATCGGCCTGCTCGTGTCCGTCTCCGCGTGGGCGGGCGACTCGCTCGGCGACATGCGCGAATCGATCGGCACGGTGTTCTCGCTGCCCGCGTCCGACAAGTCGGGACTGCTCCTCGACGCCGACGAGGTGGCGCTCCTGTCGCGGATCGGCAGGACCGTGCCTGCGGGTCAGCTCGTGGTCGACGATCCGTGGAACGGCACGGCGCTCGCCTGGGCGTTCGGTGGTCGTCAGACGCTCTTCCCGCACCTCGGCGGGTACTGGGGCGACGAGCGCAAGCTGATCGCGGCGCACCTCGGCGAGTACGGCTCGAACCCCGCGGTGTGTCGCGCCGTGCGATCGTTCCAGCTGCACTGGCTGGTGACCGACAGCCAGAAGCTCTGGGGCGGCCGTCCCGAGGACAAGGCGTACCGGGGCATCGACGCGATGGCCAGGTCGAAGGGTGTGACGCTGGCTGACAGCCAGGGCTCCACGAAGCTCTACCGCATCACCGCGTGCTGGTAGTCACGGCCGGCTCGACGGGGCCGGCTCAGCGCTGGAACGCCTCGATCACGGTCAGCACCATCTGGGTCGATCGCGCGACGATCAGACCCGTCAGGTAGACCACGGCGACGAGCGACCAGAACCGCCCCTTGGTGAGCAGCCATTTCGAGCCGCGATAGGCCAGGACCGTGATGAGCGGGACCACAGCGACCATGACGGGCAGGTTCGGATCGATGAGGGCGTGCGAACCGGAGAACGACCACCAGGTCGAGAACGCGAAGAGCGAGAGTGCCGCGGCCCAGATCTCGAGCGGCACGCGTCGGGCGAGCACGAGCGGGCGGGGACCCTGTTCGTCCGGCTTCGGTTCGAAGCAGTACCGGATCACACCGACGGCCGCCGTGCTGAACAGGAACATCGAGAGCGCGAGCGTCCAGACGAAGTTGAAGTGCCATCCACTGAACACGATGACCTGCTGGTCGACGAACGACAGGATCCTGTGGGGCTGGAACTCGGCCAGGAACACGTCGACACGCGCCAGGTAGCCCTGGGTGCCGAGATCCGTCAGCCACAACATCTGCCCGGCGACGACGGGAATCGCCCAGAGGCCGACGAACTGCAGGACTTCGCGGGCCTTGCCCTTCCTGCGCGCGGGGAACAGTAGCAGCGCGAGGACGAATGCGGGCAGCGCGAGCGCGGTCAGGCCGTGCGCGATGGTCGCGGCGCCGAGCAGTACCGGCGCGAGCCGCCTGTGCCGTTCGACGATCGCGATCGCGCAGGCGAGCAGGGCCGCAGCGACCCAGCCGCCGGTGGCGACCGACGGGCCGTAGACGATCGCGGCGGGATCCGCTCTGAGGTCGAGGGACAGCACCGCGAAGAGTGCCGCCATGCCGGCCCAGCGGCCCGCCGCCCTGCGCCCGAGCACCCACAGGCTCGCGAGGAGCAGCACCTCGAACGGCAACGTGAGCAGGCGCGCCACCTCGACGGGCAGGTGGATGAGGCTCAGGCTCTCCGCCTCGGCCCGCGTGACGGGCGCGATCACGAGGGTCGCGAAGAAGATCGTCGCGTGCACCGCGAGGATCAGGGCGATGACGACGACGAACAGCACGTCGGCGAACGAACGGCGGCGGGGCCGGTGGCGCGTGTCGTGCTCCGCCGCCGTCCGGTCGACCTTGTCGGTGATGGACATCAGCGCGATCGTAGCCACCGATCGGCTCGAACGCCCGGAGGAATCGCCTAGCCGATCAGGGCGGCGACCCGTTGCTGGATCGCCGCGTAGTCGGGGTCCGCGGGCTTCGGCAGCACGGAGCCGTTCAATTCGAGCGTGTCGACGGGCGCGGTCCTGCCCTTCACGGCGAGCGCCGCGAGTCGGCCGAGCTGGTCCTGCGGGATGTCGGTGATGATGTTCGTCGATCCCGCGGCGGCGATCGACTGGAACTTCAGCAGCAGGTCGGCGGGGTTCAGCTGCTTCACCATGGCGAGCTCGACGATGCGCTGTCGCACCATGGCTCCCGTATCGGTCGCGGCAAGCGGGCCGCGGATGTACGCGGCGGCGCGAGTTCCGCTGAGGTGCTGTTCGCCCGCGTGGATCGTGTAGGCCGTCCCGACGATGTTCCCGTCGGCGTCGAACCGCTGGCCGGCCTCGACCGCCGAGGGCACGGTCACGTCGACCCCGCCGATCGCGTCGACGAGGTCTGCGAAGGCGTGCGTGTCGAACACCGCCGTGTACTGGATCTTGACCCCGAGCGCGGCGTCGACCGCGTCCTTCACCGCTGCCGCGCCCGGCGTCGACCCGGTGGCGGTCGCGTCCGGGTAGAGCGAGCGGCGGTCGATCTGCACGGTGGTGTAGAGGCCGGCGAGATCGCAGGTCTGCGCGGCGCAGCCCGCCTTCCAGCCCTCCGGGAACGCCGCCTTGAGCGGCGAATCCGAGGGGAACGGCAGGCGCGACAGCGTCTTCGGCACGCCGATGATCGTCGAGGCACCGGTCGACTCGTCGATGCTGAGCACCGAGAACGTCGCGGCTCGGTAACTGCCGGTGTCGGTGTCGCCGCCGATGAGCAGGATGTTGAAGCGGCCGGCGAAGGGTGCCTGGGCCTGGGCCTTCTGGCCACCGAACACCGAGGCGGTCACCGCGCGGGTGATCCCGGCGAAGTACGCACCCCAGGCGGCGCCGCCGGTGCCGACCACGAGCGCGGCCGCGAGCAGGACCACCACGGCCGGCCGCGCGGCGGGGAGCAGCCTGCCGACGCCGATGAGCCGGATCGTGTCGACCGTGAGGATCAGCCAGAGCAGGCCCCACGCGAGCAGGGCGATCTGCAGCGTCGTCAGGCCGCCGGGCGTTGTCGGGATCGCGAGCAGCACGGCCGGGGCGACGAGCCAGGTGACGACCGCGACGATGACCGCGATCCACGCGACGATCCACACGACGATCGCGAAGCGGCCGAGGCGCCGGTCGCCTGCGAGCAGCTGAACCGAACCCGGCAGCAGCAGATGCAGACCCGCCAGGGACCACGCGCGGCGCGTCATGGCGCGCGGATCGTCGACGACCGGGTGCCGGATCGGGCTGTCCGCGGGCAGCAGCACCGGCTCCTGGGCGTGCCTGCCCGCCGGCCGCATCGTCACCCGTCGCTCCCGAGGCGCGAGTCCTTCTCACCGACCTCGCGCTCGAGACGAGCAGCGAAGGCGGCGAGGGCGGCCGCGAGCGCGGGCCGCTCGGTGGCGAGGATGCGGACGGCGAGCAGGCCGGCGTTCGCGCTGCCGCCGATCGAGACGGTCGCGACGGGGACACCGGTCGGCATCTGCACGATCGACAGCAGGGAGTCGAGGCCGTCGAGCTTCGCGAGCGGCACGGGCACCCCGATCACCGGCAGTGTCGTCACCGCGGCGAGCATGCCGGGAAGGTGCGCCGCGCCGCCCGCGCCGGCGACGATGACGCGGAGGCCGCGGCCGGCTGCACGTTCGCCGTACTCGAGCATCGCCCGCGGCGTGCGGTGCGCCGACACGACGTGCGCTTCGAACGGCACGCCGAACTCGGCGAGTCGTTCGGTCGCGGCGCGCATCACGGGCCAGTCCGAGTCGCTGCCCATGACCACGCCGACGAGCGGCTGGACCGACGCGTCGGCCTGCACATGGGTACCTTCGGGCGCTGGCATCCCGTACATGGTAGACGGAGCGGTCTGCGGGTCGCGGGCCATCCACCGCGGGTCAGGATCAGGGTTTCCCTGGATACCGCTACCCGAGGAGTTCGGCGACCGCCGCGCGCGCCTCGAACGCGACGTCGTCGAGGTCGTCGCCCGTCACGGTGACATGCCCGATCTTGCGTCCCGGCCTCGGCGCCTTGCCGTAGAGATGGAGTTTGGCGGTCGGATGCGCGGCGAGCATCGGCGGCACGCGACGCGCGAGTTCGCCGTCCGCCGGGCCGCCGAGCACGTTCACCATGACGCTCCACGGATCGCGGACCCCCGTCGCGCCGAGCGGCAGGTCGAGGACGGCCCGCAGATGCTGCTCGAACTGACTCGTCGTCGAGCCGTCGATCGACCAGTGGCCCGAGTTGTGCGGCCGCATGGCGAGCTCGTTGACGAGCACCCGCTCGTCGTCGGTCTCGAACAGCTCCACCGCGAGCATCCCGGTGACACCGAGCCGTTCGGCGACGGTGACCGCGATGTCGCACGCGCGGTCGGCGAGCAGCCCGGCCGAACGCGGTGCGGGTGCGACCACCTCCGCGCAGACGCCGTCCCGCTGGACCGTCTCGACCAGCGGCCAGACGCTGGTCTCGCCCGACGGGCGGCGCGCGACCTGCTGCGCCAGCTCGCGGGCGAACGGGACGAGCTCCTCCGCGAGCAGCTCACCGTCCGCGAGCCAGTCGGCGGCCTCGGCGGCCGTGTGCACGACTCGGACCCCCTTGCCGTCGTAGCCGCCCGTCGGGGTCTTGACGACCGCCGCACCGTCGTTGTCGGCGAGGAACGCGCCGAGCTCCTCTCGGGTGCGCACGACCGCCCATCGGGGCTGGGGCACGCCGAGCTCGGCGAGCCGCCTGCGCAGCACCCGCTTGTCCTGGGCGGCGAGCAGGGCGTCAGGACCGGGTCGCACCGCGATCCCGGCGTCCGTGAGCCGCGCGAGGACCTCCTGCGGCACGTGCTCGTGGTCGAAGGTCACCACATCGACGCCGGATGCGAACGCGAGGACCGCATCCGCGTCCGTGAAATCGCCGACCTGGGTCACCGCGATCGCCGCGGACGATCCGGGGCCGCTCCCGAAGACGTGGATCTCGATGCCCAGCGCGATCGCGGCAGGCACCATCATCCTCGCCAGCTGTCCATCACCGATGACGCCCACTCGCATGGCGCACCGCCCTTTCGTCCCGCTTCTTGCGCTCGGCGCGTTTAGGCTTCCCAGAACCCGTAGGCCGCTGTCGAAAGAGCGTATGCGCACCGTCACCTCGAACGCACTCGTGCGGCAGCTGACGAAGTTCGGGCTCGTCGGCGGTGTCGGATTCGTCGTCGACGTGGCGGTCTTCACGGCCCTGCGTGTCACGGTGCTGGCGCCGGAGCGCATCCATGAGGGACCGCTCATCGCCAAGGTGATCTCCACGGTGATCGCGATCGCGGTGAACTGGGTCGGGAACCGGTTCTGGACCTTCGGCCCGCACCGCAGCGCCAGGGGGGCGCGCGAGGGCGCCGAGTTCGTCGTCGTCAGCCTGCTCGGCATGGGCGTCGCCCTCGCCTGCCTGTGGTTCTCGCGATCGGTGCTCGGCTTCGACTCGGTGCTCGCCGACAACATCGCGGGCAACGTCGTGGGCCTCGTGCTCGGGTCGGCGGTGCGGTTCCTGCTCTACCGGCACTGGGTGTACAACCCCGCGCGGGCGGCTTCGCGCCGGGCGGCGGTTCCCGAACCCGTCGGCGCCCCGACTCCCTGACCGCACGCCGACCTTCGCGCACCCGCGCGCCGCGACGCTCCGGGCAGCGGGCACCTTCAGTGGCGCCGGACCTGTGGAATGCTCCCCGTGCCACCTGCGTGGTCGATGAGGTCGGCGATCGCGCGGTGTACCAGCTTCGCCCTGGGCAGGTCGTGCAGCACCAGCACGCCCTCGCTGCCGGTGCGGACGACCACGTCGCCCGCACCGAACAGGAACTGGACCCCTCGCCGCTGCAATGCGGCCTCCGATTCGCGGCCGAAGACGAACTCGGTGCGCTCACGCACGAAGAAGCCGCGCTTCACGATCAGCCGCCGCGACGTGATGATCGTGATGCGGTTCATCCAGATGAGCAGCGGGATGACGCAGCACGCGATCACGAGCACAAGGGCGACCACTGGCAGTGCCGTGTCCATCCATGGCGCCGGCAGGCGCCCCCATGCCGCCCCGGTCGCACCGCAGAGCGCGATGAACAGGACGGCGGGCACGACCAAGCGCCGCCCCGAACGGCGGAGCCGCGCGACGACGTGCTCCGCGCTGTCCGCGGGCGGGCCGGGCGGCACGGGGCGCGCCGGAGCACGGGTCGCCGTCATCCGGCTCGCTCCCCGGCCTGCCATACCCCATTCATAGCGCTCGGCGGTCGCCGGGCACCCGGTTCCATGATCACGATTCGGCCCGCAGGTGCGTGACGTCCGCCGCCGCGACCGGCACGTGCTCGCCGTCGGCCTTCGCGATGACCAGCCGCCCGGACGCATCGATCTCGACGGCGGTGCCTGACACGACCTCCCCGCCGGGCAACTCGGCGCGCACCTCCTGACCGATCGTCGCGCACCTGGCCCCGACGAGTGCTCGGAGGCCGGAGGCGTCGGCGTCCCCGTCGGCGTCCGACAGCGACCGGACGAGGTCGAGCAGCCGCGCGAGGTAGCCGGCCAGCACCGTGTCGGGGTCCGTCACGGCGCCCTCGATCGCGAGGCTGGTCGCCGTCGGCACGGGCAGCTGGTCGGCGGTCAGCAGATGATTGAGGCCGGCGCCGATCACGACGCGGCCGTCGCCGAGCGCCTCGCCGAGGATCCCGCACACCTTCCGCCCACGGACGAGCACGTCGTTCGGCCACTTGAGCACGGCGGCGGTGCCGGCGTCCCGCACCGCGTCCGTCATCGCGGCACCCGCGGCGAGCGGCAGCCAGCCGAGCGAATCGGCCGGAACGGCGGGCGCGAGCAGCACGGAGATCGCCAGCGACGAGCCGGGGGGCGCGGTCCATGCGCGCCCGAGTCGACCCCGCCCGGCAGTCTGCACGTCCGTCACGAGCACGGATCCGGACGGCCAGCCATCGGGATCCTCGCTCGCGAGCCGCACGAGCTCGTCGTTCGTCGAGGGTGAGGACGCCCGCTGTTCGAGCCGCGGAACGACCGCGGCGGCCGCTGCCAACTCCATCACTCGAGGGTACGGGACCCGCCTGACGGCGCGCCCCCGACCCGCTGCGTCTTCGGGGACCGGCCATGGGCCCGCGCACTAGGCTCGACGCCGTGACGGACACCAAGCCGGTGGCCCCGGCGACGCCGGCGACGACCGCCGAACGGCTCGCGGATCTGCGCGACCGCTACCACGAGGCGGTGACCGCGAGCGGCGCCGCGGCGATCGAGAAGCAGCACGCCAGGGGCAAGAAGACCGCGCGCGAACGCATCGACCAGCTGCTCGATCACGGCACCTTCGTCGAGCTCGACGAGTTCGTCCGGCACCGCACACACGCCTTCGGCATGGATGCAAAGCGGCCGTACGGCGACGCGGTGGTCACCGGACTCGGCACGATCCACGGTCGCCAGGTCGCCGTGTACTCGCAGGACTTCACGATCTTCGGCGGCTCGCTCGGCGAGGTCGCCGGCGAGAAGATCATCAAGGTCATGGAGCACGCCATGAAGACGGGCGTGCCGATCATCGGCATCCTCGACTCGGGCGGTGCCCGCATCCAGGAGGGTGTGGTCGCGCTCGGCAAGTACGGCGAGATCTTCCGGCGCAACACCGCGGCTTCCGGTGTCATCCCCCAGATCTCGATCGTGATGGGCCCGGCGGCCGGGGGCGCCGTGTATTCGCCGGCGCTGACCGACTTCGTGGTCATGGTCGACAAGACGAGCCAGATGTTCGTCACAGGCCCTGACGTGATCAAGACCGTCACCGGCGAGGACGTCGGCATGGAGGAGCTGGGTGGGGCCTACACCCACAACACCCGCTCCGGGGTCGCGCACTACCTCGCGACCGACGAGGACGACGCGCTCGACTACGTGCGGACGCTGCTCGGATTCCTGCCGGACAACAACCTCACCGACACGCCCGTCTACGCGTCGACCGCACGACTCGAGGTCACCGACGACGACCGCCGACTGAACACGCTGATCCCGGACAGCCCGAATCAGCCGTACGACGTCCACGAGGTCATCGCGTCGATCGTCGACGACGGGGAGTTCCTCGAGACGCAGCCGCTGTACTCGCCGAACATCGTCGTGGGGTTCGGTCGTATCGAGGGGCACTCGATCGGCATCGTCGCGAACCAGCCCAGTCAGATGGCCGGCACGCTCAACATCGACGCCGGCGAGAAGGCCGCACGGTTCGTCCGGTTCTGCGACTCGTTCTCGATCCCGATCCTGACGCTCGTCGACGTGCCGGGCTACCTGCCCGGCACCGACCAGGAGTGGACGGGCGTGATCCGGCGCGGGGCGAAGCTGCTCTACGCCTACGCCGAGGCCACCGTGCCGCTCGTGACGGTCATCACCCGGAAGGCGTACGGCGGCGCCTACATCGTCATGGGATCGAAACAGCTGGGCGCGGATCTCAACTATGCCTGGCCCACCGCCGAGATCGCGGTGATGGGTGGGCAGGGCGCGGTGAACATCCTGTACCGCAACGAGATCAAGCGCGCCGAGGCCGCGGGCGAGGACGTCGACGCCGTGCGGACGCGTCTCGCGAACGAGTACACGTACAACGTCGCGAGCCCGTTCCTCGCAGCGGAGCGCGGCGAGCTCGACGGTGTCATCGAGCCGGCGGCGACCCGGATGACCGTGATCAAGGCGCTGCGTGCGCTCCGCACGAAGCGGGCGAGCCAGCCACCGAAGAAGCACGGGAACATTCCGCTGTGACCGAGACCGACGACGACGGCGATCGGCCGCACGCCGACGCGCCGCGCGTCGTGCAGGGCACGCCGAGCGACGAGGAGATCGCCGCGGTCACCGCGGTGCTCGAGCAGATCGTGGCCGAGCGCGCCACTGCCGGCAAGCGGCTCGAGCCGCCGCCGGCGGCCGGTGGCTGGGCGCGGACCCGGCGCGCGATCCGCACCGGAGCACCGCTCCCGCGCTCCTGGGAGACCCGCTGATCCCCTTCGGATCAGGCAGGAACCGGCCCCGGTTGCGCGAGCCGGATCCGCCGGTGCGCGTGGAGGGCTGCTTCCCAGGGCACTATTGAGGTTTCGGGCTCACGGGCCGTGCGCGATCGGGTACCGCCAGGTCTCGCGGCGTCCGGTACGCGTTCTTCGCGTCGTGGGCCCAGCAAACAGGCGGGCAGTGGGGCATTTGGAGCTGAAAACACTCGGCTACGGCATCGCCGACGTGCGGGAACTGACCGGCGTCCCGGCGTTCGCGCGCGGAAGCGCGGCCGCCCGCAGCGGGCTCGTCACGGACATCCGGTGGGCGCCGGACGGCCGGCAGGTGTCGGGACGGGTGGGCCGGTCGAATCAGGAACCGTGCTCGGCGACGGTCGTGTTCCGGATGCGACGGGCGGGCATCGTGCCGGCCACCGGGGCGTGCACCTGCGACATCGGCGCGAACTGCGAGCACGTCGCGGCGCTGCTGGTCGCCGCGCTCGGCACCAAGGCGCCCGAGGCGGCACTGTCCTGGCGCAGCGCCCTGGACCCCATGATCAGGGACGCGCAGCCGCTGCCCGCGACGGAGGCCCTCGGGCTGCAGTTCGTGCTGTCCCGCCGCGGCCAGACGGTGACGCTCGGCGTCCGGCCCGTGCATCTGAACGACCGAGGTCGGTGGGCGAAGACCGGAGCCGGCTGGCGCGATCTGCTGCACGCCGTGCCGAACCACAGCTTCGACGGCGTGCAGGTCGGCATCCTGCGCGACCTGCACGCCGTGCTCGCCGGCGGTCGGACGATCTACTCCCCCGCGCCCGTCGCGACCGTCGACGGCTGCTCGAGCGAGACCCTCTGGACGGTCCTGACCGCCGCCGTGGAGTCGGGCATCGTCCTCATCGGCGCCGACCCGCTCACGTCCCCGGTCGTGCTCGCCGCGCCGGCCCACCCCGCGATCGACCTGCGACGCACCGACGAGGGGCTCACGCTCGAACCGATGGTGCTCGACGGGGACACGCCCGTCGCGCGCTACACGATCCTCGGCAGCCCCGCGATCGGCATCTACTCCTGGACCGGCGCCGACATCGACGACGCCCGCATCACGCTCGCACCGTTCCGGACGCCGCTGACGCCCGCGGCGCGGGCGTTCCTGCACGCGGGACCGGTGGTCGTACCCGCCGCCGACGAGGCGCAGTTCATCACCGAGGCGTACCGCCGGCTCGCCCGCGTCTTCGCGATCGTGTCGAGGGACGGCTCGTTCGCGGAACCCGTGGCGGCTCCCCCCGTCCTGCATCTCGAGGTCGTGCACGGCGACACGGCGAATGTGACGGGCACCTGGACCTGGCGCTACTCGGTCGCGTCCGCACCCTTCGCGCTGCCGCTCGACGCGGCGGACGCGCCGTACCGGGATCCGGCGGCCGAGTCCGCCGCGCTCGCCGCCGTGACCGCCGCCCTCTCGACCGTCGAGGCGCCGCTGCTGACCGAGGACGGCGCGCCCGTCCCGGACTTCCAGGTCGGCGGCCTCGCGGCGGTGCAGTTGATGGCCGCCATCGACGAGGTCAAGACACGCAGTGACGTCGTCGTGGCCGAGGAAGGCGCGAGGCCGCGCTTCCGGCGTGCCACGGCCGCCCCGCGGATCCGTTTCAGCTCGTCCCAGGCGGGCCGCGACTGGTTCGACCTCGAGGTCGAGGTGTCGGTCGGCGAGGAGCAGGTGCCGCTCCGCGAGCTCTTCTTGGCGCTCGCCTCCGGCGAGCCCGCGATGGTGCTGCCGGGCGGCGTGTGGTTCCCGCTCGACGACGCCCGATTCGACCGGCTCCGCGAGCTGATCGACGAGGCGCGTGCGCTCAGCGAGACCCCGACGACGTTGCGTCTGTCCAGGTACCACGCCTCGCTCGTCGACGACCTGGCCGACGTCGGCGAGGTCGACGCGAGGATGACGCGCTGGCGGCATGCCGCCGGCAGCGCCGGCGGCTTCGACGAGCACGGCGACCTGCTGCATCAGCCCCTCCCCGAGGGACTCACCGCCGATCTGCGCCCCTACCAGCACGCGGGGTTCGACTGGCTCGCCTGGCTGCACGACAACGCGCTCGGCGGCGTGCTCGCCGACGACATGGGCCTCGGCAAGACGGTCCAGGCGCTCGCACTCGTCGCCCGCTGCGTCGCCGCCGGCGAACGGGTGCTCGTGATCGCGCCGACGAGCGTCGTGCCGAACTGGCTGAGCGAGGCGCGCCGGTTCGTGCCGCAGGTGCGCACGGTCGCCGTCGCCGCAGCCGGCAGGCGGGGCATGCCACTCGACGAGACGATCGGCGACGCCGATCTGGTCATCACCTCGTACACGCTGTTCCGCATCGAGTCGGACGCGTACGAGCGGATCGGCTGGAACGTGATGCTCCTCGACGAGGCCCAGTTCGTAAAGAACCGCGCGACCGCCACACACCGCGTCATGCGCCGGATCGACGTGCCGGTGAAGATCGCGCTGACGGGCACGCCGGTCGAGAACGGGCTCGCCGACCTCTGGGCGCTGCTCGCGATCACCGCTCCTGGCATGTTCCCGTCCGAGCGCGGATTCCTCGAGCGGTACCAGCGGCCGATCGAACAGGGCGACGGCGAGCGGCTCGCGCTGCTGCGCCGGCGCATCCGGCCGCTCCTCATGCGGCGCACGAAGGAGCTCGTCGCCCCTGAGCTGCCCGAACGCGTCGAGCAGATCATCGAGGTCGAGCTCGGCGAGGAGCAGCGGCACTACTACGAGACCGTGCTGTCGCGGGAGCGTGCGAGGGTGTTGGGTCTGATCGGCTCGTTCGACCGCAACCGTCTCGCGGTGTTCCGCGCGCTCACCCGGCTGCGGCAGGCTGCGCTCTCCGCCGCGCTCGTCGACGACGACGCGGCCGAGGTGCCATCGGCGAAACTCGACCTGCTGGACGAGCTGCTCGCCGACGCGCTGGCGGAGGGGCATCGGATCCTGGTCTTCAGCCAGTTCACCGGGTTCCTCGGCCTGGTGCGGTCGCGGCTGCAGGCGGCAGGCACCCCCTACGCCTACCTCGACGGGTCGACCAGGCGCCGCGAGGAGCAGATCGACCGGTTCCGCGGCGGCGACGCCGCTGTGTTCCTCATCTCGCTGAAGGCGGGCGGATTCGGACTGAACCTGGCCGAGGCCGACTACTGCGTCCTTCTCGACCCGTGGTGGAACCCGGCCGCCGAGGCGCAGGCGGTCGACCGTGCGCACCGCATCGGCCAGACGCGCACCGTGGTCGTCTACCGGCTGGTCGCGAAGGACACCGTCGAGGAGAAGGTGATGGCGCTCAAGGCCACGAAGGCCGCCATGATCCAGGCCGTGCTCGCCGGCGCCGCCGGCGAGGCCGAGGGGATCTCCGCCGAGGACGTCCGCGAGCTCCTGGCCTGAGCCGTTGGTCTGCGGCGCCTACGGGCGTCGCAGACGTCGCGGGCGGTCCGGTCGCCCGATCACGTCGGCCGGCCTCCGACCAACGCGAGCGCCGAGGTCACACACGCGCTTCCGGGCGAGGGAGTTCCAGCCAGAGGTCCACGTTCTCGTCGTCGTCGTCGAGGCCGAGCGCGGCGGCCGCCGACTGGCCGCTCGAGATGCCGACGACGGTCACCGCGTTCGGCGACTCGCGCGGTGCGGTCCGGATGATGATGCGCTCCGACTCGACGCCGGCGAGCGCCGAGGCCACCTGGTCGAGCACCGGGTCGAGACTCTCGGGTGAGAGGTCGTCGACGCCGCCGTCGTCGAGCACCTGCACCATCGCTCCGCGGCGACGAGCCGCGAGGACCTGCGACCTGACCCGGTCGTTGAGCAGGCGCCGCCCGCGGATCTCGTCGCGGATCGACTGCTCGAGCACGCGGCACTCCTGCCGGTCGGCCGAGTCCAGCCGGCCCTCCAGCTCGGCGATCCGCTCCAGCATCCCCGACGCCATCCGGCTCGTCTGCGCGACCCTGACCTGTCGTTCGGAATGGTGGGCGTCCTGCGCGGCCTGCCATTCCACGGCTTGCCGCTCGGCGAGGGCGAACTGCTGCACCTCGCGCGACGCCTGGCGGATCGCGGTCGAGAACAGGTGCGCGAGCCCGACCCAGACGACGTCACCGAAGGCGCCGAGCGCGAAGAAGCTCGCGGGGCCGGCCCAGACGAGCACCTGCGCGGCGAGCAGTGCGACACCGAGCCACGCGAGCGCCAGACGGCGTCGCACGGCCGTGATCGTGAGCAGCACGCCGAGGCCGGCGACGTACCAGGTCGCGTGACCGTTGTCGGCGGCCGGATCGAGCGTCAGGGCGGTGCCGAACGCGATGACCGGGGTCATGACCACGTTCAGGACCGCGACCCACGTCGGGACCACGCGGACCGCGAGCGACAGCACGGTGAGCGCCGTCCAGACGACCAGGCACGCCGCGAACTGGACGGGGTGATGGTTCGTCGTGATCGTCACCGCACCGAGGAAGCCGACGTACAGCGAGAAGCCGGCCGCGAGCAACGTGAGCAGAGGGCGGGGGATCGTGATCATGCGTGGACGGCGTCCTCGGCGACCGCGTCGTAGCCGCTGACGGACGGCGCGGGCCACTGCAGCGTGATGGTGGTCCCGGCCCCGGGAGCCGATTCGATCTGCGCCGCACCCCCGACCATGGCGATCCGCTCGATGATCGAGATACGCACGCCGAGCCGCTGCACGGGGATGGACGCCATGTCGAATCCGACGCCGTCGTCGACGATCCGCACGGCGAACCCGGTCGGCGTGGCCTCGGCGACGACCGTCCGGGTCGCCCCGGGACCCGCGTGGCGCACGCTGTTCACCATCGCCTGCGCGACGGCCGCGGCCGCCGCGTCCGCGACGTCCGCCGGGATCGGCTCGTCCACCCGTCCTCTCGTCGAGATGGTGAACGCGTGCCGGCTCTCGATCGCGGCGTCGCTGATGAGTTCGGCGATTCCCTCGAGCGTGACGCCCGGCCGGTCGCGGTTGCTCGCGAGCTGCGCTGCGGCGAGCTGGGCGAGCGCTGCGCGGGCCATCCGCGCGGCGAGCGCCATCGCGGCCGCGGTGTCGGCGGCGGCCGCCGTGAGGAAGGTGGTGAGCACGCTGTCGTGCACGAGCGCGTCGATCTGCACCCGCTGTCGCTCGGTCGCCTGATCGCTCTGCGCCTCCGCGTACCGGTCGAGCGCGTGCTGCTCGGCGTTGTCGACCGAGCGCGCGGCGAGCCGGATCGCGACGGCGAGGGTGATGAGCGCGAGGTCGAGGAAGACGGCGTAGAGCCCGTCGAAGACGGCCCGGCTCGCCGACACTCCGCCACCCCACGGCGTGGTGCGGAGGTAGGCGAACGTGGCGCACGTGACGAGCGAGTAGATCGCCGGCAGCTCCCAGGACCGCGACGCCATCGTCAGATAGGTCGTCGCCACGAGGAGCAGGGTGCCGATCCACGGCTGCTCGCCCGAGTGCAGCGGGCCGGTCAGCACGAGCGGCCAGCACGCGAGCGCGATCGCATACACCGCGCTCACGGTGAAGAACAGGGGACGCGTCCAGTGCCGCAGGATCGATCCGATGGTCGCGAGGACCATCGAGCCGGCGACCAGGACGACGAGCGCGAGTCCGAGCGCCGAGCCGACGACCTCGCCCTGGTTGAGCAGGGTCGGGAGGCTGAGGACGCTGTAGAACCCGCAGAAGATACATGCGGCGAAAGCGAGGGTGTTCTCGATCCTGCGGGTACCCACCCGCGAGCCCGGCACTCGCGCACGCACCGCCGCAGAATTCCGCGGCTGCGGCATTATCGGACCGTCAGCCCTCGTCCTCGTCGAACGAGACCTCGCGCTCGGCGAGGATGCCGTCCTCGACCGCGCGACGCAGCAGGTCCACCTTCGTCGGGGCCGGTCGCCCGACCTCCACGTACTTGACGCGGATCCGGTCGAGGTATTCGCGGGCGGTCGAGGTGGCGATACCGAGCTGCTCCGCGACCATGCGCAGCGGCAGGCCGGATGCATAGAGGCTCAGCACGTCTCGCTCGCGCCGGCCGAGCTGCGCCTTCGCGAACTCCACGTCCGCGTCGATCGCACTCGCCCATTCGAGGTTGTTCAGCACGTCGCCCCTGGCGACGGTGCGCACGGCGGCCATCACGGTGCCGGTCGCGGCCGACTTCGGGATGACGCCTGCGGCCCCGGCGGCGAGCGCCTCGCGGACACCCGCGACACGGTCGGCGATGGAGTGGATCAGGACGCCGGCCCCGGTGGCCTGGATGCGCTGGACGTTGTCGGTGATGGTCGATCCGTCGCCGAGCGACAGGTCGAGCACGACGACGTCGATCTCACGGTCGCCGAGGCGCGACAGCAGTTCCGACACCGTCGCACCCTCCTCGACGACATCGAACCCCTGCGCGGCGCAGGCCGCCCGCAACCCCAGCCGGACGGACTCGTGGTCGTCGACGACCGCGACCCGGACCTGCTCTTTGACAGGACTTTCGACAATGGTTGACATGGTGGGCGCTTCCTCTCGCGCAGTGACGCTGGACCCCGGTCGGGTGGCCGGGGCGTGAGGAGCATACGTTCGGGCGAGCCGGGAAAACGGGAGGCGCGCGGCGGATCCAGGCTCCATCGGCGTGGCGGGTACCCCCAAGTCACGGGGTTCGGGGCCCTCAGACGCGTGGATCGAACGCCTGCAGCCCCAATCTGACCGCGAGCGCGAGGCCCGCGAGGCCGACGACCCAGCGCACGACCGCCTCCGGAACGCGCCGGATGATGGACGGTCCGAGGCGCCCGCCGACGAGGCAGCCGATCGCGAGCGGGGGCACGGCGGCCCAGTGCACGGGCGCCGTCAACGCGAAGACGACTGAGGCGCTCGCGTTCGCGGAGCCGAGGAAGACGTTCTTCAGCGCGTTCGAGACAGGCAGCGGTTTGTCCGTCCGGGACAGGAAGACGGCCAGCAGCATGACGCCCGCCGCAGCACCGAAGTAGCCGCCGTAGAGGCAGCCGGCGAACAGGAGCACCACGACGGGCCATCCCCCGTCGGACGTCACCCCTCTGCCGTGGCCGAGCCGGCGGATCCGCGGGCTGAGGAGCAGCAGGATGCTCGCGGCCGCGACGAGGAACGGCACGAGCCGCTCGAACGACGACGGGGTGCCGATGAGCAGCAGCCCGGCACCGACGACCCCGCCGACGATCGCGATCGGCAGCCGGCGCACGAGCAGCGACCCGAGTCCGCGCAGTTCGCGGCGGCTGCCGGTCACCGACCCGATCGACGAGCCGATCAGCGAGATCGTGTTCGTCACGTTCGCGCTGACGGGCGGGAGTCCGACGAACAGCAGCGCCGGATAGGACACGAGCGATGCGAGACCGGCGGTGGAACCGATCACACCCGCCGCGAGGCCGGCGAGGACGAGCAGCCCCAGGTCGCCGATGTCCACACCGGCAACGCTATGGGCTCTCAGTCGCGGCCCAGGACCGCCACCGTCTCGAAGTGGTGCGTGTTCGGGAAGAGGTCGAAGGCCTCGATGCGGGTCGGCCGCCATCCGTGTCCGGCGAAGACGGCGAGATCCCGCGCCAGGGCGACCGGGTCGCAGGCGACATAGACGATCTGCGCCGGTCGCAGCGCGGCGATGCCGTCGACGACGACGCGCCCCGCACCCGCACGCGGCGGGTCGAGCACGACGACCGGCGCGGCCCTCGCCGGCTGCGCGCCGCGCAGGAAGCGGTCGACTCGAGCGGCGACGGCCTTCGTACCCAGATCGGTGAGGTTCCTGGCCGCGTGCGCCGACGCCGCGCGATCGCTCTCCACCGTCGTGACGGCCCCGAAAGCGGCGAGCGCCGCCGCGAGCAGTCCCACGCCGCCGTACAGGTCGAGGTTCCGTGCGCCGCGCTCGACACGGTCGGGGTCGACTGCGCGCGACACCGCGTCGCCGAGCACTGCCGGCGCCTCGGGGTGCACCTGCCAGAATCCGCCGGCCTCGAGGCGGAACCGCCGGTCGCCGACGCGCTCGTCGATCGGCGGACGGGTGACTCCGGTCGGCAGGGCGAAGGGATCCCCCACCGACGGGGCGACGAGTTCGACCGGCCCGGGCGGCAGCCCGTCGCTGACGAGGTCCTCGAGCGCGCTGCGCAGCCGGTCGACGGCGAGCGGCATGTCGTCGACCGGGACGACGGTGTGCGATCGTGCGGCGAACGGCCCGACACCGTCCGGCCCGGCATGCAGGCGGACCCGCGTCCGACTGCCCGTGCCGTCGGCCGCTCCGGCCACCGCCTGCACCGTGATGCCGAGGGCGTCGACCGCGTCGGGGTCGAGTCGCCCGATCCGGCGCAGCGCGTCCTCGAGCACCGCCCGCTTCAGCTCGCGCTGCGTCGCTGCGCGGATGTGGCCGAATTCCGCGCCGCCCGCGCGCGCAGCGGGAGGGCGGTCGATCGAGGCGGCCCCCCAGATGTGCGGGACGCGCTCAGGCGCGGCGTCGAGTACCTCGAGCGCGACCGCGCGGAGGTGCCGCGGGTGCTCCTCGACGATGCGCGCCGTGATGCGCTCGCCCGGCAGCGTGTCCGGGACCAGCACTGTGCGCTCGTCCGCGTCCGTGCGGGCGACGAAGACGCCCTCGTGCGCGACCCGCAGCACCTCGAGCGTCACTTCGTCCCCGTCGCGCGCGCCCATGCCACCACTTTGGCAGGCTTGTGGATCGTGGAACTCGTGCTCGCATCGACCTCCCCCGCCCGGCTCGCGCTGCTGCGTGCCGCCGGCGTCGAGCCCGTCGTGGTGCCGTCGTTCATCGACGAGAAGGCCGCGGTCGCGATCGAGGAGGCGGCGACCGGCGCGCACGTCCCCGCCGACCGCGTCGTCGCGCTGCTCGCCGAGGCGAAGGCCATGGCGGTGCATCGGGAGCTCGGCGAATCCCACCCCGACGCGCTCGTACTCGGCGGTGATTCGGTGTTCGAGGTGGCGGGCACCGTGCACGGCAAGCCGCACACGGCCGCGGCGGCGACGGCGAGGTGGGTCGCACAGCGCGGTGCGACCGGCGTCCTGCACAGCGGCCACCATCTGATCCATCGGCGCAGCGGCCGCAGCGCGGGCGCGGTGGCGACCGCGTCCGTCTCCTTCGCGCCCGACGTCTCCGACCTCGAGATCGAGCGGTACGTCGCGACGGGGGAACCACTGGAGGTCGCCGGCGCCTTCACGCTCGACGCCCGCGGCGGTCCGTTCATCGAACGGGTCGAGGGAGATCCGTCGACCGTCGTCGGCCTGTCGCTGGCGACGGTGCGCCGTCTCGTTCGATCCCTCGGCGTCGAATGGACCGACCTCTGGTCGTGACCCGACCCGACAGCCTGGAGGTGGTCGACTGCCTTCGAGCCGAAGGTTTGTGGAGTGTCCCCAAACCTGAAGAGTCTCCTCTGCATAGGCTTATCGATCATGCCGGACCCTGCTCAGCGTCGAATCACGAAGGTCCTCATCGCGAACCGTGGCGAGATCGCGGTCCGCGTGATCCGCGCGGCACGCGACGCGGGGCTCCTGTCAGTCGCCGTGTACGCGGATCAGGACCGCGACGCGCGCCATGTGCGGCTCGCCGACGAGGCGTACGCGCTGCACGGCGCGACGAGCGCCGACACCTATCTCGTCATCGACAAGCTGCTCGCGGTCGCGAAGCGCAGCGGCGCGGACGCCGTGCACCCCGGCTACGGCTTCCTCGCCGAACGCAGCGACTTCGCTCAGGCCGTCATCGACGCCGGGCTCATCTGGATCGGCCCGTCACCCTCGGCCATCGACGCGCTCGGCGACAAGGTCACGGCCCGCCACGTCGCCGAACGGGTCGGGGCACCCCTTGCGCCGGGCACCCTCGAACCGGTGACGGGGCCCGACGAGGTCATCGCCTTCGCCGACGAGGTCGGGCTGCCCATCGCGATCAAGGCCGCGTTCGGCGGTGGCGGCCGGGGCCTCAAGGTGGCGCGCACGCGCGAGGAGATCCCGGCGATGTTCGAGTCGGCGACCCGCGAGGCGATCGCCGCGTTCGGCAGGGGCGAGTGCTTCGTCGAGAAGTACCTCGACAAACCGCGCCACGTCGAGACGCAGTGCCTGGCGGACCAGTGGGGCACCGTCGTCGTCGTCTCGACACGCGACTGCTCGCTGCAGCGCCGCCACCAGAAGCTCGTGGAGGAGGCTCCGGCCCCCTTCCTCACCGAGGCGCAGACGGCCGAGCTCTACCGGGCGTCGAAGGCGATCCTCGGCGAGGTCGGCTACGTCGGCGCAGGGACCTGTGAGTTCCTGATCGGCGCGGACGGCACGGTCTCGTTCCTCGAGGTCAACACCCGGTTGCAGGTCGAGCACCCGGTGTCGGAAGAGGTCACCGGCATGGACCTCGTGCGGCAGCAGTTCGCGATCGCCGAAGGGGCGCGGCTCGATCCGGTCGACCCGGTCGCACGCGGCCATTCGATCGAGTTCCGCATCAACGGCGAGGACGCCGGGCGGAACTTCCTGCCGGCACCCGGTCCCGTCGAGTCGTACCGCATCCCCGGCGGACCCGGCGTGCGGGTCGACTCCGGCGTGACGACGGGTGACGTGGTGTCGGGCGCCTTCGACTCGATGCTCGCGAAGCTGATCGTGACCGGTGCGAATCGTGAGGACGCGCTCGAGCGGAGCCGCCGCGCGCTCGCCGAGTTCGAGGTCACCGGCCTGCCGACGGTCCTGCCGTTCCACCGCAAGGTCGTGACCGATCCCGCCTTCACCGCTCCCGACGGCCGGTTCGGTGTGTACACGCGCTGGATCGAGACGGAGTTCGTCAACGACATCGAGCCGTGGTCCGGATCGCTCGGCGACCAGGACGTCGTCGCGGAGCCCGAGGATCGGCGGCGCGTGACCGTCGAGGTGAACGGCAAGCGCATCGAGGTGTCCCTGCCCGCGACCCTCGGCGCCGCGCAGCAGACCCAGTCGCTGCAGACCCCGCCACGGCGGCGCGGCTCCGCGAGCGGCGTGCGGGCCGTCTCGGGTGCCGCGGTGAAGTCGCCCATGCAGGCCATGGTCGTCAAGGTCGCCGTCGAGGAGGGTCAGCGGGTGGTCGCGGGCGAGCTCGTGGCCGTGCTCGAGGCCATGAAGATGGAGCAGCCCCTCCTCGCGCACCGCGACGGGGTCGTCGCCTCCGTGACCGCGAAGGCCGGCACGACGGTCGCGTCCGGCACGGTACTGCTCGAGATCCTCGAGATCCCGGCCGAGGTCCCGGCGGAACCCGCCCTGGTCTGAGCCCGGTGCGCTTCGGCGCCGGTCGGGACACAACCCGGCGCGAGCGGGGCGAAGAGGCCCGTCGCCGACGGCCGGTTCAGTTCACGATGTGCATCGCCCGAGCCGCATCGGTGATCGCACCCGACAGGCTGGGGTAGACGCTGAACGCCCTCGCCAACTGGTCGACGGTCAGGCGGTGCTCGACGGCGAGCGCGATCGGCAGGATCAGTTCGCTCGCCCGCGGCGCGACTATCACACCGCCGATGACGGTGCCGGACCCGGTCCGGGCGAAGAGCTTCACGAAGCCGTCCGTGATGCCCTGCATCTTGGCGCGCGGGTTCGACGCGAGCGGCAGCTTGTAGATCACGCCCTGCGCGATGCCGTCCTCGATCTGCTTCTGCGACCAGCCGACGGTCGCGATCTCGGGCTGGGTGAACACGTTGGACGTCACGTTCCGCAACTCGGTCGGCACCGCGGCGTCGCCCATCGCGTGGAAGACCGCGGTACGCCCCTGCATCGAGGCGACGGAGGCGAGCGGCAGGAAGGTCGTGCAGTCGCCCACCGCGTAGATCGACGGCATCGATGTACGGGCGACCCGGTTGACGCGGATGTGCCCGGAATCGGTGAGCTGGACTCCGGCCTCGCCGAGCCCGATGTCCGCGGTGTTGGGTATCGACCCGACCGCCATGAGGCAGTGCGAACCGCGGATGGTCCGACCATCGGACAGGCTCGCCACGACCGCGTCGCCGTCGCGCACCACGCTGGTCGCTCGACTCTTCGAGAGCACGTGCATGCCGCCGCGGACGAAGACGTCCTCGAGCAGCGTGGCGGCATCCGCGTCCTCGCCCGGCAGGACCTGGTCGCGGCTCGAGATCAGCGTCACCTCGCTGCCGAGCTGCATGTAGGCGGATGCGAACTCCGCTCCGGTCACACCCGACCCGACGACGATGAGGTGCTCGGGCACCTCGTCCAGCTCGTACAGCTGGGTCCAGGTGAGGATGCGCTCGCCGTCGGGCTCGGCGCTCGGCAGCCGCCTGGGGCTCGCGCCGACCGCCACGACGATGGTGTCGGCCTCGATCTCGTCGAAGTCGCGCGCCTTGGGCCCCTTGCCCGTCGAGACGACCACCCGCCCGACACCGTCGAGCCGGCCCTCGCCGGTGATCAGCCGCACGCCGGCACGCTCGAGGTTGCCCCGCATGTCGTCCGACTGCTGCCTGGCGAGCGCGCGCAGGCGGCGATTGACCGCACCGAGATTGACGACCGTCTGGGGTCGCAGCGCCCTGCCGGCCTCGCCGACGACGTAGAACTGGACGCCGAGGTCGCTCGCGCCCGGCACCGCCCCTGCGGCTTCGGCCGTGGCGATCAGCGTCTTCGACGGCACGACGTCGGTGAGGACCGCCGACCCGCCGACGCCGACGCGCTCGACGAGCGTGACCTCCGCGCCGAGTTGCGCCCCGGTGAGCGCCGCTTCGTACCCGCCTGGACCGCCGCCGACGACGGCGATGCGCTGGATGCGCTCGAATTCATTGCTCACGGCAGCCATTCTCCCGGTTCTGCCCAACCACGGGAATGCGCGCCTCCGGTGCCCTGGGTTTCCCGGGCGACAGACTGTTCTACTTCCGAGTCTCCGACCGTTACACTCCTGGGCGTGGCGACGACGCGTGGCTCCAGGGCCCTGCTCATGGAAGCGACCGCTGATCTCATCAGCGGCGCTCCTGGTGAGGACGTGACGCTGCGCGCGATCTGCGACATCGCCGGTGTGCAGCTGCCGACCCTGTACCACTTCTTCGGCAGTAAAGAGGGCCTGCTGAACACGACCGTGTCCGACGTGTTCGACCGCGCGATCGCCGCCGAGGGCCTTCGGGAACGCACGTACGCGGGTACGCTCGGCGAGATCAGGGACGTCTGGGACGCGCACGTCGCCTTCGGTCTCGCACAGCCGGGTTTCTACGTGCTGATGTTCGGCCGCGCCCGGCCCAACTACCTGACCCCGGCGGCCGAGACGGCGCGATCGCTCCTTGCGGCGCCGATCGAGGCGGCGAGTGCCGCAGGGGCCCTGACGGCCCCTGCCGACGAGGCGCTGGCCATCCTGCTCGCCGCCGCGGTCGGCGTGACATTGACCCTGATCGTGACGGGAACGACGGACACCGCGCTGGCCGATGCAACCGTCACGGCGCTCCTGCGCGACGTGTCGTCCGTCGCCGCACACTGATCCGACCCGGCGATATAGCGCGGCTACACTTCGGTGGTTCCGTACGTCTCGAGGAAGCTGGCCATGACCGCAGTCGTCGTCCCCCCTCCGGTTCGCGCACTGTTCGACGCCATCAACGCGGCCGACATGACGGCCTTCGTGGACTCGTTCACGGTGCTCGGCACGGTCGACGACTGGGGCCGGACCGTCGTCGGGCCCGCAGGGCTGCGCGCGTGGGCGACGTCGGATGCGATCGGGGCGAGCGCGAAGGTGACCCTGCTGACCGCGAGCACGACGGGCGACACGACCGAGGTCACCTTCGACTGGCGGAGCACGGCGTTCAACGGTGTGTCCCGCGCGACCCTGACCTGCCAGGGCGACAAGGTCGCCGTCTTCCGCATCCCTCGGCAGTAGCGCACGACCCCGGCCGCCCTAGGCTGACGGGATGGCTCCGGACGACGACCCGTTCGACCTCGCCGCGGCCGCGGCCGAGGCGATCGCGGCCGAGACCGGCGTGGCCGGGCACGACATCGCCCTGACGCTCGGCAGCGGGTGGGGTGCGGCGGCGGATGCGATCGGCACGACCGTGGCGACGGTCGATGCGGCCGCGATCCCCGGCTTCCGGGCGAGCGCCGTCGCGGGTCACCGCGGCACGCTGCGCTCGATCGCGCTGCCCGGCGGGGTGTCGGCACTCGTCATCGGCGCCCGGACCCATCTCTACGAAGGCCTCGGCGCCCGAGCCGTGGCGCACGGCGTCCGCACGGCCGCCGCGGCGGGTGCACGCGTCGCCGTGCTGACGAACGGAGCGGGCGGCATCCGGCGCACCTGGACGCCGGGCACACCGGTGCTGATCGCCGACCACATCAATCTCACCGCCGCCACGCCACTCGAGGGCGCGACGTTCGTCGATCTCACCGATCTGTACTCGGCGCGCTTGCGGGCGGTCGCCCGCGCGGTCGATCCGACCCTCGACGAGGGCGTCTACGTCCAGTTCCCCGGCCCGCAGTACGAGACGCCCGCCGAGGTGCGCATGGCGGAGCGGCTCGGCGGCGACATCGTCGGCATGTCCACGGCGCTCGAGGCGATCGCCGCCAGGGAGCGAGGGCTCGAGGTGCTCGGCATGTCGCTCATCACGAATGCGGCCGCGGGCATCCAGAAGTCGCCGCTCAGCCACGCCGAGGTGCTCGAGGCGGGGCACGCTGCCGAGCCGGTGCTCGCGGCCCTGCTCGCGGGCATCGTCCGCACGATCGCGAGCGAGCTCGGGGCGTGACCGATCTGGACGCCCGCGTCGCCGCATGGACCGCGATCGACCCGGATCCCGAGACCAGGGCCGAGGTGGCCGCGCTCATCGCCACCGGCGACGCGGACGGGGTGCGCGACCGCTTCGACGCGCGGCTCGAGTTCGGCACGGCGGGGCTCCGTGGTGCCATCGGCGCCGGCCCCAACCGGATCAACCGGGTCGTCGTGATGCAGACGTCGGCCGGTCTGGCCGCGTTCTTGCTCGAACGGACCGCGAACGCGTCGGTCGTGATCGGCTACGACGCACGCCACAACTCGGCCAGATTCGCACGAGACGCCGCCGAGGTGCTCGCTGCGGCCGGCGTGGCAGCGGCGATGCTCCCCCGCGCGCTGCCGACACCCGTGCTCGCGTTCGCGGTGCGGGACCTCGGCGCCAGCGCGGGCGTGATGATCACGGCCTCGCACAACCCCGCGACCGACAACGGGTACAAGCTCTACCTCGGCGATGCCGATGGTGGCTCGCAGCTCGTCGCTCCTGAGGACGCCGCCGTGCTGCGGCACATCGAAGCGCAGGTCGCGACCGGTGCGCTGCCGCCCCGCAGCGAGGAGATCGACCTGCTGCCCGAGTCCGTGGTCGAGCGGTACGTCCACGCATGCGCCGCCGTGCACATCGGTGACGCGGGACAGCCGCCGCCCTGGGTCTACACGCCGATGCACGGCGTTGGCGGCGCGACGGTGCTGCGCGTGCTGGCCGCGGCGGGCATCCGTGCTCCCGTTCCGGTGGCGTTGCAGTGGCAGCCCGATCCTGATTTCCCCTCCGTCGCGTTTCCGAACCCCGAGGAGGACGGAGCGCTCGACGCGGCCACCGCGGTCGCCGAGGAGGCCGGCGCCGACCTCGTCGTGGCCAACGATCCCGACGCCGACCGGCTCGCGGTCGCGGTCCGCGAGGGCGGCGCGTTCCGGCGGCTGACCGGCAACGAGTTGGGCATGGTGCTCGCCTGGCACGTCGCCACGCACGCCCGCGGGGGTGGGTGGTTCGCGACATCGATCGTGTCCACCCCCGCGCTCGCGCAGGTCGCCAGGCACTTCGGATTCGGCTTCACCGAGACCCTCACCGGGTTCAAGTGGATCTCCCGCGTCCCCGCCCTCCGCTTCGGCTTCGAGGAGGCGCTCGGCTATCTCGTCGACCCCGGGAGTGTCCGCGACAAGGACGGCATCAGCGCGGCGGTGGCACTGCTCGACACCGCGGCCGAGCTGGCGTCCTCCGGCAGGACGCTGCTCGACCGGCTCGCCGAGATCGAGGAGCACATCGGCGCGTTCGCCTCGGCGCAGATCTCCCTGCGGCTGGAGCGCGAGTCGATCGATGCGACGATGGCGCACCTCCGCACGGCGGCGCCCGGCGAGATCGGCGGGACCGCGGTGCGGACGGTCGACGACCTGGCGGGCGGCGCGTTCGGCCTGCCGCCGGCCGATGTGATCCGCATCCACCTCGACGGTGGGGCCAGGGTCGTCGTGCGACCGTCGGGCACCGAGCCCAAGGTGAAGGCGTACATCGACGTGACCGCGCCGACCAGGACGGAGGCCGCGTCGGCGCTCGACGCGCTCACGGCCGGTGTCCGGCGGCTGCTCACTCGCTGAGCGCCGTGCGTCGCCCGCGCGTCACCCGACAGGACTAGTGTTCGGGCGGTATCCGACCGATCCGCAAGGAGATGCAATGCCCCATACCGACAAGTTCGACATCGCCCACGTCGAGAAGTCCATCACCGAGCTCGCCGACGCGCCGGTGGACGCGATCAAAGGCGTGAGCGAAGGCGACGCCGAACACCTCAAGGCCGCGTTCAACATCAAGACGGTCCGCGATCTGGGCACGAACAAGTACTTCCTGCTCGCGCACGCGATCTCGGCACTCGCCGACTAGCGGACGCGTGCGGCCGCATCGGTGCCGATGCGGCCGCAGGCCCGCTACCCCAGCGCGTCCTCGAGCTTCGCCAGCAGCTCGGCCTGATCGAGGATGCTCTCGATCACCACGATCTGCGCGTTCGTGCGGCCGATGTCGACGACGTGCTCCGCGGTGGTCAGCACGAGCTGGGCGTGCTCCGCGAGCGCGTGCACGTGCGCGGGGTCCGTCGCAGTCACGGTCGCCTCGATGCCGAGTCGGCTGAGCGCGCGCTCCGCCGACACCTTGAGGATCGCGCTCGTGCCGATGCCGGCACCGCACAGGGTCAGGATCGAGACGCTCACGGCGGCCCTTCCGATCAGACGGCTTCGTAACCGCGGATGAGTCGTTCGGCGAGTTCCTCGCGGTCCTCGAGCGGCAGGAACGTGCTCTCCGCCGCGTTCAGCTGGAACGTGAGCAGATCCTCGACGTCGTAGTCGAACGTCTCGGAGAGCGCCGAGAGCTCCTTGCTCAGGGTCGTGTCGCTCATCAGCCGGTTGTCCGTGTTCACGGTGACCCGGAAGCCGAGCTGGTAGAGCAGGTCGAACGGATGATCGGCGAGTTCCTCGCCCCATGCCGCGATCGCGCCGGTCTGCAGGTTCGACTGCGGGCTGAGCTCGAGCGGGATCTGCCGATCGCGCACCCAGCGCGCGAGCCTGCCGACGGTGACGTAGTTGTTCGCGTCGTCCTCCCGCTCGACGACGAGGTCCTCGGCTATCCGGACGCCGTGCCCGAGCCGCAGCGCGCGGCCGTCCACGAGGGCGGATCGGATCGACTCCAGGCCGTCGGCCTCGCCGGCGTGGACGGTGATCGGGAACAGGTGCTCGGCCAGGAAGTCGAATGCGAGGCGGTGCTTCGACGGCGGAAAGCCCGCTTCGGCGCCGGCGATGTCGAACCCGGACGCGCCGCGGTCCCTGTGCCGCAGCGCGAGCTCGGCGATCTCGAGCGCACGGTCGTTGTGCCGCATCGCGGTGATGAGCTGCCCGACCCTGATCGGCTCCTGGGCAGCGTCCATTCCTTCGGTGAGGCCCGCCTGCACGGCCTCGACGACCTCGTCGAGCGACAGGCCGCCTGCGAGGTGCTGCTCGGGCGCCCAGCGGACCTCGCCGTAGACGACACCGTCCGCGGCGATGTCCTCGACGTATTCACGAGCGACGCGGCGCAGCCCGTCCGCCGTCTGCATGACCGACAGGGTCACGTCGAAGGTCGTCAGGTAGTCGACGAGGTTGCCCGAGTCGGCCTGGGTGTGGAACCAGTCGCCGAGCCGTCCTGGGTCGGTGTCCGGCACAGCCACCCCGTGTTGCGCCGCCAGATCGACGATCGTCGCGGGCCGCAACGCCCCGTCGAGATGGTCGTGCAGACTCACCTTCGGCAGCGTCGTCGCGTCGACCTCGCCCCACAACAACCACGGTTCCCCCGACACGCTGACGAGGGTAGCGCGGTCACCTGCGCGCAGAGAGTCGATCTCGGACCAGGGGCCGCGGTTCGGGGACGGCGTCCCCGAATGTCCAGGCGTGCTCGAGCGCCTGGAGCGCGCGCGGGATGCGGCCGGCGTCGTCCGTCAGCAGTTCGGCGAGCGGGTCCCCGACGCGGACACGGTCCCCCGGTTTGGCCCGCAACAGCACACCCGCGGCGTGCTGCACGGGCTCGCCCTGCCTGGCCCGGCCTGCGCCGAGCCGCCATGCGCAGATGCCCACCGACAGTGCGTCGAGGTCGTGCACCACCCCGTCGGTGGTGGCGCGCACGGTCTCGCGCTCGCGCGCGATCGGCAGGTCCGCGCGCGGATCGCCGCCCTGCGCGCTGATCATCCGGCGCCACACGTCCATCGCCCTGCCCGATCCGATCGCGGCGTCGAGGTCGGCGTCCGCGATGCCGGCGAGGGCCGTCATCTCGCGCGCCAGGGCGAAGGTCAGCTCGCGGACGTCCGCCGGTCCGCCGCCTTCGAGGATCTCCACGCTCTCGGCGACCTCGACGGCATTGCCGACCGCGTACCCGAGCGGCACGGACATGTCCGTGAGCAGGGCGACGGTGCGCACGCCGGCGTCCGTGCCGAGGTCGACCATGGTCCGGGCCAGTTCCCGCGCGACGGCGGGGTCGGGCAGGAACGCGCCCGACCCGAACTTGACGTCGAGCACGAGCGATTCGGTGCCCTCGGCGATCTTCTTCGACATGATGCTCGACGCGATGAGCGGGACGGCGGGCACGGTCCCCGTGGTGTCCCGCAGCGCGTAGAGCCGCTTGTCGGCGGGCGCGAGCCCGGCCCCGGCCGCGCAGATGACGGCGCCGACCTCGTCGAGCTGCGTGAGCATCGCGGCCGGCTCGACGTCCGCACGCCACCCGGGGATCGACTCCAGCTTGTCCAGGGTCCCGCCGGTGTGCCCCAGTCCCCGGCCCGACAGCTGCGGCACCGCGACGCCGAACGAGGCGACGAGCGGCGCGAGCGGCAGCGTGATCTTGTCGCCGACGCCACCGGTCGAGTGCTTGTCGACCGTCGGCCTCGAGAGTCCGGCGAACGACATCCGCTCGCCGCTCGCGATCATCGCGAGGGTCAGGTCGCGGATCTCCTGCCGGTCCATGCCGTTCAGCACGACCGCCATGGCCCATGCCGACATCTGCTCGTCGGCGACGTCGCCCCTCGTGAACGCGGCGATCAGCCAGCCGATCTCCGCGGTGGTCAGCCGTCCCTTGTCGCGTTTGCGGGCGATCAGGTCGACGGCGTCAAAGGCTGGCACCGTTCCACGCTACCGACCGCGCTGGTCAGAGTATGTGCCGCCAAAGCGGCGCCTAAGGGGCCAAAACCCTGACCGGGCGCCAATGCCCATCCCGCCCGGTCAGAGTTCGGGCTGCCAAATTCGCTCAAAGGGGGCCAGAACCCTGACCAGCGGTCAGGGCTCGCGGTACGCCTCGAGGGTCAGCGGCCCGAAGGCGTCGGGCAGCACCTCGTGGATGGTCTTGATCCCGCTCACCGTGTCGAGCAGCATGCCCGGCGCGGCATGCTCGAACAGCAGTTGCCGGCACCGGCCGCACGGCATCAGACGGTCCCCCCTGCCGTCGACGCAGGCGAAGCCGACCAGGCGGCCGCCGCCGGTCATGACGAGCGCGGACACGAGCGAACACTCGGCGCAGAGCGTGACGCCGTACGACGCGTTCTCGATGTTGCAGCCGGCGACGATGCGGCCGTCCTCGGTGAGTGCCGCCGCGCCCACGGGGAAGTCGGAGTAGGGCACGTAGGCGAGCGCGCTCGCCTCGACGGCCGCGTCGTGCAGCGCGTCCCAGTCGATGGCCACCGGCACGGCGCTCACCCCTTGATGTATGGCTTGCCGGACGCCGCAGGACCGCGCGCCTGCCCGACGAGACCGGCGACCGCGAAGATGGTGACGATGTACGGCAGCATCAGCAGGATGTCCGTCGGGACAGGGGATCCCGCGATGCCGAGCACGTACTGCAGGTTGGTCGCGAAGCCGAACAGGAGGGCCGCCAGGGTCGCCTTGACGGGGTTCCACTGCCCGAAGATCACCGCGGCCAGCGCGATGAAGCCCGCGCCGCTCGTCACGTCCTTCGTGAACGAGGGCACCGCCGACAGCGTGAAGTAGGCGCCGCCGAGACCGGCGATCGCACCGGCGAGCGACACGTTCCAGAACCGAGTCGCCGAGACGCGGATGCCGACCGTGTCAGCGGCCTGCGGGTGCTCGCCGACGGCCCGCAGCCGCAGGCCCCAGCGGGTCTTGAACAGTCCGAACGTCACCACGACGACCGCGATGTACGAGACGTACACGATGACGGTCTGATTGAAGAGCACCGGCCCGATCACGGGGATGGCGGACAGTCCGGGGATCGCGATCGTCGGGAACTGCGGCGGCGAGTTCAGCGCGTCAGGCGCCCCGACGAGCACCGCGCTGTACAGGAAGCCGGTCAGTCCGAGGACGAGCACGTTCAGCACGACGCCGACGATGACCTGGTCCACGAGGTACTTGATCGCGAAGGCCGCGAGCACGAACGAGACGAGCACGCCCGCGACCATGGCGGCGAGCGCACCGGCGATGAGGGAATGCGTCATCGAGCCGACCACCGCGGCGACGAACGCGCCGGCGAGGAGCTGTCCCTCGATCGCGACGTTGACGACGCCGACCCGCTCGGAGACCACGCCGCCGAGTGCGCCGAAGATCAGCGGCACCGACAGCGCGAGCGAGCCGCCCAACAGGCCGACGAGCGGCAGTTCGTGGGTCGCGAGGGCCCACACCAGCAGCCCGGCGACGAGCACCACGGCGAACACGACGGAAAGCCAGATGGGCGCGCGGCGCCGCGCCCTCGCGTAGAGGAAGCTCGCGACCGTCGCCGCGATCGTCACGATCGACGCCACGACGCCGGTCGCGCGGACCGGCAGCACCAGGGGCGGCAGGGTGAGCGACCCCTTGGCCTCGAGCCCGATCGTCGTCGTGCCGTTCTTGCCGAGCACCACGAGCAGCAGGAATCCGACCAACGTGCACACGGTGAAGATGATCGGGACCTTCCACGACCGCGCGGCCGTGGCGCCGGTCTCGGCCGGCGCCGACGCCGGTGCCTCGCTGAGCGTGGTCATGCCGCCGCCTTCCGACGTGAACGGCTGCCGGGTGCCGGCAGCCGGAAGATCGAGCGGACGAGCGGAGGCGCCGCGATGAAGAGCACGATGACCGACTGCACGACGCCCACGATGTCGACGTCGATGCCCTGCGCCGCCTGCATCGTGTAGCCGCCGGCCTGGAAGACGCCGAACAGGATGCCCGACCAGAACACCCCCCACGGCCGTGAGCGCCCGAGCAGGGCGACCGTGATCGCGTTGAAGCCGATGCCGGCGTCGAAGTCGTTCGTGAACCCGGTCGGGGTCTGCCCGAGCGTCTGGTACAGGCCCGCGAGGCCGACGAGGGCGCCCGACACGAGCATCACGATCACCGTGATGCTCTTCACACTGATGCCGGCGGTCCTCGCCGCGGAGAGGTTCTCGCCGACCGCGCGGAACTTGAACCCGAGGCTCGAGCGCGACAGCAGCCACCACGCGACGACCGTGGCCAGGATGACGAGCACGAAACCGAGATTCACGCCCGCGACGGTCGGCAGCGTCGCCGTGGGGAGTTCCGCGGGCGACTGCGGGTTGATCGAACCCGGCTTCTGCAGGATCGGCATGTGCAGCAACTGGTCGACGCCGTAGAACGCGATCCAGTTGAGCATGATCGTGACGATGACCTCGTGCGCCCCGGTCTGGGCTTTGAGGAATCCGGCGATCGCCGCCCACAGCGCACCGGCCCCGAGACCGGCCAGTACGGCGACCACGAGGTGGATCACGGGCGGCAGATGCCAGGCGAAGCCGACGTAGCCGGCGACGACGCCGCCCGCGAGCATCTGCCCCTGGCCCCCGATGTTGAAGAGCCCGGCGCGGAAGCCGATCGCGATGCCGAGGCCCGCCGCGATCAGGGGCGTCGCGAACCCGAGCGACGTGAGCAGCGGCTGGATGCCCGAGGCGAAGTCGGTCGCGGTGAAGTCGTACACGCCGCCCTGGAAGAGTGCCGCGTACGCACCGCCGACCGCGGACCCGATCGCGCCGAGCATGTCGCCCGGCCGCGCGAAGAAGTACCCGGCGGTCGAGATCACCTGCGCGTTGGTGACCACGATGAGCACGGCGCCGACGACGAGCGCAGCGACGATCGCGAGCACGGTGAGCAGCACGCTGCCCGATGCGATCTCGTGCAGCACCTCGGAGAGCCCGCGACGATCATCCGCAGGAGGGGGCGCCTGACCGGGGACCTGGCCCGGCTCGAGCGTCATCGCCTCGTGCCCCGTCTCCGCCACGGGCAGGGCGACCGGGAGTGCCGTCTCGTCGCTCATGCCGCCGGACGCTCCCCCGCCATCATGAGGCCGAGTACCTCGCGCGGTGTGTCGGCGGGGACGACACCGACGATCCGGCCCCGGTACATCACCGCGATCCGGTCGGAGAGCGCAACGATCTCGTCGAGCTCGGTCGAGATCACCACCACCGGCACCCCCGCATCGCGCGTCGCCACGATCTGCTCGTGCACGAACTCGATCGAGCCGACATCGAGGCCGCGGGTCGGCTGCGCCGCCACGAACAGCTTGAGGTCCCTGGACAGTTCGCGCGCGAGGACGACCTTCTGCTGGTTGCCGCCGGAGAGCCGACCGACGCGTGTCTCGATCCCCTGCGCCCGGACGTCGAACTCGGCGAGCTTGCGCTTCGAGAACTCGGCGAGGTCGTCGAGCTGGATCGAGCCGAATCGGACGAACGGTGCCCCGTTGGAGCGATCGAGCATCAGGTTCTCGGCGATCGTGAACTCGGGCACGAGCCCGTCGTGCTGGCGGTCCTCCGGCACGAAGCCCGCCCCCGCCTCGAGCACGTGCCTGACGGAGCGGCCGGAGATCTCCGCGCCGTCGAGCTCGATCGTGCCCGTGTGCTTCGGCTGCAGGCCGAAGATCGCCTCGGTCAGCTCGGTCTGGCCGTTGCCCTGGACACCGGCGATGCCGAGGATCTCACCCCGCTCGACGGTGAGATCGACCCCGTCGACCACGACGGCGCCCTTCGCGTCGTAGACCGTCAGTTCCCGGATCACGAGGGACTCGCCCCGACGTCTCGGCGGGTCCTTGTGCACTGTCAGATCGACCGCGCGCCCCACCATCAGCGAGGCCAGCTCCGCGTTCGTCGCGGTGGGCTCAGCCTCGCCGACGACCTTGCCGAGGCGGACGACCGTGATCGTGTCGGCGACCTCGCGCACCTCGCGGAGCTTGTGGGTGATGAACACGATCGCGGTGCCGGTCGCCTTGAGCTGCTGCATGATCGCCATCAGCTCGTCGGTCTCCTGCGGCGTGAGCACCGCGGTCGGCTCGTCGAACACGAGCACCTTCGCGTCGCGGGAGAGCGCCTTGATGATCTCCACCCGTTGCTGCACGCCAACGGGCAGGTCTTCGATCTTCGCGTCGGGATCGACCTCGAAGCCGAACCGCGAGCTGATCTCGCGCACCTTGGCGCGGGCGGCGGCGATGTCGAGCACCCCGCCCGCCTTCATCGACTCGTGGCCGAGCATCACGTTCTCGGCGACCGTGAAGACCGGGATGAGCATGAAGTGCTGGTGCACCATGCCGATTCCCGCGCGCATCGCGTCGCCCGGACCGGCGAAGTGCTGCACGACCCCGTCGAGCAGGATCTCGCCCTCATCGGCCTGGTAGAGGCCGTAGAGCACGTTCATGAGCGTCGACTTGCCCGCCCCGTTCTCACCGAGCAGACAGTGGATCTTGCCGGGAGTGACGACCAGGTCGATGTGATCGTTCGCGGTCAGCGCGCCGAATCGCTTCGTGATCCCCCGCAGTTCGAGTTCCATCGTGCCTCCTCGTCCCTCACAGCATGCCCGAACCGAACGGGGCCCGCGTCACTGACGCGGGCCCCGTCGTCGGTGGAGCGTCCTACTTGTTGAAGCCGGAGGGCGAAGCCACCTTGATCGTGCCGGCGATGATGCCCGACTGGATCGTCTTCAGCTCACCGGCGAGGGTCGACGGGACCTTGCTCGCGAAGTCGTGGAACGGCGAGACGCCGACCCCGTTGTTCTTGAGCGTGCCCACGTAGAGGCTGTTGTCGAAGGTGCCGCCCTGGCCCGCCTGCAGGGTCGCCGTGTACGTGGTCTGCTGGAGGCCCTTGAGGATCGACATCAGCAGCACGCTGCGGTACTTCGGGTCGGTGTAGTACACGTCCGCGTCAACACCCTCGATGACCGCATCCGCACCGGCGCTCGCGATCGCGGCGGCAGCACCCTGGTACAGGTTGCCCGCGACCGGGATGATCACGTCGGCCTTCTGGTTCAGCATGCCCGCGGAGAGGTTCTTCGCCTTGTTCTGATCGGTGAAGCCACCGACGAAGCTGCCCTTCTGGGTCGCCTCGTCCCAGCCGAGCAGCTTGACGTGCTTGCCCTTCTGCTGGTTGTAGTACGCGACGCCGTCGGCGATGCCGTCCATGTAGATGGTCACCGAAGGGATCGCGAGGCCGCCCCAGGTGCCGACGACGCCGGTCTTGGAGTAGGCGGCGGCGGCGTACCCGCCGAGGAACGCGGCCTCATCGGTCTCGTAGACGATGTCCTTGACGTTGGTCTCCTTGGGACCGTTGCCGTCGATGTAGACGAAGTCGATCTTCGGGTTCTTCTTGGCGGCGGCCTCCATCGCGTCCTGCAGCGTGAAGCCGGGGACCACGATCAGGTTGCACTTCTGGCTGATCAGGTTCGCGATGTTCGCGGCGTAGTCGTTCGACGACGTCGACTCGACCGACTTCGGCGTCACGCCGAGCTTGGTGGCCGCCTGCTTGACGCCCGCCAGCGTGAGCTGGTTGAAGGAGTGGTCGTTGAAGCCACTGACGTCGGAGACGGCGCACGGCAGATACGACGACGCTTTGGTCGTCTTCGTCGTCGACGGGGCGCTGCCACAGCCGGCGAGCAGGCCCACGACGCCGGCGACGGTCGCCGTCGCGAGCAGGGTCTTGCGCAGGGAGAAGGTCACGGTTACCTCTTGCTGAATGGTGCTGAGAGTGCCCGGCATCGTTGCCAGGGCGCGGTTGTGGTTACGGTAGCGGCCGCCGGAGCCCCGCGCCCCCCGAAACTGGGGCAGAACGGGAAGGGTTACCGATCCGGTATTGCGCGGTAACCGAACCGAAACGAAGCGCGCAGGTTTCGTGCGTCCGGTGCAACGCCGGCGCGTCGGCGCGCGGCTAGAGGACTTCGTTGCGCCCGGAGAGCTTCAGCGCGTCCACCACGCTCTTCACCCGCTGCGCGTGCTCGCTGGTGGTGACGAGCAGGGCGTCGGCGGTGTCGACCACGACGATGTTCTCGACGCCGATGAGGGTGATGAGGCGGTCGCTGTCGGACACGACGATGCCGCTCGACGAATCCGCGAGCACCCGGGCGTGCGCCCCGAGGATCGCGAGGTCGCTCTTGCGGCCGCCGGACTGCAGTTTCGCGATGGAGGCGAAGTCGCCGACGTCGTCCCACGGGAAGTCGCCGGCGATGACCGCGAGGCGCCCCTCGGCGGCGGCGGGCTCCGCGACCGAGTAGTCGATCGCCACCTTGACCAGGGACGGCCACACCTGGTCGACGACGTGTCCGCGCTCGGGCGTGTCCCACGCGGCGGCCAGGCTGCGCAGGCCCTCGACGAGTTCGGGCTGCGACTTCGCCATCTGCGCGAGCAGCACATCGGCTCGGGCGATGAACATGCCCGCGTTCCAGAGGTACCGGTCCGATTCGAAGTAGGTGCGGGCGGTGTCGAGGTCGGGCTTCTCGACGAACGCCTCGACCAGCTGGGCCGAGGGCGCGCCCGCGACGGTCAGCGGCTCGCCCCCGCGGATGTAGCCGAATCCGATCGCGGGCTCGGTCGGTGTGATGCCGATGGTGGCGATGTAGCCGGCGTCGGCGACCGCGATCGCCTCGACGACCGCGCGCCGGAACCGCCGCACGTCGCCGATCACGTGATCCGCGGCGAAGGAGCCGACGATGACGCCCGGCTCGCGGTGCTCGAGGATCGCCGCGGCGAGGCCGATCGCCGCCGACGAGTCCTTCGGTTCGCTCTCGAGCACGACGTTCTTGTCCGTGAGCCTCGGCAGCTGCGCCTCGACCGCCGCGCGGTGCGCCCGGCCGGTCACGACCATGACCCGGTCCTCGCCCGCGATCGGCGCGAGCCGATCCCAGGTCTCCCGAAGGAGCGTCTGCCCCGAGCCCGTGAGGTCGTGCAGGAACTTCGGGGTGTCGGCTCTCGACAGCGGCCAGAGGCGCGAGCCGATGCCACCAGCGGGGATCACGCTGTAGAAGCGGTCGACGGCCTCGGGCTCGGTACCGCGGCCCGCCCAGACGATCGTTCCCTCAGACATGCCGCACACCTTATCCGGCCGTCCGGGCCGCGGCAGGTGCTCGTTCCACAGCCGGTGCGCCAGGTCGGTCCCCGACGCTCACGTAGGATCGGAGCCGGTCATCGATACGAAAGAGACGGGTGGCGATGGTGTCACTGGATCAGGGATCCGGCGGTGGCGCCGGAGCCGGCACCGCCACGGAGCGCGCCCGAGGCGGGCTGAAGCGGCCGTCCGGCACGCTCTACCGCGGGCACGAGGGCATGTGGTCGTGGGTGCTGCACCGCGTCACCGGCGTCGCCATCTTCTTCTTCCTGCTCGTCCACATCATGGACACGGCACTCGTCCGGCTCTCGCCGCAGGCGTACAACGCGGTGATCGACACGTACAAGCAGCCGATCATGGGGTTCGGCGAGCTCGTACTCGTGGCCGGCATCGCCTATCACGCGTTCAACGGGCTGCGCATCATCCTGATCGACTTCTGGAGCTTCGCCACGAAGCATCAGCGCGCATTCTTCTGGGGCGTGATCGTGCTGTGGGTGATCCTGATGGCCGGGTTCGCGCCGCGCCAGATCCTCTCGATCATCCAGGAGTTCCAGTCGTGACCCTGCTCGACTTCCCTCGCAGCGGTGCGCCGCGGACCCGGAGCCGCTTCAACCTCGAGAAGTGGGGGTGGATCTACATGCGCGCCTCGGGCGTCGTGCTCGTGGTGCTGATCTTCGGCCACCTCTTCATCAACCTCGTCGCGGGCAACGGGGTGCGGCAGATCGACTTCGCCTTCGTCGCCGGCAAGTACGCGACGCCGTTCTGGCAGGTCTGGGACCTGCTCATGCTCTGGCTGGCGCTGATCCACGGCTCGAACGGCATGCGCACCATCACCAACGACTACGTCTCGAACCCGCGGGTGCGCCGGTGCCTCCTGATTCTGCTCGGGATCGCCGTGGTCGCGCTGCTCGTGCTCGGCACGCTGGTCGTCACCACGTTCGACCCCTGCCCGGCGAACGCCGCGGCGGGCACGCTGCCCTCCATCTGCGCGGAGATCCACAAGTGAGCAGCACGGAGGAGACCCGCGTGGTCGACGGCATCCACTACCACCAGCACGAGGTCGTCATCGTCGGCGCCGGTGGTGCGGGCATGCGCGCGGCGATCGAGGCCGGCCCGAAGGCGAAGACCGCGGTCATCACCAAGCTCTACCCCACCCGCTCCCACACCGGCGCCGCGCAGGGCGGTATGGCCGCGGCGCTCGCGAACGTCGAAGAGGACAGCTGGGAGTGGCACACCTTCGACACGATCAAGGGCGGCGACTACCTCGTCGACCAGGATTCGGCCGAGATCCTGGCCAAGGAGGCGATCGACGCGGTCATCGACCTCGAGAACATGGGCCTGCCGTTCAACCGCACGCCCGAGGGCAAGATCGACCAGCGCCGGTTCGGCGGTCACACCGCCGACCACGGCAAGAGCCCCGTGCGCCGCGCCTGCTACGCCGCCGACCGCACCGGACACATGATCCTGCAGACGCTCTACCAGAACTGCGTCAAGTTCGGCATCGAGTTCTTCAACGAGTTCTACGCGCTCGACCTGGTCATGACCGAGGTCAAGATCGGCAGGAGGACCGAGCGCCGGCCGTCCGGCATCGTGGCCTACGAGCTGGCGACCGGGGACATCCACGTCTTCCAGGGCAAGTCGATCGTCTTCGCGACCGGCGGGTTCGGCAAGATCTACAAGACGACCTCGAACGCGCACACGCTCACGGGCGACGGCGTCGGGATCATCTGGCGCAAGGGCCTGCCGCTCGAGGACATGGAGTTCTTCCAGTTCCATCCGACCGGTCTCGCGAAGCTCGGCATCCTGCTCACCGAGGGTGCGCGTGGTGAGGGCGCGATCCTGCGCAACGGCAACGGCGAACGGTTCATGGAGCGGTACGCGCCGACCATCAAGGACCTCGCCCCACGCGACATCGTGTCCCGGTGCATGAAGACCGAGGTGGCGGAGGGACGCGGCGCCGGTCCGCTGAAGGACTACGTGCTGCTCGACTGCACCCACCTCGGCGCCGAGGTGCTCGAGACGAAGCTGCCGGACATCACCGAGTTCGCGCGTACCTACCTCGGCGTCGACCCCGTCGTCGAGCCGGTGCCCGTCATGCCCACCGCGCACTACGCGATGGGCGGCATCCCGACGAACAACAACGCCGAGGTGCTCGCGGACAACGACACCGTGGTGCCCGGGCTGTACGCCGCGGGCGAGTGCGCGTGCGTGTCGGTGCACGGGTCGAACCGGCTGGGCACGAACTCGCTGCTCGACATCAACGTGTTCGGCAAGCGTGCCGGCAACAACGCGGTGACGTACGCCGCGACCGCCGAGTACGTGCCGCTGCCCCCCGACCCGGCCAAGCACGTGCGCGAACTGGTCGACCGGCTGCGCGCATCCGCCGGCGAGGAACGCGTCTCGGCGCTGCGGACCGAGCTGCAGAACCACATGGACGACTCGGCCCAGGTGTTCCGCACCGACGCCTCGCTCGCGAGCGTCACCGAGACGATCCACGAACTGCGCCAGCGCTACCTCAAGATCGGCATCCAGGACCGCGGCCGCCGCTACAACACCGACCTGCTCGAGGCGATCGAGCTCGGCTTCCTGCTCGACATCGCCGAGGTCGTGGTCTATTCGGCGCGGAACCGCAAGGAGAGCCGCGGCGGTCACCAGCGGGACGACTACCCGAAGCGCGACGACACCGAGTACATGAAGCACACGATGGCCTACCTGACGGGCGATGCGGGCTCGGCGGACGCCGCCGACCACATCAAGCTCGACTGGAAACCCGTCCGCATGACGCGCTACCAGCCGATGGAGCGCAAGTACTGATGAACCACGGCCTCACGCACACCGCCCGGACAGGCCGGCGGCAGCAGAGCCCGAACTCGGGAAAGGACCGTCTGTGACCCTCACCGTCGACGCACCCACCACGAGCACGGCCGTGAAGCGACGCCCTGCGCCGGGCTTCACGACGATCACGCTGATCATCCGCCGCTTCGACCCGGACAAGGACACCGAGCCGTACTGGCGCGACTACGACGTGGACGTGCTGCCGACGGACCGCATCCTCGACGCGCTGCACTCCATCAAGTGGAACCAGGACGGTTCGCTGACCTTCCGCCGTTCGTGCGCGCACGGCGTGTGCGGGTCGGACGCGATGCGCATCAACGGCCGCAACCGGCTCGCCTGCAAGACGCTGGTCAAGGACCTCGACGTCACCAAGCCCATCTACGTCGAGGCGATCAAGGGACTTCCACTCGAGAAGGACCTGA
Organism: uncultured Actinomycetota bacterium; assembly: GCA_963716965.1. GTDB lineage: Bacteria > Actinomycetota > Actinomycetes > Actinomycetales > Microbacteriaceae > Amnibacterium. Next base: position 147,083 of record CAVQUZ010000005.1, on the reverse strand, counting down.
TCGTCGACATGGAGCCGTTCTTCGAGTCGTTCCGGCAGGTCCAGCCGTTCCTCGTCGCGGGACCGGCCCCGGAGCGCGAGCGGCTGCAGAGCTCCGAGCAGCGCGAGCGGTTCGACGACACGACGAAGTGCATCCTCTGCGCGGCATGCACGTCGTCGTGCCCGGTGTTCTGGACCGACGGTCAGTACTTCGGACCCGCCGCGATCGTGAACGCCCACCGCTTCATCTTCGACAGCCGCGACGAGGCCGCCTCCGTGCGCCTCGACATCCTGAACGACAAGGAGGGCGTGTGGCGCTGCCGCACGACCTTCAACTGCACCGAGGCGTGCCCACGCGGCATCCAGATCACGAAGGCGATCTCGGAGGTCAAGCAGGCCACCCTGCGCGGCCGCGCCTGACCACGCCACCCACCTGCCTACACCGCGCCCCGTAGGCATCGCCGCGCGGCGTAGGTGGATCCGCCGCCTCTGCGCCTACACCGCGCGGTGATGCCTACACGGGTCAGGGGCAGTCGGGGGTGCGCGCGACCCGGCAGGCGGCCAGCGCCTTCACCACCATCGCCGCGATGGCGGCGTGCCCGGCATCGCTCGGATGGATGTGGTCGGCCGACACCGTCGCCGGATCCGCGAGCGGATTCGGGTCGAGCGCCGAGATGTAGAACGCATGGACCCGCACCGCCTCGGCGCGCACCGCCGCGTCGAGGACCGTGACCGCGGCCGGCACCCGGCGGTGCGGCCAGAAGGGGCCGATCGCGACGATCTCGGCGTTCGGGAGCGCCGACCGCACCGCGGAGTAGACGTTCTGCACGGGTCCGCGCTCGGCGTGGTCGTCGTGATGCACGTCGTTGTAGCCGCCGGAGACCACGACGATCCGTGGGTCGAGCTCGGCTACCTCGGGAACGCGTCCGAGATAGGTCGTCGCGCCCAGGCGCGTGCCGGTGCGGTCGTAGCCGCTGCCGCTGATCCCGAAGTTGATCTCCTGCCAGTTCTCGGCGGCGGACACCTTGGACGCCCATCCGTCCCTCGGCTCGGTCGCACCACGGCCCACGGTGTACGAGTCGCCGATGAACGCGACCCGGACGTCGCGCGTGCCCGTGACGTCGACCGACTTCGCCGCCGCGGATCCGGGGAGTCCGACGAGCGACCACACGGCCCCGACCAGCACCAGCGCCACCGCGACCGCCGCGAGCACGGTGACGACCGGATGCTCGCGAAAGCCGTGTCTCACCCGGACAGTGTGCGAGACACCGAGCCCACCCGCGCGCGGGCCGGGGCGTCGTTATCACCTTCATAGTCCGGACAGCCGCCCGTTCCCGGCCCTGGAGCATTCGAGGAGGTGCGGAGCGACTCAGGCGATTCCGGTGCCCCCGGGCGGTGCGAGTCCCGAAATCCTGAATCGCTTCAGGCGGCTGGTCAGGCGGTCGCCGGCTGCGGCGTCGCCGCGGCGCGGGCGGCCGAGGCGCTCGAGGCGGCGAGAGCGGCAGCGGCCCGGCGCTTCGCCTCGTCCATGGTCACCGTGAGCAGCTCGGCGCGCACGTCCGCCAGCGCCGACGGAGTCATCGACAGACTCGTCGCGCCGAGTCCGATCAGCACGACCGCGAGTGCCGGGTCCGCGGCGGCTTCGCCGCAGATGCCGACGCCCTTGTGCACCGCCGCACCCGCTTTGCCGACCTCGGCGATGAGCCGGAGGACGGCCGGGTGCCACGGGTCCTGGAAGTGCGCCACGGTGCCGAGCAGCCGGTCGGCGGCGAGCGTGTACTGCGTGAGGTCGTTCGTGCCGATGGACACGAAATCGGCCGATTCGAGGACCTGCGAGGCGAGCAGCGCCGACGAGGGCACCTCGACCATCACGCCGGCGGTCGTGATGCCGAGCTCTTTCGCGAGCGCGGTGAAGTACGCACTCTCCTCGGGTTCGGAGACCATCGGCGCCATGACCCACAGATCCGCATCGGTCACCGCATCCGCCTCGGCCAGCGCCGTCAGCTGCTCACGCAGGATGTCCTCGTGCTCGCGGAGCACGCGGAGGCCGCGCAGCCCGAGCGCTGGGTTCTCCTCCTCGGTGTCGTTCAGGAAGGCGAGCGGCTTGTCGGCGCCGGCATCGAGCGCCCGCACGACGACCTTCTTGCCCGGGAACGCGGAGAGCAGCGCGATGTACTGCTCCTTCTGCTCCGACAGGGTCGGTGCCGACTTCGAGTCGAGGAAGAGGAACTCGGTGCGGAACAGGCCGACGCCCTCGGCGCCGAGGGCGACCGCGCCAGCCGCGTCCTTCGCGTTGCCGAGATTCGCGAGCAGCTGCACCTTCGTGCCGTCGGCGAGCGCACCCGGCGTGATCGGCGCGTTCACGAGCGCCGCGCGCTTCGCGATCCGGTCCTTCGCATCGGCGACGGCCTCGTCGGACGGGTCGACCTGGATCCTGCCGGAGGCCGCGTCGGCGATCACCACCTGCCCGTCGGTCAGGTTCTCGGCCCCCGTGACACCGACGACGGCCGGAATCGACTTCGCGCGCGCGAGGATCGCCGTGTGCGAGGTCGGCCCGCCGTCTCGCGTGATGAGTGCGAGCACCTTGTTCAGGTCGAGCAGCGCGGTGTCGGCCGGTGCGAGGTCTCTGGCGACGAGCACGAAGGGGATGTCGCTCTCCGGGACGCCGGGCGCCGGCACTCCGGTCAGGCGCGCGATGATGCGCTGAGCGACGTCGCCGAGGTCGGTGGCGCGTTCGGCCATGTAGCCGCCCATACCGACGAGCATGACCTGGAACGCCAGGAACGCCTCGTACACCGCGCGCTCGCCGGTCTTGCCGCTCTCGATGCGGGCCACGACGTCGTCGAGCAACGTGGGGTCTTCGGCCATGAGGGCCTGCGCCTCGAGCACCTGCTGGGCGTCGCCGCCGGCGCGGTGACCGCGCTCGGTCAATTCGGCGGCGACCTGTTGCAGCGCGCTCTTCGTGCGATCGATCTCGCGCGGCGCGTCCTCCACCGTCGCGTGCTCCGGCGGCTCCGGCAACGGATCCGGCATCCGCCGCACCGGTCCGACGGCGACCGCCCGACCCACTCCAACACCTTCGAGATCCATCGCGGCTGCCTCCTTGCTGTCGCACACGCCTCGCCCAGTGTATGGCGCCGACATGCCCGAGAATACGGGGATTCGGGCGGCCGGGCCGCCGGTCAGACGGCCTGCGCGAATCCCCCGTCGGCGAGATGCGCGAGCGCCTCGGGGATCGTCCGCCCCGTGGCCAGCATCGTCTGCGCCCACAGGCGTCCTGCTCGGTACGACGACCGCACGAGCGGGCCGGCGAGCACGCCCGAGAATCCGATCTCGGCCGCCGCCTCCTTGTAATCCGCGAACTCGGCCGGCGTGATCCAGCGCGCGACCGGCAGGTGGCGCGGCGTCGGCCGCAGGTACTGCGTCACGGTCAGGATGTCGGTGCCGGCGGCGTGCAGGTCGGCCATCGCCTGCAGGACCTCGTGCGGCTCCTCCCCCATCCCGAGGATCAGGTTCGACTTCGTCACGAGACCCGCGTCGCGCGCCTGGGTCAGCACGCCGAGGCTCCGCTCGTACCGGAACGCCGGCCGGATGCGCTTGAACAGGCGCGGGACCGTCTCGACGTTGTGCGCGAACACCTCCGGGCGCGACGAGAACACCTCGCCGAGCAGGTCGGGGTTCCCCGAGAAGTCCGTGGCGAGGATCTCGACGCCCGTGCCGGGGTTGGCCGCGTGGATCGCTCGGACCGTTTCGGCATGCAGCCACGCGCCCTCGTCGGGCAGATCGTCGCGGGCGACGCCCGTCACGGTCGCGTACCGCAGCGCCATCCGGGCGACGGACTCGGCGACGCGGCGGGGCTCGTCGCGGTCGAAATCCGCCGGCTTGCCGGTGTCGATCTGACAGAAGTCGCATCGTCTGGTGCACTGCGAGCCGCCGATGAGGAACGTCGCCTCGCGGTCCTCCCAGCACTCGTAGATGTTTGGGCAGCCGGCCTCCTGGCAGACCGTGTGCAGACCCTCGTCCTTCACCAGGTGGTGGAGTTCCTGGTACTGCGCACCCTGCTTCGCGGTGGTCTTGATCCACGACGGCTTGTGCTCGATCGGCACGGCGGAGTTGCGCGTCTCGATGCGCAACAACTTCCGCTCCGGCGCCAGGCCGGTCGCAGGCAGTGCGGTGGCGGTCACGCGGCGACCGCCGGGGTGAGCACGGCGAGCAGGGCGGGTAGCACGAGGGGCGCGACGTCCTGCGGGGTGACGGGCCGGCCGGATGCACGGGTCAGTGTCGTGACACCGGCGTCCCGGATGCCGCACGGCACGATCCGGCCGAAGGGCGAGAGATCGTTGCCGCAGTTGATCGCGAAGCCGTGCATCGCGACGTCGTGGTCGATACGCATGCCGATCGCCGCGACCTTCGCCATGCTCGGGCCTTCGTCCACCCAGACGCCCGAGCGGCCCTCGACGCGCTCGCCGTGGACCCCGAACGCCGCGACCAGGTCGACGAGCATGGTCTCGATGCGTCGCACGAACCCGACCGAGTCGGGCCGGGGCTCGGTCGCCCGCATCGGCACGTGCATGATCGGGTAGCCGGTCAGCTGGCCGGGACCGTGCCAGGTGAGCTTGCCGCCGCGATCCACATCCACGACAGGCGTGCCGTCGGTCGGGCGTTCGTCGTCGCTCGTGCGGGTACCGGCGGTGAAGACCGGTTCGTGTTCGCAGAGGATCAGCGTGTCCTCGCGCGTCCCCGCTACGACCTCGGCGTGAATGCGGCGCTGCAGCGCCCAGCCTTCGCGGTATTCGAGCAGCGGCCCCGACGTCAGATCGAGCAGTTGCATCCTGACCCCCTCCACGCGGCGTTCTTCGTCGCGTCACGGCCAGGCAATCATCACACCGGGAACCACCCCGGCCGTGCGTGTGACGGTGGGAATCGAGCACGCCCGGGGCCGTCGGGGCCGTTCGGTAGTGTCGTGCACATGGCACGCGACGGCATCATCCGCGTCGCCACGGCGAATGTGAACGGAGTCCGCGCCGCGTTCCGGCGGGGCATGGGCGACTGGCTCGCCGAGCGCGACATCGACATCCTGGCGCTCCAGGAGGTCCGCGCCGAGACCGCCGACCTCGAGGCGTTGCTCGGGCAGGAGTGGAACGTGCTGCACGACGTCGCGACCGCGAAGGGCAGGGCCGGCGTCGCGCTCGCCTCACGCAGCACGGCGGAGATCCACCGCGTCACGATCGGCGACGACGACTTCGACACCGCGGGCCGCTGGCTCGAGGCCGACTACCGCGTCGGGAGCGAGCTGCTGACCGTCGTGTCGGCGTACATCCATTCGGGCGAGGCCGGCACCCCGAAGCAGGAGCAGAAGTTCCGCTTCCTCGATGCGATCGAGTCGCGGATGCGGGTGCTGGGAGACGAGTCGCCCCTGGCGGTCGTGGTCGGCGACCTCAACGTCGCGCACCGCACCGTCGACATCCGCAACTGGCGCGGCAACGTGAAGCGGGCCGGATTCCTGCCGGAGGAGCGTGCCTGGTACGACCGGCTGGTCGGGGCGGAGGGCGCCGACGACTACAACGCCGGTGGCGGCCTCGGCTGGGTCGACGTGCTGCGGAAGACGGCGGGTGAGACGGACGGTCCGTACACGTGGTGGACGTGGCGCGGCCAGGCGTTCGACACCGACACCGGCTGGCGCATCGACCACCAACTCGCCACCCCCGCACTCGCGGCCCGCGTCGAGTCCGCCGTGGTGGACCGTGCGGCCACCTACGCCGCGCGCTGGAGCGACCACGCGCCCGTCGTCGTCGACTACCGGATCAACCCGAGCCGGTTCGAATCCACGGCAGGAACCGAGAGCACCACATGACCGACAAGCCCCGCCTCTTCTCCGGTATGCAGCCGTCGGCCGACTCGCTGCACATCGGCAACTACGTGGGCGCGCTGCAGCAGTGGGTCGCGCTCCAAGACCGGTTCGACGCGATCTTCTGCGTCGTCGATCTGCACGCGCTCACCGTGCCGCAGGACCCGGCCGCACTGCGACAGCAGATCCGGCAGACGGCCGCGCAGTACATCGCCGCCGGCATCGACCCGACCCGCTCCACCCTGTTCGTGCAGTCGCACGTGCCGGCGCACACCCAGCTCGCGTGGATCCTCAACACCATCACCGGCTTCGGCGAGGCGAGCCGGATGACACAGTTCAAGGACAAGGCTGCGAAGCAGGGCACGGATGCGGCCGGCGTCGGCCTCTTCACCTATCCGGTCCTGATGGCGGCCGACATCCTGCTGTACGACGCCGAGGTCGTGCCGGTGGGCGACGACCAGCGCCAGCACGTGGAGCTCACACGTGACCTCGCGAACCGCTTCAACAGCCGGTTCGGCACGACCTTCGTCGTGCCGGAGGCGATGATCCCGGCCGAGGCCGCCCGCATCTACGACCTGCAGAACCCGACCTCGAAGATGAGCAAGTCGGCGACGAGCGAGTCCGGTGTCGTGTGGCTGCTCGATCCCCCGTCGGTCACCGCGAAGAAGATCCGCAGCGCGGTGACCGACGCCGGCCGCGAGATCACCTTCGACCGCGAGGCGAAGCCGGGGGTCTCGAACCTGCTCGCGATCCTGTCGTCCTTCGGCGGGTCGTCCATCACCGCGCTCGAGACGGAGTTCGCGGGCCGCGGCTACGGCGATCTGAAGAAGGCGGTGGCCGACGCGGTCGTCGCCGTCTTCGAGCCCGTGCGCGCCCGCACCCTCGAGCTGCTCGACGACCCGGCCGAACTCGACCGCATCCTCGCCGCTGCGGCGGACCGCGCGGAGTCGGTGGCGGCGCCCAAGCTCGCCGCCGTCTACGAGAAGGTCGGGCTGCTCCCCCGCGCCTGAGCGTCCCGCGCTCCGGTTCGCGTGACACACGCGTGAAATCCGGTCTCGCGTAGACCTGGAGCATGGACGAGACGGGCACCACGGCCGACATCGCGGTCATCGGCGGCGGCATCGCCGGGTTGTCGTTCGCGGCGGCCGTGGGCCGCGCGGCCCGGGTCGTGGTGCTCGAGGCCGAACCGCTGCTGTTCCATCACACGTCGAGTCGCTCGGCGGAGCAGATGCAGCCCACCTACGGGCCGGACCCCGTCCGCCGGCTCACGCTCGCGTCCATCCCGATCGTGGAGCGCGAGGTCCAGGCGGACGTCGGGCCGATCCTGATGCCCCGCCCACTGCTCTGGTTCGGCACGGAGGCGGACGACTCGATCGATCGGCTCATCATCGAGATCCCCGGGTTGCGCCCGCTCACGCCGGATGAGGCCGTCGCACTGCTGCCGGCGCTGCGCCGCGATCGGATCCGCGCCGCCGCGATCGACGAGGGCGCGGTCGAGGTGCGGGTGCCGACGCTGCTGGAGTGGTACCGGAGCCGAGCCGTGGCGGCCGGTGCGATCGTCCGCACGGGCGCACGCGTCCGGAGCGCGAGCCGGATCGGGGACACCTGGACCCTGGTCGCCGACGACGGTGGCGTGACGGCGCCCGTGGTCGTGGACGCGGCCGGCGCATGGGCCGACCGCGTCGCCGCCCTGTTCGGCGCCCGCCCGGCCGGGCTCGCGCCCCTGCGGCGCACGGTCGTCGTCGCGCCCACCCGCGGAACCCGGGTCGATCCGGGGTGGCCGATGGCGGGCGACGCGCACGACACCATCTACTTCCGGCCGCGCGGTGACGCCGTGCTCGCCTCGTGCATGGAGGACGAGGCCAGCGAGCCCCTGGACGCGACGCCGCGCGACGAGATCATCCGCCGCACGATCGAGCGGGTGGATGCGACGACGACGTTCGACCTCGGCGAGCCGATCCGGGCCTGGACGGGTCTGCGCACGCTGAGTGCGGACACCGCGCCGGTCGTCGGGCGGGACCCGGAGGTCCCGGGATTCTTCTGGCTCGCCGGCCAGGGCGGCTACGGAATCCAGACGTCCGCCGCGCTGAGCCGGCTCGCGGCCGACGACCTGCTGGGTACCGCGACGGCGCCGGAGGGCCTCGCGGGCGTGCTCGACGACCTCGCGCCGGCCCGCGGGAGCATCCGCGCCTGACGCCGGTGCCCTGGGTCACGCGGGGAAGGAATATCCGGCCGCAGATGCGGTTGTGCTACAAAAGCAACACACACACGTGCTCCGGGGTCGGTGCAATTCCGAACCGGCGGTCAAAGTCCGCGAACCGCGTGAGTCCGTTCCGACGAGGGACGGCTCGCCCGGCCGATCCGGTGGAATTCCGGTACCGACAGTCAAAGTCTGGATGGGAGAAGCACGGCGGGTTCCTCGGACCCCGCGGCGTGATCTTCACGCACCCCGGAGCGAAGGAGCTCCGGGACGATGCAGACAGACGGCGAGACGGCCACGCTGTCCTCGACCGCGCCCGTGTCCGTCGACTCGGCCATGCGGCGGGCGCTCGAACTCGCGGCCCGCGGCCCTGCCGGCGGCCCGAATCCGCAGGTCGGCGCCGTGCTCCTGTCGCCCGACGGACGGGTGCTGGCCGAGGGCTGGCACCGGGGCGCGGGTACTCCGCACGCCGAAGCCGCAGCGCTCGACGCCCTGCCGGCGGGCGCCGCCCAGGGCGCGACCGCCGTCGTCACGCTCGAACCGTGCAACCACACCGGCCGCACGGGTCCGTGCGCGAAGGCGCTGATCGACGCGGGCGTCGACCGCGTCGTGTACGCGATCGCCGACCCGAACCCGGTCGCCGGCGGAGGCGCCGCGCGGCTCGCCGCTGCGGGTGTCCTGGTCGAACGGGGCCTCCGCGCCGACGAGTCCGAGCTCCTGAACGAACACTGGCTCGCGAGCGTGCGGCGCGGTCGCCCATGGGTCACGGTGAAGTGGGCCTCGAGCCTGGACGGTCGAGCGGCGGCCGCTGACGGCACCAGCCAGTGGATCACCGGGGCGGCGGCGCGCCTCGACGTGCACCGCCGCCGCGCCGCGCACGGCGCGATCGTCGTCGGCATCGGCACGGTCATCGCCGACGACCCGGCGCTGACCGCCAGGGACGGCGACGGAGCGCTCCTGCCGCATCAGCCCGTGCCCGTCGTGGTCGGCCGGAGGCCGATCCCGGCCGATGCGGCACTCGCCGCGCATCCGCATCGTGCGATCACGGTCGAGGCCCACACGCCCGCCGCCGCGCTCGAGGCGGCCGCTGCCACCGGCGCGACGGGCGTGTTCGTCGAGGGCGGCCCGACCGTCGTCTCGGCGATGCTCGCCGCCGGCCTCGCGGACGAGGTGCTCGTCTACCTCGCGCCGACCCTGCTCGGCGGACCCGGGCTCGCGCTCACCGACATCGGCGTCCCGACGATCGCCGACCGGCTGCGGATGACGATCAGGGCCGTCGAACGACTCGGCGACGACCTGCTCGTCGTCGCCCGCCCGCTCACCAAGGAGGACTGACCCGTGTTCACCGGCATCATCGAAGAACGCGGCCGCGTCGCGTCGTGGGCGACCGGCGCAGACGGCGGCGCACAGGTCACGGTGCACGCCCCGATCGCCGCGTCCGACGCGCGGCACGGCGACTCGATCGCCGTCTCGGGTGTGTGTCTCACCGTCGTGGACCGCGGTGCCGACTGGTTCACCGCCGATGTGATGGGCCAGACGCTCGCGGTATCGGCCCTCGCCGACGCGATCGCCGGCACGGATGTGAACCTCGAGCGCGCGGCCCAGGTCGGCGACCGGCTGGGCGGCCACATCGTGCAGGGTCACGTCGACGGCGTGGGAGTCGTGCTCGCGGTGCGCGACGAGGGCGCCTGGCGCGTCGTGCGCGTCGGCATGCCGGCGGACATCGCGCCACTCGTCGTCGACAAGGGATCGATCGCGGTCGCCGGCGTCTCCTTGACGGTCTCCGCCGTCGGCGCGGACACCGCCGGCGACTGGTTCGAGGTCAGCCTGATCCCCGAGACCCTCTCCGCGACGACGCTCGGCCAGGCCGCAGCGGGCACCCGGGTCAATCTGGAGTCCGACATCCTCGCGCGCCACGTCCGCCGCATGCTCTCGGTCGGCGCGATGGCGCCGCTGACCGCACACCCCGCCGGCGCGATGGCGCCGGAGGACGAACACCCTGCCGACGCACCGGCGTCGGTACCAATGGAGGTGCGCTGATGGCGCTGTCCGAAATCGAAACCGTCCTCGACGCGCTGCGCGCGGGCAGGCCGGTGATCGTGGCCGACGACGACGACAGGGAGAACGAGGGCGACGCGATCCTCGCGGCGCAGTTCGCCGATCAGGCGACCATCGCCTGGATCCTCGCGAACTCCTCCGGCTTCATCTGCGCGCCGATGCCGAACGCCTTCGCCGACCGCCTCGAGCTGCCGTCGATGGTCCGCGAGAACCAGGACCCGCGCGGTACCGCCTACACGGTGACGGTGGACGCCTCGGACCGGCTCACGACCGGCATCAGCGCCGAGGACCGGGCCCACACGCTGCGCGTTCTCGCCTCGCCGACGTCCGCGCCGGCCGACCTCATGCGGCCGGGTCACGTCCTGCCGCTCCGCGCGGTCGACGGCGGCGTGCGCGAGCGCGGCGGGCACACCGAGGCGGCCGTCGACCTGCTGCGGCTCGCGGGCCTGACGCCGGTCGCCGCCATCGCCGAGTTGATGAACCCCGACGGCACGATGATGCGGCTGCCCGACCTGCTCGCACTCGGCGACCGGGACGACGTGCCGGTCACCACCGTCGCATCGATCGTCGCGCACCTCGCGGCGAACCCGCAGGCCTGCGAGGCGGCAGGCCTCGCGTCACCGCCTCCGCCACCGCGGATCCGGTTCGAGGTCGAGACGATGTTGCCGACCGTGCACGGCGACTTCCGCGTGCGCGCCTACCGGGATGCGCAGACCGGCGACGAGCACGTCGCGCTCATCTCGGGGAATCCGGGCGCGGGTGCCCTGGTCCGCATCCACTCCGAGTGCCTGACCGGCGAGGCGTTCGGTTCGCTGAAGTGCGAGTGCGGTCCGCAACTCGACGCGGCGCTCGACGCGATCGCCGTCGAAGGCGGCGTCGTCGTCTACCTGCGCGGGCACGAGGGCAGGGGCATCGGACTGACGAACAAGCTGCGGGCGTACCGGCTGCAGGAGCAGGGCCTCGACACGCTCGACGCGAATCTCGCGCTCGGGCTGCCCGCGGACGCCCGCGAGTACATCGCCGCGGCCGTGATCCTGCGGGACCTCGGCGTCGACGACATCCGGCTGCTCACCAACAACCCGGACAAGGTCGCGCAGCTGACGGCGCACGGGATCCGGATCGCCAGGCGCGAGCCGCTGATCGTCGGCGTCGGGCCGGCGAACGAGGGCTACCTCGCGGCGAAACGGTCGAGAATGGGCCACGTGATCGACGCGGACCTGCACGCACTGGCGACGCCGGAGGGCACACGATGAGCGTCGACGGCAGCCCCGACCTGCACCCGGTCGACGCGACCGGGTTGCACGTGGCGATCGTGCGGGGCACCTGGCACCCGACGATCGCGGAAGGGCTGCGGCAGGGCGCGCTGCGCGCCCTGCACGCGGCGAACGCCACCGTCACCGAGTTCGAGGTGCCCGGCAGCTTCGAGCTGCCGGTCGTCGCGCAGGCCGCGCTCGAGGCGGGCGCGGACGCGGTCGTCGCGCTCGGCGTGATCATCCGCGGGGGCACACCGCACTTCGAGTTCGTCGCCGACGCGGCGACGACCGGCCTCACGCAGGTCGCGCTGTCGACCGGCAAGCCGGTGGGATTCGGCGTGCTGACCCTCGACACCGAGCAGCAGGGCGTCGACCGGGCAGGATTCCCCGACTCCGACGAGGACAAGGGGGCGGAAGCCGCCGACGCGGCACTGCGGACCGCCCTCGTCCTGAAGTCGATCCGCGAGCGGGACATCCGCGCGACCCTCTGAGGACCGCGGGGCAGCCCGCTGTCCGCGCCCGCCCGGGTCAGGCCGCGCGATGCAGCGTGACCAGTTCCTCGCTCGTCGCCTCGTCCGACGCCGGGTGCTCGACCATGGCCACCACGCGCTGCGCCATGAACCTGGCCGTCCGCACCGCCGTGCCGCCGCGCGTCACCTCGACCACCTCGACCATGCCGCGGCCGGTCCTGACGTCCACGCGCCTACCCGCACGCGTCGCCGTCACTTCATACGTCTTCGTGCCGTCGCCCACATCGACGACGACCTCGACTCGATCGCCCTTCATCGCTTCCTCCTCATGCCGCTGATCGCCCCACGTGATACAACACGCCTCGTCAGACGCATGTTCCACCCGGGCACCGACAGCCGGTGCGGAACGGGGTCAGCGCAGCGTGACCCCGTGCAGCTGCGGCTGCGCGCCCGCCCAGCCGACGCTCACCGACGCGGCGTCGGCCGCGCGCCGCATCGCGTCGGCGCGATCCGCGCCGTCGGCGAGCGCCGCCGCGAGCGCGCCGACATAGGTGTCGCCCGCGCCGGTCGTGTCGACGACACGGTCGGCGCGCGTCGCAAGGACGTGCACGCCGTCCCACTCGGCGCCCTCCGCCCCGTGCGTCACCAGTACGGTGTGCGCCGTGAGATGCAGCGCCTCGAGTTGTGCCGACTCGCTGTCGTTGACGACCAGTGGATCCGCTGCGTCGAGCGTCGCCTGCGCGACCGCCTGCATCGGCGCGAGGTTCAGCACCACCCTGGCGCCGACCGCGCGCACGGCCGCGACCGCGGCGTCGATGGTGGGGGCGGGGATCTCCGCCTGGACGACGACGACGTCGCCTGCCCGTACCTCCTCGAGCGGTCTCAGGTCGGATGCGTCGACCGCCGCGTTCGCCCCCGGCGACACGATGATCGTGTTCTCACCCCCGTCGGCGACGGCGATGAGCGCGCGGCCGGTCGGGACACCCGAGTCCGTACCGATGCCGGTCGCGTCGATGCCGAACGCGCGCAGCCGCCTGACGTAGTCGCGGCCCTCCGCGTCGTCGCCGACCCGGCCGAGCATCCGCACGTGCGCACCGGCGCGCGCGGCCGCGACGGCCTGGTTCGCGCCCTTGCCCCCGAACGCGGTCACGACGGGTCCGCCCAGCACCGTCTCGCCCGGGGCCGGATGATGGGCGACTTCGACGGACAGGTCCACGTTCAGCGATCCGACCACCCACACCGTTGCCACCGGCCCATGGTGGCAGACGCCGCGAAGGGCGCGACCCGAGCGTCCTGATCGAGGTGACATGCTGGAACGACATTCCACATCGGAGGACAGCGATGGCATCGATCGAGGACCAGCCGCAGGTGCGGACCGCCGCGGGCGTCGTGGCGGGCCTGCACCGGCCCGGATCGGCCGCGTTCCTCGGCATCCCGTTCGCGGCCGCGCCGGTCGGCGAGCGCCGGTTCGCCGCGCCGGTGCCCGCCGCGCCATGGGAGGGCGTGCGCCAGGCGACCGCGTTCGGCGCGACGCCGCAGCGCATCCCGTTCGGCACGGTCACGACCATCCCGGAACCGTCGATCCCGGGCGACGAGACGCTGAATGTGAACGTCTTCACGCCGTCCCCCGGCGACCCCGACGCGCTGCTGCCCGTCCTCGTCTGGACGCACGGCGGCGGCTGGATCGCGGGGTCGCCCGCAAGCCCCTGGTACGACGTCGCGGCCTTCAACCGCGACGGCGTCGTCGTGGTGGTCCTCTCCTACCGCCTCGGTTTCGACGGCTGGGGACTGATCCCCGGGGCACCGGCCAACCGGGGCCTGCTGGACCAGATCGCCGCGCTGGAGTGGGTCCGCGACAACATCCGCGGGTTCGGCGGCGACCCCGGTCGCGTCACGGTCGCCGGTCAGTCGGCGGGCGGCGGCAACGTCCTCACCCTGCTCGCCGCGCCTGCCGCTCAGGGTCTCATCCACGGCGCGATCGCCGAGTCGGCGCCGCTGCTGGTCACGACGCCGGCGGAAGCCGCCGCGGTCGCGGAGCGGTTCGCGGCTCTGCTCGGCATCGAGAACACGCTCGAGGGCTGGCGGACCATCGATCCGATGGAATTGGCCACGAGGGAGCGCGAGCTCGGCGACGCCTTCGACGATCTCGCAACCCTCGGTCCCGCGGCCGTCGTTCAGGCCGCACTCGAGCGCACGCACCAGTTCCTCAAGCTGCCGTTCTGCCCGGTCATCGACGGCACAAGCATCCCCGACCTGCTCGACCGGTTCGCCGACGACGACTCCCCTGTCCCGTTGCTCATCGGTACGACGGCACACGAGTTCGCCTTCCCGACGCCGACGCCGCAGGCGCACGTCGTCGACGCACTGCGCGCGGCCGGGGCCGGTGACGCGAGCCTCGACGCCTTCGCGGCCGACATCGACCGGATCGGCAGCCGCTTCGCGGGGAGTGCACCGATCAGCTTGGGCGGCTTCCGCATCCCCGAGTTGCGGTACGCCGATGCACGCTCGACCGGCGGCGCAGCAGCCGTCACCTGGCGGTACGACTTCCGCTGGGTCTCACCGGTCCTCGGCACAGCCGCGCATTGCCTCGAGATCCCGTTCGCCTGGGACCTGCTCGGCGCCGACGGTGTGACGGAGGTGCTCGGTGAGCTGCCACCGCAACCGCTCGCCGACGCGATGCACGCGGCATGGGTCCGGTTCGTCACGAACGGCGACGTCGGCTGGCCGAGCACCGAGGGCAGCCCGAAGGGCGCCATGCGGTTCGACGCGCCGGCCGCCTACGACCCGGACGGATACGGCCTCGAGCGCGACCTGATCGACCGCGCCGGGTGAATCGCGGATTCCGTACAGTCGCCTTATGAGCGGGAGCGTGCAGCGGCGGTTCCCTGCGTCCGTCTACGGCACGGGCGACGAACCCGACCCCCGGTTCACCCTGGCGAACGAGCGCACGTTCCTCGCCTGGATCCGGACGGGCCTCGCGCTGATCGCGGCCGGCGTCGCGCTCGAGGCCCTCGCCCTGCCCGTGCAGCCGGGATTCCGGCTCGCGGCGTCGCTCCTGCTGCTCGTGCTCGGTCTCCTCGTGCCCGTGATGGGGTGGCTGGGGTGGGCCGCGACCGAGCGGGCGATGCGCCACGGCAGGCCACTGCCCGGGTCGTGGATCGCGGCGCCGCTCGCGGGCGGCGTGGTGCTGGTGGCGCTGCTCGTGCTGATCGGGGTCCTGCTCCGGTGACGTCGCACTGGGACCCCGGCCTGCAACCGGAACGCACCGAGTTGTCGTGGCGAAGGACATCGCTCTCCCTCGCCGCCGGCGGTCTGGTCGCCCTGCGCCTGTTGCCGGAGGTCCTCGGACCCATGTCGCTGCTGGTCGGAGCGGCAGGCCTCGTCGTCGCGGTCGGCTGCTGGATCGGTTCGGCGTCCCGTGCCAGGCGCGCCAGGGACACGCTGCTCTCCGGCGGGCGCGTCCTGCCCGACGCGGTCATGCCGGCGGCGCTCGCTACGATCGTCGTCGTGTTCGCGGTCGCCGGAATCGTCTTCGTCCTCGGCACGCTGCAGTGACGCCCCGGCCGCTCGGCGGTACCGGCATCGCCGTCACGCCGGTCGGATTCGGCACGAGTCCGCTCGCGGGCATGGCGATGCTCTACGGCTACGACGTCGGCGAGGAACGCGCGGTCGAGACCGTGGCCGCGATGCTGCGCAGCGGAATCCGCTTCATCGACACGTCCAACGGGTACGGCGCGCACGGCGAGTCCGAGCTCCGAATCGGCGCCGCGCTCGCCGCCGCCGGCGGTCTGCCTGCCGACGTCGTGCTCGCCACGAAGGTCGACCCGCTCGCGGGCAGCACGGACTTCTCGGGCGACCGCGTCCGCGAGTCGCTCGAGGAGAGCCTCGAGCGACTCGGCATCGACCGTGTGCCACTGCTGCATCTGCACGATCCCGAGCGCATCGCCTTCGAGGACGGGATCGCGCCTGGCGGACCCGTGCGCGCACTCGTCGATCTGAAGGAGCGCGGCCTCGTCGACGCGATCGGCGTCGCGGGCGGCCCGATCCCGCTGATGCAGCGATACCTCGACACCGGTGTCTTCGATGTCGTGCTGAGCCACAACCGCTTCACCCTGCTCGACCGCTCGGCCACACCGTTGTTCGAGTCGGCGCGCGAGCGCGGCATCGGTGTCCTGAACGCGGCACCCTATGGCGGCGGCATCCTGTCGCGGGGTCCGATCGCGCAACCGAGATACGCGTACGGCATGGGCGCCGTGGATGCGGTCGAGGCGGCCGTCGGGATGCAGGCGGTCTGCGACCGGTTCGGGGTGCCACTCGCCGCGGCAGCGCTGCAGTTCTCCCTGCGCAGCGCCCTGGTCGACTCGACGATCGTGGGCGTCTCGGCCCCAGCGCGGGTGGCCGAGACGGAGCACGTCGCATCGCTCGAGATCCCCGACGAGGTGTGGCCGGCGCTCGAGGCGCTGGTGCCCGATCCCTCGACCTGGCTCGACCGGCGCTGATCCGACCGAGCAGCGGCCGCCGCAGCGAGGTGCGTGCGGGCACTCAGAACGGGACGGTGATGAGTCCCTCGACGTATTTGCGCATATCGCCGGCCATGTCGAGCGCGAAGTCCTCGTACAGCCACTGGACCTGGAGGCCGTCGGAGATGGCGATCAGTGTGCGCGCGGCGGCGGCCGGATCGACCTCCGGCCGCACTTCGCCTCGTTCCTTCGCGAGCGTGAACGCCTCGGTCATGGTCCGGACGACGTCGAGATATCTGGCACGGAAGTAGTCGTGCGCCGGATGTTCTGGCGCAGTGGCCTCACCGGACAGCACCGCGAACAGACTCACGAGGCCGGGGGTCGTCGAGTTGTACTCGGTGAGTTCGACGAGCCCTCTGATCAGGTCGAGGCCGGTCGGCGCGTCGGGACCGTTCCAGCCCAGCCGGGTCCTGGAGAGCTCGTCGCGCGTCATGAGGACGTTCTCGAGCAGCTCGTGCTTGCTGGCGAAGTGGTGCAGCAGTCCTGCCTGACTGATCCCCACGCGTTCGGCGATCTCGCGGATCGATCCGCCGCGGAAGCCGGATTCTGCAAACACTTGCACGCTCGCATGCAAGATCTCTGCTCGACGAGCCGCCGACTTCGCGTATTCCCCGCGCGGCTTACCGGTCATCGTCATGGGAAGACGGTACGTCCATTCACGGAGTCGGCCGATGCGCCACTCACAGCACGCGCATTCAGAGTTCGATGGTGAGGAGCGATTGCACGTAGCGTCGCAGGTCGGCGGCCATGTCGAGGTCGCAGTCCTCGTACAGCCACTGGATCTGCAGGCCGTCGAACAGCGCCACCACGGTTCTGGCCGCGGCGGCCGGATCGACGTCGGGCTTCAGGTCGCCCGAGTGTCCGGCGAGCGCGAAGGCATCGGTGAGCAGCCCGACGACGTAGGCGTAGCGATCACGGAAATACCCGTTGGCCGGATGCTCCGGAGCGGTGGCCTCGCCGGACAGCACCGAGAACAGGGCGACCATGCCCGGCGTCGTCGCGTTGAAATCCGCCAACTCCACCATGCCCCGGATCAGCGCGATGCCGGTCGGCAGGCTGAGCGCCTCCGCATCGCCCATGCGGTCGCGGGCGAGCTCGTCACGCTGTGTGAGCACGTCGAGCAGCAGGCCGTACTTCGTCGGGAAGTGATGCAGCAGGCCGGCTTGGCTGAGTCCGACGCGATCCGCGATCTCCCGGATGGAGCCGCCCCGGAAGCCGGACTCGGAGAAGACCTGGACGCTCGCGCGCAGAATGGCGTCGCGACGTCCAGCGCTCTTCGCGTACGTCCCCCGGGCCTTGCCGACAGTGGCCATGAGACCGACGGTAACAGCCGGGACACGGTTGTCAACGAAAACCTAGTGGACGGTCGGAATTCGTGTTAGGTTCCACCGCGAGCCCGGCCGACGACGGCCGGCCGAATGGAAGGACAACGATGTTCCGATGGAAGAGGACGGCCGTCGTAGCCGCCGTAGTGGCCCTCGGGCTCACCGGCTGCAGCGGTCACACCGGAACCGGTAGCAGCGGCACCAAACCAGCAGTCACACTCGGCATAATCGTCGTTCCGCACAGCTTCGACGCGACCGAGGCCAACTGGGGCAACGAGGCGATCGTCGAGCAGGCCGCGTACGACACGCTGCTGCACGCCGACGCCAAGACCGCAGCACCGCTCCCCTGGCTCGCGAAGAGCTGGACGTACAGTGCCGACAAGAAGACGCTGACGCTCACCCTGCAGTCGGGCGTGAAGTTCAGCGACGGCACCGCGTTCAACGCCGCAGCGGTCGTCGCGAACTTCGACCGGTACAAGAAGGGCACGTCGGCCGAGCTCTCGCAACTCGCCAACGTGTCGAGCGTCACCGCGACCGACGCCACCACGGCGGTCTATCACCTGAGCGCGCCCGACCCGGCACTGCTCAGCTACCTCGCCGGGGGGCCCGGCCTGATGGAGAGCCCCAAGGCGTTCAGCAACAAGAACGTCGCGACCGTCCCGGTCGGCACCGGTCCGTACATCATGGACACCGCGAACACGGTGCAGGGCTCGAAGTACGTCTTCACGGCGAACCCGAACTACTGGGCGAAGAGCCAGCAGTACTTCTCGAAGGTCACGATGCCGGTCCTCACGACCTCGTCCACCGTGGTGAACGCGATCAAGGGCAAGCAGATCGACGGCATCAACATCGCCGACCAGTCGACCTTCGGGACCATCCAGTCCTCCGGCTTCACCATCAAGAAGCAGGCGCTCGACTGGCAGGGGCTCGCGATCTTCGATCGCGACGGCAAGCTCACGCCCGCCCTCGGCAACGTCAAGGTCCGGCAGGCCCTCAACTACGCGGTCGACCGCGCGGCGATCCTGAAAGCCGTGCTCGACAACAACGGCACCGTGACCACCCAGGTCTTCCCGACCTTCGGTCCGGCGTACGACGCGGCGCTCGACGACGCGTATCCGTACGACGTCGCGAAGGCCAAGGCGCTCATGAAGGAGGCCGGCTACGCGAACGGCTTCACGCTGAACCTGCCGATCTTCGCCGGTTTCGGTGGCCCGGCGAACGATCTGATCAAGCAGTACTTCAACGCGATCGGCATCAAGGTCACGTTCACCACCGTCCCGGTCGCGAACGTCATCACCGACCTGCTCGGCGCGAAGTACTCGGCGTCGTACTTCTCCCTGCAGGAGGACCCGACGGCGTTCCAGGAAGCCAACTTCCTGCTCACGCCGGCGGCGACGTTCAACCCGTTCCACACCAACGACCCCAAGGTCGTGGCGTGGACGAAGACGATGCAGACCGGCACGACCGCCCAGTACAACGCGGCCGCGAAGGCGCTCGGCGCCTACGTGGTGCAGCAGGCCTGGAACGTCCCGTTCTACCGCGACGTGAACGCGTTCGCGCAGGGACCGAACATCGTGGCCACGCCGCAGGCGGGCAACGCCGTGCCCTACCTGTACAACATCAAGCCGAAGAGCTGATCTCGGTTCTGACAGCACCAGGGTCGACCCGGCATCATCAGGGTTGATCAGGTGGGCCGCCGTTCGCGGCGGCCCACCACCCCCACACGACCCCGCTCGATCACTGCCCGGCTCAAAGGAGCACCGTGCTTCGTTTCGTTCTGCGACGCCTCATCTCAGGCGTCGTGCTGATCGTGGTCATCACCGCGATCACCTTCTTCCTGCTCTATGCCGGCGGCGGCAACATCGCCCGCAACATCCTGGGGCAGCAGGCGACCACCGCCACCGTGGCGCTCAAGTCCCACCAGCTCGGGCTCGACCGCCCCGTCGTGGTCCAGTTCGGCGACTGGGTCACCCATGCGATCACCGGTGACTTCGGGTCCTCGTGGTTCAGCTCACAGCCGGTGTCGGACGCGCTGCTCCAGCGCCTCCCCGTGACGCTGTCGCTGGTGATCGGCGCCACGATCCTCTCGGCGATCATCGCGGTCCTGCTCGGTGTCTTCGCAGCCACCCGCGGCGGCTGGGTCGACCGACTCACCCAGGTGATCGCGATCGTCGGCTTCGCCATCCCGAACTTCCTCGTCGCGCTGTTCCTCGTCGCGCTCTTCGCGATCGCGATCCC
This sequence comes from uncultured Actinomycetota bacterium, assembly GCA_963716965.1. Classification (GTDB taxonomy): domain Bacteria; phylum Actinomycetota; class Actinomycetes; order Actinomycetales; family Microbacteriaceae; genus Amnibacterium. The sequence goes on along the minus strand of CAVQUZ010000005.1, from coordinate 127,193 downwards.
ACTCTTCGCCCCGACCGGGTACACGAACCTGACGGACGATCCGATCGGCTGGCTGTCGACGGCGACGCTGCCGATCGTGGCCCTGTCGCTCGGCAGCATCGCGGGCGTCTCGCAGCAGATCCGAGGATCGATGCTGGATGCGCTCAACCGCGACTACGTGCGCACCCTGCGCAGCCGGGGGCTGCCTGAGGGCCGCGTCGTCTACAAGCACGTGCTCCGGAACGCCGGCGGTCCCGCCCTCGCGGTGCTCGCGCTCCAGTTCGTCGGCCTGTTCGGTGGTGCGGTCATCATCGAGCAGATCTTCGCGATCCCCGGGATCGGGCAGATCTCGGTGAGCGCCACCACCCAGGGCGATGTGCCGATCGTGATGGGCCTCGTGCTCGTCACCGTCATCATCGTCGTCATCGTCAATCTCGTGGTCGACCTGCTGCAGGGCTTCCTGAACCCGAAGGTGCGCCTCTCATGAGCCAGCCGACAATGGAGACCAACACCACCGCCGTCGCCACCATGGTCGCGGCCTCACGGACCTCGCTGCTGCGGCGCCTCGTGAAGAACCCCATCGCCGTCATCACGATGGCCTACCTCGCGATCATCATCCTGGCCGCGATCTTCGCGCCGCTCCTCGCTCCGTACGACCCGACCCAGGCGCACGCGCTCGACACGTCTGCGGCGCCGGGAGCCAAGTACCTGCTCGGGGCCGACGCGGCCGGCCACGACATCTACTCGAGGCTGCTGTTCGCCACCCGGTTGAGTCTCGCCGGCGCCGCGGTGGCACTCGTCGTGTCCGCCGTGCTCGGCATCGTGACCGGTCTGGTCGCCGGCTACTACGCGAAGTGGTTCGAGTCGGTCGCCTCCTGGCTGTCGAGCCTGCTGCAGGCGCTGCCGGGCATCGTGGTCCTGCTGGCCGCACGCTCCGTCCTCGGCCCGGGCATCTTCTCGTCGATGGCGATCTTCGGTGTGCTGATCGCGCCGGCGTTCTACCGGGTCGTCTACTCGGCGGTCACCGCCGTGCGGAACGAGCTGTACGTCGACGCCGCCCGGGTCTCGGGCCTCTCCGACGCCCGCATCATCACGCGGCACGTCCTGACGGTCGTCCGGGCACCGGCGATCATCCTGGCCGCATCCGTCGCGGGCATCGCCATCGCGATCCAGGCGGGGCTGGACTTCCTCGGTCTCGGCGACCCGCAGGCCCCGACCTGGGGCGGCATGCTGAACGACGCCTTCCAGATCATCTACACGCAGCCGCTCCAGCTGCTGTGGCCGTCACTCGCGATCGCGCTCACCTGCCTCGCGCTGGCACTGCTCGGCAGCGCGCTGCGGGACGCGCTCGAGCGCACCGGCGGCGGCACGCGCCGCCGCAGGGTGCGCGCGGTCAAGGCACCGGCGACCGTCGACGTCGCCCATGAGCCGGTGATCGTGCACGACGAGCCGCTCGACCGCGAGGTCGGCGAGCAACTGCTGCAGGTGACGGATCTGGCGGTCGGCTACGACCAGCCCGATGGCAGCGTCAAGACCGTCGTCGAGGATGTGTCGCTCACGGTCAGCCGTGGCGAGATCCACGGCCTGATCGGCGAGTCGGGGTCGGGCAAGACCCAGACGGCCTGGTCGATCCTGCGTCTGCTGCCGCAGGGCGGCCGGATCGTCAACGGCGCGATCGATTTCGAGGGCCAGCCGCTCTCGAAGCTCGGCGCCCGCGAGATGACCAGGCTGCGCGGGCTGAAGATCGCATACATCCCGCAGGAGCCGATGTCGAACCTCGACCCGTCGTTCACGATCGGCAGCCAGCTGACGGAGCCGATGCGGCTGAGCCTCGGCATCTCGAAGGCCGAGGCCAAGGACCGCGCACTGAAGATGCTCGCCAGGGTGGGCATCCCGAACCCGGAGCGCACCTACGCGGCGTTCCCGCACGAGGTGTCGGGCGGCATGGCGCAGCGCGTGCTGATCGCGGGCGCGGTGTCGTGCAACCCCGACCTGCTGATCGCCGACGAGCCGACCACGGCCCTCGACGTGACGGTGCAGGCCGAAGTGCTCGACCTGCTCCGCGATCTGCAGCGCGAGTACCGGATGGGCATGGTGCTCGTGACGCACAACTTCGGTGTCGTCGCGGACCTGTGCGACCGGGTCTCGGTCATGCGGGCCGGCCGGATCGTCGAGACCGGGCCGGTGCGCTCGATCTTCGCCGACCCGAGGCATCCGTACACGAAGAGCCTCTTCGACGCGATCCTCGAAGACAGCGAACCCCGCGGCCCGCTCGTGGCCGCCTCCACCCAGTCCGGCAGTGTCAGCGAAGGAGTCGGCGCGTGACCGATCTGCTCCTCGACGTCAAGGACGTCGTCGTCGAATACCCGATCAAGGGCTTCCGCAAGCCGCCGTTCAAGGCGCTGAAAGGCGTCTCGCTCGACATCCGGCCCGGTGAGTGCGTCGGCCTCGTCGGCGAGTCCGGCTCGGGCAAGACCACCCTCGGTCGCGCGGTGCTCGGGCTCGCCCCGGTCACCGGCGGCGAGATCCTCTACAAGGGCCGCGACATCGCCCACCTGGGCAGGCAGGAGCGCCGCACCCTCTCCAGCGACATCCAGGTCGTGTTCCAGGACCCGTACACGTCCCTGAACCCGGCCCTCACCATCGAGCAGATCCTCACCGAGCCCCTCGGTGTGCGGAACGTGCCGAAGGCCGAGGCTCGGGAACGTGTCCGCACGCTGCTCGACCAGGTCGGCCTCCCGGGCAACTCCATGGACCGGCTCCCCCGCGAGTTCTCGGGTGGCCAGCGGCAGCGCGTCGCGATCGCCAGAGCGCTCGCGCTCGAACCCCAGCTGATCGTCTGCGACGAGCCCGTCTCCGCGCTCGACCTGTCGACCCAGGCCCGCGTCCTCGACCTCTTCAAGGAGATCCAGGAGCGTATCGGCGTCGCCTACCTCTTCGTGTCGCACGACCTCGAGGTCGTCCGTCACCTGAGCCACCGCGTCGCCGTGATGTACCACGGCGAGATCGTCGAATGGGGCGACGCGGACCAGGTCACCGCCCGGCCCGAGCACCCCTACACGCAGCGGTTGTTCCTCGCCGCCCCCGTCGCCGACCCGGTGCGCCAGGAGCAGCGCCGTGCCGAGCGGCGGCGGCTGATCGCGGAGCAGGCGGAGCAGACGGCGCAGGCCGGCGCGCTTGTCTGAGACGACGACCCCTGCGATCCGCTTCGGCGCGGCGTACTACCTCGAATACGAGCGGACGCCGAAGCTCGAGGCCGACCTCGACCTGATGCGGGAAGCCGGGTTCACGGTCATCCGCGTCGGCGAGTCGGTCTGGTCGACGTGGGAGCCCGAGGAGGGGCGCTTCGACCTCGACTGGCTCGAGCCGGTGCTCGATGCCGCGCACGAGCGCGGCATCGGGGTGATCCTCGGAACGCCGACCTACGCGGTGCCGATGTGGCTCGTGCGGCGCTACCCCGAGATCGCTGCCGAATCCTCGACGGGCGCACGCACCGGATGGGGCGCCAGGCAGGAGATGGACTTCACCCACGCCGCGTACCGGTTCCACGCGGAGCGCGTGATCCGCGAGGTCGTCGGGCGCTACCACGACCATCCCGCCGTCATCGGGTTCCAGGTCGACAACGAGCCCGGCCTGCGGCTCATCGCGAACGAGGGCGTGTTCCAGGCGTTCGTCGACCGGCTGCGCCAGCAGTACGGCACCGTCGACCGGCTCAACGAGGAGTGGGGCCTCGTCTACTGGTCCCACCTGCTCACCGACTGGTCGGATCTGTGGCGGCCGGACGGCAACTTCCAGCCGCAGTACGACCTCGCGTGGCGCCGGTTCCAGGCGGATCTCGTCACCGAGTTCATCGGCTGGCAGGCCGACATCGTCCGCGAGATCGCGGGGCCCGGCGCGTTCGTGACCACCTGCATCTCCTACGACCAGCCCGGCATCGAGGACGCCGATCTGTCGGCCCGACTCGACATCGCCTCGGGCAACGCCTACTACGAGATGCAGGACGGGCTCGCGCATCCGTCCACCGCTCCCCGTTCGAGCGGTCCGATGGGCTGGGTCGTCCGCGGGGCGTGGGCGGTCGCCCAGCTCGCGGACCTCATGTACTCGTCGAAGCAGGCGCCGTTCCTCGTCACCGAGACCAATGCCGGCTCCATCGGATTCGCGTCGATGAACGAGTCGCCGTACGACGGCCAGTGGCGGCAGGCCGCATGGCTGCTCGTCGGCCGCGGCGCCCGCATGGTCGAGTACTGGCACTGGAACACGCAGCTCGCCGGCGCCGAGACCTACTGGGGCGGTGTCCTGCCTCACAGCGGAGTCCCCGGCCGCGCCTACCGGGAGATCGCCCGGCTCGGTTCGGAGCTGGCCGGCGACGCGGGCGAGGCGTTCGCGTCGGCGGTCCCCGACTTCGACATCGCGGTGCTCTACGACTCGGACTCGAAGTTCGCGCTGAGCACGCAGGCGCCGTTCGCGGCTCCTGGCGCATTCGTCGATCAGGACGCCTACCGGCGCATCGTCGCCGCGTTCTCCAGGGGCATCTTCGACGCGAAGCGTCAGGAGCGTCTGGTCCGCCCGCAGCAGCTCTTCCCGTCCCGTGGCGGCACACTGTCCGCGGCGGATGCGGCCGGCCGGTTCCCCGTGCTCGTCGTCGCGGGCTTCTACACCCCGTCGGACGACGACCTCGACTTCCTCGTCGCCTACGCACGCGCCGGTGGACACCTCGTCGTGGGGCCGCGCACGGGCTACGGCGACCGTGAGGGCCGTGCCCGCACTGAACGCCAGCCCGCGCGCCTCGCCGATGCAGCGGGCGCGTGGTACGACGAACTCGTCACGCTCGCCTCCCCGATCCCCGTGGCCGGCGCGCTCCACGGCACGAGCGAGGGCGTCGCTGAGGGGCTGAACGCGGACGGCGCCGAGGTGCTCGCGGCCTACGAGCATCCGCACCTGGGCCGCTGGTCGGCGATCACCACGAACCCCGTGGACGCCGGGCGGATCACCCTCGTCGCGACGGTGCCCGGCCAGGCACTCGCCGAGGCGCTCGCCACCTGGCTCGCGCCGACGCCGGTCTCGGGCGCGAACACCTCGGCGTCGGTGACCGACACGACGTCGACGACGGCCGATGGCCGACGGATCCACATCGTCCACAACTGGAGCTGGGCCCCGTCCGGTTTCCAGTCCCCCGTACCGCTCGTCGACCTCGTGAGCGGCGCCACCGTCGCCGAAGGCGACGAGATCGAGCTCACCGCGTGGGACGTCCGCGTCCTCGCGACGACCGCCACTTCGAAGGAGAACCAGGCATGACCGACACCGCTTCAGCAACCACGGGCGACACGCGACTCACGGCAGCACTCGCCGCGCTGACGCTCGAGGAGAAGGTGCAGCTGCTCACCGGTCGGGACTTCTGGAACACGTGGCCGATCGAGAAGATCGGCCTGCGCCGCATCCTGGTGTCCGACGGCCCCTCCGGCGTGCGCGGCGAGGTCTGGGACGAGCGCTACCCGTCGCTCAACCTGCCGTCCGCGACCGCGCTCGCGCTCGTCGTGGGACCCCGACATCGCCCGCCGCTACGGCGCAGCCGCCGCGGTCGAGGCCCGCCGCAAGGGCGTCGACGTCGTGCTCGGCCCGACCATCAACCTGCACCGCTCCCCGCTCGGCGGCCGGCACTTCGAGGCGTTCAGCGAGGACCCGGTGCTCACCGCCGAGCTCGCCGCCGCCTACGTGACCGGCGTGCAGGACAACGGCGTCGGCGCGACGCCGAAGCACTACGTCGCCAACGACTACGAGACCGACCGCTTCACCGCGAACGTCCGTCGTCGCCGACCGGCCGCTGCGCGAGCTCTACCTGCTCGCCTTCGAGAAGGCCGTCATCGAGGCGCACGCCTGGGCGATCATGAGCTCCTACAACCAGATCAACGGCACCACCGCGACCGAGAACGACCTGCTCGAGACCCCGCTGAACACCGAGTGGGGCTTCGACGGCGTGGTCATCAGCGACTGGACCGCCGTCCGCACCCTGAAGAGCGCCGAGGCGTCGCCAGGACCTCGTGATGCCCGGCCCCGACGGGCCGTGGGGCGACGCGCTCGTCGCCGCGGTCCGCGAGGGCAGCATCGACGAGTCCGTCGTCGACCGCAAGGTGCCTCCGCATCCTGAAGCTCGCCCAGCGCGTCGGCGCGCTCGAGGGTTCGCCCTCGGTCGAGCCGGTCTGGATCGAGGACGGGGTCGCCTTCGCCCGAACCGCAGCCATCGAGGGCACCGTGCTGCTCGAGAACCACGACGAGCTGCCGTGGGACCGCCGCGGCGCTCACGCGGGTCGCCGTCATCGGCGACAACGCCTCGAACGCCCGCACGCAGGGCGGCGGCAGCGCGACCGTCCTGCCCGAGAAGACGGTGTCCCCGCTCGCCGGCCTGCGCGCCGCGCTGCCCGGCGCCGACGTCACCTACTCCCTGCGGCGCCGTGGTGCAGGACGGTCTCGCTCGCCCTGCCGCTCGACCAGATGACCAACCCGGTGACGGGCGATCCCGGTGCGCGCGTCGCGCTTCCTCGACGCCGATGGCGCGGAGCTGTTCGTCGAGGACCGCCGCTCGACCGCGCTGGTCTGGTTCGGCGGCAGACGCCCCGATCCGCCGAGTCGGCGACCGTCGAGCTCACCACCCGGTACACACCCGCCGACAGCGGATCGATCCGCCTCGGCTTCGCCATGGTCGGCCACGGCCAGGTCTTCGTCGACGGCGAGCTCGGTCGTCGACGAGCAGGTCGTGTCGATCGGGCGACGACCTCGGCGCCGCGTTCCTCGCACCTCGCCGACGTGCGACCGCGAGCATCACCGTCACCGCGGGAGTGCCGATCGACGTGCGGTTCGAGTCGACCTGACGCGCGCCGACGGACTTCCTGCTGGCGAGCGATGGCCTTCACGGTCGGCACCGAGCCCGACGCCAGCGACGACGACGCCCTCATCGAGGCGGCGGCCGCAGCCGCGGCCGCAGCGCAGACGTCGCGCTCGTCGTCGTCGGCACGAACTCGGTCGGTCGAGTCCGAGGGCTACGACCGTGAGAGCCTCTCGCTGCCCGGCCGGCAGGACGACCTGGTCCGCGCGGTCGTCGCCGCCAACCCGCGCACGGTCGTCGTCGTCAACTCGGGCGCGCCCGTGCTCCTGCCGTGGCGCGACGACGTCGCGGCGCTCGTGCTCGGCTACTTCGGCGGCCAGGAGTTCGGCACCGCCATCGCCGACGTGCTGCTCGGCGTCGCCGAGCCGGGCGGCCGGCTCCCCACCACCTGGCCGGCGCCGAAGAGGCCGACGTGCCCGTGCTGGACACCACGCCGAAGGACGGCGTCGTCGAGTACGCCGAGGGCATCCACATCGGATACCGGGCATGGCTGCAGCAGGCAACGCCGCCGGCCTATTGGTTCGGCGCCGGCCTCGGCTACACGGACATCCCGATCGTCTCGGTCGCGGCACCGTCGACGGCAGCGGCGGGCGACACCGTCACCGTGACGGTCGACGTCGCCAACCGCGGAGAGCGCGACGGCAAGCAGGTCGTGCTGGTGTTCGCGGAGAAGGCCGACTCGGCCGTCGATCGCCCCGTGCGGTGGCTCGTCGGTTTCGCCCCGGTGCGCGTCCCGGCCGGCTCGAGCGCGAGCGTCGACGTCGAGGTCCCGACACGCCTGCTGGCCTATTGGCAGGACGGCTGGCAGTACGAGGCGGGCGACTACCAGCTCCGCATCGGCACCGACGCGGTGACGCTGCCCCAGTCGCTCACGCTGACGCTCGGCTGACGCGGCGATGGCCGACCTCTTCAACCCGCTCATCTCCGGCTTCAACCCGGACCCGAGCGCCGTGTACGCCGACGGGGCGTACTACGTGGTCACCTCGACGTTCGAGTACCTGCCCGGGCTGCCGGTCTACCGCAGCACCGACCTGCTCTCGTGGGAGCACATCGGCTCGGTCGCCACGCGCGAGGAGCAGATCGGTGTCGCGAACGCCCAGACCGGGCTCGGCGTCTGGGCGCCGACGATCCGGTACCACGACGGCGTCTTCCACGTGATCGTGGCGATCGCGGCGGGCGATCGCGGATGCGTCGTGTTCACCGCGACGGATCCCGCCGGACCCGTGGAGCGACGGCATCACCATCGAGGGCGTCGGCGGCATCGACCCCGACCTCGCATGGGACGAGGAGGGCACCGCGTATGTCACGTTCTCCGGCCTCGTGCTCACCGGTCCCGAGCAGCCGGCAAGCACCTCGGCATCCAGCAGGCGCGCGTCGACCTCGACGCCGGCCGGACGCTCGAGGAGCCGAGATCGCTCTGGTCGGGTACCGGCGCTGGAGTTCCCCGAGGCGCCCCACGTGTTCCGCCGCGGCGGGTACTGGTACCTGATGATCGCCGAGGGCGGCACCGAGCGCGGGCACAGCGAGAGCATCGCCCGCGGCCCGTCGATCGAGGGCCCCTTCGAGAACGGACCGCACAATCCGTTCCTCACCGCTCGGGGGACCACCCGGCCGATCCAGAACACCGGTCACGGCGACCTGGTGTCCGGGCCGAACGGGGTCGAGGTGTTCGTCATGCTCGGGGTCCGGCCGCTCGGCGGCACCCGCGCCTTCTCCCCGCTCGGACGCGAGACCTTCATCACCCCGGTCGAGTGGGTCGACGGATGGCCGACCGCGGCGCCCGTGACCCTGAATCCGCGACCGGGCGTGGACGCGGTCGCGTTCGACTTCGCCGATCCGGCATCGCTCGACGACCCGGGCTGGATCGCGGTGCGCACCGAGCCGGCGAACGTCGCGTCGCTCACCGAGCATCCCGGACGGCTCACGCTGCACGGTGTCGACGGCGGCATGGCCGCCGTGCACCCCGCCTTCGTCGGCCGTCGTCAGCGCCACATCGTCACCACGAGCACGACCACCGTCGACGCCGCGAAGGGCAGCGGGGGCCTCGCGTTCCGGTACGACGAGTACAGCTACGTCGCCCTCGAAGTGACCGGGACCCAGCAGGGGAACACCGTCACCGCAGTCGCCGCGCTGCCCACGCTCGCGCAGCAGTGGATCGCCGAACTGCCCGCGGGCGAGGTCGAACTGCGGATCGAGACGTTCCGGCCGCCGGCCGGCTTCACGATCGACGCGATGGGCGCCGACCGCGTGCGGCTGACCGCGGTCGCCGGCGGAACCGAGGCGGTGCTCACCGAGCTGGACGGCCGCTACTGGACGAGCGAGACGCTCGCGTCGTTCACCGGCCGGGTCACCGGGCTGTTCGCGAGCGCCGGCGAGGTGACGTTCGGCGGATTCCGCTACGAAGGCCGCGAGGAATGACCGACATCGAGCACGGAGGGCCCCGAACGGCGGCAGCACGAACGCCGCGCCTCGTCGAAGACGGCGTCGAGTACCGGGACCTCAACGGCAACGGGCGGATGGACCCCTACGAGGACCCTCGCCTGTCCCCGGCCGAGCGCGCCGACGACCTCGTCCCCCGACTGTCGCTCGAGGAGAAGGTGGGGCTGCTCTTCCACACGGTCATCGGCGTCGGCGACCTCGACAAACCCGAGGGCATCTCGCCCCTGTCCGCCCGCGACGCGGTGACCGGGACGCTGCTCAACCATTTCAACCTGCACGCCCTGCCGTCGGCGGCGGAGACGGTCCGCTGGCAGAACGCGATGCAGGAACTCGCGGAGACCACGCCGCACGGCATCCCCATCACGTTCTCGAGCGACCCGCGGCACGGCTTCACCGAGAACTCGGGCGTCTCGTTCGCCGCGAGCACGGTGTCGCAGTGGCCGGAGGCCCTCGGCCTCGCCGCGATCGGCGATCCCGAGGTCATGCGGCACTTCGCCGACGTCGTGCGCCGGGAGTACGCCGCGCTCGGCATCCGCGCGGCACTGCATCCGCAGATCGACCTCGCGACCGAACCCCGCTGGGGCCGGCAGGCGCAGACGTTCGGGCAGGACGCGGCGACGACGTCCGCGCTGGTCGTCGCCTTCCTGCAGGGCCTGCAGGGCGACGACCTCGCCGACGACGGCGTCGCCGCGACCACGAAGCACTTCCCCGGCGGCGGACCGCAGCGTGACGGCGAGGACCCGCACTTCGCGTACGGCCGCGAGCAGGTGTACCCGGGTGGCCGGTTCGACACGCACCTCGAGCCGTTCAAGGCGGCCATCGCGGCCGGGACGAGCGCGATCATGCCCTACTACGGCATGCCGGTCGGCCTCGAGATCGACGGCGAACCCGTCGAGCAGGTCGGTTTCAGCTTCAACAAGCGCATCGTGACCGGGCTGCTCCGCGAACAGCTCGGCTACGACGGTGTGGTGGTCACCGACTGGGGCCTGGTCACCGACGCGACCGTGTTCGGCAAGCCGTTCCCCGCCCGCGCGTGGGGCGTCGAGAACCTGCCCGAGATCGATCGCATGGCGAAGATCCTCGATGCCGGGGCCGATCAGTTCGGCGGCGAGGACCGCGTCGACCTCGTGTTCGAGCTCGTCGGCTCGGGCCGGATCACCGAGGCGCGGATCGACGAGGCCGTCCGCCGCCTGCTCATCGTCAAGTTCGAGCTCGGCCTCTTCGACGACCCGTATCGCGACGAGGAGACCGCCACCGCGGTCGTCGGCTGCGATGAGTTCCGTCGTGCGGGCCTCGTCGCGCAGTCCGAGTCGGTCACGGTGCTGAAGAACGGGTCGACGGTGCTGCCGCTCGAGACGGGCGCCAGGGTCTACCTCGAGGGTCTCCGTGCGGACGCGGCGGCGGGCATGACGGTGGTGGACGAGCCGGCGCGTGCGGACGTCGCGATCGTGCGGCTCGATGCGCCGTTCGAGCCGCGGGACACGTACTTCCTCGAGTCGTTCTTCCGCCAGGGCTCGCTCGACTTCCCCGCCGACGTCGTCGAGCACATCCGTGGGCTCGCCGCGCAGGTACCGGTCGTGCTGGACGTCCGCCTGGACCGCCCCGCGATCCTGACGCCGCTCGAGCCCCTCGTGTCAGGACTCGTCGTCACGTTCGGCACGTCCGACGAGGCGCTGGTGTCCGCGCTGACCGGCGCGGTGTCTCCCCGCGGCCGCCTGCCGTTCGACCTGCCGAGCTCGATGACCGCGGTCGAAGCCGCGCGCCCCGACGTCCCCGGCGACACGGCGGACCCCCTCTACCGCTTCGGCGACGGTCTCAGCATCTGAGATCGAGCACCGAACGGGCGGTCACGCACCTGGCGCCCGGTGCCTGGCCGCCCGTTCGGTGCATCACGCGGTGAAGCCGGCGACCAGCGCTTCGAGAGCAGGACGGTTCTCGTCGCGGAACATCATGAGGCTGCCCGACAGAGTCGCGTCCGAGCGCCAGCGGCCGCTCCCCGACCAGCCGAGGCCGATGTAGTACCCCACCTCGGCGAAGAACGCCTCGAGCGCCGAGCGGACCTCGGGATCCTCGCCGAAGGCAGCGAGCGGGGAGTCCATGGTCAGCGGCTCCGGCGCCGCCTCGGCAGGCAGCGTCACCCGGTACTCGTGCGTACCACTGCCGACTTCACGCGCCGGCGACCCGTCGGGGAGCACGACGGTCGCCGTCGTCCCCGGCGGGACGACGGCCGTGAGCCGGAAGACCCCGTCCGCGATCGACCAGTCGGTCGCCACTCGCCCGTAGCCGGTCTCGAGTGCGGCCGTTGCGCTGGTCAGTCCACCGCCCGGCTGCGGGGCGATGCGGATCCGTCGATACCCGGGGGACGCGAGCGCGATGCCGCCGATCGTGCGGTGCATCCAGTCCGCGACGGCGCCGAGCGCGTAGTGGTTGAAGCTCGTCATCTCCCCCGGGTTGATGCTGCCGTCGGGCAGCATCGAGTCCCATCGTTCCCAGATCGTGGTCGCCCCCATCGTGATCGGGTAGAGCCAGGACGGGTCGCCGCGCTCCAGGAGCAGCCGGTACGCCGTATCGACGTGGCCCGTCACGGTCAGCGCGTCGCAGATCAAGGGGGTGCCGACGAAGCCGGTGCGCACGCGGTACCCGTAGGCACGGACCAGCTCGGCGAGCCGGTTCCCTGCCGCGGTCCGCTCGTCGCCGTCCAGGAGGCCGAACACGATCGCGACACCGTACGCCGTGTGCGCATCCGACAGCACGCGGCCGGCCGGGGTCACGTACTCGCGGCGGAACGCGGCCCTGGCCGCCGCGGCGAGCGCGCCGTACTCCTCGGCATCCGCGGTCAGGCCGAGGACCTGCGCCGCGGCGGCGAGCCGCTCGGTCGATCGCACGAAGTACGCGGATGCGATGAGATCGCCGTCCGTCTTCGCCGCCGCCGGGTTGTCGGGCGGCGCGGAGGGGTCGAGCCAGTCCCCCAGCTGGAACGTGCCGGTCCACAGCAGGTCCTCGCCGGCGAGCGACCGCTCGGCCTCGACCCACTTGCGCATGCTCGCGTACTGCCGCTCGAGCACACGCCGCTCGCCGTACCGCTCGAAGAGCGTGTCGGGCACGAGCGATGCCGAGTCGCCCCAGACCGCGACCGCAGCCGGCTCCTCGGTCAACGGCGACGGGACGACCATCGGCACGTGTCCGTCCGCCGACTGCTCGAGCGCGAGGTCGGTGAGCCAGGATGCGAGGAAGGACCGCACGTCGAAGAGATAGCTCGCCGTCGGCGCGAACACCTGCAGATCGCCCGTCCAGCCGAGCCGCTCGTCACGCTGGGGACAGTCGGTCGGGATGCCCACGAAGTTCCCCCGCATGCCCCAGACCACGTTCTCGTGCAGCTTGTTCAGCATCGGGTCGCTCGACTCGAACGTGCCGGTGCGCACCAGATCGGAGTGGATCACGACCGCGACCACGCCGTCCGGACCCGGCTCCCAGCCGTCGATCTGGGCGTACCGGAATCCATGGAAGGTGAACCGCGGGCTCCATACCGCCGGACCGCCGGGCGCGATGTACCGGTCGGTCGCCGCGGCGAACCGGAGCGGCCGCACCCCGAGCTCGCCGTGCTCGAGCACCTCGGCGTGACGCAGCACGAGCTCGGTCCCCTCGGGCAACTCGTGCCGGATCTCGAGCCATCCGACGAGGTTCTGCCCGAAGTCGATGATTCGTCCACCCGATGGCGACTCGATGAATGCCTGTGCAGGCATACGTTCGATTCGCCGGATCGGTGGCGCATCCGCCGGCTCGATCCGCGCCGCGACCGCGTCGACGACGACGGCCGGAGCGGCATCGGGCAGCACCTCGTCGGGATCCGCGAACGCCCCGTCGACGAGTCGGGCGTCGTAGTGCTCGCCCTGGTAGATGCTGGCGGACGTCGTCGGACCCGATGTGGTGGACTCCCACGCGCCGTCGCTCACGACGGTGTCGACCGCACCGTCCTCGTACTCGATGCGCAGCTGCGCCGAGAGGGCCACCGGTCCCGGGTAGGCGATGTGGAAGTCGCCGTCGAAGCCGAAGCGCTCCCGGTACCAGCCTTCGGCGACGGTCGCGGCGAGCACGTTGCGTCCCTCGTGCAGCATCGCGGACACGTCGGCGGTCCGGAAGAGCAGGCGGTCCCGGTAGGCCGTCCAACCGGGAGCGAGCACCTCGTCGCCGACGACGACGCCGTTCACGACCGTCTCGAGCACGCCGTGCGCGGTGGTCGACAGCAGCGCACGTCGCACCGGCCCCCGAATCGCGATCTCGGTGCGGAAACGGACCGTCCCGCGGTCGGCGACGACGCCGGCGGCCGCGATGAACGGCGCGGTCCACCCGCCGGCGAGCGGACCGGTCCGCATCTCGATCCAGTCGGAGAACGGGGTCCACCCGCCGTCGGTCCCCTGGACGCGGACACGGACACCGGCACCGTCGTACGGACCGATCGGCGCGACCGGCCACGGCACGCCCTGCGATTCGGCCGAACCGGTGACGACCGACTGCAGGCCCGTCGCCCGCCTGATCTGGATCTCGGCATCCTGCTGGAGCCAGTCGTCGGCGTCCGCGACGGCCCATCCGAGTACCGGTGTGCCCGTCGAAAGGAACCCGGCCTCGTCGTCGATCCTCATCCGCACCGATGTCATCACGCACTCCCTCTCCATCGAGGCCGAAAAACTACCACGCGCTCGGGATTCGTCTCAGGAGTCGGACGATGCGCGCACGACCAACTCGGGCTGGAAGACGATCCGGCGACGCTCGGTCGCCCCGTCGATCTCGGCGATGAGCAGGTCGATCGCCTCGGACCCGATGCGGTCGCGCGGCTGCCTGACCGACGTGATCGGCACGGCGGCGGATGCCGCGAAGTCGATGTCGTCGTAACCGACGATCGCGATCCGGCCAGGCACCGCGATGCCGCCGATGAGACCGACCCCCTGCAGGACCCCGAGGGCGACGAGGTCGTTCGCGGCGAACACCGCGTCGGGCGGCTCCGTCATCGCGGCGATGCGACGCCCGGCCTCGACGCCGTTGCGCATGGTCAGTCCGCCGACCGGCAGCACGTCGATCCACGCGTCGGCGTGCTCGTCGATCACCTCGCGCGCCCCGCGGAGCCGGTCCCTGACCTGGTTCAGACCGAGCGGACCGCCGACGAACAGGATTCGCCTGCGGCCCGTCTCGAGCAGGTGGCGCGCGACGAGCCGGCCGCCCTCGACGTCGTCGACGGACACGGACGAGAGGTCCGCGCCCTCGACGATGCGGTCGACGAGCACCGACGGGATGCCATGACTTCGGAGGGCCGTCAGGCGCGGGGCGACGTCCCCCACCGGCGAGATCAGGATGCCGTCGACCCGCTGCTGTTCGAAGCGGTCGAGATACGCGGCCTCCCGGTCGGACCGCTCGTCGGTGTTGGCGAGCAGCATCGCGAGCCCGGACTCGGCAGCGCGCTGCTCGGCCGCCTTCGCGACGTCGGTGAAGAACGGGTTGCCGACATCGAGCACGACGAACCCGATGCTCGCGCTGCGCCCGGCGCGCAGCTGCCGCGCTGCGGCGTTGGGCACGAACCCGAGGGCCTCGATCGCGGCGTGCACCCGCTGCGCGGTCGCCGGATTCACCTTCTCCGGCGCGTTCAGCACGTTCGACACGGTGCCGATGGAGACGCCGGCCCTCGCCGCGACATCTCGCACGCTCACCGACATCGCGCCACCGCCCGAATCCCCCTGGACATCCGCCTCGAGATGCCCGTCACCATATCCGCCCCATCGCAAAGCCGCGCAAGCACGATCAGGACACGACCGGCGCGGGAGCCTTGACGGCCGGTACCGCCGCGCCTACCATCGCCACGAGCCGCCATTTTATCGTTTCAATCCTCGATGGAGAGGTCCCCACAGCGTCATGCCGAACGAGTCGCACGCCGCGGACGCGGCCGCCCCGCCCACCCTCGAGCTCCGGCACGTGGTGAAGACGTTCGGGTCGGTCGTCGCCCTCGAGGACGCGAGCATCGTCGTCCATCCGGGGAGCATCCACGCACTGCTCGGCGAGAACGGCGCAGGCAAGTCGACGCTCATCAAGATCGTCGCCGGAGTCCACCAGCGCGACGCCGGTGAGTTCCTGCTCGGCGGGGTCCCGACCGACTTCCGCACGACGGCCGACTCGAAGTCGGCCGGCGTCGCCGTGATCTACCAGGAGCCGACGCTGTTCCCCGACCTGTCGGTCGCCGAGAACCTCTTCATGGGCAGGCAGCCGCGGACCCGCTTCGGCCAGATCGACCGGAGGGCCATGCGCGCCGAGGCGACTCGGCTCTTCACCAGGCTCGGCGTCCGGATCGACCCCGACCGCCCCGCGCTCGGACTGTCGATCGCCGACCAGCAGATCATCGAGATCGCGAAGGCGATCTCGCTCGACGCCCGCCTGCTGATCATGGACGAGCCGACCGCAGCCCTGTCCGGGGTCGAGGTGGACCGGCTCTTCGCGGTGGCGAGGAGCCTGCGCGACGAGGGACGAGCACTCATCTTCATCTCGCACCGGTTCGACGAGGTCTTCGCGCTCTGCGACATGGTCACCGTGATGCGCGACGGTGCGTACATCTCCACGGACCGGATCGACGAGGTCACGCCGGCGGAGATCGTGAATCGCATGGTCGGCCGCAACGTGGACACGCTCTTCCCGAAGACCGACGGCACGCCGGGCGAGGTCCTGCTGCAGGTGGAGCACCTGACGCGGCACGGCGTGTTCGACGACATCTCCTTCACGGTGCGCGCCGGCGAGATCGTCGGATTCGCCGGCCTGGTCGGAGCCGGACGCACCGAAGTGCTCCGGGCCGTCTTCGGTGTGGACCCGTACGACTCGGGCTCGGTCACCCTGCTCGGCGCGCCGCTTCGGAAGGGCGATCCGAGGGCGGCCATCAAGGCGGGCATGGGACTGGTCCCCGAGGACCGGCGGAAGCAGGGGCTGATCGTCGACATGTCGATCGCGCGCAACCTGACGCTGGCCATCCGACAGCGCCTGGCAAGGCTCGGCTTCCTCGGGTCGGCGCGCGAATACGCTTCAGCCGAGCACTGGGCCGGCCGCCTGCAGGTGAAGGCCGGGAGCCTCGACAGCGAAGGCGGGACCCTGTCGGGCGGCAATCAGCAGAAGGTCGTCCTCGCGAAGTGGCTCGCGACCGGGCCGAAGCTCCTCGTCGTCGACGAGCCGACGCGCGGGATCGACGTCGGCACGAAGTCGGA
Organism: uncultured Actinomycetota bacterium; assembly: GCA_963716965.1. Classification (GTDB taxonomy): domain Bacteria; phylum Actinomycetota; class Actinomycetes; order Actinomycetales; family Microbacteriaceae; genus Amnibacterium. The sequence goes on along the minus strand of CAVQUZ010000005.1, from coordinate 110,663 downwards.
GGTGCACCGGCTGCTCGACGAGCTCGCGCACCAGGGCCTCGGCATCGTCATGATCTCCTCCGAACTGCCGGAGGTCCTCGGCATGAGCGACCGGGTGCTCGTGATGCGGGAGGGCCGCATCACCGCCGAACTCGATCGCGCCGACGCCTCGAGCGAGTCCGTGATGACCGCAGCGACTCGGAGCGCCGCATGAGCGCGATCGAACGCGCCGTCGGGCGACGGCTTCGCCGGACGCCTCGGACGGCTCGTGCGTCGCCGTGAGATCGGCGTGACCGTGGCGATCGTCGTCGTCGTCGCGATCGCGACGATCGTGAATCCCCGGTTCCTCTTCACAGCGAGCGGCTTCCAGAACCTGCTCCTGACACCGTCCCTGCTCGCCGTGCTCGCCATCGCCGAGGCCTTCGTGATCGTCACGAAGAACATCGACCTCTCGGTGAGCGCGGTCCTCGGCATCAGCGCCTACGCCACCGGCAGCATGTTCCAGGCGTGGAAGGGCGTGCCGTCGATCGTCGTGATCGTGCTCGCGATCCTGCTCGGCGCCGCGCTCGGTCTCGTCAACGGCGTGCTCGTGAGCGTGGCGAAGGTCCCGTCGCTGGTCATCACGCTCGGCACGCTGTACGCGTATCGCGGGCTCTTCGTCCTGATCGCGGGTTCGTCGCAGATCGACCCGAGCGTGCTGCCGAACGATTTCGGCAACCTCGGCTCCGGCACGGTCCTCGGCATCCCGTATCTCGCGATCGTCGCGGTCGTCGTCGTGCTCGTCGCCGGCTACTACCTCGCGTACCGCCCGTCGGGACGCGAGTTCTATGCGATCGGGTCCGACGATGCAGCCGCCCGGCTGTACGGGCTCCCCGTCGGGCGCCGGGTCTTCACCGCATTCGTCGTCTCCGGCGCGCTCGCCGGGCTCGCGGGCGTCATGTACACCGCCCGCTACGCATCCGTCGCATCCGACGCCGGCACCGGCCTCGAACTGCAGGCCGTCGCTGCCGCGGTGATCGGCGGCGTCGCCATCTTCGGCGGGAGCGGGACCGCGGTCGGTGCCCTGCTCGGTGCGGTGCTCCTCACCACCATCGACCGCGTGCTGCCCACGGTCGGCGTGCAGGACTTCTGGCAGCAGGCGGTGGTCGGCGTCCTGATCATCCTGGCGATCGTGCTCGACCGGGTGTTGACGCTCAGAGCGACGCGACGTCTCACCGACAACAGCGGCCCGGAGGAGATCTCGTCTTCCGAGCCCACGACCACCGACGCGAATGCGGGCGCATCATGAGCACGACGCTGGATCCGGCACGCACGACACCGACCCCGCCGACCTTCGCGCATCGCGCGCGACGGACCCTGCTCGGCCGCGACACCGCGATCATCGCGCTGCTCGTCGTCGTCTACCTGTACGGGTACACGCAGGTCCCGTACTTCGCCGGGAACCTCACCGTCTACCTGCTCCTGCAGGACGTGTTCCCCATCCTGCTCATCGCGCTGCCGATGACGCTCGTCATCATCACGGGCGAGATCGACCTCTCCGTCGCGAGCACGCTCGGGCTCAGCAGCGCGACGGTCGGGGTGCTCTACCAGGCCCACTGGTCGATCCCCGCGGCGGCGATCGTCGCGCTCGTCGTCGGGCTCGTCTGCGGCGCGCTCAACGGATTCCTGATCACGGTCGTCGGACTGCCATCACTCGCCGTGACGGTCGGCACGTTGGCGCTGTACCGGGGCATCGCCGTGGGGCTGCTGGGCACGACCGCGGTCACCGGCTTCCCGCAGGACTGGCAGTCGCTCGTCGCAGCGCACCTCGGCGGCGACGCATCCCCCGTGCCGCTCGTGCTCGTGATCTTCCTCGTGCTCGCGGTCGGCTTCATCGCGGTCCTGCATTTCACCCCGATCGGCCGCGCGATCTACGCGATCGGCCTGAACGACGAGGCCGCGGTCTTCTCCGGCGTCAACGCGTCGAACGTCAAGTTCTGGCTCTACATCGGCACCGGCGTGATCTCCGCACTGGCGGGCATCGTCTGGACGCTGCACTTCGACTCCGCCCGAGGGGACAACGCGCTCGGCTACGAGCTCTCGGTGATCGCGGCCGTGCTCGTCGGCGGCGTGTCGATCTTCGGCGGCCGCGGCGCACTGCCCGGGGTGATCGCCGCCGTGCTCGTCATCGGCACGCTCCGCTCGCTGCTGCGCCTCGCCAACGTCACGGACGAGGTGATCAACGTGGCGACGGGCGTGCTGCTCATCGTCTCGGTCATCATCCCCAGACTCTTCGCCGCGGTCCGGTCCCTCCGGTCCCGCGCCGAAGTCCGCCGCCGGCGGGACCGCGTCCCGGCCGGCTGATCAACCGAACAGCACCGACTCCACCCGCATCACCACACACCAGCACCACGAGATTAAGGACCACGATGAAGTTGACTCCTTCCCGCAAGCGGGCGGCAGCGATCGTCACCATGACGATCACCGCGGCCATCGCCCTGTCCGGCTGTGCCGCCGCCACTCCCGGCAGCGGCTCCTCGAGCGCCGCAGCCGGCGGATCGGCCTCGGCCAAGAACTACAAGATCGCCTTCCTGCCGAAGAACCTCGGCAACCCGTACTTCGACGCATCCGACAAGGCGGGCCAGACCGCCATCGAGAGCTTCGGCGGGACCTACTCGCAGGTCGGGCCTTCGGCGGCGAGCGCCGACGGTCAGGTCAGCTACATCAACACGCTGACGCAGCAGAAGGTGGGCGCGATCGCGATCTCGGCGAACGACGTCAACGCACTCTGCGATTCGATCGCGCAGGCGAGGGCCGCCGGCGTCAAGATCGTCACGTTCGACTCGGACACGAAGCCCGGCTGCCGCGACGTGTCGATCGTGGCCTCCGGCACCGAGCAGATCGCCGAGAAGCAGATGGACATCATGGCCAGCGAGATCGGCTCGTCCGGTCAGGTCGCGATCCTGTCGGCCGCCGCGAACGCGACGAACCAGAACGCCTGGAACAAGGCGATGATCGCGTACACCAAGACCAAGTACCCGAACATCAAGATCGTCGCAACGGTCTACGGCAACGACGACGCGCAGACCTCGTTCGACAAGACCGAGGCGCTGCTGTCGACCTACCCGAGCCTCAAGGGCATCGTCTCCCCGACGACGGTCGGCATCGCGGCCGCCGCGAAGTACCTCGACGCGCACAAGTCGTCGGTCAAGCTGACCGGCCTCGGTCTGCCGAGCCAGATGAAGGCGTACGTCAAGGACGGCACGGTCAAGGAGTTCGCGCTCTGGAACCCGCTCGACTACGGCATCGTCGCGGCGTACGCGGCGAAGGCGCTGATCGACGGCACCATCACCGGCAAGACCGGTGACACGTTCACCGCGAAGGGTGTCAGCAACGGCACCACGACCTTCACGGTCGGCGCTGACAGCACGGTCATCATCGGCGCCCCCTTCGTGTTCGACTCGTCGAACATCGACAAGTTCGCCGCGATCTACTGAGCACACCCGGTCGGGAGGGACGGCGCGAGCCGGCCCTCCCGACCACCTTTTCAGAAAGGGGCATCGTGGAGCGCGTGTGCTTCCAGCTCCAGGTCCGCGAGGACCGGATGCAGGACTACGTCGAGCGACACCGCGCCGTCTGGCCGATGATGCTCCGCGCCATCGAACGCGCCGGCCGCCGGAACTACTCGCTGTTCCTCCGGGAGGACGGGCTCCTGATCGGCTACTACGAGACGGACGACGACCAGCGGTCCGCCCGGCTCCTGGCGGCGGATCCCGACACCGCGGTATGGGAGGCCGAGGCCGCCGGCTTCTTCGTCTCCCTCCCCGGCGCCCGTCCGGATCAGGCCGCACCGAGGCTCGCCGAGGTCTTCCACCTCGAGGATCAGCTCGCCGCGCTCGACGCCGCTCAGACGTCCTGACCGGCGGTCGGCGCACCGCGCGCGAGCAGGCGCGTCCGCGCCGTGCGCGCTCCCGCCCGCAGCGTCTCGCGGCCTCGGCCGACGACGTCGCGCACGCGGTCGAACCCGTCCGGCCCGAGCGAGACGGGCCAGCCACCCGGTAGCGCGAGCATGCGCAGGCGTTCGCGCGGGACGTACGGCGCGGCCGACGACTCCGGCTCGGCGAGGTGTGCGGCCGCGGCGACACGGTCCCGGAAGCGCGCACGCCACTGCATGGCGTAGCCCACGGTCGTGATGATGCGCTGGATCGCTGCGGCCGACGGCGCGTCGTGTCCCGAGCCGCCCGCGTCCGGCACGGTGAGGTCCACGAGCACGATGGGGATGCGGTTGCTGTCCTCGTACAGCGGCAGCGCATCGAGCACGCCTGCCGTGCCGATCCGCACCGCGGGGATGCCCCAGAAACGCGACGCCGTCACGAGTCCGGTCGAGAAGCAGCCGAGCACGAGTGCGGGGCGTTCGCGCTCGTACAGCACCTCGGCCGGCACGGCCCGGGTGTCGACGTCGAACTGCACGCCGACGTCCTGGGCGCGACGAGCGAGCACGTCGCGGTACCGCGGTGGCGAACTCGGGTGGGGTTTGAACACGACCCGCCCGATTCCGCGCGCGGCAGCCGCGGTGAGGAGGTCGCCGTACATGCCGGCCTCCGCATCGGCGGACACGAGACCCAGCTCGGCGAGGTACTGGCCGAGCACGAGGGCGTACGGCTCCCCGGCCGGCGCCGCCTCGCCGGCGAGCGCGCGCACGACCCGTGTGAAGGCGGCGTCCGGGATCACCTCGGTGGGCACGCCGTACTCGCCGAGCAGCAGGGGCTGCACCCCCGGCACGAGGTCGAGATGCAGCACCCGCTCGATCCTCGCCGCCATGGGCGCCGTCAGCGGATCCCTCGTGGGTCCATAGCTCATCAGCCCCTCCGCGTAGACCGTCACCTGGGCGTCGGAGAACACATTGAGCAGGCTGCGCGCGGGCGGCACGTAGACCGATTCGAGCGCGATCTCCATGGTGTGGTCCGCGGGGATGCCGAGTTCGGCGCGGAACGCGCGCTGGAAGATCGGCTGCTCGTCCGGACGCGGCCGGAATCCCTTCGGGTGCAACGGGTGCACGAGCGCGTTGTACGACGCGATCCGGTCGAAGCGGTCGAGCACGGGCGCGACGATCGGGTCCGCCGTGATGGGTCTCGCGATCTCGGGCACCTCGCCGTTCGCGGAGTAGAGCAGGATGCGCGCATCGGCCGGGCCGAACGCGCCGCTGTCCAGCGCGGCGGCGAGGACCAGTACCTGATAGGCCGAGGAGGCCTCGAAGAGTTGTGTGTGGCCCGTCATCCCAGCCGTCGCAATGCCGCAGCGCGGCGCACGTCGAGCGTCGCGGTCGTCTCGGCGACCAGCGCCGGCGGCAGCGACCGGACGGTCGCCCGTGCCCGCTCCCGAAAGCTGCGGTGCACCGATCGTTCGAGCCGGGAACTCACCGTCTCGTGGTGGATCAGCATCGTGAGGTACGACCGCACGTAGCGCGACCGGAACCGTTCGAGCGCCGGGTCGGCGTCGATGAGCGCGCCGATGTCGTCGAACGCCTCGAAGAAGTGCAGTTGCCGCTCGTCCCCGATCGAGGACAGGGAGCCGGGCACCGCGCGGCGGTAGAAGTAGCCCTCCTCCGACACGACCGCGAAGGTGGACACCTGCATGTGCAGGCGCCACGTCAGCAGCCGGTCCTCTGCGGTCTTGATGCGCGGATCGACGTGCAGCAGTCCGCGATCGCGCAACGCGGAGTCGTAGACGGCCGACCACGCGTACGGGTAGTCGACCATGCCGACGCGGCCGTCGACGATGCCGCTCTCGGCCGCGAGGGGCCGATCACGGCGGCCCTCGGGAGCGCGGGTGAGCGTGCGCCGGCGCCCCTCGACCTGTACGTGATCGGACCGCACGAAGTCGACGCCGAGGCGCTCGATGGCGTCGGTCATGCGGAGCAGATGCCCTGCCCCCAGCCAGTCGTCGGCGTCGAGGAAGGCGATCGTGCGGCCGCGGGCCGCATCGAGGCCGCGGTTCCTCGCACCGGCGAGGCCGGCGGCACGCTCGTTCGTGAGCACGGTGGCGGTCCCGGCGCGCGGGACGAACGCCGCGAGTGCGGAGCCCGTCCCGTCGGTGGACCCGTCGTCCACGAACAGCCATTCGACATCGTCCGCCGCGTTCGCCTGCACGCTCGCAAGCGTCACCGGAAGGAACCGGGCCACGTTGTGGCACGGCACGATCACCGACAGGCGCCGGCCGCCCCCGCCGCTCACCCGTCGACGCGGCGCAGCTTCGACAGCGGTGCGAGCTCGCCGGGGAAGATGCGCTTCACACCGTCGCCCCGCGCCGTGCCGATGATCCGGATGTCCCGCACGAGGCTCATGAGGCCGTGCGGCTCGAGGGACGCGGAGTGGTCGCTGCCCCACATCGCGCGGTCGAGCGTGATGTGGCGTTCGATCGCGACCGCCCCCATCGCCACGGCGGCGATCGAGATCTGGAGCCCCGGCTCGTGGCCCGAGTAGCCGACGGGCACGCCGTAGCGTTCCCGCAACGTCGGGATCATCAGCAGGTTCGCCTCTTCGGGTGGCAGCGGGTAGGTCGAGGTGGCGTGCAGGATCACGAGGTTGTCCGTGCCGAGGATCTCCACGGCGGCGTCGATCTGCTCGAGCGTCGACATGCCGGTCGAGAGGATGATCGGTTTGCCCGTCGCGGCGAGGCGGCGCAGCATGCCCTTGTCCGTGACGGATGCGGATGCGACCTTGTGGGCGACCACGTCGAGCTCTTCCAGGAAGTCGACCGCCGGCTCGTCCCACGGGGAGGCGAACCAGTCCAGCCCGCGGCTGGTGGCGTGCGCCCCGATCTCCCTGTACTGGTCGGCGTCGAACTCGACGCGGTACCGGTACTCGAGATAGGTCATCGTGCCCCACGGCGTCTCGCGCGGAACGCTCTTCATGTGCTCGGGCGTCGAGATGTCCGGCGTGCGCTTCTGGAACTTCACCGCCTGCACACCGGCGACCGCGGCGACGTCGATCAATCGCTTCGCGATGTCGACGTCACCGTTGTGGTTCAGTCCGATCTCGCCGATGACGTAGACGAGTGCATCCGCCCCGATCTCGTGATCGCCGATCTTCACGTGGCTTCGCGCGTCAAGCGCCATCGTCAGTTCCTTTCCTGCCGGCCAAGACCATCTCGGCCAGTTCCCGGACCGCACCGCGGCCCCCGTTCTTGGAGAGCACCACCCGAGCGAGCGGGCGCACCTCCTCGTTCGCGTCGGCCGGCACGACCGGCCAGCCGACGAACTCCAAACACTGCGCGTCGTTGACGTCGTTGCCGATGTAGGCGACGTCCGCCGGCTCGATGCCGGACTCGGCACACCACCGCTTGAGCACGCTCGCCTTGTCGTCGACACCGTGCAGCACCTCGACGCCGAGCTTGGCGGCGCGAGCCGCGACGACCGGATGCCGCTCCTTCGAGAGGATCAGGACCGGGATCCCGGCGTTCCGCAGGCGTTCCACGCCCAGCCCGTCCGACCGACTCACGCGGACGAGTTCCACGCCGTCGACCCCGACGATCGCGGTGTCGTCCGTGTGCACGCCGTCGAAGTCGGTCACGACCGCGAGCGCACGCACGACGCGCACGTCCTCGAACTGGGGGGCGAGTCGGGAGGCGATCTCGAACTGCTCGAGGTCGTCGATCTCGATCGCTGAGGCCTCCGGCACCGGCTGCATCGCGGTCCGCCCGAAGAACCGGTGCCCCGATGCGCGGAAGCCGTCGACGGCCATCACGTAGAACGCGCCGGTCTCCTGCCAGTGGGCTTTGCGGTCCTGCCGGCGTGGACGGAACGACGCGTCGTGGTTCACGCCGCTCGCCCCGCCGTGCTCATCCGCGCGCCACAGGAATGCGTACGTCTCGAACGCGGAGAACACGGAATCGGCGTCGCCGGCGCGCACTCGCTCGACGGCGGCGGACAGGGCCGTGCTGTCGATGAACGGCGACGTCGCCTGCAGGAACACGAGCACCGAAGGGGTGCGACCGCGGGCGGCGAGTACGTCGAGCGAGTGCAGGAGCGCGGATTCGCTCGACGCGAGATCACCCGAGATCTCGACGGGACGGTCGATCACGTCGGCTCCCGCCGCGCGGGCCGCGGCGGCGATCGCCGCGTCGTCCGTGCTCACGTACACGGCACCGACCCCGGCGGCGTGCGCCGCGTGCACCGCACGGGCGACGAGCGGCACGCCACCGACGCGCCGCAGGTTCTTGCCTGGAACGCCTTTGGACCCGCCTCGTGCCGGGATCACGGCGACCACGTCGCGGTGCACGCTCGGGCTCATGACTCGTTCACCGCGAGTTCATCGACTCGACGTGTGCGTCGTGCACGGCCTGGCGTGTCACGGGGTGCTTTCGCCTCGAGCGCCGAGATGCGGTGCTCGTAGCTCGCGACGGCATCGAGCCGCGCAGCGGCGAGCCGGTCGGGCACGTCGAGGTCGGCGCCGCCCTCCAGCCGCTCGGTGATGGCGCGCACGTGGGCGGCGAGCAGTGCGTGGTCCCGCTCGAGCGCGTGCAACCGGCGGCGGAGGTCGACGATCTGACGCGCCCTCGATCGGGGTGACCGCAGCCCCTCGCGGGCGACTGCGGCACCGTCGATCGCCCGCGGCGCCCTGGCGCGCATCGCGCCCCACGCCGCCCGCGCGCGGTTGCGCAGCGCTCCGGCGGCGCTCACGACTCGATCCGGAGGAAACCGGCGTCGACCCACGACGCGAGCACCCGACGTTCGGCGCGCAGGCGGTGCTCAGGTGTCAGGGCGGTCGGCGAGCCCCAGGCATGCGCGAAGCTGCCGGTGGCGGCGCGAGGTCCGGCGAGGGACGTGCCGGTGAACACGATGTGCATCGCGGGGAACAGTGCGTGGAGAAGGTGAACAGCGAGTGTCCCGGTGGTCGGCCAGCTCGCCGTGCCGTCCGCGATGCGCATCGCCCGCTTGAGCGGATCGACGACGGTGCGGTTCGGAATGGGTACCAGGCCGAGGTCGGCCGGCCACCACGCCGGGGTCGCGACCGGCTCCCAGTACGCCCGCCCCGGCTCGGCGAGCAGGTAGATCCGCGACCGGTACGCGTCGAACGTCGAGGGCCCCGGCCGGAGCCCCCTGTGCACGAGCACGACATCGGTCCGGGTCCCGACCCGCGGTTCGGCCGCGTCGAGCGCGAACGTGGTCATGCGGACGACCACGTCCGCGGCGTCGATCATCGCCGCACGACGGGCCGAGGGATCGAGCGGCGCGTTGCCGACGACGACGGCGCTCCTCGGCTCGCGGCCGGCCGCCGCGACGACCAGCGCGCGAATGATCGGTGACGGATCGGTGAACCGGCGTCGTCCTGACATGGTGAGCACGGCGCGGACGATAACAAGATGGAGTTGCCGGCTGGCGACGGAACGGGGCGTGCGGATGCGGGAATCGGTAGTGCTGCTCGCCGGATTCGATTCCGGGCTGAAGTACGCGGCGCGCCTCGCCGACGCGTTCGCCGCGGCAGGCGCCGAACCCGTGCTCATGGCCCCGACGACGGTCACGCCCCATCAGCTCGCCGCCTCCCAGGTCGCCGCGGTCACATCCCGCCCGGTCGTGTACGCCCCGTGGGACGACGTCGTGGCCGGCGCCGCAGCCGCCGACGTGGTGGTCCCCGTGTTCGAGGGACCGCGTGTGCAGCGGTTCATCACCGCGGTGCACGCGACCGGCGGCAGCACGCTGCCCGCGTTCGGCGCCGGCTACATCGGCATGGCCCTGAACGACATCGCGGGCGGCTACCTCATGCGGTCGCTGGCCGACGTGATCGCCGTCAATTCGCGGCAGGACCTCGCCGACTTCACCGAAACGGCGGAGGCGCTCGGGCTGCCGCCCACCAACCTCGAGCTGTGCGGCCTCGCACTCCTGCCGGGGACTCCGGCCCCGGAGCGGACGGGTCCGATCACGACCGTCCTCTTCGCCGATCAGCCCACCGTCCCGGGTCCTGCCCGCGACCGGGCGTGGATGTGGGGGCGGGTCGCGTCGTACGCGGCACTGCATCCGGATCGCACGGTGCTGCTGCGCCCGCGACACCGGCCGGGCGAGGACACCTTCCACCGAATGCGGCACTCCCCCGACGCCTGGGCCAGGCACCGCGAGCTGCCCCCCAACATGCGGATCGACCACACGCCGATCCACGAGTTGCTGCCACGCACCGATCTCCTGCTCACGGTGTCGTCGACCGCGGCCCTCGAAGCGATCGCGGCGGGGATACGGGTCGCGTTCGTCGCCGACTTCGTCTCCGACGCCGCGCTGAACCCGCGTCTGCTCCCGTCGGGACTGCTGCGGCGGTTCGACGAGATCGACCAGGACCGCGTCGGCGCGCCACGCGCCGAGTGGCTCGACGACGTCTTCCCCGCCCGTGCCGCCGGGCTGCGCGAACCCGCCGACGCGTTCGCACAGGCGCTCCTCGCGGTCGCGCGCGGCGAGCGGCCACGAACGCATCCCACGATGTGGGACACCGGTTTCCACGGCAGTCGCCGACGGCAGGCGGCGGCACTCGCCGCGCTCGACGGCGGTCCGGCGCAACGGCGCGTCCGACGGCTCGCCGGACGTCTCGCGCGCCGCGCCATGGACGCCGCCCGCTCGTGAGCCGGCCCAGGCGAGGAGCGTTCACCGGATGTTCGCACGACGGGCGCCTCCGGGTCGCCTGTCGCACGTGTCCGGAGCGCCGAGGCACCGGATCATGGCCCGGATGAGCGTCACAGGAACGGCCGGGACCCGGCTCGGGGAGCTGCGTGCGACCACGTGGCACGAGGTCCAGGGCGTCATCGCGCCGCTCGCCGGCCGGCCCGGCGCCGAGGCGCTCTACGTGACGGGTGCGACGGAGTTCGGTCCTGCGGCCGCTACCGGAACCGGGCGGCGACTGCGCACGACGGTCCCTGCGCACGGGACCGCTTCGTTCGGCACCTACTTCAACGCGTTCCCGGCGGCGCACTGGCGGCATTCGACCCGGGTGACCCGGGCTCGGCTGCGCGTCGAGACGGATGTCCCGGCGACGGTGACCGTGCACCGCTCCGACGAGCGCGGCGCCGTGCGGATGGCGGGCGTCGGCGCCGCGAAGCCCGGCGCGCCCGCGGCGATCGTGCTCGACATCTCGGGCCACCTGCGCGGCGGCATGCTGTGGTTCACGCTGCACGCCGGCCCCGACGCGGTGACCCTGGTCGGCGGGGGCTGGGACGTCGATGCGGCGCCGGTGCGTGTCGGCGGCCTGGTCCTCGGCATGCCGACGATGCAGCGCGAGACGTACGTGGCCGCCAACCTCGCGGCGATCGCCGACGCGCCGGACGTGCTGCGCGAAGTCGCCGATTTCATCGTCGTCGACCACGGCTCGACGCCCCTCATCGAACACCCGGGCATGGCCGAGGCCCTCGAGCTCGTCGGCGCGCACGTCGTGCGCCAGCGCAACCTCGGCGGGTCGGGTGGATTCTCGCGAGTGCTGTCGCACGCGTCGACCGTCCCGGGCGCCGCGGCCGCGGTCCTGCTCGACGACGACATCGCCCTCGAACCGGCGAGTGTGCTGCGCACCGCCGCGTTCGGCAGGCACACCTCGGTCCCGACGATCGTCGGCGGCCAGATGCTCGACCTGGAGCACCCGAGCGTGCTGCAGTCCGGTGCCGAAGTGGTCGACCGGGCGCGGTTCTGGTGGGGGCCCGCCGCCCCGGAGCACGCCCGGCCCGACCTCGCCGAGCACGCGATCCCCGAGACGCGGTGGCTGCACCGCAGACTCGACTCGGATTTCGCGGGCTGGTGGATGTGCCAGATCCCCATCGAGGCGATCGAGCGGGTCGGCCTCGCCCTGCCACTGTTCCTGAAGTGGGACGACGCCGAGTACGGGCTTCGAGCCGCTGCGGTCGGCATCCCGACCGTCAGCTTGCCCGGCGCCGCCGTCTGGCACATGTCGTGGGCGTACAAGGACGACATGCTCGAGTGGCCGGCGTTCTTCCACGCCAGGAACCGCATGATCGCGGCGCTGATCCACGGCACCGATCCGCGCAGGCTGCTCGCGGCGAGCGTGCTGCTCGACGTCAAGCACCTGCTGTCGATGCAGTACACCACGGTCGCGATCAGACACGCGGCGCTCTCGGCCGTGTTCGACGGGCCGGATGCCCTCGCCGCGACCGAAGCGGTGCTCGCCGACGCCAGGCGCCTCGCGAGCGGACCCGACCTGGTCCGCCACCACCCGGACGGCGTTCCCGACGGCCCGGACGCGGCCGTCGATCCGCGTCGACCTGCGCGCGCGCCGGCGGGCGCGGATCTCGCGATGTGGTTCGCGTCCGCGGTCACACGTCACCTCTCCGCGGTGCGCGAGGGCAGGGCGCCCACGAAGCTGTCGCCCGGCCGCCGCCGGTGGTGGGTGATCCCGGCCCACGACAGCGTGCTCGCGCCGACGGCCGACGGTGAGGCGTTCTTCTGGTACCGGCGCGACCCGCACGCGTTCCGGGCCGGCCTCGCCGGGTCCGTGCGGCTGCACCGCCGTCTCGCCCGCGAATGGCCGGCGCTCTCGGCGCGCTACCGTCGCGAGGCGGGCGTCATCTCGTCGATCCGCAGCTGGGCCGGCCGTTTCGCCGACGCCGCCGCGCTCGCGGCCCGCACCCGCTGACCCCGCCGCAACCCCCAAGACGCCGGGGAACGCGACCGGCTCGGCGCTGCCTGTTGACAGCGCGCCGACGGCCGCTTACCTTCTCAGTGAAACGATTCAACGATCGCGGTCAGACCGCGGCGAGAGAGGTCCGGGGAACGATGGCGTCCTTCGATCAGATCACCGATGCGCTCGCAGAACAGGCGATCGAACTGCCCTCGTGGGCCTTCGGCAACTCGGGCACGCGATTCCGTGTCTTTCCGCAGGCGGGTGTGCCGCGCGACCCGTTCGAGAAGATCGCGGACGCGGCCCAGGTGCACGCGCTGACCGGCCTGTCGCCGACCGTCGCCCTGCACATCCCGTGGGACGAGGTGGACGATTTCGGTGCGCTGCGGGAGCACGCCAATGGGCTGGGCGTCGAGCTCGGGACCATCAACTCGAACACGTTCCAGGACGAGGCGTACATGTTGGGCAGCCTCGCCCACCGCGACGCGGCCGTGCGACGCAAGGCGATCGACCACCACCTGCGCTGCATCGAGATCATGGGGCTGACCTGCTCCCGCGATCTCAAGATCTGGCTCGCCGACGGCACGAACTACCCGGGCCAGGACGACATGCGCACCCGCCAGGACCACCTGACGGAGTCTCTCCGGGAGATCTATGCGGCGATCGGCGAGCACCAGCGACTGGTCCTCGAGTACAAGATCTTCGAGCCCGCGTTCTACCACATGGACGTTCCCGACTGGGGCACGTCCTACGCGCAGGTGTCGCAGCTGGGCGAGCGGGCCTTCGTCTGCCTGGACACCGGCCACCACGCGCCGAGCACGAACATCGAATTCATCGTCATGCAGCTGCTGCGGCTCGGGAAGCTCGGCTCCTTCGACTTCAACTCGCGGTTCTATGCGGACGACGACCTCATCGTCGGTGCGGCGGATCCCTTCCAGCTCTTCCGGATCCTCGTCGAGGTCATCCGAGGCGGTGGCTACGGCACGAGTTCAGGCGTGGCGTTCATGCTCGATCAGTGCCACAACATCGAGAAGAAGATCCCCGGCCAGATCCGGTCGGTGCTGAACGTCCAGGAGATGACGGCACGGGCCCTGTTGCTCGACCGCGAGGCGCTCGAGGCCGCTCAGGTCGAGGGCGACGTGCTCGGCGCGAACACCGTCTTCATGGATGCGTTCTCGACGGACGTCCGCCCGGCGCTCGCCGGGTGGCGTGAGTCCCGTGGATTGCCGGCCGACCCGATGAAGGCGTACGCGCAGAGCGGCTACCAGCAACGCATCGAAGCCGAGCGTGTCGGTGGCGCCCAGGCCGGATGGGGCGCATGAGACCGGGCTCGAGCGCACGACGCCGCGGCACGACCGGACGCAGACCATGACCGACCGGCCCGTGACCGTCGTGGCCGTCCTCACCGCGAAGCCGGGCATGGGCGACCGGGTCGTCGAGGGCTTCCGTCAGATCATCCCCCTCGTGCACGAGGAACAGGGATGCCTGCGCTACGCGCTGCATCAGCAGCAGGGCGCAGGCGACACCATCGTGATGGTCGAGCAGTGGGCGAGCGTCGCCGAACTCGACGCCCACGGCGCAGGCGCCGCACTGATCCGCCTCAACGAACTCAATCGGGGCCTGCTCGCCGCCCCGGCGGTCGTCCACCGCCTCGATGCGGTGCCCGCGGGCGACCCCGACAAGGGCGCCGTCCCGCTGCCCGACCACTGAACCGAACCGAAGAACACAGGAACCCTCGTGACGAACCCCACCGCCGCCGCTCTCATCGCCCGATCGAACCGGCTCGGCGCCGATCCCCGCAACACGAACTACGCGGGCGGCAACACGTCCGCGAAGGGCATCGAGACCGATCCCGTCACCGGGCAACCGGTCGAGCTGCTCTGGGTCAAGGGATCGGGTGGTGACCTCGGAACGCTGACGGATGCCGGCCTCGCGGTGCTGCGGCTCGATCGGCTGCGCTCGATGGTCGACGTCTATCCCGGCGTCGAGCGCGAGGACGAGATGGTCGCCGCCTTCGACTACACGCTGCACGGCAAGGGCGGCGCAGCCCCGTCGATCGACACGGCCATGCACGGGCTGGTCGACGCGGCCCACGTCGACCACCTGCATCCCGACTCGGGCATCGCGATCGCGACGGCCGCCGACGGCGAAGCGCTGACGGCGGAGATCTTCGGCGGCAAGGTCGTGTGGGTGCCGTGGCGGCGCCCCGGATTCCAGCTCGGCCTCGACATCGCGGCGATCAAGACCGCCAACCCCGACGCCATCGGGACGATCCTGGGCGGCCACGGCATTACGGCGTGGGGTGCGACGAGCGACGAGGCCGAGGCGAACTCGCTCTGGATCATCGACACCGCGTCGAAGTACATCGCCGAGCACGGGCGCCCGGAGCCGTTCGGCCCGGCCCTCGACGGGTACGCCGCGCTTCCCGACGAGGAGCGCCGGTCCCGCGCGGTCGCGCTCGCTCCCACGATCCGCGGCCTCGCGTCGCACGACCGGCCGATGGTCGGCCATTTCACCGACGCCCCCGAGGTGCTCGACTTCCTCGGCGCCGCCGAGCACCCTCGGCTCGCGGCGCTCGGCACGAGCTGCCCCGACCACTTCCTGCGCACGAAGGTCAAGCCGCTCGTGCTCGACCTGCCCGCGACGGCGTCGACGGAGGAGCAGATCGCCCGGCTGCGCGAGCTGCACGAGTCGTACCGCGCCGACTACCAGGCCTACTACGACCGGCACGCGACCGCAGACTCCCCGGCGATCCGCGGTGCCGACCCGGCGATCGTGCTCGTGCCCGGCGTCGGCATGTTCTCCTACGGCGCGAACAAGCAGACCGCCCGGGTCGCGGGCGAGTTCTACCTGAACGCGATCAACGTCATGCGGGGCGCCGAAGCGATCAGCACGTACGCCCCGATCGACGAGGCGGAGAAGTTCCGGATCGAGTACTGGGCGCTCGAGGAGGCGAAGCTGCAGCGCCTGCCGAAGCCGAAATCGCACGCCACGCGCGTCGCGCTCGTCACGGGCGCCGCGTCAGGCATCGGCAAGGCGATCGCGACCCGGCTCGCCGCCGAGGGGGCGTGCGTCGTGATCGCGGACCTCGACCTCGCGAAGGCGCAGGCGGCCGCGGCCGAGCTCGGCACCACCGACGTCGCGGTCGGCGTGCAGGCGAACGTCACCGACGAGGTGCAGGTGCAGGCGGCGATCGACGCGGCCGTCCTCGCATTCGGCGGCGTCGACCTCGTGGTGAACAACGCGGGTCTGTCGCTCTCGAAGCCGCTGCTCGAGACGACGGTCGCCGACTGGGACCTGCAGCACGACGTGATGGCGAAGGGTTCGTTCCTCGTCTCCCGAGCTGCGGCCCGCGTGCTCATCGACCAGGGGCTCGGCGGTGACGTCATCTACATCTCGAGCAAGAACTCGGTGTTCGCAGGCCCGAACAACATCGCCTACTCGGCGACGAAGGCGGACCAGGCGCACCAGGTCAGGCTGCTGGCGGTCGAGCTCGGCGAGCACGGCGTCAAGGTCAACGGCATCAACCCTGACGGCGTCGTGCGCGGCTCGGGCATCTTCGCGTCCGGCTGGGGCGCGAATCGCGCGAAGACCTACGGCATCGACGAGCAGGACCTCGGCGCGTTCTACGCGCAGCGCACGATCCTGAAGCGCGAAGTCCTGCCCGAGCACGTCGCGAACGCCGTCGCCGTGCTCACCGGCCCCGACCTGTCTCACACGACGGGCCTGCACATCCCGGTCGACGCCGGCGTCGCCGCCGCGTTCCTCCGCTGAGATTCCTCGATGAGCTCGGTAGCAGCGATCGACCTCGGCGCCACCAGCGGCCGGGTCATCGTCGGCGGGTTGGACGCGGGCCGGCTGCAGATGCGGACGGTCGCGCGGTTCCCGAACACACCGGTCCGGCTCGCGGACGGTCTGCACTGGGACGTGCTGGCGCTGTACTCCGCGGCGATGCGAGGCCTGGGGGACGCGTCACGCGAGGACCGCGGCCTGCTCGGCGCGGCGATCGATTCCTGGGCCGTGGACTACGGCCTGCTGCGGGGAACGGCCCTGCTCGGCAATCCGTTCCACTACCGTGACGAGCGCAACGAGCTGGGCGTCCGGGCGGTGCACAGGGCGATCGGCCCCGACGAACTCTTCCGGCGCAACGGGCTGCAGCACCTGCCCTTCAACACGATCTTCCAGCTCGCCGCTGCGCAGGCCGCCGGTGAGCTCGAGGACGCGGAACGGCTGCTGCTCGTGCCCGACCTGCTCGGGTACTGGGCGACGGGCGTCCAGGTCGCTGAGCGCACCAACGCGTCCACCACCGGGCTGGTCCCTGTCGGGGCCGCGCGTTGGGACGACGAACTCCTCCCTCGGCTCGGCCTGCGCCACGACCTGTTCCCCGAAATCGTGGAGCCGGGCAGAGTGCTCGGCACCGTCACGGCGACGATGCGGCAGGAGTTCGGCATCGCCGACGGGCTCGCCTTCACGACCGTCGGGTCGCACGACACCGCGTCCGCCGTGGTCGGCGTGCCGCTCGCGGACGACGAGGCCGTCTACATCTCCTGCGGCACGTGGTCGCTGGTCGGTGCGGAGCTGCCGGCACCCGTCACGACGGACGAGGCGCGTCGAGCCGGCTTCACGAATGAAGGCGGCGTCGACGGACGGACCCGATTCCTGAAGAACGTCATGGGCTTGTGGATCCTGTCCGAGTCGGTGCGCTCGTGGGAGAAGGTCGGCGAGCAGCAGGATCTCGGCTCGCTGCTGCGCCAGGCCGCCGAGGCCCCGGCCGACGTGCCGACGTTCGACGCCAACGATCCCCGCCTGCTCGCACCGGGCGACATGCCGGCGCGGATCGAGGCCCTGCTCGCCGAACAGGGCGCGCGCGTGCCGGCGACGATCCCGGAGTTCGTGCGCGGCGTGCTGCAGAGCCTGGCGAACGCCTACGCCGACGCGATCCGCGACATCGAACGACTGACCGGCCGCACCATCCGCACCGTGCACCTCGTGGGGGGCGGTGCGCAGAACGCCCTGCTCTGCCAGCTCACCGCCGACACCACCGGCGCCGAGGTCCTCGCCGGTCCCGTCGAGGCGACCGCGATCGGCAACCTGCTCGTGCAGATGCGGACGCACGGGCTCCTGACCGGTGACCTCGATACGCTCCGGCACGTCGTGGCGGATTCGTTCCCGCCCCGTCCGTACCCGCCTCGTGCGGCCTCCCGATGAAAGGCTGAGCGCACATGGTCCAGCGTCAGTTCCCGAAGCCCGTCGATGTGCTCGAGTACCTGCAGTTCAAGAAGCCGCAGCTCGACCGCAAGAAGGCGCGCCTCGACGCCGCACTCACGATAGAGGACCTCCGCACGATCGCGAAGCGGCGCACGCCGACGGCCGCGTTCGATTACACGGACGGCTCGGCCGAGGGCGAGATCTCGATCGCGCGTGCCCGGCAGGCGTTCCAGGACGTCGAGTTCCACCCGCAGGTGTTGCGCGACGTCGCTGACGTCGACACATCGGCGACGATCTTCGGCGGCCCCTCCGCGTTGCCGTTCGGCATCGCGCCGACCGGCTTCACGCGGCTGATGCAGACGGAGGGCGAGACGGCGGGCGCAGGCGCGGCCGCCGCCGCCGGTATCCCGTTCACCCTCTCCACACTGGGCACGACGTCGATCGAGTCCGTGAAGGCGGTCAACCCGTCCGGCCGGAACTGGTTCCAGCTGTACGTGATGCGGCAGCGCGAGATCTCCTACGGGCTCGTCGAGCGCGCGGCGCAGGCCGGCTTCGACACCCTCTTCTTCACGGTCGACACCCCGGTCGCGGGCGCGCGGCTCCGCGACAAGCGCAACGGGTTCTCCATTCCTCCTCAGCTGTCGGTCGGCACGATCGTGAACGCGATCCCGCGGCCCTGGTGGTGGATCGACTTCCTCACGACGCCGAAGCTCGAGTTCGCCTCGCTCTCGACGACCGGCGGCACCGTCGGCGATCTGCTCGACATGGCCATGGACCCGACAATCAGCTTCGAGGACCTCACGGTCATCCGGGACCTGTGGCCCGGCAAGCTCGCCATCAAGGGCGTGCAGAGCATCGAGGACGCCAAGACGTTCGCGGATGCGGGCGTCGACGGCATCGTGCTCTCGAACCACGGTGGACGACAGCTCGACCGGGCTCCCATCCCGTTCCACCTGCTGCCCGAGGTGGTTCGCGAGGTCGGGAAGGACCTGGACGTCGTCGTCGACACCGGCATCATGAACGGCGCCGACATCGTGGCGTCCATCGCCCTCGGCGCCAAATTCACCCTGGT
Source organism: uncultured Actinomycetota bacterium (assembly GCA_963716965.1). GTDB lineage: Bacteria > Actinomycetota > Actinomycetes > Actinomycetales > Microbacteriaceae > Amnibacterium. The sequence continues at coordinate 91,823 of CAVQUZ010000005.1, read as the reverse complement.
CGGACGCGCCTACCTCTACGGGCTCATGGCCGGCGGCCGAGCGGGCGTCGACCGCATGATCGCGATCCTCTCCGACCAGCTGGTGCGGACCATGAAGCTGCTCGGCGCGCACTCCCTCGAGGAACTCGAGCCGCGCCACGTCACCCAGCTCGAACGGCTCATTCCCCGCCCGCGCGCCTGACGGGAATCGGCACGGCGCACGATTGATTCAGGGTGTCGCGGCGAGCCGGGGATGCGGCGACGAGCAGCGCTGAGCGCGCATCCCGCATGCTGGAGGGATGCGGGCGACGAATCTGTCAACTATGGTTGACACTCGGTTGTCAACTAGAGTTGACGAGTGACTGAGAACGAGGAGGACGCCGTGACCGTGGCATCCGCGGAGTCGGGCGACCCGACCGACGTGCTGTTCCGGATCGCGCGGCAGCGCGCGGAACTCGACCGTGCAGAGGCGGTCGCGGTCCGCCGTGCCCGCAACACCGGCACGACGTGGGCGTTCATCGCCACGGCACTCGGCGTGACCCGCCAGGCCGTGCACAAACGGTACGGTCGCCGATGAGCGCCACCGGATCCCCCGGGCGTCGCGGGTTCGGCCGGCAGCCCGAGAACGGCCCCCGCGCGCGCCTGCGCGACCTGCTGCCGTACCTTCGTCCGCATCGCCGCGTGCTCGGCGTCGTGCTGGTCATCAGCCTGGTCGCGTCGCTGACCTCGCTCGCGCAGCCCCTCGTGGTGCAGCAGGTCGTGACGGCCGTCCAGCGGCACCATGCGCTCGGCGGCCTGGTCGGCGTGATCGTCGCGCTGGTGGCGGTGGGCGCCGTGCTGTCCGGCATCCAGCACTACCTGCTGCAGCGCACAGGGACGTCGGTCGTGCTCACGGCGCGCGAGCGGCTCGTCCGGCATCTGCTGCGGCTGCCGATCACCGATTTCGACCGGCGCCGCACCGGCGACCTGGTCTCGAGGGTCGGCACGGACACGACGCTGCTCTACGCGGTGATGACACAGGGACTCATCGACGCCGCGGGCGGCGCGATCACGTTCATCGGCGCGCTCATCGGAATGTTCGTGCTCGACCCGGTGCTGCTCGGGCTCACGCTGCTCATCGTGCTGTTCGCGATCCTCGTCGTCGGCGGACTGTCACGACGGATCCGCGCCGCCAGCCGCCGGCAGCAGGACGCCGTGGGCGCACTGACCTCGGATGTCGAGCGCTCGATCGGCGCGATCCGCACGATCCGTGCCTCCGGCGCCACCGACCGCGAGACCGCGAGCGTGATCGGCGCGGCGCGGACGGCGTGGCGCGCGGGCATCGACGTGGCGAAGGCATCGGCGGCGGTGGTGCCCCTCGCCGGCGTGACGATGAACCTCGCGTTCCTGGTGGTCGTCGGCGTCGGCGGGTTCCGCGTCGCGTCTGGCGCCATCTCGATCGCGAATCTCGTCGCCTTCCTGCTGTTCCTGTTCCTGATGGTGATGCCGCTCGGCCAGGCCTTCGGTGCGGCGAGTTCGGTCGCGACCGCGCTCGGCGCGGTGGGGCGCATCACCGAGGTGCTGGAGTTGCCGGAGGAGACGGCGAACGACGCGGACGACGGCGTGCTCGAGCCCGCGGCGGCCGACGCGATCGTGTTCGACCATGTGGATTTCGCCTACGTGGACGAACGCGACGAGCCGCAGCCGGTGTTGCACGACGTCTCGTTCGCGGTGCCGCGCGGCACCCGCACCGCCCTCGTCGGGCCGTCGGGCGCGGGCAAGAGCACGATGCTGGCGCTCGTCGAGCGGTTCTACGACGTGACCGGCGGCGTCATCCGCGTCGGGGGCGTCGACATCCGGCGGCTGCCCCGCGAGGTGCTGCGCGCCCAGTACGGGTACGTCGAACAGGATGCGCCGGCACTCGCCGGGACCATCCGCGACAACCTCGTGCTCGCGAATCCGCTGGCGACCGACACCGACTGCCGCAGGGTGCTCGACGCGGTCAACCTGCGCGACGCGATCGAAGCGCACGGCACGGGCCTGGATGCACCGGTCGGCGAGGACGGCGTGCTGCTCTCCGGCGGTGAGCGGCAGCGGCTGGCGATCGCGCGGGCGCTGCTCGCCGATGCGCCGATCCTGCTGCTCGACGAGTCCACGTCCAATCTCGACGGCCGCAACGAGCAGCTGCTGCGCGACGCCCTGGCGACCGCGGCGTCCGGCCGGACGACGGTCGTCATCGCGCACCGGCTGTCGACCGTGGTCGATGCGGACCAGATCGTGGTCATCGAATCGGGGCGCGTGGTCGGCACCGGCACGCACGACGAACTCGTCGAGTCCAACCCCCTGTACCGAGAACTGGCAGCAAGCCAGCTCCTCGTCTGACCCCGACCACGGTTCAGGAGATCCCGCACGGTTCAGGACCGAATCGGCCTTCCGCTCGGTTTGGTCCTGAACCGCGATCGAAATCCTGGGGTTCTCCTGAACCGTGTTCCCGCGCGACTCCTCCCCAGGGAAGCGGGTCGGACGTACTCTCCACCGACCGAGATCACCTTCGTGTCCGCCGGACTCGGTCGGGCACAGTTCCCGCATGCCATCACGCGTCGAGTACGAACACCACCGCGCGTCAGCCCTCCGCATCGCGCTCGATGCGCACGGCGGGGTGCTGCACATCCAACGACTCCTCGCGCTGGGACTGACGCGGAACGAAGTCGCCTATCTGCACCGGAGCGGTCGACTCATCCGTGCTCGCGTCGGGTGGTACTGCGATCCGCGCCTCAGTGCGGACGCGATCCGGGCAGTGCGAGTCGGCGGGGTGCTCGGTTGCGTCGACGCCGCAGAGTCGTGGGGCATCGTCGTGCCCGAGCGTCACCGACCCGACCCGCTCCACGTGAGCCTCGCTCCGAACGCCTCGCGGCTTCGGCGAGCGGACGACGGTCGCCCCGTCGCCGCGGGCCATGATCACGGTGTGCTTTGGCACTGGGACGGACGGCTCGAACCGGTCGCGGGTCATCGGGTCTCGCCGATCGACGCCCTCGTGCAGATGTCGACGTGCGTCACCCCGATCTGGATGGTCGCCGCAATCGATTCCGCCATCCGGACGACCGGGCAAGGTCGGCTCGTCTCTCCGGAGCGGCTCGAGATCCTGCGCGCCGCGCTTCCCCCGCGGCTCCGGCGGGTGGCGGACGAAGCGGATGGGGTTCCGGAGAGTGCCGGCGAGTCGATCGCGAAGGTGCGGTTTCGCGAAGCGGGCATTCCCTTCCGCATGCAGGCACGAATCGGCGAACGGCGGAGCGACTTCCTCGTCGACGAATGGATCGTCGTGGAGGTCGACGGCAAGTGGCACGCGCTGCCGCAGGCGTTCGCGGACGATCGAGCTCGAGACCTTGAATTCGCGGCCCGCGGCTATCGAGTCATCAGGCTGACGTACCGGCAGCTCCTCGACGACTGGCCCGGGGTGCTCGCCGTCATCCAGCGCGTGCGATCAGAGCGACGTCGCTGATCACGCTTCAGGACGAGCCGCCCGAATCACTCATCGTTCAGGACCGAACGGGCCGATTCGCCGTTCTGGTCCTGATCCGTGAGCGATCTCCTGAACGGTGATCGGGATGGGTCAGGAGAACGGGGTCGGGGTCATCGTGTACTTGGTGTGCAGGTACTCGTGGATGCCCTCGAAGCCGCCCTCGCGTCCCAGACCCGACTGCTTCACCCCGCCGAAGGGCGCGGAGGCGTTCGAGATGACGCCCGCGTTCAGGCCCATCATCCCCGTCTCGATGCGCTCGATCATGCGCTGGCCGCGCGCGAGATCCTTGGTGTAGACGTACGCGACGAGGCCGTACTCGGTGTCGTTCGCGAGCCGGACCGCGTCGTCCTCGGTGTCGAACCGTGAGATCGCGAGCACCGGGCCGAAGATCTCGGTGCTCAGGATGTCGCTGCCCGCCGGCACCCGGTCGAGCACCGTCGGCGCGTAGAACGTCCCGGGCCGTTGCAGGGGACCACCGCCGAGCCGCACCGTCGCGCCCCGCTTCGTCGCGTCCTGCACGAGCTCGTCCGCCTTCGCGACCGCGGCCGAGTCGATGAGCGGCCCGATGCGCACGCCGTCCTCCGTGCCCCGGCCGATGCGCATCTGCGCCACCCGCTCGGTCACGGCGGCGGCGAACTCGTCAGCGACCGCCGAATGCACGATGAAGCGGTTCGCGGCCGTGCACGCCTCGCCGATGTTCCGGAATTTCGCCGCGAGCGCCCCTTCGACAGCGGCGCCCAGATCCGCGTCCTCGAACACCACGAAGGGGGCGTTGCCGCCGAGCTCCATCGACGTCCGCAGCACGTTCGTCGCCGCCTGCTTCAGCAGGTCGACACCGACCGGCGTCGACCCGGTGAAGCTCAGCTTCCGCAGCCGCCGGTCCTCGATGATCGGGGTGCTGAGCGCGCGGGCATGCGAGGTCGGCACGATGTTCAGGACGCCCGACGGCAGGCCGACCTCCTCGAAGATCTTCGTGAGGTAGAGCGTCGTGAGCGGTGTGAGGGCGGCGGGCTTCACCACGATCGTGCAACCGGCGGCGAGTGCCGGCGCGATCTTCCTGGTCGCCATCGCGAGCGGGAAGTTCCACGGCGTGATGAAGAAGCAGGGCCCGACCGGGTGCTGCGAGACGATCGAGCGTCCGGTGCCCTCCGGGTTGATGCCGTACCGGCCGGTGATGCGGACGGCCTCCTCCGAGAACCAGCGCAGGAACTCTCCGCCGTAGGTCACTTCCCCCGCTGCCTCGTCGAGCGGCTTGCCCATCTCGAGCGTCATCAGCAGCCCGATGTCGGCGCGTTCGGCACGCACCCGGTCGAACGCCGCCCGCAACAGATCGCTCCGCACTCGGGGCGCCGTCGCCGCCCACTCGGCCTGGGCCTCGACCGCGGCGTCGAGCGCGCGGATGCCGTCCTCCGGCGTCGCATCGGCAACGGAGGCGATGGTCGTCCCCGTCGAAGGGTCCACGACGTCGAACCGTGCGCCGGCGCTCGCGTCGGACCAGACACCACCGATGAACACGCCCGTCGGTACTCGGCCGAGCACCTTCGCTTCGTCCGCAGCAGTCATGGTCGACCTCCCTCCCAGATCCTAGGACGTGCGGTCTGAGCGGGCGCCGGACCCGATCGGTCAGGACGAGTGCTGCACCCGCACGCCCGCGGCGGCGAGCTCGTCGAGCGCCGCTGCCGAGCTCGCGGGCGCGACACCGGCCACGAGATCGTCCAGCACACGCACGCGGGCGCCGAGGTCGAGGGCGTCGAGGGCGGATGCGCGAACGCAGTAGTCGGTCGCGATGCCGACGACGTCGATGTCGTCGACACCGCGTGTCGCCAGCGTCTCCGCGAGCGTCGCGCCGTCGTCGGTCGTGCCTTCGAAGATCGAATATGCGGGCTTCCCCTGCCCCTTCTTGACGTGCAGATCGACCGCTCCCGCATCGAACCCGGGGTCGTAGTCCGCGCCCACGGTGCCGGCGACGCAATGCACGGGCCAGGTGTCGACGAAGTCGGGCGCTGCCGAGCTCGCGAAATGACCGCCGTTGTCGTCGGCGCCGTTGTGCCAGTCGCGCGAGGCCACGACCACGTCGTAGTCCTGTTTGTGCACCCGCAGATACTCGGTGATGCGCACGGCGACCGCGTCACCGCCGTCGACACCGAGCGCGCCGCCCTCGGTGAAATCGTTCTGCACGTCGATGACGAGGAGCGCTCTGCCCATTCCCGGATTCTATTGACGAACGGTGTCAGTGGTCGGCGAGGTTGGCGCCGCATTCCCAGGCGTCCGCGGTGATGCCGTCCAGGGCATATTTCGTCGATTCGGTGACCGGCCCCAGCGCATAGAACGCGAACGTGAGCGGTGTCCCGTCCTTCGCGTGGATGATGCCCGACAACGTGTAGCCGTCGTCGATCCAGCCTGTCTTCGCGTGCACGGCGCCCGCCGCGCGCGACGCATCCCCCTGAAACCGGTCCGAATAGCTCAGCGACCCGGTTCGATCGGAGACCGGCAGACCGTCGTAGATGACCCCGAGGGCACGGTCGCGGTGCAGGATCTTGACGAACAGGGCCGTCAGGTAGTCCGGCGGCACGGCGTTGTCAGGGCTGAGTCCGGAACCGTCGACCACCCGGATCGTGGCGGTGTCGATCCCGTAGGACCCCAGCGCTCCGACGATCCCGTCCTGCAGGCTGGTGAAGCGATTGCCCGCCCCGGCCCGGATCGCGGTCACCCGTGCCAGCGTCTCGGCGAGCGTGTTGTCGGACACGATGAGCGCTTGCTTGATGAGGGTCGACACCGGTTGCGAGCGCACCGCGCCGAGCTGCTCCGCGCCGGCCGGTGCCGTGCCCCGCGTGGTCGTGACCGACGGGCCGAGCAGGTCGGCGAACGCCGTCCCCGCCCGGCCGACCGGATCCGTGCTCCGGTACGACACCGGGGCGTACGGGTCGGCGCGATCCCCGTCCACCATCAGCGGCGGTGATCTTGGGCATGTACCCCTGGACACGCTCGTCGTCGCCCCACGACGGCTGCCACGACGGACCGCCGAAATAGGACGAGTCGAGCACGACCTGCGAGATCGCGACGCCCTTGTTCGACGGATCGGCGGCCCACGCCCGCTTCACCTGCTTCGCGAGTGTGTCGAGATGCGGAGCGCCGGCGTAGGCGGTCGTGTTCCCGCTCGGCGTGCGCGAGAGGGTGACGTCTCCGCCGCCGACGAGCACGACCTGCCCCGGCTTCGACCCCTTCACGACCGTGGTCGTGAGGCGGTAGTCGGGGCCGAGGACGTCGAGCGCGGCCGCGCTGGTGAGCACTTTGAGCACGCTCGCCGTCCGTGAGGCGGTGCTGCCTCCCCTGCTGAACAGCGCCTCGCCGGTCTTGGCGTTCACGACGTATCCCTGGAACGAGTGCAGCCGCGGATCCTGGGATGCGGATTCGATCGAGCAGGTGCGCAGCCTCGCCGCGGCGACCTGCTTCGCCGGCACGTCGCGCGTCGGGGTGGGCGTCGGGCTCGGTGCGGGCGACGCGGTGCGCACGACGGCCGTCGGTACGGCCTCCGGCACGCCGAACGCGAGCCCGGCCCCCCAGCTCGCCGCCACCAGTCCGAGGAACGCGGCGCCGCCGATGCTGCCAGCCACGATCCTCCGCACGCGGCCAGTGTAGGAAGCGGATGCGGTCGATCGGGTCAGCGGACGGGCGGGTCCGCCGGATAGCGCAGGCCGATCCGCTCGCGGACGGTGTCGAGGAGACCCATGATCTTCACACTCTCACCGGCTGGCATCATCGGGCTCGTCCGCGCACCCGCGCGGATCAGCCGCTCCATCTCGAACGCCTCGTACTCCATGCCGCGGCCGGCGACAGCCGGTCTCGACGACGCGACCACGCGTTGATCGGTGTCGTACACCGTGTACCCCGACGCGGAGTACCAGACCGGGTCGACGGCGATCCGGCCGCCGGTGCCGATGATCTCCGCCCGATTGGGGCCGGCGAGGTTCAGCGCGGTCGTGAAGATCGTCTGGGCGCCCCCGGTGTGCACCAGGACGCCCGACGTCCGCGCGTCCACCCCCGTCGACGTGAACGCCGTCACAGCCTCGATGCGCTCAGGTATGCCGAACAGGTCCACGGCGAACGAGATCGGATACACGCCGAGATCGAGCAGGGCGCCACCGCCGAGCTTCGGGTCGTTGAGACGGAATGCGGGGTCTGCGGGGAGCAGCTGCTGATGATCGACCTGCAGCGCGAGCGGCGTGCCGATCTCCCCGCAGCGGATGCGGTCACGGATCTCGAGCATGTGCGGCAGGAAGCGGGTCCACATCGCTTCGAGCAATACGACGCCGGCGCTCGCCGCGGCGTCGGCGACCTGTCTGGCCTCGCCCTCGTGCATCGTGAACGGCTTCTCGACCAGGACGTGCTTGCCTGCCGCGATCGCGAGCAGCGCGGCTTCCGCGTGCGACGACTGGGGTGTGGCGACGTAGACGACATCCACCGACGGGTCCTCGACGAGGCCGCGCCACGATCCGTGCGAATGCGGGATGGTGTGCTCGCGCGCGAATGCGGCGGCACGGCCGGCATCGCGCCCGCCGACGGCGGCGACGCGACGACGGGTCGCCGCAAGGTCGCGTGTGAACGTACCGGCGATGCCGCCCGGCCCGAGAATCCCCCAACCGATCGAGTGCATGGGCCGATTCTGACGCGGAGTGGCTCAGGGGACGAATCGGCGCCCGCACGGCCGCGCCGATCGCTTGCGGCTCGGACGAACGACTACACTCGTTGCCGCACCGTCCGCCGCCCTAGCTCAGTCGGCAGAGCGATTCACTCGTAATGAATAGGTCGGGGGTTCGATTCCCCCGGGCGGCTCGAACGGAAAAGGCCCTGCGTCAGCGGGGCCTTTTCCGTTCGATCGGCCGGAGGATGAGAAGCCCCACGCACGGGGTGGGCCCCTGCCGCCGGTTCCGGCGCGCGGCGCAGCCGCGTGACGGCCGTGCGGCAGGGATCGATTCCCCCGGGCGGCTCGAACGGAAAAGGCCCTGCGTCAGCGGGGCCTTTTCCGTTCGATCGGCCGGAGGATGAGAAGCCCCACGCACGGGGTGGGCCCCTGCCGCCGGTTCCGGCGCGCGGCGCAGCCGCGTGACGGCCCATCGACAGTCGGTGAGCACGACCGCGAACGTGCAGAGGGCAGAATTCAGCGAGTGGAGATCGGTTCGGGCCGCCGTGCTGCGCGAGGGCGGTACGACGAGGCGGTGCGGTGCGTCCGAGCGGGCGAGCTCGACGCGGATGGGGCCGCACGGCGACTGATCGACGAGATGACCGATGCCGAGTTGCTGGGACTGCTCGACGGCGACTCCCCCAGGCGGCTGCTGCCGCTCATCCCGCTGCTGCTCGGTCGTCGGCCGTTCGTGGCCGGCGCGGTGCCGCGGCTCGGCATCCCGGGAATCCGGTTCAGCGACGGGGCGCGCGGTGTGGTGATCGGCTCGTCCACGGCGTTCCCCGTGACGATGGCCAGGGCGGCGACCTGGGATCCGTCACTGGAGGAGCAGGTGGGGCTCGCCATCGGCCTGGAGACGCGAGCCCGGGGGGCGAACTACTCCGCATCCGTCTGCGTGAACCTGCTTCGCCACCCCGGGTGGGGCCGGGCGCAGGAGTGCTACGGGGAGGACCCCGTGCTCACGGCCCGGATGGGGTCGGCGATGACCAGAGGCCTGCAGGTGAACGTGATGGCGTGCGTCAAGCACTTCGCGCTCAATTCGATCGAGAACGAGCGGTTCGAGGTTGACGTCCTGGTCGACGACCATGCGCTGCACGAGGTCTACCTCCCCCACTTCAAGGCGGTCGTGGATGCAGGCGCCGACTCGGTGATGACGGCCTACAACCGCGTGCGGGGCGAGTACATGGACATGAATCGCCCGCTGCTCACCGACGTGCTGCGGCACGAGTGGGGATTCACCGGATTCGTGACGAGCGACTGGGTCTTCGGCACGCACGACGCGGTCGCCAGCCTGCAGGCGGGCATGGATGTGGAGATGCCGCTGCGACTGCTGCGCGCCCGCGAACTGCCGGCGGCGCTGCGATCGGGCGCGATCACGCGGGCCACCGTGCTCAGGTCGGCCCACCGCATCCTTCGGACCCTCGTGCAGCGGGCCGCGAGCCGCGAACCTTCGGACCCGGGCGACGACGTCGTCGCCTCCCCCTCGCACCGCACGCTCGCCCGGAACGTCGCCACCGAGTCGATCGTGCTCCTCAAGAACGACGCCGTCGGCACGGCGCCCGTGCTGCCACTCCGTGCGGAGGTCCGACACCTGGCGGTCGTCGGCCGGGCGGCGACGCGGGCGAATCTCGGCGATCACGGCTCGTCCCGCGTTCGACCCCCCGCGACCGTGTCGCCGTTGCAGGGCCTGCGCGAGGCACTTCCGACGGTGCGGATCACGACCCCGTCCGGCCCGAGCACGCGCGCCGCTGCCGTCGCGGCCGCCGCCGCGGACACGGCGATCGTCGTCGTCGGTCTCGACGAGCACGACGAAGGCGAGTCGGTCGTCACCGCCGGCGTCGAGGTGGGCATCCTCAGCCGGACGTTCCGGTCGGGTCCCTTGAGGGCGCTCCTCATCGGTGTGGCACATCTCGCGTCGCGGTTCGTCCGGGGCGGCGACCGCGGCTCGCTGGATCTCCGACCGTCCGATGTGGAGCTGATCCGAGCCGTCGCCGCCGCGAATCCCCGCACCGTCGTCGTGCTCGTCGGGGGAAGTGCGATCCTCACGGAGACGTGGCGGGCGCGCGTGCCGGCCATCCTGCTCGCCTGGTACGGCGGGATGGAGGGCGGAAGGGCGCTCGCGAGTGTCCTGACAGGCGACGCCGAGCCGGGTGGCCGGCTCCCGTTCGTCGTCCCCACGAACGCGGACCACCTTCCTCCGTTCGACATCACGGCCAAATCGGTGGTGTACGACGACCGGTGGGGCCAGCGGATGCTGGACGCCGACGGACACTCGGCCGCGTTCCCCTTCGGTTTCGGTCTCGGCTACACGGTGATGACCCACCAGCTCGTCGACCACCACTTCGACGATGCGGGCGGGAGCGCCGAGGTGCTCGTCAGGAACACCGGAGACCGAGAAGGCACCACTGTCGTCCAGGTGTACGCCGCGGACGTCTCCCTCGAGCATCCCGTCGCGCAACTGATCGGATTCCAGAAGGTGACGCTGGCGGGGCACGCCGAGGCGGTGCTGACCGTCGACCTGGACGCCGGGCCCACACTCCGCCGCGATCCGGAGACGCGGCGTTGGAGTCCGCGCGAGGGCGAGTGGGCGATCGTGGCTGCGCAGCACAGCCCGAGCGACTGGTCGGGCGCGCGGCCGCTGCGCACCGCGCCCGCAGCCCGCGATCAGGACGGATGACCTCCGGGCCGTGTCTCAGATGAGCGGGGCAGGCTCCGTCGCCGGTGCAGCGAGCGGCTCCACCCGGACGGAAAGCGATGCCGCGCCGCGCAGGACGCTGCGGAGCAGCCGCCGCGCTTCCCATCGGAACGGCGCCAGCGTCTCGTCCTGCCGCAACACGAGTGTCCCGCTCTGGGTGCCGTACCGCTTCTCCAGGTCGACGACCTCCTCCGCCTGCAGCAGCGCGATCGTGCTGCCGTCGGCGCGATCGACCAGGCGGACCAACGAGGACGGTCCGGTCAGGTCGCTCGCGATCAGGCGCTGTTCGCTCGCGGCGAGGATGGACTTCTGTGCGGCGCGTGTCACCACGAGCGGTCGGAGCGGACCGTCCAGCACGCCGCGCAGCACGTCCGCCGCCGCGTCGGGCCGCCCGATCCTCCTGGCCGCCGCCTGCATCCGCTGAAGACGCCCTGGTTCGCGCAGCACCTGGTCGATCTTCCAACCGATGGTCGAAGGCGTGTTGCAGCGGACGGCCGCGCCCTGCTCCATCAGGAAGTCGCCGTTGCGGACCTCCTGACCGGGGATCGGGTTCACGAGCACCATGGGAAGGCCCGCGGCCATGCACTCGGATGCGGAGAGACCACCGGGTTTGCCGACGAACAGGTCGGCGTCACGCAGCAACTGCGGCATCTCCGGTGTGAATCCGAGCACGCGGTACCGGTCTGCGGCGGGCTCGACCAACTGCTGGATCCGCTGCCGCAGTGCTTCATTCCGACCGCAGATCACCGTGGCGGTGAACGAGGCGTGCATGTGCAGCGTCTGCCGTACCACCGCCACCGCGTAGTCGCCGCCTGCGGCACCCGCCGAGATCAGCAGACTCGGCACGCGTTGGGGATCGCGCACGGTCGTTGCCGCTGCCGATGCGGCGATCGGGATGCCGCTGACCGTGACACGGTCCGGGGGCAGGCCCAGTGCGGTCAACTGCGCAGCCCCCTCGTCCCGAGCCACGAAGAGCCGATGGAACGCGCTCGTGAGCCACAGCCCCTGGAAGTCGTAGTCGGTCGTGACGACCGCGGTCCTCGCGTCCAGCGCGCCCCGCAGCAGCAGGGACGCGACGAGTTGTGCCGGCAGGAAGTGGGTGCAGATGATCGCGGTCGGCGCGAAGCGCTTGATCTCGCCGATTGTGGCGGAGGCGTTGGCCCGTGTCCACGGGTCGATCGGACCGCGACGTCGAAACGGCTGGTCACTGACGTCGTATCCCCAATCCACGAGCCACGGAATGCTCTCCGCGAGAACGAAGTAGCCCTTCCCGAGCAGATCGCGGTAGAGCAGGCTGCTCTCCTGCAGCACGTCCACGACCCGTACCGCCTCGACGTCAGCGCGCGCGTCGCACGACTGCTGGACCGCCGCCGCGGCGCTGTTGTGACCCGAGCCCACTCCTGCCGACAGGATCAGGACCCGCTCCCCGCCACGTTCCGGATGCTGTTCCGACGTCCTGCTCACGGTCACAGGTTAACCGGACGCCCGTCACCACCTGCGGGACGCCCGCGCCGATCAGCGGTCGCGGAAGCTGGCCAGCAGTGCGCTCGCGCGTGAATCGTCCTGACGTCGTTCCTGTTCGGTGGATCCGAACCAGAGCTGCGTCCCTGCCGAGTCCGGATCGGAGCGCGGCCGATAGCCCATCGCCCACAGACCGAACCGGCGTTCCGCGATCATTTCCTCGTCGAGTGTCCGCACGTCCGTGTGGCGCGGGTCGGCGCCGATCGTCGCGAACACCGAGCGCACCGCCTGCTCCGGCCCCTCCAGCGCCTGCATGAACCGTCCGCCGCGATACAGCAGCAGCCCGGTGACGCCTCGCGCCTCATTGCGTGACCGGCTCACGGCCAAGAGGAGCGCGAGGTCCATCTCCGAGAACGGAACGCTCGCCTCGCTGGCGTAGACGATCGACAGCAGCAAGCCGGGTTCGGACGAGCGGCTGGTCTGTCTCACTGCGGAATCGGTCACGATGTTCCTTCCCGGCCGAGCGTGGGCGCGTGCGTCAATGCTGTCCGTGCAGCGCTCCCGAGGCGATGCCCGTGTACGGGGCATTGCGCCTCGGTGGCGGAGCACGCAGTCAACGCACACATGCCCGAACTACGGTCGCCCGATGCGGGCATTGATTGTGGTGGTCCGCCTCGGCATGGCGCTCGCCACGGTCGTTGCGGTGACCGTCTCCGCGTTCGCCGCCACCAGCAGCGGGCGGTTGACTGCGGGCGACTTCGCCGGCTACATCACGACGGACACCAGCCTCTTCGCCGCCGTCGTCCTGACCGCGTCCGCCGTGCGGACGGTTCGTGACTCGCGACCGTCGCCCCGGTTCGACCGGCTCCGGCTCGCCGCCGTCACCTACTCGGCCGTCGCGCTGCTCGGCCGGGGCGCGCTGGGTGCGCCGTGGGAACCGACGCGCGGGTACCCGATCCCGGCCGTGAACGTGTTCCTCGACCTCATCCTCTTCGCCTACCTCGCGGTCGACTGGATCGTCGTCCGCGACCACTCGCCGTCCGCATGGAGCGACCTGTGGTGGCTTCCCACGTACCCGGTGGCCTGGATCGCGATCACGGTCATCCGGGGGATGGATACGGGCTGGAGTCCGTATCCCCTGCTCGACCCGACGGCGAGCCCGGGCAAGCTGGCGATCTTCATCGTCGTGCTCTGCGTCGGAACGGTCCTCGCAGGGGGCCTCGCGATCCGGATCAGCCGGCGACGTGACGACCAGGACCGCGCTGCAGCACAGCTCGAGGTCCAGTGACGCCGACGCCGAGACCGCCCAGCGTCAGCACGGCGGGCACGAACGCCTCCTGCAGGGCGGCAACGATCGTCCGATATCGGCCGACGACGTCGGAGTTCGTGTCCAGGGCGGTGAACAGCCTGCCCCGTTCCACGGTGCCGAGCGCGTAACCCGCGCGTCGAGCGACCCAGAGGTTCCGACTGAGGCGCCGCCAGACGACCGGCGCGACGACCTCATCGGTCGCCCGTGAGGGCGAACCGGCCGCCTGCGCGCGCGACCCCGGCGCGAGCACACCACGGCCGACGGCGCGGAACGGGACATCACCAGACATCGGTACTCCTACCGATAGCCGGAGACATCAGACGAGTGAGGCACGCACGGCGGCCCGGGTGGCCTTCACGGTACGCGAAGCCGGGAATGCCCGCACGCGTGTCGCGGAGCGGCTCGAGGAATGCCGCCGGCGGCGCCTCGTCACGCTCCCGCCGTCAACTCGCGGAAGTCCTCGAACGCCTCTCGCATCGAGTCGGCGATCGGGCGCGAACCGTCCGAGGCCACCCAGCGGCTCCATCCCGAGCGGGTGATCGCCGTCACGACGAGGGTCGCCAGGCGTGCGCGGTCCGCCGCGAGCTGCTCAGGGACACCCGCTCGGCGCAGGCGGGCGGCCGCGAGCGCGCCGATCGACGCCTCGAAGCGGCGCACGTCGGCGACATTGGCCCCGAGCAGCGCGGGTTCCTTGGCGTACAGATCCCGCCGCAGCCGATGCACCGCCCAGTCCGGCTCATCACCCTCCGACCGCGCCACGTCGCGGACGAGTTGCAGCAGATCGGCGAGCAGCTCACCGTCACCCGCCACGAACGCGGCCGCCGCACCCTCGTCGATCTCGAACGGTCGCAGCGATCCGGCGACCGCATCCTCCTTCGAGTCGAAGTAGTTGAAGAAGGTACGGGGCGAGACGCCCGCGGCGCGCGCCACCTCGTCGATGGTGACCCGGTCGAGCCCGCGCTCGACGGCGAGTTCGAGGAGCGCGACCTGAATCGCACGCACGGTCGCGCGACGCTTCTGCTCACGCACCCCGACCGTCATCCGCAGGTGAGCCCGTCGGCCGGGACCGTGCCTGCGACCAAGTACGCGTCGACCGGTGTATTGATGCACGCGACGTGGTTGCGATACGCCGTGTGTCCCTCACCCCGGTAGGTGATCAGCACGCCCTTCGAGAGCTGGCCCGCGAGGCTCTTCGCCCACGCGTACGGGGTCGCCGGATCCCCGGTCGTGCCGAGCACCACGATCCCGGGCGATCCTGGTGCGGTGACACGGTGCGGCGCACCCGTCGGACCGATCGGCCAGTTGCGGCAGACCGCGTTGCCCGTACCGAGCTCGTCGTCGGCGGCACCCAGAGGGTCGGCGGCGATGAGCAGCTTGTCCTGTGCGACCACTTGCGCGTGGTCCGTGGTCACTGGATCGTCGAGGCACGAGACGGCGAAGATCGCCTCCCATTCGTTGCTGGTGTAGGTCTTCGCCCCGCGGTCGAAATAGGAGTCGGAGAGGGCGAGGGCGAGCGTGCCGTTGCCCTGCAGCACCCCGGCGAAGGCCTGAGTCAGGTACGTCCATGTCGTGCGGTCGTACAGCGAGGAGTCGATCGCGTAGCGGAATACGACACTGTTCACCTCGCGGCCCGTGGCGGTTCGGAGCGGCGACTGACGGAGTGCGAGCGCGATCTGCGCGATCTCCGCGATCGCCTGGTCGACGGTCCGGCCGGCGAAGGGACAGTTCGAGGACTGCAGGCAGTTCGCCAGGTAGGCCTTCAGGGCGTTGCCGAAGCCGATGTTGTTGGCGAGCGACTTCTGGAAGTCGGTGAGCGACGGATCGATCGCGCCGTCGAGCACCATCCGCCCGACGAGCGTCGGGAACCGATCCGCGTAGAGCGCGCCGATGTAGGTGCCGTACGAGAAGCCGAAGTAGTGCAGTTTCCTGTCGCCGACCGCGGCGCGGAGCATGTCGAGATCCTCTGCCGTGCTGACGGTGTCGACGTGTGCCAGCAGCGCGCCGGTGTGCTGTTCGCAGGCCCGCCCGAACGCCTTGGTGGCCGTATCGACCTCGGCGATCATCGCGCTGCTGTTCGCCGGCAGGGTGGGATCGTCGAACAGGAACTTGTCCAGACCGGCCGTGCCGTAGCACTCGACGGCCGACGAGGCGCCGACGCCGCGGGGATCCCACGAGACGAGGTCGTAGTGCTCCAGTAACGACGCGTCGAAGAACGAACCGAGGCCCTCGCGCAGGAATTCGACGCCCGAGGCGCCAGGGCCGCCCGGGTTGACGAACAGCGATCCGAGCCGCTGCCCCGTCGCCGTGTGGCGGATCAGTGCCAGGTGGATGGGGGTCCCGGTCGACGGGGCGCTCCAGTCGAGGGGAGCCTCGGCGGTCGCGCACTGGAACCCGCCGCTGCAGTCGCGCCACTCGAGCCGCTGTCCGTAGAAGGGCCGCAGGGTGGCGCTGACTCCACCGAGGTAGGGCGTCGACGTGCTCGTGGGTTGCGGTACCAGCGAACAGCCGGCGAGCAGCGCCGCCGCCAGCACGGCGGAGAGGGCGCCGGCGACGACGCGACGGATGCTCACGCCGACGTCCGTGCTGCGGACTCCGCGATGACGACCAACATGCCCTCGAGGGCCAGCAGGGGCGCGACGTTGGCGGGCAACCGACGCCGGGCGACCGCGATGGCATCGAGCACCGCGAGCGTGCCTGCGGCGGTCCTCGAGGCGCCGGCTTCGTCGATCCGGTCCGCCCACGCGGCGTTGACCGGGGTCAGGCCCGCACCGAGCTGCGCGAGCAGCAGGTCACGGAAGACCGAGAGCAGGTCCACGAGGATGCGGTCGAGACTGTCGCGCAGGCTGCGTGTCGCGCGCCGCTTCTGGTCCTCGTCGAGTTGCTTCAGCACACCCCTGACCTGCGGCGGCACACTCGCGCCGGGCTCGAGGCCGAGCGACCGCAGCGCCGCCGCCCGTTCGGTCTCGTCGCGCTCCTCGGTGAACGCCGTACCGTCGGCCTTCGCGATGTCGAGCAGCCGCTGCGCGGCGCGGATCGCCTGCGGCACGGTGCGCACACCGAGCACCAGCTCGATGGTCTCGTCGCGTCGCGCGCGCGCTTCGTCGTTCGTCGCGAGCCGGTGCGCCATGCCGATGTGGCTCTGCGCCTCTTGCGCGGCCCGCAGCGCGACGTCCGGCGCGACGCCGTCGCGCTGCACCAGCAACGACGCGACTTCCTCGGGCGACGGCGTCTTCAGGCGGAGCACGCGCACGCGCGACCGGATGGTGGGCAACAGGTCGGCCTCGCTCGGCGCGCACAGGATCCACACGGTCCGCTCGGGGGGCTCCTCGAGCGCCTTCAGCAGCACGTTCGATGTCCGTTCGAGCATCCGGTCCGCGTCTTCGATGACGATCACGCGATAGCGCGCGACCGAGGGCGAGTACTGCGCCTGGGTGACGAGTCTGCGCACCTCCTCGATCGTGATCGTCACGCGATCCGAGGACAGCACGACGAGGTCGGGATGCGTCCGGGCGGCGACCAGTGCGCGGACCCGCTCCGACTGCGCCGGATCGTCGGCGAGCAGCGCGGTCGCGAATGCGAGCGCGATGTTGGAACGGCCGGATCCGGGCGGACCGGTGATGAGCCACGCGTGCGTCATGGCGCCCCGCACGCGGGCCGAATGTGCATCGCGCGCCGCGTCCTCGATCAGGGCGACGGCCTCGGCCTGCCCCGCGAACTCGTCGTAGCGATCGCTCATCGCGCGAGCAGCCGTTCGACCGCGGCCCGGATGGGGCGCTGGATCGCGTCGACCGGCAGGCCGGCATCGAGCACGAGGAAGCGGTCGTCGCCCGCGGCGAGCGTCAGGTACGCCTCCCTGACGCGCGCATGGAAGCCGTCGCCCGCGGACTCGAGCCGGTCCCGACCGCGGCCGTCGAACCGCGACGCCGCGGTCGCCGCATCGATGTCGAGCAGGACCGTGAGGTCGGGGAGCAGGCCGTCCGTCGCCCAGGTCGACAAGCCCCGGACCTCTTCGGGGTCGAGCACGCGGCCCGCCCCCTGGTACGCGACGGACGAGTCGATGTACCGGTCCTGCACGACGACCGCCCCGCGCGCCAGAGCGGGTCGCACCACCGTCGCGATGTGGTCGGCGCGGTCCGCGGCGTAGAGCAGCGCCTCGGCGCGCGGCCCGACCGCCCCCGCGTGCAGCACGAGGCGCCGGATCTCGAGGCCGAGTTCCGTGCCGCCTGGCTCGCGCGTCCGGACGACCTCGCGCCCCTGCGCGATCAGCCATGTCTCGAGAGCGGCCGCCTGCGTGGACTTGCCCGCGGCGTCACCGCCCTCGAACGTGATGAAGAGGCCGTTCACGACCGTTTCGCGGGCCGTCTCGTCGTCGTCTTCTTCGGTGCGGGTCCCTTGTCGCGCTTGTCCTGCAGCAGCTGCTTGGCGCGCACGAAGTCGACCTCGAGCGGATCCTCACCACGCGGAATCGTCGCGTTGGTGACCCCGTCCGTGACGTAGGCGCCGAACCTGCCGTCGCGGATGCGGATCGGCTTGCCGCTCACCGGGTCCGCGTCGAACTCCTTCAGCGCGGAAGTGGCTCGACTGGCTCCGTATTTCGGCTGCGCGAACAGTTCGAGCGCAGCGGGCAGGTCGACGGAGAAGATGCTGTCCTCGTCGGGCAGTGTCCTCGTGTCCGTGCCCTTCTTCAGGTAGGGGCCGAACCGGCCGTTCTGCGCGGAGATCGGCTCGTGCGACTCGGGATCCTCGCCCACGACGCGTGGCAGGGCGAGCAACTGCAGTGCGGTGGGGAAGTCGATCGTGTCGACCGTCATCGTCTTGAACAGCGATGCGGTGCGCGGCTTCGGCGCCTTCGACTTCTTCGCGTCGCTCTCGTCGGCTGCGGGGTCGACCTCGGTCACGTACGGGCCGAATCGGCCGTCCTTCGCGACGACGGTCTTCCCGGTCGACTCGTCGACACCCAGCACGCGGTCGGTCTGCTTGGGTGCGGCGATGAGTTCTCTGGCCTTGGCCTCGGTCAGCTCGTCCGGCGCGAGATCCGGCGGGATGTTCACGCGGCGCGGTGCGGTCGGCTCGACGAGCTCGCCGGTCGTCGCGTCGACGGCGGGCTCGCCGGGCTCGACGACCTCGAGGTACGGACCGTACTTGCCGATGCGCAGCGTGATGTCGTCGGACAGCTTGATCGAGTTGATCGACTTCGCGTCGATGTCGCCGAGGTTGTCGACGACCTGCCGCAACCCGCGATGGCTGGCGTCGCCGAAGTAGAACTCCTGCAGCCAGTGCACCCGGTCCTGGTCGCCGTCGGCGATTCGGTCGAGCTCGTTCTCCATCTCGGCGGTGAACTCGTAGGCCACGAGCTCGCCGAAGAAGTCCTCGAGCAGACGCACGACCGAGAACGCGATCCAGTTGGGGACGAGCGCCGTGCCGCGCGGGGACACGTATCCGCGATCGACGATCGTCGACATGATGGAGGCGTACGTCGACGGGCGGCCGATGCCGAGCTCCTCGAGCGTCTTGACGAGACTCGCTTCGGTGTAGCGCGGCGGCGGCGACGTCTCGTGGCCGTGCGCGAGCGCATCCGTCGCCGGCACGTCCTGGCCGACCGTCAGCGGCGGCAGCTTGGCGTCGTCGGAGTCGGCGTTCCGCTCCTCGTCGCGCCCTTCCTCGTAGGCCTGCAGGAATCCGCGGACCGTGATCACGGTGCCGCTCGCAGCGAAGTCGCCGGTGCGGCCGCCTACGGTGACGGCGAGGACGACCGACGCGGTCGACCCCTTCGCGTCGATCATCTGCGACGCGACCGTCCGGCGCCAGATGAGCTCGTACAAACGCTGCTCGTTGTTGCTGAGCGTGCCGGTGAGGCTCTGCGGTGTGCGGAACGTCTCGCCCGACGGCCGGATCGCCTCGTGCGCCTCTTGCGCGTTCTTCGACTTCCCCGCATACGTTCGTGGGGCCGACGGCACGGAGTCCGCGCCGTAGAGCGATGTCGCCTGAGCGCGCGCCGCGCGGGTCGCCTGATCGGACAACGACGGCGAGTCGGTCCGCATGTAGGTGATGTACCCGTTCTCGTACAGGCTCTGCGCGACCGACATGGTCTGCCGCGCGGTGAAGCGCAGCTTGCGCGCGGCCTCCTGCTGCAGCGTCGAGGTCGTGAACGGTGCGGCTGGGCGCCTGGTGTACGGCTTCGATTCGACCGAGAGCACCTTCGCTCTCGGCGCCTCGGTGCGGATCGCCGCGGCGTAGGCCTCGGCGGTCTCGCCGTCGAGGACCCGGATCGCGTCCTGCTTGCGCTGACCGCGGTCGTCGAAGTCGCGTCCGGTCGCGACGCGCGCATCGTCGAGGCGCACGAGTCGGGCGGTGAAAGGCGCGGTCTCCCCGTCTGTGAACGTGCCGGTCACGTCCCAGTACGAGGCGGGCACGAACGCGAGCCGTTCGCGCTCCCTCTCGACGACGAGCCGCGTCGCAGCGGACTGCACGCGCCCGGCCGAGAGGCCCGGGCCGACCTTGCGCCAGAGCACCGGCGACACCTCGTACCCGTAGAGCCGGTCGAGGATGCGCCTGGTCTCCTGCGCATCGACCAGGGCGGTGTCGAGCTCGCGGGTGTTGTCGCGGGCCTTGGCGATCGCGTCTTTGGTGATCTCGTGGAAGACCATGCGGCGAACGGGCACCTTGGGCTTCAGCACCTCGAGCAGGTGCCATGCGATCGCTTCGCCCTCGCGGTCCTCATCTGTCGCGAGGTAGAGCTCGTCCGCGTCCTTCAGCGCCCGCTTCAGATCGGCGACCGTGCGCTTCTTGTCCTCCGAGACGACGTAGTACGGCGCGAACCCGTTCTCGACGTCGACGGAGAACTTGCCGAGCGAGCCCTTCTTCAACTCGGGCGGCAGGTTCTTCGGCTCGATGAGGTCGCGGATGTGCCCGACCGAGGCCTGCACCTCGTAGCCGTCGCCGAGGTAGCCCGCGATCGTCTTCGCCTTCGCCGGCGACTCGACGATCACCAGCTTCTTCGTGCCCGGCACCGCACTCCTTCGATTAAGCGTCTGTTGCATTCCCGGGATCGGCGGCGCGGACGCGCACCGACGCCGGCGACGAGCACGTCGCCGGCGGGCGGGCATTGCTGCGCCCGCACACCGTCCCCCGATTCACCGCACACCATACACAGTGCTTCAGACGGAGTGACGCGGCGTTGTGCACACGTCCTCAGGCCGCGGGTCCCGCGACGGCGGTCGCACCTGCCTGCCCGAAGGGGCCCGTGACCCGCGCGGACACGCTGACGCGCGTGCCTTTCTGCCTGCATTCGGCGACGACGGCGCCGTTCGCCCACGCCGTCGACG
Source organism: uncultured Actinomycetota bacterium (assembly GCA_963716965.1). Lineage (GTDB taxonomy): Bacteria > Actinomycetota > Actinomycetes > Actinomycetales > Microbacteriaceae > Amnibacterium. The sequence goes on along the minus strand of CAVQUZ010000005.1, from coordinate 70,874 downwards.
TGGCGGCGGCGCAGGGCGTCCCCGGCACGATTCCGGCGGCGACCGACGCGCCTGCGAGGGCGGCGAGGTCCGCGGCGACCATCGCGCGGTGGCGGGTCGCCGTCGCCGCAGATGCGCCGAGCATCGCCATGCCGACCACGGCCGTGACGCCGATCAGCGCGATCACCAGTGCGGTGCCGGCTCCGTCGTCGCGCCGAACGGTCACGGCGTGCTCCGCAGCGCACAGGCGCGCTCGTCGACCGGCACGGTCACGGCCGCGCCGACGAGTCCGACGTCACCGGCGACCACCACGCAGACGAATGCGTCCTGATCGGCGATCGAGACGAGGCGGCCGCATCCCTGCTCGACCGCTCCGGCCACGACGGCTCGCGGCTCCCCTCTGCCCGCGAGTCGCGCGGCGGTACCCGCCGTGTCCGTGCACGTCACCTGGGTCGCACCGATGCGCAGTCCGCCCAACAGGAACCCCAGCACGATGCAGGCGGCGACCACGGCGACCGCGAACTCCGCGGTGACCGAGCCGCGGTCACGCGGGCATCGCGAGCGCATGCGTGATGAGGTTCATGAGCAGCGCGCGCACGGCGTCGGATCGCAGCACGACGACGAGGAGCGCGGCGAATCCGACGGCGGCGATGGTCGCGATGGCGTATTCGGCCGTCACTGCACCGTCATCGGGGCTGACCGCGGTGCGCAGTCGTGACCGAGCGGATGAGAAGGGGTGGTTGGACACGGGTGACCTCCGGTTCTGTCGGCGGCGGGTGCCGTCGCGCCGGAGAGTCTGTGACTGCTCCTCGCTCCGGGAGCGACCGTCCACAGGTCCGGAACCCGCACCCTCATCGTGCGATGCCTGTGGAGGAGAGGGCGGCGACGCCGATCGGCATCGCACCGAGCAGCAGGAACGCGGGCAGCACGAGCAGGCCGAGCGGCACGAGGAGCCGGACCGACAGCGAGTTCGCCGCGCGGAGGCCGTCGGTCGCGACGGCGAGTCGCACCCGGTCGGCCTCGGCGGCGAGCAGGGCCGCGACGGGAAGCCCCGCCTCGGCAGCGAAGTCGACGAGGGTGTCGACCGAAGCCGCGTCCTCGTCGCGCGTCGGGACGAGCGTGTGGGCGAGGTCCGCGGCCTGCGCGGGTGGCAGGCCGGCGGCGACGCCGATCGACACCAGCTCGATCGCCAGGCCGGGGACCTGCGGCACGACCCGTGCGGCGCGGACCAGGGCACGGCTCCACCGGGCAGCGCTGGCCAGCAGGACCCCGGCGATCAGGATCGCGGTCCAGCCGAGCGCGGTGCCGAAGAGTACGTGGGGCACGTCGAACCCGAGCAGCCACCCCGCGAGGGCCGCGACCGGCGGCAGCGCGAGTACGACGCGCGTACTCGCTTCAGCACCGGCGATGGACGCGGTGATGTGCCGTTGCAACCGAGCCGCCTCGGCGAGACCGGCACTCGTGCGGGTGAGGCATGCTGCGAGCGGGGCCCCGACCTCGGTCGCGTACGAGCAGGTGACGGCGACCCGCCACCAGGCGTCGGAGACCCCGGGCATGGACGCGCCGATCGGCGTGGCGGTGCGCAGCGCCTCGACGACCTGCGCCGCGACCACCTGTTCCTCCGCGTCGATCGCAGTCGCGGCGACGTACCGCCACGCCGCATGGGGGGATGCGCCGGCCGAGGACAACGCCGCCAGCCGGGCGGCGCTCGCGGCGACGTGCTCGTATTCGCCTGCCGCATCGCGCCGTCGCGGCAGGCCGAACCGCTTCATGCCGGGCGGACGAGCAGCCGGCCGCCGTCGTTCTCCTCGAACACGCCGATGGCCGCGACCCGACGCGTCCCGTCGAGCCGTTCCAGCTGGATCACGAGGTCGATGGCGCTGCGCGCCTGCCGGCAGACCGCGACCGGGTCCACTCCGGCGAGCGCACCGAGCGCTTCGAGGCGTGCGGGCACGTCGTCGAGTGAGGAGGCGTGCAGTGTGCCGGCTCCCCCGTCGTGCCCTGTGCCCAGCGCGGTGAACAGTTCCACGACCTCTGCACCGCGGCACTCGCCGAGCACGATGCGGTCCGGCCGCATGCGCAGCGCCTCGCGCACGAGTCGCGAGAGCCCGATGCCGCCCGCGCCGTCGCCGTTCGGCTGCCGGCTCTCGAGCCCCACGACGTGCGGGTGTTCGATCCGCAGCTCCGCGACGTCCTCGATCGTCACGATGCGCTCGGTCGGCGGCGCCTCGGCGAGCATCGCCGCCAGGAGTGACGTCTTGCCACTGCCCGCCCGCCCGCAGATGAGCACGTTCTCGCGCTGCCGGACCGCCGTCAGGATGCGCGCTCGGACGCGCTCGTCGAGCATGCCGGACTCGCGGAGCGTACCGATCCGCCACGGCTCGACTCTGGGCAGGCGCACGGAGACCAGCGCCCCACCGGTCGAGATCGGCGGCAGCACCGCATGCACACGCACCCCGCCAGGTAGCCGCACGTCGGCGCAGGGCGTCGCGTCGTCGAGATGTCGGCCACCGGCGGCGATCAGCGCGACCGCGAGGCGCCGGGCCGCCGGCGGGTCGACGGGCGTCCAACCGTCGCCCGGAACCAGTCCCTCTCCGCCGTCCGTCCAGAGAGCGCCGCGGGCGTCGACGAGCAGGTCCGTCACGCCCTCGAGCGCCCACGGCGCGAGTGGACCGAGCGCGGGGTGCGCCGGTGCGGCTCCGGGAGTCCCGCCGCGCGCGACGAATCGGTCGATCATGCGGCGGACGGTACCCGGCGAGGAGGCACGGCGACCCGCGGCATCTGCGGCGGTGGAGAGAGCGGTGCATGCACCCGGTTGGGGAGGAGCGGCGCGTCAGCCGGTGACGCCGCGAACATGACACCGCAGAAAAAAGAAGGGGCGGCACCTATTGGGGGGAACAGGTGCCGCCTCAGCAGCGCTCGATTGGGGGGAATCGAAGGGCGCCGCAAGCCAAGCTCTTCACTCGACGGGATTGAGTGTACCCAGTTCGGGGACCTTTGCAAGCGTTTCGCACGTGTGCCGTGTCGGCGTGTCGCGCGTCGTTGCAACGAAGTAGCCCGAGGCCGGACCGTGCGTTACGCGTAGCGCGCGACGAGCTCCACCTCGACCGGCGCGCCGAGCGGCAACGCCGCGACGCCGACCGCGCTGCGTGCATGCCGGCCCGCATCCCCGAAGACCTCGACGAAGAAGTCGGATGCCCCGTTGATCACGGTCGGCTGCGCCACGAAGCCGGGAGCCGACGCCACGAAACCGGTGACCTTGACGATCTGCACGATGCGGTCGACCCCGCCGATCGCCGCGGCGGCGGCCGCGAGGGCGTTCAGGGCACAGGTGCGCGCGCAGGCGGCCGCGTCCTCGACCGACACGCCGCCCTCCCCGACGAGCCCCGTCGCCTGCAGCACGCCGTCGACGAAGGGCACCTGCCCTGCGGTGAACACGAGGTCGCCGCTGATCACCGCGGGCACGTACGAACCGGCGGGCGCGGGAACCGCCGGCAGTTCGATCCCGGATTCGGCGAGTCGTTCACTGGCGGTCACGGCTCAGTCCTTCTGCACGGGGCGCTTGAGGTAGGCGACGAGGCCGCCCTCTGGACCGGTCACGATTTGGACGAGCTCCCACCCCTGCGACCCCCAATTGTTCAGGATCGCGGTGGTGTTGTGGATGAGCAGCGGAGTGGTGATGTACTCCCAGGTGACCACGCGGAGCGCTCCTTTCACGGGCGACGCGGCGCGCGCTCCCCCCGGACCGGGGACGCGCACGTAGCATCTGATCCTATGTCTGCCTCCAACGGGCGCCGTGGCGGCGCCGGCTCCGCCTTGCTCGGACTGATCGCCGTCTCGGTGATCGCGGGCGTCATGGTGACCGTCGGCGTCGCTCCAGCCATCGCACTGACAGGCGTCGCCGCCACCAACTCGATCGGGCTCTTCGAGAACCTGCCGAGCGATCTGAAGATCGCGGCTCTGCAGCAGAAGACCGAGATCTACGCGAACTCGCACGGGAAAAAGGTGCAGATCGCCGCGTTCTACAACCAGAACCGCGAGGTCGTGAACTGGAACGACATCTCCCAGACGGTGAAGAACGCCACGATCGCCGGTGAGGACGTGCGCTTCTACCAGCACGGCGGCGTCGATCCGATGGGCATCGTGCGCGCCATCGTCGCCGACCTGCACCACTCGGACGCGCAGGGCGCTTCGACGATCACGCAGCAGTACGTGAAGAACGTCTGCGTGCAGAAGGCCGAGCTGCTCTCGACGAACGCCGCGGTGCAGAAGGCGTACGACGACTGCACGCAGCCGAACGTCGGCCGCAAGGTGCGCGAGATGCGCCTCGCGATCGGCCTCGAGAAGAAGTACACGAAGAACCAGATCCTGCTCGGCTACCTGAACATCGCGCTGTTCGGCGGCAACATCTACGGCATCGAGACCGCCGCGCAGTACTACTACGGCGTCCACGCCAACAAGCTGACGGCAGCGCAGGCCGCGAGCCTGATCGCGATCGTCAACAACCCGACGAAGTTCCAGCTCGATCAGAAGACGAACATCCCGGCGAACACCGACCGCCGAAACCACATCCTGCTGGTCGAGTTGCAGCAGAAGATGTTGACCCAGGCGGAGTACGACGCGGCGATCGCGACCAAGGTGACACCGAAGATCACGCCGACGCAGTCCGGCTGCCAGGGCGCGGGCGCCTCCGGCTTCTTCTGCGACTACGTCGTCAACGTCATCCGGAACAGCCCGGAGTTCGGCGCGACGCAGGCGATCCGCGACCAGAACCTGCAGAGCGCCGGCTGGAAGATCTACACCACCCTGAACCTCGACCTCGAGAAGAAGGCGCAAGGTGTGATGAACACCTACGTGCCGAAGAAGACGAGCGTCGGCAACATCGGCGGTGCCGCCGTGACCGTGCAGGTCGGCACAGGACGAGTGCTGAGCATGGTGCAGAACAAGACCTACAACAACGACGGCGGTCTCGGCGAGCAGTACACGGCGGTCAACTACAGCACCGACAAGGCGTACGGCGGATCGAGCGGCTTCCAGCCCGGTTCCACCTTCAAGGTCTTCACGCTGCTGGACTGGCTGAAGTCGGGTCACGGCCTGAACGACGTCGTCAACGCGAACGGCCGCACGATGCAGCCGTCCGAGTTCACCTACTGCAAATCGACCTACACAGGGCAGCCGTGGACGTTCGTCAACGACGCCGGTGACCCGGGCGGCTACCAGACGGTGCGCTACGGCACCGCCCTGTCGATCAACGGCGTGTTCGCCTCCATGGCCTCGAAGCTCGATCTCTGCGACATCCGCACGACGGCCGAGGACTTCGGCGTACAGCCGGCGACCGGCGGACGGATGGACGCGTACCCGCCCTTCGTGATCGGTCAGGCGTCGACCTTCAGCCCGTTGACGATGGTCACGGCGTACGCCGGCCTGGCCAACAATGGCAAGACGTGCTCGCCCGTCGCCATCGACAAGGTCGTCAAGTACGACGGCAGCACCCTCGCCGTGCCGAAGACGACCTGTAAGCAGTCGATCGACAAGCAGGTCGCGATCGCCGCGGTCAACGGCCTGCACGGCGTGATCACCGGCGGCACCATGGCGACGGACCAGACGCCGGACGGCAAGTTCCTGTTCGGCAAGACCGGCACGACGGACAACGCGAAGGACACCTGGGCCATCGGGGCGAGCTCGAAGGTCGCGACCGCGGTCTGGGTCGGCAACGTCGACCAGAACGTGAACCTGCGTGCCGTCTACAGCTTCCCGTACTGCCCGGTGCAGAGCTCGACCCAGGCGGCCATCGAACGGCATTGCGTCTGGAAGGGCATCATGACCGCGGCGAACGGCATCTACGGCGGTGCGACCAGTTGGGCCCAGCCGGAGTCGCAGTACATCGTCGGCAAGCAGACGACCGTGCCGAACGTGGCCGGAATGTCGATCGCCGACGCCAAGACCGCGCTGGGCGCGGCGGGCTTCGACTCGACGGTGGGCAAGACCATCGCCTCCGATGTGCCGAAGGGCGAGGTCGCATCGACCGATCCCGCCGGCGGGTCGTCGACGACGGCCGGCTCGCTGGTGACGATCAACCCCTCGAGCGGCACCCCTGCCGTGCAGATGGCGAACGTGCCGAACGTGGTGGGTCAGCAACTCGCGAACGCGCAGACGCAGCTGCGGTCGGCCGGGTTCAACAACGTGCAGGTGCAGTACACCATCGGTAACGGGTCGTGCACGGTCACGCAGCAGAACCCCCAAGGCGGCCAGTCGCCGACGAACGGCGTCGTTCAGCTGACGGTCGCAGGGACCGCCAACCCGGCGAACGGCTTCAAGTGCACCCAGTGAGGGCGGTGGCGGGCGCAGCGACTGCGCTCGCCGCCGGCACGGCCGTGTGGGGCGTGTCCGTCGAGCGGCGACGCTGGACCCTGCGTCGGACGACGTTCGCGGTGCTCCCCGCAGGCTCGGACGATCTGCGCGTGCTGCATCTCTCCGACCTCCACATGGCACCGTGGCAGCGGGCCAAGCAGGCGTTCGTGCGGGGGCTCGCCGACCTGCGCCCCGACCTCGTCGTCGTGACAGGTGATCTGCTCGGCCATGAGATCGGCCTGCTCGGTCTCCGGTACGCGCTCGAGCCCTTCGCCGGTACGCCGGGCGTCTACGTCTGGGGTTCGAACGACTACTGGGCGCCGCAGGTGAAGAACCCGTTCGCCTATCTCGCCGGAGCGTCGCGACATGCCGGCGCCCCGCGCCGACTCGACACGGACGGCCTGGGCGTGTACCTGGGGGGTCTGGGATGGACCGATCTCAACAACACCGCGGCCACGATCCCGGTCGGCGATCGCACGGTCGCCGCGTTCGGGGTGAACGATCCGCACCGCGGGTACGACCGTCTTGACCGCACCGCGAGCGCCCTCGAACAGCTCGACAGAACCGGCGCCCTCGCGACCCTCGGCGTCGCGCATGCGCCGTACGTGCGCATCCTCGACCGCTTCGTCGACCTCGGCGCCGATGCGATGTTCGCCGGCCACACGCACGGCGGCCAGGTGTGCGTCCCCGGCTACGGCGCACTCGTCACGAACTGCGACATCCCGCGGGAGCAGGTGAGCGGCCCGAGCGAGTGGTGGCACGAGGGCACCGCAGTGCCACTGCACGTGTCCGCCGGGCTCGGCACCTCGATCTACGCGCCGGTGCGTTTCGCGTGCCCACCCGAGGCGACTCTGATCACATTGACGGCCCGTCCGAGCTGACCCGCTCGCCGGGGCTGGGACAGCGTGTCTCGTACCGCTGGTCCAGCAGGGGCCGTCGCGGCGCGCTATCCTTGTCGACGGCCCGCGAGCAGACCCGATCGCTTGCGGTTACCGGGGTATAGCGCAGCTTGGTAGCGCGCCTCGTTCGGGACGAGGAGGCCGTGGGTTCGAATCCCGCTACCCCGACCAGCTTTAGGCATCGGATCAGGCCTCTGACCAGGGGTTTGCGAGATGCGGGACGTGGTCCCACTCCCCATGCCACACCTCCGTGCCGCAATGTCGCGGATCGCCGCCAGGATGAACGTGTGGCACATGCCACACCGTGGCACCGGGAGGGCATGTGAGCGTCACCCAAAGCGCTCGAACGAGCGGACATTCGGCCAGTATCCGCATCCGGCCGCGCAGCAACGGGACCATCGCCTACGACGTCCGCTACCGGCTTGACGGACACTCGAAGACCCTGAGCTTCGACACCGATGATGCGGCCCAACGGTGGGCGAACATCGTCCGCCAGATCGGCGCCGACGCTGCGCTCGAGCTCGTCGAGACCACGAACCACAAGGCCAGCCCAACCGTCGACGAGTGGGGCGCCCGGTACATCGCGAGCCTCTCCGGCGTCGAGGGACGCACGATCGACCATTACCGGATGTTCATGCGTCTGCACATCTCCCCGGTCATCGGCACCCTCCCCGTCGACGCGATCACGCCGCAGCGCATCGCGCAGTGGGTGAATGGGCAGGACGGGCTCTTTGCGGCGAAGACGATCAAGAATCGCCACGGGTTCCTCTCCGCGATGTTCCAGGCCGCCGTCGATGAGCGGATCATCGACCGGAACCCGTGCGCGCGCACACGGCTCCCCGACTCGGAGCAGCGCGAGATGGTGTTCCTCTCAATTGCCGAGTACGTGACTCTGCTCTCGTTCATCCCCGACCGACACAAGCCGATGATCGAACTCATGGCGGCGACCGGGATTCGCTGGGGCGAGGCTTCGGCGTTGAAGTGGTCCGACCTCGATCTCCGTGCCCGGACGGTCCGCATCTCTCGTGCATGGAAGCACTCCGAGGCGCGTGGCTGGTACGTCGGCGCACCGAAGACGCGTCGTTCGCGACGCACGATCTCGCTCCCGACCGGCACGGTGGAGACGATGCGACCACTCGTCGCGCTTCGTGGGGACTGGCTGTTCACCAACCTGGACGGCAGCCCGATTCGACATCACAAGTTCACCGACAACGTGTGGAATCCCGCGCGAAACCTGGCAAATGGGCTGCCGGCGTTCAAGGATCGAACCCCGCAGGCCGGCGGTCCCTGGGATGTCGAACCATCATCCGAGCCGATCGGCAAGTGGCCCGGTATCCACTCCCTCCGCCACTCGCACGCCTCTTGGTTGATTGGCGACGGCGTCTCCATGGCAGTCGTTCAGGCGCGTCTGGGGCATGAGTCGATCCAGACAACGATCGCCACCTACACGCACCTGACGCCGGACCTGCTCGCCCAGCCGGCCGACTCGATCGACCGACTACTGGGCGTCGGTCAATAGCTCACGGCATCGAGGTCCGAGGCGGACGTCGCAAGCCATGCCTGGTAGTCCTCCACGACGCGTCGCGTGACGCCGAGCTCGCGGGCGATGTAGCCGGCGTCCGGATTCTGGCGCTCGGCCGTCGCGTAGTCGGCTGCTCGGATGAGGTAGTGCGCTGCCTTGCGGCGAGCCTGGCGCTCGTTGCCTCCGAGTCCACACTCATGCCCAGCCCAGGCGTGGGCCAACTCGTGGCCCAGAGTGCACCGGAACTCCGCTTCCGTGAGGCCGCGGGCCATCACGATGCGTGAGAACCGGTGTTCGTAGTAGCCGAGCAGGTCCTCTTCGAGGGCCGCGGTGGTCACGTAGACGCCGAGTCGAGTCGCTTCAGCGAGCAGTTCCTCGATCGTCATCTTCCGTGCCCTGATCTTCCCCGACGTGTGCCACCAGTCCGACTTCGGACTTCCTTCGGGGCACCTCCCCGAGATCCGGCAATTCCTCGCGGGTGGAAGCATGCGGTGCGGCACCGACAAGAGCGATCCGTCGAGCGGCCTCGCGGAGTAGCTCGACGCCTTGCATGCCGGCCATGGCGGCGATGGTGTCGAGCTCGTCGACATCGAACGGCTTCTTGCCGTTGACTCGGGGCGACACGTAGCCCTGGGTCTTGCCGATCTTGACTGCGATCTCAGCCTGCGTGATCGAGTGCTCGCCCATCAGCGCCCGGACGGTGGCCGCGACGGCCATGGTCAGCGATCTCGCCGAACCGTCAACTGGATGCACTGCCACGCGGGTCACGGTATCACGCGCGTGATACAGCGTGTCAAAGTTGCGGGATATTATTACCTGTGTGATGCTTTCATCGTGGCAGAAATATCGACGCAGACGATCGTCACTCGCGCGATCCGAGTAGAGCTCGCTCGCCGCTCACAGTCGCAGCGGTGGCTCGCTCAGAGGATCGCCAAACGACCAGCGTGGCTGTCCAGCCGGATGAACGGTCGACCACCGTTCAAGACCACCGAGCTCGACCTCATCGCCACCGCGCTTGGCATCGACGCAGACGTCCTCTGGCGCGAAGAGCGTGCGGCATGAGCGGAAATCTCAACGCCGACGCCGCAGCGCTGTACCTCGGAGGCGGCGACATCACTGCCTCCACCTTGAAGGGGCTCGTCCGACGGAAGCAGATCGGATTCGTCAAGGTCGGCCGGGCCACCGTCTTCCCGGTGGCGGCTCTCGACGAGTACATCGCCGCCCACACCGTGAAGCCCGACCCGAACCCCTGGGGCCTCACTGACGCTGCTCTCCGCAACGTTCGTACCGGTCGCGCTCGAAGGGCCTCCTAGACCCCCTCGCGCCGTCCGGTGCGAGACGAAAAGGGCCCGACGTTGTGAGCGTCGGGCCGCGAGAGAAAGGGCCGTCTCATGGCCGCCATCATCCCCAGCCCGATCGTACCGGCAGCACCCAGGCCGCAGCGGAGACGACGCAGAACGTTCGAGCAGGTGCTCGACGACGTCTACACCGGCGTCCGCTGGCGTCGGCCGGCCCTCGTGGTCACGTCGGTGCAGGCGCGCTGGACGACGGCCTGCCTCACGTTCGTGTCGGTCGGTCTCGTCGCCTTCGCTATCTCCGAGGCGACCCGATGAGCCTCCCAGCGCTCGAGGGCAACGACCTGCGGACCGCGATCGCCGACCGCAGCGAACGACTGCGCGAGCAAGAGAACGACCTCCGGCGCGACCGGGACAGCGCCGAGTCCGAGCGCCGTCTCGCACAACATCACCTGTCGAAGGCCGAAGCGCTCGACCACTGCGCCAACGGCCACCAGGCCGAGGCCATCCGCATCAAGGCCGAGCTCGACGCCCTCTGGAAGGACCACGCATGACCACCTACTTCAAGGCCGTCAGGCCCGACGGCACCGACTTCCGAACGGGCACGGTCAACTACCTCGCCGGCGGGACGATCACGCACCCGAAGCTGCCCGAAGGCGCGAAGCTGACCGCCCCGTCGCCGAAGAGCTTCCACTGGGGGGACGCGCTCTACTACCTGTCGGTGTCGACGGTCCCGACGGACTGCACCGGCTTCGCATGGCCGGCCCGCCTACTCGAGGTCGAAGCGGTCGGCGAGGTGTGGACCCCGCACTCCGGCGACATGCCGCACAAGCGCGCGGTGATGGCGCTGCGGGTCGTGCGCGAGCTGCCAGCGACGGGCCTGCTCGGACCGCAGGGCGAGCAGATCGCCGCGCTCGTCGAGCGCGCCAGGCACCTGACAGGGCCGGAGCTGGACCGACTGGATGTGGCGTGGGATGCGGCGCGGGCTGCGGCGCGGGATGCGGCGTGGGCTGCGGCGTGGGCTGCGGCGTGGGATGCGGCGCGGGCTGCGGCGCGGGATGCGGCGTGGGCTGCGGCGTGGGATGCGGCGCGGGCTGCGGCGTGGGCTGCGGCGTGGGATGCGGCGCGGGCTGCGGCGTGGGATGCGGCGCGGGCTGCGGCGTGGGATGTGGCGTGGGATGCGGCGCGGGCTGCGGCGCGGGCTGCGGCGCGGGCTCTCATCTCACGCGATCAGATCGGCGAGCAGGGCTTCACTCAGGAACGCTACGACCTCCTCACCGGCCCCTGGCGGCGCGCCATCGGCAAGATCCACCCCGACGACGCCGACCTCCGCGCCGAGGTGACGGCATGACGCCCGAGGAGTGGGAGCAGCTTCATCTGCTCCGCCGCACCCGACGGATGGGCATCCGCCCGAACCGGGACGACCGGTGGGCGGCGATGCCCCGCCCAGATGGCGAAGAAGTCAGCAGGTTCGACGACCTCGAAGAGGCCGCCAACAGGAGAGGGGAAGTCTGGTGACGCTCCAGACACGCAAACCGACCGGGAAGCCTTCGTGGCCGATCGTGCTCCTCGCCGGCGCCGAGAAGACCGGCAAGTCCTGGGCCGCAGCGGTCGCGTCGAAGTCAGACCTCATCGGCCGCACCTACTGGGTCACGATCGGAGAGGACCAGCCCGATGAGTACGGCCTCATCGGCGACTTCGACATCGTCGAGCACAACGGCACCCTCCAGGGCCTACTCGGCGCGCTCCGCGATGTCGCGGCGCAGCCGGCGCCTGAGGCGGGCGTCCCGCTGCTCGTCGTCGACTCGATGACGCGGCTCTGGGACCTTCTGAAAGACCTCGCCCAGGACACCGCGAACAAGCGGCGCAACAAGAAGCCCGGCGACGACGCAACGATCACCTCGGACCTGTGGAACGTCGCGGCTGGACAGTGGCAGGACGTGATGGACGCGGTGCGTGCGTTCCGCGGCCCGGTGGTCCTAACCGCGCGGCTTGACGAGGTCGCGGTGATGGACGACAAGGGCCAGCCGACCAAGGAGAAGCAGCGGAAGGTCCAGGCGCACAAGACCCTCGTCTACGACGTCGGCGCCGTGATCGAGATGCCCGTCCGAGGAGAGGCGTACATCGCCGGCCTTCGCTCGGTGCACTTCCCGCTCCCTGAGCGCACCAAGGCGACGGACTTCTCGCTCGAGGACTTCTGGCGCAAGCTCGGTCTCGCCGAAACAGTGACGGGGCCACGCTCCCACGCAGTGCCACGCCTCCACGAGCCGGCGGCCGAGCCACCACCACCGCCGAAGTACGACCCGGCGGTCATCGACCCGTGGTTCAGGGAGATCACCGACTCGCAGTACCTCGGCCCGCGCCGCACCGCGGACGGCCCCGGCCTGCGGGCCGTCGCGATCCGCGCTGCCCGCGCGCACGTCCTGGAGATGCCCATCGAGGAGACCGCTGACGGGTCCGCCCCGATGACGGTTCAGCAGCTCATCGAGCAGGTCGCGAGGCGGCTGCCTGAGGCGCTCGCGCCCGGCGAGGAGCCGGAGCCGGCCCCCGAGGACGACGACGTGCCCATGTGGGCGTCAGCATCGGCGCCGCAGCCGTGACCGCAGCACGGCCCGGCACGGGCATCACCACGTTCGCGCTCACGGGCGCCCGCAAGCGGCAGCGCGAAGCCGAGTACGACCTGCTCGTCCTCGCTGAGGCGGCACGCCGTGACGGCTGGTCGTACCCGCACATCGGCGAGCTCATCGGGCTCACCCCGTCGGGCGCCCGCGACTTCGTCGCCCGCGCGAGGAGGCGCCTCGCATGAGGACGTTCGAGCGCGCCGACGCGCACCTCATCGAGGCTCTCGAGCCGGGCGACGACGTCACCTGCGACTGGGGGTCACGCGTCGACCCGGAGGCCGAAACCCATCCGGCGTCGACGTGGTGGATCTGCAATCAGTGCGCGCACCGGGAGGCGTACTGCGACCGGCACGTCGCCGCGATCGTCAGCTTCGCGACGATCCGCGGCATGGCGTTCGCCTGCCAGAACTGCCACGCGATCGTCCCGTCGCCGGCGTGGTACTTCCTGTTCCGCCTCGAGCGCATCGGGGGCAGCTGCTAGTGGGCAACAAGGCCATCTCGTGGGCGTACACGCTCGAGCTGCCACCGTCGCCGAAGTCCGTGCTCATCGCGCTCGCCGACCAGGCGTCCGACGCGACGAACACGTGCTTCCCCGGACAGCAGCGGCTCGTCACGATGACTGGCCTGTCGCTCAAGACCGTCGAGCGCGCGATCCGCTACCTCGAGGCCGCTGGGCTCGTCGAGCGGACGCGACGCACCACGGAGCAGGGGTGGCGCACCTCGGACCTGTATCTGGTCCGGGTCGGCGCCACCCCCCTACCCGTCACTGTGCCTACTAGGCAGGAAGCCCAGAAGGCACCACGCCTAGAAGACTCTGTGTCCGGCCTACCCGTCACTGTGTCCACGCCTACCCGTCACCATGACGGGGCAATAAAGACTTCGTCTTTAAGAACCCCCAGTAGTACCCCCCAGAAGGAACCCTCAGACCGCGCGCGTGCGAGCGAAGTCGCCGCCTCCGCGCCGGCCCCTGCACCGTTCGACGTGTTCTGGAGCGTCTACCCCCGCCGCGACGAGAAGAAGCGCGCCATCGCCGCGTTCGAGAAGGCCATCAAGCGCGCCCCCATCGCCGCCGTCATCGCCGGCGCCACCCGCTACCGCGACGACCCGAACCGCGACCAGGCATTCACGAAACAAGCACCCACCTGGCTGAACGGCGACTGCTGGGACGACCCACCCCTGCCACCGAGACGCGGCTCACCACCGACAGAGACCCGCACCGAAGCGATCCTGCGCATGGCAACGACCCCCGGCTACACCCCACCCGCACCGAACGGAGGAACACATGGCTACGACCAAAGGCTGCATCGTCCTGCTATCGAAGCTCGCCTCACTTGACCAGCGCGTCCGCTTCGACGAGTACATCGCCGACAGCTGGGCCAACACACTCCGCCCCATCCCCGACGAGGTCCTCGTTCCCGCCGCCGAAGCAGCAGCCCGCGCGATCACGAACGGGCAGATGGTCACCGTCGGCCTCATCGAGCAGCACGCCCAGCCATTCATGCGGAAGATCGCCCGCGACGTGAGGTCCGCGCGAGCCCGCGGCCTCGTCCCCGACAGCTGGCCCGAGAACCAGCCCATCCCGGCACACGCCCGAGAAGCGCTCCGCCGCGAGTTCGAGCAGTTCAACGACTACCCCGACGAGATCGCCGTCGGCAGCGGACGGCCGGCGAACGGCGGCCAGATCGGGCGAAGGCCATGATCCGCATGATCCGCATTCACCCGGAGCTCGAGAGCGACGACCACCTCGAGATCTACATCCGCCTCGCGGCGAAGAGCGGCATGGGCGTCGACGAGCTCATCAACCGGCTTCTGAGCAACCACGCGCGAGCGAACGCTCACCTGCTCAACGAGCCCGCGCCGCGACGCACGACCAGCTCGACGCGAGCCGTGCAGCGCCTCCTCAACCCAAACGGCGAGAGCACCTACACGCAGACGCTCGAGCAGATCCGACCCGGAGCGACACCGTGAACTTCGCCGACAGCCCCGACGCGTTCTTCAACGACCCGACGCTCACCGAACGCGTCAACCGCGAACACGAGCGCATCCTCGCCGCCCTCACGCCCTCCGAAGCGTGGATCCACGGCCACCACCCGGCAGCGACCGCTGACCGGTCACGCCCCGACTCGCGCGCGCGAACGTTCACGCCGGAAACGCGCGGGCGCCTCTGGAATGGAGAGAACCGATGACCTTGCAGCCGGCGACGGACTACCGGGAGGGATGGCGTGCCGCGATCAAGGCGGCGGAGGTCGCGCTGCTCGAGGAGACCGCGACGCACCTCCGCGTCGACGCCGTCATCGAGCTGCTCGACCAGATCGGGGACCCCGAGTGAACCGGCGCGACGAGATCCTCACCGTGCTGCGCGACGGCTCCGGCCAGCTGCTCGACGACGTCGCGGACCGGCTCGCGTCCATCCGTCCGGGGGGTGCTCGTCCCGTGCTGCCGGCGCCGATCATCCGCGACCCGGAGGCCGATCAGATGCGCGAGCAGCTCGGCGCGGCACTCGACCTGCACCGCCCGAAGCGGTTCGCGGGCGACACCTACTGCGACGTCTGCATCGGCTACACGTGGCCGTGCCCCACAGCGCGGACGCTCGGCGTGGAGGTGACCGATGGGACTGAATGACGACCGCGAGATGCTCGACGCGTGTCGCGCCGACGTCGTCGCGCTCGAGCGGGAGCACGCCGAGCTGAAGCGGCGCATCGAGGAAGTCAGCGCGCTACACCGCCTCACGACGCCCCCACAGACGTGGGCCGGCCTCGCGCAGCAGATGTGCATGACGTGCTCGCAGCTGTGGCCGTGCAAGACCGCTCGAGCGCTCGGGGTGACCTCGTGACGTTCGTGACCGGCCTCCTCGTCGGCTTCGCCGCCGGCATCTTCGCCACCGCCGTCGCCGTCGCGTTCGCCGAGCACATCCAGCACGCACGCGAGAACCGCGCCCGCCGCTCCGTCGCCGCCCGCGTCGCGCAAGCCCGCGACGACGCCCTCGAAGACGTCGACTGGGACGCCGAATGGATCCGCGACCAGCAGAGGAGACACCCCTGACCGCGGTCACGACCACGGTCGTCACCTGCGACGTGTGCGGCGCCACCGTCACCGACCGGTCCGACCAGTACCGCACCCGCCACATCGCCCGCGCCGCCGGCTGGCGCCACGCCGGCCTCCACGACTACTGCCCCGCACACCGCAACGGAAAGGCCACAGCATGACCGACGGACTAATCCCGGTGTTCTGGGCACAGGACGCGCACGAACGTCTCTCACGCGGTCTGTCGCCCCTCTTCGGACTACTGGACATCCCCATCCGTGATCGGCAGACACTCGTCCGACAGATCGCGCTGCCCCCCGAGTGGCTCGCCGAGCGCGCCGAGTTCGTCGCCGAGTGGGAAGCATTTACCGCCGCGGGCATCGAGGCCGGCTTCCTCGAACGGGACGGCTGCTACGAGTGCGCCGGCGAGATTGTGCCCACGACGTCGACGACGCGGCGCGAGGAGTACCCGAACCCCGACTACGTGCCCCCGCCCGAAACGGGCGCGACGACGCTCAGGATCCCGTTCGCCGGCGGCCGCGAGATCGGCGGAGCGTGGCTCGAAGAGGAAGGCGAGGACGGCTAGCACAACCTGATGCCCGACACGCGGAATCCCCGCCGCAACCCAGCGGTTGCGCGTGTCGTGCCCAGGAAACCGCGAGCATCCACCGCATGACCTTCGGAGACTGCATCCACTGCCTCCACCCCGCCACCCACGGCGCCTACTGCGGACCCGGCCGCGCCCGCGCCGCGCGCCTCCTCACCGCCATGCCCGCACTCGTCGAACACCTCCTCAGCCTCCCCCAGCTGCGCGCCGCATCCGGCACCGAACCATCCGGCACCGCCGCCACCTCGCCCGGCCTGCCGTTCAACGAGGCCGCGTTCGTTGACGCGAACCACATCTACGCCACCCTCAACCAGCTTGCCGCCGACTTCGCCGAGCTGCTCCGCCGGACCTCACCCGCCGCCGCCCGCAAAGCCTGGCGCGGCGCCGAAGGCGTCGTCGGGCTCCCCCACGACATCACCCCCGACCGGGCCGCCTTCCACGTCCGCATCCTCGCGTCGTGGCTGACCATCCACCTCGACGAGATCCTCGCCCTCAACGCCCCGCACGCGCTCGCCCGCCTCACGTCGGCCGTGTTCGCCGAAGACCGCGACACCCGAGTCGCCGTCACCCCCGACGACGACGGGCCACGCCGCGACCTCACCGCCATCACCCACCGGTGGCCGCTGAACCCGCGCGCCACCGCCTCCAAGACCACCGTCTGCCCCGACGACGGCGAGAAGCTCCTCATCCGGCCGCCCCGCCACTTCGGCGACGACGAGTCGATCGTGTGCATGGCCTGCGCCCGCATCTTCACCGAAGACGAGCACGCTGCGTACGGCACCCGGCAGCACGTCGCCCGCCGTGAAGCGCTCCGCGTACGGCAGACCGCCGTACACCTCGCCGCGAAGTACGCCAGCGTCCCCCGAGCCGACGCATGGGCACTCCGCGCATGATCGCCGACCTCATCACCACCGGCGTCGGCATCGTCCTGCTCCTCACCGCCCTCGCGGTGGGGTACGCGATCCGCGGGTTCTACGACGGCTGGCA
Source organism: uncultured Actinomycetota bacterium (assembly GCA_963716965.1). Classification (GTDB taxonomy): domain Bacteria; phylum Actinomycetota; class Actinomycetes; order Actinomycetales; family Microbacteriaceae; genus Amnibacterium. The sequence goes on along the minus strand of CAVQUZ010000005.1, from coordinate 53,589 downwards.
CGACGGCCCCGACAGTCACGAACCCGACCGGCACGTCTTCGCCGGCGCGGCCGGCTACGCGCTCGGTTGGCGGTGGCGGCGCCGCGTGCAGAACATGCTCCGCCGCGAACACGCGCAGACGCAGCGCGAGCTGTGGGACATGATCGACCGGAACATCGCCGCCGGCTACGACGCCGCGATCCGGCGCCCGATCGACGACCCGACGGACATCGACCCCGACAACGAGGACACCCGGTGACGATGACCGGGCCGGTGCCCATCATCGCGCCGCCACCCATCCGCCTCACCATGCGCGTCTACCCGCCCGACCGGCGCGACGGCACCTGGCTGCAACTCCTCGCCCACCGCCGCTACCTCCTCGAGCTCACGATGATGCGGAACCTCGCCCCGACACCGTGGTCGATCCTCGACGGCGACGTCACGTTCGACCTCGGCGACTTCGACTCGCACGGCGTCAGCGAACTCGTCGGCACCTGGACATGGCGGCAGCGGTAACGACGCGCCGACACGCGGGCGGCGAGGGTCCTTGACAAGCAGCGACCCGCGAATCTGTACGCTGACGCTCGTTGGATTCACTGGCTAGAAGGCGCTAGGCCTCGCCGGACATCTACCCCGCACTTCCCCGGGACACACACCGCACCCGCCACCACCCCGTGGCAGCCGCACGGCGGCATTCGCGCACCCCGCCCGGGGACCCCTCTCCCATCCCCAACCGGAGGCCGCCATGAGTCTGAGCCCGCACTTCAACACCAGCCACCTCGACCAGGCGAAGCCGCCCGTCGAGGCGCTCGAGCACTGGGCCGCGTACTACGCGGACGAGGCGGCCCGCCTCGAGAAGGACTCGGCCAGCTTCTACGCCGAAGCTGCCGCCGCTGCCGAAGGCGCCACCAAGGCGCGCGCCCTGCACCGCTCGTACGCCGCCGCGGCCGCCGCGCTGCACACTCCCCTCGCCGGCGACACGCACATCCACATCAACAGCGTGGCGCCGGACGAGCTCACGAGGCCGCGAGACGAACTCGACGCGATCGTCGACCGCCTCTTCACCGGCCGCACGAACGCGATCCCGACGGATGACCCCGCCGCCTGACCGGTGCGGCATCTGCCACGCACCCGCGCCGCTGCACGTCTGCGACCACTGCGACCGGCCCTGCCGCGGCTTCGACTGCCTCGTCTGCCAGGCCGCCGCGCACCGCAACTCCACCCTCTGACATCCCCCGGAGGCAGTACCGCCCCACAGTCCCGCCAGGCGCGGGCAGCAGAGCCCGCCAGGAGCGGCCCGCCACCGGAGTGATCCCATGCCCAGAGCCGTCACCGAAGCAGACCGCGCGTACATCGCGAAGCTGCACGCCGACGGACTCGGCCGCAACGAGATCGCCGCGAAAGCCGGCTTCTCCGCAGGCACCATCACCGCGGTATGCAAGCGCCTCGGCCTGAACTTCGACCGCACCGCGACCGCGACCGCGACCGCCGCGCGACAGATCGACGCCAAGGCACGCCGCGGCGCGATCGCCGACCGGCTCTACGCCCGCGTCGAAGCGCAACTCGCGCGCCTCGAGGAGCAGTGGTACGCGTTCCCGGTCATCCTCGACCGCGGCGAAGGTGGCGGCACGTACACCGACGAGCACGAGGTGCGGCACCCGCCGGCACAGGACGAGCGCGCCCACGCCGGCGCGATCTCCACCTACCTCGCTTCCGCCGCGAAGCTCGAAGCGCTCGACGCCGACAGAGGCGAGACAGAGGCGAAGTCGATGCTCATCGAGCTCGGCAAGGCCCTCGGCGTTACCCAATCGTGATCGCGCTGCCGCTCTCACCGAAGCAGATCGAATCCGTCCGCGAAGCGACCGGCCGCGTCAACATCTGGGACGGCGCCATCCGCGCCGGGAAGACCATCGCGTCGTTGCTCGCGTTCCTGATCTTCGTCGCGACCGCGCCGCTCGGCGGCCAGATCGTCGTCATCGCCCGCACCCGCGACACCGCAGCACGCAACGTGTTCGCGCCCCTCATGGACGAGTCCCTGTTCGGTCCCATCGCCCGCCTCATCTCCTACACGTCAGGCGCGCCCACAGCCCGAATCCTGGGCCGCACCGTCTACGTCATCGGCGCGTCCGACGCGAAAGCCGAGAAGGTCCTCCGCGGCCTCACCGTCGTCGGCGCGTACGTCGACGAAGTCACCGTCATCCCCGAAGAGTTCTTCACGCAGCTCCTCGGCCGCATGTCCGTCACCGGCGCCCGCCTCTTCGGCACCACGAACCCCGACAACCCGGCCCACTGGCTGAAGCGGAAGTTCCTCGACCGCCTCGCCCAGCTCGGCGACTGGCGCCGCTTCATCTTCAAGATGACCGACAACCCGTCGATCTCCGCCGAGTACATCGAGTCCGTCGCCCGCGAATTCACCGGCCTCTGGTACCGGCGCTTCATCCTCGGCGAATGGGTCGCCGCCGAGGGCGCGATCTACGGCATGTGGGACCCCGCCACCCACGTCATCCCCTGGGACACCCTCCCGCCCATGTACCGGCTCCTCGGAGTCGGCGTCGACTACGGCACCACGAACGCCACCGCCGCGCTGCTCCTTGGCCTCGCCCACGACTTCGACGAACGCGGGAACCGCACCGGCTCCCGCCTCTACCTCATCGACGAGTGGCGGTACGACCCGGCCCTGTCGAACCGGCGGCTCACCAACGCGGAACTCTCCAGCGAACTGCGCGAGTGGCTGTACCGGCCGTACGGGCACCTCCCGAAGCCGACCGCGCTCGCACCCGAACGAGTCCTCGTCGACCCCGCCGCCGCATCGTTCAAGGTGCAGCTGCAATCCGACCGTGTCGCCGGCGTCACCGACGCCGACAACTCCGTCTCGTACGGCATCGCGACCGTCGCGAGCCTGCTCGGCGCCGGGAAGCTCCTCATCTCCGACCGCTGCACCGGCCTCATCACCGAAGCGCCCGGCTACTCGTGGGACCCCGCCGCCACCGCGAAGGGCGACGACAAACCCATCAAGGTCGCCGACCACTCACTCGACGCCGCCCGCTACGCCGTCACCACCACCGAGTCGCTCTGGCGGCCACTCATCGCCGCCTAGGAGGGCACCGCATGCCGCTGCCCCAAAGCCCCGACAGTGGCGTGAACGGTGCATGGCCGCCCACCAACATGGAGCGCGCCTACCAGCACTACGAGGTGATGGACGCCTGGTACACCGGCGACATCGACGCCCTCGAAGCGAAGTACGCGTCGACGAACACGCAGACGTCCACCGGCATCTGGGGGCAGGTGCGTCGCCGATTCTTCGGCACCCCCACCCCGAACAACACGAGCCAGCGGCCCGTCAAACTGCACGTCCCGATCGCGGCGGAGATCGCCCGCATGTCCGCGGCGCTGCTCTTCTCGGAACTGCCCGACATCCGCTTCGTCGACGACGAGCAGGACACTGCGCCCGTATCCGCGGACACCGCCCCGAAGGTCGACCCGTACGCGAAGCAGAACGCCGCGCTCGGCGACATCCTCGACGACGACTTCCACGCGAAGCTCCTCGAGGGGGCCGAGCTCGCGTCCGCGCACGGCGACGCCTACCTCCGCATCGCGTGGGACACGAAGCTCGCGAAGCACCCCTTCATCGATGCGGTCTCCGCGGACTCCGCCGTCCCCGAGTTCTCGTGGGGCCGCCTCACCGCAGTCACCTTCTGGACGCGCCTGTCGCCGATCGGGAAGCTCCAGTACGTCCTCCTCGAACGGCACGACGTCGGCACCATCGAGTACGGCCTCTACGAGTCCGAGACGAAGGGCGAACTCGGCGGCCGAGTCCCCCTCACCTCCCACGGGGAGGCGGCGCACCTCGCGGACATCGTCAACTCCCAGTCACAGATCGAGACCGGGTCGAAGCTGCTCACCGCAGCACACATCCCGAACATCCGCCCGAACCGAGCCGGCCGGAAGGACCCCACAGGCCGGAACCTCGGCCGCGCCGACGTCGACGGCTGCGAAGACCTCATGGACGAGCTCGACGAGATCGAGACGTCCTGGCAGCGCGACTTCCGCCTCGGCAAGACCCGCATCATGGTCCCCAAGGGGCTCCTCCAGACCAACGCGCCCGGTCTCGGCGCCACATTCAACGCCGACCAGGAAGTGTTCGTCGAGCTCGGCGAGCAGGTCGGCTCCCTGAACCCCGACACGAACACCGGCTCTGCACAGTCGTTCATCACGACGTTCCAGCCGCAGATCCGCACCGCGGACCACCTGTCCGCCGCGGAGCACATCCAAGCGCGCATCTACCAGTCGGCCGGCTACTCGAACCAGACGTTCGGGGACTCCGACACGACCGCGATGACCGCGACGGAGTCCGTCGCCCGCGAGAAGCTCTCCGAACTCACCCGCGGCACGAAGATCCTCTACGTCCGGCCCAGGCTCGTCCCGTTCATCGCCGCGCTCGTCGACGTCGACGCCCACGTGTTCAACGGCCCCGGCCGGGACGAGGACGACCTCCCCCGCATCGAGTGGCCCGACACCGCGTCGGACTCCCCGAAGATCGTCGCGGACACCCTCTCCAGCCTGAACACGTCCGAGTCGTCATCGATCAAGACGCGCGTCAAGATCCTCCACCCCGACTGGGACGACCTCCAGGTCAACGAGGAAGTCGCGCAGATCCGCGAGGACTACTCGCTCATGCCGATGCCATCGGAGAAGGACCTGTGGGCGGCCGCCGCCGCCAACGGGTCGAACACGGGCGGCATCACGCCGCCGTCGTCGACGGACCCGTTCGCGTCAGCGCCACCCCCCGGCGACAAGCCCGGAGTCGCGCCCACCCCGTCCGGAGGTCCCGTGAATGGCACAGCCAAACCCGCAGCAGGGAAGCCAGCCGGCAAGTAGCAGCCCCGCCCCGTACATCACGGCCCTCATCGGCCTGTACGGGTGGGCCGAGCAGGCACTCCTCGGCTACCTCTCGCGACTCCTCCGCACCGCGACGCCCGACGCCGCCGGCGTGCGAGACGTCACGATCCGGTCCGGAGCGGCCGTCCGTCAGGTCCTCGCCGTGCTCGAGCAGCGCACCCCGCAACTCGTCGCCGCGATCACGAACCTCGAAGCTGGCGACGGATCGAGAGCCGGCACCGCGCTCATCCAGCACGGGCCGGCCGGCCACGGCCCACACAGCCACGGCCCATCCGGTGGCGGCGGCACCCCACCCCCACCGTCAGCCTCGGTCGGGTTCCCCGGCGACGAACCGTTCGACCTGTCGATCACGCACCCGAACCGTGCAGCGCAGGCCGTCGCCGATGACCTCACCTCCGAACTCGAAGACGTCCGCCGCCGCATCACACGCCTCCCCGACGACGTGTACAAGGCCATCGGCCCCCAGGGCGGCGTACTCCAAGTCCTGAACAACGGCCTCACCGACCAGCAGGTCATAGACGCGCACCCCGACTGGACATGGGCGCAGGTCGACGCGGAGATCCACCGGGTGCACTCACTCACGGCCGCGCAGGCGCAGGCAGTCACCTGGCGGCGGTTCGTCGCGCGCGGCGTCACCGGGTTCACCGACAAGTCCGGCCGTGACTGGTCCCTGTCCGCGTACGTGGAGATGGCGGTCCGTACCGCGGCAGCGCGCGCATACCGCGACTCGCACATGCAGGTCATGCGCGTCGCCGGGGTGCACTACTTCACCGTCCCGCCCCACACGCACACGTGCCCGCAGTGCTTCCCATGGCAGCACACCGTGATCGCGGAAGAGGACGACGGGTCAGGGTTCCCGACCCTCGACGAAGCGATCGCGGCCGGCCTGTTCCACCCGAATTGCCGCTGCACGCTCGTGCCCTGGTTCCCGAACGTCTCCCCGCACCCCGACGGGGCGTCGTGGACCCCCGCGGACGCCGCCCGCTACGCCGCATCACAGAAGCAGCGAGCCCTCGAGCGCGAAGTCCGCAAAGCGAAAGCCGCAGCAGACCACGCACTCACCCCCGAAGCGCGATCAGCCGCGCGCCGCGACGTCCGCACCTGGCAGGGCCGCATACGCGACCACCTCACCCAGCACCCCGGACTGCCCCGCCAGTACCGGCGCGAACGACCCCACCTCGGCATGGACAGCATCGCGCTGCCCCCAGCCCCGCAGTAGCTCCCCGACCTGGCGTCGGGTCCATCCCCACACCCCGACGGACGCCCAGGAGGCACACGTTGACCGACACCACCACCCCCACCGTCACCGAGCCGGCCACGGACGCCACCACGGCGCCCGCCGCGGCCACGACGGACGCTGCGACCGCCACCGCGGCGACGGACGTGCCCGACTGGGCCAAAGACCCCGCCACCGCGCTGGCTGAAGTGCAGAAGGCCCGGCAGGAAGCCGCCGCCGCACGCATCGCAGCACGCGACAACGCGAAAGCCGAAGCCCGACAGCAGCTGCTCAAGGACCTCGGCCTCGTCAAGGACGACGCACCGGCAGATCCGGCGGAACTCGCCCGCGACCTCGCGTCGAAGGACACCACCATCCGGGACCTCCAGATCCGGTCGGCGCTCTCCGACGCACTGCACACCGCCGGCGCCAAGCCGCTCGCCCGCGCGGCGATCCTCGGCGACGGCGTGCTCGCCGGGCTCGACCCGTCGGCAGCCGACTTCGACCAGACGGTCGCAGCGAAGGTCGCCGACTACATCAGCCGCAACCCCGAACTGAAGACGACCCAGGCGGCGTCAGCAGGAGGCGCGGACTTCACCCCCGGCACGGCAACGCAGACCACCTTCACGCGGGCGCAGCTGCGCGACACCGCGTTCTACCAGGCCAACAAGGCCGAAATCGAAGCCGCTGCCCTCGAGGGCCGCATCACCTCCTAGGAGTAAGCCGCCATGGCGAACATCAACAACTCGGTCGCGACGCCGTTCATCCCGGAGCTCTGGGCCCAGAAGGGCCTCGAGGTCCTCCGCTCGAACATCCAGGTCGCCCCGAAGGTCACGAAGGACTCGGACGTCGCGACGTTCTCCGTCGGGAACACCCTCGCGATCCCCTACACGGGCACGTTCGCCGCGAACGCGAAGGCCACCAACACCCCGGTGACCAAGCAGACCCCGTCGGGTACAACCACGACCGTGACGCTGAACCGTCACTTCGAGACCACGTTCCTCATCGAGGACTTCACCCGTGCGCAGGCGCTGCCCGCGACCATGGGCGAGTACATGGCGGCCGCGATCGTCCCCCTCGCCGAGCAGGTCGAATCCGACCTCATCGGCCTCTACTCGACGTTCTCCGGCAGCCTCGGCACGTCGGGCACCGACCTCTCCGCTGCAACGCTGCGCGCCGTCGCGAAGAAGTTCACCGACAACAAGGTCCCCCGCGGCAACCGGCACCTCCTCGTCTCCACGAAGGACACCGCCTCGCTCCTCGCGGACAGCTCGCTCCAGTCGTTCTTCGCGTTCAACGAGAGCGGCCGCGCGGACCTGTCGACCGGTGAGATCGCGAAGAACCTCTTCGGTCTCACGATCGCGGAGTCGCAGCTCGTCCCGGTCGTCGCCGGCACGCCGAACTCGACGAAGAACCTCGCGTTCGACCCGGGCGCGATCATCCTCGCGTCCCGCGCGCTGCCCGAGGCGCCCGCCGGCACCGGCGCCGCGCAGACCACGGTCGTCGACCCGATCTCGGGCCTCGTGTTCCGCGTGACCCTGTCGTACAACGCCGACAACCTCGGCGTGCAGTGCACCACCGACGTCCTCTACGGCGTCGCCGTCCTGCGCGACGCCAAGGGCTTCACGGTCCTGTCCTGAGCCTGTACGGCCGGCCCACCTCTCGGGCCGGCCGTACCCTCCCCCTCCTGAAAGGCACCCTGATGGTCAAGTACATCCGCAACGAGCACGGCTCGATCCACTCCGTCGAAGACGACCACTACGACGAGTACCTCACCACGACGACCCCGTCCGGCAACGTGTTCCTGAAGCCCGGCTTCACCGAGGTCACCGAGGACGACGCACGCAGCGAGAACCCACAGCTGTTCGGCGAGCACGACCCCGCCATCGTCTACACCGCCGGAGAGATGGCCGAGCGGCGCCAGCGCGAGCAGCTCATCGCCGAGTTCGGCGACCCGACCGTCGCCGAGGTCAAATCCGAGGACCCGAACCTCGTCACCCCGAAGGCGAGCAAGTAGCCGATGCCCGCACCGGCGTACGCGTCGACCGACGACCTGGCCGCATGGCTGGAGGCTGACGCCCCCGACAATGCCAGCCTCCTGCTCCGGTCCGCCGCGTACGCCGTCCGGGAGGCCACCTCGACCGCGTTCTACGCGGCCGATCCCACCACGGGACTCCCGACCGACGCGACCGTCGCCGCAGCGTTCAAGGCAGCAACCTGCGCGCAAGCCGCAGCGCTCGCCGCCCTCGACGTAGACCCGAACCTCGGCGGCACCATCGACACCGCCGTGGAGACGTCGATCGCGATCGGGTCCGGGAAGGTCGAATACGCGGACTCTGCCTACGCGGCGAAGTCGCGCATCGCGACGCTCACCGGGCTGTGCCTCGACGCCGCCCGCGAGCTGAAGATGGCCGGCATCCAGCTCGGCGTCGTCTGGACCGTCGGATGACCCGCGGGCGTGGCATCGCCCGCTTCTTCGTCCACACCGTCACCGTCGAGCCATCCACCGGGCAGGGCGGCAACGGGAAGGACACGTTCGGCCCCCCGGTCGCCGTCATCGGCTGGCTCGAGGAATCGACGCGCGTCATCCGCGGCACCGACGACGAGCAGGTCATCTCCTCGGCTCGCTTCTACACCGACGCCGGGAACGCCGCCCTGTTCCCGCTGAACAGCCGCGTGACCACAGCCACCCGCTCCGCGCGGGTGCTGCTCGCAAACGCGAACACCTCCGGCGCCCTCACGCTGCCCGACCACCTGGTCGTCGACCTCACCTAGGAGCAGCCATGGCCGTCGTCTGGGAATCCCGCCTCGACTTCGGTCCCCTCACCGCGTCCCTCGAAGCAGCCGCACCGGTCGCGCTCGAGCGCGGCGCCGAATATGTGCGCTCCGTCGCGATCCCGAAGGTGCCGTTCATCGAGGGCAGCCTCCGCAGCTCCGGCGGCACACGCCACACCGGCTCCGGACTGGAGTCCGCCGGCGAAGTCTCGTTCAACACCGTCTACGCCGCATTCCAGGAGTACGGCTCCTGGCCCGACGGCTCTCACGTCGTCAAGCGGCACACCGAACCCGGCACGCAGACCCACTTCCTCCGTGACGCGATGATCGAAGGCACCGACGGCGCCCTCGAAGTCGTCGCCGAGATGATCCGGGGTCTCCTGTGACGGCCCCGGAGCGGGCTCTCCTCGAGGGCTTCGCCGGCTACATCGCCGCCGGCGGCACCGTCGCCTACACCCCCACCGCGGCGGCCTCGGACATCCACCTGAAGGTTCTGCCCGACAAGCCCGACCGGATCATCACCCTCAACGTCGTCATCGCGAACCTCGACCCGTTCACCCGCTGGGGTAGCGCGGTTCTCCAGGTCCGCTACCGCGGTAACCCCGGCGATCCCGTCGACGTCGACGACCTCGCCGCACCGATCGCCGCGCGCCTCAACGGCACGGCCGGCCTCGTGTTCGATGGCGTCACCGTGAACACGGTGCAGAACCCCCGCTCGCTCCCCGCTGGACGCGACCAGTCCACTCGGGAACTCCGCGTCGACCAGTACGACGTCGACTTCGACTACCAGGCGTAGCCGACACCCCACCCCTCTCTGCCTGCCCCCTCAGGCGCTCATCACGCACGCCTCGGAGGCATCATGACCAGCGCACTCGCGCGCAAGTACAAGCTCGACGTCGCCGCCTACTCGTCGGCACTGACCGTGCCGTCCGCGTACACGACCGTGTTCGGCATCAACGACTTCTCGGACAACGTCACACCGACGCTGCCTGACGTGTCGGACTACGACACGAACGGGTGGGCCTCCTACGAGAAGACCCTCCAGGCGTGGACCGCGACCGCGAAGATGCGCCGCCCGATCGTCGCCGGCGCGTACGACACCGGCCAGGAGATCCTCCGCGCCGCGAAGCTCGGCACCGGCGACAACGCGCGCGTCTTCGCCCGCTACTACGACCGCAACGGCGGTCCCGAGGCGTACGCGGGCGTCGCGCTTGTCACCTGGGCGCGCACGAAGACCGCCGTCACCGACATCGAAGAGATCACCGTCACCCTGACGGGCACCGACTTCGCGCTCGCGCCGATCTCGAACCCGTACTCGGTCACGAACGGCCCCGTCATCACCGCCGTCACCCCGTCGGCGCAGAACTCCGGCAAGGCCATCGCGATCAGCGGCTCGGGCTTCACCGCCGCAACCGCGGTCACGATCGGCGGCACCGCTGCAACGTCGTTCGTGGTCGTCAACGACCAGCTGGTCATCGCGGTCCTCCCGACCGCGTCCGCCGGCTCCGCCCCGGTCATCGTCACGACCGGCATCGGCTCGGCCACGGCCTTCGCATACACGCGCGGCGCCTGACCGACATAGACCACCGGGCAGCTCGAGGGGATGCGAGCTGCCCGGTGACCCCATCCCCTCCACATCCCCGAGGAGTCCCCGCATGAAGCTCGCCCCGTACCGGTCGCACCGCGAACCGATCGAGTTCCCCTCCCCCGACGGCAGCAAGACCTACTCACCACCGCCCGTGGGGATCAGCGACTCGATCCGACTGAACCTCGCCTTCGAGGACCCCGCCTCCGCGCTCACCGACGCGGAGTTCCGGACGATGCTGCTCGGCCCCGTCTGGGACGAGATGCTCGCCGACAACGTCCCCGACGAGTACGCCGCGCGCGTGCTCCTCGCCACCGCGGCCGGGTTCCGGCGCGGCCCAGACGAGCTCGCGCGGATCTGGAACGAGGGCCCCGACGTCCCAAAAGCGCCGACGACAGCCACGACGAGCTCGCAGCCGACGCCAACGGACTCGACCGGCTCGCCCAATACGGCCGCGGCGCCCGAGACCCCAACACCGGCCTCTACGAGTACTACGACGAACTCCCGCCCGGCCTCGCCGCGGTCCCGGAAGGCGCCCTCAACGTCCGCTGGACGGACCTCGTCGAAGTCTGGGAACTCGTAGCCAGCAGCTTCCATGCCACGTTCCACGTCGACATCGACGACATCTGGGATGTGAAGCCGTGGCCCTGGTTCGAAGCGAAGGTCGCGTACCTCCTCGTCGCCGAGACGCCGCTCGCCGCTCACTTCCACGCTTCCGAGACGGAGCCTGACCCCGAACCGGAGTGACCATGGCGGCAACTGTCGGCGAGATCATCGGCTACCTGAAGCTCGACGACTCCGACTGGCGCGAGAAGATCGAACGCGTCAAGGCCGAGGCCGACAGCCTCAACGCCAGCCGGCCGACGCTGAAGGTCACCGCTGAGACCGGGGACGCTCAGGCGAAGATCGACGCCGTCACCAAGGCGGAGGAACGCCTCAAGGTCGCAGAGAGCGCGTCGGAACGTGCGACAGCACTCGCGACCATCGCGCAGATCCGCCTCAACGAGATGCGCGAGAAGGGCGCAGCACAGGACGCTCGACTCGCGACCGCTGAGGAAGCGGTCCGGTACGCGATCGAGCGCTCGGAGAGCGCGGCAGTTCGCGCTACGGCTGCGGAGGATGCGCTGACGGCAGCGCGCCGCAAGGAAGCCGAAGCCACGGTCGTCGAGTCCGCAGCGACCGATAAGGCGGCCGCGTCGACGTCGAAGGCGGGCAAGTCAGCGCAACAGGCTGGCGGCCTGTACGCCATGCTCGTCCCCGCGATCGCGCTCCTCGGCCCCGCTCTCGTGCCTGTGGCAGCTACGGCCGTCGGTGTGACTGCCGCGCTCGGCGGCATGGGCGCCGCGGGCGTTCTCGCGGTGTACGGCATCAAGCGCGCCATGGCTGACGGCACCGCCGAAGGCAAGGCGTACCAGGGCCTCATCACGTCGCTGAAGGCCGACGCGACGCAGCTCGAGGACACCGCCGCGGCGGGGCTCCTTCCGGGCTCGATGCAGGCTGTCGCCGAGATCTCGGCCGCGATGCCGACCCTGAACCGGGAGATCGGCACGTTCGCGGGCCAGCTCGGCCAGATTCTCCCCACCGGTGTCGACGCTGTCGTGACGATGCTGACCCGTGCGGAGCCTCTCCTGAACGCGGGCGGGCAGTCCGCGGTCCGGTTCGTTGACGGTCTCGACCGGTTCGCGCACTCGCAGGGCTTCCAGTCGTTCGTCGACTATGCGATCCAGAACCTCCCCACCGTTGAGGAGCTCCTCGACACCGCACTCAAGACGACCGGCGACTTCCTCGGCGCGATGGCTCCCTACAGCCACGACATCGCCGTGCTTGTGACCGGTGTACTCCGTCTCGTCGACGCGTTGACCCCCGTCGCGCCGCTCATCTGGGGGGTCTGGTCCGCGTTCCAGGCGTGGAACCTCCTGAAGATGACCGGTATCATCGGCCAGCTCCAGAAGGTCTCCGCTCAGGCGAAAGTAACCGCGGGCGACGTCGCGGGCGCTGAAGCCGTCGGAGGGGGCGGTGCGGTCGCCGGCTCGATCCTGTTCGGCGCTGGAGCGGCCGGATCGGTCGCCGGCTACTTCGCGAACGACGCCGTCGGCAACGCCGTCGCCTCAACCACGAGCGGATCCGCATCGAAGAAGGCGGCCGCCGGCAACTCGGCCAGGAACGCCGCGACGACGGGCGGCTTCGGCAGCCTCGCCGGCGCGGGCGGTATGGGTGGCGTCGGCGAGGCGATGGGGATCGGAGCGTCGAAGACCTCAGCGCCGACCGTCTCCGCCTCGCAGCTCGCGTCGATCAAGCAGGCGAAGACCGAGGAAGAAGCGCTCAGCACCTCCGTCGCCCGGCAGGTGCAGGCGCTCGACCAGAACATTGCAGCGTGGGACCAGGCCGCGGTCGCGATGCTCAACGCCGGGACCGACGGGCAGACCATGGTCGGCGCCCAGGATGCGCTGACGACGGCAACGTCGGCCACCACGGCCGCGCTAAAGACGAACAAGGCGAGCCTCGACGCCCGCTCGAGCGCGGGCGTCGCAGACCGCGAAGCGGCGAGGACGCAGGCGCAGGCCATCTCGAACGTCGCCGCGGCAATGGTCAAGCAAGGCTCGACCACCGAAGACGCAAAGGTCTTCACCCTCCAGCATGCGCAGAGCATGGAACGGCAGATGATCGCCGCCGGCGCGAGCAAGTCCGCGGTCTACGCCCTGGTCGGTCAGCTCCTCGGCGTCTCGAAGATCAAGCCCGTCTCGAAGGTCGACGTCGAGAAGGCCCAGGCGGAAGCGAAACTCGCCGACTGGAAACGCCACCTTCAGAACGCGTCGAAGACGTACACCGCGACCCTGAGCGTCACCGAGCAGATCCAGGACGTCACGAACCATCTACCCCTGTCCCTGCAACAGCTGATCGCCGGCCATCAGGCCAAGGGGGGCACGATCCAGCGAGCCGCATCCGGCATCACCGCCGGCTTCGCGGGCAGCGTCACCGGAGCCGGGACGTCGGTCGATGACCTCGCGGGCCTGTACGCGCTGTCGAACGGGGAAGAGGTCGTCTCGAACATGGGCGGCCAAGCCTCGAAATGGCGGCCGGCCCTCAAGGCGATGAACGCCGGCCGGTCACCGACCGAGGTGCTCGGCATCGCAGCGAAGACAGCCGGTGGCGCCCACTACGGCTCAGGCAGTCGTGTGCAGCACATCACGAACCGGACGGTCGCGCCGGAGATCCACATCCACAACCCGGTCGCGGTCGACCCGGTCCAGCAGACCGCCGAAGCGGCCCAGATCGCGCTCGCCTACGCCGGCCTCGCCTAGCAGGAACGGAACGCCATGTACTCCCTCGATGGCGTCGCCCTCCAGAACCCGACCTACCGGTGGCGGCTGAAGCTGAACGGGACGAACCCTTTCGTGCCGATCTCCCGCAGCCTCGTCGACTTCAACGCCTCGAACCGGGACGGCACCGTGCAGGTGCGCGGGTTCACGACGACCCCGACCGTGACGCTCGTCGTCACGACCCCGGACGCGTACCTGTCCGACCTGAAGCAGCTGCTCCGCCTCGCTGCGACCCTGACGCTGACTGCCGACACGAGCAAGGCCCTCACTGTCGAGCTCGTGTCGCAGTCCGCGCAGCGCCTCACCGTCGCCGGCGGCGGCATCTGGCAGGTCACCGCCGTGTTCCGGGCGCCGGCCGTGTTCTGGCGTGACGCGTCGCTGCCGGCCGATCAGGGGCCGACCGCGATTACCTCGTCCGGGCAGACGTTCTCCCTGTTCACGCCCTCGTCCGCGCCGATCCGTGACGCCCTGATCTGCGTGAAGGGGTCGATCACCGGCCTCGTCGTGTCGGGCGCGAACCAGACGTACTTCGGCTACTCCCCGAACGTGCCCACCGGGACGTACCTCACGTTCGACTCGTCGACCGGGCGCGCCTACACGGGCCTGTCCGCGTTCGCGCTGACGAACGAGGTCACCGTCAACATCACGAACGGGCGCGGCCCCTACTTCCTCGAGCTCGACGGCTCATCCAACCCGGCATCGCCCGGCCTGGCACTGCAAGTCGCCTACCTCTCGGCGTCGTCGCCGACGCTGACCGTGCGAGGGAAGAACGCGTACGACCAATGACCTCGAACCTCGCCTTCGACCTCCGCCTGGTGCAGTACACGCCCCTCAGCGTCCGCATCGGCCCGATCCCCGACCTCGGCTTCACGATCACGTCGACGCCCGCCGGCCCGGTCCTGTCGGCGAAGGTGTCGACGGTCGTCGCCGGGTCCCTCCCGAAGGAACTCGAGCTCGTCGTCGAGTGGTGGCACCAGTCCACGAACACGTGGCAGGAGGGCCGCGACTCCCGCTTCTTCGTCACGCAGCAGGCGTCCGACGACCGCGACGCGACCGGTGTCGTCACCCTGACCGGGATCGGCATCGCCGCGTTCCTCATGCAGAAGGCCGCCCTCGCCGGCGTCGAGCCGTACCAGAACTTCGGCGTGCGCTCCGAAGCGGCCGCGACGAACACGTCCGTGTCCGTCTCCGGCACCACGTTCACGTGGCCGTCGCACGTGTTCGGTGAGGGCGACCTCGTCCGCGTGCACGCCAAGGGCGACGCGAAGAACCTCTCCGGCGGGTCGACGTACTACGTCCGCAACCCGACCACGAACACGTTCCAGATCTCCGCGTCCCCGCACGGGACGATCAAGAACTGCGGGTCCGCGTCGAACGTGTCGATGGAGCGCGTCGTCACCCGCATCGTCTTCACCGGCGGCAGCCACCAGTTCACGAAGTCGATGGCCGTCGCCCTCACCGGCGCGACCCCCGTCGGCCTGGCGAACGACTCCGCCTACTACGTCGTCAACCCGACGACGGCGACCATCCAGGTGTCCGACAAGCCCGGCGGCAAGCCCCTCGAGATGTCGGCCGCGAACACCACCTTCGGGTCCGTGTACCGGTTCCTCGACGGGCAGCGCGTCTTCACGAACGCGCACCCCGGCGTCGTCATCGGCAACGCGTTCCTCGAGGCGCGCGCCCGCGGGTGGGGCTTCAACGGCATCACCGGCGACACCTCGAACACGCTCTTCCACGGGTGGACGAACGCCGCGGACTCCGCCGGCAACGCGTGGGCGACGATGGCCGACGACCCGGACACCCCCGGCATCTCCGTCGGGTTCCAGCCCGGCACGCCCCTGTCGCAGATGCTCTCGTTCATGCTGGAGAACCAGTACGCCGAGTGGTACACGACCGGCCGCACGATCCAGCTCGTCAACTACGGCACCGGCGTCGACTACAGCATCACGAACGTCCCGTTCCGCATCGGCACGACCGCCTCGTCGGTGCCGGTGACGGTCGACTACACCGACGTGATGAACTCGGCGATCGTGCGAGGCACCGGGCCCGTACTCCAGGAGTACGACGCGTCCAGCCTCGGCAACTGGGGACGCCTCGAGGAGTACTTCACCGCGTCCGGCGCGACGACGAAGTCCACCGCCCTGAAGCAGGGCAAGACGAACGTCGCCGCGAACGCGACGGGCCAGATCGGGTACCAGGTCATCGAGGCCGCGCAGGAGGCGGCGTTCCTGCCGCTGAAGGACTACCAGCGCGGCGACTGGATCGCCGTGCAGCTCGCCGGGACCGGCTGGACACGCCTCCGGGTGACGCAGTGGCAGTTCGACAAGGCCACGGACGGGTCCGTCAAGACGACCGCGACGCTCCAGTACGTCAAGCCGACCGCGCTGAAGAAGGCCCTCGCCGCAACGAAGGGCTCGTCCGCGGGGATCTCCGACGGCGGCTCGTCGACGTCGCCAATCCTCGCGTCCGACAACCGGAAGGCGTCCGCGCCGACCGGCGTCGCCGTCACCATGCTCGGCGAGTTCGCTGCCGACGACTCCGCGAACTGCCTCGTCACCGTCTCCTGGAACCCGGTCACCGCCGACATCGACGGCAACGACATCACGACCGCGGTCTACGAGGTGTTCGTCCGCGCCGAGGGCGCTCTGAATAACGGCGTCATCCAGGGCACCACCGGCGCCCTGTCGATGACCCTCGACCCGCTGCCCGCCGGCCACACCTACGCGGTGTCGGTGCGCGCGCAGTCGGACACGGGCCAGTGGGGCGAGCTGTCCGACGAGACCGAGTTCACGACCGTCTACCCGACGGCCGTCCCGAACCCGCCCACCAGCCCGACCGTCACCGGCCACCTCGGCCAGGCCAGGGTCGCGTGGGACGGGAACCTCGTCGACCCGACCCTCGGCAATATCGCCCCCGACGCCGGCTTCGCGCGCGTCGAGGTCTGGTACTCGACCACCTCCGGCGGCACGTACACGCCCATCGGCTCCGCCATGGGCAACGCCGGCTCGATCGCCGTGTCGAGCCTCTCGATCGGGTCGATGTACTGGTTCGCGCTCTTCGCCGTGAACACCGTCGGCGTCTACTCGGCCATGTCGAGCCCGGTGTCGTACACGATCGTCGGCGTCTCCGGGCCCGACCTCATCGCGAACTCCGTCACCGCGAACTCCGTCGCGGCCGGGGCGATCACCGCCGACAAGCTCGACATCGGCACCGTCCCGTCGGGCTCCCCCTTGGACCGGGTCCCAATGCCGGTCACGAACGCGGCGTACTGGGCGCTCATCACCGGCGGTTCGATGAACCTCCAGACCGGCTACACCCAGTACCAGCTCGCCACCCCGACGTCGACGGGCATCCAGCTCGCGCCCACGTCGGGCGGCGGGGCCTGGTGCTTCCTCTTCGGGCCCACGCCCGACGTGGCGTCCGGGCAGTTACACCTGTCGGGCCTCTCGACCGGCGCGAACTCCGTGTTCCAGGTCTACGAGTACCCCAACGCGACTGGCACGACGGGCGTCACGATCACCTCGGTGCCGATCACCCCCGCTGGAACACTGTTCACGCTCCAGTCGACGACGGTGCGTTACGCGGTGCAGATCTACAACGCCGCGGCCCACGCGACGGAGACCGTCGAGGCCGCGCACATCTTCGAGGTCATCGGCACCACCGGTGGCGGGCAGGCCGTCGAGATCTCGCCCGCCGGCCTGGTCATGTTCGACAACAACGGCAATCCGGCGATCAACCTCACGACATCGTCGCAGCAGTACTTCGCGATGTACGACTCGAGCACCGCCGACCCGAACGTCGTTGCGTCCATCGACTCCTCGGGGAACGCCTCGTTCACTGAGGTGTCCTCGGACAACGGCTTCGACATCTCCGGCGTGCTCCTCACGGACATCACCGACCCCGACAGCATCGCAAACGCGACGCCGAACGGGTCGTCGTGGGACCCGAGCATCGTCCCGATCCTCGACCGGTTCCCCCGCGGCCCGATCTACGACGTGACGTGGCCTTCGCAGAACGGCGTCGTCGTGTCGACGCAGTACCGGCGCATCGCGCAGGACGTGTTCACGCTCGAGCCGGGCCGCTACTACCTGCTCCTCGTCGAGCTCGCTGGCCTCCAGGTCACGAACGGGTCAGGCGTGAACGTGTACGTCGAGCTTCAGCTGAACCTGACGCCGAACACGTCCCCGACCTCCGGCACAATCGTGAGCCGTGCGGTGGTCTACAACGGCGACTCCGGCTACTACGCGCTGATGCCCGTGCTCTGGTCCGCATCCGCGACGCAGGCCACGATCGACGCGACGAACCGGAAGCTCCCGTCCGGCGTGCCGATCTACTGGCAGCTGAATACGAACCTGTCCTCCGCGCCGACCGCGAACTACACGTTCGCGGAGTTCGGCCAGTCCCGAGGGTTCTCCGTCATCGACATGGGCAACGCGTACATCGTCCGGCCAGCGGGCCCCTACACGGATGCGCTCGTTGACGTGCACGACTACACCACGTCGGGCTCGTCCTCCGGATCTTCATCGTCAGGGACGACATCAAGCCCGACGACGATGACGTTCACCGCGAACTCGTCGCGGACGTGGCACAACTCGGGGTCCACGATCGTCACCGGCTCGGGCCAGTACGACAACGGCGCCGCAATGTACTACGGCACCGGCGTCACACCGATGGGGTCCTGGTTCGGGCAGTTCAAGAACGCGGCCGGCACCCTCCTCGGGACCGTCCTCGCGGGGAAGACGATCACGTCCGCGGTGCTCACCGTGCAGAACACCTACACGGCATACAGCAACGGTGCGACCGTCTCGTTCGGGACCGCGTCGACCGCGTCCGCTCCATCGTCGATCGGGTCGCCGGCGAACAACGTCTTTTCCGCGACGTTCGCGAAGGGCGCGAAGAAATCGATGACTCTCTCATCGGCCATCCGGTCGGGCCTGTCCGGCGGCTCAGTGAACTCGTTCGTGCTGGGCGTCTCGTCCTCGTCGACGAACTACTCGTACTTCAACGGGACCTCGCAATCCAGTCCTCCCACCCTCAAGGTGACGTTCCACTGAACAGGAGCCCAACATGGGCGCGAGCGATCTGCTCACCGGCGATCTCGTGCAGGCGCGCCTCCACGGCCCGACAGCGGACGACACCCCAGACCAGTGGCTCGTCACCGCGTTCACCGTCACTGCGGTGGCAGGGACCGTCGTGCACGGGTCCGTCATCTACCCCGACGGACTCGATGAAGCGGCCGGGTGGGAGTTCGACCTGATCAGCCGGGCAGTGATCCTCCCCGACACGCTCTGCGAGATCACCGCACTTCTCATCGACGGATCGCCCCTGACCCTGATGGGGAAGGGCGAGATCTGGACCGACACCGACACCGGCCAGCCCGTCCCGTCGACCGCATCCAGTCCTTCACCCTCACCACCTAGGAGCACCCGATGACTGAGGGATTCGACGCGGCGACCCCGCAGGCCGGCATCGACTTCACAGCCGCCGCGCACTCGGGCCGCGAGTTCGTGTTCGTGAAGGCCGGCGGCGGGAACGTCGGCCTGTACGTCGCCCCGCACTACATCGAGCAGGTCGACGCGGCCCGCAAGGCCGGCCTCCACGTCGGGCACACGTTCCTCACCGGCCGCGCCGCGACCCCGGCCGCGTCCGCGTCCTACTTCGTGAAGCACCTGCACTCGTTCAACGGCGCCCGCGACGCGCTCGCGCTCGACAACGAGCGGTTCCTGGACGAGCCCGGCTCGCAGATGTGGAACGACTCGCAGGTCGCCGAGTTCTGGACCGAGGTGTTCCGGCTCCTCCCCGGCCACCCGCACCGGGTCGCGTTCACGTACGGCGACGAGTCGCACCTGACCGCGCTCGCCCCGTGGACGAAGACGAACAAGCTCGGCACGTCGTGGTGGGTGGCCCGCTACTCCGCGAACGACGGCGCCCGCCACACCCTCCCGACCGTGCCCGGCTGCAAGGTGTCCATCCACCAGTACACGTCCGTCGGACGCCTCGGCGGTCGGACGGTCGACCTCGACTGGTCGCCGCTCACCGTCGGCGCCCTGTTCGGCGCCGTGACCGTGAAGCTGCCCGCGCCGGTCGCGAAGCCGGCGACTCCCGCAGCCGCCAGCCCCGCAACCCCCACGCCCGCCGCGGTGACCCCCGCAGCCACCCCGACAGGAGACGACGACATGCCCGCCCTCTACTTCAAGGGAGCAGACCACGCCGACGTGTTCATCCTGAACCGCACCACCGGGAAGAAGCGCCACATCGGTGCCGACGAGTGGGCCGTCGCCGGCCTGAACCAGACGGTCCACGAGATCGCCCAGGCGCACGCGGACGCGATCCCGTCAGGCGCGTGACCGGGCTCGACCCGTCGCTCGGCTGGCTGGCCGCCGCCATTGCCGCGGTCGTCGGGCTCGGCGCCGTCGCTGGCGCCCTCACCGCGATCGCGGTCGGCGTCCGGCACGCGTGGCGGTTCTTCCGCCGCTTCATCGCGACCGTCGACATCATCGCGTCACTCCCGGATGAGCTGAAGGCGATCAACGACCGGCACGCGTCGCACCTCGAGGAAGTCGCCGCCGAGCGCAAGGCGATCCACGACGAGCTCAAGCAGATCCGCGCCGTGAGCGAAGCGGTCGCGCACGAGGTCACCAACAACGGCGGCTCGTCGATGAAGGACTCCGTGCACCGCCTCGAGCGCGCAGCCGGCCTACCCGAACCGACGTCCTACCCGCCGACGTCCGAGACCCCCATCGTCAAGCCCGCGCCCAAGCGCCGTCCCCGCAAGCCCTCACCCGCTGGAGAGAACGCATGACCACCTACTCGAAGACCGTCACCGCTGAGTCCCTGACCCGGTCCTGGCTCGACATCGACCCCAAGGTCCGCAACGCGGCCATCGTGGCTCTCGCGGCCGATCTCGCCGCGCTCGGCGCGTGGCTGCAAGGCACCATCGGCCTGCACGCCCTGTTCGCCGGCATCGCCTTCACAGCGCTGCCCGTGCTCGCCGGCTACGTGACCACGTCGAAGCACCGCGCAATCCTCGAGGACATCGTCGACGAGGCCGACGAGGTCGCCCACGACGTCGCCCCGATCATCGAGGAAGCCGCCCCCGAGGCAGCGCCCGCGGTCGCGGTCGCCGTCGACGGCATCGACGCGCTGCACGCCGCGTTCCAGGCGCCCGTCTCCCCCGTCTCGGTGCCCGCCACGGCCGCCGTCTCCCTCACCGTCCCGGTCGCCGCGCCCGCCGTCGAGCAGTCGACGACGTCGCTGCTCGCGACCCTCCCGGCCGTGAACTCGGCGACCGGCGGCGGCCAGTAGGCGGATGCGCCGGCCACCCTCGGGCGGCCTCATCACGGGCGGCCTCTGCGCTTTCGTGCTCGGCGGCTGCCTGTTCGCGCTCATCGCCGTCCTGACCACCATCCACTAGGAGCCGCCGGTGACCACGCACACCATCACGGTCGACGTCCACGACCTCGAACCGACCGGGCCAGTCCCGGCCGGCGCCGAGCTTCGGATCTGGCGGGCACAGCCCGACGTGTCCGGCCCTCAGGTCGTCTCGACCCGTCAGCACACGATCAACGTCGGCACGGGCGTCACCACGTTCCCGGTGACGGACGGAGTCGCGTACGGCGCCCAGTTCACGGGCGTGCGCGGCTACGAGGCGGCGTTCTACTTCAAGGCGACGGCGGACACGTCGATCGCGGAACGCATCCTGAACGGCCAGGTCGACCCGACGGGCTTCACCCCCCTCGGCGTGTTCCAGACCATCGCCGACGCGATCGCTGCCATCCAGGCGCAGCTCGCTCTCGAGACGCTCTCGCTGCCGATCACGGCCGTGAAGACGGCCGCGTACACGACCGTCGCGAACGAGATCGTCCGCCTCGACTGCTCGAGCGCGAACGTGCCCGTACAGCTGCCGACGTCGCCCCCGGACCGGACGCGCGCGATCGTCAAGCGCATCGACAACGCCGGCACGTTCACGGCCACGATCGCCGCCGGCGGCACCGACGCGTTCACGCGAGTCGGCGGCGGACAGACCCACACGCTGACGCTGCCCCTTCAGGCCGTCACGCTCCAGTACGACGCCGCGACGCACGTCTGGCTGATCCTCGCGGACGACTTCGCGCTCTCGCAGCTCGACCTGCGGTACGTCACGCCAGCGCAAGCCTCGGCCACGTATGTGCCGTTCAAAGCAGCCGCGAAGGACCCCGACCTGCTGATCGTCGGCGGGATCGTCCGGGACTCTCAGGGCCGTGTCGCCTCGGCTGCCGTGGTCTGGCCCGACGGCACCGCCGGTTCCTACACAGCGCTCGCGTTCGACCCGACCGGCGCGACGAACAGCTACTCGATCACCTACGGCTCGCCCGTCACGAAGACCTACACGCAGCCGACGATCACGCGGGACTCGACCGGCGCAGCGATCACCGTCCCGCAGATCACGGTGGCCTGACATGGGTGTGCTCGACAAGCCGTACCTCAGCCTGACGGACCTGAACTCCCGCGACGCGCAGCGGATGCTCGACCTCGGCCGCGAGAACCGCGCCCGCTCCAACGCACAATCCAACGCCGCCTTCACCGACTCTCGGACTGGACAGTTCTTCGAGACCTGGGCTGGGCTCACGAACTGGGTGCAGAACACCGCGAACGCCACGGTTGTTTCCGCTGGTCGTCTCTACAGCGCAGGCAGCTCCGGGACCGCGATTATCGGCCGGGCGCTCGGCTACATCCCCGGCACGACCATGCGCATCACCACCACCATCCGTGTCAACGGCGGCGGCGGGGGCATCGGTATCGGGATCGGTGAGGGCACAGCCGGAGCCGCCCCGTCAGCCAGTTTGAACGACACCAAGGGCATCTACGTGCCGTCCGGATCGAACGTGCCGGTCCAGATGAACCACGGAACCACCACCGCACTCGTCAACACCACAGCAGTCGGCACCAACGATCTGTGCGGTGTCACGATCGTCATCGACCCGAACTACGTGACCATCACCCTCGTCGCGGCCGCGGAAGGGCAGGAGTACCGGACCCGCTTCGCGACCTCGTCCGTCACTCTGAACAACCTCGTCATCTTCAACTCCGACACGGTCGGCGTCGGGGCCAGCGGCAAGTATTTCGGGCCTCTCGCCGCCGTCTCGGCGTTCAGCACGGCGACACCACGGGTCAATGCCGGCGGATCAACCGAAGGGCTCCGCCGCTCCACCTACTGGACGTCCCTCAACTACTCGACCGCAGGTGCCGTCGAGACCGGCGGCCTCCGCATCGCACTACCGAAGACGTACGACTCCCGTGTCCCGTCGCCCTTCGCACTCATGTGGCACGGCCACAGCAGCGACGAAACCCACTGGGGCGATAACACCAACGGGAAGCTGATCTCCAACGCCCTCAACGCCGCTGGGATCATCACTATCGGGTTCGCGTCGAACACCACGACTCCGTGGGGAGCTCAGCGGGAACTCGACGCCGGAACAGCGGCGTACCAATGGGCACGCGAGAACCTCAACCTCGGCCCTGGCCTGTTCTACTGCAACTCGATGGGCTCCATCGACGGGCTCCTCAGCCTCGCGGAACGGCGCATCCCGGGCATTCACGGATACATCGGCACCTCGCCGACGTTCTCCCTGCTCGCGAACTACGACAACGCCGCGCAGGCGTTCCTGTCGTCGATCAACACGGCCTACGGGATCACAAACGGTGCGACCTCAGCCTCCGCCACGATCGGCGCGACGAGCATCACGTCCACGACGAGCTTCCCCGCGGGAACTGCGCTCATCCTCGACCACGCAAACTCGGGTGGATCGAACTACGAACTCGTCACAGTCGCCGCCGCCGGTCCCACGGGTTCCGGGCCGTACACGATCCCCCTGACGGGCCCGCTCACCAAGGCGCATGCGTCGGGCGCACTCGTCTCGGACTACCCGACGCGCACCGCCGGTCACGATCCGAACCTCATGGATGGTAAATCGTTCCGCGGCGTCCCGACGCTCGTCCTCGCCGCGTCCGACGACACGACCGTGCTCCCTAGCCTGAATGCTGCGCTCATCACACCGAAGGTCAGCCCGTTCTCGCCCGAGAGCCTCGTGAACCTGACGAACACGGGTGGTCACTCGTTCGACTTCACGCCCTACACGCTGGGCACGTCGGCCTATGACATCGTCAACTTCGCCCGGCGCTGCGTCGGCCAGTGAGCGGCAACTGCGGCCGGATATCTGACACTGACGCAAAGCGCTGCTACCCTGTCTGTATGACGAGTCAGGTCGAGCCGTGCTGCTCCCGATCTTCGTCATGTTCGTATCCGCGTTCCTGATCTTGCCGCGGGCGCAGGGAACGCAAGGCTGGCTGTAAACCGGCCCCTTCGGGATGCGAGGTTCGAGTCCTCGACGCGGCACCACTCGGTGTGCTGGGCGAACGGCCAGCCACGCGGTTGCAACCCGCGTGGCTGGCCGTTCGACTCCGGGGCATACCTCGGAAGCGCCAGCCGACAGATGGCGACGGCTACCGTCTCGAAAACGGTTAGGGGCAACCCGTGTGAGTTCGACCCTCACCGCTTCCGCTGGAAGGTTGGCAGAGAGGCAATGCAGCGCCCCGCTAAGGCGTAACGGGTCACACCGTCCCGAGTTCGATCCTCGGACCTTCCGCTCGTCGGTGGCCGGTGGGAGCATGAGGCATGCCAGGGCATTGGGGTAAGGCCGGTGTTCCGCTCACGGAAGACGAGCAACGTCGACGCCAGTGGGACCGTCAGAGGTCCGCTCGGCTGAAGGCGGAGACTCGCGAGAAGGCGCACGCCGACTGGCGGCTCGGCCGGCTCCGGCCGTACCGGATCACGATGGCGCTCGACAGCCGTGCGCTCGAAGGCCCCGAGGTCGACCGTGCGTGCAAGGTCGAAGAACCGGCCGTCGACCAGTGGGAAGCCGGCGAACGCTACCCGACATTCGAGCAGCTCGAAGCCCTTGCCGAGCTGACTGCCTACCCGCTCAACTTCTTCTTCTTCGAGCACGACCAGACCGGGCAGAACTGGTCCAGCCTCCGGTTCCACTTCGCCGACTACCAGCCGCCCGTCTGGGTCGACAAGTACCCGCGGCACGTCATCGAGGAAGGCCTCGGCGCCTGACTGCAGTGTCACTTTCTGGCTGGACTCCGTGACTGGATCGGCGGGCGGCAGGCGATGACGAAGAACCGAGGTAATGCACACCGTCGCCTTGACCTCGCAGCACTGCTCCTTCTCGCCGTCGGCCTGGCCTGCGGTTCCATCTCGTACCTCTTGATCGAAACCACCGGCCTCAACGCCTTGGTGCTCGTGCCCTCCGTCGTTGCGGCGACGACCGGCGCAAGCCACCTGATCAAATGGGAAGTCCCCGGTCAGTCGAGTCCGACCCACTCGAGTCGGCCGGGCCCCCGGTAGTCCCGCACCGTCGCCGGCCA
This sequence comes from uncultured Actinomycetota bacterium, assembly GCA_963716965.1. Lineage (GTDB taxonomy): Bacteria > Actinomycetota > Actinomycetes > Actinomycetales > Microbacteriaceae > Amnibacterium. Next base: position 28,406 of record CAVQUZ010000005.1, on the reverse strand, counting down.
CAGCTCGGGCCGTTCGGACACGTCCACCCCGTCGCGCCGCACCGTGAGCAGCGGCGGCCGCTGGCCGCCGTCGATCCACACCTGCGCCTGCTCTTCCATCGCGGCGCGCGTGCCCGGCGCAAGGTGGTCGAGGCTGATGCGCACTCCCCGGTACTCCATGCGCTGAGAGTAGAACGAGTGTCCGACCGCGGCTGTACGGTTCCGGCATGCTCACGAAGACAGAGCGCCAGATCCTCGCCTTCGAGGCCCGTCACCCGAGGCACACCGGCCTGAAGCGCGACCTCATCCGTGCGACGTTCGATCTGAGTCCCGCACGCTACTTCCAGATCCTCGGTGTCCTCGTCAACGATCGGGAGGCCGTCGAGGCTGACCCGATCCTTTGCCGGCGAATCCAGAACCGCGTGCGGCGCGACCGCGCGAAACGCGAGGCGCTCGAGGGACTCAACCGCGAAGCCTCCTGAGGTGGTGATCTCCTGAACCCCGACGAGCTCGTCGACGGCTACGCCGTCCCGACCGATCCGATGGACCTGCTCCAGTGCGAGTCCTGCCAGTAGACCGTCCCAAGCGGGCCGAACACTCCGCGGAATCTGCGTGGGAAACCTCGCGCGAAACCTACGAACAACCGTTGGACACCGTGCGAACGTGTCTCAAATTTGTGCGCTGAGTGTGTCGCAAGTGGTGCAGAACGTTCCACTCGTCGTAAAGTTGACGCGTAACCAGATGGATAACGTCTGGTCAAACGTCTGCTGTGTGCCCCTGGAGGGACTCGAACCCTCAACCTGGCCGCTACGAACGGGACGCTCTATCCATTGAGCTACAGGGGCATCCAGGTATCAGACGTCGACTGGTCCGGTCGGTTCGTTGGCGCGAACCGGCCGGGCCGACGTCGTTAACCCGAGGTCCAGTGTACGAAGCCGATTTCCGGACACGGCAAGCGACACGCGGGCGTGTCTGCATCAACGTACTGACAGCGTGTCGGACCTCCGACACCCGCGGACCGCGTTAACGTCACACTCATGACTCCGATCGACGACGTGATCCGCGAGCTCCAGGCGGCACGGGCCACCTACCTGCACAACATCCAGCGCATCGACGACGCCCTAGAGGCGCTCGGGAAGTCGGCCGCGGTCGACACCCTGTTCTCGTTCCCTGTCCGACGGCTCGGCGCGAGAGACGCGATCCTCGAGGCGTTCGCCGAACAGACCGACGCGGTGCTCGACGTCGCGGCGACGTTCGAGGCCGTCACTCGCATCGGCTGGGCGACGAGTTCCGGCAACCCGCGCAACACCGTCGCGAGCACTCTCGCGAAGCTGGCCAAGGAGGGCCTGCTCGAGAAGGTCGGGAACGGCACGTACCGCCTTGCCGCCGCTGACCGCGAACTCGCTCTCGCCTGACCACCCCTGAAACGCCCCGCCCTCTTCGGAGGTGCGGGGCGTTTTCTGCGTTCCGCGCGGAACGCTACGGCTCTCGCCGAAGCGCCTTCGTGACGGTGGGAGTGCTCATGCCGGTCACCTTCTGGATCGCGGCGTAGGTGGCGCCGGCGGCGCGAGCGTCACGTAAGGCCTGATCGCGCTCGCGCATTACGCGGTCGCGTTCGCTGTCCGCAGCCTCGAGTCGTCTCGTCGCTTCGACGAGTCGTTGGAGTGCTGCATCGATCGGCGACATGTCCCCATGTTAGGGGGTAACCCAATCCGCGTTGCGGGGTACTGCAATGCATGCGTTACCCCGTAACGTGTCTCTCATGACCACCAAGCAGAGCGCGGACTTCGAGCCCCGCGTCTTCGTCGACACGGACTTCCTCGATGCCGCCAATGAGCGCATCGACGACGCCCGCTATGTCGTCGGCCTGCTCGAGGAGCTCCGCACCCGCCTGTCCCGCGCTGACCTCGCACCCGAGGACGAGCAGGACATCGGCTTCGAGCTCGCAGAGGCCGCCAATCGCATCGCCGCACTCGGCGTGCTCGTCACCATGAGGGCCGCCGCATGAGCGCCCCCACCATCGCGGTCGGTTTCGTCATCGCCCGCGCCGCGGTCCGCTCGACGGGCGTCGCCCACGTGGCGTCTCAGCGCGACACCGGCGCCCTGAACCCCGTGTGCGGCGCCAACCCGATCCGCTCCCGCGAGATCGAGATCTGGACGACCCGAACGGACGACGCGATCGTGTCGCTCTGCCAGGACTGCGCGAGCCTCGCCGAGGCGATCGGCTCGACCGTCGCGGCGGGCCTCGACACGATGCTGCGCTCGACCGCCACCGACGCTGTGCGTGCAGCGCTCGTCGCGCCGGAGGACCTCTCCCTGGCGAGCACGGCACGCACCGTCGGGCCCGACGACGAGCTCGTCGGCTCGCTGCGCCTCTACGGAGTCCTCCAGCCGGTGATCGTCCGGCACGTCGGCGCGAAGCTCAAGGTCATCGCCGGCGCACGCCGCGTCTCCGCCGCCCTCCACGCCGCGCTCGCCTCCATCCCGGTCATGATCGTGGACCTCGACGACGACGAGAGCGTGCTGGCGTCCCTGACGGAGAACCTGCACCGAGAGGACCTCGACCCGATCGCCCTGGCGCTCCGCTTCCAGGACGCGGTCGACAGCCTCGGCATCTCGAAGGCGGACCTCGCGCGCCAGCTCGGCATCTCGCGTGAGCGCGTCTCGAACACGATCCGGCTGCTCCAGCTGCCGGAGTCGATCCAGGCGGAGATCGCCGTCGGCGCGATCACTGCCGCGCACGGCCGCGAACTCCTGCGCGCCACCGACCCGGCTCAGCGGGCCGCGATGGTCGACAGGATCCTGGCCGGCGCCATGACCGCGAAGGCCGCCGAGGCTGCCGTCCGTCCTGCCGCGCACCCGCAGCTCGACGGCATCGCCGACCTCCTGGCCGAACTGCTCGGTGCGCACGTGCAGGTCACTGCCCGCGCGGACCGCGCCCGCATCGTGATCGATGTCCCCGACGCCGACCTCGCCCGCGTGCTCGGCTCGCTCGGTGTGCAGGCGGTGACAGCATGAGCCGGCCGCAGCCCGCGACGCGGATGGCGCTCCGCTATGCCCGTCGGGGCGTCCGCGGCGCGACTCATCTCGCAGTGCCGGCGAAGTCCGGTGATCGCGGCATCACATTCGAGGTCATGGTGGCCGTCTGCGGCGACGCACTCAAGGGCCGCACGCTTACGCACGAGATCATCTCCCCCAGCGCCGCCCGGCGGTTCTGGCGCGCAAACGTCTGCGAAGAGTGTGACCGGCTCGCCGCCCGCCAGCGCACTGAGGACCAGATCAAGCGAGTGGCCTGCTGGTGACGGACACGATTCCCGCAAGCGGCCCCGACCCACCATGACAACGGCCCGGCCTGCACTGCTTCGGCAGTGGGCCGGGCCGTTCACGTGCGCCCCGAGCATCGTCGGGACTTCGACACCTGACGTCTGAAGACACGGCCCAGCGTGCTCGCGAATCTCTGAGAGTGGGCCGCGAATCACAGCGGCGTAATTACGCGGCTGGTACTAGGACATCACGCGGGCGCGCCCCATCGGAAGGTCCGACGACGCCGTAGTGCTCGAGCACCTGCATCAGATCAACCGCGGTCGCGAACGGCAGGCGTAGCTTCCGTTGCAGCATGGACATGCTGCCGAACTGCGTGGACACGATGAGGGCGGCAGCCTGAGCGAGGAGCTCGTAGAGCGGCTCCTCGCCCAGGTCCGCTTTCGCTCGCGCCAGCACGGGCTGAAGGGTGGCGATCGAGTCAGCATCGATCCGCTCCGGCACCGCTGGCCGAGCCGCCGGCAGGGTCACGGGCACGCGCGGCGCTGAGGTGTAGGTCCGTCCAACCTTGCACCGGTTCGCGACGTCCTCGGAGCGGTGTCGGATCGTGCAGCCCGGGTGAGTCCAGAACGTCGTCGTCGTGCGCCGGCGGCCGCCTCCCCCGCTGCGCAGCAGGGGGATGTAGAAGCGGATGGGACCGAGCCCAAAGCTGAGACCAATGCCCATGGCGTGAGGGTAGAGGTCAACCGCGCGTGTGGCACGCTGCCACGCTTTGAGTCACTAGTTCGGCTGCTTTGACGCGACGAAGGGCGTCGAACGTAGGTCCGACACGCCCGAGATGCACGCTCACATGGGTTCGAATCCCGCTACCCCGACGAAGTGAGGGGCAGAACGAGCTCGCTCGTTCTGATCCCGAACGAGTCGGGGTTGAGCCGCGAAGCGGCGAACACCCCGTTCCGTGAGGGGCAGAACGAGCTCGCTCGTTCTGATCCCGAACCGGTCTGGGTTGAGCCGCGAAGCTCGCTCCGGATGGATGATGGGGCATGGGCAGGCGGCGGCGCACGACGCGGCACCGGCTGCTCGGGATCGCCTCGACTGTCACCGCGCTGCTCGTCGCCGCCGCGCAGCTCGACATCGGCCTCCGCGCGCCGACCGGCGTGCGCGGGCGGCCGCGCCGCTGGCGCCTGATCGCCCTGCTCGGCTGGGTCGGTCCGCTCAGCTACTTCCGGTTCGGACGCATCCGCTGGGACCGGTTCGGCGCGCTGCGCGCCTCGGCTCCTGTACCGCGCTGGCTGGACCGCCTTGTCGACGCCGGCGATCCACCGGCCGACGACGCCGCGCAACCGATGGTCGCCGCCGACCTTGTGCACACCCGACTCGGCGACGTGGCGGTGCACCGGCTCGGAGCGGGCCGGCCGGTCGTGCTCTGGCACGCGCTGCTCGTCGACGGCTCGAGTTGGGGATGGGTGATCCCGGCACTGCTGCCCGGTCGCCGCCTGCTCGTCGTCGACGGGCCGGGATGGGGGCGCAGCGACCGGCTGACGCGCCGAGTGCCGGGCGCAGACGTCGTCGGCACGGCGATCGACGTCCTGACGGCGCTCGCCCCCGGCGAGGCCGTGGATTGGGTCGGCGACGGCTGGGGCGGCCGCATCGGCATCGAGCTCGCCGCGACGCACCCGGACCTGGTGCACAGCGTGGTCGCCACCAGCGCTGCCACCGGCGCGCTCGGCGGAGGCCAACGGCTTCGGACCGCGGCGCGCGCGTCCGCGCTCCATCTGCTCGGACCGCTCGTGCCCCAGGTCCGGCAGCGGATGCTCTCGATCCTGCTCACGGACGCCGCCAGGTCGGAGCCCGACGTCGTCGGCTCGGTCCTCGACGCGATCGCGCTCGCCGGTCAGCGCAGCGCCGCTGCTGCCATCCGCTCCTTCGAGGTCCCTCGCCGCGATCTCACGCCGCTGCTCTCCCGGGTGGCGGCGCCGACACTCCTCGTCGTCGGCGGCGACGACCCGGCATGGACCGTCTCCGACGCCAGGGCGGCTGCGGCGCACATGCCGAATGCGCGAGTCGTCGTTGTGCCGAACAGCCGCACGCTCGCGCCGCTCGAGGCACCGCAGCTGCTCGGCACGCTCATCACCGACTTCTGGGCCACGATCGACGCCCGATGAACGGTCAGGCGAAGTCCGCGTCGGGTCCGCTCGCGTACGACATCTCTCCCGGGATGCGACGGCCGGCGTTCAGCATGCCGTCGCTCTCGGTCAGATAGCAGTCGCCGCAGAGCGACTCGTAGGACACGTCGCCGATCTCGTCGATGGCGACCTGCAGCCCGTCGAAGACGAACTCGTCGCCGCGCTTGCGCGCATTGAAGACAGCCTTGCGCCCGCAGCGGCAGATCGTCTTCAGTTCCTCGAGACTGTGCGCGACCTCGAGCAGCCGTCTGCTCCCCGGGAACGCGACCGTCTGGAAGTCTGTGCGGATCCCGTAGGCGAGCACCGGCACGCCCTCGAGCACGGCGAGCCGGAAGAGGTCGTCGACCTGGGCCGCGGTCAAGAACTGGGCCTCGTCGACGAGCAGGCACGCCACATCGCGACCGCCGCGTGCCGCGACCGCGTCACGGTGCTGGAAGAAGGCGGCGAGCACGTCGTCCCGCGAGCCCAGCACGAAGTCGACCTCCCGCTCGACACCGAGCCGCGACACGATCATCCGGTCGCCTTTGACGTCGACGGACGGCTTCGTGATCAGCACCTGCTGACCGCGCTCCTCGTAGTTGTACGCCGCCTGCAGCAGTGCGGTGCTCTTGCCGCTGTTCATCGCGCCGTAGCGGAAGTAGAGCTTCGCCATCGGTACCCCCTCGACTATCGAAGGTAGCCGTCTTCGGTCGCCCGCTGGATGAGGTCGGAGCGGCGGCTCGCCGGGCGCTGCACCTTCGCGTACTTCTCGCGGACGCGCCGCAGATAGGTCTTCGCCGTCTCGAACCGCACGTTCATCGCCTCGGCGACCTCGTTCGTCGAGTGACCGCTGACGTAGAGGCGCAGCGCCTCCTCCTCGCCCACGCTGAGTCGCGGGCGCTGGAACGCCGGTTCCGGTTCGGGACCCTGTCCCGCCGGAGCGAGCCCGACGACACGACGAGCGATCTCGAGCACCTCCTCGAGTGGTTCGGCTTTGCTCACGAAAGCCGATGCGCCGGCCGCCAGCGAGCGCTCACGCAGTTCGCTCGTGTCCAGGCCGGTGAGCACGATGACCTTCGCGCCCGCCGCGAGGCACGTGCGCACCCGCGCCTCGAGGGAGACGGGTTCACGAAGCTGCACGTCGATGAAGACGAGCTCCGTCGGGAAATCGGGGCTGTGCATGAGCTGCAGCCATGTCGTCGCCGCGATCACGACGTCGAAATCGGGCGCGTTGAACCGGATCCAGGAGCGGATCGAGTCGAGCAGCACCTCGTGGTCGTCGAGCAGCGCGATGCGCGCGCGACGCCCCAGCGTCGCGAGCTCGGCGGGAGTCGCACGCCGCGCGGCGGTCGGCCCCGTGCCGGACGCGCCGGCGAGCCGAGTGGTCGTTCCTTCCAACCCGTCCTCCGATTCCGCTCGACGCGACACCCGATCATCGCGCATTCCCCCATGCGCTGTCTCGCCTGCTGAAAGCCCCGGTGCAGAACCCCCGATCAGAAGAGCGTCGGCGACGGCGTGGGGCGCGCGATGGGAGTCCGGGACCGCACCCGGGGGCCACCTGTCGACGGCTCCTCCTCGCCGATCTGCAGGCCGTGGCGGAGGATGAGCGGGCGGATGCGGTCGGAGAGCCAGGACCGGTAGGCCTTCGGCGCGTAGGCGCCTTCTTCGTAGAGCCGTCGCGTCGCGGCCTCGTGCTCGGGGAAGTGCGTGCGCAGCCAGTCGAGATACCACTCGCGTACGCCCGGCTTCAGGTACAGCGCGGTCCACAGCACGTGCGTCGCCCCGCTCGCGGCGATCGTCTCGAGGGCGTGGTCCAGGTGGCGGATGGAGTCCGTCAGGTACGGCAGCACCGGCATCAGGAAGACCGTGCAATCGAGGCCGGCGTCCCTCGCGGCCCTGATGGTCGCGAGCCTGGCTGCAGCGGTCGGCGCGCCGGGTTCGACGAGCCGTTGGACGTCCTCGTCGTACACCGCGATCGACATGGCGACCGTCACTGGTACCCGCTCGGAGGCGCCGGCGATCAGCGGCAGGTCGCGCCGCAGCAGCGTGCCCTTGGTCAGGATCGAGAAGGGTGTGCCGCTGGAGGCGAGCGCGTCGATGATGCCGGGCATGAGCGCATAGCGTCCCTCCGCCCGCTGATAGGGGTCGGTGTTGGTCCCGAGCGCGACCGGATACCTACCCCACGTCGGTCGCGTGACCTCCCGAGCGACGACCTCCGCGATGTTCACCTTGACGACGATCTCCCGGTCGAAGTCGCCAGGGTCGTCGAACTCGAGGTATCGGTGCGTCGGCCTGGCGAAGCAGTAGGTGCACGCGTGCGAGCACCCCCGGTACGGATTGATCGTCCAGCCGAACGGCAGGGCGCCCCCGCCTCCGGGGACATGGTTCAGACCGGACTTCGCGACGACCTCGTAGAACGTGATGCCGGCGAAATCCGGGGCACGGACCGTACGCACGTCGCCGTCGATGCCATCGAGACCCACGAGCGCTCCGGCCCGCTCGGCACCGAACACCTGACCCGACCATCGCATCGGTCCATGCGAACATGAATTCGAGTGAATCGCAACCCGCTAGGCGGTCAGTCGCAACGCCTTCGCAGTCGAGGAACGGATGGCGGCTGCATTCGCGGGGTCGTCGCTGAGCGTCGAACCGAACGTCGGGATCATGACCCGCAGCGCCGGCGTCCACTCCTCGATGCGCGCCGGGAAGCACCGGCGAAGCACGTCGAGCATGATCGCGACGGTCGTGGATGCGCCGGGGGACGCCCCGAGCAGGCCGGCGATGGTCCCGTCCGCCCCGCTCACGACCTCGGTGCCGAACTGCAGCACACCACCCTTGGCGGCGTCCTTCTTGATCACCTGCGCCCGCTGGCCCGCGATCATCGTGTACCAGTCCTGTGGACGCGCCTCGGGGAAGAACTCCTGCAGCGAGGCGAACTTCCGTCGCTTCGATTTGGTCAGCTCGCCGATCAGGTACTGGACGAGGCTCAGGTTGTCCTTCGCGACGGCGAGCATCGGGATGAGATTGTGCGGCCGCACCGAGAGCGGCAGATCGAGCAGGCCGCCACGCTTCAGGAAGCGGGGACTCAGTCCGGCGTACGGGCCGAAAAGGAGGGAGGGCTTACCGTCCACGATGCGCGTGTCGAGGTGCGGCACGGACATGGGCGGCGCGCCGACCGAGGCCTTGCCGTACACCTTCGCGCGATGACGCGCGACGACGTCCGGGTTGTCCGTGCGGAGCCACTGCCCGCTGATCGGGAAGAGACCGTAGCCCTTCGCCTCGGGGATGCCGGAGCGCTGGAGGAGCTTCAGCGCCCATCCGCCTGCCCCCACGAAGACGAACCTCGCACGCACGGTCGAGGGCGTCTTGCCGACGAGGTGGCGGGACGTGATGGACCAGGTCCCGTCGGGCTGCTGCTTGAGCCGGCGCACCTCGGTGTCGGTGACGAGATCCGCGCCCGCCTGCTGGAGCGCGCCGATGAGCGAACGCGTGAGCGCGCCGAAGTCGACGTCCGTGCCACTTGCGGAATACGTCGCGGCGATCGGCTCCTCGCGGTCGCGGCCGATGACCAGCAGCGGAGCCCACTCATGGATCTTCGCCGGGTCGTCGGAGAACTGCAGGTCGTCGAACAGCGGGTGCTCGCGGAGCGCCTCCCACCGCCTGCGCAGGAAGTCGACGTTCTCTAGGCCGTGCACGAGGGTCATGTGCGGCGTCGAGTGCAGGAAGATCTGCGGGTCGTCGATCGCGGCCGTGTCGACGAGGTGCGACCAGAACTCGCGGGACAGCTGGAACTGCTCGTTCACCTTGACGGCCGACGTGATGTCGATGTTGCCGCCCGGCCGTTCGGGCGTGTAGTTGAGCTCGCACAGCGCGGCGTGCCCGGTGCCCGCGTTGTTCCAGGCGTTGCTGCTCTCCTCGGCCACGCCGCCGAGCCGCTCGTAGATGCGGATCGTCCAGTCGGGCTGCAGGGCGTGCAGGATCGTGCCGAGGGTGGCACTCATGATGCCGCCGCCGATCAGCACGACATCGATCGGTTCGTCGTGGGCCACGGTCACAGGATACCGGGGCGGTCGGGGCCGACCTCGTGCTCGCGCTCAGGCACGTTGGCGCGCGGCGACGACCTCGGCGATCTGGACCGCGTTCAGTGCGGCCCCCTTGCGAAGGTTGTCGTTGCTCACGAACAGGGCGAGCCCGCGGTGACCGGGCACCCCTTCGTCCTGCCGGATGCGCCCGACGAGGCTCGGATCGATGCCGGCGGCGGCCAGGGGCGTCGGGACGTCGACCAGCCGCACTCCTGGAGCGTGTTCGAGCAGTTCCTTCGCACGCTCGGGCGTCAAGGCTTTTGCGAATTCGGCGTTGATCGAGAGCGAGTGTCCCGTGAACACCGGCACCCGCACACACGTGCCGGAGACGAGCAGATCCGGGATGTGCAGGATCTTCCGGCTCTCGTGACGGAGCTTCTGCTCCTCGTCCGTCTCGAACAGGCCGTCGTCGACGATCGAGCCCGCGTACGGGATCACGTCGAAGCCGATCGGAGCGACGTACTTGTCCGGCTCCCCGAGATCGATGGATGCACCGTCGTGCACGAGGGTCTCGAGATGGCCGCTCGCGACGCCCCGCTCGATCTGGCCGGCCAGCTCGGCGACGCCCGCGAGGCCGCTGCCCGACACCGCCTGATAGGTACTGACGACGAGACGGGTGAGCGTCGCCTCCTCGTGCAGAACCTGCAGCACCGGCATCGCCGCCATCGTCGTGCAGTTGGGGTTCGCGACGATGCCCTTCGGCACGTTCTCGAGGTCGCCGGGGTTCACCTCGCTGACGACGAGCGGGACATCGGGATCCCGCCGCCACGCGCTCGAGTTGTCGATCACGAGCACGCCTGCCGCTGCATACCGCGGCGCCAGCGCCTTCGAGGCGGTCGCCCCCGCGGAGAAGAGCGCGATGTCGAGTCCCGACGGGTCGGCCGTGGCCGAGTCCTCGACCACGATGTCGGTGCCGCGCCACGGCAGCGTCGTGCCCGCAGACCGTGCCGACGCGAAGAACCGGATCTCCTCCACGGGGAAGTCCCGTTCCTCGAGCAGCCGCCGCATGACCGCGCCGACCTGTCCGGTCGCTCCGACCACGCCTACCCGCAGACCGCTCATCGTCCCGTTCCCGCATACACGACGGCGTCCGTCTCGCCGTCAAGACCGAATGCACTGTGCACGGCGGCCGTCGCCGCCTTGATCGAGTCCGCCCGAGTCACCACGGAGATGCGGATCTCGCTCGTCGAGATCATCTCGATGTTGATGCCGGCGTCCGAGAGGGCGCGGAACAGCTGCGCCGACACGCCGGCGTTCGTCCGCATCCCCGCGCCGACCAGCGCGAGCTTCGCGATCTGATCGTCGTGCTGCAGCGTCTGGAACCCGATGGTCCCCTGGTTGGCGGTCAGCGCGGCCAGTACGGACTGGGCGGACGCCTTCGGCAGTGTGAACGAGATGTCCGTCAAGCCCGTCGCGGCGGCGGACACGTTCTGCACGATCATGTCGATGTTCGCGCCGGTGGCGGCGACGATCGTGAAGAGCTCCGCCGCCTTGCCTGGTTCGTCTCGGATGCCGACGACGGTGATCTTCGCTTCACCGAGATCGGTCGCGACGCCGGCGATGACCGGTTGTTCCACGGGTGCTCCGTTCTCGTCGAACCCGGGTGCGACCGGGTTGTACACGATGGTGCCCTCGTTGTTGTTGAACGAGGAGCGGACATGCAGGGTGACGCCGTGCCGGCGCGCATATTCCACGGCGCGGATGTGCAGGACTTTCGCGCCTGCGGCGGCGAGCTCGAGCATCTCTTCGCTCGTGATGCGATCGATCTTGCGTGCGCGGGGCACGACGCGGGGATCGGTCGTGAAGATCCCGTCGACGTCGGTATAGATCTCGCAGACGTCCGCGTCGAGGGCTGCGGCCAGGGCCACCGCCGTCGTGTCCGACCCGCCGCGGCCGAGCGTGGTGATGTCGCCGGTGCCGCGATTGAAACCCTGGAATCCCGCGACGATGGCGATCGCGCCCTCGTCGAGGGCGGACAGGACGCGTCCGGGTGTGACGTCGACGATGCGGGCGGCGCCGTGCTGCGCGTCCGTGATCATGCCCGCCTGGCTGCCGGTGAAGGAGCGGGCGTCGTGGCCCATGCTCTTGATCGCCATCGCGAGCAGCGCCATCGAGATGCGCTCCCCCGCGGTCAGCAGCATGTCGAGCTCGCGCGGCGCGGGCAGCAGCGTGACCTCGTGCGCGAGGTCGAGCAGCTCGTCCGTCGTGTCGCCCATGGCGGACACGGCGACGACGACGTTGTGTCCGGCCTTGCGGGTCTCGACGATCCGCTTCGCGACCCGCTTGATGCTCTCGGCATCGGCGACCGACGAACCGCCGAACTTCTGGACGATGAGACCCACGCGTTGCCTTACTGCGTCGCCGTACTGAGAGCGCCGCGATGCGGCTGACGGAGTCTATCGGGCCACCCGGCCACCCCTTGCGCTGCCCCGTGGGACTCGCTAGGGCGCACCCACACCCTCGAGTGTGCTGACGGACCTGCTCAGGCGGAGCGCAGGAACGGGATCAGTGCGCCGTTCACGATGTCGGGTGTCTGCTCCGCCGGATAGTGCCCCGCGTCCGCCGCCGTGACCGAGCGCACCCCGGACACTGCGCGCGACAGGGCTTCGGCGACGATCGGACCCATGCCGTAGCGGCCGGCGATCGCGAGGCCGGGCACGCGCAGACGCCTGCGGTTCGCGCGGCGCACCGCCATCTCGTCCTCGTGGTGCGTCCGGTACAGCCCGAGGGTCGAGCGCAGCCGGTCGTCGCCCGCGTACGCGGTCAGATACGCGACATGGGCGTCGAAGTCGAGGCGGGTCGGACCTGCGCTGCCCTCGAGGAAGGCGTCGACGACCGCGTCGTGCCGGCCCGCGAGCAGACGCTCTGCGACACCTTCGGGCGCCTGGAAGAGCGGCAGGTGCCAATCGGGGAAGTCACCCGCGGGTTCCGGCAGGTCCTGGATGCCCGGCGCGACCGATTCCTCGACGACGACCGCGCTCACCCGATGGGGCTGCTCCGCTGCGACCAGCGTCGCGATCGTGCCGCCCATGTCGTGGCCGACGATCGCGAACCGCCTGACGCCGAGCGCGTCGAGCGTCGCGACGACCTCGCGGGCGAGCGTCGTCTTGGCGAGATCGCCCGGTCCGCTCGATGCATCACCGAGTCCGCGGGCCTCGATGGTGATCGCCCGATGACCGGCCCTGACGAGCGCGGGCACGACATGGCGCCAGTGGAGGGCGGTGACCGGCCAGCCGTTCAACAACACGACGGCGGAACCGCTGCCCTCGTCCTGGACGGAGAGACAGGTACCAGCACCGATCGGTACAAACATAGAAAATGGTATCCGGCGATTACCGGATTTCGCGCGAACGGCGCTCCGCGCCGTTGCAAACCCGCGTCGCCCCGCGGCTGACGGCCAGGAGCGACGCCGCTCCGGCAGGACGAAGCCCTCTCCGGCAGGACGTACGCGCTCGGGCAGGACGATGGCGCACATGCGTCCTGCCGAAGTGCGTGCGTCCTGCTGAGGTGCTGGTGCCCTGCGCTTGCTTCGGCGGGGTGGGGGTGGGTCAGTGGTCGACGAGGCGGCGACCGCTGAAGGCACGACCGAGGGTGACCTCGTCGGCGTACTCCAGATCACCACCGACCGGCAGCCCCGATGCGAGCCGGCTGACGGGGATCTCCATGCCGCGAAGCAGTCGGGAGAGATAGGTCGCGGTCGCCTCGCCGGTCATGTTCGGGTCGGTGGCGATGATGATCTCCTGCACCTCGCCGTCGGCGAGCCGCTGGACCAGTTCGCGGATGCGCAGGTCGTCGGGGCCGATGCCGTCGATGGGGCTGAGCGCGCCGCCGAGCACGTGGTAGAGGCCGCGGAACTCGCGAGTGCGCTCGATCGCGGCGACGTCCTTCGCCTCTTCCACCACGCAGATGACGCCGCGGTTGCGCCTGGTGTCGCGGCAGATGCTGCAGCGGTCCTGGTCGGCGACATTGCCGCACAGCGTGCAGAACCGCACCTTGTCGCGCACCTCGATGAGCAACTCACCGAGTCGCGTCACGTCGAAGTCACGTGTCTGCACGATGTGGAAGGCGATGCGCTGCGCGGACTTCGGACCGATGCCGGGCAGCCGGCCGAGCTCGTCGATGAGGTCCTGCACGATGCCCTCGTACATCAGGCCTCCCCACCGCTGCTGACCGGAGCACCCTGCGCAGCCCGCTGCGGCGAAGCCACTGTCGTCTCCTCGATGAAGCTGGCGCCCATGATCTCGCGCACGACCGCCTCACCGTAGCGGTCGGACGCCGCGACCGGCGGCGGGACGAACGTCGGGGCCGGGGGTTCGGCGGGTGTGAGCGGGGCGTCGTCGCCGCCGGCGGCCTCGATGCGCGGCCGGAACTTCACCCGGATGCCGAGCACCGCGAGGATCGCGCTGCGCAACTCCTCGCTCACTCCCCCGGTGGGCGCCGTCCGGCGGAACGTCTCGACGTCGGTCCGGCTGAGGAACGAGAGTGTCAGCACTTCGCCGTCGAGCGCGCGCGGCTGCGACGTGTAGACGACGGCCCATGCGCTGCGCTTCGACCGCTGGACCGTCTCGAGGATCTCGGGCCACGCGTCCTTCACCTGCGCCAGCGTCACCGCGACGGGGGGCAGCACCGACTCGGGGGGCGGTGGTGCGTCCTCGGCCGGCGGCGCGTCCACGTCCGACGGCGGCGCGACGCTCTCCGCCGGAGCGGGAGGCGAGACCGTTTCCGCGGGGCGCGTCGGCGTGGCTCGGGCGGCGGGCCGCGGCGGCGAGACGGACTCGGCGGCGGGCCGCCGCACCGCCGGGGCGGCCTGGGGCTCGTGCGCCGGCGCGACGACGGGTGCGGCGACCGCCGCAGGAGCGCCGGGCGTCGCGGCTGGGCGCGCCGCCACGGGCAGATCGCCCTCGACACCCACGCGTCGCTCGACCCGTTCGATGCGGGCGAGCATGGCTCCGCGGTCGGCTGCGGGGACGAGCATGCGCGCGATCATCAGTTCGAGGTGCAGCCGTGGCGCGGTCGCCCCGACCATCTCGTCGAGCGCGTCGCTCACGATGTCCGCGAACCGTGACAACTCGCCCGGCCCGGATCGGGCGGCCTGGAGCGTGAGCGCCTCGATCTGGTCGGCCGGCGTCCCGCGCAGCACCGATCGGGCTCCGTCGCCGACGGCGGCGACCACGATGAGGTCGCGCAGCCGCTCGAGCAGGTCCTCCACGAACCGGCGCGGGTCCTGGCCCGTCTGCACGATGCGGTCGATCGACCGGAACGCCGCGGCCGCGTCGTGATCGGCCACCGCGCCGACGACCTCGTCGATGAGCGTGGCGCTGGTGTAGCCGAGCAGCGCCGTCGCGCGGTCGTACCCGACGAGGTCGTCCTCGGACCCCGCGATGAGCTGATCGAGCAGCGACAGGGTGTCGCGCACCGATCCGCCGCCCGCGCGCACGACGACCGGCAGCACACCGGCTTCGACGCGGACCCCTTCCGCACCGCACAACTCCTCGAGGTACTCCAGCATCTGCGCCGGAGGTACCAACCGGAACGGATAGTGGTGTGTCCGGGACCGGATCGTGCCGATGACCTTCTCGGGTTCGGTCGTCGCGAACACGAACTTCACGTGCTCCGGCGGCTCCTCCACGATCTTGAGCAGGGCGTTGAAGCCCTGCGGCGTCACCATGTGCGCCTCGTCGAGGATGAAGATCTTGTAGCGGTCGCGGGCAGGGGCGAAGATCGCCCGCTCGCGCAGGTCGCGCGCGTCGTCGACGCCGTTGTGGCTCGCGGCGTCGATCTCGACGACGTCGAGGGATCCGCCGCCTCCGCGACCCAGCTCGACACAGCTCGGGCAGACACCGCACGGGGTGTCGGTCGGCCCCTCGGCGCAGTTCAGGCAGCGGGCCAGGATGCGCGCCGACGTCGTCTTGCCGCACCCGCGCGGGCCGCTGAAGAGATAGGCGTGGTTCACCCGGTCCGTCCGGAGCGCCGTTCGGAGCGGCTCGGTGACGTGCGACTGCCCGATCAGCTCCGCGAACGTCTCCGGCCGGTATCGGCGATAGAGAGCGGTGACCACGCCACGAGAGTACGTGGCCGCACCGACAGTCCCGGCGCGGATCGCGCGGGTGGGGTCAGGCGACGGTGACCTGCACGGAGTGCAGCCCGGTCGCCCCGTTCGGCACCACGTCCGCGACCTTCGCGGTCTGCACGCCGCCCTGCGCGTCCACGGCGCGCACGGTGAGCGTGTGGCGACCCGCTTGGGCCATCCACTCGTACTTCCACTGCCGCCAGCTGTCCACCGACAGGTCGCCTGCCAGCTTCGCGTCCCGCCACGGACCGTCGTCGATCCGCAGCTGCACTCGCGAGACGCCGGTGTGCTGCGACCAGGCGACCCCCGCGACGGCCACCATGCCGGCGCGGACCGTCGCCGCCCCGGTGGGCACGTCGATCCGGCTCGACAGCTTGACCGGTCCGAGGCTCGACCATCCTCGTTGGATCCAGTACGGCGACACGGCGCCGAACCGCGTCACGGTCATCCTCGTGATCCACTTCGTCGCCGACACGTACCCGTACAGCCCCGGCACCACGAGCCGGGCGGGGAAGCCGTGCTCCTGCGGCAGCACGGCGCCGTTCAGGCCGACGGCGAGCACCGCGTTCCTGGCGTCCGTGAGGGCCGACAGCGGCGTGCCCGCGGTGAACCCGTCGGCGCCCGTCGACAGCACCATGTCCGCGCCGGCCTTCACGCCGGCCTTCGCGAGCAGTGCGCGCACGGGGTATCCGAGCCACCTGCCGTTCGAGATCAGATCGCCGCCGACCTCGTTGGAGACGCAGGCGAGGGTCGTCCACGACTCCTGCAGCGGCAGGGCGAGCAGTTCGGCGTAGGTGAGCCGCACGGGATGCTCCACCTCGCCGTCGATCACGAGGGACCACGAGGCGACATCGACGGCGACGGGAGCGAGGTCGATGTCGATGCGGTAGAAGTCGGCGTTCGGCGTCACGATCGGCGCCAATCCCGCGATGGGGAACGAGTCGGCGGCCGCAGGCGCGGACACGGGCACCACAGGGGCGGGCAGACGGATGCGCGCGGCGGATGCGGCCGCCGCGCCGAGCGCCCCGCGCGTCACGGCCGTCACGACGCCGCCGGCGACCGCGACGGCCGAGGCCACGCCCGCGGTGATGAGGAACCTGCGGCGATCCGCGTCGACCCCTTCGCGGCGGCGGTCGAGGGCCCGCAGCACGACGACGCCGACGATGGCGGCGACGACGGCGGGCGCGACATCGGCCACAGACGACCCCGACCTGGTCAGCGCCCCGATCGCCGCGACGAGCGTGAGCAGCACGAGCAGGACTGCGCCGAACGGGGGCCTCCTCGCCTCCAGCACCCCCGCGACCGCCGCGCCGATCACGACGACGAGGATCACGGTCGCGAAGATGACCGCTTTGTCGGCGGTCCCGACCCCAGCGATGATCGCGGCCTTCGCCCAGGCGGGCGCCAGATCGATCACGAGGCCGCCCGTCGCGACCACCGGCCCCGCCTGCGGACGCAGC
Organism: uncultured Actinomycetota bacterium; assembly: GCA_963716965.1. Lineage (GTDB taxonomy): Bacteria > Actinomycetota > Actinomycetes > Actinomycetales > Microbacteriaceae > Amnibacterium. The sequence goes on along the minus strand of CAVQUZ010000005.1, from coordinate 11,389 downwards.
ACCGCGGCGAACGCTTCGGCGGCCGCCAGTCCCGCGGCGGCGGCCAGGAGGCCGCAGACCGCCTCGATCAGCAGCCGTCGACGCACTCGCGCAGGCTACGCCTCGCAGTCATGAACTCCGGTCGTGCACCATCGCGATGGCCTGTGGGCGTGTCCGCACCCCGAGCTTCGCGAACAGCGAGTTGATGTGCGTCTTGACGGTCGCGACGCTCACGAACTGCGCGGCAGCGATCTCCGGGTTGCTGCGCCCGCGGCACACCTCGGCGAGCACCTCGGCCTCGCGGCGCGTGAGCCGCGGGAACCGTAGGACGAGCTCGTCGGGCTCGAGCGGATCGGCGGCGCGGACCGCGGCCCCGACGGCCGAGGCGATGAGCTTCGCGCCGACCTCGGGGGCGAGCGTCGTCTGCCCGCTCGCGACGGCGCGGATGGCCGCGGCGAGCTCGATCCGGCCGGCGTCCTTGGTGAGGTAGCCGCGGGCTCCGGCGCGCATGGCCGACACGATGGACGCGTCGTCGGCGTACGTCGTCAGCACCAGCACGGCGACGCCCGGCCGCCGCGCGAGGATGCGGGCGGTGGCCCCTGCGCCGTCGAGGTGCGGCATCCGCAGGTCCATCAGCACGACGTCGGGGTCGGTGCGCTCCGCCAGCATCACCGCCTCCTCGCCGTCGGCCGCCTGGCCGACCACCTCGATGTCGGGCAGCAGGTCGAGCACGGTCACGAGCCCATCTCTGACGATCGCCTGGTCGTCCGCCACGAGGACCCGGATGCGGGGCTCTGCCACGGTCACCGCTCCTCCGGCAGGTCGGCGCGGGCGGCGACGACGAAGCGCCCGTCCCGTTCCCCCGCGGTCACGCTGCCGCCCGGCAGCGCGGCGAACCGTTCGGCCATCCCCGCGAGCCCGTTGCCGCCGCCAGGACCGCCGACGCGCCGACCGCCCACGACCGCGTTGGCGACGACGAGCCCGAGCCGCCCCGTCTCCGCGGACAGCTCGACGTCGACCGGTGCACCCGGCGCGTGCCGGCGGGCGTTGCTGAGCGCCTCCTGCACCGCACGCTCGAACGCGACCGCGGTCGCCGCGGGGACCGGGTCGCGGGGCAGCCGGATCCGCGCATCCGCGACCGCACCCATGGCGCGATGCGCCTCGATCAGTCGTCCCACCGCCGTACCGAGGTCGGCGGCGGGCGGTGCCGCCTCGTCCGGCGATCGCAGTGCGGCGACGGCGCGACGCGCATCGGTGAGTCCTTCGGCCGCCAGTGCCCTCGCCCGCGTCACGGTCGCGAGTCCCTCCGCGTCGCGGCCCGCCTCGAGCAGCGCCTCTGCCGCGTCGAGCTGGATCACCAGCCCGCCGAGGCTGTGTGCGAGCACGTCATGGATGTCCCTCGCCGCCGCCTGCCGGTCCGCCAGCAGGGCGGCGCGTGCCTGCTGCTCTCTGGTCGCCTGCTGCTGCGCGGTGAGCTCGGCGATCCGCCTGCTCGCGACGCGTGCCTGCCTGCGTGAGACGCCGATCAGGATCCACACGACGTCAGCGACCACGTAGGACACGAGCGCCGGCAGGGTGTCCCCCGCGGCGAGTGCCCCGATGGGCGTGAGCACGAGGGCCACGCCACCCAGCAGGGGCGCGACCCACACCGGCTCCCGGTCGTCGGAGACGGCCACGATGAGGACGATCGCCAGCGGCGCCACGAGCACGCCGTTCGTGAGCGCCTGGCTGTAGGCGGTGACCAGCACACCGACGACGATCACGATCCGTCTGAGCAGCATCCTTCGCGCATCGCGCCGCTCGGATTCGGCGGGCGACTGCAGCACCTCGACCGCCGCCCAGCTCGCGAGCGCGACGACGCAGGCCGCGGCGAGCCACGCGCCGCCTCGTGCTGCGAATCCGCCCGAGACGAACGCCCACGCCACCACGGCGATGCCGATGCCGTGCAACGCCAGGGGCAGCACGCGGCGGTCGGTCACGGGGCCCATCCTGGCCGCTGACGCGGTCAGGCCGCGACGCGTTGCGGTTCGCGCTGGAGCCGGTACGCGAAGACCGCGACCCTGGCGGCACGGTTCGCCGCGATGATCAGCAGGATCACGCCGGTGGACACGACCTCGGCCGCGCCGAGGTGCGCCGCCGCGACGTCGAGGCCGACCCGCACCGCGATCATCACGAACCACAGTGCGAGGCCGACCCAGCCCGTCCTGCTCTCGTACGCGACCGCCGCACCGACGCCCCGGCCGTCCCGGCGGTGCGCCTCGTACGCCTCGATCGCCGCCGAGGACAGCGGACGGAAGTGCGCGATCGCACCCATCACGGCCCCGATACCGAGGCCGACGACCAGTTCGACGGCCAGCGCCGTCACGTCGATCGGGGTGAGGATCGAGGCCTTGTCGCCGGTGACGAGGATGCCCGCGCCGACCACGGCGAGCACGACGGGCATGCGCCACATGCGCGACGGGTCGACGACGCGCCAGGTCATCTGGCGGTAGCCGATCCATCCGATGGCCACGAGGACGAGGATCGCGTCCGCGATCATCTGCAGGTTCATGCTCCGATCGTGCCGGTGGCGCTCCCGCTCGCCCACCACCCCCGGGTGGAGGACGGGTGGACATCGCGGGCCAGCGGCACGATCTCGCGCGGAGCACCGTCACTCGGCTCCCAGATTTCATCCAGCAGACGCTCAGACCGCGTCGTTATAGCTGGTGACACCAACAATCGGAGCCCCAATGAACATCCTGCTCGTCATCGTCGCGGTCATCGCGATCGTGCTGCTCATCACAGGCGGGATCGGATCCACGCTGCACTTCCTGCTCTGGATCGGCGGCATCCTGCTGCTCATCGCGATCATCGTGGCGCTCGTCCGCTTCATCAGCGGCCGCCGCGTCTGAGCGTCCCGAGGCCACGTCGACGATCGACGTGGCCTCCGTCGTGTCCGGGCCGGTCACGCTCGGCCCCTTCGTGAGGCGTCGCGCAGGCACGAGCACCGCTCCCACTGTCAGGCCGGCGCCGTGAGCGACAGCTCCATGATCCTGAGGTGCACGAGGATCTCGGGCGGATAGGCGTGATACGGCCCGGTGTACTCGAATCCGAGCCGCTCGTACATCCCCATCGCCTCGGTGTTCAGGAATCCGGTGTCGAGCCGCAGGAGCGTGTACCCGTCCGCCGTCGCCGCATCGACGACCGCGCGGGCAAGTCTCCGGCCGAGTCCTCTGCCCTGCGCCGGCTCACGCACGAAGAGCCGCTTCATCTCGCAGGTGCCGTCATGCAGGTCGCGGTAGGCGACCCCGCCGACGAGTTCGCCGTCGACGAGGGCGAGCAACGTCCTGCCGGCCGGCGGCCCGTAGACCGCCGGCAACGAGGCGAGCTCGTCGGTCAGGTTCTGCTCCGACCCGATCGCATCCATCAGTCCCGGCTGACCGGCGTACCGCGCCTCGAGCCATCCCCAGTACTCGCGGACGAGTTCGCCGAAGCGCGCGTAGTCGGCTTCCGACGTCGCGACGACGATCTCCTCGGCCATGAGCGCATCGTGGCGGATGTCGGAGCCGCCCGCCACTTCCGATCTTGCGGACGGTGAGCAAATGCGCAACTCTAAGGTTGCGTATTTTGAGGAGGAACCATGGCGAGCGGATCGACCGTGCAGGATTCGATCGAACGGGCGGTACTCATCGCCGCCGACCCGGCGCGCGTGTGGGCGCTGGTCTCGATCCCCGGCTGGTGGATCAACGACGGATCGCGGATCGACCTCGAGCTGGTCGAATGGACGGCCGAGGACCGGGCGGTCGTCCATCATCCGGTCCACGGCGACTTCACGGTCGAGCGGTTCGACGTCGACGAGCAGCGGGCGGTGAGCTTCCGCTGGCTCGTGAGCACGGCCCCCGACCGGCGGGCGGACGGACCCGAGAGCAGAACGCTGCGGACCCGGGTCGACTTCCGCCTGGAGCCGACACCCGATGGGACCCGCCTCACGGTGGTGGAGAGCGGATTCGCGTCTCCCGAGATCGACGAGGCGGCACGCAGAACCGCGTACGAGGGCAACTCCGAAGGCTGGGCGATCGAGATGGAGCTGGCCAAACAGGAGATCGAATCGCGGTGAGCGACGATCCGGCCCCTGGCTCGGTCGCCGCGGTGTTCGTGGCGCTGGCCGACCCGAGCAGGCGGCGGGTGATCGGTGTCATCGCACGGACCGGTTCGGCGACACCGACGGCGATCGCGGAGGAGATGGCGATCACCAGGCAGGCGGTCGCGAAACATCTCGGCACCCTTGCGGGCGCCGGCCTCGTCGAGTCCGAACGCGTCGGCAGGCAGGTCCACTACCGGCTCCGCGCGGCACCGCTGCAGTTGGCGGCTCGCTGGCTCGAAGCCGCCGCCGGCGCATGGGACAGCAGGCTCGACGCACTGAAGCGATCGATCGAACAGGGCCGGGGCGATGGCGACGGCCCGTCAAGAAGGGAGACACACCATGGACAGGGACGACCTGACCATCCGCTTCGTCACAGCGGCGACGCCCGATGAGGCGTACGCCGCGATCAACGACGTGCGCGGCTGGTGGACCGGCGACATCGAGGGCGACACGTCGGGCCTCGGCGCGGAGTTCACGTACCGCCACGGCACGGTCCACCGCAGCACCCAGCGGGTGACCGAACAGGCACTCGGGCGGCGCATCGCATGGCATGTCACCGACTCCCACCTCGATTTCGTCGAGGACCCGGGCGAGTGGACGGGTACCGACATCGTGTTCGACATCGCTCCGACCGCCGACGGGACCGCGATCTCGTTCACGCACGCGGGTCTCTCGGCACGCCTCGACTGCTTCGACAGCTGCTCGGACGCGTGGCGGTTCTACGTCGGCACGAGCCTTCGATCACGGATGAGCGGCGCCGGCAGTCCAAGCTGATCGCATGGCACCTCGCGCGCATCGCACGCGCCACTCCCTGCTCTCGTTCGGCATCTTCCTGATCCTCGGGTTCCAGGTCGGCGTCTGGGCCGTCCAGATCGCCAGCCTGGTGGCCGCGCTGCACCTCGAACCGGGTGCGCTGGGCGTCGCGCTCAGCTGCGGGGCGGCGGGCGGGATCCTCTCGCTGTTCGCCGGCGGGGTGATCGCCGACCGGCTGGGTCGTCGGACCGTACTGCTCATCGGCCTGATCGCGACAGGCGCGTCGTTCAGCCTGCTCGGCCTCAGCGTGACGTTCGCCGAAGTGGTCTGCGTCGTGCTGTTGTACGGCCTCTCCTCGAGCTTCATCGACCTCGGCTCCAACGCCGTCGGATCCGACTACGAGGCCGCGCACGACGTGCAGGCGCTGACCGGGCTGCAGGCCGGATTCAGTCTCGGTGCCGCGTCCGGCGCGCTGCTGAGTGCCCTGCTGCTCGCGGCAGGGACCGACTACCGCTTCGTGTACTTCGGGCTGAGTGCCGTGTTCGCCATCGCAGCGGTGGTCGTCGCCGTCGCCGAATTCCCGCCGCGCGCACCCCACGTCCCCGCCGCGGACGGCGCGCCGGCGCCGTTGCGGCTGTGGCGGGTGCCCGGCGTGCTCTTCGCGACGATCATCGTGACGGTCTGCTTCTTCGGCGACGGGGCGCTCGAGGGGTTCCTCTCGGTGTTCCTCCGCCAGACGCTCGCATCCGGCATCCTGCTGAGCGGTCTCGGCGTCGCCAGCTACCACGTCGCGTCGCTCGCCGGCCGGCTGCTCGTGTCGCGCGGGATGCGCCGGGTGAGTACGCGCACGCTGATCGTCGCGGCGGGCGCGCTCGCGGCGACGGGCATCACGGTCGCGGTGCTGTCCCCGGCGGCGGGCCTCTCCATCGGCGGCATGCTGCTCGTCGGATTCGCGATCAGCCCCGTGATCCCGAGTGCGCTGTCGCTGACGGCGCGCTCGGCACCCGGCCGGTCGGCACAGGCCGTCGCGCTGACGACGGCGACCGGGTACAGCGCGTTCCTGGTCGGGCCGCTGGTGATCGGCGCGGTCGCCGACGCTGCCGGGCTGCGGATCGCCCTCGGAATCCTGATCGCGACGAGCCTGCTCCTGGCCGCGCTCGGCACCCGATGGCCGGCGGGCAGCGCACGGGGCACGGCGGCCACCCCGCTCACCGCGGACCGCTGAGCCTCCGGCTGATGCCGCCGCGCATCCACCCGCCGGCCTGCACTGCGGGGTGCGCGATCACGCCGTGAGCGAGCCCCGCATCTCGATCGCGATCTGTGACGCGTCGAGGTTCGCCAGCGCATCCGCGAGCACATCGGCGTCGAAGGTGCCGTTGTCCCGGGCGTCGAGCAGGGCGGCGCGCTGTGCCGCGATCACGGCGAGCCGATGGTCGCGCGCCGCGGTGAAGGCCTCCGGCGTCGCGTCGGCCGGGTGCGGCGGTTCCGCGATGGTCGCGCCGCTCGTGCGCAGCAGCTCGAAGATGCGGAGCACCTCCGCCCTCGTCTGCGCATCCGAATCCTCCTGGCCGGACTTCGGTGCCAGCAGGCGCAGCAGCAGCCCGATCGTGCCGCCCTGGAGCGCGAGCGACATCGCGGCCACGCCGTAGGCGATCAGGACCAGGATCGACCGGTGCGGGGTGTCCGGCTCGAGCGTCTGCGCCGCCGCGACCGTCACCGCGCCGCGCATCCCGGCCCATACGACCACCGAGCCGTCCCGCCAGCCGAGGGGCTGGCTCCGGAAGTACTCGATGTCCCCGATGCTCTGCGCGATGCGCCGGGTGAAGCCCTCCAGCATGCGGTCGGACGGGGGCCTGGCGCGAGTGCGCACCTCGGCGAACACCGCTCGCTTCCCCTCGGGCGTCTGCATCGTGTCCTGCATCTCGCGCAACCGTCCGCGCAGCACCTCGGCGTGCCCTCGCCGCCAGGACAGGATGCCGAGCAGCGGAGCGACGTACGCGGCCCTGACCAGGATCGTCACCGCGAGGGCTCCGGCGGCGATGAGCACCGCGGTCCCGACGCCGGCATTGTCCCGCTGGACGCTCTCGACGATCGACTTGATCTGCACCCCCATGGTGAGGAAGACGGCGCCCTCGAGCACGAGTTCCACGGTGCCCCAGTTCTGCGAATCGGACAGTCGGCTCTGCGGCGAAAGCCAGCGCGGGGCGAAGATGCCCGTGATGAGTCCTGCGACGACCGCGGCGACCAGACCGGATGCACCGAGCAGACCGGCGGGGACCGACGCGGCGAACGGCACCGCGAACGAGATGACGGTGTTGACCCTCGGCTCCGTCACGCGCTTCCGGACGGCGAGGTTCAGACCCCCGACGGCCCACCCGATGACGACGGCGACGGCGACCGAATAGGCGAAGCTGCCGATCGCACCCCAGAACGAGAAGGTGGCGGCGGCGGCCGCGATCGCCGTCCGCAGGAGCACGAGCGCGGTGGCGTCGTTGAGCAGGCTCTCGCCGTCGAGCATCGCGACCACGCGTTTCGAGACGGGTGTCCGCTTGATCAGGGACACCGCGACCGCATCGGTCGGGCTGATGATCGCGCCGAGCGCGACGCCCCAGGCGAAGCCGAGCCCGGGGACGACCAGCACGAAGAAGACGCCGAGCAGCAACGCGCTGGCGATCACGAGCAGCACCGAGAGGCCGCCGATCGCGCCGAACTCGCGGCGGAAGTTCATCGCCGGCATCGAGACCGCCGATGAGTACAGCAGCGGCGGCAGCACGCCCTGCAGGATCACCTCCGGGTCGATGTGCGTCGAGCCGATCGCGGGCACGAAGCTCGCTCCGACGCCGATCGCGACCAGGATGAGCGGCGCCGCCATGCGGATGCGCGGACCGAGTACCGAGGCGGCGGCGATCACCACGAACCCGAGGACGAGCACGACGAGCAGTTCGGTCACGGGTTCAGCCTGGCACTCGCCGTCGAGCCGCTGCCGGATCCGGAAGGATGGCAGCGTGCGCCGCTGCATCGTCCTCCTCTCCGCGCTCGCCCTCGTCGGGTCGCTCTCGGGGTGCGCGCCGACCGGCGACAAGATCGCGTGCCGTGACTACGCGGCGATCGTGGCGGCCTACACCGCGAAGAGCGGGCGGGCCGAGGCGACGACCGCGGCGGCGAAGATGCGGTCGCAGGTCGTGCCCGCGGCGTCCGCGCCACTCGCCGCCGACGTGACGGTCATCGCGGGGGCGTTCGCCCGCTACAGCACGTCGGCACTGACCGCGACGGAGAAGAAGGCCGAGGCCGATCTCGAGCGGCGATGCACCGCCGTCGGGGTGAGCGGTTCCTGATTCGAACCTCCGGGCCTGCGGGTCACGGAATCGGCTGCCAGAGCTCCAGCCGATTGCCTTCCGGGTCGATGATCCAGCCGAACTTCCCGAAGTCGTAGACGGGACGTTCGGGGTCGACCGTCACGCCCTCGGCGACCAGGCGGTCGAGCAGGCCGTCGAGGTCGTCGACCTGCAGGTTGAACATCACCGGCTGGGACGGCGGGAAGTAGTCGTCGTGCCGCGTCACGAACGTGAACACGACCTGCGCGCGCTGCACCTCGGTCGGGAACTCGAAGTAGCCGTTGCTCCGCGTCAGACCGAGGTGCTGCTCGTACCAGGCGTAGAGGGCCTCCGGGTCGCTCGCGCGAACGAACGCACCGCCGAAACCGATCGTCGTCATCGAATCCTCCTCAGGATCGCCCGCAGGGTCAGCCGAGCCAGCGTCGCCACCGCGACGCCCCCTGTCCCGGCTCCGCACCGAGTGCACGCGCCGCCTCCGCGATGTCCCCCGCGGTCAGCGTGCCCACCGCTCTGCGATCGAGCGCGTCCACCGCGCCGCTCCGCCCGCGGGTCAGGCGCAGCGCCTGCTGCCCGAGCGCCTGCTCGAACAGTGTGCGCGCGAAGCGTGCATTGCCGGACCCGCCGCCCGGCCGGATGCCGGCGAACACTCGCCGCAGCGTGTCACCGGCTGCCGGCTCGAGCGTGTACTGGTGCAGGGCGACGGTGCTCGCGAAGATCGCCTCGAGCTCGTCGATGGAGTAGTCGGGGAAGCTGATCTCTCTCGCGAACCGTGAGCGCAGGCCGGGATTCGAGACGAGGAACGTCTCCATCAGCCGGGGATAGCCGGCCACGATGACGACGAGTCGATGACGGTGGTCCTCCATCCGCTTCAGCAGCACCTCGATCGCCTCCGGGCCGAAGTCGTGCCGGCCGTCACCCTCCGGCGCCAGGGAGTACGCCTCGTCGATGAAGAGGACGCCGTCGAGTGCGCGCCGGATGACCCGATCCGTCTTGATCGCCGTCGCGCCGACGTACTGGCCCACGAGGCCGGCGCGGTCGACCTCGACCAGGTGGCCCTTCTGCAGCAGCCCGACCGCGCGGTACATCTCCGCGAGCAGCCTCGCCACGGTGGTCTTGCCCGTGCCGGGGTTGCCGAGGAAGACGAGGTGCTGCGAGGTCGCGACCTCGGGCAGCCCGTGCGCTTTTCGGCGCGCTTGCACCTGCAGGAACGCGACGAGGGCCTGCACCTGCGCCTTGACCGACTCGAGCCCGATCAGTGCATCGAGGTCCGCTTGGATGTCGACGAGCCTCCGCGCGGGTCCCGGCCGGGGTCCAAGCACGTCGCTCACGAGGTTCTCGACGCCTTCGAGTCGCGGCACCCGATCGGTCAGCCGGCCCGCCGCCTCGCGCAGGGCCTTCACCGGATCGCGTCGTGAGGCCATGCCCGGAGCATATGGCGCGAGAGTGGGCGCGGACCCGTCGAGCGAGTGCGCCGCGGGCCGCCACAGGCCGCTCTCGTACGCTGGGGGCATGAGCGCCCGCGTCGCCAACGTCACGATCCACGCCGAGGACCCCACTGCCCTGGCCGCCTTCTGGGCCGCGGTCATGGGCTATCCGGCCCCGACGGGTTGGCCCGAGGAGGAGTTGGCCGAACTGCGGGCCGCAGGCATGAGCGAAGACGACATCACCGCGAGGGCGGTCGCCTGGGACGACGACCCGGCGCATCAGCGGTTCTATTTCACCCGGTACCGGCACGAGCGACGACAGCGCAACCGGATGCACATCGACATCACGCCCTTCGACGACCGGCACGCGACGCGCGCGGAGCTCGAGGCCGAGCGGGACAGGCTCGTGGCGCTCGGCGCATCGGTCGAGAAGGTCCTCACCGAGCCGTGGGGGCCGTTCGAGGAGTTCGCGATCATGATGCGCGACCCGGAGGGCAACGAGTTCTGCCTGCAGTGATCGGCGGCCGTCGGTCCGATCAGGCCGCGAGGTGGAACGTGCTGACGAATCGGTCGAGCAGCGCGCCGCGGCCCCGCAGGACCTCGACCTCGCCGGTCTCGATCGCGAGTGCCGGCGAGAGGGCACCCGAGATGAGCCGGTGGATGCTCGGTCCGGCAGTGAACGCGAGATCGACCGGGCCCGTGCCGCGGCCGACGGCGAGCGCGCTGCCGTCCACGTGGATGAGCAGCTCGTCGAGACCCACCCGTGCTGCGTAGGCGGTCGCCGGCAACCCGGCCGCCACCTCCGCACGGAACGCGCTGCGCAGATCCATCGTCATCGACTCCGGCGTGATGATCTGCTCGTCGCGCACCTCCCCCATCGCTTTGAACCCCCACGCGCCGAGCGCCAGCACGACCGGCTCGAGTTCGCGGCCGTACGGCGTCAGCTCGTACACGATGATCCGCGATCGTGGCGCCCTGCGGATGATGCCTGCGGCCTGCAGTTCCTTCAGTCGTGCGGCGAGAATGTTGCTCGGGATCTTGGCGAGGCCGGCGGCGAGCTCGCCGTACCGTCGCGGACCGACCAGCAGGTCGCGGACGATGAGCATGGCCCACCGTTCGCCGACGAGCTCCATCGCCCGCGTGACGCCGGAGTACTGCCCGTACTCGCGCGCGGCCATCGACCTCAGGCCTGCTGATTCATGAAGGCTTCCGGCCCCTGCTCGGCGGCGATCGGGTCCATCCAGCCGAAGTCGACGACGTTGCCATCGGGATCGGTGAGCCCGCGCTGATACATGAAGCCGTAGTCGGACGGCTCGCCCAGTTCGGTGCCCCCGGCCGCGACGCCCGCGGTCACCGCGACGTCGACCGCCTCGCGCGACTCGAGGAAGATGCTCGTCGCCGAGGTGGGGCTGACGGCGGGGTCGCCGATCGTCAGTTCGGTCATCGACTGGAAGTAGTCGCGGACCTGGATCATGAAGTAGCTGTGATCCGCTTCCACCACGACGCACGCCGCGTTGTGATCGGTGAAGAGCGGATTGATGGTGAAACCGATGGCGGTGTAAAACGCTTTCGCGCGCTCCAGGTCGGTCACCGGCAGGTTGACGAACATCGTGGCCATGACGGGCTCCTCACTCGAGTCCGGGATCCGGACGAATTCCACACTTGCAAAAAGCAAGTGCGGAGTCAACCCCGCCCGCCTCCTGCCGGCACGAACGACTCAGGCCACCACCCTGCGGGCGGTGGCCTGAGTTCGGCGGAGGATGGGGGATTCGAAC
>CAVQUZ010000004.1:0-208574 GCA_963716965.1 uncultured Actinomycetota bacterium | reverse complement strand
GATTCGGCCTGAGTTTTGTTCCTATCGTTCCCTTTGACCAGCGGTCGCTGGTTGGGCTGATCCGAGGGCAGCGTAGAACGCATGCTCGACCTCGGCCGGGGTGCGGTACTCGAGCTCGCCGTGGAGGCGTTGGTTGTTCCACCACCAGACGTACTCGAGCGTCGCGAGCTCGACCTGCTCGACGGTCCGCCAGGGGCCTCGACGACGGATGAGCTCGGTCTTGTAGAGCCCATTCACCGCCTCGGCCATCGCGTTATCGAACGAGTCCCCGACGGTCCCGGTCGAGGGCTTCGCGCCGAGCTCCGCGATCCGGTCCGTGTAGACGACCGAGAGGTAGTTCGAGCCGTGATCGGCGTGATGGACCAGGCCCTCGAGGTTCCCGCCGGCCGCCCACGCCGCCATGTCGAGCGCGCGCAGCGGGAGGATGTCGGCCTTCAACGTCGATGCGACGTTCCAGCCGACGATCCTCCGCGAGAACACATCGGTCACGAATGCGACGTAAGCGAACCCGGACCACGTTGCGACATAGGTCACGTCAGCGACCCAGAGCTGTCGCGGGCCGGGCGCGGTGAAGTTCCGCTGGACGAGGTCCTTCGGCTTCTCCGCGCTCGGGTCGGACTTTGTCGTGAAGACCGACTTCGCCCGCCTGACACCGCGGACCTCGGCCAGGCGCATCAGCCGTTCGGTCTGGTCCCGGCCAACGTCCCAGCCCTGCCGGCGCAGCAGGGCATGCATCTTCCGGCGTCCGTAGACGCCGTAGTTCTCCGCATGCAATCGGACGATCTCAGGCACGAGGAGGTCGTCACGGACCTGCCGTGCCGATGCCGGCCGGGTGACGGCGGCGCGATAGCCGCGACTGGTGAGAAACCCACTGACTGCCGGGCGCAACACCCGGCAGATGGCCTCGACCCCGAACTGATCCTTGTGCTGCTCGATGTAGCGGATCATCTCGTCGTGGGACGGTCGAGTTCCTTGGCGAAAAACACGGACGCGGACTTCAAGATCTCGTTCGCCCGCCGCAACTCGGCGTTCTCACGCTTCAGGCGCTTGATCTCTTCCGCCGACTCGCTGGTCACACCAGGGCGTTCGCCGGCGTCGACCTCGACCTTCCGCTGCCACAGCCGCAGCGTCTCCGGACTCATCCCGAGCAGGCCAGCGACATGGCGGATCGCGGTCCAGCGGTTCGGGTGATCCGGCGCCGCCTCAGCGAGCATCCGTAACGCCCGCTCACGCATCTCCGAGCTGTACGTCGTCATCAGTTCCATCCTGACTCTTCAGTCGGAACGAAACCCAGGCCGAATCAGAGCGCGACCGCACTGCTGGTGCAGGACCCCGTCGTGCTCGGTGTCACGGTGCTCGGCCTGATCGGGGTGGCAAGCCCGCTGCTCGCACTCGGGCCGGCCGCGAACGGCGAGGCGGTGAGCTCCGCGCTCGTCTGGGTCACCGCGTTCGCGTTCAGCGCCGCAGTCGCTGCCGTGCCGTCCGTGATGTCGAAGCGCATGCTGCGAGCGCGCGTCGCCGAGCTGGCGACGGGCAACGACGCACTCTTCGTGTGGCCGATCCGGCAGGCCTATCAATCGTTCGCCGCGCCCGTCCGCACCCTGGCCGCGGGTGGGGCGGACGTCACGACGCCCACGCGGAGCCTGTACCTGGTCGCCGACTCGACCACCCTCGGCGTCTGGACCCGGCCGCACGAGGGCGCGTTCCGGCAGGTCCTGGACATCCCGCTGGCGCGCGTGCGGTCCGTCGAGCCGTGGCAGGGCATGAGCGGGCTGCCGCGCAGCCGGACCGGCACCATCGTGTTCACCGAGAACGACGGCGCCACGGTCACGGTCTCGTTCACGACGCAGGCCACGACCTGGCCGCCGTTCCAGGAGTCCCGGGTCAAGCTCGCGCAGTTGGGCGCGCTGATCCATCGTGCGCACCTGGGCGACGAATGACGCCGAGCAGCACCAGCACGAGCGCCAGTTCGGCCGATCCGGCCGCGAAGTAGAGCACCTGCAGCCACGAGGTGCCCGCGATGATGCCGGTCTCCACGAAGATCCAGATCACGAGCCCGAAGCCGGCCACCGCGCTCCCGACCAGCGCCGACCCGCGGCGCGCGAGCAGCAGCGCGGCCGCCAGCGACTGCGTGCCACCGACGACGACCGTCAGGATCACGCCCGGCAGGACGAAATCCGGGAACGGGCCGCCCTGGAGCATCGAGCGGGGCATGCCGAGACCGTCCGTCGCGACCACGCCGATGCCGCCGCCGACGGCCGACACCGCGCAGAAGATCGTGACGACGACCAGAGCCCATTGCGCGGCCTGCCGCGCACGCATCTGCCGCATGCGGTCCAGGCAACCGTGCGGGGGATGCGGTAGGCAGGGGACAAGGTCCCGCGCTCGACCAGCGCGGCCCGATGCGCAGCAGGCGGCGAAGGAGCACGCAATGGGCACCATCCACATCGATCTCTTCACCACGCTCGACAGCGTCGCGCAGGCGCCGGGCGGCCCCGACGAGGACACCAGCGGCGGCTTCACGTTCGGCGGCTGGCAGATGCGACTGGGCGACGAGGTCGTCGGCGCCAGCGTCATGGAGGGCATCTCGAAGCTCGACGCCCTGCTGCTCGGCCGTCGTACCTACGACATCTTCGCGGGATACTGGCCGCATCAGGACGAGCAGGACGAGTTCGAGGGCGGCATCACGCGCACCTTCAACCGGGTGCCGAAGTACGTCGCTTCGCGCGGCACGCCGGAACTCGAGTGGAACAACTCGCGGCTCGTCGGGCCCGACCTCGCGGCGGCCGTGCACGACCTGCGCGACCGGCACGAGCACGTCCACGTGATCGGCAGCGTCGATCTCGTGCAGACGCTCCTCGCGGAGCAGCTGTTCGACGAACTGCGGCTGTGGGTCTACCCGCTGGTGCTCGGCAGCGGCAAGAAGGTCTTCCCCGACGGCGCCGCGCCGGCGCAGCTGCACCTGCTCGAGCCGGCGACGGCATCGCCGAACGGGGTGTTGCTGCTGAAGTACGGTCCGGCAGGGGTGCCCGAGGTCGGCGCCGCAGGCTGATCGGCGCCGGAGCCCCCAAGGGGACGAGGGCTGCCTGGTGCGCGCAGCGGAGACGGTGGTGGTCGGCCGGCCGATCGGCGAGGTCTTCACGTTCCTGCGTGACGGCATCACGAACACCAGCTGGCGGCCGGATGTGATCGAGATCCATCACGTTCCCGGGACCGGGCACGGCGTCGGCGCCGAGTTCGCGCAGACCCTGCGCGGCCCGGGCGGTCGGGCCATTCGCGGCGACTTCCGATTCGTCCGGTGCGACGAGCCGACGGTGCTGGCATTCGAGGTCATCGCGGGCCCAGTGCGACCGACCGGTGTGTTCCGGCTGGGGGAGCTGTCCGCGGACTCGACCGAGGTCCGGTTCACGATCGACCTGCAGATCACCGGCCTGATGCGCATGATGCGCGGCGTGATCGAGCGGCAGGTCGCCACCGAGGTGGCCGGCATCCGACGCCTACCGGCCGCACTGCCGCCTCGCTGACGAGGGTCGACCGGCCCCGGCCGACGAACGGGCATCGCCCCTCTGCTTGAATCGAGGTGAGCGAGGGGGCGCCTGTGTCGTTGTTGGCCGGTAAGTCGATCGTCGTCACGGGCGGGAACAGCGGCATCGGCGAAGCCATCGCGCTCGCCTGCGCCGCCGCGGGCGCGAACGTCGTCATCAACTGGGTCGCGGATCCCGAGGCGACGGATGCGCTCATCGCCCGGATCGAAGCGGCCGGCGGCACGGCGGTCGGTCTCGAGGCCGACGTGGCCGATCCCGCCACGCCCGCGCTGCTCGTGGCGACGGCCGTCGAGCGGTTCGGCCGGCTCGACGTGCTCGTCAACAACGCGGGCATCCAGACCCACACCTCTCTGCTCGAGACGACGCAAGAGGATTACGACCGCGTGATGGCCGTCGACATGCGCGGCCCGTTCTTCGCGGCGCAGGCGGCGGCGCGGCAGTTCATCGCGCAGGGCGGCCCTGGCGTGATCATCAACATCTCGTCGGTGCACGAGGAGTCGGTGTATCCCGGCAACCTGCCCTACTGCGTGGCGAAGGGCGGCCTGCGCATGTTCACGCGCACCGCCGCGCTCGAGCTCGCCGCTCTCGGCATCCGCGTCCTCAACGTCGGCCCCGGCGCGATCGACACCCCGATCAACGACGAGTGGCGGCACGACCCGGCCGAGGTGGCGCGGGTCTCGCAGCTCATCCCCGCCCGCCGGGTCGGCACACCCACGGAGGTCGGCGACGTCGTCGCGTTCCTCGCCTCCGACAAAGCGTCGTACATGACCGGCTCGACCGTCATGGTCGACGGCGGCTCGGTGCTCGGAACGGGATGAGGCGCGGATGAGTGCGGTGGCGGACGAGTACCCCCGGCTTCGTGAGCTGGTCGGCGACGGCGACCTGACGGTCGTCGCGGACGGCTTCGGATTCCTCGAGGGGCCCGTGTGGGACGGGGAGCGGTTGCTCTTCAGCGACATCCCCGGTGACGCGATCCATCAGCTGCGGGACGGCGTCGTCGCCGAGTACCGGCGCCCGTCGGCGATGACCAACGGCAATGCGCTCGATCGCGAGGGCCGGCTGATCAGCTGCCAGCACGCGACGAGCCGGCTCGTGCGCGAGGAGCACGACGGCACGCTGACGGTGCTCGCCTCGCACTGGCAGGGGGCCGAGCTAAACAGCCCGAACGACGTCGTCGTCGCCCGCGACGGCACGATCGTCTTCACCGACCCGACCTACGGGCGCACCTCGCCGGAGCACGGTGTGCTGCGGCCGCTCGCGCAGGCGCACCGCAGCGTGTACGCGATCGCGCCGGACGGCACGATGCGCTGCATCGCCGACGACTTCATCCAGCCGAACGGCCTCGCCTTCGCGGCGGACGAGTCGGCGCTGTTCGTCAACGACACCGAGGGCGCGCACATCCGCCGGTTCGCGTGGCGCGACGGAGTGACCTCGGGCGGCGAGGTGTGGGCCGACGTGACCGGCCCCGGGCCGGGCGGTCCCGACGGCATGAAGGTCCGCGCCGACGGCACGGTGTACTGCACCGGGCCGGGCGGGGTGCACGCGTTCTCGGCGTCGGGGGAGTTCCTCGGCGTGATCCGCACGCCGAAGGTGACGGCGAACTTCTGCTGGGGCGGCCCGGACCTGGGCACGCTCTACCTGTGCGCGCAGGAGACCCTGTACGCGCTGGGGGAGATGGTCCTCCGCGCCGCGAGTGGGTAGCGTGCGCATGTGCCGAGCGTCGACGAGGACCCGCGGATCGGGCTCGTCGAGCAGCTGACCGACGCGTTCGGGTTCGAACTGGCGCGGCGGGATCCGTCGGCGCCGGTCGCGTGGGCGCGTTGGCCCGACATCGCGACGCTCGCCGCGCACGTGAGCCACGTGCACCGATGGGCGACCGCGATCCTGCGCACGGGCGGGCCCGTCGCGTCGCGATCCGTGCCGCGCGCGCCCGACTCGAACCGGCTCGGTTGGTACGAACAGGGGCGTGACGATCTGCTCGAAGCGCTGCGCACCGTGCCCGCAGCGACGCCGTGCTGGATCATCGGCGACCGTGCCGGCGTCGCCGCGTTCTGGCGGCGGCGGATGGTCTTCGAGAACGTGAAGCACCTGACCGACATCCGCGCATCGGGCGGAGGCACCTGGCGGATCGCTCCGGAGCTGGCACCCGAGGAGTACGCGGACGGCATCGACGAGCTCTTCGAGGAGTTCCTGCCGCGGTCGCGGCCGTCGCTGCAGCCCCTCCCGGCCCCGCTCGTGCTCGTCGCCGGCGACGCCCCGCGCCGGTGGTCGATCGACACGGACTGGTCGGTCGGATCGGCGGACCTCCCGGGCGCCGCGAGGGTGTTCGCGTCCGCCGGGGATCTCGCGCTGACCGTGTGGGAGCGGGCGGATCCCCTTGACGACGGCGACCGCTTCCGGCTGGAGGGAAACCGCGACGCGGTCGCCGCGCTGCGCGATGCCCCCATCCATCCCGGCTGACACCACCTGTCCAAACGACGGCCTTTCGGCCGGATGTGGTCGGAAAGTGGGCTCTGACCGGTTCTGAGCGAGGTTTGGCCGTCGTTCGGTCAACCGGCCCCGTCAGAATCGAGGGAGCCCGACTCCGAAGTAGCCGGCGCCGACGGCGACGGCGACCAGCAGTGCGACGTACAGGCCGACGGTCGCGACGCGGGCGAGGATGCGCGACGAGCGGATCCGACGGAACGCCTGGCTGCGGGTCTCGAGGGCGAACGCCTCGCCGACGAGCACATCCCGCCGGACGGCCTGCATCGTCGCGATGATCGCGGCGACCGGGATCGCGATGATCAGCACGAGTGCGATCCCCGCCGGGAACGCGGCCAGCCCGCCGAACGCGACACCCGCCAAACTGCCGGCGTCGACCGTCGTGCGATCGCCGCCGGCGGCCGTCAAGAGGGCGGCGCCGGCGGCGAACACTGTCGCGACCGCCAGCACGACGAGCAGCGCGATCGAGAGGGCGCGATCGGCGCGCTGCAGCGGTGTCCTGAACCCCGCCGCAGCGAGACCACCGGGGACCTCGGCCGGGTTCTGGAACCGGCGCCCCGCGCCGCGTCGCCGGATCCAGAGCACGATCCGCACGACGGCCCCGTAGGCGGCGCCCGCGGGCACCAGCACGAGCACCACCGGTGCCGCAGCCACCAGCACGATCGTGGCGACGTACGACGCGCCGACGAGCAGCAGGATGCCGAGCAGCACGCTCAGGACGACGATCAGCAGTATCCGCCGCCGGCGCGCGTCGGATGGGACCGTGCTCACCGCCCGCATCCGACCATGGCGCGATGCTACGGGCGGCGCGCTACTGCTGCTCGGTCGGGCGGATGAGCACCTCGTTCACGGCGACGTGGCGGGGGCGGGTGACGATGTACGCGATGGCGTCGGCGATGTCCTCGGCCTCGAGGCGCTGCATGTCGGCGAACCGCTGCTGGGACTGCTGCCGGATCTCCTCCCGCAGGTGCGAGGTCAGTTCGGTCGCCACGGCGCCCGGCTCGACGAGGCTCACCCGCAGGTGCCGCTTCGTGACCTCCTGGCGCAGCGACTCGCTGAACGCGTTCACGCCGTGCTTCGTCAGGTTGTAGACGCCCGACCCCAGCCGCACCTCCCTGCCGGCGACCGAGCTGATGTTGACCAGGTCCGCGACATGCCGTGGGGCGTCGTCGGCCGCCTTCAGCAGGTGGGGGATCGCCGCGTGCGCGACGGACAGCAGGCCCTGGAGGTTGAGGGCGAGCATCCGGTCCCACTCCTCGATCGGCGCGTCGACGATCGGGCCGAGCAGCATCACCCCGGCGTTGTTCACGACGGTGTCGAGCCGGCCGAGTTCGCGCACCGTGCGCTCGACGGCGGCCTCGGCCTGCGCCCGGTCCGTGACGTCGGTCTCGATCGCCAGGGCGGTCGCACCGGTCCTGCTGATGCGGGCGACCAGGTCGTCGAGCCGGTCCGCGCGCCGCGCGGCGACGGCGACGGTCGCGCCCTGCGCGGCGAGGGCGAGCGCGGTCGCCTCGCCGATGCCGCTGCTGGCTCCGGTGACGAGTGCGACGGTGCCGTCGAGGCGGTCGGCCATGCTGTGCTCCTTCGTGGTGCGGGGTCCGGCATCAGCCGTCCCAGCGGGCGAGTCCCGGGTAGTCGTGCACGATCCCGTCCGCATCGACGTCGAGATCGGCGGTGAAATCGCGCATCCCGCTCGTGTATGTGACCGTGGGCAGCGGGCCGCCGGCGTCGTGGGACGAGTAGATCTGCGGGCTCGCGATCACCCGCAGCGACGGCAGATCGATCCAGGCCATCGTCAGTGCGACCTGGTCGACCGGGTGCGCGAGCAGCCCGAGCCGCAGGATCGGCATCGTGTTCGTCATCGGGCAGAGCGCGATGTCGCAGTCGAGCGCGCCCTGCAGCGCCGCCTCGTCCTCGATGCCCGGGTCGGGCAGATGGGCGTCGCCGTGCGCCTCGACGTCGGCGTGCCACGACGGCGCACCGAGGTCGTCTCCCGGCAGGCGCTCGAGGTGCAGCGATCGGGACCAGCCGAAGCCGATGACCTCGATCTCGAGGACCTTCGTGACCCATCCGGGCCGAGTGGTGAGGGACCAACGGCTCAGATACTCGGCGGTCCTCGAGGTGCCGAACGCCTCCAGCCGATCCTCGCGCAGCCGCACGGTGGCGGCGTCGCGCCTGTCGGGGTCGTTCTCGCCGCGCCACGCGGGCATGCGCACCTGCATGACTCCATCGTTCCCCGGCCGGTCCTGGAGTTTCCTCAGAGGCGAGCCTGCACCGGCCCGGCCTCGGTTCGATAACGGCCCGGCGCGCCAGGGAAAGCACCCTCGCGGCACGGTCGCGCGCGGGTTACGGTTCCCCTGTTCGGGGGGACGGGGACGCACGTGGATGCACGACGGGTCAATCGGGGGTTCGGGGTCGCGTTGGTCGCGGTCGTGGCCGGAGCGGTGCTGGGGTTCGTGCCGGCAGGTGCGGCGGTCGCGGATGCGCTGACGGGCGTGCCGTTCACGGCCGGCGGCGCGACCTATCGGGTCGCGGCGACGGGGCAGGCGGAGGCGCTGCAGGTCAGGAGCGGGTCGTCGTGGTCGACGGCCGCGGCGCTGCCGGCGCATCCGGGCGACTTCGTCTTCTTCGGCGGAACGCTGTTCGTCGAAGCGGGGTACTCGAGTGCGGCGCCGGCCACGGCCGGGTCGCTGTACGAGCTGTCCTCGGGGTCGTTCGTACCGGTCGCCGGGGCGCCGAGCGACGTGCGCGGCGAGTTCGTGTCCGCGGGCGCGCTGATCGTACGGACGGCGACCGGCTGGTCGAAGTCGACCGACGGCGTCGCCTTCGCGCCGGTCGCGGGTGCGCCCGCGGCATCGGAGTGGCCGGTCGTCGCGGGCGGCGACGTGTTCTTCTCGACGGCTGCCCACGGGTCGACCGCTGCGGGATGGTGGCGGTACGACGGCTCGACGTTCACGGAACTCTCGACGCCGCCGTCGGAGTTCGAGAGCCCGGCGGTCGCGGACGGCGTGATCTACCTGCGCACGGGCGCATCCGGCGTGCTGACGAGCTACGACGGCACGGGATTCGTCGCGCTGCCCGGCACGCCGACGATCAACGCCGGTCCGGTCGCGCTGCAGGGCTCGATCTACGTCGGACAGGCGTCGGGCACCCACGAGCGACTGGAGCGCGTCACCGGATCGGGCCTGGTGCATGTCGCATCCGGCATCACGCGGTTCGCCCGGCTCACCGTGACGGGCAGCACGCTCTACTACTCGGGGGCGAGCGGGTCGACCTGGGGCACGTACCGGGTGCCGGTGACGGCGGGGACGGACTCGGTGACCGGGGCGCGGGTGGTCGGCTCGACGCTCACCACAGTGGCGACCGGCTGGCAGGCGGGCGCGACGCTCCACTACCAGTGGGCGCGCGCCGGTAGGGCGATCTCGCACGCGACGGCGAGCACGTATCCGCTCACTCCGGCGGATCTCGGCAAGTCGATGCAGGTCACCGTGACGGGCAGCGCGCCCGGCTACGTGAGCACCTCGGTGATCACGCGGACGAAGACCGTGCAGGCCGCCTCGCTCACGGCGACGCCGGTGCCGACCGTGACCGGGACCTACTCGATCGGCAGCACCCTCACGGCGGCCGCCGGGACATGGGGGCCGTCACCGGTCACGCTGCACTACCAGTGGCGCCGCGGTGGGAAGGCGGTGCCTGGCGCGACGAAGTCGACCTACCGGCTGGTCGCGGCCGACGGCGCGCAGGCGGTCGGTGTGACGGTGACGGGTAGCCGGGCCGGGTACCGGTCGGTGTCGAAGTCGAGCGCCGCGACGCTCGTGCCCGGGAAGCTGACCCCGACGCCGACCCCGCGTGTGACCGGCACACTGCGCGTCGGGTCGAGGCTGACCGCGGTGACCGGCGTGTGGGGACCTGGGCAGGTCTCGCTGCACTTCGTGTGGCAGCGGAACGGCGTCGCGATCCCCGGCGCGACGCATCCGACCTACACGCTCGTGTCGGCGGATCTGGATGCCCGCATCACGCTGGCCGTCACAGGCAGCCGCACCCACTACGTGAGCGTGACGAAGACGCACCGCACCTCGGTGATCCGGCACGCCGTGGATGCGCGGTATTCGACGTGCGCCGCGGCTGAGGCGGCCGGCGCGCACACGCCGTACGTGCGGGGCCAGGACCCGGAGTACGCCTGGTACGACGACCGGGACGGCGACGGCGTGGTCTGCGAGTAGCGCCGCCGCCCGCCCTCCACCCGGCCCAACACTGACCAAACTGACCAAACGACGGTGATTCGGCGCCGATGTGCCTGAAACAGGCCTCCGATCGCATCCCGCCCAGGTTTCTCCGTCGTTTGGTCAGCGTGGGGCCGCGGCAGGGGTGCGGCCCGGTGCGCCGGTGCCGGTCACGATCCGGATGGTCGACGAGCAAGTGCGCCCCGAGGTCGGGAGCACGCAGCGCGCACCCGCCGCGCTGCGCAGGGCTGATCCGGGTGGTCTCCTGACCGAACGACGGCCAATCGTGATCTCGCACCGGTCGGAGGCCGGATTCAGGCGCGCGTGCGCCGAAAGGCCGTCGATTGGTCAGGGAACCGCGAAGCGGGCGGTCGCCGGGTGACCGGCCGTGCGGCCGGCCGGGCGACCGGTGTTCGGCGTGCCTAGGCTGTCGGAATGGCACTGTTCGGGCGACGCAGCAGGAACGAGCAGGAACCCGAGGGCGAGCGGCCGACACCCTCGCCCGAGCCCGGCCCGTCGCCCGAGCCGCGCGACGAGCGGCCTGCGGCGGGCGGACCGCACTGGGCGGGTCGCGCGCTGCAGCTGCCCATCGCCCCGAGCCCCGCGGTCATGCCCGAACTCGCCGCACGCATCGTGCCCGTCACGCAGAACATCAGCGGGCTGACGCTGCGGTACACACCGGACGACCTCGTGACGGTCGACCGCATCCTCGACGGATTCGCGGTGCCGGGCAGCGATTCGGTGGCTGAGACGATCTTCACGTTCGGCGCCTACATCGGGCAGACGTTCGTGGAGTCGGCCGGATGGGAGTGGGTCGACGACGACCCGGCACGACCGATGGGATTCCCCTGGGTGATCGCGAGGGGGGAGACGCGCTGCAACCCCATCCGCCGCGCCTTCGAGCGCGTCGACGAGGGCAGCGCGGCGTCGATCCCGTACTTCTACGAGGTGATGGTGGCGCAGGCACAGTAGGCCTGCGCCACCATCCGCATCAGACCGCGACCGGCGAGGTCGGGGATCCGATCTGGACGAGCTCGTCGACGGTCAGCTCGAGCGTCGCGCTCTGGAGCAGATCGGGCAGCTGCTCGGCCGTGCGGGCGCTCGCGATGGGAGCGCCGACGACGGGCTGCTGCCGCAGCCAGGCGAGGGACACCGCCGTGACCGAGACGCCGTACGAGGCGGCGATCTCGTCGAGCACGGTCAGCAGTGCCCGGTTGCGCGGCTCGGCGAGGTACTTCTCGCCCGTCGCCCTGCGCTGCGATTCGACGGACGTGCCCTCGCGGTACTTGCCGGTCAGGAAGCCGCTCGCGAGCGACGAGTAGGGCAGCTCGGTGATGCCGAGTTCGGTGAGGGTCGGCACGAGGGTGCTTTCGATGCCGCGCTCGACGAGGCTCCACTGGTCCTGCGCGACCTCGAAACCCGCCCATCCGTGGGTCTTCGCGATCGCGGCGGCGGTCCGCAGCCGGTCGGCGGAGAAGTTGGAGGCCCCGGCGACGCGGATCTTGCCCGCTGTCGTCAGCTCGTCGAAGACCGCCAGGACATCCTCCTGCGGCACGCTCTCGTCGTCGCGGTGGGCGTAGTAGATGTCGACGTAGTCGGTCTGCAGACGGGTGAGGCTGTCGTCGATCGCCGCGCGGACGTTCGCGGGGCTCAGGCCGGGGCGGGACGCGAAGGAGAAGACCTTCGTGCCGATCGAGACGTCGTCGCGCCGCCCGCGTCTGGCCAGCCATTCGCCGATGATGGTCTCGGATTCGCCGCCGCTGTTGCCGGGGATCCACGCCGAGTACACGTCGGCGGTGTCGATCGAGCGACCGCCGCCCGCCACGAACGCGTCGAGCACCGCGAAGCTCTCGTCGCGATCCGAGGTCCAACCGAACACGTTGCCGCCCAGCACCACCGGGCCGAGATTCAGATCCGTCACAAGTCATCCTTCCTCGAGGTCCCGGGACTCCGGGGCCACCTGATGGACTACCGCACGTGCGCCGGAGCTATTCCGACCGTCGGCTGATGCTCTGCGGAATGACGGGCTGCTCGGATACGGCGGCGAGCCGTGCTTCGACGACCGCCGTGATCCCGATCCGGGACCTCCGACTCTGCCGTCGCCGCGCTCGAGCGGCTGGACTTGTCGCCGAGGGTGCGAGCGCGCCCACGCGAGGAGGGGCCGTGACCGGCGAGATGACCGATCAGATCGAAATACTCGACCCGGAGGAGTGCTGGCGACTGCTCTCCTCCGCATCCCTCGGGCGGATGGCGGTGGTCGCCGAGGACGGCATCGACATCTACCCGATGAATCACACCGTGCACGACGGCGCCGTCTACATCCGCAGCGCGCCCGGACACAAGATGATCGAGCTCACCAAGCGCCCGACGGTCGCATTCGAGGCGGACGGCGTCGCGGGCCGGCTGCGCTGGAGTGTCGTCGTGCACGGTGCCGCGCATCGGCTCGCCCTCGACAGCGAGATCGAGGAGTCCGGCGTGCTGGCGTTGCGCACGCAGTCGCCGCGGGAGAAGTGGAACTACGTGCGCATCGATCCGACCGCGATCACCGGGCGCCGGTTCCGCACGCACACGCACTGACGCGCGCCGCATCCGGCCACCCCTGAACAATCGACGGCCTTTCGCGCATCCGAGCCGGTCAGACGCCTGTTTCTGGCCCGATCCGGCCGAATGGCCGTCGATTGGTCAGGGGGTGGGTGGCGGGAGTCCCCGCGCTCAGCGGGCCGGGTCGTGCGACTCGACGCGCGCGAAGCGGCGACCCTCGACCGCGCTCGGGGTGATCTCCACGTAGGCGGGCTTCGGCGACGGATTCCACGTCGTGACGTCGAGGCCGCGCAGATGCTGCACCTCGGGTTTGAGGTTCGGCGACTCGGCCTGGCCGCGAGCGACCACGCTCCACGCGATCTCGTCGTCCCAGCCGTCGATCTCGACCGCGACCGCCGGGTTCATGGCGATGTCGAGCAGCTTCGCGCCGTTGTTCGTGCGGAACACGATGCGCCGGCCGTCGACCCGGATGTTCACCGGGAAGATGTCGACCCCGTCCCGCGTCGCCACGGCCAGCCGGGCGACGGTCGCCGCGCGCAGCAGCTCCCAGCAGCCGTCGAGCGGGATCTGCTCGGTACCGGTGTGGTCCGTGGTCTCAATTGCGTCGCTCATCGTGCTCCTTGTCTCGCGGCTCTCCGCAGCCTGCCGAGCACGGCTGCCGCGGGCCAGGGCCCAACGTCCCACCGCCGGCTCGATGCGGCTCGAGCGCACGCACGACGACCGGACCGCCGCGCTTTGGGAGGGTGCCGGGGCGGCGCTGAGCACGGGACCAAAGTCCCTCACCGCGTCGGCGCCGTGCCCGGCAGACTGAGTCCGAGCTGGATTCGCGCATCCCGCGGCCCGAAGGAGCACCATGACGACCGTCTTCCTCGTCGACGACCACGAACTCGTCCGCCGCGGCGTCGCCGATCTGCTGTCGGCCGATCCGCATCTGGTCGTGGTCGGCGAGGCCGGCACGATCGCGCAGGCCCGCGGCCGCATCGCCGCGACGAAGCCGGACGTCGCGCTGCTCGACGTCCGCCTGCCCGACGGCAGCGGCATCGACCTGTGCAGAGAGCTGCGGCAGACGATGCCCGACGTGCGCGTCGTCATGCTCACCGCCTACGACGACGACAACGCCATGGTCGCGGCCGTCATCGCCGACGCCGCCGGGTACGTGCTGAAGGACATCCGCTCGAGTGGCCTCGTCGCGTGCATCCACACCGTCGCCGCGGGACGTTCGGCGCTCGATCCGCTGCTGGTGCAGTCCGTGAGGAACCGGCTGCGCCAGGACGACGAGGATCCGCGGGTCGCCGGCCTCAGCCACCGCGAGCGGCAGGTGCTCGGTCTCATCGCCGACGGGCTCACCAATCGCCAGATCGGCAACCGGCTGCAGCTCACCGAGAAGACGATCAAGAACTACGTGTCGGGGCTGCTCTCGAAGCTGGGGTTGCAGAGCCGCACGCAGGCGGCGGTGTTCCAGCTCGAGCGGGCGCGCAGCGAGGCGCTCGGATGAGCACTGCGACGGTCCGCAGGCTGGGCCCCGACGAATGCTGGCGGCTGCTGCGCGGAGCGGAGGTCGGGCGGCTCGCGGCGTCGGCCGCGGGTCAGCTCGACGTCTTCCCGCTGAATTTCGCGGTCGACGGCGGCCGGATCGTGTTCAAGACCGCCGAGGGCACGAAGCTCGTCGAGCTGCTGCTGAACTCGCACGTCGTCTTCGAGACGGACGGCTGGGACGGGACGACCGCGTGGAGCGTCGTCGCCAAGGGCACCGCGGGGCTGCTCGAGGGCGACGACGCCGATCGTGCGGCGGCACTGCAGATCGAGTCGTGGATGCCGACGATCAAGACCAGGTACATCGCGCTGGAGCCCGCGGAGTTGAGCGGCCGCTCGTTCGAGCGAGGTCCCGAGCCCCAGCCCGCCGCCTACTGAAGCTGCCTCGGCACACCGAACCACGGAGATTCCGACTTCCGGCACCTGTCCAGGCGGCAATCCGGGGCACGGATGCAGGATCTCCGTGATTCGGTGTGCTGCGTTCGGCGCGCGTCCATCCGCCGGTCGTAGCGTCCGCCGCATGCACCACGACGTCGATCAGCCATCGCCCGAGCACCGGCGCCCAGCGGGCGTCTCCGACGAGACGGTCGCTGCGGTCGGCAAGGTGTCCGAGGCGCTCGAGGTGATCGAGGACGCCCGCGGGCACCTGTACGCGTTCCACCGCCTCACCGGACAGGCCGATCTCACGCTCGGGGAGGCCGTCGACGCGCTGCGGGAGGCGGGCCACGAGCGGCTGGCGCGGGACATCGAGCTGCAGATCATCGGCCGCAACGTGGTCGACGGCCGCTGGACGTTCCAGCTGGTCGAGGAGTACGACGACACGTACTACGCGATCGTGAAGGCGGCGGAGCGGCGGGTCCGCGACGAGCTCGTCGAGGGCAAGCGGCATCTCTTCGAGGCCGAGATGAAGGAGCAGCGCCGCACGCACGGGCTGCCCGGCCACGAGGCGCGGCCGGCCGGATGAGGCTCAGCCGAGCAGCGCGACCGCGCGCGAGATGACGAGCGCGAGGATCACGAACGCCGCGAACGACTCCAGGCCCATCAGCACCTTCATCCGCGTCGTCAGCGGCATGACGTCGGTGGGCGAGAACGCCATGGAGTTCGTCAGCGAGAAGTACACGTAGTCGATGTAGCCGGGCACCCAGTCGGACTGCTGGCTCGAGCCCGCCGCGACCTCGACGACGTCGTCGCCGTCCTCGTCCTGCGCGAAGCGGAAATCGGCCCGCGGGAGCTCGTCGCGCGGGTCGATGCGGCGGGGGACCGGACCGCCGCGGTCGAGCTCCCAGAAGACGAGGCCGTAGACGATCACGTTCGTGCCCCACACCTGCAGTGCCGAGAGCAGCAGGCCGGGACCGGCGGCGCTCGCCTTCACCGTGATGAGCTCGTGGATCAGCCAGCCGAGCGCGACCTGATTCGCCACGAGCAACAGCAGCGAGAGCCCCACGGAGAGGCGGCGCGACCAGCGGGTCACACGGTCGAAGCGGCGCGGATTGGCGACGAGAAGCGGGATGAGGATCAGTACACCGAGCGCGCCGACCCCGATCCGGACGGGCAGCAGGAACCCGCTCGGCAGGCTGACGTAGAGGGCCAGCGCCGCGAGCACCGCGATCAGGGCCGGCCATCGCTGCTCGGCGACCGCACGCCGCTTCGCGTCCGCGCCCCGCGGTGTCGCGGTCCTGGTGGCCATGCCGCAGAGCGTATGGGGGATGCGCCCGGTGCGTCCGAGTGCGGCCGAGGGCCTGTGAGCAACTGCGCCGCCCGTCCGCATCCGGCACCGCGCGCACGCTCAGCCGGCACGCGGCAGACTCGCACCATGGACACCATTCGTCTCGGTTCTTCCGGCCTCCAAGTGAGCCGGGTCATCCTCGGGTGCATGAGCTTCGGCGCCCCCGACCGCGGCGGCCACCCGTGGTCGCTGCCGCTCGAGGAGTCGCGGCCGATCATCCGGCAGGCGCTGGAGACCGGGATCACGACGTTCGACACCGCGAACGTCTACTCCGACGGCAGCAGCGAGGAGATCGTCGGGCAGGTGCTCGGCGAGCTCGCGAAGCGGGACGAGATCGTCATCGCGACGAAGGTGCACGGCCGTATGGGGCCGGGGACCAACGGATCCGGGCTGTCGCGCGGCGCGATCATGACGCAGATCGACGCGAGCCTGAAGCGGCTCGGCACCGACTACGTCGACCTCTATCAGATCCACCGGTTCGACCCGTGGGTGCCGGTGGAGGAGACGATGGCCGCGCTGCACGATGTCGTCAAAGCCGGCAAGGCCCGGTACATCGGCGCCTCGTCGATGTGGGCGTGGCAGTTCGCGCAGATGCAGCACGCCGCCGCGATCGACGGGCTGACGCAGTTCGTCAGCATGCAGGACCAGTACTCGCTGCTGATGCGCGAGGAGGAACGGGAGATGCACCCGTTCTGCGACGCCACCGGGGTCGGGGTGATCCCGTGGTCGCCGCTCGCGCGCGGCAAGCTGACCCGCGACTGGGACGCGCAGACCGATCGCAGCGGCACGGACGAGTTCGGCAAGACCCTGTTCACGCAGGCCGTCGAGCAGGACCGGAAGGTCGTCGAGACGGTCGCGGCGATCGCCGAGGAGCGCGGGGTGCCGCGCGCGCAGGTGGCGCTCGCCTGGGTGCTGGCGCAGCCGGCCGTGACGGCGCCGATCGTCGGCGTGACGAAGCCCTCGCAGCTCGACGACGCCGTGGCCGCCGAGCAGCTCGACCTGGCGGACGAAGAGCTGGCCCGCCTCGAGGAGCACTACATCCCGCACGCCCCGACGGGTTTCTGACCCGCGCCCAGCCCACTTCCCAAACGACGGCCTTTCCGCGGGAACGGGCCGGAAACCGGCACGTGACCGGTTCCGGAGTCGGATCGGCCGTCGTTCGGTCGGGGGTTGCACCGGATGCGGGTCAGTTCGTGCTGCGGCAGAGGGCCTCCGGCGACTCGCCCGAAGCGTCGTCGGCGGCGACGATACGGCCGTCGATCCGGACTGCGCAATGGATCGTCGTGTCGCCCCACGTCCAGGCCTGCGCCGAGAGCGCGTAGTGCAGGAACGCCGTGCTGCCCGTGTATTCGACCGTCTCGGTGTACGGCAGCGTCACGACCGAGCTGCGCGACCGCGAGGTGCCGGCGGTCCACGTCACGGCATGCACGTCAGCAGAGCCCGTTCCGCTCACCGAATAGGTGATCGTGTGGGTCGGTGGCGCGCTGTGCGCCGAGAGGAGCATCGTCCAGCCGACCGCCATCGCGATGCTGGTCACGACGGAGATGCCCGCCGCGATGATGCCGCCGAGCGGCACGCCGTTCGCGCGGCCGGCCCGGTGCACCGCGACGGCGCCGA
The DNA here is from genome assembly GCA_963716965.1 of uncultured Actinomycetota bacterium. Classification (GTDB taxonomy): domain Bacteria; phylum Actinomycetota; class Actinomycetes; order Actinomycetales; family Microbacteriaceae; genus Amnibacterium. Next base: position 190,905 of record CAVQUZ010000004.1, on the reverse strand, counting down.
GCGCGACGCCCACAAGACCGATGAGCCAGCTGACGTAGCCGACCAACGGGACCAGGCCGATCAGGAACGTGCCGATGCCCGTGGCGAGGGCGGCGACACCGAGAGCGGTGCCGGAACGGGCCGGTGCCGGCGACGGGGGCGCGGGCGCGGGCGCCGGCTGAAGCGGGACGGGCGTGAAGCTGGACACAGGAACCCTCTTTCTTCGGTGTCCGCCGCTGCGGCGGGCGGAGGCAGTGTCCGAGCCGCACGCCCGCACGACCAGACGTCGAGTGGGCCCTGTGCACAACCGCGCGCATCCCGCCGCCTGGGGAGGAGCCGCGGCGGACTGCGCCCGGCGCTGACCGAACGACGGAGAAGTCGGCGTACCGTCCGGTCAGAGGCGAGTTTCGGGCCCGAGCCCGCCGAAAGGCCGTCGTTTGGTTAGGGGGCCCGTTCGGGCGGGCCCCCGCCGTTCGGTCCGTCACGGGTCAGGAGTCGCGGGGGCGGCGCCTGATACATCCGGATCCGGATGTATCAGGACCGCTTGTCCGCGCTCCTGGAGAACGTGACCACCCACGACGTCCCGCGGCGATTCGCCGCCCTGCGCTTCTGGCTCGCCCGCTACCTGCCCTGCGAGCTCGCCGGGACCGCCTGCCTGCTCCTCGCGGGCGGCATCACGCTGCAGATGACCGGGTCCGCCGTCGCCGGCGCCCTCGCGGCCGACTTCGGTGAGGGCGTCGGCTTCTACGCGGTCGCCCTGACCCGCACCTATCGTGAGCAGCGTCGGCAGACCGGCGGCCGGCCGCTCGGCCTCATCGCGCGGACGATCGGGCTGAACCTCGCGGAGTTCGGGCCGAGCGAGATCGTCGACTCGTTCCTCGCCCGTCCTGGACTGCTCTACCTCGGCGCCGCCTACGTCTCGCAGTCGATCGCCGGGCTGCTGGTCGGCAAGATCGCCGCCGACATCATCTTCTACGCCGGCGCCGGCGTCGCCTATCGGGCGACCGAGCGGCTCGGCTGGCGGCGTCGGGATGCGGTCCGAACGCAGCAGGCAGCGGTGCCGATCGCCGTCCCGACCCCCGGACCCACCTTCCAGGAGCAACGCCGGCGCGAGCTCGCCGAGCGCTTCCCCGACGGTGCCCTCGCCGAATACGTGCGGCGGCACGGCAGTCCGCTGCTCATCCTGGACACCGACGTCGCCGTGCGGTCCTACGCGGCGATCCAGCAGGCACTCCCGTTCGCGCACATCCACTACGCCGTCAAGGCGCTCGACCACCCCGACGTGCTGCGTGCGCTCGCCGAGTCGGGCGCCCGCTTCGACATCGCGGGCGAGGCCGAGCTGCGGGCGCTGCAGGCGATCGGCGTGACGGGCGACCGGATGCTGTTCAGCAACCCGATCACGACCCGCGCCGAACGGCTGGCCGCCGCGCACGCGGGCGTGCGGATCTTCGTGATCGACAACGAGGTCGAGCTGCTGAAGGTCTGCGACCTGCCGGAGGACTGCGCGATCCTCGTGCGGCTCGCCTACCGGAACGGGGCCGCCCACATCGATCTCTCCTCGAAGTTCGGGGCCGAGCGGGACGCCGCAGCCGGCCTCGTCGCGATCGCGCTGCGCCTCGGCGTGCGCGTCGCCGGCTTCAGCTTCCACGTCGGCAGCCAGCTCGACGCCGTCGAACCGTTCGCGCACGCCATCGGCGAGACCGTCGCGCTGATGGACGAGCTCGAGGCCCGTCACCGCATCGTCTTCGACACGCTCGACATCGGCGGCGGGTTCCCGGCGGCCTACCGGCAGGCGACGCTCGGCGCGCCCACGATCGCCGCTGCGCTCCGGCCGCTCCTCGAGCCGCTCACCCGGCGATGCACGATCCTCGCCGAGCCGGGCCGCTCGGTCGTGGCGGACTGCATGGTCGCGGTCGTCACGGGTGATCGGCATCGCCGACCGGCCCGACGGCCGCTGGATCTACCTCGACGACGGCCTCTACGGCAGCTACTCGAACGTCATGACCGAGGACGTGCACCCGCTGCTGCTGGCCGCATCCGAACTGCGGTCCGATCGTCCGCTGGCGCACCCGGGCCCCGTGACGCTGGCCGGCCCGACGTGCGACAGCGTCGACGTGATCGCCCGCGGCTACCCGATGCCGCCGCTGCGCGTCGGCGAGCTGGTGGTGAGCCCGACCATGGGCGCGTACACGACCGTCACGGCGAGCCGCTTCAACGGCCGGGAGCCTGCGCGCGTCGTCCCGGTCGCGGCCATTGCGGCGATGTGCGCAGCGACAGCATGATGGGCCTCATGACGGCCCGCGACGGGTCGGGCCGCGACCGGTCCGACCCGACGAACGGCGCCGACGGGCTCTGGGAGCGCGCCGCCGCCGCCTTCACCGCGTGGTACGACGGCCGTCCCGAGGCGATGAACGAACTCGTCGCCCTGATGACGCCGGTGCTGTGGCAGATCGCGCGGGCCGCGAGGCTCTCCGCCGACGACGCATCCGACGCCGTGCAGGCGACGTGGCTCGCGCTCGTCCAGCACGCCGGATCCATCGCGGATGCGCGGGCCGTACCCGCCTGGCTCATCACGACCGTCCGGCGGGAGTCCGTCGGGCGCAGTCGCCGGGCGACGCGCCACGCGGACGTCGACGACACGGCGCTGGAGCCGCTGCTGCCGGCGGCGGCCCCGACGGACGACGTCGTCGTCGATCGTGACGAGCATCGCCGGTTGTGGGCGGCGGTCGGCACGCTCACCGCGCGATGCCAGGAGCTGCTTCGTGTCGTCGCGTTCGCCGAGCGACCCGACTACGCGGCGCTCGCCGGGCGGCTCGGGATGCGGGTCGGCAGCATCGGCCCGACGCGCGGGCGCTGCCTGGAGAAGCTGCGCGCCTCGCTCGCGATGGAGGCCGTGACATGAGCGACCATGCCGCGCCGGAGGACCGCGCGCTGTACGCCGAGCTTCGCGCCCTCTGGACCGCGATCGACCCCATGCCCGACGGACTGGTCGACGAGGTCATGCTGCGGCTCGCGCCCGACCTCGACACGGACGTCGAGCTGCTCGCACTGCAGGAGGGCGTCGAAGTGGGCGCCGCCCTGCGCTCCGCAGCGGAGCCCACCACCTTCACCTTCGCGCGCGACGACCTCGAGGTGCTGCTGCGGATCACGCCGCAGCGCCGACAGCACCGCCGGATCGACGGATGGGCGGCCCCACGAGCGTCGGGCCGCGCCCGACTGCGCGCCGGCGAGCGCCGCACCGACGCCGAGATCGACGCGAACGGGCGCTTCGAGTTCGAGGACGTCACTGCGGGCACCGTCGTGCTCGACCTGCGCCTGACCACGCCGCAGGGCCTCCGTACCCTGCGCACCCCGCCGTTCGAGATCTGAGGACCCCATGTCGACCGTGCCTCCGGACGCCGACCGGCAGGGCTCGCCGCCGCCCGCGTGGCAGCGGCGCCTGTCCACCCCGCTCGCCAGAGCGGTCGCGCTGCCGTCGCAGCCGCACCGAGCCGCCGGCCCCGCGTATCCGACCGGCTACCTGCCCGACCGGCTGATCGTGACCGGGCTCGCGCGGCACGACGTGTTCGATTCGATCAACTCGGTCGGCGCCCTGTCGCGGTCGTGGACGATCGTGCCCGACGACACGTTCCCCGGGGTCGTGCTCGACGAGGGGGAGCGGGCGCGGGTCCTCCGCCGCGATCGGCTCGGCACGCCCGCCGGGGCGCTCGGGGTGCGGCGGTTCCTGATCCGGCCAGCCGAGGGCAGTACGGTCCCGCCGCCCGACGCGTGGACGGTGCTCGAGGCGACGCGGACGGCGACCCACGGGGGGCTGCCGGGCGTCGGGCTCGACCACGTGCTGACCCTCAACGGCTTCGGCGCCGACCCGTTCCACGGCACGAATCCCTTCCACGGCACGAACCCGTTCCACGGCACCAACCCCTACGCGGCGAGCGGCGGCTCGCCCGTCGACTCCTACGCACTGGCCGGCACCGGCGGCCTGCAGCCCGTCGCGTGGGTCGGGCCCGAGCCGGTCCGGGCGCCGGACGCCTCGTTCAGCGCGCAGGATCCGGCGACGCGGCGGCCGGTGGTCGCGACGCTCGACACCGGCTGCGGGCCGCACCCGTGGCTCGACGGATGCGTGCGGACGGACGTGCGGTGCGGCACCGACTCGATCGGCTCGCACGACCCCGAGACCGACCCCGAGCGGCATCCGCATCAGGGCGACCCGCTCGACGGGCTCGACAGCGAGGTCGCCGGGCACGGCACGTTCATCGCCGGGCTCATCCATCAGGCGTGCCCCGACGCCGACATCCTGGCCTGGCGCGTGGTCGCCGACGACGGCTCGATCGCCGAGTCCGACCTCGTCGCCGCGCTCACGCAGATCGCGCAGCTGACGACCTGGCGCGCGGCCGGGGACGAGCGGGGCCGCGCGATCGACGTCTTCAGCCTGTCGATGGGCTACTACCACGAGACCCCCACGGACTCGCAGTTCGACCCGACGATGTACGAGGTGCTCGCCGAGATGGGGCGCGCCGGCACGATCGTGGTGTGTTCCGCGGGCAACGACGGCACGGAACGGCCGCAGTTCCCCGCCGCATTCGGGCCGTGGGACCCGGGCCCCGGAGCCGTGGAGCACCCCGACCCCGACGCGATCCCGATCCTGTCGGTCGGCGCGCTGAACCCCGACGGCACCACCGCGCTGTTCAGCAACCAGGGGGCGTGGGTGCGCGACTGGGCGCCAGGCGCATCCGTCGTCAGCACGATGCCGCCGTTCCAGGGCGCGCTCGAGCCCATCGTGTCGACATCGGCAGGCGGACGGACGCGCGCGACCATCGACCCCGACCGGTTCACCGGCGGGTTCGCGGTGTGGAGCGGCACGTCGTTCTCGGCGCCCGTGAAGGCAGGCCGGCTCGCAGCCGCGCTCGGCGCCATGCCGGCCGAACCGGAAGCGCCGGCGGATGCGCGGGCGCGCGCTTGGGCGGCACTCGCCGAGGAGACGCCTCTGCGGCCGTGACCACGACCGCCGCCGAGCTGTACGCACGCGCGATCGCCGACTCGAACGGCGGGCGCATCGCCGCCGCGCGCCGCGGCCTGACGCTCGCCGGCCGGCGGGCGGACGACGCGGACCTCGCCGCGCGGATCGCCGGCACGCTCGCGTATCTGACCGCGGAGACGGGCGACGCGTCCGCGGCGCTCGAAGCGGGGCGCGCCGCGGTCGCCCATCCGGGCATCAGCGCACACACGCGGGCCGTGCTCACCGGGCAGGTCGGGCTCATCGAGATGCGTCGCGGCGACGCTCGGGCGGCGCTCGCCCATCTCGGCGTCGCGATCGAGTCCCTGCAGGACGACGTGCCGCGGCTCGGCCAGCTCGCCCTGAACCGCGGCGACGCGCATCTGCAACTCGGCGATCTGACCGCGGCCGAGGCCGACTTCGCCGCCGCCACGGCCGCGTTCCACGCGTGCGGCCAGTCGCTCGACGAGGCGAAGGCGCGGCACAATCTCGGCTACACGGCCTTGCTCGCCGGCGACCTCGTGACCGCGATCCGGTCGATGGACGCCGCCCGCCCCGAGTTGGCCGCGGTCTCGCCCGTGCTCGCGGCGACCTGCGACGCGGACCGCGCCGAGGCGCTGCTCGCCGCAGGTATGCCGAGCGAGGCATCGGACCTGCTCGAGTCGGCCGCGCGCAGCTACGGCGCGCAGCGGCTGCGGCAGGCGCAGGCCGAGGCGGAGCTGCTGCTGGCCCGCACCCTCAGCTACTCGGAGCCGGGCGTCGCGGCGGCGATCGCCCGTCGCGCCGCCCGCCGCTTCCGTGCGCGCGGCAGCACGTCGTGGGCGCTCCGAGCGGACGGCTGGGCGCTGACGGCGTGCGTGCTCGCCGGGCGCCGCGTGGCCGTGGCCGACCTCGACGCCACCGCCGCAGCCCTCGCCAGGCGGGGCATGGCGGAGGACGCACGCCGGCTCCGTCTGCACGCCGCGCGGCTCGTCCTGCGGGCCGGTCGCGGTGCCACGGCCCGGGCCCGGCTGCGCCGAGCGCTGCCGACCGCATCCGCGCCGATCGCCGAACGGCTCCTCGCCCGGGAGATCCGTGCGGAACTCGCGCGCGGGTCCGGGCGCATGCGAGCGGCGCTCACCGAGGCGGCACGGGGGCTCGACGATCTGGGGCGAATGCAGGCCGAGCTCGGCAGCGTCGACCTGCAGACCAGCCTCGTGCTGCACGGCCGGCCGATCCTGGCGCTCGCCGCGGAATGCGCGCTCGAGGCGGGCGACCCGGCGACCGTGTTCGAGTGGGCGGAGCGTGCCCGCAATCTCGTCGATCAGCAGGCGGCCGTGACCCCGGCCGCCGACCCGGCCGTCGCGGCCGACCTCGCCGAGGTGCGCCGGCTGCGCGCGTTCGGCGGGGGCGACGCCGACCGGGACCGGGAGCAGGCGCTCGCCGACCGGCTGCGCGAGCGGTCGTGGCACGTCAGGGGCAGCGGGCTGGTGCCGGTCGTCCCCGCCCTCGACCGCGTCGCCGAGGCCGCGGGCGCGGCGGGCGCGACCGCGGTGGACTACCTGTGGAGCGGGGGCCGGCTCGCCGCGGTCGTGGTCGGCGGGCAGGGCACGAGGGTCGTGCAGCTCGGGGAGTGCGAGCCGGTCCGGGCCAGGATGCGCGGTCTCGCCGCCGATCTCGAATCGGCCGCGTCGGGCATCCCCGGGCGCATGGGCGATGCGGTCCGGGCGGTGCTCGCGGACCGTCTCGCCCGGCTCGACGCCCTGCTGATCGCCCCGCTCGCGCTGCCGGACGGCCCCGTCGTGCTCTCCGTGCCCGGCGCGCTGGCGGGCCTGCCGTGGCCGATGCTGCCCGGCCTCGCCGGGCGGCCCATCACGGTGCCGACGTCGCTCACCGCATGGGTCGGGGCCCCCGACCGAGCCGCGCCGCGCTCGGCCGGGTTCGCCGCGGGTCCGGGTGTCGCCCGCGGCGAGGAGGAGGTCCTCCTCGCCGCCGGCGCGTGGCCGGGAGCCTCGACCCTGACCGGCGCCGCCGCCACGGCCGCCGCCGTCGCCGAGCTCGCGCCCCGGGTGGACGTGCTGCACCTCGCGGGCCACGGCCGGCACCAGGCCGAGCATCCGCTGTTCTCGGGCGTCGAGCTCGTCGGCGGGCCGTGGTTCGGGCACGACGTCCGCGCCCTGCCGCGAGTGCCGGGGCTGGTCGTGCTGTCCGCGTGCGAGGTGGGCCGATCGGCGGTGCTGTGGGGTCAGGAGTCGACGGGCATGGCCAGGGCGTGGCTGCACGCGGGGACCCGCTGCGTCATCGCCTCGCCGGCGAGCGTCGACGACGGCCTCGCCTGTGACGTGCTCGCCGATCTGCACCACCATCTGGCAGCGGGCGCATCGCCCGCGATGGCCCTGGCGGCGAGCTCCCGCGGCCGTCCGAACCCGTTCCAGTGCCTCGGCGACGGGCTCTGATCCGATTCGTCAGGGCTGGATGCGGGAGACGGCCCACGCGGCGCCGGGTCCGTCGGCGCGGTCGTAGACCACGCGGTCGTGCAGGCGCGAGCGGCGCCCCTGCCAGAACTCGATGCGGTCGGGGGCCACGAGCCATGCGCCCCACTCGGGCGGCCGGGGGATGTCGTCGACTCCCTCGAATCGGATGTCGGCGGCCCGGAACGCAGCCTCGAGCGCCGGCCGGTCCGCGATCGGCGCCGACTGGTGGCTCGCCCAGGCCGCGACCTTCGAGCCCCGCGGCCGGTGCGACCAGTAGTCGTCCGACAGCCGGGCCGGCCCGGGACGCGCCACGCCCTCGACGAGCACCTGCCGCTGCAGCGCGTACCAGGGGAAGACCAACGACGCGCGCCGATCGAGCGCGAGGTCGGCGCCCTTCCTCGACCGTGCATCCGTCACGAACTCGAAGGAGCCGTCGACGATCCCGCGGAGCAACACCGTGCGCGACCTCGGCCGGCCGCCGTCCGCGACCGTGCCGAGCACCATCGCGTTCGGCTCGGTGATGCCTGCGGCCTCTGCCGCCCCCAGCCACGCGGCGAGCTGCACCAGCGGATCCGCGTCCACCTCACCCACGTCGAGAGCGCCGAGTTCGTATTCGTTGTGCCGCGCGAGCGAGTCCATCCGCCCATGATGGCCGCCGCAGGGTGCCAAGCTGCTGGGCATGGATGCGCGCGAGCAGGCGCTCGGTCCGGTCCGCTGCGACTGCGGCGCCGTCGTGCCGTTCGAGGACGGGCCGACGCACGCGTACATGCGCGCGGCACCCGCGTGCTGGCGGATGTACGGCGAGGTGAGCGCCGCCTGGTACTCCGCGCCGGCGCCCCAGGGGTACTCCTCCGTCGATTGCTACGCGGTGCAGCATCCAGGCGGTGCGGAGTCGGACCGCCGGCAGCGCCAGTCGGTCGGCGTGCACCTGTTCGCGCTGTGCCTGCACGAACGCGGCGTCCAGGGCCGTGCACTCGCGCTCGCCAGGCAGCGCGCCAGCGAGCACGTGCTGGCCCGCATGGGGCTGCCGGACTGGCCGCTGCTCGAGCCGCCCACCGACCTCGGCCCGATCACCGCGCCGGCGATCAGCCGGACCGACCGCTCCGCGCGGGCGGCGCTCGTCGCCGGGTGGCCGCACGCCTGCTGGGCCGCGTGGTCCGATCACCACGGCACGGTCGAGCGCTGGGTCGACGAACTCTGGCGGCACCGATGACGGCGATCGCGTGCCCTGGCTGCGGTCTCGTGCACGAGTCGACGGGCCTCGAGCCGCCGCGCGACCTCGACGCGACGGGGGAGTGCGCCAGGGACTTCGGCACGATCTCCGCCGCGTTCTACGAGACGCCCTCGCTCGTGCCTCGCCGCCAGTACGTCGTCGACGCCTACGCGGCGCAGCATCCGTCCACCGCGAGTCGCAGGGCGGTGCAGAGCACGGCGCTCGGCCTCATGACCCTCGACCTCGTCTTCGAGGTCGGCGTGGACGTCGAATTCGGTCCGCGACTGCATACCGCGATGATGCGCGACCACCCCAGCCTGTTCACGCCGCTGCCGCGCCCCGATCTGTCCGGGGCGCTCACGTACCGGCACCTCGCGCCGCACGTGGGGACGGATGCGCTGGCTGCGGCCGCGCGCGAGTGGGCGGCTTCGGTGTGGGGCGCGTGGCGCGAGCACCGCGCCCAGATCCGCGCCTGGAACGAGGCGCTCGTGCCGGAGTGGCTGCCGCGCTAGTCCCGGTCGCCGCCCGGCCCGACGATCATCCGTCGTGCGGCGGCGACGTCCTCGGCGGCATCCGCGAGGGCGCCCCTGTCCGGCAGTGGCAGTGCCGCGGGCGTGCGGCCGTGCCGGATCGCGCCGGCCAACTCCCGCAGCGCCGCCGCGACCTGGCGCGGCGCGTCGCCGATCGGTTCGGCGGTCACCCGCGACTCGATGATCGACGCGTCGCGCAGGGAGTCGGCGACCCGGTCGAGCTGACTCACGAGCGGGTACCAGGCCGATGCCTGGCGCGCCCGCCTGGTCGGCTCCGCCAGGGCGCTCTGGAGTTCGGCACGCGCATCCGCCACGGCGCGGAACGCCCGTCGTCGTGCCGGCACGACCGTCACCGGGTCGCCGGTGAAGCCGGCCTCCGCGTAGCCGGCGAGCGCATCCGCCGCGGCAGCGACGTCCCGCTCCAGGTCGGTCCGCCACGTCGTCGGCCACGGCAGGTAGCCGACCAGCAGCACGACCGCGGCCCCGATCGCGGTGTCGAGCAGCCGGCTCGCGGCGACGCCGGCGGTCCCCGTGCCACCCAGATCCGTCAGCAGCAGGACGAGCGGCGAGACGAACACGGCGAGCATGCCGTAGTTGCGGCTCGCCCCGAACGGGAACAGGAACGCGAACAGGGTCGCCGGGATCAGCAGCAGCGGGCCGGCCGGCACCACGGCGAGCACGCCCGCGCCGAGCACGACACCGATCATCGTGCCGACCGTGCGCTGCACCCCGCGCGCGAACACGGAGCCCAGGTCGGGTTTCAGCACGACGGCAGCGGTGAGCAGCACCCAGTACGGATGCGCGATCGGCAGCAGTTGCTGCGCCACCTCGGCGACCATCAGCGTGATCGCGAGGCGGGCGGCGAAGAGCCAGGTCCGCGAGCCCGTCAGCAGCTCGCCGAGGGGCCGCCGGCGGCGCACGGTCGGGATGGCGGCCGTCGCGGGCGACTCGCCCGCCCGGTCGAGCTGGTCGAGCGCGCGCATCACCGGCGACGTCGAGGTGACGGGTCTTCGCGGGGCGCGCCACTCGCCCGCGGCGATGCGGTCGCGAAGGGCGACGATGTCGGGGATCGCGGCGACCACCTGTTCCGGGTGGGTGCGCGCCGTGTCGATGGCGACCGCGGCGAGGCGGGTCGCGGCCGCGAGCATCGCGTTGATCCGGCGCAGGTCGCTCCGTCTGCCCGATGAGTGGGCCCTCGCGGTGGCCACGGCGTCGTAGGCGCGGCCGATGGCGGCGCTCAGCAGGCTGCGACCGGCGTCGAGTGCGGGGTCGGGCGGCGGGGCGGGATGCCGCCACGGCAGCACCTTCTCGAGCAGGCCGGGAGGCGCCGCGCGCTCGTCGAGCGCGCGCAGCAGCGCGATCAGGTCGTCGAGCACGGCGACCAGGGCCCTGCCCGGCTCGTCGCGCGACGGCAGCACCACGGACTGCACGAGCGACAGCAGGACGGACCACGCGGCCCCCGACGCGAAGAGCCCGAGCAGCAGGAGCGGTGGCTCGAGCTGCGCCGGACCGCTCGCGATCGCGAGGTACAGCAGCAGCTGGAGTCCCGCGAACGACAGCGGAGCGGAGATGCTGCTCACGAGCGCCGACAGCACGGCGAACAGTCCGACGACCGGGACCGCGAGGAGCGGCCCGTGCGTCAGCAGCAGACGCCCGGCGAGCAGGCCGATCGCGCCGGCGACGATGCCGAAGCCCGCGCGGGTGAAGCGCGCGCTGAAGCGGCCGCCCGCGTCGCCGAACGCGCCGACCAGGGATCCCATCGCCGCGAATCCGGTCGCCGGCCCGAGGCCCGCCGCGAGTCCGACGGCGAGGGGGACCCCGATCGAGCAGGCCGCGCGGACCATGTCCGGCCACGGCACCGGATTGGGCTTCTGCGCCACGACCTGCACGAGCCACTGCGGCGCGAGCGGCGCGAAGCGGGCGAGCGCGCTCGCGCCGTCCGATCTCACCTGCGCCGTTGTTCCGAAGGCGGGAACGCCCTGACGTGCGCGACCGCCTCTGCGGTGAGCGCGAACCAGTCCAGGTCGGGGTCGCGCCGCAGCGCGAACCACGCCTTCATGGCGCGGCCGCCCATCACCATCGGCTCCCCGAACGCGTCGAGCTCGGCGACGCGTTCGATCGGCAGCTTCACCACGAGGCGCCCGCCCGCCTCGACGAAGGCGGCGATGTGGCCGTCGACGAGCAGGGCCGTCGATCCGAACATCCGCTTGCTCGTCATGTCCGGCACCTCGGTGTAAGTGGCGACGATGTCGCGGAACACCGCGTCCGCATCGCTGTCCCGCGCCCGCATGGCGGAAGGCTACCGCCGGGCGTTCATGGCATTCCATAAGGCGCCTGGCCACGGCGGCTCGCAGCGCAGCGGGTCCACCGACGTACCATGTCGCGGGTGTCGACCGTGCTGCTGTACCTGATCGGGGTCGTGGTCATCGCGGCCGGCCTCGCGATCTCCATCGGTCTGCACGAGATCGGGCACCTGGTGCCCGCGAAGCTCTTCGGCGTGCGGGTGACCCAGTACATGATCGGCTTCGGCCGCACGATCGTCTCCCGCACGCGCGGTGAGACGGAGTACGGGCTGAAGCTCGTGCCGCTCGGCGGCTACATCTCCATGGTGGGCATGTTCCCGCCAGCCAGGACCGCGCGGGAGGCCCGCGAACAGGAGCTCGCGGTCGCCGTCGGGTCGACCGGCACGCACCCGAGCGGGCGGACCGCATCGACCGGGTTCTTCGGCTCGATGATCAGCGATGCACGCTCGTCGAGCGCCGAGCAGATCCGGCCGGGCGAGGAGCACCGCGCGTTCTACCGGCTGCCGGTGTGGAAGCGGATCGTGATCATGCTCGGCGGGCCGACCATGAACCTGCTCCTCGGCATCCTGTTCACCGGCATCGTGCTCATGGGGTTCGGCGTCTCCACGCCCACGACCACGGTCTCGGCCGTCTCGAAGTGCGTCGTGCCCGCGTCGGCCGCCACGACGACGTGCACGCCGTCGGATGCGGCGGCGCCGGCGGCCGCGGCCGGCATCCGCGCGGGCGACCGCATCGTCGCGATCGACGGCACACGGGTGTCCTCGTGGTCCGACCTGACCTCGCTCATCCGGCCCGCATCGGGCACGGCACTCTCGGTCGAGCTGATCAGGGACGGCCTCGCGCAGACCGTGCAGGTCACGCCGAAGCGCAACGCGATCGCCGTGACCGCCGCGAACGGCACGGTCGAGCGGAACGCCGACGGCTCGGTGAAGACCATGGACGAGGGGTTCATCGGCATCTCGCCGACGTACGTCACCGTCCAGCAGCCGGTCACCGCGGTCATCCCCGCCGTCTGGCAGAACGTCACCGCGGTCGGCGGCGTGATCGTCGATCTGCCGCAGCGCCTGGTCGGCGTCGCGCAGGCGGCGTTCGGCTCGGGACAGCGCGACCCGAACGGACCGATCGGGGTCGTCGGCGTCGGCCGGCTCGCCGGTGAGATCACGAGCGACCCACAGGTGTCGCTCGCCGCGAAGGTCGCGAGCATGTTCGGCATCCTCGGCGGCCTGAACATCGCGCTGTTCGTGTTCAATCTGGTGCCGCTGCTGCCGCTCGACGGCGGGCACGTGATCGGCGCGATCTGGGAGGGCGTGCGCCGCTCGATCGCGAAGCTGTTCGGCCGCCGCGACCCGGGCCCGGTCGACATGGCGAAGCTCATGCCGCTCACGTTCGCGGTCGCGATCCTGCTGGGCGGCATGAGCCTGCTGCTCGTCTACGCGGACATCGTGCGCCCGGTCAGCCTCTTCTAGCCTTCCCGCACACACCGAATCACGGAGATCCGGTCATTCCCGCCCGGTTCATGCCGATCCGACGGGCATCCGCACCGGATCTCCGTGATTTGGTGTGCTCAGACGACGTGCACCGGGCGCGTCGGGGGGTTCGCCGACGGCGCGGATGCGCCCGATCGGCGCTCGTCGCCACGCGGCACCAGCTGATCGGCGACCGCCGAGTGGTGCTGCGCCGGCAGCGAGATCACGCACACGACGCCGAGGACCAGCAGGGCACCGCCCGCGAGCTGCATCACGCCGGGCAGCTGCCCCAGCACGACCGCCGCGGCCACGATCGCGAACAGCACCTCGGTCAGCGCGATGAAGGATGCTGCCCGAGCGCCGATGTGGCTCGCGGCCGTCACCTCCATCGAGTAGGCGACGACCGTCGCGATGCCGACGACGACGGCCAGCGGCACGACCGCGGACAGCTGCGTGCCCGCCAGGGACACCGTCCAGTCGCCGATCTGCACGGGCACGAGGCCGGTCACGCCCAGCACGCCCGACACCGCCGTGGCGATCACGAAGCCGAGGCCGGTGAGCGCCAGCGGGGGCACCGGCACGGTCGCCGACAGCTGGAAGTAGACGGCGCAGACGAGCGCGGCGATGAACGCCGCGGAGACGCCGACCGGATCGAGCGCTGCCCCGCCGCCCAGGCCGAGCACCAGACCGAGGCCGCCGATCGCGAGCAGCGCACCGGCGATCACGCGGGCCGCGGGGAACTTCCGCTGCCAGATCGCCGTCGCGACGACCAGCACGATGGGGGAGAGGTACTCGATCATCAGCGCGGTGCCGACCGGGATGCGGCTGACGGCCGTGAAGTAGGCGGTCTGCGTGCCCGCGATGCCGATCGCGCCGAACACGAGCACGGCCAGCCAGTGCTCGCGGACCGCCGACCACTTGCCGCGCAGCGCGCGCCAGGTCGGGATCGCTAGCACGACCGCCGCGATGCCGGTGCGCGTGATGCTGCCCGCGCCCGGGCTCCAGCCGGCGTCGAGCAACGGCTTGATGAATGTGCCCGAGAGTCCGAAGGCCGCTGCGGAGAGCACCGCAACGCCGAGCCACGTGCCACGCTTCATGTTGGTTCACCACTTTCCCGCGTGTGGAGCCTGGGTCTGTGACGAAGGACGATGCCCGGATCGGGCGGATGTCACTACCTAAATGCAGTACACTCGTGACACGCAGGACCAGAATAGCTTCGCCCCTGTCAGGAGTCAAATCGTGTTCAGTGATGACGTGGAGTCCGTCCTCGAAGCCGCCGCGGCGCTCGTGAACACCGAGCCGACCGCGTCACACACCGGCACGGACCAGTTGGCCAGTCCCGACGACGTGGCCGAGTTCTTCCACGGCTGGGCGTATTCGGGTCGTCTCGAGCGCACCGACGAGGAGCTCGAGGCCGTTCGCGCCGTGCGCGCCGATCTGCGCGCCTTCTGGACCGAGTCCAGGGACGAGGTCGCCGAGCACGTGAACGCGGTCCTCACCGAGTCCAGGGCGCAGCCGGTGCTCGTGCGGCACGACGACCTCGACTGGCACCTGCACGCCGTGCCCGATCTCGCGCCGTTCGCGGAGCGCATCCGCGTGGAGACCGCGATGGCGCTCGTCGACCTCGTGCGTCTCGACGAGATCGGCCGACTCAAGGTGTGTGCGGCCGACGACTGCGACGCGCTGCTGGTCGACCTCTCCCGCAATCGCTCGAAGCGGTTCTGCGACGTCGGCAACTGCGGCAACCGGATGAACGTCAGCGCCTACCGCGCCAGGAAGGCCGCCGGCGCGAGCTGACGGTTCGTCCCGCCGTCGAACCGGGCACCCGCGGATCCGTGCTGGTGTTCGACTACTCGCGCGCGTATATTCGTGCACGAGTACTCGAGAGGAGCCATCGTGGCGCGGCCCATCACCAACCTGCTCGGCCTCGCCGTGCTCGGCACGCTGGCCCAGCGCCCCATGCACCGCTATGAGATCGCCACGACGATCCGCGAGCAGGGCAAAGAGGACGACATGGCGGTCAAATGGGGGTCGCTCTACACGGTCGTCACCTCGCTCGAGAAGCACGGCTTCGTCGAAGCCACCGGCACCGAGCGCGACGGTGCCCGCCCCGAGCGGACGATCTACCGCATCACCGACGCCGGTTGGGCGGAGATGGTCGAATGGACGCGCGAGCTGCTCGCCACGCCGCTGGCCGAGCATCCCTCGTTCGCGGCCGGTCTCTCCTCCCTGTCGGCGGTGCCCCCGGACGACGCGATCGCGGCGCTCGAGATCCGGCTCGCGAAGCTGCGCGCGACCGTCGACTACCGGCGGGCGATGCTCGCCACCTACACGCAGGTGCCGCGGCTCTTCCTGGTGGAGGACGAGTACGGCATCGCGATGCTCGACGCCGAAGCGACCTGGGTCGCCGGCCTGATCGCGGATCTCCGCGACGGCAGCCGGCCCGATCTCGCCGAGTGGCGGCGGCGGCACGAATCAGGAGAGGTCGGATCATGAACATCTCGGCACTCGTCGTGGGTGGCGGCATCGCCGGCCCCGTGACGGCCGCGGCACTGCGGCTCGCGGGCATCGATGCGACCGTCCACGAGGCCTACGACGGCCCGACCGGCGGTCAGGGCGGCAGCCTCGCGATCGCGGCGAACGGTCTCGCAGCCCTCGATGTCGTCGGCGCGGGCGACGCGGTCCGCGCGATCGGTCTGCCCATCGGGCGCACCCGCATGGTGCTCGGCGGCCACGACCTGGGCGCCCTGCCCGCACTCGCCGACGTCGAGCCGATGCGCATGGTCGACCGGAACGAGTTGCATCGGGTGCTGCACGATCACGCGATCGGCGCGGGCGTCGCGATCCGGTACGGCAATCGGCTGGTCGGTGTCGACGAGCGGCCGGACGGCATCACCGCTCGCTTCGCCGACGGCTCGACGGCGACCGCCGACATCCTCATCGGCGCCGACGGTGTGCGCTCGACCGTGCGCGGCCTGATCGATCCCGCGAACCCGGCAGCGCAGTACACGGGCCTGCTCAGCGTCGAGGGTCGCACGCCCGGTATCGGCGGCGCGCCGGGGGAGATGACCTTCGCGTTCGGCAGCCGCGCCTACTACCTCTACTGGCCCGAGCTCGACGGCTCGGTCACGTGGGGCGCGAACCTGCCGTCGACGACCTACCTGTCCCTGACCGATGCGCGCGAGATCCCTGCGCAGCAGTGGCTCGACACGCTCCGCGAGACCTACGCCGGCGACGAACCGGGCGAGCGGCTCGTCAGGGGCGTGACCGCCGACGAGATCAACGTCACCGGAGCCATCCACATCATGCCGAGGGTCCCGCACTGGTACCGCGAGCGGATGGTGATCGTCGGCGACGCGGTGCACGCGCCGTCGAACAGCACGGGCCAGGGCGCCTCGCTCGCGATCGAGAGCGGCATCGAGCTCGCTCGCTGTCTGCGGGATTCGGCGGATGTGCCGAGCGCGTTCGCCGCATACGTGGCGCTCCGTCGGTCGCGGGTCGAGGGCATCGCGAAGCGGGGCGCGCGGCTGAATTCGACCAAGACGCCCGGGCCGGTGGCGCGGCGCATCATGCGGACCGTCATGCCGCTCGCGTTCAGGGCGATGAACGTCGAGAAGACGATGGGGCCCGAGCTGCGGTACCGCATCGACTGGGAATCACGCGCGGCGCTGCCCGGCTGAGCGGCGCCGCGCAGCCGCGCTCGGCATCCCGGATACGCTCGGACCAGCGCGAAAGGAACCCCGTGCCAGCTGTCAACATCGGGCTGCCCAAGCCCGCCATCGAACCGCTCGCGCCTCGGCGCAGGTCTCGCCAGATCAAGGTCGGCAAAGTACTCGTCGGCGGTGACGCGCCCGTCTCCGTGCAGTCGATGTGCACGACGCCGACCACGAACATCAATGCGACCCTGCAGCAGATCGCCGAGCTGACCGCCTCTGGCTGCGACATCGTGCGGGTCGCCGTGCCGTCGCGCGACGACGCCGAGGCGCTGCCGATCATCGCGAAGAAGAGTCAGATCCCGGTCATCGCGGACATCCACTTCCAGCCGAACTACGTGTTCGCGGCGATCGACGCCGGATGTGCGGCGGTGCGCGTGAACCCGGGCAACATCCGGAAGTTCGACGACCAGGTCGGCAAGATCGCGGCGGCCGCGAAGGCGGCGGGCGTCTCCATCCGGATCGGCGTCAACGCGGGTTCGCTCGAGCCGAGCATCATGGAGAAGTACGGTCGCGCGACGCCCGAGGCGCTCGTCGAGAGCGCGGTCTGGGAGGCGAGCCTCTTCGAGGAGCACGACTTCCACGACTTCAAGATCTCGGTCAAGCACAACGACCCGATCATCATGGTGAAGGCCTACCGGCTGCTCGCCGAGCGCGGCGACTGGCCGCTGCATCTCGGCGTCACCGAGGCGGGCCCGGCGTTCCAGGGCACGATCAAGAGCGCGACGGCCTTCGGTATCCTGCTCGGCGAGGGCATCGGCGACACGATCCGCGTCTCGCTGTCCGCGCCGCCCGTCGAGGAGGTCAAGGTCGGGCTGCAGATCCTGCAGTCGCTCGGGCTGCGCGAGCGCAAGCTCGAGATCGTCTCGTGCCCATCGTGCGGGCGCGCCCAGGTCGACGTCTACTCGCTCGCAAACAGCGTCACCGCAGGGCTCGAGGGCATGAGCGTGCCCTTGCGCGTCGCGGTCATGGGCTGCGTCGTGAACGGCCCCGGCGAAGCGCGTGAGGCCGACCTCGGCGTCGCGTCGGGCAACGGCAAGGGGCAGATCTTCGTGAAGGGCGAGGTCATCAAGACCGTGCCCGAGAGCGAGATCGTGAAGACGCTCATCGAAGAGGCGAACCGGCTCGCCGAGGAGATGGGCCCAGAGGCGGCGACCGGGGCACCGCAGGTCGTCACCGTCTGATTCGCCCCCCGCGGATCGGCAGGCGCGCCGTTCGGTCCCCGAATTGGGGGTCCGGATAATGCCTTCTCGAATTGAATAGCGGAATTCGCATGCCTAGGCTGAATCAACGGCAGCGGCCCGAACCCGCTAGTGCAGGAAGAGCCCCCATCACGCGATCGGGGCTCTTCCTGTTTCGGTCGCCGGGCGCGAATTCGCCGCCATATCGGGCGGTGCGCGGCGCTACTGATGCACGATCAGCCAGGTCGCGACCGCGGTCGTCAGCCCGTCGTTCCTGATCTGATGAGGGATTTCGCACGGAAACGTGATCGAATCACCGGCTCCGAGGACGACCGACTCATCGGCGAATTCGATCGTGAGCGAGCCGAGTTCCATCGTGCCGATCTCGAAGCCGCGGTGTGTGATCAGTTCGTGGGATTCGCCGCCGGTCGAGCCGGGCGGGTACGTCGATTCGAAGAAATCGACGCCGGCCGACTCGACGGGGGAGAGGCGCCGGTACAGCACACCGCTTTCGAGCCGCACTGGCGCGATCTCGCCCGACCTGGCAAGCGTGTAGCCGCTCCGCGAGCCGTCGACATGGCCTCGACTCGGCTCGTCGAAGACGCGGGCGAGCGGCACGCCGAGCGCGGTGACGATCGCGAGCAGGCGGTTGACCGACGGCTGCATGACGCCGCGCTCGATCTGGGACACGGCGCTGACGCTGATCTCGAGCTTCGAGGCGAGGTCCTTCAAGCTCATCCCGGTCTCGGTGCGGAGCGCACGGAGCCGTTCGCCGAGTCGTCGGCGGTCGATCCCCTCGATCGCGCGCTCCATGGCGGTCATGCTGCCCAGCCTCTCGCATCCGGCAGCGACACGCACCTTGCCCAGGACGAAATAAGGGTGTTACACGCCCGAAACCCGCACGGGGTCGTGAAGCTCTAGCTTCATTCCAACGCGAGACACCGGTTGGGCGCCGGGTCGCCGCGGCAGTCGCACGTCGCTCCATCGGCACTTCCTGCATCCATCCACCGGCGGTCGTCACCGCTGTCACCGCGCACGTCGCGGCATGCCTTCGGCATGCCATCGGCACGCCAGGACCACCTACTCGAGGAGACATCCATGTCGCGCACCATCGATCCCGCCGTCGGCGGGACGTCGATCCCGGAGGAGCCGCATCTCGCGGGCGCCGGCATCATCAAACCGGGCTACGACCCGGCCCTGACCAACGAAGACCTCGCGCCGCTCGCGAAGCAGAAGTGGAACGCGTACAACATCTTCGCGTTCTGGATGTCGGACGTGCACTCGGTCGGCGGGTACCTGACCGCCGGCAGCCTGTTCGCGCTCGGCATCGGCGCCTGGCAGGTGCTCGTCTCGCTCATCGTGGGCATCGTCATCGTGATGGTGTTCGCGAACCTGGTCGCGAAGCCGAGCCAGAAGACGGGCGTGCCCTACCCCGTGATCAACCGCGCCATCTTCGGTGTGCGCGGCGCGAACATCCCCGCCATCATCCGCGGCCTCATCGCCGTCGCCTGGTACGGCGTGCAGACGTTCCTCGCCGCGATGAGCCTCAACATCATCTGGCTGAAGTTCGTCCCCGGAGCCGACGGTCTGCTCGCGCCGTCGTTCCTCGGCCTGTCCGCGCTCGGCTGGATCTCGTTCGCCATCCTCTGGGTCGCCCAGGCCGCGCTGTTCTGGACCGGCATGGAGACGATCAAGAAGTTCATCGACTTCGCCGGTCCTGCGGTCTACATCGTGATGGTCGTTCTGGCGATCTACCTCGTCTCGCGTGCCGGCATCGGCAACCTCGACTTCACGCTCGGCTCGAAGCAGCTGGACTTCGTCTCGTCGATCCCGATCATGATCGGGGCCATTGCGGTCGTCGTCTCCTACTTCTCCGGCCCGATGCTGAACTTCGGCGACTTCGCCAGGTACGGCAAGAGCTTCACGGCCGTCAAGCGCGGCAACTGGCTCGGGCTGCCGCTGAACTTCGTGTTCTTCTCGATCCTGACCGTCGTCACGGCGGCCGCGACGGTGCCGGTCTTCCACGGCCTCATCACCGACCCCATCGAGACGGTGCAGAAGATCGACACCCCGTTCGCGATCCTGCTCGGGGGGCTCACGTTCGTCACCGCGACCGTCGGCATCAACATCGTCGCGAACTTCATCAGCCCGGCGTTCGACTTCTCGCACGTCTCGCCGCAGAAGATCTCGTGGCGGATGGGCGGCATGATCGCCGCCATCGGCTCCGTGCTGCTCACCCCGTGGAACTGGTACAACAACGACCAGGCGATCCAGTACTCGCTCGGCATCCTCGGCAGCCTGATCGGCCCGTTGTTCGGCATCCTGATCGCCGGTTACTACATCGCCGCGAAGCAGCGCATCAAGGTCGACGACATGTACACCCTCTCCAAGGAGGGCTCGTACTGGTACCGCAACGGATTCAACCCCAACGCGGTGATCGCGGTGCTCGGGGCGGGCGTGCCGACCATCCTGCTGTCGCTCTTCGCGCACATCGGGAACTTCGGCTGGTTCATCGGCTGTGCGCTCGGGTTCGTGATCTTCGCCCTGGCGGAGCGGATGCGCCCGATGGTCCCGACCCACGAGGGCGAGACCGAGGGCATCTCCGACGGCCTGGTCGACGAGCGCACCGGCGTCTGACCCATGAGGATCCTCGTCATCAACCCCAACACCACCGCGTCGATGACCGCGTCGATCGGGACGTGCGCGGCATCCGTCGCCCGCGGTGAGGTGGTGGCGGTGAACCCGTCGATGGGACCCGCGTCCATCGAGAGTCACTATGACGACGCACTCGCCGTGCCCGGTCTCCTCGAGGAGATCGGGCACGGCGCCGGCCGGTTCGACGGATTCGTGATCGCCTGCTTCGGCGACCCGGGCCTCGACGCGGCACGCGAACTGGCATCGGGGCCCGTCGTCGGCATCGCGGAGGCCGCCATGCACATGGCGACCCTGGTCGGCCGCACGTTCGCGGTCGTCACCACGCTGTCCCGCACGATCGGCACCGCGCGCGACCTCGTCGCCAAGTACGGATTCGCGGATCGGTGCGTCGCATCGAGGCGTGCGACATCCCCGTCCTCGAGCTCGATGTGCCCGGTTCGGATGCGCGCCGGGCGGTGACCGAGCTCTGTCGCGACGCCGTGATGCGGCACGGCGCGGACTCGGTCGTGCTCGGCTGCGCCGGAATGGCGGAGTTCTGCGACGAGATCGCGGCGGTGATCGGCGTCCCCGTCGATCGACGGGGTCACGGCGGCGGTCACTCTGGTCGAGTCGCTGGTCACGCTGCGCCTCACGACGAGCCGCCGCGACGAGTACGCGCCGCCGCCGCCGAAACCGTACGCGGGCGCCCTGGCCCGGTTCGGCCGCGAGCCGGCCCTGACCCCCTGACCCGCCGCCTGACCACAGCCCGCGCCGCCCTGCCCCGAGCGCCGCCCCCGCCCGGCCGTGCTCGCCCCGCCCTGACGTGCTTGCCCTGCCCTGCCGTGCTTGCCCTGCCCCGCCCCGCCCGGAGCACGAGAGCACTTGAGCAGGACATTTTCTGTTCGGCAGGACATAAGAGGCAGAAATGTCCTGCCGAACAGAAAATGTCCTGCTGAAGTGCTTTCGGAGGGGCCGGGAGGCGCAGGGGCGCCCCCGGTAGTGTTGTGGGCCGTGTCCGTCGCGCGCATGTCCACCCTGTTCCTCCGCACGCTGCGGGAGGACCCGGCCGAGGCCGAGGTGGCCAGCCACCGCCTCCTGGTTCGCGCGGGCTACGTGCGCCGGCAGGCGCCCGGCATCTTCGCCTGGCTGCCGCTCGGGCTCCGCGTGAAGGCTCGCGTCGAGACGATCATCCGCGAGGAGATGGCAGCGGCCGGCGCGCAGGAGGTCCACTTCCCCGCACTGCTGCCCCGCGAGCCCTACGAGGCGACCGGGCGCTGGACCGAGTACGGCGACGGCATCTTCCGCCTCAAGGACCGCAAGGACGCCGACTACCTGCTCGCACCCACACACGAGGAGGTCTTCACCATGCTCGTGAAGGACCTCTACGGCTCCTACAAGGACCTGCCGCTCGCGCTCTACCAGATCCAGGACAAGTACCGCGACGAGGCCCGACCCCGCGCCGGTCTCATGCGCGGCCGGGAATTCACCATGAAGGACGCGTATTCGTTCGACATCGACGACGCCGGTCTGGATGCGTCCTACCAGGCCCAGCGCGACGCGTACGAGCGCATCTTCACCCGGCTCGGCCTGCCCTACGTGATCGTCTCCGCGCACGCCGGCGCGATGGGCGGCTCGAAGAGCGAGGAGTTCCTGAACCCGACGCCGGTCGGTGAGGACACGTTCGTGTCCTCACCGGGCGGATACGCGGCCAACGTCGAGGCGTTCACCACGCTCGTCCCGCCCGCGGTCCCCATCGACGCCCAGCCCGCGGCGCTCGTCTTCGACAGCCCGGACACCCCGACCATCGCAACCCTCGTCGATCTGGTGAACGAACGGCACCCGCGCGCCGACGGCCGCGCCTGGAGGGCAGGCGACACGCTCAAGAACGTCGTCCTGGCCCTGACGTCGCTCGACGGCACCCGCGAGATCGTCGTCGTCGGCATCCCCGGCGACCGCGACGCCGACCTGAAGCGCGCAGAGGCGGCGTTCTTCCCCGCCGAGGTCGAGGCCGCCACCGAGGCCGACTTCGCCGCGAACCCCGCGCTCGTCAAGGGGTACATCGGCCCGTGGTCGGCGGCGGGTCCGAGGCTCGGCGCCGCATCGGCGTCCAGGATCCGCTACCTCGTCGACCCGCGGGTCGTCGACGGCACCGCGTGGGTCACCGGCGCGAACGAGCACGAGCAGCACGTGCTCGGCCTCGTCGCCGGGCGCGACTTCATCGCCGACGGCACGGCGGAGGTCGCCGAGATCCGCGAGGGGGACCCGGCGCCCGACGGCTCCGGCCCGGTCGTGCTCGCGCGCGGCGCGGAGATCGGCCACGTCTTCCAGCTCGGTCGCAAGTACGCGGACGTGCTCGGCCTGCAGGTCCTGGACCCGAACGGAAAGCTGGTCACGGTGACGATGGGCTCGTACGGCATCGGCGTCACGCGCGACCTGGCCCTGATCGCCGAGGCGAACCGCGACGACCGCGGTCTCGTCTGGCCGCGCTCGGTGGCGCCGTACGACGTGCACATCGTCGCGACCGGGAAGGACGAGGCCGTGTACACGGCCGCCGCGGTCCTGTCGGTCGAGCTCGATCAGCTCGGCATCGAGGTGCTCGTCGACGACCGGCCGAAGGTGTCGCCAGGCGTGAAGTTCGCGGACGCGGAGCTGCTGGGCGTGCCGACCATCGTGGTCGTCGGCCGCGGACTGGCCGACGGGCTCGTCGAGCTGTGGGACCGCGCATCCGGCGAGCGCGCGCAGGTGCCGTTCGCGGATGCGGCCGCGGTGATCACCGAGACCGTCACGGGCTGAATCGAGCGCGGCTCAGACGATCCGGTCGACGAAGTCGGTGCGGACGTCGGCGATGCGCGCCGGTTCGCCGTCGAAGACCGCGCGGCGTTCCGCGGACGACTGCCAGCGATGGTCGATGTCCTTGAACGCCGGCACGTCCCCGTCGGCGCTGACGCCCCAGACGAACTGGCACGCCTCGGGAACCGCGATCGCGAACTCGACCGAGAAGCCGAACGCCTCACGGGCCGGCGCGAGCTTCGCGCGGAACCAGTCGACGAAGTCGTCGAGCTGCCCGTCGACGATCCGGTAGCGACGCAGCTGCAGGGTGCGGGTGGCAGTCAAGTGATCCCCTCCGGCGCGAAGACTATCGGGCGGCGGTGACGCGGCCCGTCCTGGTAGCCTGATCGGCGCCGTTTCCGCGTGTTCAGCGGAACGCGCATCCAACCGAACAGTGGAGGCTCCAATGGAGATCGATCTCTCCGTCCTCCGGCTGATGGAACGCGAACGCGACATCCCGTTCGACGAGCTCGTCGGCATCATCGAGGCGGCGGTCCTGACCGCGTACCTCAAGCACACCGACCAGCCCGAGCACGCTCCGGCCGGCACCCCGCGACCCAGGGTCGAGGTCGACCGCAAGAGCGGCGCCATCAAGGTCTACGAACCCGAGCTCGACGACGAGGGCGCGGTGATCGGCGAGGCCGAGAGCTCCCCGTCCGACTTCGGCCGCATCGCCGCGTTCGCCGCGAAGCAGGTCATCAACCAGCGTCTGCGCGACCTGGGCGACGAGAAGGTGCTCGGCGAGTTCAAGGGCCGCGAAGGCGACATCATCGCCGGCGTCATCCAGCAGGGACCGAATCCGCGCATGGTGCACATCGATCTCGGCACGGTCGAGGCGATCCTGCCGCCCGAGGAGCAGGTGCCTGGCGAGACGTACCCGCACGGTGAACGCATCCGGGTCTTCGTCACGAGTGTCGCCAGGGGTCAGAAAGGCCCCTCGATCACCGTGTCCAGGACGCATCCGTCCCTGGTCCGCAAGCTGTTCGCGCTCGAGGTGCCCGAGATCGCATCGGGGGTCGTCGAGATCATGGCGCTCGCCCGCGAGGCCGGCCACCGTTCGAAGATCGCGGTCCGCGCGAAGCAGCCGGGCATCAACGCGAAGGGTGCCGCGATCGGCGAGCTGGGTGCGCGTGTGCGCGCCGTCTCCGCCGAACTCAACGGCGAGAAGATCGACATCGTCGACTGGGCGGACGACCTCGCGACGTTCGTCGGCAACGCCCTCTCGCCGGCGCGCGTCTCGAGCGCGTTCATGATCGACACGTCGACCAAGGCCGTGCGCGTGCTCGTCCCCGACTACCAGCTGTCGCTCGCGATCGGCAAGGAGGGCCAGAACGCCCGCCTCGCCGCGAAGCTGACGGGCGCGAAGATCGACATCCAGCCGGACAGCATCCTCGAAGGGGATTGACGCGCCGACCGGTCACCGGGGAACACGCGCGCCGCGCCGACGGTTCGGCGAATCAGAGGTGTCCGTCAGGTGCTCCCAGTCGCACGGGAGCAGCCGGGCGGGTACACTCGTTCCGCCGACGTTCGGTCGGCACCCTTCAACCCGCTCGATGTCCGCGGCGCAGCCGCCGGCATGCGAGCTCATCCACTCGAGGTGGAACAGGCATATGGACAAGCGATGAGCGACTCGAAATGAGCTCAACACCGCATTAACGGCCTGCCTGTCTGGCAGGTCCCAGACAGGAGAACTGTGGCAAAACCACGCGTCCACGAAATCGCGTCGGATCTCGGCATCGACACCAAGCTCGCACTCGCGAAGCTGAAGGAGATGGGCGAGTTCGTCAAGGGCCCGTCGTCGAGCGTCGAACCGCCCGTCGTCAGGAAGCTGAAGGCGAAGCTCGCCGCCGACGGCATCGGCACCGCGGCTCCCGCACGTCCGGCGCCCGGATCGGCGGCCCGTCCGGCCCCCGCACGCCCGCAGGTCGCGCCGCGACCCGTCGTCGCCGAGGCGCCCGCGCCCGCGGCACCCGCATCGGTGGCCCAGCCCGCCGCCGCCGCGCCGCGCGAGCAGCGCCCCGCGCCGGTGAACCCGGCCGCCGTGCGTCCCGCGGCCCAGGCCGCACCGGCCCCCGCACCTGCTCCCGAGCGCCGCGCGCCCGAGGCCGACTCCGCGGCCCCGGCCGCCCGACCCGCGACCCCCGGCGGCAACGCGATCCCGCGTCCGCAGCCGCGCCCCGGCCAGCCCCGGCCGGGCAACAACCCCTTCGCGTCATCGCAGGGCATGGGCCGGCCGTCGCCGCGTCCGGGTAGCCCCGCGGCCGGCCAGGGCGCCGGCGCGCGTCCGGGCGGCACCACCGGCATTCCGCGTCCGGGCGCTCCGCGTCCGGGAGCACCCCGTCCAGGCGCTCCGCGTCCGGGCGGCGTCGGTCAGGGCACCCGCCCCGCCGGCTTCGGCCAGCGGCCGGGCGGCTTCCAGCGCCCGGGCGGCGCCCCGGGCGGCGCAGGTCGTCCGGCGGGAGCCGGAGGCGGCTTCCAGCGTCCGGCCGGAACCGGCTTCGGCGGCCCGCGTCCGGCGGGTGGCGGTGGCCGCGGCCGCGGACCCGGCGGCGGCACCGCCGGTGCGTTCGGCAAGGGCGGCGGCAAGTCCCGCCAGCGCAAGTCGAAGCGGACCAAGCGCGCCGAGTTCGAGATGCGGACCGCCCCGAGCCTCGGTGGCGTCTCCGTTCCCCGTGGCGACGGCAGCACCATCGTTCGTCTCCGTCGCGGCTCGTCCATCACGGACTTCGCCGACAAGATCGACGCCAGCCCCGGCAATCTCGTGACCGTGCTGTTCCACCTCGGTGAGATGGCGACGGCGACCGAGTCGCTCGACGAGGCCACCTTCCAGGTGCTCGGCGAGGAGCTGGGTTACAAGATCCAGATGGTCTCGCCCGAGGACGAGGACAAGGAGCTGCTCGAAGGCTTCGACATCGACCTCGACGAGGAGGAGGACGAGGAGGACCTCGTCGTCCGCCCGCCGGTCGTCACCGTCATGGGTCACGTCGACCACGGCAAGACCAAGCTGCTCGATGCGATCCGCCACGCGAACGTGGTGGCCGGCGAGGCGGGTGGCATCACCCAGCACATCGGTGCCTACCAGGTCTGGACCGAGCACGAGGGTCTCGAGCGCGCCATCACCTTCATCGACACCCCTGGCCACGAGGCGTTCACCGCCATGCGTGCCCGCGGTGCCGAGGTCACGGACATCGCGATCCTCGTGGTCGCGGCGGACGACGGCGTGATGCCGCAGACCATCGAGGCGCTGAACCACGCCCAGGCGGCCGGTGTGCCGATCGTGGTCGCGGTGAACAAGATCGACAAGGACGGCGCGAACCCGGCGAAGATCCGGCAGCAGCTGACCGAGTTCGGTCTGGTGGCCGAGGAGTACGGCGGCGACGTGATGTTCGTGGACGTGTCCGCACGCAACAACATCGGCATCGAGGACCTGCTCGACGCGGTGATCCTCACCGCGGACGCCGGCCTCGACCTGCGGGCGAACCCGGACCGCGAGGCCCGCGGTGTCGCGATCGAAGCCAGGCTCGACAAGGGCCGTGGCGCCGTGGCGACCGTCCTCATCCAGTCGGGCACCCTGCGCGTCGGCGACGCGATCGTGGCCGGCACCGCATACGGACGTGTGCGGGCGATGGTCGACGAGAACGGCGACACCGTCACCGAGGCGTACCCGTCGCGGCCGGTTCAGGTGCAGGGTCTCTCGACCGTGCCCCGCGCCGGTGACACCTTCCTCGTCACCGAGGAGGACCGCACCGCCAGGCAGATCGCCGAGAAGCGCGAAGCCGTCGAGCGCAACGCCCAGCTGGCCAAGGCCCGCAAGCGCATCTCGCTCGAGGACTTCACCCGCGCGCTCGAAGAGGGCAAGGTCGACTCGCTCAACCTCATCATCAAGGGCGACGTCTCCGGTGCCGTCGAGGCACTCGAGGAGTCGTTGCTCAAGATCGACGTGGACGACAGCGTGCAGCTGCGCATCATCCACCGCGGTGTGGGTGCGGTCACCGAGTCGGACGTCAACCTGGCGACCGTGGACAACGCGATCATCGTCGGATTCAACGTGCGGCCGGATGCGAAGGCGCGCGAGCGTGCCGCTCGCGAGGGCGTCGACATCCGCTTCTACTCGGTCATCTACAACGCGCTCGAGGACATCGAGCAGTCGCTGAAGGGCATGCTGAAGCCGGAGTTCGAGGAGGTCCAGTCGGGCCTCGCCGAGATCCGCGAGATCTTCCGCTCGTCCAAGGTCGGCAACATCGCGGGTGTCATCGTCCGCAGCGGCACCATCACGCGCAACGCGAAGGCGCGCGTGATCAGGAACGGTGTGGTCGTGGGGGACAACCTCGCGATCGACTCGCTCCGCCGCTTCAAGGACGACGTCACCGAGGTCCGGACGGACTTCGAGTGCGGTATCGGCCTCGGTCGGTTCAACGACATCCAGATCGGGGACGAGATCGAGACGATCGAGACCCGCGAGAAGGTCCGCGCGTAGCACCACCCTTGAGCGGCGCCCCAAATCGCCGTTCAGGAGATTGAGCGCGGATCAGGATGAAATCGGCTGCGTGCCGGTGTTTCATCCTGATCCGCGCGATTTTCAGGAGTCATCTCCTGAACCGCGTTTCGGCAGGGAGAGGTAGGGCAATGGCTGATCACGGACGCGCTGCCAAATTGGGCGACAGGGTCAAGGAGATCGTCGCCAAGCGCCTCGAGAAGGGCCTGCGCGACCCGCGCCTCGGGTTCGTGACGATCACCGACGTCCGCATGACCGGCGACCTGCAGCACGCGTCGATCTTCTTCACCGTGTACGGCACCGAGCAGGAGCGCGAGGACTCGTACACCGCCCTGAAGGCCGCGACCGGGCTGCTGCGCACCGAGGTGGGCAGGAACATCCACACGCGCCTCACGCCGACGCTCGAGTTCATCCCCGACGCGATCCCCGAGAACGCGGAGCACGTCGCGGCACTGCTCGCGGAGGCGCGCGAGCGCGACCAGTCCGTCAGCGCGCTCTCGCAGGGCGCTGCGTACGCCGGGGACCCCGACCCGTACGTGAAGCCCCGCGACGAGGACGAGGACTAGACCCCTCCGTGGCTGACGTGAACCGGCGCGCCCGCCGGGCGGCCGGGGGCGCGTCGGCGCGCCAGCTGACGGCGCGCGAGGCCCGGTACGGGCAGTCGGTCAACCGCAACGCGCTGGCGCCCGGCCTGCTGGGCGCGATCGGGCTGTTCGTCGGACTCGCGCTGATCAGCACGACGTCGTTCGTGATCGTCGAGTACGCGGTCGCCATCCTGGCGCTGATCGTCGCGTGGTTCGCCTATCAAGCGAAGCACTGGTGGTGGATCCCGCCGCTCGTGGCGATCGCGGTGCTCTGGAACCCGATCTGGCCGTTCCCCTTCGCAGGAGAAGCGTGGATCGTCGCGCAGATCGCCGGGGCGGCGGTCTTCACGGCCGCGGCGTTCACCGTGCGCAAGATCGAGCGCGACTGAGCCCGTTCAGGGCAGCGAGTACCCGTCGTCGGTGCGTCGGGCGAGGCCGTCGGCGACCAGCCCGGCGAGGATGCGCGAGCGGGTGTCCGCGTCCGGCACGACACCGACGATCTCGTCGTCGCCGACCGGGATGTCGGACGCGCGCAGTTCCGCCATGACCCGCCCGCGCAGCTGCCGGTCGGAGCCCTCGAAGCGCGGCTGCCGCCTCGCGGGCTCGCCCGGCGGGTAGCCCGCGGCCCGCCACGCGCAGGTGTCGGCGAGCGGGCACTCGCCGCAGCGTGGCTTTCGGGCGCAGACGATCGCGCCGATCTCCATCATCCCGGCGTTGAAATCGCGCTGGTCGACCGGGTCGGATGGCAGGAGCGCGGCCATGGCGGGCAGGTCGCGACGTGCGTTCGGCGCGGCGGGCTGCGCGACGCCGAGCTCCGCCCTGGCGATGACCCGTCGCACGTTGGTGTCGACGACCGGATGCCGGTGGCCGAAGGCGAAGACGGCGACCGCGCGCGCGGTGTAGTCGCCGACGCCGGGCAGCTCGAGCAGCGACGACACGTCCTCCGGCACGACGCCGCCGTGACGCTCGACGATCGCCTCCGCGCACGCGTGCAGCGCGAGCGCCCGGCGCGGGTAGCCGAGCCTGCCCCACGCCCGCAGCACCTCTGCGGGCGGCGCCGCCGCCAGGTCGGCGGGCGTCGGCCACCTGGCGAGCCACTCCGTCAGGATCGGCACCACCCTGACGACCTGCGTCTGCTGCAGCATGAACTCGGACACCAGCGTGCCCCATGCCGAGAAGCCGGGCCGGCGCCACGGCAGGTCGCGGGCGTTCGCCCGGTACCAGCCGACGACCGCGAGCGCATCCACGGCACGACCGTAGGCGATCGTCCCACCACGCTCGCACCGCGCACCGGGGAACCATGACTATCGTTCGATGCATGGCGAGATGGGCACCGCTCCGCGCGGACGTCATCGATGAACTGGGCACCGAGGTGCTCGACGCGTTCCCGAGGGGGCGCATCCTGATCGGCGTCGACGGGTTCGACGACGAGCGGACGACCGCCTTCGGGCGCGATCTGGCCGCGGCGATCCGGCACGCGGGAGTCGACGCCGCCGCCCTCGCGTTCTCGGCCTACCGCGCCGGGCACGGCTACGACGTGGCTGCGTTCCGCACCGGGGTGCTCGGGCCGTACCGCAACGGCGACGCGATCGACGTGGTCGATCCGGCGCTCGCCGCCGGCGACCGTTCGGTGCTGGTCGTCAGCGGCCGGTATCTGCTCGCCCCCGACCTCGTCGGCATCTGGCACTCGTCGATCTGGCTGAACTCACCGCTCGACGAGACCGCACCGAAGGGCGGGGCCGACTGGGACGAGGGCAAGCGCTACCTGCACGACGTCGACCCGAAGCGGCGGGCCAACGCCGATGTCGACGCGACCGACGCGGAGCATCCGCGTCGCACGTTCGCCGATTCCTGCTAGCCCTCATCCCGACGGCCGATGTCCGGGCGGCCCCGTTCGCCTAGATTCGCGTCGATGAGCGAACACGGGACCGACGAGCGGCGTGTGTACCGATGGCTCGCGGCGCACACGCGGGCAGTCGATGCGGCGATCGCGGTCGGATTCGGTGTGGTCACGGTCGGCCCCTACCTGCTGGTGGGCCTCTTCGCGCGCGAGCTCGGCGTGCTCGGCCTCGCGGCGCTCGGCGCCCTGCTCGTGGCGCCGATCGCGTTGCGCCGCTCCCATCCGCTGCTCACCGCGGGGGTCGTGCTCCTGACGAGTGTGTTCCAGCTCGTGTTCGCCGTCCAGGTCGTGGCGGGGGACCTGGCGGTCCTCGTCGTGATCGCGTCGCTCGCTGCCCATGCACCCCGGTGGGCGTCACGGTCGGGCCTCGCCGCAGGGGTCGCGGGAATGGGTGTCCTGGCGATCCGCTACCCCGCCATGACGGGGAACGGCGCGACCTCGCCGCCGACGGAGATCGTCGTCGTGGCCGTGCTGGGCTGGTCGATGGTGGTCGCCGCGTGGCTCGCCGGCGACGTCACCAGGTCCCGGCTGGCCGAGCGCCGCGCGCTCGCCGCCCGCGCCGCATCCCTCGAGTACGAGCGGGACCAGGAACACGCGATCGCCGCGGCGGCCGAGCGCGCCAGGATCGCTCGCGAGATGCACGACGTGGTCGCCCATTCGCTCTCGATCATCGTGCGCCAGGCCGACGGGGCACGGTTCCTCGCGGGGGACGGCGGCGGCCCCGCATCCACCGCGCTCGAGGTGATCGGCGACACGGCTCGCGACTCGCTCGCCGAGATGCGGCGGCTGCTCGGCGTGCTCCACGACGAAGGGGACGCCCCGACGGCCCCGGCCCCGACGCTGGACGACCTCGAGCCGCTCGTCGGTCAGGTCAGGCAGGCGGGCGTCGACGTGGCTTTCGAACGGCACGGCGAGCCCCCCGCGGCGCTCGCGGCGGGCGCGGCGCTCGTCATGTTCCGGGTGGTGCAGGAGAGCCTGACGAACGTCATGAAGCACGCGGGCGCCGGCGCCCGGGCCGAGGTCCGGCTCGCCTGGCAGGACGACGTGGCCGACCTCACGGTCCGCGACCACGGCCCCGGCCTCGCCGGCGGGCGCGGCGGCGGCCGAGGCATCGACGGCATGCGCGACCGGCTCGCCCTGTACGGCGGGACCCTGGAGGTCGCCGACGCGCCCGACGGCGGAGTCCGGGTGCACGCCGTCCTGCCGACCGGCGCGACGCGATGACGGTCCCCATCCGCGTCGCCCTGGTCGACGACCAGGCGCTCGTGCGGCACGGGCTCGCGATGCTGATCCGCTCGCAACCCGACATGGTCGTCGCGGTCGAGGCGCAGGACGGGCACGCGGCGCTCGCCGCGCTCGCGACGACCGCCGTCGACGTGGTGCTGATGGACGTGCGGATGCCGCGGATGGACGGCCTGGAGGCGACGGCGCGGCTGCTCGCGCGCTCGGGGCCGCACCCGAAGGTCGTCGTGCTGACGACATTCGACCTCGACGAGTACGTGCTGCGGGCCATCCGGGTCGGCGCCAGCGGATTCCTGCTGAAGGACGCGCGCCCCGAGCAGCTGCTCGACGCCGTCAGGGTCGTGCACGCCGGGGACGCCGTCATCGAACCCGGCATGACCAGGCGGCTGCTCGATCACGTCGCCCCGCTGCTCGCGGCGCCCGTCGCCCTCGACCGTGCGGCCCTCGCCAGGATCGCCACACTCTCCGCTCGTGAGCACGAGGTGTTCCTGGAGATCGCCGCCGCGCGCTCCAACGCGGAGATCGCTCGAGGTCTCCACCTCGCCGAGGCGACCGTCAAGACGCACGTGGCGCATGTGCTCGAGAAGCTCGGCGCGCGCGATCGCGTGCAGGCTGCGGTGCTCGCCTACGAGGCCGGTGTCGTCGGGCCGGCTCGCGGTGCTCATCCGATCGGATGAGCGGGGCACGACCGCGCGGGCCGATGGTTCGTCCGCGCGGCCGATGTGCGCACGGCGCCGCATCCGTAGCGTCGACGCCATGGTGCAGTCCTCATCCGTCCCGGTCGCGCTCGCGGCATTCGGCCTCGTCAAGACCTACGGCTCGGGGGAGACCGAGGTCTCGGCCCTCCGCGGCGTCGATCTCGAGATCGCGACCGGCGGCATCACCGCGATCATGGGCAAGTCCGGGTCCGGGAAGTCCACGCTGCTGCAGGTGCTGGCGGGCCTCGACGCGCCGACGAGCGGCCGCGTCGTGCTCGGCGACGTCGAACTCAGCGGGTTGGGCGACGACGCTCTGACCCGGCTGCGGCGCTCGCGCATGGGCTTCGTCTTCCAGGCGTTCAACCTGCTGCCGGCACTCGACGTGGCGGAGAACATCCGCCTGCCCTTCCTGCTCGCCGGCACGAGACCGGATACGGAGACCGAGCGCTGGATCGACCAGCTCATCGACCGGCTCGGCCTCGGACCGCGCAGAGGCCACCGGCCCGCCGAGCTGTCAGGGGGCCAGCAGCAGCGGGTCGCGATCGCCAGGGCGCTCGCCACCCGGCCCGACGTGGTCTTCGCGGACGAGCCGACCGGCAGCCTCGACTCGGCGTCGGCCGCGGATGTGCTCGACCTGTTCGCCGCGATCGTGCGCGACGCCGGCCAGACGGTCGTCCTGGTGACGCACGACGCCGAGGCGGCCGCGCGGGCCGATCGGATCGTGCGGCTCGCCGACGGGGTCGTCGTCGGCGACGAGTCGCGGGCCGTCGAGCCTCAGGTGCGCGCGGGGGCGGATCGATGAGGGCCTGGGCGCTCCGGGAACTGCGCTCCTCGGCCGGCCGGTACGCGTCGAGCATCGCCGTCGTCGCGGTCGTCTCGGCGTTCGCGGTGCTGTTGATCGAGGCGATCTCGGTGGCCGTCGTGGTGTCGAAGCGCGCGGGCATGGACCAGGGCTCCGGGGCCGTCGCGCTCGGGTCGGTCGGCGCCGTGTTCCTCGGCGTCGCCGTCGTGGTGGCCGTGATCGTCGTCGGCAACACGTTCGCCGCGGTCTACGCGGGGCGCATCCGCGACATCGCCACACTGCGACTGCTCGGCGCGACGGCGAAGCAGGTGCGCCGCACCGCGCTGCTCGACGGGACCGCCGTCGGCATCACCGGGGCCGTCGTCGGCATCGCGGTCGGGATCGCGCTCGGTTTCGCTGGCCTCGCACTGGCGGCCGCGGCGGCGGCGACGACGCTCGACTTCGAATGGAACGCGCAGCTCCTGCTCGTGCCACTCATCGGCGGCACCGTCGCCACCGTGCTCGCGGCGCGGACCGGAGTCCGCGACGTCGCGCTCGTGTCACCGGCCGAGGCCGCCCGGTCGTTGCCGGCCGGGCGCCGCGAGCCCGAGGCGGTGACGCGTCGCCGCGTCGTCACCGGGACGGTCCTCATCGTGATCGGCGCCGCGCTGCTGGCACTCGGCGCCGCCGCCGGATACGTGACGCCCGCCGGCGTGCTCGTCGCGTTCGTCGGGGGCGTCGTGTCGATCGCCGGCGTGATCACCGCCGCTCCCGTGATCCTGCCTCCGGTGGTCGTCCTGCTCGCGCGGGTCCTGCCCGCGACCGCATCGACGCGCCTGGCAGCGGCCAACCTGCGCCTCGAATCGGTGCGCACCGCGCGGACCGTGCTCGCCGTGACGATCGGAGTCACCGTCCTGACGATGTTCCAGGTCGCGGGACTCATGATGATCCGCGCGTTCCGGAGCTTCGCCGGCGGCGCCGCATCCACCGCGCAGGGCGAGCAGGCCGTCGGCGGGCTGTTGACGGTGGTCGACGTGCTCACCTCGTTCTCGGTGATCGTCGCCGCCATCGGTCTCGCGAGCACGCTCGCGATCTCGGTGCTGCACAGGAGGCGGGAACTCGGGGTCCTCCGCGCGGTGGGATTCACCGGCGGCCAGGCGCGCCGGATGCTGCTCACGGAGGGCGTGCTCGTCGCGAGTGCCGGCGCGGTCGTCGGGCTCCTGCTCGGCATCGTCTACGGCTGGGTCGGCGCCGTCTCGGTCTTCGGGCGGCACGTCGCGGGGCCGCCCGAGATCTCGCCGGTGTTCATGGCGGCCGTCGCGGTGTGCGCGATCACCTTCGGCGCGATCGCCTCCGTCGCGCCGGGGCGGCGCGCGAGCCGCGTCCCGCCCGCCGTGGCACTGCTGGACGTCTAGCCGCGAAGCGGGTCAGCGCAGCAGGGCCTTGCCGGCGTCGTCGGGCGTCAGGAACGGCCCGCCGTGCTCGATCGCGTGCACGAATTCGACGATGCGCGCGTTCACGGGCGTCGGGACGCCGAACCTGACGCCCTCGGCGACCGTGCCGCCCGCCAGGTGGTCGATCTCGCTCGGCACGCCGCGCCGGAGGCTCTGCAGCGTGCTGCCGAGATTGGGTGCGCCCCCGGTCGCCCCGCCCATCCGTGGCACGACGAATCGGGCGACGATCGCCACGGGCAGGCTGCCGAGGCGGTCGATGGTGCGCCCCGAGACGACCCCGAGGTCGCCGAACGTCGCGCCGGCGGCCCGGCCGACCCGCACGGTCTCGCGCATCGCCGCCGCCATCGCGCGGCGGAGGGCGGGGGAGGCGAACGCCTCGTGCACCGGCAGCCCGGTGATGGCGGGACCGGCGTTCATCGTGTTCACCACCAGCTTCGACCACTGGGCGCCCACGAGATCGGCTCCGGTGATGACGGGTACGGCCTGCCGCAGCACGCCGGCAGCCGCACGCAGGTCGACCTCGGATGCGGTGTCGGCGGCCAGCACGGTGGGATTCGGGCCCGTGACCACGATCTCACCCGGCTCGAGGAAGGCGGCGGCGAACATCGCGAGGCCGCCGATGAGCGGGGAGTCCGGCAACAGGTCGTGCAATGCCCGCGGGCCCTCCAGCCCGTTCTGCACGACGACCACGGGGACGCCCGCGAGCAGATGGGCGTGCTGCTCGGCCGCGGCGCGCGCATCCTGCGCCTTCACTGCCAGCACGGCGAGCTCAGGGGGGACCGGCAGCACCTGCGCGGCCGGGATGCGCGCGAGGTGCTCGCCCCAGCCGCCGGTGAGGTGCAGCCCCCGCTCACGGATCGCATCGAGGTGCGCGCCCCTGGCCGTGACGATGACGTCGTGGCCGGCGCGGTCGAGCAGCGCGGCCATCGTGCCGCCGACGGCGCCGGCACCGATGACCCCGACCCGCATGGCTCGATCGTAGGGGCCGCGGGTGAGCCCCCGGGATGGGAGCATGGTGCGGTGACCGGCCCTGGACTCGTACTCGTCGACAAACCGATCGGCCCGACGTCCCACGACATCGTCGCCCGCGTGCGGCGGCTCGCCGGCACCAGGCGGGTCGGCCACGCCGGCACGCTCGACCCGGGCGCCACCGGCCTGCTCATCCTCGGCGTCGAGGGCGCGACCCGGCTGCTCACCTACTTCTCCGGGCTCGACAAGACCTATCTGGCCACGTTCCGGCTCGGGCGCGAGACCACGACCGACGACGCCGAAGGCGAGCCGCTCGGTCCGGAGGTCGCGGTCACGGCCGAGGTCATGTCACGGGTCCCTGCTGGCGTCTCGGCACTCACCGGGCCGATCAGGCAGATCCCGTCGTCCGTGAGCGCCGTGCACGTCGACGGCCGTCGCGCCTACGAGCTGGTCCGCGCGGGGGAGCCCGTCGAGCTCGAGGCGCGCCCGGTCGAGATCAAGCGGTTCGACGTGCTGGCCCGCCGCGGCACCGAGCTCGACGTGATCGTCGAGTGCTCGGCAGGCACCTACATCCGGGCGCTCGCCCGCGACCTGGGCAGGTCGCTCGGCGTCGGCGCGCACGTCACCCGGCTGCGGCGGACGAAGGTCGGGCCGTTCGACGTGCGCGAGGCGGTGGCACTCGAGGCGCCGTTGCACATCCTGCCCGCGGCCGAAGCGGCCGGGCGGCTGTTCCCGCTCGTGCAGGTCGACGAGCAGGCCGCGAAGGCGCTCGCGCAGGGCAGGCGGCCGCCCGTCGCGGGCGGGGACGCGGAGACCGCCGCGGCGGTCGCGCCCGACGGGCGGCTGATCGGGCTCGTCGCCATCGAGGGCGGCGTCGCGCGCGTGCGCATGAACCTGCCCGCGTGAGCCGGTCATGATCGGCTGGTACGAGACCGTCGAGGTGGCGGTCGCGGTCGTCGCGGGTCTGCTCGCGCTCGTGCTCGGCCTCGCCGGCAGGCGTCCCTCGGACCTCTCGCTGGCCGGCGCGGCGCTCGTCGAGGTCCTGCTCCTGATCCAGATCGTGGTGGCCGTCGTCGCGCCCTTGGCGGGCAACGCGCCGTCGGGGAACCCGGCCGAGTTCTGGGCGTATCTGATCTCCGCCGCCCTCATCCCGATCGGCGGCGTCGTCTGGGCGCTCACGGAGCGCACCCGCTGGGCCACGGTGGTGGTCGGCATCGCCTGCCTCGCAGTCGCGGTGATGCTCGTCCGCATGGGCATCATCTGGTCCGTCCAGCACACCTGAGGCTGCGAGAATGGTCGGCGCCATGACGACCGACGCGACCACCCCGACGGGCCGGATGCGGGGTCCGGGCCGAGTGCTCGTCGTCGTCTACGCGATCATGGCGCTCGCCGCCACCGGACGCTCCAGCGTGCAGATCATCACCGGGTTCGACACCGCACCCGTCGCCTATCTGCTCTCCGCGCTCGCGGCCGTGGTGTACATCGTCGCGACCGTCGCGCTGGTGGTCCCCGGCCGGTTCTGGTACCGCCTGGCCTGGGTAACGATCTCGTTCGAGCTGGTGTTCGTGCTCATCGTCGGCACGCTCAGCCTCATCGACCCGCGCCTCTTCCCGCGGAACACCGTCTGGTCGTACTACGGCATCGGCTACGTCTTCGTGCCCCTGGTGCTGCCGGTGCTCGGCATCCTGTTCCTGCGCAGTCAGCGCCGGATCGTCGCGGGGGCTTGACGGTGCTGCTGTTCGACGGTGCCGGCGGCGTGCCGCCCGGCTTCGGGCCGTCAGCCGTGACGATCGGCAAGTTCGACGGCATGCACGTCGGCCACCGGGCGATCATCGCCGACCTGCAGCGCGCGGCGGGCGACGACCTCGCGGCAACGGTCGTGACGTTCGACCGGAACCCGCTCGCCCTGCTCGCACCCGAGCGGTGTCCGCCGCCGCTCACCGGCATGACGCAACGCCTCGAGACGCTCGAGGACCTCGGCGTCGCGGCGACCCTGCTCCTGCGCTTCGACGCGGCGCTCGCGGCGCTGCCGGCCGAGGAGTTCGTCGAGCGGATCCTGGTCGACGCGCTGCACACGCGCGCGCTGCTGATCGGCGACGACTTCCGGTTCGGGGCCGGCGGCAAGGGGGACCGGGCGCTGCTGACCGAGCTGGGCCGGCGACACGGGTTCGAGGTCCAGGCGCACGCCAGGGTCGCGGTCGACGGGCGCCGCGTGTCGTCGACCTGGATCCGCGGGTTGCTCGCCGACGGCGACATCGGCCGCGCGACGACGCTCCTGGGAAGGCCGCCGCAGGTGCGCGGCACCGTGGTGCACGGCGCGCACCGGGGACGCGAGCTCGGCTTCCCGACCGCGAACCTCGCGCAGGAGTCGGACGGTCTCATCCCCGCCGACGGCGTCTACGCGGGCGTGCTCACGGACCACGCCGGGGTGCGCACGCGCTATCCCGCGGCCATCTCGGTCGGCAGCAACCCGACGTTCGAGGGCGTACCGCCGAAGCAGGTCGAGGCGCACGTGCTCGACACCACCCTCGACCTGTACGGGCACACGGTCGACGTCGAGTTCGTGCACCGCATCCGCGGTCAGGTGGCCTACGCAGGGCTCGAACCGCTGATCGCGCAGATCACCGACGACGTCGCGCTGGTGCGCGGCATGTCCCTCGCCTGACCCGCCTCCCCTTTCCAAACGACGGCCATTCGGCGCCGGACGGCCCGAAACAGGGCCCTGATCGCCGCCGCATCACGATTGGCCGTCGTTCGGCCTACAACAGGCCGTCCTGCCCACATGAGCCGCGCACCCGAGGCGCGCGACGCGCCCCGCATCCAGGCACGCGGCGTGCTGACCAAACGACGGTGAAAGCGGCCGCAGCGTCGGTCAGGCCCCTGTTTCGCGCCCGAATCCGCCGAAAGGCCGTCGTTTGGTCAGGGGGTCAGTAGGACGTGGCGTCGACGCGACCCGCCGCGGCGCCCGTCGAAGCGAGTTCGCGGGCGTCGGTCAGGATGGCGGCGGTCGCGCTCGTGCCGAAGCGGTCCACCGGCACGGTGAGCATCTCGAGCACCGTGTCCAGTCCGCGCACACCCCCCGACGCCTTGACCCTCACTGCAGCCGAAACGGACCCGCGCATCAGGGAAAGGTGGTGCATCGTCGCGCCACCGCCCGAGAAGCCGGTCGACGTCTTCACGAAGGCGGCGCCGGCGCGCTCGGCCGCCTGGCAGCCGGCGATGATCTGCGCGTCCGTGAGGAACACGGTCTCGAGGATCACCTTGACCACGTGCCCGTCAGCGGCGGCCACCACGGCCGCGATGTCGTCCTCGACCGCCGCGATCTCGCCGCCGCGCAGCGAGCCGATCCGCAGCACCATGTCCAGCTCGGTCGCGCCGTCGGCCAGCGCCCGCACCGACTCCGCGACCTTGGCCGCGGTCGACGTCGAGCCGTGCGGGAAGCCGATCACGGTCCCGGTCGCCACCCCGGTCCCCGCCAGACCGCTGACCGCCGTCGCGATGTCCGACGGGCGCACGCAGACGCTGAACACACCCCATTCCGCGGCGATCGCGAGCTCGCGCTGCACGTCGGCCGACGTGAATTCGGGCTTCAGGACGGCGTGGTCGATGAGTGCGGCGATGGACGCGGGAGTCGGCGGGTTGGCGGTCACGGTCCTCGAGTGTAGGTCGCGCACCCGGGCAGTCGGCGGGCCCCGGCGTTTGCCGCGGACGCACCCGCGCCGTAGCGTGGAAGGGTGACCCTCGACGATCAGCACGAAGCCGACGGCCCCGCCGGCGCGGTCCGGCCCGTCGTCTTCCTGGGCGACAGCCTCACGGCGGGCGGCGACTGGGCCGCCGAATTCCCCGAACTGACGGTCGTGAACGCCGGTGCGAGCGGTGACACCACCGGCGACATCCTCGAGCGGCTGGGCGACGTCACGGAGCTCGACCCGGCCGCGATCGTCATCATGGCCGGCACCAACGACCTCGCCCTTCGCGCAACGGTGGAGCAGACCGTGCGGGGCATGGAGAACATCCTGGTGACCCTGCACCGGGACTGCCCCGATGCGCGCATCATCATCCAGTCCGTCCTGCCGCGCGAGCGCGAGCGCGCCGCCGACGTGCGCGAGGTGAACATCCACCTGCGTCAGTTCGCGGCGACGGTCAAGGCCGAGTTCGTCGACCTCTGGACGCGGTTCGCCGACGACGACGGCGAGCTGGCCGCGCGGTTCTCGGACGACCGGCTGCACCTCGGTCCGGCGGGCTACGCGGAGTGGGCCGACGCGCTGCGGCCGGTTCTCGGCGAGGATCAGGCTTCGACCAGGTAAAATCCCAAGCCTGGTGTTCTGCGCCCGAGGCGCTGACCCGCACCGCCTACGCGAATGCGACGACCACACGGAGGCGACGATGGCGAACGATCGTACGAGGTCACGGCTGCTGCCGTCGCCCGCTGCCCGCGTGCGCGCTCGCAGCGACGTGGTGGAGGTCGACGGCACCCTCGCGATCCGTAACGACAGGGAGACGCCGGCCGAGGCGACGATCGCGGACATCGATCTGATCGCCGACGCGTTCGAACGAGCGGGGATCGAGGTGCTGCTCGTCCGCGGTGAGGGCGATCGGCCGGTGCTCGCGGTCGGCGAGGAGCGTCGCGTCGACGTGCTGCGCGCGCTCACGGCCGCCGCGGCGGCCGAGCCGCTCTACAGCCAGGAGCTCCGCCCGCGCGACCTGAGCCCGCGGGGGGAGCCGGTGCTGATCGCCGACGGCGAGCTCAGCGCGCGACCGGATGCCCGGCTGCTGCGCCTCTTCCGTCCCAGGGCGGATGCCGCGGGCGTGCTGCACACCGGCGAGGACAGCGCGCCCCATCTGGAGTTCTGGGTCACGAGCGGCGCGGAGATCCGTGTTCCGGTCCCGAACGCGCTCACGAGGCGCCGGTTCGTCGCGGCCGAGGTCGAGTACGAGACCGTCACCCGCTTCGGGCGCGAGTGGCGCACGATCGCCGACATGTTCGCGGACCACGCATCCGACATCACGTTCGACATCGACATCGTCTTCTCGTGGGTGGACGGCACCGACGTGGAGTGGCAGCGGGCGCGGGCGCGCCGCATGGCGAGCTACGTGGTCGGCGAGGGCGACGACTCGGATGCGCGGTTCCGCCAGATCGACGAACTGCGGTACGCGTTGCGTGCCGTGCACGCGAACATGCCGTGGGTGCGCACCATCTACATCGCGACGGACTCCGCGAGGCCCGCCTGGCTCGCGGAACACCCGAAGGTGAAGGTGGTCCGCAGCGAGGAGTTCTTCGCCGACCCGACCGTGCTGCCGACACACAACTCGATGGCGGTGGAGAGCCAGCTGCACCGCATCCAGGGACTGTCCGAGCACTTCATCTACTCGAACGACGACATGTTCGTCGGTCGTCCGGTGCGTCCGGAGGCGTTCTTCTCGCCGGGCGGCGTCTCCAAGTTCATCGAGGCGGACACCCGCATCGGGCTGGGCACGAACAGCCCGCGCCGCAGCGGCTTCGAGAACTCGGCGCGGGTGAACCGCGCGCTGTTGCGGGAGCGCTTCGGCCGCGTGACGACGAGACACCTCGAGCACGCGGCGACGCCGTTGCGGGTCAGCGTCATCGAGGAGATGGAGCGCGCATTCCCCGACGAGTTCGCCGCGACCGCGGCGAGCACGTTCCGCGCCGCCACCAACATCTCGGTGACGAACTCGCTGTACCACTTCTACGCGCTGCTCACGGGCCGCGCGGTGCAGAACACGACCTCGTCCGTGCTGTACGTCGACACCACGACGGTCAAGGGCCTCGGCCTGATGCGGCGGCTGCTGAAGCGCCGCGACTACGACTTCTTCTGCCTGAACGACGGCAGCTTCCCCGAGGTGGGACCGGACGAGCGCGCGAAACGCGTCCGGTCGTTCCTGCAGCGCTACTTCCCGGTCGCCGGCCCGTGGGAGAAGCCCGAGGCGCAGGTCAGCGCGGCAGCGTCGGCAGGGTGATCGGGCGGGTCATCGCGTCGAGCTCGACGTCGACCGGGTCGGGGCGGGGCGCCATCTGCACGTGACGGTTCACGGCCGGCGGGATGCGGACCCCGTTCGCCGCGAGGATCGCTTCGCTCTCCTCGACCGACGTGAAGGAGAGCGTCGGCCCCGCCGTCACGGGGACCACCGAATGCAGCACCTGGTCGTCGAAGACGTGCACCAGGTTGTACGCCTGGCCGCCGTTCTGCGGACGGGTCGACCGTGACGGCGCCGTGAGGTCCTGCGTGTAGCAGGTGGCGCTCGCCACCGAGACGGGGACGCCGGCGAACAGGCCGGCCGTCGAGAAGTGCAGGTGGCCCGCGATGATCGACCGGACGTCGCTGCCGTCGATCACCTCGGCGAGCTCGTGCTGGCCGCGCAGCTCGACGATCGCTGCGAGGTCCTGGATGGCGGGCAGCGGCGGGTGGTGCATCGCGAGGATCGTGCCGTGGGGCGCCGGGATCGAGAGCTCCTCGGCCAGCCAGTCGAGCTGGCCGCCGGCGAGCGAGCCCCAGTGGTGTCCGGGGACCGTCGTGTCGACCGTGATCACGCGGAGCCCGTTCACGTCGTAGACGCGATCGACCGGGCGGCTGTTGCCCGACTGGTCGAAGAGCGAGGTGCGGAACGCCATGCGGTCGTCGTGGTTGCCCATGCACCAGATCACCCCGGCGCCGAGGCGCTCGGCGGCCGGGTCGACGATCGAGCGGAGCAGCCGGTACGCGCCGGGCTCGCCGTGGTCGGCGAGGTCGCCGGTGAAGACGATCGCTTCTGGCCGGGCCCCCGATGCCTCGAGATCGCGGAAGATCCGCTGGAGCGACACCTCCGGGGCCAGCGTGTCGTAGAGACGGCCACCGCCCTGCAGCAGGTGCGTGTCGCTGATGTGCAACAGGAAGTGGTCAGGCCGCGGATGTTCGGCGATGCGCTCGCCTGCGGTCTCGTGCTCGCTCCGAGCGCCCGTCGTCATGAGAAAGCCTCTCGCTGTGTCGGCCCGCCCGATGGTACGCGGACGAGCGGACATTCCTTGTCGAAGCGTGGCGGAGAAGCGCAAACCAGACGTGAACTGGGGGCGTCAGACGGGTGGACGGGCGCCCACGACCGTCACCGCGCGCGCCGCGGTCGCCGTCGCGGCGTCCAGCGCGGCCGACACGCCGCGGCCGGCGAGCCACGCCGCGAGGAACCCGGCGTCGAACGCATCGCCCGCCCCGGTCGGATCCGTGGCGGCGACCGGCACGGCTGCGACCGCGATCGGCTCGTGCCCGGTCGACGCCGCGACGGCGCCGTTCGCCCCGTCCTTGACGACCACCAACGGATGCGCTGCCGCCAGGACGTGTGCCGCCTCCGCCGCAGTGGATCCGGCGGGCAGGCCCGTGAGCAGCAGCGCCTCCGCCATGCTCGGCAGCAGGACGCCGACCCCGCCGACGAGCCGGAGGAACCGGTCTGGTCCCAGATCGGCGAGGAACCCCGCCGACGACGGGTCGACCGACACCGAGATGCCCCGCGAGGCGAGGTCCTCCAGGAACGGCCGCCACACCGAAGCGCCGCGCAACAGGCTGTACCCGGTGAGATGGACGTGGTCGGCGCGGTCGAGGACCTCGGCCGGGACGTGCTCGGGCCCGAGCAGATCGTTCGCCCCGCGTGAGGTGAGCATCGTGCGTTCCGCACCCGTGACGAGCAGCACGATCGCTCCGGTCGGCTCGTCCGTGCCGCTCAGTACGGCCGTCACACCGGCGGCCGCGAACACCGCGTTGTGCCGCGCGACGTCGGCGTGCGCGACACAGCCGACGAAGATCGTCTCGAGGCCGGCCGCGGCGAGCCAGCACGCGGCGTTCGCCGCGGAGCCGCCGTCGGTCCGCTCGATCTCGGCGTGCGTGTCGGTGTCGGGGCGGATCGGCCCGTGCGGCCGGACGACGATGTCGTTCATCACATCGCCGAGCACCAGGACGGTGGGCACGTCAGCCCGCGAGTGCGATGGCGATGTCCGCCGCGACGCGCACGTTGTTCGACGCGAGCTTCAGGTTCACCTCGAGGGACACCCCGCCTGACGCGCCGACGATGAACGACAACAGGAACGGCGTGACCGCCTTGCCTCGCACCTTCGCCGCATCCGCCGCAGCGAACGCCTGCGCGAGCACTCGGTCGTGCTCTGCCGGGTCCCACTGCTGCTCGAGCGGGACGGGGTTGGCCACGACGAGCCCGGTCGCCGACCCGGCGGCGGCGGCCGCCTGCAGCACCGCCGCGACCTCGGCGGGGGAGTCGAGGCGCCAGTCGAGCGGGAAACCCGAGTCGGCGAGCCAGAACGCGGGGAACGTGTCGGTGCGGTAGCCGATGACGGGTACGGAGAGCGTCTCGAGGCGTTCGAGGGTCGCGCCGATGTCGAGCACGCTCTTCACGCCGGCCGAGACGACCGCGACCGGATGCGCGGCGATCGCGGCGAGATCGGCCGACTCGTCGAACGTCGTCGCGGCCCCCCGATGGACGCCCCCGAGCCCGCCGGTGGCGAACACGCGGATGCCCGCACGGGCGGCGAGGTGCGTCGTCGCCGCGACTGTGGTCGCGGCACTGCGGCCGAGCGCTGCCAGGATCGGCAGGTCGCGGATGCTCGCCTTCGCCATGTCCTCCTCGGCGATCCGCCGCACGCCGTCGGCGTCGAGCCCGATCTGCGGCACACCGTCGAGGACCGCGATCGTCGCCGGCGTCACCCCGCGGTCCCGGAGCAGCGCTTCGAAGTCCTGCGCCGCCTGCAGGTTGCGCGGCCGCGGCAGCCCGTGGGAGATGATCGTCGACTCGAGGGCCACGACGGGCCGCCCGTCGCGCAGCGCGGCGGTCACGTCATCGGACAGGTGCAGATCGGCATCCGGCATGCCCGCCAGCGTATTCGCGTGCTGCACGTCCCTTCTCCGGGAGGGACTCAGTGGTCTCATAGGAACACGAAAGGTGCGACTGGTCGATCCCTTGGCATCCGGGCGTGTACTTCCTTCCATGAACGACTCCCACATCCCTGGCGAG
This sequence comes from uncultured Actinomycetota bacterium, assembly GCA_963716965.1. Taxonomy (GTDB): domain Bacteria; phylum Actinomycetota; class Actinomycetes; order Actinomycetales; family Microbacteriaceae; genus Amnibacterium. The sequence continues at coordinate 146,482 of CAVQUZ010000004.1, read as the reverse complement.
ACCCCGGACGAGGACCCGATCCGTCCGGCGGACGCCTTCACAGTCCCCGAGGGGGACGTCGTCGACGACGCAGCCCCCTCCATCTCCGATGACGGTCTCCTCGTGGCCTCCGACGCGGAGCCGCAGCGGCGCCGCCGTGGCCTTCGCGTGCTCGCGTTCAGCGCGGCCGCGGTCGCGCTGCTCGGTGTCGGCGGCGTCGGCGGCGCACTCGCCGCGACGAACTTCACGAGCACCAGCACCTCCAGCGCGCAACAGGTCGCTCCCGGCCAGTCGGGCAACGGCGGCACGCAGAGCGGCGAGGGCTTCTCCGGCGGCTTCGGCGGCAGCCAGAGCGGCAACGGGTTCTCCGGCGGCTTCAGCGGTGGATCCGGCTCCTCCGGCTCGACCACGAGCCAGCAGCGCGAGACGGCGACCGCGAGCGAGCAGAAGGGCATCGTGACGATCGTCACGACGCTCGGCTACCAGTCCGCATCCGCTGCCGGCACCGGCATGGTCCTGACGTCGTCCGGCGAGATCCTGACCAACAACCACGTCGTCGAGGGCGCGACGAGCATCAAGGTGACCGTCGAGTCGACGGGCAGGACGTACACCGCCAAGGTCGTGGGCACCGACGCGACGCACGACGTCGCCGTGCTGCAGCTGGCGGGCGCGTCCGGTCTCACCACCGCGCCGATGGCGACGACGGCCGCCAAGACCGGCGACTCGGTCGTGGCCGTCGGGAACGCCGGCGGCACCGGCACCCTGACCCGCGCGGCGGGCAGTGTCACGGGCACCGGCAAGTCGATCACGACGAGTGCCGAGGAGGGCACGGCGAGCGAACACCTGTCCGGCCTGATCGAGACGGATGCGAACATCGAGTCGGGCGACTCGGGCGGCCCGCTCCTCAACTCGTCGGGTCAGGTCGTGGGCATCGACACCGCCGCCGGCACCTCGCAGGCCGGCACGGACGGCTACGCGATCCCGATCTCGACCGCGCTCGACATCGCGGCGCAGATCATCGCGGGTGACGACACCGCCGACATCACGATCGGCTACCCGGCGTTCCTCGGCGTCGAGGTCGGCTCGACCACGACGGGCACCACCGGCGCACCGATCGCCGGCGTCGTGACCGGCACGCCCGCCGCATCCGCCGGACTCGAAGAGGGCGACACGATCACGGCGGTGAACGGTTCCTCGATCGCCTCGGCGAGTGCCCTGACGACCAAGCTGCACAGCTACCAGCCGGGCGACTCGGTGAAGATCACGTACTCGGACACGGACGGCGCGAGCCACACCGTGACCGTGACGCTGATCGCCGGACCCGCCGACTGAGCGAGTAGCGTCCATCCATGGCCGCCGACGACGAGTACGAAATCCTCGTCGTCGGCGCCGGCGTGGTCGGATTGGCCACAGCGCTGATGACGGCGGAGGCCGGCGTCCGCACGGCGGTGCTGACCGCGGAACCCGTCGGTGGCGGGTCGACGGGCCGGTCCGCCGGTGCGGTCAGTCAGCTGCACGGGCTCATGTACACCCGCCTGCACGGCGAGACCGCGGCCAAGAACGCGGCCGCCTACGCGAGCGCGAACCGGGCCGGGTTCGAGTTCCTCGAGCAGGCCGTCGAACGCCTCGGCGTCGCCTCGCAGCGACGTGACGCCCTGCTCGTCGCCGAACGTCCCGCGGACACGGCCCGGATCGACGACGAGCACCTCGCCGCGGTGCGCGCCGGCCTCGGGGTCGAGAAGCTGCGCGGCATCGACCTGCCGTTCCGCGCATACGGCGGCATCGTGCTGCGCGACCAGTTCGTGGTCGACCCGGCCGAACTGACCGCGGCGCTCGCCGCAGCGATCCGGGTCGCGGGCGGCGTCGTCATCGAGGGTGCGCGAGTGACGGATGTGACCGTCGCGCCCGGTGCGAAGCGGCTCGTCCGCGTCGTCGCCACGGACGGGGAGCGCCGGGCGGCCAAGGTGGTGCTCGCCACGGGCACGCCGATCCTCGACCGAGGCCTCTACGCGGTGAAGACCCAGCCGATCCGACTGCTCGCGGCTTCCGACCGGTCCCTCGCCGCGCCGAGTGCGATCGTCGGCACGGTCGGCGCCCAAACCCACACGCTCGTGCCCGGCGCGAGCGGGGTCACACTGCTCGGCGAGGAGCATGCGACGGGTGTGGGCGGGCCGGAGTCGCGCCGGGCCGCGGCACTCACCCGGTGGGGGAGCGAGCATCTGCCCGGGTTCGCGCCCGACCGGGTCTGGTCCGGCCAGGACTACCGGCCGCACAACCCCATCGCCTTCGTCGGCACGCTGCCGCGCGCGTTCGGGCGCATCACGTTCGCGAGCGGATTCGCCGGATGGGGGCTCACCCACGGTGCCGCCGCCGCCATCCGGATCTCCGACGACCTGCTCGAGCGGCCGCAGGCGGCGTGGGCGCGTACGATCGGTCGGCGCGTGACGCGGCCGGGCAGCACCGGGCGGGGTGTCGCGGCGAACGCGGCGGCCGCCACCCGGCTGCTCATGCCGCCGCGGCCCGTCGCGGCCGACCGTCGGCTGCTCACCGACGGCCACGGCATGGTGCACCGGAAGGGCGACCAGCTGGCCGCCACGAGCCGCGTCGACGGGGTCGTGCGCACGATCGACGCGCACTGCCCGCGCCTCGGCGGGGTGCTCGCCTGGAACGACCTCGAGCAGAGCTGGGACTGCCCGGTCTGCGGCAGCCGCTTCGCACCGGACGGCGGCGTGATCGAGGGCGGCGCCCGCGGCGGCCCGGCGCTCCTGCGGCTCAATCCGCTCGAATGGAGCGCCGCGCCGCGGCCGGGCGCGCCACCGGAGGCGCGCTAGACTTAGCCTCGCACCCATCCCAGGCGCGACCCTCGCTTCGGCGGGCAGCTCGCGTTAGGTGCAGCACACCCGTGCCGTTCTCTTCGGCGCGGGGCGCCCGTTCGTGACGCTCCGCCGAGGCGACGTGGCCCATCAGGAGAGACCCACTTGGCTCAGACCCGCAGCGCAATCGCCACCCGTCCGCGACCCCGCAAGGGCGCGCTCGACAACACCGGCCTGATACCCGTGCTCGCACGCGCGGTCAGAGAGGTGGAGACCGCCGCAGGACGAGGTCCGGTCGGCCCGTCCGGGCGGACGAAGTTCCAGGTCATCGCGCTGCTGGTCCGCGAGGAACGGGCACGCGCGAAGGCGGACGGCGAGCTGACGGAGCCGGAGCGCGCGGAGACCCTGAAGCGGCTCGACGGCGTGGCGACCATCCTGGCCAAGACCGCCGCGCGCGACACGTCGCTCATCGCGCTGCTCGACGCCGCGCATCCCGTGTCCGAGTCGGCCAGGGCGCTGCGCAGGCGGATGCTCGTGGAGGCCGGCTACGACGAGCCGGAGGACACGGCGCCCGCCGTACCCGTCGTCGTCGACCCGCTGGCCGACCGGCAGGTCGTGCCCACCTCGGTCAGGGCACGGCAGCTCGCGAACCCGTTCCTCGCCCCCGACCTCACGGTCGCGCCGCAACTCACCTCGCACCGGCTGTCCAGCTGGGAGCTGCTCGGTCCACTGTTCCGCGCCTTCGAGCACGGTGGCTCGGTGTCGAGCATGGAACTGCCCGAGGCGCCCGCGAACCCGCGCTGGGCGCCTGCCGGCCGCACCCTCATGCACCACCAGGCCGAGATGATCGAGTCCGTCGTGCGCGGCCACCGATCGTTCCTGCTCGCCGACGAGCCCGGCCTCGGCAAGACCGCGCAGAGCCTGATCGCGGCGTCGGTCGCCGACGCCTACCCGCTGCTCGCGGTCGTGCCGAACGTCGTCAAGATGAACTGGGCGCGCGAGGTCGAGCGCTGGACACCGCACCGCACCGCCACCGTCATCCACGGCGACGGCCACGACCTCGACGCGTTCGCGGACGTCGTGATCGTGAACTACGAGGTCCTCGACCGTCACATCTCCTGGCTGCGCACCCTCGGGTTCAAGGGCATGGTCGTCGACGAGGCGCACTTCATCAAGAACCTGACCTCGCAGCGGTCGAAGCTCGTGCTGTCGCTCGCGGCCGCGCTTCGCCAGCGCATGCGCGACCCGCTGCTGCTCGCGCTGACCGGCACACCGGTCATCAACAGCACCGAGGACTTCAAGGCGATCTGGCAGTTCCTCGGCTGGATCGACGAGACGAAGCCGCGGCCGAAGCTGATGGCGGAACTCGAAGACACCGGCCTCACGCCGGCCGACCCCGGATTCGGTCAGGCGGCCAGGCAGGCGGTCATCGATCTCGGCATCGTGCGCCGCCGCAAGATCGACGTCGCGGCCGATCTGCCGGCGAAGCGGGTCGTGGACCTGCCCGTCGAGCTGGACGACGACCTGGGCCGCTCGATCAAGCAGGCGGAGAAGGAGCTCGCGCAGCGGCTCGTCTCCCGGTACCGCGCGCTCGTCAGCGCCAGGAAGCCCACCAGCGACGAGGAGCGCCAGTCGCTCATCCGCATGGTCGCGCAGGCGGAGCTCGACGAGAGCAGGGCGGCCAAGAGCGGTGAGAACATCTTCACGATGGTCCGCAAGATCGGCTCGGCGAAGGCGGCGCTGGCCGCCGACTACGCGACCCAGCTCGCCCGTTCGGTCGGCAAGGTGGTGCTTTTCGCCAAGCACATCGACGTGATGAACCAGGCCGAGGCGGTGTTCGCGCGGCGATCGATCTCCTCGATCTCGATCCGGGGCGATCAGACCACGCAGCAACGCCAGCGCGAAGTGGACGCGTTCACGAACGATCCGTCGGTGAAGGCGGCCGTCTGCTCCCTCACCGCGGCGGGCGTCGGCCTGAACCTGCAGGTCGCGTCGAACGTGGTGCTCGCCGAGCTGTCATGGACGGCCGCCGAGCAGCAGCAGGCGATCGACCGCACGCACCGCATCGGGCAGGCCGAACCCGTCACCGCATGGCGCATCATCGCCGCGCACACGATCGACGCGAAGATCGCGGAACTGGTCGACGCGAAGGCGTCCCTCGCCGCCCGCGCCCTCGACGGCGACGACAGCGAGTACACCGCCGAGTCCTCGGTGCAGCTCGAGGCGCTCATCCACCTGCTGCGGTCCGCCCTGAAGTAGCGCGGGGCGCGTTTCCGCACCGAGACGAATCGCGTCCCCGCGCACATGATGGGGTGTGCGGATCACTTCCCGGCTGACGGCGGTCCTGGCCGTCGTGCTGATGCTCGCCGGCTGCTCGACGACGGCGACCGGGCCCACGAGCCCGACCGCGGATGCACGGCCCGTCGCCGCGCCCGCGATCGAGCTCGTACCGGCGATCTGGCGCGTGCGGGACGCGCGAGGCGAGGCGGCAGCGACGTGGGTGGGCTTCGACGCGGACCGGGCCGAGGTCTACCGCCCGAAGGGCATCGTCGAACTCTCGTGGCAGACGCAGGGTGACGCGACCCTCTCCCTGATCACCGGCTGGTCGATGAGCCTCGGGAAGCGTCCGACCGTGCCCTGGCTGACCGGCGCGACCCGGTTCGGGCGTGTGCCGGGCGGATGGGTGCTGCTGGACGCGTCGGGTGCGGTGACCGCGCGGCTGGTGACGGACGGCACTCCGCCCCCGTCGAAGCAGTGGCTGGTCGAGGTGCCGAAGGTGACCGCGGACACGCGCATGAGGCTCGCAGACGCGACGCCGGGCGCGGGGGTGCGGCCGGTCGGGGCGACGGCGCTGGTGGGCCGTTGGGGCGCCGGGTACGCATCGGCGACGCCGTCGGTCACGTTCACGGCGGCCGGCCGCTGGTCGGAGGAGGCGTCGTGCGACACGGGAACGGGTGCCGTCGGAGGTGCGGGCGCCTACCGGCTGCTGCCGAGCGGGATGCTGCTCATGACGTCGTACCCGACGGCGGCCGTCGGCTGCAGTCCCGCGACCAGCCCGATCGCCGCGACCGCCGGTGCGAAGGCGATCTCGGCGATGTTCAGCGCGCGGTCGGTCCGCATCCGGGGCACGACCGCGACGTTCTACGACCGAGCGGGCAAGGCGATCGGCTCGCTCACCCGCCGAACGCCCCGACCTTAATCAGGAGTCACGCCCTTATTCAGGACGAAACGGGCACTTGTGTCCTGAATAGGGTGCGACCTCCTGATTAAGGCCGGGGGATCGCCGATCACGGGCAGGGGGCACTCGTCAGGCGAGGCCCAAGACGTCCAAGATCCACGCGAGCTCGAACGCCCGCTCCTCCCAGGCGGCGTAGCGGCCCGAGACGCCGCCGTGACCCGCGCTCATCTCGGTGCGCAGCAGCACCGGAGCGTCCACCTCCCGCAGCTTGGACGCCCACTTCGCGGGCTCCACGTAGAGCACGCGGGTGTCGTTGAGGCTGGTCGTCGCGAGGATGCGCGGGTAGGACTGGGCGGTGACGTTGTCGACCGGTGCGTACGAGCGCATGTACGCGTACACCTCCGCGTCGTGCAGCGGGTCGCCCCATTCGTCCCATTCGATGACCGTCAACGGCAGCGAGGGGTCGAGGATCGACGTGAGCGGGTCGACGAAGGGAACGCCGGCGTGGATGCCGGCGAACCGGTCCGGCGCCATGTTCGCGATCGCGCCCATGAGCAGGCCGCCTGCGCTCGCGCCCTCGGCCACGAGCTTCGACGGTTCGGTCAGGCCCGAGGCGATCAGATGGTCGGCCGCCGCGACGAAGTCGGTGAACGTGTTCTTCTTCGTGAGGGTCTTGCCCTGTTCGTACCAGTGCCGCCCCATCTCGCCGCCGCCGCGCACGTGCGCGATCGCGAACGTGGCACCGCGGTCGAGCAGTGACAGGCGGGCGATCGAGAAGCCCGGGTCGATGCTCGCCTCGTACGAGCCGTACCCGTAGAGCAGCATCGGGCGCGGCCCGTCGGGTCCCCCGCGTCTGGCGACGATCGAGATCGGCACCAGGGTGCCGTCGGGCGCGGTGGCCCACTCGCGCCGCTCCTCGTAGTCGTCCGGGTCGTACCCGCCCTCGACGGGCTGCTGCTTGCGCAGCACCCGCGTGCCGGTCGCGACGTCGTAGTCGTACACGGTCGAGGGGGTCGCCATCGAGGTGTAGCCGATCCGGATCGTCGGCTGATGCCACTCGGGGTTGCCGCCGAACCCCGCGGAGAAGATCGGGGCGTCGAATGTGATCTCCTCGATCGTGCCGCCCGTCAGCAGTCCGACCCGCGGCAGGCCGCCTCGCCGGTACGACACGGCGACGAACCGCTCGAACGCGTCGACGTCCTCGAGACGCGTGTCGTCGCTGTGTGGGATGAGGACGCGGCGCCCGGCCGGATCGTCGGGCGCGTCGGGCGGCACCGACACGAGCTCGAAGTTCACCGCGCCGTCGTTGTGGAGGATCAGGAGCACGTCTTCGCCGTCGAGCACCGCGTGCTCCACGGAGTACTCGACGCCCTCCGTGCGCGGCCAGACGATCCGCCACTCCGCGTCGGGCACGGTCAGATCGAGCAGCCGTGACTCGCTGGTCACCTTCGAGCCGACGCCGATCTCGAGATACCGGCGGCTGCGGGTCAGGCCGACGCCCACCCAGTAGCGCTCGTCGGGCTCGCTGAAGATGAGCTCGTCGGTCGTGTCCGCGCCGAGCGTATGCCGCCAGACGGTGTCCGGTCGCCACGCCTCGTCGCAGGTCGTGTAGTAGATCGAGGCGCCGTCGGGCGAGAACAGCGCGCCGGGCATCGTGCCGTCGATGACGTCCGCGAACGTCTCGCCGGTCACGAGGTCGCGCACGTGGAGCGAGTACCGCTCGTCGCCCTCGGTGTCCGTCGCCCAGAGCAGCCGGTCCCCGTCGAGCGAGATGTCGAAGCTGCCGAGCGAGTAGAAGTCGTGCCCGGCCGCCTCCGCGTTGTCGTCGAGCAGGATCTGCTCGCCGGAGATCGCGCCGTCGGGGTTCGGCGGCGTCCAGTCGTCCTCAGCCGCGACGGGTGCGCGGCAGTGGATGGCGTACTGGCTGCCCTCCTGCGTCCGGCTGTAGTACCACCAGGCGCCCTCGCGGGTCGGCACGGAGAGGTCGGTCTCCTTCGTGCGCGCCTTGATCTCGCCGAAGATCGCGGCGCGCAGCGGGGCGAGGTGCGCGAGTGAGGCATCGGTGTACGTGTTCCACGCCTCGAGGAGCCCCCGCACCTCGGGATCGTCCTTCTCGCGAAGCCACTCGTAGTCGTCGACGACGGTGTCGCCGTGGTGCGTGCGCTGCACCGGCTTGCGTGCCGCGACCGGCGCACCGCCCGGGGCGTCGCTCACGCCGTCACGCCGAGCAACCGAAGCACGGCCGACTCCGGGATCGGCAGCCAGCTCGGACGATTCCTCGCCTCGTATTCGCATTCGTAGAGCGCCTTGTCCAGTTCGAGGGCGGAGATGAGGGGCCGGAAGACGTCGAGCGGTGCGCCCAGCTCTGCGGCATACCCCTCGAGGAACGCGGTGCGGGTCGCGATCGTCCATGCGCTCGCGTCTCCGCCGTCCTGCGCGACGGTGCCGGCCACGTAGTCGAACGACCGGAGCATGCCGGCGACGTCCCGCAGCGGGCTGTCGAGTTCGCTGCGCTCGGACATCGGCCGCAACGGTTCGCCCTCGAAGTCGAGCAGCACCCACCCCCGGCCGGGCGAGGACAGCACCTGTCCGAGGTGGTAGTCGCCGTGGATGCGCTGCAGGTCGGGCCACGCGTCCGATCGTCGCGGCCGCGAGCAGTTCGTCGACACGGGCTGCGTGCTGCGCGACCGACGGCACGAGCCGGGCGGCCCGGGCGGCGCGTTCACGCATGCTCGCCAGCACCGCGGCGCGGCGCCCGGCGTCCGCGGGGGCGGTGCCCATCGTCGCCGCGAGGATGCGGTGCACCTCGGCGGTCGCCTCGCCGAGCGCGCGGGCCCGGCCCTGGAAGTCCTCGCCCGCACGCGCGGCGGCGAGCGCGACCCGCCAGGCGTCCTCGGTCCCGGCGAGGAACTCCTGGGCGACCGCGAGGTGTCCCGCGGCCACGCCCTCGGGCATGGCCGGGTCCGGCCAGCGGCCGACCAGCGCCCCGAAGGTGGCGGGCACCCTGGCCGAGCCGGCACCGGAGATCGCGGACTGCAGCACGACGTCGGGGTTCTCTCCGTGATGCAGCGCGCGGAACACCTTGACGATCGCGGGGCGCAGGGCCGCGCCGGTCGCGGGGTCGTCGAGTTCGAGGATGATCGAGGTGTTCGACTGCTCCCCGGAGAGCACCCGCGCGGACTTCACGACGGGCGGCGGACCGTCCCACGACAGCGGCACGCCGGTGACGGGCACCGCGCCGTCGACCGTGCGGCCCGACAGCATCAGCTCGATGAGCGCCGTGGCGAACGCGGCGTCGTGCGGGCCGTCGGCGAGTCCTGCGCCGATGCCGCCGTCCGCCCGTTCGACGACCGGCACCTGGTAGAGCGCGCCGGCGGTCGCGCTCAGGTCGGCGACGAGTTCGATGCGGATGCGAGGTGCGATCGTGGCGCTGCCGCGCGATTCGAGCGTCGTTCCGGCGCCCTTGCCCGCGAACCACCGCTGCTCGGGCATCCAGGCGCCGAGCGCCTCGAGTTCCGCTTCACTGCCGGCGTGCATGCCACGAGCGTAGCGAGCCGTCATGTGCGCGGGAGGTCGTCCTCCTGGTCGTCGTCGAGCGGGTCGAGGGACTCGTCGCGTGCCTCGGCGGCGGAGAGCAGCGCCCGCCCGATGGACTCGGTGCTGCGCTCGCGCAGCTGGTCCGCGGCTCCCCGCACGTCGGAGGCGGCCTCGTTCCAGCGCTCGCGCACCTCGGCGCCCGTCTCGTTCCAGCGGTCGCGCGAGGCGGCCGAGACATCGGCCATGCGCTTCGCGGCGAGCCTGGCCGATTCGGCCATGCGCTCACGGGCGTCGCGGTTCGCGCCGACGATGCCGGCCGCGATCCCGAGCGCGGCGCCGGCGGTCACTCCGGCGATCGTCCAGGCGAGTGCCGGTCGCATCATCTGCCTCCAGGAACGGACTGCATGCGCTCAACGTTACGGCGTGCGCCCGGCCTCGTCGGCCCGCGCCGCCGCGAGGAGTTCGTCGGAGGTGCGGTCCTCGCGCCATCCGCGCCACGACGGGTGGCGCAGGTGTCCCGAGCGCGTCCAGCCGGTGAACCGAACCTCGCCGACGAGTGTCGGCTCGACGAATCGGACGTCGCGGAGGGCGTCGGCCGACGCGTCGGCGAACGGGTCGACCGTCCGTTCGAGGGGCGCCAGGCGCTCCAGGATCCGGCGACGTTCGCGGCTCGTGAAGCCGGTACCGACACGGCCGGCGAGGTGCAGCGAGCCGTCGGGCCGGAACACCCCGACGAGCAGCGAGCCGAGCCCCTCGGGTGCCGTGCCTGGCCACCACCCGCCGACGACGACCTCGACGTGCTCCTCGAATTTGACCTTCAGCCAGTCGGTGGTGCGCGAGCCCGGCCGATAGGTCGAGTCGGTGCGCTTCAGGACGATCCCTTCGAGGCCGCGCTCCCTGCTCGACCGGAGCGCGGCGGTGATGGCGGCGGCATCGTTCGCGATCACCACGACCGGCGGCAGACGGACGACGTCGCCGGCTGTCACGGTGCGCTCCAGCGCCGCGCGGCGCTCCGCCCACGGGCGCTCGGCGAGCGACAGCCGGTCGAGCTCGAGCAGATCGAACGCGAGGAACGCGAGGGGCGTCGATGCGGCTGCGCGGCGCGCGTCCGCCGCGCGGGAGCGCCCCATCCGGGTCTGCAGGCGACCGAAGTCGGGCCGTCCTCGCGCGTCGAAGGCGACGATCTCGCCGTCGAGCACGGCAGGGGCCCCGACCGCGGCGGCGAGCGCCTGCAGCTCCGGGTACGCGGCGGTGACGTCGAGACCGGTGCGGGAGGTGAGCCGGACGGCGTCGCCGTCGACGGTCGCGATCGTGCGCGCGCCGTCCCACTTCATCTCGACGGCCCACTCGTGCGCCGGGTCGGGCGCGCCCGACAGCGGGGACGGGAGCATCGGCAGGGTGCCGCTCCGCGCGGCTCGATCGGCCGGAGCCGGCGGCGCGGGGCGCGGAACCACGCCCGGCTCGGCCGTGGCCCGTTCGGGCGCGGTTCGCCCGTCGTGCAGCGGGGCGAGCAGGTCGCCGTGCGTACCGAGGCGCTCGAGCACCTCATCGGGGCGGAGTTGCCGCAGGTCGGGGGAGGCGAGCTCATCCCAGGTGCGCGGTGCGGCGACGGCCGGCGACCACGTGCCACGCAGCGAATAGGGCGCGACCGTCGTCTTGCCTCCGGCGTTCTGACTCCAGTCGACCAGCACCTTGCCGATGCGGCGCGACTTGGCCATGTCGCTCACGACGAGGTCGGGGTGGTCGGCCTCGAGCGCGCGGGCGAGCTCGTGCGCGACCGCGCTCACCGCATCCGTGGTCATGCCCGCACGGACGCGTGTGTAGACGTGGATGCCCTTGGCCCCGCTCGTGACGGGCAGCGGATCGAGCCCCATGCCGGTGAGGATCTCGCGGACCAGCAGTGCGACGGTGGCCGCTTCCGCGAGGCCGGTGCCAGGGCCCGGGTCGAGGTCGATCACCATGCGGTCCGGGGAGCGGCCGGCCCCGGTCCACCGCCACTGCGGGACGTGCAGTTCGAGCGCGCCGGACCGGACGATCCAGACGAGCCCTGCGGTGTCCTCGATCAGCGGGTAGACGATCCGCCGGTCGGTGTGGTCGATCGCCACCGTCGGCAGCCAGTCCGGTGCGCCCGGCTCGAGCTGCTTCGCGAAGAATGACGGCTGCGGCGAGTCGGGCGTGCCGACGCCGTGCACCCACCGCTTGCGGGTGACGGGCCGTCCGGCGGTGAGCGGCACCAGGGCCCACGCCACTCGGGCGTAGTAGTCGAGGACGTGGGCCTCGGTGAAGCCGTCTGCCGGGTACATCACCTTGTCGAGCGAGCCGAGCGAGATGCTCCGCCCGTCGACTCGGACGATCTGCCGGTCGGCGGCCGGCACGGTCAGGCGAGGTCGAGCAGTTGCAACGCCAGGTAGGCGTTCAGTGCACTGTGCGACTGGGCGGCGGTCGTCAGCTCACTGAAGCTGCTCTTCGAGCGATGCGTCTGCGCGGTCGAGGCGATCGTCGACGTGGTGAGCGCATTGAGTGCGCTCAGGTTCGCCGCGCTCGTGCCGCGGTGCGCCGGTACGGTCGCCAGGGCCGCCGCCGACGTGGAGGCGACGTCCGTCGGCTTGGTCGCCGGGGTGCTCGCCGCAGTGACGGATGCAGTGGTGGCCGCGGACGCTGCGGATGCCGTCGCGGTCGCCGCGGCGGTGGCTGCTGCGGCTTTCTGCGCGATCGCGGCGGAGGCGGCCGCGACCTCGTAGGCCGAGATGCCGCGCTTGACCGAGACGACCGAGTGCACCTGCTGGGTGGCCGACGGCGTCGCCGAGGGCGGGGTCGTGGCCGCACCGGACGCGCCCGTGGTCGAACTCGAGCCGGTCGTGGCGGTGTCCGTGCTCGCCGGCGGTGTCGTGGGCGCGTTCGGCGCGGTCGGCGCGGGCACGGACGGCGCGGTCGCGGCGGGCGTGGATCCGCCCGTCGATCCTGCGTCGGGTGTGGTGGCCGGCGGGGTCGTGCTGCTCGCCCCGCTGCCGGTCGTGCCGTCCGAGGCCGTGCCGGTGCCGGCGGAGACGGTGGTCGTCGTGCCAGTCGAGCCGATGGTCGTGGCGCCCGTCGAGCCGGTGGTCGTCGAGCCGGCCGTCGTGGTGCCGGTCGACGTGCTGCCCGTCGAGCCGGTAGAGCCGTTCCCGGTGCTGCCGGTGCCGGTGGTGCCAGTGGAGCCGGTGCTGGTGGTGCCGGTGGTGCCAGTGGAGCCGGTGCTGGTGGTGCCGGTGGTGCCGGTGGTGCCGGTGGTGCCAGTGGTGCCGGTGCTGGTGGTGCCGGTGGTGCCAGTGGTGCCGGTGCTGGTGGTGCCGGTGGTGCCAGTGGAGCCGGTGCTGGTGGTGCCGGTGGTGCCGGTGGTGCCGGTGCTGGTGGTGCCGGTGGTGCCGGTGGTGCCGGTGCTGGTGGTGCCGGTGGTGCCGGTGGAGCCGGTGCTGGTGGTGCCGGTGGTGCCGGTGGTGCCGGTGCTGGTGGTGCCGGTGGTGCCGGTGGAGCCGGTGCTGGTGGTGCCGGTGGTGCCGGTGGAGCCGGTGCTGGTGGTGCCGGTGGTGCCGGTCGAGCCCGTACCCGTGGTGCCCGTGGTCGTGGTGCCGGTCGACGTCGTACCCGTCGAGTTGGTGCCCGTTGATCCGGTCGAGGTCGAGCCCGTGCTGCCGCTGCTGCCGGACGTACCCGAGCTGCCGCTGCTGCCGGACGTACCCGAGCTGCCGCTGGTACCGCTCGTGCCCGAGCTGCCGCTGCTGCCGGACGTGCCCGAGCTGCTGGACGTGCCCGAGCTGCCGCTCGAACCCGAACTTCCCGACGTGCCGGAGCTGCCGCTCGAACCGCCGAGCAGACCGCCCAGCACTCCACCCAAACCACTCATTCCGGATCCCCCCGAATACGAAACATATGCCGCGACCATTGCGCGAACAGTGTTGACATTCAAATACATTACGGATCCCCATATGACGCCCCAATGAAGGGGGTGAGCGGCGCGGGAAGTCGGGACCGTCACCTCCATGATTCGGGTCCTGCCGCGGTGTCCTTCGTGCTGAGAAGAATCCCATCACCATTCCGGGATATCCCGTTCTCCCCACCACTGGGGCTTCACCGGTGTAATTCCAGTACGCTCGTGTCGGAGGTATTCGGAAAGGCGGACATGCGCAGCATCTGGAAAGGCGCGATCACGTTCGGTCTGGTGAACGTCCCCGTCAAGCTGTATGCCGCGACCGAGGACCACGACCTGCCGATGCATCAGGTCCACGACGCCGACGGCGGCCGGATCCGGTACCAGCGCCGCTGCGAGATCTGCGGCGAGATCGTCAATTTCGAGCACATCGACAAGGCGTACGACGACGGCGACAAGACGGTCGTCATCACGAACGACGATCTGAAGAAACTCCCGGTCGAACAGAGCCGCGAGATCGAGGTCGTCGAATTCGTGCCGCGCGACCAGGTGGACTCGATCCGGATCGACCGCAGCTATTTCCTCGAACCCGATTCGAGGAGCCCCCGCTCGTACGTGCTGCTGCGCACGATCCTGCGCTCCGAGGACCGGATCGCCATCGTGCAATTCACATTGCGCCAGCGCACCAGGCTCGGCGCACTCACCGCATACGGTGACGCGCTCATGCTGCAGTCGCTGCTCTGGGACGACGAAGTCCGTCAGGCCGATTTCCCGTCGCTCGAGGCCAAGATCGACATCCACGACCGCGAGATCCAGATGGCAGAATCGCTCGTCTCGACATTCGCCGGCGATTTCGAGCCGTCGCGCTTCACCGACGAATACCAGGAGCAGCTGAAGCGGCTCGTCGAGGCGAAGCTCGACGCCGGCGACGCGATCGACACCGAGGCGACCTTCGGGCCGCAGCCCGAGAAGGGCGAAGGCGAGGTCATCGACCTCATGGAGGCGCTGCGCCGATCGGTGGCGGAGCAGCGCGAGCGCGCGGACTCCAAGAAGGACGCGAAGGGCGCCTGACCGTCGGCGCGAGCAGCGGCAGCGTGCCCGAGGCACCCGACCGTGACCCGCACCATCGCGCCGACGGCGGCGGTGGCCTGCGAACATGGGCGGGTGGACGACGTCGTGATCGAGCCCGGCGACCCCGTCGCGCCCGACGTGGTCGCGCTGCTCACCGAGCACCTGGCGGACATGCGGCGCATGTCGCCGCCCGAGAGCGTGCACGCCCTCGAGCCGGCGGCGCTGGCGCGGCCGGGCGTCGTGTTCCTCACGGCGCGGCAGGCCGGCGTGCTGCTCGGCTGCGGCGCGTTCCAGTCCATGGCCGACGGCGCAGCGGAGATCAAGTCGATGCGGACCGCGCCCAACGCACGGGGCCGCGGCGTCGCCACCGCCGTGCTCGTCGCGCTCATGGCCGAAGCGGTGGCGCGCGGTGTCGAGCGCCTCTACCTCGAAACGGGCAGCCAGAGCTTCTTCGCCCCGGCCAGGCGACTCTACGAGCATCACGGGTTCGAGTCGTGCCCGCCGTTCCCGGGATACTCCGACGACCCGAACAGCGCCTATTTCACCCGCGCGCTCACGCCCTGACAGCATGGGACAGGTGAGCGTCGAGCAGGCCCGCTATCAGGTGCGGTTCGACTGGGGGGCCGTCGGCATCGCGTCGATCGGGACGGACGCCGACGCGATCATCTGGGTCGATTCCACCGGCGACCGGCAGCCGCCCGCCGCGGCGCCGGCCTGCGCCGTCGTGCGGACCGCCATGCCGACCGCGGCGGCGGCCGCCGCATGGCTGCTCGCGCTGCAGCGCCGGCTCGGCCGCCGCGCGATGGTCGCGGTCGTCGGCGCCGACGACCGGTTCTCGGCGACCGACCTGCTCGCCGCCGGTGCCGTGATCGCGGCGCTGACCGACCTGGGCATCGACGCCACCAGCCCGGAGGCGGCGACCGCGGAGGCCGCCTATCGAGGGCTGCGGCCCGCCGTCGCGCACCTCGCGAGCGCCGCGGTGCGGCCGGTGCCTACGCATCTCAGGCGGCTCGACCCGGCCGCGACCGCCGACGACGTCGAGGTGCTCCGCGCGCATCCCGACGCCGACTGAGGCGCTACCTGGCCGGTTCGCTCTCGAAGTCGAGCGAGGCCGAGTTCATGCAGAACCGGTTGCCGGTCGGTGTCCCGAATCCGTCGGGGAAGACGTGGCCGAGGTGCGAGCCGCACCTGGCGCAGCGGACCTCGGTGCGCTGCATGCCGAGGCTGTCGTCCTCGATCAGCTGGACCGCCTCGGGCCGCACCGACTCGTAGAAGCTCGGCCAGCCGCAGCCGGAGTCGAACTTCGTGCCGGAGGCGAACAGCTCGTTGCCGCACGCCTTGCACGTGTAGAGGCCGGCGCGACTCTCGTCGAGCAGTTCGCCCGTCCATGCGCGCTCGGTCGCGGCCTGGCGCAGCACGGCGAACTCCAGCGGCTTGAGCCTGGCCTTCAACGCCTGCTCGTCCAGCTGTACCTCGTACGTCATCGAGTTCCTCCCGTCGGCCCCACGGCCGCCATTCTCGTACGGTTAACCCCATGGACCTGCGCGAATTCCTGGCGCCGCTCGGTGACCGGGTGCTCACGGAGGTGGCGGCGCTCGCGCCGTACCGGACCGATCGCAGCGGGTGGACGACCCCCGAGGCGCCCGTCGCGGTCGTGCTCGCGACGAGCGTCGCCGACGTCCAGACGGTGCTGCGTGCGGCGACCGCGACGGGGACGCCCGTCGTGCCGCGCGGGGCTGGCACGGGGCTCGCCGGAGGAGCGATCGGGACGGCCGGCACGATCGTGCTGGACGTGAGCCGGATGGACCGGGTGCTGCAGATCGATGTCGACGACGAGACCGCCATCGTGGAGCCGGGCGTCGTCACCGACGACCTCGCCGCGTCGCTCGCCCCCTACGGGCTCTGGTGGCCCCCCGACCCGGCGAGTCGGGCGATCTCGACCGTCGGCGGCAACATCGCGACGAACGCGGGCGGCCTGCTCTGCGCCAAGTACGGGGTGACGCGCGAGAGCGTGCTGGGCCTCGCGGTCGTGCTCGCCGACGGCACGCTCGTGCGCATGGGCAGACGCACGGTCAAGGGTGTCGCCGGGCTCGACCTCACCGGACTGGTCGTCGGCTCGGAGGGCACGCTCGGCGTCGTGGTCGAGGCGACATTGCGGCTGCGGCGCATCCAGCCCGATCCGGTCGCGACGGTCGCGGGCACCTTCCCGACGATCCGCGCGGCCGCGACGGCTGCGGCGGCGATCGTCGCGACGGGGATCCGCCCCGCGGCGCTCGAACTGCTCGACGCGGCGTCGTGCGCGGCGATCGATGACCTGTTCCTGGCGCGCGGGGTCTCGGCCGAGTACCCGTCGCTGGCCGGACGGGGCGCCTTCCTGCTGTTCCGGTCGGACTCGCCGGCCGCCGACCGCGAGGCGCGCGTCGCGGCCGAGCACATCGCCGCGGCGGGCGGCGAGGCCGAAGTGAGCTTCGACGAAGCGGCGGGGGAGCGCCTCCTCGCCGTCCGGCGGTCGGCGCACGCCGCATTCGCCAGGCTCGGCGACGTGCTCATCGAGGACGTCTGCGTGCCGAGGACCGCCCTGTCCGCCATGTTCGAGGCGATCGGCCGGATCGCCGCCGACACCGGCATCGCCATCCCCACGATCGCGCACGCCGGCGACGGCAACCTGCATCCGAACGTCGTCGTGCCCGCCGCGCTGCGCCGCACCGACGGGGAGCTGCCCGACGCGGTGTGGGTCGCGGCCGACCGCATCTTCCGCGCCGCCCTCGCGCTCGGTGGCACGCTCACCGGCGAGCACGGTGTCGGCCTGCTGAAGCGGCGGTGGATCGGCGACGAGCTCGGTGAGGACGTCCTCGCGCTCACCAGGCGGGTCAAGGCGGCGTTCGATCCGGCGGGACTGCTGAACCCGGGCAAGGCCTACTGAACCTCGACCGCGGGCTTCGCGCGCATGGTTCGATATGACCATGGCGACATCAGCGGTGATCGGCGGTCCGACCGTGTTCCGGGACACCCGTGCGGACCTCGTCGAAAGTCCGTGGTGGGACGACGGCGCGCTGTACTGGGCCGACATCGCGCTCGGTGAGTTGCACATCTCGCCCGCGGACGGCCCCGTCGACGGCAGCGGGGACACCGTCATCCGGATGCCGGCCCCCCTCGCCTCGTTCCATCCGGCCGTCGGCGGCGGATTCGTGGTCGCGCTGGGCGACCGTGTCGTGCTCGCGGACCCCGACGGCACGATCCGCACCGAGCTCGGCACGGTCGAGCACGGTGCGGCGGACATGCGGCTGAACGAGGGCAAGGTCGACCCGCAGGGCCGGTTCGTGGTCGGGTCGCTCGACCTGAAGACGGGGGTCTGGGCCGGTGCCTGGTACCGGGTCGACGGTGACGGTGCCCAGACGCTGTCCGGTGGCGTCGGCTGCGCCAACGGACTCGAGTGGAGCCTCGACGAGTCGACCGTGTACATGACCGACACGATGAAACGCACCATCTACCGCGCGACCTGGGACGCCGACACGGGACCGGGCCCGCTCGAACCGTTCTCGACGGGCCAGCCGAGCGACGGACTCGTCATCGATGCGGACGGCTGCTTCTGGAACGCGCGATACGGCGAGGGATGCGTCGCACGGCTCGACCCCGACGGGAACGAGGTCGAGCGAGTCGACGTGCCCGCACCGAACGTCGCCGGGATCGCATTCGGCGGCGCGGACAGGTCGGTGCTCTACATCGGCACCGCGCGCGAGAACCTCTCCCTCGACCGGATCGCCGAGGTGCCGCTGTCCGGCGGCATCTTCGCCGTGCAGACCACCACGCACGGACTGCCGGTGCGGAGGTACGGGGCGCGATGAGCGTCCCGCCCGCGGGCTCCAGCCCGCGGACCGCCGGCTGGAGCGAACACCCGGGCGGACGCACCGGCGGCACCGTCGCGCTCGTGCTCGGCATCGTGCTCGGCGCCGTCGCGTGCATCGGGGTGCTGATCTACCTGCTGTCCGCCCTCGGCGCGGTCGGTGTCGGGATCGCGGCGGTCGCCGCGCTGGTGCCGTTCGGGCTCGTGATCGCGGGCGTCGCGTGGATCGACCGGTGGGAGCCCGAGCCGCGCCCGGTCCTGCTGTTCGCGCTGCTCTGGGGCGCGGGCGTCGCGGTGGCGGTCGCGCTGCTGTTCGACCTCGGCGTCGAGATCGCATCCGCCGCGCTCGGCACGAAGCCGTCCGACCTGGTGCAGGCGGTCGTGCAGGCGCCGATCGTCGAGGAGTCGGCGAAGGGGCTCGCCGTGCTCCTGATCCTCTGGTTCGGGCGCCGCAACTTCGACGGCCCGGTCGACGGCGTCGTCTACGCGGTGACGGTCGCGGCCGGGTTCGCGTTCACCGAGAACGTGCTGTACTTCGGCGGCGTGATCGTGTCCGACGGCGTCGGCACGAACTTCGCGGTCACCTTCGTGGCACGCGGGCTCTTCTCGCCGTTCGCGCACGCCCTGTTCACGTCGTGCACCGGGTACGCGCTCGGCCGGGCCGCGCAGCGCACCGGTGCGGTCGGCGCGATTCCCTATTTCGTCGCCGGCCTCGTGCCGGCGATCGTGCTGCACGCGCTCTGGAACGGCGGACTCTCGCTCGCCGCCGACGTCGTGCGGTACTACCTGCTCGTCGAGGTCCCGATCTTCGCGGGCGCGGTGACCGTCGTCGTGCTGATCCGCCGCACCGAGCGTGACGTCACCGCCGCCCGGCTGCGCGAGTTCGCGATGGCCGGCTGGTTCACCGACGGGGAGGCGGCGATGCTCTCGAGTCTCGCGGGGCGCCGCGGAGCGATGCGGTGGGCCGCCGCACAGCCGGGCGGGAAACGGGCGGCGATGCGCCGGTTCATCGCGGATTCGACCCGCCTGGCGCAGGCCAGGGCGCGCGCGGCGAGCACGAAGACCATGGTCGGCGGCTCACCCGACGAGGCGGCGTTGCTGCAGCTGGTGGTCGCCGACCGGGCGGCGCTGCTGACCTGATCCGGCACCGAGCGCGGCTAGAAGGGCAGGCCGCGCCACAACAGCAGCGCGGCGCCCAGCACGCCCGCGATCGCGATCGCCCCGAAGAGCGCCACCCACAGGACCGCCGGCACCCTGGTGACGGTCGCCAGCTGGTCCGCATCCGACCCGCTGCGCCTGCCGCGCCTGCGCGCCGCCGGTAGCTCGGTGACCGCCCTGGCGCCGCCGAAGACGAGCAGCGCGACGATCGCCACGGCGAACCGTCCGCGCCACAGGGCAGGCAGCAGCCAGGTCGCCGCCCCCACGACGACGAGCCCGACCAGCACGCTGAGCAGTCCGTACCAGTTGCGGATCTGGACGAGGACGGCGAGGAGCAGCACGAGGGCCGCCCACGGCACCGCGGGTCCGTGGCCCGCGGCGACGGCGAGTGCCGCGAGGACGCCCGCGACACACGGCGCCGGGTAGCCGGCGAGCAGGGTCGCCGTCATACCGGGACCGCGGGGCTTGCCGACGGTCACGGTCAGGCCGCTGGTGTCCGAATGCACGCGGATGCCCGCGAGCCGGCGTCCGGTCACCGTCGCGACCGCGGCATGGCCCGCCTCGTGCACGATCGTCACGCCGTGCCGAAGGGGCCGCCAGGACGGGCGGGCCAGCACGAGCAGCAGCACGCCCGCCGCGATCACGCCCGTGACCTGCAACGGCGGTGGCGGGGACGTCGCCACGACGCCTTGGACCCACTGCTCGAGGAGCCTCACGGCACCGGGTCGACGGCGTCGTAGCGCAGGAACGAGCTCGAATGGCGGCGCGCCAGCAGCATCACGAGCACGGCGATGACGACCCCGCCCGCGAGCGGCGGCAGCCACAGCGCGCCGGACGCGGCGAGCAGGCCGACGTACAGGTCGCCGACGCGGGGCCCGCCGGTCACCACGACGATGAAGACCCCCTGCAGCCGCCCTCTGACGTTGTCGGGTGCGGCCGACTGCAGCATCGTCGAGCGGAAGATCGCGCTCACGTTGTCGGCCGCTCCCGCGCCCGCGAGCAGCACAGCCGCCAGACCGATCGCGGCGATGTCCGGGTCGGCCGGGGACGCGCTGTGCAGCCACCCGGCGACCTCGCCGACACCGGTCACGGCGAGCACGACACCGAACCCGGCGATGCAGGCGCCGTACACGACGATCGCGCGCTCGACGGCCCTGCCCTGCAGCCGCACCTCGCCCAGGCGCCCCGACAGCAGCCCGCTGACGAGCGCCCCGATCGCGAACGCCGCCGAGAGCGCGCCGACGGTGATGGCGCCCCCGCCGAGCAGCAGCGCGCCGGCGGCGGGGAACAGCACCCTCGGCTGCCCGAACGTCATCGCCACGATGTCGACCAGGAAGCTGGTCCTCAGGTTCCGCGCGCCGCGCAGGAAGGCGATGCCGCCGAGCAGGGAGGCGATGCTGGGCCGTTCGGCGTCGTGGGCCGGCGGCACGGACGGCAGCGACAGGATCCCGGCGAGCGCCGCGACGAAGAGCGTGACGTCGATCGTGTAGCACCACTGGAAGCCCGCCGCGGCGACGAGCACGCCGGCGAGCGCCGGCCCGACGGTGACCGCGATGCCGAACGTGATGCCGTTCAGGGCCGCGGCGGCCGGTAGCAGATTCCGGGGGAGCAGCCGCGGCAGGATCGCCGACTGCGTCGCGGCGAGCACGGTCGCCGCGACCGCCGTGATCGCGGTGAGGACGTAGAGCGAGATCGCCGACTCGGCGCCGGTCCACGACAGGAACGCGATCGTGCCCGTCGACGCCCACGAGACGAGGGCGCTGCCGACGGCGACCTTCTTCCGGTCGAACGCATCCGCGATCATGCCGCCGTACAAGCCGGCGAGCACGGTCGGGATGAGCGCGACGACACCGACGAGCGACACCGCGAACGTCGATCTCGTCAGCGCGTAGACGTTCAGCGCGGCGGCGGTGAGCGTCAGCTGCGCGCCGATGCTCGCGACGGACTGGCCGACGAAGATGCGGGCGTACGGCGGGCTCAGCCGCAGCGGCGTGAGGTCGACGAACCGGCTGCCGCGCGGTGCGGGGGCGGCGGCGGTGCTGCGGGGGTCCGGGGTGTCGTCGTCACTCATGCCGCGGGCCATCCTTCCAGCGCCCGCTGCCACGCTTTGACGGCCCGGGCGGCGAGCCGCTTGGATGGCGTGATGACCGATCTCAGCAAGAAGCCCGAAGTCGACGCGCCAGAGGGCCCGGCCCCGACCGAACTCGTCATCGAGGACATCGTGGTCGGTGACGGTGCGACCGCGGTCGCCGGCGGCACCGTGACCGTGCACTACCTGGGCGTCGACTACGACTCGGGGGAGGAGTTCGACTCGTCGTGGTCGCGTGGCCAGTCGATCACGTTCCCGCTGACCAGCCTCATCGCCGGCTGGAAGGAAGGCATCCCCGGCATGCAGGTCGGCGGGCGCCGCCAGCTGACCGTCCCGCCCGAGAAGGCGTACGGCCCCGCGGGCTCCGGGCATCGCCTTTCGGGGCGCACGCTGGTCTTCGTGATCGATCTGCTCGGCGCCTGAGGAGGGCCCGACACCGGCCCTTGCGCGCCGGGGCGGCCAGGAGCATCCTGAGCACGAACGATTCATCGCCCGGTCGAGTTGCAGGCACTGCCGCACCACCGGGCGATGAGTCATTCCGGGCTCGTTCGATAGCCTCGAGCCGTGTCCACCGCAGGCGAGCTCGTCGACCGTCTCACCGCCGTCGTCCCCGACTTCCCGAAGCCGGGCATCCTGTTCCGTGACCTCACCCCGACACTCGCGGACGCCGAGGGGCTCGCGGCGATCAGCGACGATTTCGTGGCGGCGTTCGCCGGTCGGTTCGATCTCGTCGCCGGCATCGAGGCGCGCGGTTTCCTGCTCGGCGCGGCCGCCGCGTACGCGGCGCACACCGGCGTCCTCGCGGTCCGGAAAGCAGGCAAGCTGCCGCCCACGACGCTGCGCG
This sequence comes from uncultured Actinomycetota bacterium, assembly GCA_963716965.1. Classification (GTDB taxonomy): domain Bacteria; phylum Actinomycetota; class Actinomycetes; order Actinomycetales; family Microbacteriaceae; genus Amnibacterium. Next base: position 124,062 of record CAVQUZ010000004.1, on the reverse strand, counting down.
AGCACTACGAGCTCGAATACGGCGAAGCCGCCCTCGAGGTGCGCGAGTCCGAGTTCCCGGTCGGCGCGCGGGTCCTGGTGCTCGACGACGTGCTCGCGACCGGCGGCACCCTCGCGGCGACCTGCCAGCTGCTCGAGCGGGCGGGGGCCCAGGTCGCGGGCATCGGCGTCGTGATGGAACTCGCCGGCCTCGGTGGGCGTGCGCGGCTCGCCGGCCGCGAGATCCACGCCATCCGCGTGCTCGACTGAGCGGCGCCCACTCCTCCCCAGGCCGGTCTTCGGCGCCCGTCGTCCACAGACACGGTCGAGGACTCGCTCACGGCACGCGGCGCCGCGACGCTGCCTGCATGCAGAAGACCATCATCCGGCCGAAATCCGACGCGGCCCTGCTGCGCGTCGTCCCCGACCTCATCGGCATGCGACCGGCCGACAGCGTCGTGTTCGTCGTCTTCGACGGCAACCGCTCGTGCGGCGCGCTGCGGGTCGACCTGCCGCCGGAACACGGCGAGCAGGAGCGGCGCACCTGGCTGACCACGGTGATGGGCATGCTCCTCAAGGTCGACGGCGCGGACGGCGTGATGCCGGTGGTCTACACGTCGGCGCCCTACCGCGGCGACGGCATGCGCGAGGCCGAGCTGCTGCGCCAGGTCCTGCAGCGGGCGGAACTCGCGGGCATCGTCGTCAAGCGGCTCTTCTGTGTCGCGGCCGACGGATACGCCCAGATGCAGGCGGACCGGCTGCCGAAGCAGCCCCGGCCCCTGTCGCGGATCGGCGTCGTGGTGGCGCCGGCGGCCCCGATGCCGGCGACTCCGGACACCGACGCGCAGGAGGCGTTCGACGAACGGATCGCCTCGTGGTTGCTGGACGAACATCACGCTGCGGTGCACGGCGCGGGCGCCGACGGCCGGCTGCCGCTGCCGAGCGCGGCACTCGAAGGTGCACCCATCGACCAGGTGGTCGAAGCGATGCTCGAGGACCACGACGGGGAGCACACCCGCGGGGACGGCCAGGGGCCCACCGCGCCGTGCGACTGCCGCGCCCTGTTCGCGGCGCTCGTCGGCCTGCCCGCGACCCGCGACGTGGTGATGCTGCAGATCGCGTGGGGGCCGCGGTTCGGCAGGCACGCCGCTCGCCGTCTGCTGGGCCGCACGCGGCCGGTGCTGGACGAGCAGGAACCGGTGGTGCAGGCGATCGAGGGTGGCGACATGGCCAGGCCGGACATCACGCGCATCCGTCGCGGCGTCGAGCTCGCCATGACCGTGGCCGGTCACAGCGCGCCTGAGGTCAGGGCACCGGCGCTCGCGGTCGCCGCATGGCTCTCCTGGGCAGGCGGACAGGGCACCAGGGCGGGCACGTACGTCGAGGAGGCCCTGCGCCTCGAACCCGACTACTCGTTCGCGAACCTGCTGTCCGCGTTGATGGAGTACCGGATGCTGCCCGAATGGGCGTACCGCGCCCTGCCGTTCGACGAGCGTGCGAAGCGCTGGGCCCGACCGGGGCAGTGACCTCGCGCCAGGACCTTCCCACGACTTCGGTAGGCTGGACGGCCGCGAAACGGAAGGTGCGTGCATGGCGCAGAGTGGGGCGGACACCGCGGCGGAGACGTCGCCGGATCCGGCGCGCGACGCGGAACTCGCCGGCGAGCAGCGGTACGTCCGCAGGCTCTACCAGCGCCTCGACGCGCTGCGCGCGGACACCACCGAGCAGCTCGAGCGGGTGCGCCGGGGTGGGGCCACCGGAACCCATCAGGCGCGCACCGAACGAGACGCGATGGCGCGTCTCTTCGAGGATCGGCTGCGCCAACTGCGCGACGTCGACGAGCGCCTGGCGTTCGGCCGGCTGCAGACCGAGGAGGACGACCTCCGGTACATCGGGCGGATCGGCCTGCGCGACGACACCCAGCACCCGCTGCTGCTCGACTGGCGTGCACCGCAGTCGAGCGCGTTCTACCAGGCGACGGCGGTGACGCCGCTCGGCGTGAAGATCCGGCGGCACCTGACGACGAAGGGCCGCTCGGTCACCGGCATCGACGACGAGGTGTTCGACCCCGAGCACGTGCCCGACGGCGTCGCGCTCACCGGCGAATCGGCGCTGCTCGCCGCGCTCTCGGCGCAGCGCACCGGGCGCATGCACGACATCGTCACGACGATCCAGGCCGAGCAGGACCGCATCATCCGGTCCGATGCGCACGGCGTCCTCGTCGTGCAGGGCGGCCCGGGCACGGGCAAGACGGCGGTCGCGCTGCACCGCGCCGCGTATCTGCTCTATGCGCAGAAGGAGCGGCTCGCGAAGAGCGGCGTGCTCATCGTCGGCCCGTCGAGCAACTTCCTGCACTACATCGAACAGGTGCTGCCGTCGCTGGGGGAGACCGGTGTCGTGCTGTCGACCGTCGGTCAGCTGTTCCCGGGGGTGGACGCGACCGCGCTCGACGACCCGCACGTGGCCGAGGTCAAGGGCAGGATCGGATTCGCCGAGGTGCTCCGGCGGGCCGTGCAGGCCAGGCAGGTGGCGCCAGAAGGGACCACGACCGTCGAGATCGGCAACGACCGCATCGACGTGCCCGCAGCGCTCATCGCCCGTGCCGTGCGCCGGGCGCAGCAGACCAGGAAACCCCACAACGTCGCCAGGGTGACATTCGTGCGCGAGGCGCTCGGTGACCTCACCGAGCTGGTGGTGCAGGAGGTCGTCGCCCGAGGCAGCACGCTCGACGAGGAGGACCGACGCTGGCTGCGCGAGGACATCCGCACCGCGCACGACGTCAAGGTGCTCCTCAACTCCGCCTGGCTGCCTCTCACGCCGGAGAAGCTGCTCGGCGACCTCTACACGCGGCCGCAGTACCTCGCCGCGGTCACTCCGGGATGGCGTCAGGCGGACCGCGACGCGCTCGCCAGGCCGAGGGCCGCGGCCATGACGGTCTCCGACGTACCGCTGCTCGACGAGGCGGCCGAGCTGCTCGGCGAGTCGGACCCCGGCGCTGACGCGCGCAGCCATGCCCGCGCGAGCCAGCGCACCAGGGACATCGAGAACGCCGAGCGCGCGATCGAGAACATGGGCGTCGAGGGCATGGTCACCGCCGAGGCGCTCGCGGACGCGTTCGAGGAGGCCGGTGACCACGCATCGACCGCTGAGCGCGCCGCCCTCGACCGCACGTGGACCTACGGCCACATCGTCGTCGACGAGGCGCAGGAGCTCACGCCCATGCAGTGGCGGTTGCTGCGCAGACGCGGTCCGCTGCGATCCTTCACGATCGTCGGCGACCTGGCACAGTCCGCCGCCGCCCATCCGGTGCGCGATTGGGCGGACGCGGTCGGTGCGCTCACGGACGACTTCCGGCTCGAGGAACTGACGGTGAACTACCGAACGCCGCGGCCCATCACGGAGTTGGCGGAGGCGAGCGCCGCCGCCCTCGGCCTGCCGGTCACCCCGTCCAGGTCGGTGCGCGACGGCATCTGGCCGATCGTCGAGACGACTGCGCCCGCGGCGCGACTCGCCGAGCGGGTCGTCGAGGCGGTGCTCGCCGACCGGGACGCGGACCCGGTGGGCACGGTCGCGGTGATCGTGCCCGATGCCCGCATCGGCGCCGTGACCGCAGCGCTGGCCGCGGGCGTGGGGGAGCAGGTCGGCGGCCCTGCGCGGTCGGCCCGCATCACCGTGCTCGGCCCGCGCGCGGCGAAGGGCCTCGAGTTCGATTCGGCGATCGTCGTGGATCGCGCGGGCCTGATCGAGACGGGGGGCGCAGGCGGCCTCTACGTCGCCTTGACGCGCCCGACCCAGCGCCTCGTCCTGATCGACCTGGCCGACTGACCAGAGCACTTCAGCAGGACGCACGCGCCTCGGCAGGACGATGGCGAACATGCGACCTGCTGAAGTGCGTGCGTCCTGCTCAGGTGCTCCAACGGGTGCCGGGACGGACGGGGATCTGCTCATAGAGAGCGCACAGCAGGCCCATCGGATCGGGATCGGGCGGGCACTGAGAATCGGCGCATGACCGCTTCTGCTCCCACGATCAGCACCCCGCGCGCCGCGCGCCCTGCCGAGAGATCCGCCGCGGCGACCACCGCGCGGCCGCGCTGGATCCGGCCCGCCTTCTTCGGGCTGCTGCTCGCGGCAGCGGCCCTCTACCTGGTCTCGCTCGGCGCCAGCGGCAACGCGAACAGCTTCTATGCGGCGGCCGTACAAGCGGCGTCGAAGAGCTGGAAGGCGTGGTTCTTCGGCTCCCTCGACTCCGCCAACTTCATCACGGTCGACAAGCCGCCCGCCTCGCTCTGGATCATGGGGCTGTCCGCGCGGATCTTCGGCTACAGCAGCTGGAGCCTGCTCGTGCCGCAGGCGCTCATGGGCGTCGCGTCCGTCGCGTTCGTGTTCGCCACGGTCCGCCGCAGTCTCGCCTCGCTCGGCGCGAACCTCGCCGCCGCCGGCGGCCTGCTCGCCGGACTCGTCCTCGCGGCGACCCCTGCTGCCGCGCTCATGTTCCGGTTCGACAACCCCGATGCGCTCCTCGTGCTGCTGATGACCGTGGCCGGCTACTGCACCGTGCGGGCACTGCCCCGCGGGTCATGGCGCTGGCTGGCGCTCGCCGGTGTCGCACTGGGCTTCGCATTCCTCACCAAGATGCTGCAGGGGCTGCTCGTCCTGCCGGCGTTCGCACTCGTCTACGCGTTCGCGGCGAACACGACGATCGTGCGGCGCATCCGCGATCTCGCGATCGCTGCGGTCGCGGTCGTCGTCGCGGCGGGCTGGTGGGTACTCGCCGTCGCGCTGTGGCCTGCCGACGCCCGCCCCTACATCGGCGGATCGACGAACAACACCGTCCTCGACCTCGTCTTCGGGTACAACGGCTTCGGCCGGATCTTCGGCGGCAGCGGGAACGGCGGAGGGGGCGGCGGTGGCACCTCGGGCTCGAGCTTCGGCGGAGCGACCGGCCTGCAGCGGTTGTTCTCCAGTGAGATGGGCCAGGAGATCTCCTGGCTGTTGCCCGCGGCCCTGCTCGCGCTCGTGCTCGGGCTGGTCATCACGGCCCGTCGCGCCAGGACCGACGCGGTCCGTGCGGGGCTGGCCCTCTGGGGCGGATGGCTGATCGTCTCCGGCCTCGTCTTCTCGTACATGAGCGGCACGGTGCACCCGTACTACACCGTCGCGCTGGCACCGGCGATCGCCGGCCTCGTCGGCATCGGCGGCGTGCTGCTCTACACGAAGCGGGACGGCTGGTTCGGCCGGGTCGGCCTCGCCGTGCTGATCGCCGGCACGGGCGCGTGGTCGTTCGCGCTGCTCGCGCAGAACGCCGACTGGCTGCCGTGGCTGCGCTGGGTCGTCCTCATCGGCACCGTCCTCGCCGCGGTCGTGATCCTCGCCGCCGGCCTCCTCCGTGCGACGTCCGCCCTGCTCACCGGGGCCGTCCTCGCCGGCGCGTTGTTCGCCATGGGCGGCAGCGCCGCGATCTCGATCGCGACCGCGTCAGTGGCGCACACGGGCTCGATCCCGACCGTCGGTGTGACGAGCACGGGGGCCGGCGGATTCGGCGGATTCGGCGGCGCTCCTGCCGGCGCCATGACGGGCACTCGGCCGGCCGGGATGTCGGGGACGAAGCCGTCGGGGACCATGCCGTCGGGCATGCAGGGTGCGCCGTCCGGGGCATCGGGTTCGGCGGCCTCCGGCTCGTCCGCGCAGCAGGCGGGCGGCACGACCTCGAGCGCGGCGTTGACCGCGCTGCTGAAGGCGGCGGGCACGAAGTGGGCCGCGGCGGTCGACGGGTCGCAGACCGCGGCGACGCTCGAACTCGCGAGCGGCACGGCGGTCATGGCCATCGGCGGGTGGAGCAGCGACCCGACGCCGACGCTCGCGCAGTTCGAGGCCGACGTCGCAGCGGGCCGGATCCACTACTACATCTCGTCGGGCGGTGGCCAGGGCGGCCAGGGCGGCTCGACGTCGAGCGCGATCCTCACCTGGGTCAAGGCGCACTCCACCGCGACGACGGTCGGCGGCTCGACCGTCTACGACCTCACGAAGGCGGCCTCGTAGGCGTCGCACATACGCTGCTCGCCTCCCTCGCGCACCACGGGGGAGGCGAGCCGCGTCTCAGCTCAGGAGCGCGGCAGGTCGGATGCGCGCGGCGTGATGCGGATGCGGTTGTCGACGTCCGGATCGAACGGCCGGTCGCCGGCGAGCGGCGCCGGTGCCGGCATCACCGACTGCGCCTCCCAGACGACGGCCGCCTGGTAGGCCTGCGGGTGGAACACCTCGTCGAAGACCCCGAATCCGCCGGACGGACCACCCGCGCCGGCACCGGCCGCCTGCGATGCGCGGTCGTCACGGACCGTGCGCATCATCACGGAGATGCCGATCGCGGCGATCACGGGGAGGGCCAGGATGATCGCGGTCACGAGCAGGGTGTTCATCGCTTCGGACACGCGAGCCACAGTACGGAAAGTCCGCCGGATGCCGTGGAACACGCCCATGTGTCGCAGAACCGACTGAGAATCGGGTCGTCCGACCGGCGTGTCGCATCAGTCCTTCGTGCACGCCCCCGACGACACCGCGGACTTCAGGGACGGCGCCTTCGCCACGACGCCGTCGAACTGCGCAGGCGTCATCGCGTAGCCGACGTCCTGCTCCGTCGCACTCTTGGCGAACACGATGCCGAGCACGGCGCCCTTCGGGGACAGCAGCGGACCACCGGAATTGCCCTGCTCGATGTCGGCGGCCAGCGCGGCGATGTGCCGGTCCGAGTCACCCGAGACGCCGATGTTCGCGATCGCCGCGACCGTCACCGCCTCGACCTTCGCGCCGGTGGTCTGGAAGGGACCGCCGAACGGATAGCCGTCGACCACGCCCGTGTCGCCGGCGGACACCGAGCCGGCGACCGGCAGCGTCGCGGCCTTCAGGCTCGGCGCCGAGATCACCGCGAGGTCGCTCCTCGCGTCGAAGTACACGATCGTGCCGATGTGGGCGGCGCCGTCGGAATCGAGCACGACGGGGGAGTGCACACCCGAGACCACGTGCGCGTTGGTCAGCACGCGGCCGGGGGCGATCACGAACCCGGTGCCCGACTGGCTCTGGCCGCACGCGTACGCGGTGCCGGTCACTTTGACCACGCTCTTCGCGGCGGCGGTGAGCGCGGCCGTCGACACGGCGGCCGGCGCCGTCGCGCCCCCCTGCACGGCGCCGAGTGCCGATTGGATCTCCGGGATGCTGCCCTGCACGGCGGCGGAGCGGAGTGCCGCGAGCGCGCTCTGCACCTGCGGCGGCGTCGCGGCGTCGATCGTGCGAAGCACCACGCTCGACGCGAGCGGTCCGGCGAGGAACGGCACGCCGAGTTGGGCGACCGTCCCGGCGGCGACCGACGTCACGAGCACGGCGATGACGAGCGCGACCGCGCCGCCGAGAACGCGGTCGATCAGGCCGAGCGGCCCGCGCAGCAGACCGCGACCGATCAGCGCGCCGATCGTCGCGCCGATCGCGCTGCCGGCCAGCAACAGGACCACGGCGACGACGACGGTGACCAGCAGTCGGGACGTCGGATCCCCGACCCAGTCGCCGACCTTCGGGCACAGGATGGCGGCTGCGACGCCGCCGACGACGAGGCCGGCGATGGCGCCGGCGCTCCGGACGAGTCCGCGGCGGTAGCCCGCCACGGTGACCGCGAGCAGCACCAGGACAAGGACCAGGTCAACGATCGCCGACATGTCGCCCCCCTCGTGCTCGCACGCCCATCCCAGCCGTCGAACCTATGGGAACCCTGCCCTCCCATCCTGCCGACCCGCCGGGCTGTGGCGCACTGCTATGCTCGTCAGTCGCCGTGGAACGGCCGCGGATACAGAGCGCCGGATGCGATTTCGATGCATCGGGCACCGCGCAGCGAGAGAAGAGAGGTCCCACCTATGGCTTTGGATCAAGACGTCAAGCAGGCGATCATCGCCGAGTACGCGACGCACGAGGGTGACACGGGTTCCCCCGAGGTGCAGGTGGCGATCCTCACCACTCGCATCAAGGACCTCACGGAGCACCTCAAGGAGCACAAGCACGACCACCACTCGCGTCGTGGTCTGCTGCTCCTCGTCGGGCAGCGCCGCCGCCTCCTGGGCTACCTGCAGGAGATCGACATCGCGCGCTACCGCTCGCTGATCGAACGCCTCGGTCTGCGGCGCTAGGCGCCGAGACGAACGAAAGGCCCCGCACCGGATGGTGCGGGGCCTTTCCTGTTCGAGGAGACCTATGCGGCGCGATCGAAGTCCGACGTGCGCCGGATGACGGCGTCGTCCCGGATCTGCTGATCGGCGGGCACCCGGGCTCCGCCGTCGACCGTCGCGCGGGCACCGATCTTCGTGTGGCTGCCGATGTGGGCACCCTCGCCGATCACGGCTTCGGTGCCGACATGGACGGCCTGGCCGATCTCGGCGCCCGGCCCGACGACCGCGTGCTTGTCGACCCAGCTGCCGCGCGCGATGTGGGCGGAGTGCCCGACGCGCGCACCGGACTCGACATAGGCGGTCGAAGCCAAGAACGCGGTCGGGTCGACGACGGCGTCCGTCGCCACGAGGCCGCGCCCGTTCGGGTGCCTGCGGTACCGGGTGACGTTGCCGTGCTCGTCCTCGATCTCCTCGGCGATGCGGGGGGTTCTGCGTTCCATGTCCATGTCAACCACCGAGGTTGCCGGAGGATTCCGAACCGAGCATGGAACGGGCCTGGGAATACCGCAAGAGCGCTGTGGGAGCACAATGGGCGAATGTTCACGCGCCGGGGGGACGAATCGCGGTGGCCGAAGCAGGACTCGGGCAGCGGGAAGCTCTCGGACTACCGGTTCGACCTGATGCCGTCCAACACGAGCGTCACGATCCGCCTCGCCGGATGCGACCCGCATCAGGACGAGTTGCGCGCCGCGGCCGACGGCGAGGACGTCACCGCGCCCATCCCGCGCCGCACCGCTGAGGAGGAGCGCACCGACGCGCCGATGCCCGTGCGGCTCTTCGTCGACGGTCGTGTCGTCGGCCCCGTCGGGGAAGTGCCGCGGGGCCTCGAGGCTGTCGTCGCCGAAGCGGTCACCCGCCTCGAGTCGGCGGGCCGCAAACCGCGCATCCCCGTCGCGATAATCAAGACCCGCCGTGGTTATCGCGCGGAATTGCTCATGGGCGAGACGCGCTGACCGATGGGCGAATTGGCCCCCGGAGTGGGACCTGAGCATTCGAGGGTGTTCGCAATAGCCTGACTCACGGCAGATCCGTCGACCCACGACGGTGTTGCTGAGCACACCCCCCTACCCAGCTCAGAAATGTCAGGACACCCCCATGTCCCGTACGGTCTCTTTTCCGACCACGGATTCACAGCGCGCCGATGACGGCTTCACGCTGATCGAAATGCTCATCGTCGTCGTGCTGATCGGCATTCTCGCCGCCATCGCGGTGCCGATCTATTCCGGCCTGACGGCCTCCGCGAAGAATGCGGCGACGCAGTCGGATCTCGCGAACGACCGCACCGCGCTCGTCGCCGCGTTCACCGGCGCGAACGGCTGGACGATGCTGTCGAGCTCGGGCGCCACGAACGCCTCGAACCTGCGCGCGTGGGGCTGGACGAGCACCACCGCCGTCGACGACTCGGTCGTCGCCGGTGGCTCCGCCTCGGCGTTCTGCATCGCGCAGCCCGCCGCGGGCACCACGTACTACGTCACCGAGTCCGTCGCGCCGACCACGGCGAAGCCGGCCGGGTGCGCCTGATCGCTCCCGGCCCCCCGCCGCCTGCACCATCTCAGAACGGACCACCCCCATGGCCCCATTCGACCCGTCCCGCCGGTCGTATCCCAACGATCTCCGGCGCGCTCGCCGCGCAGGGCACGCCGCGATGCACGAGACCCTGACGAGGACCGACGTCTTCTTCAGCGATCCGCTCGCGGCGCACTGGGGCGCGCTGGCGCCCGCCGCGCGCACGCCCTACTACCGCGCGCTCGCCGAGGTCGAGGTCGGCGAGGCCCTGAACGCACTGCCCCCGACGTGGTCGGTGCTGCACTCCGTACCGACCGCGACCGGCGGCGTGATCCCGCACCTCGTGATCGGCCCGGCGGGAGTCTTCGCGATCCGGGCGGAACACGCGGGAGGCGCGAAGATCGCTGTCGAGGATCGGACGATCACGGTCGACGGTCATCAGGTCGATGCCGCGAGGCACGCCGAACGCGCCGCCCGGCAGGCGAGCCGTGTGCTCGGCGGCCTCGGCCTGCCCGCGAACGGCACCGTGCACGCGGTGCTCGCGATCTGCGGGACGGGCAAGCTGCGCATCCGTTCGGCACCGGCGTGGGGCACGGTGTTGCTGGGAGCCGAGGTGACCGACTGGCTGCGGGCACTCCCCGCCGTGCTGACGCCGTCCCGCACGGCGCCCATCGTGGCCGCCGCAGCGCAGCCGTCGACGTGGAGCGCCGCAGATAGCGTGCTCAGCGAGAGCGACCCGTCGAGCCGCTTCTGGACGTTGCACCACGCAGTGCTCGACGAGGTGCCCGTGCCCGAGTGGCCGGCACCCCGGACTCCGAGGCAATCCGATCTGCCGCCCGCTGCGAAGAGAAGGAGTGGGTTGCGCAGGTGGTTCCTCGGCTGAGTCCGGGCCGGTTCGCGCCCGAGGTACGCTCACACCCATGAGTGCTGCACGATTCGACGTCGGCGCGTACACGCGCACGACGACGGGTCGGATGCGCGGTGCGCTGCACGTCGCCGACTACGCGCCGCTCGACGAAGCGACGAAGCGCACGCTCGCCTACCTCGCCCGCCGCACCGGTGAGATCACCGACTGGCTGCGCCTCGTGCTGGTCACCGCCACGCACAAAGAGGCGCGTGTCACGGCTTTCCTGTCCACCTGGGCGGTCGAGCGGCACTGGATGGCGGATGCGCTCGACGCGATGTCGGACGTGCCGCGGCCCGGCGCGCCCGAACGGTTCAGGGACCGCTTCACGCCCCTGGTCCAGGCGATCGCCGGGAACGTGTACGGCACCTCGATCATCAACGTGCACCTCACGGAGCGTCTCGTCGACGACTGGGTCCTCGAAGCCATGTTCGCGAGGCTCCGCGCCCGATCGGACGGCGCGCTGGCCGGCGACCTCGACCTCGTGACCGCCCAACTCGCGACCCACGACGCGTTCCTCGCGGAAGCCGCGGCCGAGTTCGCCGACCTCGTGCCGGAGGCCGCGTCGCTCGTCAGACGTCGTCTGGTCGCCCACGCCTGGCCGATCGGCGCCGACCGCGAGCCGGCCGAATCGACGGCGCTCGTCTTCGCCGATCTGTTCGGCACCGACCGCACCTGGGCGGACCAGATCGACGCACGCGTCGACTCGCTGCCCGGCACCGCCGGCCTCCGACTCATCCACGGCGCGACCGCGCATCCCGGCCGGGCTGCCGGCGCCCCCTCGGTCCGCATCGCCACGGCCGCCGGCCGCTCACTCGCTTCTGTCGCCGCATTCAGGAAAGGGGTTCCGGCGTAGCCGGGATGCACCATGGCATTCGATATCGATCAATTCGCCGAGACCAGCGATCGAGTGAATTGGGGTGACCTCGACCTCGACGCGTTCAAAGACGCGCCACTGCCGGAGGACAGTCTCCGGGCGCTCCGATACATGTGCGACGTCGAATATCACACGGTCTGCTATATGCGCGACATGCTCGTGACGCCTTCGCACACCGAAGGCGAGGTCTCCACGTTCATGACGATGTGGAATCGCGAGGAGTTCTGGCACGGCGAGGCGCTCGCCGCGGTGCTCGGCGTGCACGGCGTGACCGTCGAATACGACGAATTGAAGGCGAAGCGCGTCAAATTGGGCTGGAAGGACCGGCTCGACCCGATCAAGCAGTCGCTGCTCGGCAACATCGTCGGCAAGGACTTCGTCGCGGTCCACATGGCGTGGGGCGCGGTGAACGAGCGCTGTGCCGCCGCCGCGTACAAGCGCCTCGCGAAGCTCGAGCCGCATCCCGCTCTCGCGCCGCTCCTGCGCCGCATCGCCGCGCAGGAATCGCGCCACATCGCGTTCTACTCGACGCAGGCGGAGAAGCGCATGGCCGCGAGCTCGCGTGCCACGAAGCTCGTACGACTGATCCTGTCGAAGGTGTGGAACCCGGTGGGCGCCGGCATCATGAGCGACCCGGAGGTCAAGCAGGTCATGGGCCACATCTTCGCGGGTGACGAGGGCCTCGCCGAGGTGCGAAAGCTCGACGACCAGATCGCGAAGATGCCCGGGCTCGCCGGACTGCACATCGTCGAGGCCGCATTCCGCAAGCGCGGCCTCTACGCGCAGGTCGCGTAAACCCGACAGACCATCGCGCTCTCACTTCGTGCCGCTGCGGCAAGCCCGCGAGCGGCACGAAGTGAGAGCGCCATGTCTCAGGCCGGCGTCGTGGCCGGCGTCAGGCCCGGGAAGGTCAGCGGCGTCCCGACGGTGACGCGGAGGTCGCTGCCAAGGTCCTCGAGCTCCTCGTCGCTGAGCAGGCGGGAGCGGATCATGAACCGTTTCCCCTCGGGTGCCTCGACCGAGAACCCGGATCCGCGCCCCTGCACGAGGTCGACCGTCAGGTGCGTGTGCTTCCAGTACTCGAACTGGGAGCGCGACATCCAGAACGCGATCGGGTCCAGTCCCGACACGCGCAGGTCGCCGAGGTGCACGTCGGACGCGCCCGTCCGGAACATCCCGACCGGGTAGCACATCGGGCTCGACCCGTCGCAGCAGCCGCCCGACTGATGGAACATCAGCGGCCCGTGCTTCGCCGTCAGCATGCGGAGCATCTCCGACGCCTCGGCGGTGACAGCCACTCTCTCGACCAACTCCATGGCGTTCCCTTTCAATGGTGATGCGGCGGCCCACCCTCCGATCCGAAGGGCGGGCCGCCGCGGTTCAGCTACCGAGGATCAAAAGAATCCCATCGGACCCTCGGCGTACGAGACGAGCAGGTTCTTCGTCTGCTGGTAGTGGTCGAGCATCATCTTGTGGTTCTCGCGGCCGATGCCCGACTGCTTGTATCCGCCGAACGCGGCGTGCGCCGGGTACTGGTGGTACGTGTTCGACCAGACGCGGCCGGCTTCGATCGCGCGGCCGGCCCGGTAGAGCTGCGTGCCGTTGCGGCTCCAGACACCGGCGCCGAGTCCGTACAGCGTGTCGTTCGCCGTGCGGATCGCATCGTCGAAGTCGGTGAAGCTCGTCACCGACAGCACCGGGCCGAAGATCTCCTCCTGGAAGATCCGCATCGAGTTCTGGCCCTCGAAGATGGTCGGCTGCACGTAGTAGCCCCCGGCGAGGTCGCCGGACATCTCGGCCCGCTCACCGCCGATGAGGATCTTCGCGCCCTCCTGCTTGCCGATGTCCATGTAGGACAGGATCTTCTCGAGCTGGTCGTTCGACGCCTGCGCGCCCACCATGGTGGACACGTCGAGCGGGTTGCCCTGCTTGACCTTGCGCACCCGCTCGATGCCGTCGGCGAGGAAGCCGTCGTAGATCGACTTCTGGATGAGACCGCGCGACGGACACGTGCAGACCTCGCCCTGGTTGAGGGCGAAGAACGAGAAGCCCTCGAGGGCCTTGTCGTAGAACGAGTCCTTGGCGTCCGCGACGTCTTCGAAGAAGATGTTCGGGCTCTTGCCGCCGAGCTCGAGCGTGACGGGGATGAGGTTCTCGCTCGCGTACTGCATGATCAGCCGGCCGGTCGTCGTCTCACCCGTGAACGCGATCTTGCGGATCTTCGGGTGCGATGCGAGCGGGGCGCCCGCTTCGAAGCCGAACCCGTTGACGATGTTGAGCACGCCGGCAGGGATCAGATCCTTGATCAGGTCGATGAGCACATGGATCGACGCCGGGGTCTGCTCGGCCGGCTTCAGCACGACGCAGTTGCCCGCGGCGAGTGCCGGTGCGAGCTTCCAGACCGCCATGAGGATCGGGAAGTTCCACGGGATGATCTGGCCCACGACGCCGAGCGGCTCGTGGAAGTGGTACGCGATCGTGTCGTGGTCGATCTCCGAGACGCCGCCCTCCTGGGCGCGCACGGCGCCGGCGAAGTAGCGGAAGTGGTCGATCGCGAGTGGGATGTCGGCGGCGAGCGTCTCGCGGACCGGCTTGCCGTTCTCCCATGTCTCGGCGACCGCGAGCAGCTCGAGGTTGGCCTCCATGCGGTCGGCGATGCGGGTGAGCATCAGCGCGCGCTCGGCGGGAGACGTCTTCCCCCACGAGGGGAACGCCTTCCACCCCGCCTCGACCGCACGGTCGACGTCCGCCGCGGTGCCGCGGGCGATCTCGCAGAACGGCTTGCCGGTGACGGGCGTGATGTTCTCGAAGTACTGGCCGCCGGCCGGGGCGACGTACTGGCCCCCGATGAAGTGGTCGTACCGGCTGCGGTAGCTGACCACCGAGCCCTGCGTGCCGGGCTGCGCATAGATCTGCGCCGCGTCCGACTGTGGCGGGTTCTGTTCCGAGCCCTGCTCGGCCTGTGCGTCCGCGTACAGCGTCATGGTTGGGGTGTCCTTCCGACGTCGTCGTCGGGGCGCGATCGCGCTCCCTCGTCCGGACGCTACGCCGCGGCACGTTGCATCCCGTTGCGCTTCCGAACAGCCTGTCGAGCGGCCTCAGCCGAGCCGTTGAAGGTGCGCGACGACGCCGGCACGCTTCGGCGAGCGGGCGGGCAGGAGCGCCAGCGCGGTCCGCCAGACCTCGACGTCGTCGCGGGCAGCCGGGGTCTGCGCGAACGCGAGCAGGGTGTCGGGTGCGGCGGACTCGAGCATCGACTCGCGCAGTCGCGCGGCGACGTCGTCACGGATCGCCTCGATCCCGGGTGCCGTCGATGCCGGCAGCACCGGCCCTGGGTACGCCTGCACGGCGGCGCGGTGGGCGCCGCGGTCGAGCAGGCCGACGACCATCGCGGCGTCCACGTCGATGGGGGCGGCGAGCCGGTAGGGGCGGGTGAGCGGCACGAGCGCCGGCGCGACGTCGGCGAGCAGGCGCTTCAGCCTGACCATCTCCGCGCGCACCGTGACACCCGCATCCGGCCGGCCGAAGAGCAGATCGGCGAGGTCGTCGGCGGCGATGCCGGCACGGTGCCAGGCCAGCAGGGTGAGCATCTCCGCGTGCCGCCTGGAGAGCTCGGTGGTGCGCCCCCCGACGGTCAGCGCGCCCGTGTCTCGTCCGAGCACCTGCAGTCGCGGCGCGCGGGCCGCGACCGGCGCGTGCCGCGGGCGCCGCCTGGCACCCGCTTGCAGCCGCTGGACGAGCAGCTCGCGCTCGACCGCCGCCGCCGTCGCCTCGAGCAGCGGCAGGGTGTGCGGCGCGACGACCTGACCGCCGCCGGTGAGGTCGATCACCCCGATGATCTCGTGGGTCTCGAGATCGTGCACGGGAACCGCCGTGCACGACCACGACCGGACGACGGCCGCGAAGTGCTCCGGTCCGTCGATCTGGATGCCGTGGTCGAGCTGCAGCGCCGTGCCGGGTGCTGACGTGCCGACCTGCCGCTCCGACCAGTCGGCGCCCGCGACGAATCCCATGTCCTCCGCGCGGCCGCGGAGCGCCCGGTCGCCCTCGACCCACAGCAGCCGGCCGGCCGCGTCGCCGACGGCGACCACGACGCCCGACGTGTCGTCGGCGTCGGCGACGAGCAGCCGCCTGACCATCGGCATCGCGGCGGCGAGCGGATGCGCGGAGCGGTACTGCTCGAGCTCGTCACCCGCGAGCGCCTGGGCCGCCGCGATGTGCTCGGGATCGAGCCGGCCCCGGCTCGCCCGCTCCCAGGACTCACGGACCAGACGGCGCGGCTGCGCGCGTTCCGGGGAAGCGAGCCAGGGGTTCACGGGACCTCATCGTCTCGGCGCGCGCCGGGCGCGGCGCGCATCCCGCGCATCGCACGGGTACCCGGCATGGTAGGCGCGTCACTCTGAGACGCGCCATGCCGCCGACCGAACGACGGAGATGTTGGTTCGCGCGTCGGTCAGAGCCCTGTTTCCGGCCGAGGAACGCCGAAAGGCCGTCGTTTGGTCAGGGGTGTTCGTCAGGGGTGGACGAGGTCCGCGTGGTGCAGGGCCGCCACGTCCGGATGCGCGCGCAGTCGGCTTTTCAGCGCATTGTCGCCGTACGTGCCGTAGATCGGATTCTGCGGGTCGCGACTCACGCCGTGCGCGTGTGCGGCGAGATCCGCCGGCAGGTGCAGCACGGGGATCGCGGCGTCCAGTGCCGGGTTGAAGAAGAACGGCACCGAGATGCGGTCGGTGCCAGGCGCAGGGGAGATCACGCGGTGTCGGGTCGCCTTGAGGTAGCCGTCGGTCGCGTATTCGAGCAGCTCACCGATGTTCACGACGAAGGCGCCGTCGAGCGGTGGCGCGTCGATCCACGCCCCGTCGGGACCCTCGACCTGCAGTCCTTCCTTGCCCGGCTCGACGTACAGCAGGGTGAGCACGCCGGAGTCCTTGTGTGCGCCGACGCCCTGCGCGGGCTCGGGCGTGGTGCGCCCGGGATACCGGACGATCTTGATGAGCGTCGACGCATCGGCGAACGCCGCATCGAACGCGTCGGGTGCGGCGCCCAGCGCCTCGGCCCACGCGCCGAGCAGGCGCCTGGCGACATCGGCCAGCGCGTCGTGCCACTCCTCGACGATCGGCCGCAGTGCCGGCAATGCGGCCGGCCACAGGTTCGGGCCCTGCAGTCGCCAGTAGTCGGCGCGGCCCGTCGCGTCGATCGCAGGCCGCTCCGGCCCGATGTCGATCTGCTCGCGCCAGTCCACGCGGCCCTCCGTGCGCTCGCCGCCGACGCGGGTGTAGCCGCGGAACTGCGGGCTGGTGCGGTTCTCGATCTCGAGCTTGTCGTCGTCGGGGAGGGCGAAGAACTCGCGCGCCGTCCCGATCAGCCGCGCCTGCAGATCCGGGGAGACGCCGTGCCCGGTGAGGTAGAAGAATCCGACCTCGTGCGTGTACCGGGTCAGGTCGGCGCGGAACGCCGCGGCCGCATCCGGTCCGTCGTCGAGGCGCCTGAGGTCGAGCACGGGAAGAGCGGTCAGGGACGGGACTGCGGTCATGCGAGGACCCTACGGACGTTCGCGCCCTGGTCCGAACCGGCGGCGAAACAGTGCGTCAGACTCCGCGCGCGGCCGGCATCTCGTAGGTCACCCAGTCGGTGCGCTGCGCGACCCGGTCGTAGACGCGCCTCGCGGTCGCATTCGACGCCGCGGTGACCCATTCGACGCCCATGCAGCCGCGTTCGGCCGCCAACCCCGCGAGGTGGGTGAGGATCGCGGTCGCCGCGCCCGCACCCCGAGCAGCCGGGTCGACGAACAGATCGTGCAGATGCACCACCGACTCCGCCTGCCACGGCTCGAGATGCACGCTCCAGTGGCCGAGGGCGACGGCGCGTCCGTCCGCTTCGGCGAGCAGGCCGGTCACGGGGTTCGCGGCGTCGATCAGCCACGACCACACGGTGGCCACGACCGCCTCCGACGGCTCGAGCTCGTAGAACGACCGGTACCCGCGGAACAGCGCGGCCCACCGATCGTGGTCGTCGCGCTCGACCGGGCGGATGCGCACAGGGGTCACGTCGTCGAGGTTAGAGCGGCAGGGCAGGCAGCCTCTGCCGCCGCCGCACCGACAGCACGACCACGGCCGCCCCGATCAGTGCGACGCCGAGCCACCCCGTCGCCGTCAGGTGCTCACCGAGCACGACGACGCCCAGCACGGTGGCGGTGACCGGCTCGGCGAGCGTCACCGTCGCGACGGTCGGTGCCGGCAGGGCCGCGAGGCCCCGCGCGAACAGCACGTAGGCGAGCGTCGTCGCGCCGAGTCCGAGCCAGAGCACGGTCACGAGTGCGCCTGGGCGCCCGAACCAGTCGCCGGTGCCGTGCACGAGCAGCATCATGACGCCCACGACGCCCGCCGCGCCGAAGACGGCGCCGACCGACCCGAGCGGCGTCCAGCCGTCGTCGAGCAATCGCTTCGTCGCCAGCGTGTACACGGCGTAGGCGATGCCCGCGCCGACCGAGGCGAGCACGCCGACCGGATCGATCGATCCGAGACCGGGCCCCGCGAGCGCGCCGAGACCGAGCACCGCGATCGCCGTCGACAGCACCCAGCGGCGGCCGGGGAACCGCGATCCGAGTGCCCAGCCGATCGCACCGGTGGCGATCGGCCCCGTGCCGAGCGCGATCAGGGTGCCGGCGGCGACGCCGTTCGCCGCCGTGCCGGCGAAGAACAGCGGTTGGTAGGCGGCGACCCCCGCGGCCCCCGCCACGATCGTCCACGCCGCGCGCCGGCCGGTGGGACGCCTGGCGCTCGTCCACGCGCCGGTGGCGGCCGCGAGCACCGCGAGCGCGATGCCGCCCACCGCGATGCGGGCGGCACCGATGACGATCGGATCGGCGCCGGCGGGACCGAGCGCTCTGGCGGTGCCGGTCGTGCCGAAGAGCACCGCCGACGCGAGCACGAGCAGGATCGGGACCGCGCGGACAGCCGTCCGGGCGGTCGCCGGGGTCATCGGCCGGCGACGTCCGCGGCGGTGGCGCCGCCGCCGCGCCACGTGGCGATGCGCCAGCGGCGCCGCAGCGCCTCGCGGGCCAGCCGCGCATCCGGGTTCACCGCGGTCGGATTGCCCGTCATCGCGAGCCAGGGCAGATCGGCCGAGCTGTCGCCGTAGCCGTAGGACGCGGCGAGATCGAGACCCTCGCGTTTGGCGTACTCCGCGAGCCAGGAGGCCCTGGCCTCGTCGACGAGCGGTGGCCTGGCGAGGTAGCCGGTCAGCACGCCGTCCGCCTCGTGCATCCTGCTCGCGACCACCTCGTCGAAGAGCGCGGCCACCGGCTCGGCGAGCACCCCGATCGACCCGGTGATCAGCACGGTGCGGTGACCGGCCGCGCGATGGGCCAGCACCTTCGCGATCGCGTCGGTGCTCGTGTGCGCGAGTACCCGGTCGGTGTAGCCGCCCCGCACGATCGCGGCGAGACGCTCGGCCCGCATGCCGGCGTACCGGCGGAGGAACGTGCGCACGAACTCGCCGCGGTCGCGCCGCTCGGCGGCCAGGTATCCGGGCAATGCCGCCGCGAGCGACACGGCGGTGCCGGGCAGGGCGACCCAGCCGGCGGCCGAGGCGACCCACAGGTACTGCTCGACGATGTTCGAGTCGACGACCGTGCCCTCGAGGTCGAAGACCGCGACCACATCGGTCCGCTGCGGCAGGGGCCGCTCGGGGGGCGGTGCGCCGTCGCCGCCGCGCCGGGCGAACACCTTCATCAGGCTGGTGATCGCCGGGAAGTGCACGTGCTGCAGGTAGTCGGTCCAGTCGATGCGTTCGACGTCGAAGCCGCGCGAGTCGGACTGCTCGGCCGGGATGGTCGCGTGCAACGCCCTCGCGTTCGTGTCGTCGAAGATGACCTCCGTGCCGACATACGCGCGGTAGAGCTCGGACAGGCTCCGCATGACCTCGAGGTCGCCCTGCCTGCGGTCGAGGGTCCGTTGCCACCCGCGGGTGCGCTCCGTCGACGGCAGGTGCGCGAGGGCGCGCTCCCCGAGACCGGCGCGCTGCTCGGCGCGCTGCAGGGCCCGCTCGACGCGGCGGTCGCCCGGGAACCGCCAGGTCGGCACCGTGCGCTCGCCGGGCGCGGTCTGCGGGATCGGGTTCGCGGTGAAGTACTCGCGCACGTTCCGGTACATCTCGTGGAACGGCAGCGGATTCGTCGCCCCCGAAGCGGCCTGCAGGTAGCGAGGCGATCCGGCGGGCGGGGGAGCGGCGGCCGCCGCCAGGATGACGTTCACGACGAAGTCGACGGGGATGATGTCGAGCACCGAGTCGGGCACGCCGGGGAAGTCGGGCAGCTGGCCGCGACCGAAGGCGAGGATGAGCGGGTCGGCGACCTTGAAGCCGTCGATCCAGCCCGGGAACGGGTGGGCGAGGGCGCTTTCGATGACACTCGGGCGCACGACCGACAGGCGGTGCTCCGCGCCCCAGAGCTCCTCCGCCGCGCGCTCCGCGAACGCCTTCGTGAGCGTGTAGACGTCGGTCCAACCGAGGCTCTGCGCGCGGCTCCTGCCGCTCTCGACGAGCCGCTCCTTCACCCACTCGAGCCTGGCGGCCTCCGTGGCCTTCGCGACGGCCTGCGGACCCTGCTTGCCGACCTCTCGCTTGGCGTCGGCGATGAGGTGCTTCAGTACGGACGGCCGCCGCGAGGCGAGCTCGACCGATGCCCGGGTGCGGGCGGCGAGCGACGCCTCCGCGCGCCAGTCGACCTCGTGCTCGAGGCGCGCTTCGGGCAGGACGCCCTTGCGGATGCCGCCGACGTAGCAGGTGGACACGTGTACGACGTGCGGGTCGCCGCCCGCTGCGCGCAGTGCCTCGTAGAGCGCGGTCGCGCCCCCCACGTTGGTCGCGAACGCCTCGTCGATGGGCGGATCGAACGACACGGTCGACGCGGAGTGGATCACGGTGGCGATGCCGGGCGGCAGCTCGCGCAGGTCGCCGAGGCCGCCCGGGACGACCTTCACCCGCTCGGCGAACAGTCGCTCGGCGTCGGCGCCTGCGCGCTCGCGCCATGCGGAGAAGATGGGCTTGCGCAGCACCTTGCGCATCCGCGCCTCGGCCGACTGCGTGCCGCGCGGCCGCACGAGGACGTGCACGGTGACGTCGGGATGGTCGGAGACGAGCCGCTCGAGGATCGCCTGGCCGACGAATCCGGTCGCCCCGGTCAGGAGCAGGTCACCCGTCAGGCCGTGCGGCGCGCCGCCGGCGCCTCGGTCGTCGGCGGAGTCGATCATCGTGCTCGTATCGTAGGGCCCCATGGCATGGGCACTCGTGACGGGCGGCACTTCGGGCATCGGCGCCGCGTTCGCGCGGGAGTTCGCGAGGCGGGGTTACGACCTGATCCTCGTCGCGCGCGACACGGGGCGCCTCGAGGAGCACGCGGCCGCGTTCCGGGCGCAGGGCAGGACCGTCGAGGTGCTGGCGGCGGACCTCGCGGTGCACGCCGACGTGGACCGGGTCGCCGCGCGGCTGCGCGACGGCGATCGCCCCGTCGAGGTCCTCGTGAACAACGCCGGGTTCTCGGTGCGCGCCTCGCTCGTCGACCCCGACCTCGCGGTGCACGACAACGCCTTCGAGGTCATGATCCGCGCCGTCCTGGTGCTCGGAGGATCGGCGGCCGCGGCGATGCGCGACCGCGGGACCGGCACGATCATCAACGTCTCGAGCACGGCGGGGTTCATGGCGATGGGCGCATATTCCGCGATCAAGGCGTGGGTGACGGCGTACTCCGAATCGCTCGCCGCGGAGCTGCACGGCTCCGGCGTGCACGTGACCGCGGTCTGCCCCGGCTGGGTGCCGACCGAGTTCCACGCGAGGGCGAACGTGAGCACGGACCGCATCCCCGATGCGCTCTGGATCGACGCCGACGTCCTGGCGGCCGCCGCGGTCCGCGATGCCGCGCACGGGGTCGTGATCTCCATTCCGACCGTGCGATACAAGGCGCTGATGTTCGCGGCCAGGCACGCTCCCCGTGGCGGAATCCGTGCGGTCTCGCGTGCCCTGCGGAGCGAGCGGCGCAGTACCCTGGCCGAATGACCGCGCGGGCCGATGCACCAGACGGATCGGCGGGCAGCGGGTTCGACCGGTTCACCTCCAAGCCGGTGGCGGCGGCTCGGTATGTCGCCCAGCGCATCCTGCTGCAGGCGGTCGTCCGCTCCGTGACCCGCGTGCGCATCCTGGGCAGGGAGCGCCTCGACACCGTGCACGGTGCCTTCATCGTCGTCGCCAACCACTCGAGTCACCTCGACGCGCCGCTGATCTTCACCGCGCTGCCGAGGCGGCTCGCCCGCTACCTCGCCGCCGGCGCCGCCGCGGACTACTTCTTCGACGTCGCCTGGCGGAAGGGCCTGACCGCGTTGTTCTTCAACGCCTTCCCCATCCACCGCACGAGCAGGCGCGGGTCGGATGCGGGTGAGCTCCTCCGACGCGGTGTCCCCCTGCTCGTCTTCCCCGAGGGCACGAGGAGCCGTACCGGCGCGATCGGCGAATTCAAGCCGGGAGCCGCGGCGCTGGCCGCCAAGGCGTCCGTGCCGTGCGTCCCCGTCGCCCTCATCGGCACGGGCCTCGCGCATCCACGCGGCTCGAAATGGCCGAAGGCCGGACGCCCGCCCATCGGCATCGTGTTCGGGGAGCCCGTGTTCGCGTCAGCGGGGGAGAGCGCGAGCGACTACATGCTGCGCGTCCGCCGCGAGGTGCTGCGGCTGCACGACGAGAACGCCCCAGCCGTCCTCACGGTCGGCACGGCCAAGAGGAGTCTGACGTGACCGATGTCGTGAGTGCGGGACCCGCGACGGACCACGGTGTGGCCCACATGAAGTGGTGGGGCTGGGGCGTCGACGGCGTCGCGTTCCACTTCGAGGACAAGCCGGCGTTCGCGCCCTTCGTGTTGCAGGCGGTCGGCCTCGACCTGCACGCCGCCAAGCCGCTCGCGCAGCCCGACTTCGACGACCTCGACGTCCCCGCATCGATCGCGGGCGACGACCTGACCGCTGCGCTCCGTGCCGCGGTCGGTTCCGACTTCGTCGCCGACGACGCCATGGACCGGGTCGTCCACACGTACGGCAAGAGCCTCCGCGATCTCGTGCGCATCCGAACCGGCGACCTGCCCCGGGTGCCCGACGTCGTCGTCTACCCGGCAGACGAGTCCCAGGTGCAGGCGGTCGTCGCCGCGGTCATCGCGGCGGACGCCGTGCTGATCCCCTTCGGCGGCGGCTCCAACATCGCGGGCTCGCTCGGACCCGAGGCCGAGGAGACGCGCCCGATCGTCTCCCTGGATCTCGGGCGCATGCGCCGGGTCGTGGCGATCGACGAGGCGTCCGGCCTCGCCCGCATCGAAGCGGGTGCCCTCGGTCCCGACCTCGAGGCGCAGCTCGCGGAGCGCGGCTGGACCATCGGCCACTTCCCCGACTCGTTCACCCACTCGACGATCGGCGGCTGGGTCGCCACCCGCTCGTCCGGCATGCAGTCGGACAAGTACGGCGACATCGGCGGCATCGTGAAGGGCCTGCGCGTCGTGCGGCCGGGCGGCGTGCTGACGATCCGCCCGGTGCCCTCGGCATCGACGGGCCCGTCGCTGCGGGAGATGATCCTCGGAAGCGAAGGGCGCCTCGGGGTCATCACCGAGGTCACCGCGCAGGTGCACCGCGTCAGCGAGAAGCGCGTCATCCACGCCTACTTCTTCCCGAACTGGACCGCGGGCCTCGAGGCGATGCAGGACATCGCGGCCAGCGACACCCATCCGATGATCACCAGGGTCTCCGACGCCCGCGAGACGGGCTTCTCGCTCGCGACGAGCAAGGAGAGCCACGGGATCTCGAAGGTCGTGCAGAACGCGCTGATGACCTTCCTGACGAAGCGCGGCTGGGATCTCGAGCAGCTCTGCCTCTCGTTCATCGGCTATGAGGGCGACGCGTCGTTCGTGTCCGACCAGCGCAACGCGGTCGAGCGGATCATCAAGCGGCACGGCGGCCTGGGTGTCGGCACCGGACCCGGCGTGCTCTACGACCAGAAGAAGTTCGATACGCCGTACCTGCGCGACTTCCTGCTCGACCGCGGCACCGCCGGCGACGTCTCCGAGACGGCGGCGCCGTGGTCGAGGCTGCGCGGCGTCTACGAGTCCGTCGTCGCGGCCGCGAACGGCGCGTACGAGCAGCTCGGCCGCAAGGGCTGGATCATGTGCCATCTCTCGCACTCGTACCACTCCGGCGCCTGCCTGTACTTCACCTTCGCGTTCGTCTTCGGCGACGATCCGATCGCCGAGTACGACGTCGTGAAGTCGGCGATCCAGCAGGCGTTCATGGACTCGGGCGCGACCGTCTCGCACCACCACGGCGTGGGCGTCGAGCACTCGAAGTGGCTGCCGCAGGACGTCTCGGCCGAGGGCGCCCAGGTCATGTCCGGTCTGTTCCAGGTGACCGACCCCGGACGCCACTTCAATCCGGGCAAGGTCCTACCGGTCTGACCCGGTCCCTCTCGCCGGTCCCTCGCGTGGGGCGCCGACGGCCACCCCTGCCGCCGCGAAGCGGCTGAGGGGCGCACTGCTACCATGAAGCGTTCCGCGCAATGCGGACACACGGAGCAGACCGGCGAGGAAGCTGGTCGTTGGTGGTGGATTTCGGACGCATGGGCGTCCGCGTTCTTCTACTGATGACCAGGAGCCGCCGCATCGCGTTGCGCAAGCAGTGCTCGACGGCTCGCCTTGCTCCTTCCTCACGCCTGCTCCTTCATGAACGAATGAATGAAGGAGTGACCTCTTGGAGGGTCCCGAGATCAAGTCGGCCGAAGCCGTCATCGACAACGGCAAGTTCGGCAAGCGCGTCGTGCGCTTCGAGGCCGGCCGCCTCGCCCAGCAGGCCCAGGGCAGCGTCGCCGCCTATCTCGACGACGACACGATGCTGCTGTCGGCGACGAGCATCAGCAAGAACACGAAGGAGCAGTTCGACTTCTTCCCCCTGACCGTCGACGTCGAGGAGCGGTCCTACGCGGCCGGCAAGATCCCCGGCTCGTTCTTCCGTCGCGAGGGCCGCCCGTCCACCGAGGCGATCCTGGTCTGCCGGCTCATCGACCGGCCGCTGCGCCCGTCGTTCGTCGACGGCCTCCGCAACGAGGTCCAGATCGTCATCACGGTGCTGTCCATCGCCCCTGGCGAGTTCTACGACGCGCTCGCGATCAACGCCGCCAGCGCATCGAGCCAGCTCTCCGGCGTGCCGTTCTCCGGCCCGATCGCCGGTGTGCGCCTCGCGCTCATCGACGGCACGTGGGTCGCGTTCCCGACCGTCTCGCAGCTCGAGGAGGCCGTCTTCGACCTCACGGTCGCGGGCCGCGTCGTGACCGATGCGGCGGGTGCCGAGGACGTCGCGATCATGATGGTCGAGGCGGAAGCCACCGAGCACAGCTGGGAGCTCATCAGGGCCGGCGCGAAGAAGCCGTCCGAAGAGGTCGTCGCCGAGGGGCTCGAGGCGGCCAAGCCGTTCCTCAGCGTGCTCGTCGCCGCGCAGTCCGAGCTCGCGGCACAGGCCGCGAAGGAGACCCGCGAGTACCCGCTGTTCCCGCCGTACTCGGCGGAGACCTATGCGGTCGTCGAGGATCTCGCGCTCGGCGAACTCGCCGGCGTCTACCAGATCGCGGACAAGGTCGCCAGGCAGGACGCCGACGACAACCTGAAGTCGCGCGTCAAGGACGCCGTCCAGATGATGGTCGGTGCGGGCGAACTGCCCGAGACCGCGCTGTCCCAGGTGTCCGGGGCGTACAAGTCGGTGACGAAGAAGGTCGTCCGCGGCCGCATCCTCGCCGAGGGCATCCGCATCGACGGCCGTGGGCTGAAGGACATCCGTCCGCTCGACGCCGAGGTCGCGGTGATCCCGCGCGTGCACGGCTCCGCCATCTTCCAGCGTGGTGAGACCCAGATCCTGGGCGTCACGACGCTGAACATGCTGAAGATGGAGCAGCAGATCGACTCGCTGTCGCCGATCACCAAGAAGCGGTACCTGCACCACTACAACTTCCCGCCCTACTCGACCGGTGAGACCGGCCGTGTCGGCAGCCCGAAGCGACGCGAGATCGGGCACGGCTTCCTCGCCGAGCGCGCGCTCGTGCCGGTGCTCCCGGCCCGTGACGAGTTCCCCTACGCCATCCGGCAGGTGTCGGAGGCGCTGTCGAGCAACGGCTCGACCTCGATGGGGTCGGTCTGCGCATCGACGCTCTCGCTGCTGAACGCCGGCGTGCCGCTCAAGGCCCCGGTCGCCGGTATCGCGATGGGCCTCGTCTCCGACGTCGTCGACGGCGAGACCAGGTACGCCACCCTGACCGACATCCTGGGCGCCGAGGACGCGCTCGGCGACATGGACTTCAAGGTCGCGGGCACCGCGGACTTCGTCACGGCGATCCAGCTGGACACGAAGCTCGACGGCATCCCCTCGTCGGTCCTCGACGGCGCGCTCAAGCAGGCCCGCGAGGCTCGCCTGACGATCCTCGACGTGCTCAACCAGGCCATCAGCGGCCCGGACGAGATGGCGCCGACCGCGCCGCGCGTCATCAGCGTGCAGATCCCCGTCGACAAGATCGGCGAGCTGATCGGCCCGAAGGGCAAGACGATCAACCAGATCCAGGACGACACCGGCGCCGACATCTCCATCGAGGAGGACGGCACCGTGTACATCGGCGCCGTCGACGGCCCGTCGGCCGAGGCCGCGCGCAGCGCGGTCAACGCGATCGCCAACCCGCACAACCCCGAGGTCGGCGAGCGGTTCCTCGGCACCGTCGTCAAGCTCGCGGCGTTCGGCGCGTTCGTGTCGCTGCTGCCGGGCAAGGACGGTCTGCTGCACATCTCCGAGGTGCGCAAGCTGGCCGGTGGCAAGCGGGTCGAGAACGTCGAGGACGTCCTCGCCGTCGGCCAGAAGATCCAGGTCGAGATCACGAAGGTCGATGACCGCGGCAAGCTGTCGCTCGCACCGGTCGTGGAGGAGCCCGCGACCGTCTGATCGCTCTCCTCGCGAACGGGGCCGTCACCGGGACAGGTGGCGGCCCCGTTCGCGTATTCGCGCGACGGTCAGGTGGTTTTCGGCGAAAGCACGGTTTGTCAACCCGCCGCTCGGCGCTCCGGCAGGACACTCGGACGTGGAATACTGCCAAGTCCCAGCCCTTCGGAAGGACGCCATGCAGCACCCCGCCTGGAGCCCGGTGTCACGCCGTGTCGGCCAGACAGGCATGGCGGTGTATCCGCTCGCCCTCGACGGCAGCGTCTTCGGCTGGGCGTCCGACGTGAGCGAGAGCCGCGAGATGCTCGACCGGTTCACCGAGTTCGGCGGGAACGTCATCAGCACCGCCGATCATTACGCCGGCGGCCGCAGCGAGACGATGATCGGCTCCTGGCTGCGTTCGACGCGCCAGCGGAGCCGCCTCGTCATCGCCACGAAGGTCGGCCGGCACCCGGAAGCCCTCGGGCTCTCCGCAGCATCCATCCGGCACGCCGTCGACGGCTCGCTCGACCGGCTCGGCACGGACTACATCGACCTGCTGTCGTTCGACGGCGACGACCCAGACGTGCCGCTGGAGGAGAGCCTCACGACCGCCGCGGAATTGACCGCCACGGGCAAGGTGAGTCACCTGTCCGTCGCCGGATTCAGCGGGGAGCGCCTGCGCGAGGCGATCTCGATCGCCCAGCGTCTCGAACTGCCGGGGATCTCGACGGTGATCGTCGAATACAACCTGATCGAGCGGGAACCGTACGAGAGCGAGATCGCGCCCGTCGCGTTCTCGCAGGACCTCGGCGTGCTGGCCAGGCTGCCGCTCGCGAACGGGTATCTGCGAGGCGATTTCCGCACCAGGCACGACCGCCCGTCGTCGCCGCTGTTCGCCGGAGCGCTGCGGTACGTGGGCAGGCGCGGGGCGCACGTCCTCGCCGCCCTCGACGAGATCAGCGCGGAGACCGGGGACCAGGTCGGGCAGATCGCGCTCGCCTGGGTGCTCGCCCAGCCCCACATCTCCGCCCCGATCGTCCGCGTGCCCGATGCGCGAGCGCTCCTGGATCTCGTGCCGGCGATGGACATCGTCCTCGAGCCCGAGCATCTGGAGCGGCTCGACCGCGTGTCCCGCGGTCGTCATTGACACCGGAATCGTCGTATTCCTTCGCGCAATCCGGTCGGGCATTCATGAAGGCCCCCGAATTGGTGCTGCCGGCCGCGAGTGCATTCCCCGTACCCTGGGGGAAGATCGACTGAGGGGGAATGCGGCTCGAAGCCGCATCTGGTCCGCTCCAAGAGCGGGTCCGGTCGACTCCGTCACACGCTGGGGGGCATGTGACTTCCTTCGGGGATAGTAGGGCGGCTGCTGCGCTCATTGGGTACAACGCAGCAGCCCCCGCTCCCTGGTGCGGTGCAGCAGCAGAGGGGGACCTGCGATGCGTGACCAGTTTTCATGGAGTGACGGCCCACGGGTCGACTCCCACGCCGCGGTCGCCGAGGCGATGGCCGTCGTGCACCGCTCACTCGGTCAGATGGCGAACGCCGAGACCAGACCTCTGCTCGACGCCCCGTCCAGGCCGTACCGGCTGCGGGCGGTCGGCGACTCGGGGATCGGTGTCTACCCGGTCGTGCTCGGCACCGCGGCCTTCGGCACGGTACCCGAGGACCAGGCCTTCGCGGCCCTCGACGCGTATCGCGGGGCAGGCGGCAACGCCATCGAGACCGACACGAACTCGGGCGAACGCGCCCAGCGGATCGTGGGGGAGTGGCTGCGCGTCCGCGGCCGCCGCGGCATCACGCTGATCACCCGCATCGGCGGCGGCGCCGGCGACCTGTCCGCCTCGAACATCGCGCGCAGTCTCGACGTCGCCCTCGGCCGTCAGCGCACCGACCACATCGACCTGCTGGTGCTCGCCGCCGAGGATCCCGCGACACCGCTCGAAGAGACCCTGACGGCCGCCGGGGCGACGATGGCCACCGATTCGGTCGCCGCCATCGCCGCGGGCGACGTGATGCCCGCTCGGCTGCTCGCCGCCCGTGTGTTCTCGGCGCAGCGCGGCCTTCCCGCGTTCACCGCGGTGCTCCCGCGCTACAACCTCGCCGACCGTGTCGCCTTCGAGGACGTGATGGCGCCCATCGCCGCGGTGCAGGAACTCGCCGTACTGCCGACCGCCCCGCTCGCGGGGGGATTCCTGGCTGAGCAGGCGCCGTCCCGGGCCGCGATGCGCCGGCTGCGGGAGAGCGACCCGGGCCGCGCCGAGCGCGTCGCCGCACTCGCCACCCGCCGCGGACTGCGGACGCAGGGCGCGCTCGCCGCACTCGCATCGGAGCGCGGCGTGCCGGTCGCGACGATGGCGCTCTCGTGGCTGCTGGCCAAGCCCCGCATCGTCGCCCCGATCGTCAATGTGCAGACCGTCGAGCACGTGCACGCCATCACGGCCGCGAGCGGGCTGCACCTGACGCGCGCCGAGGTCGCCGCGCTCGATCACGCGTCCGAGGACTGAACGGGGCTCAGGCGTCCAGTTCGTCGAGGAGCCGCTTCGTCGCTCTGGTGAATGCGGTCGCGGCCGCGATCGCGTCACCCGCGTACGCGCCGGCGAGCACGCCGTCCTTCAGCAGCAGGAACTCGTCCGCCGCAGCGCCCGGCTTCGGGTGGGCGGCCGCCCGCATCATCTCCTCGGCGAACTCGGTGAGCCACTCGCGGTGCGCGAGCACCGCCGCCCTGACCGGGTGGGCGGGGTCGGAGAACTCGGCGGCGGCGTTGAGGAACGCGTCACCACGGAACGTCGCAGCGGCCGTGTCCGCGACGATCGCGGCGCAGAGGTCCTCGAATCCCGTCCGCGGATCGGCAGCCGCGGCGAGAACGCCTTCGTACGCCGAGCGCAGCGCGGTGTCCCTGCCCACGATGTACTCGAGGATCAGCGTGTCCTTCGAGCCGTACTGCTTGTAGAACGTCGCCTTCGTCACCTCGGCCTCGGCGATGATCCGGTCGATGCCGACGGTCACGATCCCGTCGGCGTAGAAGAGCGTGTCGGCGACGGTGAGCAACCGGATCTTGGCCTGCGACGGCCGGCGCGCGGTGTCCACCATGGTCGATTCCTGCCTTCTCAGCGCCGTCTGGGCGACGCGCCACGCTAGCACCGGACAGAACGGTCTGTCCGGCGGAGGCGGGTGTGTCCCGCTCACCTGGTGTGTTCAGGGAGCGCCCCGTAGGCTGGCTGGTGCCATGTCGCAGTTCTTGTACCTCGTCCGGCATGGCGAGCACCGGGACGCCGAGCACGGCGTCGCCGACGGCCCGCTCTCGCCTCGGGGCGTTCGCCAGGCCGAGCTGCTGGCCGACCGGCTGGGCGGCGTGCCCCTCACGGCGGTCTGGCATTGCCCGAGCGTGAGCAGCACGCAGACGGCGCAGATCATCGGCCGCAAGCTGCCTTCCGTGGAGCCGCAGCCTTCGGCGCTGCTGTTCGACTGCATCCCGTCCGGACCCGAGCCCGACATGCCCAAAGTGTTCCAGTCCTTCTTCCACTCCGTGACACCCGCTGAGATCGAGGCGGGTACGGCGCAGATGGCGGATGCGGTCGACGCGTTCCTCGCGCCGGGAACCGGCGACCGGCACGACGTGCTGATCACGCACAACTTCGTCATCGCCTGGTTCGTCAGGCACGTGTTCGGGGCGCCCGCGTGGCGGTGGCTCGGACTGAACCAGGCACACTGCGGACTCACGCTGATCCGGGTGCGGTCGGCGAAGCCGCCCGTCCTCATCAGCCACAACGACCTGGCGCACCTGCCGTTCGAGTTGCGCACCGGGCTGCCGGAACTGCCACCGGTCTGACCGGGGCGCCTCCGAGTCGCTTCGCGTACCAGTCGGTCGCGTTGGCGTTGTCGTTGTACGCCTCGACGCGCTCGAAGCCGGCGCCCGCATACAGCCCGGCCGCGGCGGCGAGCGACCGGTTGGTGTCGAGCACGAGTCGTGTCGCCCCCGCGCTGCGCGCGCGGCGCTCCAGTTCGGCGAGCAGTCGGGCGCCGAGTCGGCGCCCTCTGGCCTCGGGGAGCACGAACAGGTGCTTCACCTCCATCGTGCCCGGCTGGAGGGTCCGGATGCCGCCGATGCCGAGCGGATCGGGACCTCTGGCCACGAGGAAGACACCGGCCGGCGCCGTGAAGTCCGCATCGACAGGGCTCGTCACCCGGTAGCCGCCCGGCACAGGGAAGCCCGCCGCCCGCTCCGCGAAGTAGGTGCCGAGCAGTGCGCGCGGCACCGCGTCACTCGGCACGACCTCGTCGAAGGTGATCGATGTCTCGGGGTCGTACGGCACGAACGCAAGTCTTATCAGCAGCCAGCGCGCCCGGCGCGGTCGGGCCGACGCCCTAGAGTTGCACGCGTGGTGCAGCGGATCGCCCTGGTCGGCGCGAGTGGGCGAATGGGCGGTTTGATCAGCGGTTTGATCGCCGCAGATCCCGACCTGGAACTCGTGACGGCGCTCCGGTCGGGCGACGATCTCGCGCAGGTCGCCGACGCCGACATCGTGATCGACGTGTCGCTGCCCCATGTGTCGCCGAAGGTCGTCGAGGCCGCGGTCGCCGCGCAGCGACCCGTCCTCGTCGGAACGAGCGGATGGAGCGCCGCTCGACTCGCGTCGCTCCGCGCGCGCGTCGAGCCGAAGGGCCCTGCGGTCTGGATCGTCCCGAACTTCTCGATCGGTTCGGTGCTCGCCACGGTCTTCGCCGAACAGGCGGCCAAATGGTTCGAATCGATCGAGATCGTCGAGGCGCATCACGCCGGCAAGGCCGATTCGCCCTCAGGGACGGCGGTCCGCACCGCCGAGCGCATGGCGGTCGCGCGCGCGGACACCGGCCCGGTCGACGCCCCGCACGTCGATCAGCGGGCGCGTGGCCAGCAGGTCGCGTCGATCCCGGTGCACTCGATCCGGCTGGCCGGCGTCGTCGCGAAGCAGGACGTGCTCTTCGGCGCGACCGGCGAGGTGCTCACGATCAGCCATGAGGTCGTCGACCTCCATGCGTACGCAGCGGGCATCCGCATGGCCCTGCGCGCGCTGCCGTCGCAGCGCGGCGTCGTCGTCGGGTTGGAGCATCTGCTGCTCGGCGCCGCGCCCGATTCGTTCCCCGCCCCGTTCATCGCCGACGAGCCGAGCGGCCAGGCTGCGGCGGCGACGAGCGGATGAGGGCGTTCGGCGCAGCCCTCGTGATGGCCGTCGTGCTCGTGCTGTACCTCTCGCTCGTGCTCGTGCGAGCGTTCGCGTTCCTCGCGACCGGCCGGCCCGCAGGGATCGGCATCGGCGTCGCGCTGCTCGTGCTGCCACTCATCGGATTCGTGCTCCTGGCGGCAGAGCTGCGGTTCGGGGTGCGGTCGACGGCGCTGGTGCGCCGACTCGCAGCAGAGGAGCCGCTGCCCGCCGACGAACTGCCGCGCATGCCGAGTGGCCGCCCCGTGCGGGCCGCGGCGGACGCCGTGTTCGCCCGCTACCGGGACGCGGCCGACGCGAGCCCGGCCGACTGGCGGGCGTGGCTGCGGCTCGGCCTCGCGTACGACGCGAGCGGCGATCGGCGCAGAGCGCGCGCAGCCATCCGCCAGGCGATCTCGGTCTCGCGGGCCTAACCGATCAGCGCGGCGATCGCGGCGTCGGCCGTCTGGTCGCGGAACACGAATCCGTCGGCGAGCAGCCGCTGCGGCACCACGAGCTGGCTCGGCAGCAGCAGCTCCTTGCCGAGGTCCCCCGCGGCGAGTTCGATCGCCTTCTGGGGCACGCGCAGGAAGTGCGGCCGGTGCATGTCGTCCGCGAGCCGTGTCGTGATGTCCTCGGCGGTGGCGGGGGTCGGACCGGTCAGGTTCACGGGCCCGGCGAGCGTCGAGGACAGCAGATGCACGATGGCCGCGGCCTCGTCGTACAGGCTGATCCACGGCCATTGCTGCGTGCCGTGCCCGATCCGCGAGCCGAGCCCGAGCGAGGTGGCGCGGCGCAGCGGCTTCATCGCCCCATCCGGGCCGATCACGACACCGGTGCGGAGCAGGACCGTGCGCGTCTTGGCCGGCGCGAGGTGCGCGGCCTCCTCCCACGCGGTCACCACGTCGGCGAGGAAGCCCGTGCCGGGCGCCGAGTCCTCGGTGAGCGTCTCCCCTGGGCGGTCGCCGTAGATGCCGACGGCGGATCCGGAGAGGAACGTCGGGGGAGGCGACGCGCACATGGTCATCGCCTCGGCGAGCGCCTGCGTGGCTTTGACGCGGGAGCGCAGGATCTGCTCCTTGTACTTCGCGGTCCACGGCACATGCGTGAGCGGCGCGCCGCTGAGGTTCACGACCGCGTCGACGTGCTCGAGCAGGCGGAAGTCGAGGATCTTGGCGTCGGGCGCCCACGTGAACTCGTCGTCCGAGCGCGGCGTTCGCCGGACGAGGCGCTGGACCGTGTGGCCGGCCTGCGCGAGCTGCGCGGCCAGCGCCGTGCCGATCATGCCCGACCCGCCGGCGATCAGGACCCGTTGCCGTCCACCCGGCTTGATGGGCGTGCGGGGCTCGAGCCTCGTGACCGGCGCCGGTGGAGCAGGAGCCTCGAGCCGGTTCGTGTTCTGCGAAGGGCGTGCCGCCGGGACGGGGACCCGATTCGGCTGTGCCATGGAACGATCGTAGATCGTCCCCCCTGTCGGCTCCTGTCAGCTCCTGGCGAGCACGCGGGTGCCGATCAGATACATCTGGCAGCCGAGGCAGAAATCGAACACGGCGTTCAGGAACGCTGCGACGAATGCGAGCGCCACGAAGACGGCTGCGCCGACCGGGAACCCGACGAGGAGCACGACGAGACCGATGCCCGTGATCACGAACCCGACGAGCTGCGCGAACGTCGGCGGACGGGGATCCTCGAGTTCCGTCGGTGCTCCCAGACGGCGTCGCAGGGTCGCGCGGTAGACGGCGCCGTACGGGTGCCGCGCGACACCGGCGAACGCACCCCACGCGAAGACCGCGACGATCGCGATGAGCAGCACGGCGCTTGCGATCGTCGCGCCGCTCACGAGCAGCACGAACTCGGCGAGCAGCAGCACGCCCGTGATCGCGGCTCCGAATCGGGGACCTCGGGGATCGATGCCGGTCCTCGTCGTCGGTGCGGTTTCAGCGGTCATCGGTCCGGGTCCTCTCAGTGGCGCGACGCGGTCGCGGGTCGGCCGGCGGCGACGTCTTCGACGAGCTCCCGAAGGTTCCGGTCGGGTACGCCGCCGATGCGGGCGGCGACGCGGCCGTGGCGGTCGAGCACGAACGTCGTCGGGGTCTGCAGCACGTCGTAGCGGCTCGCGATGTCGGCCCGGTGGGTCAGGTCGACGTCCGCGTGACCGACACCTGGCAGTTCGTCGGCGATGGCACGGAGTGCGCGGCGGACGCCGGGGCAGCGGGCGCAGAACTCGGTGGAGAACTGCAGCAGCGTGACGCGGTCGCCGAACGCGTCCGCGTGCAGCGCGACGTCGGCCGGGGCGATCCGCTCACCGGATCCGCGCCGGGCGTGACCCTGCGACGCACGGAGCGCGAGCCCCGTGATCGTCGCTGCGGCCACCAGGGCCGCGGCGGCGATGAGGGCTGGCACATCGCGATCGTATGAGCGGCCCGTCGGGGCCCGACCCACATGACCGAGTGTGACGGCGCCGCGCGCCGTCGGGGCCGACCGTTAGTGTCTGGGGCCGTGACCGAAGCCGAATTCCGCAGCGCAGTGACCGTCGAGCTCGTCAGGGCGAACGCATCCGACGCGGACGTGCTGTTCGCGGCCAGGGTGTCGACGCAGGGGGAGCAGACCCTCGAGCGCGCCCAGTCCGGCGATGATGCGACACCGCGCGACCGGGGGCTGATCAACTA
This sequence comes from uncultured Actinomycetota bacterium, assembly GCA_963716965.1. Lineage (GTDB taxonomy): Bacteria > Actinomycetota > Actinomycetes > Actinomycetales > Microbacteriaceae > Amnibacterium. Next base: position 89,763 of record CAVQUZ010000004.1, on the reverse strand, counting down.
CCTGATGCGCGACCGGCACGGGTCGCCGTTCGAGCACAATTCGATGACCTTCTACGTGCAGGCGCCGATCTTCGTGTTCCGGGAGTTCATGCGGCACCGCATCGCGTCGTACAACGAGGAGTCGGGCCGATACCGCGAGCTGCGGCCGGTCTTCTACGTGCCGGGTCCCGAGCGGAACCTCGTCCAGGTCGGCAAGGCGGGCGCATACGAGTTCCTGCCTGGTTCCCCGGAGCAGCACGAGCTGGTGAACGCGTCGGTGCGGGCGCAGTCGGTCGCCGCGTACGCCGCCTACCAGGCCATGCTCGATGCGGGCGTCGCTCGCGAGGTCGCCCGCATCGTGCTGCCCCTCAACCTCTTCTCCTCGATGTACGTGACGCTGAACGCGCGCAGTCTGATGAACTTCCTCTCGCTGCGCACCAAGCACCCGAAGTCGGCGTTCCCGTCCTTCCCGCAGCGTGAGATCGAGCTCTGCGCCGAGGCGATGGAGACGCACTTCGCGGCGCTGATGCCCCTGACCCACGGGGCGTTCGAGCAGAACGGCCGAGTCGCCCCCTGACCGAACGACGGCCTTTCGGCGGCATCGGGCTCGAAAGTGCTCGCTGACCGGACGCGGGCCGCGATTCTCCTTCGAACGGTCACGCGGCAGACGGGATGAGGTGGTCGCCCCGCGCCACCGCGGCGAGTACGGCGGCTTCGACGAGCTCCCACTCGTGCATCACCTGGTGATACATGAAGCGCAGCACCCGATAGCCGCGCGCAGACAGCACCGCGTCCCGCCGCCGGTCCGCTTCGAGATCCTGATGCCAGGCGATGCTGTCGATCTCGACGATGAGTCGTTCGCCGATCAGGCAGTCGACGCGGCCGACGCCACGGATGACCACCTGCTGGCGCACCACGACGCCGGCGCGCGCCAGCTTGTGCACGAAGACGCTCTCCGACCCCGACTCCGACTCGCGCCGGACGTCGCCGAGGAGTCGCCGGATCCGGCGCGGGAACCGCTCGACCGCTTCGTGCCACTCCGCGTGCCGGATCACGCCTCGGGCGAGCGCGGAGTCCGCCACCGCGAGCGCGACCTCGAACGACGCGCACGACGCGACGGCGCGGATGCAGACGAGCGGCGAGACGATCGTGCGGGAGCCGCGCGGATCGCGTCCGCTCCAGTGCACCTCCACCTGGCCGGGACCGAGCAGCGTGCGATAGCTCGAGGGCGAGCGCAGACCGCGCGCGTTCTGATCGACCGCGACGTGCAGTTCGCGCATCGCTGGATCCCACATGCCCAGGGCCGCCGCGGCGCTGACGCAGGTGAGTTGGCCGCCCACCCGGGCGGCGCGGCTCTCGTCGATCGACAGCCACGGGTTCGCATACCAGGCCTGTCTGATCCGCTGGATCTCGCCGCTCGCGAGCGCCTCGGCGATCGCGGACCTCGACATGAACAGCAGGAGTTCGCTCGTCTTGATGAGGCCGCCGAGCGCCTCGATCCTGGATTGCAGAGGGGTCATGGCGGACCAGGGTGGACGGGCGCGTGCCGCCGCGGGAGTGCGTCGGCGGACCTGGGGATGGACGGTCGGCGCAGCCGCCTTGGGGAGGAGGGGGCGTTGCCGAACCATTCGACGGGGATATCGGCACCGGCGTCGGTCAGCGCGCACTTTCGACCTCGATTTGGCCAAAAGGCCGTCGTTTGGGCAGCGAGGGGGAGGGCGGGGTGGGGGCCGGTGGGGCCGGGGCGCGGGCGGGGCGTTGGTAGGGTTCTGGGCTGTGCCGGACAATCCCTTCGGCCAGGTCCTCGTGGCCCTGGTCACGCCATTCACCGCCGACGGCGAAGTCGACTGGCCCGGGGTCGAATCGCACATCGACGCTTGCATCACGGCCGGCGCCGACGGCATCGTCGTGTCCGGGACGACGGGGGAGACCTCGACGCTGACGGACCCCGAGAAGCTGCAGCTCGTCGAGGTCGGCAAGTCGGTGGCCGCGGGCCGCGCGAAGATCATCACGGGCGGCGGCTCGAACGAGACCGCGCACGCCATCGAGCTCTACAAGAAGAGCGAGCGCGCGGGCGCCGACGGCGTCATGATCGTCACCCCGTACTACAACAAGCCGACGCAGGCCGGTCTGCTGACCCACTTCCGCATGGTCGCCGACGCGACCGATCTGCCGGTCATCCTCTACGACATCCCCGGCCGCACCGGTGTCCCGATCAAGTACGAGACGATTCTGCGTGCCGCGAAGCACCCGAACATCCTGGCGATCAAGGACGCGAAGGGCGACTTCAGCGAGGTCAGCCGGGTGCTCAACCAGACGGATCTGCTCTACTTCTCGGGTGACGACGCGAACGTGCTCCCGCACCTCGCGATCGGCGCCACCGGACTGATCGGCGTCACCGCCAACGTGACCGCAGGTCCGTACCGCACCATCATCGACGCCGTGAACCGCGGCGATCTCGCCACGGCGACCGCGCAGCACAAACTCCTGGAGCCGCTCGTGCGCGCCATCATGACCCACGTCCCCGGCACCGTCGCGGCGAAATACGTGCTCCACGGCCTCGGCCGGATCGGCTCGCCGCGCGTGCGGCTGCCGCTCGTGGGCCCCGAGGAGAGCGAGGCGGCCATCATCGAGGCCGAGCTGGACCTGGTCCACGACGTCGAGGGGATCGACGTCAGGAGGTTCCGGCCCGACCGGAACGCCGCCGCGGGCGGCGCGCTGCCCAAGGTGGCGGGCACGACCCGATGACGCGAGCACAGGAGCCGCAGCCGGTCGAGCCGGGCACCCTCCGCATCATCCCGCTCGGCGGCCTCGGCGAGGTCGGCCGCAACATGGCGGTGTTCGAGATCGACGGCAAGCTGCTGATCGTCGACTGCGGCGTGCTCTTCCCCGAGACCGACCAGCCGGGCGTCGACCTGATCCTGCCCGACTTCGCGCCCATCCGGCACCGCCTCGACGACGTACTGGGCGTGGTCCTGACGCACGGCCACGAGGACCACATCGGGGCGGTCCCGTACCTGTTGCGCCTCAGGCAGGACATCCCGCTGCTCGGCTCCCAGCTCACCCTCGCACTCGTCGAGGCGAAGCTGCAGGAGCACCGCATCAAGCCCTACACGCTCACGGTGAAAGAGGGGCAGACCGAACGGCTCGGCCCGTTCTCCCTCGAGTTCATCGCCGTGAACCATTCCATCCCGGACGCGCTGGCGGTCGCGATCACGACGACCGCCGGCACCGTCCTGCACACCGGCGACTTCAAGATGGACCAGCTGCCCCTCGACGGCAGGCTGACCGACCTTCGCGCGTTCGCTCGACTCGGCGAGCGCGGCGTCGACCTGTTCCTCGCGGACTCGACGAACGCCGACGTCCCCGGGTTCACACCGCTCGAGCGCTCCATCGGCCCCGTGCTCGACGACGTGATCGCCCGCGCGCCGCGCAGGGTGATCGTCGCGAGCTTCTCCAGCCACGTGCACCGCGTCCAGCAGGTGCTCGACGCCGCCGCGGCGCACGGCCGCAAGGTCGCCCTCATCGGCAGAAGCATGGTGCGCAACATGGGCATCGCCGCCGACCTCGGCTACCTGAAGGTGCCGGACGGCGTGCTCATCGACCAGAAGCGCGCCGCGAACCTGCCCGACCGCGAGGTGCTCTACATGTCCACCGGCTCGCAGGGCGAGCCGATGGCGGTGCTCTCGCGCATGGCGAACATGGAGCACGCGATCGAGATCGGCGAGGGCGACACCGTCATCCTCGCCTCGAGCCTGATCCCCGGCAACGAGAACGCCGTCTACCGCGTGATCAACGGCCTCACCAAACTCGGCGCGACGGTCGTGCACAAGGGCAACGCGAAGGTGCACGTCTCGGGCCACGCCGCCGCGGGCGAGCTGCTGTACGCGTACAACATCCTGAAACCCAAGGGCGCGATGCCCGTACACGGCGAAATCCGGCATCTGGTCGCCAACGCGAAGATCGCCACGGACACCGGCGTGCCGGCGGACCGCGTGATCGTCGCCGAGAACGGCGTGGTCGTCGACATGACCGACGGCGTCGCCACTCGCGTCGGCCAGCTCGACCTGGGCTTCGTCTACGTCGACGGCTCGAGTGTCGGCGCGATCACGGATGCGGACATCAAGGACCGGCTCGTCCTCGCGGAGGAGGGTTTCATCTCCATCTTCGTCGCAATCGATCCGACGACCGGACGCGCGATCGTCGGTCCCGAGATCCAGGCGCGCGGATTCGCCGAGGACGACGAGGTGTTCGAGACGGTCCGCCCGCAGATCGTGCGGGCACTCCTCGACGCCGCCGAGAACGGGACGTCCGACCTGCACGCGTACAGCCAGGTCGTGCGACGCACCGTCGGCCGCTGGGTGAACACGAAGCATCGGCGCCGACCGATGATCATCCCGGTCGTCGTCAGCGCCTGACCCCGCTCACCGCGGGTCCCGCCGCATGAGGATGCGGGGGAACCCGCCGGCGACGGCGTCCGTGTCGGCCACCTTCACGAACCCGGCCGTCTCGAACATCCGGCGCGTGCCCACGAACCCCATCGTGAGGTCGATCCGCTCGCCACCGGTGTCGGCCGGGTACGCCTCGATCACGGGTGCGTCGTGCTCGCGCGCGAAGCGCACAGCTCCCGCGATCAGCTCGTGCGCGATCCCACGCCCGCGACGCCCGGGCCGTACCCGCACGCACCAGATGCACCATGCGGCAAGGCCGTCGATGACCGGAATGCGCGTCGATCGCGCGAACGCGGTCGCCGACCGCGGCGCGACACCCGCCCAGCCGACGACCTCGTCCTCGTCGTACGCGAGCACTCCCGGCGCCGGGTCGGCCGCGCAGAGCGCCTCGACGTACGCGCCCCGTGCCCGGCCCGTCAACGCGCGGTTCTCCGCGGCCGGCAGCCGGTGACTGAGGCACCAGCAGACGTTCGCGTCGGGCCGCCTGGGCCCGACCATCAGCGCGACGTCGGCGAATCGGGTCGCCGGTTCGACTCGGATCATGGCGGCACTCTGCCCGACCGGGCGGATCCGCGCCAGAATGACGCCAGCCGGGCGCCGATGCCCGCGAGGAGGACCGCGTGACCGTCGAGACGGTGGAGCGCGACGAGGACGCGCTCACGCTCACGGTCGTCGCGGTGTTCGCCTCGCCGCCCGATCGGGTCTGGCGCGCCTGGGCCGAGCCGCGGCTGCTCGAGCAGTGGTGGGGTCCTCCCGGGCGCCCGGCGACGTACCTGCGGCACGAGCTCACGGCCGGCGCCGACTCCTGGTACTTCGTGACGGGACCCGACGGCACCCACGTCCACGGCTGGTGGACCGTCGTCGAAGCCCGACCGCCGGAGCGGCTCGTGTTCTTCGACGGGTTCGCCGACGACGCCGGCGGTCCGCTCGACGACGGCATCGGCGCGGTCCACACCGTCGTCACGTTCGAAGCGGTGCCTGGCGGTACCCGTGCGACCACGCGCGTCACCTTCGAGAGCCGCTCGCAGCGGCAGGCGCTCGAGGAACAGGGCGCGCTCGATGCCATCGCGGCGGGTGTCGACCGCATCGACGCGCTGCTCGACCGGCTGCGCTGACCGCGCCGCGGTCGGGTGCCGCACGCGGCGCTAACCTGGTGCCCCGGCTCCTGGAGGAGTGATGGTCGACTTCCACATCCGACCCGCGGTACCCGGCGACGCCTCGTTCCTCGCCGAGATGCTGATCGAGGCGAGCAACTGGAACGGCCAGCGCGCCAGGAGCCGCGTCGAGCTGCTCGACGATCCGCACATCAACCGGTACGTGCGTGGATGGAAGCGGCCGTCGGACGACGGCGTCGTCGCCGAGGACGCGCAGCACGATCCGATCGGTGCCTGCTGGTTCCGTGTCCTGCCGCAGACCGAGCCCGGGTACGGCTTCGTGGCCTCGGGGGTACCGGAACTGTCGCTCGGCGTGCGGCCGATCTGGCGGGCACAGGGCGTCGGGCGGTCCCTGCTGCAGGCCGCGGTCGCGCTCGCGACCCGGGCGGGTCATCAGCGGATCAGCCTGTCCGTCGAGCGCGCGAACTTCGCGCACCGGCTCTACGTCTCGGAGCGCTTCGTCACCGTCGAGTCCGGGGCCGACGCGGACACCATGGTCCGCACCCTGCGCTGATCGGCGCCGGCCGCCGACCTGGGCGCACCCCCAAAAGAGGGGCGGGGGCCGCGCGTTCCCTCACGATCCGGGGAGCGGCCGACGTAGCCTGCAACCATGGCCAGATCCACGTCCGGGAGTTCTCGCGCGGGTGGAACGCGCTCCACCGCCCGCTCGGGCGGCGTGAAGACGGCCGCCAGGGCGACTCCGGCCCGTCAGTCGCCCACGAAGACCCGCGCCTATCCCGCCGTCGACGACCGGCCGGGCGTCGCGGTGCGCGCGTGGCTCGCCCTCGCGCACGTGGCGGGCGGTGCGGCTCGGGCGTTCGGCGCCGAGAACCTCGAGAAGAGCCAGCGCCGAGACGGCATCCCCTTCCTGCTGCTGCTCCTCGCCGTCGCCGGCGGCGTCGGCGAGTGGTTCCTGCACAGCAACGCGGTCGCGCACCAGATCCTGCTCTACACGTTCGACGCGCTCTTCGGGCACGTCGCGTTCGGCCTGCCCGTCTTCCTGTTCCTGCTCGCGATCTGGCTGTTCCGCCACCCTGCCTCGGTGCACGACAACGGCCGGATCGGCGTCGGCAGTGCGCTGCTCGTGGTCCCGTCGGCCGCGATCGCGCAGGTCGCGGGCAGGAATCCTCAGCCGGATGCCGGCGTCGAGGCCGTCGCACACGGCGGCGGGGTGTTCGGCTGGTTGTTCGCCGCCCCGCTGATCGCGATCCAGGGCGTCCCGCTCGCGATCGGCGTCGCCGCGGTCCTGCTCGCCCTCAGCCTCTTCGTGCTGACGAAGACCCCGCCGAACCGCATCGGCAGGCGGGTCAGGGCGCTCTACGGGTATCTCTTCGGCGAGGAGGCGGACGCAGCGGCGCCCGCGGCCACGCCGTCCACAGCGGACGAGACGAAGTCGCGCCGCGGACGCCGCGCGAAGGACGAGCAGGTCGACGCGGTCGCGGACGATCTGCACGGTCTCGACATCCTCGGACTCGGCGCACACACCGGCGACCACACGGCTGCCGGGGACGAGCACGCCGTCGTCGGCAACGCGCCATGGTGGCGCCGCGGCAAGCAGAAGCCTGCCGACGTCGCCTACGACACCCCGATCGTGACGGGCGAGGACGCCGCGGAGCCGACGGGCACGATGGGCGCCGGGGGAGTCCCCGGCTTCTCCGCGATCATCAACGGCGTCGCGCCCGTGCCGCCCGCGTCGCCCATCGGCTCGTTCCGGATCGACACCCCGGCAACGGACCCGCTCATCGACCCGCTCGCCGTCGAGGGAGACGAGGAAGGCGCCGACTGGGACGGCATCGAGACGCTCGAGGACATGCTGCGCGAGCCGGAGGCGGGTCCGCGCGACGAACCGCGCGACCCGACGAAGCCGTTGCCGATCCAGATCCCCGAGGGCTCCGACGCCGCCGCCGCGCAGGCGGCCAGGACCCGGGCGGAGGAGATCGAGGCGCTCGAGGCCGCTGCATACGCCGCAGCGCACCCGAGCGCGCCCTACCGCCTCCCGCCGGCGTCCTCGCTGAAGCCGGGCGACGTGCCGAAGACGCGAACCGAGGCGAACAACCAGATCGTCGCCGCCATCACGAGCGTGCTCGCGCAGTTCAACGTGGACGCGAAGGTGACCGGTTATTCGCGGGGCCCGACGGTCACGCGGTACGAGGTCGAGGTCGGGCCGGGCGTCAAGGTCGAGAAGGTCACGGCCCTCACCAAGAACCTCGCTTACGCGGTCGCGTCGAACGAGGTCCGCATCCTGTCGCCGATCCCCGGCAAGAGCGCGATCGGCGTCGAGATCCCGAACACCGACCGCGAGATCGTCGCGCTCGGCGACGTCCTCCGATCGAGCAACGCGGCCAAGAGCAAGCATCCGATGACGATCGGCGTCGGCAAGGACGTCGAGGGCGAGTTCGTGCTGGCGAACCTCGCGAAGATGCCGCACCTGCTCGTCGCCGGTTCGACCGGTTCGGGCAAGTCGAGCTTCGTGAACTCGATGGTCACGAGCCTGCTCATGCGTGCGACGCCGAACGAGGTCCGCATGGTCCTCATCGACCCGAAGCGTGTCGAGCTCACCGCGTACGCGGGTGTGCCGCACCTCATCACGCCGATCATCACGAACCCCAAGAAGGCCGCTGAGGCGCTGCAGTGGGTCGTGAAGGAGATGGACTCGCGGTACGACGACCTCGAGTCGTTCGGCTTCCGGCACGTCGACGACTTCAACAGGGCGATCCTCGCCGGCGAGATCAAGCTGCCGCCGGACTCGAAGCGCAAGCTCGCGCCCTACCCGTACCTGCTCGTCGTCGTCGACGAGCTCGCGGACCTGATGATGGTCGCCCCGCGCGACGTCGAGGATTCGATCGTCCGCATCACCCAGCTCGCCCGCGCATCCGGCATCCACCTCGTGCTTGCGACGCAGCGGCCGTCGGTCGACGTCGTCACCGGTCTGATCAAGGCGAACGTGCCGAGCCGACTCGCGTTCGCCGTGACGAGCGTCACGGACAGCCGGGTCATCCTCGACCAGCCGGGCGCCGACAAGCTGATCGGGCAGGGCGACGGGCTCTTCCTGCCCATGGGTGCGTCGAAGGCGATCCGTGTCCAGGGCGCATGGGTGAGCGAGGCGGAGATCTCGTCCGTCGTCGAGTTCGTCAAGAAGCAGGCGAGGCCCGACTACCGCGAGGACGTCGCCGAGGTCGCGCCGCAGAAGGAGATCGACGGCGACATCGGCGACGACATGGAGCTGCTGCTCGCCGCGGTCGAGCAGGTCGTCTCGACCCAGTTCGGCTCGACGTCGATGCTGCAGCGCAAGCTGCGGGTCGGATTCGCGAAGGCCGGCCGCCTGATGGACCTGATGGAGTCGCGGCGCATCGTCGGGCCGTCGGAGGGGTCGAAGGCGCGGGACGTGCTCGTGCCAGCCGACCAGCTCGCCGACACGCTCGCCAAGATCCGCGGCCTGCCGGCGACCGGGGCCTCGGCGGGCGCCGGTGCACCGGTGGCGATCGACTACCACGACGCCGTCGACGAGGGATCGGGCGAGGACGACGCCTGGAGCCTGACCGGCCGCGAGTAGCCACACCAAATCACGGAGATCCGGTCTTCGCGGCACAGGGCATGCGGATCGAGCGCCCATCGGAACCGGATCTCCGTGATTCGGTGTGCGGCGGTCAGGCCTCGTGGTCGCCGCGCGCCATGGCTGCGACGACGGCGGCCTCCACTTCGGGCCACGCGTCCATCACCTGGGTGTACATGAAGCGCAGGACCCGATAGCCCCTGGCGCTGAGCCGGGCGTCGCGCCGTCGGTCGCCGGCGGGGTCGCTGTGGTGGGCGAGGCTGTCGATCTCGACGACGAGCCGGTCGCCGATCAGGAAGTCCACGCGCCCAACGCCGGGGATGTGGACCTGCTGTCGCGCACGCACGCCACACTTCGCGAGCCGGTATCGGAAGACGCTCTCCGAGCCGCTCTCGGAGCGGCCCGCCGCGCCACGCAACCGCCTCCTGACCGTCCTCGGCAGGTCGGCCAGGAGGCGATCCCACGTCGCGCGATCGAGCACCCCGCGCTGCAGCCCCGATTCCACGACGGCGAACGTGAACTCGGCCGGCTGACACAGTGCGGCCTGACGGATGCACGTCTCGAGCGAGACGAGCGTCCGTGTGCCCTCGTGGTCGCGGCCGGTCCAGTGCACGGTGACCGCCGCGGTCCCGAGGCGCTGGGTGTATCTGGTCGGATGCCGGAGTGCGACGTCGTCGCTGTCGACGCACACGTGCAGCGTCGTCAGGGGTGGCGACCAGAGCCCGAGCGCGGCAGCCGCACTGCCGCAGGCGAGCTGGCCGCCGACCCTCGCCGCCTGCGCCTGGGGGACGGGGAGCCATGGATTGCCGTACCAGCCCTGTCGGATGCGGACGATCTCGCCCGAGGCGACCATGCGGGCGATGCCGGCCCGGCCGATGCCGAGCCGATGGAGTTCATGGGTGGCGATGAGGTCGCCGTGCGCCGCGATGGCGGCCTGAGTCGGAGTCACGACCGGAGTGTCCGGGCCGCCGATGCCCGGGTGTCCTGGGGGTGAGGATCTGTGGAGGAGGGCCGTGCCGGGCCGCTCCTGTGAAGAAACACACCGAATCACGGAGATCCGGTCGATGCCGCGCATTCCACGCGGCTCCGAGGCTCGTCGGGACCGGATCTCCGTGATTCGGTGTGGCGGGTCAGACGCGGGAGGACTCGACGGCGCGCTCGACCTCGTCGGCGGCGCGGGATGCGCCGTCGGCGGCGATGAAGTCGGCGCCCAGCCCGCGGGCGGCCTCGGCGAACGACGGCTCCGCGAGCAGGCGCTCGAGCGCGGACCGGAACCGGGCGGCCGCGCCCGACTTCGGTACGACCAGCCCGGCGCCCGCCGCCTCGACGGCCCTGGCGATCCGAGGCTGGTCCATGAGCGGATGCATCGGCACGAGCAGGAGCGGCAGGCCGTGCGCCAGCGACCTGACCGTCGTCGCGTGCCCACCGTGGCTGATCACCGCAGCGGCCCGTGGCATGTCCGCGCCGTGGTCGACGAGCGGACCGAGCACGGTGTTCCCGCCCGCGCGGAGTCCGGTCGCGTCGACAGCGCCGGTCGCGGCGACCACATCGATCGGCAGGGGCGCCACCGCATCGAGGAGCCGCTGCAACGTCTCACGCTGACCGGGGAAGGCGACCGTGCTGAGGCTCAGCAGCACCAGCGGCCGTCCCGTTCGCGCGGCGCGCGCCTCCGGCCGTTCCTGCAGGATCGGGCCGATCTCGATCGCGTTCACCGGCAGGCGGGACGGTCGTCCGAGCCGAGCGTCGCTGGCGACCAGCACGCGCCCTGCGCGAGCGAGGACGCGCATTGCGTCGATGCCCCGAATGCGCAGCATCGCGCCGATCGGGCCACCGAAGAAGGTGTGCATCCCCTCCCAGGTGGAGTGCACCACCACGACGGTCGGGACGCCAGCCGCTTCGAGCTCGGCGATCGTGCCGAGCAGCAGGGTGTCCACGACGGCCACGTCCGCGCCGATACGGCGAACCGCGTCGACGACATCGCGACCACGGCCGCGATCGGACCAGAACGCGGGGATGTCCCGGAGCGCCGCGACAGTCGACCGGGGGAGCGTCGCGTCGTAGCGGAGGGCGTGCGCGGTCTCGAAGCCGAGCCCGGCGGCTCCGGCCCGCGCCCGCAGAGGTTCGTCGCCGTGCACGAGGACCGTCCATCCACGATCGGTGAGCGCGCGCCCGAGGCCGAGCACGGGTGGCAGGTTCCCGCCCATATCGGCGGTCACGACGAGTGCGGTCGGCATGCGGCTGCTTCCTCTCTTTGCGGATGCGCGGTGAGGGCATCGGTCATCGCGCGCATCCGGGCGATGACCGTCGGGACGTCGTGGCCGCGGTCGCGCCGCAGCAGCTTCCAGGCGTACACGTCGGTGGCGACCACCAACTGGTCGACGAGCGCATCGCGGGCGGGGGGCGACGCCGGCAGCGCGGCGGCGAAGACCGTCTCGACCCAGTCCCGGTGCTCCCGCTTGCCGCGGTCCGCGAGGGCCGCGATCGGCGGGCTCGTGCGCTCGCGGGCCAGCATCGCGAGCACGAAGTCGCCGCGCAGCTCGTAGTGCTCGAGCAGGGTGGCGAGCGCGGTGTCCACGTCGGGCGCCGGAGGCCGCCGCTCCGCGACGATGTCAGCCGTCGCGGCGTCCACGGCCGCGGCGAGCAGCGCCTGGCGCGTGTCGAAGTGCCGCAGCACGGTCTGCACACTCACGCCGGCGCGGTCGGCGACGGCGTCGAGCGTCGGCTCGAAGTCGAGGTCGTCGTAGGCGAGGTCGCGGACGGCGACCAGGATGCGACGGCGTGTGGCGTCCACCGCCTGCCGCCTGGTGGTCATCCGATACCCGCGGGTCGATTTCATGTCGGTCCGGGTCTACGCCGGATCGGACTTCGTGTCAATGAGCATTAACACGAAAAGAGCAGCCCGGTCGAAGACGGACGGCCCCGCCGAAGGAAAGTCCGCGAGGATGGGGGCATGTCGGACACGGTGAAACCGCGGATGCTCCACGCGGGCGCAGGTCCCGCGAGCACCTGGAACATCGCGAACCTCATCACCTTCGTCCGCATCCTGCTCGTGCCGGTGTTCGTGCTCCTGCTGCTCGCCGACCACCACACCGGCGGCGTGATGCGGTGGGTCGCCACCGCGATGTTCATCGTCGCGATCGCGACCGACAGCATCGACGGGCATCTCGCGCGCAGTCGCGATCTCGTCACCGATCTCGGCAAACTGCTCGACCCCATCGCGGACAAGGCGCTGACCGGCGCCGCACTGATCATGCTGACCGTGCTCGGCGAGCTGCCGTGGTGGGTGACCGCACTGATCGTGGTCCGCGAGGTCGGCATCACGGTCTATCGGTTCGCGGTGCTCTCCAAGCGGGTGATCCCGGCCTCGAAGGGCGGCAAGCTCAAGACCGTCCTGCAGTCGATCGCGATCTCCCTGGCGCTCGCCCCGCTGCCGGCCCTGCTCGGGTCGTGGGTGGACTGGGTCAATGCCGTGTTCATGGCCGCGGCGCTCGTCGTGACCGTCGTCACCGGCGTCCAGTACCTGATCGACGACCGGCGGCTGAACGCGGCGTGACCACCGACGAGATCCTGACGGCACTCGCGTCGCGAGGGATGCGCCTGGCGGTCGCCGAATCGCTCACGGGCGGCCTGCTGACGGACGCGTTCGTGCAGGTCGCCGGCGCATCGCGCGTGCTCACGGGCGGCGTCATCGCGTACGACACGCGGATCAAGGCGGCCGTGCTCGGCGTGCCGACCGGACTGCTCGCCGAGCGCGGGGCCGTGGACCCCGATGTCGCGGTCGCAATGGCGGTCGGCGTGCGCATCGCGCTGTCGATCGACGGCGTGGGTGCCGATGTCGGGCTCGCCACGACCGGCGTCGCGGGCCCGGACCCGCAGGACGGCAGGGCGCCTGGGACGGTCCACGTCGCGGCCGTGGTCGGCACGGGCGAGCCGGTCGTGGCCTCTGCCCGCTTCGACGGCGATCGGCAGGCGGTCAGGCGCGCCGCCGTCGCACTGGCGGTCCAGCTGCTCGGCTCGGTGCTGGAATAGGGACGTTTCGGTTCGGTTAAACCCGGTACGGCGAACACACACCGGCAGGTCGGTCCGGTTACGGTGGATGCAGCCGCAAGGTCCGGGCGGATACGGGTTACAGTGTCCATCCCGATCGGTGGGGGTCGCACCCCGCCGCATCGACCGGACGACATGTGAAGGAGGGGAAGATGGTCCTGGTTCGTCAAGAACTCGGCGACGTGCTGCGGGACTTCCGCCTGCAGAAGGGCAGAACCCTCCGTCAGGTCGCCAGCAAGGCGTCCGTCGCGCTCGGGTACCTCAGTGAGGTCGAGCGCGGGCAGAAGGAGGCGTCGAGCGAGATCCTCGCCTCCGTCGCCGATGCGCTCGACACCCCGGTGTCGGTCATCATGCGCGAGGTCGGCGATCGACTCGCCGTACTCGAAGGCCTCGACGTGCCCGACGCGCTGCCGGCGGACTTCGCCATCGAGGCATCGCTCGGCCGTCCGTCGCTCGACCGGGGATCGCTCGGACAGTCGCCGTACCGCAGGAGCGCGGCCAGCGCGCTCGTCGCACACTGAGTCCCGTCGCACACCGAGCGCAGGCATCCGTCCCGACGCGTGAAGGCGAGTGAGTTCGCGTCAGCCGTGGCCGAGGAGTTCGGCCCGGTGTACGGTCGCGCCCTGCTCCGTGACCTGGTGATCGATGCCCTGGGCGGTCGCACTGCGGACGAGGCGCTCGCAGGCGGTGTGCCGCCCGCAGCGGTGTGGGCCGCGCTCTGCGCCGCCAACGACGTGCCCGTCGATCGACGGCACGGGCGCGGTCTCCCTCGTCCCGCGTCGGGCTGAATCCTCGTACTGAGGCTCGACCGCGATTCGGCGCGTCTCCTCGCGCGCTCGAAGCGATGTTCGTATGCTGCTGGGGTGCGGCACCGCCGGACACCGTTGTCGGTGGCACCGCATACCGTCGCACCACACCGCGATCCGTGGTGCACCGCCCTGTCGAACGTCGGCATCCGCCGATCGACAGCCGATGGGCAGCAACCGAAGCGCCGGCGAGGCGCGAGACACGAGGAGATCAGTACACATGCCATCAGCACACGACCGCGAGAAGGCCCTCGAGACCGCCCTCGCACAGATCGACCGGCAATTCGGCAAGGGCAGTGTCATGCGGCTCGGCAGCGACGAGCGAGCACCGGTCGAGGTGATCCCGACCGGGTCCATCGCCCTCGATGTCGCGCTCGGCGTCGGCGGTCTGCCGCGCGGCCGCATCGTCGAGATCTACGGACCGGAGTCCTCGGGCAAGACGACCCTCACGCTGCACGCGATCGCGAACGCGCAGAAGGCCGGCGGCATCGCCGCGTTCATCGACGCGGAGCACGCGCTCGACCCCGAGTACGCCCGCAAGCTCGGTGTCGACATCGACTCGCTGCTCGTCTCACAGCCCGACACCGGCGAGCAGGCACTCGAGATCGCGGACATGCTGATCCGTTCCGGGTCGATCGACCTGATCGTCATCGACTCCGTCGCGGCGCTCGTGCCGCGTGCGGAGATCGAGGGCGAGATGGGCGACAGTCACGTCGGTCTCCAGGCGCGCCTCATGTCGCAGGCGCTCCGCAAGCTCACCGGCGGACTCAATCAGACGAACACCACGATGGTCTTCATCAACCAGCTACGCGAGAAGATCGGGGTGTTCTTCGGCAGCCCCGAGACCACCGCCGGCGGCAAGGCGCTGAAGTTCTACGCCTCGGTGCGGCTCGACATCCGTCGCATCGAGACGCTGAAGGACGGCACGGAGGCGGTCGGCAACCGGACGCGCGTGAAGGTCGTCAAGAACAAGATGGCGCCGCCGTTCAAGCAGGCGGAGTTCGACATCCTCTACGGCGTCGGCATCTCGCGCGAAGGGTCGCTCATCGACTTCGGCGTGGAGCACGGCATCGTGAAGAAGTCGGGCGCCTGGTACACGTACGAGGGCGACCAGCTCGGTCAGGGCAAGGAGAAGGCGCGCGACTTCCTGATCAAGAACGCGGAGATCGCGAACACCATCGAGCGGCAGATCCTGGACAAGCTCGGCATCGGCAAGCTGGCCGCCGTGCCCGCTGCCGCGCCGGCGGCTCCCGCGACCTCCGCGCCTGCTCCCGCGCTGCGCAAGGTCGGGGCCTGAGTCGTGGGCGTGCTGCGGTACTTCCCGGGTTCGGAGCCCGAAGGGACGCCGCAGCACGCCCAGGACGCCCCGGAGCCCGAGCCGACCGCTGTCAGCACGCACCCGGCTGGCGCGGGACGCTCGGCCCAGCAACGGGCCGAGGACGACGACGAGCCGATCGCCTGGGCCGTGCCGGTGATCGGCCAGGGCGGCGACGATCCACCCGCGTCCGCGCGTGCCGTGCCGGAGAAGGCGCACACGGTATCGCTCAGCACCATCAGCACCCGGGACACGTCCGAAGAGGAACTTCGCCGCAAGCTGTTGGCCCGAGAGTTCGCCCCCGACGACGTCGAAGCGGAGGTCGCGCGGCTCCGCTCGGTTGGCCTGCTCGACGACCGAGCGCTCGCCGAACGGCTCGTCGACCGGCTGCGCGAACGGAAGGGTCTCGGCGACCAGGCGATCCGGCCGGCGCTGCGTGCCCGGTTCATCGGCGTCGACATCATCGACGCGGTGCTGGCGGGCGAGCACGATGAGGAAGCCGACCAGAACCGCGTTCTCGAACTCGCGAGGGACCGCGCCAGGCGGCTCGGCGCACTGGACCCGGCCGTGGCCGAGCGCCGGCTGCTCGCGTACCTCGCTCGCAAGGGCCACGGCGGCGCCGACGCCCGCCGCGCCGTGCAGGCGGCCCTGCGCGAACGCGGGTAGTGCGCGCGTTCGTACACTGCTCTCCATGAGCATCGCCACCGCTGTCCGCACGTACCAGGTGCGCACCTACGGCTGCCAGATGAACGTGCACGACTCCGAGCGGCTCGCGGGCTCGCTCGAGGCGGCCGGCTACGTAGCGGCGGCGGACGGCGACACAGCCGACGTCGTGGTCATCAACACGTGCGCCGTGCGTGAGAACGCCGACAACCGCCTCTACGGCAATCTCGGTCACCTCGCAGCGGTGAAGCGCGAGCACGAAGGCATGCAGATCGCCGTGGGCGGCTGCCTCGCCCAGAAGGACAAGCAGGTCATCCTCGACCGCGCCCCGTGGGTCGACGTCGTCTTCGGCACCCACAACATGGGGTCGTTGCCGAGCCTGCTCGAGCGCGCGCGGCACAACGGCGAGGCCGCGATCGAGATCCTCGACGCGCTCGAGGTCTTCCCATCCACACTGCCGGCCCGTCGCGACTCCGCATCGAGCGCCTGGGTGTCGATCGCCGTCGGCTGCAACAACACCTGCACCTTCTGCATCGTCCCGTCGCTCCGCGGCGCGGAGCGGGACAGGCGCCCGGGCGACATTTTGGCCGAGGTCGAAACGCTCGCCGCCGACGGCGTGATCGAAGTCACGCTGCTCGGGCAGAACGTGAACTCGTACGGCGTCGGATTCGGCGACCGCGCGGCCTTCGGCAAGCTGCTCAGGGCCGTCGGCGCCGTCGACGGCATCCGCCGCGTGCGGTTCACCAGCCCGCACCCGGCATCGTTCACGGACGACGTCGTCGATGCGATGGCCGAGACGCCGTCGGTCATGCCGCAGCTGCACATGCCGCTGCAGTCGGGGTCGGACACGGTGCTGCGCGCCATGCGCCGCTCCTACCGGAGCGCCCGGTTCCTGCGGATCCTCGACGGGGTCCGCGAGCGGATGCCCGATGCGGCCATCACGACGGACATCATCGTCGGCTTCCCCGGCGAGACCGACGCCGACTTCGAGGACACTCTGCGGGTAGTCCGCGAGGCCCGGTTCGCCGGTGCGTTCACATTCCAGTACTCGCCCCGCCCCGGCACTCCTGCGGCGACCTATGACGACCAGGTGCCGAAGACCGTCGTGCAGGAACGCTACGAACGCCTCACCGCGCTGCAGGACGAGATCTCGCTCGCCGGCAACCGTGCACAGGTCGGCCGGGACGTCGAGGTGCTGATCGGTGTGGGCGAGGGCCGCAAGGACGACGCGACCCACCGCATCTCCGGCAGGGCGCGCGACAACCGGCTCGTCCACGTCGCCGTGCCCGACGGCGCCCACGTCCCTCGGCCGGGCGACCTCGTCACGACGACCGTGACCGCGGCGGCACCCGCCTACCTGATCGCCGACGCCGCCCGGTTCGATGTCGAGCGCACCACGGCCGGCGATGCATGGGACCGGGCGCAGGCCGACTCGTGCGCGATCCCGTCGGCCGGCGGCGGCGGCCGCTCGCTCGGACTCGGGCTGCCGACGCTCCGGCCGCGCACGGTGTGACGGGTCCGACTGCGCCGCTGATCGTCCTCGGCGGCCCGACGGGCACGGGCAAGACCGCGCTGTCGCTCGACCTCGCCGAGGCGATCGCGGCCGGCGGCGGCAGCGCCGAGATCGTCAACGCCGATGCGTTGCAGCTGTACCGGGGCATGGACATCGGCACGGCCAAACTGCCGTCCGCCGAGCGACGCGGCATCCCGCATCACCTCTTCGACCTGTGGGACGTCACCGAGACGTCGTCCGTCGCGGCGTACCGCGACGCCGCCCGGTCGACGATCGACGGGATCCTCGCCCGCGGTGCGGTCCCGATCCTCGTCGGCGGATCGGGCCTCTACATCGAGCAGGTCGTCAAGGCGCACGAGATCCCGGCCACCGACCCCGTCGTCCGCGCCGAGCTCGAGCGGGAGGCCGAACGCATCGGCGCGGCGCGTTTCCACGCGCTGCTGGCGGCGAGCGACCCGGTCGCCGCGGCCCGAATCCCCGCCGCCAACGTGCGCCGTGTGGTGCGCGCCCGTGAGGTGATCGCGATCACCGGCGCCGCCTACAGCGCGAGCCTGCCCGCCGAGGCGGCGTGGTGGCGCCCGACGCTGCGGGTCGTCGTGGAGCGACCGGACGCCGAGCTGGCGGCGGCGCTGGCCGGACGTGCCGCCGGCATGTGGCGCGACGGTCTGCTCGACGAGGTACGGCATCTGCGTACCGTCGGCCTGACGACGGCGACGACCGCCGGCAAGGCCGTCGGCTACGCACAGGCCATCGCGCAACTCGACGGGCTGGAGACCCAGGAGCAGGCGATCGAGGAGACGAGACGGCTCACCTGGCGGATCGTGCGAAGGCAGCGCTCCTGGTTCCGGCGGGACACCCGCGCGCTCCGGGTGACCCCCGGTCGGCAGGCGGTCGGGGCGGTCAGCGCGGCCGCGCGCGCCGTACCCTTGTCCGCATGATCCGCTTCACCAAGGGCCACGGCACGGGGAACGACTTCGTGCTGCTCGCCGACCCCGACGGTGCGCTCGCCCTGACGGAGTCGGCGGTCGCGCGCATCTGCGACCGCCGCTTCGGCGTCGGCGCGGACGGCATCCTGCGTGCGGTCCGCGTGGCGGCCGACTCCGAGGCGGCGGCGCTGCCCGAGGCCGACCTCGCCGAGTGGTTCATGGACTACCGCAACGCCGACGGATCCATCGCCGAGATGTGCGGCAACGGCATCCGCGTCTTCACCGCCTTCCTGCTCGCGGAGGGCCTCGCCGAACTGCCGGCCGGAGCGAGCATCGCGATCCTCACCCGGGGCGGCCTGATGACCGTCCAGACCGTCGCAGGCGGTTTCGCGGTCGACCTGGGCCGCTGGCGACTCGGGGCGGTCGAACCGATCGTCCACGTGGACGGGATCGCGGTCGCGCGGCCGGGGCTGTCGATCAGCGTGCCCAACCCGCACGTCGTGATCGCCCTGGCCGGTGACGACGAGCTCGACGCGGCCGTGCTCACCGAGGCGCCGCGGCTGGATCCCGCGCCGCCGGGCGGTGCGAACATCGAGCTCGTGCATCCGGCCGATCCGCTCGTCCTCGACGGCACGGGCCGCATCCGCATGCGGGTACACGAGCGGGGGAGCGGCGAGACCCTGTCGTGCGGCACCGGCGCGGCCGCCGCGGCGCTCGCGGCGCGGCACTGGGCGGGACCCTCGGCGCCCCATCAGTGGCGCGTCACCGTGCCGGGCGGTGTGCTGGGAGTACGGATGTTCCCGGCCGAGGACGGCGAACACGTCGCGCTGTCAGGACCTGCGCAGCTCGTCTACGACGGCGTGCTCGATCCGGCCGGCGTGACGGTCGCCGCGACCTCGAGCACCCGGTAGCCCTTGGCCTGCGCGTACCGCCGCACCCCGAACGCCGGGAAGCGTGCCGCGAGCCAGCGCTCGAGGGACTCCGCGCCCAACTGCTTGGCGACGACCAGGTACGCCGTGCCGCCCGGTGCGAGGCGGGGCAACCATGTCTCGAGCAGTTCGTGCAGGGCCGTCTTCCCGATGCGGATCGGGGGATTCGACCAGATCGCGTCGAATCGCGTCGCTTCGGGGATATCCTGGGGCGATGCGCTTGTGACGACGACCCCCGCGGCTTCCGCGTTCGCGGCAGTGAGGCTGCGCGCCCGCTCGTTGACGTCCACCGCCCACACCACCGCATCCGGTGACTCCAGGGCCAGCGCGATCGCGATCGGACCCCACCCGCTACCGAGATCGAGCAGCACGCCCGTCGCCGGCGGAGCGGGAACCGCGTCGAGCAGTACCGCGGTGCCGGCGTCGAGGCCGTCGCCGCTGAAGACACCGGACGCCGTCGACAACGTCAGGGGCCTGCCGCGCAGGACCACAGCGACTGGTCGTCGCCGCTCGTCGCCCGTGGGGGCGGCCGAGAAATAGTGCTCGCCGGTCATCACCGGCAATTCAATCAATCCTTCCCATGAAGTGAGGCACACCTTGCAGCACGACACATCAGTGGTCGACCCGGACGGCGACCAGCTCGACCTCGAGGAACGGCTGGCGCTGCGTCGCGTCACCGGACTCTCCACGGAGCTCCAGGACGTGACCGAGGTCGAATACCGGCAGCTGCGACTCGAACGGGTCGTGCTGATCGGGGTCTATCCGCGCAGCCTCCTCGAGGCGGAGCAGTCGTTGCGCGAGCTCGCGGCGCTCGCCGAGACCGCGGGCGCCGTGGTCCTCGACGGCCTCCTGCAGCGGCGCCCGAATCCCGACCCCGCCACCTACCTCGGCAGCGGCAAGGCCCAGGAGCTCGCCGCGATCGTGCGCGCCGTCGGCGCCGACACCGTCATCGCCGACACCGAGCTCGCACCCAGTCAGCGGCGAGCGCTCGAAGACGTCGTGAAGGTGAAGGTCATCGACCGCACTGCCGTGATCCTCGACATCTTCAGTCAGCACGCGAAAAGCCGAGAGGGTAAGGCGCAGGTCGAACTCGCGCAGCTGCAGTACCTGCTGCCGCGACTGCGCGGCTGGGGCGACTCGATGTCCCGCCAGGCCGGCGGCCAGGTCGGCAGCGGCGGTGCGGGCATGGGTTCCCGTGGTCCGGGTGAGACGAAGATCGAGCTCGACCGGCGTCGCATCCACTCGCGCATGGCGAAGCTCCGTCGGGAGATCGTGGCGATGGCGCCCGCCCGAGCGGTCAAACGGTCCAACCGCGACCGCAACGAGGTCCCGTCCGTCGCGATCGCCGGCTACACCAACGCCGGGAAGTCGAGCCTGCTGAACCGCATCACCCACACCGGCGTGCTCGTCGAGAACGCGCTGTTCGCGACGCTCGACACCACCGTGCGTCGCACAGAGACGCCCGACGGCCGCGAGTACACACTGACCGACACGGTCGGGTTCGTCCGGAACCTGCCGCACCAACTCGTCGAGGCCTTCCGGTCGACGCTCGAGGAGGTCGGCGACGCCGACATCGTGGTGCACGTGGTCGACGCATCCCACCCCGACCCGGCGGCGCAACTCGCGACGGTCAGGCAGGTCATCGGCGAGGTGGGAGCCAGTGCGACGCCGGAGATCGTCGTCTTCAACAAGGCCGACCTCGCCGACGCGGACGCGCGCCTGCTGCTCCGGGGGCTGGAGCCGACCGCCGTCTTCGCCTCGGCCCGGACCGGTGAGGGCATCGACACCCTGCTCGCCACCATCGGGGCACTGCTGCCGCTGCCGGCGATCGAGGTGCGCGCGGTCGTCCCGTTCGATCGCGGCGATCTGGTCTCGCTCGTGCACGACCGGGGCCGGATGATCGAGGTCGCGTACGAGGAGGGCGGCACGCGGATCCATGCGCTCGTGGGCGACGAGGAGGCCGCGGCGCTCGCGCCGTACCTCGTCCGCTGACGGTCAGCGGCGCCGCGCCGCGCCGCGTGGGTCATCGCGGTGCAGGACGGGCCCGTATCCGTCACGGACCATCGCGTGGATGGTTGCTGCGGCGGCGGCGACCGAGACGGCGGCCAGCGCGATCAGGATGCTCATGGCGGAAAATCTATGTTCGCGCCATCCCGGCCACGAGTGGCAGGATAGCCATCGGATGATGGATTTCCGCCAATCGAGAGGAGCGGGCGTGCTGGAGAAGGTCGTGGTCATCGCGGTACCGGAGATGGCGCCGTTCGAGTTCGGCGTGCTCTGCGAGGTGTTCGGCATCGACCGACGGGACGACGGCGCGCCCGCGTACGACTTCCATGTCGTCGCCGCAGACCCGGGCCGCCTGGCGTTCCGCCACGGCATGACCCTCGAGATCACCGAAGGGCTCGAGGGCGCCGAGGACGCCGATCTCGTCGCCGTGCCGGCCTACTCGTTCTGGCGGCCCGCCGACCCGCGTGTGCTGGACGCCGTACGGCGGGCCCATGCGCGCGGCGCGTGGGTGCTGAGCGTCTGCAGCGGTGCGTTCCTGCTCGCCGAGGCGGGGCTGCTCGACGGCCGGCCGAGTACGACGCACTGGAAGCACGCCGAGGTGCTCCAATCGCGCTTCCCGACGACGCGGGTGGACCCGAACGTGCTCTTCGTCGAGTCGGACCGTATCGTGACGAGCGCCGGAACGGCCTCGGGCATCGACGCCGCCCTGCACATCGTGCGGACCGAACAGGGGTCCCAGATCGCGAACATCATCGCCAGGCGCATGGTCGTGCCCCCGCAGCGCGACGGCGGGCAGGCCCAGTACATCGCCGTGCCCGTGCCGGAGGTCACGGACCAGGGTTTCGGTGAGCTGATCGACTGGATCGAGGACCACCTCGACGCGGACCTGAGCGTGGACGCCCTCGCGCGTCGCGTGCACATGTCGACGCGCACGTTCGCCCGCCGGTTCCGTGCCGAGGCCGGCACGACTCCTGCGGCATGGGTGGCGACCCGCCGGCTCGCCAGGGCGCGACTGCTGCTCGAGCAGAGCGACATGACGGTCGACGCGATCGCGGCGACCGTGGGCTTCGGTCCGGCGGCCGTGTTGCGGCAACGGTTCCAGGCCGCGCTGCAGACGTCGCCGAACGCCTATCGGCGCCGGTTCACCTGCGCGGTCGCGAGCTGACCTCGGCGCGCGCCGCTCAGACCGAGCGGAGCACCGCGACGATCCTGCCCAGCACGGTCGACTCGTCGCCCAGGATCGGCTCGTAGGCGCTGTTGCGCGGCAGCAGCCACGTGTGGCCGTCGCGCTGGCGGAACACCTTGACCGTCGCCTCGCCGTCGAGCATGGCCGCCACGATGTCGCCGTTCTCCGCCGTCTGCTGCGCACGGACCACGACCCAGTCGCCGTCCATGATCGCCGCGTCGATCATCGAGTCGCCCGCGACACGGAGGATGAACAGGTCGCCGCCTTTGCCGACGAGCCGCCGGGGGATCGGGAAGACCTCCTCGACCTGCTGATCGGCGAGGATCGGGGTGCCCGCGGCGATGCGGCCGACGAGTGGGACCATCGCGGCGTCGCCGAGGTGCGGTGCGGGCTGCTCCGATTCGACCGCGGGCACGCCGATGACGACCTCGAGCGCGCGCGGCTTCTTCGGGTCGCGCCTGAGGTACCCGGAGAGCTCGAGCTGCTTGAGCTGGTGCGTGACGCTGGAGAGCGAAGCCAGGCCGACCGCGTCGCCGATCTCGCGCATGCTCGGCGGGTAACCCCGCGCCGCGACGGACTGCTGGATGTACTCGAGGATGCGATGCTGCTTGGGGCTGAGGGATCGGCGCCGTCTCGTGCGCACGGGCGCCACGACCGGCGCGTCGACGCCGGGCTCGACGGCGGAGTCGGTTGCGGGGGACTCCGTGGTGGTGGACGCGGACTGCTCGGACATCGGACTCCCTTGCCCGCCACGGGCGGCGGCGTCGGCAACATCGTATCGAAGAGCGCCGCGAAGATCACACACGCGTTCGAAGTCGTCCCGCACCTCGTCATGCACTGGTCGAAAACCGCGGCGCCGGTCCAGGGCGGATCCGCGGCGCGCGCACCGCTGCGAGAATGGCTCCCGTGAACGCACTCGCCGACCTGCCGCTGCGACGGGACCTCATCGGCCGCACGCCGTACGGGGCGCCGCAGCACGACGTCCCGGTCGCGCTCAACACGAACGAGAACACGCATGTGATGCCGGACGAGGTCGCGGCCGACATCGTCGAGCGCATCCGCACGGCGCTCGGGAACGTGAACCGCTACCCCGACCGGGAGTTCACCGCGCTGCGGATCGCCCTCGCCCGGTATCTCGGACACGGCATCGCGCCCGAGCAGATCTGGGCGGCGAACGGCTCGAACGAGGTCATCCAGCACGTGCTGCAGGCGTTCGGCGGGCCGGGCCGCACGGTACTCGGGTTCCCGCCGAGCTACTCGATGCACGAGATCATCGCGGGCTCGACGCTGACCGGCTGGGTCGCCGGCCGCCGTGACGCGGGATTCACGCTGTCGCCCGGCACGGTCGTCGCGGAGATCGCGCGCACGTCGCCCGACCTCGTGTTCCTGTGTGCGCCGAACAATCCGACCGGCACGCCCGTGCCGCTCGAGACGATCGAGGCCGCGTACGACGCGACCGACGGCATCGTGTTCGTCGACGAGGCCTACTTCGAGTTCTCCTCCGGCGAGTCCGCCATCACGCTCCTGCCGGGCCGGGAACGCCTCATCGTCTCCCGAACCATGAGCAAGGCGTTCGCGTTCGCGGGTGCCCGAGTCGGGTACCTCGCCGCCGCGCCGTCGGTCGTCGACGCGATGCGGCTGGTGCGTCTGCCGTACCACCTGTCGGCGCTGACGCAGGCCGCGGCCGAGGGCGCGCTCGCGCACGCGCCGACGATGCTGCGCATGGTCGGCGCGATCCGCGGCGAGCGGCAGCGCGTGGCCGCCGCGCTCACCGCGCTCGGCTACCACGTGTGGCCGAGCGAGACGAACTTCCTGTTGTTCGGCGGCGTCAGCCGGCCGCACGACGTCTGGAGATCGCTCCTGGACCGCGGGGTGCTCGTGCGGGATCTGGCGATCGAGGGCAGCCTGCGCGTCTCCGTCGGCACGCCGGCCGAGAACGACGCCTTCCTCGGCGCGCTCTCCGAGGTCGGCACCCCGGCCGTGACGAAGGAAGAGGTGGACGCATGACCGGACGCACCGCGCGACTGACCCGCGAGACCAGCGAATCGACGGTCGACCTCACGCTCGATCTCGATGGACGCGGCCGCGCCGAGATCTCGACGTCCGTCCCGTTCTACGACCACCTGCTCACCGCATTCGCGAAGCACGCCCTCGTCGATCTCCGGGTCACCGCATCCGGCGACACCGACATCGACGTCCACCACACGGTCGAGGACACCGCGATCGTGCTGGGCGACGCGATCAGGGAGGCGCTCGGGGACAAGCGCGGCATCACGCGGTTCGGCGACGCCACGGTGCCGCTCGACGAGGCATTGACGCTCGCGGTCGTCGACCTGTCGGGGCGCCCGTACCTCGTGCACACCGGCGAACCCGCCGGACTCGAGCACCACCTCATCGGTGGCCACTTCACCGGCTCGATGATCCGCCACGTGTTCGAGGCGATCACCGTGCACGCCGGCATCACCGCGCACATCACCGTGCTCGCCGGACGAGACCCGCATCACATCGCCGAAAGCGAGTTCAAGGCCTTCGCGCGCGCGTTCCGGATCGCGAAGGCGTACGACCCGGAGGTCGACGGGGTGCCTTCGACCAAGGGCGTGCTGTGACGGCGCCGCGGGTCGCGGTCCTCGACTACGGCAGCGGCAACGTCCACTCCGCCGTCAAGGCGATCGAGGCGGTGGGCGGCGACGTGGTGCTGACCGCGGACCGTGCGACGGTCCAGGCAGCCGACGGTCTCGTCGTGCCGGGCGTCGGCGCGTTCGGCGCGGTCATGGCGGCCCTGCTCGCCGTGCGCGGGGACGAACTCGTCGATCGGCGGCTCGCCGGTGGCCGGCCCGTGCTCGGCATCTGCGTCGGCATGCAGGTGCTGTTCGAGCGGGGCGTCGAAGGCGACGCCGAGACCGAGGGGCTCGGGCAGTGGCCGGGTGCGGTGGAGCGCCTCGATGCGCCGGTGCTGCCGCACATGGGCTGGAACCGCGTCGACCCTCCCGCGGATTCGCGGCTCTTCGCCGGGCTCGCCGACGAGCGGTTCTACTTCGTGCATTCCTACGGCGCGCGCGAGTGGACGCTCGAGGGCGACGGCCGCCGCCGCTCGCCGCTCGTCACCTGGGCGACCCACGGCACCCCGTTCGTCGCCGCGGCCGAGAACGGTCCGCTGTCCGCGACGCAGTTCCACCCCGAGAAATCGGGCAAGGCGGGCATGCGCCTGCTGTCCAACTGGCTGGAGACCCTGTGACCGCCGCACTCGAGCTGCTGCCCGCCGTCGACATCGCCGACGGCAAGGCCGTCCGGCTCGTGCAGGGCGAGGCGGGGAGTGAGACGTCGTACGGCGACCCGGCGGCCGCTGCTCGCGACTGGGCGGAGCAGGGCGCGTCGTGGATCCACCTCGTGGACCTCGACGCCGCCTTCGGCCGTGGCAGCAACACCGGGCTGCTCCGCGACGTGATCGACCAGGTGCCCGGCGTCAAGATCGAGCTGTCGGGCGGCATCCGCGACGACGACACGCTCGAGCGGGCCCTCGCATCGGGCGCGACGCGCGTGAACCTGGGTACGGCCGCCCTCGAGGATCCCGACTGGACCGCGGCCGCCATCCACCGGCACGGCGACGCGATCGCGGTGGGGCTCGACGTGCGCGGAACGACCCTCGCGGCCCGTGGCTGGACACGGGAGGGCGGCGACCTGTGGGAGGTGCTCGACCGTCTCGAGGCGGCCGGATGCGCGCGGTACGTCGTGACCGACGTCACGAAGGACGGCACGCTCCGCGGGCCGAACATCGACCTGCTTCGCCAGGTGCTGGCCCGCACGGCCCGGCCCGTCGTCGCCTCGGGCGGCGTGTCGAGCCTCGACGACCTCGTCGCGCTCGCGGCGCTCGTGGCTGACGGCCTCGAGGGCGTGATCGTCGGCAAGGCGCTCTACGCGGGCGCGTTCACGCTGACCGAGGCCCTCGCCGCCGTCGCCGGGTCCACGCCGAGCCGATGATGTCGGCCGCCCGGTGACGCACGCCGATTCGGCCGGCCGGCCGTGGGCCGGCCGCGAATTCGAGCACAACGCTTGGACCGCCGATGACGGCTCGGCACCGGCGGCGTACGCGGCCGCGGTCACCGCCCTGCACGAGGGCAGCGTCGATGTCGTCGCGGTCGTGGACGCGCTGCGGGACGCCCGCCTGCTCGTCGCACTGCTGGCGGAGGTGGGCGAGTTCGGCACGGACGACGCGGGGCGGCGCCACGACAGGCGTGCCGAACTGTCGCTCGTGACGGTCGCGGGACCCGACGGACGAGCGGTCCTGCCGGCGTTCTCGTCCGCCGCGGCGATGGCCGCCTGGAACCGCGCCGCGCGGCCGGTGCCGGCGCCGGCCAGGCAGGTCGCGCTGGGAGCCGCGTCCGACGGCACCGAACTCGTGATCATCGACCCGGCGTCGCCGCGCCGGTTCGGGCTGCGTCGCGGCGCGATCGAGGCGCTCGCGCGGGGCAGCGACTGGCTGCCGTCCTGGCGCGATCCCGAGGTCGGACGGGCACTGCGGCACGCGGCGGCCGACGAGCCCGCCGTCGTCACCGTCCGGGTGCAGGCCGGCGACCCCCGCTGCTCCCTCGACGACGCGGAGGTGCGCACGGTGGTGGTGCTGGCCGAGTCCCTCGACCGGGCAGGCCTCGACGCCCTGCTGGGCCGCCTACGGGCCGCCTGGTCCGCGGATCCGATCGTGACCGCGAGGGTCGACTCGCTCGCGGTCCGAGTCGAAGCCGCCGTCTGCTGACCGGTCAGCCGGTCTGCACGGGAGCCGCGACCGGCGGCGTCGCTGTGCTGCGCAGCAGGGCGCGTTCGAGCACGCCGACGGCCGACTCGAGCGCCAGGAGGTCGTCGGGTGAGCAGCCCTCGAGCAGCGATGCGAGGCGGGCGGCCCTGGTGGACCGTGCCTCCTCGATCGCGGCGACGCCGGCGGCGGTCGCCGTCACCTGCGACGCCCGGCCGTCATCGGGGTCCGTCGCGCGGCCGACGAGCCGCTGCCGCTCGAGGTCCGCGATGATGCGGGTGACGCCGGGAGCCGCGATGCCCTCGATCCTGGCCAGTTCGCCCGGCCGGATCGAACCCGCGCGCACGATGGTGGCCAGCGCGGACAGGGTCACGTGCGTGAGCTGCTCGCCCGCCGGTCTGAGCCGCCGGTTGACGGCTCCGACCGCGAACGCGAGCCTGGCCGCGAGGTCGCCCCCCGCCGCCCGCTGGGTCACCGGGTGACCCCGGCCGCACGAGCGGCCGGGTGGTCGGCCTGCGAAGCGTGACGGCGTGCGACGTCGAGCGCGACGTGCTCGGGCTCCGCCGGCTCGTCGGGCTGCGCGCCGGTCGCGTGCTTGCCGCCACCGACGAACGATGCGATCGCGCCGATCACCGACATGATCGCCGCCGCGACGAACACGATGACGAGTCCGTCGTGGAACGGCTGCGCGATCAGGTTCGGGAAGAAGGTCTTGCCTGTCAGCGTCGCGGCGTTCGCCGTCGACAGATGTGCCAGGACACCGCTCGGGCCGAGCAGGGTCTGGATGGGGTTGAAACCGAGGAAGGCGGCGAACAGGCTGCCGACCGGCGGCAGGTTCGCGATCGTCGCGGCGGCGGCGGTCGGGACCCCGTGGCTGGTGAGTCCGCTGGTCAGGGCCTGCGGAAGCGACCCCGCGAGACCCGCGATCATGAGCGAGAAGAAGATGCCGATCGACAGCGACGAGCCGGCGTTCAGGATCGTGCCCGCCATGCCCGATGCGGACCCGCGCTGTTTCGCCGGGACGCCGTTCATGATGGTCGCCCGGTTCGGTGCGCTGAACATGCCGGAGCCGATGCCGTTCAGGAAGGTGACCACCGCGAACATCCAGTAGTCGAAGTTCACCGGGATGAGCAGCAGACCGACGAAGGTCGCCGCCGAGAGCAGCAGGCCGATGACCGCGAGCGGCCGTGAACCCCATCGGTCGGACAGCACGCCCGAGATCGGACCGGCGATCAGGAAGCCGATCGTGATCGGCAGCATGTAGATGCCGGCCCAGAACGGCGTCGACTCGTAGGAGTAGCCGTGCAGCGGCAGCCAGATGCCCTGCAGCCAGATGATCAGCATGAACTGCAGTCCGCCTCGGCCGATCGCCCCCATGAGGCCGGCGAAGTTCGCGGCCGCGAAGGCCCGCCGTCGTGAAGAGCCGGAGATCGAACATCGGATCGTGGTGCTTCAGCTCGACGACGACGAACACGCCGAGCAGCGCGATACCGCCGATGATCGCGCCGAGCACCCACGGGTTGGTCCAGCCGGTTGCGGAGTCGCCGTAGGGCTGGATGCCGTACGTGATGCCGGTGAGCAACGACGTCAGTCCGAGCGCGAACAGCACGTTGCCGGGGATGTCGAGCGATCCGGGGTTCTTCGTGCCGACCTCGTGCAGCGACTTGATGGACCAGATGGTGCCGACGATGCCGAGGGGCACGCTCACGATGAACACCGCGCGCCAGTCGATGACGGCGAGCAGACCGCCGAGGATGAGGCCGATGAACGATCCGGCGATCGCGGCGATCTGGTTGATGCCGAGCGCCATGCCGCGGCGGTGCGCAGGGAACGCGTCGGTGAGGATCGCGGTCGAGTTGGCGAACAGCATCGCGGCGCCGAAGCCCTGCACGAACCGCCAGACGATGAGCCACATCGCGCCGGCGCCGCCCGTCCAGGGATCGAGCGAGAGCGCGACGGCGCCGATCGTGAAGACGACGAACCCGTAGTTGTAGATGCGGACGCGCCCGTACATGTCGCCGAGCCGGCCGAAACCCACCACGAAGACGGCCGTGACGAGCATGAAGCCCATCAGCATCCAGAGCAGGTAGGTGACGTTGCCCGTGCCGAGCGGGTTCAGCTTGATGCCGTCGAAGATCGCGGGCAGCGAAATGATCACGATCGACGAATTGACCGTCGCCATGAGCATGCCGAGGGTGGTGTTCGACAGCGCGACCCACTTGTAGTGCGGGTGATCCTTGTTGAACATGCCCGATCGGGTCTTCGCTGCCGTGTCCGTTGCACTGCTCACTGCGGCCTCCTGAGGCGAGGGTTTCGGCGCTTCCGCGCGTTCGCCGGGCGTCGTCGACCGACCGTTACTTCACAACAAGTAAATACTTCCACAGCATTCCCGGGCATGGGGCGCGTCCGGCACGAGCG
Organism: uncultured Actinomycetota bacterium; assembly: GCA_963716965.1. Taxonomy (GTDB): domain Bacteria; phylum Actinomycetota; class Actinomycetes; order Actinomycetales; family Microbacteriaceae; genus Amnibacterium. The sequence goes on along the minus strand of CAVQUZ010000004.1, from coordinate 60,069 downwards.
TGTCGCTCCTCGCAGCAACCCGGAAGCCACGAACGTCCATTCCGATTGGCGAGCCACCGAGCACCTCAGCAGGACGCACGCGCTTCAGCAGGACGCATGTTCGCCATCGTCCTGCTGAAGCGCGCTGGTCCTGCCGAGGTGCTGTTCGTCCTGCCGAAGTGCTCCGGTCGGGGTGGCTCGCCAGGGGGACGGCGGCCGGTGTCAGGGGTCAGGTGCGGAGCCAGGCCGCCGCGTCCGTCGGCAGGGATCCGTCGACCAGGTCGGCGCTCGCGACCAGCGGCTCCGTGCCGGCAGGCAGGGCGACCGGGGTCGCGCCGAGGTTCGCGACGAACAGCAGGTCGTCGCCGCGGCGGAAGGCGAGCGCCTCCGGACCGAGGTCGAGCCACGTCAGGGCGTCCGTCCGGAGCGCGGGCAGGTCGTGACGGAGTCGCAGCGCGGTGCGGAAGAGTTCGAGCGTCGATCCCGCCGCCCCGTCCTGCGCCTCGACCGTGAATCCCGCCCAGCCCTCGGGCTGTGGCAGCCACGTCGCCGCGGCATCCGGGCCGAACCCGTAGGGCGCGGCATCGCCCGACCACGGCAGCGGAACGCGGCAGCCGTCGCGGCCGAGCACGCCGCCCTGGCGCACCGACGGATCCTGCTTGGACTCTTCGGGGATCTGCTCCGCCTCGGGCAGTCCGAGCTCCTCGCCCTGGTACACGTAGGCGCTGCCCGGCAGCGCCAGCATGAGCAGAGCCGCTGCCCGAGCGCGGCGCACGCCGAGCGCGATGTCGGCCGGATGGCCGGCGATGTCGTCGAGGCTGGAGATCTGCGGCGCGATGCCCTGATCCCGGGCGAAGCGCGACACCGCGCGGGCGACATCATGGTTCGACAACACCCAGGTGGCCGGGGCGCCGACGGCGCGATGCGCCTCGACGGTCGCCTCGATCGTCTCGCGCAGCGGACCGGCGAGCCACGGTGTGACGAGGAAGTCGAAGTTGAACGCGGTCTGCAGCTCGTCCGAGCGCAGGTAGAGCGCGAGCCGCTCCGGTTCGGGCACCCAGGCCTCCGCGGTGAAGACTCGAGACGGCTCGTAGGCGTCGGCGACCTCGCGCCACGACCGGTAGATGTCGTGCACGTCGGTCCGGTCCCAGAACGGATGCGAACCGGACGGTGCGCCGCTCGGCAGCGGCCAGGCCAGCTCGCCGACGTCGGGCAGCGTGGCGTCCTTGGCCAGGCCGTGGGCCACGTCGATGCGGAACCCGTCGACGCCGCGGTCGAACCAGAACCGCAGCACGTCGCGGAACTCCTCCTGGACCTCCGGGTTGTGCCAGTCCACGTCCGGCTGCTCCGGCGCGAAGAGGTGCAGGTACCACTGCCCGGGCGTGCCGTCGGGGTCGGTCGTGCGTTCCCACGCTGACCCGCCGAAGACGCTCTGCCAGTCGTTCGGCGGTGTCTCGCCCGCCGGTCCGCGGCCGTCGCGGAAGAGGTACCTGGCGCGCTCGCGCGACCCGGGGGCCGCGGCGAGCGCCGCTTTGAACCACGCGTGCTGGTCGGAGGTGTGGTTCGGCACCAGGTCGAGCAGCACGCGCAGCCCGTGCGCGTGCGCGGCGGTGAGCAGTTCCTCGGCATCGGCCATCGTGCCGAACATCGGCTCGATGGCCCGGTAGTCGGACACGTCGTAGCCGGCGTCCTTCATCGGCGACGGGTACCACGGGTTGATCCAGATCGCGTCGACCCCGAGTCCGGCGATGTACGGCAGCTTGCCGATGATGCCCCTGATGTCGCCCACGCCGTCGCCGTTCGAATCCGCGAAGCTGCGCGGATACACCTGGTACACGACCGCGGTGCGCCACCAGTCGGCGTCGGGGGTGCGGCCGTCCGCTGCGGGCTGCGGGGCGAGGATGGTCATGGGATCCTTTCGAGGTTCTGTATCGGTAAAGAAGCGCAGCGGATACTGTAGCGCGGCACTCGACGATCGGAGGTGGATGTGGGTCGCGTCACGTTGCAATCCGTCGCAGATCACGTCGGCGTCTCCCGGATGACCGTGTCGAACGCCTTCTCCCGGCCCGATCAGCTCTCGACAGCGTTGCGCGAGCGCATCCTCGCGGCGGCCGCGGAACTGGGGTACGCGGGCCCCGACCCGACCGCGAGGGGGCTGGCGACCGGCGCGACCGGCACGGTCGGGGTGTTGTGGACCGGCCGGCTGCGCGACGCACTCACCGACGAGATCTCGGCGCGGTTCCTCGGCGCGGTCGCCGACGAGCTCGCGCCGCGAGGCGTCTCGATCACCCTGCTGTCACCCGACACGAGCCGGGAGGTGATCGCCGCCCGCGACGTCGCCATGGACGGCGCGATCGTCTACTCCGCGCATCCGGACTCCCCGGCGCTCGAGTGGCTGCACCGTCGCGGGATGCCACTGGTCTACGTGGACACGGATGCGCCGGTCGGCGTCCCGGTCGTCGACGTCGACGACCGGGGAGGGGCGCGGCTCGCCGCCGAGCACGTCCTCGCGCTCGGGCACCGCCGCATCGGGCTGCTCACCACGGGCATCAGCTCGACGGTGGCGCTCGTCGAGGAGGACGATGCGGTTTCCGCATCGGCCTCGCTGCGAGCGGCTCGCGAGCGGCTGGCCGGCTGGTCGGCCGCGCTGCACGAGGCGGGGGCGTCGGTGACCATCGCCGCGGCGCCGAACATCTACGAGGACGCCAGGCCATCAGCCGATCTGCTGCTCGATGCGGGCGTGACGGCGGTGCTGTGCGCCTCCGACGTGCTCGCGCGGGACGTGGTGGAGGCGGCGCGGGCCAGGGGACTCGTGGTGCCGAACGACCTGTCGGTCGTCGGCTTCGACGACCACCCGGTCGCGACCCGGATGCACCCCGGCCTCACGACGGTCAGGCAGGAGGTCACGGTGAAGGGCCGCGCGGCGGCGAACGGCCTGCTCGCGTCGATCGCGGCGGCCAAGGACCCGGATGCACCCGGCGCCGCCGACGTGCACCTGACCGTGCACCTGGTGGAGCGGGGCAGCACCGCCCGCCCCTCCCGCTGATCCGGGTCCAGGCGTCACCCGACCCGGATGCCGAGGTCGGTCGCGAGGGCCGGCGCGATCTGGAAGAGCAGCGTGTCCTCGATCGTCGCCCCCGCCAGGAACCGCGGGTCGGAGACGTCCCCGATGCGCGCGTCGCGCAGGTCGACATCGGTGAGCCGCGCGTCACGGCAGTGCAGCACGCCGATCCGGCACCCGGGTACCGCGACCCGGGTCAGGGTGGCGTCGGCGATGTTGAGCTCGTCGATCGCGCAGTCGACGATCCGCAGATCCGTGACCGCGGCACCCGCGAGATCGAGGTACCCGATCCGGCAGCCGCGGATCTCCACCTCGCGGATCGCGGCGTCCCAGAACTCGGCGGCGCCGAAGCGGCTGTCCACGATCTCCGCGCTCCGCCACGTGGACCGCTTGCCGTGCAGCGCGGACGCGGTGATGCGCGCGAGGCGCGATTCGAGGACCCGCGCACTCGTGACGACCGCCTCATCGAGCGTCACATTCTCCACGAGGCATGCGTCGAGCCCCATGGAGGTCAGGTCGGCCCCACTGCGGTCGCCCCCGTCGATGTGGCGTGCGGCGAGCTCCTCGCCCGGCGCGAGCTCGTCGGCGGATGCGTCGTCCAGTTCGGGCAGGACGAGCGGGTCGACGCGGGGACCCGTGAGCCGGCGGGGGCGCGCCATCAGGACTCCAGCAGGGCGAGCGCCGCGTGCAGGCCGCCGAGTCCCGAGACGCCGCCACCCCGTCGTGAGCCGGCTCCGCAGAGCAGCACCCGCGGGTGGGTGGTCGCCACGCCCCACCGGTCGGCGCAGGTGACAAGCGGCTCGTCGTCCTCGGCGAACGGCATCGTCAGCGGTCCGTGGAAGATGTTCCCACCCGGCATCGCGAGGTCGTCCTCCAGGTCGCTCGTGGTGCGTACCTCCATGCACGCCCGCCCGGCGGCGTCCCGGACGAGCAGCGGCTCGATCGGCTCGGCGAGGACCGAGTCGAGCGAGGCGAGCACGGCCCGCCGTGCGGTCGCGCGGTCCAGCCCGAGGCGATGCGGCGTGTGCAGCCCGAACGCGGTGAGCGTCTGCACGCCTGCCGCCTGCAGCTCGGCCCCGAGGATGCTCGGGTCGGAGAGCGAGTGGCAGTAGACCTCGAGCGGCAGGGGATCGGGGACCGCGCCGCCGGTCGCCGTCTCCACCGCGGTCTCGAGATCGGTCGCGAGCTCGTGCACGTGGAAGGTGCCCGCGAACGCCGCGCCGGCGTCGACGGCACCGTCGCGCAACCGGGGCAGGCGCGTCAGCAGCATGTTCGCCTTGATCTGGGCGCCCTCGGGCCGGTCACCTTCGGGCGCACCGACGAGCCCGTCGAGGATCGCGGGGGCGACGTTCGCGAGCACGACGCCCGCGCGGACCGTCATCGCCCCGTCAGGACCGGCCGCCCGCACGCGACCCGACTCCGCGTCGATGGCGATCACGGTCGTGCCGGTCCGCAGGTCGGCTCCCGCTTCGGTGGCGGCCCTGACCAGTTCCGCACTGACGGCCCCCATCCCGCCGACGGGGACATCCCAGTCGCCCGTGCCGCGTCCGATCACGTGGTAGAGCAGGCACGCGTTGCCGGCGAGCGACGGGTCGTCGATCGAGGTGAACGTGCCGATCAGTGCATCCGTGGCGACGACGCCCCTGACCAGGTCGCTCGCGAACCTCGCCCGGATCGTCTCGCCGATCGGGCGGGCGAAGAAGTCCGCCCAGAGGCGTTCGCCGACGGCGCCCCGCACATCGGCGGCACGGGGGAGCGGGCCGGTGAGCGTCGGCCAGACGGCCTCCGCGAGTGCGACGAGATCGGCCTGCCAGGCGACGAACGCCTCGGCGTCCGCCGCCGCGCCGATCGCCGCGAACGAGGCGGCCGTGGCGGTGGCGTCCGCAGTGTCGATGAGCAGCCCGGTGTCGGTGCCAGGCAGCGGCGTGTAGGACGAGTAGCGGCGCCGGCGCAGCGCGATGCGCAGCCCGAGGTCGTCGACGATGCGGTCGGGCAGCAGGCTCACCAGGTACGAGTAGCGCGACAGTCGCGCATCGACGCCCGGGAACACCCGTTCCGACACCGCGGCGCCCCCGAGCTCGGCTCGCCGCTCGAGCACGACGACGGAGCGGCCCGCGGCGGCCAGATAGGCGGCGGCCACAAGACCGTTGTGGCCGCCGCCGACGATCACGACATCCGCCTCGATCTCTGCTGTGGAAGCCATCGCGTAAGCCTAGGTCGGCTCGAATGGGCGTATCTTGTTGACATGTCCACGAAACGGATCGGCTTCCTCTCGTTCGGCCATTGGCAGGCGGTCGGCGGCTCCACGACACCGAAGGCCGCCGACGCCATCCTGCAGACGGTCGAGCTCGCGGTCGCCGCGGAGGAGATCGGCATCGACGTCGCGGCGGTGCGCGTCCACCACTTCGCGCCGCAACTGTCGGCGCCGTTCCCGCTGCTCGCCGCCATCGGTGCGCGCACGTCCCGCATCGAGATCGGCACCGGCGTCATCGACATGCGGTACGAGAACCCGCTGTACATGGCGGAGGAGGCCGCGGTCGCCGACCTGATCAGCGGCGGCAGGCTGCAACTCGGTGTGAGTCGAGGGTCGCCCGAGCCCGCCCTTCTCGGCTCGCGCGCGTTCGGCTACGTGCCGCAGGACGGCGAGACCGACGCGGACCTCGCGCGCGAGAAGCTCGACGTCTTCATGGCCGCGATCCAGGGCGCGGGCGTCGTGGAGGCCGACCCGCGGATGACGGGCGGCCGCCCGGGCGCGCTGGCGATCGAGCCGCAGTCGCCCGGCCTCGCCAGGCGGATCTGGTGGGGATCCGGCACGCGGGCGACCGCCGAGTGGACGGCAGCGAAGGGCCTGAACCTGCAGTCGTCGACGCTGCTCTCCGAGGACACGGGGGTACCGTTCGGCGACCTGCAGGCGGAGCAGATCGCGCGCTACCGCGCCGCCTGGGCAGCGGCCGGCCACGGCTGGGAACCGCGCGTCTCGATCAGCCGCAGCGTCATCCCGATCACCTCCGACCTCGACCGCATGTACTTCGGCGGCGACGACGCGAACGACCAGGTCGGCCATCTCGACGGCGGCCTCGCCCGCTTCGGTCGCAGCTACACGGGTGAGCCCGACCGGATCGCCGAGGAACTGGCGGCGGATGCGGCCGTGCAGGCGGCCGACACCGTGATGCTCACCGTGCCGAATCAGCTCGGCGTCGAGTACAACGCCCGCCTACTCGCGACGATCGCGGCGCACGTCGCCCCGGCCTTCGGCTGGCAGCCGCCGGCTGCGCGGACGGGCGTCAGCGCCTGAAAGCGCTTCAGCAGGACATTTCCTGTTCAGCAGGATATTTCTGGCCCGCATGTCCTGCTGAACAGAAAATGTCCTGCTCAGGTGCTCACAGCTGCAGGCGCTCGACCAGCTCGGCCGCGATCGCCGGCCGCGATCCGAAGACGGCCGTGAACGCCGCTTCGCGCGTGAGTCGCGCAGCGGCGCCCCCTACGACGACCGTCCCGGATCCCGCCCGCGCGACCGCGAGCGACGCGGCCCGCATCGCGAGGGCGCTCGCCGCGGCCCGCGCTGCAGGCAGCTGCTCGACCGTCGCCGCTCGCAGCGCGGCCCGCGCGGCCGCGAGCTCCGCGTCGAGGCCGCTCGGCCCCGCGACCGCGAGCGCCCGCGCCGCGACCCCGACCGCGAGCGCGCCGTTGCCGCCGAGACCCGCCGCGTCGGCCGCCGCCACCTCATCGACCGGAGTCGCGCCGAGGTGCGCACGGATCCGATGGTCGCGGAACGTGGCGGTGACCGTATCGCTGGCGTGGGCCGCGATCAGCGCCGTGCGCTCGACCCGCAGCGTGTCGGCCGACACCGCGTCGACGAGCACGTGGTGCACCAGCCCGTCGTCGCCGAGCGCGGCGGCGACGACGACGTCGATCCGCCCCCATCCCGTGATCCACGGCACCCGGCCCGTCAGGCGGCCACCCGCGAGGCGCAGCGGCGTCGGGCCCCGCAGCGCGGTGATCGCGATCCCGGCACGGCGCGCGCCCCGCTCGAGGTCCGCCGTCGGCGCACCCCAGCGCTTCAGGATGCCGAGCGCGCCCTGATGCTGCAGCCACACCATCGCGACCGACAGGCTCGAGCCGGCGAGCGTTTCGGTGACGGCGAACCGGGTGTCCGGCTCGAGACGCCGCTCGAGCCCGTCGTCGGCCAGCAGCGCGAAGACCGAGTGGGGCACCGCGTCGGCGGCGTCGATGCGGCCCGCGGCGGGCAGCAGCACCGCCTCCGCGATCCGCCCGGCCCTGCCGAGAGCGTGCGCGTCGATCACGGAGCCATCCTCGCGGGTTGCGGCAGCATTGCCGGATGACCCCAGCCGAGTTCGCCGCCCGTGCCGCTGCGCTCGACCGCGCCGACCCGCTCGCCGCGCACCTGGAGCGCTTCGTGCCCGCCCCTGACGTCGTGGCCTACCTCGACGGCAACTCGCTCGGGCGGCCGCTCGTCGCGACGGTCGGTCGGCTCGAGCGGTTCGCGCGCCAGGACTGGGGCGGGCGGCTGATCCGCGGCTGGGACGAGGACTGGATGGACGCGCCGTACGACGTCGGGGACGCGATCGGCCGAGTGATCGGTGCGGCGCCCGGGCAGACCGTCGTCGCCGATTCGACTTCCGTCCTGCTCTACAAACTCATCAGGGCCGCGCTCGCGCTGCAGCCCGGCAGGTCGCGGATCGTCGTCGACGCGGACAACTTCCCGACGGACCGGTTCGTCCTCGAGGGCGTCGCGGCCGAGACCGGCCACGAGCTGCAGTGGCTGCCGGTCGCCGCCGACGGGGGAGCGACCAGGGACGCCGTCGAGGAGATCGTCGGCGACGACACCGCCCTCGTCGTGCTCAGCCATGTCGCCTACAAGTCCGGCCACCTCGCCGACCTGGCGGGCGTCACCGCTGCGGCGCATCTCGTGGACGCTCCGGTGCTCTGGGACCTCTGCCACTCGGCGGGGGTCGCGCACGTCGACTTCGACGCCTCGGGTGCCGACCTGGCCGTCGGCTGCACCTACAAGTACCTGAACGGCGGCCCGGGCTCACCCGCGTTCGCCGTCGTCAGGCGGGACCTGCAGGAGCGGCTGTCGCAGCCGATCCAGGGCTGGATGGGGGCGGCCGACGTGTTCGCGATGGCCGACTCGTACCGGGCGGGCGAGGGGATGCGGCGGTTCCTGTCGGGGACCCCACCGGTGCTCGCCATGCAGCCGATGCGCGACATGCTCGAGCTCATCGAGTCGGTCGGTCTCGACGCGATCCGCGCGAAGTCCGAGCGCCTGACCGCGTTCACGGTCGACTACGCGGATGCGGTGCTCGCCGACGCGGGCGTCCTGCTCGCGTCTCCCCGAGACGCCGCCGAGCGCGGCGGCCACGTACTGCTGGAGCATCCGGACTTCGCCCGCATCGTGCCCGAGCTGTGGCGCGCGGGCGTCATCCCGGACTTCCGGTTCCCGCGCGGGCTGCGCGTCGGCCTCTCGCCGCTGTCCACGTCGTTCGGCGAACTGCACGCGGGCCTTGCGGCGATCGCCGCCGCGCTGTGACCGCCCGCGACTAGTTGACGGGACCCGTCCACTTCTCGCCCGGCCCCTTGCCGATCGGATCGGGGATGCTCGACGCCTCGCGGAAGGCCAGCTGCAGGGTGCGGAGGCCGTCGCGCAGCGGCCGCGCGTGCGAGTCGCTGATCTCGGGCGCCGCCGCCACGATGAGTCCCGCGAGCGAGGTGATGAGCTTTCGCGCCTCGTCGAGATCGGTCTGCGACGCGGGGTCGTCCGCGAGCCCCACCTTGACCGCGGCCGCGCTCATCAGATGCACCGCTGCCGTGGTGATGATCTCGACCGCCGGCACCTCAGCGATGTCGCGCGTGGCGTCCGCGACGGCGTCGTCGCTGTCGGCGGACTCCGCGTCGCCCGGCAGGTCGTCGAGTCGGCCGGGGACGTCGATCGGGCTGTTGCTCATGCCGTCATTGTCGCGCCGTGGTCGCGGCCGCGGGGGAGTGCTAAGCTTGTTCGGTTCCGGGTGGATCCCGCCCGGCGTGTCAAGTGGAGCGATCCCACCTGCGCGGCCGCCTCAACAGGCTGCCAGGTCAGCGCACACCCCGGCTGCTTCGGTGGCCGGATGCCGATGTGTGCAGCGTGCGCGAGCGCGCGGAATCCCTTCACGACCCATGCCGCGGGGTACCTGCCGGGACCGGATCGGCCGAGACACGGCCGTCCGTGCAGAGCAGAAGGAGTACGCGATCAGCGATCCCCGTACCAACGACCGAATCCGGGTCCCGGAGGTCCGTCTCGTCGGACCAGCCGGTGAGCAGGTCGGTGTCGTCCCGATCGAGGTGGCCATGCGCCTGGCGCAGGAGGCCGACCTCGACCTCGTGGAGGTCGCCCCCAACTCCCGCCCGCCGGTCGTGAAGATCATGGACTACGGGAAGTACAAGTACGAGACGGCGCAGAAGGCGAAAGAGGCCCGACGCAACCAGGCGAACACCATCCTCAAAGAGGTGCGCTTCCGTCTCAAGATCGACAGCCACGACTACGAGACGAAGCGCAAGCGGGCCGAGGGATTCCTCAAGGCCGGCGACAAGGTGAAGGCCATGATCCTGTTCAGGGGCCGCGAGCAGTCGCGACCCGAGCAGGGTGTCCGCCTCCTGCAGCGCTTCGCCGAGGACGTGCGTGAGTACGGGTCGGTGGAGTCACTGCCGACGATCGACGGCCGCAACATGGTCATGATCATCGGCCCGCTCAAGAACAAGGCCGACGCGAAAGCCGAGGCCCAGGCCCGCAAACCACAGCGCCCACCGCGCGAGGAAGACACCGCTGGCGCGGTGCAGACCAAGGAGCAGTAATGCCGAAGCAGAAGACGCACTCGGGCGCCAAGAAGCGCTTCAAGATCACGGGCAGCGGCAAGGTGATGAAGCAGAGCGCCGGCATGCGCCACAACCTCGAGAAGAAGCCCTCGAGCCTCACGCGCCGCCTCAACAAGGACTCGCAGCTGGCCGGTCCCGAAGCCAAGGCCATCAAGAAGCTGCTGGGCAAGTAAGCCCGCTCACCGACACGCAAGGAGACGCACCATGGCAAGGGTCAAGCGCGCCGTCAACGCGCACAAGAAGCGCCGCACCATCCTCGAGCGGGCGGAGGGGTACCGCGGACAGCGGTCTCGCCTCTACCGCAAGGCGAAGGAGCAGGTCACCCACTCGCTCGTCTACGCCTACAACGACCGCCGTGCCCGCAAGGGCGACTTCCGTCGCCTCTGGATCCAGCGCATCAACGCGGCCGCTCGCGCGAACGGGCTCACCTACAACCGGTTCATCCAGGGCCTCGGCCTCGCCGGCGTCGAGGTGGACCGGCGCATCCTCGCCGAGCTCGCGGTGAACGAGCCGGCGACGTTCGCCGGCCTCGTCGCGACGGCGAAGGCCGCGCTGCCGGCCGACACGTCGGCGCCGGCGACCGCCGCGTAACACCGGCACCGCGAGGGGCCCCGTCCGACCGGACGGGGCCCCTCGCATGCCCGGGCGAGTGCCTGTGTCGGCCAGGATGAGCGGATGATCGAGTCCCCGAAGTCCGCAGCGGTCCGCCGCGTCGCCGCACTCCGCGACAAGAAGCACCGCTCCGAGACGGGCCTCGCCCTGCTCGAGGGGCCGCAGGTCGTCCGCGAGGTGCTGCAGCACGGCCCGGATCTCGTCGAGGACCTCTACCTCACTTCCGACGCGATGTCCCGCAACGAGGACCTGCTCGACGCCGCGCGGGCCGCCGGCATCGAGATCGAGCTCGCCTCCGAGGCCGCGCTCGCCGCCATGGCCGACACCCGCACCCCGCAGGGCGTCGTCGCGGTCGCCAGGCAGGCGCCGGTCACGCTCACCGAAGCGTTCGAGGGCGCGACGCTCGTCGCGATCCTCGACGAGGTGCGCGATCCCGGCAACGCCGGCACGATCATCCGCGCCGCGGATGCGGCCGGCGCCGACGCCGTCGTGCTGACCGGATCGTCCGTCGACGCCTACAACCCGAAGGTCGTCCGCGCGACGACCGGTTCGATCTTCCACCTGCGCATCGCGACCGGGTCGGCACTCGCCGCCGCGGTCGTCGCGGCGCACGCCGCCGGGCTCGACGTCGTGGCGGCGGACATGCACGGCGAGCCGATCACCGCCGTCGCGGACGCGATCGCAGGCCCCGTCGCCTGGCTGTTCGGCAACGAGGCGCACGGCATCAGCGCCGAAGCCGCGACCCTCGCCGACCGCACGATCGCCGTCCCGATCTACGGTGCCGCCGAATCCCTCAACCTCGGCACCGCCGCGGCCGTCTGCCTCTACGCGAGCGCCTTCGCCCGACGGCGTTGATCGGGCGGCGGATCAGGCGCGCGCCAGGGCCAGGACGGCGACGCCCGCGATGGCGAGCACGATTCCGGCCGCTTGGATCGGGCGGATGCGCTCGTGCAGCACGCCCACGGTCAGCGCGACGGTCGCGAGTGGATAGAGGGCCGACAGGGCCGACACGATCGCGAGTCCTGGCAGGTGCAGCGCGAAGACGAGGAATCCGCTCGCGACGCCCTGCGTGAGGCCCGCGGCGACCATGACGCCCCACTCCCGGCCGCTCGGTGCGGGCGGCCGCTCGCCGCGCAGCACGCCGAACACCACCGCCGCGCCGATCACGACGATGCCGACCACGGTGTCGGCGATCATCGGGATCCCCCCGGAGTCGGTCGGTGTCGCATCCATCACGACGAAGTACGCGCCGTACGTCACGCCGGCGACGAGCGTCAGCACGACCGTCCTCACGGCGGGCCGCCTGTCCACATCCGGCTCCAGGCTGAGCAGCACCCCGCCGGCGACGACCACGGCGAGCGCGACGAGCACGAGGGGCGGCACCTGCTCGCCGAACGCGAAGGCCCAGACGCTCGGCAGCACCGCGCACAGGATCGCGGTCACCGGGGCCACGAACCCGACCGGACCGGCAGCGAGCGCCGCGTAGAAGGCCCAGACCCCCACCGCCGCGAACACGCCGGCCAGACCGCCGAAGAGCACGGCAGGCGGGGACAGCACCTGCCTGCCGATGAACAGCGCGGGCGCCAGTCCGACGAGCGCCAGCACGAACGCGACCAGCGTGACGCGCACGGCCGGCTGCGTGCGCGACGCCAGGCCGCCGAAGAAGTCCGACGTCCCGTAGAGGAGCACGGAGGACATCCCGAGGACCACGAGCAGCACGGTCGCCATCCAAGCGCCTCCGGGGGACCGACGGAGACCGCGGCCGTCCCGGCCGGGTGCGTCTGCGGAGCGGGCGGTCCTTTCGTAGACTCGTCACCCGTGTCGATCGAGCTGACCCTTTCGCCGCAGACCGTCGAGCAGGCGGTCGATGCGGCACTCCTCGCGGTCGACGCCGCGGCCACCACCGCGGAGTTGAAGGACGCGCGGATCGCGCACACCGGCGAGCACTCGGTGCTGGCCGGATTGAACGCGCAGATCCGCGATCTGCCCGGCGCCGAGAAGCCGGCCGCCGGCAAGCTGATCGGCGAGGCGCGTGGACGCGTGAATCGCGCGATCGCCGACCGCGAGGTGGTGCTGTCGGCGGCGGAGGCCGCGGCCAGGCTCGTCGCCGACCGGGTCGACGTGACGGCCGCCGCGACCCGCACCGCGCCGGGCGCCAGGCACCCGCTCAGCCTCATCCGCGAGCAGGTCGAGGACGTCTTCGTCGGCATGGGCTGGGAGATCGCGGAGGGGCCGGAGCTCGAGAGCGAGTGGTTCAACTTCGACGCACTCAACATCGACCCCGACCATCCGGCGCGCAGCCCGCAGGACACGTTCTTCGTCGAGCCCCGCGACGCGCACCTCGTGCTGCGCACCCAGACCTCGCCTGTGCAGGTCCGCGCGCTGCTGGAGCGCGGCGTGCCGCTCTACGTGCTCGGCCCGGGCCGCACGTACCGCACCGACGAGCTCGACGCGACGCACACTCCGGTCTTCAGCCAGTTCGAAGGCCTCGCCATCGATCGCGGCCTGACGATGGCGCATCTGCGCGGCACGCTCGAGCACCTCGCCAAGCTGCTGTTCGGCGAGGCGTCCCGCATCCGGCTGCGCCCCAACTTCTTCCCGTTCACGGAGCCGTCCGCCGAGATGGACGTGTGGCAGGCGAACGCGAAGGGCGGCGCCCGCTGGGTGGAGTGGGGCGGATGCGGCATGGTGCACCCGAACGTGCTCCGCGCGGCCGGCATCGACCCCGACGAGTACCAGGGGTTCGCCTTCGGCATGGGCATCGAGCGCACCCTGCAGTTCGCGTACGGGCTCGACGACATGCGCGACATGGTCGAGGGCGACGTGCGGTTCTCGCGCGCGTTCGGGCTCGCGATGCGGGGAGGCGACCGATGAGGGTTCCGCTCGGATGGCTGCGCGAATTCACCGCGCTGCCCGAATCGGCCTCGCCGGACGAGCTGCATGCGGCGCTCGTCCGCGTCGGGTTCGAAGAGGAGGCGGTGCACGCCGCGAGCGTCACCGGCCCGCTGGTGGTCGGCCGCGTGCTCGACTTCGTGCCGGAGCCGCAGAAGAACGGGAAGACGATCCGCTGGTGCCGGGTGCAGGTCGCCCCCGATGGCACGACGGCCGCCGACGACGGCGACGCCGTGCACGGCATCGTCTGCGGTGCGAGCAACTTCGAGGTCGGCGACCTCGTCGTCGTGACGCTGCCCGGCGCGGTGCTGCCAGGGCCGTTCCCGATCGCGGCGAGAAAGACGTACGGGCACGTGTCCGACGGCATGATGGCGTCGGCGCGCGAGCTCGGGCTCTCGGACGAGCACGACGGCATCATCCGGCTCGCCGAGCTCGGCATCGAGGCCCCCGTCGGCGCGGACGCCATCGCGTTGCTCGGCCTCGACGAGTCCGCGATCGAGATCAACGTCACGCCCGACCGCGGCTACGCGCTGTCCATCAGGGGACTCGCCCGCGAGTACGCGGCGTCGACCGGGACCGCGTTCACCGACCCGGCCACCGCGGTCGTCGTCGACCGGGCGACCACCCACGGCGGGCACCCGGTGACGATCGATGACGCGGCGCCGATCCGCGGCCGGATCGGCTGCTCCGGGTTCACCGCCCGCATCGTCCGTGGCATCGATCCGGTGGCCTCGACGCCGTCGTGGATGCGCACCCGGCTGCGCCTCGCGGGCATTCGGTCGATCTCCCTGCCCGTCGACATCACGAACTACGTGATGGTCGAACTCGGCCAGCCCACGCACGCCTACGACCTGGCGACGCTCGAGGGCGATGCGCTCGGGGTCCGCCGCGCGCGCCAAGGTGAGCGCATCACCACGCTCGACGGTCAGGACCGGGTGCTCGACGCCGAGGATCTGCTCATCGTCGACGGGAGCGGGCCGATCGGCATCGCCGGGGTGATGGGAGGGGCGGCGACCGAGGTCACCGTCGCGACCACGGACGTCCTCGTCGAGGCCGCGACCTTCGACCCGGTGTCGATCGGCCGCTCCGCGCGGCGCCATCGGCTCCCGAGCGAGGCGAGCAGGCGCTTCGAGCGCGGGGTGGACCCGGCCGTCGCGCCGGTCGCCGCCCAGCGCGTGGTGGATCTGCTCGTGGCGCTCGCCGGCGGGACCGCCGACGCCGCGGGCACGCGCATCGACACGAGTACCCCTCCTGCCCCGATCACCCTCGATGGGCGCGCCGTATCCGGCCGCACCGGCGTCGCCGTCCCGCTCGCCGAGCAGCGCACGGCGCTCGAGGCGATCGGCGCCACGGTGACGGATGCGCCGGGCGGGCTCACGGTGACCCCGCCGACGTGGCGACCGGACATGACCGAGGCCGTCGATGTGATCGAGGAGGTCGTCCGGATCGCCGGGTACGACCGCATCCCGTCCGTGCTCCCGGTCGCGCCGCCCGGACGCGGCCTGACCGACGCGCAGCAGCAACGACGTCGGCTGTCGGCGGCGCTCGCCGCCGCGGGCGGCGTCGAGGTGCAGTCCTATCCATTCGTGTCGCCGGCGGCGCACGCACGCTTCCAGCCCGACGCGCCCGCGGTTCGGCTCGTGAACCCGATCGACGGACAGGCGCCGCTGCTGCGCGGTTCGCTGCTGCCCGGGCTGCTGGACGCCGTGCGCCGGAACCGCGGCCGTGGCCTCGCGGACCTCGCCCTGTTCGAGCTCGGATCCGTGTTCCACCCGGCGGCGGGCGTCGCCTACGGGTACGGCGAGTTGCCGCCGATCGGCGTGCAGCCGCCGAAGCCGGTGCTGGACGCGCTGCTCGGCGGTCTGCCGCCGCAGCCGGTCCACGTCGCCGCGGTCTTCGCGGGGGACCAGGTGCGCAAGCAGCCGGGGCGTGCGGCCGAGCCCACCGACTGGACGGACGCGATGGCCGCCGCGCTGCTCGCGGGCGCCGCTGTCGGCGCGACCGTGCGGCCGGTGCAGGCGGAGCGGGCCGGTTTCCATCCCGGCCGCACCGCACGGCTCGACGTCGCGACACCGGACGGACCGGTCACCGTGGGCTGGGCGGGGGAGTTGCTGCCCGAGGTCGCGGCCGAGATCCCCGGTCGCGTCGCCGCGCTCGAGATCGACGTCGACGCGCTGCTCGCCGCTGCCCCGCGTGCGGCGACGCCCGCGCCCCTGTCGTCCTATCCGGCGGCGACGCAGGACGTCTCGCTCGTCGTCGACGCCCATGTGCCGGCCGCGGATGTCCGTGACGCGTTCGTCGGCGGGGCTGGCGACCTGCTCGAGCATGCCGAACTCGTCGACGACTATCGCGGACAGGGCGTCCCCGACGGCGCGAAGTCGCTCACGTTCGCCCTGCGCTTCCGCGCCCCCGACCGCACGCTGACCGCCGCGGAGGCGACGGCGGCGAAGGACGCCGGCGTCGCGGCCGCCGCGGCACTGGGCGCACGCCTGCGCGACTGACCCGGTCAGGGTTTGCGCTGTGTCGGGGTGCCTCGAGGTAGCAGAAACCCTGACCACCGGGTGCGTCCCGCCCGCGGCGGCGGGGCAGGACGCCCGTCGGCGGCTGAGTAGGGTTGGGGGATGGTCCTCCGCGTCGCCGTCGCCGGCGCCAGCGGGTACGCGGGCGGCGAACTGCTCCGCCTTCTCGGCACCCACCCCGCACTCGAGGTCACGACCGTGACCGGCCATTCGAGCGCGGGCAGGCGACTCGGCCAGGTCCAGCCGCATC
This sequence comes from uncultured Actinomycetota bacterium, assembly GCA_963716965.1. GTDB lineage: Bacteria > Actinomycetota > Actinomycetes > Actinomycetales > Microbacteriaceae > Amnibacterium. Next base: position 43,886 of record CAVQUZ010000004.1, on the reverse strand, counting down.
TGCGCACCCTCGGCCATCTCGAGCTGCAGGAGACGACACCGCAGGCGCTGGCCGGACACGACGTGGTGTTCCTCGCACTGCCGCACGGCCAGTCGGGCGACCTCGCCGCGGCCATCGACGGTGATCCGCTCGTCGTCGACGCCGGCGCCGATCACCGGCTCACGCGCGAGGAGGACTGGAACGCCTTCTACCCCGGCCCCTGGCACGGCGCCTGGACCTACGGCATCCCGGAACTGCTCACGGCGGACGGCAAGCAGCGCGAGGCCCTCGCCGGCACGCGCCGCATCGCTGCGCCCGGCTGCAACGCGAGCGCCGTCACCCTCGCGCTCGCACCCGCCGTCGCGGCCGGCATCGTGCGGCCCGATGACCTCACCGCGGTGCTCGCCGTCGGCCCGTCGGGCGCCGGACGCACGCTGAGGACGGACCTGCTCGCCGCGGAACTGCTCGGCAGCGCCCACGCCTATGCGGTCGGCGGCACGCATCGGCACGTCCCCGAGATCCTGCAGAACCTCGCGCTCGTGACGGGGGTGCGCGGCACTCTGTCGTTCACGCCGGTGCTCGTACCGACCGCCCGCGGCGTGCTCGCCGTCACCTCCGCGATCCTCGCCGATTCGGTCACCGAGGCCGAGATCCGCGAGGTCTATGACGAGGCGTACGGCGGCGAACGCTTCGTGCAGCTCACCGAGGCCGGCGTCTTCCCGGCGATCCAGCACGTGACGGGATCGAACACCGTCGCCATCGGCGTCGGCGTGGATGCGGCGGCGGGGCGCCTGATGGCGATCGCCGCCCTCGACAATCTCGGCAAGGGCACGGCGGGCGCGGCGATCCAGTCCGCCAACATCGCGCTCGGCCTCGACGAGGCCGAGGGCCTGCCCATGGATGGAGTTGCACCGTGAGTGTCACCGAAGCACGCGGATTCGAAGCGGCCGGCGTCCCGGCGGGCCTGCGAACCGGGGAAGGCCCCGATCTCGCGCTCGTCGTGAACCGCGGCCCGGCCGCGGCCGCGGCCGCCGTCTTCACCTCGAACCGGTGCACCGCGAACCCGATCATGTGGAGCCGCGAGGTCATCCGCGACGGGGTCGTGTCGGCCGTCGTCCTCAACTCCGGCGGCGCGAACTGCTACACCGGCGTGCTCGGCTTCCAGACGACCCACGCGACCGCCGAAGCGGTCGGCGCCGCCATCGGCATCTCGCCGGGCGACGTGCTCGTCTGCTCGACGGGCCTGATCGGCGAACAACTCGACTCGACCAAGGTCGTGGCAGGCGTCGGCCGCGCGGCGGCCGTGCTCGCAACCGACGGCGGCGCGGATGCCGCTCGCGCCATCATGACGACCGACACGCATCCCAAGGAGGCCGTCCGCCGAGGGGACGGATACGTGATCGGCGGCATGGCCAAGGGCGCCGGCATGCTGGCGCCGGGTCTCGCGACGATGCTCGTCGTCATCACGACCGACGCCGACCTCGAGTCGGCCGACCTGGACGCGGCGCTTCGCGTGGCGACCGGGCGGACCTTCGACCGCCTCGACTCGGACGGCTGCATGTCGACGAACGACCAGGTCACCCTGCTCGCGTCCGGCGCGTCCGGCGTCGTGCCCGACCTCGCGGTCTTCACCGGGCTCCTCACCGAGCTGTGCCTCGATCTCACGCTGCAGCTGCAGTCGGATGCGGAGGGCGCAGCCCACGACATCGCGATCGAGGTCGTGCACGCCGTCTCCGAGGCGGAGGCCGTCGAGGTCGCCCGCGCGGTGGCGCGAAGCAACCTCTTCAAGGCCGCGGTCTTCGGCAACGACCCCAACTGGGGCCGGGTGCTGGCCGCGGTCGGCACGACGACCGCCGAATTCGACCCGTTCGGCATCGACGTCGTGATGAACGGTGTCCGCGTCTGCCAGGCCGGCCAGCCCGACCAGCCGCGCGACCTCGTCGACCTCACCGGTCGCGCCGTCGCGCTGCAGGTCGACCTGCACGCGGGCGACGCCGCGGCGACCGTGTGGACGAACGACCTCACGCACGACTACGTGCACGAGAACAGCGCGTACGCATCGTGACGGGGCGCGACCTGCGGCTGCAGCAGACGAGCCCCGACGAGGCGGCCGCGAAGGCGGCGGTGCTCATCGAGTCGCTGCCCTGGCTGACACGGTTCGCGGGCAGGACGATCGTCGTGAAGTTCGGCGGGAACGCCATGATCGACCCCGGGCTCCATACCTCGTTCGCCGAAGACATGGTCTACCTGCGCACGGTCGGCATCCGGCCCGTCGTCGTCCACGGCGGCGGCCCGCAGATCACGCTCATGCTCGACCGTCTCGGCATCTCGAGCGAGTTCCGCGGCGGATACCGCGTGACGACGCCCGAGGTGATGGACGTGGTGCGGATGGTCTTGACCGGCCAGGTCGGCCGCGATCTGGTCGGCGCCATCAACCGCCATGGGCCGCTCGCTGCCGGCATCTCGGGCGAGGACGCCGGCCTGTTCGGCGGGCGCCGTCGCAGCGCCGTGGTCGACGGCGTCGAGGTCGATCTCGGGCAGGTCGGCGATGTCGTCGCGGTCGATCCTGCGGCGGTCATCGCACAGCTCGAGGCGGGCGGTATCCCGGTCGTCTCGACCATCGCCCCCGACCTCGACCGGCCGGGGGAGTCGCTGAACGTCAACGCCGACTCGGCCGCGGCGTCGCTCGCCGTCGCACTCGGCGCGGAGAAGCTCGTGATCCTGACCGACGTCCCCGGCCTGTACGCCGACTGGCCGAATCGTGACTCGCTCATCAGCGAGCTCACGACGACGGAACTCGCTGACCTGCTGCCTGAGCTCGAAAGCGGCATGATCCCCAAGATGCGCGCATGCCTCGAAGCGGTGCAGGGCGGCGTGCCGAAGGCGGCCGTCATCGACGGCAGGGTGGCCCACTCGGTGCTGCTCGAGATCTTCACGGGCAGCGGAATCGGCACGGAGGTGGTCCCGGCATGACCGGAACGATGGACACGCAGGTCGGCACGATCCCGACATCCGCGGACTGGCGCATCCGATCGGCGCACGCGCTCATGGGGTCGTATGCGCCGCCGTTGCGGATGCTCGTCCGCGGCGAGGGCTGCTGGGTGTGGGACGTCGACGGGCGCGAGTACCTCGACTTCCTCGGCGGCATCGCGGTGAACTCGCTCGGGCACGCGCATCCCGTGCTCGTCGAGGCGGCCGGACGGCAGGCGTCGATGCTCGTACACGTCTCGAACTACTTCGCGACGCCGTCACAGGTCGAGCTCGCGGAGCGCCTCAAGCGGATCACGGGCGCAGGCGAGAGCGGTCGCGTGTACTACGGCAACTCGGGGGCGGAAGCCAACGAGGCGGCCTTCAAGCTCGCCAGGCGCACCGGGCAGCCGCGCATCCTGTCGCTCATCGGCGGGTTCCACGGCCGCACGATGGGCGCGCTGGCGCTCACGGGCAAGCCCGCGCTGCAGGAGGCCTTCCTGCCGATGCCGGCCGGCGTGACGAGCATCGACTCGACCGTGGAGGCGCTCGAGGCCGCGATGGGGCCGGACGTCGCGGCACTGGTCGTCGAGCCCATCAAGGGCGAGACCGGTGTGGTGCCGCTGCCGGACGGCTACCTGCGCGAGGCGCGGCGGATCACGGAGGCGGCGGGAGCGCTGCTGATCATCGACGAGATCCAGACGGGGATCGGCAGGACCGGTGCCTGGTTCGCCTACCAGCACGAGGGGATCACGCCCGATGCGGTGACCCTCGCCAAGGGCGTCGCCGGTGGAGTGCCGCTCGGCGCGATGGTGACGTTCGGAGCGGCGAGCGGGCTGCTGCAGCGCGGCGACCACGGGTCGACCTTCGGCGGGAACCCGTTCGCGACGACCATCGCGAACGCGGTGCTCGAGGAGATCGAGCGCGCGGATCTGATGGGCAACGCCGCGCGCCGCGGCGAGCAGATCTCGGCGGCGATCCGGGGCATGCACGCCAAGCACGTCGTCGAGGTGCGCGGCAGGGGCCTGCTCATCGGGGTCGGCACGACCGCCGATGCCGCGCCGGCGATCGGCGCCGCGGCCCTCGAGGCCGGCCTGATCGTGAACCCGATCAATCCGACCGCCGTGCGGCTCGCGCCGCCGTTGATCGTCGGCGACCGCGAGATCGAGGCCTTCACCGAGCGCTTCGCGACGGCCCTCGCCGCCCTCTGATCCCCCCATCGACGCCCCTCACACACCAAATCACGGAGATCTGGTCCTGCCGGCCCGAGCCATGCCGATCGCGGCGGCATCGACGCGGGATCTCCGTGATTTGGTGTGCCGGTAGCCTCGGAGCGTGACGCGCCACTTCCTGCGGGACGACGATCTGAGCCCCGCCGAGCAGGCGGAGGTGCTCGAGCTCGCTGCGGCGATGAAGGCCGACCGGTTCGCCACGCAGCCGCTCGCCGGACCGCAGACGGTCGCGGTGATCTTCGACAAGACCTCGACGCGCACCAGGGTCAGCTTCGCCGTCGGTATCGCCGACCTCGGCGGCACCCCCCTCATCATCTCGACCGCGGAGAGCCAGCTCGGGGGGAAGGAGTCGATCGCCGACACCGCCCGCGTGCTCGAGCGCATGGTCGCCGCGATCGTCTGGCGCACGTACGCCCAGTCCGGCCTCGAGGAGATGGCCGACGGCACCTCGGTGCCCGTCGTCAATGCGCTGTCCGACGACTTCCACCCCTGCCAGCTGCTCGCGGACCTGCTCACGATCCGCGAGCACAAGCCGACGCTCCAGGGCCTGAAGGTCGCGTTCCTCGGCGACGGCTCGAGCAACATGGCGCACTCCTACCTGCTCGCCTGCGCGACGGCCGGCATGTGGATCACCATCGGTGCGCCCGCTGCGTACACGCCGACCCCATCCGTCGTCGCCGACGCTGCGGCGATCGCCGCGCGGACCGGAGGAGGCGTCTCGGTGACGGCGGATGCGGTCGAAGCGGTCGCCGGCGCGGACGTGGTGGTCACGGACACCTGGGTGTCGATGGGCCAGGAGGAGGAGAAGGCAGCGCGGGTCGCCGACCTCGGCGCCTACACCGTGTCGGCCGAGCTGATGCGGCACGCCGCCGACGACGCCGTCTTCCTGCACTGCCTACCGGCCTACCGCGGCTACGAGGTCGAGGCCGAGGTCATCGACGGCCCGCAGTCCGTCGTCTGGGACGAGGCGGAGAACCGCCTGCACGCGCAGAAGGCGCTGCTCGCCTGGCTGCTCGCGCACTGACCCGGATCAGCCGCCCGCCTCGACCGGTGCGCTCATCCGGTAGTTCGTCAGCCGCACCCCGTCGATCACGGGATGGTGGCGTCGCACGACCGTGAAGCCGTGTGCCGCGAACACCGGCCGAGCGGTCCGGCTGGCGTACGTCCAGACGCTGCTCAGTCCCCGCGCCGCGGCGATCGCGGTGACCCGTTCGATGAGCGCCCCGCCGACACCCTGACCGCCGTGGTCCGGGTCGACGAACAGCATGTCGATGTAGCCGTCGGCGTTCACGTCGCTGAACCCGACGACCTCGCCGTCCCGCTCCGCGACGACCGTGCCGGCCGCCTCGCGCTTCGCCGCCCACGACACGGGGTCGATGTCGTCGGGCGCCCAGACGGCGATCTGTGCCGGGGAGTAGTCCTTGGCTGCGGTGATGCGGACCGCGCGGTGGTAGACGGCGAGCGTCGGCCCCGCGTCGGCCTGGCGGTAATCGCGGATGAGCACGGTCCGCACGGTACGCCGCCGCCCGCAGGCGTGGGTGCGGACGCCCCGCCGCTCGGTAGGGTGGTCGCCGATGGCGGAGACGGAACGCGGCACGAACGCCGGAGCACTGTGGGGCGGGCGGTTCAGCGCGGGCCCGTCGGAGGCCTTGTCACGCCTCTCGAAGTCGACGCACTTCGACTGGCAGCTCGCGACGTACGACATCGCCGGGTCGAAGGCGCACGCCAGGGCGCTCACCGCGGCCGGCTACCTCACGGACGACGAATTCGCCGGCCTGATCGCAGCCCTCGACCGCATCAGGGACCGGGTCGTGTCGGGGACACTGACCCCGGCGCCCGGCGACGAGGACGTGCACGCGGCCCTCGAGCAGGCGCTCGTCGCCGAGGCCGGTGCCGAGCTGGGCGGCAAGCTGCGCGCGGGACGCAGCCGGAACGACCAGATCGCGACGCTCATCCGCATGTATCTGCGCGACCACGCGGTCGTCATCCGGCGGGACGTCGTCGACCTCGTCGACGCGCTCGCCGGGCAGGCGTCCGACCATCCCGACGCGATCCTGCCCGGCCGTACGCATCTGCAGCATGCGCAGCCCGTGCTGCTCGCGCACCATCTGCTCGCGCACGCGTGGCCGCTGGTCCGCGACCTCGAACGGCTGCGGGACTGGGCTGCACGCGCCGACGCGTCGCCGTACGGGTCCGGCGCGCTCGCCGGTTCCAGCCTCGGTCTCGACGACGGCCTCGTGGCGCGTGAGCTCGGCTTCGCCACCACGGTGGAGAACTCGATGGACGGCACGGCGTCGCGCGACGTCGTCGCGGAGTTCGCGTTCGTCGCCGCGATGATCGGGGTCGATCTGTCCCGGCTCGCCGAGGACGTGATCCTCTGGGCGACCCGCGACGTCGGGTTCGCGAAGCTGCACGACTCGTGGTCGACGGGGTCGTCGATCATGCCCCAGAAGAAGAATCCCGACATCGCCGAGCTCGCCCGAGGCAAGTCCGGCCGTCTGATCGGCGACCTGACCGGACTCCTCGCGACGCTGAAGGGATTGCCGCTCGCCTACAACCGCGATCTGCAGGAGGACAAGGAGCCCGTCTTCGACGCCGTCGAGACGCTCGAAGTACTGCTGCCCGCGGTGACCGGGCTGGTGGCGACCCTGCACTTCGACCGAGCTGCCATGGCCGCGTCGGCGCCCGAGGGCTACTCCCTGGCGACCGATGTCGCAGAATGGCTCGTGAAGCAGCACGTGCCGTTCCGGGAAGCGCATGAGATCACGGGCAGGCTCGTCGCCGCCGCGGAAGCGAAGGAGGCGCCCTTGGACGCCATGACCGATTCGGAACTGGTCGCGGTCTCCCCGCACCTGACACCCCAGGTGCGGTCGGTGCTCACGACCCAGGGGTCGGTGGCGTCCCGCACCGGCCGCAGCGGCACGGCGCCGATCCGCGTCCAGGAGCAGCTCGCCGCGCTGACCGCGCGCGTCCGCGCGATCGTGGGGGATGCGCGGTGAGCGGCCGCAGCCGGTTCATGCCGCAGCCGATCCCGAAGGTGAAGCGCACCGACCGGTACACCTGGCTCGTGCCGGCTATCGTGACGCTCGCCGTCGTCATCCTCGCGGTGGCGCTCATCTACGCGGCCGTGAACGGATGGCTGTTCACCGCCGCGAAGCACTGACCTTCGACGCGCTGCCGTCGGAGCGGGCGCGCGCCGCGCTCGGTGTCCGCGCGCCGGAGACCGGCCGCGCGCTGCTCGGCGCCCGGCTGTCGCACACGACGGCGGACGGCACCGTCACGGTCCGCATCACCGAGGTGGAGACCTACCTCGGCGAGCACGACCCCGGCTCGCACGCCTACCGCGGCCGCACACCACGCACGGCCGTGATGTTCGGGCCTCCCGGGCACCTGTACACGTACTTCACCTACGGCATGCACGTCTGCTGCAACGTGGTCATCGGGCCGCCGGGGCAGGCGGCGGCGGTCCTGCTCCGCGCCGGCGAGGTGGTCGACGGACCGGAGATCGCGCGCGGGCGCCGCACGACGAGCCGCGGTGACGCGGACCTGGCGCGCGGTCCGGCGCGGCTCACCGTCGCACTCGGCCTGACGCTCGCCGACGGCGGGGCGGACCTCGTCGCCGGACCCGCGTCCCTGCTGCTGCCCGCAGTGCCGGTGCCGGATGCGGCGATCCTGTCGGGACCGCGGACGGGGGTCGCCGGTCCCGGCGGCGACGCGGCGGCGTTCCCGTGGCGGTTCTGGATCACCGGCGACCCGACGGTGTCGCCCTACCGGGCCGCCGCCGCCCGATCCCGCGGACGGTAGCGTGATGCGGGTGTCGACGACCGACCTCGCAGGCCAGCACAACGATCCCGAGTTCAGCTCCGTCTGGGACGAGCTCCAATGGCGGGGGCTGATCCACGTCTCGACCGACGAGGTGGCGCTCGCGGCGGCGCTCGCCGGCGCGCCGATCACGGTCTACTGCGGGTTCGACCCGACCGCGTCGAGTCTGCATCTCGGCAACCTCGTGCAACTGCTGCTTCTTCGCCGGCTGCAACTCGCGGGCCACCTGCCGCTCGCGCTCGTCGGCGGCTCGACCGGGCTGATCGGGGATCCGCGGCCGAGCGCGGAACGGACGCTGAACACCAAGGAGACCGTTGCGGAATGGGTCGACCTGCTGCGTGCCCAGGTCGGCCGGTTCCTCGCCTTCGACGGGCAGGCCGCAGCTCGTCTCGTGAACAACCTCGACTGGACGGCCGGGCTCTCCGCCATCGACTTCCTGCGCGATGTCGGCAAGCACTTCCGGGTCGGCACCATGCTGAAGAAGGACGCCGTGTCGGCGCGGCTCAACTCCGACGCCGGGATCAGCTACACCGAATTCAGCTACCAGATCCTGCAGGGCTACGACTTCCTCGAGCTCTACCGCTCTCTCGGCTGCACGATGCAGACCGGCGGCAGCGATCAGTGGGGCAACCTCACGAGCGGCATCGACCTTATCCACCGGGTCGAGGGGGCCACGGTGCACGCGGTCGGCACACCCCTGATCACCAACAGCGACGGAACCAAGTTCGGCAAGTCGGAGGGGAACGCGGTCTGGCTCGATCCGAGCCTCACCAGTCCATACGCCTTCTACCAGTTCTGGCTCAACACGACGGATGCGGACGCCGCCGCACGGCTCAAGGTGTTCACCTTCCTCACCAGGAGGGAGATCGACGAGCTGGAGCGTGCGACCGCCGAGCGGCCGGCGGCGCGCGAGGCGCAACGCCGGCTCGCTTGGGAGGTGACGGCGCTCGTCCACGGGGTCCCCGCCGCAGACGGTGCCAGGGACGCGTCCCTCGCGCTCTTCGGGGCGGGCGACCTCGCGGCACTCGACCTGCCGACGCTCACGGCGGCGGTCGCCGAACTGCCGAGCACGCAGGGCACGGCGGCCGAGGAGGTGGTCCGAGTGCTGCAACGCACCGGGCTGACCACGTCGGTGGGGGAGGGCAGGCGAGCGATCACCCAGGGCGGTGTGTACGTGAACAATGTGCGCGTCGAGCGCGCGGACGCGGTCGTCGGCCCCCTGCTGCACGGCCGCATCGCGGTCGTACGACGGGGACGCCGGACCCTTGCCGCCGTCGTCGACGAGACCTGACCGAGAGCGGCCACAGGCGCCCGATGCAGGGCGCAACGTGCCCGGCATGTCCCGGAAACATGCGCGACACGCCCGAGGTGCGAGGCCGGCTTGCACGGCCACCGCATCCGCCGTAATGTTTCCTCTCGTCACCCCAAAGGTGCGGATGAGCGAAGCTCTCCGCCCTCAAGTGGGACGGCCTCTCGAAGCGTTCGACGCGAAGGCGGGAACCGGGAAACCGGCGAGTGTGTGCAAACACAGCCCGACTCCAACAGAACGAACATCGCCCAGTGCGACAACCCGAGGGGTCCGGGGCCTCCGGCTGTGGAATCGAAAGAGTCCGCGGGGGATGTGCCACCGATCCTTGAGAACTCAACAGCGTGCACAATTGTCAATGCCAAAAATTACCTCGTCGGCTGAGACGTGCTTCCGAGCACCATCAGCCGTAGAGATTCCTTTGGATTGAAAAGGATTGTCAGTAGACATCCATCAGTCAGATCAACTCGTCGCTGTTGCGTCCATTCCGACGCGCAGCGACACACGATGTGCCGTTCGCCGCAAGGTGAGCGTGCAATCAAACATCTACGGAGAGTTTGATCCTGGCTCAGGACGAACGCTGGCGGCGTGCTTAACACATGCAAGTCGAACGGTGAAGGAGAGCTTGCTCTCCGGATCAGTGGCGAACGGGTGAGTAACACGTGAGTAATCTGCCCCTCACTCTGGGATAACCTCGGGAAACCGAAGCTAATACCGGATACGACGCGCGACGGCATCGTCTGCGCGTGGAAAGAATTTCGGTGGGGGATGAACTCGCGGCCTATCAGCTAGTTGGTGAGGTAATGGCTCACCAAGGCGACGACGGGTAGCCGGCCTGAGAGGGTGACCGGCCACACTGGGACTGAGACACGGCCCAGACTCCTACGGGAGGCAGCAGTGGGGAATATTGCACAATGGGCGAAAGCCTGATGCAGCAACGCCGCGTGAGGGACGACGGCCTTCGGGTTGTAAACCTCTTTTAGCAGGGAAGAAGCGAAAGTGACGGTACCTGCAGAAAAAGCACCGGCTAACTACGTGCCAGCAGCCGCGGTAATACGTAGGGTGCAAGCGTTGTCCGGAATTATTGGGCGTAAAGAGCTCGTAGGCGGTTTGTCGCGTCTGCTGTGAAAACGCAAGGCTCAACCTTGCGCCTGCAGTGGGTACGGGCAGACTAGAGTGCGGTAGGGGAGATTGGAATTCCTGGTGTAGCGGTGGAATGCGCAGATATCAGGAGGAACACCGATGGCGAAGGCAGATCTCTGGGCCGTAACTGACGCTGAGGAGCGAAAGCGTGGGGAGCGAACAGGATTAGATACCCTGGTAGTCCACGCCGTAAACGTTGGGCGCTAGATGTGGGGGCCTTTCCACGGTCTCCGTGTCGCAGCTAACGCATTAAGCGCCCCGCCTGGGGAGTACGGCCGCAAGGCTAAAACTCAAAGGAATTGACGGGGGCCCGCACAAGCGGCGGAGCATGCGGATTAATTCGATGCAACGCGAAGAACCTTACCAAGGCTTGACATATACCTGCAAAGGCTGGAAACAGTCTCCTCGCAAGACAGGTATACAGGTGGTGCATGGTTGTCGTCAGCTCGTGTCGTGAGATGTTGGGTTAAGTCCCGCAACGAGCGCAACCCTCGTTCTATGTTGCCAGCGCGTAATGGCGGGAACTCATAGGAGACTGCCGGGGTCAACTCGGAGGAAGGTGGGGATGACGTCAAATCATCATGCCCCTTATGTCTTGGGCTTCACGCATGCTACAATGGCCGGTACAAAGGGCTGCAATACCGCAAGGTGGAGCGAATCCCAAAAAGCCGGTCTCAGTTCGGATTGGGGTCTGCAACTCGACCCCATGAAGTCGGAGTCGCTAGTAATCGCAGATCAGCAACGCTGCGGTGAATACGTTCCCGGGCCTTGTACACACCGCCCGTCAAGTCATGAAAGTCGGTAACACCCGAAGCCGGTGGCCCAACCTTTTGGAGGGAGCCGTCGAAGGTGGGATCGGTGATTAGGACTAAGTCGTAACAAGGTAGCCGTACCGGAAGGTGCGGCTGGATCACCTCCTTTCTAAGGAGCATCTGCTTCACACGGTTCTCCGCGTGAAGCCAGAGCCGTCATCCGATGCCATGTCATCGGGGCGGAAGCTCATGGGTGGAACATTGACATTGGTCGCCACGAAGCGACGAGTGCACTCAGTACGGCCCCTCGGGGTCTGGAACGGTCCGCTCGTCGACGACGGTGACATGCACGCTGTTGGGTCCTGAGGGATCGGACCGGGAGACCGGCCGCACCTCAAGGGCTTCGCTCGCAACACAGCAGCGCTGTGTAGGCGGGGGAGCACCGACCGTACGTTGAGAACTACACAGTGGACGCGAGCATCTTTGATCCGTCGCCGGCAACGGCGCGGATCAAAACAATGACGAGCACTTCTTCGGAAGTGCTCACCATTGGTCATGTCCGCAGCACAGTACGCAATCGGCTTCGGTCGTTGCGGAACGCTGCAGACACGATTCAAAACTCATGTATGTGGTCAAGTTTTCAAGAGCAAACGGTGAATGCCTTGGCATCTGGAGCCGAAGAAGGACGTAGCAATCTGCGATAAGCCTCGGGGAGCTGATAAGCGAGCCTCGATCCGAGGATTTCCGAATGGGGAAACCCCGCTCGGCGTAGCAATACGACCGAGTGACTCCCGCCTGAATATATAGGGCGGGTAGAGGGAACGTGGGGAAGTGAAACATCTCAGTACCCACAGGAAGAGAAAGCAACCGCGATTCCGTTAGTAGTGGCGAGCGAAACCGGAAGAGGCCAAACCGATCATGTGTGATAGCCGGCAGGCGTTGCATGGTCGGGGTAGTGGGACTTCAGCGTTGGTCTGCCGATCAACACTCGTATCATGCGCGATATAGACGAACAGCATTGAAAGGCTGATCATAGAGGGTGGCAATCCCGTAGTCGAAATGTCGCTCAGGCGTGTGAAGTATCCCAAGTAGCACGGGGCCCGAGAAATCCCGTGTGAATCAGCCAGGACCACCTGGTAAGCCTAAATACTCCCAGATGACCGATAGCGGACAAGTACCGTGAGGGAAAGGTGAAAAGTACCCCGGGAGGGGAGTGAAATAGTACCTGAAACCGTTTGCTTACAAACCGTTGGAGCAGCCTTGTTGCTGTGACAGCGTGCCTTTTGAAGAATGAGCCTGCGAGTTAGCGATACGTGGCGAGGTTAACCCGTGAGGGGTAGCCGTAGCGAAAGCGAGTCCGAATAGGGCGATTCAGTCGCGTGTCCTAGACCCGAAGCGAAGTGATCTATCCATGGCCAGGTTGAAGCGACGGTAAGACGTCGTGGAGGACCGAACCCACCAGGGTTGAAAACCTGGGGGATGAGCTGTGGATAGGGGTGAAAGGCCAATCAAACTTCGTGATAGCTGGTTCTCTCCGAAATGCATTTAGGTGCAGCGTTGCGTGTTTCTTGCCGGAGGTAGAGCTACTGGATGGCCGATGGGCCCCACAAGGTTACTGACGTCAGCCAAACTCCGAATGCCGGTAAGTGAGAGCGCAGCAGTGAGACGGTGGGGGATAAGCTTCATCGTCGAGAGGGAAACAACCCAGACCACCGACTAAGGCCCCCAAGCGTGTGCTAAGTGGGAAAGGATGTGGAGTTGCATAGACAACCAGGAGGTTGGCTTAGAAGCAGCCACCCTTGAAAGAGTGCGTAATAGCTCACTGGTCAAGTGATTCCGCGCCGACAATGTAACGGGGCTCAAGCACACCGCCGAAGTCGTGGGATTCGTATTTGTGGCAGGCCTTCGTGGTCCAGCCGTACGGATCGGTAGGAGAGCGTCGTGTGGCGAGTGAAGCGGCGGTGGAAACCAGCCGTGGACGCCACACGAGTGAGAATGCAGGCATGAGTAGCGAAAGACGGGTGAGAAACCCGTCCTCCGAAAGACCAAGGGTTCCAGGGCCAGGCTAATCCGCCCTGGGTAAGTCGGGACCTAAGGCGAGGCCGACAGGCGTAGTCGATGGACAACGGGTTGATATTCCCGTACCGGCGAAGAACCGCCCCAGTCAATCCAGTAGTGCTAAGAGTCCGAATCCAGTTACCGAACCCTTCGGGGGGACGTTTCTGGCCTAGCGCTCGACCCCATGCTGGTGCGGCTAGCGTATTAACAGGTGTGACGCAGGAAGGTAGCCGAGCCGGGCGATGGTTGTCCCGGTCTAAGGGTGTAGGGCGAGATATTGGCAAATCCGTATCTCATTCGCCTGAGACCCGATGGGTAGTTCTCACGAACGAAATCGGTGATCCTATGCTGCCAAGAAAAGCATCGACGCGAGGTTCCAGCCGCCCGTACCCCAAACCGACTCAGGTGGTCAGGTAGAGAATACCAAGGAGATCGAGAGAATCGTGGTTAAGGAACTCGGCAAAATGCCCCCGTAACTTCGGGAGAAGGGGGGCCCGAGGTGTGACGGCACTTGCTGCCCGAGCACCATACGGCCGCAGAGACCAGTGGGAAGCGACTGTTTACTAAAAACACAGGTCCGTGCGAAGTCGCAAGACGATGTATACGGACTGACGCCTGCCCGGTGCTGGAAGGTTAAGAGGAAGGGTCAGCAGCAATGCGAAGCTCAGAATTTAAGCCCCAGTAAACGGCGGTGGTAACTATAACCATCCTAAGGTAGCGAAATTCCTTGTCGGGTAAGTTCCGACCTGCACGAATGGCGTAACGACTTCCCAGCTGTCTCAACCGCGAACTCGGCGAAATTGCATTACGAGTAAAGATGCTCGTTACGCGCAGCAGGACGGAAAGACCCCGTGACCTTTACTATAGCTTGGTATTGGTGTTCGGTGTGGCTTGTGTAGGATAGGTGGGAGACTTTGAAGCGGATACGCCAGTATTCGTGGAGTCATTGTTGAAATACCACTCTGGTCACTCTGGATGTCTAACTTCGAACCGTAATCCGGTTCAGGGACAGTGCCTGGTGGGTAGTTTAACTGGGGCGGTTGCCTCCCAAAAAGTAACGGAGGCGCCCAAAGGTTCCCTCAACCTGGTTGGCAATCAGGTGTCGAGTGTAAGTGCACAAGGGAGCTTGACTGTGAGAGTGACAACTCGAGCAGGGACGAAAGTCGGGACTAGTGATCCGGCAGTGGCTTGTGGAAGCGCTGTCGCTCAACGGATAAAAGGTACCTCGGGGATAACAGGCTGATCTTGCCCAAGAGTCCATATCGACGGCATGGTTTGGCACCTCGATGTCGGCTCGTCGCATCCTGGGGCTGGAGTAGGTCCCAAGGGTTGGGCTGTTCGCCCATTAAAGCGGTACGCGAGCTGGGTTTAGAACGTCGTGAGACAGTTCGGTCCCTATCCGCTGCGCGCGTAGGAAATTTGAGAAGATCTATCCCTAGTACGAGAGGACCGGGATGGACGAACCTCTGGTGTGTCAGTTGTTCCGCCAGGAGCACCGCTGATTAGCTACGTTCGGACCGGATAACCGCTGAAAGCATCTAAGCGGGAAGCCGTCTTCAAGATGAGATTTCCATCCTCCTAGAGAGGGAGAGGCTCCCAGTAGACGACTGGGTTGATAGGCCGGATGTGGAAGCAGGGACGAAAGACCTGTGGAGCTGACCGGTACTAATAAGCCGACGACTTGATAACACTTCCATCTTCGGATGGATTCGCATGAGCTTGCTGCTCGCGTCCACTTTGTGGTTCCCGATGGACGGTCGGGACCGCGCCGGCATCTGCCGATACTCGTATCGGTCGACGCCGTCGTGTCAGACGAGACATCGAAAGTGTTTCGGCGGCCATAGCGAGAGGGAAACGCCCGGTCACATTCCGAACCCGGAAGCTAAGGCTCTCAGCGCCGATGGTACTGCAAGGGTGACCTTGTGGGAGAGTAGGACACCGCCGGACTTAATTTGGCGAAAGGCCACCCGAGTATTCGGGTGGCCTTTCGTCATTCGTGCTTCGGTACGCGGCACACTCTGCTTCTGTGGCAGTCTCATGTTGGACGCTGGGAGGCGAGATGACGGACGACGAGCCGGACCGCCCCCGGCGCGCAAGGCGCGAGGCAGAGGGCGGCCAGCGCAGTGACCGGCCTGCTGACGGTCGGCCGCGCCGGTCTGAGGGCTCGGATCGTCGGCCCCGCAGGGCGGAGCCGACGGAGGGCAGCCCGCGTCGGTTCGAGGCACGTGAGTCGCGGCCGCCGCGCCCTGAGGGGGAGCGGCGAGCCGACGGTGCGGCTGGGCGCCGCTCCGGTGGCCATGTGCGGTCGGGCGACGCCGGTGCGCGGCGTCCCACCGACGGCGATCGGCGTCCTCGGCGCCCAGGCGGCGACCCCGGGGCTGCGAACGGCGAGCGTCGTCACGCCGCGCACCCGCGCGACGCACGGCTCCGGCAGCGTCCGGAAGGCGGTGAGCGGCGGGCACGCCTCGAGGGCGAGGTGCAGCGGCAGCGGGCGAACGAGCCCGACCTTCCCGACGACGTCAAACCGGCCGATCTCGACCGCGGTGCTCGCATCGAGTTGAAGACCCTGTCGAAGGAGAACGCCGACCGCGTCGCGCGGCATCTCGTCATGGCCTCGCGCTTGATCGACGCCGACCCCGCGGAAGCGCACCGGCATGCCCAGGCCGCGGCGTCGCACGCGGGCCGGATCGCCGTGGTGCGGGAGACCGTCGCCATCACCGCCTACGCGGTGGGTGATTTCGCGCTCGCGTTGCGTGAGTTGCGCACATTCCGCCGTATCAGCGGCTCGGACGACCAGATCGCGTTGATGGTCGACAGCGAGCGCGGGCTCGGCCGCGCTGACCGAGCTCTCGAACTCGGCCGTTCCATCGACCGCGCGACCCTGCCCCCGATCGCGCAGGTCGGCCTGGCCATCGCGATGTCGGGCGCTCGTCTCGATCGAGGAGAGGCCCAGGAGGCGCTCGACGAACTCGCGAAAGCGCCGCGGGACGACTCACGGATCTACCCGTGGTCTCCGGAACTGTTCGATGCCTACGCGACGGTGTACGAGGAGCTGGGCTCAGCGGATGACGCCGCCCGCTGGCGCCTGCGCTCCGACCGGGCATCCGCGGTGCTCGATGAGGCGACCTCGTCGGACGAGGTGGAGATCGAGTCGGAGGACCTCCGCCGGGGAAGCCGATGCGAGCTGATCGCCGCGCGTCCGGGACGAGCCCGCTCGGCGACGCCGATGTGCTGCTGCTCGATCTGGACGGAGTGGTCTATCGCGGGCACGCCGCGATCCCGCACGCCCCGGAAGCGCTCCGCGCGATCGCCGGGCGCGGTGTGCGCGTCGGGTACATCACCAACAACGCGTCGAGGACAGCGGGCGCCGTCGCTGAGCAGCTGGCCGGGTTCGGTCTCGACGTGTCCGCCGACGGCGTGGTGACGTCCCCACAAGCCGCGGTGCGCCTGCTCGCCGACCGGCTCCGGCCGGGCGCGCGTGTCCTCGTCATCGGGGGTGTCGGTCTCTCGTCGGTCGTCGAGGCCGCCGGATTCCAGGTCGTGACGAGTGCGGACGACGCACCGGACGCCGTCGTGCAGGGGTTCGCGCCGACTCTCGGGTGGCAGGACCTCGCCGAGGCCTCCTTCGCCCTGGCCGATCCCGACCGGTTATGGGTCGCGACCAACACCGATTGGACGATCCCGGTCGATCGTGGCATCGCCCCCGGCAACGGCACCCTCGTGTCGGCGGTCCACGCCGCCGTGGGACGTCTGCCGATCGTCGCGGGCAAGCCGGAGCGTCCGCTCTTCGACACGGCCGTCGAGCGGTTCGCTGCAGAGCGTCCCTTCTTCGTCGGCGATCGACTCGACACCGACACCAAGGGCGCCGTCACCGCGGGCATGCGGAACGCGCTCGTGCTCACCGGCATCGACGGCCCGAAGGAGCTGATCGCCGCGCCGGAGGGGTCCAGGCCGGACTACGTGCTGGCCGACCTGCGCGGCCTGACCGAGCCGTATCCCGAGGTGACCCTCGACAAGGGCGTCGCCCGGAGCGGCACGGCCGCGGTCCGGGTGTCGGGCGTACAGGTCGAGGTCGCCAGAGACGGCGCCCCGATCGATCTGGTGCGTGCGGCGTGCGCGGCCGTCTGGTCGAGCGGCGTCGGCGTGTATGCGCTCCGTGTGCCCGACGTGCGCCTGCGACGTCTGGAGCCGGCCGCATGAACGGCCAGCAGCCGGCGCCCGGGGAGGTGGACCGTATCGAAGCCCTGCCGATCGAGGAGCGAGCGGCCGCCTACGTCGCGCTGGCGGACTCCCTGCAACGGCGGCTCGAAAGCCGTGACTGAACGGGCCGACCGGGCGCTCGCCCTGCCGCGGCCTCGTGCCGTCGCGGACCGCGGCGGCGGCCGCGATCGCCGCAGGAACGGTCACCGTCGACGGAGCACCGGTGACCCGCGCGTCGCTCCAGGTCGCCGACGACGCGGTCCTCGAAGTCCAGGTGCGCAGTGGGTCAGCCGCGCGGCGCTCAAGCTCGACGCGGCGCTCACCGAGTTCGGTATCGACGTGGCCGGATCGCACCGCGCTCGATCTCGGCGCATCCACGGGCGGATTCACGGAGGTGCTGCTTCGGCGCGGAGCCGCGTCGCGTGGTCGCGCTCGACGTGGGCAGCCGTCAGCTCGCGCCGGCGATCAGGGACGATCCGCGGGTGATCGTCGTGGAGCACGAGAACGCGCGGTACCTGACGCCGGATCGGCTGTTCACGGTGAGCGGCATCGCAGCACCGACGATCGTGACCGCGGACCTCTCCTTCATCTCGCTGACGCAGGTCCTTCCCGCGATCGCCGCGGTACTGGCCCCCGGCGGCTCCGCCATCGTGCTCATCAAGCCGCAGTTCGAGGTCGGGCGGCAGCTGGTGAGGGGCGGCCTCGTCCGCGACGACGCGGTGCGTGACGCGGCGCGGGATGCGGTGATGGCTGCAGCGAGCGCGCTGGGATTCGCGTGCACCGGCCTGATTCCCTCGCCGATCAGGGGATCTGCGGGCAACGTCGAGTTCCTGGCGCACCTGTCCGCACCGCTCGAGCCCGTCCATCCGTCAGAATAGGGACGTTGGCGGACTACGACTGGAGGCGCCGCGTGAGCGATGTCGGACGCGCGGTACTGGTGATCGCCCATACCGGTCGTTCCGAATCGCTGGACGCCGCGTTCACGGTGCTCCGTCTGCTGCACGGCTCGGCGGTCATCCCCGTCGTGATCGCGGACGAGCGCGCCGATCTGGTCGACGGCAAACCGTGGAAGGAACGCGTGCTCGTGCTCGGCGAGACCGCGCAGGTCGACGACCTCGAGCTCGTCGTGGTCCTCGGCGGCGATGGGACGATCCTGCGCGCGGCCGAACTCGTGCGCGGCGGATCGGTGCCGCTGCTCGGCGTGAATCTCGGCCACGTCGGTTTCCTCGCCGAGAGCGACCGCGAGGACCTCGGGGACACGATCGGCCGGGTGATCTCCTCCGACTGGACCGTCGAGGAGCGAATGGCCATCGACGTTCGTGTGATCGAGGACGGCGTCGTCGTGCACCGGGACTGGGCGCTCAACGAGGCGACGATCGAGAAGGCCTCCCGCGAGCGCATGCTCGAGGTCGTGGTCGAGGTCGACGGCAGGCCGCTGTCGAGCTTCGGCTGCGATGGCGTCGTGGTCGCGACGCCGACGGGCTCCACCGCGTACTCGTTCTCCGCCGGTGGACCGGTGGTCTGGCCGCAGCTCGACGCCATGCTCTGCGTCCCGCTCTCCGCGCATGCGCTGTTCGCCAGGCCGCTGGTCGTGCATCCCGCGTCCGTCGTCGCGGTCGAGGTCCTTCGACGCACCGGGGCGATCGGCGTGCTGTGGTGCGACGGACGGCGGACCATCGATCTCGGTGCCGGCGCTCGGGTCGAGGTGACGTCGTCCCCGACGCCGGTGAAACTGGCCAGGCTGCACTCAGGCCCGTTCACGGACCGGCTCGTGTCGAAGTTCGCGCTGCCCGTCACCGGCTGGCGGGGGCCGGCCCCCGCGTGATCGCGCAGCGGCGGGGCGTCCGGATCGGACGCACGCATGATTGAGGAGATCGGCATCACGCGGATCGGGGTGATCGACCGCGCGAGCCTGCCGCTCGCCCCGGGCTTCACCGCCATCACCGGCGAAACGGGTGCCGGCAAGACGATGGTCGTGACGGCGCTCGGACTGCTCCTCGGCGCGCGCGCCGATGCCGGGATGGTGCGCGCGGGCACCCCGTCCGCGATCGCGGAGGGTCGATGGATCGTGCCCGCGCACGGCGACGTCGCGACCAGGGTCGAGGAGGCGGGCGGCGAGCTCGAGCCGGTCGACCAGGACACGGCAGAGCTGCTCGTCACCCGTACGGTGACCGCGGAGGGCCGGAACCGGGTGAGCGTCGGCGGCCGGTCCGCACCGGTCTCACTGCTCGGCGAACTCGCCGACCGTCTCGTCGCGGTGCACGGCCAGTCCGAGCAGTTGCGGCTGCGCAGCGCTGCGGCGCAGCGCGAGATGCTCGACCGGTTCGCGGGCCCGCCGGTGGGCGCTCTGCTCACCCGCTACGGCGTCGCCTACCGCCGGTGGCGCGACGATCGCACCGAGCTCGAGACGCTGGTGGGGGAGCGGGACGTCCGCCTCGCCGAGGCGGGCGAGCTGCGCGCGGCGCTCGCCGACATCGAGGTCGTCGCACCGCAGCCGGGCGAGGACGTCGCGCTCGCATCGCAGGCCGAGCGCCTCGGCAATCAGGACGAGCTCCGCGTCGCGGCGGCCACGGCGCACGAAGCGCTGCGCACCGAAGACATCGGCGACACGGACGCGATCGCGCTGCTCGACCAGGCCAGGCGGGTGCTCGAGCGGTCCGCATCCCTCGACCCGGAGCTGGCGGCGATCGCGGAGACGCTGGCGACCGTGACGGCGCTCGCGTCGGACGCGTCGGCCGACCTCGCCAGCTACCTCGCCGCGCTCGATCCCGACGCGCCACGCCAGCTCGATCTCGTGCAGCAGCGGCGCAACGAGCTCTCGGTGCTGATGCGCAAGTACGGGCCCACGCTCGAGGACGTGCTCGCGACCGCCGATTCGGGTTCGGTCCGGCTGCTCGAGCTCGATTCGGACAGCGACCGGATCGACCAGCTGCAGACGGCAGTCGTCGAGGACGAACGGGCCGCCTCCGCACTCGCCGCCGACCTGTCCGCGGCGCGCCGCGAGGCCGCCGACCGGCTGTCGGCCGCGGTGACCGCGGAACTCGGATCGCTGGCGATGGGCCAGGCGGTCTTCATCGCCGACGTCGGGAGCCGGGACGGACTCGGGGCATCCGGCCGCGACGCCGTGCAACTGCTGTTGCAGGCGTACCCGGGCGCGGAGGCGCGACCACTCGCCAAGGGCGCATCCGGCGGCGAGCTCTCCCGCGTCATGCTCGCGCTCGAGGTGGTGCTGGCGGGCAGCGATCCGGTGCCGACGTTCGTGTTCGACGAGGTCGACGCGGGCATCGGCGGTGCCGCGGCCATCGAGGTGGGGCGCCGGCTCGCGCGGCTCGCGGAGTCGTCCCAGGTCATCGCCGTGACCCACCTGGCGCAGGTCGCCGCGTTCGCGACCAACCATCTGCGGGTCACGAAGACGCCGGCGGGCGAGGTGACCGCGTCGACCGTGGAGCGATTGACCGGCGAGGCGCGCGAAGCGGAGATGGCCCGGCTGCTGTCCGGACTGGAGTCGAGCGAGTCCGCGCTCGCGCACGCCCGCGAGCTGCTCGCGATGTCGGTGCACTCGCCTACGACTGGATCAGGCACGAAAAGGGCGGTGAAGCACCCGGCGCCGCGTGCCTGACGGCCGATCGGTGCATGACGACAGGAGGCACGAGCGCATGAGTGCGATCCGATCCATCAGCGCGGCGACGTCAGCGGGGGCGCTCGCCGGGCTCGAGTCGGGAGATCCCGAGGCGAGCGGTCCGACCGTCGTGCTGCTGCACGGCTGGCCCGAGTCGTCCGCGGCATGGCGGCCGCTGATGACGGCGGCCGGTGCCCGCCACCTCGTCGCCTTCGACCTGCCGGGCATCGGAGGCTCGGTCGATGTGCGGACGGACGGCAGCACGACCGCGGTCGCCGCCCTGCTCGACGAGGCGCTCGCGTCGCTCGGACTCGACGGAGTGGTGCTCGTCGGGCACGACTTCGGCGGGATGACGGCGTGGGCGATGCTTCGCGCACACCCGTCGCGCATCGGCGCCGTCGTCATCGCCGACACGGTCGTGCCCGGCGTCGAACCGTGGACCGCGGTGCACGCGAACCCGTGGGTGTGGCACTTCCGCTTCCACGCGATCCCGAACCTGCCGGAGACGCTCGTCGCAGGCCGCGAACGGGCGTACTTCGACTTCTTCTTCGACGTGCTCGGCGGCGCGACGCGCGTGCCCGACTCCGCCCGCGAGGCGGCCGTCGACGCGTACCGCGATCCGAGGGCGCTCGCGGCCGGCTTCGACTGGTACCGGGGGCTCGACTCCGCCGCCGCGTGGGAACACGGATGCGCCGGCGACGCGGTCGACGTCCCGCTCACGTACATCCGGGGTGAGCACGAAGGCGGCGAGATGGGCGCCTACCTCGCCGGATTCCGGGCGGCGGGCGTGCGGTCCGTCGAGTCGGTCCTCATCACGGGATGCGGGCATTTCACGCTCGACGAGGCGCCGGAAGCACTCTGGGAGTCGATCGCGGCGATCGAGGCGCCCGCGACCTCATAGGATGGAACCCCGTGGGTGAGCCTGGGGCGGCAGCGACTGATCGGACGACGAAGCACATCTTCGTCACTGGGGGCGTCGTCTCGTCGCTCGGCAAGGGCCTGACGGCCGCGAGTCTGGGGAATCTGCTGACCGCCCGCGGCTTGCGCGTCGTCATGCAGAAGCTCGACCCGTATCTGAACGTCGATCCGGGCACGATGAACCCGTTCCAGCACGGCGAGGTCTTCGTCACCGACGACGGCGCGGAGACGGACCTCGACATCGGGCACTACGAGCGGTTCCTCGACATCAACCTGTCGCAGGCCGCGAACGTGACGACGGGGCAGATCTACTCGAACGTCATCGCCAAGGAGCGCCGCGGCGAGTACCTCGGCGACACGGTGCAGGTCATCCCGCACATCACTGACGAGATCAAGCGGCGGATGCGGCTGCAGGCCGCGGACGACCCGCGGCCCGACGTGATCATCACCGAGATCGGCGGCACCGTCGGCGACATCGAGAGCCAGCCGTTCCTCGAGGCCGCTCGTCAGGTGCGGCACGAACTCGGCCGCCGCAACGTCTTCTTCGTGCACGTGTCCCTGGTGCCCTACCTGCACGCGTCCGGCGAGCAGAAGTCGAAGCCGACGCAGCACTCGGTCGCCACGCTGCGGTCCATCGGCATCCAGCCGGACGCGCTCGTGCTGCGAAGCGACCGTCCCGTCTCCGAAGCGAATACGAAGAAGATCGCGCTGATGTGCGACGTCGACGAGGACGCCGTGGTGAACGCGATCGACGCGTCGAGCATCTACGACATCCCGGTCATGCTGCACGACCAGGGGCTCGACGAGACGATCGTCACGGCGCTCGGCCTCGAAGCGGGCGCGGTCGACTGGCGCCGCTGGCAGCCGGTGCTGCACGCCGTGCACACGCCGAGGCACGAGGTCGTCATCGGACTCGTCGGCAAGTACATCGACCTGCCCGACGCGTACCTGTCGGTCACCGAGGCACTGCGCGCAGGCGGGTTCGCGCAGGAGACCGCGGTGCGCATCGAATGGGTGCCGAGCGACGAATGCCAGACCCCCGAGGGCGCGCAGCGCCGACTCGGGCACGTCGACGGGATCTGCGTGCCCGGCGGGTTCGGGGTGCGGGGCATCGAGGGCAAGCTCGGGGCGCTTCGCTTCGCCCGGGAGAACCGCATCCCGGTCCTCGGCCTCTGCCTGGGCCTGCAGTGCATGGTGATCGAGTACGCCAGGCACGTGGTCGGGTTGACGGGCGCGTCGTCGACCGAGTTCGATCCCGACACGGACGCCCCGGTGATCGCGACGATGGCCGAGCAGGTGGCGATCCTCGCGGAGAGCGATCTGGGCGGCACCATGCGGCTCGGGCTCTACGAGGCGAACCTCGGGGAGGGCACGCTCGCCCGCACCCTGTACGGCAGCCCGGAGGCGTTCGAGCGGCACCGTCACCGCTACGAGGTGAACAACCGGTACCGCGAGCAGCTCGCGGACGCGGGACTGGTGTTCTCGGGTCTCTCGCCCGATCACGAGCTGGTGGAGTTCGTGGAGCTGCCGCGCGACGTGCACCCGTTCTACATCGGCACGCAGGCGCACCCCGAGCTGCGGTCGAGGCCGTCTCGCGCGCATCCGCTGTTCCGAGGGCTCGTCGAGGCCGCCCTGCAGCGCGCCCGCGCCCGCGAGGTCTTCGACGACGAGAGCGCCGCCGCGCTCGAGTCCGAGGTGACGCAGGATGCCTGAGAAGCCGCTCACCGACTCACCGGAATCGCATCCGGTCACGTCCCGCAGCGTGCTGCACGAGGGTCGTGTCTGGAACGTGGTCAGGGAGACCTTCGACTACAAGGGTGTGCCGATCACCCGCGAGGTCGTCGAGCACCCCGGCGCGGTCGCGATCCTCGCCATGGACGATCAGGAACGGGTCCTGCTGATCAAGCAGTACCGGCACCCGATCCGCGCGCGCGACTGGGAGATCCCCGCCGGCCTGCTCGACATCGACGGTGAGGGGCCCCTCGAGGGCGCCAAACGCGAGCTCGCCGAGGAGGCGGACCTCGCGGCCGAGACGTGGCATGTGCTCGCGGAGTTCCAGAACTCGCCCGGCGGCAGCAACGAGACCATCCGGATCTACCTCGCCCGCGACGTCTCGGCGGTGCCCGCGTTCGAGCGCCACGACGAGGAGGCCGACATCGAGGTCGCCTGGGCGAGCCTCGACGAGGTCGTCGACGGCGTGCTGGCCAGGCGGCTGCAGAGCCCGTCCCTGGTCGTCGGCGTGCTGGCCGCTGTGGCGGCACGCGGTCGGGACTGGTCGACGCTCGGCGCGGCCCACGAGCCGTGGCTGCGCCATCCCGTCGTGGGCGGCCCGCCATGGCACGAGGGCGGGGCGGCCTGAAGGTCGACACCGCGGTCTCCCGCTACCTCCGGCACGTCGCGGTCGAGCGCGGACTCTCGGACAACACCCTCGCCGCCTACCGGCGCGACCTCGGCCGGTACGCCGAGTTCCTCGGGGAGCAGGGTGTCGCCGAGATCGAATCGGTGACGCCGGGAGCCGTGTCCGGGTTCTTGGCCCAGGTCAGGCGGGACACCGCCGCGGCGTCGTCGGCGGCTCGGATGCTGTCCTCAGTGAAAGGACTGCACCGCTTCCTGACGGAGGACGGCGTCACCGAAGCGGACCCCGCATCCGACGTCGAACCGCCGAAGCAGCCGATGCGGCTGCCCAAGGCGATCACCATCGACGAGATGGCTCGCCTGCTCGCGGCCTGCGAGGGCGACGACCCGGTGCGGCTGCGGGACCGGGCGCTGCTCGAGCTGCTCTACGCGACGGGCACGCGGGTGAGCGAGGCGGTGGGCCTCGACGTCGACGACCTGTCGACGGGCCAGTTCGTCCGGGTGCTCGGCAAGGGGTCGAAGCAGCGGCTCGTGCCGGTCGGCAGCTTCGCCCGCGAGGCCCTCGACGACTACCTGGTGCGGGTGCGACCGGAGTTCGCGGCGCGCGGTGCGTCGACGCCCGCGCTGTTCCTCGGTCCGCGCGGGGCCAGGCTGTCCAGGCAGGGCGCGTGGCTCGTCATCCAGGCGGCGGCCGAGCGTGCCGGCCTGTCCGCGCACATCTCCCCGCACACGTTCCGGCACAGCTTCGCGACGCACCTGTTGCAGGGCGGAGCCGACGTGCGCGTGGTGCAGGAGCTGCTCGGCCATGCTTCGGTGGCGACCACGCAGCTCTACACGCTGGTCACCGCCGACATCCTGCGGGACATGTACACGACC
This sequence comes from uncultured Actinomycetota bacterium, assembly GCA_963716965.1. Classification (GTDB taxonomy): domain Bacteria; phylum Actinomycetota; class Actinomycetes; order Actinomycetales; family Microbacteriaceae; genus Amnibacterium. The sequence goes on along the minus strand of CAVQUZ010000004.1, from coordinate 18,659 downwards.
GCGCATCCGCGCGCCCGCTGACGCACGCCGTGCACGGTTCAGGAAATGGCGATCGAAATCAGCGCGGATCAGGACCGGATCGGCCACTTGGGCTGGTTTCGTCCTGAGCGTTGAGCGATCTCCTGAACCGTGCTTCGCAGTCGGGGACGCGCCGCCGGACCTCCCGGACGGGGGACACGGCCGCGGCTAGCGTCGACACGATCGAGCACACTGGCACGAAGGACGTCGGGATGACGCAGACCGAAACACTCGAAGCCCCTGCGATGCCGCAGGAGGTCGGACACGACGCTGATGTGAGCGCCCTGCTCGATTCGGCGGCGCGCGCCGCCGGTGTGAAGCTCGGCCCCACCGGCCGGCCGCAGCGGGTGTTCCCGCAGCCGGCCCCCGTCGTGCCGCACGGCAGCGCCCGCATCATCGCGCTCTGCAACCAGAAGGGCGGCGTCGGGAAGACCACGACGACCGTGAACCTTGGCGCATCGCTCGCCGCATACGGCCGCCGGGTGCTGCTCGTCGATCTCGACCCGCAGGGCGCGCTGTCCGCGAACCTCGGGGCCGACGTCGAGGACGTGGCGACGATCTACGAGCTGCTGCTCGGCACGGTCCGCGACACCGCCGCTGTCGTGCAGCACACGCAGGTCCCCGGCCTCGACATCCTGCCGGCGAACATCGACCTGTCGGCCGCGGAGGTGCACCTCGTCAACGAGGTCGCCCGCGAGCAGAGCCTCGCCAGGGTGCTGCGCCGCGTCACCGACCAGTACGACGTCGTCCTGATCGACTGCCAGCCCTCGCTCGGCCTGCTCACCGTGAACGCGCTCACCTGCGCGCACGGCGTGCTCATCCCGCTCGAATGCGAGTACTTCGCGATGCGCGGCGTCGCACTGCTCATCGACACGATCGAGAAGGTCCGCGACCGTCTCAACCCGGCACTCGAACTCGACGGCATCGTCGGCACGATGTTCGACCCGCGCACACTGCACTCCCGCGAGGTGTTGGATCGGGTCGTGGAGGCGTGGGAGGACGTGGTGCTCGAGACGGTCATCCGGCGCACCGTGAAATTCCCCGACTCGTCCGTCGCGCGGCAGCCGATCCTCGACTACGCGCCCGACCACCGCGGCGCCGAGGCGTACCGGCAGCTGGCCTGCGAGCTCGTCGCGCGGGGAGCCGTCTCGTAGCCCGCGCGGCCGGCGCCGACGGCGAGACCGGCGCCTTCCACGTCCACGTCGGCGCGTTCGACGGGCCGTTCGACGTGCTGCTGTCCCTCATCGCCACCCACGAGCTCGACATCACCGAGGTCGCCCTGTCCGTCGTGACGGACGAGTTCATCGCGCACGTCGCCGCACTGCCCGACGACGACCTCGACGCGATGAGCGAATTCCTCGTCGTCGCCGCGACCCTGCTCGACATGAAGGTCGCCGGGCTGCTGCCGCAGGGCGAGGTCGTCGACGCGGAGGGGCTCGCGGCGCTCGAGGCACGCGACCTGCTGTTCGCCCGCCTGCTGCAGTACCGCGCGTTCAAGGACGCGTCCGTCTGGTTCGCGGATGCGCTCGAGACCGAACTCGGCAGACATGCGGCGGCCGCGCGGCTCGACGTGCCGCCCGCGCCGCCCGTGGTGCAGCCCGTCGACCTCGCCGAGCTGGCGGCGCTCGCCGCGGTCGCGCTCGTGCCGAAGCCGCCGAAGCTCCTGTCGACGACCCACCTGCACGCACCGGTCGTCAGCCTCCGGGAGCAGGCGGCGATCGTGGTCGCGATCCTGCGGTCCGGTCCCGCGACGTTCCAGGACCTCATCGGCGACGAGACGGACCAGCCGGTCGTCGTCGCCCGGTTCCTCGCGGTGCTCGAGCTGTACCGGCACGGCTCACTCGCGCTCGAGCAGCTCGAACCACTCGGCACACTGCTCGTCCGCTGGATCGCGGCAGACTGGAGCCCGGCGTCACTCGACGCACTCGGGGAGGACTGGGATGGTTGAGCGGCGCGAATGGGCTGAGCCGGTCGCCCTGCTGCTCGCCGGCGCAGGCCGTGCCCGCGAGGAGTCGGCGGCCGAGGTGGCCGCGCCGGCCGCGCCCGCTCGCCCGGTACCCGCGCACACGGACGCGTCCCTGGACGCCTTCGACGCGCGGGTCGAGGCCGTGCTCATGACGGCCAGCGAGCCGCTGCCGCTCGCTCGGATCGGCGCCGCACTCGACCGGCCGCTCACCGTGGTCCGGCAGGCGCTCGAGCGCATCCGCGCCGACTACGACGGCGAGGCGACCGGCCGCAGGCGCGGCTTCGAGCTCCGCGAGGTGGCGACCGGGTGGCGGTTGTACGTGCGGCCAGAGCACGACGTGCTCGTCCGCGAGATGCAGGACGCCGAGACGACGTCGAAGCTCAGCCAGGCGGCTCTCGAGACCCTCGCGGTCGTCGCCTACAAGCAGCCGATCTCGCGCGGCCGCGTCGCCGCGATCCGGGCGGTGTCCGTCGATTCCGTGATGCGGACGCTGCTGCACCGCGGACTCATCGAGGAGACGGGCACCCAGCCCGAGACCGGCGCCATGCTGTACGGCACGACACCCGCGCTGCTGGTGGCGCTCGGCATCCGGTCGATCGACGAGCTGCCGCCGATCGGTCCGCTGCTCGCGGGCGCCGAGGAGGTGGCGGAGGGTGTCCTCTGACGCACACGGCGCCGAACCGGCGGCGGAGCCCGACGGCATCCGTCTGCAGAAGGTCATGGCGGCGGCCGGCGTCGCGTCCAGGCGCGCCTCCGAGATCCTGATCGGTGAGGGGCGGGTGGCGGTGAACGGGCGGATCATCACCGAGCCGGGTCTGCGCATCGACCCCGAGGTGGACCGGGTCACGGTCGACGGCGTCGCGGTGCAGATCGACACGAGCCGCCGATACGTGATGCTGAACAAGCCCACGGGTGTCGTGAGCTCGCTGCACGACGATCAGGGCAAGCGGGATCTGCGCGAGTTCACGGACCGCTTCGAGGAGCGGCTGTTCAACGTCGGCCGGCTCGACGGCGACACGTCCGGCCTGCTGCTGCTCACGAACGACGGCGAGCTCGCGCACACCCTCGCGCACCCTTCCTTCGGCGTCGAGAAGACCTATGTGGCCCTCGTCCGCGGTGAACTGAAACCCAAGACGCTCGGCGTCCTGACAGGCGGCATCGAGCTCGCCGACGGCCCGATCGCCGCGGACAAGGCACGCATCCTGTCGGGTGGGCGGCCCGACGCGACGCTCGTGGAGGTGACCCTGCACTCCGGCCGCAACCGCATCGTGCGGCGCATGTTCGACGCCGTCGGCCATCCGGTCCAGGAGCTCGTGCGGCGCCGCTTCGGGCCGCTGACGCCTCGGGACCCTGGCGCTCGGTGCGACCCGCGACCTCACGCGCGAGGAGCTCGGCGCGATTCTGACCTTGTCGAGGCCGGAGACGGCCGCAGTCGGTGGCGGTCCCGAGGAACAGTAGACTCGTCCGCCGTGTCAGCCCGTACCACGGGGCAGGTCCGCATCGTCGGTTCCGGCCTGCTCGGCACGAGCATCGGGCTCGGCCTCGTCGCACGCGACGTCGACGTGATCCTCGACGACCTCTCGCCGTCCGCGCTCGGCCTCGCTGTCGACTACGGAGCCGGCCGCAAACCCGCCGCGGGCGACCAGCCGTCGCTCGTCGTCGTCGCGGTGCCGCCCGACCGGGTGGCCGAGGTCGTGGCCGCTGAGCTCGTCGCACATCCGGACGCGCTCGTCACCGACGTCGCCAGCGTGAAGGCGGCGCCCCTCGCGGCGGTGCGCGCAGCGGGTGCGCCCGTCGACCGTTACCTCGGCTCCCACCCGATGGCGGGGCGTGAGCGGTCCGGCCCGATCGCCGGCCGCGCCGACCTGTTCCTCGGGCGGCCGTGGGTGATCACGCCGCACGCCACGACCACGGATGCGCAGATCGCGGTCATCGAGTCGCTCGCGCTCGACCTCGACGCCGTGCCCGTGCGGCTCGACCCCGACCGGCACGACGCTGCCGTCGCGGTCGTCAGCCACGTGCCGCAGGTGCTCGCGAGCCTCGTCGCCGGCACGCTGCTCGACGCCCCGGCGTCGTCCGTGGCGCTCGCCGGCCAGGGGCTGCGCGACGTGACGCGGATCGCGTCGTCGGACCCGGCACTCTGGCTGCAGATCCTCGACGCGAATGCGGCGCGCGTCGTGCCGGTGCTGGCCGGCATCCGCGACGAACTGGACCGACTGGTGACGGCGCTCGGCGACCCGGGCGCGCCGGGAGCACAGCGCATCGTGGCCGACGCGCTCGCCGCGGGCAATCGCGGAGTGGAGCGCATCCCGGGCAAAGCACGGCGCGGACCTGCGCCTCCGACGCTGGTCGTCCTCATTCGACGACGCGCCCGGCGAACTCGCCCGCCTGCTGACCGAGATCGGGTCACTCGGCGTCAACCTCGAAGACCTGCGCCTCGAGCACTCGCCCGGCGCACAGATCGGCATCGTGGAGGTGCAGGTGACTCCCGAAGTGGCAGCGGACCTCGAAGCGGACCTCGCCGACCGTGGCTGGCGGGTGGCCTCGTGAGCACTTCGCCGATCGTCGTCGCCGTCGACGGGCCGGCCGGCAGCGGCAAGTCGAGCGTCTCGCGTGCCGCGGCGCGCGAGCTCGACTTCCGGTTCCTCGATACGGGATCGCTCTACCGGGCGCTCGCCTGGTTCGCGCTCGAGTCGGGCGTCGACCTCGAGGACGCGCAGGCGATCGAGACCCTGCTCGACGGGTTCGCGTACACGCTCGAGACGTACCCGGCGGATGCGCGGGGCGTCGTGGTCGACGGCACCGACGTCACCGCCGCCATCCGGACGCCGCGCGTGACCGGCGCGGTGAGCGCGATCGCGAAGGTGCCGGCGGTGCGCACGCGAGTGAACGACTACTTCCGGGCGGTGATCGCCTCGGACGACCGCGGCGTCGTCGTCGAGGGCCGCGACATCACGACCGTCGTCGCGCCGGACGCGGCAGTGCGTGTGTTGCTGACCGCGTCGCCCGAGGTCCGCGCGGCCCGCAGGGCGGGCGAGCTCGGCCGCGACACCCACGAGGTCGCGAAGGCGATCGCCGAACGGGACGCGAAGGACAGCCGTGTCGTGGACTTCATGACCGCGGCTGAGGGCGTCACGACGCTCGACTCGACCGATCTCGACTTCGCGCAGACGGTGCAGGCGCTCGTCTCGCTCGTCGGAAAGGCCACCACATGAGCGGCGACAAGGACGAATACGAGGCGGGCCCCGACGACATCGCGGAACGCCTCGCCACCCTCGACGAGCACGGCGCCGACGCGCGCGCGACCGCGCTGCGGGCGACCCTCGCGGACTACGAGCTCGACGAGGAGGACCGAGCGCTGCTCGAGGGCGGCGAGGCGGGCGAGGACGCCATCGCGGCGGACCGCGCGGCGCCCGTGCTCGCGATCGTCGGCCGGCCGAACGTCGGTAAATCCGCGCTCGTCAACCGCATCCTCGGCCGCCGCGAAGCCGTCGTGCAGGACGTCCCCGGCGTCACGCGCGACCGCGTGACGTACCGCGGCGAGTGGGAGGGACGCCCGTTCTCGCTCGTCGACACCGGCGGATGGGAGCCGGACGCGCGCGGACTCGACGCCGCCGTCGCGGCCCAGGCGGAGGTCGCCATCGACCTCGCGGACGCGGTGCTGTTCGTCGTCGACGCGATCGTCGGGCCCACGAGCACCGACGAGGCGGTCGTCCGGCTGCTGCGGAGCAGCGGCAAGCCGGTGCGGCTCGTCGCCAACAAGGTCGACGACGTGCGGCAGGAGTCCCTGACCGGTGAGCTGTGGGGCCTCGGACTCGGTGCGCCGTGGCCGGTCTCGGCGCTGCACGGCCGCGGCGTCGCCGACCTGCTCGACGAGGTCATGCGTGTGCTGCCGAAGGAGTCCGCGGTCGCGAAACCCCAGGCCGGCGGTCCCCGTCGCGTCGCACTGCTCGGACGCCCGAACGTCGGCAAGTCGAGCCTGCTCAACAAGGCGGCCCGCGAGTCCCGCGTCGTGGTGTCGGACGTCGCCGGCACGACGCGCGACCCGGTGGACGAGCAGATCGAGCTCGGTGGGAAGGTGTGGCGGTTCGTCGACACCGCCGGCATCCGGCGACGCGTGCACCTCGCGCAGGGGGCCGACTTCTATGCGAGCCTGCGCACGCAGGCGGCACTCGAGAAGGCGGAGGTCGCCGTCGTGCTGCTCGACGTGACGCAGCCCATCAGCGAGCAGGACATCCGCGTGATCGACCTCGTGCTGGAGTCGGGCCGCGCCCTCGTGCTCGCGTACAACAAGTGGGATCTGCTCGACGACGACCGCCGACGCTACCTCGAGCGCGAGATCGAGCAGGACCTCGCGCACGTCGCGTGGGCGCCGCGAGTGAACATCTCGGCCCTCACCGGCCGGCACCTGGAGAAGCTCGTGCCGGCCCTGGAGACGGCGCTCGCGAGCTGGGACACGAGGATCCCGACGGGCAGGCTGAACGCCTTCCTCGCCGAACTCGTGGCCGCGCACCCGCACCCGGTCCGCAGCGGTAAGCAGCCGCGCATCCTGTTCGGCACCCAGGCGGCGACCAGGCCGCCGACGTTCGTGCTCTTCACCTCGGGGTTCCTCGACCCCGGCTACCGCCGCTACATCCAGCGCCGGCTGCGCGAGCTCTACGGCTTCGAGGGCACCCCGGTGCTCGTCAACATGCGGGTGCGCGAGAAGCGCTCACGCACCAAATAGCCCCCGAGCACCTGGGCAGGACGATCAGCACCTGGGCAGGACGCATGCACTCCGGCAGGACGATGGCGAACATGCGTCCTGCTGAAGCGCGCGCGTCCTGCTGAAGTGCTCTCCCACGAGAGCCTCGGGCGGATGCGGATGCGGATGCGGATGCGGATGGCTGCGCCGCCGCGCCGCGCGGATCGGGCGATGGGTCAGAAGCCGGCGAGGGTCGGGACGGCGGTCGCCGCTGCGCTCTTCGCGAAGCCCACCGGGTCCGGCGCCGCGGCCCGAACCCAGACCTGCTCGATGCCCTGTTTGGCGTAGCCGGCCATCCGCTCCAGGAACTCGCGGTCGTCCAGGTCGCCGGCCTGCGTTGTCAGGGTCTTCTGGATCGCGTCGTAGTCGCGCCCCAGCGTGTCGCAGTGTCCACGGAGGATGTCCAGCTTTCGGCCGACCTCATCCGGCCCCAGGTCGAACAGGTTGCAGGCGTCGCCGTACTGGGCGACGAGGCGCAACGTCTTCTTCTCACCGCTGCCGCCGATCAGCACCTTCGGCTTGTGCAGCGGCTGCGGCACGCAGATCGTCGCGCCCAGCTGGTAATGCTTGCCCTCGTACGGCCCGTCGTCGTCGCTCCACATCTGTGCGCAGATCTGCAGCGCCTCCTCGAGGCGCTCGAAGCGCTCGCTGATGGCGGGGTACGGCACGCCGTACGCCTGATGCTCCTCCTCGTACCAGGCGGCGCCGATGCCGAGGAACGCGCGGCCGCCCGACAGCACGTCGAGGGTCGTGACGGTCTTCGCGAGCAGCGCGGGATACCGATAGGTGACCCCGGTGACGAGGGTGCCGAGCTCGAGCTTCTCGGTCTTGCCGGCGATGTAGCCGAGGGTCGTGTACCCCTCGAGCATCGGCTCGGCCGATCCGCCGACCGGGATCATCTGGAACCAGTGATCCATGACGGTCATGGCGGCGAAACCGGCTTCGTCCGCCGCCTGGGCCGTGTCGCCGACCAGGGATCGCAGGGATGCGGGCTGACCCGGCATCGAGAAGTTCATGAAGTGCAGCGCGAGTCGCATACGGCCAGCATCCCACCGCGTCCCTGACGATTCGAACCGACGGGGGAGTACCGTCCTGCCGTGACCGAAGCCGTGCAGACCACCGTGCCCACCGTCCCATCCGCGTCGCCCGTGGGCCCGACGCGCACCGAGTCGGACAGCCTCGGCCCGGTCGAGATCCCGGTGGACGCCTACTGGGGCGTGCACACCGCGCGGGCGCTCGAGAACTTCCCGATCTCGGGGCGGCCCATCTCCATCCACCCGCGCCTCATCGACGCACTCGTCACCGTGAAGCAGGCGGCCGCGCGGGCGAACGGCGAGATCGGCGTGCTCTCCGCCGAGAAGGTCACGATGATCGAGGCCGCCTGCGAGGCGATCCGCGCGGGCGGCTACCGGGATCAGTTCGTGGTGGATGTGGTGCAGGGCGGCGCGGGTACGTCGACGAACATGAACGCCAACGAGGTCGTCGCGAACGTGGCGCTCGAACTCGCCGGTCACCGGCTCGGCGACTACACGGTGCTGAACCCGATCGACGACGTGAACCGCAGCCAGAGCACCAACGACGTCTATCCGACGGCGGCGAAGATCGCGATCGCGATGGCGCTCGGCGACCTGCTCGTCGAGCACGACGCCATGCGGCGGGCGTTCGCCGCGAAAGGCGCCGAATTCCACGACGTGCTCAAAGTCGGCAGGACCCAGCTGCAGGACGCCGTGCCGATGACGCTCGGCCAGGAGTTCCACGGCTTCGCGACGACGCTCGGCGAGGACGAGGACCGCATCCGCGAGGTGCTGCCGCTGCTGCGCGAGATCAACATGGGCGCGACGGCGATCGGCACCGGGATCACCGCGGATCCGCGCTATGCCGAGACCGTGCAGCGGCACCTCACCGAACTGCTCGGCGAGCAGTATCTGACGGCCGGTGACCTGGTCGAGGCGACGAGCGACACTGGCGTGTTCATGCAGATGTCGGGCGTGCTGAAGCGCTCGGCCGCGAAGCTCTCGAAGATCTGCAACGACCTGCGGCTGCTGTCGAGCGGACCGCAGGCCGGATTCGGCGAGATCGTGCTGCCTGCCCGCCAGGCGGGGTCGTCGATCATGCCCGGCAAGGTGAACCCCGTCATCCCCGAGGTCGTCAACCAGATCGCGTTCTCGGTCATCGGGGCGGATGTGACCGTCACGATGGCGGCGGAGGCGGGCCAGCTGCAGCTGAACGCGTTCGAGCCGATCATCCTGCACTCGATCCTGCAGTCGGTCGGCTGGCTGACGGCCGGCTGCCGGACGCTCCGGATCAACTGCATCGACGGGATCCGCGCGAACATCGACCGGCTCGACTCGATGGTCCGCACGTCCGTCGGCGTCGTGACGGCGCTCACGCCGTTCATCGGATACGCCGCCGCATCGGCACTGGCCAAGGCGGCTCTGCTGACCCACCGGAACGTCGCCGACCTGGTGGTCGAGGCGGGATTGATGACCCGCGAGCGGGTCGAGCACCTCACGTCGCCCGCGCGGCTGTCGGGGCTCGAGGCCGTCACCGGCGTCATGAAGGTCGTCGGGCCCGAGACCGCAGCGATCTCCATCACCCATCCGGACCGTGCCGCGGACTGACCGAATCACGGAGATCCTGTCCGGATGGCCGGGGTCCCGCATGACTCCGGCTCGAAAGCCCTGATCTCCGTGACTTGGCGTCGTGGTGCACGATGAGACGGTGAGCACGACGACGGAACGACTGCCGATCCGCGTCGCGGGGGAGGCGGATGCCGGGGCGCTCGCCGACGTCGCGGCCGTGACGTTCGCGCTCGCATGCCCGCCGTCGACGACGCAGAAGGCGATCGCCGACTTCATCTCGACCAAGCTCTCCGCCGACGCATTCGCCGACGCACTCGACGATCCCGCGAGGCTCGTCGTCGTCCTCGACCTGCCGGACGGGCGACTGGGCGGATACACCCTGCTGGTGTTCGGCGAGCCGGGCGACGCGGACGTCGCGGCGGCGATCCGGTTCCGCCCGACCGTCGAGCTGAGCAAGTGCTACGCACGGCCGGAACTGCACGGCACCGGCGCATCCGCCCTGCTGCTCGCCCGGTCGATGGACGAGGCGCGCGACCGCGGTGCGGCCGGCATGTGGCTGGGCACCAACGAGGAGAACGCGCGCGCGATCCGCTTCTACGGCAAGCACGGGTTCGAGCGGGTCGGCACGAAGCGGTTCCGGCTCGGCGACCGCGACGAGCACGACTTCGTCTTCGAGCGCGCGCTCGACTGACCGAACGACGGCCTTTCTGGTCCGAGCGTCGGTCAGCGGGCACTTTCCGCGCTCGTACCGCTGAATGGCCGTCGTTTGGTCAGTGGGATGCTGGTCAGTGGGATGCGCCGATTGGGATGCGCGCCGCCCGAGGAGCAGGATTGGGCCGTGAGCAGCGTCGCCCCGTGGTGGAAGTCCGCCGTCGTCTACCAGATCTATCCGCGGAGCTTCGCCGACTCGAACGGTGACGGCTTCGGTGATCTCGGCGGCATCATCGCCCACCTCGACCACCTGCAGGCGCTCGGCGTCGACGTGGTCTGGCTTTCGCCCATCTACCGGTCGCCGCAGGCCGACAACGGCTACGACATCAGCGACTACCAGGACATCGATCCGCTCTTCGGCACGCTCGAGCAGTTCGACGAGCTGCTCGCCGGCATCCACGCCCGCGGCATGAAGCTGATGATGGACCTCGTGGTGAACCACACCTCCGACGAGCACGCGTGGTTCACCGAGTCGCGGTCGTCGAAGGACAGCCCGAAGCGCGACTGGTACGTGTGGCGCGACGCCCGATCGTCCGACGAGAGCAGGGGAGCGGAGCCGAACAACTGGGGCTCGTTCTTCTCCGGATCCGCGTGGCAGCTCGACGAGAGGACCGGGCAGTACTTCCTGCACCTCTTCGACGTGAAGCAGCCCGACCTCAACTGGGAGAACCCGCAGGTCCGTGAGGCCGTCTACGCGATGATGCGATGGTGGCTCGACCGCGGCGTCGACGGCTTCCGGATGGACGTCATCAACTTCATCTCGAAGGTCGACGGTCTGCCCGACGCCCCCGATGTCGAGGGCGAGCGCTTCGTCAACGCGTTCCGGCTGTTCGCGGACGGCCCGCGGATGCACGAGTTCCTGCACGAGATGCACGAGGCCGTCTTCGCCGGCCGCGAGGCCTTCATCACGGTGGGAGAGATGCCCGGCGTGACGCCCGCGGAGGCGATCCGCTACACCGACCCCGCGAACGCCGAGATCGACATGGTGTTCCAGTTCGAGCACGTCGACGTGGATCACGGCCGGAACAAGTGGGACTACATCGGGCTCGACCTCGTCGAGCTCAAGCGCATCCTGCACCGCTGGCAGGACGCGCTCGCCGAGCGCGGCTGGAACAGCCTGTACTGGGACAACCACGACCAGCCCCGCGCGGTCTCGCGATTCGGTGACGACTCGATCGACTACTGGGCGGCCTCGGCGAGGGCGCTCGCCACGATCCTGCACGGCATGCGGGGCACCCCGTACGTCTACCAGGGGGAGGAGATCGGCATGACGAACTTCCCGCTGACGAGCGCCGACCAGTTCCAGGACGTCGAGGCCGTCAACTTCTGGCGTCGTGTGCTCGACGAGGGGCTCGATCAGGGCGCGGCCCTCGCGGGTGTGCAGAAGGCGAGCAGGGACAACGCCAGGACGCCCGTGCAATGGGATGCGTCCGTGAACGCCGGCTTCGGTGCGGGCACGCCGTGGTTCCCGGTGAACCCGAACCACTCGTGGCTGAACGCTGCAGCGCAGATCGACGATCCGGATTCGGTGTTCGCCCACTACCGGCGTCTGATCGAACTGCGGCACACGCAACCGGTGCTCGTCGACGGCGACTTCGCAGCGCTGCTCGAGCAGGATCCGCAGCTCTGGGCGTACACCCGCGCGACCGCGACGCAGCGGCTACTGGTGATCGCGAACTGTTCGCGAGTCCCGCGTGAGGTGGAGATCGGCGACGGATGGACGGGAGCGCGGCTGCTGCTCGGCACGCTGCCCGCCCCCGAGTCCATCACCGACGGGCGGCTCGAACTCGCGCCGTGGGACGCCCGGATCTACCTGCTCGGCTGACGCCGGCGCTCAGGCGCTCGAAGGTTCGAGTGCCAGGTCGACCGCTGCGAGGACCGCGGTGACCTCGGTGCGCGTCGTGTAGTCGACGTGCACGTCGACGAAGCGCACGGTGCGGTCGGCGTCGACGACCAGCACGGTCGGATAGGGGATCGCGGGCGTCGCATCCGCGTTGCTGTCCGCCACCGCGAAACCCAAGTCCGTGTGCGCCGCCTGCGCCGCGGCGCTCGGCGCGGTCGCGATGCCGAGCGCACGGATGAGCGCCGTGCCGGGGTCCGAGACGACGACGAACTCGAGCGCGCCGTTCTCGATGGAGGTGGCCGACGCCTCGGGCGTCTGCGGGCTGATCGCGACGAGACCGACGCCTCGTTCCTGCAGTCCGGGCAGCAGGTCCCGCTGGTACGCGCGCAGCGTGATGTTGCAATAGGGGCACCAGGCGCCTCGGTAGAACACCACGACAGTGGCCGCGCCCGTGAGCACGTCCGAGAGGTCGATCGAATCTCCCGCGGGCGTGACGAGGCGGGCATCCGGCAGCACGTCACCGACCGCGACGACCCCGTCGGGCGCGCCGGTCGCGTTGAGATCGTGCTGCTCACCGGCGAAGACGCCCGCGAGGCGCGGGCCGATCTGCGCGTTGAATCCGACGTTGAATTCGTCGACCTGGTCGGCGATGGTGCGGTGGGTCACGGTGTCCTCCGGTCCTGGTGGGCGGTCCTGGTGGGCTCCGACGAGCCGACGGGAGCGTAGCCGCGCGCCGCCTGAGAACCCGCCGCGCGGGCGTCACACTTCGCAACCAGTCGGAGGGGAATTGGAATGCAATCCAGGTGAAGGCGGTTCACTAGACCATGGCCACGCAGACCTTGACCCTCGACAACCACAACGAGACCGTCGCCGACGGCACGGTCCTCATCGACTTCTGGGCCGCCTGGTGCGGTCCGTGCCGCCAGTTCGCTCCGGTCTTCGAGCAGTCGAGTGAGACCCACCCCGACATCAAGTTCACCAAGGTGGACACGGAGGACCAGCAGCAGCTGGCCGCCATGTACGGCATCACGTCGATCCCGACGCTCATCATCTACCGCGACGGCATCCCGGTCTTCGGCCAGCCGGGCGCGCTGCCCGGTCAGGCGCTCGAGAGCCTCATCGAGCAGGTGCAGGCCCTCGACATGGACGACGTCCGCGAGCAGTGGGCGAAGCAGCAGGCCGACGCGGCGGAGCAGACCGCCGAGGTCGCGCAGTAGCAGGCAGCCCTTCGACGGCGCCGCATCCTCCGGGTGCGGCGCCGTATACGTTGCTGAGTGCGCATGCAGCGCCACCTGGGAGCGCTGTTCAGATTCGGCCGTCAGGCTGAGGGCATGACCACGACGACGCAGGACACCAGCACGATCACGATCGGCGGCGACCTCGAGGTCCACCGCCTCGGGTACGGCACCATGCAGCTCACCGGACCGGGCGTCTGGGGCCCGCCGAAGGACCACGACGAGGCCGTCCGCGTGCTGCAGCGAGCGGTCGAGCTCGGGTGTCGACTTCATCGACACCGCCGACTCCTACGGCCCGTACGTCGCCGAGGACCTCATCGCCGAGGCGCTGCATCCCTACGCGGACGGCGTCGTGATCGCGACGAAGGCGGGGCTCACGCGAACCGGGCCGAACGTGTGGCCACCCGTCGGGCGTCCCGAGTACCTGCGCCAGGAGGCCGAGATGAGCCTGCGCCGACTCGAAGCTCGAGCGCATCGACCTGTTCCAGCTGCACCGCATCGACGCGAAGGTGCCGCTGGAGGACCAGGTCGGCGAGCTGAAGAAGCTGCAGGACGAGGGCAAGATCCGGCACATCGGCCTGTCCGAGGTCACCGTCGACCAGGTGAAGCAGGCGCAGAAGATCGCGACGATCGTCTCGGTGCAGAACCTCTTCAACCTCGCGAAGCGTGATGCCGAGCCGCTGCTCGACTGGTCGACCGAGCAGGGGATCGCGTTCATCCCGTGGTTCCCGCTCGCGACGGGCAAGCTCGCCCGACAGGGCGGCAAGCTCGACGAGCTGGCGAAGAAGCATGACGCGTCGCCGTCCCAGCTCGCGCTCGCGTGGCTGCTGCACCGGTCGCCGGTCATGCTGCCGATTCCCGGCACGTCGACGGTCGCGCACCTCGAGGACAACATGAAGGCCGCCTCGATCACCCTGACCGATGACGAGGTCGCCGAACTCGAGCAGGCCGTCTGACCGCGGGCTTTCCCCTGCCCGATTCAGGAGATGATGCCGAATTCAGGACCTCGGCCCCGTCCGGCTCCTGAATTCGGCCGGAACTCCTGAATTGCGCAGGGTGGCGGTCAGCGGATGCGTTCCTGGACCAGGCCGTAGGCGAACAGGCGCGGCACGATCCGGGTGAGCGCGCTGCGCAGAAGCATGCGCACGATCGGCGGCGGGGTCAGCGACCCCGCCGATCCGGTCATCGCGAGGATGCGGTTCTGGGCGGCCGACTGCACCGCCTGGACCACCGCGGCACTGGCGAACCGGCGGCGCTGCACACCGCGGAGAATCGCCGGGTCGAGCGTCTTGTCGAACCGCCGCGGGTCGGCCTGCGCCTGCAACAACCGGCCCGACAGCAGGTTCGCCGACGCGACCGCATCCGCGACCGCCAGGTTGATGCCGACCCCGCCGATCGGCGACATCGTGTGCGCGGCGTCGCCGATCGCGAGGATCCCTCGGCCCCACCACCGCCGCAGCCGGTCGATGGTCACCGAGAGCAGCTTCACGTCGTCCCATGAGTGCACGGATTCGAGCCGGTCCTCGGTCCACGGCGCGATCTCCGCGACCCGCGAGCGGAAGGCTGGCAGCCCCGCGGCTCTGATGCGCGCATCCGTTCCCTTGCGCACGACGAGGGCGACCTGCCAGTAGTCCTGGCGGTTGACGGCGACGACGGCGCCGCCGTGCCCGATCGTGCCCCGCAGGCTCGCCGGATCTCCCTCCCGACGGTCGATGCGGAACCAGAGCACGTCGATGGGGGAGCCGATCGACACCACGGGCGAGCCGACCGCGGACCGCACCACCGATCCGCGGCCTTCAGCATCGACGGTGAGCACCGCGCGCAGCTCGCGGGTCTCGCCGTCCTGTCTGAATCGCAGGCCCCGCACGCTGCCGTGCTCGACGACCGCCTCCACCGTCTCCGCCTGCACGCACAGGTGGAACGTCGGATACCGCCGCGCGTGCCGCACGAGCAGGTCGAGCAGATCCCACTGGGGCGCCAGCGCGATCTCGTGGAACGGATGTCGGCGAGCGACCGTCGACAACTCGGCGTGCAGCAGCGGCGTCTCGGTCGTCGAGAAGTCGATCGCCGGCATGCGTCCGCACACGATCGTCTCGAAATCCCCGGTGAGACCCAGCTGCGCAAGGATCAGCTGGGTCGAGGGATGCACGGTGTCGCCGCGGAAGTCGCGTAGGAAGTCGGCGTGCTTCTCGAGCACGGTCGTCTCGACGCCCGCGCGCGCGAGCAGCAGCCCGAGCATGACGCCGGCGGGTCCACCGCCCGATATCGCGACCGTCGTACGGGTCTCCTCCATGCGGGGATGCTCCCTCCCGGACCGGGCCCGGCGTGACCTCACGGGACCCCGTCATCATCGTCGTCGGCGGACTCGGCAGGCAATCGATGCGGCTGCCGTCGTGCGCCTGTCCCGACGGCGAGACCCCGTTCGGGTCGACGATTCCCGCGCCGCAGCGCGCGCCGCTACACTGTCGGAGGCTCCGGCGGCGATCCCGCCGGAGCCGTCGCGGGCTGTAGCGCAGCTTGGTAGCGCACCTGACTGGGGGTCAGGGGGTCGCAGGTTCAAATCCTGTCAGCCCGACCGCGAAGTCCCGGAAACTCAACGGTTTCCGGGACTTTTTGGTTGTCACATTTGCTCAAGTCATCACTTTGGTCATCACAAACCCCTTCCGAGGGCGGATCCGAGCCCCCCTCGTCCGATGGTGGGAGGTTCGCTCCGGTCGCCTCCGAGTGGCGCGCACCGGCCGACGCACCTGCTGTGCATGGATACCGACGACCGTGCCAGCCGCCTGGGGCTGGAACCGATGCTGGACGTCAGCGAGCTCGCGAGCTACCTGGGCGTCCCGACCTCGACCGTGTACGACTGGCGCACCCGAGGCCTCGGCCCTGTGGCGCACCGCTTCGGCAAGCACCTCAAATTCGCGCTCTCCGACGTGCAGAGCTGGGTCGCGCTGCAGCGCGAGTCCAGCCCCGAGACGTTGCGGTGACGCCGTGACCCGCCCTCGTCTGGAGATCGGCGCGTTCGGCGAGATCAGCTACCTGACTCGCCCAGGCGGCGCCGTAATCGCTCGAGCACGCATCCGGGACTGGGACGGTCAACGCCGCCTGGTGCAGGCGACCGGCGCGAACCGGAAGGCCGCCGATCACGCACTGCGGGGCAAGCTCGCGGAGCGGGCGTCGTTCCAGCCCGCCTCGTCCGCGCTGAGCCCGGAAAGTCCGTTCGGAGACCTGGTGGCGTACTGGCTGGAAGACCTCGATCTCGAGGGCCGTATCTCCAAGACGACCAGGCAGCTGTACGAGCGGAACATGCGCACGCTCGTGCTGCCGGTCTTCATGCACCTGACACTGCGGGAGATCGGAGTCGCCCGCTGCGACCGGTTCCTCAAACAGCTCGCCGGCCAGAGCTACAGCCGGGCGAAGCAGGCCCGCGTCGTGCTCCGACTCGCACTCGCCCTCGCCGTCCGGCACGAGGTCCTGCAACGCAACCCGATGGACCACGTCTCCCGCCTGCACCGCCCGCCGCACACCCCCGACGCGCTGACCCCGCGAGGTCGGGCGATCCGGCTCGCCATCGCGCACTGGGAGGCCGGACTCTCACTGTCCGGTCCGAGGCCGGACGGCCAGCTCGGCGCCGTCGTCGAGGTCATGCTCGGCACCTCGGCGCGCATCGGCGAGGTCCTCGCCATCCGCCGATGCGACCTGGACATACCACCTTGAACCGTCTCATCCGGATCTGCGGCACGATCATCAGCCGGAACGGCGAAGCCACCCATCGGCAGGATCACCCGAAGACCGCCCGGTCCCGTCGCGCCGTGGCGATCCCGACCTTCACCGCGGAGGCCGTACGGCGGCGTCTCGCTCGCCTCGACGATCACTCGCCCGATGCGCTGCTGTTCTGTAACCGGGACGGCGGCCCGTTGACGACGAACAACGTTCGACGGCAGCTGCGGCACGTCCTCGAGCTGGCCGGCATCGAGGACGTCACTCCACACAAGTTCCGGCGAACGGCCGCGACCGCGATCAACGCGTTGGCCGGCGTCGAGCTCGCAGCGGAGCTCCTGGGGCACACGGACTCGAAGATCACGGTCCAGCACTACATCCGCCGCAGCGAGATGGTGGATCCGCTCACCGCAGCGCTGCTCGATCAGGCCTTCCCGAGGGATCCGCGACCCGACGACCGTTGAGACCGGAGCCAACGATGTGCTGATCAGACGGTGCCGCCACGGTGGCGGCACCGTCTGATCAGGCATTTTGTCCCGCCGGGATGCACGACGGACATCCGTGGCGGCGACCGACTGGTGGAGGCGCGACGGCACCGAGGTCGAACCGAGCTGCCCACGCAAACCCGATGGCTCGGAGGGGCACACGGCGCCCGAGACCTCGGGGCAGCGCGTCGACTCGTCCATACCGGTGTGCTCCTCTCGATCCGACCGCGGGGATGCGCCGAACGGCAGTGCTAGGCCCGCCAGCGCGTGGTGTCGACAGCCTCACCCAGGACAGCGGTCATGTCGAGAGGGTCGGCGAAAGAAACGCGCCGGCAACGCGCCCAGTAACTCCAGCAACGCGCTGAGCAACGCCAGCAACGCACCGGGCAACGCCCAGACCGGTGCAGCACACCGATCTCGACAGCGTGACTGCGCTCGGTCGAGCGTTGTTGGCGGCGTTGCTCTGGACGACGCGCTGGCCGGTGAGCGGAGGATCGGTTCAAGGCCGCCCGTACCACGCACTGGCAAGCGGTCGCGAGCTCGTCCGCCTCGATCAGGACGCTTCCGCAGGCGGAATGGTCCTGCGAGATGGTCGGTGTGGGCGGCGACACTGGGGCGGGAACCCAGCCAAATGCCTCATCCCGTGACCCACCCCAATCGGACACCTACGGCGCTATGGCCGCCGTTCGTCGCCATGCGGCGACGGCCGCAATGAGCGCGCACCATCGCGACTTGATCGAGACCATCTGTCAGTTGCAAGGAGCACGCAGGTGAACGCGACAGCGGGCGCAACGCGGTCCGCCCGCTGCGCGAGCACGCGGAACGCGGTTCCTGCGTCACGGGTTCCGCGGTCGCGGCGACGTGATCGCCTACGGGTAAGTCGATTTCGCGGCGATGACAGCCTGGTTCAGCAGAAGCCGTGTGCAGGTGACCGAGCGCCTCGATGGGCAACGCCAGCTCCGGCGGACGGGGGATTTCGCCGGCCGGGTCGGACGCCGCACGACTTGCCCACGTCACTCGCCACCCATCCCGTACGCCTCACCAGCCAGCAGCCCCCACGTCTAACTCATCCACCGAACCGGACTCGACCCCCGCCACCTCGCACACCGCGATAACCCCGTCGAGCTCATCGAGTCCGCCACGCGTCTTGCAGATGAGGCGCGTCAACCCGGGTTGACGCGCTGTTTTCGCGTCGTCGTGCACACCTGTCCGTCGAGGAGGTGGTGTGGGGTGACGGTGTCGATGCGGGTGATGTCCGCGGGGGATGGCTGCTCCTATCTGCTGCGCACGGTTGCGGTGGGGGATGGTGATCGGCTGCTCTCGACACCGTTGACGCGCTACTACCAGGCGGTCGGGACCCG
>CAVQUZ010000003.1:0-1364646 GCA_963716965.1 uncultured Actinomycetota bacterium | reverse complement strand
GCTTGGTAGCGCACCTGACTGGGGGTCAGGGGGTCGCAGGTTCAAATCCTGTCAGCCCGACCGCGAAGTCCCGGAAACTCAACGGTTTCCGGGACTTTTTGGTTGTCACATTTGCTCAAGTCATCACTTTGGTCATCACTTACCATACCCCTTCCGAGGGCGGATCCGAGCCCCTGCCGTCCGGTGGCGGGAGGTTCGCTCCGGTCGCCTCCGGAGCGGTGCGCACCGGCCGGCGCACCTGCTGTGCATGGATACCGACGACCGTGCCAGCCGCCTGGGGCTGGAGCCGATGCTGGATGTCAGCGAGCTCGCGAGCTACCTCGGCGTCCCGATCTCGACCGTGTACGACTGGCGCACCCGAGGCCTCGGCCCTGTGGCGCACCGCTTCGGCAAGCACCTGAAGTTCGCGCTCTCCGACGTGCAGAGCTGGGTCGCGCTGCAGCGCGAGTCCGGCCCCGAGACGTCGCGGTGACGCCGTGACCCGCCCTCGTCTGGAGATCGGCGCGTTCGGCGAGATCAGCTACCTGACTCGCCCAGGCGGCGCCGTGATCGCTCGAGCACGCTTCCGGGACTGGGACGGTCAACGCCGCCTGGTGCAGGCGACCGGCGCGAACCGCAAGGCCGCCGATCACGCACTGCGGGGCAAGCTCGCGGAGCGGGCGTCGTTCCAGCCCGCCTCGTCCGCGCTGAGCCCGGAGAGTCCGTTCGGGGACCTGGTGGCGTACTGGCTGGAGGACCTCGATCTCGAGGGCCGTATCTCCAAGACGACCAGGCAGCTGTACGAGCGGAACATGCGCACGCTCGTGCTGCCGGTCTTCATGCACCTGACACTGCGGGAGATCGGAGTCGCCCGCTGCGACCGGTTCCTCAAACAGCTCGCCGGCCAGAGCTACAGCCGGGCGAAGCAGGCCCGCGTCGTGCTGCGACTCGCACTCGCGCTCGCCGTCCGGCACGAGGTCCTGCAACGCAACCCGATGGACCACGTCGCACGCCTGCACCGCCCGCCGCACACCCCCGACGCGCTGACCCCGCAGGAGGTGCGGGCGATCCGGCTCGCCATCGCGCACTGGGAGGCCGGACTCTCACTGTCCGGTCCGAGGCCGGACGGACAGCTCGGCGCGATCGTCGAGGTCATGCTCGGCACCTCTGCCCGCATCGGGGAAGTCCTTGCCATCCGCCGATGCGACATCGACATCACCTCGAGCGCGCCTTCGATCCGGCTGGCCGGCACGATCGTGAGCCGCAAGGGGGAGGACACCCACCGGCAGGACCATCCAAAGACCGCCAAATCCCGCCGCACCGTCGCGGTCCCGACGTTCACCGCCGAGGCAGTTCGCCGCCGCCTCGCGCACTTGAATAACGCCGCACCGGACGCGCTGCTCTTCGTCAGCCGAGACGACACCCCCTTGACCACGAACAACGTCCGACGCCAGCTTCGACACGTCATGGACCACGCCGGGATCAGCGGCGTCACCCCGCACCTCTTTCGACGCACCGTCGCGACCGCCGTCCACGAACTCGCGGGTGTGGAGCTCGCTGCCGAGCTGCTCGGTCACACCGACTCGAAGATCACGATCCAGCACTACATCCGACGGAGCGAGATGGTGAATCCCGCGACGGCCGCGCTCCTGGACCAGGTGTTCCCGAAAGACGTGTGACCGGACGGCCCTGGGAAGGGCGCCGGCGCCTTGATCTGGCGCCCGTCCCACGATCAGCGAGCGACCCAGCACCTCAGCGAATTGCCGTCTTCGGCCTCCGACCCGTTGCCCTCGGTGTGGTGACTCCCCGGGGCGTCAGCGGGTCCGCCACGATCGGCGCTGGGTACCCGCACCGCTACTCGCCGCGCAAGCGGCGCCTCGGTTGCAAGAGGCGTGATCGGTCGTAGCTGTCCTGGCCGGCGCACCTGCCTGTCATGGGTGGTTGCGGGTGACGGTGTCGATGCGGGTGATGTCGGCTGGGGACGGGTACCGGTATCTGTTGAAGTCCGTCGCGGCGGGCGATGGTGATCGGGCGTTGTCGACCCCGTTGACGCGGTACTACGCGGAGGTCGGCAACCCTGCCGGGTTGGTGGGTCGGGGGTGGGCTCCCGTCGTCTGGGCGAGGGTGCCCCGACGGTCCGGGACGTGGTCACGGAGGAGCAGTTGCAGCTGCTGATCGGGTCCGGGCCGGCATCCGGTGACGGGTGAGCCGCTCGGGCGGGCGTATCGGGTGTTCAAGGAGGGCGGAGCGGACGCGCGGCGTGCGGTGGCGGGGTTCGATTTCACGTTCTCGGTTCCGAAGTCCGCGTCGGTGTTGTGGGCGGTCGCGGACGCGCCGATGCAGGAAGCGATCGTTGCGGCGCATCACCGGGCAGTGGGCGAGGTGGTGGCGTTCATGGAGCGGGAGGTCGCCGCGACCCGGGTCGGCGCGAGCGACGGGACCGGGGCGGTGGCGCAGATGGATGTGACCGGTCTGATCGCGACGGCATTCGATCACTTCGACTCCCGGGCTGGGGATCCGCATCTGCATACGCATGTGGTGGTGTCGAACAAGGTGCAGACGGTGCTGGATGGGAAGTGGCGGGCGGTGGACGGCCGCCCGATGCACGCCGCTGTCGTGGCGTTGTCGGAGTTGCACGAGGGGCTGTTCGCGGACGAGCTCACCCGCACCCTCGGCGTGACCTGGGAGCAGCGCTCGCGTGGCCGTGACCGGAACCCAGGCTGGGACATCCGCGGGGTACCGACGGCGTTGCTGGGGGCGTTCTCGACCCGCTCGACCCGGATCAACACGGCGACCGATGAGCTGATCGACCGGTACCTGGTCGAGCACGGGCGACGTCCGTCGCGTGCGGTGATCGTGAAGTTGCGGCAGCAGGCGACCCTGTCGACCCGGCCGGAGAAGCAGGTCCGGTCCCTGGCGGAGCTGACTGCGGGGTGGCGGGCGCGGGCCGGGGCGATCCTCGACGGCGACGCGGCCGCGTGGTCGCGTGGGATCGCAGGCGGTGGAGACCCGGTGCTGCTGACCGCCGGCGACCTGACCGATGCCGAGGTCGCTGGGATGGGTGCCCGGGTGGTTGCGGTGGTGGGGGAGAAGCGGTCGACGTGGCGGCACTGGAACCTGGTCGCGGAAGCGGCCCGACAGTCGATGGGGCTGCGGTTCGCGACCGCGGCGGATCGGGAGGTGTTCGTGTCTCGGGTGGTGGGGGAGGCGGAGCGGGTCTCGTTGCGGTTGACGCCCCCCGAGTACGCCGTCACGCCGACGGTGTTCCGGCGGGCGGATGGGAGTTCACGGTTCCGGCCGGCGCATTCGGTGGTGTTCTCCTCGCAACGCCTCCTCGACATCGAGGACGAGCTCCTCGCTCTGGCTCGGGATGTCTCGGGCCCGTGCGTGAATTCACGCTCTCTCCCCAAATTCACGCAGACAGGACCTGGCAAGCGGCGGTTGGGTGCCGATCAGGTCGCCGCGTTGACCTCGGTCGCGACGTCTGGGCGGGTGGTGGATGTGTTGGTGGGGCCGGCGGGGTCGGGGAAGTCGACCGCGATGCGCCACCTCCGCACCGTGTGGGAGGCGACAGCACGGGCCGGGCAGCGTGGTCGGGTTGGCGCCCTCGGCCGCCGCTGCCGCGGTCCTGGGAGCAGAGCTCGGTATCGGGACGGAGAACACCGCGAAGTGGCTCCACGACCACCCCACCGGCACTCCCGGGTTCCGGGCGGGTCAGCTCGTGATCGTGGACGAGGCGTCCCTGGCCGGCACCGCCACCCTCCACCGAATCGCAACCCGAGCCGCGGCTGCGAGAGCGAAGGTCCTCCTGGTCGGGGACGCGGGTCAGTTGCAAGCCGTGGATGCCGGTGGGGCGTTCGCGCTCCTGGCCAGCGACCGGGAGGACCCGCCGACCCTTGAGGTGGTGCACCGCTTCGCCCACGAGTGGGAGAAGACCGCGTCCCTCGCGCTCCGGTCCGGAGACCCGGCCGTCATCGACACCTACCAGGGACAGGACCGGATCGTGGGCGGGGACACCGAGACCACGATCGGGTCCGCGTACGCCGCCTGGCGGGCCGATACCGCCGCTGGTCGGACTTCGGTGCTGATCGCGGAAGCCGGAGACACGGTCCGGGAGCTGAACCTCCGCGCCCAGCAAGACCGCACCCGTGCCGGTGTGGTCGCCGCCGGCCCCGGCGTCGCCCTGCACGACGACACGCACCCTGTCGGTCGGCGACGTCGTGGTCACGCGGCGCAACGACCGGCGCCTCCGGACCCGCACCTCGTGGGTGCGCAACGGCGACCGGTGGACCGTGGTCAAGGTCCGTGGCGATGGGTCGGTGGGAGTGCGCCCGGTCGGGCGACGCCTGGGCGGGGTCGTCGTCCTCCCCGCCGCCTACGTGGCAGGGCATGTCGAGTTGGGGTACGCGGTCACCGCGCACCGCGCGCAAGGCATCACGGTCGACACCGCTCACACCGTAATCACCGGCTCCAGCACGAGGGAGAGCCTCTACGTGTCGATGACCCGCGGCAGG
The DNA here is from genome assembly GCA_963716965.1 of uncultured Actinomycetota bacterium. Taxonomy (GTDB): domain Bacteria; phylum Actinomycetota; class Actinomycetes; order Actinomycetales; family Microbacteriaceae; genus Amnibacterium. Next base: position 1,360,153 of record CAVQUZ010000003.1, on the reverse strand, counting down.
CAGTCGAACATCGCCTACGTCACCACCGACCACCCCGACCCCGGACATGCGGTCCCGCACCCCGCCGACGACCCGGGCAAGACGGCGAGGTCGGTGCTGACCGGGGTGCTGGCCCATGTCGGCGCGGAGCAGTCCGCGCACGCGGCCCTCCGCACCGAGCAGGACCGGTGGGGTGGCATCGCGCAGCTCGCGGCCGAGTACGACACCATCGCGACCGCCGCGCAGCACGACCGGTGGGTCGCCCTGATCCGCTCAAGCCCGCTCACGGCAGATCAAGCGGACGCGGTCGTCGCCTCCGACGCGTTCGGGCCGCTGACCGCGACCCTGCGTCGCGCGGAAGCCCACCACCACGACGTCGACACGCTCCTCCCGCGGGTCGTCACCGTCCGGGGGTTCGAGGACGCGGACGACATCGCGGCGGTCCTCGACGCCCGCATCATCCGCGCGACCACCCACCGCACCGGGAGCGGTCGAGCGCGACTACGGCCCCGCCTGATCGCCGGGCTCATTCCCGACGTCCGTGGACCGGTGGATGCTGAGATGCGGCAGGCGCTCGACGTGCGCGCCCGCCTCATCGAGCAGCGCGCTGCCGCCCTCGCCGACGCAGCCCTCCGCGACCGACGAACCGTGGATCCGCGCGCTCGGCACACCGCCGAGCGACCCGCATCACGCGGCTCAGTGGCGAAACCAAGCGCAGATCGTCGCCTGCTTACCGCGAGCGGTACGCGATCAGCGGGGCCCGACCGCTCGGCGACGCGGCCGAGTCGGACGCACAGCGCACCGACGCGCTCCACGCAGCAACCGCACTTGCCGTGGCGCAGCATCTGGCGACAGCGGCTCAACCCGTTTGGTCACCCGCACCCGGCCTGGGAATCGACCCAACGAGAATGAGCCGATGAGACCAGCGGCAGCTCAGGCCAGCCGAGATGTTCCGAGGTTCTACGGTCCTGCCAACTTGGCAGGACCGGCGGTTCCGCCGATCGAGGCGCTGCGGCTCCCGATTTCAAGAGCAACTGCTTCGACCGGCACCCATATGTAGTACCACGCAGTCCGTAAGACCGCAACATGTTGTGTGGACCTACCAGCCCCGCCCGCCCACGAAGCCCGCCCGCAACGCGGCACGGCCTCCTGGACGGTTCGCGTCGAGACCGAGCGCGTCGCGATGCACATTCCCAGTATCGCCAGATGCTAGTTCGGTCTCACGACCAGGGGGGTGAGACCGGAGTCGCCCGAGATTTTTGGCGGCTTCACCATGCCGAGCGCGGTGTCAGAGGGTTTGCTTCTTGCGCCGCGTATCGGTCCCTATCGAGTTGCCGAGGGGTTGTGGATGGCGATGTTGAACTCGTCGGTGGTCATGGTCTGACCAAACTGGTACCGGAATCGTGCCAGGGCGAAAGCGTGCGCGTCCTCGGCCGAGAACCCGTCGAATGGTTGCGAGGCGCACGCGTCCTCGAGGATGACCACTTTGATCCCGGCGAGGCTCAGCGCGTCCGAGGTGAGTCCGACGCAGATCGGCGTGGTCAGGCCGCCGATGACCACGGTGTCCCATGCGTGTTCGGCCAGGATCTCGAGCAGATTCCCGTTCGTGACGGCCGAGAACCCGGTCTTCCGCATCACGATGTCGTCCGGTTGCACCAGATCCGGATAGAACTCGGCGTTGGACCGCCCGTCCATGAGCGGATGGTGAGTGACGATGTCCTGGAGGGGTGTTTGAATCGCCCCGGCGTGTCCGGAGACTCCGACCTTTGGGAAGGATGGAGTCATGGTCAACGGGCGTCAGTACCCGGCTGAGCTTCGGGAGCGGGCTGTCCGGCTCGTTCAAGAGTCCGTGCGGGACGGTCGAGGCGAGTGGGAAGCGATGCGCTCCGTCGCGGAGAAGCTCGGCATCGGATCTCCCGAGACGGTCCGGAAATCGGTGATGAGCCGCTTGCAGAGGAAACGCTTGGAGTTCGTGTGGATGTGCGGGGGCGCGGCCTGAGCAGGCTTCTTTTCGTTGCAGGCGCGGTGATTGCGGGCTTGCTCGCAAGCTATTCGGTGCCGCTTTCGGACATCGTTACCTACGGGAGGAACTCAGGGGACGTGATTCTTCGAAGCGCTGCGCCCATGGATCCCGGCTACCGGGATTGGCTCCTGAAGCGCACGCGCCGGGAAATGGGCGCGGCGGGTGAGCAGCAGTTCCTCGACCGTTGGCGAGATCCTACGGGTTGGGCAGTCGCCTCGGGGTTCACTCGCCCGTAAGTGAGTGCGCGGGCACGCGCGGGGCCTCGCGAACTGATCGCCTCAACGCTGACCCCATCGAGCCCTCGAGCCGGATCGACGATCGCCCTCTCGGCGATGGCCGCTGCGCCGAGGATGCCGATGCGAAAAGCACGGCCGGTCATCGCTCGACGCTCACTGCGGCGAACCGCGTGGCGAGCACGGATGAGTCGATGTCGACGACCCGCGTGACGCCGGTGATGGCCATGGCTCCTGCCAGCTCGTCGGCGAGGATCCGCAGCACTCGTTCTACGCCCTCGGCGCCCCCGGCCGCTAGCGCCCAGAGGGTTGGTCGGCCGACGAGGACTGCCCTGGCGCCGAGCGCGAGGGCTCGCAGCACGTCAGAACCCGTCCGGATGCCGCTGTCAGCGAGCACCTCGAGATCGTTCCCGACAGCGTCCACGATCGCGGGCAACGCGTGCGCGACCGGCATCGAGAACCGGAGTGCCTGCCCGGCGTGGTTCGACACGATGATCGCTGCGGCACCGTGCTGGTTGGCGAGGATCGCGTCGTCCGGGCGGATGATCCCTTTGAGGATGAGCGGCAGGGCGGACAGACCTGCGAGCCACTCGAGGTCCGACCACGTGACGCTCGGATCGAAGATCGCGCCGCCGAGTCTGTCGCGATAGTCGCGGAACACGTACATCGCATGGTCCCCGTGGCCCCCCTCCGCACGAAGGGTCTCGAATGCCGTCCGCATCCGAGCGGGGAAGGCCGGCATGACCGGCAGGTCCACAGTGAGACAGACGGCGGACGCGCCGGAGTCCACCGCGCGGTCGACCATGTCCTTCAGGATCGATCGATCGCGGACCCAGTAGAGCTGCTGCCAGTAGCCACCGGCTGCCTCGGCCCCGACCTCCTCCGGAGCCTTCGAGCCCATCATGCTCAGCGTGCTGATCGTGCCGGCGGCCGCGGCGCCACGAGCCGTGGCGACCTCGCCCTCGTCGTGCACGAATGTCGATCCGGTGAATGGCGCCGTGATGATCGGCATGGCGATCCTCTGCCCGAGGACGGTGGTGGTGGTGTCGATCCGGCTCACGTCGGTCAGAGCGCGCGGCCGGAGTCGGAGCTCGCCCCACGCTGCCAGATCGCCCATCAGCGTCTCCGCCATCCCGGCATTATTTACGAAGTCCCGGTAGGCCTCCGGCATCGCGGGCTCGGCTACATCGCGGAGCTGCTCGACATCGACGAAGTCGACGAGATCTGTCGGCTTGCGATCAAGCGTCATTGAACTCTCCCTCGAGCGATTGCCACGTCACAGTTCCTGGAAAGTCTCGGAGATCCAGTCGGCTATGATCCCGGCAACATAGGGCATGTTGTCGATGGAGATGTGCTCAACGCCGCCTTCGGGGTCGTCGAACAACCGCAGCTCCCGTTTCGGACTGTTGATGGCCTGATCGAAGGTCTCGTGCGCGTAGCGAACCGGGATCTGCCGGTCTTGTACACCGTGGGTGACGAGCAGCGGGACGGTGATCTGCTCGGCGACCCCGTTGAGATGCATCCCCTTGATCTTCTCGATAAAGTCGGCCATGTCGCTCGCGCCCCAGACCCAGAACACGTGCTCCCAGTAATGCGGCACCGGGTTCTCGCCTTCCCGGTTGCGCCGGGCCTCCTGGACGGCTGCCCAATCGTGATTGGCACCCCACGCCACCGCGAGCTTGAGCCGCTTCTCGAATGCGGCGGCGCGCGGGGCGTAATAGCCGCCGAGCGACCAGCCGACGATGCCGAGCCGCTCGGGGTCCGCGCCGAGCCGAGATGCGTTCGCCTCAACGAAATCCACGATGGCGGCGGCCCATACCTCGGTGTCGTAGCGGGCCGCGAGGCCGCGCAGGCGAAGGGCTTCGCCGGATCCGGGCGTGTCGACCATCAGGGTCGAGATGCCGCGCTCCGCAAGCATCTGCGGAAAGCCCGAGTAATACATCATCTCTTTGGTCGAATCGAGGCCGTTCCACTGGATGATGACAGGGTGCGGGCCGCCACCGGGGGCCCGGTAGAAGTAGCCGGGCAGCGTGGTGTCCTCGTAGGGGATCTCGACCGGGGTCAGCGGGACCCCGGAGTACTCGACGTGCTGGAGCAGCAGGTCGATCGACTTCTGGTACGCGGTATTGCGGCCCTCCCATTTCGGCGACTGCAGCCGTTCGGCCTGCGAGGTGTAGAGCGAGGCCCGGTAATAAGTCTGGCCCGCGCCGATCCGACGCCCGCGCGCCACGTCGTCCTCTGCCTTCGCGATGAGCCGATCGGCGACGACCGACCAGGCCGCATAGAACTCTTCGGTCCCGGCGTCGTCGCCGTTCTGGGCGGCCAGTAGCACCGGCTTGCAGGCGCGGTCGACCTCGTCGATGAAGCCGCCGTTGTTGAGTGTCGCGACTATGGACAGGCTCCAGACGTAGTTCGTCGGGAAGTACATGAACATTGCAACTCCTAAGAGGTCGGGGGAGGGGCGACCGGCGCTGCCACGCCGGATGCGATTCGATCGGCCATGTACTTGACGCCCGACGAGGAGGTGTAGCCGCCGTCAACGGGGATTTCCGCTCCGGAGATGTATGCCGCGGCATCCGACACCAGGAAGACGACTATTTGCGCGACGTCGTCGGCCTGGCCGAGGCGCTCGAGCGGGGTGAGATCGAGCTGGGCAGCCCGCATCGCACCGGGCGCGTTGGCAGTCATCTCGGTCTCGATGAAGCCGGGATGGACGATGTTCGCGCGGATTCCGCGCGGCCCGTACTCTGTCGCTGCAACGTGGGTCAGCCCGCGGATGGCCCACTTTGAAGCGGTGTACGCGGCGGTGTAGTGCGCGGTGAGACCCGCCGCCGAGCCGATATTTACGATCGATGATCCGGCGCCCATCAGCGGCGCAAGTGCCTGGATGCCGAGCATCGCCCCGGTGACGTTGACCGCGAAGACGCGATCCCACTCTGTGCGGGCGGTGCTCCCCAGGCGCGCGCGGTGTGTGATCCCTGCATTGTTGATCAGCCCCCTCACCGGTCCGGAATCGGCCGAAACCGCTTCCAGCTCGGTCGCCAGGGCGGCCCAGTCCGACTCGACGGAGACGTCCAGCCGGCGGTATTCGATGCCGAACGAAGGGTAGGAATGTGGTCCCTGAGCCGCGATATCGGTGGCGAAGACGCGGGCCCCCGCCTCGGCGAGTAGAAGTGCTTCTGCGGCGCCCTGCCCGCCTGCCGCTCCGGTGACGACAACGATCCTGCCAGCGAGTCCCGGGTAGTTCATGGCGCCAACTTTCCTGGGGGGCCGGGGCGGTCCTTCTCGATCAAGTTGCCTTCTCGGTCGGCGACGAAGGCGATGCGAGCACCTGCCACTGGAGACGCCCCGGGGCGCATCCTCGATGTAGCCCCCACTGCGAGGAGCTCCACATACGCGCCCTCCACATCGGCAACTCGCAGGCAGACGTTTTCGTAGCCCTGATTGAGGAGGGAGGTCGGCGCGTCGGGCGCGCCGAAACCCGGCTGCGATCCAGGAAGCATAAGGAGCTCGATCGCCTTGTCGAGATTGACCCGGAACACCACACGCAGACCGATCGACGGAATTCCGCCCCGCTCGCGTCGGTGGAGACCGAGCGCCGGGCTGCGCCAAGCTGCTTGCGCACCGAAGTCGTCGACCGGCAGTGCGACGTGGTCGAGCGCGGTCATCCCGTCGCCCCATCGGCTAGGCCCGAGGTGGCGTGGGCGTGCGGACCATCGGTCATCAGCCCCGCGCGTGTGTCTGCAGGCAGAGACAAGAGCAGCTGCTCGGAGAATTCACCGCCGATCAGGATGAATGCGACGCGGCAGACTGAATCGGTGCGGTTCGCCCACGCATGGTCGGTTCCGCGCTGCACGACGACGTCACCGGCGCGCAGTGTGACCTCGCTGTCGTCGAGTACGAGCACGATCTCGCCTTCGAGCACGATGCCGTAGTCGACCGATTCCGTGCGATGGATCGGCGATTGCCTTCCGTCCGCTGTGAGGTGCCCCGGGAAGAACTCGTTAATCCGGATCTTGGTGCCGCGAGGCTCAGGCGGCACCCGCAAGGTTCGCTGAGTCGGATCGTCCGGCTCGACCGGCAGGATGATCGCAGGGGCGTCCTCCGTCTGCCAGATCTCATAGAAGCCGACACCGTCCTGCGGCATAAACCGGTGCACAGGCACGATGCTGTCCGATACCACGATGGACACGCCCGACGCGTCATGCCCGGTGACCACGCGCCGGGGGACAGTCGCCGCGGGCTGGTGACTCGGGATCATGGTCATGCGGGCACCGCGAGAGTGACGGGTGAGCGTCCGAAGGCCCAATCGGGATTTGCCCCTGGCGTGTCGGGGTGGATCTTCCGATCGACGAACTGCATCGACGACTCGAGGAAAAATTTCACCCGAGGTTTGCGCCGCGCCTCGTACTCCGAAAGTACTTCATCGATGTCGCCCTGCGCATTGCGGGTCCGCACCTGGTCGAGCCCATGACCAGCGGGGAGGGTCGGATTGAGCACCCCGATCCCGCGGAACACGTTGAGGGCGTCGCCTTGCACGGTAATTCCGTGACTGACTCCGGTCCATCGAGCGGATGGCTCGACGTGTGTGACTGCGTCTCGCTGTGCGACGGCGATTGTCGTGATACATCCGGTGATGCCGCCACCGACCACGAGCACGGATGAGACCGTCATGCTGCTCCGAATCTCCGAAACGGGCAACATCGTCGCTGCCACCTAGGACCGTAAGGGGGCAGCGCGGGGCCTCGGAACGCGCGCAGCGCGATGCCACCTATGTCGAGGTGGAGGGGGCCCCGTTCAGCGCGGCCACGAGGTGCTCTCGGAACAAGACATGCATCGGGTCGTCATCGTGGCTCGCGTGCCACCACAGCTTGAGGTCGATCGGCACGGCGCCGAATGGCGCTTCGACTCCGACCGTGCCGGTCGACGGGCCCAGGCGTTCAGCCAGCATCCGGGGCACCACCGCCACGAGGCTCGTGCCCGCAACGATGGAGGGCAGGGTGAAGAAGCTGGAAGTCACGACGTCGGGCGATCGACGATCGATCCCCAGTTCCCGCAGACGGCGATCGGCCGGCGTGAAGTGCTGACGGCCGAACTGCGCGATCGCCTGGGGGAGGGCGAGGAAGTCTTCGAACGAGAGCCGGCCTTCGCGTAGAGCCGGGTTGGCGGCGTCGACGAGGCAGACGTACTCGTCCTCCGATACGTCGGCGGATTCACCCTCGATACCGATGCCTGGCACCGTGACGACGAAGTCGTGAGCCGTCAGGTCGCTTTCGCTCTCCATGGGACGCTCGGGAAGGGGGATGACGTCGATCCGGATGGTCGGTGCATCGGAGGCGACTCGGGCAATGGCGTCGTGGAGTCGCATGAGTCCGTAGTCGGTCATCATCACCGAGAAAGTGCGGTGGCTGGGGAACGAGTCGACTTCGAGCTCGTTCGTCAGCACCCGTTCGATCATCGGCAGGACATGCTGCACCTGCGGGAGCAGCAGGCGGGCGAGTGGTGTGAGCTCGTACTCCCGGCCGACTCGGATCAGGATCTCGTCGTTGAATTCCACCCTCAGCCTGGCGAGAATGGAGCTCATCGCGGGCTGGCCCATGTTGATCCGCTGACCCGCCCGAGTCACGTTGGCCTCTTCGAGTAGTGCCCGCAGTGGCACAAGCAGGTTGAGGTCGTGCCCGGTGACTGTCACGGCCCGAATGCTAGCCGGGCTCACCAATAGGGCCGCCCAATCTGCCTGGTGCGCGATGCCTGGTATCCGGTCTCCCGGCTGGCCCCGCGGGATGGCGGTCCTTACCGTGGACTGGGACGAAGGTGTCCCAACGATGTTCGAGGAGTTCACGATGACCCGTCGTTTGATCACGCATCTGCGCCACCTCGCTCTCGCAGTGCCCGACATCGAGCAGGAACACCGCTTCCACACCACGTTCTGGGGCGTCACTGAAGTGCGCACCACGGGGTCGCCTGGTTCGAGGGGCTCCCACCTTGCGGCGGAGGGATCGACGGAGGCGTATGTCCTAGGTCTGCTCGATGGAACGAGGCGCGTCGACCTGATCTCGGTCGGCGCGCCTGACCGGGCAGACGTCGACAGACTGCACACTCGCCTGGTCGTCTCGGGCGTGCATGAGCCGCGCGAGCTCGCCCAGCACAGCGCAGGGTGTGGCTTCCGCGCCTCCGAACATGGTGGTCGCACTATCGTCGACGAGCGCACCATACGTGGCGAACGCCCGCGCGCCGACCGAAATCACCTTCCTCGTACTGCCCTCCTACCACGGGTCATGGGGCGACGACGCGCCAGAGTTGATCGATGCGCTGCTGACCAGCGCCTTCTTGAGGAATGACGCCGACGCCCGGCACCTGATCAATGACGCGGAATTCAAACCCAGCGCAACGGCCAAAGGCCGGCTGACTGAGGCAGGACCAGTCGGCGACCACGCCCGCGCTACGGAGGTGGGCGTCGCCCGCCCGGTCTCCTCCAAGTCCTGCTCGATTGATGCACCTCACCCGCGCTTTGCGAATCCAAACCCGTGAAAGGAATACACATGTCAGTCGTTCTCAGTGCCACCTGGATCGCCAAGGAGGGCGAAGAGGTCACGGTCCTCGAGGCCCTCCGCAACCTCGCCCCGGCTTCCCGTGAGGAGCCCGGCAACCTCTACTACCAGGCCTATCAGGACCCCGCAGAACCGCGGATCTTCCGTATCTTCGAGATTTACGCCGACGACGAGGCGGTTGCGGCGCACCCGCAGTACCCTCACTTCCTGAAATGGGCAGCTGGCCAAGCGATTCCTGCGCTCGAAGAGCGTAGACGTGAGTTCTACCAGACGCTCGACTTCTGATTCATCGATGAAACTCGCCCGCTACGAGCATCACGGGTTCCCTCAGCTGGGGATCGTGAGGCACGGTTCCATCCATGACCTGCCTCTCGGCCTCGACGCCCTGACAGTGCTCAACATGCCTCTCTCTGAGCGCAATCTGTTGGAGGCGCAGGCGGGCCGTCATCATCGCGTCGAACTCGGGGCGGTGCGGCTGCTGCCGCCGATCGAGCCGCGAGCTATGCGCGACTTCGTCGCCTTCGAGCGGCACATCGCGGGCATGAAGAAGAACGAGCCTGGTGACGGCCTTGTTCCCGCTTACTGGTACGAGGCACCGGTGTTCCTCTTCATGAATCCCTGGGCCGTTATCGGCGCCAACGATGTCGTCCCAGCACCGCCGGACTCGTCAATGCTCGACTTCGAGCTGGAGATCGCAGCCATTATTGGACGCACCGCCCGCAACGTATCCGAGGCCGAAGCGAGTTCTTTTATAGCGGGTTACTGCATCATGAACGACTGGTCGGCGCGCGACCTGCAGTCCAGGGAGATGTCCGTTGGCCTTGGCCCATCGAAGGCCAAGGACTTCGCGACGACCATCGGCCCCTGGATCACCACATCCGACGAGCTCGCCGGCCGCTTCGTGGATGGCCGGCTCACCCTAGAGATGACGGTGTCGATCAATGGCGTCGAGGTTGGACGCGACTCCAGCGGCAGCATGTCGTGGTCGTTCAATCAGCTCGTCGCCCACGCCTCGCGCGCTGCGACAGTCGGGGCCGGCGACATCCTCGGCTCGGGTACCTGCTCGACTGGCGCGCTCAGCGAGACCTGGGCACGAACGGGAACGCGTACACCGCCCCCGTTGAAGCCCGGAGACAAGGTGGCCATGACCATCGAGGGTCTGGGAGAGATCTCGAACATCATCGGGCAGCCAGAGGCCGTCCAGGCTCGGGTTTCCGCCCTCGAAAGGACCACGATATGACCTCCATCACGACGATCGATCCGGCAACGGGCCTCACTCTGGACACGTATCAGACCGCCGATCCTGCTGAACTGGAAGCCATCCTTCAACGAGGCAGCGAGGCGCAGCGGGCATGGCGGCACCTCACGGTCGCGGAGCGCGTCGTGCCGCTCCGACGCGTCTCCGAGTTGCTGCGCGCTGAGGCCCACGTCCACGCTCGCCTCATCAGCATGGAGATGGGCAAGCCGATAACCGAGGCGCTCGCCGAGGTGCTGAAATGCGCGCTGACCTGCGATTTTTATGCGAATCATGCGGAAGAGTTCCTTCTTGACCAGATAGTCGAGACCGAGGCATCCGCGTCTTTCGTGTCCTATCAGCCGCTTGGCATCGTACTTGCTGTCATGCCGTGGAATTTTCCCTATTGGCAGGTGATCCGATTCGCCGCGCCGACCCTCAGCGCCGGCAACGGCGGCCTTCTCAAGCACGCCTCCAACGTGACCGGCTGCGCGCTAGCCATTGCATCGCTATTTGTGCGAGCAGGGTTCCCAGATGGCATCTTCCAAACTGTTGTGGCCTCCCACGGCGTCGTTGACGAACTCATCGCTGATCCCAGGGTCGCTGCTGTGACGCTCACGGGGTCGGAAGGCGCAGGCGCATCGGTCGCGGGGGCTGCCGGGCGGGCGCTGAAGAAGACGGTGCTCGAACTCGGGGGCTCCGATCCATTCGTTGTGCTTGATGATGCAAACATTGAAACGGTAGCGCCGCTCGCCGTGCGCGCTCGGTTCGTCAACAACGGGCAGAGCTGCCTGTGTGCGAAGCGCTTCCCGGTGGAGATCGGCGTTGTCGACGAATTCGAGCGTCGCGTCTCCGAGATTGTCGGTACCCTTCGGCTGGGGGATCCGCTCGATCCGGAGACTCAGCTCGGCCCGCTGGCGAAGCCGTCCTTTGTGGACGACATCGATCGGCAGGTACGCGAATCCGTCGCGATGGGTGCGCGGATTGTCACGGGCGGACACCGGATCGAGGGTGCGGGCAACTACTACGCGCCGACCGTGCTGGCCGATGTAACAACTGATATGCCGGTCTTCCGTGAGGAGACGTTCGGCCCCGTGATGGTGATCCTGCGCGCCGACGATGCCGAGCATGCGATCGCACTCGCCGATGACACAAGGTATGGTCTCGCTGCGAGTGTGTGGACCTCGGATATGCAGCGCGGCCTGGCCTTGGGGGCGCAGATATCCTCGGGTGCGTTATTTGTCAACGCGGTGGTCGTCTCCGACCCGCGCTTGCCGTTTGGGGGAGTCAAGCTCTCCGGCTATGGTCGTGAACTCAGCCGGGAAGGCATTCTGGAGTTCACCAACGTGCGCGCCGTGTGGGCCATGGACGCCGCGGTCTGACGATTCTGGAGCACCACGGTTCGCGGATCAGACCTGGTGGGAGAAGGCGGCGTTGGAAAAGGTCTCAGAGCAGCGACCAATGTGGTTTCTGGGGTGCCAGTCAGGCGATTCATCCCCGCGTCCTCACCACTCGATCGAGATCGGACCGGTGTAGGCGGACGCGCAGAGAGTGCGGAAGCAGTCATCGCACGGCACTTCGCCGTGTCCGGTCGAGACGAGATCCCAGGCCCGGCGGGGATCGCCCCGCGGAAGGCGCGACCCAGAGCCCGTGCCGTCCGTTGCGCGGCTATATGCGTGTGTCCTTGCAGTGGACGTGGTGCATCCCATCGGCGAAGTCGATGATGAAAGCTGTCCGATCCAGGGACTGCAACATCATGCGACGCGGGTCTCAATTGAAGCCGAAAGCCGGCCGCCGCCCAACCGCACCCAGCGTGCGCACGCTGCTCTCGTAATCCCAGGCGATCTCGCTGGAATGCACTTCAAGCGTGCAGCGGTCGCCCTCGGCGTCGAGACATAGAGGATGGGATACAAGCGGTCGGCGAAGTCTGGTAGCCGCCCTCCATGACCGACGCAGGGACAGGCGGGAACATGGCTACGCCCAGATCTTCGAACTGGTGAAAGCGACGACAGTGTCGACCCCGAGTTGGCGGGCGGCTCGAGCTGCCATCTTGGGATACTCAGAGGCGCGCCCGGCGCACGCTCTCGCCCTCTCCACCGCCCCACACGCGAGAGGGCAGGACCGACTGGTGTCAGAATTCCATGGGGTCGTCGTAGACGGCCTGCCGAGCGAGAAGGTGCGAAAGCGCAAACAGTTGCAGGTTATGTCGGGCGACGATGTCCTTGCAATCGCTCTGATTGGCATCGACTTTAACGGCTCGCACGACATTGAGGTGCTCGCCCGAGCACGAGATCGGACTAGCTGCAGTATTACAACCACCACAGCCCCCACATCCGGCGTCGGCGGCAAGACCCCCGCATTACTCGTTCACAACGTCATGGGGACTTCGGGCTAGGTCAGGCCTCGTCGCCGAATTCGATGATCTCTGCAGCGTGGCGCATCTGGCCGACAAGCCACTGAAGTGCCGGATCGGAGGTCTTTGACGGGTGCCAATGCGCGGCTTCGACGAGGACCCGGGGAGCGATCGGAGTCCGGACGATCACCAGCCCGAGGGAGTCGGCGTACCGTTGCGCTGTCCGCTCCGGCACCCAGCCTACCCACGGTGTACCCGCCACCGCGAATGGAACAGGCAGGAAACCTTGCACCGTCATGACAACGCGTGGATTGATGCCCGCATCACCCAGCATGTCGTCGATATGCGTAGACGCGTGGGACCCGAAGACGGATCTCACCTGTGCGGTATCTGCCAGCGCATCGAGATCGAATCTGTCTCCGAGAAGTCGCGGGTTTGTCTTGTCGACCACACAGACGAAGCGGTCGGAAAACAGAGAGGCTGTTTTGCCCGGCACTCCGCGACCCGTCGCGGTGATGGTCAGATCGCGACGAAGAAGGTCAACGGGAGAGACGAAGGCGTTGGTGGGCAGGGCATCGAATTGGACACGGGTGGAGGGCGCGTTGTTTGCAAGCAGTGCGTGCAACGGACTCATCAGCTCGGACAGCGCATAGTCGGACGCCGATACGAGGAACGTGCGCGTACTTGTCTTCGGGTCGAAGGCGGGGAGAACTTCAAAAGTTCGCTGCACCTCGGAGATGCAGTCGGCGACAATCGGGATCAAAGCCCGGGCACGCGGCGTCAACAAGAATTCGCGTCCCTGTCGATCGAGCAGCCGATCATCCAGCAACACTCGCAACTTAGTCAACGCGGCGCTCAACGCTGGTTGGGTCATGCCCAAGTGTTCGCTCGCTCGGGTAAGGTTCCGTTCCACTAAGAGGGAATCGAGCACAACCAGAAGATTCAGGTCGAGCTTGCGGACATCCGTCAACCTAACCGCCCTGCCTCGTGGCCTGCACACCCGTGCCAACCGGAAACCATAGTGGATGAGGATAGCGAAAATCTGGGCCAACGAGGACGGGATCTGAGGGCGTGACGGGTCAACAGGTGCAGGGGAGTGCCGACCCGTACTATTGGACGAGCCCGACTTCGCTATCCGACGAGCTGAGATTGCTGAAGGTTCGGCCGAGTCCTTTTTGTAGCTTCTCCTCAGCCGTCTGGCGCTTGGTGATGTCGCTCAGCCACAGCTTGTCGATGTCCGGTGCAGTGAACGCCCGCCGCACCCGGTACTCGTGCACCGGTGGACCCTCCTTACGGCTCAGGCCACGTCTCCTCGAAGACGTCGACCAGGGCCGCTGCTGCGAGCACAGCCGCCAGACCCACCGATGGGACGCCGACAGGCCGCGTCGCGGAGCTCGTCCGAGATGAACCGGTACCCGAACGACGGGTCGCGGCGGTGAGCGTCGATCTCCGGGTTCGTCGATTGCGCGTCGTCCCAGTCCGGCCGCGCAACCGCGTCCCTCCGCCACTTGAAGAACGCCTGCTTCGAGAAGCCCAGCGCCCGGCAGGCCACCGCAGCGGGACTTCCGTTCGCGGCTGGTCAAAGAATAAGGGCAGATACCTTCAGAGCGGCGACTGTGAGATACGCCGCCGCTCTCCACAGGATCTCGCTATCCCACTCGAGTAACGGATTCGGTTCCGCGCCTCCTGCAGCTCCGCGGCCTCAACGCTGGCGACCGACCTCGGCCCAGCCCACCATCATCTCGGTCTGCGACCCGTGACTATCGCTGCTGCAGACAGGACTCCGAGATCCCGAAGGCCTTAGCGACCTGCCTGATTTGCACCTCGCCCTTCTGAGTCACAGCGGTCTCGCCCGACTCCTCGGGGAAGCCATCTGCGGGCCTGATGCCTACCATCAGAAGATTGATCCGGGTATGAGTAGTCCATGTGGTCAACTTTGAGCGCGCCGGGTTTACAGGCCGTCGGCGCTCGCCGGGCCCTGCGGGTCGGTCAGACAGTGAAGTCACGTGAGAGGCTCAGCAATGAAGCAGTCCCGACCACGCCGGTACCGCCGGCTCGCATTGATCGCGGTCCCCGCCGCAGCAGCGCTCCTGCTGGCGGGCTGTTCGGGCTCCGGATCAGGTACCGTGGGAACCGGTCCCGAACCGCAGAGTATAACCTTCGCGTTCGGAAGCCCAGGCCCGGGCGAGCACTTCTACCAGGATGTCGCAACTGCCTTCGAGGCGGCGCACAAGGGCGTCACCGTCAAGACCGAGTTGCTCCCCGCCGAGAACTACGCCACGGCAATCACCACGCGTGTTCAGGCGGGTAGCGCGCCCGACCTGTTCATTGCCGAGTCCGGCACGGGAGCGAGCGACTCGGTAATCCCTCTCGCGAAGGCGGGCCTCCTCCTGAAGCTCGGCGGCGGAGTTGCTGCAAAACTGCCGAAGGGCGAGGAAAAGGATTACCAGTACCAAGACAAGACCTACGGCGTGGCTGTTGGTACCTCGGTGAATGGGATTATCTGGAACCCTGCTGTCGCCAAGAAGCTCGGTCTCAATATCACGGCGGACTCCAACCTCGACGACGTAATCGCGGCGTGCCCCGCGGCGGCCGCAAAAGGGGTAGCGCTATTCGGCCTCGCAGGTTCCGTCTCGGCGAACCCTGGGATCGCCGCCATGGAGCTGGCCGCATCTGTCGTCTACGGTCCGAACCCGGACTGGAACAAGCAACGTGCAGCCGGTGACGTGAAGTTCGCCACCTCGCAAGGGTGGAAGACCACCCTTGCGTACCTGAAGAAGATGTACGACGCTCGCTGCTTCCAGCCTGGTGCCGCGGGCGCCGGCTTCGACGCTCTGACCGCAGGATCCAGCACCGGCAAGATCATCGGATTCTTCTCGCCGAGCTTCGCCGCGAAGTCGATCATGGATGCAACCGGAGGAAAGGTCACGCTGACTGTGCTCCCGTTCCCCGCCCCCCAAGGTGTCAACACGCTGCTGAGCGTCAGCTCGAACACTGGACTGGTTGCCAGTGCCAAGACAAAGAGCCCCAAGCTCGTCAGTGAATTTATCGATTACGTGACTTCGGCCGAAGGTGCGAAGACCTTGGCTGATGGACAAGGAACAATTCCGGTGAATGCCACGGACGCCTCGAGCTTCCTGCCGCAATACGCGCCCGTCGCCGACAAAGTCACCGGTGGCGACACGCGTCCGCTGGGTAACACCAACTGGCCCAACCCCCAGATCTACGACGACCTGGGCAGCGGTGTGACGGCAGTCATGACCGGGCAGAAGACGGCAGACGAGGTCCTCAAGCAGCTGGACGCTGACTGGGGCTGACTCCAGAAGGGAGGCGGGTTGATTCGGCCTGAGTTTTGTTCCTATCGTTCCCTTTGACCAGCGGTCGCTGGTTGGGCTGATCCGAGGGCAGCGTAGAACGCATGCTCGACCTCGGCCGGGGTGCGGTACTCGAGCTCGCCGTGGAGGCGTTGGTTGTTCCACCACCAGACGTACTCGAGCGTCGCGAGCTCGACCTGCTCGACGGTCCGCCAGGGGCCTCGACGACGGATGAGCTCGGTCTTGTAGAGCCCATTCACCGCCTCGGCCATCGCGTTATCGAACGAGTCCCCGACGGTCCCGGTCGAGGGCTTCGCGCCGAGCTCCGCGATCCGGTCCGTGTAGACGACCGAGAGGTAGTTCGAGCCGTGATCGGCGTGATGGACCAGGCCCTCGAGGTTCCCGCCGGCCGCCCACGCCGCCATGTCGAGCGCGCGCAGCGGGAGGATGTCGGCCTTCAACGTCGATGCGACGTTCCAGCCGACGATCCTCCGCGAGAACACATCGGTCACGAATGCGACGTAAGCGAACCCGGACCACGTTGCGACATAGGTCACGTCAGCGACCCAGAGCTGTCGCGGGCCGGGCGCGGTGAAGTTCCGCTGGACGAGGTCCTTCGGCTTCTCCGCGCTCGGGTCGGACTTTGTCGTGAAGACCGACTTCGCCCGCCTGACACCGCGGACCTCGGCCAGGCGCATCAGCCGTTCGGTCTGGTCCCGGCCAACGTCCCAGCCCTGCCGGCGCAGCAGGGCATGCATCTTCCGGCGTCCGTAGACGCCGTAGTTCTCCGCATGCAATCGGACGATCTCAGGCACGAGGAGGTCGTCACGGACCTGCCGTGCCGATGCCGGCCGGGTGACGGCGGCGCGATAGCCGCGACTGGTGAGAAACCCACTGACTGCCGGGCGCAACACCCGGCAGATGGCCTCGACCCCGAACTGATCCTTGTGCTGCTCGATGTAGCGGATCATCTCGTCGTGGGACGGTCGAGTTCCTTGGCGAAAAACACGGACGCGGACTTCAAGATCTCGTTCGCCCGCCGCAACTCGGCGTTCTCACGCTTCAGGCGCTTGATCTCTTCCGCCGACTCGCTGGTCACACCAGGGCGTTCGCCGGCGTCGACCTCGACCTTCCGCTGCCACAGCCGCAGCGTCTCCGGACTCATCCCGAGCAGGCCAGCGACATGGCGGATCGCGGTCCAGCGGTTCGGGTGATCCGGCGCCGCCTCAGCGAGCATCCGTAACGCCCGCTCACGCATCTCCGAGCTGTACGTCGTCATCAGTTCCATCCTGACTCTTCAGTCGGAACGAAACCCAGGCCGAATCAGGTGCGGTGTCATAGCCGCACCCGCCTCCCGTACCGTCTCCGCTTCATCACACGCTGTCTCGACGAGGAAATTGACCATGACCGCTTCAGCGCCCCGCGTGCCCGGCGGGCCAACGGGTTCCCGGAAGCCCAGGACCCCAGGCAAGGAACGATCCTTCAGGATCAGTTACGGGCACTGGTGGTGGACTCTCCCGGCAGTCCTCTTCATGCTCGGGGTCATCTATCTCTCGACGGCAACGGGCGCGTTCTTCGCCTTCACCAACTGGACGGGTATCGGCGCCTTCGATTTCGTAGGATTCGACAACTTCGTGCGAATGGCGCAGAACACCGAGCTGGTGGGTGCGCTGGTCAACACGCTCGTGCTCGCCGCAGCATTCCTGGTCCTCACGAATGTCCTGGGCCTGGCCTTCGCCGTCGCCCTCAACCGGACCCTGAAATTACGGTACTTGCTTCGCACGCTAATCTTCATGCCCGCTGTGCTCAGCCCGATCGCCGTGTCCTACATCTGGAAGTTTATCTTCGCGTACGAGGGCCCACTGAATCAGCTCCTGGGTGCGCTCGGTCTCGAGTCGATGGAGCGGGTATGGCTCGCGGACCCGAATCTCGCGCTGTGGTGCATTCTCACGGTGATGGTCTGGCAGAATATCGGCATCGCAATGGTGCTGTACCTAGCGGGTCTTGCAAGCGTCGCCCCGGAGCTCGAAGAGGCAGCTGCTATCGACGGAGCCGGACCATGGCGACGCTTTCGGAACATCACCGTCCCGATGATCCAACCGTCTATCGCCATCTCGTCTACGTTGTCGCTGATTTACGGACTAAGGGTGTTCGATCAGGTCCTCGCTCTCACCGACGGCGGTCCCGGCGGGGCCACTGAGACGCTCGCGACCGAGGTCTACAAGACCACCTTCGTGTACAACCAGTTCGGGTTTGGTGCGGCGATGGCTCTCGTGCTGACCCTCATCATCCTCGTCTTCTCGGTCGGGCAGCAGGCCGCGACCCGTGACCGTTCCGGAATCGGAGACTGACCGTGTTCCAATACACCCGGCGGACCCTGATCCTCGAGATCGTTATGGTCCTGGTGACCCTTCTGATCCTCACGCCATTCTGGATCCTCATCGCCACGAGCCTCAAGACCCTGCCGGAGGTTCTCGCCACGCCGGCAATCGCCCTACCGCCCAGCCCAACGTTCGAAAACTACCTAACGTTGTTGTCGCCCAACAGCCCGCAATCGGCGGGAATTATCCAGGCGCTGCTGACAAGTGCGCTAATAACCGGGGGCAGCATTGTCGCCCTCGTAGTGCTCGGTGCGCCAGCGGCCTACGTCCTCGCCCGC
Organism: uncultured Actinomycetota bacterium; assembly: GCA_963716965.1. Taxonomy (GTDB): domain Bacteria; phylum Actinomycetota; class Actinomycetes; order Actinomycetales; family Microbacteriaceae; genus Amnibacterium. The sequence goes on along the minus strand of CAVQUZ010000003.1, from coordinate 1,341,807 downwards.
AGCACCCAGCGCTGGAGCAAGCGCATTTTTTACCTCTTCGCCATTGCGATCATCCTGCCGACTCAGCTTGGAACGCTCCCTCTTTACATCGGCGCCAAAAACCTGGGGCTCGTCGGGTCTCCCTGGGGAATGATTCTGATCTACACCGGCATCCTGCTGCCCCTGTCGGTTTTCATCTATACGGGATTCCTGCGCAGACTCCCTCGGGACTACGAAGAGGCCGCCACCATCGACGGCGCCAGCCCTTTCCAAATCTTCCGCCGCGTGATCTTCCCTCTGATATCACCAGCCACTGGCACAGTCACAATCCTCGCTGGGCTGATCGTGTGGAACGACTTCTTCATGGCGCTCATCTTCCTCAGCGGATCGGGAGCGCAAACCCTACCCGTGTCGCTGTATTACTTCGTTGGGTCGCTCGTATCGCAGTGGAACCTGATCTTCGCACTGGTCTTCATCTCCATGGTCCCGATCCTGGTGTTCTATATCTTCGCCCAGCGCCGCTTCATCCAGGGTTACGCCGGAGGCCTTAAGAGCTAAGGGACGGGTAATCCGTGTCGGCCAAGCCTCAATAGTCGAGCAAGCTTGATCCCAACGACAAGTCCCTCAATCATCAAACCTGGAAATTATCGGCGCGACCCCGCCCTCGCCACGTCTGGAGTAACAAATGTCTGAACCACAACTTTTCGCTCGTCCTTACGAACTGGGATCGGCTCGCTCCTCCCAAGTTTGGGTTTGCGACGTCGGCTCGGGGACCCTGGAATTGATACATGAGAATTTTGACATGTACCTCGAGGCGCCGAACTGGGGCAGCGCCGGCGACTCTCTGCTCGTGAGCGGCGCTGGGGCGCTCTGGTCCCTTAGCTTGGAAAGCGGCGCACTTCTGCAGCTCCCAACCAAGGACTTGCCTCCCGTGACGAACGACCACATCCTGGATGCCGAGGACAACATTCTCGTGACAGCGTTCGATGGCCAGATCTATGAGGTCCCTGGGAGCGGCGGAGCCGCAGTGCCACTAACGAGCGACGCGTCGACTTCACACTTCCTGCACAGCGCGAGTCCTGATGGCGACCTGCTCGCTTACATCTCCATGCCCTTCGGTGATTGGCTCGCCGCAGGGAGGCTCGCAGTATTGGACCGACGGACTGGCGCCGTGTCGGTGATCGATGTGGGCGCAACTCACTGCGATGGTCCTGAGTTCGCACCCGACGGACGGATCGTCTGCAGCACTGAGCAGTTCACCTCGCAGCGACACCACGCGCAGATTGCCAGCGTCTCCCTCGATGGAGGCGATCTGGAGCGCTTGACAAACTCGGACACGGTGGATCTTTTCCCTCACATCTCTCCGAGCGGGGTGCTGGCCACGTATATCAGCTTCCCCCCTGGCACGGTCGGTCGTCCTGCCGATGTCACCGTCACGCTGTCCGTCGTCAATACATCGAAGTGGAACGAGCCCAACCTGCAAGTCGACGTGTTCGGCGGCCAGGGGACGTTCAACGTCAACAGTTGGTCCCCGGGCAGTGATCGGTTTGCCTTTGTCGCCTACCCGGAGCGCGCCGAGCAGGCTCCCTCTGTGCACAGCGAATGACCATGCCTGTCAAGGTTGGTGTGATTGGGTGCGGCCTGGTCAGCGAGGTCTACCTGCGGAATCTTCAAAATGTATTCCACAGCACCACAGTGACCGCGGTTGCAGATCCCCGTCTGGAGCGAGCGCAGTCTCGTGCGACGGAATTCAGCGTCCCGGTCGCCGTCGGTTCTGCGTCGGAGCTGGTTGAGCGGGACGATGTCGATCTCGTTGTCAATCTGACGTCCCCTGATCTGCACTTCGAGGTGTCGAAGGCAGCGCTCCTGGCCGGCAAGCATGTCTACTCGGAGAAGCCGCTGGCTCTCTCAATCGACGATGCAAGAACCCTCGGGCGACTTGCTGGGGAGCAGAACCTGTACCTCGCCTCTGCCCCGGACACCGTGCTCGGAGAAGCTATTCAAACGGCGCGTCACGTCATCGATGCGGGCTGGATCGGAGCTCCGTTCGGGTTCGTGGGACACATGCTCTGGGCAGGACCGGCGGGATGGCACCCGTCGCCAGAGTTCCTCTACCAGCCGGGAGCGGGCCCAATTCTCGACACCGCACCGTACACAGTGGCGGCCTTGGTGTATCTGCTCGACGCGAGTGTTCGACAGATCACCACGTTTGGATCCCGTCCGTTCGAGAGCCTAGTTGTCGGCAGCGGCCCGAAGGCGGGTCGGCGATTCGACGTCGGTCTCGACACCTTCGTCGCAAGCGCCGTCAGATTCGACGGCGGTGTCGCTGGCAGTCTGGTTCACTCCATGAGCGTTCCCAGACTCGCGCCTGGGTGACGCGAAGCAGGGCCACGCGGGGATTGAGATCTACGGTACGCACGGCACCATAGCGTTGCCTAATCCCGCCTTCCACGGCGAAAGTGTCTACTTCAAGGCAACGAACGCTGCCGATTGGTCCGAATTGCCACCACTATATCCACACCTGCGTGACGTTCGTGGAGTCGGCGCGGCTGATCTGGCCGATGCCATAACTACCAGGAGAAATCCACGAATAAGCGCTCAATTTTCGCTGCACGTACTTGAGGTGCTCGATCACATGGTCGAAGGCAACGAGACGGGCCTGACCCGCAATGTGCAGAGCGCCGCCGGCGAGCGCACCCAGGGGATCCCAGTGGGGCTGGGATCTGGGCAGCTATCGAACTAGCAAGGGCTAGCCTGGCGATACATAGGATCCTTGGCCAACCGGTCGCCTGGTCGCTGACGCGAGCCTGTCTGTCGTGGCCGCCGGCGCCCGGCCTACGCGTGCTTCAGCCCAGATGGCCGGAGCACGGTTGGGAGATATTGCCGCTTGACAACTACGCCCGCCGCCGCAAAGTCGCGTCTGTCAACACCAGGTGACCGAGTGCCGGAGGTGCCGCCGGTTATGTCACCGGCGCCGCTGTTCTCATCCGCTTCCCAGCAGACTTCACCGGGCTCTAAATGCGCGTCCCGATCATAAAGCTGTGGCGCACGGCGGGATAGTTCGGTGGTACACCAATAGCGCTGCGTCCCGGGATCAGCCCGACTAATCATTACCTCGTCGCCGGGCGTGGTCGGATTCTGCTGGTACTTGACTAAACCAGTACTACTTGTGCTGCAGCGTGGAGTATTCGGTTGCCATCCCTGGCGTTCTACACCTTGCAGGGCTCCAGAGCGCTGTTCGGCGCGCCCGAGCCGCTGGTATTCAGCCGCCTTAAGCGGACGAGTACTGCCGTGCCGATCCTGCTCCTGCAGAGTGCGGGACCGCTGGGGAGAGGGTTGGCAAATAGGGTTGTAGCATGGCACGCATCATCCCCGTGGGGAACCTTGAAATCACCGACGACTTCTTCGCCCAGCTGCAGGCGGAGGACGACGAGTTGCGGTTCAGTCGCTTCGAGCACGACGACGCAATCGCTGTCGGACAGCACATCCTGACCTCAGCCCGCAAGCGTGGGCAGAGCATCGCGGCCGCGGTCTGGCTCGGGGACCAGGTGGTCTTCCAATTCGGGCTCGCAGGCACCTCGCCCGACAGTGACCGCTGGATTGCCCGCAAAGTCGCGACTGTCAGACGGTATAACGCGAGTTCGTTCATGGTCGCGGCGATGTGGGCCAGCGACGGCAAGGTTCCGGACGCAGTAGTGGGGGTCGACAGCATCCAATACGCCTATGCCGGTGGGGCAGTGCCAATCCGGATCGGTGCGACGCAGGTCGGTGTCGCAGCAGCGACAGGTGTGGGCGATTTCGTCGAGCACGACCTCGTCGTGGAGGCCCTTCGGGCGCATCTCGGGTCGTAACCAGCCTTTCTCGGAACAGTCCGAAAGCAGAATGGCGCGGTGCGGCGCAATCTTCGCTAGTTGGCACGAGCGAATTGTCTGACTGCAACCAGCGATCCCTGCCTCATCCATAGGGGTGAACGTGCGAGTCCGGGTTTAACGAAGCGCGACCTGGGCGGTATCGCGGCCGCTCTTTTGCGAGAAGATCTCGAATTACAACTTCGCTGCACGGTTCTCGTTCACCAGGCGCTCATTGCTCGGGGCAGGCGTCAGCGCGGCCGTGGTCGGCGCGCTCGCAGCCTGCAGCACCAGCAGCTCCGGGGGGAACAGCAAGGCGAGCCCGCCACTGAGGTTCTGGTAGCAGCCATGGGTACACCCGCGTTCCAGACCGAGGACCAGAGGTTCTCGGCGAACAAGCCGAAGAGCGGGTTCCGCAAGGTCACCTACCGCCAGGCGCAGTGGGCGAACTCACGCAGACCACTCCACGGTGGTCGCGGCCAACACCGGTCCCGCTGTCAACTCTGGGGGCGTCGCGCAGGCCTTCCTCTTCTTGAACCAGAATGGATCGCTTACGCGGACGACCTGATCAATTCGTGGAGGAAGAACGGCATCTGCGATGACTTTCTCCCGGGCCTTGTCGACGCGCTGAAGTCCAAGAACGGTAACGCAGCCGTCCCGTATGACGTGGACATGCGCCTCTTCTGGAGACGCAGCAATCGAGGGGCGCCCGGACCCTGACGGTCTTCCATGCGGGAAGGTCAGGAAGGTAAGCGAGCCCGGAAGGGGCTATCGCAGTGATTTGCGGCAGCCCTTAAAGACCGGCACTGAGATCTTCAGACGCCCGCGCCGCCGACCTGGCGGACTGCGGACTCGAGCGCACCGATGATCGCGACGGTTTCTTCGTGAGTGTGAAGCGGCGATTCCGTGCGGCCATCCGCGATGTACCGAGCGGCGGCGTCGGCCTCAAGGGCGAGCCCCTCGTACGAGGTCTTATAAGAGTTGTCCCGCCAGCTGGCGGTCTTCGTGTCTGGTCTCCACGGTGAGCCGAGCGACAGCGTCAGTGTGCTGCCAAAGATGAAGCCCGGGCCGATCTCGATGAGGCCCGCCGTGCCGGCGACGGTCGCGCGGACCGGCAGCGCCGCGCGTAGTGATGTGGTTGCGGTGCCGATCGCGCCGTCGTACGGCAGCACGACGTGTGCGTGGTCGTCGACGCCGGTGGATGCAAGCGTGCCCGTCGCGTGCACTGTGGTCGGGGCCCCGAGGACCGATGACACGAACGACACAGGGTAGACGCCGGCGTCCAGCAGTGCTCCGCCTCCGGCGGCTGGATTGAGCAGCCGGTGCGTGCCAGGTACATCGGGTGGCAGCAAGAATCCGAAGTCGGCGGCGACGAAGGTGATGTCGCCGATCGCGCCCGAATCCACCAGCTGATGGAGCACGTCCGACTGGGGGAGGTAGCGGGTCCACATAGCCTCCATCGCAAGGAGTCCCTGCAATCGTGCGAGCGACACGATCGCCTCAGCGTCCTCTGCGGTCGTGGCGATCGGCTTCTCGATGAGAACGTGCTTGCCCGCGTGTAGCGCGAGCTCTGCCAGCGCACGGTGGCTGGTGTGCGGGGAGGCGACGTAGACGATGTCGATGTCGTCGCGCGCGACGAGCGCCTCAGCAGAGCCCTCAGCGCCCTCGATACCGTGCTTGGCCGCGAACGCCTCTGCCCGGTCGATTGCGCGTGAGCCAACGGCGGTCACTGTCTGGGTGCCGCGGGTCGCGAGCGCCGAAACGAAGTTGTCGGCGATCTGGCCGGGTCCGAGCACGCCCCATCGGAAGCGGGGCGGGCTCGGAAGCATACGAGGGGCGGGGATCAGGGCGGTATCGGTCATCGGCTGCCTTTCGATGGTGCGGAGTTGGTTTGCGGATAGTGGGGAAGGAGAGGTAGGCAATTCAGGCCGAGTCCGTCGACCAGATCGCGGCGCGATAAGTGTTGCCGTCCGTTGCCGACAGGAAGACGAGCGCGCCGTCCGGGTGGAGCACGACCATCTTTGACGGGCGGCAAACCTGTGTGAACCAGTCGCGTCCGCGACGTACCCGAGTCAAGTTCGAGCGAGCACAGCACGTCGCCGCCGTTGAGGAGCAGCAAGCTCCCCGAAGGGCAGTTTGCTGCCTCGAGCAGCGCGCCGCGATCCTCGTGGATCGGGACGTCCTCGCAAGTACTCACGTCGTACATATGCACGCGCAATCTGCCCCGGTAGGAGGTCCCGCGGGTGCGTGGGCGTCTCAGCTCGGCTCCCGAGCTAAATCCTCTTCGCAAAAGACATTCGTCGACTCCCGCGGCGAGCGCCTCTGTGCCATTCGCTGCGCGTTCTCGATGACGGCCGACAGGATCGCGATGAAGATAGCGAACGAGCCCACACCCGGCGCAGGTTGATTCTACCGGTTGCAGTGGTTGCTTTACCGCACAATGACGCCAGAAAAGCGGCAGTCCCATCGAGGCCCCCGAATTGTGCTCACGCGGGAACGTGGGCGCGGTGGGCGAAAATCTAGCACGTGTCAGGTCCGTGCCCGGGACGAACGTCTCCTCCGGCGACCGATAGCAGGAATCGGTGATTCGCGCTTCCGTGATGTGCGGAGCAGCGTCACAGTGTGGTTGCGTTGCCGATTACGACGCCCACGGAAGGATCGATCATGATTAAGCTGCTTTCCCACCTGTCGTTCGTGGCGATCACGGCGCCCGACGTGGATGCCTCGGTGAAGTTCTACGAGGAGCATGTCGGTCTCACTGTTGTCGACCGGATCGGTGACGACGTCTACCTTCGCTGCTGGGGCGATTACTACCGTTACAGCTTGGTCGTGAAGCCCGGCGATGAGCCCTCTCTAGCAACTATGGCGTGGCGTACGTCCAGCCCCGAGGCGCTCGGCGAGGCTGCGAAGCGGATCGAGGCCGCGGGCGTGCAGGGGGAGTGGATCGAGGGGCACGGAATCGGTCGTGCGTACTCGTTCACCGGTCCGCAGGGACATCCCATGACGCTGCATTGGGACACCGAGCACTTCCATGCCGGCAGCGGGTCGGGCTCGATCTATCCCGACCGTCCGGCTCGACGCAGCCGTCATATCGGGGCTCCTCGTCAGTTGGATCACGTCACCGTTACGGCCGCGGACGTTGACTCCTTCGGCGCATGGTATCGGGACGTGCTCGGTTTTCGGATCATGGCCCGCACTGTGCTCGACGAAGCACCTATCTCCGTGTTCACGGTGCTGACGACGAACGAGAAGTCGCACGATCTCGGCGTCGTTCTCGACGGATCGACCCGACCTGGTCGCGTGAACCATTACGCGTTCTGGGTAGACCAGCGCGAGGACTTGCTGCAGGCGGCTGACGTCCTCATGGAGAACGGGATCGACATGGAGTACGGACCGTCGATCCACGGAATCGGCGAGCAGAACTTCCTCTACTTCCGGGAGCCTTCCGGCATGCGGATCGAGATGAATACTGGCGGGTACCGGAACTACGTGCCCGATTGGGAGCCGAACACATGGAAGCCGTCATTGGGCTCAAGCAATTTCTATCGCAATAGCGCCATGCCGATGTCGATGACGGAGTCATTTCCCCCGGCCGACGGCCCCTCTGCGACGGAGGAGGGTGTGCCCGAAGAAGTTAGGGCGGCACTCATCAATCCCTATGCTATTCAGGGGCGTGGCTGACCTGAGATTGCGGCGCGCGTCGAGCACAATTCTCTGCGGGGCGGTTACCGTGATGAAGACGGTTCAGATTCGGAATCACGGCGCTATGGTTCGGCCTGGGCTCCGTAGATTATGCTCGTGATGGCGCAGTGGGAACGGCGCCAGATGCTCGAGCGCGCCGTCGAAGTTCGAGCGGCTCGTGTCGCAGCCGGACTGCCCGCCGGGCGGCCGAAGACCGCGCTGGCGGACAAGCAGGTCCGCCAAATCTCGGCCCTCCGCGCCGCGGGCTACTCGGTCCGACATATCGTCGAACCGCCGAGAGTGGCGCGCGCGCGGCCGTTAATGATCGGCCACTCAGCGTGCCCGTCAAGGCCCACCAGGTCGGCGCTCCGAGTTGGCGGCGGCGCGGCCGACACGCCGGGCAGTCATCGCCGCGAGACGTCATCTTTTACTCATCCCAAACATCCCGAGCAAACCAACGCCAACCGGCTACAGTCAGAGCAGGCGAAGCGCCCGCATCCCTGTAAACACGAGGGAACCGGCGAGTCTCAGGGACATTTGCGAAGACCCGGATTTAGGCCGGAGTCTCCAGGGGGTCGCAGGTTCAAATCCTGTCAGCCCGACTGGTCGGTCCCGGAAACTCAAGGGTTCCCGGGACCGATTGGACCTGAGATTTGGTCAACGTACGGAAAACGTACCGAATTGACCCCCTGACCACCGTCCCGGCCACGTACCGGCCCGGTCAGCGTCAGTCGAAGCCGGTTAACGCCGGTCGCTTCGCGCCGGGCTGCACACCTGGTGTGTATGACCACAGAACACAGTGCCCGTGCGGTGGAGCTCGGGCTGGAACCGCTGCTGGACATCCGCGACCTGGCGGACTACCTAGGCCTGCCGGTCTCGACGCTGTACGACTGGCGCACCCGAGGACTCGGACCTCGCGAAGTGGCGGCTGCCGTGAGCGTCCGTCCTGGCAGTGCAGAGGGCTCGCGTCCTGCAACTCGTAACTGCGCCTCTCACGGTGCGGGCCGGTAGCTCCGACCGGTCTACCGTCTGAGAAACGGACCCCGGCGTTCTCCTCACCGCATCGTCCACGGCGATCACGATTGCGATCGACGAACAGGTGGCGCCAAAAGTGCGCCTGCGACGCATCAACCCCCTGTCACGAGTGCGACCGCCGTAGCTCGGTGCGAGATCGTTAGGCCACGGCGCGCGGACGGGTTGGGCCGATGGCCTCGAAATCCATCGGCTGCCGGTCCGGCTCGACCGCATCGCCGTAGCGCTCCAAAGCCTGCTGGACGGTGAGCGCGCGAAGCTGCTCGGCTGATGGCTCGCTGTACTTGGCGACGATCCGTCGAGCGAACGTTTCGACGAGCGGCACGCAACCGTCATGCACGGCTTCGAATACCCGCCGGGCTTCGCCTCGGGGCCAGCCGGTCGGCAAGGCGCTCGCGGGCAGGTCGGGATCGACGGTCGGGAACCGACGCCACTTGCTGAGGATGACGAGCCAGACGCGGAAAGCGTCTGCCGGCGCCAGAGTCCCTTCGCGCAGCCGATAGACGAACGGCCGAAATTCGTTGATTTGGACGTCGACGTGACCGGTGTGTTCGCCAGCTGTCAGGCGGAGGGTCGGGCGATGATTCGGAACGGCGGCGGCGCGATCGTGAACATCGCGTCGATGTCGGCAAGAATCGCCAATCGAGGATTACAACAGGTCCACTACAACAGCGCGAAGGCCGCCGTCGTGCAACTGAGCGCATCGCTCGCGCTGGAGTGGGTCGACCGCCGCATCCGAGTGAACTCGCTCAGTCCCGGCTACACGGCGACGCCGATGAATCTCAGGCCAGAGATGGTCGATCGCATGCGCACGTTCGCCGAGAGCGTGCCGATGCAGCGCGTCGCGGAGCCCCACGAGATCGCAGGACCCGCGGTGTTCCTGCTGTCCGACGCCGCGAGCTATATCACCGGCACTGATCTGCTGGTGGACGGCGGTGCCTGCGCATGGTGACCACCCACCCCGCGTCGGCCCCGCCGTTCCCCGGCGCTCGTGGGAGACGGACTCGCGACCCCGATGGTCAGCCATGCGCCGATCGCCCTCGGTGCCATCGACGCGGGAACCGACGTCGTCATCGACAAGCCGATCGCCGCCTCCAGCCGGGACGCCCTGATTGGCCGCCGCGGCAACCGGAGCGCGTGCAGTCCTGCTCACCGTGGTGCAGAACGGTCGCTGAGACGGCGATTCGATGACCGTCGGACGTGCCGGTGCTGAGACCGATGGCGGACACCGCGCCGTCGATCGAAGGCGATGCATCATGTACGACCTCGCGCCGCACCTCGTCGATCAGCCGGTGCATCGCTTCGGTGCCGTCGGCCCGCGTCCCCGATCGCGGGTCGCGGGGTCCAAAGGGGTTCCCACCTGTGTGGCCTCGACCCGCAGGAGTCGATGCGAGCATTCGGACGCTCGAACTCATCGAGGCGGCCGGCCGCCGGGATCGAGCCGATCGGCTAGTGGGCGAGCGCGTACGTCTCGGCCCGGTTCGCCTCGGGGTTCTGGTCCACCGCGACGAACGAGATGAGCGGGCCGCACACGCCGATGATCACGACACCGTGCGCTCCGGCCGTCGGCGACGTCTGGATGACGACGACGCCGCACAGCCGGACGGCGAGACGGGCTACCCCAACGAGAGTCTTCTTCATCGAAATCCTCTACTGCGTCGTGTGGCGTCGATGCCGCACGGAGCCGATGATCGCACCCCGATCCGCGGCGGGCCAGCCCCGAGTGCCTCTCTGCGCCATCACCTGATTCGATGGCTGCACGTCATCGGTGCACGGCGCGCACGTTCGACGATCAGCGGTCGTGATGCAGCCGATAGACGATGCTGCAGCGGTACACGGGCTTCCTGGGCCCGGGAGTCGCTAGCATCGGCCTCACGCTCGCCTCGGCCATAGATCACGGTTATGCGAGCAGGACACGATGGAGTGACCATGGCACGGACCCCGATGGCTCGACTCGAGCTGAATCTGCTCGTCTCGCTGGACGCGCTGCTGACCGAGCGCAGCGTCACGAAGGCAGCCGATCGCCTGGGGCTCAGCCAGCCGGCGTTGAGCGCATCCCTTTCGCGGCTCCGTGTGCACTTCGACGACCCGATACTCGTGCGAGACGGCAACGCCTACCGACTCACGCCGCTCGCGGCCCGCCTTGCGGAGCAGACCGCCACGGCGCTCGATGCGGCGCGCAAGGTCTTCGCGAACGAGTCGACCTTCGATCCGGCGACTTCGACCCGGGAGTTCACGATCTACGGCTCGGACTACGCGTTCGCGTCGGTCGGCAGCCGCCTGTCCATCGCTCTGCGTGAGGTCGCCCCGCACGTGCGGTTCCGGTTCATGAACCACACGCCGGCGATCGTCGAGGACCCGATGCACTCGCTGCGGACCGTCGACGGGATGCTCCTGCCGCACGGCTTCACGACCGAGCTGCCGTGCGTCGACGTCTACGAGGACTCCTGGGTCTGCGTGGTCGCGCGGGACAACGAGGCGGTCGGCGAACACCTGACGATGGACAATCTCCGCGAGCTGCCATGGGTCTTCACGTACCAGAGTCGCAGCGCATTCACTCCGGCGGGCCGCCAGTTGCAGATGATCGGGGTGGAGCCCCACATCGACGTGGTCGTCGAGGGGTTCCTCGCGTTGCCGTACTTCGTCGCCGGCACCGACCGGATCGGCATGGTGCAGGCCGGGCTCGCCGACCGGATCGCCGCCGCCGGGGACCTGCGGGTACTCGACCCGCCCTTCGACGTCGTCCGGCTCGCCGGCGCGCTCTGGTGGCATCCGATGCACACGGATGATCCGTCGCACGTGTGGATGCGCCAGCAGTTCGTCCGCCTGGGCCGAGCGGTCTGAGGGACGCGATGCCGATCACGCGAGTGCTCGTCGTCGGAGCCGGCCCGGCCGGTCTCGTCGCCGCGATCGCCCTCCGCCGCGTCGGGGTCGACGTGGACGTCGTCGAGATCGAGAGCGCACTCCGGCCCGCCGGTGTGGGCGTCAACCTGCAGAACGCCCCGCTGCGGGCGCTCGACTCGCTCGGCTTGCTCGACGCGATCGAGCGGGCCGGTTCGGACACCGGCGTCGTGCACATGCTCACCGCGACGGGGCTGCCGATCATGCAGCCGCTGCGGCCGCCGTCGCTCGTGCCCGGCAGACCCGCGGCGATCGGGATCGGCCGCGGCGCGCTGTCGTCGATCCTCGTCGAGACCGTCGCCCGCGAAGGGCTCCGGATCCGGTTCGGGGTGACGGTGGACGCATTCTCCGAACTCCCCGACGCGGTCCGGGCGACCTTCGACGACGGGACGATCGCCGACTACGACCTGGTGATCGGGGCGGACGGTCTGCATTCACGTGTCCGAGCGCTCGCGTTCGGCGCGGATTCGCCGGAGCCCACCTACACGGGCCAATCGATCTGGCGGGCGAGCGCTCCTCGCGCGGATCTCGCGGAGTACCAGTTGCTCAACGGGCCGACGAGCAAGGTCGGGCTCGTCCCGATCTCGGAGGATCGGATGTACCTCTATCTGCTCGAGGCGGCGCCCGACGAGCCAGACCGGCAGGCGATCGGCGACCTCGATGCCGCGCTGCAGCACGCGCTCGCGCCGTTCGGCGGGGGCGTGCCCGCGGTCGCCGGCCGGCTCGAGCCGGGCGCCGACCTGCGAGGACTGAAGACGCTGATGATGGACGACCCCTGGTACCGCGGTCGTGTGCTCCTGATCGGCGATGCGGCCCACGCGAGCACCCCGCACATCTCCTACGGCCTCGGCATCGCGATCGAGGACGGCATCGTGCTCGCCGAACTGGTGGCTCGCCGCGACGACGTGCCGACCGTCTTGCGGGAATTCATGCGTCGGCGGTACGACCGCTGCTCGCTCGTCGTCGCCAACTCGCGACAGCTGGGGGTGTGGGAACTCGACCCGCCCTCCGACCGGTCGCGGTACGGGGCGTTGATGGCCGAGTCGCTGGCCGTTCTCGCGCAGCCGATCTAGCGAACGGGTCAGGGCAGTCCGCGATACACGAAGTCGCGGAACTCGACGGCCCCGGCGCCCGCGGCGAAGATCGCGGGGCGGAGACTCTGCAGGTCGCTCATCGTGTTCGCGTGATACCCGCTCGTCTCGAACCGCATGCCGTGGCGGGTCCACGCGCTGCCGTCCGGACTGTGGAACAGGGACACGACGTGCTCGTCGTTCCTGATGCGCAGACGCAGCGCGCCGGTCGTGGCGACCTGCTCGCGGAAGTGGCTGCGCCTGCCGCCGCCGTAGGTGGTCATCGTGGTCCCGTCCCAGCCCATGCCGAGGAACAGCGCGTCGTTGAAGAAGAGCAGCAGTCCGCCCTGCGCATCCGCAGGATCGAGCGTGACCTCGACCTCGTAGGACCGGTCACCGGTCGGCACGACGAGCGGCGAGGAGTCCGACGGGTCCGTGCCTTTCGCGGTCAGCGTCAGTGCGCCCTCCGCCAGCACGACGCGCGCCTGTTCGTGCCGGGACGGGGAGTGGAAGGTCCACTGCGAGCCGAGTGTCGACGCGCGGAACGCGTCGCTCCGCACGACGCCGAGCGCTCCGGCGCCGGCGGCCTCGACGGGCTTCCGGATCGGCCGCCCGAGATCGCCTCCCGTCGCGCGCAACCAGCCGTCGTCCGTCCACTCGATCGGCTCGAGCAGGACCTGCCGGCCGAGTGTCCGGAAGCCGTGCTCGTAGCCGTGGTAGACGAGCCACCAGCCGCCCCGGGACCCTCCAGGGCCGTCGCGTGCCCGCGTGACCACCACGCCTCGTCCTCCGAGCGGGTGCGCACCACCGGGTTCATGGGGTCGTCCTCCCACGGTCCGTGGACCGAGCGGGATCGGGCGACGGTCACCATGTGCCCGGTCGCGGGGCCGGCGGTGCCTCCGACGGCGGTGACGAGGTAGAACCACGCTCCGCGGCGGAACAGCTTCGGGCCCTCGAGCGCGTACGCCTCGGTGACCCAGTCGTCCGGGTAGCGCCACCCCGCGTAGGCGGCCTCGACCGGCCCGTCGGTCGCGAGCCCGTCGTCGGTCAGGCGCACCCGCCGTATCCCGTTCAGGAACAGGTACCGCTTGCCGTCCTCGCCGACGACGTGTCCCGGGTCGATCGCCCAGGGGATCCCGAGGTCGACGGGTTCGCTCCACGGCCCGGTGATCGAGTCGGCGTGGATCACGGCGATCGCGGGGGTGTCCCCGAACTCGGGCGCCCATGACGACGGGATGAAGGGGATGTAGATGAAGTAGCGCCCGTCGTGCTTCACCAGGTCGACCGCGAACACCGTCGTCGGCGGCTTCGGCAGCGCGAACGTGAGCGGTGTCCAGTTGACGAGGTCGCGCGAGTGGTGGATGAGCAAGCCGGGGGCGGCGTCGAACGACGACGTCGTGAGGTAGTAGTCGTCCCCGTCCCGCAAGCACGGTCGGATCAGGGAAGTCGCCGGGGATCACCGGGTTCCGGTAGGTGCCGTCGCCGAGATCCGCGACGCGGCGTCCCTCGACGCCGGTGCCCCAGTGGTCGCTCATGGTGTCTCCTCAGGGATGCGCAGTAGATGGACCCGTGCCGCGCCGACGGTGTCGGGCGGCAGGATCGTCAACCGCTCGTCGCCGTTGATCACGCGGGTGGTCCGCCAGACGCCGTCCTCGAACACGCCGGCCTCGACGGCGTCGATCTCGACGGTCGCGCCCTCGGACTCGAAATCCAATGTGAGGTCCTGACCCGAGCACGGTGAAGCGGTCGTCGCCTTCCGCGATGACGACGCCGAACGCCCGTTGATCCGCCGGGGAGGCCCAGGCGCCGCCGACCGTCTCGCTCTCCGGGGCGCCCGCGGGCGGCGGCTGCTCGACGCCGATGTCGAGCAGCATCCGGCTGAGGAGCGCGCGCGATCCGTGGACGACGATCCGGACGCCACCGATCTCGAGGGTCTGCGTCGTGCCGTCCTCGAGCAGCACGCCGACGATCCGGCCCTCGGCCTGCGCCGCGGCGACCGGCGTACGTGCACCGGCCAGCAGGCGCAGCGCTGCCGCGAACCGGCTCTCCGGCGACAGGTCGTCGACGCCGAAGGCGAAGAACCCGAAGGCGCCCGAGCCCAGAGACCAGAACATGCGTGCCGGTGCGGATGCGGGATTCGGGCACGACCAGGGGATTGTCGCGGCGCACGTACGGCGTGATGCCGCGTGCCGCGTCGTCGACGTACACGTCGGGTGACAGCGCGTCGATGGACGGAGCCGCGGCCTTCCAGACGTCGAGGACCCGTGCGCCGGGACCACCGCTCGGATACTGGCCCGGGGTGTCCTGCCCCGGCTGCGGGCCGAGCCACGCGTTCACCATACATCGGGAGGTCCTTCTCGGCTTTGCCGCGGCGCGCGAGCTGTTCGACGTAGCTGCCGAACGCCCACGCCATGAAGGCCTCCTCGGCAGCCGGGTCGTCGCCGAACACCTCGGACCAGGTACCCGGCTGCCGGCCGAGCCGATCGACCAGCGCATCCGGCACGGCGCGCGCCCATGCGGCGTCCGCGAGCGGGCTCCGGTCTCGGGAGTCGCCGAGCAGGCCGACCTCGTTCTCCACCTGGACCAGGACGACCGTGTGGTCGGGGTCGTGTTCGGCGAGGTGACGCATCAGCGCGGTGAAGGCGGTTCCGTCGGCCTCGACCAGTTCGCCGGAGAAGACGGAGAGGACCGGTTTCGGCATCGCTCCGGCGTACGAGAACGGCTCGTCGCCGCGTCGACGGACGACGGCACGCGGGAATCGTGCGACGTCTCGGCGCACCCAGCCCGGCGCGTACGTGGACGCCGCGTTCTTGAACGCACCGAACCAGATGAGCACGAGCCGCAGACCGGCTGCTCGTGCCGACTCCAGCAGGCGATCGACGGACTCGAAGTCGAACAGGCCCTCCTCCGGCTCGACGAGCTCCCAGCTCGCGGTACCGATCACCGCCGTCGCGCCGAGTGCCGCCACGCCGTCGAAGGACTGCCGGCAGCTCGACCGCGGTCGAGGTGGAGTTGTGCAGCTGGCCGCCGAGCAGGATCGTGGGCGCCCCATCGATCATGAGGCGGTACCCGGCCGATGTCCGCTCGATGCGGGGGAGTGGATGCGTGGTCGTCTCGTCGGTCATCTGCGCCTCTATTCGATCGCCAGGGACGGGGCGAGCTCGCCGCCGCGCTGGCGCCAGAGCCCGGGTAGGAGCAACGCGGTGACGCCGACCGCAGCGACGCACACGAAACCGCCGATCGCGATCGCCGGCCTGATGCCCACGATGCCCGCCATGAATCCTGCCCGTGCGTTTCCGAGGGTCGGGCCGGTCGTGTACGAGAGCAGCTCGATGCCGGCGAGCCGGCCGCGGAGCGCGTCGGGGATCGTGCTGTTCCAGATCGCCGCGCGGAACACCTGCGAGATCATGTCGAAGCCGCCCGCGACGACGAGGCACGCGACGACCCACCAGTAGCTCGGGACCAGCCCGGCAGCGGCGATCGCGAGGCCCCAGGCGACCGCCGCGAGCACGATCATGCGGCCGTGCCGCTTCACCCGTGGAATCCAGCCCCCCGTGACCGTCACGGCCGCGCTGCCGACGGCCGCCGCGGAGTAGAGCAGCCCGAGACCGGCCGGGACGCCGAGCTGATCGGCGAGGAACGGGAACAGCGCCTGCGGCATCGCGAAAGCCATCGCCGCGATGTCGATGAGATAGGTGCCGAGCAGATCACGGCGCCCGACCGCGTACCGCAGGCCGACGGCGATGTCCGCGAGCCGCACCCTGGTCCCCTCGACCGCCGCGCGCATCGGCTGCAGCCGGACGAGGACGAACAGCGAGGCGATGAAGGTCAGGACGTCGAAGCCGTAGGCGAGCGGCAGGCTGACCACCGCCAGGACGCCACCGAGCGCCGGGCCGATGATCTGCCCGAGCGTGCCCTGCAGTCCGAGGAGCGCGGCGGCCGATGCCTGATGCTCGGCCGGGATCAGCCTGGCGAGCATCGCTTCGGCGCTCGGCCGGTGCAGAGATGCGGCGGTCGCGGCGCCGGCGGCCGCGACGTAGACGACGATCAGGTTCGGCGACGGCAGCAGCGCGTTCGTCGCCAGGAGTGCGGAACACAGCAGGGCGCCGAGCTCGGTCAGGATCAGGACCCGCCGCCGGTCGTGCACGTCGGCGATCGCGCCGCCGAGCAGCCCGAAGACGACCGTCGGCACGAGTTCGACGATGCCGATGAGCCCGACCGCGATGGGGGACTCGGTCAGTACCTTCACCTGGTACGGCGCGGCGACGGCGGTCACCATCGACCCGAGCAGGCTCACCGCGCTCGACGCGTACAGGAGCCGGTAGTCGCGGGAGATGCGGAGCGGCGTCGTGTCGGGTCGCAGCCCGGAGAGCACCTCGCGCAGTCGCCGGGCGCGACTCACAGGGTGCGAGCGCGTGCCGCGGGCGAGCCCGGACGCTTCCGTGCCCGAGCGATGTCGGGCACGGGCCGCGCGGCGCCGACGGTGTTGGCGATCGTGCCGAGGCGCTCCACGGTCATCGTGACGACGTCGCCCTCGACGAGCGGGGGCGGCACGAGGCCGCCCACGCGGCCCCAGAGCTCCGCCAGGCATCCGGACCCCGCCGTGCCCGATCCGAGCACGTCGCCCGGCACGACCCGCGTGTTGCGGGAAGCGTAGGCGATGAGGTCCGCGAACGGCCAGCCCATGTCGGCCAGGGTGTCCCTGCCGATCTCGACGTCGTTCACGGACACGGACATCTCCAGGTCGAGGAAGCCGTCCGGAGTCCACTCGGTCGGCGACCTCGTCGGCCGTGGTGATCCAGGGGCCCAGCGTGGTGGCGAAGTCCTTGCCCTTGCACGGCCCGAGTCGGACCTGCATCTCACGGGACTGCACGTCGCGCGCGGACCAGTCGTTGAAGATCGTGTACCCGAAGATGTGCGCCCCTGCCTCGGCGGGAGAGAGCGATGCGCCGTCACTGCCGGGCACCGCGCCGATGACCGCGCCGACCTCGAGCTCGAAGTCGAGCCGATCGGTCGCGGGCGGCAGCACGGTCGCGCCGGAGCCGATCATCGAGTGCGGGTTCGTGAAGTAGAACGTCGGTGCCTCGTACCACTGCGGCACCACGCCGCCGACGCCGTCGATGCTGGCGGTGATGCCTTCGACGTGCTCCTCGAATGCGACGAAATCACGGACCGACGGCGGCTGCACCGGAGGCAGCAGGACGACCGAGCCCACGTGGGGCGCGTCCTCGTGCGCATCAGCCGCGAGGCGCTCGCCGAGTTCGAGCGCGGCGTCGAGACCACCGGCGAGCAGGTCGGCGACGCGCAACCGGTCCGGGAGCGCGACGAGGCGATCGCCGATCAGGACGCCGTCCGAATCGCCGTCGATCGTGCGCCAGCGCGCGAGCTTCATCGAGTGCCTCCCACATGGATGCCGAAGAGGTCGGCGACGTTGCCGGACAGGATCGCCTGGACCGTGTCGTCGTCGAGGCCCGCGTCCCTGACGCGGTCGACCGGATCCTCGGCGCCCATGTCGAACGGGTAGTCCGAGCCGACGACGACCCGATCGGATCCGGCCGCCGCGACCAGGGCGCGAAGCCCGCCCGGGGAGTGGGTGAGCGAGTCGAACCAGATGCGCGAGAGGTAGCTCGACGGCAGATCCGCGCACGAGTGCGAGTCGGGCCGGGTGCGCCAGGCGTGGTCGCTGCGGCCGATCGCGGTCGGCAGGTAGCCGCCGCCGTGTGCGGCGACGATCTTCAGACCGGGGAAGCGGTCCAGCACCCCGCCGAAGATGATGTGGGACAGGGCGATCGCGTTCTCGGTCGGCTGCCCGACCGTGTTGGAGAGGTAGTAGCGGTCGAGGCGCTCGTCGAGACTGCACCCGAACGGATGGAGGAACAGCACCGCTCCGCGCCCGGCCGCCCGAGCCCAGAACGGGTCGAGTCGTTCGTCCGACAGCTCGACCCCCGGCGCGAACGACGAGATCTCGACACCCGCGAGGCCGCGATCGAGCGCGTCGTCGAGCAGGTCCGGACACGCGTCCGGATGCTGCAACGGGACCAGGCCGAGGCCGACCAGCCGCTCAGATGCCTCGGCGACGAGTGCGGCGACGGCCGCGTTCGCGGCTCGGGCGATGTCGGACGCCAGCGCAGCCTGCGCCCACGGATAGTAATGCGACGGCGACGGCGAGACGACCTGCACGTCGACGCCGGTGGCATCCATGTCGGCGAGCCGACGCGCGAGCACCGTGAGCCGGGGGAATCGCTCGCGGATCATCGCGCCGCTGACTGCCGAGGACTCGCCGCCCTGCCGTCGCAGGTCGAGCTCGCCGGCGGCGGCGAACCCCGCCGGATCCCGGTCCGCGGCCAGCGCCTGCAGGCCGGGCAGCAGCACGTGGGCGTGCACGTCGACGACGGGCGCGCCGCTCATGCCGGCACGCTCACGACCTCGGCGACCCGCCGCATCAGGCCGGGGACATCACCGGACCGGTCGTGCGCGAGCAGCCAGTTCGCGAGTTGCGCCGACGCCTCGACGACCATGCGGGCGCGCTCGAGCCGGCGGCTCGTGAACGCGGACCACAGATCGTCGTCGATCACATCCGCGGTGAGCAGCAGGTCGGCGAGCACGGCGGCGTCCTCGAGCGACATCGCAGCGCCCTGCGCGATGGTCGGAGGACAGCTGTGGACGGCGTCCCCGATCAGTACCACTCGGCCGCGGTTCCATGGGCCGTCGACCAGGTGCTGGGTGAACCAGGTGTAGTTGATGCGGGAATCGGCGCCGAGCGATTCGCGGACCTCGTCCCACGGCCCGTGGTACGCCTCGGCGAGCCCACGCATGGTCGCCAGCTTCTCGTCGTCGGACAGGTCGTTGCGGTCCTGCGCGTCCTCGACGAGGTAGGCGTACATGCGATCCTCGCTGGTCGGGCAGTAGCCGGCGATGTAGCAGGGACCGCCGTAGACGAGGTCGGTGTGCGTGACGTCGGCGGGCCGGGGCACGAACGCGCGCCATATGCCCATGCCGTTGCGCTTTGGCTGCACGTCGATGCCCACGAGTGCGCGCACGGTCGAGTGCAGGCCGTCCGCGCCGATGACGAGGTCGAACGCCTTCCGCCGGAGTCCGGCGTCGTCGTCGTGCCAGACCAGCTCGACGGAGTCGCCCTTCTGCGTCAGGTTCTCGATCTGGGCGCCCCAGTGCGCGACCGCGCCGAGCTCGGTGGCGCGATCGATCAGCAGGGCCGCGAGTTCCGGCCGGTACATCCCGATGGTGGCCGGGTAGTCGGGGCCGCCCATCTTCGCGTCGGGGATGACCGCGATCACGGTCGCGTCCGGGTCGGGCGCGCGCAGACCGAGCACGTCGAACGCGTAGGAGCGGCACTTCGCCTGCTCCCACACGCCGAGTCGGTCGAGGATGCGGATGGCGTTGCCCTGCACGGTGATGCCGGACCCCAGGGCACCGACCTCGGGCTTGGCGTCGAAGAGCTCGACGTGGACGCCGCCTTCGGCGAGCAGGATGGCGGCTGCGGCGCCGGCGAACCCGGCCCCGACGATGCCGACCGACTGGACTGCGGTCATGGCGTGGATGCTCCTTCGCATCGAGCTGGTCACTTCAGGGCGATGGGGTTGACGGGGGACCCGACGGCACGGGTGAACGGGATCGGGGCGGCGACGAGCAGGAACTCCCACACGCCGTCGGCTGCGCAGTCGGCCGCGAGCGCGTCGAGGTCCCACAGCTCGCCGATCGTCAGTCCCATGTTCGGGATCGCGATCTGGTGCAGCGGCTGGAAGGCGACGTCGAATTCGTTCGGCCTGACCTCGAACCCCCAGGTGTCGGTCGCGACGGCCGCGACGTCGTGCGATCGCAGCCAGCCGGCGGTGGTGAACGAGAGCCCGGCTGACGGTCCTCCGGCGTAGCCGTTCCAGCCCTCCCGGCGCGCTCGCGTGAGCCGGCCCGTCCGGACGAGCAGCAGGTCGCCGGTGCCCACGTGCGAGGTCGCCGCCCTGTGCGGCGATCGTGGCGTCGAGGTGCTCGGCGGTGATCGCGAAGCCGTCGGGCAGCTCGCCCGACTCCTCGAGGTGACGCGCCACGTCGAGCAGCACGCCGCGACCGGTGAGTGCCGCGGACACGTGCTCGATGCCGGTGACCTGGTCGCCTTCGCTGGTGACGACGGAGCCGGCACGGCGGCCGTTCCAGGCCTTCCCGCGGTCGAAGATGTGGCCGAGGCCGTCCCACTGCGTCGACGTCTGCAACGGCATCGCGACGACGTCGTCCGCGCCGCCGAGCCCGTGCGGGAAGCCCTGATCGCCGAACTCCGCGTCGAGCCCGGTGTCGAGCATCGTGTGCACCGGGTTCGTGCGGCGGCGCCAGCCGTTCTGCGGGCCGTTCTCGTCGAACGCCTGCGACAGGCTGAACGCGCGGCCCCGCCGCACCAGGCCCGCGGCCGCGAGGCGCGACTCGTCGGTGATGAGGTTCGCGGTGCCGATGCGGTCGTCCTCGCCCCAGCGGCCCCAGTTGCCGGTACGCGATCGCGGCCTTCGCGATCTCCGCCGCCGGGTCCGCGCGGTCCAGCCGCAGGCGGGGTCGCGGGTCGGGTCGTCGGGTCGCTCATGCGCGCGACCTCCGTCGACGCAGACGACGCGCTGCGTGCCGAGGCCGTCGATGGTGCCGACCATCTCGTCGCCGTCGCTGCAGGAAGATCCCGCGGGCCTGACCGTTGCCGGCAGGGCTGCCGGTGAAGAGCAGGTCGCCGGGCAGCAGCGGCAGGATCTGCGATGCGGCCGAGATCAGCGCGGGGATGTCGAAGAGCAGGTCGCTCGTCGTCGCGTCCTGCATCGTGGTCGCCGTTCACGTCCAGACGGAGATGGAACGCGTCGGGCGCGGGCAGCCGGCTCGACCGGCACCGCGAACGGTCCGGTCGGATTGAAGCCCGGGCGAGTTCTTGCCCGGAACCAGTCGGTGCCGATCGCCGGCATGTCCCGCCGGAACACGAGGTCGCGCGTCGTGATGTCGTTCGACGATCGTGTAGCCCCAGACGTGGTCGAGCGCCTCCTCGCGCGACACCCGGAAAGTGGGCGAGCCGATGATGACGGCGAGCTCGAGCTCCCAGTCGTGCCGGTCGCTGGATGCGGGCAGGACCAGCGGCCTCGTCGGGGCCGACGACGGTCGCGGTCAGCGCGATGAAGAAGTACGGCTCGCCGTGCGCGGCCCGCTCGTCCATGATCTTCGCCGCGTCCGCGCGGGCCTGCGCCTCGGTGCGCGGGTCGTCCGCCGTGCGGTGCGCGACCTCGAGGTCGATGACGTGCGTGCGGTAGTTGGCACCGGTCTGCAGCACCTGCCGCGGCTCGACCGGAGCGGCCAGCACGACTTCGTCCACGGGGATGCCCGGTGCCGGCCGCGCAGCGCGTCCAGCTCGCGGCTGGAGCTCCGCCCACCGCGCGATGAGGTCGTTGACGAAGTCGCGCCGCCAGCGCGGCGAGGTCGAGCGGGTGCACCGCACCGTCGACCAGCAGTCCCGGTTCGCGCGTCGTGCCGCCGGCGCCGGCGGAACCGGACCAGCGCGAAGTCGGGTATCGCGACGTCCTGCTCCGTGGGCATCGTCGCTCCGTTCCCGGCCGCCTCGACGCGGCCGTCGTCCACTCTCGTCCGCGAGCCCCGGCATCAGGCCAGACGCGGATCGGCTATGCGCGGCATTACTTCCGCTGATATCGCGCGGAAGCGCTCGGGCCCGCGCGGCGGAGCGCATCGGTCGATCGATGATGTGCGGGATAGCCGATCCGCACTTCCCTGATGCGGCACCGGGCCTCATCGTGGTGCCCGCGGACTCCGCCGATCGGGCGAGCCGGAAAGGATCGATGATGATCAAGCTGCTCTCCCACCTCTCGTACGTCGCGATCACCTCGCCCGACGTCGAGGCGAGCGTGAAGTTCTACGAGGAGCGCGTCGGCCTCACGGTCGTCGACCGCATCGGCGACGACGTCTACCTGCGCTGCTGGGGCGACTACTACGCGTACTCGCTCGTCGTGAGCCCGGGCGCGGAGCCGTCGCTCGCGACGATGGCCTGGCGCACGAGCAGCGCCGAGGCGCTCGAGGAGGCGGCCAAGCGGATCGAGGCCGCCGGCGTCGCAGGGCGAATGGCTGGACGACGTGCCGAGCATCGGCCGCGCCTACCGGTTCACCGGCCCGTGGGGGCACTCGATGACGCTGCACTGGGACGTCACCCGGCACGACGCGCCCGGGCACGTCGCCTCCATCTACCCGGACCGCCCCGAGAAGCGGTCGTCGGTCGCCGGCGCCCCCCGCCAGCTCGATCACGTCACGATCGCGACCAGCGACGTCGACGCGTTCGCCGCCTGGTACAACGAGGTGCTCGGCTTCCGCATCATGGCGAAGACGATCCTGGACGAGGCGCCGATCTCGGTGTTCTCGGTGCTGACGACGAACGAGAAGTCGCACGACCTCGGCGTCGTGCTCGACGGCTCGACCCGCGCCGGCCGCATCAACCACTACGCGTTCTGGGTCGACACCCGCGAGGAACTGCTGATCGCCGCCGACGTGCTCATGGAGCACGGCGTCCCGATCGAGTACGGTCCCTCGATCCACGGCATCGGTGAGCAGACCTTCCTCTACTACCGCGAGCCGTCGAGTCTGCGCATCGAGCTGAACACCGGCGGGTACCGGAACTACGTGCCCGACTGGACGCCGAACACCTGGAAGCCCTCGCTCGGCTCGAACAACTTCTACCGCAACGGCGCGATGCCGATGTCGATGACGGAGTCGTTCCCGCCCGCCGACGGGCCGAGCGCCACCGAGGAGGGCGTGCCCGACGAGATCAAGGACGCGCTGCTGAATCCCTACGCGAAGCAGGGTCGGGGCTGAGCCGTGCCGGCCACGCAGGTCGGCATGGAAGCACGGACGGTGGAGACGCGCCAGGGCACGGTCCCTGTGCGCGTCTACCGCCCGTCGGGCACGCCGCGCGGCGGTCTCGTCTGGGCGCATGGCGGCGGCTTCCTCGGCGGCGACCTGGACATGCCCGAAGCGCACTGGGTCGCGCACTCGCTCGCCGAGCGCGGGATCACGGTCGTCTCGGTCGACTATTCCCTCGCGCCGGTGCCGGTCGGGTACTCGTTCCGGCCGATCGCGCCGCGTCCCGGCGTGCACTATCCCGTCGCGTCCGAGCAGCTGACCGACGTGTTCGTCTGGACCGTGCGTCAGGACCTCGGCGTGCCCCGTGGCGGCTGGTCGCTCGGCGGCGCAAGCGCCGGCGCCGCGCTCGCCGCCGGTGCCGTGCTGCGACTCCGCGACGAGGGTGCCGATCGACCTGCCGGAGTGCTGCTCGTCTACGCCCCGCTGCACGCCGTCACACCGGACTCCACGGCAGCGGCCCGCACCTTCCTGCAGGACAACTATCTCGGCGCCGCGCCGCCCGACGCCCCGTACGCGTTCGCCGGGGGCAAGGACCTCGACGGGTACCCGCCGACGTTCGTGCTGAACGCGGACGTCGATGACCTCCGTCCGTCGGGTGAGGCGTTCGCCGCCGAACTCGCCGCCGCGTCGGCCGACGTCCTGCTCGCGCGAGAGGACGGCACGTCCCACGGCTATCTCAACGAACCGGACAACCCTGGCGCGAGTCGCAGCATCGAACGCATCAGCGCCTGGATCACACGCCGCGCGTGACAGCCCGGTCCGCGTGCGGACGGCTCGGCTCGCCCGAACGCGGCCGGGGTTTGACTTCTGTCGGTTTTGTGCAAATATCGTGACCGTGCCCGCGGATGCGCACTCCGGCCGGGGCGCCGAGACCGGACGGAGCGTTCATGAGCAGGTCCATTCCCGACGCGGTCGACGTCGTGATCGTCGGCAGTGGCCCGACGGGCGCGGCCTACGCCCGCATCCTCAGCGAGCGATCGCCGCGAACGACGATCGCGCTGTTCGAGGCGGGGCCGCTCCTGGCCGACCCGCCAGGAATCCACGTCAAGAACATCCTCGACGACGACCAGCGTCGTGAGGCGCAGCGCAAGTCGGAGGGCCTCCGCCCGCACACGCAGGTCGCGACCCGCGGTCGCGGCTACGCGGACCCCAGCAAGCGCGTCATACGCGCCGGGCACGCAGCTGCTCGAAAGCGGCTATCAGCAGCCGGGCGAGGACGGCCTGCCGGCCGGTGCGATGTCGACGAACGTCGGCGGCATGGGTGCCCACTGGACCTGCGCGTGCCCCAGACCCGGCGAAGGCGAGTTGATCGCCTTCCTGCCCGATCTCGAGGGGCTCCTCGACGACAGCGAGCGCCTGCTCGGGGTGTCGAAACATCCGTTCGCTGCAGCGCCCTACGCGGACGAGGTCCGCGATCGTCTGGCGGCGGAGTTCGACGACGGACGTGCGCCCGAGCGGCGCGTGCGCCCGATGCCGCTCGCCGTGCACACCCGCGACGACGGCGCACTCGTGTGGAGCGGATCCGACATCGTGTTCGGCGACGTGACGCGTGCGAACCCGGACTTCACGCTCTACGACGAGGCGCTGGTCACCCGAGTGGTGGTCGAGGGTGGCCGCGCCACCGGCGTGACGGTCCGCGATCGCACGGACGATTCCGTGCACACCGTGCGCGCCCGGTTCGTCGTCGTGGCCGCGGACGCGTTCCGTACCCCGCAGATCCTGTTCGCCTCGGGCGTGCGGCCCGAGGCGCTCGGCCGGTACCTGAACGACCAGCCCCAGGTGGTGTTCGCCGTCCGTCTCCGCGACGTGGACCCCGCCGAGGGGGACCCGGTCGTGGAGGAGGCAGGCGCCATCCGCGGCGAGGGCGGCGTCTCATGGGTGCCCTATACCGACGAGCACCCGTTCCACGGCCAGGTGATGCAGCTCGACGCATCGCCCATCCCGCTCGTCGGGCAGGACGAGCCCGCGCCGGGCACGGTCGTCGGTCTCGGCTGGTTCTGCGCGAAGGATCTGCAGGCGACCGACCGCATCGAGTTCACGGACGACGCGACGGACGAGTGGGGCATGCCGAAGCCCGCGATCCACTACGTGCTGACCGAGCGGGATCACGCGAACTTCGATGACGCGAAGCGCGCGATCCTTCGTGCGGCTCGCTCGCTCGGCGAGTTCATCGGCGACGCCCCCATCGTGCTGTCGCCCGGCGCTTCGCTGCACTACCAGGGGACGACACGGATGGGCGAGGCCGACGACGGCACCTCGGTCTGCTCGCCGACGTGCGAGGTGTGGGGGGTGGACGGCCTCTACGTCGCCGGCAACGGCGTCATCCCGACGGCGATCGCCTGCAACCCCACCCTCACGTCGGTCGCCCTCGCCATCCGGGGCGCCACCGACATCGCGTCGCGGCTCGCCGCATCCGCCTGACCCGACCCACCGAACGACGAGGAGCTCTCGAGTGCTCGAAACACCGATGATCCAGACCAGGGGATTCAAGAACACCCCGGGCGGATTCGAACTGCGGCTTCGGCTGCCGTACTACCGCGGCTTGTGGGCCGGCCTCATCGAGGGCGTCACGGTGACCGTCGACGACGAGCAGTTCGCCCCGGATGCCGCCCACTGGACGATCGGCGACCTCACCGGCACGCTCGCCGAGCTCACGGCATCGGACACCGCCCGCTGGCCCGTCGACGTCGCCGCCGTGCTCGCGCTCGACCGGGCCGAGCCGCTCGCCATCGGCTTCCACGAGGTCACCGCTGAACTCGCGATCCAGATGTCCTACATCCCCGAAGAACTCCAGCCGACCCTCTGGACGGAGCAGCGCAGATTGGTGATCACGCGATGAGCGCGGAAGACCTCAGGTACGGCGTCTCGCTGTACAGCTACACGAGCGAGTTCGGTGTCACGATGACGTTCGACGACTGCGTCGAGGACGTCGCGGACCTCGGTGCGACGGGTCTCGAGATCCTCGGCGAGGCACACATCGAGGACTACCCGAACCCGTCGACCACGTGGATCGACGGCTGGTTCGAACGCCTCGAGCGGTACTCGCTGACGCCGACCTGCTACGGCTCGTGGGTCGACCACCGCCGATTCCCCGGTCGCGACATCACCGAGGACGAGGCGGTCCAGCAGCTCGAGACCGACATCCGGCTCGCCGCGCAGCTCGGCTTCAAGTGGGTGCGGCCGAAACTCGGCGTCGTCACCTCGGACCTCGAGCCGCACCCGGTCTGGGAGCCGGCGACGCTCCGCGTCCTCGACCTCGCAGAGGAGAAGGACGTCGTCATCTGCCCGGAGATCCACTGGCCGAGCGTCATCAGGTCGAAGGTGGTCGACGACTACATCGCCCTGATCGAGCGCACCGGCACGAAGCATTTCGGCCTGCTCATGGACACCGGCGTCTTCCAGAAGTCGATGCACCACCGGTCGGGCGGCGTGCCGAGCCGCATGGGCCGCGGCTCCGCCCGGCCGCCGCTGACCCCGGTCGTGCCGGTGTCCGACCTCGAGGACGTGCTGCAGTACGTCGTGCACGTGCAGGCGAAGTTCTACGAGATCGACGACTCGCTCGAGGACCACTTCATCCCGTGGGCCGAGTTCCTCGAGGTGCTCGTGCGCCGTGGCTGGAGCGGCTATCTCTCCAGCGAATACGAGGGCGACTACGGGGTCGGCCGGACGAGCGATCAGCTGCGGCGCCAGCACGCCCTCATCCGCACACTGCTCACACAGACGACGCGCGACGAGACGAAGGAGTCCTGATGGCACGCCCCATCACGCTGTTCACCGGCCAATGGGCCGACCTGCCGTTCGAGGAGGTGGCACGCCTCGCGGGGGAGTGGGGCTACGACGGCCTCGAGATCGCCTCATGGGGCGACCATCTCGACGTGGCACGGCACGGCGACGACGAGTACGTCGCCGGCCGCCGGGCGATCCTCGAGCGGAACGGCCTCCAGGTCTTCACCATCTCGAACCATCTCGTCGGCCAGGCCGTCTGCGACGACCCCATCGACGCGCGGCACCGAGGCATCCTGCCGGACCGGGTCTGGGGCGACGGCGAGGCCGAAGGCGTCAGGCAGCGCGCCGCCGAGGAACTGAAGGACACCGCTCGGATGGCCGCCGCGCTCGGCGTGAAGACCGTCACCGGGTTCACCGGCTCCTCGATCTGGAAGACCGTCGCGATGTTCCCGCCCGTTCCCGACGAGATGGTCGAGGCCGGCTACCAGGATTTCGCGGACCGGTTCAACCCGATCATGGACGTCTTCGACGAGGTCGGTGTGCGGTTCGCGTTCGAGGTGCACCCGAGCGAGATCGCCTACGACTACTGGACCGCGAAGCGCATGCTCGATGCGATCGGCCACCGCCCCGCGTTCGGCCTGAACTGGGACCCGAGCCACATGGTCTGGCAGCAGATCGATCCGGTCGGCTTCATCGTCGACTTCGCCGATCGCATCTACCACGTGCACTGCAAGGACTCGAAGGTGCAGACCGGCAACGGACGCAACGGCCGGCTGTCCTCGCACCTGCCGTGGGCCGACCCGCGGCGCGGCTGGGACTTCGTCTCGGTCGGCCTCGGCGACGTGCCGTGGCAGCGGTGCTTCCGCGCGCTCAACTCGATCGGCTACGACGGGCCGCTGTCGGTCGAATGGGAGGACGCCGGCATGGACCGGCTCGTCGGCGCCCCGCAGGCGCTCGACTTCGTGCGCCGCAACGCGGTCGAGCCGTCGGCCGCCGCGTTCGACGCGGCGTTCTCGAGCGAACGCGCATGACCGCTCCGCTCGAGAAATGGTCCTACATGGACCACTGGGTCACGCAGACCCCGCAGGGGCCGCAGCCGCCGTCCTTCAACCGCGCCTACATGGACCGCTACGTCAAACAGCTGTCCGCGCTCGGGTTCACCGGCTTCGACACGTTCTTCTTCTACCTGCCGATTTATGCCGGCATGTACGGGTCGGTGAAGGGTTTCGAGGACTTCCTCAAGGACAACGGCTTCGACAAGATCACCGGCGTCTTCTCCGCATACCCGTGGGCGACGAAGTACGCCGCGCCGCACGTCCGCGAGACGCACGACCGCATCGTCGCCGACAGCGAGTACACGGTCCACCAGCTCGAGGGCCTGTCCGTCGAGAACTTCATCGTGATGCCGACGTCGACGTACCACCAGACGGAACCCGTCACCGACGAGACGATCAAGATCGTCGGCGATCTCTGGAACCGCGTCGGGCGGATGACGCTGGACCACGGCATGAAGACCACCTGCCACTTCGAGTTCTGGGGCGCGATCAGGACGCGGGAGCAGATCGACCTGTTCTTCGAGTACACCGACCCGGAGCTCGTGCACTTCTTCTGCGACACCGCGCAGCACACCATCGCCGGCGTCGACCCGATCCAGCTCTTCCGGGACTACAAAGACCGGTGCACGGGCTTCCACTTCAAGGACACGCACGACGTCGACGTGCACGAGGCCTACAAGACACCGCCCGACCCGGAGCTGATGGCGCCGCACGTCTCGCGCTGGTTCTACGAGATGGGCACCGAGGGCGGCCTCGTCGACTTCCCCGCACTCATGAAGGAGATCGTCGTCTCCGGCTACGACGGCTGGCTCACGGTCGAGCACGACAAGGCCGAGCTCGGCGGCGGCAGCTACGCCGAGGCGACCGCCACGGCCAAGTGGTACATCGACACGGTGCTCGCCGCGGCGCGGACCGAAGCGGCAGGGGGAAGGGCATGAAGGACACGCTCAAATGGGCGTACGCCCTCAACCAGTGGAACGTGCGGCTGGATGTGTTCGTGCGGCACGAGGATCAGGTGCGCGCGTTCAAGACCGCAGCAGCCTGCGGCTTCGACCACTTGGAACTCGCGTCGGGCACCGGGCGTTGGGACAACCTCGGCCGCCCCGAGGTCATCCGCGAGAACCATCACGATGCCGCCGGGTTGAAGTCGTTCCTCGCTCAGGGGTCGATCGCCGGTGTCTCGAGCTTCTTCTGGGACCCGTTCCAGCCGGTCGAGGAGGAGGGCTGGGCATTCCGCTTCCCCCAGAACCCGGCCGACCACGATGCGATCGTCGAGTCGGCGAAGCCCTTCATCGATTTTCTGGCCGAGATCGGATCGGACCGCCTCGTCGCCCGTCCGACGCAGTCCGCATGGATGGGCGCCCCGTTCGACGCGGGCACGATCGGCCTGGTCGGCGGCCTCTGGAACCGGGTCGGTGCGCTCGCGGCCGCCAGCGGCGTGCACCTGTCGATCCATTACGACTGTCTGTCGCCCATCCACGCCGCCGACGACCTCGACGCGTTCCTGGGCTCGACGGACCCCGGACTCGTCGGCCTCGCGCTCGACACCGCCGAGTTCACGATCGGCGGCATCGATCCGGTGGCCTTCTACGAGGGGCACGCGGACCGCGTGACCCATGTCCACCTCAAGGACACCCCCTTCCAGGACACCGGCGAGGAGTACCGGATGCCCGCGGCCGAGTCGACGATGCTGAAGGGCGGCGCCGGCCGGCACATCGAGCGCTGGTTCTTCGAGCTCGGCACGGAAGGCGGTCTGGTCGACGTGCCGGCGTTCGTCGCGGCACTGCGTGCGCACGACTACGACGGCTGGGTCGTCGTCGAGAGCGACCACGGCGGCAATCCCGCCGAGCTGTGCATGCTGAACAGCTGGTATCTGCAGCACGAGCTCGGGGTCTCGAAGTGACCGAACAAGTGAACGTGCTCATCCTGTCCGGCCACATGGCCCGCGAGCACGACAACGAGTTCCGCAGCTTCCGTCAGCACAACGTCTGGCTGACGACGCTGCTGGAGGACACCGGACGCTTCCGGGTCCGGGTCGTCGAGGATCCGCGCGGGCTCGGTGCCGCGATCATCGACAAGTACGACGTCGTGATCGTCGTGTTCGAGGGGCGCGACGGCTACTTCGACAAAGGCGTCGGCTTCGGCGCCGAGACGGACGCCGCCCTCCTGCGGTTCGTCCACGACGAGGGCAAGGGCATGGTCTGGTTCCACGGCTCGGCCGCGCAGGAGGACGACTGGGGGTACCCCGAGGAGTACAACGTCATGCGGGGCGCGAAGCTCAGCGTCCCGACCGGCCTGCGACCGCGCCCCTGGGGCGAGGCGCAGCTCGACACCGTCGAGCCGCGGCATCCGATCACCGAAGGCATCAGCGATCGTTGGACCGTGACCGGGGACGACATCCTCACCGGCGTCCAGCTGTACGACGGGGCTCACGTCCTGCTGTCGACGTTCGACGACCTGGAGTCGTACGAGAAGGCGCCGATGTGGCCGATGAAGCACTACCCGGTCGCCATCCCGGAAGACGGCATCGCCGCGCTGCCCGGTATGAACACCGATCAGCCCATCGCGTGGATCAACGAGTACGGGGCCGGCCGCTGCTTCACGATCACGATCGGCCACGACATCGACACGTTCCGCCGGATCGAGTTCATCCGGATGTTCCCGCGCGGTGTGGAGTGGGCGGCGACCGGCGAGATCACGCTGCACGGTCCCGACCGCCGCGGCGAGCGGCGGTTCCTGCCGTGGCCGTATTACAACCGCGAGGGGTGAACCCCCTGCGTAATTCAGGAGACGCGGCCGTATTCAGGACCGGACCGACGCGCGCGTCCTGAAGGGGCTGCGCCTCCTGAATTGCGCAGGGTGCTCAGGCGAGTTCCTGGATGCGCACGGCGGAGCCGATCGGCGTACCGGCGGCGAGCCAGAGCTGCAGTGACTGCGGGCGGAAGAGGCGCCGGGCGACGAGGAGCGCGCCCCCGATCGATCCCTCCTCGAAGTCGAGGGACGCGCGCCGGATGACGAGCCTGCTCGAGGCGAGTTCGATCGCCTGATCGAGCACCGCTTCGCGGAACGCCTCGAAGAACACGGGGCTCTCGCGGACCGCGCCGCCGCCGAGCACGAGCACGCCGGGATTCGCGAAGTTGACGATGCCGGCGATGGTCACCCCGGTGATGCGACCCGTCTCCTTCACCGCGGCGACAGCGGCGGGATCGCCCTGCGCCACGGCGTGACCGATGTCCAGGCCCGTGAGACGGCCGTGCTCCGCCAGACGTTCCGCGAGCACGGGGCTCTCGCCGCGCTCGGCGGCCGCGGTCAGCGTGCGATCGAGCGCCCAGGCGGTGGCGACGGCCGCGAGGCACCCGACCTTGCCGCATCGGCAGATCGCGGTCGGATCGTCGGTGACGCGGACATGGCCGATGTCGCCGGCCGCGCCGGTGTCCCCGCGGTGCAGGCGCCCGCCGGTCACGAGCCCGCTGCCGATGCCCGTCGCGACTTTGACGAAGAGCAGATCGCGGTACTCCCGAGGCTCGCCACGCGACCATTCGCCGAAGGCCATCAGGTTGACGTCGTTGTCCACCCAGACCGGCGCTTCGTAGCGGCTGCGGAACCAGCCGCGCACGTCGTAGCCGTCCCAGCCGTGCATGATCGGCGGTTTGACCATGCGGCCGGACGCGAAGTCGACCGGCCCGGGCAGACCGATCGCGATGCCCCACACCTCGCGACCACGCCCGACGCGCTTCATCATCGCCTGGAAGTGGTCGTTGACCGCGTGCAGGACCACGTCCGGACCCTGCAGCACGTCGGTCTCGAACTCCTCGTGGGCGAGTGCGACGCCGTCGAGGTCGCTCACCGACACGAACAGCGAGTACTCGCCGAAGTTCGCACTCAGGATGAGACCGGCCTCGCTGCGGAACCGGACGGTCCGTGACGGGCGGCCGCGCTCGGCCTGCGTGGTCCCCGCCTCTTCGAGGATGCCGAGGTCGACGCCCTCGCGGATCCGCTCGTTGACGACGGTCCGCCCGAGGCCCGTCACCTGCTCGAGGTCGGGCCTGGTGATCGCGGCGCCGGTTCGCACGAGGTCGACGATCTGGGCCAACAGCAGGATGTCCCGGCCCGACGGCGGCGCCGGCCAGTCCCGTCGGTCGGCGCTCGTCATCGGCGCAGCATATCCAAATGTCACCGGCCGGCCGGGCCATCCATCCACCGGACCGGCGGGTTTCGTGCAGAACGCACCGAATTCGGGCGCGTGGATCGCGGTCAGCGTGCGACGGCGACGGGACCCGAGCCGGCAGCGGCCGACTGCGCCGCGGCCTCCAGCACGCGGATCACATGCAGGCTCTCGGCCGGATCGACCGGCAGCGCGCCGCCGTCCAGCAGCGCACCGGCGAGGAGCACGTAGAACTCGCGCGCATCGGGCCGCACGGCGGCGACCGGAGTGACCTCGCCCGGCATCGGTACCGGGCCGGGAGGGCCGCCCGCGTGCCGCTTCGCATCCCAGTCGTCGAACGAGCCCCAGCGCGGATCGAGCGGTCCGACGCCGTGGAACATCGCCGCGAACTGGCCGTCCTGGCCGGTCGACACGATGGCCGCGCTGGAGCCCTGCACGACGAAGGTCGGGGTCGGCCAGGACGTCATCGCGCCGAAGTGCAGATGGCTGCGCACGCCCGAGGAGTGCTGCAGCGCGAGGAACGCGTCATCGGTCACCTCGGTCGCCGGCCGCCGCCTGTCGAGTTCCGCCGTGACGGTGTCGACCCGGCCGAGCAGGGCCACCGCCTGGTCGACCATGTGGCTCCCGATGTCCGCGAGCGGCCCGTCGAGCGTGCCCGGGCGCGCGCCGCTCGCGCCAGTTGTCCCAGATACCCGGGCGACCACCGGGTGATCCAGGCCTCGTACCGGAGCACGTCACCGACGGCGCCGCCGCGCACGGCAGCCGCGACGCTCGCGTAGTCGGCGTCCCAGCGCTTGTTCTGGAAGGCGACCACGGGCACACCGGCGGAGCGGGCGACGCGGTGGAGGAGTTCGACGCCACCGCTGGTGGACGCCAGCGGCTTCTCGACGACGACCGGCACGCCGGCCCGGAGCAGGGGGAGCGCGAGCTCGACGTGCGCGTCGTCCGGTGCGGTCACGACGGCCAGGTCGAGTCCGTCGGCGGACGACAGCAGTCCGTCGAGCGAGCGCACGATCGTCGCGCCAGGCACGGCCCCCGATGCCGCCGCGGCGGCCGCATCCGACCGCGCGAGGATCGTGGTGACCTCGTAGCGGGGGAGCGCTGCCAGGAGTGGGGCGTGGAGCCCGCGTGCGATGCCGCCGAAGCCGACGATCGCGGTCCGCAGCACGCCGTCAGCTCTTGAGGCCACCGGCGTACCCCTGGATGAACCGCTTCTGCGCGAAGACGTAGAAGGCGAGGATCGGCACCATCGAGATGATGACGACCGCGAAGATCAGGTTCCACTGCGAGACGAGCGAACCGACGTAGTTGTACATGACGACGGGCAGGGTCTGGAAGTCCGAGCCGTTCAAGAAGATCAGCGCGGTGAAGAAGTCGTTCCACACGATCAGGCCGGCGAGGATCGCGACAGTGCCGGTCGCGGGCGACATCAACGGGAAGACGACGCGGACGTACACCTGCAACCGCGAGGCGCCGTCGATGGTCGCGGCCTCCTCGTACTCGATGGGCAGCCGGCGGAAGAAGCCGCTGTAGAGGAAGACCGCGAGCGGGAGCAGCTGCCCCGTGTAGATCAGGATCATGCCCCAGGGATTGCCGACGAGGCCGAGGTTCCTGGCGCCGATGTACAGCGGCAGGGTGCCGAGCTGCGTCGGCAGCACGATCGCGATCATGAACAGCGCGAAGGTGCGACTGCTCCACTTCCGCGTGCTCCGCGCGAGCACGTAGGCCGCGAGCGAGCCGAAGACGACGAGGCAGAGGATCGTGCCCGCCGTGATGACGACGCTCACGGCGAGGCCGGCGAAGACGTTGCCCGACGCGCTCGACGACGGGGACAGCAGTGTGACGAAGTTGTTGAGCGTCGGGCGCGAGCGGCGGCGCGAACGCCGAGCTCTTCAGGACCTGGTCACCGGTCTTGAAGGCGGTCGACGACCAGGATCCAGAACGGCAGCAGCATGACGATCGCGCCGATGATCGTGATGATCTCGACGGCGAGCGTGCGCTTGGTGTAGCGGAACATCGGTCAGGCTCCGATCTCGGTGCGGTCACGCGTCACGCGCTGCTGCGCGACCGTGAAGACGAGGATCAGGACGCTCAGCATGAGCGCCATCGAGGCGCCGAACCCGAACTGCTGGTAGGTGAACGTCTGCTGGTAGATCTCGCTCGCGAGCGTCTGCGTCGCGTTGTCCGGACCGCCGCCGGTCAGCGCGATGACCTGGTCGAACACGCGGAGGCCCTGGATCAGCGTGAGTGTCGTCGCGATCGCGACGGACGGCTGGATGAGCGGCAGGGTGATGCCGCGGAACCGCCGCCAGGTGGTGGCCCCGTCGATCGCCGCGGCCTCCTCGAGCTCGGGCGGCACCGTTGCGAGCCCCGCGAGGTAGGTCACCATCACGAACCCGATGTTCTGCCACACCATCACGACGAGCACGCAGACGAGCGCGAGCGTCGGGCTCGCGAGCCAGTCCTGTGACGAGCGACTTGCAGGCCGACCGCGATCAGCGCCTGATTGAGCGGCCCGTCGTAGGCGAAGATGAACTTCCAGACGAACGACACGGCCACCGGGCTGAGCACGACCGGCATGAAGATCAGCGTGCGGAGCACGTACCGCGTCTTCAGCGTGCGGTTCAGCGCGAGCGCGAACAGCAGACCGAAGATGTTGGTGAAGACCAGGAACCCGATCGCCAGGAACAGCGTGTTCAGCAGCGAGCCGAGCAGCTCGGGCGTCTGGAAGATCTTGATGAAGTTGGCGACCCCGACGAAGTCGAACGACCCGATACCCGACCAGTTCGTGAACGCGAAGAACGCGCCAGACGCGGTCGTGATGTAGATGGTCGTCCCGGTGAGGAGCGACCGCCGGCAGGCACCACCACCAGTAGCCGTGGCCGAGCCGGGCGCCCGGCCGCTTGCCCCGCTTGGCGGTCTGCTGCTGTCCGGCGGCTGTGGTGCTGCCCCGAGCGACTGTCATCTGGGTCAACCCCGACCTCTCTTCGTTCCGGCTCCTACGGGCGGAGGGCGGGGCGCCGGTCGGCGCCCCGCCCCGTTGGAGATCAACCCCAGTCGCTGTCCATCTGCTGCGGCCACCTGGGCGGCCGTCTTCTGACCGGTCAGGATGCCCTGGATGCCGGAGCCCATGTCGTCGTTCACCTTGCCGTTCGCCCACTCCAGCGGCGGGAAGGATCGGTAGTTCTTCGACGTGATGATCGAGGCGACGTACTTGTAGGTCTTCGGCAGCGCGCTCGCGTCCGTCGTGCCGACCGGGAAGCCGACTCCGGGCGCGATGATCTTCTGGCCGGCCGGGCTCGCCACGTAGGCGAGGAACTCCTGCACGAGCTTCGGGCTCTTCGTCTTGGCACTCGCCGCGATCGACTCGTCCGAGCTGACGGAGGCGTAGGTCTTCGATCCGGCCGGCGCCGGGAACGGCAGCACCGGCAGCGTCACGTGGCCACCCGAGGCCGCCTCGATGCTCGCCGCCGCTCCGCCCGGGGCGAAGAAGCCGAAGAGCTTGCCGGAGCTCGACCCGTTGGTCAGCGCGTCGAATCCGGCGCCCGCGGCGCCGGCCTGGAAGCAGCCGGCCTTGAACATGGTCTTGATCTACTGAGCGCGGCCGGTCCAGCCGGCGCGTCGTGGCGAACTTCACCTTGCCCGCGATCGCGCTCGGTGTTCCACGTCGGCGCGGATCCGTAGACGGTCGACGTGGCGATCTCCATCGCGAGGATGCCGGGGTTCGACGGGATCGAGCCGGCCAGGCCGAAGAGCGTCTTGCCCTTCGTCTTGGCGACCGCGCACTCCTTGAGCACGTCGTCGAACGTCGAGGTCTCGCCCAGGCTGATGCCAACGGCCTTCGCCGCGACGGCGTTCCAGATGATGCCGTTCACGCCGCTGCCGCGCGACACCGCATAGATCTTGCCGTTGTACTCGAACTGGCTCAGTCCGGCGGGCGTCAGCGTCCGTCTTGATCGCGGGGTCGGTCAGCTCGAGCAGCAGGCCCGCCTTGGCGAAGGGCTGGATCGAGTCGGTCTGGCCGACTCCCGGATTCCGCCTCGAACGCGTCGGGTGCGTTGCCGCCCTGGATGCGGGTGGCGATGGCCTGGGCGTAGCTTTCGGCCGGCAGCTTCTGCAGCGTGATCTTGACGCCCTTGTGCAGCTTCTCGAACGCCTGCGCGACCTGGACCGCTGAGGTGTCGCTCGCGTTCGATTCGGAGAAGGCGAACGTGAACGTCTGCGGCTCCTTACCGCCGCTGCCGCTGCCGCTGGAGCAGGCGGTGAGTGAGACGCCGACGACCGCGGCGGCAACAGCGAACGCTGCTGCTCTGCGGACTCGCGCCGTTGAGAGCTGTGGCATGGTCAGCCTTCCGTGAGACCTCTTCGTCTGAACGGCTGCGCATGACCTGCGCCGCCGTTTCGCCCCTTGCGGGACGCGGGTCAGCCTCGCAGAGGTTTCGCTGGAAATCAACATAATAGTTGCGGATCACCGGCATAAGGAAATCGACTACCGCGGCGTCCGGGTCTCCGTTCCGCGGATACTGCTCCCACGCGGACAGTCGTCAGCCCAACTCGACCGTCGCCTCGAGCGACCCGGCGCCGTCGGAGACGACCAGCGTGAACGCGCCCGGCTCGACGACGTGCACGCCCGCGCGGGTCGTTCGTCCAGAAACCCAGCTCGTCCCGTCCGAGCTCGAACCGCACCGTCCACCGACGCGCCCACGCCGACCGCGACTCGCTCGAACCGGGCCAGCTGCCTGACCGGGGGCGCGATCGACGCGATGTGGTCGCGGACGAACAGCATCACGACGTCGTCCCCGTCGCGATCGCCGACGTTCGTCACGGCCACGGACGACCGTGATCGTCGCGCCCGCGGCCACGGCCGCGGCCGTCGAGCGGGGCATCCGGGACCGCGAAGCGACCGAGCGCGAACGCCGTGTAGGAGAGGCCGTGTCCGAACGGCAGCAGCGGGCCGAGCTCGAGATCGAGGTACTTCGACGTGTAGTGCTCGGCGAGGTTGTTCGGTCCC
This sequence comes from uncultured Actinomycetota bacterium, assembly GCA_963716965.1. Lineage (GTDB taxonomy): Bacteria > Actinomycetota > Actinomycetes > Actinomycetales > Microbacteriaceae > Amnibacterium. Next base: position 1,304,440 of record CAVQUZ010000003.1, on the reverse strand, counting down.
TGCAGCAGGAACTCCTCCGCGGTCATGCCGCCCTGGGCGCCGATCGTCGCGGGTCGCCCGGTGCGCTCGTGCGCGTCGTACTGCGGGATCTGCCCGACGCCGCGCGGGAACGCCGCGGGCAGCCGTCCGGCCGGCTCGGCGCGTCCGGCCAGGAGCCGCGCGATCGCCGACGGCGACTCGAGGCCGCCGTGCCACGCCTCGAGGACCGCGGGCGCGCGAGTCGAACCACGACGAGACGTCGAGGGGCCGCCCGTTCTCCAGCACCACGACGAACGGCACGCCGGTGTCGGCGACCGCGTGGATCAGCGCCTCCTGGTCGCCGGGCAGGCGGATGTCGCTCCGCGACGCGGCCTCGCCGGACAGGGCGCTCGGCTCGCCGACCGCGAGCACCACGACGTCGTGCGCGGGCGCCGCGTCGACGACCTCCTGCCGCAGGTCAGGGTCGCCGCCCTCGAAGGACGCACCGCGGAGCACCGTCACCAGGGCGTCGGGGAACTCCGCCCGCATCGCGTGCTCGATCGTCCCGGCCTGCTCGGCGAAGAACTGCACCCAGGCGCCGAGGTGGTCGGTGCTCGAGGCGTACGGGCCGGCCAGCAGGATCCGGCGTGGCCGTTCGAGCGGCAGGAGTCCGCCGTCGTTCCGGAGGAGCACGGCGCACCGCTCGGCCGCGGCCCGCACGGCGGCCCGCGACGCCTCCGTCGCACGCCACGACCTCCGAGCCCGCATCGACGAGCGGCACGTCGAACAGGCCGAGCCGGTCCTTCAGTTCGAGGACGCGCAGCACGGCGGCGTCGAGGGCCGCGTCGTCGATCGAGTCCCGCGCCGGCGAACGGGCCGTCGTCGCCGACGATGTGGCCGCCCATCTCGATGTCGATCCCGGCCGTCAGCGCGAGCCGGACGGCGTCGCCCGCATCGCCGGCGACACCGTGACGGGCGAGTTCGACGACACCGTCGGCGTCGCCGACGACGACGCCCCCGAAGCGCCCACTCCTCTTCGAGGAGCCCGGTGAGCATGCGCCGATTCCCATGCATCGGCACCCCGGACAGGGTGTTGAAGGACGCCATCACGCTCGCGACCCCGGCACGGACCGCGGCCGCGAACGGCGGCAGGTAGACGTTGCGGAGGCGCTGCTCCGACATGTCGACCGTGTTGTAGTCCCGGCCGCCTTCCGCAGCGCCGTACCCGACGAAGTGCTTCGCCGTCGCGGCGATCGAGGTCCGGTCGGCGAGGTGTTCGCCCTGGTAGCCGCGGATCTTCGCGGCGCCCATGCGCGCGGCGACGACCGGATCCTCGCCGAACCCCTCGGCGACCCGACCCCAGCGAGGATCTCGTGCGACGTCGATCATCGGCGAGAACGTCCAGTTCACGCCGCCGCTCGCCGCCTCCGCCGCGGAGAGCGCGCCGTCGTCGAACGCGACCTGCGGGTCGAACGACGCCGCTTCGGCGAGCGGGATCGGGAACGTCGTGCGGTGCCCGTGGATGACGTCCAGGCCGATCAGCAGCGGGATGCCGTGTGGACTCTCGTCGCGGGCGATGCGCTGCAGATGGTTCGTGGCGTCCGCGCTCGCGGGCCAGAACAGCGCGCCGATGCCGCGCCTGGCCGACGCCTCCGCGTCGTGCGAGATCACGTCGCCACACGATCTGGAGTTGGTCCAGCTTGTCGCGCCTCGACATCCGGGCGAGCAGTGCGCCGAGGTCCGCCATCAGAACATCGGGTGGTCGTTCGCGGACGTCGGCGGCACGGGCTGCAGGACGTCCCAGTGCTCGACGACGCGTCCGCCGGCGAGCCGGTAGAAGTCGGCGACGGCCGTGTCGGGGGCGCCGGGCCTGGATGCTCTGACGTGCACGACCGCGAGGTCGTCGTCGACGAGGATCCGCTGGATCTCGAAGCGGGCGCCCTCGGCCTGGAACTTCGGCTGCAGTCCCTCGACGGCTGCGGCCGGCCCGTCGGGCAGCCCCGGGTTGTGCTGGATGTAGTCGGGTGCGACGAAGCGCGCGAACGCCGTCGCCGGATCACGCTCGGTGTAGAAGATGCGAGCGAACTCGACCATGAGTTCGCGGTTGTCCCGGGTCGCATGCTGCTCCCTCGCGGCTGCCGCCGTCATCCGGCGCGCCGACATCGTGGCCGTCACGCGCCTCCGTGCCAGGCTAGTGTCCCTTCTGCTGAAATCAGACAGAAAAGAGGGCGCCGATGACGCTCACCGAGCACGCGCTGCGCGGCGCCGTGCTGACCGCCGGTGCCGAGTCCCGGCTGACGGTCGGACTGCCATGGTTCCGCAGCATGCCGTTCTCCGCCGTCGCGGGTGATCGACGTGCTCGTCGACGGGCGGCCCGCCACTCGCGTGCAGCTCGACGTCGGCGAGCTGCTGGATCGCGGTCGATGGACTCGACCAGTCCGCGACGGGTACTGGTTCCTGCAGGACCGCCGAGCGCTCCGTTGGCAGCAGGACGTCCCGGTCGGGCCGTTCGCCGGCGTGTGTGATCCGGTTCCACCTGCATCTGCCGTTCATCGCCGGTCCGGGCGGCGCATCGGTCCAGGTCGTCCAGGAGATCCGTGGCGCAGTGCCGACGGCGGTCGCCGCATGAGCGGGCCGCGGTGGTCCGTGACGCTCTTCTCCTTCACGAACGAACTCCTGGCCGCGGACGAGACACCGGACGACCTGCTGCGCCGCATCCTCCGCGACGGATGCGACACCGTCGAGATCGACGCGGCGCAGCACTTCCGCTCGTTCCCCGTGCTCGACGCGGCCGAGGTCGCGGCGACCGCCGGACTCGTCCGGGCGGCAGGAGCGGCGGTCTCGATCCTCGGCGGCGGCGCGGACGTGTTCCCGGGTCCTGGGCGCGAGGCCGACGATGCGACGGTGCTGGCGCAACTCGGCTCCCACATCGACGCGGCGCGCCTGCTGGGTGCGGAGGGCGTCCGCATCCCGTTCGGCGTCGTGGCCTGGCCACTGCTCGTCCGCGCCGCCGCTCTGGCCGACGCGGCGGGCGTCATGCTCTTCGAGGAGGTGCAGGGTCCCGCGCGCCCCGACGATCCACGCATCGCCGAGCGGGTCGCCCTGCTGGAGGGCTCGGACGGGGTCGGCGTGCGGTTGCTGGTGGACGTCAGCGCGCTGATGACCGCGCTCCCGCGCAGCTACCTCGCATCGCTCCGCGCGAACGGGGTACCCGCAGACGTGGTCGCGCGGCTCGACGAGGCGTTCGTGGGCGGCGTCGTCGCTCCGGTCGTGCTGCCGCATCTCGGGGACCCGGCACTGTCACCGGACGCGAAATCACTGCTGGTCACCGCCATGACGCGCTTCGGGCACGGCCGGGCGTCGGAATGGTCGGCGCTCGCCCCCTGGGTCGGCGGCATCCACCTCAAGTTCTGGGACCTGCAGCAGGCCGAGGAGGACCTCGCACACGAGACCGGTGCACTGCTCGAGATGCTGTTCGCCGGGGGGTTCGCCGGCACGGTCTGCAGCGAATGGGGCGGCCACGAGTGGGAGTCGTCGGACGTCCCCGCCGTCGCGCAGACCGCGGCGCATCGGCGGCTCTTCGCGGCGAGGTTCCCCGACGTCGCCGGCGTTCCGGGGACCCGCATCGGCCGGTAGCGTCGACGGACGGCGAGGAGGCGATGTGACGGGTCGATTGCAGGACCGGGTGGTCGTGGTGACCGGCGCCGCACGCGGCATGGGGCGTGCCGAGGCGGTCGCGGCCGCCGACGAGGGCGCGACGGTGATCGCGACGGACGTGATCGACGACGAGGGGGAGGAGCTCGGCGCCACGCGGGGGATCGAGTACCGCCATCTCGACGTCACCGACCCCGACGACTGGGTCGCGCTCCGCACGATGCTCGGGGACCGCTACGGCCGCGTCGACGGCCTCGTGAACAACGCCGGTATCGCCGCGCGCCAGCGCCTGCCACACGTCGATGCCGTCGAGTTCGCCCGCGCGATGTCGGTCAACGTCACCGGACCGCTGCTCGGCATGCAGACGCTCCATCCGCTCCTCGGACCGGGGAGTTCGATCGTCAACACCGTGTCCGTCGCCGGACTCGCCGGACACGTCGCCGCGGCCTACACGTCGAGCAAGTGGGCGCTGCGTGGACTGACCAAGGCTGCCGCGCTCGAATTCGGTCCACAGGGGATCCGGGTGAACGCGATCTTCCCCGGCTTCATCGACACCCCGCTGATGGCCGGCGCGTCTCCCCGCTTCCAGGACGCCGCGATCGGCCAGACCCCGCTCGGACGCGTCGGTGTTCCGGGCGATGTGGCTCCGCTCGTCGTCTACCTGCTCTCCGAGGAGTCCTCGTTCGTCACCGGCGCCGAGATCGCCGTGGACGGCGGACTCACGTCCCACGTCTCTCACAAGTCGATCGCCGACGCCATCGGCTGACCCGTTCGGATGCTTCTTCGCCGACTTCGGTGCAAAAGCAACATAAAGGCTGCTAGTCTCCTCGCGCCGGCCCAACGAGGAGACTGCACATGCCGAACGGCCTGATCGACGACGCGAGCCTGCGCGTCCACCCGGAGGGCTTCGCCCTCTCGCTCACCATCCCGTGGTACCGCAGCCTCTGGCTCTCGTCGGTCGGCAGCCTGGACGTCACGGTCGACGGCGAGGCCGTTCCGCGCGACGATCTGACGTTCGAACTCGACGGCACGCGGTACTCCATGGACGCGCTGCCGCAGCAGAGCGAGACGCTCTGGTACCTGCAGTCGCACCCGCTCCTGATCGTCCGGCGGCCCGTTCCGGTCGCGCTCGGCGAGACGCACGAGATCGCCATCGCCGGCGAACTCCGGCTGCCGTACATGCAGATCGCGCCCGGCCGGGACGGCGGCCCCGGACTCTACGTGCCGAACTTCGTCCGGCAGACGCTGACGCTCGCAGCGACCGACCGCGACACCCCGGCGCCCGCGCTCGAGACGGTCGAGGCGGCGCCGCCCGCATCCGACTCGGATCCCTTCTCACTCGGTCTGACGCTCTACTCGGCCAGTGCCGAGTTCCGCGCCGGGTGGTTCGACTTCGACGGCCTGCTCGACCGCGTCGCGCAGCTCGGCATCGGGCCCGGCATCGAGATCGTCGCATCACAGGTGTTGCCCGAGTACCCGATCGTGTCGGACGAGTTCGCCACGAAGTGGCACGCCGCCTTCAGCACGCACGGATTCGATGCGTCCTCGTTCGGGGCGAACCTCGACATGGGTCGTCGCCGCGACCGCGACATGACCCTCGACGAGGAGTTCGAGTTCAGCGAGGTGCTCTTCCACGGGGCGAAGAAGCTCGGATTCCCGCTCGTGCGCATCCAGAGCGCCAAGCCCGAGCTGCTGCGCCGGTTGCTGCCCGTCGCCGAGCGGCTCGATCTGAAGCTCGCGTACGAGATCCACGCGCCGATGGGACCGAACGATCCCGCGATCATGAAGGTGCGCGAGGTGTACGACGAGCTCGATTCGCCGCTGCTCGGTTTCGTCGCCGACTTCTCATCGACGATGCACGCGATGTCACCCACGCTGCTGCGGGCCGTGCAGCGCGCCGGCCTCGACGACGAGGCGCTCGTGCAACTGCAGGAGATCTGGGCGACGGATGCGTCGATGCGCGATCGGCAGGAGTCCTTCATCGGCTATCTGAAGCGCCGCGACTTCGACCCGGGCCGGCTCGGCTCGTTCGCGCATCTCGCGTTCAACATGCACGGCCACGTCGCCCCGCAGGAATGGGCCGACATCATGCCGCAGATCATGCACGTGCACGCCAAGTTCTACGACATCGACGAGCACGGCCAGGAGCCGGCGATCGACTATCCGGGCCTCGTGCGGGTGTTCGTCGAGGGCGGCTACCGCGGCTACTGGTCCAGCGAGTGGGAGGGCCACGCCTTCGCCGAACTGGGCGAGGTCGACCCCCTCGTGCTCGTGCGCCGCCAGCACGACCTCATCCGCCGCAGCATGCGCGACGCGCTCGCGCCCGCCTGAGCAGCACCCTCATCCGTCAGCCCAGTCAGCATCGTCAGTCAGGAAGCACGAACATGTACCAGCTCGCACCGAACATCGAGTTGCTCTTCACCGAGGCGGGGGACTACCAGGACCGCGTGCGCGCCGCAGCGGCCGCCGGGTTCAGCGCGGTCGAGATGTGGGGCCCGACCGGCGTCGACGCGCCGGCCAAGCCGAAGGACCTGCCGGCCCTGAAGGCCGCACTGCAGGAGACCGGGACCCAGCTCACGGCGCAGCTGTCCGAACCCCGTACGCAGTTCATGATCCCGCCGCGCGACCACAGCGAGTTCTACCGGAAGCTCGACGAGGGGGTCGAGATCGCCAAGGACCTCGGCTGCCCACGCATCGTCGTCGGCAGCGGGACCGGCTTCGGGGGCAGCAAGCGCCAGACCCAGCTCGACGAGCTCGTCGACATCTACTCGAAGGCGATCGCGCAGATCGACGGCTCGGGCATCGTGCTCGTGCTGGAGGCGGTCAACGTCCGCGTCGACCACCCAGGGTCCCTGCTCGACCGCACCGCCGAATCGGCCTACGTCGCACGAGGCGTGGACTCGCCGTTCTTCGGCATCCTCTACGACCTGTACCACTCGACGGTGGAGGGGGAGGACGTGGCCGCGGAGCTCGCGGCCGCTCGCGACGTGCTCCAGTACGTGCAGCTCGCCGACGCCCCGGGCCGCGGCGAGCCCGGGTCGGGCGACATCGACTGGCCGGCGGCGCTCGCCACCCTGCGCGGCGTCGGGTACGACGGGCCGATCGGCCTCGAGTACTACCCGAAGACCGAGTCCGTCGCCTCGACCGAGTACATCCGCGGACTGGCGGCGCAGGCATGATCCCGGACAGGCTGATCGAGCAGGACACGCTGATCTCCGACGGCGCCAGGAGCGCCGTCGAGGTCCGCATCCCCTGGTACCGCGCGCTCCCCGCCTCGTGCATCTCCGAGGTCACCTTCGCCGTGGACGGCGTCGAGGCGCCGGCCGACTCCATCCGGTGGACGATGAACGGGCGCACCTTCCGCATGGCGGAGCTCGTCGACGACACCGACGACTGGTGGTTCCCGGTCGACTCGGCGGTCGTCTCCGGCGATGTCGCCTTGCAGGAGACCGTGGCGGAGCACCGCGTCGACGTCGAGCTGAAGCTCTACATCCCCTACATCGTGATCGGCGAGAACGAGGTGCTGCGCATCGAGGAGCACGACTCGAAGACCATGAAGGCCCGCACCGAGGCGGAGGTCGCGGCGTGAGCGACCTCGGCACTCCCATCCAGGGCGTCACCCTGTACAGCTTCACCCGCGCCTTCCACGGCCGGGAATACGACCTCGAGGGCCTCATCCGGAAGGTGGCGGCTGACGGATTCGGCCCGGGGCTCGAGATCGTCGGCTTCTCCAGCTTCCGTGGATTCCCCGATCTCGACGACGCGTTCGTCGGCTGGTTCCGCGACCTCGTCGACGAGGTCGGTCTCGTGCAGACCTCGCTCGCGATCAATGCCGACATCGGCATCCACCGCGACCGACTGCTGGACCAGGACGAGCTGATCGAGTACATGCGCCGGCAGATCGCGGTGGCCGCGAAGCTGGGGTTTCCGATCGCCCGCGTGCAGATCTCCATCGAGCCGGACTCGATGGAACGGCTGGCTCCCATCGCCGAGCAGCACGGAGTGACGCTCGCGCTCGAGGTGCATGCCGACCAGTACGCGTCGCACCCGCGCATCCTGGCGCTCCGCGACCGGTACGAGCAGGTCGGCTCGCCCTTCCTCGGTTTCACCGCCGACTGGGGCGCGACCACCGTCGGATTCGCGCCGTCGCTCGTCGAGGCGTACCGGCGGCGCGGCGCGTCGGACGACCTGCTCGCCAAGGTCGTCGACCTCTGGGGCGAGTTCTACGAGGCCGGCCCGCCTGCGGATCAAGCCGACCACGGGCAGCGCTTCGGCCGGTTCATCGCCCTGGGCGCGGAGAACGGCAGACCCGATCTCGGCATCGACTTCGGCATCAACGGGACGGGCCTGTTCGGACCCGCACGGGTCGACGACTGGCTCGAGATCATGCCGTGGATCCGGCACGTGCACGGCAAGTTCTTCGGTATCGACGAGACGGGCGAGGAGCCGTCCGTGCCGGTGCGCGACCTCATCCGGCTGCTCGTCGAGCAGGGCTATAACGGTGCGATCTCCAGCGAGTACGAGGGCTGGCACTGGAACCACTGGCAGAGCCCGTTCGAGATCGTCGCCGGTGTACACGCGTTGCAGCGATCGGCCGCAGCGGCCGCGGGGTCCCACATGACCACCGACGCCGCCCAGGCGCGGACGCAGCTCGCCGCCCACCTCGCCCACCCCGTTCGCTCCTGAGAGGAACACCAATGGCTGACGACGCCGGCATCGCCGGGACCGGAATCAAGCTCGGCATCACCCTGTATTCGCTGACCAGCGAGTTCGCCGCCGGGCTCTACACGCCCGAGGCGCTGATCAAGGCGACCGCCGACGAGGGCCTCGGCCCCGGCATCGAGTTCAACATCGCGCAGCTGCTGCGCACCTATCCGGACGTCGATGACGACTTCGTGAAGCTGTGGCGCGATTCGATCGACCGGTACGGCCTCGAGCCGAGCGCGATCGGCACGAATCTCGACATGGGACGCCGCAAGGACCGCGACATGTCTCCGGACGAGGAACACGACTTCCTCGCCCGTCAGCTCGCCACCGCGCACACGCTCGGTTTCAAACGGATCGTCATCCGGTCCGCGGGCAAGGAGCTGCTCAGGCGGTTGCTCCCGCTCGCCGAGCAGTACGACCAGTTGTTGGGCTACGAGATCCATGCCCCATCGGGCCCCAACGACCCGACCGTGCTCGGCATCCGCGAGACTCTATGAGGAACTCGGCAGCGAACGGCTCGGCTTCACGGCCGACTTCTCCTCCACCATGCACAGCCTGTCGCCGACGCTGCTGAGCCAGCTCGCGCAGATGGGGCTCGACGAGCGGCACTTCCCGGTCATGGACGAGATCTGGCATGTGCAGGCGCCCATGCACGTGCGCAATCAGCAGTTCGAGGACTACCTCCGCGGCGAAGGTGTCGACCCGACCGGGTTCGGTCCGTTCACGCGCCTCGCGTTCAACATGCACGGCCTCGTGCCGCCGGAGGAATGGCTCGACATCATGCCGCAGATCTTCCACGTGCACGCGAAGTTCTACGACATCGACGCCGAGGGCAACGAGCCCGCGATGGACATCCCGCGCATCGTGCGCCAGTTCGTCAAAGGCGGGTACCGCGGATTCCTCTCCAGCGAATGGGAGGGCCACGCCTTCCAGGACCTCGGTGAGGCCGACCCGATCGCGCTCGTCAAGCGGCAGCACGCCCTGATGCGTCGTGCGATCGAAGAGTCCGTCGCGTCCGCGAGCATCCCCGCCTGACTCGACCATCTCGTTCCGAAGAGGAGACACCATGTCCGACACCGTCGCCGACACCGCCGTCGCGGACCTCAGAGCAGAACTCGCCGACCTTCGCGAGCAGATCGCCGAAGCGGCTCGCGTCGCCCGGAAAGCCGCCGACCGCGGTGAGATCGAGAATCTCTTCAACCGGTACATGTACCTGCACAACGCGTTCCAGGACGAGCAGATCATCCCCTTGTGGGTCGCGCCGGACACGGACGGGATCCGCGCCCGCTACTCCAACGCGGGGCAGTACACGACCTACGAGAGCGTCATCCGCTACCACCAGGGCCGGCCCCACCCCGAGGGCAAGCTGATCCTGCACTCGACGACCACGCCGGTCATCGAGGTCGCGGGCGACGGCCGGACCGCCAAGGGTGTCTGGATGATGGCGGGGACCGAGTCGGGCCTCACCGATCCGGAGGTCGCGAAGGAGAGCCCGGCGTTCATGTACTCACCGGGCGAGGTGCTCGGCAAGAAGGTCTGGGCTCATTGGGTCTGGTGCAAGTACGCCATCGACTTCCTGCGCCAGGACGGCGAGTGGAAGATCTGGAAGTTCCGCTGCTACGAGCTCGCCCGTGCGCCGTTCGAGGAGAACTGGGTGAGCTTCGGCGTGCACAACGAAGCGGCCTTCGCGCTCGACCTGATGTACTTCGGTGAAGACGGCAAACCCGTCTTCATGCCCCCCGCCGACGAACCGGTCGCGGAGCAGAGCCACCCGTACAGCCCGCGGTCGACCCAGACGCTCGAACCGGTTCCGCCGGTCCCGCACGACACCTTCACCGACACCTACAAGTAGGCGAGCCATGGCAACGCACAATTCTCTCTTCCAATCCGGCGACGTCCGCCGTCTCGACGACGGCAGCGGCATCGCCGTGTCGGTCCAGATCCCCTGGTACCGCAGTCTCTGGCTGTCGGCGGTCGACGACGTCGAGGTGCGCATCGACGGTGAGGCCGTCCCTAAGGACCGGATCCGATTCGAGCTCGGTGGGCGCTCCTACCGGGTCGAGGAACTCCCGGAGCAGTCGGAGACGCTCTGGTTCGTCGCCGACCGTCCCGACGTCGTCGTGCACCTGGACCACGTCCCGGCCGCCGGCGAGTCACTCACGGTCGAGGTCGTCCTGACCATGCGCCTGCTCTACATGCAGATCGCGCCAGGGCGATACGTGACGAACCGCGTGCCGGTCGAGCGAGCGGTGGTGCTGGCGTGACGCTCCGGGTCGCGATGATCGGGTACGGGTTCATGGGGGCCACGCATTCGGTGGGGTGGCGGCAGGCGCCTCGTGTCTTCCGCCTGCCCGACCGGGTGGAGATGGCGGTGGTGGTCGGGCGGAACGGCGATGCGGTGGCTGCTGCGGCTGACCAGTGGGGGTGGGCGGAGTGGGCGACCGATTGGCGTGATGTCGTCGCGCGCGACGACATCGATGTCGTGGACATCGTGACGCCGGGGGAGTCGCATGCCGAGATCGCGATCGCGGCACTGCGCGCCGGGAAGCACGTGTTGTGTGAGAAGCCGCTCGCGAACACGCTCGGCGAGGCCGAGGCGATGGCGGGCGCGGCGGCGAGGGCGCGGGAGCGCGGCGTGGTCGCGATGGTGGGCTTCACCTACCGTCGGGTGCCTGCGGTGACGTTCATGCGTGATCTGATCGCGGAGGGCCGGATCGGCACGGTGCAGCAGGTACGGGCCGCATACCGGCAGGACTGGCTCGTCGATCCGCAAACGCCCTTGGCGTGGCGGCTGCAGAAGGAGCACGCCGGCTCCGGTGCGATCGGCGACATCGGTGCGCACATCGTCGACATGACCCAGTTCGTCACCGGGCAGTCGGTGGACTCGGTCTCCGGCACGCTCGAGACGATCGTCAAGCAACGGCCGATCATGGGGGAGCGTGTCGGGTTGACCGGCACCGCGACGGATGAGCTCGGCGACGTGACGGTCGACGACCTTGCGCTGTTCAGCGGCCGCCTGCGCGACGGGGCGCTCGCGTCGTTCGAGGCGACCCGGTTCGCGACGGGTCGGAAGAACGCGCTCACGCTCGAGGTCTCGGGCGATCGGGGTGCGCTCGCATTCGACCTCGAGCGGCTGAACGAGCTCCAGTTCTACGATCGGACCGCGCGCGGCGACCTGCAGGGGTTCACCAGGATCCTCGTGACCGAGCCGGAGCATCCGTACGTCGCGGCATGGTGGCCTGCGGGTCACATGCTCGGCTACGAGCACGGCTTCTCGCACCAGGTCGTCGACCTCGTCACGGCGATCGCCGACGGCACGGAACCGCATCCGACCTTCGCCGAGGGACTCGCGGTCCAGCGCGTGCTCGACGCCGTGGAGCACAGCGCCGCGAACGGCTCAGCCTGGACCACCGTCGCCTGAGCCGGCGCCGGTCCATCCGCGCCGTGTAGGCATCACCGCGCGGTGTAGGCCGGTAGCCCCCGGTTTCGCCTACGCCGCGCGGTGATGCCTACACGGCGGGGTCAGGCGACCTGCGCGACCGTCTCGATGCTCGGGCGGCCTGCTGCGAACCATCGCGGGAAGGTCGCGTCGAAGAGCTGCTCGATGGCGAGCTCGGCGCCGCCGCGGAGCGGTTCGTCCTCGTCCCCGGTCGATCTGACGATGGCGATGTCGCGGGTCGCGAGGGGGAGCGAGAGCTCGTAGACGCGCTGCCTGACCTCGGCGAGGAAGATCTCGCCGGCCGCGGACACCGCGCCGCCGATCACGATCACGCCCGGGTTGAACATGTTCACGAGCCCGGCGATGGACTCGCCCACGAGTCGTGCCGAGCGCTGCACGAGAGCGATCGCGACGGCGTCCCCGTCCCGCGCCGCCACGGCGACGACCTCGGGTGTGAGCGGGAGGCCGGTCGCCGTGTGCGCGGCGAGCACGCCGGTCGCGCCCTCGGTGAGCGCGTGCTCGGCGTCACGGACGAGCGCCCATCCACCCGCCTCGGCCTCGAGACAGCCGCGCTTGCCGCATCGGCAGGGCGTGGACGAGTCGGGTACCCGCACGTGCCCGATGTCGCCGGCGGCGCCGTTCGCCCCGCGGTGGATCCGCCCGCGTGAGAGCAGGCCGGCGCCGATCCCGCTGCCGATCTTGCAGTAGATCAGGTCGGTCGGCTCGTCCTTGCGATGACTCCGCTCGGCGAGGGCGAGCAGATTCACGTCGTTGTCCACCCAGGTCGGCGCGTCGAACCGCCGCTCGAACCGCTGACGGACGTCGAAGCCGTTCCAGCCCGGCATGATCGGTGGTGCGACCGGTGTGCCGCTCCCGAAGTCGACGGGACCCGGCACGCCGACGGTGACCGCCCAGACAGGCGGCCCGCCGGCGCCCGCGAGCAACCCGTCGAGCAGACTCGACGCGGCGTCGAGCGTCGCGGCCGGTCCGCGTGCGATGTCCCACGTCCGGTGATCGGCCGCGAACACCTCGCCGTCCAGGTGGGCGAGGCCGACGCGGATGTGCAGCGCGCCGAGTGCGCAGACGAGGATGACGCCCTGGTCGGCGCGGAACCGCAGCGTGCGCGGTGCGCGACCACCGGACGACGGACCGAACTCCGCGTCCTCGAGGTACCCCATCGCGATCGCGGCCTCGACGCGTTGCGTCACCACGCCTCGGCCGAGGCCCGTCACCCGCCCGATCTCGGGGCGCGTGTGCGCCTCTCCGGTCCTGACGAGGTTCACGATCCGCAGCAGACTGGTGACCTCATCGGTCTGCGCGCCGAACCGCAGCGCCGCCTCGCGAGTCATGCTTGATTTTGACATAAGTCGGTACCGCAACGGCATGCTCCGGCCCGGATCATTTCGTTGATTTTCGACGAAAGGCGATAGACTGTGGACGACGCCGGGGCCGTGACGGCCCGTTCCCACCGCACCGCACGCGGGTGGGGCACAGACGGTCGCGTCGACTGCCCGATCGTTCGGGTGATGCGAATGCCACTTTCCGATGCCAGATTCCGGGTGCTGCTCGTCGCCCTGCTCGCCGTCTCGTTCCTCGGAGCGCTCGACAACACCGTCGTCGCCACCTCCCTCGCCACGGTCGCCGGCCAGTTCGGCGCGCTCGAGCACATGAGCTGGATCGTGGTCGGCTACACGCTCGCCAGCACGGTGCTGCCTCCCGGTGATCAGCCGCCTCGGCGACCGGTTCGGCCCGCGCGACGTGTTCCTCGTCTCGCTCGCCGTGTTCGTCCTCTCCTCCCTCGCCTGCGGATTCGCGAACAGCATCGAGTGGCTGATCACGGCGCGGGTGGTGCAGGGCATGAGTTCGGCCGGCCTGCAACTGATGTCGCAGACGATCGTCGCGCGCACCACCACGCCGCGGCAGCGACCGAAATACATGGCGATCGTCGGGGCGGCCTTCCCGGTCGCGATCCTCATCGGGCCGGTGCTCGGCGGCCTGATCACGGACTACTGGGGATGGCCGTGGGTGTTCTGGGTGAACGTCCCGGTCGGCGTCGTCGCGTTCGTGCTGGCGGCGTTGGCGGTGCCGCAGCTCGAGGGCGCCGGCCGCGCACGGCTCGACGTCGCAGGGGCCGCGACGATGACCCTCGGCCTCGCGGCTCTCGTGATCGCAGTGACATGGATCGCGGACCCCTCGCTCAGGCCGGCCGCGTTCGCCGCCGGTGCGGTCGCGGCGGTCGCGTTCGTCGTCTTCGTCGCGGTCGAGTTCCGTGCGCCCGTGCCGGTCGTGCCGCTGCGCCTGTTCGCGAACCGCACGATCACGATCGGGACGATCATCTCCGCGATCGTCGGCATCGGGCTGTTCTCGATCACCTCCTATCTGCCGACCTACTTCCAGATGGCGTACCGGACGAGCGCCACCGTGTCCGGCCTCGTCCCGATCGCCACCGTGTTCGGCATGCTCGTCAGCAACCTCGCTGTCGGGCTGGCTGGTCGAGCCGTACCGGTCACTACCGTGTGTTCCCGCTCGTGGGCACGGCGCTCGGCGCCGCGGGTCTCGCCGTGATGGCCGTGCTGCCCGTCGGCCTGCCGCTCCAGGTGCCGATGGCCGTCATGGCCGTCGTCGGTCTCGGTACCGGATCCTTCATGAGTCTCATCGTCGCGGTCGTCCAGAACGCGGCGCCCGAGCGCGAGATCGGCGCGGTCACCGGCGTGGTGAACCTGGTCAGGCAGGTCGGTTCCACCGTCACCACCGCGATCATCGGCGGTGTGATCGGCTTCGGAGTCGCCGCGGTGCTGCCCGGTGGCCTCGACGCCGCGACGTTGACCCCCGCCATCGTGCACGCGTCCGTACCGGCGGTGCAGCAGCAGATCGCGGATGCGTATCGCGATGTGTTCGCGCCGATCTTCGCCGCACTCGCGATCACGTATGCGCTCGGCGTGATCGCGTCGACGCTGCTGCCGCCCGGCCGGCTCACCGACGCACGCGAGCCGAGCGTCGCCCCCGAAACCCTGACAGCCTGAACCCGAACTCGAAGAGGAGTCGTCATGACCACCACCCCTGTCATCGCCGTCGTCGGCAGCGGCCCGATCGGCTCCGCCTACGCGCGCGTGCTGATCGAAACCGTGCCCGACGCGCGCGTGATCATGTTCGAAGCCGGTCCACAACTGACCGACGTCCCGGGCGAGAGCGTGCGGAACATCCCCGACGCGCAGGCCAAGGAGCGCGCGCGCGAGATGTCGCAGGGCCCTCAGGCCGGCGCGTTCCGCGAGTCGCTCGGCATCCCGGCCGGCGCGGTCGTCGAGGGCATGTTCACCGCGAGGGGCGGCACGTATCTGCTCGACTTCGGGGGAGACGGGTCCGGTCACGCGGAGACCTTCCCCGCCGGTGCCGCCTCGACGAACGTCGGTGGCATGGGAGCGCACTGGACCTGCGCGACCCCGTCGCCGTCGTTCAGCGAGCGCATTCCGTTCATCCCCGATGAGGAGTGGGAGGAGCTCGTCGACGTCGCAGGCGACCTGCTTCACGTGCAGAGCGCCGCCTTCGCCGATTCGGGCGTGGGTGCCGCGATCCGCTCCATCCTCGACGAGGAGTTCGGTGCGGAGCTGCCGGACGGCTTCGGCCCGAGCACCCTGCCCGTGGCGGGCGACCCCCAGCCGGACGGCTCGATGCGCTGGGGCGGTGCCGATGTGGTGCTGGGCCCGCTCGCCGACCGCGGCGATCCGCTCGCCGAGCGATTCGAGCTGCGCGACCTGACGCTCGTGCGGCGCGTCGAGCACGAGCACGGTCGCGTGCTCGGGGTGACGGTGGAGGACCTCCGAACCGCACAGCGCTCCTTCGTCGCCGCCGATCTCGTCATCGTGGCGGCTGACTCGTTCCGGTCGCCGCAGCTGCTGTGGGCGTCGGGCATCCGACCGACCGCGCTCGGCCACTACCTGACCGAGCACCCGGTCGTCATCTCGACCGTCGCACTGGACGAGCGGCAGATGCTGCGCTTCGCCACCGAGGAGCAGCTCGACGAGGAACTCGCTCGCCGCGCCACGAACCCCGCCGACCCGGTCGCGGCGGTCAACCGCATCCCGTTCTCCGAGCCCGACCACCCCTTCTCCCTGCAGGTCATGTACGCCGAGAACCCGCCGTTCCAGCTCGACCCGGCCCACCCGGCCGCCGGCAACCGCTGGGGCTACGTGAACATGGGGTACGGCATGCGGAAGCAGCCGCGATACGAGGACGGCGTGACGTTCGACGACGGCGAACCGGACTACCGAGGCTTCCCGAACATGACGATCCGGTACGAGCTCACGGATCGCGAGCAGGCGGAGATCGCCCAGGGGACCGAGCGGTTGCGGCGCGCAGGCGAAGCCCTCGGCACCTTCGTCGCGGAGCCGCGTCTGCTGCCGAACGGCTCGAGCCTGCACTACCAGGGCACGATGCGGACCGGTGAACACGACGACGGCACCTCGGTCGCGGACCCGTACTCACGGGTCTGGGGGTTCGAGAACCTGATCGTCGGCGGCAACGGCCTGATCCCCACGGCGACGACCATGAACCCGACGCTCATGAGCGTCGCGATCGCCGTCCGCGGGGCACGCGCCGCGGCAGCGCGCCTGCTGGTCGATTCGGCGGCCGCTCGAGCGTGATCCGAGGGAGTGCGATCAGGCCGATGACACCGGGATTCGGCAGCTCCGTCGGCCATTGGTCGCAGTGCAGATGTCCCTACTGGGTGTCGCCATGAAGTCGTCTGACACCGACCGCAACGAATGGCGTGCACGGAGCGGGAGCCACTGGCCCGTGTGATCCGGGCGAGCGGCGAATCACGCGTGAACCGGCTCGGAATCGGCGAATGGGAAAGCACGTTCCGTCACCGTTTTTCGCGACACGCCCAGGCTCGATTGCACGAATTCTGGGCGCATTGTCGGTCGTGGAATCCCCGAAATGAGGCGGATTCACGGTCGTCTCATGCCATTGCGTGAGGCCCTCTCCCCGAAGTGGGGGCGCTTTCTGCGCAATTGGATTCCGCTGGCTTCTCCACGCTTGCAGGAAGCACGGCTGAGATTGCCGACACCTGAGGAGATCCCATGGCGGACCTGCGCTGGTCACATTCGTTTGTGCTGGTCGCCGCGACCAGCGCGCTGGTCGTGGGCGGCGCCGTCCTGACGACCGTGTCCGCGGAACCGGCGACGGCGGCCGACGGCGATGCGGTGGCGGCGAAGATCTGCCGGGCCGCATTCGACGGCCACGACCTCACGGATGATGCGGCGCGATCGCTCGACGTCCGTGACGGCTATTGGGCGACCATCCTCGACGACGATCTCGTCGCCGACGACGCGGAATCGGCATGGAACGCGACGGATTCCGATCGTGTTGCGCTGGAAGGCGCGTTCGCGGAACTCTCGGCGCGCGCGCTGGACGAGCTGTCGCCGCTCGATGACGACGCGCTGGCCGCCGCGGAGAACGATCTCCTCTGGATCATGGCACTGCCGGACGCGAAGCAGGCCGACGAACTGTTGGCGATGCCCCTCGATGAGCGCACGAAACAGGTGTCGAGTCTTCGTGCCGGGGACGTGCCTGACCCGTCCGACGCCGGCGCGGTCGCCGTCGCGCGGCCGGTCTCCGGACTGCCGATCGCCGAGGCGACGCTCGAGCCGGTGGCTCCCGTCGACGCTCTGCCCGCGCCGGAGCCGGGGGTGACAGCGGCCGTGTCCTTCCGGCAGATCATGCAGTTCACGCGATCGCTCGTGAGCGCGGAGCGGGAGGAGCCCGACGACGCGATCGTGCAGCGGCGCGAGTGGTCGGCGACCCCGTCGCTGCTCGCCGCCGAGGTCGACAGGCTGGTCTGGACCGCCGAGCAGCCCGAGTCGTTCTCCGGTGACGCGATCGCCGGTTGGTCGGCCGACGTCCGCGACCGCGTCGACGGCATCCGCCGGGTCCTCGCCCTCGGCGCATCCGCTCCGGTCGGGATACTGGACGATTGCGTGATCGAGGTGCACCGGTCGCTCGTCGGCGGGTCTTCGATCGACGACGCGATGAACCAGGCGCGCTCGCTGGTCGCGAAGGAGATCGAGGCGGCGGAGGGCGACGGCCTGCTCGCCTCAGGGACGCCCGGAAGCCGGCCCGTTCGCGCCTGCGTGAGCGCGATGGCCGACCGCAGCGACGACATCGGACTCGATGTCCACGACCGCGACGCCATCGTCCGCGTGGGTCTCGCCCCCGCCCTGGACCGTCAGTGGAATTCGTTCGTCGGCGACGAGACCGTGCCGAACGACGAACTCCCCGACGCGGTCGCCAAGTTCTGGAGCCGGCCGTCGACGACGGAACTCGCCGCGAAGTACGACGACGAACTGTCCCAGGGGATCGGCAGGGACCACGTTCGCCTGCTCGAGCAGTGCGAGCGCGCGATCGTCGTCGGCGGCGACGTGACCGATCCCTCGGCGCAGGAGCGCGCCCGTGCCGTACTTGCGAAATGGATCGCGGAACACCCGGACGCGTCGAGCACCACGCCTGGATCGTTGGCCGTTCGGGCGTGCGACGCGGCGGTCACAGCGAGGTCGACCGACCTGGGCCTGTCCCAGGACGGTGTCGACGCCCTGCAGCAGACGGAGGCGGTCGCGCGCTGGAACGATCTCTGGCTGCAGACCGTCGACGCCAACGGTTCGCCCGCGGCCGCCGACCTCCCCGGCATGCTGGCGAAGTTCTGGGCGACCTATCGAGGCGACGACGCACTGACCACGGACCGGGAGTCACTCCGGGCGGCGGTCGGCGACGAGATCACGGCGCTTGCAGACAAATGCACCTACGTCGTCGCCGATCGCGTGGGGTCCGCCGACGCCGACCCGACCGACGTCGCCGCCACGGTCTCGGCCGAGTTCGTTCAGGACTGGATCGACTCCCAGGCACCCGCCTCTGACCCGTCCCCGGACCCGACGATCACTGAGGTCGCGACCGCGTCGCCGGACCCCACGAGCACAGGGGGCGCGTCGGCGACACCGGACCCCACTGACACGGCCCAGCCGTCCGCGACACCGGATCCGTCGGCCACGGCGACTGCGACGGACACCGCCGCGCCCGCCCCGACTGCGACGGAGAGCGCGGCACCCACCGTGTCGGCCGACCCGACGCCGGCCGACACGGTCGATCCTGATCCGTCAGCGACGGCGACCACGCCGGCGGACCCCACACCGGAGCCCACTGCGACAGGGGCCCCGCAGACGACGGTCGCCCCCTCGGCGCAGCCCTCCTCGACCCCGGTGCCGATCGACACGGCCTCGGCCGCGCCCACCCGCGCACCCGATCCGGTCTCGACCACCGTGCCGACCCGACCCGTCGTCCGGCCGGCGACGGCGTCGTCCCGAACGCCCGCCGTGAGTCGCACCCGGTCGTTCGCCGTCCCCGCCTCCGTCGCCACCCGGACGTCGCCCGTCTTCGACGCACGATCGACGCGGCCCACGTCGCCGATCGCGCGGCCAGGAGGGGGCGTTGCGGTCTCGGCGCCGGCGCAGCCGGCCACGGACCTGATGGCGACGCTCACGGCCGCTGTCGGATCCACCGGCGGCATGGTCGTGCTCACGCTGCTCATGGTCGCGCTGCTCTGCCTCGGGCTGATCGTCGTCGTCCGTCGGCGCGGCGACAGCTGACCGTGACGCGTGAGGGCCGGCGAACGCTCGGCGATGCGGCAGCGGGTGACCGGAGGCAGCGGCCGATGGTCACCCGCCCCATCGACTGCGCCCCGACTCGACGGATCCACGGGGCGCCGTCGGGCACGGCTTCTGCCATCGTGGCTGAGTGATCCCCGATCCTCCCGTTGATGGGCTCCCGATGACCGGTGGGCCGAGTGCTGCTTCGCTCTTCTCGCTGCGCGGCACGGTCGCCGTCGTCACGGGCGGGACGAGCGGCATCGGCCTCGCCACCGCCCAGGTGCTCGCCTCCGCGGGCGCGCGGACGGTCGTCGCCGGCCTGCGCTCGTCCGAGCCCGAGGCCATCGGCGTCCGCCTGGCCGAAGCGGGTCTGACGATCGAGGGGGTCGAATGCGATGTCACCGACCCGGCCGATCTACGGCGCCTCGTCGATCACGTCGTCGGCTCCCTCGGCCGCATCGACACGGTCGTCTGCAACGCCGGCATGGCGCTCGACACGGGACCCCACACGACGACGACGGATGCGCAGCTCGACGCGATGTTCGATCTGCACGTCCGCAGCGCACTGCGGCTCGCGAATCTGACCTTGCCCGTGATGGCCGAGCACGGTGGCGGGTCGTTCGTGATCATGTCCAGCCTGTCCGGGCTGCGCGGCAATCGGCTGCTCGGCGCCTACGGCATCACCAAGGCGGCCAACGCGCAGTTGGCGCGGAACCTTGCGGTGCAATGGGGCCCGCAGCACATCCGCGTCAACGCGATCTCACCGGGCGTGATCCGGACGGACTTCGCCCGCCCGATCACGGCCGATCCGGGCATCGCCGAGGCGCGGCTGGCGAAGACGCCGCTCGGCCGCTTCGGCGAGCCGCATCACGTCGCCGGCACGGTGCTCTGGCTCGCGTCGGAGGCGGGCGCGTTCACCACCGGCCAGAACATCGTGGTCGACGGCGGCACGCTGATCAGCGATTAGGCGGCGGCGCACCGCGCACCTCACGACGCGACGGCAGCCGTGCGGGCGACGGCCGTTCTGGCGAGCCTGGCACGGAAGTCGGCATCCGATTCGGGGGTCGCGCTGAAGAGACCCGCTCCGAAGATCGTGCGCAGCACGCACTCCGCGTAGAGCGTCTGGGCGATCTCCTGACCGATGGCGGCGTCGATGCCGATGGCTGCGACGACCCGGCCGAGAAGCCGCCGTGACTCGGCCGCGCCGCGCTCCAGAAGTGCGGGGTCCGACTCCGCGCGGCTGATCACGGGTCGCAGGAAGCGCTCGTGCGTGCGAAGACCTCGGCGATCGCGACCGCCGCGTCCCTCGCCTGATCTGCGACGCGCGCGTCCGGCACGGGGCAGCGGATCGAACACGCGGTGCTCGGTCGACTCGATCTCGGCCATGCCGCGGTCGTAGACCGCGGCGAACAGTCCGGCCTTCCCGTCGACCCGTGGCGTAGAGCGACGGTGGGTAGATCCCGCTGCGCCTGCACACCTCCGTGATGGTGAGCGCGTCGAAGCCCGCCCTCTTCGATGAGCTGCGCGCCCGACCTCGAGCACGCGTTCCCAGGCTTCCCGGGATCGCGCCTGTTTCGGCTCCCGGACGACGGCGGGCGGGATCGACCATGGGCTCCATCCTGCCCGCCGTCGTCGAAGTCATCGCGCGGCGGCGTGGATGCCCGCACCCATCTCCGTCGAGCTGCGCGATGATCTCGCCCGGGCTCCGCTCGCCGACCTGCTTCTGCAGGAACGGCGTGTGGTCGAGCACGAAGTCGCGGACCGGCCGCAGCGGCGCCGGGGCGTGATGGAAGACCTTGCCCGAGGACGAACGCCTGCTGCACCTGCATGGTCGTGTGCGGGATGCGCGGCTTCTCGTACGCCTTGCAGCGCCGCCTCGACCGCCGCGGTGTCGGCGAGGTCGACGCCCGACGAACCGCTGGCCGAGGAAGTACCCGTCGCTGATCGACATCCCGGCGCCGTACGCGGCGTAGGGCGATGTCGCGTGTGCCGCATCGCCGGCCAGCGTGATCGCGACCCTTGGACCACTGCTTCAGCGGCTTGCGGTCGCGGATCGGCCAGCGCTGCACGTGGTCCGCCGTCGTCGCGGCCACCAGCGCGGGCAGCGCCCCCGGGAACGGCGCGGCGAGCAGCTTCGGCATGCGCGAGCAGATCGGCCGGCGCAGGCTGCTTCGGGTTCCACGCCTCGAGCACCCACCACTGATAGCCCTCGCGCCCCTCGCTGCGGATCGACGAATAGGTGCCCTGCACCGTGCGCGAGTGGATGAGCGGCAGCTCGCCCCACTGCGCCTCGGGGACCGGGTCGAAGGTGTAGCCGCCGATGATGTGGAGCTTGTGCTCGCGCTTCGGCGAGTCGCCCCACAGCTGCCGTCGGACGATCGAGTCGATGCCGTCGGCGCCGATCAGGAGCGGAGTCGTCAACCGCTCGCCCGACTTGAGGGTCAAGAGCACGTCGTGACCGCGGTCCTCGATGCCGGTGACCTCGCTGTCCGTGCGCAGCATGCCCTCGGGGAGTGCCGCCAGCATGCGCCGGTAGAGGTCGGGGCGCAGGAGCCCGATGAAGCCGCCGCCGTACTCCTCGACGATGTCCGCCGGGATCCGCACGTCGGCGCGGACGTGTCCCTTGCTGTTCTGGAACGTCGAGTGGTTCGCGGCGCCGAGGCCGCTCATGTCGACCCCGATCTCGCGGAGTGCCTTCAAGGGCGGCGGCCACAGGTTCAGGATGTTGCCCGCCGGTCGCGCTTCGCGGTACCGCTCGAGGATCAGCACCGGTTGGCCGGCCGTATGCAGCGCGAGCGCGCAGGCCATGCCGGCGGGCCCGCCGCCCAGCACGAGGATCGGATCGGTCGGGTGCGTCGTCGCCATGGTGGTACTCCTCATCGAGTCGTTGGCGAGCACGTTAGGGCTTGTCACCGGGTTTGTAAAGTGATTACAGTTTTGCTCGGACGGGAGGTCTGATGGCGGTGCGGTCGGTCACCTGGATCGCGCGTCGCGTCGACGCGACGCAGCTTCCGTCGGTCGTCGCGATGGCCGCCGCGCTCGAGATCGAGGTGCTCTCGTCGACCGGGACGCAGGTGGTGTTGCAGACCGAGCGCGGCGACGTCCTGGAGTACTGCGCGCCGGACCACCCCGTCCCCGCGCATCTGTTCGCACGCGGCGCGACCGTGCTGGGGTTCGAAGTCGAGGACGTCGACGTCGCCGCGACGGCCATGGCGGCAGCCGGCTTCGAGTCGCTCGCCGAGACGACGGAGGCGGGACCGGTTCGATACCGGCACCTCGTCGGCCCCGACGGCGGCGTCTATGGGCTCATCACGGTGCAGCGGGCCGGGTAGGCGGGGGTGCGCCAGGGGTGAGCACGCGCCGGGCGCGTACCGGACGGGCCGCGCTGCTGTCGAGTGTGGATGAACAGCGATCGTCAGGCCAGGAGATCGGCCCGCACCTCCGTGGGATCGGTGGCACCGGCGAGCGCCATGACGTGTGCGAGCTCGCCCGAGAGCCGGCGGAGCAGCTCGTCGACACCGGTGGCTCCGCCCGCGGCGAGCGCGCGGAGCACCGGGCGGCCGATCAGGACGGCGCGCGCACCCATGGCGAGTGCCGCGAGGACGTCCAGGCCCGACCGGATGCCGCCGTCGACCAGGACGGGTAGTTCGGCGCCGACCTCGTCCACGACTGCCGGAAGCGCCTCGGCGGTCGGCAGCGTGCGGTCGAGCTGCCGTCCGCCGTGATTCGAGACGATGAGGCCGGCGGCTCCGGCCTCGAGGCATGCGCGTGCGTCGTCCGCCCGCACCACTCCCTTCACGAGCACGGGCAGTCCGGTCATCCGGTACAGCTCCCCGATGAAGCGCAGGTCGACCGTCGGATCCTGCTCGACGTCGGCCGCCGACACTGGTCGACCCGTCTGCGCGCGCAGGGCCGCGAGGTGGAGTGCCGCCGGGTCGATCCCCGGCGTGGCGCGGTTCTTCGCGCCCGACGACCGGCGTATCGCCCGTCAGCACGAGCGCGGTCGCACCCGCACCCGCCGCGCGCGCCGCGAGTTCCCGGGTGAGGGCACGATCCCGCATCGCGTACACCTGGAACCACCAGGGCCCGTCGGCTGCGGCCGCGACCTGCTCGAGCGGGACGGACGATCGAGTCGACAGCACGAGCAACGAGCCCGCCCTCGTCGTGCCGCGCGCGGTCGCCGCCTCGCCCTCCGGATGCGCGAGCGCGTGCAGTGCGGTCGGCGCCACCAGGATCGGGGTCCCGATCCTGGACCCGAACAGTTCGAGACCTGTGCTGACACGGCCGACGTCCCGGAGGACATGGGGGCGGAACCGGACCGATCGCCACGCAGCGCGGTTCTCGCGACCGTGGTCTCGTCGCCGGACCCGCCCTCGTAGTAGGCGCTGACGGACGCGTCCATCATTCGTGCACCACGTCCCCGGTCCCTCTCCGGCTGCGGCGAACGGGTCTCCGCCGGGTCGAGGTGTCGAACCGGTAACGGCGCGGCGCTCGGTGGTTGTGCTGCAGCACTCGACCTTTGTACAGTCACACTCAACACATCCGCTACACAGCGGTAGGGATGATCGCGAAAGAGAGCGCATGTCGACGACGACACGGCCGCAGCCACGCTGCTGGGGAGCAGCCGCTTCGCGGTCTCCAAGGGACTGGTGACGATCGGCGCGGCGACCGTCCTGCTGTTCGTGGTGTGTGCGACCTTCGCGAGCTCGAGCGTCTCGGCCACCTCGCTGCAGGGCATGTTGCCGATCGCATCGGTTCTCGCGGTCGCCGGGCTCGGGCAGATGCTCGTGGTCCAGCAGGGCGGCATCGACCTGTCCGTGGCCGGAGGCGATGTCGCTCGCGGTCGTCACCGTGACCCACCTGCCCGACCAGAACAATGCACTGCTCCTGCCCGCGGTGCTGCTGGCGGTCGGCTTCGCGGTCGGCGCGGGGCTGGCGAACGGCCTGCTCGTCGGCGGCCTCGGCCTCAACCCGATCATCGCGACCCTCGGCACCAACGCGCTGCTCTACGGCGTGAACATCGGCATCTCGGGCGGGCGTCCGGCCATCACCACCTCGGCGCTGCAGGACGTCATGACGAACTCCGTCCTCGGGATCCCGTACTGGTGTTCTTCGCCGTCGCCGCCCTGGTGCTGGTGACGGTGCTCGTCCGGCGGACGGTTCCCGGTCGCCGGTTCGAGTTCATCGGCGCCAACTCCGCGCCGCGCGCGCCGTCGGGCTCCGGACCCGGCTGCACCAGACCTCGGCGTACGTCTGGGCCCAGCTGCTCTACTGCCTCGCCGGCATCATGATCGCCGGCATCACGGCACAGCCCAGCGCCTACAGCGGCGACAGCTTCCTGCTGATCTCCGTCGCCGTCGTCGTGCTCGGCGGCACGTCCCTGCTCGGCGGCCGCGGATTCCCGCTGGCCACCGTCATCGCGAGCGTGTTCCTCGAGCAGCTCGTGCAGTTCGTGCTGGCGCTGGGCGTCTCGACCGCCATCCAGACGGTGGTGCAGGCGTGCGCGCTGGCGGTCGGCGTCTCGCTGTACACCGTCGACTGGCCGGGCATCTGGCGCCGGATCACTGGGCGCCGTCGGCGCGTGCCCACCACCTCGCCGGCGTGATCGCCGGCCCACTCACTTCCCGGCCGCGTTCTGCGGCGGAAAGCGCGACAGAGGCGTCGCGAATCGACAGGAGGAACGTCCAAATGAGACCTCGCACCAAGTTCGGCATGGCTGCGGCAGTCGCGGCCGCCGTGACCCTGATCCTCTCCGCGTGCAGCGGCACCTCGAGCGGAGACACCGGGACCGGCGGCAGCGTGACGCACGTCGCCGGCGCTCCTGCATGGTGCGGCACGAAGAAGATCACGTTCGCGCTGCTCGACGGCTTCGGCGGCAACAGCTGGCGGCTCGTCACCACCGCCTCCGGCAAGCTCGAGGCCGCCAAGTGCCCCAGCGTCACGAAGTTCCTCTACGCGGACGGCCAGGGCAACACCTCGAAGGCCATCTCCGACATCAAGGGCATGGCGTCCCGCGGCGTGAACGCGATGGTCGTGTTCCCCGACGCGGGCAAGGCCGTGCTGCCCGCGCTGACCGCGGCCTACAAGGCCGGCGTCGTCACCGTCCCCTACCGGGTCGACCCGGGCGGCAAGGCCGGCGTGAACTACGACAAGTGGATCGGCGACGACTTCGCCAACGACGGTGACAACTGGGCGGCCTGGATCAAGAAGGTCGTGCCGAACGGCGGCAACATCCTGTTCATGGGCGGTCCCGCCGGCAACAGCCAGAGCGTGACCGAGTACAACGCGCTGCGGAAGAACCTGCCGTCGAACTACACGTTCATCGACCAGACGCCGTTCGTGCCCACCAACTGGGACCCGACCCTCACGCAGACGCTGCTCTCGGCGGCGATCGGCAAGTACCCGAAGATCGACGTGATCGTGTCCGACTTCGGACCGACCCTCGTCAGCTCACTGCCCCTGTTCACGAAGAGCGGCCGGGCGATCCCGGCGCTGGCCACGTCCGACGGCAACTCGCTCGCCTGCTACTGGAAGTCGCAGCAGGCCGCACATCCCTTCAAGCTGACCACGGTCGCGACCGGCAACGACAACGTCCGCCTCGCCGTCGACTACGCGATCGCGAAGGCGACCGGCGGTGCCATTCCGACCGCGGACTCCTTCAAGAGCCCGGTGTTCGAGGACTCGACGGACTCGGCGAAGCCGGTCAAGTGCGACTCGTCGCTGCCGGGGGACGTCTACCTCTCCGCCCAGATGTCGGGAGCAGAGCAGGCGAAGCTCAGCAAGTGACGACAGTCCAAGCGGGTCCGGCCGGCCGGGGCGTTGCGCCCCGGCCGGCTACGGCCCTCCACCGAACCGTGAGCGCAGGGCACCACTGATGAACGAAGCGCTGGAAGCACCGGCCGCCGACACGACGGTGACCGCGCCGCCGACCCTCGAGATGCGCGGCATCACCAAGACCTATGCCGGCGTCGCCGCGCTGACCGACGTGTCGGTCGACATCCGCCCGGGCGAGGTCCACGCCATCCTCGGCGAGAACGGCGCGGGCAAGTCGACGCTGATGAACGTCGCCACGGGCGGCACGCAGCCGGATGCCGGCTCGATCCTGGTCGCGGGCGCCGAGGTGCCGCCGCTCACCCCGCATCTCGCGGCGTCCTACGGCATCGCCATCGTCCACCAGCACCCCGCGGTGCTGCCGGACCTCACCGTGCTCGAGAACCTCGAGGTCGCGCTGCCCGCATCGGTGCTCCGCGGTGAGGGCGGCCGTAAGGCGGTCGCCCAGCGTCTGCTGGAGCGAGTCGGTCTCGAGGTCGACCTGCAGGACCGCGTCGAGAACCTGACCGTCGCGCAGCGCCATCTGCTCGAGATCGGCAAGGCGTTCGCCGTCGAGCCGTCGTTGCTCATCCTCGACGAGCCGACGGCGCCGCTCGGAGACGCCGCCGTGCGCCGGTTCTTCGGCCTCGTCCGCGAGGCGGTCGGCCGTGGCGTCTCGGTGGTCTACATCACCCATCGCATGGCCGAGGTCCGCGAGCTGGCCGATCGCGTCACGGTGCTGCGGGACGGCCGGACCAGAGGGACATCGGCGGTCGCCGACGTGACGGACGACGAACTGCTCTCGCTGATCGTCGGCCGCAAGCTCGAGTCGACCTTCCCCCCGAAGCTCGAGGCGGTCGGCGACGGCCACGACCTGGTCCTCGAGAACCTGAGCGGGCCGGGATTCGTGCGCGTGAGCGCGCAGGTGCCACGAGGTGCGATCGTCGGCATCGCCGGCGTCGTGGGGAACGGGCAGACCGATCTGCTGCGTGCCCTCGCGGGACTCGAGTCGTTCGGCGGCCGGGTCGAGATCGGCGGTCGTGCCCGCACCTCGAAGGATCTGCTGCGCTCGGCCGCGTACATGCCGTCCGACCGCCACGGCGAGGGACTCGCGATGAGCCTCACGGTGCGCGAGAACGCGGCGATCTCCGCACTGAAGTCCTTCACGACGGGGCCGTTCGTCCGACGTCGCCGCGAACTCGACGACGTCCGCGAATCGCTCGGCGCGCTGTCCGTGAAGGCGCCGTCGATGGACGCGCCCGTCTCGGCGCTCTCCGGCGGCAACCAGCAGAAGGTCGTCATCTCCCGCGCGCTGCTGTCCGATCCGGCGCTGCTGATCGCGGACGAGCCGACGCAGGGTGTCGACGTGGGAGCCCGCGCGGAGATCTACGGCATCCTTCGTGACGCCTCCAGGCGCGGCATTCCGGTCGTCGTGGCCTCGTCCGACACCAAGGAGCTCGAGGGGCTCTGCGACCAGGTGCTCGTGATGTCTCGGGGACAGGTCGTCGCCACCCTGACGGGCGACGAGATCACCGAGGAACGCATGGTGGGTGCCGCCGTGAGCTCCCGCACCGGCGCGATCGCCACGCCCCAGGCGCTCCGCGCCGAGCACGCGACCGGATTCCGCCGCTTCATCCAGAGCGACTACTCGCCGAGCGTCCTGGTCGCGACCCTCATCGTCCTGCTCGGCGCCTTCATCGCGACGCAGAACGGCGCCTTCCTCTCCACCTTCAACCTCACGACGATCCTCACCGCCGCGACCGCGATCGGATTCCTCGCGCTCGGCCAGAACATCGCACTGCTCACCGGCGGGATCGACCTGTCCGTCGGACCACTCGCCGGGTTCCTGGTCGTGGTCGCGTCGTTCTTCGTGAACGACGGGTCCCCGGTGACCAAGGTGCTGATCGGGTTCGCGCTGATGCTGCTCGTGGCCGTCGTGACCGGTCTCGTGAACGGCGGACTCATCCGCTACGCCCGGTTCACGCCCATCGCCGCCACCCTCGCCCTGTACATCGCTCTCGGCGGACTCGCGCTGCTCCTGCGGCCGCAGCAGGGCGGCTACATCAGTCAGGACTTCCAGAGCTTCGTCACGCTGAGCTTCGGACCCCTGCCGCTCTTCTTCATCGTGCTCGTGGTCGTCGCAGTGCTGATGGAACTCGCGCTGCGACGGACCCGATGGGGTTGGCGCCTCCGGGCGACCGGCTCGGACGAGGCGGCCGCGAGAACCGTCGGACTGAACATCAACCGGACCGTGATCCTCGGGTACGTCGCGACGGCCGTCTTCGCGTTCCTCGCCGCATTGATGTTCATGGGCCAGTACGGCATCGGGGACCCCACTCAGGGATCCGCGTTCACCCTGACGAGCATCACGGCCGTCGTGCTCGGCGGAACGAGCCTGCTCGGCGGTCGCGGCACGTTCATCGGGCCGTTGCTCGGCACCCTGCTGCTGCAGCAGGTGCTGTCGGCCACGGTCTTCCTCGGGCTCGGCATCGTCTTCCAGTACTACTTCCAGGGCGCGCTGATCCTGGTCGCGGCCATCGTCTACACGACCGGCCGCATCCGCCGCCGGCGGCGAGCGGTCATCGCATGACCCCGACCTCGACCCCTCACCGGCGTCCGGCTTCCGGACACCCGACCCAGAAAGGCAGGTCGTCGTGCTGAGCACCGCCACCTTCGGAACCAACGGCGTCGACTGGGAGGAGCGCGTCCGGTTCGACCGGCTGCGCGACGAGCGACTCGCCCGGCTCAAGGCCGAGCTGGAGCGCAGCGATCTCGGCGCGCTGCTCGCGTTCGACTTCTCGAACATCCGCTACATGACCGCGACCCACATCGGTACGTGGGCCATGGACAAGCTGATCCGCTTCTCGCTGCTCACGCGGAACTCGGACCCGATCATCTGGGACTTCGGGTCGGCCGCGAAACACCATCAGCTGTACAACCCGTGGCTCGGCACGACGACCGCGGAGATGGATGCGGATCCGCACGCGCCGCACCACGGTGCGAAGCGGCCCCGTCTCGAGAACGGCTCCCGTGCCGGTATCTCCACGTTGCGCGGCGCCTTCCACCCCGCGGCGGGCGCCGCGGAGGAGGTGGCGGCGAAGATCAAGCGCGAGCTCGAGAAGTTCGGGCTCCTCGACCAGCCGCTCGGCGTCGACGTCATCGAAATGCCCGTGCTGATGGCGCTCCAGGCGGCAGGCGTGCAGGTCGTCGACGGCCAGCAGGTCTTCATGGAGGCCCGCACCATCAAGACGCAGGACGAGATCACGCTGCTGACCCAGGCGGCGTCCATGGTGGACTCCGCCTACGACAAGCTGTACGAGTTCCTGCGCCCGGGGGTCCGCGAGAACGAGACCGTCGGGCTCGTCGCCAAGGTCCTCTACGACCACGGCTCCGAGTACGTCGAGGGCGTGAACGCGATCTCGGGGGAGCGGTGCTCACCGCATCCGCACGTCTACTCCGACCGCATCATCCGGCCGGGGGACCCGGCGTTCTTCGACATCCTGCACAGCTTCAACGGCTACCGCACCTGCTACTACCGGACCTTCGCGGTCGGCTCGGCGAGCCCCGCGCAGAACGACGCGTACAAGCGGGCCAGAGAGTACATGGACCGTGCGATCGCGCTCGTGCGGCCGGGTGCCACGACGGCGGACATCGTCGCCGTCTGGCCGAAGGCGGAGGAGTTCGGGTTCCCGGACGAGGAGGCCGCGTTCGCGCTGCAATACGGGCACGGCGTCGGCCTGTCGATCTGGGAGAAGCCGATCTTCTCCCGACTCGTGTCGCTCGACCACCCCGAGGTGCTGAAAGAGGGGATGTTCTTCGCGCTCGAGACCTACTGGCCGAGCGCGGACGGCATCGGCGCCGCCCGCATCGAGGAGGAGATCGTCGTGACCGCGACGGGCTGCGAGGTCGTCACCAAGTTCCCCGCCGAGGATCTGCTCGTGGCCGGTCAGCGGTACTTCACCGTCAACGGGCCGCTTCCGGTGATCCGCAGCGCGCAGTCCAATCTGAACACGGAGTGGGGTCGCGGTGAGGCGTGACGACGAGCCCGCGGGCGGGTCGGCCCGATGAGGGCCGCCGTCTACTACGGCGCCCATGACGTCCGCATCGAGGAGGTCCCGGCTCCTGAACCGCGTGATGGAGAGGTGCTGCTCAGGGTGCTCCGGTCCGGGATGTGCGGCACCGACGCGACCGAATGGAGGGCCGGGCCGATCACCTTCCCGGTGGACCGGGTCCACCCGATCACCGGTCTGAGCGGACCGATGGTCTTCGGGCACGAGTTCATCGGCACGATCGAGCGCCCGGTGGCGGGCGGGCGCTTCGCTGCCGGCGAGCTCGTCGCCAGTGGCGCGGGCGTCTGGTGCGGGGAGTGCGACCGATGCCGTGAAGGGCGCACGAACCTGTGCCGGCGCTACTACACGCACGGACTCAACGCGGCCGGCGGTCTGGCCGAGTACGTCGCCGTCGCCGAGGAGACCCTCGTCGCGGTGCCCCGTGGGCTCTCGGTGGATGCCGCCGGCCTGGCCCAGCCGCTGGCGGTCGGGTTGCACGCCGCGCGCCGGTCGACGGCTGCCGACGGCGACCGGGTCGTCCTCATCGGCGCGGGCGCCATCGGCACATTCGTGCTCACCGGCCTGCTGCACCTCGTCGACGCCGAGGTCACCGTCGTCGACTTCCCGGGCGCCCGACTCGAACGCGCGGGCCGCCTCGGTGCCGCGCACGTGTTCGGAGTGGGCCCCGACCTCCGCGACCGGGTGCTCGAGCTCGCACCGGGGGGAGCCGATGTCGTCATCGAGGCGAGCGGCGCGCCCGGCCAGCTCAACGCCGCGATCGGATTGGTCCGCGACGGCGGCACGGTCCTGCAGGTCGGTCTCCCGGCCGAGCAGCAGCAGGTCGATGTGCACGCTCTCGTGATGCGGGAGATCACCGTCCGCACGACCCTGGCGCACGTGTGCGGCGAGGACCTCGCCCCGGCGCTCGAGATCCTCGCCACGACACCGCTCGCCCACGAGCTGCTGGACTCGGTCCGGCCGCTCGACGACCTCACCGGGCAACTCGAGCGTCTGGCGACCGGACGGCTCGAGGGCAAGGTCCTCTTCGATCCGAGCAGACACAAGGAGCAGCTATGAGAGCCGCGGTCTTCCACGCAGCCCACGACGTCCGAGTGGAGGAGGTCGCCGCACCGACGTCTCCGGGGCCCGGTGAGGTGCTGCTGCGACCGTTCTGGTGCGGGATCTGCGGCACCGATCTGCACGAGTTCGCGCAGGGTCCGATCGTCACGCCGAAGGAACCCCACCGGCTGAACGGATCGACGATCCCGCAGATCCTCGGACACGAGTTCTCCGCCGAGGTCGTCGAGGTCGGACCGGGTGTCGAGCGGGTGCGGGTCGGCCAGCGGGTCTCGGTGATGCCGCTGCTCTTCGACGGCACCTGCTACTACTGCGTCCGCGGGCTCAACCATCTCTGCGTCAACATGGCGTGCATCGGCCTCAGCTACGCCTGGGGCGGGATCGCCGAACTCGCGGTCGTGCCGGAGGACAAGCTCACGGTGCTGCCCGACGCCGTCTCCGACCTGCAGGGGGCGCTCGTGGAACCCGCCGCGGTCGCGGCCTACGGTGTCGACACGGCGAGGGTCCGCCCTGGCGACACCGTGCTCATCACGGGAGCCGGACCGATCGGCGCCCTCGCTTCGCTGTACGCCGCGTCGCTCGGCGCCAGGGTCGTCGTCTCGGAGGTCAACCCGACCAGAGCCGCGCTCGTGCGGGGATTCGACATCGGCGACGTGCTGGACCCCACGTCGGTCGACGTCGCCGCCTACATGAAGGAACTGAACGGCGGGATCGGCGCCGACGCCGTCATCGAGTGCTCGGGCAACGAGCGCGCGCTGCAGACCGCGCTCGCCGCAGTACGGTCCGCCGGGCACGTCTCACAGACCGGGCTGCACACCAGGCCCGCATCCATCGACCCCATGGT
Source organism: uncultured Actinomycetota bacterium (assembly GCA_963716965.1). GTDB lineage: Bacteria > Actinomycetota > Actinomycetes > Actinomycetales > Microbacteriaceae > Amnibacterium. The sequence continues at coordinate 1,272,268 of CAVQUZ010000003.1, read as the reverse complement.
GCTGTCGGAGCACGACATCACGCTGACCGGGACCTGGTGCTATCCGGTGTTCGACTTCCCCAGGATCGTGGATCTCATCGCGCGTGGCCGGTATCCGGTCGATCGGGTCGTGACCGGCCGCGTGCCGATGGCCGACATCGTCGAGAAGGGCTTCGAGACCTTGCTCTCGCCCACCGGCGATCAGGTCAAAGTCCTGATCGAGACCCGCTGAGGAGGGCGTCACCATGAAAGCACTCGTCTACAGCGCGAAGAACAGTCCCGCGGTCGAGGAGCGGCCGATCCCCGAGATCGCGGGCGACGAGGTGCTGGTGGCCGCCCGGTCCGTCGGTGTCTGCCATTCGGACATCGACCTGCTCGAGGGGCGCTACATCATCCCGTTCTCCTACCCGCTGATCCCGGGTCACGAGTGGTCGGGTGAGGTCGTCGAGGTCGGCGCGCAGGTGAGGGGGCTCGCGGTCGGCGACCGCGTGGTGGGGGAGTGCGTCATCGGGGCCGACCACTTCGGCTTCTCGATCAGCGGGGCGGCCGCCGACTTCTTCGTCGCGAAGGAGTCGTGGCTGCACCGGCTGCCCGATGCGCTCTCGTACACCATGGGGGCGCTCGTGGAGCCGTTCAGCGTCGCCTACTACGCGATCGTCCGCGCCGGCGGCGTGGACGCGTCCGACACCGTGGTCGTGCTCGGTGCCGGACCCGTCGGTCTGGCCGTCGCCGCGGCGACCGCTGCGATGGGTGCGAGGACCGTCGTCGTCGAACCGTCCGAGGACCGCCGGTCGGCGGCCACGGCGCTCGGCGCGACGCACACCGTCCATCCGGACGGCGTCGACGCGCTGCTCGCGGACCTCACCGGTGGCCGTGGCGCCGACCTCGTCGTGGAGGTCAGCGGCAGACCGCCGGTCATGGCGCGGGCGCTGGAGATCGTGGCGTTCGGCGGCCGCGTCGCCTACATCGGCATCGACGTGGGCGGCGAGGCGCCGGCGAAGCTCGGCCTCATCCAGTCCAAGGAGCTCCGGATCACGGGCTCGATCGGCTCGCCGGGCGTCTGGCCGCAGACCCTCCGATTCCTCGCCGGCAGCGGTATCGACCTCACGCCGCTCGTCACGCAGCGGTTCGCGGCCGCCGACGCGGTCGCCGCGCTCGAGGCCGCCCATCACCCGGAGTCGACGATCAAGGCGCACATCGAGTTCGACGCCACGCTCTGACCGGCCGATGGTGCGGGGCCCGCGGTTCTCACCCGGCCCCGCATCAGGGTCATGGCAGGATCTTCGCCGCCCGGTACCGCTCGAGGTAGTGGAAGAAGCTGTCCCTCGTGTCGCGGGTCGCCGTGAACCCGGCCTTGCGGCTCTTGTTCATGTCGGTCAGCACCTCGATGTTCCGCCCGAGGTCGCCGTCGGTGTGCCACCACGAAGCCACCCGGTGCAGGTCGGGTTCGACCAGGCCCTCCCGCTCCGCCAGATCGCGCCACGTGTCCGCCATGTCGGCCATCGCGAGTTCGAGGGGCCTCGGGGCGCCCTCGAAGCCCTCCCATTCGAGCCCGAACGCCGCGGCGATCTGCGGCCACAGCCAGCGCCAGCGGAAGACGTCGCCGTTCGCGGTGTTGAACGCCTCGTTCCTGCCGTGCTCCGCGGCCCACATCATCTGCTCGGACAGCAGCTCCGCGTCGGTGATGTCCGTGACCGAGTTCCACTGCGTCGCGGATCCGGGGAACACGAACGGCAGACCGCGCTCCCGGCAGAGGGTGGCGTATGCGGCGATGGTCAGCGCCATGTTCATGGCGTTCCCGACTGCGAAGCCGAACACGGTGTGCGACCGGTGCACGCTCCAGGTGAAGCCCGACCGCGCTGCGGCGGCGAACAGCTCGTCCTCCTGCGCGTAGTAGAAGTTCGGCGTATCGAGCCTCGGCTCCTCCTCGCGGAACGGGGTGTCCGCCATCACCCCGGTTGCGTAGGCCTCGAACGGCCCGAGGTAGTGCTTCAGTCCGGTCATCAGGGCGACGTGCTCGACGGAGCCGCTCCCGTCGAGCGCCTGCAGCACGTTGCGCACCGCGCCGCCGTTCACCCGGATGTTCTCGGCCTCCGTGTCCATGCGCGTCCACGCGGTGATGCCGACGAATGCCGGCGCGAAGTCCCGCAGTGCGTCGGTGAGCGATTGCGGGTCGCCCAGGTCCGCCCTGATCGGACGCACTCGCGGGTCGGGGGACCCACCGCTCCTCGACAGTCCGAACACCGCATACCCGGCGTCGGCGAGGTGGAGAGCGAGGTTCTGCCCGACGATGCCGGTGACGCCCACCACGAGGGCCCGGCGCGGCGAGGGCTCGCTCATGCGGTCACCGTCTCCACCGGCTCGGCCGAGGTGCCGTACCGCTCGTCGAGGTAGGCGGCGATGCCGGCCCGGCGGTCGTCCGGTCGCGTGTAGGCGACCTGGACGAGCTCGAGGGGGATGCCGTCGGGATCGTGCAGATACACCCACCGCCAGCCGGCGAGCACGCCGTCGTCGACCACGTTCGGCGACGAGAGGAACTCGATGCCCTTCGCCTCCAGGCCTCGTCGGACGGCGTCGATGTCGTCGACCCGGAACGCGACGTGCATGGCGCCGAGGTGGTTCTGATGCACGGGCCCGTCACTCGGCTCCCGGTTCGCGTACTCGAGCAGCTCGAGCACGTCGTCCCCGACGAGCAGACAGCACTGGCGCAGCCGGGCCTCCGGCACACCGACCCCCCGAGCGAGGTCGTCGCCCGAGAACCACGGGCTCGGCTCGCTCTGGAACGGGAAGCCGAGCACGCCGTGATAGAAGTCGATCGAGCGGTCGAGATCGTCCACGATGAGACCGGTGTGATGGATGCCAGTGATTGCCATCGGGCGCACTTCCTTGTATGCCGAGTGTACGTTGTCACTGAACACTAACACGCGGCCACGGCTGAGCGCCGTGTGTATATTAACCGCTACTCCACACCGCCCTGGTCGGCGCGGGGCTCGCAGTCGCGACGGTCTGTGCTCGCCGGAAGGTCGAGCAGGGAGGACATGGGCACCCGCATGGTGGACACCCCGATCTTCGAAGTCGGTGAACTCGGCCTGCGGCTCAAGGACATCCGGCAGCGCGCCGGCCTCTCCCTGCGGGAGCTCGCCCGTCAGGCGGGGGTCTCGCCGTCGCTCGTCTCCCAGATCGAGAACGGCAAGTCCCAGCCGTCCGTCGGCACGCTCTACACCTTCGCGCGCCTGCTCGGCGTGACGGTCGACGAGCTCTTCGAGGCGGAGGAGAACGCGTACGGGGACACCCTCGCCGACGGCGAACCCGCGGACGAGTGGCACGGCACCGGCCGGATGAACCCGACCAACGCGTGGGCGCCGTCGGAGTACGCCAACCGGGTGTCGGTCGTGCACCCGGCGCATCGCCCGCAACTCACGATGGCGGAGGGCGTCGTCTGGGAGCGGCTCGCAGCCACCCCGGAGCACGCGGTCAACTTCATGAAGGTCTCGTACGCGCCCGGCGCCACCTCGTCGGCGGGCGGCGAGATGGTCACACACGACGGGTACGAGTACGCCTACGTGCTGCACGGCGAGCTCGTGGTCACGGTGGGTGAGGAGACCTTCCACCTGCGCGAGGGCGAATCGTTCGGCTTCGACTGCTCGATCCCGCACGTGCACCGGAACCCGGGTCCCGAGCCGTTCGAGGGACTGTGGTTCGTGCACGGCAGCAGTCACCACCCGCCCGCCTGACGGGTCACGCCGTGACGGCGATGTACTGCATCTCGAGGAACTCGAGGATGCCCTCGCCGGCCCCCTCGCGACCCAGTCCGCTCTGCTTGGTGCCGCCGAACGGCGCGGCGGGGTCGGAGACGACGCCGCGGTTCACCGCGACCATGCCGACGTCCAGCCGCGTCGCCACCTGCATCGCAGCGCGCTCCTCGCCGAACACGTAGGCGATCAGCCCGTACTCGGAGTCGTTCGCCTGGGCGATCGCGGTCTCCACATCCGTGAACCGCACCACCGCGGTGACGGGCCCGAATATCTCCGTCGTGTTGATCGTGCTGCCGTGCTCGACGCCCGTCAGCAGCGTCGCCGGAGAGAACGCGCCGCCCTCGGGCACGTCGCCGACGAGCGCGACCGATGCGCCCTCGCTCACCGCGGTGTCGACGAGATGCGCCACCTTGTCGCGTTCGGCGACGGACACCATCGCGCCGAGCCCGTTGGTGCGTTCCAGGCCGGGGCCGACTCGCACGTCCGCGAGCCTCGCGGACATGGCCGACACGAACTCGTCATGGATCGATGTGTGCACGTAGAAGCGGTTCGCCGAGGTGCACGCGGAACCCCCGTTGCGCATCTTGGCCTGGAACGCCCCCTCGACGGCCCGCTCGAGGTCGGCGCCGGGCAGGACGATGAGCGGCGCGTTGCCGCCGAGCTCCATCGATGCGTTCACCACCCGATCCGAGCAGCGCTTCAGCAGCTCGCGGCCGACCTCCGTCGACCCCGTGAAGGACAGCTTCCGGACGGCGGGCGCGGCGAGCATCCGCGCCACTGCCGGGCCGGTCGGCACGGGAGTCACGAGATTGACGACGCCCCTCGGCAGGCCGGCCCGCTCGAGCACGTCGACCAGGTAGGCCGCGGTGAGTGGGGTCTCCCGCGCCGGCTTCAGGACCGTGGTGCAGCCCGCCGCGAGCGCGGGGGCCAGTTTGCGGGTCGCCATGGCCGCAGGAAAGTTCCACGGCGTGATCAGCAGTGCGACGCCGATCGGCCGGTGGGTGACGACGATCCGTTTGTCGCCGGCGGGCGAGAGGCGCCAGTCGCCCGGCACCCGGACCGCCTCCTCGGCGAACCATCGGAAGAACTCGGTCGCGTAGCCCGCCTCCGCCGACGCGTCCGGCCAGGACTTGCCGTTCTCGCGGACCATGATCTCCGCGAACAGGTCGGCCTCGGCCGTCAGGATCTCCCACGCGCGACGCAGGATCTCGCTGCGCACCCTGGGCGCCGTCGCGCTCCAGGCGGGCAGGGCGCGGGAGGCGGCGGCGACGGCCTCGTCGCAGTCCGTCTCCGAGGCGATCGCGAACTCGGCGATGGCCGACCCGTCGGCGGGGTCGAGGACGGGGAAGCGTCCGCCTGCGCTGCCGGCACGCCACTCCCCGTCGATGTAGAGGTCGCAGAAGAGCCGTCCTGCGCTCGCGTCGAGTGCCGTCGTCATTCGGGATGCCTTTCGTCGGGCGCCGTCCTCATGCGAAGACGGCGGGGTGGTGCGCGAGTTGGAGGCGGGTGCGGCGGATGTGTCCTGCGAGCACGCGCTCGGCGTCCTCGGTGTCGCCGTCCCGGATCGACCTGACGAGCAGATGGTGCTCCGCGTGCAGCACCCGCAGGTCGTCGTCGAGCAGGAGCAGCGCGAACGCGCGCCGGTAGTGGTGGGTCGTGTTCCACAGCCGCTCGACGGTGTCGCCGAGCATCGTGGTCTCGGCACCCGCGTACGACAGCAGATGCAGGTCGCGGTCCATCCGGAGGAACTGCTCGACGTCGTCCACCGCTTCGATGCGCTCGGCCAGTTCCGCGATGCGCTCGATGCGGGCGGGACCGAGCCGCGGCAGGCTCATGCGGAGCAGCAGCGGCTCGAGCCGTTCGCGCACCAGGTAGATCTCTTCGCACTCCGATTGACTGAGGCGGGCCACCCAGGCGCCGGTGTTGGCGACCGTGGTGACCAGCCCGTCCGCCTGCAGGATGCGCAGCGCCTCGCGGACCGGCGCCCGGCTCGCACCATGCGCGGCCGCCAGCGACTCCTGGCGGATGCGGTCGCCCGGACGGAGCTCACCGTCCAGGATGCGGAGGCGCAGCTGGTCGGCGATCCGCGCGCCGGCGGCGCCGTCACGCACCACGGTCATCCGGCTCATTCCGACGGCCGAGCAGGATGCCACAGCCGCACAGCAGCTGCGGATTCGTACGCCTTCCCGTCGGGATAGGACACGAGCTCGAACTGCATGCCCCACGGGCTCAGGAAGTAGACCCAGCGCTGCCCGCTGCTCGCCCCGGAACTCGCGGTGGGCTCGCCCATCACGCGGATGCCCTGTCCGCGGAGATACGCGACCGCGTCGTCGAGGTCGTCGACGTAGAACGCGAGGTGATGGCCGCCGATGTCGCTGTTGCGCGGCTGGGGGAGCTGTCCGTCCGCGGCCTCGTAGCTGAACACCTCGAAGTTCGATCCGTTCGCGCACCGGTAGAAGTGCAGCCGTCGCATCACGGTCCTCGGGTGGACGCCCAGGTGCTCCGTCATCCAGGCGTCGTCGGGATGCACGAACGGTCCCAGCGAGTAGACCCTGATGCAGCCGAGCACCTCGGTGAAGAAGCGGTCGGCCTCGTCGAGGTCGGGCACGGTGAAGCCGATGTGATCCGTGCCGCGGAGACCAGGCAACGCCATTCCCGCCCTCGCTTCCCTGTCGCGGATTGGCTGCAATCACGGCGTGCTGTGGGCGAAGTGTTCACCCAGTCGCTTGAGATTGGCACCAATGTACAGCTACAGTGAACACCGCGCAGGGGGGCGATGTCCACCTCATCGATGGAGAAGAGGGCAGATGCCGAAGAGGACACGGCTCGATCCGGCGGTCGAGTGGATCAGGCTCGAGTCGACGGCCGCCGACTGGAAAGCCGCCGACCCGGAGCTGCTCGTCGGCATGCTCGCCGAACTGCACCTGATCCGCGCCTTCGAGGAGACCGTGCTCGAACTCGCCGGCGAGAGCCTCGTGCACGGACCTGCGCACTCGAGCATCGGGCAGGAGGGCGGCGCGGTCGGCTCGATCATCGGCCTCCGATCGGCGGACGGCGTGAACGGATCGCACCGCGGCCACCACCAGTTCCTGGCGAAGGCACTGACGCACGTCACCGGCGGCCGGTTCGACATCGACGCGATCGCATCGGAGCCGGTCGACACCGTGCTGCAGCGCACGCTCGCGGAGATCCTGGGGCTCGCGCAGGGCTACTGCAGGGGCCGCGGTGGGTCGATGCACCTGCAATGGTTCGAGGCGGGAGCCCTCGGGACGAACGCCATCGTCGGCGGCGGCGTGCCGATGGGCGCCGGCAACGCGTGGGCGCAGCGTCACGCCGGCACGAGCGACCTGACCATGAGCTACTTCGGCGACGGCGCGGTGAACATCGGGTCGGTGCTCGAGACGATGAACCTCGCCGCGGCATGGCACCTGCCGTTCGGGTTCTTCATCGAGAACAACCTCTACGCGGTCTCGACCGAGGTCCACGAGGTCACCGGCGAGCCCCGGTTGTCGGGGCGCGGGCCCGGGTTCGGCATCCCCGCCTGGCAGGTCGACGGCATGGACCCCCTGGCCGTGCACCTGGCGACCGAGGAGGCCACCGCGCGGATGCGGGCCGGCGACGGGCCGGCGGTCATCGAAGCCGAGGTCTACCGGTTCTTCCACCAGAACGGGCCGTACCCCGGCAGCGCCTTCGGGTACCGGTCGAAGGACGAGGAGTCGTTGTGGCGCGACCGCGACCCGGTCGCGCGGGTGACGCGCGAACTCCTGAAGCTCGGGATCGTGTCGGAGCAGCAGGCGGAGGCCGCGAGGACCCAGGCCGTCGACGCGATGCGCGATGTCGCCGGCCGGCTCGTCGAGGCCGATCCGGATGCGAGCGGCAAGCGCCGGATCAGGCCGGACCTGTGGCCGGACCCGGCGTTCGTCGACGTCGGGATCCGAGGGGATGCGAGCGAGCTCGCGGACGGCCCGACGCTCGAGCCGCTCGACTACACGGGCGAGACCCGCTCCGGACGATTCGTGGACTCCGTCGCCGGGGTCATGCATCACCGGATGGAGCAGGACGAGCGCATCATCGTGCTCGGCGAGGACGTGCACCGCCTGAACGGCGGGACGAACGGCGCCACGAAGAACCTCGCGAAGGACTTCCCCGGCCGGGTGCTCGGCACCCCGATCAGCGAGAACGCGTTCGCCGGTCTCGGCGGCGGCATCGCGCTCGACGGCCGATTCCGCCCGGTGGTCGAGTTCATGTATCCCGACTTCCTCTGGGTGGCGGCCGACCAGGTCTTCAACCAGATCGGCAAGGCCAGGCACATGTTCGGCGGCGACAACCCCGTGCCGCTCGTCCTGCGCACGAAGGTCGCGATGGGATCCGGCTACGGTTCCCAACACCTCATGGATCCGGCGGGCGTCTTCGCGTCGAGCGTCGGATGGCGCATCGTCGCGCCCTCGACCGCGGCCGACTACATCGGCCTCATGAACACGGCGCTCGACCTGCAGGATCCGGTGCTCGTGATCGAACACATCGACCTGTATCCGCTGACCGAGGACACGCCTGTCGACTTCGACTACCGTCTGCCGCTCGGCAAGGCCGCGGTGCGTCGCGCCGGAGCCGACGTCACGGTGCTCAGCTACCTGTCGATGGTCAGGCACTCGCTCGAGGCCGTTGCGCAGACGGGTGTCGACGCCGAGGTCGTCGACCTGCGCTGGCTCGACCGCGCCTCCCTCGACTGGGAGACCATCGGCGCCAGCGTCAAGAAGACGAACGCCGTCCTGATCGTCGAGCAGGGCGCCCAGGGCACGTCGTACGGCGGCTGGCTCGCCGACGAGATCCAGCGCCGGTTCTTCGACTGGCTCGATCAGCCGGTGCAGCGGGTGACCGGCAGTGAGGCCAGCCCCAGCATCTCGAAGGTGCTCGAGCGGGCCGCGATCGCCAGGACCGAGGAGGTCGTCGCCGGACTCGAGCGCGTCGTGGCGGGGATGGGGGAGCGCTGATGGCCTCCATCGTCCGGATGCCCGAGGTGCTGGCCAACGTCACCGAGGCGGCCATCGCCACCTGGCTCGTCGAGAAGGGCCAGGAGGTCGCGGTCGGCGCACCGCTGGCGGAGGTCGAGACGGAGAAGGCCGTCGTCGAATACGCCGCCGAGGTCGGCGGCACCGTGCTCGACCTCCTCGTCGCCGTGGGCGACAACGTCCAGGTCGGCGAGCCGATCGCCGTGATCGGTGCGCCAGGCGAGAGGGCCGACGACGCGCCCGCGCGAACCTCGGCGCCGGCTGAGCGCGCCTCGATTCCCGAGCAGGCGGCAGCGCCCGAGCCGGAGACGGCGCCCGAGGTCTCGCCGTCGCCCGCGGCAGGGATTCCCGAGAGGGCCGTCGGCGGCGGCTCCGACGACGGCGCGGGCTCCGAGCGCGCCGAGCAGGGGGCCCGCCGATTCGCCAGTCCCATCGTCCGGCGTCTCGCGAAGGATCGCGGCATCGATCTGGCCGGCGTGCGCGGCACCGGCCCCGACGGCCGCATCGTGCGCCGGGACCTGGACCGGCCGCCCGACGGTCCCGCTCCGGTCGCCGGCCCCGGCTCCGGCTCCGGCCGCGGCCGCTCCGACCCGGCCGCCCGCATCGGCATCGAGCGCGTTCGAGGACGTGCCGCTGACCGGCATGCGCCGCGCGATCGCGCGCCGGCTCACCGAGAGCAAGTCGACCGTCCCGCACTTCTACGTGGTCGCGGACGCGCGCATGGACGCCCTGCTCACGATGCGGGCGGAGTTGAACGGCGACGGCGACGCCAAGGTCTCCGTGAACGATCTGCTCGTCAAAGCCGCGGCAGGCGCGTTCCGCCGGGTCCCCGAGGCGAACGCCACATGGGCGGACTCGGCGATCCGTCGCTACGAGTCGGTGGACATCGCGATCGCGGTCGCGATCGACGGTGGTCTGTTGACGCCGGTGCTCCGGGGCGTCGACCGGCTTTCCATCGGCGGTGTCGCTGCGGCGTCGGCCGATCTCGTGGATCGCGCTCGCCGCGGCCGACTGAAGCAGGAGGAGCTGGAGGGCGGGTCGTTCTCGATCTCGAATCTCGGCATGTACGGGGTGAAGGAGTTCACGGCGATCATCAACCCGCCGCAGTCCGCGATCCTCGCGGTCGGTGCGGCCGCACCGCGCGCCGTGGTCGAGGACGACCGGATCGTCTCTCGCCGGGTGATGACGGTGACGCTCTCCGCCGACCATCGGGTGATCGACGGCGCCGTCGCGGCGAGGTGGATCGCAGCGTTCGTCGAGCTCGTGGAGCACCCGATCAGGATCCTCGCGTGAGCGGCGGCGAGGCGAAACCGACGATCGCCTGGCTGGGCCTCGGCCGCATGGGCGTGGTCATGGCCACGCGCCTGCTGCGGGCCGGATTCGAGGTCGGGGTGTGGAACCGCTCGCCGGGCAAGGACGACGCCCTGCTCGCCGAGGGTGCGGTGCGGATCGAGACGCTCGCCGACGCCGGACACTACGACCTCGCGTACTCGATGGTGCTCGACGACGCGGCGCTCGCCCGGCTGCACGACCGGGCGGACGGTCTGCTGGCGGGGGACACGACGCGACTCGCGACCTGGATCGACGGGTCGACGGTGTCGACGCATGCCGCCGCCGACGCTGCCGCCGCCGCTCGCGCCGCAGGGGTCGGCTACGTGGCGGCGCCGGTGAGCGGGAACCCGGGCGTGGTCGCGGCGGGGCGCGCGATCTTCGCCGCCTCCGGGGCGGACGCCGACCTCGAGCGGGCCGAACCGGTGCTCGGCGCACTCGGCCGGGCCGTGCACCGCGTCGGGCACGGGGTCGAGGCGAACGTCGTCAAGCTGGCGACCAACGGGTTGCTCGGCATCGTCATGCAGTCGCTGGCGGAGCTGGTCGTGCTGGGGGAGAAGGCCGGTGTGCCCCGCGCCGAGTTGCTCGCGTTCATCAATGACAGCGCGGTCGGCTCGCCGTTCTCGAATTACAAGACCGCGGCGCTCGTCGACCTCGACTTCACGCCCACGTTCACGGTGGAGGGCCAGCGCAAGGATCTCCGGCTCGCGCTCGGGCTCGCGGCCGAACTCGAGACGCCCATGCCGGTCCTGTCGACGACGGAGGTCGCCTTCTCGAGGACCGTCTCGAGCGGCGTGGGCGCCGGGATGGACCTCGCCGCGGTGCTGCTGGCAGCCGCACGGGACGCGGGCCTGGATCTGCAGCGGCCGGACTGAGCGGCGGGCATCAGACGAGGATCATGCCGCCCTCGATCGGGATGACCTGCCCGGTGATGTAGTCCGAGTCGCTCGCCGCGAGGAACAACGCGGTCGGCACGATGTCCTGCGGCAGCGCCGGGCGGCCGAGCAGCATGTCGGACGCCATCGAGTCGAAGCCGGAGTCGGCAGCTCCCATCGCGGCGAGGTCGGCGTCGAGCTGCTTCCAGAGCGGCGTCGCGACCACACCGGGCGCGAAGGCGTTCACGGTGATGCCGTGCGGAGCGAGGTCCCGCGCGGCCGCCTGTGTCAGCGAGATCACGGCGGCCTTCGATGCGCTGTACGGCGCGAAACTCGCGAACCCCGTGCGCCCGGCGATCGACGCCGTGTTGACGATCTTGCCTGTGCCGCCCTGCCGGAGGAACTGTTTCGCTGCCTCCTGGATCCCGATGAGCACGCCGACCGCGTTGATCCGCATGATGCGCTCGAAGTTCTCCGTCGTGATCTCGAGGAACGGCATCGGCGCGTTCATGCCGGCATTGTTGAACCAGGCGTCGAGGCGTCCGAACTCGTCGACGGCGGTCCGCACGCAGGCAGCGACCGTGCCCCTGTCGGTCACGTCGACGCGGACCGCGCGCGCCCGCCCGCCCCGTTCTCGGATGGCCGCGGCGATCGTCTCCGCGCCTGCTTCGTCGATGTCGGCCAGCACGGCGTTCGCACCCTCGGCGGCCAGACCCCCGGCGATCGCCGCGCCGATGCCCGATGCGGCGCCCGTGACGACGATCGTCCTGCCTTCGACCCGACCCGGCATCGCGTTCCTCCCGCTGTCCGCACGTGCGCGCGGCCGCGCTGACCCGTGTGCAGTCAGACTAGACGCGTTCGTCCGAGGTCGACAGGTCGATGTCCGCGATGGACCGATCCGCGACGAACGCGGCCATCCAGTCCACGGCCGCCCTGTGCGCCGGGAGGACCTGGTAGGCGTCGAGGGCGCCCCGGTCGGCGAAGTCCGCGACGAGTGCCGCGTCCCAGTGGTCGCCGCCCCCGACGACATCGGCTCCGACCCGGAGCGAGCGCACACCCGGCGTCGCTTCGCGCAGCGGTTCGAGGCGCTCCCGCATCCCCGCGATGCGTTCCTGCTTGGTCGCCGTCGTTTCGTCGGCGAGCCGGAACAGGACGATGTGGCGAATCATGCCGATCCTCTCTATGTCGGAAAGTGTTCAGTGATGTAGAACAGTCTGTGGAGTCAACGTACCCGACAGGCAAGGAGGCCGACGTGGCAGGCAAACGGATCGCGATCCTCGGCAGCGGTGCGCAGGGATCGGGGGTCGGCGCGGACATGGTCCGCGCGGGGCTCGATGTCACGTTCGTCGAGCAGTGGCCGGATCATGTCGAAGCAATGCGGCGCCACGGCATCGAGGTGCGGATGCCGGAGGAGGCGACGATCACGCCGGTGCACGCGATGCACCTGTGCGAGGTCGCGACGCTGCGGCAGCCGTTCGACATCGTGTTCCTGGTGACCAAGGCGTACGACACCCGATGGGCGTGCGAGCTCATCAAGCCGGTCCTGGCGCCCGACGGTCTGGTCGTCGGCCTGCAGAACGGCATGAGCATCGACGACATCGCGTCCGTGGTCGGTCCCGAGCGGACCATCGGGGCCGTGATCGAGATGGCGTCGAACATGTTCGAGCCGGGGGTCGTGAATCGCGAGAATTCGCCGGCGACCGCGTGGTTCGCGGTCGGTGCATTCGACGAGCGGACGCGCGGCCGCGAGCAGGAGGTCTGGGAGGCGCTCCGGCATGCGGGGACGGTCGAGATCTCCGACGACATCCGGTCGTCGAAGTGGATGAAGCTGGTCGCCAACGCGGGTGAGCTGGTCCCGTCGGCGATCCTCGGCCTGCCGCTCGCGGACGCCGCCGCCGTGCCGGGGGTCCGCGAGTTCATGGACCGGTGCTGCCGTGAAGCAGCGGAGGCGACGGTCGCCTCCGGCAGCAGGCTGCGGCCGGTCTTCGGGTTGACGGATGCCGACGTGACGAGCGCCGACACCTACGCGCCTGCGCTGCTGGACGTCGTCCTGCAGAAGTTCTCGTCGCCCACCACGCGCACGACCGTGCTGCAGGACTGGATGAAGGGCGTCGCGCCGAGGTGCAGGAGATCAACGGCACGGTGGTGCGCGCGATGCGGGCGGCCGGACGCGAAGCGCCGGCCAACCAGCGGACGGTCGAGCTCGCGCTGCGGATCGAAGCCGGTGCGCTCGACACCACGCCGGAGAACGCCGGGCTGCTCCTCGCGGACGCCGTCGCCGTCTGACATCGGACGCCCAGCCAACGGCGACCAGTCGCTCCGTCGGCTCCCAGGTGCGCGCTCGTACAGTCATGCGGTGCCCGACTCCGCGCCGTCCCTCATCGATCCGTCCGAGCTCTACAGCGACATCGCGACCGAGCCGCAGTACCTGCAAGGCGCTGGCCTCGACTCGGAGATGACGAGTGCGCCCGACCTCGGCGCAGACAGCTACACCGGCCACGGCCGACTCGTCGGGCGCCGCAAGGCGCTGGTCACCGGCGGCGACTCGGGCATCGGCGCGGCGGCCGCCATCGCATTCGCGCGCGAGGGCGCCGATGTGGCGATCGTGCTACCTGCCCGAGGAGCAGTCCGACGCCGAGCGACGTGCTCGAGCTGATCCGCGCAGCCGGCCGCACAGGCGTCGCGATCCCCGGCGACATCACCGACGCCCGGTTCTGCCGCGACCTCGTGACCGCGGACGGTGTCCGCAGCTCGGCGGCATCGACCTGCTCGTCAACAACGCCGGCAAGCAGCAGCACGTCGAGCACCTCACCGACCTCGACGGACGACGAGTTCGACGCGACCATGAAGACGAACGTCTACGCGATGTTCTGGATCACGAAGGCGGCGCTGCCGCACCTGCCTGCCGGCGTCGTCGATCATCAACACCACGTCGCATCCAGGCGTACGCGCCGAGCGACTACCTGCTGCACTACGCGACGACGAAGGCGGCGATCAACAACTTCACCAAGGGCCTCGCCCAGCAGCTCGCATCCCAAGGGCATCCGCGTCAACGCGGTCGCGCCCGGCCCGATCTGGACACCGCTGCAACCGGCCGGCGGCCAACCTCCCGAGGTGCTGCCCGAGGCCGGATCGAAGACGCCGACCGGCCGATGGGGGCAGCCGGCGGAACTGGCCGGCGCGTACGTCTACCTGGCGTCGGCGGACGCGACCTACACGTCGGGCGAGACCCTCAATGTGAACGGCGGCATGCCGACACCGTGAGTCGCGCGGTCGAGCGCCGCCCGGCCGCGCCGGTCTGTGGACTCGAAGTGAGTTCGGTCCCGGCGCGCAGCGTGTCGTGTCCACGGTGCGATGCTGTCGGCACGGCAGCGGAAGGAGTCGTCATGCGCAGGTCACGACGCAGGGCCGCACTCGGACTGCGACCGCTGCTCGCGGTCGTCGACAGGCCGTTCGATCAGACGAACGGCGTCATCCCGGCGGAGACGGCGCTTCCGCACGAAGCGAACAGCACATCCGCCCGCCTGGTGGCGACCGGGGTCGCGGCGAACGCCATCACGTTCGGTTTCTTCGGCGGCGGGTTCTGAGTCCCAGTGCTGCTGAGTGGCAGGACCATCATCGTCATCCGCGGCAACAGCGGAATCGGCGGGGCCTCGGCCCGCACGGCATCCGCGCGATGAGCACGTTCGGCAGCCCCGCATTCAGAAGCGAACTGCTCGCCGATGCCGACGACGTCCTCGACGGGCCGGATGGCTTGTCGGCGAAGGGCGTGCTCTTCGCCTTCGAGCCGCAGGAGGGACGCCTCGTCGTCGATCTCCCGGATGCCCGCGCCCGCGACCTCATCGCCAGGGGGATCGGGGAGCCGGCCGAGTCGGCGCATCCAGCCAAAGGGCGGTGGGTCGCGGTCACCGACACCGCCGACTGGGTCGAACTCGCGACCGAGGCGCATCAGTTCGTCGGCGAGCGGCCGGTGGGCGGACAGTCCTGAGTCCTCGGGGGTCGATCCGACGCGTTCGCCGGTGCCGAGACGAGTGGCAGGGTGTCGGTCGGGATCACGCCCCCCACCCCCCGGAGGTCGGCGCATCAGCGGGCCCTGCGAACCCCCGCGTGCCGACCGCGCTCGGCGAGTGCCCCTCGGCCTCGTTTACGATCGGCGCGTGGACGACGACATCCTGCACCTGCCCGTCGACGCGCGGTCCGAGGCCGATCTGGCCGCACGCGGGCTGCGGATGGGGATCGTGGACCCCGCCGACGACGGCGTGCTGCGGCCCTGGTACGAGGCGGTGTCGCGGGGCTTCCTCGACGCGGTCACCGAGGACCGCGTGTACGAGGAGGCACGTGCCGCGTACGCCGACCACCGGTCGACGGGCGTCTGGGACGACACGCTCGACCAGCCGGAGCAGCCGGTCGCGACGATCACCGGCTGGCGCATGGACCTCGCCCTGCCGGAGGCGCGTCGGGTGCCGTCATGGGCGATCAGCGCGGTCACCGTCGCACCGACCCACCGCCGACGCGGGATCGCCCGGGCGATGGTCGAGGCCGAACTCCGCACCGCAGCTGCCGCAGGATTCCCGGTCGCGATGCTGACCGTCAGCGAGGCGACCATCTACGGCCGGTTCGGGTTCGGGCCGGCGACCCGAACGGCCGATCTGACGATCGAGCCGCGACGCGCGGGCTGGACCGGCCCGGCCGGGTCCCGCATCCAGTTCGTGGACCGGACGCGGATCATGGCGGATGCGCCCGCGATCCTGTCGCGGGCCTGGGCGGGTGTGCCGGGCGCGGTGCAGGCGTACGGACGGCACCGCGACCGGCTCTTCGGCACGCCGACCGACGACGCGGACCTGCGCGCCAGGCGGTTCGTTCGCGCCGACGACGCCGACGGTGTGCCGCAGGGGCTGCTGGTCTACAGCATCAAGGCGGGTGACGACTTCCCGTCGAGCACGCTGACCGTGCGGTTCCTCGCGGCGGCGACCGACGACGCCTACGCGGCGCTCTGGCGCTTCGTGCTCGAGCACGACCTCATCCGGACCGTGGACGCCCCGCTGCGGAGCATCGACGAGCCGTTGCTCTGGATGGTGCGCGACCCACGCGCCGTCCGGGCCGAGGTCCGCGACCACCTGTGGGTCCGCGTGCTCGATCCGGTCGCGGCACTGACCGCGCGCACCTACGCGGGCCCGGCCCGGTTCGTGCTCGACATCGACGACGCGCAGGGTCACGCGGCGGGCCGCTGGTCGGTCGACGTCGCTCCGGACGGGACCGCCGAGGTGACGGCGGCCGGCTCGGCCGACCGGCCGGTGGTCGCCATGGATGCGGCCGCGCTCGGCTCGATGCTGCTCGGCGGCGTGACCGCGTCCACGCTCGCCCGTGCGGGACGGGTCAGTGCCTCCGATCCCGCGGCGATCGCGGTGGTCGACGGCGCGTTCCGTTCGACGGTCGAGCCCTGGCTCGACATCTGGTTCTGACGGAGACCGTGGGGTCGAGCTCGATGCTCGGCGGTGTCGGTGCGGTGGAACACGATGCGCACATGACCCACGTGAACGGTTCGGCGTGGCGCAGCGCCCACGCCTTCCTGAACGCGTTCGCGCAGCGCCGGCGGCGTCCGTCCGATCCGAAGCGCGCCGCGCTCGACCGGGACGCGCACGACCATTTCTGCGCTTGGCTCGAAGCGCATGCGCCGTTGCGCTTCTGCGCGGAGTGCGAGGAGTTCGTCCGGCTCGCGCAGCAGCTCGACCAGTCCGCGGCCGCCCGCTTCCTCGACGGCCGCGACCTGCTCGCGCTGCTCCCCGAATACGCGGATCGCCTCGCGGAGGAGCAGCAGTCGACCGACGAGTGGGACGCACGGCTCCGCTACAGCCTGCGTCTTCGCTCGTGGCTGGTCGAACGGGCACGACTCGAGCACGCACCGGCTCCCGCCGACATGGCCGTCGCCGTCACGGCGGCCGTTCGGCGGAGCCGGGCGGGCCTGCGCGCATCGGCCGGTCGGCCGGCCCCGATGGCCCGCTGACTCCGCGCGGGACCATGGGCTCTGGTGCGCACGGGCGCGGAGCGCGACCGTGGCGTGCCCGACCGACTCGCGGCCGGCCGAAGGAGGTCGACCGTGTCCATCACCGATCAACAGCAGCAGCCGTCGCGTCTCGCGCAGTCCCTGCGCGGCCGCCCGGAGCGCGTTCTGCTGGCCACCGACGGCGGTCTCGCCGGGATCGCCGCAGTGCGATGGTTGGCGGACCGCGCCACCATCCGGCCGTTGACGGTGCACATCGTCGAGGTCGTCGGTGACCCGGCCTCAGGTGGCCCCGACGAGTCGGAGGCCGACAGCTCCGCGGAGCAGGCGCGGGACCTGCTGCTGCACGAGGCGCCGCACACCATCGTGCGGTGCACGGTGGCGGACGGCGACCCGCTGGAGGTGCTGCGTGCCGAGGCGGCCGACGTCGACCTGGTCGTCGTGGGCACGAACAGAGCGCCGCGCCTGCTGCCGCATCCGACCGTGTCGTTCGCGACCCGCCTCGCGGGCGTCTGCCCGTGTCCGGTCGCGGTCGTCCCTCGAGGGTGGGAGCCGTCCGACGGTCCGGTGGTCGTCGGCGTGCAGGGCGACGGCAGCGATGCCGCGGCCCTCGAGTTCGCGGCCGACGAGGCCGAACGGCGCGGCAAGCAGCTCGTCCTGCTGCACGCCTGGGGGATCCTCGCGGCCGCCGAGCCGGGCTCGCACGGGTCGCCTCGATCCGAGCGCGTCGCCGAGGAGCGGATGTCCGCCACGGTCGAGCGCATGCGGGCGATGCGGCCCCATGTGCGCATCGCGCCGCTGCTCGATCATGACGACCCCGTGCACGCGCTCGTCCGTGCCGGCCGCGGTTCGGCGCTCGTCGTCGTCGGCGCGCACCGGTCGGCCACCGCCGACCGTCCGCTGATGCGTTCGATCAGCGCGTGGGTGCTCGACCGCCCGACCTGCCCGATGGTCGTCGTCGCCGATCCCGTCCGCTGATCGCCGCAGCTCGGATCGGTTCGCCTGGGGCCTATCCGGGGTGGTCCGCCGCGAAGACGAGCCTGCTCGGCCCGAGCGTCAGCTCGCCGGCCCTCGGCCCGCCGGCGTGCAGCACGATCGACGACGGCACCGCCGGCCGATCGTCCGTCGGCGCCCACGCACGCCCCGTGATCGCGAGGACCACGAGGCCGTCGTCATCGCCGAGCGCCGCGAAGACGTCGGCCGGCGGTGCGGCGAACGGACCGATGCCCGTCACCTCCGTCACCGCTCGTGCGGCAGCGCGCACGTCGTCGACGGCGATGCCGATCTCGCTGATGGAGAGGATGTCTCCGGCACCGAAGGGCGCGGCGCGGCGCGGGTGAGGCAGTCGGCGCCTGGCGATGAACTCGAGCACCGACCCCGACGGACCGGGGAAGTACAGTGACCGGCTGTCCCACCCAGGGGGCCCTTCGAACTCGTCGTCGCCGTCGTCGCGGCGGTACAGGGTCACGCGGTCCTGCAGCCACGCCTTCGCCCCGGCGAACGAGTCGACGGGGATCAGGAAGGCGACGTGCTGGGCGGCCGCGTCGGGATCGGCCGTGAACTGCAGCCTGCTCGCGCCGATCCGGACGGCGAACGACGCGGTGCCCGCGAGTCCCTCGGCCGGCAGCTCCAGCACATCGCGGAAGAATCGCTCGGCGTCTTCCACGAGCCGCACGGGGATCCGCGCTCGATCGATGTGCATGGTCCGAGTGCCCGGACTCACGCCGCGGGCACGTTCGGGCGCCGCCCACGGACGAGCACGACCGAGAGCCCCGCGGCCCCGATGAGAATGAGGACGCCTGCGCCGGTCATGACGGCGCTCCATCCGCCCGCGTTCCACAGCACGCCCGCGAGCGCCGAGCCGATCGCGCCGCCGATGAAGTTGCAGACCACGAACGCGGTGTTGATCCGGCTCCTCGCCGAAGGGGCGAGTTCCATCAACCGCGTCTGGTTCAGCACGTTCACGCCCTGGACCGCGAGGTCGAGCAGCAGGACCGCGACGATGATCGCGACGATCGACCGGGCACCCAGCCACGACGTCACGATGGCAGCGACCCCGCAGGCGAGTCCGACGACGAGCGCGGGCGTCGTCAGGCCGCGGTCGTGCAGGAGGCCCGCCCGCTGCGCCATGACCGCACCGGCGACGCCGACGAGTCCCATCAGCCCGATCACGCCGACCGAGAAGCCGAACGGCGGCGCGCTGAGCAGGAACGTCAGCGCCGTCCAGAACATCGTGAACACCGAGAAGAGCGCGGCGCCGATCAGCAGCGTCGGCGGGATCAGCGGCGAGCCGCGCAGCGCGACGAAGAGCGATCGGATGAGAGCCGGGTACGACGTCCGCGCGCGCGCGGGCAGCTTCGGAATCGCGCGGCGCAGCAGGACCGCGAGCACGAACGCGATGACGGCCGCGACGACGTAGATCGCGCGCCACCCGAACAGCGCGGCCACCGCGCCACTCACCGTGCGCGAGAGCAGGATGCCGATCAGGATGCCGGAGACGACCGTGCCGACCGTTCGGCCGCGTCGCGCGGGCTCGGCGAGGTCCCCGGCGAGCGCGACGAGCAGCTGCCCGGAGATCGTGCTCGCGCCGAGCAGGGCCAGCCCGAGAAGCAGGACGCCGAACAC
Organism: uncultured Actinomycetota bacterium; assembly: GCA_963716965.1. Taxonomy (GTDB): domain Bacteria; phylum Actinomycetota; class Actinomycetes; order Actinomycetales; family Microbacteriaceae; genus Amnibacterium. The sequence continues at coordinate 1,252,695 of CAVQUZ010000003.1, read as the reverse complement.
CGGGGCGACCGAGCAGAGGATCAGCGCCAGCCCGGTGACGGTCACGAGCACCGGGATCAGCGTGCGACGGTCGAGCATGTCCCCGAGGGGGCCGAGCAGCAGCACGCCGACCGCGTAGCTCAGCTGCGTGACTGTGATGAGCACACCGGCGATCCCCGTCGGGACGTGCAATGAGCGCGCGATGTCGTCGAGCAGGGGCTGCGCCCAGTAGAGGTTGCCGACCGCCGCCCCGCTCGCGATGGCGAAGAGCGCCGTGCGCGGCAGTCTCATGCCGACGGCGCCCTCGGCTGCGGTCATCGGACGGTCACCCGACCAGTCTCGCAGGCCGGACGATGCCGGTGGTCCGCGGCGCCGCCCCCGCGGGGCATGATGACTCGCATGGACGCCGACGAGGTCTTCCGCGCTGCACGCGACCGCCTGATCGGGCTCCGGGACGACCACCGGCGCGCCGCGAGCGGAGTTCGTGTGGCCCGACGTCGGGCCGTCGTTCAACTGGGCGACCGACTGGTTCGACCGCATCGCCGCGCGGCAACGACGCGCATCGCGCTCTGGATCGTCGAGGAGGACGGGCGCGAGCAGCGCGTCTCGTTCGACGAGATGCGCGAGCGCTCCGACCGGGTCGGCGCGTGGCTCGCCGCGCAGGGCGTCGGGCCGGGCGACCACGTGATGCTGATGCTCGGCAACCAGGTCGAGCTGTGGGAGTCGATGCTCGCGGTGATGAAGATCGGCGCGGTCATCCTGCCGACGACCACCGTGCTCGCCGCGCACGACCTCGCCGACCGCGTCGAGCGCGGGCCTCGTCCAGCACGTCATCGCGAACGTCGAGGACACCGGGAAGTTCGCGGAGCTCGACGGGCGTTCTCCCGCATCGCCGTCGGCGGACCGGTCGACGGCTGGGCCGACTACGCGCGACGCCGCCGCCTGGACCGGCGAGCTCGCCCGTGGTCGTCGCGTGCGCTCGGACGACCCGTGCCTCGTCTACTTCACCTCCGGCACGACGAACCGGCCGAAGATGGTCGTGCACACGCGGACCTCGTACCCGGTCGGGCACCTCACGACGATGTACTGGATCGGGCTCCGGCCCGGCGACGTGCACCTCGCGATCAGCTCGCCCGGCTGGGCGAAGCACGCGTGGAGCTGCTTCTTCGCGCCGTGGATCGCGGAGGCGACGATCTTCGTCTCGAACTACACGCGGTTCGACCCGGTGGCGCTGCGCGCGCAGCTCGACCGAGGCGGGCGTGACGACGTTCTGCGCGCCGCCGACGGTGTGGCGGATGCTGATCCGGGCCGACCTCGGCGCCCGGCCCCGCGCGCTCCGCGAGGCGCTGTCGGCGGGCGAGCCGCTGAACCCGGAGGTGATCGAGCAGGTCCGCGCCGCGTGGGGGCTCACGATCCGCGACGGCTACGGGCAGACCGAGACGACCGCGACGATCGCGAACACCCCGGGCAGCCCGGTGAAGAGCGGGTCGATGGGGGTCCCGCTGCCCGGCGTCGCGATCACCCTCGTCGATCCGATCTCCGGCGAGCCAGCGGACGAGGGCGAGATCTGCCTCGACCTCGCCGCAGCCGGCGCCGTTCCTGATGGCGGGCTACCTCGGCATCGCCGGGCACCGGTGCGGCCTCGACCGACCGCTACTACGGCACGGGCGACGTCGCCCAGCGAGACGAGGACGGCGTCATCACCTTCATCGGCCGCACCGACGACATCTTCAAGTCCTCGGACTACAAGGTGTCGCCGTTCGAGGTCGAGAGCGTGCTCATCGAGCATCCCGCCGTGATGGAGGCGGCCGTCGTGCCCGCGCCGGAGGAGACCCGGCTCAACGTCGTGAAGGCCTACGTGGCGCTCGCGCCGGGCTGGGCGCCGGACGAGGCGACGGCGCTCGCCGTGCTGCGGCACGCCCGCGACGCAGCTGCCGCCGTACCAGCGGGTCCGCCGGCTCGAGTTCTTCGAGCTGCCGAAGACGATCTCGGGCAAGATCCGGCGCGTCGAGCTGCGGCAGCGGGAGGCCGACGCGGCGCAGGCGGGCGCGACACTGCCCGGCGAGTGGCGCGACGACCGCTTCCCGGAGCTCGGCGTCGGCCGCCACTGACTGACCGCGTCGCCACTGGCCGCGGTCCTTGCCGACCGCTACCACCGACCGAGGCGTCCGGGGGCGGCCGCTCCCGCCGCCCCCGGACCTCGCTCTCAGCGCCCCTGGCCGGTGAGTTCGGGCACCGGGTGGGTCTCGGCGTAGCGCGGACCCGCTTCGCCCGAGACGAGCCGCCTGCGGAGCACGATCAGCCACCAGAGCACGGCCAGCGCCATCACCCCGGCGAACACCAGGCCGTTGCCGGCGAACACCGGCAGGAAGATCAGGGCGGCCTCGACCAGCAGGAACACGATCACGCCGACGACGAGCAGCGGCATCCGCGCGCGCCCGAGGTCGAAGGTGCCGGCCTCCGGCACCGGGATGCGGCCCCGGTGGTGGGCGACCAGCAGCCCGATCGTCTGCAGCGTGTACGTCGTGAAGAAGGCGAGCGACGCGATGCCGAGCAGGTAGTTGAACGCCTGCGTGCTCACCAGCGCAGACAGCAGCATCAGGATCGACACGACACCGAGCACCAGGACCGACGTCGACGGCACCTTGCGGCCGGGGGCGACGTGCCGGAGCGCGTGCGAGAACGGCATCATGTTGTCGCGCGAGAGCGAGTAGAGCAGCCGCGTGCCGACCAGCGTGTTGGAGAGCAGGCAGACGAAGATCGACGTGAGCGCGAGGGCGATGATGACCCGTGCGAACACCGGTCCGGCCTGGTCGGAGATGATCTGCTCGATGGGGGCGGGCAGCTTCGCGATCACCGCGGGGTTCTTGATCGCCAGCGTGTAGACGAGGTACATCACGAACTCGATCACGCTGGAGACGATGAGGGACTGGAACATCGTGCGCGGGATGATGCGCCTCGCGTTCTTGGTCTCCTCGGCCACGTCCGAGACCGCCTCCACGCCGACGAGGCCGAAGAACGGGCCGAGCGACGCCGACAGCCACGCGATGATGTACGGCGTCGATCCGCCGGACGAGGCGCCGCTGAACAGGGTCGAGAACGGCTGGTGGTTCTCGGGGGCGGCGAAGGCGATCACCGCCACGATCAGCGTGACGCCGACGGTGATGAAGATCTCCACCCCGACCCCGATGTTGTTGATCAGCGTCGCGAGGCGCACCCGGTAGGCGTTGATGAGGGTGCAGACCGCGACCACCGCGATCGCGATGCCGACCTGTTGGATCGGCGACTCGGTCCAGCCGAAGACACTGCCGAGGTAGCCGGCGAAGATGTAGCCGAGGCTGGTCATGCCGCTGATCCAGCCGATCAGGGCGCTGAAGCCCGTGAACCAGCCGAGGGTCGGGCCGTTCAGTCGGCTCGTCCACTGGTAGGCGTACCCGGCGAGCGGGATCTTCGCGGCGATGTCGGCCGCGATGAGCGCCCACACCACGAAGACGGGGATCGCGAGGAAGAGCGTCCAGATGAACGGGGATCCCGCGCTGGAGTAGCCGGCACCGAAGCTCGCGAAGACCGCGGTGGTCGCGCTGATCGTCGAGAAGCCGATGCTGAACGAGGCGATGCGGCCGACCGATCGGTCGAGGCGCTGCTTGTAGCCGAATTCGGCGAGCCGGGCGTCCTCGTCGGCGGCACTGTCGGGAGCGGGCACGAGCGGGGCGAGCGTTTCGTCAGACATGTGTCTCCGTCATCGTCGAGGGTGCGTCCACCTGGCGTGGTGGCAAGCCGATCCCATCGGCCCCGCCGCGATGAGGGAAATGCCGATTCTTGATCTGTTCATAACGGTGGACTATCAGCGGGCGCGGGCGAGCGCGATCTGTTCCCGCAGGAACGCGGCCGTCGCCGGCAGGGTCGTCGCGGGGTCGCCCTCCGTCGAGCACTCGAGGTTGAGACAGCCGTCGTAGCCGACCGCGGCGAGCCCGGCGAAGACGTCGCTCCAGTCGAGCAGTCCGCGTCCCGGCATGAGGCGGTTGCTGTCCCCGAGATGCATGTGCACGATGCGGTCGCCCGCGGCGCGCAACGCGTCGCTCATCCGCGCCTCCTCGATCGACATGTGGAACGTGTCGGGCACGAGACCGGCGTTGGGGTGCGCGACCTCGTCGACGATCGCCGCATTGTCGGCGACCCGGTTCAGGTAGCGGCTCTCGTACCGGTTCAGTGGCTCGAGCAGCACGCGCCCCTCGGTGCCGTCGACGACGGCGAGCATCTCGCGGTAGAAGGTCACGAACGCGGCGTGCTGAGCCGGCAGCAGCTGCTGATGGGGCTCGAACAGCGGCATGGGGTCCTGCGGGCCGTACTGGAACTCGATCTCGGTGACTGCGCCGATCCGGGCGCAGACGGCCGCGGCTTCGAGGTACATCGCCCTGCAGCGGGTCCGGAGGTCGCCGTCGTCCGACATCGCGTTGCCGTAGACGTCGTCGATGAGGACGAACTCGACGGGGCGCACCCCGGTGGCACGCTCGAGGCCCGCCAGTTCGGCCTCCACGATCGGGCTCCAGTCGGCGTACGGCTGGAACACGGCGATCGCGTCGTAGCCCCATTCGGCCAGGCGATCGGCCTTCTCCGTCAGGGTGGCGCCTGGCACCATCGGCGACGAGCAGCAGAGTTGCACGGGATCTCCCTCGAGGTCATGTGGGCGCTGGGGCGGCTCAGTGCTGGAACAGCAGGGTCAGGTAGTGGTCGAACCGTATGGAGCGGGCGGCCCGGGTGCCGTCGTCGGCCGGGCGGTGCCGGTCGGCGGCCGGCGGCTCGAGTCCGGCCGCGGCGTCGAGATCGTCGACGGCTCCCGCCGCCACGAGCGCAAGGGCTGCGGCCCCGCGGCAGGTCGCCTCCTGCTCGTGCGGCACGACGACGTCGACGCCGCAGACGTCGGCCTTCAGCCGGCTCCAGAAGGCCGAAGCCGATCCGCCGCCGGTGGAGACGATCTCCGTGACCGTGCCGTCCGGGCGCAGAGCGTCGATGTTGCGGCGCAGCAGGTGCGCGAGCCCCTCCTCGACGGCGTAGGCCATGTCGATGCGGTCGTGCGCGAGATCGAGCTCGAGGAACGCGCCGCGCGCGTGCGGGAAGAAGTCGGGTGCGTTCACGCCGGTGAGGTACGGCAGGAAGAGCGGTGCGCCGGCGTGCGAGCGCTCGGTGAGCGCCCGTTCGAGCTCGTCGAAGGGCATGCCGCCAAGGCCCTCCCTGCGGTACCAGTCGAGGGCGACGCCGCCGGTGTCGGCCGCATTGAAGAGCACGATCTCGTCCGGCCGGAGTCCGGCGTGGAACGAGACCCGGCGGCCGGGGTCGAACGCCCAGTCCGCCGCGAGCATCGAGACCGACAGCACGGTCCCGGACGACTCGCTGACGGATCCCGCCCGGTAGGACCCGGTGCCGGCCATCGAGCAGAAGTGGTCGAGCGCGCCGACGTTGACCCGGTAGCCCGCGGCATCCGGTAACAGCGCGGCGACCTCCTCGCGCACCGCGCCCGCCTCGGTCCCCGGCTCGACGAGCTCGGGCAGCACGCCTGCGTCGACGCCGCAGAACGCGAGCATGTCGCTCCAGTACCTGCCCCGGACGACGTCGTAGAAGTAGGTGAAACCGCGCGTCGTGCGTTCGCCGACCCTGGCGCCGGTGAGCCGCATGATCAGGTCGTCCTTGACCAGCAGGACGGATGCGGTGTCCCGCAGCGCGGCCGGGTCGTGCTCGGCGAGCCAGCGCAGCTTCGCCGCGGGCCAGGTGGCGGTCGGCTCGGGCTCGCCGGTGATCGCGAACGCCGCCTCCGCGCCGAACTCCTCACGAAGGGTCGCGGCTTGGTCCATCGCGCGCTCGTCCATCCACGACATCCCCGGCCGGACGGGGCGACCGTCCAAGTCGGCGAGCACGAGCGACTCCGCCTGTCCCGTCACGACGATGACGGCATGGTGACCCGCCGTCCTGCCGTGCATCGCGGCGCAGCGGTGCATGAGCTCCACCACCGTCCCGAAGAGCTGTTCCGGGTCGAACTCGACCCGGTCGCCCGACCGCGCGTAGACGGCGGCGGCGGTTGCTGCGGCGAGGCGGTGCAGCCGTTCGTCGAACAGGACGACCTTGACGTTCGTCGTTCCGAGGTCGACGGCGTAGACCAGCACGCGCTAGTCGCCGACGACCTGGAACCGCACGGTCCGGGTGCGCCCGCGGACCGCGTCCAGGTCGCCGAAATAGATCCGCCCGAACTCGCCGAGCGCGAGACGGCCGTCCGCGAGCGGCACCGCCTCCGATCGGCCCAGAATCGACGAGATGATGTGGCCGTCGGTGTTCAGACCCCACGCCGGCAGTTCGTCGCGCAATTCGGCGGCGTTGCGGATGTGGATGGGGCCCGGGTGCAGGTACTGCCCCTCGTGCCGGGTCGGCGGCGCGATCGAAGCCAGCACGTTGAGCGTGTCCTGCAGGATCAGCTGCGTGCCCCAGTAGGTCACGTCCTCCGACTCCTCCTGCAGCAGGATGCAGCAGCTCGTGTGCTGCGAGTAGGTGATCGCGATGCCGTCGCGCACGCCGCTGCCGGCGACGAACTCCTCGAACTGCGGCGTCACATCGAAGAACGCCTGCCGTGCCGGGGTCTCGATGACGAACGAATGCGACTTGACGGACACGCGGGACCTTTCGTGATGAGCCGCGCGGGCGCCGTCTTCGGCTGTCCTGCCGCGACGGGGGACCTTCTGCATCCTGCCGAGCCGCCGTCGGCGATGGAATCGCGCGCTGCCGATGAGGCGATAGGTGCGCGTTATGACCACGGGTCACTCGCCGTGCGAGTCGGTCTCCTCGATGTCGTTCCGGACGTGCGCGACGAAACTCGGCACCGCACCGCTGAACCGGTCCCTCGGCCACGCGAGGGCCGCGTGCACGGCCTCACGGTCGATGATCGGCACGAAGACGATGCCGGGCCGGTGGTAGTACTGGGCGGCCCCCGAGGTCGTGAAGCTGATGCCCGTGCCGCGGGACACGGCTGTGAACTCCGCCTCGTACGTGGCGCTGATCCCCGCCACGTTCGGCGGCCTGCCGCCGCGGGCATCCATGGCGATCCAGTAGTCCCGCCACGATCCCGCGCTCTCGGGGGCGGCGATGATCGGCTCGTCGAGCAGCTCGGTGATCGACAGCGACTCGCGGGTCGCGAACCGGTGCCTGCGCGGCAGACAGGCGACCCAGGACTCGTCCTCGAACAGCACCATGTCGATGCCGGCGAGCTCGACGGGAGGCCGGATGATGGCGACGTCGACCTTGTCGGAGGCGAGCCCCGCCGTGGGGTCCGAGAAGTCGAACTCGATCGCCTCCACCGTGATGTCGGGGTGCAGCGCCTCGTAGTCGGTGAGGAACCGCGCGAGCAGGTGGCTGCCGGTGCCGACGAGGTAGCCGATGCGGAGATGGCCGCGGCGGCCGTGCGCCCACTCGGACATGCCCTGCACGACCTCGTCGGCCTGGTCGAGGAGCGCCTCGATACGGGGGAGCCAGGCCTTGCCGGCCTCCGTGAGCTCGACCGAATGCGTGTCCCTGACGAGCAGCTGCACGCCGATCTCGCGCTCGAGCTGCTTCACGGCCAGGGAGATCGCCGGCTGGGAGATGAACAGCAGCTCGGCGGCACGCCGGAAGCTGAGCTCGCGGCCGATGATCGAGAAATAGCGCAACTGGTTCAGGGTCACCCGGTTCGAGTGCATGGATCGGCCCCCTTCCGTGCTCATGCCGGCGCCACGATCGGGGTGTGCAGAACCCTGCCGAGCCACGCCGTCCGCGTGCGCGTCGCGATCCGCGAGAGCGCCGCGTCCGGCACCAGCTGGTCGAACTCGTGGAAACCGCCCGGCCAGACGTGCGACTCGCACTGCACCCCGGCCGCCCAGAGCGCGGCGGCGAACGCGACATCCTCGTCGCGGAACAGCTCGGCCGAGCCGACGTCGATGAACGTGCTCGGGAGTCCCTCGAGCGTCGTTCCCGCGACGGGGGCCCACCCGGCCGCGCCGTCGCCGAGCAGCGCGTGCCAGCCGAACGTGTTGCTCGCGGCGTCCCAGACCGGGTTGTCCGCGAACTGGGTGCTCGAGACGCTCGCGCCCGTCGGATCGAGCATCGGGCAGAGCAGCATCACGCCCGCGAGCGCGAACCCGGCGCACCCGCGCAGCTCGATCGCCGCCGCGGCCGCGATGCCGCCGCCTGCCGACGAGCCGCAGAGCACGATCCGGTCGCGGTCGATGCCGAGGCCGGCCGCGGCGCCGGCGGCCCACAGCAGGCCAGCGACGCAGTCGTCGACGGCCGCGGGGTGCGGGTGCTCGGGGGCCAGCCGGTACTCGACGCTGATGCAGACGGCCCCGAACCGCTCGACCCAGTCCAGCGCGACCCCGACTCCGGCATGGCGGTCGCCGACGACCATGCCGCCGCCGTGCACGAAGTAGATGCACGGCGATGGGCCGGAACGCCCGGCTTCGGTGCGGCGGAACACCGAGAGGGGGAGCGGACCGCCTGGACCGTGCACCGTCACGGTCTCGTGCCGGACGGCGCGGCCGCCGATCACGTCGTCGACGGCCGGCGATCGTTCGAGTTCACGCCGTGCCGCGAGGCCTGCCGACGTGACCGTGCCGGGCAGGGGCAGCGCCTCGAGCGCGATCGCGAGCTCGGCGTCGTACGGGGGGCGTCCGGGCAGCACTGTTCCTCCATTCCACGTGCGTCCGGCGAGCATCCTCGACGGTACCGCCGCTCGTGCGGGGGTCAGACCGCCGTGTAACCGCCGTCGATGACGATGCACTGCGCGGTGAGGTACCCGGACGCGTCGGACGCGAGGAAGCTCACGAGCCCGCTCAGGTCGTCGGGCGTGGCCATGCGCCCGAGGGGGATGCGCGCCACCCAGTCGTCGAGGAGCGCCGGCTCGCGCTCGATGATCTGGCGGGTCAGGTCGGTGAGCACGTACCCGGGTGCGATCGAGTTGACGCGGATGCCGGCGGACGCCCATTCGACCGCGAGCGACTTGCCGAGGTGAGCGACCGCGGCCTTCGACGAGTTGTAGGACGCCGCCCACTGGGGCACGTTGACGATGGATCCGGACATCGACGAGATGAGGATCGCACTGCCGGGCAGCCCTGCGCCGAGCAGACCGCGCGCGAACGACTGCGTCGCGAAGAATGTGCCCGCGAGGTTCACGTCGATGACCTTGCGCCACTGCGCCGCCGTGACGTCGATCGAGTCGCCGTTGATCTCGATGCCGGCCGCGGTGAGCAGGACCCGTGGCACCCCCAGCTGCTCCGAGATCGTCGCGAACGCGGCCTCGGTCGCGTCCTGGTCGGTGACGTCGAGCCGCAGTCCGACCGCGCGGACGCCGTGCTCGTCGGCGAGCTGCTGCGCGGTGTCGGCGACGGAGTCGAGCAGATCGAGCAGGGCGACGTCCGCGCCGTCCGCGGCGAGGGCCCGCGCGACGGTCAGTCCGATGCCGCGTCCTCCGCCGGTGACGACGGCGGTGCGTCCACTGAGATCGGTGTGCATGGTGCGTGTCCTTTGTTCGTGGGCGGTTCGTGCGGATCGGTGGCGGGTCACTGCCCGTGGAACCGGTCCCACCCGGTCCGGGCGGCGCCGATGAACAGGCGGGCGGCGGCAGCCCGGTCGGCCGCGCCGAGCACGCCGCTCGTCGAGCCCGTGCCGTCGGCGCCGCTCGCCATGATCGAGGCGGCCACCGCGGGGGAGGCGACGCCGCCGGCGTGCATGAGCAGCACCTCGGGTGCGAGCGCTCGCAGCGCCGTATCCGCAGGCGCGATCCATTCGCGGGGCGCGGATCCGGCCGTGCCGATGAGGTCGGGCGGCTCCAGCAGGACCACCGTGGGGTCCAGGGTCAGCAGGCGGCGCGCCTCGTCCTCGGCCGCCGCGCAGAGGATCGTCTGCAGGCCGGTCGCGTGCGCGCGACCGACGGTCGCGGCGAGGGTCACCGAGTCCATCGGATCGCTGTCGTGGTTCAGCATGACGCCGTCCGCGCCGGCGTCGACGAGCGATTCGGCGAACACGACGCCGAGACGATCGCCCATGGCGTCGGGGTCCATGTGCTGGCCGAACACGAGCACACCGGTCCCGAGGTCCGCAACGGGCGCGATGAGGGCGGTCGGGACCGTCATGATCACTGACACGCCGAACTCGTCGCCGGCCGCGCCCGCGGCACGGGCGAGCGACGCGAGTTCCGCGCGGCGCAGCAGGCTCTTCGGGCCGATCTCGAAGAACGGCGCGGTCACGCGCCCGGCCGCGCCGCCGTGCGCCTGCACGGGGTGGTGGGTCATGGGTCGTGCTGCTCCCGATCGGTCACATCGCGCGAAGGTGCGCGAGTCCGATCCCACCGAGGAACGCCCCGGGGCGGAAGTGCCGACTTCTCATCTGCTGATAGGCGCAGCCGATCAGCAGCGCGACCGGTGGGGGAGGGCTCAGGAGCCGCCCGAACCGGTCTGCGCGCCGCCGCTCGCCGCACCGACACCGCTGCCCGTCGACGACCCCGAGGAGGACGACCCCGAGGAGGACGATCCGGAGGACGACGATCCGGAGGACGACGATCCTGAGGACGACGATCCTGGCGCCGCCGCCGCCGCCGCCGCTGCGGCCTTCGCCGCTGCTGCCGCAGCCGCCTCGGCCGCCTTGGCGGCTGCCGCCGCCGCGGCCGCTCGTGCCGCCGCCCGCGCCCTGGACTTCGCCTGGGCCTCCGCCGCGGCGCGCTTCGCGGCTGCCGCCTTCGCGGCTGCTGCCGCGGCCGCGGCCCGCTCGGCGGCGACCTTCGCCTCGGCCCGCTTCAGGGCGGTGGCGGCAGCGATCGCGGCGGTGCGCTCGGAGGCGACCGTCCTGTCGTGCTCGATGACGCCGTAGGCGCCGAGGCCGAGCACGCCCGTGGTGCCGATGCCGGCGGCCGTCACCGCGGACGTCAGCACCCTCGCCAGTCGACGGCCGCGATCGCGTTCACTCATGCCGCCCACCATGCCCGTGACGACCCGTCGCGGCGGCGACGGCTCGCCGGGGGAGCGCAGTCCCGGACGGGGGACTCGTCCGCCGACGCCGTCAGACGGGTCGGAGGGCCGGCCGGAGCGACGCGACGAAGTCGAGCTTGCCGAGCACCTCGTCGGGGATGACGAACGGGTACAGGTCGTCCTTGCCCATCGACCGGTTGATCATGTTCAGCGCCGTCGACAGCGGCACCCAGACCGCCGTGACGACCTCACGGAACCGCAGCTGCCCGTCGATCGGCGCGAACGCGGACAATCCGTACTCGTTGGCCGTCTCGATCGTGTCGCAGATGTGCAGGTAGTGCGCCCAGGTCTCCGCGAAGTCCTCGAACGGGTGCATCGTCGCGTAGCCGGAGATGAAGTGGTCGCGCCAGTCGGCGGGTGCGCCCTCCGAGTAGTGCTTGTCGATGGCGGCCTGGTAGTCGGCGCGCTCGTCGCCGAACAGCTCCCGGTAGCGCGCCACGACGTCGTCGGACTCGACGAGCAGCCACTGGTAGTAGTGACCCACCTCGTGCCGGAAATGCCCGAGCATCGTGCGGTACGGCTCGTCGAGCCGTTCTCGGATCTGCTCGCGGTACGCGTCGTCGCTCTCCGCCAGGTCGATGGTGACGACGCCGTCCGCCTGGCCGATGGTGACGTTCTCGGACACGCTCGACAGCAGGTCGAAGGCGAGGCCCTTCTCCGGGTCGCCGCCCGTGGCGGGGTCCTTCCCGAACACCGGGAAGCCGAGCCGGTCGAGCTCGACGATCAGCCAGCGCTTCGCCCGCTCGGCCGGCACGAAGTTCGCCAGGCCCTCGAGGTCCGCGTCGTTCGGGCGTACGCGGGTGAGATCGCAGCTGAAGCACTGGCCCCCCTCGAGCGGGGCGAGCCAGGTGCAGCCGGACAGCTGCAGGTTGCGGCAGACGTGCCAGACGAGCCCCGAGGCGTCGACGTACCGGCCGGTGCCGTCGACCGGCACGATCTCGTGCTCCTGTCGTGAGTACCCGAGCGCTGTCCCGCAGGACACGCACACCGAGTTCTCGAAATAGAGCGAATTACCGCACACACGGCATCGGAACGCTTTCATACCGCCTCCGGGACGACATCGACTGCGACGCGCAGCGTCGAGTGCTTGGCTTCGGTGAAGATGACGCCCTTCAGGGGTACGACATCCGCATAGTCGCGCCCCCACGCGACCGTGACATATCTATCACCCGCCACCTGATCGTTCGTCGGGTCGACCGCGTACCACTCGTCGGAGCCCGGCACCCAGACCGCGACCCACGCGTGCGAGGCGTCGGCGCCCACGACGCGCGCCGTGCCCGGCGGCGGATCCGTGGCGAGGTAGCCGCTGACGTACCGGGCGGCGAGACCGTGGCTGCGGAAGCAGGCGATCGCGAGATGAGCGAAGTCCTGGCAGACACCGGCCCCGGTACGGATGACCTCGGCCACCGTGCTGGTCACCGTCGTCGCCGTCGGGTCGTACTCGAAGTCCTCGTGGATGCGATGGGCCAGGTCGCGGACCGCCTCGCCGAGCGGTCGCTGCGGGGTCAGGGACACCGCGGCGTACTTCGCGGCCGCGGCGACCTGCGCCACCTGCGGCGAGGCGATCGCGAAGTCGCTCGCCGCCCACGCGCCGTGCGCCGCCGAGTGCCGCGGGCGCGCACCCTCCCAGGCCGCGGTGAGCGCCGACTGGTCGTACCAGGTGTCTTCGACCCACACGTCGCTGTGCGCCTCGACCGTCAGCCGCCGGTGAGGACTCGTGACCTGGAAGTACGCGACCGGGTTGCCGAAGAAGTCGAGATCGCGCCGTTCGTCGTCGGGAGCCGGATCGACGGCGAGGGTGTGCGCGTCGACCCGCTGCCACGGCAGGGGGCGGGGCGCGAGGTGCGCGATGCCGAGGCTGTCGTCGACGTCGTCGTCGTACGAGTACTCGGTGCGGTGCGAGATGCGGTAGCGCACGGTCAGCCCGCCACTTCGGTCAGCGACTCGGCGGAGATCGGCTGCTGCGCGGGACCGCCGGCCATGTGCAGGTGCACGATCGCGTCCGAGAGCTGCAGCAGCTGCGACCACGCGTCGCGCGCGAAGCCGGCGAGGCCCGCGCGGCCGGCCGGCGTCGCGGTCGCGACCCGGTCGACGAGTTCGCCGAGCAGCCGCTCGGGCCTCGTCGATCCCGTCGACAGCGGCAGTGCGCCGAGGTGCTGACCGAGGCGCGCGAGCGCGAACGCGAGCGACCTCGGGTTGTCGTGGTCCGCGAGCAGCAGTTGCAGCACCCCGGCGAGCTGCACGGCACCGCGGTACCGGCGGCGGTAGGTGACGGAGCTCTCCGCGGCGATGAGCAGGCTCGCCAGCGACTGCCGGTCGGCGTCGGCGTCGGCCTCCTCGGTCTCGGCCGCCGCGGTGAGCAGCACGCACAGCTGCATCGCGCGCTCCAGGAACCGCCCGGCCTCGATCGCATGCCAGCCGGGATCGCGGATCATGTTCGCGGTCACGCCGTGCAGTGCGAGGACGTTCGTGAGCATGCGGCTCGCCGAATCGGGCAGGGTGTGCGGGGCGTCGCGGAGCGCCTGCATCGCGCGATCGGTCTCGCCGAAGATCCGCCACGTGTCGCCCGACAGCTGGTCCCGGACGCTCTCGAGCGAGTCCCGCAGCCGGTCGAGCGACTGCGCGGCCGAGCCGGGCCGTGCGGTGTCGGTCACGAGCGAGGTGAGCTCGGCGTCCACGTCGTCCCACCCGACGCCGGCGAGCATGCGCAACGCGTCGGTCAGCACCCGTCCGGCGCCGTCGCCGATCCCTGCGACGAAGCGCCGCTGCACGACCCTGGACTGCGTCTCGAGCACGAGCCGCAGCAGGTCCTCCGCACGCTCCGCGTACCTGCCGGCCCAGTACATGTCCTCGAGCGCGCGGGGCGCGAGCGGCAGCACGGTCGGCAGCACGGTGGCTGCCGGCTCGGCCGGTAGGCCCTGGTCGGGGTCGCCAGGCGCCCCCTTGACGATCCAGACGTCCTTCGTGACCGCGGTGGCACCCTCGCCCACCACGGTCGCGAGACCACCGAGCAGCGGCCGGTACGCCTCGCGATACCGGACCGTGAAGGTGCGCAGCGTGAGCGGCTGGGCGCTGGCGATGCCGCTCTGACGGGCCGCCTTCTCCCAGACCGGCGCTTGCGACAGGGGCAGGCGCTCACGCGCGACGAACAGGTGCGGTTCCGCTCTGATGCGCTCGACGAGCGTGGCCGGCGCCGCCCGTATCGACGTCGAGCGCCCGTCGAGCGTGCCGACGATCAGCGACTCCGGCCGGTCGGCGAGCCGCCGCAGCACCGCGTCGAGGCCGGAGGGCGTCCCGCACCACCAGGCGGCCACGGACGGCAGCCGGAGCTGCTCGCCGAGCAGGCGCTCGCAGGCCGCCGGCATGAACGCGAGCAGCGCGGGGTTCTCGAGCACGCCGGTGCCGAGTCCGTTCACGAGCCGGACGGATCCGCGCCGGACGGCCTCCGACGAGCCCCGCGATGCCGAGGTGCGAGTCGCCGCGCAGCTCGAGCGGGTCGCACCAGTCGGCGTCGACGCGGCGCAGGATCACGTCGACGCGCTGCCTCGGCGGTGCGGTCGGCCACCCGGCCGGCTTGATCCAGACTGCGCCGTGCCGGATGACGAGGTCCTCACCCTGGACGAGCGGGAAGCCGAGCAGGTTCGCGAGCGAGGCCTGGTCCCACGCGGTTTCCGAGCGGATGCCGGGCGACAGGATGACGACGTGCGGGTCGGCGACGCCCGCGGGCGCCGCCTCGAGCAGCGCGGCGCGGAGCGCGGTGAAGAACGGCTCGAGCTGGTGCGGGCGCGCGTCCCGGTACAGCTCGGGCAGCACGCGTGCCATCACCCGCCGGTTCGCCATCGCGTAGCCGAGTCCCGACGGCGCCTGCGTGCGATCGCCGAGGACCCGCCATTCGCCGCGCGAATCCCTGCCGATGTCGGTCGCGGCGATCAGCAGCGGCCGCAGGTCGACGGTGCCCGGCCGGGCGACCACGCGCAGGAACCCGGGATTGCCGAGCACCGCCTCCGGCGGCACGATCCCCTCGGCGAGCAGCTGCCTGCCGCCGTAGAAGTCCGCGAGCAGCGCGTTCAGCAGTTCGGCGCGTTGCGCGAGCCCCACCT
Source organism: uncultured Actinomycetota bacterium (assembly GCA_963716965.1). Taxonomy (GTDB): domain Bacteria; phylum Actinomycetota; class Actinomycetes; order Actinomycetales; family Microbacteriaceae; genus Amnibacterium. The sequence continues at coordinate 1,237,580 of CAVQUZ010000003.1, read as the reverse complement.
CGATGAGCGACCAGCCGGCCGGATCGATGACGAGGGGGACCGGGTCGAGCCGCCACGGCCGCGGACGCTCGCCCGGGTCGGCGTAGGTGACGCCGTCGTCCGCGATGAAGCGGGCGATCTCGTCGTCGATGCGGGTCAGATCGGCCGGCTCGATGCCGACGGCGGCCTCGGCCATCCCCTTCCAAGCGGGACGCAGTCCGCCGTCCGGGCCGATGACCTCGTCGAACCGCGGCGTCGTGGGCGGCAGGGTCTCCTGCCCGAGTGTGACCGCGTAGTCGTGCAGCGCGCTCACGCCCGGGGTACCCGCCGCAGATCGAGGGTGTGCGGGTAGCCGGGATCGGCCGCACGCGCCGCGGCCTCGCGAGCCGCCGCCACGTCGAATTCACCCGCGGTGTGCCCGTTCGGCTCGAAACGGCTCGCCCTGCGCGCCTCGGCCTCGTTCGAGTTCACCGGCGGCCGGTCGTAGGAACGGCCGCCCGGATGCACGACGTGGTACGTCGCGCCGCCGAGGCTGACGCCCGCATCGATCTCGACGACGTCGAACGTGAGGGGCGAGTGCACCTCGATCGACGGGTGCAGCGCCGACCACGGCTGCCACGCGCGGTAGCGGACGCCGGCGTAGTACTCGCCGAGATGCGCGGTCGGGGTGAGTGGCACGGCTACACCGTTGCACGTCACGAGATGCCTGCGGGGATCCACACCGCGGACCGTGACCTGCACGCGCTCGATCGACGAGTCGACGTAGCGCGCCGTGCCGCCCGAGGTCGCCTCCTCGCCGAGCACGTGCCAGGGCTCGATCGCCTGCCGCAGCTCGAGCTCGACGCCGTCGACGCGGGTCATGCCGATCCGCGGGAACCGGAACTCGGTGAACGGGTCGAGCCAGGTCTCCTCGAACGGGATGCCTGCCGCGCGCAGGTCGGCGACGACCTCGCCGATGTCGGCGGCCGCACCCTGTGGCAGCAGGAAGTCCTCGTGCAGCCGAGTTCCCCAGTTGATCAGCGGCGCCGTCAGCGGCGTCTCCCAGAACATCGCGACAAGGCTGCGGACGAGCAGTACCTGCACCAGGGCGAGCTCGGGATGCGGCGGCATCTCGAACCCGCGCAGTTCGAGCAGGCCGAGCCGGCCGCGACTCGAATCGGGGCTGTACAGCTTGTCGATGCAGAACTCGGCGCGGTGCGTGTTGCCGGTCAGGTCGGTCAGGAGGTGCCGCAGCGCCCGGTCGACGACCCACGGCAACGGGTCCTCGTCGACCTCGCGGGCGCGACCGGCGAGCCGGCGGATCTCCTGGAAGGCGATCTCCATCTCGTAGACCGCTTCCGGCCGCCCCTCGTCGAAGCGGGGCGCCTGGCTCGTCGGGCCGATGAACCGGCCGGAGAACAGATACGAGAGGGACGGATGCCGCTGCCAGTAGGTGATCAGGCTGACCAGCAGATCGGGCCGGCGGAGCAGCGGGGAGTCCGCCGGCTGCGTGCCGCCGAGCGTGATGTGGTTCCCGCCGCCCGTGCCCGTGTGCAGGCCGTCGAGGTCGAACTTCTCCGTGCTGAGTCGCGCACGCCTCGCGTGGTCGTAGAGCGCGATCGTGAGGTCGCGCTGCTCCGCCCAGCTGCCGGTCGGCTGCACGTTGACCTCGATGACCCCGGGGTCGGGCGTGACCACGAGCTGCATCAGGCGCGCGTCGGGTGGGGGCCCGTAGCCCTCGATGACCACCCGGATCCGTTCGGTGGCGGCGGCGACCTCGATGACGTGCAGCAGCGAGGCGTACGCCTCGAGGGTGAGCGTCGGCGGCAGGAAGACGGAGACCTGCCCGTCGCGGGGCTCGACCGCGAGCGCCGTCGTCAGCGCCCCTTCCGGGTCGACCACCGAGACGGACGGCACGTCGGCGTGCACCGGCGGGCCGGCCTCGAAGTACGAGGGCTCGCCGGGGTCCGCCGGGTCCGACCACGCGATCGCGTCGAGCGGCAGCCGCAGGCCGACCGGGCTGGTGCCGGGCGTCAGCACGAGACGGCCGCGGCGGAACCGCCAGGCCGGGCTCGTCCAGGCGTCCTCCGTCGTGATCGGCAGCACCCATGCGGTCGGGTCGGTCGTGTCGGCGTCGAGCGCGGCCACGTCGGCGGCGCTCACGTCCTCGTCGCGGCCGGGTCGTTCGCCCACCGGCTCGGCGAGCTCGGCGATCAGCGCGGCGAAGGGATCCTCGAACGCCGGAAGCAGCTGCTCGATCGGCAGGCCGAGCAGACCCGTGATCCGGGTGGCGAGCGCCTCGGCCCTCGTGCGGGCGTCCGCGACCGGCTCGTCGGCCCACGGGTCGGCGAGCAGTCCGGGATCCCGCCAGAGCGGTACCCCGTCCGTGCGCCACTGGAGCGCGATGTTCCAGCGGGGCAGCGGCTCGCCCGGGTACCACTTGCCGGCTCCTCGGTGCACGACGCCGCCGAGCGCGTAGGCCTGCCGCAGCTGCTCGGCGAGCAGGTCGGCCAGCTTCCGCTTCTCCGGGCCGTCCGCATCCGTGTTCCACTGCGCGCTCGTCGCGTCGTCGAGCGAGACGAAGGTCGGCTCGCCGCCCATCGTGAGCCGCACGTCACCGCGGCGCAGGCGCTCGTCGACCGCCTCGCCGGTCTGGTCGATCCGCTGCCACTGCTGCGTCGAGTACGGCTTCGTGGTGCGCGGGTCCTCGTGGACCCGCCGCACCTCGTTCCGGTAGGTGAAGCGGACCTCGGCCGGCTCCGTCGCCCCCTCGATCGGTGCGGCGTTGCTCGGATGCGGAGTCGCGGACAGCGGGATGTGGCCCTCGCCCGCGAAGAGGGCGCTCGTCGGGTCGAGGCCGACCCAGCCCGCGCCGGGGATGTACACCTCTGCCCACGCGTGCAGGTCGGTGAAGTCGCGTTCCGGGCCGCTCGGACCGTCGAGCGACTCCTGGTCGGCGGCGAGCTGCACCAGGTAGCCGGAGACGAAGCGGGCGGCGAGCCCGTACTGGCGCAGCAGGCTGACGAGCAGCCAGGCGCTGTCCCTGCACGAGCCGATCGCGCGCTCCAGCGTATGGTCCGGCGTCTGCACGCCGGGCTCCATCCGCACGTCGTAGGCGACGTCGCGGTACACGGCGGCGTTCAGCTGAGCGAGGAACGTGACGATCGGGGTGCCGCCGGCCGGCAGCGGCGGCAGCGCCTCCCGCCAGGCGTTCGCGCGCACGCTGTCGTCGACCGCCCGCAGATACGGGCCGAGGTCGGCCGCGAGGCTCGCCTCGTAGTCGAAGGGAAATGTCTCGGCGTACTCCTCGACGAAGAAGTCGAAGGGGTTGATGACCATCATGTCCGCGACGAGGCCGACCGAGATCTCGAGCCTCGTCACCTTCTCGGGGAAGACCAGCCTCGCCACCCAGTTGCCGAACGGGTCCTGCTGCCAGTTGATGAAGTGGTTCTTCGGCGAGACCTCGAGCGAGTAGGCGTCGATCGGGGTCCGCGAGTGGGGCGCGGGCCGCAGCCGGACGAGGTGCGGATGCACGGTGACCGGATGAGCGAATTCGTAGCTCGTGACGTGCTCGAGCGCGACCTTGATCGACACCTGCCCATCCTGGCGTGCTTCCATTGCGGGCTCGTTTCCGTGCGGCCCGGACGGGCGCGCGCTGCAGCGGAGCCTGCGACGGACGGCGGGGTGTCGATGCGGGCGACGGGTCCGCGGGAAGCCGTTCACCTCCGAGTCGCTCGTCGTTAACCTGGTGTTCATCTTCGATGGACGACCGGGACGAGCCCGGCCGGGGAACGGAACGACCATGCTCGATCGCCGCGCCACAGGACTCCGTTCGACGCGGATTGCGCTCGGCGCGCTCACGACCCTTGCGACGGCAGGGTTCGTCGTCGCCGATGCGTGGTCGGTGGTCGGGGTCGGCGTGCTCCTCGTCGCGACGCTCCTCGTCGCGCGCGTCGACTTCGGTGCGCTCGCCGAACGCGACGGCCAGGGACGCTTCCCGCTCCTGAGCGGCCCTCAGCGGGCCGGCCGCGGCTCCGGGACCGGCAGGGTGCCGGCGGCGCGGGCTGCGGCGATCGCCGCGCGTGCCTCGTCCTGGCGCCGCGCCTCGACGCCGGTCGCATTCGTCGCGCGCAGGTGCTCCGGCGCCAGCCCGAACGCGTCCGTGAGCGCGATGGCGTGCGGGCGGAGCCTCGGCAGGAGCCGGCCGTCGATGTAGTCGGTGATCGCTTGGGCCCTGGCCGGGGAGAGCCTGCCGTTGATCAGGTACCACGCGGCGTGCTTCTCGATGAGCGTCATCCCGAACAGGTCGCGCAGCCACCCGAGGACCGTCTTCGTGCCCGGGTCGCGCACCTCGGCGACCGCGTCGGTGAACGACTCCCACTGCAGCAGCTCCGCGTGCGCGATCGCGGCCTCGATCAGCGTGTGCTGGTGACGGTTGAACAGCGCCGCCGCGGCCGAGGGCTCGAGCCGCCCGCCGGCGCGGAGCCTGCCCGCCACGTCGCCGACCATGGTCTGCACGCGGTCGGTGAGCAGCTGCCGCTGCGACGCCTCGTCGCGGACCGACCCGATGGAGCGGGCCGTCGAGCCGAAGTCGGCCACCCGCTGGCCCACGCTGCGGAGACCGGATCGGCTCACCGCGGCGTCGCCGATCCGCCCGGCCACGAACTGGGCGAGGTCCGCCCGGCTCGCCCCCTTGAAGCGAGCCGCGTAGTCGCCGAGCAGCCGCTTGCCCACGAGCTGGAGCAGCACGGTGTTGTCGCCCTCGAAGGTCACGTAGACGTCGAGGTCGGCGCGCAGCCCGACGACCCGGTTCTCGGCGAGGAACCCGGAGCCGCCCATCGCCTCTCTCGCCTCCTGCAGGATGTCGAGCGCCGCCCACGTCGAGAGCGACTTCAGCGCGGCCGCGAGCGTTTCGAGGTCCTGCCGCTCGTCGTCCGTGTCGGTGCGGCCCGAGAAGACGCCGTCGAACTTCTCGAGGAGCCGCTCGTGCGCGAAGGACATGGCGTAGGTCTCGGCGAGCCGGGGGAGCAGGCGCCGCTGGTGCCGGCCGTAGTCGGCGAGGACGGCCTCGTCCTCGCCCGGCGCGGCGAACTGCCGGCGCTCCTCCGCGTACCGGATGGCGATGGTCGTGGCGACCTTGGCGGCGAGCGCGGCCGAGCCGTCGAGTGAGACGCGGCCCTGCACGAGGGTGCCGAGCATGGTGAAGAAGCGGCGTCCTGGGCTCGCGATGGGCGACGAGTAGCTGCCGTCCCTGGCGACGTCGCCGTAGCGGTTCAGCAGGTTCGTGCGGGGTACGCGGACGCCGGTGAAGTGCAGCCGGCCGTTGTCGATGCCGTTGAGGCCGCCCTTGAGGCCGTCGTCCTCGCCGCCGATGCCGGGCAGGAAGGCGCCGTCGTCGTCGCGGATGGGGACGAAGAAGGCGTGCACGCCGTGGTCGACGCCCTTCGTCACCAGCTTGGCGAAGACCACCGCGGCCCTGCCGTCCTCCGCCGCGTTCCCGAGGTAGTCCTTCCACGCCGCACGGAATGGGGTGTCGATGACCCACTCGTCCGCATCCTCGTCGAACGTCGCCGTCGTCGCGATGGAGGCGACGTCGGAACCGTGTCCCGCCTCGGTCATCGCGAAGACGCCCGGCAGTGCGAACGACATGATCTGCGGCAGCCACTCCCTGTGGTTGTGCTCCGTGCCGAGGAACAGGACCGCGGCGCCGAAGAGCCCCCACTGGACGCCCGCCTTGATCTGCAGCGACGGGTCGGCGAGCAGCAGCTCCTCGAACTGGGCGAGGTTCCCGCCCTGGTTGTTCTGGCCGCCCAACGCGACGGGGAACGCGCGCTGGACGGCGCCGCGGTCGGCGAGGCCCTGCAGCTGACTCCGGACGCGAGCCCGGTGGTCGGCCATCGAGAGCCCCGGCACGCCCTGGAACTCGGGGTCGGACACCAGCGCACGGGAACCGAGACGCTCCTCGATCCAGCGGCCCAGCAGCTGGCGGCCGAGCGACTCGACGTCGACCGCTGGCGCCGGCTGCACCCGGGCGGCAGGCGCGAGCGCGGGCGGCGCGACGTCGGCGAGTGCCGGATTCGTCGGAATGTGCTCGGTCGTCGAGGCGGGATCGGTCGTGGTGCTCATCGGACCTCCGGAAGGGACGCGGGTGCCGCACGTCGGCGCGACCGGTTCACGGTACGAACTCGGACGACGCACACCAAACCGATCGTGGACGGCCACGAACGCTGCGCCGACCCGCGTCCCGGTCGTTGTGGGAAGTGACGAAAGGCCGTCCGATCGGTCCTCGCCGACGGGATGCTCGTATTGGGACGGTCGACCCACTATCGTTCCCACGAAGTGGGACGACCGACCCACTCCGGCCAGGGTCCGAGGAGTGCGCGTGCATGAGCGAGTCCCCGCAGACGAGCGCCGCAGGCGTCTGATCGATGCCGCGTTCCGCGTGATCGCGCGGGGCGGGGTGGCGGCCGCGACCACGCGCGCGGTGACCGCGGAGGCGGGCATGCCCCTCGCGAGCCTGCACCACGTCTTCCTGTCACGGGACGACCTGCTCGCGGCGCTCATCACCGACGCGACCGCTCGCGCCGCGAGCGCGGCGCGGGCGGCGATGCTGCCCGCCGGCGACGGGGCGGCGAGCCTCGACGACGTGGTGCTCGACGCGTTCCGGTCCTACCTCGCGGCCGTCCGATCGGCGCCGGAGCGGGAGCTCGCGATGTTCGAGCTGACGCAGTTCGCGCTGCGCACGCCGGGGCTCGAGCACCTCGCGGCGGAGCAGTACCGCAGCTACCGGGCCACCGTCGCCGCGGTCTACGCCGAGCTGGAGGCGCAGTTCGGCATGGGCTGGGACACCCACCGCGACGAGCTCGCGGCGTTCACCGTGGTGCTGACCGACGGCATCGTGCTCGCCTGGCTCGTCGACCGCGACGACGAGGCGGCCGACCGCTCCATCGAACTCGCGGCCGGGGCGGTCGTCGCGCGTATCCGCGCGTCCGCGGGGCGGCGTGCCGGCACGGGCGTGCGCTCGTGACCGCGGCGCTCGCCGAGCCCGTCGTCCGCGTCGGCGGCCGGTGGCGGTTCGCGTTCGCGATCGGCTGGCTCGGCATCTGGATGGCGCAGCTCGCGCCGTACCAGCTGCTGCTGCCGAACCAGGTGCAGGCAGCGGTCGGACCGGTCGCGCGCTGGGAGGACGCGGTCGTCGCATTCGGCACGGTGTCCGGCATCGCCGGTCTGTGCTCGATCGTCGCCTACCCCTTGACCGGTGCCCTCTCGGACCGGACGACCGGGCGGTTCGGCCGCCGCACACCGTGGATCGCCGGCGGCGCGCTCCTGTTCGGCGTGGGCCTCATCGGCCTGGGCCCGCAGACCACCCTCGCGGGGATCGCGCTCTGGTGGGCGATCGCGATGATCGGCTTCTGCGTGCTCACCGCCGCGTTGACGGCCACGATCTCCGACCGCGTGCCGGTCGGCCAGCGCGGGGTGGTCGCCGCCTGGATCTCCGCCCCCCAGGCCATCGGCGTCGTGGTCGGTCTGGTGCTCGTGCAGTTCGTGGTGACCGATGCACGGATCGGATACCTGCTGCTCGGGCTGCTCGTGGTGCTGCTGCTCGTCCCGTTCCTCGCGCTGCGCGGCGACCCCGTGCTGCACGGATCGGATCGGCCACCGCTGACGCTCCGATCCCTGATCGCCGGGTTCTGGATCCCGCCGCGCACCCACCCCGATTTCGCCTGGACGCTCGCCGGCCGCATCCTGGTCAACGTCGGCAACGCGCTCGGGACGGGGCTGCTGCTCTACTTCCTGGAGTTCGGTCTGCGGGTGCAGCACGCCGACGACGCGCTGGTCGTCGCGAGCCTCGTCTACACGGTGTTCGTCGTGATCGCGGCGCTCGCCGGCGGCCGGCTGAGCGATCGGACCGGCCGGCGCAAGCCCTTCGTCGTCACGGCGGCGGTGCTCATCGCGATCGCCTCGGTGCTGCTGGCCGCGGTGCCCGACTTCCTCGCCGTGCTCGTGGGCGCCGCACTGCTGGGATTCGGATACGGGGCGTTCCTCGCCGTCGACCAGGCGCTCGCGACGCAGGTGCTGCCGGATCCCGCCGACCGGGGGAAGGATCTCGGCATCATGAACATCGCCACCACGCTGCCGCAGGCCGTCGCGCCCCTCGGCGGCGCGTGGCTCGTCGCCGCTTCGGGCGGATTCGGTGCGTTGTTCGCCGTTGCGGGCATCGCCGCGCTCGCGGGCGCCGCGTGTGTGCTGCCGGTGCGGAGCGTGCGATGAGCGCGCCCGCGACCGTCGTCCTGCCCGAGCCCGTCGTCGGCCGGCCGTGGCTGCGACCGGACTGGTGGCCGGCGATCGATGCGGCGACCGCCGCCTTCGAGCCGCCGTTCGGCATCGTGCACCTCGGCCTGCTGGCGACGAACGCGGCCGACCTCGAGCGCCGCGCGGACGGCGTACCGCTGCGGCTCGCATCCAAGTCGGTGCGTGTGCGGGCCCTGCAGGACGCGGTGCTCGCGCGAGACGGTTGGCACGGACTGCTCGCGTTCACGCTGCCCGAGGCGATCCATCTCGTCCGGCACGGGGCGACCGACGTGGTCGTCGCCTATCCGACGGCTGACCGCGCAGCGCTCGCGGTGCTCGCGAGCGACGAGCAGCTGGTCTCCGCGATCACGCTGATGGTCGACGAGACCGAGCAGCTCGATCTCGTCGAGGCGGCAGCCGGGTCCCGCCAGGCGGCCGCGATCCGGGTCGCGATCGAACTCGACGTCGCATACCGGTCGCGCGTGCTCGGGCACGTCGGGGTGCGGCGGTCGCCGGTCCGCACGCCCAGGCAGGCCGCGCGGCTCGCGGCGGCGATCGTCGCGCGGCCCGCGTTCTCGCTGGTCGGCATGATGGCGTACGAGGCGCAGATCGCGGGGCTCGGCGACGCGGGGCTCGGCAAGGCGGCGCTGCGCGCGGTGCAGCGGGCGTCGATCCGCGAGCTCACGGGGCGCAGGGATGCGGCCGTCGCCGCCGTGCAGGCGATCGCACCCCTCGAGTTCGTGAACGGCGGCGGTTCCGGCTCCGTCGAGAGCACCCGCGCGGATGCCGGCGTGACGGAGATCGCCGCGGGTTCCGGGCTGATCGGGCCGCACCTCTTCGACCACTACCGCCGGTTCCGCCCCGCGCCGGCCGCGGCCTTCGCCCTGCCAGTGGTGCGCAAGCCGGCCCGCCACATCGCGACGGTGCAGGGCGGGGGCTGGATCGCGTCAGGGCCACCCGGCGACGACCGGCTGCCGAAGGTGGTGCACCCGCGGGGCCTGGCGATGCTGCCCAGGGAGGGCGCGGGCGAGGTGCAGACCCCGCTGACGGGCCGCGCGGCCGTACGGCTGCATCCCGGCGATCGTGTGTGGCTCCGGCACACCAAGGCGGGCGAACTCGCCGAGCACCTGACGACCTACCTGCTGCTGACGGGGTCGGCTGAGGCGGGCATGCGCGTGGTCGCGCAGGCGGCGACGTACCGCGGCGAAGGGATGGTGTTCCTGTGACCGATGCGGCGGATCGGCTGACCGACCCGGCGACGGGCCTGGCGGCGCTCACCGGGGTGCTGATCCCGGGCAGGCGCTGGCGGAACTGGGGCAGGACCGTCGACGTGCGGCCCGACTTCGTCGCCCGCCCGGCATCCGTCGACGAGGTCGTCGCCGTCGTGCGGTACGCCGCGCTGACCGGCCAGAGCGTCAAGCCGGTCGGCGCCGGGCACAGTTTCTCGCCGATCGCCGCGACCACGGGCATCCAGATCGACCTGTCGCGCCTCGCGGGGCTCGAGGCGGTCGATACCGCGACCGGCCGGGTGCGGTTCGGTGCGGGCACGCACCTGTGGCAGGTGCCCGAGCTGCTCGCGCCGTACGGACTCGCGATGCAGAACCTCGGCGACATCGACCGGCAGACGATCGCCGGGGCGACGTCGACGGGCACGCACGGGACCGGCGCGGGATTCGGCGGACTGGCGACCCAGATCACGGCGCTCTCGCTCGTCACCGGCACAGGTGAGGTCGTCGAGATCGGCGACGGCGGCCGAGCGGACCTGCTGCCGGCGGCCCGCATCGGCCTCGGCGCGCTCGGCGTGGTCGTGTCGGTCGAGGTGCAGTGCGTGCCCGCGTTCCAATTGCGTGCCGTCGAGCAGCCGGAGCAGGTCGACGCCGTGCTCGACGGGCTCGCGGAGCGGCTGGCGGCCGATCACTTCGAGTTCTACTGGTGGCCGCACACCGACGTCGCGATGACGAAGACGAACACGAGGCTGCCGCTGGATGCGCCGTCCGCGCCGGTGGGCCGCCTCGCCGGGCTGCTCGAGGACCGCCTGCTCGCGAACGGCGGGCACCTGCTCGCGTGCGAGATCGGGCATGCGCTGCCCACCGCCATCCCGGCGATCAACCGGCTCGCGACACGGGCGTACGGGCATCGCACCTACACGGACGTCTCGACGCGGGTCTTCACGCATCCGCGGACCACGCGGTTCCGCGAGCTGGAGTACGCGCTGCCTCGGGAGGCGCTCCGCGAAGCGCTCGCCGCGCTGCGGACGGCGATGGCGAGGTTCACCGTGTCGTTCCCGGTCGAGGTGCGGTTCGCCGCGGCCGACGACGTGTGGCTCTCGACCGCCTCCGGCCGCGACACCGCCTACATCGCGGTGCACCGCTACTGGCGCGACGACGCCGCCGCGCTGCTGCACGAGGCGGAGGCGGTGCTGCGCGGCTTCGACGGGCGGCCGCACTGGGGCAAGATCCACTGGCGGTCGGCCGACGACCTACGGCCGGCGTACCCGCGTTTCGACGAGTTCGTCGCGGTCAGGGACGAGCTCGACCCCGACCGCCGCTTCGCCAACCGGTATCTGGAGCGCGTCCTCGGCGCCTAGCGCGTGGCGCGCTCACTCCGTGCCGTCGGCACGGCTCGCTCAACGGCACGAGTGAGAGCGCGGCGGGGCGGGTCAGGCGCGGAACGCCGAGACGAAGGTCGCGACCAGCCTGCCGAGGGTCGGCTTCGCGGCGTTCATCGCGAGCAGCCGACCGGTCGTGGCCGCGGTGCGCGCGGACGTGAACCAGGGCGGCTTGGGCAGGACCGAACGCTCGCCGTGCAGCACCGAGTAGGGGAACGGCCGGAAGGGCCCTTCGATCACCGTGCGTTCGGGGGAGTCGATCAGCCACGCGTTGTGCACGACACCGATGCCACTGCCGACGTCGTCGATCGTGTTGCCCGGGAACGCGCCCCAGGTCGCGGTCGGCGTCGCGAACCCGACCCCGGTCCACGTGTTGATCGCGATGGTTCCGGCCCGCAGTTCCGCGATCGCCGCATCGAACGCGGGGCCCATCGCCCGCCGATCGACCGGGTCGATCAGGACGTTCGCACCCAGGGTGCCCGCGAGGTGATCGTTCGCGAAGGCCACGGCCGCCTCGAGGAACGCGGCGCCGGAACCGGGCAGGTCGCGGACACCGAGCGCGGGGGCGAAGCATTCGATCGCCTCGATCGTGCCTCGGCCCTTCTCGGGCGCCGGCCCGTCCGCATCCGCGTCGAGCAGCAGCCGGTCGTGGTCGGGGCCGAGCCGAAGCGCTGCCGGGTAGCGCTCCTCGGTCGCGCGGATGCGGTCGGCGGCGCCCGGGTACCAGGTCGGCCGCCTGGGGCTGCGCGCGATGGCGTCCCGCAACTCGGCGAGGAACGCCTGACGCTGCGGCCACGCCGACGACAGCAGCACCACCTGCGCTGCGATGCAGTTGTGCCCGTTGTTCTGCAGTCGCATGGTGGCGACGTGCTCGGCCTGGAACCGAAGATCTCTCGCGCTCCAGAGGCCGGGCACGACGATGACCGGCGACACCCCGCCGAGTTCGCTGGTGATCGGCTTCGTGAGCGCGGGCCGCCCGGACCTCCGGCCGGAGCGGCCCCACACGATCGCGTCGTGCGTCGCCGCGCTGCCGGTGATGTGGACGTGCGCGATACCCGGATGCTGCGCGAGCGCGCTCCCGACGGCCCCGTCGCCGTCGACGACGCGCAACACGCCCGCGTCGATGAGCGGTGCGAACGCCGCAGCGAAGACCGGACCCATCGCCGCCATGATCGGGTTCGGCTTGAGGACGACCGCGCGGTTGTGCGCGACGAGCTCGGTCAGGACGTCGAGCGCCGGGATCGCGGTCACGTTCCCGGCGCCGAGCACGAGACCGACCCCACCCGCCGGGCCGCGGGCTCCGGAGCCCGCGGCCGCGCGCGCCGCGACCGCATCGACGCCCGGCCGCAGCCAGACCTCGGCGCGGAAGCCGTTCAGCACGAGCCGGTCGAGCCGGGTCGCCGGCAGCACGGGCACCGTCACCCGCCCACCTGGCGCGGTCCCGAACGCGACGTGGTCGAGGGGACCGGCTCCCGTCTGCATCCGCTCCAACGTCGTCGCCATCGCGTCGAGGGCCACGAGCACCGCGTACGGGCCGGACGTCCACTCCTCGCCGACGAGCGGCGAGCCGGCGCCCAGTCCTTTGACGGCGCAGGCGGCTCGCGTCCACTTGGCGGCCTGCGCGGCGCACGTCGCGTGCACCGCACGCAGGAGCGCGGCGCGGGCACCGAACGGCATCGCCGTCCACCGCTCCGAGCCGGCGGCGAGCCGGTCGATCAGCTCGTCGAGATCGGCGACCTGCGCACCCGTCCCGGTCGTCGGCACGGTCGTCACCAGTGGATCTGGGCGTGCGCCTGGTCGGCCAGGTGCGGTGCGTGGTGCGCGATCTCGTCCCGGTAGGCCGCCCGTGCGTCCCGGACGGCTGCGGCGAGGTCGACGTCGTCCCACGACGCGTCGGCCACGTCGGCGAGGGCACCGCGGATCGCGGGGCTCGCGTGCAGGCTGGGCAGGACCGTCCCGGCGCTCGCCGCGCGCAGGGCGGCCGCGAACTCGGCGGGGGTCAGCAGTGGGAAGTCCGCCGGATCAGGCGTGGTCTCGGTCATGTCGCTCTCACTCCGCCGGGATGACGATCCACAGGGCGATGTAGATGATGAACTGCGGCCCGGGCAGCAGCAGGGACAGGATGAACAGCAGGCGCACGACGCTCGCCGAGATGCCGAAACGGTTGCCGAGTGCCGCGCAGACGCCGCCGATGAGCCGGCCGCGACGCGGGCGGGCGAGTGGGGTCATGCCGCCAGTGTCGCGCATCGCCCTCCACGTGCGGTCAGCGAGTCAGCGGGCCGGCGCACGGAGCGCTGCGAGCAGGACCGCCCACTGCTCGGGCTCGGCCGGTGACGGCGCATTGAACGACAGGCGCGCGATGCGGCCGGCGAACCGCTCGCGCAGCTGCGAGGCGACCTCGGCAGGGGTGCCGATGGCCGCGAAGGCGTGCGCGACGTCGTCGGGGACGAGCCCCGGCAGGGTCGCCCATTCGCCGCGCCGCACGGCGGCGTTCAACCGCTCGTGCAGATCCGCCCAGCCGTGCAGCTCGAGCACCGGCAGGTACGCGGGCGTGGAGCCGTAGAACGCGATCTGCGCTTTCACCGCGGTGACGGCCCGGTCGAGGGCGGCTCCGTCGTCGGCGATCGCGACGAACGCGGGGACGGCGACCTGCGGTACGGGACGCCCGGCGGCGGCCGCGCCGGCTGCGAGCGCAGGCAGACTCACCTCGTTCAGGTACGTGGCCGTGGTGAAGCTGTGGGCGAGCAGGCCGTCGGCGGTCTCGCCCGCGGCCCGCGTCATGCGCTCGCCGACCGCGGCGAGCCACACCGGGGGCGGCCCGTAGGGATTCGGTCCGGGATCGAAGAACGGCGTCATGAGGGTGTGGGTGTAGAACTCGCCGCGGAAGGCGAGCCGGCCCCCCGTCGCCCACGCCTCGTGGATCGCCCGCACCGCCCGGACGAATTCCGCCATCCGCGTCGCGGGGGCCGACCAGGGCATCGAGAATCGGCGCTCGATGTGCGCCTTCACCTGCGAGCCCAGACCCAGCACGAACCGGCCGCCTGCGACCAGCTGCAGGTCGTTCGCCGCGAGGGCCACCGACATCGGGTTGCGTGCGAACGCGACGGCGATACCCGAGAGCAGTTGGATGCGGCTCGTCGCGGTCGCAGCGACGGTCAGCGCGACGAATGCGTCGTGCTTCGTCTCGGCGGCGGCGATGCCGTCGTAGCCGTCCCGTTCGGCGGCTGCGGCCGCTTCGCCGAGCGAGACGGGGTCGATCCCCGAGTCGCCGCCGGCATCGATCAGGAACGGGACGTCGTCAGCCACGGGGTCCATCTTGCTCGCTCCCGGGGGGTGCCCAGCTCATGCACCCCGCGGTGCATCTACGGCATGATCGGACGCATGGCGGATCCCATCAGCTACGCGACGACGATGCACCTCACCGGCAGGAACACCGGCATCCCCGTGCCGCCGGAGGTGCTCGAGGCGCTGAACGGGGGTAAGCGGCCGGCCGTCCTCGTGACGGTGAACGGCTACGAGTACCGCAGCACGGTCGGCACGATGGCGGGTCGCTCGCTGATCCCGTTCTCATCCGACAAACGCGCGGAAACGGGCATCCAGGGCGGCGACGCGCTCGAGGTCACGCTGGCGCTCGACACCGCACCGCGAGACACCCCACTGCCCGAGGACCTCGCCGCGGCGCTCGCGACCGCCGGCCTGACGGCGGCGTTCGAAGCGCTCCCGCCGAGCCACAGGAAGGCCCACGTGGTGTCCGTCGAGTCCGCGAAGGCCGCCGAGACGCGCAGCCGTCGTGTCGAGGCCGTCGTCGCCAAGCTCCAGGGCTGACCGGTCGCCCGCGCCCGAACGGGGGTGCACGGGCTCGCTTCGTTTACGCCGCCCGAACATCCGCCGAACCGTTCCGGCGCACTCGGGGTCGACAGTGTCGTTCGTCCAGCAGCACCGCACACCGCGGTCGAACGAAAGGCACCATCCATGTCCCGTCTCCGCACCCGTCTCGCCGCCGCCGGTCTCGGCGCGGTCGCCGCCGCCGTCTGCACGCTCGCCGCGGCGCTGCCCGCCCAGGCGGACACGCTCACCGCGAGCGCGTCGTCGTCGACCTGCAGCACCGCCCCGTGGGATGGCGTCGTCCAGGGAGAACCGGCCGGTTACAAGGCCGGTTCGGCCACCGCGGCCACCATCTGGCACGACTCGAGCGGCTTCCACCTGCGCGTCACCCACCCCGGCACGTCCCGGAAGGTGTTCACCGGCGTGATCACCGCCGACGAGCCGATGCACGTCGCCGGGTACCACCTCGAGAAGGGCGACATCGTCACGCTCTCGAAGAACCACAGGACCCTCGCGTTCTCCTTCGTGGACTACGGCGCGCTGGACGGCGCGAACATCACCACGAACTGCGCCACCAAGCTCACCGTCAGCAGGCTGCACGTCGGCGACGCCGCGCTGCCCGCGGGCGAGGTCGACCTCGGCTCGGGCAAGGCCCATCCGGCGGCCGTGCCGTTCGCCATCACGCCGCGCGGCGTCGACGACCGCGCACTGAGGTCGCCGTCCGCGCGCCGTCCCGGCACCCGTGTGCGGCACCGCGCACCGGTCGCCGGGACGGCGCACGGACGCCCCGACCACCCCACATCTGCGGCGGCTAGCGTCGCCGAGTGGTCCTCCTCGGAATCGCTGCTGCGCTGCTCGGAGCGATCGCCCTGGCGCTCGGTGCGCAGTTCCAGAACCGTGGCGTGCAGAGCCTCAACGAGGACGGGGACGACGGCACAGGCGACGGGTTCAACATCCGGCAGCTGCTCGCGCTCGTGCGCACACCCAGGTGGCTGCTCGGCTCGGGCATGTTCGTGGTGGCGGTCGTGCTGCAGCTGCTCGGCCTGCTCATGGCGCCGATCGCGGTCGTGCAGCCGGTCGGCGCCCTGTCGCTCGTCGTGACCGCGTTGCTGAACCGGCGCATCGCCCACACGACCATGGAACGTCAGGGCGTCCAGGGGATCGCGGCCGCGGTCGCGGGGACCACGGTCTTCGTCGTGGTCGCGTCCTTCACGACGACGTCGAGCCCGCAGTCGGTCGCCCGGGTCGTGCCGGTCCTGCTGATCCTGATCGTGGTCCTCGCGCTGGTCGCCACCGGCTTCCTGACGATGCGGAAACGGCTGCCCGGCGTCGCGTTCGCGATCGGCGGCGGGGTCTGCTTCGGCTTCGTCGCGACGCTCATGAAGATCGTGCTTGATCGGTGCAGCACGGCGGTGCAGCACGGGTCGCTGATCGACGACACGACGCCGTTCACCCTGCTCGCGCTGGTCGCCGCGGGTGCGTCCGGCCTGTTGGGCACCTACCTCGTGCAGACCGCCTACTCGTCCGGCTCGCCCGATCTGGTCGTCGCGGCCCTCACGGTCGTCGACCCCATCGTGGCAGTGACGGTCGGGATCGCTGTGCTCGGCGAGGCGCAGCACGCGCCCTGGTGGGCCTTCGTGCTCTTCGTGCTCGCCGAGGGGCTCGCGGTGTTCGGTGTGATCCGGCTCGCCCGGCACCAGCCCGAGCCCGTCGACGCGCAGTCCGCCTGACCGAATCACGGACATCCGGCGATTTCGAGCGGCCCGATGCCGATCTGGAGGCCGCCGGAACGGAATCCGGCGTGATTTGGTGTGAGGGTGACGACTCCTGAGCGGTGTCCATGCGGATCCGGCGCGGCCTACGACACCTGCTGCGGTCCGATCCTCGACGGCGCGGCGGCCCCCACGGCCGAGCGGCTGATGCGGTCCCGGTTCACGGCGTTCGCGCTCGGCCGCGCGGACCATCTCGTCGCGACATGGGACCCCGCGACGCGGCCCGCATCCCTCGACCTCGACACGGCGGTCCGCTGGCGCCGGCTCCAGGTCGTCGACGTGGTCGCGGGCGGCGCGACCGACGAGACCGGCGTCGTCGAGTTCCGCGCCACCCACCTCGTCCGTGGCGACCCGTTCGTGCTGCACGAACGCAGTCGCTTCCGCCGCGTGCGCGGCCGGTGGTGCTACGTCGACGGCGACGACGCGACCGTCGAACGCATCGGGCGTTAGGGGAGCACCTCGAGCCAGACGGACGCGGTGTCGCCCGGCCCGAGACCGTTGCGCTCGCGGACCTCGCGTTTGACCGGCAGCACGTACCCGCCCCGCGCGGCGTCGGGGAACACGGACGTGCGCCAGGTCGTTGTGCCGATCCGCGCAAGGACCTTGACCGCACCCCAACCGCGCGGCACGTCGCCGGCGACCTCGACGACGTCCGCGCTCGCGTCGTCGGGCAACTGCACGAAGGTCCACACCTCGCGTCGCGCGGACCACAGGAACAACTCGGCCTCGAACTCGTATTGCAGCTCGATGGCCATGGGGGCACGCTACCGAGCCGAGGCGAACCACTCGAGTGCGCGGACCGCAGTGAAGGTCAGCCATTTCGACGGCGCTCCGAGCGGCGCGTCCACCTCGAACCAGACGCGGCCGGGATCGTGTGCGGTCGCCGCCCACCGGCCGTCGGCGCGAGCCGAGTCCCGCACGATCGAGACGGCGTCGTCGATCCGTGGGTCGGCCGCTGTGCCGTCGTGCAGGCTCGCAGCTCGGAAGTGATCGACCGCGCGCAGGGCGGTGTACTCCCAGCGGAAGGGGTACTCGAGCTTCTCCACCCAGGCGCCGACCGGTTCGCCGGTGGACAGGCGATGGATCAGTCGCCGCTCGAGCAGGTATTCCTCGGCGGCGTGCCTGGCCTCGGGCAGCCCGGGCGCGCTCACGCCGCGGATCTCGGCGTCGAGCACGCCTTCCAGCGAGTTCAGGGTCGAGTGGAACGACGAGACCGTGGCGCCGTCGACCCATTCGCAGTTCCAGCCGCCGTCGGGCATGCGGTGCTCCACGAACCACGCGGCGAGCCCGGCGACGTCCGCGCCGAGCCACGCGCCGTTCGCGAGCGTGAATCCGTTGATGCAGGCGTCCACCTCCCCACCCCAGTAGGGCAGGTCGTCGTACTCCCAGCGGCTGTTCGCGGCGAGCCGGGCGCCCGTGTCGCCGAGCACGGCCGCATCGACGCCCCACTCCCGCAGCGCGTTCAGCGACCAGGTGGTCGCGGTCCACGGTTGCGGGCCCTCGGGACCGCCCGACGCGAAGAATCCGGCAGGGAAGTAGGCGCCGCCGGCCCACTGCCCGTCCGGATCCTGATGGGCGAGCAGCCGCGCACCGAACCCCTCGCCCGCGACTCGGGCGCGGGTCGCCTGCCAGACGGATTCCGGCTCGCCGGCGAGGTCGCGCTCGACCTGCCAGCGGAGCGCCGGGTCGGAGTCGAGCAACCAGTCGATGGTCGCCCTGTCGGTCGTACCGGTCATCACTGCACGGTACCGACGCGGGAGGACGGCGAACGGGCCCGTCCAGACTTCTGGACGGGCCCTTTCAGCAGTTGCTAGGCCGCGGCCCGCGTCCGCTCCACGAGCGCATCGAGGTGACCGTCGACCACGTCGATCCCGACCGACGCCCCGGCGGCGAGATCGTCACCGATCACGAGCTCGGCGATGCGGTCCTCGACCTCGCGCTGGATCAGGCGCCGCAGCGGACGGGCGCCGTACTCGGGCTCGTAGCCGTGCTCGGCAAGCCAGTCGACGCTCGCCGTCGACGCGGTGAACGCGATGCCCTGCCGCTCGAGTCGTGCCGCGGTCTCGCCGAGCAGGTGCTCGACGATGGCGTGCAGCTCGGACGCGGTCAGCTTGCGGAACAGCACGACCTCGTCGATGCGGTTCAGGAACTCGGGGCGCATCGCCTCGCGCAGCTTGCCCCAGACCCGATCGCGGAGCGCCTGCTCCGAACCGAACCCGCCGGCGGCGTCGCCGCCGTCGGCGATGAAGCCGAGCGCGCCCGACCGGCTGGCCAGGAATTCGCTGCCGATGTTCGAGGTCATGATGACCACCGCGTTCCGGAAGTCGACGGTGCGGCCCTGCCCGTCGGTCAGGCGCCCGTCGTCGAGCACCTGCAGCAGCAGGTTGAACACGTCGGGATGCGCCTTCTCGATCTCGTCCAGCAGGATCACCGAGTACGGACGCCGCCGAACACGCTCGGTCAGCTGGCCCGCCTCGTCGTAGCCGACGTACCCGGGAGGGGACCCGATCAGCCGGCTCACGGTGTGCCGCTCGCCGAACTCGCTCATGTCGAAACGGATCATCGCGGCCTCGTCGCCGAACAGGCTCGCGGCGAGCGATTTCGCCAGCTCGGTCTTGCCGACACCCGTCGGCCCGAGGAACAGGAAGCTGCCGATCGGCCGCTTCGGGTCACCGAGGCCGCTGCGGCTGCGCCGCACCGACTTCGCGATGGCGCGCACCGCGTCGTCCTGACCGACCACGCGCTCGTGGAGGTCCTGCTCGAGCGACACGAGCCTGGCCCGATCGTCGGCCGACAGGCGCGCGGCGGGGATACCGGTGGCCCTGGCGACCATCTCCGCGATGTCGGGCTCGCCGATCACCGCGTCCACGGTCTGCGCCGGACGGGCGACCGCGGCCCCGATCTCGCGACCGAGTGCGTCGATCTCGTCGCGCAGCCGCGAGGCGTCCTCGTACCGCTCCTCGCTCACCGCGCGGTTCTTGTCCGCCTCGAGGTCCGCGAGCCGCGTCTGCAGCGCCGCGACGTCCACCTGCACGGGCAGCCGGAGCCGGCGGCGTGCACCGGCCTGGTCGATCAGGTCGATCGCCTTGTCGGGCAGGAAACGGTCGGTGATGTACCTGGACGACAGCTCGACGGCGGCGCGGATCGCGTCGTCGGTGTAGGTCACGCCGTGGTGATCCGCGTACCGGCTCTGCAGCCCGTCGAGGATCCGCACGGCGTCCTCGACCGACGGCTCGGCGACCTGCACGGGCTGGAAGCGGCGTTCGAGCGCCGCGTCCTTCTCGATCCGCCGGTACTCACTCAGGGTCGTCGCACCGATCAGGTGGAGATCACCCCTGGCGAGGCGCGGTTTCAGGATGTTGCCGGCGTCCATGCCGCCGTCTCCGCCCGAGCCCGCACCGACGACGGTGTGCAGCTCGTCGACGAAGAGCACGATCCGGCCCGCCTGAGCGACGACCTCGTCGACGACCTTGGTGATGCGCTCCTCGAAGTCGCCCCGGAATCGGGTGCCCGCCAGCATGCCGGCGAGGTCGAGGGCGACCACCCGCTTGCCGCGCAGCAGATCGGGCACGTCGCCGTCCGCGATCTTCTGGGCGAGGCCCTCGACGATCGCGGTCTTGCCGACGCCGGGCTCGCCGATCAGCACCGGGTTGTTCTTGGTGCGGCGCAGCAGGATCTCGACGGCCTGTGCGACCTCCTCGTCCCTGCCGATGACCGGGTCGAGTCCACCCTCACGCGCCTTGGCGGTCAGGTCCACGCCGTAGGTGTCGAGGGTCGGGGTCTCCGACGTCGACCCTGTCGCGCCGGCCGGGGCCCGGCCGCTCGCGGCCGCCTGCAGCGCCTGCGGCGTGATGCCCGCCTCTGCCAGCACCTGGCCGGCCACGGTATCGCGGCTCATCACGAATGCGAAGAAGAGGTGCTCGGGGTCGATGTAGGTCGAACCGGATGCGCGCGCGATCTGTGCCGCGTCGAAGAGCGCACGCTGGCCCGCGCGGGTCAGCGTCGCCTCGCTGACCGCGGCCGCCGAGGTCGGCATGCGCTCCTCGATGGCGCGCTGCAGCGTCTCGGGGTCGACACCGGTGCTGCGCACGGTCTCGGCGGCGGCGCCGCCGACCAGCGAGTGCAACAGGTGCAACGCGTCGATCTCGGCGTGCCCGCGCGACGACGCGAGCCGAGCCGCCTCGTTCAGCACCTCGTGGGTGCGCCGGCTCAGCAGGCGGTTGATGTCCATGGGACGCCCCGATGCGCGCTGCTCGGCGAAGAGTCGGGCCAGCAGTGCGTCGAAGCTCTCGCCCTGCGGCGTTGGGGTGGTCTGTTCAGGCAAGAAAACCTCCGGTGGTGAAAACTTGAGTGCCCTCGACTCAAGTCAACGCACGGCGCTCTTTCGCATTCCCGTTGGACGGAACGGGATTCGCCCCGTCCGACCCGTTGTCGGAGCCCGCGTCCACGATGTCGCTCATGTATTCGATCTCCACCACTGCAGACCGCCTGCTGACCGCGTACCTCGATCGAAGGCTCCATTCGCTGACCGGCCTGCGCCGGGCCCGCGTCGCCGACTTCGACACCGATCTGCGCGCCTGGGTCGACGACCACGCCGACCTGCTCATCTCCGACGGCACCCGTCGCGCGCTCGCACGGGAACGGCGGGTCGCTCCGCGGAACGCGGCGCTCCGCGCCATGGACGTGCACGACCTGCTCTTCGTCGTCCGCCTGTTCCTCGACGTCGACGTGCGTGACACCGATCGCGAGCGCCGACGGGTCAAGCTGCGCGAGGTGGGCGGCCTGGTGCGCTGGCTCGACCTGGAGCACGAGGAGCAGCAGTACTTCTCCGACCAGGTCGTGGACGTGCTGCGGCGCATCGAGACCGAGCGCGGGAGCGCGCCGGTACGCTGACGCGGAGGAGGTCCAGGTGACGACCGTGCTGAATGTGATCTGGCTGGTCTTCGCCGGTGTCTGGCACTTCCTGGGCTACGTCGTCGCCGGCGTCATCTGCTGCGTGCTCATCGTCACGATCCCGTGGGGTATCGCGTCGTTCAGGATCGCGAACTACACGCTGTGGCCGTTCGGCCGGGAGGTCGTCTCGCGCCCCACGGCCGGCGCCCTCAGCTTCCTCGGCAACGTGATCTGGTTCCTCGTCGCGGGGTGGTGGCTGGCGATCGGCCACATCCTCTCGGCCATCGCCATGGCGGTCACGGTCATCGGCATCCCGCTCGCGATCGCCGAGGTCAAGCTCGTCCCGATCTCGCTCGCGCCACTCGGCAAGGTCATCGTGCCGACGGGGGACGACCGCCTGCACGTCTAGGCCGCGTGGATCGCCTGCTCGAGCAGTTCGAGTGCGAGGGCCCAGTTCGAAGCGGAATGCGCCGCCGACTCGGCGGTCGGATTGTTGTCCTGCTCCAGCAGGACGCGCGTCGAATCACCCTCGGGCTGCAGTGTGATTCGGATCGTGTGGTGATGCTCCGGTGTGTCCGATTCGCCCGAAAGTGGGCTGAAGTGGGTGAACTCGAGCACGTGCGGCGCATCCAGGACGGCGATCTCGCCGTGATCGGTGAACACCGTGCCCTGCCACACCCCGTGCCAGACGATCGGTGCGCCGATCTGCCAGTCGGCCTCGACCGCACTGCCGAACATCATCGCCGAGTGCGTCTCCGGCGTGACGAGTGCGAGCCAGACTCGCTCGACCGGCGCCGGGACGATGCGTTCGGCGCTCGCGACCTCAGGGATCATGGAACCAGCTTTCCACTGAACGCCGCAGGCGAACCCACCGGATCCCGTCGGTCTGCGGGAGACCTGGGCGAGCGCGGGAGACGGGGGAGGGCGGGGCCGTCAGTTCGCGGGCCCGCTGATGTTCACGAGCCACTGCACGCCGAAGCGGTCGGTGAGCATGCCGAACCAATCGCCCCACGGGGCCTTCGCGAGCGGCACGGTGATCGTCGCGCCGTCGGCGAGCTTCGTCCAATAGCCCGACAGCTCGTCCTCGGAGTCGCCGAACAGGGCGACGGAGAAGTTCGTGCCGGGGGTGTGGTCGAGCTGCGGCGGGGTGTCGGACGCCATCAGGGTGAAGCCCGACGCCGTCCTGAGCTCCGAGTGCATCACGAGGTCCGCGTCGGCGGGATCCTGATTCGCCTGGTACTCGCCGAATGTCGTGATCGTGAGATCACCGCCCAGCACCGACTGGTAGAACTCGATGGCCTCTCGCGCGGTGCGCTGGAAGCCGAGATACGGGCTGAGAGTGGCGGTCATGCGCTGCTCCTTCGTGGGGTGGCGGCATCCTCCCAGAGGACCGTGCAGCGATGCCAGAGATGAGGAACGCGAACATGTGCCGACTTTTCGGGATGCACTCCGGAACGGAGCCCGTCGACGCGACGTTCTGGCTCGTCGGCGCCGCGGACAGTCTCGAGGAGCAGAGCCGCCACAACCCCGACGGATTCGGCATCGGTGCCTTCGACCGCGGGGTACCGACGCTGGACAAGCGGCCGACGCCCGCCTGGCGCGACCCGGAGTTCGCCCGCGCCGCGCACACGATCCACGGGACGAGCTTCGTCGCGCACGTCCGGCACGCCTCGACCGGCGCGCTCACGGCGGCCAATACCCATCCATTCCTGCAGCACGACCGCATGTTCGCGCACAACGGGGTGGTTCGAGGCCTCGACGTCATCGACGCGCGGCTCGCGGAGCTCGGCGCGAGCGACCTGGTCGCGGGGGAGACGGACAGCGAGCGCGTCTTCGCGCTCTGCACCGCGGAGATCGGCATCGCCGCCGGCGACGTGCGTGCGGGCCTCGAGGCGGCGCTCCGCTGGATCACGGCGTCCGTGCCGGTGTACTCGCTGAACTTCGTGCTGATCACGGCGACCGACCTGTGGGCGCTGCGCTACCCGGACGACAACACGCTCTTCGTCCTGGAGCGCCCGGCCGGCCGCTCGCTGCGAGCGAAGGGCAGCCAGTTGCTGACGGCGTCGACGCCGCTCGCCGACCGGCCGTCGGTGCTCGTCGCGAGCGAGGCGCTCGACGGCGAGGACGGGTGGTCGGAGGTCGAGCCCGGCACGCTCGTGCACGTCGATCGGGCGCTCACGGTCACCAGAGACCTGCTGCTCCGCGAGCCGCCCGTGCATCGGCTCATGGCGGCCGACCTCGGCGCGCAGGCCGCCTCGCAGACGGCCGCCGCCGGCTGAGTCGCCGGGTCAGCGGAGCTCGCGCGGCGTCACGAAGACGTCGACCAGTGCCCCGTCCCGCCACAGCGTCATTTCGATCTCGCGGTCGATGGCGTCCGCGACCATCAGGCGCTGCACCGCGGTCACGTGCGTGATCGGGCGATGGTCGAGCTCGACGACGATGTCCCCGCGCCGAACCCCCGCCGTCTCGGCAGGGCTGCGCTCGGCGACGCCTGCGACGCCGAGTCCCGCGGCCGTGCCGATCCGCTCGCGCAGCCGTGGCGGCAGCGGTACCTCCGCGCCGACGATGCCGAGCCACGCCCGGCGCACCCTGCCGTCGGCGACGAGCGCGTCGATGATCCGTCGGGTCGTCGCGTTGATCGGCACCGCGAGTCCCAGCCCGACGCCGGCGACCGCGGTGTTCACGCCGACCATGCGCCCGCGGCCGTCCGCCAGCACCCCACCGCTGTTCCCCGGATTCAGGGCCGCATCCGTCTGCACGACCTCGTCGATCACTCGGCCCGACGTGGTGGGCAGGGACCGGCCGAGGGCCGACACGATGCCGGCGGTCACGCTGCCGGCGAGGCCGAGCGGATTTCCCAAGGCGACGACGAGCTGGCCGACGCGGAGGCCTGCCGCGTCGCCGAAGGGGACCACAGGAGGCAGTGGGCCGTCCGCGCGCAGCACCGCGAGGTCCGACAACGGGTCCCGGCCGACCACGCGGGCCGCGCGCACGGTGCCGTCGCCGAACGCGGCGTCCGCACGATCCGCTCCGGCGACGACGTGCGCACTGGTGAGCAGCAGGTCGGCTCCGATGACGCTCGCGCTGCCGGCTCCCTGGCCGCGAGCGCTCCGGACGGTCAGGCTCGCGACGCTCGGCAGCACCGCCTCGGCGACACCGATGACGGCGTTCGAATAGGCGTCGAGCGCTGCCTGGTCATCGCGGCGCTCCTCGACCGGATCGTTCATGAGGGGGATCGTGCTCCACCGCGGACGACCGGGCGCGCGAGTTCGCCGTCAGCGTGCATCCGCGTGGGGCATGCTGCTCCTGCGCCGCCCAGCAGCGGCCGCGAGAGGAGTCCTGATGCTCGTCGCATTCTCGGTCAGCCCGTCCGGCGACGGCCGTGCAGACGGCGTCCATGACGCGGTGGCGGCCGCGGTCCGAATCGTCCGCGAGTCCGGCCTGCCCAACCGGACGTCGTCGATGTTCACCGAGATCGAGGGGGAGTGGGACGAGGTGATGGATGTCGTGAAGCGCGCGACCCAAGCCGTCGGTGCCTACGGCTCCCGGGTCGCGCTGGTACTGAAGGCCGACATACGGCCCGGCCGCACGGGCGAACTGACCGGCAAGGTCGAGCGCCTCGAGCAGGCACTCGACGCCGCGCCTGCTACGGGTTCGGGTGGAGCATCGCCAGCGGTTCGCTGATGTCCTCCAGCGACTTGCGCTCCGCGTTCACCGCGAATATCAGTGCGATCAGGCCACCCACGATCATCATGCCCGCGCCGAAGAAGTAGCCGCCGGTGAGCGGCCCGCGCGATTTCCCGTCGCCGACGAGGATGCCGAAGATCGTCGGCGCGAACGCGCCGACGGCCTGGCCGATCGAGAAGAAGTAGGAGATCGCCTGGCCGCGGAGCGCGAGCGGGAACGTCTCGCTCACGGTCAGGTAGGCGGACGACGCACCCGGC
This sequence comes from uncultured Actinomycetota bacterium, assembly GCA_963716965.1. Taxonomy (GTDB): domain Bacteria; phylum Actinomycetota; class Actinomycetes; order Actinomycetales; family Microbacteriaceae; genus Amnibacterium. The sequence goes on along the minus strand of CAVQUZ010000003.1, from coordinate 1,212,288 downwards.
GGACGCGAAGAAGAACGACACGCACCAGAAGATCGTCTGCGTCAGCGCGTTCAGCGAGCCGGCGGAGAACAGCGCGGCCGAGACGGCGAGCACGACCCCGGCGATGAAGTAACTGCTGAAGATCATCTTGCGTCGCCCGAGGGAGTCGAACAGCGGGCCGAGGACGAGTGGGCCGAGCAGGTTCCCGATCGCGAACGGGAAGAAGTAGTACCCCGTCGCGCTGTTCGGGATCTTGTAGAAGTTCTCGAGCACGAGCGCGTAGGTGAAGAAGATCGCGTTGTAGAGGAAGGACTGCGTCACCATCATCGCGAAGGCGACGAAGGTCCGCTTCGGATAGACGCGGAAGAAGCATGTGCAGGATCTCGCCGAGCGGGCGCTGCTCGTTCGCGCGGCATCTCGATCGCCTTGCTGTCCGGCACCGGCTCGAGGTGGTGCCCTTCGCGTTCCACCTCCTCCTCGATCTCCGTCGACCGTGTCGTTCGGCCTCCTTCTCGAAGCCGTGCCCGATCTGCCACCGCGGGCTCTCGGGGATGTGGCGGCGCAGGAAGATGATGAGGATGCCGATCACCGGACCGATGAAGAAGCCGATGCGCCAGCCCCAGCCGTCGGCGAAAATCGTGTCCGACAGCAGAAGACGTTCGCTGCCGCGCCGAGCGCCGCACCGCCCCAGTAGGTGCCGTTGATCGCGATGTCGACCCGGCCGCGGTAGTGCGACGGGATCATCTCGTCGATGGCCGAATTGATCGCCGCGTACTCGCCGCCGATGCCCATGCCGGCGACGAACCGGAAGACCAAGAGGAACCAGACGGCGCGAACGACAGGCCGGCGATGCCGCTGCCGACCAGATAGATCGCCAGGGTGATGATGAAGAAGCGCTTCCGGCCGAGCCGGTCGGACAGTCGGCCGAAGACGAGCGCGCCGACCACCTGCCCGGCCAGGTAGACGCTGCCGGTGATGCCGACCTCCGTTGATCCATGCCGAACTCTTCGCGAACCCGTTGGCGGACGACCATCTGGATCTCGAGCCCGTCGAGGATCCACGAGACGCCGAGCCCGACGATGACGAGCCAATGGAACCGCGTCCACGGCAGGCGGTCCATGCGAGCCGGTACGAGGCTTCGCGTCGCGGGTGGCGTGACAGGGTGATCGGCGATTGCCATGGCCGTGCTCCGTTCGGGTGGGGGGCGTCGTCACCGACCCGCCCGTCACGATCGTCCGGCGTTCTGACCGTTTTCTGGGCGAAAGATGAGCGTGACCTGATGCGGTCGGCCCTCGCGCGCCGTGCACGGCCCCGATACCGTGAAGGCGGTCCCGCTCGACGACGAGGGAGCATCTCCGTGAGCACGCTGACATCGGACGAACGCGCTTCCGTCGACCGGTACTGCAAGCTGCTGGCCCGCACGTTCGACGACCTGCTCTCCGTGCGGATCATCGGGTCGGCCGCGCGGGGCGACATGTGGCCGGCGGATTCGCCGATGCACTCCGACATCGACCTGCTCGTGATCACCCGGCGTGAACCGAAGCCCGCAGCCACCGACGAGGTCGTCGAGGCGACGTACCTGTTCTATCTCGAATGCGGCAGGCAGATCAGCCCGCAGTTCTTCACGGCGACCCGCCTCGCGCATCCCGAACCGGGCACGCCCAGCCGGTTCGTGAAGTTCGCGCTGACCGAGGGCATCGAGATCTGGCCGGTCGAGCGGGCCGAGGCGGCCTTCGCCTGACCCGCCCCGCCGCCACCCCATCCCGATACCCGGCCTGATTCAGGAGTCGCGGCCGTATTCAGGACGCAGATGTCGCTGGGCTCCTGAATACGGCCGCGACCCCTGAATTGCGCAGGGGGACGTCAGGAGGCGATGCGGGCCTCGAGGCTGATCGGCATGTGGTCGGACTCGCCCTGCGGCAGCACCGACACGTTGTCGATGGAGAAACCCGTCGAGGTGACGAAGTCGAAGTAGCCGCGGAACACCTTGTACCGGAAGTAGGTCGGGGCGGGTGTCCGGGTCAGCTGATAGCCCGTGACCTCGAGCCGGCGCTGCAGGCCGCGGACGAACCACGGGTAGTTGAAGTCGCCGACCATGAGCGCGGGGGCGGCCGGCGCGAGGGCCCGCATGCCCTGATGCGCCGCCGCGATCTGCGATCGGCGCAGCGCGTTCGTCGCCGACAGCGGAGCGGCGTGGAAGTCCCCGAGCACGACGGACTCACCCGTCTCGTTGTCCGTCACGTGCGCGGCGAGCAGCCGCTCGTGCGCAGGAGCCATGACCCGGTCGTGCAGCGATTTGCGGAGCGCGAACAGCTTCGTGCCGTGCACCTCGAAGCGGTCGCGGCGCAGGTACATCGCCAGCCCGAGCCGGTTCGCCTTCGTCTGCTCGAGCAGGTACAACTCGCCGAGGTGCTCGGGCATGTCCGTGCTGTCGCACTCCTGCAGGCACAGCACGTCGGTCTCGTGATCGGTCGCGAGTGCCGTGAGCTCGCCGCGCGCCGAGTGCTCGCGCAGGTTGTAGCTGATGATCTTCACGAGCCGGGCCTCCAGGTCTCGCACGCGTGCTCTGGACACGCTACTGACATTTGAGCGTCGATCATGAGAGCACGTCGCGGGTCGTGAATCTGCTGAACGCCAGCGCGCCGAAGACCACGACGTACCCGAGTTGCAGCAGCGCGTTCGTGCCGAACGAGGCCCAGACGATCGGGTCGCGCAGCAGGTCGAGCAGTCCGAACCACGGGTCACTGAACAGGAACGGATGCAGCCAGTCGAGTTGCGGCAGTTGGTCGAGCACCTGGGATGCGACGGCGAGGACGACGGTCGCGGCCATTGCGCCGACCGGCACATCCGTCAACGTCGAGATGAACAGCCCGATGGCCGCGAGACCGGCGAAGGACAGGGCGACGTAGACGACGGCGAGGAGCATCCGGCCGATCGCGTCCGCGATCGGAACGGTCGTGCCCGACAGCAGGGTCACCGGGCCGATCGGGAACAGGATCGCGCCGATCACACTGCCGGCGACCACCACGACCAGCGGGGCCGCGATGCAGAAGGCGAGGGCGCCCGCGTACTTCACGATGAGGAGCCGCACCCGGCCGGCCGGCACGACGAGCAGGTAGCGGAGCGTGCCCTGCGACGCCTCGCCCGCGATCGTGTCGCCCGCGACGACGCCGATGGTCAGCGGCAGGAACAACGGGATGCACAGGATCAGGGCGGCGACGCCCACGAACAGGCCGTTCTGGGTGATGTCGTCGATGAACGACGGGCCGCGGCCCGCGCCGCCGCCGGATCGGATGCGGACGGCGACGGCGATCAGCACGGGGACGGCGGCGAGCGCCGCCAGCATCGCGATCGTGCGTTTGCGCCGGAAGAGGATCTGCAACTCGGTGACGAGCAGCGCCGGTCCCGGTCCCCGCGCCGCCCGAGGCGGCTCAGCCGTCGACATCGAACCCCTCACCCGTGAGCTCGACGAAGCGGTCCTCGAGCGTCTCGCGCTGGAGCGCGAATCCGCGCACCCGCACGTCGGCCTCGACGAGCGCCCGCACGAGCGCCTCGGCGACGAGGTCGTGCGGTGCTTCCGCCGTCACGGCGGCGCCCGCCGTCTCGATCCCGTTCGCCCCGTGGGCCGCGAGGATCGCGGCGGCCGCATCGGGGTCGGGCGTGTCGACGCGGATGCGCGGGGTGGTGCCGGTCACGAGCTCGTCGAGCGACCCCTGCGCGACGAGCCGGCCGGCGCGCATGACACCGATGTGCGAGCAGATCTGCTGCACCTCGGCGAGCAGATGGCTCGAGATGAGCACGGTGGTGCCCTCACCGGCGAGCGAGGCGACCAGCGACCGGATCTCGCGTGTGCCCTGCGGGTCGAGGCCGTTCGTCGGTTCGTCGAGGACGAGCAGCTCGGGCGGGCGCAGCAGGGCGCCCGCGATGCCCAGCCGTTGCTTCATCCCGAGCGAGTAGGCCTTCACGGCTTTGCCTGCGGCCTGCTCGAGACCGACGCGCGCGATGGCCGAGGAGATCCGGTCCGCGCGGCCCGCTCGCCGCGCACTGCGGTCGGCGGAGTCGAGGCGGGCCAGATTCGCGGTGCCGGACAGGTAGGGCGCGAACCCGGGACCTTCGATGAGGGCGGAGACGCGCGGCAGGACGGTCGAGGCGGACGACGGCATGGGCGACCCGAGCAGCCGAACCGTCCCTGCGGTCGGCGTCACGAGCCCGAGCAGCATGCGGATCGTGGTCGTCTTTCCCGAGCCGTTGGGTCCGAGGAACCCGAACACGCTGCCGCGGGGCACGGCGAGGTCGAGGCCGTCGACCGCCGCGCGTTTCCCGAACCGCTTGGTCAGCGACGCGGTCTCGACCGCGAGCTCCGCGCTCACCCCGCGGCGGCGACGAGTGCCGAACCGGGTACCGCTCCCGCGAACACGTGTCCGTCGGCGGTCACGAGGACCGAGAGCAGCGACAGGCTGATCAGGTGGCCGCCGTCGACCGGCTTCGCGACCTGGGAGAACAGCGAGTTCCCCTCGAGCGCCTTCGCGGTCGTCGCATCCGTCGTGGTGCTGACGATCGTCGCCCAGCCGCTGCCCGTGACGGTCGGCTTCGCGTGCGTTCCCACGGCCGGCTGCCGGGCGGGTGCCTTGGGCGTCGAGACGGTCGCGCCGGCGGGCGGCGTGAATTCGAACACCGAGGAGGACGGTGCGCCGAGGGTGAGGTCGGTGAACTCGACGTCGAGGGCCGGGCCCGACGCGCCGCGCGCAAAGACCGCGACCTTCAGCGGCAGCCCGGTCACGGCGTCCACCGCGATGTCGATGTGCCCGACGAGTGTCGCGTCGGTCTTGGGCGTGAGCACGAGCCCGTACGCGTCCCGACCGGCGACGGTGATGTTCGCATCCGTCGTCACGGCGGTCGAGCCGTCGATCTTCGCGAGCGCCTCACGGGCGAGGGCCGTCGGGTCGGCGACCTGCTGCGTCGTCGTGGGCTGCCTGGCGGCGAGCTTCTCCGCGGTCGTGTCGCTCGAATCCCACACCCAGACGGTCGACCCGTTCCGGTAGACGTCGCGCTCGCCCCGGCTGTCGAGGAGCTGCACCCGGGACTTCGCGTTCCCTGCGGCGTAGACCTTCGCGGTGTGCGTTCCTGTGAGCAGGTCGAGGCCGCCGGTGGCGCTCGAGCCGCCGCCGGCCGACGGCAGTGTCAGCTCGGGCAGGCCGAGATCGGCCGTCTCGCTGACGGTGCCCGTGAAGCCGCTGATCGACTCGCTGCGGGCCACGAGCGCAAGGATCTGGGCGGCCGACTTGGGCGCGAGGTCAGGGGAGGCGGATGCGCTGAGCGGGACGGCGATCGCGACGCCGGCGACGAGGGCCGGCGCGATCACAGCCGGGAGCCACTTGACGATTCGTCCGGCCATCGGAACCCACCTCGATCCGCGTCCGTCCGGGTGCTGGGACGCGCTCACGATGGTACGTCGGTGTGGGCCAAGACGGTGCCGAGACGCCGTTCGCCGTCCAGCGGGGTCACCGGGCGTCATCGGCGGATTCGGCGGCAATACACTGGCCGCGGTCCGAAGTTCCTCGACGACGAAGGCAGTCATGGCACGTATCAACTCGTCCATCACCGAGGCGTTCGGAGGGACGCCGCTGGTCAGGCTCAACCGGGTCACCGAAGGGCTCGGCGCGACCGTGCTCGCGAAGCTCGAGTTCTACAACCCTTCCGCGAGCGTGAAGGACCGCCTCGGCATCGCCATCGTCGACGCGGCCGAGCAGAGCGGCGCGCTGACGCCGGGCGGCACCATCGTCGAGGGCACGAGCGGCAACACCGGCATCGCGCTCGCCATGGTCGGCGCGGCGCGCGGCTACAAGGTCGTCCTCACCATGCCGGAGTCGATGAGTCTCGAACGCCGTCAGTTGCTGCGCGCCTACGGGGCCGAGCTGGTGCTCACGCCGGCGGGCGAAGGCATGAAGGGTGCGGTCAGCCGCGCCGAGCAGATCGCGGCCGAGCGGCCGGGGGCGGTGCTCGCGAGGCAGTTCGAGAACGAGGCGAACCCTGCGATCCACCGAGCGACCACCGGCCCCGAGATCTGGAACGACACCGACGGCACCGTCGACGTCTTCGTCGCCGGTGTCGGCACGGGCGGCACGATCACCGGGGCGGGCGGCTACCTCAAGGAGCAGAAGCCCGGGCTGACCGTCGTCGCCGTCGAGCCCGCCGAGTCGCCGATCCTGAACGGCGGCGCGCCCGGCCCGCACAAGATCCAGGGCATCGGCCCGAACTTCGTGCCGGCGATCCTCGACCGCGACGTCATCGACGAGACGATCGACGTGAACATCGACCAGGCGGTCGCGATGGCACGCCGGCTCGGTACCGAGGAGGGCATCCTCGCCGGTATCTCGTCGGGGGCGACCGTGCACGCCGCGCTCGAGTTGGCGAAGCGATCGGAGAACGCCGGCAAGACGATCGTCGTCATCGTGGCGAGCTACGGCGAGCGGTACCTGTCGACGGTCCTGTACGCCGATCTCGCGGATTGAGCGGGCCCGGCCCCATCGGCCGCATCGCCGAGGACGTCGCCGCCGCCCGGCGCCGCGATCCTGCGGCGCGGTCGGCGGTCGAGGTCCTGCTCACCTATCCCGGTCTGCACGCCGTGTGGGCGTACCGCGTCGCCCACCGGCTGTGGACGCTGCGGCTGCGCCTCGTCGCGCGTGTCGTCTCGCAGCTCTCGAGGTGGCTGACCGGGGTGGAGATCCACCCCGGGGCAACGATCGGCCGCAGGCTCTTCATCGACCACGGCATGGGGGTGGTGATCGGCGAGACCGCCGAGGTCGGTGACGACGTCACGCTCTACCACGGCGTGACGCTCGGCGGCACGACCTGGCGGCGCGTGAAGCGCCACCCGACGCTCGGCGACCGCGTCATCGTCGGCGCGGGCGCGAGCGTGCTCGGACCCGTCCGCATCGGGCCGGACAGCGTGGTCGCCGCGGGCGCCGTCGTACTGAAGGACGCGCCCGCGCGGTCGATGCTCGCGGGGGTGCCTGCGCGCATCCGTGCGCGCTCGGAGGAGGACGCAGCGATCCACAACTGGATCATCTGAGCCGCATCGGCCCCAGGACGCGGGCTGCCGGCCTGTATCGATGCACCGCTATCGTTCCTGTGCGCTCGCATCCCGCGGGTCGAGGGACTGCTGAATCAGGGGCGAAATGGCCGAGCCGAGGGCGGAGGCGCCAGCCGACGAGGCACTCGTCCGGCGGCTCCTCGCATCGCAGCACCCCGACCTCGCCGACCTGCCCATCGCGGCGCCGTCGCACGGTTGGGACAACCACGTGTTCCGGCTCGGCGACTCCCTGGCGGTGCGCCTGCCGCGTCGCCGCGCGACGGTGAGTCTGCTCGCGCACGAGATGGAGTGGCTGCCGCAGATCGCGAGCAACCTGCCGGCGCACGTGCCCCTGCCCGTCCGCCGGGGCGAGCCCGAGTCGGGGTTCCCGTGGCCGTGGTCCATCGTCGAATGGGTCGACGGCACGCCCGCGAGCTTGCTCACCGGCCGACCGGAGGTCGGGCTGGCCGCAGACCTCGCCCGGTTCCTGATCGCCCTGCACAAACCGGCTCCCGACACCGCTCCGGTGAACGGCGTGCGCGGCGTCCCGCTTCGCCGCAGGGACCACAGCGTGCGCGAGCGGCTGGCCACGTCCGCGTCCAGCGCCGCACTGCTCGACGTGTGGGGCGACGCCGTCACCGCGCCGCTCTGGGAAGGCGACCCGCTCTGGCTGCACGGCGACCTGCACAGCGGCAACGTGCTCGTGGACCGCGGCCGGCTGACCGGGGTCATCGACTTCGGCGATATGACGGCGGGCGACCCGGCGACCGACCTCGCGGTCGCGTGGTTCCTGTTCGACCCGCAGGGGCGACGCGAGCTCCGCGAGCGGTACGGCGCCGACGCCGACACCTGGCGCAGGGCGCGCGGCTGGGCATTGGCCATCGCATCCGCCCTCGTACGCCCGAACGCGGACTCCGCCCTCGCCCGCGCCGGCGCCACGGCCCTGCGCGAGGTCGTCAGCGCCGACTGATCGAGCGCCGGCTAATCGAGCCAGGAGTGCACGGGCCGCCACTGCAGGTCCGCGACCGCCGCGCTGATGTCCAGCAGGGTCTCCCGGCCCGGTACCTCCCGACGGAACGGCACGTCGGGGAACACCTCGGCGGCGAGCTCCGCGCTCGGCCGTCGCATGACCGTGTCCGCGGCGGCGATGACGTACTTGGCCCAGCCGGGACCCCGCGTCTCGAGCGCCTGCGCGACCGCGGTCGCCCCGTCGCGCGAGTCGATGTACCCCCACGCGTTCCACTTGCGCACCAGGGGGTCGTCCTGGAACGACTCGAACGTCGCGTAGTCCGTCGGGTCGAGCACGTTCGAGAACCGGAGCGACGTGAACGACAGCTCCGGATCCCAGCGCGCGAACTCGCCCGCCATCGTCTCTTCGAGCAGCTTGACCAATGAGTAGGTCGAGTTCGGCGAGGTGACGAGTGCGTCGACGGGGAAGTAGGGCGGATGCTCGTCGAACGGCAGGCCGAGCAGCGTCTCGCTCGACGCGGCGACGATGCGCCGGATGCCTGCCCGCCTGGCCCCCTGCAGCACCGCGTAGCTGCCGAGCATGTTGTTCCGGAACGTCGCCGCATCCGGCACGATCCCCGGCGCGGGAATCGCCGCGAGGTGCACGAGGGCGTCCACGCCGTCGTACCGGTCCTCGAGACCCGCGAGCGCGTCGGCGACCGCGCCGTGGTCGGTCAGGTCGACGATCACGTTCGACGCGGACCGCGGTGCCGCCCGGTCGAACACCCACACCGCATGCCCGCGCGACTCGAGTTCCGCGACGACGGCCCGGCCGAGCTTGCCGCTGCCGCCTGTGACGACGATCCGCATCACTACCTCTCCCTGGCCGGAGCACCCGACCCGGATGCATTCCTACCGGTTCACGATGCGCGGATGATGGGCGCATGGACCTGCACGCCGGCTACCTCGCCGCCGACATCCGCCGAGCCGAGCGGACGTTGATCGACGCGGGCGAGCCGCTGATGGCGCGCGCGGCAGCCGGACTCGCGTCGCACATCGAGCGGTTGCTCGCGGCGCGGCACGCGTCGCCGGGCACGGTGATCCTGCTGGTCGGATCGGGCGACAACGGGGGAGACGCGCTCTTCGCCGGGGCGAGTCTCGCGAGCAATGGGCGACGCGTGCAGATCGTCCGCCTGGGACGGTCGGTCCACGAGGCGGGTCTCAGAGCAGCACTCGCCGCCGGGGCGCGCGAGATCGATCCGTCGCCGGCGACCGTCGCGACGCTCGCGGCCGATGCGGACGTGCTCGTCGACGGCGTCGTCGGCACGGGCGGCCGGGGGTCGGTGCGTCAGCCGGCCGCCGACGTGATCGCGGCGCTCACGTCGGTCGATCCGCGACCGGCGGTCGTCGCGGTCGACCTGCCGAGCGGCGTCGACGCCGACGACGGATCGGTGCACGCACCGATGCTCGCGCCCGACCTCACCGTGACGTTCGGCGCCATGAAGGCGGGCCTGCTCCGACAGCCGGGCGCGTCCATCGCGGGCCAGGTCGTGCTGGTCGACATCGGGCTCGGCGCGGGCCTCACGGGCGCGACGCCGGCCGTCCCCGCCGCCCCGTGACCGCCGCCCCGTGACCGCCGCCCCGACCTCCGCCGCGACCTCCGCGCCGTGTAGGCATCACCGCGCGGTGGAGGACGTGACGCCACTGATCCGCCTACACCGCGCGGTGATGCCTACACCGCGCGGTGCGGGCGAGTGCGGGGCAGGGGTGGACGGGCTCCGGCCTAGGGCGGGGCGTCAGTGGCCGCGGAGTCGCTCGATGTCGCGGCGGTCCCGCTTCGTGGGGCGACCGGCGCCCACATCGCGGAGCACCGCGTCCGGCCGCTCGACTCGGGGCGGAGGCGGCGGCGTCCGGTCGACGACCGCCGCGGCGGCGACCGGGGCCGACGTCCGCTTCGACAGCAGCCGTTGCACGATCAGGATGCGCTCGTGCCCGACGAACGCCCGGACCTCGTCACCGATCTTCACGGCGTGCGCCGGCTTCGCCCGCTCCCCGTTCACTCGCACATGCCCGGCGCGGCATGCGTCGGTGGCGAGGGTCCGGGTCCTGAAGACGCGGACGCTCCACAACCACACGTCCACGCGCACCGTCACGTCTCTGTCCGCACGCCCAGGTGCTCGCCGAAGAACTCGACGAGGCGCTGGACGAGCAGTCGCTTGCTCGCAGCGCGCCGGTACTCGTGCGCCTCCCCGCGAAGCTCCAGGTAGTCGACAGGTGCGCCGCGGTCACGCAATGCCGCGACGATCTGATGCGCCTCGCCGATCGGCACGTTCGTGTCGAGTTCGCCGTGCACGACCAGGAGCGGCACGTCGATCTCGTGCGCCTTCGCGAGCGGCGAGATGTCCTCGAGCAGCGCGAGGTCCCGCTCGGGATGCCCGTATTTCGAGACGGCCGCCGCCGCGATCCACGGCTCGGTGTCCCGGTAGAACGTCCGGAGATCGCTCATGCCGCAGATGTCCGCGCCGGCGGCGAAGATGCCGGGCGAGAAGGCCAGCAGCGCCAGCGTGAGGTAGCCGCCGTACGAGCGTCCTGTGATGCCGATCCGCCCCGGATCCGCGAGACCGGCGGCGACCAGGTGCGCGGCGGCGGCCCTGACGTCGCCGAACGCGTCGTAGCGGAGCCCGACATCGTCGGCGTGCACGAACTCGCGGCCGAACCCGCTGGACCCCCGCACGTTCGGCGCGAAGACGCTGATGCCCGCCGCAGCCATCGCCTGGTGCTGCGCGGAGAAGGCCGGCCGCTCCTGGGACTCGGGGCCGCCGTGCAGATGCACCACGGCCGGCGCGTGGGGATCTGCTCCTGCGGCCCGGTAGAGCCAGCCCGTCAGCGGCAGGCCGTCCTCGCCCTCGAACCGCTCGAGGGTCGGCACGATCAACTCGGCGCCCTCGGCCCGGTGCGCGTGGGTGACGCGGTGCCAGCCGTGCCGGTCGGTGTCGAGGAGCCACAGCTCGCGGGCGCGCTGCGGCCCCTCGACCGCGAGGATGACGCTGCGGCCGTCGCGCGACAGGACAGGGTTCGCCGCCACCGTGCCCGGCAGACCCGTGATCGGCACCCCGGTCCGAGTCCGCGTGTCGAAGAGCTCCAGCTCGCTCGATCCCGCTCGGTTCCAGACGAGCAGCAGCAGGGTGCCGGCGTCGTCCGCGTCGACCCACTCGAGTTCTGCGTCGTCGCGCCACGCCATGGTGCGCAGCTCGCCGCGGTGGCCGTTCGGACCGAACGGCAGGCCGACGAGCTGGCGCCGCTGCACACCCACATCCGACGCCAGGTACACGTACAGCGGCCCCGAGTCGCCCTCGGGGGCCGGGCGGACGAGGGCGACGTCGGTCGATCCGGTGCCGTGGGGGAGCAGGTACTCGTGATGGTCCTCGAGCCGGTCGACGGCCACGCAGAACTGCGCGCCCCGCTCGCCGTCGACGACGATCACGAAGCGCTCCTCGAGCGACAGGTCGAGGACGTGCAGCAGGCCGCCGGACACCAGCGGATCGAGCCGGCCCGTCCAGGGATCGGCGAGGAAGGACCGCGTGGGCCGCTCCGGCGCCGACGGCGGGAACGTCACGACGACGCGGTGCCCGCTCCGCGCCCACGGACCGAGCTCGGCGTGCTCGTGGGCGTCGCCGGCGATGCGTCGGGCTTCCGACCCGTCCGGTCTGACGACCCAGACCTGGGTCCGCACCCCGCCGCCGGTCGCGACGAGACAGGCGAGCCAGCGGCCGTCAGCGGCCCACGACACCGACACCACCGGATCCGCGGTGAGCGGGATGCGAAGCGGCAGCGGCGGTTCGCCGTCCCGCACGACGTCCTGCACCCACAACTCCGGCGTGCCCGACCGGTCGCTGATGAACGCGACGCGCTTCGCGTCCGGCGTCATCGTCGGCCCCCAGCTGCCCCACGCTCCTGCCAGCTCGGCGCCGAGCCGCACACCACGCTCGATCGGCCCCTGCGTCATCGGACCAGTCTTCCGCGTCCGGACGACGCGCGCGCGTCCGTCACGCCGCGGCCGGCCGTGCGCCCGTCACAGCCCGTGGTGCTGCAGCCACATCTCGAGCAGCCCGAGCTGCCACAGGGCGTTGCTGCCGAGGGTCGTCCTGGTGGCGTTCGGGTCGGCCAGCAGCCGGTCGACCGTGCCGGGCACGAAGAGCCCGCGGCGCCTCGCCGCGGGATCGGTGAGCGCGTCCCTGACTTTGGCGAGGTACGGGCCCTCGAGCTGCCTGATCGCGGGCACTGGGAAGTAGCCCTTGGTCCGGTCGATCACGGCGTCGGGCACGACCCCGCGCGCCGCGCGCTTGAGTACGCCCTTGCCGCCGTCCGCGAGCTTCATCTCGGGCGGGATCCGACCGGCGAACTCGACGAGCTCGTGGTCGAGGAACGGCACGCGCGCCTCGAGGCCCCATCGCATCGTCATGTTGTCGACGCGCTTCACCGGGTCGTCCACGAGCATGACCGTCGTATCGTTCCGCAGCGCCGCGTCGACGGCGGTGTCCGCCCCCGGCGCCTCGAACGCCGACCGGATGAACCGGGTGGGCTCGTCGACGGGCGTCAGCCAGTCCGCCTGCAGCACGTCGGCCATCGACGACCACGGCCGGTCGAAGAACACGTCCGCGTAGCGCGTGGCGGCCTCCGCACGCGGCACGCCGGCGAGTGGGGGGTACCAGTCGTATCCGCCGAGCACCTCGTCCGCGCCCTGACCCGACTGCACGACCTTCACCGATTTCGCGACGTCCTCCGACAACAGGCAGAACGCGACGCAGTCGTGGCTCACCATCGGCTCGCTCATCGCGCCGATCGCGGTGTCGATGCCGGGAAGCAGTCGCGACGAGTCGATGCGGATGCGGTGATGATCGGTGCCGAACTCCTTCGCGACCAGCGACGAGTACTCGAACTCGTCGCCCGACTCGCCGCCGGCCGAGTCGAAGCCGATCGAGAAGGTCTGCAGCTCGTGCTGGCCCATCTGCGCCAGCAGCGCCACGACGAGCGACGAGTCGATGCCGCCGGAGAGCAGCACCCCGACCGGCACGTCGGCGACCATGCGGCGCTCGACCGCGATGCGCAGCCGCTCGAGCAGCGCGTCCTGCCAGTCGCGCTCGTCCCAGTTCGCCGTGTCGGGGTCGCGCGTGAACTCGGGTCGCCAGTAGACGTGCTCGCGGCTCGCCCCGTCGCGCTCGATGACGCGGACGGTCGCCGGGGGCAGCTTCCTGACCCCGTTCAGGATCGTGCGGGGTGCGGGGACCACCGAGTGGAAGGTCATGTACTCAGCGAGCGCCACCCGGTCGATCGAGGTGTCGACGCCGCCGCCGTCGAGCAGGGCCTGCAGGCTCGACGCGAATCGGATGCTGCCCGGCCGCTCGTCCAGGTAGAGCGGCTTGATGCCCAGCCGGTCGCGCGCGAGGACCAGGCGGCCCGTGCTGTGGTCCGCGATCGCGATCGCGAACATGCCGAAGAAGTGGCCGACGAAGTCCTCGCCCCACTCGGCGTAGGCCTTCTCGACGACTTCGGTGTCCGAGGTCGAGAAGAAGACGTGGCCGGCGGCCTGCAGCCGCGTGCGCAGTTCCTCGTAGTTGTAGATGCAGCCGTTGAATGCGACCGTCAGATGCTCGGCCGTGTCGACCATCGGCTGCGCGCCGGCGACGGACAGGTCGATGATCGACAGGCGCCTGTGGCCGAGCGCGACGGGTCCGCGCGCCCAGAGTCCGTCGCCGTCCGGCCCACGGTGCACCATGCACGCCGTCATCCGCGCGACGGCCGCCGCATCCGCGCCGCCACCGTCCCAGTGGAACTCACCTGCCAGTCCGCACACCGCGACCTCCGCTCGTGGGCGTCGCGTGCTCGGCGAGCACGATCCAGGTGTCCTTGGCACCGCCGCCGCGCGACGAGTTCACGACGTAGCTGCCGACCGGCGCGACGCGGGTCAGCGCGACCTGCGCGAGACGCGCCTGCCCGGCATCGAGGCCGGTGAGATGCACGAAGAGGCGCAGGTCGACGTGCCGCGGCTCGAGCACCCCGTCCGCGACGGAAGGCAGACTCGACAGCGACACCACCTCCTGCGCGACCCATGCGCTCGGATGTTCCGCGATCTCCCCGCGGCGCTCAGCGACCTCGGCGGCGGATGCGGCCGGGCCGATCAGCACGCCGGCGCCCCCGTGTCCGTCGACCGGCTTGGTCACGAGCTCGCCGACGCGCTCGAGCACGGCGCGCCGCTCGGCGTCGTCCGCGGTGCGGTACGTCGGGACGCTCTCGAGCAGTGGCCGCTCATCGAGGTAGTACCCGATCAGCTCCGGCATGGAGCGGTACATCGCCTTGTCATCGGCGACGCCGTTGCCCGGCGCGTTGACGAGCACGACGCCGCCGGACGCTGCGACCTCGAAGATCTCGGCACCGATGCGGCGACCGTCCGCGGCGAGGACGTCGACGAGTTCGTCGTCGAGCCGCAGGTAGAGCGAGCCGATGCGCTGCCGGGTCGACGACTCGAGCACGCGGCCGGATTCCACGTCCAGGTCGTCGGCCGTGACGAGCAGCAACCCCGCGCCGTCGGCGAGCCGTCGGTGCTCGAACCAGGCGGAACTCGACGGCCCCGACGACAGCAGCGCCCCGCGGGTGCCCGGCTTGGCGTGGGCCAGGATCGTGGCGCGCAGCTGCTCGAGCGCCGTCGCCGGGTCGGCGAGCCCTTCGGGTCTCGGCAGGTCGGGCATCACCGAGTCCATGAGCTGTCGCACAGCGATGGCGTAGGCCGCGCCGGACGGGTTCCGGACGTTGTCCTCGAGCACCCGCCAGCCGCCGTACTCGTTCCGGACGAGGTCGAACCCCATGATCGGCGCCCGCAGTACGCCCTTCGGCAGCCGTGACGCCTCCTCGCGCCACCCCTGCGCGCCCGTCACCGCCGATTCGGGCAGCACGCCGTCGGTCAGGATCCGCTGCTCGCCGTAGACGTCCTGCAGGAAGTGCTCGATCGCGCGCGCCCGCTGCACGAGGCCCGCCTCGAGCTCGAGCCACTCGTGCCGCTGGATCAGCCGGGGGAGCAGGTCGACCGCGAAGGCCTGTTTCGTGCCGTCGACCCCGAAGTCCAGCTGGTGGCGGTCGACCCACGCGTCGCGTGCGGCGGCGCGCTGCGCGATGCCCTCGGCGCCGAGCGTCCGGAACGCGTCCACGATGCCGACGTACGCCGGCCGCGGCACGCCGTTGGCCGCCACGCCCTCGTCGCCGGCGCGGGCGCGATAGCGGCGGAGCGCGCTGGTGCGGTCGGGGCGTCCGCCTGCCGGCCCATGGGTCTCCTCGACCACGAGCCGCATCACGTCCGCGAGATCGCCGCGCTCGACGAACGCCGCCCGCTGCCGGTCGGCCGAGTTGCCGCGGGCGATCGACTCCTCGGCGAGCTCGGCGACCTCCTCCCAGTCGCCGAGGGCCTCGAGCGAGGGCTGGAGCCGGCGAACCAGGGTCCGCACCGCGAGGGCCGCGGGGATGGGGCGCGGATGCACGGCCGCGTCGAGCAGGTCGCCGGACAGTCCGCCGCGAGCGGCCTGCCAGATCGCCGCCCGGTGCAGCGGCGGCGGCGCCGGTCGGAAGCGGTCACCCGCGTCGATCGCGACGGCCGCCTGATGCACCATCGCGCGGAAGAGCCCCGCGATGAGCACCGCGTCGTCGACCAACGGGCACGCGTCGCAGACGCGCAGTTCCAGGGTCGGGGCGTGCGACGACGGACGCACGTCGAAGTACGCCATCTTCGCGTCGGCGATCACCCCGGAACCGATGAGGTCGGCGAGCAGCGAGTCGTACTCCGCGGCGGAGGCCAGCGGACCGGTCGATCCCGCGCTCGGCCATCGTTGCCAGATGATGGTCCGGATCGACGCGTAGCCCGTGTCGAGACCGTTCCAGTACGGGGAACTGGCCGACAGGGCCAGGAGCACGGGCAGATCGCGGGCGATCCGCTGCGTGATCGCGACGGCGAGGTCGCGATCGGCCACACCGACGTGGATCTGCGTGCCGCAGATGAGCTGCTCGTCGACGAGCAGCCGGTACTGCTCCTGCATCCGGCCGTAGCGGCCGGTCGCGGTGAGCTCGAAGTCCCGGAACTCGCTGCGCGGGGCGGTCCCGACCGCGGCGATGCCGAGGCCTTCGCGCTCGGCGACCTCGATGACCCCTCGGCGCAGACGCAGCAGTTCCTGCCTGAGGCCCTCGAGCCCGGTGACGACCTCGGTGTTCGTCTCGACGGTCGTGCGTTGGATCTCCGCCGAGTAGTTGTCCTTCGGCAGCTTCGCGAGCAGCTGCGGTGCGCGGGCGGCGAGTTGCCAGCGCTCGAGGTCGATGAGGTGGAGTTCCTCCTCGGCGCCGAGAGTGAGTTCGGCGTTGACCATGGCGGCAACCCTAGTGACGGTGGATTGGAACGGTCGTCAGGATCCTGGCAGGCGGCTGTGGGAATGCTCGCGCGGACGGCGGACGTTCAGACGAGGCCGGTCGCGCCGAGCAGGCGTCCGATGCCGAAGGTGATGAGCAGCGCGGCGAGGCCGCCGACGACGACCCTGACGGTCGGTCGGGCCATCGGGGCTCCGCCGAGGCGGGCGCCCAGCGCGCCGGTCGCCGCGAGTGCGAGCACGGCGACCACGGCGGTCGCCGGCAGTCGAGCCGCACCCTGCGCGAGCAGTACGGCGAGCAGCGGCAGCACGCCGCCGGCGACGAAGGAGAGGGCGGATGCGGCGGCTGCGGCGACGGGGTTCGCGCCGCTGCCGTCGTGCCCTGCCGCCCGTTCGCCGTCGCGCTGACTCGACACCGAGACGTACTCGCCGAGCGCCATCGACAGGGCGCCGCCGATGAGGGCGGCGAGGCCGGCGGCGAGCAGCGTCCGTTCGGTCGCGGCGACGCCTGCGACACCGAACACGATCGCCGCGACGGAGACGATGCCGTCGTTGGCGCCGAGCACGCCGGCACGCAGGCGGTTCATGCGCCCGGCGACGTCGGTCGGGGTGGTCGGGGTGGCGGTGGAGCCGAGCAGGAGTCCGGTCATGAGTCGATCTTGACCGTTCCGCGTCCGGTCCGCCAGCAAGGCAAGGCGACCCTAAACCCTGATCAGACCCGTATTGTGAGGTTAGGCTCACCTTGCTACAGCAGTGGGAGGTCCAGGCGCATCGTGGTGCCGGCCGCCGAGGTCTCCGCGACCTCGACCCTGCCGCCGTGCCGTTCCACGACGTCCCGGACGAGCGACAGCCCGATGCCGAACCCGCGGCGGCCGCTCGCATCCGACGACTCGGCATCGGTGCCGCGTGCGAAGCGGTCGAACACGCGGTCGCGGTCGCGGTCGGCGATTCCGGTGCCGGTGTCGGTGACCACGATCTCGGCGCGCTTGCCCACCACCCTGGCAGCCATTTCGACGGTGCCGCCCGAGGGCGTGTGGACGATCGCGTTCTGCACGAGCGCGACCATGACCCGCCGCAGCGAGGTCGCCGGCACCCGCACCCTGGCGGAGGTCGTGACCTCGGCGAGCACATGCACGCTGCGCGCGTCGGCGAGCAGCGCCATGTCGTCCGCGGTCTCGGCGAGGACCTGGTCGATCGGGGCGCCGTCGGCCGCTTCGCGGTCGAACGTTCCGGCCGCGGATTCGGTGATCAGGAGCAGATCGGTGACGACGTCGATCAGGTTCCGGGTGTCACGGCGCAGGCCCGCGAGCGCCGCGCCCAGTTCCGGCGGGTCGGGCGGGCGCCGCTGGAGCAGCTGGATGCGCGCGTCGAGCACGGTGAGCGGGGTGCGCAACTCGTGGCTCGCGTCGGCCACGAAGGACCGCTGCAGGCGCAGCGCGTCCCCGAGGGGGCGGACGGCGCTGCGGGCGATCGTCCAGCTCGCGACCGCGGCGAGCACGATCGCGATCACACCGAGCGCGATGATGCCGCCGATCATGTCGAACGCGTCGATGTAGATGCGGTGCTGATCCGCATCGGCGTCGAGCAGTTCCTTCGGCTTCGACTGCTTCAGCAGGAACGCGACCGCCAGTATCGCGATGACGAGCACGCCGAGCGCCGACACGATGGCGACGCGGCGGCTGACGGTGAATGCGGCGCGCCGCATCGCGCTCGAGTCGCTGTCACGGACCGTGCTCACAGGTCGCGGCTCACGGCTCGCCGATGCGGTACCCCGAACCCCTCACGGTCTCGATGATGTCGTGTTCGGCCTTGCGGCGGATGTAGTGCACGTAGGTGTCCACGGTGCCCGGCTTCTCGCCGGTCTCGAAGACGGTCCGCAGGATGCGCTCGCGCGAGAACGTGCGGTCGGGTTCGCGGGCCAGCAGCTCGAGGAGCGCCGACTCCTTCGGCGTCAGGGACACCCTGCCGGTGTAGGGGGAGTGCAGGGAGCGCGTCGTCGGCCGGAACTCCCACGGTCCGATCATGATCGACGACGACGACGCCGGGTAGACGCGGAGGAGCGCGCGGAGTCTCGCGAGCAGTTCGTCGAAGTCGAACGGCTTGACGAGGTAGTCGTTGGCACCCGCGTCGAGCCCGTCGACGCGGTCGCCGACGGTGCCGAGCGCGGTCAGCATGAGCACCGGGACGGCCATGCCCTCGCCGCGCAGGGTCCGGACGACGCCCACGCCGTCGATCCCCGGAAGCCGGCGGTCGACGACGAGCACGTCGTAGTCACCCCGCCGCGCCTCGTCGAGCGCGGACCCGCCGTCGCCGACCAGGGTGACCGCGTAGGACCCCTCGAGCGCGTCGCGGATGATCGGGCCGAGGTCGGCGTCGTCCTCGACCAGCAGTGCGGTCGGGAGCTTCTTCAGCTCGGATTCGGTGATCATGGGCGCTTCCTCCGCTCACACGATGGACGCCGATCACTAAGAATCATCGAATTCGCGAGCGATCCTCGTCGGACGGCCGAGCGCACAGCGCGAGAAGTGCCAACGGGCCGGCCGGGACCGCCACGAGCAGCGTGAGCGCGGCCGGGACGCCGCTGTCACGGAGCCGCCGCGTCGTCACCGAGAGGGTCGGCACGAGTGTCGCCGCGCACCACACGACCAGGAGACCCAGCGGCAGGAGCGTCGCCAGGATCGCCCGGCCCTCGGCGTCGACGTCGGTGGTCGTCGCACCGAGCGCGAGCGCGCCTCCGGACAGCGCCGCGAGCACCAGGGCGACAGCCGCCGTGATCAGCAGCCACCACCAGTACTCGGACCGGCCCGCCCTGCCCTCGAACATCGCGTACTTCGCGAAGCCCATCCGCAGCGCCTCGCCCGGGCGTGCGTCCGGCAGCGCGGCCAGCACCTCCTCGTCGAAGTCCGTCGTCACGCGAGGAGTCTCCCGCCAGGTGGGTGCCGATGCGCCGAGCGGCGTCGGCGGGTCACGACCGGACGAGCCGGGCGATCGCCGCGGTGGCTTCCGCGATCTTCGCGTCCGCGGTCTCGCCGCCCGTCGCGGCCGCCTCGCGGACGCAGTGCGCGAGGTGGTCGCCGAGCAGCTCCAGCGCCACGGACTCGAGCGCACTGGTCGCCGCCGACACCTGGGTGAGGACGTCGATGCAGTACACGCCGTCCGAGACCATCCGCTGCAGGCCGCGCGTCTGACCCTCGATGCGGCGCAGCCTGGCGAGCAGGCGGTCCTTGTCGCCGGCGTACCCGACGTGCGATGTGCTCATACCCCGGTAGGGTACCCGGGATGGACGTCGTGACGTGGGTGCTGGCCGCGCTGGGGGAGGCGCTCGCCGACGCCGGGCGCATGGCGTGGCTCATCCTCTGGCCCCTCGTGCTCGGGTTCGCCCTGTCCGCGATGATCCAGGCGGTCGTCAGGCGGGAACACGTCGCGCGGCTGCTCTCCGGCACCGGCCCGAAGCCGCTGGCGTTCGCGACGCTGTTCGGCATCGCGTCGTCGTCGTGCTCCTACGCAGCGGTCGCGCTCGCGCGATCGCTGTTCCGGAAGGGTGCGTCGCTCACCGCCGCGATCGCCTTCGAGGTCGCGTCCACGAACCTCGTCGTCGAACTCGGCGTGATCCTCGCGATCAGCCTCGGGTGGCGCTTCACCCTCGCCGAGTTCGTGGCGGGACCCGTGATGATCGTGCTCGTGGCCCTGCTGTTCCGTCTGTGGCTGCGCCCGCGGATCGTCGACGCGGCCAGGGCGCAGGCCGATCGGGCCGTACCCGGGTCGATGGAGGGGCACGCGGCGATGGACATGTCCGTGGGCGGCGAGGGCGGCTTCCTGGCGCGGCTCGTCTCACGCGACGGCCTCACCGCGGTCAGCCACGTCTTCGTCATGGAGTGGGCCGCCGTCGGGCGCGACATCGTGATCGGGCTGCTCGTCGCCGGCGCCGTGGAGGCATGGGTGCCGAGCGAATGGCTGCGCACCGTCTTCCTGGCGGGCGACCCGACAGCCGCTTTCGTACTCGGTCCGCTCGTCGGTCCGCTGATCGCGGTCGTGAGCTTCGTGTGCTCGGTGGGCAACGTGCCGCTCGCCGCGGTGCTCTGGAACGGCGGTATCAGCTTCGGGGGCGTGATCAGCTTCGTCTTCGCCGACCTGATCATCCTGCCGATCCTCTGGATCTACCGGAAGTACTACGGCTGGCGTGCGGCCGGCCTGATCGCGCTCGCGCTGTACGTCGCGATGGCGGCGGCCGGCTACGTCGTGGAGCTGCTGTTCGGTGCCCTCCACCTCATCCCGGCGACGCGGTCGGCCACGGTCCTCGAGGGCGGCATCTCGTGGAACTACACGACCTGGCTCGACCTCGCGCTGCTCGTGGTCGCCGGGTTCCTCGTGGTGCGATTCGTGACCTCGGGTGGGGTGCCGATGCTCCGGATGATGGCGGGCGCGCCGGGGGACGAGCACGACCACGGAGCGCACCACGACATGCACGGGCCCGGCCCGCACGACGGCTCGGGCCACCATCACCACTGAACCGGGATACTGAAGGCCGTCCAGAGGAGCAGTGCAGATGATCGTCGGCGTCCCCACCGAAGTGAAGAACAACGAGAACCGGGTCGCGGTCGTCCCCGCCGGCGTGCACGAGCTCGTCCGTCGTGGCCACGACGTCGTGATCCAGCGCGGCGCAGGGGACGGCTCCCGGCTGGCCGATGCCGACTTCGTCGCGGCGGGCGCCCGCATCCTCGCCACCGCGGACGACGTGTGGGCCGCGGCGGACCTGGTCCTGAAGGTGAAGGAGCCGATCGAAGAGGAGTTCGAGCGGATGCGTGCCGGCCAGGTGCTCTTCACCTATCTGCACCTGGCCGCGTCGAAGCCGACGGCGGACGCGCTGCTCACGGCGGGCACGACGGCGATCGCCTACGAGACCGTCCAGCTCGCCGACCGGTCGCTGCCGCTCCTGTCCCCGATGAGCGAGGTCGCCGGGCGGCTCTCGATCCAGGTCGGGGCGTACCACCTGATGCGCGCGGCAGGTGGCCGGGGCGTCCTCCTCGGCGGCGTCGCCGGCACCCCGAAGGCCAAGGTCGTCGTCATCGGCGGCGGTGTCGCCGGCGAGCACGCCGCCGCCAACGCGCTGGGGCTGGACGCCGATGTCACGGTCATCGACATCTCGCTGCCCCGGCTCCGCGCCCTCGAGGAGCGGTTCGGCGGACGGGTGCAGACCAGGGCCTCCTCGACGTACGAGATCACCGAGCAGGTGCACGGCGCCGACCTCGTCATCGGCTCGGTCCTCATCCCGGGCGCGCGCGCCCCGAAGCTCGTCACCGACGCGATGGTCGCCGGCATGAAGGCGGGCAGCGTGCTCGTGGACATCGCGATCGATCAGGGCGGCTGCTTCGAGGGCTCGCGCCCCACGACGCACGACGCACCGACCTTCGCGGTGCACGATTCGCTCTACTACTGCGTCGCGAACATGCCGGGCGCTGTGCCCGAGACCTCGACCCGCGCGCTGACCAACGCGACCCTGCCGTACGCGCTCGTCCTCGCGGACCGCGGCTGGCGGCAGGCGCTCGCAGCGGACCCTGCGCTCGCGAAGGGGCTCAACACGACGGCCGGCCGCATCACCAACGCGGACGTCGCGGCCGCGTTCGGCGTCGAGGCGCTGCCGGTCGGCGAGGCGCTCGCGGCCTGAGGCGGCCCGCCCCTCCGGCGCCATACTGAGGCGCGTGACGGATGCAGCAGCGCGCGCAGCGCGCGCCACCTCGTTCGGCGCGGCCGCGGCGACCTACGAGCGCGGCCGCCCGGGCTATCCCGCCGATGCGGTCGGCTGGCTGCTCGCCGGCACGACCGGGCCGGTCGCCGACGTCGGCGCAGGCACCGGCAAGCTCACGAGGGCGATCGCGGCGACGGGTCGCGAGGTGATCGCGATCGATCCCGACGCCGGCATGCTCGACGGGCTCCGGAGCGCGCTGCCAGGCGTGCCGACCGCCGTCGGCAGGGCCGAGCGCCTGCCGCTCGGCGACGGCGCGGTCGCCGCGGCGCTGTTCGGGCAGTCGTGGCACTGGGTGGACGTGCCGACCGCGAGCGCGGAGGTCGCCAGGGTGCTGGCGCCGGGTGGCGTACTCGGCATGGTCTGGAACGTGCGCGACCGGCGCGTGCCGTGGGTGGACGCCCTGATGTCCCTCACCGAGCCGAGCGCCGCCGAACGGCTCATCGACGAGGGCCCGACGGTCGCGGCGCCCTTCGGCGAACTCGAGACGGCGACGTTCACCTGGGTCGACGACGTGACCCCGGAGTCGGTCGTGGACCTCGTCGCGTCGAGGAGCTCGGTCATCACGGCGTCGGCCGAAGCGCGCGGGCGGACCGTCGAGTCGGTACGGCGGCTGTTCGCCGAACATCCCGATGTCGCGGGGATGGACCGGATCGCGCTGCCGTACGTGACGCACACGTTCCGCGCCCAGGTCGATCACTGACCCCGGCCCCGGTGGTCACCGCACGTCGATGAGCACCGTGCCGACCGCGCCGTGCTCGACCGCGTCGTGGGCGTCGGCCGCGCGCTCGAGCGGGAACCGGGTCACGGGCAGCCCCGCGGCCTCGCCGATCCGCATCGCGCCGTCGGCGACCGCCGCGGCGACACCGGCGACGGCGGCGGCCTTCTCGGCTGGGGGCACCGTGTAGGTGAGCAGGAACCGCCACGTGGCGTTCACGGTCATCGCACCCCGGACGTCGAAGACGAGCTCACGCCCCGGCGCGGAGGCGTAGCAGACGACCGTGCCGCCCGGCCGGAGCACCGCGTGATCGAGCGCCGCGTCGTCGTACGGGTCGACCTCGACGATCAGGTCCACGCTGTCGGTGTGGCGACGGACCGCTTCCGCGACGTCCTCCGTGCGGTAGTCGATGACGTGCGTCGCGCCGGCTGCCGACGCGAGTGCCGCCTTCGCGGGTGACGACACGGTCGTGATCACCTCGGCGCCCGCCCACGACGCCAGCTCGATGGCGGCGTGACCGACCGCGCCGGCGCCGCCGTGCACGAGCACGGTCCGGCCGTCGAGGGCGCCGGGTGCGAGCGGCTCGGCGACCCCGGCGCGGAGCGCCAGGTGCGCGGTGAGCGCAGGGATGCCGAGCGACGCGCCGAGCTCGAACGACGCGTCATCGGGGAGCGCCACCACGTGCCCGGCGGGCAGCACGACGGCCTCCTGGGTGGTGCCGTCGAGCCGCTGGAACGCCGCGTCCCACACCCAGACCCGGTCACCGTTCGCGAACGGAGCACCGTCGCCCACCGCATCCACGACACCGGCGCCGTCCTGACCCGGCACCTTCGGCGCCGTCGGCGAATCCGTCGCCCTCGCCTTCCAGTCGGTGGGGTTCACGCCGGCGACCGCGATCCGCACCCGTACCTCGCCCGGTCCCGGCTGCGGCTCGGCGCGCTCCTCGACCCGGAGGACGGATGAGGGGCCGGCCGTGTCGTAGACCACTGCTCGCATGTGACCATTCAAGCGCCGCCGGATGCGATCGAGTGCCCGCGACTGCCAGGCTGGGGTCGTGGCAGTGCGGCTGGTCGTGGCGATCAACCCGGCCTCGGGCACCGGACGGAGCGCCGAGGTGGGGGCGTCGGTCGTCGCGCAGCTGACCGCGGCGGGGCATTCGGTCACGGTCGCGGGCGGCGGCGATGCGGCCGCGGTCGAGCGATCGCTGCGGGCCGCCGTCGCCGAGCCGATCGGCGCCGTCGTCGCGGTCGGCGGCGACGGCACGGTGAACCTGGTCGCGAACGTGCTCGCGGGCACCGGCATCCCGATCGGCATCGTGCCGACCGGGTCGGGCAACGACATCTCCCGCAGCCTGGGGCTGCCCTACGTCGACACGGAGGTCGCGCTCGACCGTGTCCTGCAGGCGCTCGCCCCCGCGGACGGCCCTGTCGCCAGGGCCATCGACGCCGTGCATCTCTCGAACGGCCGCTGGTTCGTCGGCGTGCTGTCGGCCGGGTTCGACGCCGCGGTGAACGCGCGGGCCAACGGCCTGCGTTGGCCGCGCGGCAACGGCCGCTACGTGATCGCGGTGCTGCTCGAGATCGGCCGGCTGCGGCCGATCCGCTACCGGATGACGCTCGACCGCGATCCGCGCCAGTTCTCCGCGGTCATGCTGACCGCGGGCAACACGCGCGCGATCGGCGGCGGCATGCTCGTGCTGCCGGACGCCGTCCCCGACGACGGACTCCTCGACGTGCTCATCGCGTCGGCGCTCAGCCGCTTCGAGTTGCTGATGCTGCTGCCGAAGGTGTTCCGTGGCACGCACGTCACGGACGCGCACGTCGAGATCGTGCGAGGCAAAGTGCTCACGATCGCCGGCGGCGACGGCGAGATGCGGCCGATCACGGCCTACGCGGACGGTGAGCCGGTCGGCACATTGCCGCTCACGCTCGAGATCGTGCCGAACGCGCTGCGCATTCTCGGCGCGTGAGCCCGGCCGGGCCGGGTCAGTCGGTGAGCAGGGCGACGAGCCCGGGCTTCGTCAGCGTCGAGTAGCCCTTCAGCCCGCGCGATTTCGCCTCGCCGCGCAGCTGCACGAGCGACCAGGCGAGCGACGGCACGGCGGGGTCGACGGTCTCCGGCAGCGGGGGAGCGCTCGTCACCTCGCCGAGGTCGCCGATCGCGGGCGCCGGGACGATCTCGATCGTCGGCACGCCGATCTCGACGATGTCCGCGACGGCGAGCGCGGCCTCCTCGGCCTCCGCCTCGGCGAGCGTCTCGTTCGCGGCGTCCTCGCGCAACCGGCGTTCGCCCTCGAGCTCCTGCTGGGCGCGCGCCAGGGCATGCTCGGCGGCGAAGAGCTGCTTCTCGGTCGCGCGGAGTGCCTTCTCGAGCAGGCCGATGCGGTCGGACTTGCTCTGTTTCGCAGCCTTCGAGATCGCGATCTTCGGCACGGAGACCTTGGCCTGCGCCTTCTTAGTCCCCTTCTCGGCCGGGTTCTTCGCGTCGGTCTTCTTCGAGGACGGCTTCGCGTCGCTCTTCTTGTCTTTGCTCAACGGACAGTCCTTCGTGGGTGACGGCGGGGTGGCCGATTCGATCCCCAACCTACCGGCGCGGGCGGCCCGGGCGCGGGATCAGCCGACGGAAGCGCTTTCAGGAAGTGCGCGGCGGGCACCACGAATCCCCCCAGAAAGACCCACTTACCTGAGTGACTGCAGATCGAGACCCGCGAGTCGGATGAACAGATGGAGACGATCACGTGAGTGTCCTTGTCGCACGGATGCCCGACTTCGAGGCGGCCGTGATCGCCCGGGCGGCCTCATCCGGGATCCGCCTGAATCTCGGCTGGGTCGACTACCTGATGCTGATCGTGTACTTCGCGGTCGTGATCGGGATCGGTTTCATCGCGCGCACCCGGGTCCGTTCGAGCATGGACTTCTTCCTGTCCGGCCGCAGCATGCCGGCGTGGATCACCGGTCTCGCGTTCATCTCGGCGAACCTAGGCGCCACCGAGATCCTCGGCATGGCGGCCAACGGGGCCCAGATCGGCATCTCGACGCTGCACTACTACCTGATCGGCGCCGTGCCCGCGATGGTGTTCCTCGGGCTGTTCATGATGCCCTTCTAATACGCGTCGAAGGTCCGCAGCGTGCCCGAGTTCATGCTCAGGCGCTTCGGGAAGGCGCCGCACCTCGTCAACGCGCTCGCGTTCGCCGTGTCCAACGTGCTGATCGCCGGTATCAACCTCTTCGCCATGGCGATCGTGATCGAGGCGATGCTCGGCTGGCCCCAGTGGGTCGCGATCGTCGTCTCGGCCGCATTCGTGCTCGCGTACATCACTCTCGGCGGGCTGTCGTCGGCGATCTACAACGAGGTCATGCAGTTCTTCGTGATCGTGGCGGGTCTCGTACCCCTGACCATCGTCGGCCTGAACCGCGTGGGCGGGTGGGGCGGCCTGATGGATGCGCTCGGCAAGACGGAGAGCGCCAAGCTCCTGCACGCCTGGAGCGGCACCGCCGTCGGCAACGTGACGAACCCGATCGGGGCCGACTGGATCGCCATCGTGCTCGGACTCGGGTTCGTGCTCTCCTTCGGCTACTGGACGACGAACTTCACCGAGGTGCAGCGCGCGTTCTCCGCGAAGAACATGTCGGCGGCACGGCGCACGCCCCTCATCGGTGCGCTCCCCAAGCTCCTCATCCCGTTCATCGTGGTGATCCCCGGCCTCATCGGCGCGGCCGTCATCGGCAACGCGCTGTCGGGAGCGGGCCATTCGGGCCTCACCTACAACGACGTGATCCCGAAGCTCATCCAGATGTATCTGCCGTCCGGCGTGCTCGGCGTCGCCGTGACCGGCCTGATGGCCTCGTTCATGGCGGGCATGGCAGCGAACGTCTCGAGCTTCAACACCGTCTTCACCTACGACATCTGGCAGCGCTACATCCGCAAGGAGAGACCGGACGGCTACTACCTGCGGGTCGGCCGCTGGGTGACGGTCATCGGTGTGCTCATCGGCATCGCGACCGCGTTCATCGCGGCGGGTGCGCAGAACATCATGACCTACCTCCAGACCCTGTTCTCCTTCTTCAACGCGCCACTGTTCGCGGTCTTCATCCTCGGCCTGCTGTGGAAACGGATGACGACCCAGGGCGCGCTCTGGTCCTACCTCGCCGGCATCCTCGCGCCGACCCTGGTGTGGGTCGCGTACCTCAACGACCCGAAGCTGTTCGCGACGGGCACCGCCGAGACCCTCTACGGGGCGATGATCTCGTTCGGCACCGTCCTGCTGGTCGGCACGATCATCAGTCTCGTCACGAAGCCGAAGCCCGAGAACGAGCTGCAGGGTCTCGTGTACGGGCTGGGCAAGGTGGATGTGCAGTCCGACGCGGTCGTCGGGGACACCGCCTGGTACCGGTCGCCCGCGCTGCTCGGCTCCGTCGCGCTCGTCGGCTGCGTCGTGCTCTATCTCCCGTTCGTCTGACGCGCTCGAAAGGAACACCTCATGGTCTCCCAGGCGGAGAAGGACCGCGTCGTCGCGTCGACGAGGCGGTTCGACCTGCGACGCATCCTCGGCGCGCTGTTCGTGCTCTACGGCGTGCTCTGCACGATCGTCGGCGTCGTGCAGTACTCGTCGGACGTGGCGCGCACGCACGGCATCGCCATCAACCTCTGGACGGGTCTCTCGATGCTCGTCGTGGGCGCGCTCTTCCTCGTGTGGGACCGGCTCAGCCCGGTGCCAGAGGAGGACATCGTCGCCAACCTCGAGCAGACGGACGAACACCCGACCGGGGAGTGAGCGGACCGGGCGCACACCCGACACGCCGTGTGGTGACGTCTTCGATCCGATCTGTACATCTGTGGGATTGAGGTCTACTCTCACAGAAACACAGATCGTCGGACCGGTTCCGGCGCCCGAGTCGAAGGCGACCGAAGATGTACGCGACGGAGCGTCAGGGCAGGATCATCGTCCAGCTCGAATCAGCTGGGCGGGTGTCCGTCGCCGATCTCTCCCGGGAGTTCGACGTCACGACCGAGACGATCCGTCGCGATCTCGACGCACTCGAGTCGGCGGGTCGGCTGCGTCGCGTGCATGGCGGAGCGGTCCGATTCGCATCCGGCATCGAGTTGCGCCTCGACGAGCGCGAGCTGTCGAACCGCACGGCGAAACGCGCGATCGCCAGGGCGGCACTCGCGCTCGTGCCCACCTCGACGCCGGCGTCGATCGTGCTCGACGCCGGCAGCACGACCAGCGCGCTCGCCGATCTGCTCGTCGGCTGGCGCCCCGACGACGACGGGGTGCTCGACGTCGTGACGCACGCCGTCCCGCTCATCGGGCGCCTGCAGGACAACGCCCACCTCGCGGTGCACGTCGTCGGCGGCCTGGTCCGCCCGACCACGAGCGCCGCGGTCGGGTCGGAGACGGTCCAGGGCTTCCTCCGCTTCCGCCCCGACCTCGCCTTCATCGGCGCGAACGGCTTGTCGGCCGAATTCGGGCTTTCGACCCCCGACGAGCGGGAAGCGGCGGTGAAGGCCGCGATCGTCGGCTCCGCGCGCCGCACCGTGCTGCTCGTCGACGCGACCAAACACCACCAGGACTCGTTCCTCCGATTCGCCGCCCTCGACGACATCGACACCGTCGTCACGGACGTCGCCCCCGATCGCGAACTCGCCGCGGCCCTCGAGGCCGCCGACGTCGACGTGATCGTCGCCTGATCCCGCAGCATCCACCCAGACAGAAGGAGCCATCGTGCCCGCCCTGATCACCCGTGACCTCGTCACGCTCGACGCCGACCTCGGCGCCGACCGCGCCGACGTCATCCGCGCCCTCGCCGGCCTGGTCGCCGCCTCGGGGCGCGCGACCGAGACCGATGCGCTGTTCGCCGATGCGTGGGCCCGCGAGCAGAAGACGGACACCGGCGTGCCCGGCGGCATCGCGATCCCGCACTGCCGCTCGAAGTCGGTGAAGGAGCCGACCCTCGCGATGGCGCGCCTGAAGCCCCCCGTCGACTTCGGCTCCTTCGACGGGCCAGCCGACATCGTGTTCTTCATCGCGGCGCCGGACGGCGCGGGGGAGTTGCACCTCCAGCTCCTCGCGAAGCTCGCCCGCTCGCTCATCGACGAGGACTTCACGGCGGCGCTCCGGGCGGCGAAGACCCAGGACGACATCGTGGCGCTCGTCGAGCAGGCGACCGCCGACGAGCCCGCGGCCGAGTCCGTGCAGGCCGCGCCGTCCGAAGGTCGGCCGGTGCTCGTCGGAGTGACCTCCTGCGCCACCGGGATCGCCCACACCTACATGGCGGCCGATGCCCTCACCGGAGCCGCGAAGAAGGCAGGTGTCGACCTCTACATCGAGACACAGGGCTCGGCCGGCAGCAAGCCGCTCGACCCCGCGCTGATCGCGCGCGCCGAAGCGGTCATCTTCGCGAACGACGTCGACGTGCGTGACCGCGGCCGGTTCGCGGGCAAGCCACTGGTGCAGTCGCCCGTGAAGCGCGGCATCGACGAACCGGCGAAGATGATCCAGGAGGCGCTCGCCGCCGCGAAGGACCCGAACGCCAGGCGCGTCCCCGGCACCGGCGCGACGGCCGCTCCGACCACCGGTGGCGGGGGTCGCGAGAGCGTGGGCGCCCAGATCAAGCGCGTCCTGCTCACGGGCGTCAGCTACATGATCCCGTTCGTCGCGGGCGGCGGCCTGCTGATCGCGCTCGGCTTCCTGCTCGGCGGGTACAACATCAAGTTCACCGCGGCGACCGTGCTCGCGACCTACAACCTGGGCCATCTGCCGCCACAGGGGTTGCTCTACTTCCTCGGCGCCGTCCTCTTCCAGATCGGCGGGTTGAGCTTCGGGTTCTTGGTTCCGGCCCTCGCCGGCTACATCGCGTACGCGATCGCGGACCGCCCGGGCATCGCCCCCGGATTCGTCGTGGGCGCCGTCTCCGGGTTCCTCGGGGCCGGCTTCCTCGGCGGCATCGTCGGCGGCTTCATCGCCGGCTATGCGGCGCTGCTCATCGGGCGCCCGACGGTGCCGCGCTGGCTCAGGGGACTCATGCCGGTGGTGATTATCCCGCTGCTGGCGTCGATCATCGCGTCCGGCCTGATGATCCTGATCCTCGGCGGCCCCATCGCGGCGATCACCAAGGGTCTGACGACCTGGCTGAACGGACTCAGCGGTGCGGGTGCCATCGTGCTGGGCATCATTCTCGGCCTCATGATGTGCTTCGACCTCGGAGGCCCCATCAATAAGACGGCGTACGTGTTCGCCACGACGGGGCTCGCCTCGGGTGGCGAGGGCAACTTCCGCATCATGGCCGCGGTGATGGCGGCGGGCATGGTGCCGCCCATCGGAATGGCGTTGGCGTCGACGGTGCTTTATCGCAGAGGCTTCACCGCGGTGGAGCGGGAGAACGGCGCAGCGGCCTGGCTGCTCGGCGCCTCCTTCATCTCGGAGGGTGCCATTCCGTTCGCCGCCGCCGACCCGCTGCGCGTCATTCCTTCGAGCATGGTCGGCGGCGCGATCACCGGCGCGCTGTCGATGGCGCTGAACATTCAGAGCCGCGCCCCGCACGGCGGGATCTTCGTCTTCTTCGCGATCAACAACCCGATCGCGTGGTTCATCTCGATCGCGATCGGTTCCGCGGTCACCGGCTTCGTGCTCGTCGGACTCAAGCGATTCGTCCGCCCGGGTGCCAAGCGCGAGACCGCCGACGTCAGCGCGGACGAACTCGTCACGGCCTGAACGGTCACCCATCCGAACGGAGCGCCGTCCTGTCCAGGCAGGACGGCGCTCCGCATGCGCTCTACGCTCGAGAGGTGGATGCGCACCCGCCGGCCGGACCGCCGCACGGCTTGCAGCGCGGTGACGCGGACGGCTGGGTCGATCTCGGCGACGGGCGGCGAGCGTGGGGGCGCGCCGGGGCGGCCGGTCTGCTCGCCGTGAGCCCGAGCGGCTCTGTCCTGCTCCAGCACCGCATTCCGTGGAGTCATTTCGGCGACACCTGGGGTCTGCCAGGGGGTGCGCGGAACCTGCGGGAGAGCGCCCGCGACGGGGCCTTCCGCGAGGCGCGCGAGGAGACCGGGATCGACACCACCGCGCTCGAGCCGTTGTTCGAATCGGTGCTGGACCTCGGCGCCTGGTCCTACACGACGGTCGCCGCGCAGGCGCCTGCGGAGCTCGCCGTCTCGGTGTCGGACGCGGAGAGCACCGCGCTCGCCTGGGTCGCGGCCGACGACGTGGCGGATCGTGCGCTGCATCCCGGCTTCGGTGCCGCCTGGCCGACGTTGCGCCCGCTGCTCGGTGACCGGCCACGAATCGTCGTGGATGTGGCGAACGTCATGGGGTCGACACCCGACGGCTGGTGGCGCGACCGGCAGGGTGCCGCCGCGCGCCTGCTGCTCGCGCTCGCCGCATTCGCCGCCGACGGAACGGCCTTGCCCGATTCGGCGATCGACCGGTGGTGGCCCGACGTGGTCGCCGTGGTCGAAGGCGCGGCCAAGGGTGCCGTCGAGCCCGCAGGGATCACGGTCGTCGAGGCGCCGCACGACGGTGACACGAGCATCGTGACGACCGTGCGGGCGTCTGCGGCACCGACCTGGGTCGTCACCGCGGATCGCGCGCTCGGCGACCGGGTCCGCGCCGCCGGCGCATCGGTCGTCGGGCCGAGATGGCTGCGCGACCGGCTGCCGGAGCCGACGGGTTAAGCGGTCCCGACGGCCAGGCTCGTCTTCCACCCGACGAGCCGACGCACCTGCGGTGCCGGATCGTCGGCGAGCTTCGCCATCGCCTCGGCCGGCGCGAAGAAGTTCACGGCGAGCCACGACCGCACCTGCTCGTCGGGGTCGTCGGCGAGCGCCGTGAGCACCCCGCACGGCGTCGTCTCGTTACGGGCGACGACGGCGCGCACCGTCGCGTCGGGATCGCCGGCGAGTTCGGCGAGCAGGTCCTCGGGCGCGTGACGGCTCGAGGCCGCCGCCCGGCGGATGCCGGGGGACTCGTGCTTCGCGAGCAGACGCAGCCGGGCGAGCTTGCTCTCGGTGATCGGCGGCGCGAGGTGCAGCACCGCCGCATCCTCGTTCGAGAGCGGCTCGCGGCCGCGCATCGCCTCGCGCTGCGCACTCGTGGTGAAGCGGATGCAGGACATGCCCACGAGCGTACGCATCACCCCCGACGGGGCCACCCTCCGCGATGGGGGGCACCGCGCTGTGCGCCGCGCCTCCTACACTCTCGGAGTGCGACAGACCCCGGAGGAGCAGGTGACGAACCGCATCGTCACCATCCCGAACCTGCTCTCACTCGTGCGCATCGCACTCATCCCGGTGTTCCTCGGCTACCTGCTGACCGGCGCGGACGTCGCCGCCCTCATCACGCTCGTGGTCGCGAGCCTCACCGACTTCCTCGACGGGTTCCTGGCTCGCCGGCTGCACCAGGTCAGCCGCGTCGGGCAGATCCTCGATCCGATCGGCGACCGGCTCTGCATCTTCGCGGTCACCCTGGGTCTCGCCTGGCGGGACATCCTGCCGTGGTGGCTCGTGATCGTCGTGTTCGCCCGCGAGGCGTTCCTGCTCGTGCTCGGCGTCCTGCTCGCCCGGTACGAGCTGCTGCCGATGCCCGTCTCGATGCTCGGGAAGACGGGCACGTTCATCCTGCTGGCCGCGCTGCCGATCCTCGTGCTCGGCTACGCGGCACCGGGGATCGGCGGCTGGGTCACGCCGATCGGCATCGGGATCGCGGTCGTCGGGGCCGTCGTCTACTGGTGTGCCGGCATCGGCTACGCCTTCGCGACGGCACGGATGATCCGAGAACGGCGGGACGACACGCCGACGTCATCCGTTACCCTGGTCGACCA
Organism: uncultured Actinomycetota bacterium; assembly: GCA_963716965.1. Classification (GTDB taxonomy): domain Bacteria; phylum Actinomycetota; class Actinomycetes; order Actinomycetales; family Microbacteriaceae; genus Amnibacterium. Next base: position 1,179,605 of record CAVQUZ010000003.1, on the reverse strand, counting down.
AAGGAGGCCACCGAATGGTCGATGACCACGAGCCGCGTGAGCACCGTCCCCGGCACGCCGGGGAGGACCCGTACTCGACCGACACGACCGCGTCGTTCGGGTACGAGTTCGCGTCGCAGCTCGCGCAGTTGCAGGGCCGCTCGAGCGAGGAGCAGGCCGCGGTCGCCGCGCTGCCCTCCGGGTCGGCGCTGCTGGTCGTGCGTCGTGGTCCCAACGTCGGTGCGCGGTTCCTGCTCGACGAGGACGTGACCACCGCCGGTCGTCACCCGTCGGCGGACATCTTCCTCGACGACGTCACGGTCTCCCGGCGTCACGCGCAGTTCCTCCGCCACGGCACCGCCTTCGAGGTCAAGGACCTCGGCAGCCTCAACGGCACCTTCTTCGACGGGGTGCGGATCGAGACCGCGCTGCTCACCGACGGCGCCGAGGTGCAGATCGGCAAGTTCCGTCTCACGTTCTTCGCATCGCGGCTCGATGTCGCGGGTCTGGTGGCCAATTGATGAGTGCCGTGCCTGCCGGCCGTGCACCGCAGCCCGCGATCTCGCCGCTCAGCATCGGACAGGTGCTGAGTCGGCTCGCGGACGAGTTCCCCGAACTCTCCCCGTCGAAGCTGCGCTTCCTCGAGGACCGCGGACTCATCACGCCCGCCCGGACCGCATCCGGGTACCGCAACTTCTCCGTCGAGGACATCGAGCGGATCAAGCTCGTGCTGCTGCTGCAGCGTGACCACTACCTGCCGCTGAAGGTCATCCGCCGCTATCTCGCAGACGTCGACGCCGGCCGGAACCCCGAGTGGCCCGGCACGCCCCAGACGGGCGCGATCTCGGTCCTGTCGGCCCACCGCTACCTGCGCGACGAGCTGCTCGTCGAGGCGGGCGCGAGCGCCGAGCTGCTGCGGGAGGCCGTGACGGCCGGACTGATCGCGGCGAGCGACACGTTCGACGAGGAGGCCGTGACGACGCTCCGCGCACTCGCGGACCTCGCGAACGCCGGCATCGAACCGCGGCACCTGCGCGCGATGCGCATCGCGGTCGAGCGGGAGACCGAGCTGATCGCGAACGCGCTGCTGCCGATCCGTCGCCGTCCCGATGCCGCGAGCCGCGTCAAAGCGGACGAGCGGGCGGTGGAGCTCGCGGGCCAGATCGACACCGTGCGGGCGGGTCTCGTGCGCAGACAACTCGCGAAACACGCGTCCTGACGCCCGCAGAGGGAGCGCCCGCCGCCGCCATGAGCCCGACACGCCGCACGGCTTTTCGCGGATGTCGTTGCCGGACGGGCATTGCCTCTGTAGCGTCTACCACAGTTCGGTGCCGTCGCTGGCGGCCCGCGGGGGGTGGAAGGCAGTCCTAAATGACTGAGGTGAATCGTAGCGACCGCTACGACCCCGGCTTGCTGTTCACGGACGGCATGCCGGAATGGGATGACACGGCGGGGTACCGCGGTGTCATCGCGGCGCGCGCCGCCGGTATCAGCTATCGACAGCTCGATTACTGGGCACGGACGGGTCTCGTCGAACCGACGGTCAGGGGAGCGGCGGGCTCCGGCTCGCAGCGACTGTACGGTTTCCGCGACATCCTGGTGCTCAAGCTGGTCAAGGGCTTGCTGGACACAGGGATCTCCCTGCAGCAGATCCGGACGGCTGTCGGGCATCTGCGGGAATCGGGTGTGACCGATCTCGCGCGGACGACGCTGATGAGCGACGGCGCGAGCGTGTACCTGTGCACGTCCAACGACGAGGTCATCGACCTGTTGAATCGTGGCCAGGGCGTGTTCGCGATCGCGGTGAGCAAGGTGCTGCGTGACGTCGAGGCGACGCTGATCGAGATCAACGCCGGCCAGTCCGATCCGATGGACGAGCTCGCGCAGCGCAGAGCGACTCGCGCAGGCTGAGGGCCGCGCGAGACAAGGCTTCGAGCGGAGCCGCCGGGCACACATGCCGGCGGCTCCGCTCTTCCTGTCTCCGGCCTCCTCCGGCCTCCGCCCGAAGCACCTGAGCAGGACGATCGCCACCCGAGCAGGACGCACGCACCTGGGCAGGTCACATGTGCGCCATCGTCCTGCCCGAGCGCGTGAGTCCTGCCGAGGTGCTCGGCGCAGTCGATCGGAGGCCGGGTGCGCCCGCCCCTCCGCCCGGGTCAGACGCGGGTGGCGGTCCCGGCCGGTGCCTGGTGGTCGCCGACGCGGCCCGTGCGCAGCACGCGGTCGAGCAGCTGGTCGAACATGCCCGCCAGCTCCTGCGCGCTCTCGCCCGGCCAGATGTGCAGCGGCTTCGCGGCGCCCTGTGCCTGCTGCAGCGACGTGCGCTCGGGCAGCTGCGGCGCGAGGACCAGCGGCCCGAACATGTCGCGCAGCTCCTTGATGCGGAACTGGTGCTCCAGGCTCTGCATGCGGGCACGGTTCACGATGATGCCGAGCGGCTGCAGCCGCGGCGACAGGCCGCGGCGGATCTCCTCGATCGCGCGCAGCGCCCGGTCGGCGGCGGCGACGGAGAACAGGCCGGGCTCGGTGACGACGGAGACCCGGTCGCTCGCCGCCCACGCGGTCCGTGTGAGCGCGTTCAGGCTCGGCGCGCAGTCGATCAGCACGAGTTCGTAGTCGGCCTCGACGTGGGCGAGCGCCTCTTCGAGCTTCCAGATGTCGCGGATTGACGGGTGCGGTCCGTCGAAGTTGATGGCTGCGGGCGACCCGACCATGACGTCGACGACGCCGCCGCGGCCGTGCGTCCAGCCGCTCGGCACGATCGCCGAGCGCACGATCTTCTCCTTGGGGTTCGCCAGCACATCGGCGACGGATGCGGCCGACTGGCCCACATCCATGCCCGTCGAGACGTCGGACTGTGGATCGAGGTCGACGACGAGCGTCGACACCCCCCTCGCGAACGCTGCGGACGCGAGACCGAGGGTGACCGTCGTCTTCCCGACCCCGCCCTTGAGCGAGCTGACGCTCAGCACATGCACGGCCTCTACGTTAGCTTCATAGACCGAGCGGGCCGTTGCGCCTGGCCGTGCGACGACGCGAGGAAGTGTTGGGCGTGTTCGACAAGATCCTGGTCGCCAACCGTGGCGAGATCGCGATCCGGGCGTTTCGGGCCGCGTACGAGCTCGGTGCGAAGACCGTCGCGGTGTTCCCGTACGAGGACCGCGACTCGCTGCACCGCCTGAAGGCCGACGAGGCGTACCAGATCGGGGAGCAGGGCCATCCGGTCAGGGCCTACCTCGACGTGGCCGAGATCATCCGGGTAGCGAGACTCTCCGGCGCCGATGCGATCTACCCGGGCTACGGCTTCCTCTCGGAGAACCCCGAGTTGGCCGAAGCGGCGGAGAACGCGGGCATCACCTTCATCGGCCCGCCCGCTCGGGTGCTGCGCAACGCGGGGAACAAGGTCACGGCCAAGCAGCAGGCGATCGCGGCCGGAGTCCCGGTCCTCGCCTCCAGCGACCCGACCACGGATGTGGACGCGCTCATCGCGGCCGCCGACCGCATCGGATTCCCGATCTTCGCCAAGGCGGTAGCGGGCGGCGGCGGCCGCGGGATGCGCCGTGTCGAGCGCCGCGAGGACCTGCCGGACGCCCTCGCGGCGGCGATGCGCGAGGCGGACGCGGCGTTCGGCGACCCGACGATGTTCCTCGAGCAGGCGGTGCTGCGCCCAAGGCACATCGAGGTGCAGATCCTCGCCGACGGCCAGGGCACGACGCTGCACCTCTTCGAGCGGGACTGCTCGGTGCAGCGACGCCATCAGAAGGTGATCGAGATCGCGCCGGCGCCCGACCTGCCCGAGGAGACCAGGCAGGCCCTGTACCGGGACGCGATCGCGTTCGCGAAGTCGATCGACTACGTGAATGCGGGGACCGTGGAGTTCCTGCTCGACACCGCCGGCGAGCGGGCCGGCCAGCACGTCTTCATCGAGATGAACCCGCGCATCCAGGTCGAGCACACGATCACCGAGGAGATCACGGACGTCGACCTCGTGCAGTCCCAGATGCGCATCGCCGCGGGGGAGTCGATGGCGGACCTCGGGCTCGCGCAGGCGGACCTCTCCATCCGGGGTGCCGCGCTGCAGTGCCGGATCACGACCGAGGACCCGAACCAGAACTTCCGGCCGGACACCGGCCGAATCCTGCGTGTACCGGTCGCCCGGCGGCGCGGGTATCCGGCTCGACGGCGGCACGGTCAACCCGGGCGCCGAGATCAGCCCGCACTTCGACTCGATGCTCGCGAAGCTCGTCGTCCGCGGTCGCGACTTCCCTGCGGCGGTGGCGCGCGCCAGGCGGGCGCTCGCCGAGTTCCGCATCCGCGGCGTCGCGACGAACATCCCCTTCCTGCAGGCCGTGATCGACGATCCGTCCTTCGCGGCCGGGGATCTCTCGACCGCGTTCATCGAAGAACGTCCTGGGCTCTTCAAGCAGCCCGCAGGCAAGGACAGGGCGACGAAGTACCTGAACTACCTGTCGGATGTGACGGTCAACCAGCCGAACGGCGCGAAGCCGCGCGGTCCGAAGCCCGCGGACAAGCTCCCGCCCGTCGACCTGGCCGTGCCGGCGCCCGAGGGATCGAGGCAGCGCCTCGTCGAGCTCGGCCCAGCCGGCTGGGCGAAGGCCCTGCGTGCACAGACGGCACTCGCCGTCACCGAGACGACGTTCCGGGACGCGCATCAGTCCCTGCTCGCGACGCGCGTGCGGACGAAGGACCTCGTCCGCGTCGCCCCCTACGTCGCACGACTCACCCCCGGACTGCTCTCGGTGGAGGCGTGGGGCGGCGCCACCTACGACGTCGCCCTGCGGTTCCTCGGCGAGGACCCCTGGGAGCGGCTCGCCCTCTTCCGCGAGGCGCTGCCGAACATCGCGATCCAGATGCTGCTGCGGGGCCGCAACACGGTCGGCTACACGCCGTACCCGACCGAGGTGACGGACGCGTTCGTCGAGGAGGCCGCGGCGACCGGCGTCGACGTGTTCCGCATCTTCGACGCGCTCAACGACGTCGGCCAGATCCGGCCGGCGATCGACGCCGTCCTGGCGACCGGCACCGCCGTCGCCGAGGCGGCGGTCTGCTACACGGCCGACCTGCTCGACCCCGCTGAGGATCTCTACACGCTCGACTACTACGTGCGGCTCGCCGAGCAGATGGTCGCCGCGGGCGCACACGTGCTCGGCATCAAGGACATGGCGGGCCTGCTGCGTCCGGCGGCCGCCGCCAAGCTCGTCGACGCGTTCCGCCGCGAGTTCGACGTGCCGGTGCACGTGCACACCCACGACACCGCGGGCGGCCAGCTCGCGACGCTGCTCGCGGCGAGTGCCGCGGGTGCGGATGCGGTCGACGTGGCGAGCGCGCCGATGGCCGGCACGACGAGCCAGCCCTCCGCATCCGCCCTGGTCGCCGCGCTCGCGCACACCGAACGGGACACGGGGATCGGTCTGCGCGCGGTGTCCGACCTCGAGCCGTACTGGGAGGCCGTGCGGGCCCTGTACGCGCCGTTCGAATCCGGTCTGCCCGGACCGACCGGCCGCGTGTACGACCACGAGATCCCGGGCGGGCAGCTGTCCAATCTGCGGCAGCAGGCCATCGCCCTCGGTCTGGCGGACCATTTCGAGACGGTCGAGAACCTGTACGCGGCGTCGAACAGGATCCTCGGCCGCATTCCGAAGGTGACACCGTCGTCCAAGGTCGTCGGGGACCTCGCGTTGCAGCTCGCGGCGGTCGGCGCCGACCCGGCCGACTTCGAGGCGAACCCGCAGAACTACGACATCCCCGACTCCGTCATCGGCTTCATGGCCGGCGAGCTCGGCGACCTGCCGGGTGGATGGCCGGAGCCGTTCCGCACGAAGGTGCTCGCAGGACGCACCGTCAAGATCGGCACGACGCCGCTGACGGATGCGGACCAGGCGGCGCTCGACGGGGACAGCGGCTCACGCCGGTCGGCCCTGAACCGGCTGCTGTTCCCCGTGCCGACGAAGCAGTACACGGAGCTCCGCGAGCTGTTTGGCGACCTGTCGATCCTCGACACGTCCGACTACCTGTACGGGCTGCAGCCAGGAGCCGAGCACGTGGTCGACATGGCACCCGGCGTGCAGCTCTTCATCACCCTGCAGTCGATCAGCGATGCGGACGAGACGGGCGTGCGCACGGTGATGACGACGCTGAACGGGCAGCTGCGCCCCACCTACGTGCGCGATCGAAGCGTCGCCGTGACCGCGACCACCGCGGAGAAGGCCGATCCGAACCGTCCCGGGCACGTGCCGGCGCCGTTCGCGGGTGTCGTGACGATGAAGGTCGCCGTCGGCGACGCCGTCGAGGCGGGCGCCCCCGTCGCGACGATCGAGGCCATGAAGATGGAGGCCACGATCACTACACCGGTCGCCGGGAAGGTGACCAGGCTCGCCGTCTCCGGCACCGCGCAGGTCGAAGCGCAGGACCTGCTCGCCGTCGTCGAATAGGGCGAATTTCGTCTTTCACGCGTGTAATTCGCTCTGATCAGGCGTTCGCCATCGGGTGAATGGTTTGCCATCCATGCCGGATCGGCGCAGAGTGGGCGAACGCGCCGTGTCGCCTACCCCGACGCGGCAAAGCCTCAAGTTACAGTTGAGGCCTGACGTCGAGTGCGTCAGGACCCCCCAGATCTCCTTCTCGAGGAGCACCCCGTAGTGGCCACGAAACGTACCAAGCCGGACTCCGCCGGAGGCCTGCTCGATGGCACGCGGATCGGCGACCGTCCGGAGTTCAGCGACGACTCCCTGCCGGTCGCGCTCGTCACCCGCGCAGCCGAAGCCCAGGCCGGCCGCATCTCGCGGGCGGAGAACCTCACGATCGAGGTCGATCTGCCCCCCGCGCCGGTGCAGGACGTCCCCGAACACGAGGCCGCCGTCGCGATCGACGACGTCACCGTCGACCCCGGCCTCATCGATCTCGGCGCGCCGACGACGTCGAGCGTGCAGATCACCACGATCCCGCAGACGCCGGCCGACCGGCCCGATCACGGGCACTCGCACTCCCACTCCCACGGGCATTACACCGGCGGCATGCCGCAGCTCAGCGGCCCGGTCGGCCACGTGACCGGCCCGCAGCCGCGTGCGACCACCACCGGCCCGCAGCCCAGAGTCGGCTCGTCCGCGTCCCGCCGCACCGGCTCCGCGTTCGACGCGCTCCTCGGTGGTCCGACCACCACCGGCAGCACGCCGCCGATCAGCCCGATGACGTTCGGCGGCCACATCCCCGGTGAGACCGGCGAGGTGCCGAGGCTCGAAACGCTGCCGCCGTCGACCAGGCGCGACCGCAAACAGGGCCTGCCGAGCACCGTGCCGGAATCAGCCGCGATGCTCACCCCCGACCGCCTCATCGAGGGCGGCGGCCGAATCCGTCCCAAACCGACCGGCGCCTGGAACAAGTTCGTCTACGCGGTCACCTTCCACGGCCTCAATCTCGGGGACAACGCGGCCGAGCGCATCCGCAAGGACCAGATCGCCCGAATCACGAAGCAGTTCGAGGGCGGCACACGGTTCGTGCCGGTGCTGACCCGCAAGGGCGGCGTCGGCAAGACGACGGTCACGACCCTGCTCGGCATGACGCTCGCCTCGCTCCGCGAGGACCGCATCATCGCGATCGACGCCAACCCCGACCGCGGCACGCTGTCCGAGCGGGTCACGAAGCAGACGCGCGCGACGGTCCGCGATGTCGTGACCCGGGCGAACGCCATCAACGGGTTCACGGACTTCTCCACACTCGTGTCCCGCGACGAGACCCGGCTCGACATCCTGGCGTCGGACACCGACCCGCTGCTGTCCGAGGCGTTCGACGAGAACGACTACAACGTGGTCGCGGACCTCGCCGCCCGGTTCTACTCGATCGCGCTCACCGACTGCGGCACGGGCATCGTGCACTCGGTCATGCGCGCGACACTCCAGCGCGCCGACAGCGTCGTCATCGTCTCCGGCGGCAGCGTCGACGAGGCGAGGCTCGCGTCCGAGACGCTCACGTGGCTCGAGGCGAACGGCTACGGGGACCTGGTCCGCAACTCGATCGTCGCGCTGAACACCGCGACGCAGGGCACGAACCTGGTGAAGCTCGACGAGATCGAGGCGCACTTCGCGTCCCGCGTGCGCGAGATCGTGCGCATCCCGTACGACCCGCAACTCGCCGCCGGTTCGGTCGTGTCGTTCAAAGACCTCAAGCAGGTCACGAAGGACGCCGCGCGTCAGCTCGCCGCACTCGTCGTCGACGGGCTGCCCGCGCGTCGCGTGATCTGACCGAAGGCAGTGGCCGAGCGAAGCATCCGCCTGTTCGGCGACCCGGTGCTGAGGCAGCGCAGTGAGCCGGTCGGCGTCGTGGACGACGGGGTGCGCGCGCTCGTGGCGGACCTGATGGACACGGTCGCGGTGCCGGGCCGCGCGGGTGTCGCGGCGAACCAGATCGGGGTCGCGCTCCGCGCGTTCGCCTACGCGGTCGACGGCGTGGCCGGGTACGTGCTGAACCCCGAGCTCGTGGAGACCCGCGGTACGCCGGTGCCCATGGACGAGGGCTGCCTGTCGGTGCCGGACCTCACGTTCCCGACGGTGCGCCATCCGTGGGCACGCACCCGTGGCAGCGACCTCGATGGGAACCCGGTCGAGATCGTGGGGGAGGGTGTCCTGGCTGAGGCCCTGCAACACGAGCAGGACCACCTCGAGGGGATGGTCTACCTGCAGCGGCTCGCCCCCGATGTGCGCAAGACCGCCATGGCGGCGGTGCGGCGCGCCCCCTGGTTCTGACGCCGGCCGCGGCTCAGGCGGGGTGCGCGGCCCTCGCCGCCTTCGCGTCGGCGTACAGGGCGTCGACCTCGCCCGCGAAGTCCTTCAGGATCACGTTTCGCTTGATGCTGAGCTTGGGCGTCAGGTGCCCGCTCGCCTCGGTCCATTCGGAGTCGAGGATCCGGAACGCGCGAATGGACTCCGCACGGGAGACGCGCGTGTTCGCGGCGTCGATCGCCCGCTGGATCTCTTCGCGCACGGCCGGCAACTCGACCGCCTGCTCGAGCGTCACGTCGCCCGCGTGCCCGTGGTGGGCGAGCCACGCCGGCACCATCTCCATGTCGAGCGTCACGAGTGCACCCACGAACGGCCGGCCGTCGCCGACCACGACCACCTGGGAGACGATCGGGTTCGCCCTGATCGGATCCTCCAGCTCGGCCGGAGCGACGTTCTTGCCGCCCGCGGTCACGATGATCTCCTTGCGGCGCCCCGTGATGGTGATGTAGCCGTCCGCGTCGATCGCGCCGATGTCGCCGGTCCTGAACCAGTCGCCGTCGAACGCCTCCGCGGTCGCCTCCGGCTGATTCCAGTACTCCCGGAACAGGTTGATGCCGCGCGTCTCGATGTCGCCGTCATCGGTGATCCGGACGTCGACACCCGGCAGCACCGGGCCGACCGAGCCGATCCGGAACCGTGTCGGCCGGTTCACGCTGATCGGCGCCGTGGTCTCGGTGAGGCCGTACCCCTCGAGGATCTTCACCCCGATCGCCCGATAGAAGTGCGCGAGCCGGTGCCCGAGCGGCGCGGAACCCGAGACCGCCCACGCGGTGCGGCCGCCGAGCGCCTTGCGCAGCGTGCGGAAGACCAACGCGTCGGCGACGCGGTACTTCGCCTGCACGGCGAGCGGGACGCGGCCCGAGTCGAGGGCCTCCGAATAGGCGATGCCCGCGGCGGCGGCCCACCGGAAGACGTTGCCGCGGCCGCTCGCCTCGGCCTTCTGTTCCGCCGAGTTGTACACCTTCTCGAAGACGCGCGGCACCGCGAGCAGGAACGTGGGGCGGAAGCTCGCGAGCGCCGGCAGCAGCCTGCTCGTGTCGGCCTGGTGTCCGACGCGCACGCCGCCGTGCACGCTGAGCACGGCGATGAAGCGCGCGAAGACGTGCGCGGTCGTGATGAACAGCAGCGTCGACGACGTCTCGTTCACGACCTCCGGGATCGCCGCGGCCGCGTTCCGTGACAGCTCGACGAAGTTGCCGTGCGTGAGCACGCACCCCTTCGGCCGGCCGGTGGTTCCCGCGGTGTAGATGATCGTGGCGATGTCGATCTGCTTCGCGAGCAGGCGCCTGCGCTCGATCTCCGCATCCTCCACCGCGGCGCCACGCTCGACGAGCTTGTCGAGGTCGCCGAGCGCGATCTGCCAGATCCGTCGCAGCGCAGGCAGGTCCGCCTGCACCTCGTCGACGCGGGTGAAGTGCTCGGGGGACTGCACGATCGCGGCGACCGCGCCCGAGTCCTCGAGGATCCACCGCACCTGTTCCGGCGCGCTCGTCTCGTAGATCGGCACGACGAAGGCACCGGCGTACCAGGCGGCGAAGTCGACGAGCGTCCACTCGTAGCTCGTCTGGGCGAGCAGTCCGATCCGCTCGCCCGGTTCGAGTCCGGCGGCCACGAACCCCTTCGCGAGGGCGATCACCTGCCGCTCGAAGTCGCGGGCGGTCACGTCGCGCCAGCCGTCCCCGTCCGGCACCGCGAACAGGGCGAGATCGGGGGTCGCGGCTGCGCGTGCGGCGAGCAGCCCGGCCACCGACAGGTCGGGATCGGCTTCGACGAGCGCCGGCTGAGAGGTCGTTTGCACGGCGGCTCCTTCGGGACGTGCGGGTACGAGCCCGATCTTAGGCGGCGGATGCGAGCGGGCACGTGACGCGCGCGGGGCTCTAGGCTGCGGACGTGCACGCGATCGGCATCGACATCGGCGGGACCAAGATCGCGGGCGCGGTCGTCGACGAATTCGGCGGGATCGTCACGAGCGCTCGCATCCCGACCGAGGCGACGGACCCGCAGGCGCTCGAGGACGCCGTCGCGCAGATGATCGCTCGTCTGGCGGACGGCCGAACGCTGCCGGTCGGCGTCGCGGCCGCGGGGTTCGTGGACGCGAGCAGTCCGTCGTCTACTACGCGCCGAACATCCGGTGGCGGAACGAGCCCTTCCGGCAGCGACTCGAGGCGCGCCTCGGGCTGCAGATCGTGGTGGAGAACGATGCGAACGCGGCCGGCTGGGCCGAGTTCCGGTTCGGCGCCGGCCGTCTCGTCTCGGACATGGTGATGCTGACGATCGGCACGGGTGTCGGCGGCGCGATCATCTCCGACGACCGCCTGTTCCGCGGCGGCTTCGGCGTCGCGGGCGAGCTCGGCCACCTGCGGGTGGTCCCGGACGGACTGCCGTGCGGCTGCGGGCAGCACGGGTGCATCGAGCAGTACGGCTCGGGCCGCGCCCTGATGCGGATGGCGAACGAGATCGCCGACCTCGGCGGGATCGGCCTCGCGCTCGCCGCGGCCCGCGAGCAGGCGGGCGCGCTCGACGGCACCATCGTCGGCGGCCTCATCGCCGACGACGACCCCGGTGCCATCGCCGCCCTGAGCAGCTCGGCGGCTGGCTCGGCCAGGCGTCCGCGAGCCTCGCGGCGGTGCTCGACCCGCAGCTGTTCCTGTTCGGCGGGGGTGTCGCATCGGCGGGGAGAAGCTGCTCGAGCCGGTGCGAGAGGCGTTCCAGGCGACGCTGCCGGCGCGCGGCTACCACCCCGAGCCGGTGTTCGCGGTCGCCGAGCTCGAGAACGACGCCGGCGTCGTCGGTGCGGCCGATCTGGCGCGGACGGCTTTCGAGCCTCCGGTCACGGTCCTGCCGTCGGCCTGACGGTCCACAGGCCACCGGGCCCGGGGGCCCCGATACCCTAGGCTCGACGGTCTGATCTGACGGCGGTGCGCGCACCGAGAGGCGGGGACTCGCAATGTTGTACTGGGTGCTGAAGCACTTCGTCGCCGGTCCCTACGTACGCAGCGCATTCCGGCCGTGGGTCGCGGGTATCGAGAACATCCCGGCGACCGGCGCCGCGATCCTCGCCAGCAACCATCTGTCGGTCATCGACTCGATCTTCCTGCCCCTCATGATCTCCCGTCGGGTCGCGTTCCTCGCGAAGAGCGACTACTTCACCGGGTCGGGTGTGAAAGGCTGGATCCTCCGTACGCTGATGCGGTCCCTCGGCCAGCTCTCGATCGACCGTTCCGGCGGCAAGGCGAGCGAGGCGTCGCTCGACACCGGCCTCGGCGTGCTCCGCTCCGGCGGCCTGCTCGGCATCTACCCGGAGGGCACGCGCAGCCCAAGCGGCAAGCTCTACCGCGGCCGTACGGGCGTCGCGCGGATGATCCTGCAGGGCCACGTGCCGGTCATCCCGATCGCGATGATCGACACCGAGAAGGCCATGCCGATCGGCAAGCGGATCCCGAAGGTACGCCGCATCGGCGTCGTGATCGGTGAGCCCCTCGACTTCTCGAGGTTCTCCGGGCTGGAGTCCGACCGCTTCATCCTGCGGTCGATCACCGACGAGATCATGGTGGAGATCGCCCGGCTCTCGGGCCAGGAGTACGTGGACGTCTACGCGTCCACCCTGCGTGAGAAGGCGGCCGCCTGATCGTGTGGAACGACCCGAACTCCTTCGCCTTCGAGCCCTCGGTGCCGGCGACCCCCGCGGTGCTGGCCGGTCTCGACCACTGGCGCACCCTGCCCATCCGGCAGCAGCCCGTCTGGCCCGACTCCGAGGCGGCGCGTGTGACCGCCTCGGAGATCTCGACGCTGCCGCCGCTCGTGTTCGCGGGTGAGGTGGACCAGCTGCGCACCCGGCTCGCCGCCGCAGCCGACGGTCGCGCCTTCGTGCTGCAGGGCGGTGACTGCGCGGAGACCTTCGAGGGTGCGACGGCCGACCGCATCCGCGCCCGAGTCCGCACCATCCTGCAGATGGCCGTCGTGCTCACCTACGCGGCGTCGATGCCCGTCGTGAAGATGGGCCGGATGGCCGGCCAGTTCGCGAAGCCACGGTCGAGCGATCTCGAGGGCCGTGGCGACACCGTGCTGCCCGCCTACCGCGGCGACATGGTGAACGGCTACGACTTCACCGCCGCCTCGCGTACGCCCGACCCGCGCCGGCTCGTGCGCGGGTACCACACGGCCGCCGCCACGCTGAACCTCGTCCGCGCGTTCACGCAGGGCGGTTTCGCCGATCTGCGCGAGGTGCACAGCTGGAACCGCGGCTTCTCGGCCAACCCGGCGAACCAGCGGTACGACGGACTGGCACAGGAGATCGACCGCGCGATCAAGTTCATGGAGGCCGCCGGCGCCGACTTCGACGAGCTGACCCGGGTCGAGTTCTACACCGCGCACGAGGGTCTCCTCATGGAGTACGAGCGGGCGATGACCCGCATCGACTCCCGCAACGGGACGCCCGTGAACACGTCGGGCCACTTCGTGTGGATCGGCGAGCGCACCCGAGCCCTCGACGAGGCGCACGTCGACTTCTTCTCGCGCATCCGGAATCCGATCGGCGTCAAGCTCGGGCCGGCGACGACGCCCGACGACCTGCGAGCGCTGGTCGACAAGCTCGACCCGCAGCGCGAGCCCGGGCGGCTGACGCTGATCACCCGCATGGGTGCCGGCCGCATCCGCGACGCACTGCCGCCGCTGCTCGAGGCGGCGAAGACCCTCGAGTCGAAGCCGCTGTGGATCACCGACCCGATGCACGGCAACGGCCTCACGACGCCGACCGGATACAAGACCAGGCGGTTCGACGACGTCGTCGACGAGGTCCGCGGGTTCTTCGAGGCGCACCGGTCGGCGGGTACGTTCCCGGGCGGCATCCACGTCGAACTCACCGGCGACGACGTGACCGAGTGCCTCGGCGGCTCCGAGCAGATCGATGAGGCAACACTGGCGACCCGTTACGAGTCGCTCTGCGACCCTCGGTTGAACCACATGCAGTCGCTGGAGCTCGCGTTCCTGGTCGCGGAAGAGCTCGCGCTGACGCGCTAGCTCGACGTACCGAAGTCGACGGTCACGGTGTCGCCGATCGGCGCGGTCTCGCCGGCTGCCGGCACGGTGCCGGTGACCTGATCACTCGCGCCCGGCGTCTGCTGCGTGATCGGCGAAAGTCCGGCCGAGTTCAGCGCCTGCGACGCCTCGGCCCACGTGTCGCCGATCACCGTCGGCACCACGACGGTGCGCGGGCCCTTCGACAGGACGATCTTCACGGTGCCGCCCGCCCGGACGCCGCCCTTCGGTGTCTCGGTCTTCAGCACCTGTCCGGGCTTCGTGGTGCCGTCGTCGTCGTACGCGCTGCCGGACTTCTCGAGGCGGACGCCGAGCACGGCGAGTGTCGAGGTCGCCTTCGCGAGCGTCAGCCCGGTGAGTTCGGGCAGCGGGCCCGCCGCGACGTCGAGCGTGAGGATGCTGCCGGCCGGCTCGGTCGCGCCGAGCTCGCCCCCGCCGGGAGCGCGGACCTCGACGACGGTGTCCGGCGTCGCGGTGCCGTAGACCGCAGCGCCGGTCGCGACGCGGAAGCCGTCCGTGAGCAGCGTGTGTTCCGCGGCGTCGACGCGCTGCTTCGTCACGTCGGGCACCGCGACGGGGCGGCCGCCCCGTGACACGAGCAGTGTGACCGCGGTCCCCGGCGCGATCGCGCTGCCCGGGCGCCGGCGACGTCGAGGAGACCGCGCCGACCGGCGTGCGCGCGTCCCACACCCGCTTCGACCCGGCGAGTGAGAGCCCCTGCTGCTTCAGCCGGCTCACCGCGGAGGACGTCGAGATGCCGGCGAGTTTCGGGACCTGACGGGTGCCGCCCGGTCCGGCCCCGAAGTACCAGCCGACGCCCGCGGCGAGCAGGCCGAGGACCAGGACGACCGCGACCGTCCAGACGCCGCGCTTCCTCGCCCGAGTCGCGGACTCGGCGAGCCGCTCGGCGGCGTCCACCGGGGGCTTGCGGCGGCGGCCGGTCGGCTCGACGGGCACGGCGACCGGCCGTGTCGCCGGCACGGGCGCGGTGATCCGCTCGATCGAGCCCGTATCGGCCGAGTCCTGCATGCGGTGCTGCGTCTCGAAGAGCTGATCGAGGAGTGCCCGTGCGTCCCTCGGCCGGTGCTCCGGGTCGCGGGCGGTCGCCCACAGGACGAGCTCGTCGAGCGCATGCGGCACGGACGGGTTCCGAAGCGACGGCGCCGGCACCTGATCGTTCGCGTGCTGGTAGGCGATCTGCACCGGCTGATCGCCCCGGAACGGCTGCTCGCCGACGAGCATCTCGTACATCATGATGCCGACGGCGTAGACGTCGCTCCTGGTGTCCGCGATCCCGCGCGTGACGAGTTCGGGGGAGAGGTACGCGATCGTGCCGAGCAGCGCCTGCCCGCTGGCGGTCGCCGTGCTCGCGGCCCTGGCGAGGCCGAAGTCGCCGATCTTGATCCGGCCGTCGTCGGCGAGCAGTACGTTCTCGGGCTTCAGGTCGCGGTGGATGATGCCGGCCTTGTGGGCCGCGACCAGACCGGCGAGCACCGCCTCCATGATGTCGATCGTCTGCTCGGGAGTGAGGCGCCCGTACTCGCCCAGCAGGTCGCGAAGGGTGATGCCCTGCAGGTACTCCATGACGAGGTAGGCGAGGCCCGCGTCCTGTCCCTGGTCGAAGACGTTGACCACGTTGGGGTGCGCGAGCCTGGCGGCGCTCCGCGCCTCCTGGATGAAGCGGTCCCTGAAGGTCTCGTCGTCCGCGAGATGGGCGTGCATGATCTTGACCGCGACGCGGCGCTCGAGGCGCAGATCGGTCGCGAGGTAGACCGTGGCCATGCCGCCGCGGGCGATGCGCGCGCGGATCTGATAGCGCCCGTCGACGAGGCGGCCGACCAGCGGATCAGTGGTCGGCGCGGTCACGGCGGAAGCTTATGTTGACACCCCGACCGCCGGTGCCCTCGAGGGCGGCGTGGCTCGAACCCGCCGAACGCGATCAGGCGGTGCGGAGCACGCCGAGCCAGGAGCGTGCCGACGATTCCCACTTCTCGTACGCGGCGGGCGACCCTGTCCGCTGAACCGCGTACGCGGCTTCGCCGACGGACATGAACTCCCAGCCGGCGACGTCCAGCAGGCCCGTGACACGACCGGCGACGGGGCTCGAGGGGCCGCCGAAGAACGCCCGCACGGCGTGCTCGGGGTTCCTGACCTGGGCGGCGCTGCCCCAGCCGGCACTCGGCCGCTGCTGGAACAGCCCCTGGGCATCCCACTCGCCGCAGTCGAGGTTCCGCAGCGCCGAATCCTGCATCGCGGCCACGAGCCCGATGACGATCGCGTCCTCGGGCAGGCCGAGCTCGAGTCCGATGCACTCGATGACCCAGGCGTGGTCGAGCATCTCGCCGGTCAGCGCGAGCACCTCGCCGCTCGGTGCACGCCTGGCGCGCAGCGGGATGACGAGGTGCTGTCCCGGCGTGATGCGGCTGCCCCTGGACAGCCCGTTCGCGAGCAGGAGCGCCGCCGTCGAGACGCCGTGCGCGCCGGCGATCGCCGCCGCGGTCTCGCCGTCGGAGACGGCGTGGTGCGCGAGCTCCGGCGACACGGCGGTCGGCGGCTCGTACCGGGCCTGCGGGATACGCAGCGCGTCGCCGGGTGTGAGGAACGACCGCCAGGCGAGGCCGTTGATGGTGAGGAGGGACGCGGTCGAGACACCGATGCGGGCAGCCACGTCCGACACCTGCTCGCCGGGCTGCACGACGCAGGTCGGCTCGGGTTCCCGCGGGACGACGAAGGAAGGCGCCGGCCGAACCTCGCCCTTCTCAGAGCGTGTTGAGACCCTCGGCTCAGCCGGCGCTGCGATGGAGGAGACGAGTGCGCTCACCAACAGCATCGGCATCGTGCCTACGCTCAAGAAGCGTCTCTTCGGTCGTGGCGCCGCATGACGCCCCCGCGTCTCACGTGCCCCGACCCGCTCCAGTCCATCCTTGGACAGCGAACTCATCCGTTTTCCCCATCTCGCCTGCTCCCCCCGGGAGGCTTGGGGAGCACTGTGGCAGACCGAGGTACCCGAGTCAACGAACGTGGCGGGTGTGACACGAGTTCACGTGTCAGAAACATTTCCCGTGTCCCTCGGACGCGGGCCGGCCGTGGGAGGCTTGTCCCGTGTCCGCCGATCGTGTCTGGCTCACCGTCCCCGATGTCGCCGAACGGCTCGGTCTCACCCCATCACGGGTGCGCCGGCTGCTCGAGGATCGTCACCTCGTCGCCGTCCGGCAGGACGGCGTGCTCCGTGTCCCCGAGGTCTTCCTCGGCGACGGCGAGCCCCTCCGCGAGTTGCGCGGCACCCTGATCCTGCTCGGTGACGGCGGATTCGACGACGACAGCGCCGTCGACTGGCTGCTCGAGGACGAGCCGTCGCTCGGCACCGCCCCGATCGACGCGCTGCGCGCCGGACGCAAAGCCGAGGTCCGCCGCGTCGCTCAGGCCCTGGCGCTCTGACCGCAGCGCTCGGCCCGCGGTGCACCTTCGCGCCGCGTAGGCATCACCGCGCGGCGTAGGGCGACACGCCGCCGATCCGCCTCCACCGCGCGGTGATGCCTACACCGCGAAGGGGGTGGGGGCCGAGCCGAGGGGGACGGTCAGGCCGTCCTCGTGCTGACGCTCTCGGCCAGGTCGGACAGCGCGCGGCGCGCGTCCGAGGTCAGCGGGGCGTCGTCCAGGACCTCGACCGCCTGCTCGACCTGCTCGGCGATCATCTCCTCGACGCGCTCGACCGCGCCCGAGTCCCTGATCGTCCCCTGCAGCATCGCGATCTGCTCGCCGTCGAGCGAGCGGTCGCCGAGCAACTCGTCGACGGTCCGGCGCGCGGACGGCGTGATCGCCTCGCGGGTCAGTGCGATGAGTACCGTGCGCTTGCCCTCGAGCAGGTCGTCGCCGGCCGGCTTGCCGGTCAGCTCGCTGTCGCCGAACACCCCGAGCAGGTCGTCGCGCAGCTGAAAGGCGACGCCGAGGGGCAGGCCGAACGCGCGCAGGCAGGCGAGCTGCTGCATGCTGCCGCCGCCGAGGCTCGCGCCGATCGCGAGCGGCGCCTCGATCGAGTACTTCGCCGACTTGTAGACGATCACCTGCTCCGCCGTCGCGAGTGCGTCACCGTCCGGGACGTGGGGCCACGCCACCTCGCCGACGATGTCCAGGAACTGGCCCGCCGTGACATCGAGGCGCATCCGGTTGAACTCGGCCCGCGCGGCCAGCGCACTGCCCGGATCCCCGAGCTGATCGAGGCCCGTGGCGAAGAGCTCGTCGGACCAGCAGAGCAGCAGGTCACCGAGCAGGATGGCGGACTGCGTACCGAACCGTGCGGCGTCCCCGACCCACGCCAGATCCCGGTGCTGCTGTTCGAATCTCCGGTGCACGCTCGGCATCGCGCGTCGGGTGTCGGACGCGTCGATGAGGTCGTCGTGCACGAGCGCGGCGGCGTGGAAGAACTCGAGCGCGCTCGCCACCGTCACGACCGCGGGCAGATCGCTCCTGCGCTGCTCGGCGAACGGGTCGACGGTCGTGTCGAACCCCTGTACCGACTGCCATCCCCAGTAACAGAACTGCGCACGATACCGCTTGCCCGACCCCAGCAGATCGCGCGCGAATGTGGCGAACGGCACGGTCTCCTGGGCGATCGACGCCAGCATCGAGGCCCGCAGATCGAGGAATTCGCCGATCGTCTCCTGAACATGATCTACGAGCCTGGCGCTCTGCGACATGACGGCTAGCCTAGCCGGGCAGCGCCTGGGTACACTGGCTGCGGTGGTCGACGGTGGGCCGCGACCAGGCCGAGTGCATAGAGGGACCAATGCCACTTTCCGAGCAGGAGCAGCGACTTCTCGACGAGATGGAACGCAGTCTTTACCACGGTGACGCAGAGTTCGTCGCCGCGGTCAACCGCGTTCGCGTCGGAGTCAATTACACGGCGATCATCGGCGGCATTCTGCTCGCCATCGGCGGCGTCGGACTCCTGATCGGTGGGGTCGCCCTCCATGCCTGGATCGTCGGCGTGCTCGGCTTCGCCGCGATGTTCGCCGGCGTCCTGCTGGCCATGAGCCGCCGCCCGGCCGGTGGCGTGCGTCCGCGCAGGCGCAACGGCCTGATGGAGCGACTCGGCGGTCGCGTGAACGGTCGGTTCGACCGCAGGCGCCGCATCTAGCGCACCAACAGTCTTCAGCCCCCCGGGAGCTTCGGCTCCCGGGGGGCTTTTGTCGTTGCACACGGCCGTGGGGAGCGCTGCGGGCACGGGGGAGACGTGACCATTCCGCGGGGGTGGAAGTGGAGTGTTGTGGAGTAGGGTGGAGTAACAAGACCAGCACCGCGTGAGGGGGTGGGGTGCCGTGTTCCTCGGTACCTACGCGCCCAAGCTCGACGAGAAGGGGCGGATCATCATGCCGGCCAAGTTCGCGGAGGACCTCGCCGACGGCGTGGTCCTGACCCGTGGACAGGAGCGGTGCATCTACGTGTTCACGGATGCCGACTTCCAGGCCCTGCACGAGTCGATCCAGCAGGCCCCCGTGACCAGCCGTGACGCGCGCAACTTCTTGCGCGTGTTCCTGTCGGGCGCGCACGCCGAGGTGCCGGACAAACAACGTCGGGTCACCATCCCCTCCGCCCTCCGGGAGTACGCCGGGCTCGACCGCGACCTCGTCGTCGCGGGCGTCGGCACGCGTCTCGAAATCTGGGACACGGGCGCCTGGGAGCGGTACCTCGCCGAGCAGGAGGACGCCTATGCCGACATCGGTCAGGAGGTCATCCCCGGTCTCTTCTGATCGAGACGCCGACGCGCCGCGCCGCCGGACTCCCAGCCGTTCAGCCGCCCTGACACTCTTCCCCGGTGCCAGGTCGGCGGTCAGCCCTGTCACACTTCCCCGGTGACAGGTCGACACGAAACGGATGGGGATCCGGCGGCGCGGTCGTCGAACGGCGACGGAAGCGGTCGTCCCCCGCACGTGCCCGTGCTCCTCGGCACGACGCTCGATCTCCTGGCACCCGCGCTCGGCCGGCCGGGCGCGGTCGTGCTCGATGCCACGCTCGGCGCAGGCGGCCACAGCCGGGCACTCCTCGAACGGTTCCCTGCACTGCACCTGGTCGGCGTCGACCGGGACACCGCCGCGCTGGCGCTCGCCGGCGCGCGGTTGGCGCCGTTCGCCGACCGCATCGATCTCGTGCACCGGCGGTACGACGCCATCCCCGACGTGCTCGACGAGCTCGGCATCGACGGCTTGGACGGGGTGCTGTTCGATCTCGGCGTCTCCTCCATGCAGCTCGACGAGGTCGATCGCGGTTTCAGCTACGCACGTGACACCGCGCTGGACATGCGAATGGATCAGGGCGAGGGGACCACGGCGGAAGCCGTCGTGAACGGGTACCCCGAAGCCGACCTGGTGCGCATCTTCCGCGACTACGGCGAAGAGCGCCTCGCGCAGCGCTATGCAGGCGCCATCGTCGCCGCGCGCCGCACGGCGCGGCTGACGCGCTCGCGGCAGCTCGTCGACGTCATCGAGGCCGCGACCCCCGCAGCGGTGCGGAGGGCGGCCACCGGGCACCCGGCGAAGCGCGTCTTCCAGGCGCTGCGGATCGAGGTCAACGGCGAACTCGAGGTCCTCGCCGCCGCGATCCCCGCCGCCCTGGACGCGCTCGTGACCGGCGGCCGAATCGTGGTGCTGTCGTACCACTCGCTCGAGGACCGGATCGTGAAGCGCGCGATCGCCCCGCGAACCGTCTCGACCGCGCCGCGGGGGCTGCCGATCGAGCCGGAATCCGATCGGCCCACCTTCCAGATGCTGTCCCGCGGCGCGCCGCGTGCATCCGAGGCCGAGGTGCGCGAGAATCCGAGGGCCGCCTCTGTGCGGTTGCGTGCGGCGACGAGGCTCCGGGGGGATCCTGGCCGCACACCATGACGACAGTTGGGGGACTGCTCATGAGTACTGCCTTTGCCTACGACAGCGCGAGACGGCCGGCCGGCGTCGCGCACTCGTTCGAGCCGCTCGGCGCGTCCGCCGTCGAGGCGGACCCACGCCGGGGGCTCTCCGTCGTGCCGGCGCACGCGATCGGCAGGAAGCCGTCCGTCGTCGTCGCCGGAGCGCTGCTGGCCGGTGTGGGGTGCGTGCTCGCGCTGCAACTCGTGCTGAGCATCCAGACGGCCTCCGGCGCCTATGCCATCGACACCCTTCGGGCGAAGTCGGTCGCGCTCGCGCGGGAGGAGGCGGTGCGCCGGGAGACGCTCGCGGCATTGTCCGCGCCGCAGCATCTCGCCGAGCGTGCCGCGGCCCTCGGCATGGTGCCGTCCGTCTCGGCGGCGTACCTGCGGGTGCCCGACGGCCGCGTCGTCGGCGTGACGACCGCCGACCGCGGCACGTCGAGGGCCGCGATCGCGCTCGTGCCGGACGCCGCCCTCCCGCCGGACGCCGCCCTCCCGAAGGACTAGCGCGGTCCCTCCGGACGTGTGCGCGGCGACCGGAGCCCCGCGGGCCGCCGGAAGCGCGAGCCGCCGCGGACACGCCAGGAGCGGACGGCGCCCGCGCACGAGTGCGCGGGTAGCGTCGCTCCGGCCGATGCATGCGCACCGGCGTGAGGGGCGGATGCGTGACGCGGACGAGGCGGGCGTACTGGCGCTCGATCGTCGTGCTGCTCTTCGTGCTGCTCGTCGCGGGCCTGTTCCTGATCCGCCTCGTCTCGGTGCAGCTCGTCCAGGCGTCGGCGTTGGACAGGGAGTCGGAGAACCGGCGCTCGATCGTGACGACCGTGCCGGGGGAACGCGGCAGCATCACGGACGCCTCGGGCGTCGTGCTGGCGGACAGCGTCCCGCGCTACGAGATCACCGCCTCACCGGCGATCGCCGCCGGGGAGGGCCACGTCGTTCGCGACGCCGACCGCATCGCGGCGGCCGCGCACCTGTCGGCGGCCGCGGTCCGGAAGACGCTCACGACCGACCCGACATCGCAGTACGCCATGATCGCGAAGGCCGCGACGCTCGAGGCGCTGCAGCGCGTGAAGGCGCTCGGCATCGACTGGCTCGACTACCGCCAGGTGGACCAGCGGACCTACCCGAACGGCGCGGTGGCCGGCAACCTCGTCGGGTTCGTGAGCGCCGACGGCACCCCGCAGGCCGGCATCGAGTACGCCCAGCAGCGCTGCCTCGCCGGCCGCGACGGCAGCGTCACGACGGAGAGCGCGCTCGACGGCACGCCGATCCCCGGAACCGCCGTGCAGACCGAGGGCGCGAAGCAGGGCGGCACGGTCACGCTGACGATCGACCGCGACCTGCAGTGGTTCGCGCAGCAGACCCTCGCAGCCAGGGCGCGCGAGGTCGGCGCCAAATGGGGTTCCGTCGTCGTCGAGGACGTCGCCACGGGCAAGCTCCTCGCGGTGGCGGACTGGCCGACCGTCGATCCGGGCGACGTGGCCGCCACCGCCGACTCGGACGTCTCCGCGCTCGGCTCCCGCGCCTTCACCGCCCCGTTCGAGCCGGGATCCACGATGAAGACCATCACCGCCGCCGCGCTCATCGACGCGGGCAAGGCGACGCCGGCCTCGCACGTGGTCGCGCCGTACCGCTTCACGACGCCCCAGGGTGCCGACGTCAACGACGACGAGGTCCACGGCGACGAGCGGCTCACCCTGACCGGGGTCCTCGTGCAGTCGAGCAACACCGGCATGTCCCAGCTCGGGATGCGCATGTCCGACCGGGCCAGGTACGACGTGCTCAAGCGGTTCGGTTTCGGCACCGCGACCGAGGTCGGCTTCGGCGCGGAGGCGAGCGGCACCCTGGGCGCGAACGCGCCGGACTGGGATCCCCAGTCGAGGCTCGCCACGATGTTCGGGCAGGGTATGACGACGACCAGCATCCAGGTCGCGTCCGCGTACGCCACGCTCGCCAACGGCGGTGTGCGGGAGCCGGTGTCGCTCGTCGAGTCCTGCACGGACGCCGACGGCACGGTCCACCCGGTCGCGGCAGGCGCCGCGCGGCGGGTCGTCTCTGCGACGACGGCGAAGCAGACGGTCGAGATGCTCGAGAACGTGGCGACGAAAGGCTGGCTGGCCGCCGACGTGAGGATCCCCGGGTACCGCGTCGGCATCAAGACCGGGACGGCGCAGGAGTCGGACGGCCACGGCGGGTACGCGAAGGGCTTCCTGGTCTCGATGGCGGGTGTCGCTCCCGCGGACCATCCGCGATACGTGGTCTACGTGGACCTCGACGACGCGGTTAAGATGAACACCTCCCAAGCGACCGCGCCCGTCTTCCGTCAGGTGATGGCGCGCGTCCTGCAGGAGAACGGGATCGTCCCATCCGGCACCTCGTCCCCGAACCTGCCCACCTCATACTGAGCATTGATGATCACGAGCCATCTGATCCACCGCGGGCAGCCCGCATGACCACCGGTCCGATACTCCGTCCGGAGTACCCGACGCCGCGGGCCCTCGCCGGGCTCGCCGAGTCGTTCGGGCTGACCTCCACCGGCGAGCTCGACGACATCGAGGTCTCCGGGGTCTCCGTCTCGTCCGGCTCGGTCGCCGACGGCGACCTGTACGTCGGCCTGCCCGGCCGCAACTCGCACGGCGCGCGGTACGCCGCCCAGGCTGTCCGCGCGGGGGCCGTCGCGGTGCTGACCGACGGGGCGGGCGCCGCGGTCGCCGCCGAGTCCCTCGCCGGCGAGCACGACGAGGTCCCCATCCTCGTGACCGCCGACCCGCGCGCCGCGCTCGGCGAGATCGCCGCGTGGATCTACCGGACCGATCCCGAGTCCGATTTGCCGCAGCTGCTCGCCGTGACGGGGACGAACGGCAAGACCTCGGTCGTCTACCTGATCGACGCGATTCTGACGCAGCTCGGGGCGACCACGGCCCTCACCTCGACGGCCGAGCGACGCATCGCGGGGGAGTCCATCCCCGCGTCGCTGACGACCCCCGAGGCGAGCGAGCTCCACGGCATGCTCGCCCGGATGCGCGAAGCGGGTGTGCGCGCCGCCGCGATCGAGGTGTCGGCGCAGGCGCTGACGAGGCATCGCGTCGACGGAGTCGTCTTCGACGTCGCCGGCTTCACGAATCTCTCCCACGACCATCTCGACGACTACGCGGACCTCGAGACGTACTTCGAGGCCAAGCTCGCGCTCTTCGACCCGGACCGTGCCGAACGCGGTGTGGCGCTCACCGATTCGCCGTGGGGCAGGCGGGTCGCCGACGAGTCCCGCATCCCCGTCGCCACCGTCGCCGAGCACGACGCGGAGGCCGACTGGCAGGTGACGATCGGCGAGAGCACGGCCGACCGCACCACCTTCAGCGTCACGTCGCCCGACGGCCGATCGCTGACGACGAGCGTGCCGTTCTTCGGCGCGTACATGGCGCTGAACGCGGCGCTCGCGATCGTCATGCTCGTCGAGGGCGACTGGGACCTCGACGCGATCAGCCACGCGCTCGACCGCGACGGCGGCATCGATGTGTTCATCCCCGGCCGGACCGAGCAGCTGTCGGGGGAGCGCGGCCCGCGCTTCTACCTGGATTACGGCCATTCGCCCGACGCGTTCGAGACGACGCTGCGCGCGCTCAAGGCGGTCACGCCCGGCCGGGTCGTGATGCTGTTCGGCGCCGACGGCGACCGGGACACCACGAAGCGCGGCGACATGGGCGCCATCGCCGCCCGTGAGGCCGATGTCGTCGTCATCACCGACTTCCATCCGCGCAGCGAGGACCCCGCGGCGATCAGGCGCGCCCTCCTCGACGGCGCGCAGAGCGTGGGCAGCGGCGCGGAGATCCTCGAGGTGCCCGACCCGCACGATGCGGTCAGGGCCGCACTCGGACTCGCGGGGGAGAGCGACGCCATCCTCTACGCTGGACCCGGCCACGAGAACTACCGAGAGGTCGCCGGCGTGAAGCTGCCCTACTCCGCGCGAGCGGACGTCCGTGCCGCGCTGAGCGAGGCGGGCTACCCGCCCCCCGCTTGGGACGCGAGCGAGTGATCGGGCTCGCGCTCTCCGACATCGCCGCGATCGTCGGCGGCCGTCTCGTCCCCGATGGCCTGGGCGACCGGCTGGTCGGCGGCCCCGTCGAGACCGACAGCCGCGAGATCGTGCCCGGCGGGGTGTTCGTCGCGAAGCCCGGCGAGACCACGGACGGTCACCTCTTCGCCGACGCGGCGGTGGCCGCCGGCGCCGCGCTGCTCATCGTGCAGCGCGAACTCGAGCAGCCGGTTCCCCAGATCATCGTCCCCGACGTGCTCGATGCGCTCGGCGCGCTCGCGACGGAGGTCGTCGCGCGCGTGCGCGCGCGCGGCACGCTGAAGGTCGTCGCGGTCACCGGCTCGAACGGCAAGACGACCACGAAGAACCTGCTGCGATCCATCTGTTCACTCGCCGGACCGACGGTCGCGTCGCGCGCCTCGTTCAACAACGAGGTCGGCGGTCCGCTCACGATGCTCGAAGTGCAGGAGGACACCGCCTATCTCGTCGCGGAGATGGGCGCGAGCCACGTCGGCGACATCGCGCGCCTGATCGGCATGGTCCGGCCCGATGTCGGCATCGTGCTGAAGGTCGGTCTCGCCCACGCGGGCGAGTTCGGCGGCATCGAGCGCACGGTCGAGGCGAAGTCGGAGATGGTCACCGGCCTGCTGCCCACCGACGTCGCGGTCCTGAACGAGGACGACGTCCGGGTGTCGGCCATGGCCGGTCGGACGCGCGCCCGCGTGGTCCGCTACTCGTCCGAGCGCGCCGCCGATGTCGTTGCGACCGATGTCGTCGCCGGCATCGACGGCACGAGCTTCACGCTGTCCCTGCCGGGGGGCGAGCGCCGCCCAGTACGGTTCCGCGTGCTCGGCGAGCATCACGTCGCGAACGCGCTGGCCGCCGCCGCCGCGGCCGATGCGCTCGGCATCGGCATCGACACGATCGTCACCGGACTCGAGGCCGTGAGTCGCGCGGAGCGGTGGCGGATGGAGGTGCTCGTCTCCAACCCGGTCACGGTGATCAACGACGCCTACAACGCGAGCCCCGACTCGATGGCCGCGGCCCTGAAGACGCTGGTCCAGATCGCGCCCGGCCGCACCGTCGCGGTGCTCGGCGAGATGACCGAGCTCGGTGACCTCGCCGAGAGCGAGCACGAGCGCATCGGCATCCTGGCGGTCCGGCTGAACATCGGCCAGCTCGTCGTCGTGGGCGAGGGAGCCCGGCGGATCCAGCTCGCGGCCGCCGCCGAGGGCTCGTGGGACGGCGAGAGCCTGTTCGCGGCCGATCAGGACGAGGCGCTCGACCTGCTCGAGTCGCTCGTCGAGCCGGGCGACACCGTGCTGGTCAAGTCGTCGAACTCGGCGGGGCTGCGCCTGCTCGGCGACCGGTTCGCCGAACGCGTGGCACCGGCGACGCCGCGATGATCGCGCTCCTCGTCGGGGCGTTCGTCTCGTTCGCGTTCACGCTCCTGCTGACCCCGTTGTTCATCCGGCTGTTCCACCGCATCGGCTGGGGCCAGTTCATCCGTGACGACGGTCCGGTCAGCCATCATGCGAAACGCGGCACGGCGACCATGGGCGGCGTCGTCGTGATCCTGGCGAGCGTCGCCGGGTACTTCATCGGGACACTGACGACCGGGACGCAGATCGAGCCGTCGCCGGTCCTGGTGCTCGGCCTCATGGTGGGACTCGGCCTCGTCGGGTTCATCGACGACCTGCTGAAGACCAGGAAGCAGCAGAGTCTGGGCCTGGGCGGCTGGGCCAAGATCGCCGGGCAGGTGGTGGTCGCGACCGCATTCGCGCTGGTGGCGCTGCACTTCCCCGACGGCGCGGGGAACACGCCCGCTGCACCGACGATCTCGTTCATCCGCGACCTGTCGATCGGCTCGACGCCGCTCGACTTCGTCGTGCTGTTCGGCTCGGTCGCCGGCACCATCGTCTTCGTCATCTGGGTCGCGGTCATCGTGACCTCGACGTCCAACGGCGTCAACGTCGCCGACGGGCTCGACGGCCTCGCGACGGGCGCCTCGATCTTCGCGATCGGCTCGTACATCGTGATCAGCTTCTGGCAGTTCGTGCAGTCCTGCCAGGCGCTGCGGCCGAACCCCGCGAACACGTTCAAGTGCTACGCGGATGTCCGCGACCCGCTCGCGCTGACCATCGTCGCCACCTGCGTGACCTGCGCGCTGATCGGGTTCCTGTGGTGGAACACGTCGCCCGCACAGATCTTCATGGGCGACACCGGTTCCCTCGGCCTCGGTGGTGCGCTCGCCGGACTCGCGATCTGCAGCCACACCGAGCTGCTGCTCGTCTTCACGGGGGGCCTGTTCGTGATCGTCACCGGGTCGGTGATCCTGCAGCGCGCGTACTTCAAGATCACCCACGGCAAGCGGATCTTCCTGATGAGTCCTCTGCACCACCACTTCGAGTTGAAGGGATGGGCGGAGGTCACCGTCGTCGTCCGCTTCTGGATCATCGCGGGACTGCTCGCCGGACTCGGCGCCGGGTTGTTCTACTTCGAGTGGCTCTCGCGCACCTCGTGAGCCCCGACGACCGAGCCGCGCGGGTCGCCGCGCTCGATTCCTGGCACGCGGACTGGGCGGGTCTCGTGGTCGCCGTACTCGGCGCGGGCGTCACGGGATTCGCCGCAGCGGACACCCTGCGCGAGCTCGGCTGCGCCGTGACCGTGGTCGGCACCTCGGTCGACCCGCAGCGCGCCGATCTGCTCGATGTGATCGGGGCTCGGGTCGCCGTCGCGACGCCCGACGAGCAGCCGGCGGCGCTCGCCGCGATCGACCCCGATCTCGTGATCGCGAGCCCCGGCTTCCACCCCGACGCGCCACCACTCGTCTGGGCGGCCGAGCAGGGGGTCCCCGTGCTCGGCGACATCGACCTCGCCTGGCGGCTCCGCGACGCGCGCGGGCCGGCGGCCGAATGGATCACCGTGACCGGCACCAACGGCAAGACCACCACCACGCGGCTCGTCACCGCCATGCTCGTCGCCGCCGGCCGACGGGCGGTCGCGTGCGGGAACATCGGGAAACCGGTCCTCGACGCCGTGCGCGACCCGGACGGGTACGACGTGCTCGTGGTCGAACTGTCCAGCTACCAGTTGCACTGGGTGAGCGAGGTCTCGCCGCTCGCGTCCGCGTGCCTCAACATCGCCGAGGACCACATCGACTGGCACGGCTCCGCCGCGGCCTACCGGGCGGCGAAGGGCCGCGTCTACGAGCGCACGCGGATCGCCTGCGTCTACAACGTCGAGGACGAGGCCACGCGGGAGCTCGTCGAGGCGGCCGAGGTGGTCGACGGCGCACGTGCGATCGGCTTCGGCCGCGGCGTACCGCGGGTCGCCGAGGTCGGCGTCGTCGACGGGCTGCTCGTGGACCGCGCCTACCTCGCCGACCGGCAGCGGGCCGCACGGGAACTCGCCTCCATCGACGACCTCGAGGCCGCCGACCTGGCCGCACCGCACCTCGTCGCGGACGTGCTGGCGGCCGCAGCGCTCGCGCTCGCCGCCGGCATCCCGCCCACGGCTGTCCGCCCGGCGCTCGCGACGTTCCGCCTCGACCCGCACCGCGTCGAGCGCGTCCGCGAGGTCGACGGCGTCACCTGGATCGACGACTCGAAGGCGACGAACCCGCATGCCGCCGACGCGTCGCTCACGGCCTTCCCGCGCGTCGTGTGGATCGCCGGCGGGCTCACGAAGGGCGTCGACGTCGCACCCCTCGTCGAGGCCCACGCGGACCGGTTGGCGGGGGTCGTGCTGATCGGCGTCGACGCGGGCCCGTTCGAGACGGCGCTCGCGCGACACGCGGCCTCGGTCCCGGTCGTGCGTGTCGACCCCGGCGAGACTGGCCGGGTGATGACGCTCGCCGTCGCGGCGGCCAGGTCGCTCGCATCCCCGGGGGATGTGGTGCTGCTGGCGCCCGCTGCGGCGTCGATGGACCAGTTCACCGACTACTCCGCGCGGGGCGACGCGTTCAGGGCGGCCGTCGAAACCGCCGGATGACGGCACTGGATGACGGGATGCGCGACATGAGGCCAGCGTCGAGCGAGCCGGTCCGCCTGCCCACGACGCTCGTCCGTCGGACCGCCGCCGGCGCCAGGGCGCTCGGCGCACTCGCCGGCCCCGACGCCGTGCTGCTCGGTACCATCGCGCTGTTCCTCGCGGCGTTCGGCGCCGTGATGGTGCTCTCCGCCTCGGCGGTCGAGGCCTCGCAGGCGACCGGGAACCCGTACACGGACTTCACCAGGCAGGCCGTCGCCGAAGCCGTCGGCGTGGCGGCGCTCGGACTCGCCACGATGCTCCGCCGCGGGTTCTGGCTGCGCGTCGCCCCGATCGTGTTCGCAGCGACGGTCGTCGTGCAGCTCGCCACCGCGCTCACCCCGCTCGGCCGCGACGTGAACGGCAACCAGAACTGGATCGTGCTCGGCGGCGTCTCCGTGCAGCCGTCCGAGTTCCTGAAGTTCGGCCTCGTGCTCATGCTCGGCGCGTTCTTCGCCAGGCGCCCGGCCGGACGGCTCGGCGTCGGCCTGCTGCCGGTCGCCTTCATCGCGGCGATCGCGATCGGCGCCGTCGCCGCGGGGCACGACCTCGGCACCTGTCTCGTCATCGGCCTGATGGTGCTCGGCGGCATGTTCTTCGCCGGCGTCCGCAAGCGGATGCTCGTCGGCACCGCCGTGCTCGCCGCCGGCGCGTTCCTGCTGCTCGCGGTCACGCGCGGGTCGCGCGTCGAGCGACTCGGCGCCTGGACGTCCGGCTGCGCCCACGACGTGCTCGGCACCTGCTGGCAGACCACCCAGGCGACATGGGCGCTCGCGTCCGGCGGGATCTTCGGCGTCGGGATCGGCAACTCCGCATCGAAGTGGGGGTGGCTGCCCGAGGCCGACAACGACTTCATCGCGGCGATCATCGGCGAGGAGACCGGTCTGCTCGGCCTCGGCCTGCTCATCGTGCTGTTCGTGGCGCTGACGATCGCGTTCCTGCGGATCGTCGGGCACACGACGGACCCGTTCACGAGGGCCGCGACCGGCGCGACGCTCGCCTGGCTCGTCGGCCAGGCGTTCGCGAACATCGCGGTCGTGCTCGGGTTCGCCCCCGTGTTCGGCGTGCCGCTGCCGTTCATCTCGGCCGGCGGGTCGTCGATGATCGCGAACCTGCTGGCGGTCGGCTGCATCATCTCGCTCGCTCGCGGGCGGGCCGCGCAGCCGGCGCCGGCTGCCGGTCCGCCAGGCCGCCATGCAGGCGCACCCCGCCGGCGGCCGGCGCCTGACCGCCGTGCCGTCGGGTGGCGACCGATGACCAGGTGGCTGCTCGCCGGCGGCGGCACGGCGGGACACGTGAACCCCCTGCTCGCGGTCGCCGACGCCCTCGCCGCGGACGGCGACGAGGTGCTCGTGCTCGGCACCGCGGAGGGGCTCGAGTCGCGCCTCGTGCCCGATCGCGGCTACGAGCTGCTCACGATCCCCAGGCTGCCGTTCCCGCGCCGAGTCGACCGGGCCGCGCTTCGCGTTCCCGGCCGCCGTGCGGGGCTCCATCCGGCGGACGCAGGCGTTCATCGAGGAGCGCGGGGTGGATGCGGTCATCGGCTTCGGCGGGTACGCGGCCGCACCGGCGTATCTCGCCGCGCGGCGCATCGGCCGCCCCATCGCCGTCCACGAGCAGAACGCGAAGCCGGGACTCGCGAACCGGCTCGGCGCGCGCATGACGCGCGCGGTCGGCGTGACCTTCGCCGGCACCCCGCTGCCGCATGCGGAGGTCACCGGCATGCCCCTTCGACGGGAGATCGCGGACCTCGACCGCGCGGCGATGCGGCCGGCCGCGCTCGCCGAGTTCGGGTTCGCCGCCGAGCGCCCGGTCCTGCTCGTCACCGGCGGCTCGCTCGGCGCGCGGCGCCTGAACGGCACGATCGCAGCGACCGCCGCCGATATCGTCGCGGCGGGCTGGCAGATCCTGCATCTCACGGGCGGGCGCGACGAGGTCGCGGACCCGGGCATCGACGGATACCGGCTGCTCGCGTACTGCGACCGGATGGATCTCGCGCTGTCGGCCGCCGACTTCGCCGTGTCGCGCGCGGGAGCGTCGACGGTGAGCGAACTCGCCGCTCTCGGTATCCCCGCCGTCTACGTGCCCTATGCCGTCGGCAACGGCGAGCAGCGGTTCAATGCGGCGGGCGCCGTCCTGGCCGGCGCGGCCGTGCTCGTCGCGGACGCGGACTTCACGCCCGAGGCCGTCCGGGCGCAGGTGCTCCCGCTGCTCACCGACGAGGCGCGGCGCGGCGCGATGACCGCGGCGGCGGCGGGCGCCGCGGTCCGGGACGGAGCGGAGCGCATGACGCGCCTGGCCCGATCGGCTCGCGGGGCCGGCGGCCGCGTAGGTTTGCCGGCATGACGATCAAGCCCGATCTCACCGTGCCCGTCCCCGACCGTCTCGACCGGGTGCATTTCGTCGGCATCGGCGGGTCGGGCATGAGCGGCATCGCCCGGCTCTTCATCGCCAAGGGTGCGCAGGTGAGCGGATCCGACCGCGCGCGGAACGCGCAGACCGACGCGCTTATCGACCTGGGCGCGACCGTGGCGATCGGGCACGCGGCAGGCAACATCGCGGACTGCGACGCGATCGTCGTCACGAGCGCGCTCTGGCCGGACAACCCGGAACTCGTCGAGGCGCGCCGCCGGGGCATCCCGGTGCTGCACCGCTCACAGGCGCTCGCCGCGCTGACCCGCGGGCACCGCGTGATCGCCGTGGCCGGCGCGCACGGCAAGACGACCTCCACCGGAATGCTCGTGACGGCGCTCGCGCGGCTCGGCGCCGACCCGAGCTTCGTGAACGGCGGCATCATCCGCGAGTACGGCGTCGGTGCGCGCATCGGCGGCGGTGACCTCTTCGTCATCGAGGCGGACGAGTCCGACGGCTCGTTCCTGCTGTACGACACCGCCGTCGCGCTCATCACGAACGTCGATCCCGACCACCTCGACCACTACGGCAGCCGCGAGGCGTTCGACGCCGCGTTCGTGCGCTTCGCCGACGCCGCGAAGGAGCTCGCGGTGATCTCGGCGGACGACGCCGGCGCACGGCGCGTGGGGGAGGCCGTCACGGGATCGGCGGTGACCTGGTTCGGGTCGGCGGCCGAGGCGTCGGTGCGCATGTCCGGCGTGCACACCGACGGCCCCGTCTCCGGCGTCTTCGAGGCCGCGGACGGTCGGAGCGCGCCGTTCGCGCTGCGGATCCCCGGCGCGCACAACGCGCTGAACGCGACCGGCGTGCTCGCCGTGCTGCTCGGTCTCGGCTACGGGCTCGAGGAGTCGAGCGCGGCCATCGCGACCTTCGGCGGCACGAAGCGCCGGTTCGACCTGCAGGGCATCGTCGACGGCGTCAGCGTCTACGACGACTACGCGCACCACCCCACCGAGGTCGACGCGGCGCTGACCGCGGCGCGCACCGTCGTCGGCGACGGGCGCATCATCGCCGTCCACCAGCCGCACCTCTACTCGCGCACGCAGCTGATGGCGGGGGAGTTCGCTGAGGTCCTCGGCCGCACGGCCGACCACACGATCGTGCTCGACATCGACGGCGCACGGGAGGACCCCGTGCCCGGCGTGACGGGCGTCGTCGTCGCCGAGCGCTTCGCCGATCCGGCTGCCGTCGACTACGTCCCCGACTGGGCCGCGGCCGCGGAACTCGTCGCGCACATGGCTCGGCCCGGCGACTTCGTGATCACCCTCGGTTGCGGCAACGTCTACCGGATCGTGCCGCAATTGCTGGCGTCGCTCGAATCGAGGGCGGGCGTGCGCCGGTGAGAGCCGCCCCGCCGGCGCCCGCGCCAGCGGCCGTGCGCGAGCCTCGTCCGGTGCGCGCGGAGCCGGACCCGAGCGTCGCGAGGCGAGCGAGGAAGCGGGAGGCGCGCCGGTTCACCGCCGGAGCGCGCCGCCGGCGCTGGGTCGTCGCGGCCGCGGCGGTACTCACGCTCTTCGTCGTGACGCCGATGGTGCTCGCCATGTCGCCGCTGTTCGCAGTGCGCTCCGTGCAGATCGACGGCGCCACACCCTCGGTCGAACGGGAGCTGCAGGTCCGCCTCGCGCCGGTGATCGGCACGCCGATCGCCCTCGTCGACGACTCGGCGCTCCGCAGGGCGATCACCGGCGTGGTGGACGTCGCGACGTACACGGTCGCCGACCTGCCGCCCGACCGGATCGCGGTCCGGATCGTGCAGCGCGTGCCGGTGGGGCAGGTGCGCAGCGCCGGCGAGTACCGCGTCGTCGACGCCGCCGGCGTGGTGCTCCGCACCTCGAGCGCCCGCGTGGGCGGACTGCCCGTCGTGTCGACCGCGGACGCCGCCGCGTTCGCCGCCGTGAGCGCCGTGCTCGCGGGCATGCCCGCCGCGCTGCGCGCCGAGACGCGGACCGCGTCGGCCGCATCGGCGGACGATGTGCGGCTCGTCCTGACGGACGGCAAGCGGGTCGTGTGGGGGTCGCCGGCCGACGGCGCCGCGAAGGCAGGCGCGCTCCAGGCGGCCCTCGTCCGCGCGGCGAAGCACGCATCCGTGATCGACGTCTCGGCCCCCGGGGTCGTCGCCGTCCGCTGACCTGCTGCGAATCGGCGATTCTCCTCGGCTCCGGCGGCGCGTCGGATGCGGTTCAGGGGCGTGCGGCCCATACCTTCGAGTGCAGCGGATTCGGGCATGGAGCAGGACTTTTAACCTCAGGTGGAGGTTGAAGGCTTGGAATCCGGGTAAGGACTTGGGGTGACAACGAACCAGAACTACCTCGCGGTGATCAAGGTGGTCGGCGTCGGTGGCGGCGGCGTGAACGCCGTGAACCGGATGATCGAGCTCGGCCTCCGCGGTGTGGAGTTCGTCGCCATCAACACGGACGCGCAGGCCCTCCTGCTGTCCGATGCGGATGTGAAGCTCGACGTGGGCCGCGAACTGACGAGAGGGCTCGGCGCAGGCGCCGACCCCGAGGTCGGCCGTCGCGCGGCCGAGGACCACGCGGAGGAGATCGAGGAGGCGCTTGCGGGCGCCGACATGGTGTTCGTGACCGCGGGCGAGGGCGGTGGTACCGGCACGGGAGGCGCGCCCGTCGTCGCACGGATCGCGAAGTCCATCGGTGCGCTGACCATCGGCGTGGTGACGAAGCCGTTCTCCTTCGAGGGCAAGCGACGGCTCGCGCAGGCCGAGCGCGGCGTGCAGTCGCTCGCCAACGAGGTCGACACGCTCATCGTGGTGCCGAACGACCGCCTGCTCGAGATCAGCGACCGGGGCATCTCCATCGTCGAGGCGTTCCAGACGGCCGATCAGGTGCTCCTCGCAGGTGTCCAGGGCATCACGGACCTCATCACGACGCCCGGCCTCATCAACCTGGACTTCGCCGACGTCAAGAGCGTCATGCAGGGTGCGGGCAGCGCCCTGATGGGCATCGGGTCTGCGCGCGGCGCCGACCGCGCGATCAAGGCGGCTGAGCTCGCGGTCGCGTCCCCGCTGCTCGAGGCGTCGATCGACGGCGCGCACGGTGTGCTGCTCTCCATCCAGGGCGGCTCGAACCTCGGCATCCTCGAGATCAACGACGCGGCCCGGCTCGTGCAGGAGGCCGTCCACCCCGAGGCGAACATCATCTTCGGCGCCGTCATCGACGACAGCCTCGGCGACGAGGTTCGGGTCACGGTGATCGCAGCCGGGTTCGATGGCGAGATGAAGGGCGGCCGCGACGCGCGGCGCTCGAACTTCGTGGAGGCACCCAAGGCCGTGGCGGCGTCCGTGGCGCCCGCCATCGCCGCACCGCCCGTCGCGACCGGCCCGCACCTGCTGCCGACCGTCGGCAACCCGAAGACGCCCGTCGAAGCCAACACGACCGGCAGCCAGGAGTGGCGCGTCGTCGCGGACACGACGACGCTCACCCAGACGAGCGACCTCGACGACGGCTACGACGACGACGACCTCGACATCCCGGAGTTCCTCCGCTGACCTCCGCTTCAGCGAAAGCACTTGAGCAGGACATTTTCCGTTCAGCAGGACCTTTTGGGCAGTTCTGTCCTGCTGAAACGAAAATGTCCTGCTCAAGTGCTGTTTTAGCGGCTCGGTAGACTGGCGCCGTGGAGTTCCCCGGACTGGCCGAGCGCTACGCCGCCGTCCAGGCGCACGTCGCGGACGCGGCGCGTGCCGCCGGCCGGGACCCCGATGGGATCACGACGATCGTCGTCACGAAATTCCAGCCGCCCGAAATGATCGACGCGCTGCTCGAACTCGGCGTCGCGGACTTCGGCGAGAGCCGCCATCCCGAGGCGCGGGACAAAGCCGTGCTGCACCCGGAAGCGAAGTGGCACTTCATCGGGCAATTGCAGACGAACAAGGCCCGCGCGGTGCGCCGCTACGCCGATGTGCTGCATTCGCTCGACCGTCCGGCTCTCGTGGACGCGCTCGCACCGGTCGCCGAGGGCCTGTCCGTCTTCATCCAGGTGAACCTCGACGACGCACCGGAACCCGGCCGCGGCGGGGTCTCGCCCGCAGACGCGACGGCCCTCGCGGAGCGGGTCCTCGAAGCAGGGGGATTCCGGCTCGAGGGCGTGATGGGCGTCGCACCCCGCGATGCGGACCCGACGCGCGCATTCGAGCGACTTCGCGAAACGCGCGATGCCGTGCAGGCCCTCACCCCCAGTGCGAGGGGGATGTCGGCCGGAATGTCCAATGATTTCGCGGCGGCTGTCGCGGCCGGCGCGACCCACCTCAGAATCGGCTCAGCAATCACTGGCGCTCGCCCGCAACAGCCGTAAACTCACCGGTACGGCGGCACCGCGGGGGGCGTGTGCGCAGCCGGTGGAGATGTGATGTCGAATCCGATCAAGAAGTCGATGGTGTGGCTCGGCCTGGCCGACGACCAGCTGGAATACGACGAGCCGATCGAACCGCAACCGCCCGTTCCCGTCGGAATTCCGGTGGTGACCCGGGCGTCCGTGACGCCGCTGCCGCGGCGCCAGAACCTGCGCCCTGTGACGGCCGAGGTCAGCGCGATGAACGAGATCGTCACCGTGCACCCGCGGCAGTACCGCGACGCGCAGAAGATCGCGGACCAGTTCCGTGAGGGCGTGCCGGTCATCATCAACCTCACCCAGATGACGGAGTCCGAGGCGAGGCGCCTCATCGACTTCGCGTCGGGGCTGTCGACGGGACTGCGCGGCCGCATCGAGCGCGTCACGAACAAGGTCTTCCTGCTCTCGCCGTCCCACATCGCGATCTCGGGGGAGCACGCGGGGGCCGACAGTGAGCTCGAGGCGTCGTTCGACAACTGAGCGCGGGCGGGCGGCCCAACGCGAGTCCGGACCGGCACGCCGGTGACGGATCGCGTGCCGTCCGGGCGTTTCGGGTCGCGAGCCGATACCCTGTGACCCACCACAGCTGAAAGGTGGCATCACATGGCCCTCACCCCCGAAGACGTCGTCAACAAGCGATTCCAGCCGACGAAGTTCCGCGAGGGCTACGACCAGGACGAGGTCGACGACTTCCTCGACGAGGTCGTCGTGGAACTGCGCCGACTCGGGCAGGAGAACGAGGACCTGCGCCAGCGGCTGATCGCGAGCGACTCGCGGATCGCCGAGCTCCAGCGCTCGAACGTCCCGCACACGGGCGAACAGTCCCAGGCGCCCATCTCGGCGCAACTGTCCTACCCGAGCGCCCAGGTCGACGTCGGCGCGGTCGACCCGTCGAACACGAACAACCTGCTGCAGCTGGCCCGCCGCCTGCACGAGGAGCACGTGCGCGAAGGCGTCGAGAAGCGTGACGCGCTCATCGCGGAAGGGCACGCCACCGCCGCCCGCGTCGTCGCCGACGCCGAGGCCAAGCAGCGCTCGCAGCTCTCGAGCCTCGATCAGGAGCGTGCTCTCCTCGAGCACCGCATCGACGAGCTCCGCACCTTCGAGCGCGAGTACCGCCAGAAGCTGAAGTCGTACATCGAGGGTCACCTGCGCGAGCTCGATTCCTCGAACATCGTCAACACCGGGTCGTACGGCAGCCTCGGCGTGAGCCAGCCGCCGAGCTACCAGGGCTTTGGCGGCAACTGAGCCCTCGGCGGTCCAGCCGGATTCCGTTCCGCCGGGCGAGACCGCCCGGCCGGCACGGCGGCGCCTCGTCGTGTTCGGACTCCTCGCCGCGGTCGCGGTGGTGGTGTTCGCCGCGGACCAGTCCGCGAAGGAGTGGGCGCTGCGTGCGCTGGCCGAAGGTGTGCACGTCCCGGTGCTCGGCCCGCTGCTCGCGTTCCAGCGGGTCGAGAACCCAGGAGCCGCGTTCTCGATCGCGAGCGGCTCGACGTGGGTGTTCTCGATCATCGCGGCCGCCGTCGTGGTCTTCCTCGCGGTGACCGCGCCGCGCATCCGTTCGCTCGGCTGGGCGACGCTCTTCGGACTGCTGCTGGGCGGCACGTGCGGCAACCTCTTCGACCGGCTCTTCCGAGCCCCGGGGTTCGGCGTGGGGCACGTCGTCGATTTCATCCGCATCCCGTTGCTGCCGGCGATCTTCAACCTCGCGGACTCCGCCATCGTCGCGAGCATGTGCCTGTTCGTGCTGCTCACCCTGCGCGGGGTCAGTCTCGACGGCCGGCGCGCGCGGGCGGCTCGTCCGGCCGGAGACGATGCCTGAGCGCAGCCTGCCTGTGCCCGACGGCCTCGAGGGGGAGCGGGTCGACGCCGGGATCGCCAAGCTGCTCGGCTTCTCACGCACGAGGGCGGCGGCGGTCGCGGATGCGGGCGGCGTGACGCTCGATCTGCGCGCCGCCGGGCGATCGGATCGCCTTCGCGCCGGAGCGTTCCTGTCGGTGACGTGGGAGGACGAGACGCCACTCGCGATCGTCCCGATCGATGTGCCCGGCCAGACGATCGTCTACGAGGACGACGATCTCGTGGTCATCGACAAGCCGCCGGGCGTCGCCGCACATCCGTCACCCGGCTGGACCGGTCCGACCGTCGTCGGCGGGCTCGCGGCCGCCGGCGTCGGGGTCGCGACCTCCGGCGCGGCCGAGCGGGCCGGTGTGGTGCATCGGCTCGACGCCGGCACGAGCGGTCTCATGGTCGTCGCGAAGAGCGAGGCGGCGTACACGCGCGCTGAAGCGGGCGTTCAAGGAGCGGACGGTCGACAAGGTCTATCTGGCGCTCGCGCAGGGTCACCCCGATCCGAGCGCCGGCACCATCGACGCGCCGATCGGCCGGCATCCGAAGGCCGACTGGCGGTTCGCCGTCGTCTCGGACGGGCGGCCGTCGGTGACGCACTACGAGACGGTCGAGGCGTTCCGGTCGGCGAGCCTGCTCGAGGTGCACCTGGAGACCGGTCGCACCCACCAGATCCGCGTCCACTTCGCACACCTGAGGCATCCGCTCGTCGGTGACACGCAGTACGGCGCCGACCCCGCGCTCGCCGCCCGGCTCGGCGTCACCAGGCAGTGGCTGCACGCCGCACGGCTCGGCTTCGCGCACCCGGCGACGGGGGAGTGGGTCGAGTTCACGAGCGAGGTGCCCGAGGACCTCGCGCCCGCGCTGCAGACGCTGCGCGACTGAGCTCGCCGTGACACGCCCGGCCGCACAGGACACGCGGACGGTGTCGGTGGCGTCGGGTACTGTCCGAGCACCATGAGCGAAGCCGACTCCTTCGTCCACCTCCACGTGCACTCCGAGTACTCGATGCTGGACGGCGCCGCCCGCGTCGGCGCCATGCTCGAGGAGGCGCAGGCGCAGGGCATGCCGGCGATCGCGATCACCGACCACGGCAACACCTTCGGCGCCTACGACTTCTGGAAGCAGTCGCAGGCGACGAGCGTGAAGGCGATCATCGGGACCGAGGCCTACGTGACGCCCGGCACGCACCGGTCCGACAAGACGCGCGTCAAGTGGGGCAACGGCGGCGAGGACGACGTCTCGGGTGCCGGCGCCTACACGCACATGACGCTGCTCGCGGCGGACACGACCGGACTGCACAACCTGTTCCGGCTCTCGTCGAGGTCGTCGCTCGAGGGCTACTACTTCAAACCGCGCATGGATCGCGAACTGCTGCAGACCTATGCCTCCGGGCTGATCGCGACGACGGGCTGCCCGGGCGGCGAGGTGCAGACGCGCATCCGGCTCGGCCAGTTCGAGGCGGCCGTCGCGGCGGCGGCGGAGTTCCGTGACATCTTCGGCGCGGACAACTACTACGTCGAGATCATGGACCACGGCATCCCCGTCGAGCGGCGGGTCCAGCAGGACCTGCTCGCCCTCGCGAAGCGCCTCGACCTGCCCCTGGTCGCCACGAACGACCTGCACTACACGCACGCGGGCGACGCGACGAGCCACGCGGCGCTGCTCTGCGTGCAGTCCGGTTCGACGCTCGACGACCCCAACCGGTTCAAGTTCGACGGCGACGAGTACTACCTGAAGTCGGCCGGCCAGATGCGGGCGCTGTTCCGCGACCTGCCGGAGGCCTGCGACAACACGCTGGTCATCGCCGAGCGCTGCGCCGTGCAGTTCGACACGCAGGCGAACTACATGCCCCGCTACCCGGTACCCGAGGGCGAGACCGAGGAGAGCTGGTTCGTCAAGGAGGTCGAGAACGGCCTGCGGTACCGGTATCCCGACGGCATCCCCGCCGAGGTGCGTGCCAGGGCGGAGTACGAGACCGGCGTCATCGTGCAGATGGGCTTCCCGGGCTACTTCCTGGTCGTCGCCGACTTCATCAACTGGTCGAAGGACCACGGCATCCGGGTCGGACCAGGCCGTGGCTCCGGCGCCGGCTCGATGGCGGCCTACGCCATGCGCATCACCGACCTCGACCCGCTCGTGCACGGCCTGATCTTCGAGCGGTTCCTGAACCCCGACCGCGTCTCGATGCCCGACTTCGACGTGGACTTCGACGAGCGTCGTCGCGGCGAGGTCATCCGGTACGTGACCGACAAGTACGGCGACGACCGCGTGGCGCAGATCGTGACCTACGGCACGATCAAGGCGAAGCAGGCGCTGAAGGACTCGTCACGCGTGCTCGGCTTCCCCTTCGGCATGGGGGAGAAGCTCACCAAGGCGATGCCCCCGGCGATCATGGGCAAGGACATCTCGCTGTCCGGCATCTTCGATCCCGCCGACAAGCGGTACAAGGAGGCGGCGGACATCCGCGCCGTCGTCGAGACCGATGCCGACGCGCGCACCGTGTTCGACACCGCGCTGGGCCTCGAGAACCTCAAACGTCAGTGGGGCGTGCACGCGGCGGGCGTCATCATGTCGAGCGACCCGCTGATCGACATCGTGCCGATCATGAAGCGGGAGCAGGACGGCCAGATCGTCACCCAGTTCGACTATCCGGCCTGCGAATCGCTCGGCCTGATCAAGATGGACTTCCTGGGGCTGCGCAACCTCACGATCATCACGGACGCGCTGAACAACATCACGGCGAACCGCGGCCACGAGCTCGACCTCGAGTCGCTTCCGCTCGACGACCCGGCGACGTACACCCTGCTCGCCGCGGGCGACACGCTCGGCGTGTTCCAGTTCGACGGCGGCCCGATGCGCGCGCTGCTGCGCCTCATGAAGCCCGACAACTTCGAGGACATCTCCGCGGTCGGCGCCCTGTACCGCCCGGGGCCCATGGGTGCCAACTCGCACACGAACTACGCGCTGCGCAAGAACAAGCTGCAGGACATCGTGCCCATCCATCCCGAGCTGGCCGAGCCGCTCGAGGAGGTGCTCGGCACGACCTACGGCCTGATCGTGTATCAGGAGCAGGTCATGGCGATCGCGCAGAAGCTCGCCGGCTACTCGCTCGGGCAGGCCGACCTGCTGCGCCGGGCCATGGGCAAGAAGAAGAAGTCCGAGCTGGACAAGCAGTTCGCCGGGTTCAAGCAGGGCATGAACGACCGCGGCTACTCCGACGACGCCGTCCAGACGCTGTGGGACATCCTGCTGCCCTTCTCCGACTACGCGTTCAACAAGGCCCACTCGGCCGCGTACGGGGTGCTGTCCTACTGGACCGCGTACCTGAAGGCGCACTATCCGGCCGAGTACATGGCCGCGCTCCTCACGTCCGTGGGCGACGCCCGCGACAAGCTCGCGGTGTACCTGAACGAGTGCAGGCGGATGAAGATCCGGGTGCTCCCGCCCGACGTGAACGAGTCGATCGGCTTCTTCGCCGCCGTCGGTGACGACATCCGATTCGGCATGGGAGCGGTGCGGAACGTCGGTTTCGCGGTCGTCGAGCAGATCGTCGCCGCGAGGGCGGACAAGGGGCGCTTCACGTCGTTCCACGACTTCCTGCGCAAGGTCCCGCTCGGCGTCGCGAACAAGCGGACCATGGAGTCGCTCATCAAGGCCGGCGCGTTCGACTCGCAGGGCGCGACCAGGCGGGCCCTGCTCGAGATCCACGAGGACGCCGTCGAGGCGGCCGTCTCCGTGAAGCGCAACGAGGCGAACGGCCAGGTCGACCTCTTCGGCGGCATCTTCGAGTTCGACGACGAGCCGGATCACGTTCCGCCCCGCCCGGAGTGGTCGAAGAAGGAGAAACTGGCGTTCGAGCGGGAGATGCTCGGCCTGTACGTGTCCGACCACCCGCTCGCCGGCCTCGAGACCCAGCTGGCGAAGCACGCGTCGACCTCGAT
Source organism: uncultured Actinomycetota bacterium (assembly GCA_963716965.1). Lineage (GTDB taxonomy): Bacteria > Actinomycetota > Actinomycetes > Actinomycetales > Microbacteriaceae > Amnibacterium. Next base: position 1,138,277 of record CAVQUZ010000003.1, on the reverse strand, counting down.
CGCGGATCTCCTGGCCCTCGAGACGCCGCCCGACGGCGAGACGGTGACGCTCGCCGGCCTGCTCACCGAGGTGCAGCACCGCGTCGCCAGGAACTCGGGCAACCAGTACGGCATCGTCCAGATCGAGGACTTCGGCGGGTCCACGTCCGTGATGTTCCTCGGCAAGGCGTACCAGGAGTTCGCGCCGGCGCTGATCGCGGACTCGGTCGTCGTGGTGCGCGGACGGGTGAGCGCCAGGGACGACGGGCTCGCCGTGCACGCCCAGAGCCTGTTCGCACCCGACCTCGGGACGTCGGGCAGCAGCGGTCCGCTCGTGATCACGCTGCCCGAGCAGCGCGCGACGACGGACGCGGTCACCGCGCTGCAGGACCTCCTGATCCGCCATTCGGGCGACACCGAGGTGCGGCTTCGCCTCACGAGGGGCGCGCAGGCGCGCGTGTTCGAGTTGCCGCTCACGATCGAGGTGTCCGCCGATCTGTTCGGCGAGTTGAAGACGCTGCTGGGCCCGGCCTGCCTCGAGGGGTGACGCCCGGCGCGCAGCGGGTAGGGTCGACAGCCGTGCTGCGGACCATCGACCTGCGGGGCGTCGTCCTCGACACGCCCACCCTCGCCGGCGCCCTGCCGCGCGCGACGGTCGGCGCGGGGGACGCGCTGGCGGCGGCGCAGGCACTCATCGACGACGTCCGCGCGCGCGGCGAGGCGGCGCTCCGCGAGCAGGCCGAGCGCTTCGACGGCGGTGCGCCCGACGCCTTCCGTGTCCCGGCCGAACGGCTCGCGGCAGCGCTCGCGGCGCTGCCGTCCGTGCAGCGCAGCGCGCTGGAGGCCGCGATCGGGCGGGTGCGGCAGGCGTCGGCGGCTCAGGTGCCGCCCGAGGTCGTGACCGAGCCGGCCGGCGGCGCTCGCATCCGCCAGCGCTGGTTGCCCGTGCGCCGCGTCGGTCTCTACGTGCCTGGCGGCAAGGCCGTGTACCCGTCGAGCGTGGTGATGAACGTCGTGCCGGCCCAGGCGGCGGGCGTCGGCGCCGTCGTGCTCGCGACGCCTGCGCAGCGCGCGCAGGGCGGGGGAGCCGATCCGGTCGTGCTCGCGGCCGCCGCGCTGCTCGGGGTCGACGAGGTCTACGTCATGGGCGGTGCCGGCGCCATCGGCGCACTCGCCTACGGCGTGCCGGGCATCGGCCTGGACCGGGTCGACGTCATCACCGGACCGGGCAACGTGTTCGTGGCCGCGGCGAAGCGCGCCGTCGCCGGCGTCGTGGGGATCGATGCGGAGGCGGGACCGACGGAGATCCTGATCGTCGCCGACGTCTCCGCCGACCCGGCCCTGATCGCCGCGGATCTCGTGAGCCAGGCGGAGCACGACGAATTGGCGGCGGCGGTGCTCGTCACCGACGACCCCGGACTCGCGCGCGCGGTCGATGACCTGCTGCCGAGCGTGGTGGCGCGCACGAAGCACGCCGCCCGGGTGCGGACGGCCCTCGGCGGCCGCCAGTCGGCGATCGTGCTGGTCGACGATCTGACCGCAGCGGCCGCGGTGAGCAACGCGTACGCGCCCGAGCACTTGGAGGTCCAGGTCGCGGACCCCGCACCGCTCGTCGAGCTGCTCACGGAGGCGGGGGCCGTGTTCGTCGGGCCGACGTCGCCGGTCAGCCTCGGCGACTACCTCGCGGGGTCCAACCATGTCCTGCCGACCGGGGGCACCGCACGGTTCTCCGCCGGGCTGAACGCATCCGTGTTCCTCCGTGCGCAGCAGGTAGTCGAGTACGACCGCGCGGCGCTGGCCGTCGTCCGTCCCCACATCCGGGTGCTCGCCGACGCCGAGGACCTGCCGGCCCACGGCGACGCCGTCGACGCCCGGTTCGACTGAATCGATCGGCCGAGGAATTACAGCTGTGTAATTCCCCCCTGGTCGAGCCGTGTCCCGCACCGGTATCCTGATCACGACATGTTCTGCCCGTTCTGCCGCCATCCCGACACACGCGTCGTCGACTCCCGTGTGAGCGAGGACGGCACGGCGATCCGCCGCAGGCGCCAGTGCCCGAACTGCCATCGGCGCTTCTCGACGAGCGAGACCGCCAGCCTCAACGTCGTGAAGCGCAGCGGCGTCATCGAGCCGTTCAGCCGCGACAAGGTCGTGTCCGGGGTGCGCAAGGCGTGCCAGGGCCGTCCGGTCACCGACTCCGACCTCGCGCTGCTCGCGCAGCGCGTCGAGGAGACGATCCGGGCGACGGGTGCGTCGCAGGTCGACGCGAACGACATCGGACTCGCGGTACTGCCGCCGCTGCGCGAGCTCGACGAGGTCGCCTATCTGCGGTTCGCCAGCGTCTACAAGGGCTTCGACTCCCTCGACGACTTCGAGGCGGCGATCGCGCTGCTGCGGGTCGAGCACACCCCGACCACCCCCGGTGCCTGACCTGGGTCCCGTCGAGCGGGCATACGGCGTCGTCTTCCGGGTCGTCTTCGCGCGGATGCCGCCGGAGAGCGCGCATCACGCGGTCATGACGCTGATCCGGGCCATCGGCGCCGTGCCGCCGGCCGCTGCACTCGTGCGGACCGTCTGTGCGCCCCCGGCCGCCGCAGCGGTCACCGTCGCAGGCGTCCGCTTCCCGTCGCGATTCGGTCTCGCTGCCGGCTTCGACAAGGACGCGGTCGGCATCATGGGGCTCGCCGCGCTCGGTTTCGGGCACGTCGAGGTGGGCACGGTGACGCATCGGCCACAGCCCGGGAATCCGAAACCGCGACTGTTCCGCCTGATCGAGGACCGCGCGCTGATCAACCGCATGGGGTTCAACAACGGGGGAGCGGCGGCGGCGGCGGAACGGATCCAGCGAGCGAGGGCGCGCCGGAACCGTCCGGTCATCGGGGTGAACATCGGCAAGAGCCGCGTCGTGGCGGTCGAGGATGCGATCATCGACTACGTCGCGTCCACCCGCCTGCTCGCGCCCGTCGCCGACTACCTCGTGGTCAACGTGAGCTCGCCGAACACACCTGGCCTCCGCGGACTCCAGGAGGTCGAGCTGCTCGAGCCGCTGCTCTCGGCGGTCAAGGGCGCCTCGCGCGGCGTGCCCCTCTTCGTCAAGATCGCTCCCGACCTCGACGACGACGCCGTCGACGACATCGCCCGCCTCGTCGAGCGGCTCGGACTCGCCGGGGTCGTCGCCACGAACACCACGATCGGCCGCGACGGGCTCGTGACCGCGGCGGCGCAAGTGACCGCGGCCGGTGCAGGCGGCCTGTCCGGGCCTCCAGTGGCGGCGCGTTCGCTCGAGGTGCTGCGGCTGCTCCGTGTTGCGCTCCCGGCAGGCGCCGCCGTCATCAGCGTCGGCGGCGTGTCGACGGCGGACGACGCCAGAGCGCGCATCGCCGCGGGCGCGGACCTCGTCCAGGGCTATACCGCATTCTTGTACCGCGGTCCCGGCTGGGCGAGAGAACTCGCCCGCGCGGGCGTGCATCGCCGCCGGACGCGCTAGAAAGCGACGACGTCGCCCGGCTTCACGCGTGGGCGCGGAGTGCGGAGGAACCGCATCTGCACGCAGCGCATCAGGATGTAGGTGTTCAGGCCGCGCTGCACCTGGCCGGCTCCGAGCTTCTCGGCGATCTTCGCCTTGATGCGCCTGGCGGCGAACAGACCGTCGACGACCATCAGGGCGATCAGCCCGTACATGACCACGAAGATCCAGCCGGTGATCGAGGTCGGCAGGATGAACGACGCGAGCAGCATCATCGCGAGCACCGGGAAGAGCAGCTCGCCGACCGAGCGACGTCGATCGACCGAGTCACGGGCGAACCGGCGCTGCGGACCCTGGTCCCTGGCGGGCAGGAATCGCTCGTCGCCGTTCGCCAGCCCGATGCGAGCCCGCTCCCGCTCCGACTGCATGCGCGCACGCGACGCCTTGGCCGCCGCCTTGCGGTCGGTCGGCACGAGAGGGCGTCGCCGCGCCTGCTCCTGTTCCTTCCGGGACGGAGTGGCGTGGCCCTTGCCCGGGCCCGCAGGAGCCTCGACGGGCTCCGGAGCGGCTTTCTTCGGCACAGGGCCTTCCTTTCGCGCGGTCCCTAAGCTTACGCGCATGACTGCGGATCCGGCCCAGGACTCCATCCGCGTGGCCGTCGAGGACGGGTTCCCGTCCGCCGTCGCCGCGCTCACCAGGCTCGTGCGCATCCCGTCCGTCGCCTTCCCCGGATTCGATCACGCGGAGGTGCTCCGGAGTGCGGAGGCGGTCGCCGACCTCTTCCGCGGCACGGGTCTCTTCCCGGAGGTGCGCGTCGAGCGGTCGCCGACCGACGACGGCGGTGCCGGCCAGCCCGCCGTCGTGGCGAGGCGGCCAGCCGCCCCCGGTGCGCCGACGATCCTGCTGTACGCGCATCACGACGTACAGCCCGCCGGCGCCGACGACGCGTGGAGCAGCCCGCCGTTCCAGCCGACACTGCGCGGCGAGCGCCTGTACGGCAGGGGCGCGTCGGACGACAAGGCCGGCGTCGTCACGCATCTCGCCGCGCTGTCGGCGGCAGCCACCGCGCTGGGCGACGAATTCGCCTGCGGCGTCGCCCTCTTCATCGAGGGGGAGGAGGAGGCCGGGTCGCGGTCCTTCGCGAACTTCCTCGCGGACCACCACGATCTGCTCGAGGCCGACGCGATCGTCGTCGCGGACTCCGGGAACGAGAGCACGACCACCCCCGCACTGACGGTGAGCCTTCGGGGCAACGCGACGTTCGTGCTCACGGTCCGCACGCTCGGGCACCCCGTGCACTCGGGCATGTTCGGCGGCGCGGTCCCCGACGCGATGCTCGCGCTCACGCGGCTGCTCGCGACGCTCTGGGACGACGCGGGCGACGTCGCCGTTGCGGGGGTGCGCAGAACCCGTGCTCCGGGAGCCGTCGACCCCCGGTCGGAGGCGGCGGTCCGGCGGGACGCGGGTCTCGCCGACGGTGTCGCGACGATCGGCACGGGCTCCGTGGCCGACCGGGTGTGGCGGGCCCCCGCGATCACCGTCACCGGGATCGACGCGCCCGACGTGCGCAACGCATCCAACACCCTGCTCGCCGAGGTGCGCGTCCGCATCAGCGTGCGGGTCGCCCCCGGTCAGGACGCAGCAGAGGCGTACGCCGCGGTCGAGCGGCACCTCAGGGCGCACGTGCCGTTCGGCGCGGAGTTGACGTTCGGCGAGGTCGATCTCGGACAGCCGTTCCTCGTCGACTCGGGCGGGTGGGCGGCGTCGGATGCGCGTGCCGCGCTCGAGGACGGGTGGGGGGCGACCCCCGACGAGATCGGCGTCGGCGGGTCCATCCCGTTCGTCTCGACCCTCACCGAGACCTTCCCGAGCGCTCAGATCCTGATCACCGGCGTGGAGGACCCCGACTCCCGGGCGCACGCGCCCGACGAGTCCCAGCACCTCGGTGTCCTGAAGCGCGGGATCGTTGCCGAAGCGCTGCTGCTCGCTCGGCTGTCTCGCCGTAGAATCGAGCCATGACGGACATCACGCTGACCGGCAAGCCCACCACCGACACCGGCCACGGTGTCCTCATCACCGCCGCAGCCGCCGACAAGGTGAAGCGCCTGCTCGAGCAGGAGGGTCGCGACGACCTGCGTCTTCGCCTCGCGGTGCAGCCGGGGGGATGCTCCGGCCTGATCTACCAGCTCTACTTCGACGAGCGGCTGCTCGAGGGCGACGCGACCGTCGACTTCGACGGCGTCGAGGTCGTCGTGGACCGCATGAGCGTGCCGTACCTCGACGGCGCGACGGTCGACTTCGAGGACACGATCCAGAAGCAGGGCTTCACGATCGACAACCCGAACGCGCAGGGCAGCTGCGCTTGCGGCGACTCGTTCCACTGACGTCCGGCGTGGCCTCGTGCCACGTTCGGGGCGCGCCCCGCGGAAGGTTCAGCACAGAGCCGACCAGGTAGGGTGAAGACCACAGCAGTCGCCACACCGAGAGGGAACACGTGCGCTCCAGCCGCCGCAGATTGGTGCTCGTGCCGATACTGGCAGGGGCACTTCTCCTCTCCTTGACCGGCTGCACAGAACTGCAGCTGCACGGCTTCCTCCCCGGCTTCGAGGCGGGACAGCCGCCGGTCACGAACCACACCCAGTCGATCGCGGACCTCTGGGTCGGCGCCTGGCTCGTGCTCCTCGTGGTCGGCGTGATCACGTGGGGTCTCATGATCTTCGCGATGATCGCGTACCGCCGTCGTCGTGGGCAGACCGGGCTGCCGGTGCAGCTCCGGTACAACATGCCGATCGAGATCTTCTACACGCTCGTCCCGCTCATTCTGGTCTTCGGGTTCTTCGCGTTCACGGCCAAGGACACGACCGCGATCGAGACGCGGTACGCGAATCCGGACGTCAAGATCGCCGCTTACGGCAAGCAGTGGGCGTGGGATTTCAACTACGTCAAGGAGAACGTCTACACGGCGGGCATCCAGGCGCAGACGACCGACGGCGGCGACGCGTCGAGCATCTACGTGGAGAAGGACATCCCGCAGCTGGTGCTGCCGCTGGGTAAGAAGGTCGAGATCCAGCTCCGCACGCGCGACGTGAACCATTCCTTCTGGGTGATCGACTTCCTGTACAAGAAGGACATGATCGCCGGCGTCACGAACTACATGGACTTCGTGCCGACGCGCACGGGGACATACCAGGGCAAATGCGCCGAACTCTGCGGCGAGTACCACTCCCGCATGTTGTTCACGGTCAAGGTCGTGACCCCCGCGCAGTACGACACGTACATCCAGAGCCTGCGCGCGAAGGGCGACACGGGCCAGCTGGACAGCACTGTCGACAAGAACGACCCGACGAGCTAGGGCGAAGGGGCACGCTATGACCACCACAGCCGGACGGGCGGGAACCGCGGGGCTGCCTGCAGGGCAGGCAGCGGTCTTCGGGGGATCGACGGTGCGCCGCAAGGGCAGCCTGATCGTCGAGTACCTCACGACGACGGATCACAAGAAGATCGGCTTCCTCTACCTGGTCACGTCGTTCATCTACTTCCTGATCGGCGGTGTGCTGGCCCTGGTCATCCGGGCCCAGCTCGCCGCGCCGGGGCTGCACGTCGTCGCGACGGACGAGCAGTACAACCAGCTGTTCACCATGCACGGCACGATCATGTTGCTGATGTTCGCGACGCCGCTCTTCGCCGGCTTCGCGAACGCGCTCATGCCGTTGCAGATCGGAGCGCCCGACGTCGCGTTCCCGCGCCTGAACGCATACGCCTACTGGCTGTACACGTTCGGCAGCGCCATCGCCGTCGGCGGGTTCCTCACGCCGCAGGGTGCCGCCGCGGCGGGATGGACCTTCTACGCACCGCTCTCGAGCCTGCAGTACTCGCCCGGTCTCGGCGCGAACCTCTGGATCTTCGGCCTCGGCATGTCGGGCTTCGGCACCATCCTCGGCGCCGTCAACTTCACGACCACCATCATCACGATGCGTGCCCCCGGCATGACGATGTTCCGCATGCCGATCTTCACCTGGAACACCCTGGTGACGTCGCTGCTCGTCATCATGGCGTTCCCGGTCCTGGCCGTCGCACTGCTCGCGCTCGGCGCGGACCGCGTGCTCGGCGCCCACGTGTTCGACGCCGCGACCGGCGGTTCGATGCTGTGGCAGCACCTCTTCTGGTTCTTCGGCCACCCCGAGGTGTACATCCTGGCGCTGCCGTTCTTCGGCATCGTGTCGGAGATCCTGCCGGTCTTCAGCCGGAAGCCGCTCTTCGGGTACAAGACGATCATCTACGCGACCATCGCCATCGCCGCGCTGTCCGTGACGGTGTGGGCCCACCACATGTACGTGACCGGCGAGGTGCTCCTGCCCTTCTTCGCGTTGATGACGATGCTCATCGCCGTGCCGACGGGCGTGAAGATCTTCAACTGGATCGGCACCATGTGGCGCGGATCGGTGACGTTCGAGACGCCGATGGTCTGGACGCTCGGCTTCCTGGTGACGTTCGTGTTCGGCGGCCTCACCGGCGTCATCCTGGCGTCGCCGGCACTGGACTTCCACCTGTCCGACTCCTATTTCGTCGTCGCGCACTTCCACTACGTCGTGTTCGGCACCGTCGTCTTCGCCATGTTCGCCGGCTTCTACTTCTGGTGGCCGAAGTGGACCGGCAAGATGCTCAACGAACGGCTCGGCAAGGTGCACTTCTGGCTGCTGTTCATCGGGTTCCACACCACGTTCCTGATCCAGCACTGGCTCGGGGTGCTCGGCATGCCGCGCCGGTATGCGACGTATCAGAACGAGCCCGGCTTCGCATGGATGAACGGGCTGTCCTCGATCGGCGCCGCGATCCTCGCCGTCTCGATGCTGCCGTTCTTCTACAACGTCTGGATCACCGCGCGCACCGCGCCACGAGTCACCGTCAACGACCCGTGGGGCTACGCGCGATCCCTGGAGTGGGCGACCACCTGCCCGCCGCCTCGTCACAACTTCTCGTCGATCCCGCGCATCCGTTCGGAGTCGCCGGCGTTCGACCTGAACCATCCGGAGGCGGGCCTGCCGGTCGGTTACGGCCCCGCGAAGGACGCTCCAGACGCACCGACGGTCGATCTCACGTCCGGCGCGGTCAAGTAGGAGTCCGACGTGCGCGTCAACATCAACATCTTCTGGATCCTCTCCGGGTTCTTCGCGCTCGCTGACATCGCCTACTCGGTATGGGCGTGGATCTACTACGGCGAGACCAGGCTGGAGTGGGTCGGCACGATCGGCATCGGGCTCTGCGCGGTGCTCGGCGTGTTCTACGCGTTCTACCTGAGCCGCTCGAATCGCGCCCAGGGCGGTCTACTGCCCGAGGACCGGCTCGACGCCAACATCGACGACGGCGACCCCGAGCTCGGCTTCTTCAGCCCGTGGAGCTGGTGGCCCTTCATGCTGGGCCTCACTGCGGCGCTGATGTTCCTCGGTCTCGCGGTCGGCGTCTGGATCTGCTTCATCGCGGTGGCGCTGTTCATCGTGTCGATCATCGGATGGGTCTACGAGTACTACCGGGGACTGTTCGCGCGGTGATTCTGCGTCGCGGGCCCCGGCTACGGCCGGGGCTCTCGTCTGTCCGCGCCCCTTCCCAAACGACGGCCTTTTGGCGGATCGGCTCCAGAAACCGGGTTCTGACCGACGCTGACGCGCGTTTGGCCGTCGTTCGGCCAGCCACCGAGCGCCGGTGAAGTTGCGGAGCGCCTGCAAGCGACGGCGTGACCGGCAAGCGACGGCGTGCTCGGCAAGCGACGGCGTGCTCGGCAAGCGACGGCGTGCTCGGCAAGGGACGGCGTGCTCGGCAAGGGACGGCGTGCTCGGCAAGGAACGAGCAGCAAGGGACGAGTGCCAGGCAAGTGACGGAACGCTCGGCGAGCGACGGAGTGACCGGTGAGCGCCGACGACGGCCAGTGTCCGCATCCGTCGATCTCATGTCGCTCGGTCGGCCCCCACAGTCGTCTGCGGAGCCGGCTCGGGCATCTGCGAGCCGTGGCGGCCTATCCGGCGACGCCCTGACCGAACGACGGCCAATCGTCACTCCAGGCCGATCAGAGGCCGGTTTTTGTGCCCCATCCGCCGAATGGCCGTCGATTGGTCAGGATCGAGTCTGCGGAGCGCAGAAAGCGGGGCCCCGCCCGTCGGCGAGGCCCCGCTTTCTGGTCGGCCGGTGTGTCGGCCGGTGTCAGTGATGGACGGTTTCCAGCTCGTTGCTCGTGACCGGCTCGATGCGGTCCTCGAAGAACCAGCGGCTGAGCACGGACCGCGCCCGCTCGGTGGTGGGGATTCGGCCGTCGGCGTTCGGCCGGATCATCAGCGGCTCGTACTCGGTGAAGCTGACGAGCTTCCATCGCTCGTACTCGTCGACCGGCTGGTGCACCTCGACGTATTCGCCCCCCGCGAGCCGGACGATGCGGCCCGACTCGTAGCCGTGCAGGACGACCTGACGGTCCTTCTTCTGCAGCGCGAGGCAGATGCGCTTGGTGACCCAGTAGGCGATGACCGGTCCGACGACGAGCAGCACCCGCAGGGCGACGAGCACGCCCTCGATCGACAACTTGAAGTGCGTCGCGATCAGGTCGGAGCTCGCGGCCGCCCACAGCACCGCGTAGAACGTGACGCCGGCGGCGCCGATGCTGGTACGCGCCGGCATGTTCCGCGGCCGGTCCAGGATGTGGTGTTCGCGACGGTCGCCCGTCACCCAGGCCTCGATGAACGGGTAGATGAACGCGGTTCCGAGGAACAGACCGAGGACCACGATCGGGATCAGGATGTTCAGCGAGTACGTCGTGTTCCAGAGCGTGAACTCCATCGGCACGCCGCCCGCGCCACCGAAGTTGAGCCACCCCGGCATGAGACGCAGCGCGCCGTCCGCGAACCCGATGTACCAGTCGGGCTGCGTACCGGCGGAAACGGGGGAGGGGTCGTACGGGCCGTACGTCCAGATCGGGTTGATGGTGAAGAACGTCGCCATCAGCATGATCACGCCGAACACCACGAAGAAGAAGCCACCGGCCTTCGCTGCGTACACCGGCAGGATCGGGTAGCCGACCACGTTGCCCTCCGTGCGGCCGGCGCCCGGGTACTGCGTGTGCTTGTGGGTGACGACGAACACGAGGTGCAGGCCGATGAACGCGACCACGAGCGCGGGCAGCAGCAGGATGTGCAGCGTGTAGAGGCGGCCGACGATGGCGGTGCCCGGGAACTGCCCGCCGAAGACGAACCACTCGAGCCAGCTGCCGACGAACGGGATGCCCTGCACCATGCCGGCGATGATCCGGAGGCCGTTGCCCGAGAGCAGGTCGTCCGGCAGTGAGTAGCCGGTGAAGCCCTCGGCCATCGCCAGGACGAACAGCACGAAGCCGATCATCCAGTTCAGCTCGCGCGGCTTGCGGAACGCGCCGGTGAAGAAGATCCGCATCATGTGCAGGCCGATGGACGCCACGAACAGCAGCGCCGCCCAGTGGTGCACCTGGCGCATCAGCAGGCCGCCCCTGATGTCGAACGAGAGGTTCAGGGCCGACTGCAGCGCCGCCGACATCTCGACGCCTTTGAGCGGCGCGTACGCGCCGTTGTAGACGACCTCCGCCATCGACGCCTGGAAGAAGAACGTCAGGAAGGTGCCCGAGAGCAGCACCACGACGAAGCTGTAGAGCGCGACCTCGCCGAGCAGGAACGACCAGTGGTCGGGGAAGATCTTGCGGCCGAACTCCTTGACGACCGCGGAGATCGTCGTGCGCTCGTCGATGTAGTTGGCGGCCCAGCCCGTCAATCCGCCCGCTTGCGGTTCGCGCTCGGGCGCCGCGGAGGTCGGGTCGTAATCGGTCGTTGCCGGACGGTCAGACGTTGTAGTCACCGCGACGCTCCCAGAAGCTCGGTCCTACTGGTTCATGAAAGTCGCTCTGTGCGACAAGGTAACCATCGCTGTCGACGGTGATAGGAAGCTGAGGCAGCGGCCGCTTCGCAGGGCCGAAGATCACCTCGGCCTCGTGCGTGATGTCGAACTGCGACTGGTGGCACGGGCAGAGCAGGTGATGCGTCTGCTGCTCGTACAGCGCCACCGGGCATCCGACGTGGGTGCAGATCTTCGAGTACGCGACGATGCCCTGGTAGTTCCAGGTCTTCTTCGCGGGGGACACGACCAGGTCGGCCGGGTCGAGACGCATGAGCAGGACCGCGGCCTTGCCCTTCTCCTCGAGCATGTCGCTCGACTTGTCGAGGCCCTCGGGGATCACGTGGAAGACGGAGCCGATCGTGACGTCCGACGCCTTGATCGGCGTGCCGTACGGGTCCTGCGTGAGCCGCGTGCCGGCCTTCCAGAGCGTGTGCGAGTAGGCCTCCGCCGGTGTGCCCGTCGACGGTGCGAGGTCGCGGAACAGGAAGATCGCCGGGAACGGCAGTGCCGCGACCGAGGCGATGAGGCTGTTCCGGATCAGCGTGCGCCGACCGAACCCCGACTCCTTGTTGGCCTGGTCGAAGATCTCGACCGCGCGGTCGCGCGTCGGTGCGGCGCCGCGGACGGGGTGCCGGATGTCGACTCCCTCGTGATCCGCCATGAGGGCCTTGGCCCAGTGCACTGCGCCGATCCCGATGCAGAGCAGGGCGAGCGCCAAGCCGAGACCGAGGAACAGGTTGTTCAGTCGGACCGACCCGAGATCGTTCGGATCGATGGGGAAGGCGAAGTACGCGACCATCGAGAAGACGGTGCCGATGAGCGACAGGAAGAAGAGGCCGGCGACGACCGTCTCCGCCCGCTTGGCCTTCCGTGCGTCGAGGTCGGTGACGCGGAGCCGGTGCGGCGGCATGCCGGGGTTGGAGAACGCGTCCGCGCGCTCGACCGCGGTACCCGGGTCAGTCTGCGATGCCGGTACGAGGTCGGTGCCGTGTTCGGTCGTCATGAATCGCGTCTCCCCGTCAGTTCGACTTCGCAGTGATCCACACGGTGAACGCCACCACGGCGCCGAGACCGAAGATCCAGAGGAAGAGTCCCTCTGCGACCGGGCCGAGGCTGCCGAGGTCGAAGCCGGCGACCGTCGAGTTCTTCTCGTTGTACTTCAGTGCCGTGATGATGTCGGCCTTGTCCTGCGGCGTGAGGTTGTCGTCGTTGAAGACCGGCATGTTCTGTGGGCCCGTGAGCATCGCCTCGTAGATGTGCTTGGCCGTCACCCCGGTCAGCGCCGGGGCGTACTTGCCCTCGGTGAGCGCACCACCGGCACCTGCGACGTTGTGGCACATGGCGCAGTTGACCCGGAACAGTTCCGCGCCACGGGCGGCGTCACCCGTCGCGGTGAGGTACTTCGACTCCGGGACGCCGGGTCCGGGGGAGATGGAGGCGACGTACGCGGCGAGCGCTGCGACCTCGGAGTCCGTGAAGACCGGCGGCTTCTCCTGCGCCTGGGGTCCGCTCTGCGCGAGCGGCATGCGGCCGGTACCGACCTGGAAGTCGGTCGCGGCGGCGCCCACACCGATCAGCGACGGCCCTGCGGAGGTGCCCTGCAGGTTGAGTCCGTGGCACGTCGCGCAGTTCGCCTGGAAGAGCTGCTTGCCCTTGTCGACCGTCTGCGTGCTCGTCAGGTTGGAGTCGGCCGACGCCGGCGTCGCCGTCAGGATCGCATACGCGCCGCCCGTGCCGATGAGGCCGGCCAGCACCAGCGCGATGCTCGCGAACCTGCTTCTGCGGCCCGCGCCGCGCCGCCGTGTCACCGTCTGTGAACCCACCTGAACAGCCCCCGACTACTTCAGTACGTAGATGACCGTGAACAGGCCGATCCAGACCACGTCCACGAAGTGCCAGTAGTACGAGACCACGATGGCGGTGGTGGCCTCCTTGTGACCGAACTGCTTCACCGCGAAGGCCCTGCCGATCGTGAGCAGGAACGCGATGAGGCCGCCCGTCACGTGCAGACCGTGGAACCCGGTCGTCAGGAAGAAGGCCGAACCGTACGCCGACGAGTTGATCCGGATGCCCTCGCCGACGAGGGTGGCGTACTCCCACACCTGACCGGCGACGAAGATCGCGCCGAGCGCGTAGGTCAGGTAGAACCACTCGACCATGCCCCACTGCGAGGGTTTCCACCCGAGGGACCGGGGCTGGAGCCGCTCAGCGGCGAACACCCCCGCCTGACACGTGAAGGAACTCGTCACCAGGATGATCGTGTTCGTCAGGGCGTACGGCACCTCGAGGTGCTGCGTGCTCTGGGCCCACAACCCGGGCGACGTCGTCTTCAGGGTGAAGTAGATCGCGAACAGGCCAGCGAAGAACATCACCTCGCTGCCGAGCCACACGATCGTTCCGACCGCAACGGTGTTGGGGCGGTTGACCACGGGCGCGTTCGTCGACTGGAGTACGGACGCACTGCTCACGGACTCATTATGGCTGATCGGGGATGCCACCGTTCCACCGTCCGGGTGCGCCGGATCACGTTCCGGCGACGAAACCGCCCCCCTATCGTGGTGGCATGCTCGCCTCCCCGACCTGGCCCGGCCTGATCACGGCGCTGCTCGACGGCCGCGACCTGACGATCGCCGAGGCGACATGGGCGATGCAGGGCGTCATGGCCGGCGAGGTGGCCCCCGCCACACTGGCGGGATTCCTCGTCGCGCTGCGCGCGAAGGGGGAGACGGTCGACGAGATCGTGGGTTTCCGCGACGCGATCCTGGAGCGTGCCGTGCCGCTTGCGGTACCGACGGCCGCCCTCGACATCGTGGGCACGGGCGGCGACGGATTCAAGACTGTGAATGTGTCCACGACGGCCGCGATCGTGCTCGCCGCCTGCGGTGTTCCGGTCGTGAAGCACGGCAACAGGGCGGCCAGCTCCGCGTCGGGGGCGAGCGACGTGCTGAGCGCGCTCGGGCTCGACCTGTCGGCGCCGCCCGAGCGGGTGGCGACGACGCTCGACGCGACCGGCATCACCTTCGTGTTCGCGTCAGCGTTCCATCCCGGATTCCGGCATGCTGCCGAGGCGCGCGCGGCCCTCGGTGTGCCGACGGTCTTCAACTTCCTCGGGCCGCTCTGCAACCCGGCCAGGCCGGACGCGAACGCCATCGGGGTGGCGTCGCCGCAGGTCGTGCCGCTCGTCGTCGGCGTGCTGCAGACGCGCGGGGCGACCGCATTGGTGTTCCGCGGCGACGACGGGCTGGACGAGCTCTCGACGACGGGCCACTCGCACATCTGGGAGGTCTCGGGCGGTGCCGTGACCGAGCACGACGTGCATCCGTCGGACGTCGGCCTGCCCGTCGCGAAGCTCGCCGACCTGCGCGGCGGGACCCCGGAGGAGAACGCGACGACGGTGCGTGCCGTGCTGGCGGGGGAGACGGGCCCGGTGCGCGACATCGTGCTGTTGAACGCGGCCGCGGGCCTTGCTGCATGGGACCTGTTGCAGGACCCGTCGAACGGCGAGCGCCAGATGGCGTCCCGACTCCGTGACGGCATCGCGCGCGCGGCCGAGGCGATCGACTCCGGCGCGGCGTCGGCCAAGCTCGACGCCTGGATCGCCGCCACCCGCGCCTGAAAGCACTTCAGCAGGACATTTTCGCTTCAGCAGGACATATCTGGCCGAAATGTCCTGCTGAACGAAAAACGTCCTGCTGAAGTGCTTATGACGTGGCGCTACGACACGTCGTCGTCGACCCAGTCGAAGGTCTTCGTGACGGCCTTCTTCCAGTTGCGGTAGGTGCGCTCGCGATCGGCGTCGTCCATCGACGGGGTCCAGCGCGAGTCCTCCTGCCAGTTCTTGCGCAGGTCGTCGAGGTCGGCCCAGAAGCCGACCGCCAGGCCGGCGGCGTAGGCCGCGCCGAGCGCCGTCGTCTCCGCGACGACGGGCCGCACCACCGGCACACCGAGGATGTCGGCCTGGAACTGCATGAGGGTGTTGTTCGCGATCATGCCGCCGTCGACCTTCAGCTCCGTGAGCGGGACGCCGGAGTCGGCGTTGACCGCGTCGAGCACCTCACGGGTCTGGAACGCGGTGGCCTCGAGCGCTGCGCGCGCGATGTGGCCCTTGTTCACGTACCGCGTGAGACCGACGAGCGCGCCGCGCGCATCCGACCGCCAGTACGGGGCGAACAGGCCGGAGAACGCCGGCACGAAGTAGGCGCCGCCGTTGTCCTCGACCGTCTTGGCGAGGTCCTCGATCTCGGGGGCCGACTTGATGAGCCCCAGGTTGTCACGCAGCCACTGGACCAGCGATCCGGTGACGGCGATCGAACCCTCGAGCGCGTAGTGCGGCGCGTCGTCGCCCAGCTTGTAGCCGAGTGTCGTGAGCAGGCCGTTCTCGCTCTTCACGATGTCCGTGCCGGTGTTGAAGATGAGGAAGTTGCCCGTGCCGTAGGTGTTCTTCGCCTCGCCCTTGTCGAACGCGGCCTGCCCGAAGGTGGCCGCCTGCTGGTCGCCGAGGATGCCGGCGATCGGCACCTCGCGCAGCAGGCTGGACGACTCCGCGGTGCCGTACACCTCGGACGAGCTCCTGATCTCGGGCAGCATCGACTTCGGAACGCCGAACACCGCGAGGATGTCCTCGTCCCAGCTGAGCGTCTTCAGGTCCATGAAGAGCGTGCGCGACGCGTTGGTCACGTCGGTCGCGTGCACCCCGCCGTCGACGCCGCCGGTGAGGTTCCACAGCACCCACGTGTCGGTCGTGCCGAACAGCAGCTCGCCGGCCTCTGCCTTCTCCCTGGCGCCCTCGACGTTCTCCAGGATCCACACGATCTTCGTGCCGGCGAAGTACGTGGACAGGGGGAGACCGACCGTGTCCTTGAACCGCTCGACCCCGCCGTCGGCGGCGAACCGGTCGACGATGGACTGCGTGCGCGTGTCCTGCCAGACGATCGCGTTGTAGATCGGCTTGCCGGTGGCCTTCTCCCAGACGACGGCGGTCTCGCGCTGGTTGGTGATGCCGACCGCGGCGATGTCGTGCCTGGTGATGTCGGCGCGGGACAGCGCCTGGCCGATCACCTCGCGGACGTTCGACCAGATCTCCTCGGCGTTGTGCTCGACCCAGCCCGCCTTCGGGAAGATCTGCTCGTGCTCGAGCTGTCCCGTCGAGACGATCGAACCCGAGTGGTCGAACACGATCGCTCTGCTTGATGTGGTGCCCTGGTCGATGGCCAGGACGTACTTCTGATCTGCCACGAAAAACTCCTTCGTCGGTTGTGGCTGCTCACCTGGGTCGGGTCGGCGCCAGGTGCGTTCTCATGCCGCCCGTCAGGGCAGCAGTACCCGCGACAGCAGGCCCGCGATGACCCCGCCGATGATCGGGCCCGCCACCGGCACCCAGGCGTACGACCAGTCGCTCGAGCCCTTGCCCTTGATGGGGAGGATCGCGTGGGCCAGCCGCGGCATCAGGTCACGCGTCGGGTTGATCGCGTAGCCGGTGGGACCACCGAGCGACGCGCCGATGCCGACGACGAGCAGTGCGACGGGGACCGCGCCGAGCGCGGCGAGGCCGGCCGGGGTGTGCGTCGCGGCGTCGCCGCCCTTGCCGAAGCCGACGACCACGAAGACCAGCACGAACGTGCCGATGATCTCGGTCACGAGGTTCCAGCCGTAGCTGCGGATCGCCGGACCGGTCGCGAAGACACCGAGCTTGGCGCCCTGGTCCGGCTCCTCGTCGAAGTGCTGCTTGAACGCCAACCACGCGAGGACCGCGCCGAGGAATGCGCCGACGGCCTGGCCGAGGATGTAGACGACGACGGTGACGAAGACACTGCTACCCGCCGCGGCCGTGACCTTGCCTGCGGCGAGGAGTCCGAGCGTCACCGCCGGGTTGAGGTGCGCACCGGACGAGTACGAAACGGTCACACCGGCGAAGACCGCGAGGCCCCAGCCGAAGTTGATCAGGAGCCACCCGCCGCCGAAGCCCTTCGACTTCGTGAGGATCGCAGTGGCTACGACCCCGCACCCGAGGAGCAGCAGCAGTGTGGTGCCGACGGTCTCGGAGAGGAATATGGTGCCTAAGTTCACCTGGGAACTTCCTTGTCCATAGTGCGTGAGGCGTCGGAGGCCGACGCGGCCCGCAGCATTGCGGGCCCGGAGAGGACGCTAGACCTGGTTGATGGCCGGAACAATCGCGGTGCACGAACGTGCAGGGCGAGCCGGCACGGTCGTGCGCGTCACGCCGCGACCCCCGACGCGACGTGCACGCCGTGCTCGTCGGCGAGCACGCGCTCGGCCCGCTCGATCTCCGCGGCGACGGTCGCCGCGCTCCATCCGAGCACGTCGGCCATGGCGCCCGCGATCTCGGCCAGGGCGTCCGCGGTGACCGCGCCGGTGAACGCGAGGTCCGTGCGACGCAGCACCACGTCCTCGATGTGGAGCGCCTGCTCGCGTTCGATCAGATAGCGCATCTCGCCCGTCGACAGCGCCGCCGAGGCGAGCTGTCGGTCGTCACCGGGCAGTGAGCCGATCACCTCCGCGGCGCGGGTGCCGTAGCGATCGAGCAGCACGGACGCGCGGAGGGCCGGCACGCCGTCGTGGATGCGGATCCAGTGCTCCCGCGCATCCGGCCCGGTCGGGAAGCCCCGCCCGCCGCCGATCGCGACTCCCGCCGTGCTCGAGGTGCGCGTGGCGCCGAGCCTCGCGAGCACGTCGTCGGTGAGGTGCTCGGCGAGCGCCCTGAACGTCGTCCACTTGCCGCCGACGAGGCTCAGCACCGTGCCGGTCAGGCCGGGGACCTCGGTGCGGACGATGCGGTAGTCGCGGGACACGAAGCCGGGCGCCAGGTCGTCGTGACGCGGCAGCGGCCTGATCCCGGCGAAGCGGAAGACGATCTGCTCGCGATCGACTCGCACGTCGGGGAAGACGTGGCCGATGAGGTCGAAGAAGTAGTCGATCTCGTCCTCGGTGCACCGCGCCGGCACGGACGGGTCGGCGTCGATGTCGGTCGTGCCCACGAGCACCCGCCCCTTCAGCGGATAGATGAGGACGATCCTGCCGTCGCTGTGCTCGAAGAAGAGCTCCCTGCCGCGCGTCGCCGCGAGCAGGTCGGAGGAGTCGAGCACGATGTGCGACCCCTTCGTGCCGCCCATGTACGTCGTCGACGATCCGAATGCGGTGTTCGTCAGGTCGGTCCACGGCCCGGTCGCGTTCACCACGACGTCGGCACGGAACACGAAGCGGGTGCCGGTCTCCGCGTCCTCGAGCAGCACGCCGCCGTCGTCGATCCCGACCGCAGCGACCCGGTTGGCCGCGCGGCCGCCTGCCTCGATGCCGTCCTTCAGGACGTCGAGCCCGAGGCGCTCGGGGTCGTGGACGGAGGCGTCGAAGTAGGTCGCGGTGTATCTGACGTCCTTGCGCAGCGCCGGCAGGTCCGCGAGCGCCGCCTTGCGCAGCCGGAAGCGGTGCCTCGGCACGCTGCCCCCCGCGCGGGAGAAGGCGTCGTACATGAGCAGGCCGGCCTTGATCAGCACGGCGCCGCGCTCGGAGGGCCTGCCGGCCCGGTGCGTCACGAACCGCATCGGCGCCGCGACGAGACCCGCGAACGTGTGGAAGATGGGCACGGTCGTCTCGAGCGGCTTGACGTGGTGCGGGGCGATCGCCAGGAGCCCGTTGCGCTCGTGCACCGATTCCCGCACCAGCCGCGCCTCGCCGTTCTCGAGGTAGCGGATGCCGCCGTGGATCATGTGGCTCGACGCGGCCGAGGCACCCGAGATCCAGTCGCCGCGCTCGACGAGGGCCACGTCGACGCCCTGCATGGCGAGATCGCGGAAGGTCGCGATGCCGTTGATGCCGCCGCCGACGACGAGGACCTGTGCGCTCGGGCGGTCGGCGAGCGCCGCCAACGGCTGCCGCGCCTGGGACTGCTTCTGCATCTGTGCATACTCCATCCGTCGGCGCCGTCGCCGACGAAGGGATATGGTGCACTCGGTTGCACAGACGCACAACGCAGATGCACATCCGTGCACGAGTCGTACGAACACCGCCGAGGAGCGGCAATGACGATCGACGAAGCGGTCCGCAGAGCGCCGGACCGGATGCAGCAGGCCCTGACGGCGGCGCATCTGTATTACATGCAGGACCTGACCATGGAGGCGATCGCGCACGAGCTGCACGTCTCGCGCTCGTCGGTGTCGCGGCTCTTGACCCATGCACGGGCGACCGGCCTCGTGGACATCCAGATCCACTCGCCCGCCGACAAGCTGAGCGCGCTGGAACGCGCGCTGCGCGAGCGGTACGGCGTCGTGTTCCATCTCGTGCCGGTTCCCGATCAGATCAGCGACGTCGACCGGCTCGAGCGGGTGGCCATGTCCGCGGCGCGCCTGCTGCCGAGATTCCTCGATTCGAACGTCACGATCGGCATCGCCTGGGGGTCGACGATGACGGCGGTGAGCCGGCACCTCGTGCCGATGGAGCTGCGGAACGTCGAGGTCGTCCAGCTGAACGGCGCCGGCAACACCCGGACGACCGGGATCGTCTACGCGAGCGAGATCCTGCGGCGGTTCGGCAAGGCGTACGGCGCACACGTGCAGCAGTTCCCGATCCCCGCCCTGTTCGACCACGCCTCGACCAAGGCGGCGCTCTGGCGCGAGCGCAGCACGTGGCGCGTGCTCGAGGTCCAGTCGCGCGTCGACGTCGCCGTGTTCGGGCTCGGGTCGCCGCTCGCCGCCGTGCCGAGCCACGTCTACATCGGCGGCTACCTCGAGCCGGCCGACTACGCCGAACTCGAAGAGCAGCACGTCGTGGGCGACATCGCCACCCGCTTCTACCGGATCGACGGCAGTGACGACGGCATCCCGCTGAACCTGCGGAGCACCGGACCCGATCTGGCGGCCATCCGCCGCTACGGCAGGCGGATCGGCGTCGTCTCCGGAGAGGCGAAGCTCGCCTCGCTGCGCGGGGCGCTCGCCGCGTCGCTGATGACGGATGTGGTGCTCGACGACGGCCTCGGACGGGACCTGCTGGCGGTGCAGTGAGGCGCCCCTGCACATCCGTTCACGGCCCTGGCGCGCCTCCCGCCGCGGCGTACGCTGACGGCGAATGGCGGCGACGCGCCGCTGACCCGTCTCGACCAGGAGCTTTCGATGAAGAAACTCATCCGTGACCCGCAGACCGTCCTCGAGGACTCGCTCGCCGGCGTCGCCGCAGCGCATCCGGAGCTGACCGTCTCCATCGATCCGGCATTCGTCGCTCGGGGCGACGCGCCCGTCTCGGGCAAGGTCGGCATCGTGTCGGGCGGAGGCAGCGGGCACGAGCCGCTCCACGGCGGGTTCGTCGGCCCGGGCATGCTCGACGCGGCGGTACCGGGCGCGGTGTTCACCTCGCCGACGCCCGACCCCATCCTCGCCGCGACCAAGGCGGTCGACGGTGGTGCGGGGGTGCTGCACATCGTGAAGAACTACACGGGCGACGTGCTCAACTTCGAGACAGCGGCCGAGCTCGCCGAGGCGGAGGGCATCACCGTGAAGGCCGTCGTGACGAACGACGACGTCGCGGTCAAGGACTCGCTGTACACGGCCGGAAGGCGCGGTGTCGCGGGCACCGTGTTCGTGGAGAAGATCGCGGGAGCCGCGGCGGATCGCGGCGACGACCTCGACGCGGTCGCGGCGATCGCCGAGCGGGTCAACGCCAACGCCAGGTCGATGGGCCTCGCGCTGACCGCGCCGGTCGTGCCGCACGCCGGCGTCCCGAGCTTCGACATCTCGGACCACGAGATCGAGATCGGCATCGGCATCCACGGCGAACCCGGTCGGCGCCGCATCGAGATCGAGCCGGCCGACCAGCTCGTCGACCTGCTGCTCGATCCGATCCTCGAGGACCTGCCGTACACGTCGGGCGATCGCGTGCTGCTGTTCGTGAACGGCATGGGCGGCACGCCGCTGGTCGAGCTCTACATCATGTTCGGGTTCGCCGCGAAGAAGCTCGAGGCGGCCGGCATCACAGTCAGCCGCAGCCTCGTCGGGAACTTCGTCACGAGCCTCGAGATGCAGGGCTGCTCGATCTCCCTGCTCAAGCTCGACGACGAGTTCATCAGCCTGTGGGACGCGCCCGTGCAGACGTCGGCACTGCGTTGGGGACGGTGATCAGGTGACGCTGGACACGGCGTGGGCGGTCGCGTGGGCGAAGGGCGCGGCCGCGACGATCGCGGAACATCGCACCGAGCTGTCCGAGCTCGACCGGGAGATCGGCGACGGCGACCACGGCGAGAACATGCATCGCGGATTCCAGGCGGTGCTCGCGAAACTCGACGCCGCAACCCCCGAGACGCCGGCGGCGGTGCTGAAACTGATCGCCACCACGCTGATATCGACGGTCGGGGGAGCGTCCGGGCCGCTGTACGGCACCGCGTTCCTCCGCGGTGCCGGCGCGCTCGGCGATGCGGCGGACGTGGACGCGACGGGGGTCGTGGCGCTTCCTCACCGCGGCGCGCGACGGGGTGGTCGCCCGCGGGAAGGCCGAGGTCGGGGACAAGACGATGATCGACGCCTGGACGCCAGCGGTCGACGCGGCGCGGGGAGCAGCGGACGGCGGCGCCGATCCCGTCGCTACCCTGACCGCTGCTGCCGACGCCGCGGCGACCGGCGCCGAGTCGACCGACCCGCTCGTCGCCAGGAAGGGGCGCGCGAGCTACCTGGGTGAGCGGGCCGTCGGTCACCGCGATCCCGGCGCGGTCTCGACCACCTTGCTCCTGCGTGCCGCCGTCGCGGCGGCCGGATGAGCGACGCGCACGTCGGCGTCGTCTTCGTGTCCCACAGCGCGAAGATCGCCGACGGTCTGGTGGATCTCGCCCGTCAGATGGCACCGTCCGTCGCCCTCGTCGCCGCAGGTGGCACCGACGACGGCGGTATCGGCACCAGTTTCGACAAGGTCACCGCGGCGCTCGTGGCGGCCGACTCGGGGGCCGGTGTCGTCGTGTTGGGCGATCTCGGATCGGCGATGCTCACCGCCGAGACGGCGATCGAGATGCTCGACGACGAGGCGCTCGCGCGTCGGGTCCGGCTCGTGGAGGCGCCGCTCGTGGAGGGCGGCGTCGCGGTGTCGGTCGCGGCGGAAGCCGGCGCCCCCCTCGCCGGCGTCGTTGCGGCTGCGAACGCGGATGCCGGCGCCGCCGCTGCCCCGACAGGAGATGCCGCGGGCGGTGTGGTCGTCGAAGCCGACGATGCGCCGCCCAGTGGTGGGAGCCGATCCACCGATGTGCGCCGCCGAGTGGTGCTCCGCAACAAGGACGGCCTGCACGCCCGGCCGGCCGCGGAGCTCGTCCGACTCGGGTCGCGCTTCGACGCCGCGCTCACGATCAACGGCGCGCCGGTGACCAGTCTGCTCAGGATCATCGCGCTCGGCCTCGAGCGCGGAGCGGAGATCGATGTCGCCGCGACCGGGATTGACGCGCAGAAGGCCGTGGATTCCGTCGTCGAGCTCGTCGAGAGCGGTTTCGGCGAGGAGTGAGACGGCGGCACGCCGCCCTGAATCCAGGCGGTTGTGCCATCGGCTGGCACCCTCGTACTCGTGATGACGACCATCGTGTGGATCCTGGCGGGAGTCACCGCATGGTGCGTCGCGGCGCTCGCGCTCGCGCTCCTGATCGGCCCGGTGGCGCGGAAGCACCCGGCACAGCAGCGTCGCTGGCAGTCGGATGCGCAGGCGGCGACCGCCGTCCGCACCAGCACCTGGGACGCGGTCCGCACGGTGACCGCGTCCATCCCCGTCGTGCGCCCGATGCGGGACCGCGAACCGCAATTGCAGTGAACGGCATGCGTCGGATTCGTCGCATGCCCAGAAATGCATTCACTGATGGATTCTCGACGGGCGACGCGCGTTAGACTCGGCGCTCCATGAATTCCGCCGCCGAACCGATTCGCATACTGGCCGTCTGCACCGGCAACATCTGCCGGTCCCCGATGGTCGAGTACGTCCTCCGTGATGCCGCGGCGCGAGTCGGTCTCGCCGTCGATGTGCGGTCGGCGGGAACCGGCGACTGGCACGAGGGGTATCCCGCCGATCCGCGCGCCCTGCGGGCCCTCCTGGCCCGCGGGTACGACGCCCGTGAGCACCGTGCCACGGTCGTGGACGATGACCTGCTCGGGTGGGCCGACATCGTCGTCGCTCTCGATCGCGGGCATGCGCAATGGCTTCGCGCACACGGTGCCGATCCGGTGCTGCTCCGGCCCTTCGACCCCGAGGCCGACGGGGATCAAGACGTGCCCGACCCGTTCTACCGGTCAGACGGTGACTTCGACGAGGTCCTCGGCATGGTGGAGCGGGCGGCCGAGCCGTTCCTGGACACCATCCGGCCGCCGTCGGTGCCGGCATCCGACGTCACGGGCGTGCACTCGCTCTGACGCGCGCGGCGAGCGCCACGTCGTCGGCGTGCTTCGCGGCCTTCTTGGCGAACGCGTTGGTGGCGCGCGGCGCGAGTTGCAGATCCTCCTCCGCGGGCAGGCCCCGCCGCAGTTCGCGGCCGCGCTCGAGCTCCGCGTCGAATTCCGAGCCGAGCAGTAGCGCGATGTTCGTGATCCACAGCCACAGCAGGAAGACGATGACGCCGGCGATCGACCCGTACGTCTTGTCGTAGCTGCCGAAGTTCGCCACGTAGAAGCCGAACCCGACGGACGCGGCGGCCCAGACGAGGATCGCGATGACGGCCCCGGCGCTCACGATGCGGACCGGCGGCTGACGCACGTTGGGCGCCCAGTAGTAGAGCACCGCGACGATCGCCACGACGACGACGGCCAGCACCGGCCACTTCGCGATCTCGAACACGGTCAACACCGTCGATCCGATGTGCAGCGTGGAGCCGATCGCGTCGGCGAACGAGCCCGACAGCACGAGGATCAGGCCCGCGACGACGATGAGCACCACGACCACGACGGTGACCGCGAACTGGGTCGCCCGGAGCCGCCATGCCGGCCGGCCCTCCTGCATGTCGTAGATGCGGTTGAGGGCGCGGCCGAACGCTCCGACGTAGCCCGACGCGGACCAGATGGCGCCCAGCACGCCGATGGTGAAGGTGATCGGGGCGCCGGGGGAGCGCGTCAGTGAGGCCACGACGGGGCGCAGCGTGCCCTCGATCTGTGGTGAGAAGCCCTGGACGATCGACATGACGGCGTTCGTCGTCTGCTCGGCCTGCCCGAAGAGTCCGAGGATGGACACGATCGCCAGCAGTCCGGGGAAGAGCGCCAGCACCGAGTAGTAGACGAGCGCCGCCGCGAGGTCGGTGACCTGGTGTCCGCCGAAGTTCCGCAGGATGATCCCGAGGAACTTCCCGAGCGGGCGATGCCGGATGGGGTCCGGCGCGGGCTCCGGTTCGTCCGGTGCGGCTCGCAGCCCGACGACCGCGGCGACGAGCCCGAAGACCCCCGCGGCCAGAGTCGCTCTGCCGACGAGTTCACGCCGGGATTCGCGCGTGTGCGGGCGGGGTGCGGTGTCCGTGTCCACGGTCCGATGCTCGCATCCCTCGACAGACATGGAGCGCGCTTCGGGGCGGTTCCCAGAGTCCGCGTGGTCGGCGTGCGCTCGCACGCCGTCGATACTGGAAGGGATGTCCACGCCGCAGACGAGCGAATCGCAGACCGGTCACCCGCAGCGCTGGTGGATCCTGGCGGTGACGCTGACGGCCGAGATCATGGACCTGCTGGACAGCACGGTCGTGAACGTCGCGGGCCCGTCGCTCAAGGCGAACCTCGGTGCCGACCCGACCGAATTGCAGTGGGTGATCGGCGGGTATCCGCTCGCGCTCGGCGCAGGGCTCGTCCTCGGCGGCCGGCTCGGCGACCGCTTCGGCAGGCGCCGGATGTTCCTCGTCGGCCTCATCGGGTTCACGGTGGCGTCGCTCGCCTGTGCGCTCGCCCCGACCGCCGGTGTGCTGATCGCGGTCCGGCTGGTGCAGGGCGTCGCCGGCGCGATGCTCCTGCCGCAGGGACTCGGGCTCATCCGCGTCGCGTTCCCGCCCGCCGAGATGGGGCGGGCGTTCGCCGTGTTCGGGCCGGTCTTCGGTCTCGGCGGCATCCTCGGCCCGATCATCGGCGGCGGACTCGTGCAGGCCGACCTGTTCGGCTCGGGATGGCGCCTCGTCTTCATCGTGAACGTGCCGATCGGCGTCGCGGCCGCGATCATCGCGTGGCGACTGCTGCCCCGCGAGCCCGGTTCACGGGCGGTCGGCGTCGACGTCGTCGGCGCTGCGATCGTCGTCGCCGCCTCCGCCGCGGTCGTGCTGCCGCTGATCCAGGGCCAGAAGCTCGGTTGGCCGGCGTGGACGTGGGTGTGCCTCGTGGCGGGTGTGGCCGGGTTCGTGCTCTTCGTCGTGCAGCAGCGGATGCGCGCGGCGCGGGGGCGCATGCCGCTCGTCACGCCGAGCCTGTTCAGCAAGATCCACTACTCCGTCGGCCTCGGCGGCATCGCCCTCTACTTCGCCGGGTTCATCGGCGTGCAGCTGATCCTCACCCTGTTCCTGCAGCTCGGGCACGCGTTCACGGCGGGCGAGGCGGGACTCGCGAACATCCCGCTGGCGATCGGGAGCGCGATCGGAGGCGCGGTGAGCGGCGCGGTGCTCGCGGACCGGCTCGGCCGCGGTGCGTTGCAGATCGGCGCGGTCCTCCAGCTCGGCGGTGCGCTGGTGCTGCGGACCGAGATCGGGCCGCTCAGCCCGTTCACGATCTGGCAGCTCGTTCCGGGCATGGTGGTCGCCGGGATCGGCAGCGGCATCGTCGTGGCCGCGCTCTTCAACGTGATCCTGGCCGGCGTGGACCTGCCGGAGGTCGGCTCGGCCTCCGGCGTGCTGTCGGCGGTGCAGTCGATCGCCGCCTCGGTCGGCGTGGCCGTCTTCGGCACGGTGTTCTTCTCGGCCGTTGCCGGGGGGCGCCCCGACACGGGATTCCGCGACGCGCTCACCGTGCAGATCTGCCTTGTCGTGGCGTTCCTCGTGCTGTCGCCGCTGTTCCCCAAGCGGGCACGCCCCGACGTGTAGCCCGCGCCCGGGACGACGCGATCAGGCCAGGAGCGCGGCGAGCAGGCCGGGGAAGCGGCGATCGAGCTCGGTCCGGCGGAGCTGGATGAAGTGCTCCCTGCCCGACACGATCGTGCGCGTGACGCCCGCCTCGCGAAGCGTCCGGAAGTGGTGGGAGAGCGTCGACTTCTGGATGTCCAGGCCCCAGACGTCGGGGCCCTTGGAGCGGGGCATGCCGTCAGCGAGCGCGCGCACGATCGCGAGGCGCGCGGGATCGGCGACCGCCCGGAGCACGTCGACGAGTTCGACGTCCTCGATGTCCGGTTCGGGGTATTCCGCGCTCCGGGCGCGGGGACCGCAGTCGGGTCCGCTCGCGGGTGCTTCCGCGGCGTCGATGATCGGTTCGACAGGCGTCGAACCGATTGGTACGCTCATCGTATGACCTCCATCGAACCATCCTACCGTTCGGTGTTGCCGAGACTCGTGGTGCTGTGCCTGGCCCTGTTCGTCGTCGGCGCCAACGGCCTCGTGATCGCGGGCATCCTGCCCGAGCTCTCGACGGCGTTCGGGACGTCGAGCGCGGTCACCGGTCTCGCGATCACCTGGTACTCGCTCAGCGTGGCGACCCTGTCGCCGATCGTGTCCATCGCGCTCGCACGCGTGCCGCGGGCTCCGCTCGCCGCCGCGGGTCTCGCGCTCTTCGCCGGTGGCGCGGTCATCACGGCCGTGGCGAACGGATTCCCGATGTTCGTGCTCGGCCGGGTGGTCGCCGCCTTCGGGGGAGCCGCGCTGGTGCCGACGGCGATCGCCGCGGCCGCCGCGATCGCGCCGCCCGCCAGGCGGGGGACCGCGCTCGCGATCGTCAGCGGCGGGTTCACGCTCGCCACGGTCCTCGGCGCGCCCGCGGGAACGGCGCTCGCCGCGATCGCGAGCTGGCGTGCGCCCCTCGCCGCGATCGGGCTGGCCGCGGCGCTGCTCGCGCTACTCGTCGTCCTGCTCCTGCGCGACGTACCCAACCCGCCGCCCGTGCCGTTCGCCGCCCGGCTGCGCCCACTGCGTCGTCCCCGCGTGCTCGCGGCACTCGCCGCGACCCTGCTCGTCGTCGCCGCGTTCAACGCGGTCTACATCTTCTCCTCCGCGGAGACCGCCGCCGTGACCGGCGGCCGGCCGGGTGTCCTCGCCGTGCTGCTGCTGATCTACGGGGTCGCGGCGCTCGCGGGCAATCTCGCCGTCGGGCCCCTCATCGACCGGGTGGGTGCGGTGCGTGCCGGGGTGGTGGCCATGGCGGTCAATGTGGTGGCGATCGCAGCGGTGCCCTTCGTCGCCGGCTCGTTCGGGCTGCTGTCGGTCACCTTCGTGGTGTGGGGCATCGGCTCGGGTGCTGCCGCGACGCCCATCCAGCACCGGCTGGTCGACCTCGATCCGGGCCAGGCCTCGGTCGTGCTCTCCTGGAACTCCACCGCGCTGTACCTCGGCATCGCGCTCGCGCCGATCGTCGGCGGCGCCGCGCTCGCCTCGGGCGGCGGCGCCGTCGCCGCGGCGGCAGCGGCGATCGGCGCGCTCGCACTCATCGCGTTCATCGCGGGTGCGGCACACGCTTCCCGGACGCCTCGTCCGTCCGTCGCGACGGATGCCCGAGGCGCCTAGCGGTCCTCGTCGAACCGCGCCCGCACGATCGCGAGCGCGGTGTCTGCATCGATGCCGTGGGAGCGCGCCACCTCGATGAACGCATCGGCGGCCAGGTGCACTGCGTGGCGCGCCTCGGGGATCGCGCGCACTCGAGTGCCCTTCGACCGGTTCGTCTCGATGAACTCGGCCGCCTCGAGCTCGCTGTACGCGCGGGCGACCGTGCCGGGCGCGAGCCCCAACTCGCCGGCGAGCTGCCGGATCGGCGGCAGCCGGCTGCCGCTCGGGAGGACGCCCGACTCGATGTCGGCCCGGATCAGGGTGCGGATCTGTGCGAACGGCGGCATGGGGTTCGTCGTGTCGATCGTGACGAGCGGCATCGGGACTCCTCGGGTCGGTTCGAGCGTAGCCCGGCCGAGAAGTTGCTAGAAGTAGCCTCAAATCTAGTAACATCGCCCGTCATGGACAGTCCGTACCGGCCGGGCTTCGGCGCCCGTCCCGCGGTCTTCGTCGGGCGCGAGCCGCATCTCGCCCGGTCGCGGACCGTGATGACCCGCATGATGAACACGGGGGAGCCGGCGCCGTCGGTCATGGTGCTCGTCGCCCCACGGGGCATGGGGAAGACCGTGATGCTCGACGTGATCGCGGACGCGGCGCGCGATCGCGGTCTCGTCGCGGTGCAGGTCGCGCTCGACTCCGTCTCCGACGGCCCGCAGCTGCTCGCCGGACGGCTCGCGATCGCCGCCGAGGAGCTCTCGCACTCGGCGGGCCGCGCCGCGTGGAGCGCCGTCAAGCGGCGGCTCGCCCTGTTGTCGGTCGAGGTCAACGCCGGGATCGTCCGCATCAGCTCGCCGGCAGCGGGGGAGGAGCGGGCCAGCGCATCCGTGTCGGCCAGGGAGCACGTCGCCGGCCTGCTGGTCGCCGTCGCCCGGCTCGCCGCCGCAGCGGGGCGGCACGGGCTCGTCCTGCTCATCGACGAGTTCCAGCAGGCGCGGCACGACGACCTCGTGATCATCACCAACGCACTGCAGGACGCGCTCAGGGAGGCTGGGGCGCCGATCGCCGGGTTCGGCGCCGGCCTGCCCGACACGCCGGAGCGGGTCATGGCGGCATCGTCCTTCACCGAGCGGTTCGACTTCCGCCCGCTGCAGCGCCTCACCCCGGACGAGAGCGAGCGCGCACTGATCGAACCGGCCCTCGCGGTGGGTGTGACGTGGGAGCAGGCGGCGGCGGACGCGCTCATCCGGGCGGCGGGCGGTTCGCCCTACCTGCTGCAACTCTTCGGCGACGAGGTATGGACGATCGCCGACCCGGACCGCGAGACCGAGCTGACGCTGTCGCAGACCACCGCGGCGCTCGCCGAGGGGCGCGAGCGACTGCACAACGGCCTTTTCCGCGGCCGCTGGGTCAAGACGACACCGGGGGAGCGGAGCCTGTTGGTGGCCATGGCGCGGACCGCGGACGGCGAGGGCGTCTCGGACTCGAAGGACTACACCGCGGTGCTCGGCCGGACGACGCAGCAGCTGAGCCCGACCAGGCACACGCTCATCGACAAAGGACTGATCGAGTCGGCCGGGTTCGGCCGATTGCGTTTCACGATCCCGGGTTTCGGCGACTACGTGCTCTCGCAGTCGTCGTGATGCCGGTCGCCCCGCGCCGGCCGGCAGGTCGCGACCTCGGTGGTTCGGTCGCCGCAGCAGAATCACCTGATAGATCTGGTTCAACCTCTATAGACCTCTAGTCCAGCCCTGGGCCGTCGGGCTCCGAGCCCCGACGCCGCGAGGGGGATCGTTCCAGGGGCGTGCGGCCGCAGTCCGGCCGGAGCGCCAGGAGCGCGTCCGTGTCGGCGGGGAGAGGGCCCGGATCGGGCCGCGCCATCGTAGGGTCGCATCGTGACGACGGGCCGGGCGGACCTCCGGCCCGTGACGGCAGGCGTGGTCTCGGCGCTCGTCGGCTTCACGAGCGCGTTCGTCGTCGTGCTCAGCGGGCTCACCGCCGTCGGCGCCGATCCGGCGCAGGCGGCGAGCGGCCTGCTCGCGGTGACCGTCTTGATGGGACTCTCGACGATCGTCCTCGCGACGTGGACGAGGCAGCCGATCACCGTCGCCTGGTCGACGCCGGGCGCGGCGCTGCTGGCGACGTCGGGCGGTGTCGCCGGCGGATGGCCCGTCGCCGTCGGGGCGTTCGTGCTGACCGGCGTCCTGATCGTGCTCACGGGCCTCGTCCCGCAGCTCGGCGCGCTCATCGGGCGCATCCCCGCACCGGTCGCGCAGGCCATGCTCGCGGGGGTGCTGTTCCGGCTCTGCCTCGGACCGGTCACCGGGCTGGCAGCCGACCCGCTCGACGTGGCGCCCGTGGTGCTCGTGTGGCTCGTGGCGTTCCGGTTCCTGCCGCGGTGGAGCGCGCCGCTCGCCTTCGCCACGGCCGCGATCGTGATCGGCGTGCACGTCGCGGCGCACGGCGCGCCGATCACCCCCGTCTCGCTGCTGCCCGGGATCGAGCTCACCGTGCCCGAGGTCACGCTCGCGGGATTCGTCGGCGTCGCGCTGCCGCTGTTCGTCGTGACGATGGCGGGGCAGAACGTCCCGGGCGTCGCGGTGATGAAGGGGCTCGGCTACGAGGTGCCGTGGCGCCGATCGATGCTCGTGACCGGCGCGGGCACCGTCGTCGGTGCTGTGGCCGGGGGGCACGCGATCAATCTGGCGGCGATCAGCGCGGCACTCGCGGCGGGCCAGGAGGCGGGGGAGGACCGCTCGCGGCGCTGGATCGCGAGCGTGACCAACGGCACGGTGGTCGTTCTGCTCGGTCTCGCGTCCGCGGGATTCGTCGCGCTCGTGCAGCTGGCGCCGGGCGGCGTCGTCGCGGCGGTCGCGGGTCTGGCGCTGCTCGGCACCTTCGCCGCGTCCCTGACTGCGGCCCTCGCTGAGTCGACCGACCGGATCCCCGCGGCCGTGACGTTCGCGACCGCGGCCTCCGGCATCACGATCGCCGGCGTGAGCGCGACGTTCTGGGCGCTCGTGGCGGGCATCGTCGTGCGCGCCGTGCTGCGCATCGGGCGGGAGTGACGGGCGCCGGGTCAGGCGGTGCCTGCCGCCTGACGCACGATCGCCGCGATGCGCTGCTCGTCCGCGGCCGAGATCTCCGTGATCGCGTAGGCGGTCGGCCACATCGTGCCGTCGTCGAGCCTCGCGGCCTCGAAGAACGCGAGGTTGCCGTACCGGACCTTGAACTTCGCGCGCTCCTGGTAGAAGCACACCACCTTGCCGTCCGCGTCGGCGTAGGCCGGGCTGCCGTAGTACAGCTTCGGCAGGAGCGACGGCGCCGCCTCGGTGATGACGGCGTGGATCCGCTCGGCGTTCGTCTTGTCGGGCTCGTCCAGCGAGGCGATCTTGTCGAGCACGGCCTGCAGCGCCTCAGCCGCCGACTCCTGCGCCTTCAGCTCCTTCGCGCGCTGCTTCATGGCGGCGCGCTCCTCGGCGGTGAAGCCGGTGTTCTTCGTGGTGGTCATGTGCTCATTGTGACCACGCGGGGGATCGCCGGGCTTCTCGGATCCTGCTCGTCTGGGCCGGTTTCAGTCATCGAGCTGACATAATGTGCATTATCGGCGCTTCGGGAACGGTGAAAACCGAGTCCGGAATCAGGTTCCACCTACAGTGCCAGGGTGATCACCGCCTACTGGATCGTCGGAGCCCTGCTCGCCCTCATGTACCTGTACTCGGGTGGGATGAAGGTGTTCCGATCGAAGGCGGCGCTGCGGCCCATGATGGGCTGGGTCGACTCGATGCCGTTCGCCGCGGTGAAGACGATCGGCGGGCTCGAGATCCTCGGCGCCGTCGGCCTGATCCTGCCGCCGCTCACGCATGTCGCGGTCGGTCTCGCACTCGCCGCCGCGGTCGGCTTCGTCGTCCTGCAGGTCCTGGCGATCGGCGTGCACGTGCGGCGCGCCGAGTGGAAGCTGCTGCCGCTGAACGCCGTGCTGCTCGTGCTCGCCGCGGTCGAGATCCGGCTGTCGACCGTCTGGCTCTGACGGTCGCCGTTGCCCGAGTGCCGGTGTCCTACGCCGTGACGTACCGGGCGAGATGCTCCCCCGTGAGCGTCGACCGCGCCGCAACGAGGTCGGCCGGCGTGCCTTCGAAGACCAGCCTGCCGCCGTCGTGCCCGGCACCCGGCCCCAGATCGATGATCCAGTCGGCGTGCGCCATGACGGCCTGGTGGTGCTCGATGACGATCACCGAGCTGCCCGAGTCGACCAGCCGATCGAGCAGTCCGAGCAGGTTCTCGACGTCGGCCAGGTGCAGGCCGGTCGTCGGCTCATCGAGGACGTAGACGTCGCCCTTACCCGCCATCTGCGTCGCCAGCTTCAGCCGCTGGCGCTCGCCGCCGGACAGCGTCGTCAGCGGCTGGCCGATGCCCAGGTAGCCGAGCCCGACGTCGGCGAGGCGCGTGAGGATGGCGTGCGCCGGCTGACTCCTCGCCTCCCCCGCACCGAAGAACGCTTCCGCATCCGTGACCGACATCGCAAGCACCTGGCTGATGTCACGTCCGCCGAGCGTGTAGTCGAGCACCGACGCCTGGAACCGCTTGCCCTCACAGACCTCACACGTCGTCGCCACGCTCGCCATGACGCCGAGGTCCGTATAGATGACGCCCGCGCCGTTGCAGTTCGGGCACGCGCCCTCGGAGTTCGCGCTGAACAGCGCGGGCTTCACCCCGTTGGCCTTCGCGAAGGCGCTGCGGATCGGATCGAGCAGACCGGTGTAGGTCGCGGGGCTGCTGCGCCGCGAGCCGCGGATCGCGGTCTGGTCGACCGCGACGACGCCCTCGCGTCGGGCGACCGAGCCGTGGATGAGCGAACTCTTGCCGCTGCCCGCGACGCCGGTCACCACGACGAGCACACCGAGTGGCACGTCGACGTCGACGTGCTGCAGATTGTGGGTGCTCGCCCCGCGCACCTCGAGTGCGCCCGTCCGCGGCCGGACGGTGGACTTCAGGCGCGCCCGATCGTCCAGGTGCCTGCCTGTCAGCGTCCCGCTCCCCCGCAGGCCCTCGACGGTGCCCTGGAACGTCACCGTGCCGCCGGCCGCGCCGGCACCGGGGCCGAGGTCGACGACGTGGTCCGCGATCACGATCGTCTCGGGCTTGTGCTCGACCACGAGCACCGTGTTGCCCTTGTCCCGCAGGCGGAGCAGCAGATCGTTCATGCGCTGGATGTCGTGCGGATGCAGGCCGACCGTCGGCTCGTCGAACACGTACGTGACATCGGTGAGCGACGAGCCGAGATGGCGGACCATCTTGACCCGTTGCGCCTCACCCCCCGAAAGCGTGCCGGCCGGCCGGTCGAGTGAGAGGTAGCCGAGGCCGATGTTCACGAACGAATCGAGGTCGTTCGAGAGTGACGCCAGCAGCGGGCCGACCGTCGGCTCGTCGATCCCCCTGACCCAGTCCGCGAGATCGCTGATCTGCATGGCGCACGCATCCGCGATGCCGATGCCGCCGATCTTCGAGGATCTGGCGGCCTCGCTGAGGCGGCTGCCGCCGCACTCCGGGCAGGTCGTGAACGTCACAGCCCGGTCGACGAACGCACGGATGTGGGGCTGCATGGCCTCACGGTCTTTCGACAGCATCGACTTCTGGATCTTCGGGATCAGCCCCTCGTAGGTGAGGTTGAGGTTGTTGATCCTGACCTTCGTCGGCTCCTTGTACAAGAACTCGGCGAGCTCGTGAGCCGTGAACCGGCCGATCGGCTTGTCCGGATCGAAGAACCCGGACTCGGCGTAGATGCGGACCTGCCAGCCGTCCACGGTGTACCCGGGGATGGTGATCGCGCCGGCCGAGATCGACTTCGTCTCGTCGTAGATCTGCGTGAGGTCGATGTCGTTGACCCGGCCCATGCCGTCGCACCGCGGGCACATGCCGCCCGTGACGGTGAACTCGCGCCGCTCCTTCACGGTCGCCCCCCCGCGCTCCATCGTCACCGCGCCGGCGCCCGAGACCGACGCGACGTTGAACGAGAACGCCTGGGGTGAGCCGACGTACGGCCGGCCGAGCCGGCTGAACAGGATCCGGAGCATCGCGTTCGCATCCGTCGCGGTGCCGACCGTCGAACGGGAGTTCGCGCCCATCCGCTCCTGATCCACGATGATCGCCGTCGTCAGGCCCTCGAGCACGTCGACGTCGGGCCGCGCGAGGGTGGGCATGAACCCCTGCACGAAGGCCGGGTAGGTCTCGTTGATCATCCGCTGCGACTCGGCCGCGATCGTGCCGAACACGAGCGAGCTCTTGCCCGACCCGGAGACGCCGGTGAAGACGGTCAGGCGCCGCTTCGGGATCTCGACGTGCACGTCCTTGAGGTTGTGCTCGCGGGCGCCGTGGACCCGGATCAGGTCGTGACTGTCGGGCAGATGCACGGAGGACATGCCTGAAGGGTAGAGAAATCCGGCGACCGCGGGTCGGGGTCACGCGCGATGATCGGAACCATGCAGACGCCGGCCTGGTTCGACCACTCGCTCGTGCCCGAGGTGGTGTTCGACGAGGATCCCGCGCTCGTCGACCTCTACCGGCTCGCCTGGGAACTCGCGGCCGCGCACGTCACCCCGCGCGACGGTGCTCCCCAGTCGCCGTACATGGACGAGGCGTTCGATCCGGACACGATCTGGATCTGGGACACGTGCCTGATGGCCCATTTCGCGAAGTACGCGCCCGAGCACTTCCCCGGGGCGGCGAGCCTGGACAACTTCTACGGGCCCATGTACGACGGCGCCGAATCCTCGCTGCGGATCCAGCATCCGGACAACCCGCCGCTGTTCGCCTGGTCGGAACTCGAACACGTCCGCCACACCGGCGACCTCGAGCGGGTGCGCAGGGTGCTCGGCGCAGGCTATCTGCAGCGCCATTTCGAGTTCTTCGAGACGGTGCCCCGCGGCTCCGTGTTCCCGTACAGCCGGGTCCCCACCGCGGTCGAGCGCACCGCGCGCGGCTACCGCTGGAACGGCATCAGCAGCGGCATGGACAACTCCCCGCGCGGCGCGGTCCGGGTCGGCGGCGACACCGAGGGCGACATCCTGTGGCTCGACGCGGCGGCACAGCAGGCGCTCGCGGCAGGCTCCATCGCGGCGCTGGCGCGACTCGTCGGGGACGCGTCGCTCGCGACCGAATGGTCGGCGCGGCATGCCGAGTGGACCTCGCTGGTGCAGGACTTCTGGGACGACGACGACCGCATCTTCTACGACCGTCAGGACTCCCCGCCCTACGCGTTCCATCGGGTGCGCACCCCGGCCGTGTATTGGCCGCTGCTCGCCGGCGCGTGCACCGACGAGCAGGCGGCCGCCCTCGCCGACGCACTCACCGATCCGCGGTGCTTCGGCGGCACCGTTCCGTGGCCCTCCGTGGCCAGGGACGACCCGGCGTTCCGGTCGACCGGCCACTACTGGCGGGGCGGCGTCTGGATCCCCAGCGCGTATGTGAGCGCCAAGGCGCTCGCGGCCGCCGGGCACGGCGACGTGGTGCGCCCGGCGACGCTCGCGCTGCTCAGGCACATGGCGGCGACCGCGGAGCGGGTCGAGCCGCACACGATCTGGGAGTGCTACTCCCCCGACCGGCCGACGCCGTCGACGGGCAAGGACGACGAGTACATCGTCCGTCCGGACTTCTGCGGCTGGTCGGCGCTCGCTCCCATCGCGATGCTCATCGAGCACGTGCTGCGGTTCCAGGTGGACGCCCCGAACGCGACGGTGACGTGGGATCCGACGCCCGGGGGCGCGAACGGAGTCAGGCGGCTGCGGTGCGGGCCGGCGACCGTGTCCGCGGTCGCCGAGCGGGGCGAGGCCGTGATCGAGGTGGATGCGCCGCTGACCCTCGTCATCGGCGGCAGGCGGGTCGACCTGGCCCCGGGCGTCAGTGTGATCCCGCTGGAGTCCCCGACGCCCTGAGACCGCCGCGGCCCCCACATCCCGACCCGACATCGCGGGAGCACCTGAGCAGGACGCACGCGCTCCAGCAGGACGTATGTGCGCCATGGTCCTGCTGAACTGCGTGCGTCCTGCTGGGGCGCGGTTCGTCCTGCCGAGGTGCTTGGGGCACGGTTTTCGTTGTGTTGCCGGATGGCGGCGACGGATTGCGCGGCGTCGGGGTCGAAACGCGCGCGAAACCGCAGCGCAACGCATCCGGAACCGTCGTGCGCGATGATCGGCGGCAGCAGTGTGTGTGCGCTGCTGGAACGGACAGGTGACATGGTCGCGCTCGATCCCGCGGAACTCGCCCCGGCAGCGGTGGAGTCGAGCAAGCTGAAGCGGCACTTCGGCCGCTTCGACATCGTCTTCTTCCTGATCTGCACGATCGTCGGCGTCGACACGATCGCGTCGGTCGCCTCGGCCGGCGGCGAGGCCTTCACCTGGATGGTCGTGCTCGCGGTCGTGTTCTTCGTGCCGCAGGCGCTGCTCTTCG
Source organism: uncultured Actinomycetota bacterium (assembly GCA_963716965.1). Lineage (GTDB taxonomy): Bacteria > Actinomycetota > Actinomycetes > Actinomycetales > Microbacteriaceae > Amnibacterium. The sequence continues at coordinate 1,101,879 of CAVQUZ010000003.1, read as the reverse complement.
CCGAGCTCGGCACCGCCTTCCCGCAGGAGGGCGGCCCGTACCTCTGGACGCGGATGGCGTTCGGGCACCTCGCGGGCGCGATCAACAACTTCCTCTACTGGGTGACCAACCCGGTGTGGCTCGGCGGCACGCTCGCGATCGAGCGCCGTCTACGCGCTGCAGGCGTTCTTCAACGACGGGAACGACGTTCTACACGCCGGTCTGGGTCTACGCGATCGGCATCGTCTTCATCTGGATCGCGGTGCTCGCCGCGGTGCTCTCCTTCCGGATCGGCAAGTGGATCACGACGGTCGGCGCATTCGCCCGGTTCGCGCTGCTCGGCCTGTTCACGGTCACGGTCGTCGATCTACGCGGTCGCAGCACGGCGTGCACGGGCTCGGCGACGAGCGCCTTCTGCCGACCGTCGCCGGCTTCGTCGCGCTCGTCGGCGTCCTGCTGTTCAACTACGTCGGCTTCGAGCTGCCGAACAGCGCGGGCGAAGAGATGAAGGACCCGATCCGCGACGTGCCGTTCGCGATCGTGCGCTCGGCCGTCGCCTCGTTCCTGCTCTACGCGGTGCCGATCCTCGGCATCCTGCTGGTGCTCCCGGCCGACGACGTCACGAACTTCGGCGGTCTCGTCGACGCGATGAAGACCGTCTTCACCGTGTTCGGCGGCACGGCGACGAGCACCGGCGTGACCCTCACCGGCGCCGGGGCCGTCATCGGCGGTCTCGCCGCGATCCTGTTCGTGCTCTGCGTGCTGACGTCCGGCGTCACCTGGATCATGGGCTCTGACCGGGCGCTTGCCGTCTCCGGCTACGACGGCGCAGCACCGCGGTTCCTCGGCGTGCTGAACGCCAGGTTCGGCACCCCGGTGCGGGTCAACATCTTCACCGGCATCGTCTCGACGATCGTCCTCGTGCTGGCGCAGGTCATCACGCAGGGCGCCGCCGCCAAGTTCTTCGGCGCGGTCCTCGGCGTCACGATCTCGACGACCCTGATCAGCTACCTGCTGATCTACCCGGCGCTCTGGAAGCTTCGCCGCAGCCGTCCCGAGGTCGTGCGCCCCTTCCGCATGCCCGGCTTCCGGGTGCTCACCGTCGTGTTGATGATCCTGCTGGCCTTCACGGTCGTGCAGCTGATCGCGCCAGGAGCGTTCTTCGACTGGTTCGGCGCCGACTTCCGGCCCGACGGCTGGGGCGCCGGCGAGGGCGGGCTGTACCTCGCGACCGAGCTCGTGCCGGTGCTCGTGTTCATCGGCGTCGGCGTCCTGTTCTGGTTCGCCGGGGCGAAGACCCGTCGGGAGAACGCGGAACTCGAGGCGATGGAGACCGACATCGCGGCGGAGCCGGCACCCAGGCCGTGAGCGAGGGGACCGGGTGAGCCTGCTCCGCCCGGTCGCGCCGGGCGTGCTCGTCGCGACGAGCCGGCGGGATGCGACCAACTCGGTCGTCGTGCAGGGCGTCGGCCGGCGAGTGCTGCTCGTCGACCCGGCATGGACGCCGGACGAGCTCGTCGCGCTCGTCCGAGGGCTCGGCCGCCTGTCCCTCGTCGTCGCCGCGGGCTTCTCGACCCACGCCCACTTCGACCATCTGCTGTGGCACCCGGCGTTCGGTGCCGGACCGCGATTCGCCTCACCGGTCGCCGCCCTGTCGGCACGCGCCGAACGACATGCACTCGAGCGAGAGCTCGGTCCCGGCCATCTGCGCGCCGTCGCGGCGGGACTCGGCGCTGTGCGGCCGGGCTTCCCCCGCGTCGCCGGCGTGCGGGTCGTGCCGATCGTGCACGACGCCCACTCCCCCGGCCACGCCGCCCTCTGGCTGCCGGCGCGCCGCGTCCTGATCGCCGGGGACATGCTGAGCGACCGGGAGCTCCCGCTGCTCGACGAGGGATCCGGCGCGCTCCAGCGGTACGTGCGCGGCCTCGACGCCCTCGCGGCCGTCGCGGCCGACGCGCGGCTCGTGATCCCGGGTCACGGGCAGCCCGGCACGGACGGCGCCAACCGCGTCGCCGCCGATCGGAGCTACCTCGCGGCGCTCGCCGCCGGTCGATCGCCGTCCGACCCGCGGCTCGGGAACGACGGGATGCGCGAGGCGCATGCCGGCAACGAGCGGATCGCGGCGGCCGGGTCAGGCGTGCTCGGCCGGACCGACGACCCCGGTCCGGCCGACGGGCCGAGCAGCACCTGAGGCGACGCCGGCCGCGACGACCAGCACGAGGACGGCGACCAGGGCGTGCAGCAGACCGAGCTGCTGACCGAGGAAGCCGATCACGGGCGGTCCGACGAGGAACGCGAGGTACCCGATCGTCGACACCGCCGCGACGCTCGCCGTGGCCGTGTGCGGATCGTCCGACGCGGCGGACATGCCGACCGGGAACCCCAGCGCGGCGCCGAGACCCCAGATGACGACGCCCACGATCGCCGTGGCCGTCGACGGGACGAGGATCACGACGGCGAGTCCGAGCGCCGCGGCGACCGCGGAGACCCTGAGGACCGGCACCCGCCCGAATCGATCGAGCAGCCGCGTCCCCGCGAGCCGCCCGACCGTCATCGCGGCCACGAAGACCCCGAAGATCGCGGCGCCCTGCGCGTTCGACACATCGTGTCCGTCGACCATCGCGAGCGCGAGCCAGTCGTTCGCGCTGCCCTCGGCGAACGCCATCCCGAGCACGATCACGCCGATGAGCAGGATCCGAGGCTGCCGGAAGACGGCGAGACGTGACACCCATCCCGCGTGGACGGGCGTCGCCGCGGGGTCGATCGGCGCCTCCGCCGGCTGCATGAACCGGACCAGCACGACCACGGCCACGATCGCGAGGGCGCCGACCGTGGACACGTGCACGCCGAGCGGCACGCCGACCTGGATCGTCAGGGCGCCGACGCCCGCTCCGGCCACGGTGCCGATGCTGAAGGCCGCGTGGAACACCGGCATCACGGTGCGGCCGAGCGCGCGCTCGTTCGCCGCGCCCGACAGGTTCATCCCGACGTCGACGATGCTGCTGCCCGCGCCGAACACGGCGAGGCCGATGACGAGTCCCGCCAGCGTCGGGACCAGGCTGGCGACCAGCCCCGCCACGACGACCCCGAGCCCCGCGGCCGTGAAGCACCAGAGGATCGCGCGCGTGGTCGAGAGCCGGGAGATCAGGTGACTCGACACGAGCAGGCCCACGATCGACCCTGCCGCGATGGAGAACGCGATGAGCCCCATCTCCTGGGTTGAGGCGTGCAGCAGGTCGCGGACCCCCGGCACGCGGCTCGTCCAGGTCGCCATCACGAACCCGGACACGGCGAAGACGCCCAGCACGGCGTTGCGCCAGCGGATGACGTCGCGGCCGGGCCGCACGGTCGCGGTCACGCGGGCAGCGTCGCGATGCCGCGCCGGATCAGGGAGGGCAGATCGTCCGTCTCGACCCGCTCGCCCGACGACGCCAAGGCGCCGGCCGTCCACCAGCGGCTGTCGACGATGTCGTCGTGTTCGTCGGGCATCCAGCCGGTGTCCGACACCGCGAACCGCGACGTGCGGATCGCGAACCACGCCCAGTGGCCCCGCTCGTACGGATGCCAGACCGTGTTCACGTCGAATTCCCGCACCAGGAACGGCTCAGGCAGCCGGTCGACGACCTGCCCGGTCTCCTCGCGGAGCTCGCGGATGCCCGCCTGGGCGAACGACTCCCCCGGATCCACTCCGCCGCCCGGCGTGATCCAGCGCGGCGGCACGGTGTGGTCCTTGCCGTAGGTCAGGAACAGCAGGACCGCGTCCGACTCGTCGGCGACGATCAGCCGCGACGTCGCCCTCGTCCTGATCGGCGCCGTCACGCCGGCAGCGGCGTGAACGAGGACACGTCGCCGACGAGCCGGATGTGGTCGGCGGGCACCGGGTCGAGCACGGCCGATGCGACCTCGGCGGCGAACTCGGACACGTTGTAGAGCTTGCCGGCGGATTCGCGGCGGGACGCGATCGCGCCGGGGTTCGCGCGCTCCAGCAGCGTCGCGGTGATCGTGCCCTCGATCATGTCGCCGGAGACGACGACGAAGCCGATCCCGGCCGACTCGAGCTCGGGGACGACGGCGAGCAGCGCGTCCTCGCCCGCCCGCTTGCTGCGAGCGACCGGCTCGTACTCGGGCATCGTCGGCGTCGTCGCGATGAAGTGCGCCTGGTGGCTCGTCACGAACACGACCCTCGAACCTGCCGGCATCAGGGGCGCCGCCGCGCGCAGCATCGCGACCTGCGCGTCGCGGTTGAGGCGGAGCGCGTAGTCCTCGGCCATGCCGCCCTCCATGCCGCCCGACGCGTTCAGGACGAGTACGTCCAGACCGCCCCACGCGGCGCGGATCGTCTCGAGCATGGCGGCGACGGCGGTGTCCTCGGTCAGATCCGCGGCGATCGCGACGGCGGTGCCGCCCGCAGCCGAGATCTCGGCGACGAGCTGCTCGGCCCTGCGGGCCTTATTGCGGTAGTTCACGGCGACGGAAGCGCCCGCGGCCGCCAGGTATTTGGCGGTATCGGCACCGATGCCGCGAGAGGAACCCGTGATCAGCGCGCGTTTCCCTGTGAGTGAGCCTGCGGGGGGAAGATTCTGCACAGCCCCAACCTACCGGCCGTGAATCCGGTGCTACCGTCGGCTCAGCACGTGCTTCGCACGTCGAAGGAGACCGGTGCCCGACCTCGTCCAGTACGCCTGGATCCTCTGGCTCGTCGTGGTCGTGGTGAGCATCGTGCTCGAGCTGCTCAGCCTCAACCTCGTCTTCATCATGATCGCGACCGGGTGCCTCGTCGGCGGCCTCGGCTCGTGGCTGCTCGGCTTCCCGGTCGCGGTGCAGGTCGTCGCCGCGGCCGTGCTGTCCGGCCTGCTCGTGTTCGTCATCCGGCCGCTGCTCTGGCGGTTGCTGGTGCGCGGCCGGCCGCGGCAGCTCACCAACGTCGACGCGCTGCACGGCATGACCGCCAAGGCGACCATGCCGTTCGCCGACGGCGCCGGTCAGGCGCGGCTCGCGAACGGCGAGACCTGGACGGCACGGCTCTCGGCCGCGCACGAGCACGACGAGGTGACGCCCGGAACCCGCCTGGTGGTCACGGCGATCGACGGTGCCACCGCGGTCGTCGAACCGGTGCCGAGTGACGCGACGCCAGGCGTCGGACAGGAGATCCCCACATGAACAGCATCGACATCGGCGGTTTCGTGGGGCAGATCTTCGTGATCCTCCTGCTGGTCGTGGTCGTGATCTTCGTGATCACGGTGCTCGCCCGCGCCATCCGCGTCATCCCGCAGGCTCGGGCCGGCGTCGTGGAGCGGCTCGGCAGGTACCACAAGACGTTGCTGCCCGGCCTGAACCTGCTCGTCCCGTTCATCGATCGGCTGCGCCCGCTCCTCGACCTGCGCGAGCAGGTCGTCTCGTTCCCGCCGCAGCCGGTGATCACCGAGGACAACCTGGTGGTCTCCATCGACACCGTCGTCTACTTCCAGGTGACGGATGCGCGAGCGGCGACGTACGAGATCGCGAACTACCTGGTGGCGGTCGAACAGCTGACGACGACCACGCTCCGCAACGTGGTCGGCGGCCTGAACCTCGAGGAGGCGCTGACCTCCCGCGACAACATCAACGGCCAGCTGCGCGTGGTCCTCGACGAGGCGACCGGCAAGTGGGGCATCCGCGTCAACCGCGTCGAGCTCAAATCGATCGAGCCGCCCGCATCGATCCAGGACTCGATGGAGCAGCAGATGCGCGCCGAGCGGAGCCGCCGCGCGCAGATCCTCACCGCCGAGGGCACGAAGCAGTCCGCGATCCTGCAGGCGGAGGGCGCCAGGCAGGCGGCGATCCTCTCGGCCGAGGGCGAGGCGAAGGCGCGTGTGCTGCGCGCCGAGGGCGAGGCGAAGGCCATCACGACCGTGTTCCAGGCCATTCACGATGGGCGCCCCGATGCGCCGCTCCTCGCGTACCAGTACCTGCAGACCCTGCCGAAGATCGCCGAGAACCCGTCGAACAAGCTCTGGATCGTGCCGTCCGAGCTGACCGAGGCGCTGAAGGGCATCGGCGGCGCGTTCGGTCAGGCGGTCGGCGCCGCAGCGGCGGCGCAGCAGCCCGCGGCGCCGGCGACCCCTGCCGCGTCGAGCATCGCGACGCCTCCGGCGCCCGCCGCGCCCGCCGCCCCGTCGTCGCCGGTCGCCGACGACCCGCCCGCCGGCTGAGGAAGCACGCGTGAGCCGTACCGCGTGGTTCGACGGCCCGCTCCCCCGCATCCTGGCCCATCGCGGTCTGGCACTCGACGCGCCGCAGAATTCGATCGATGCGTTCCTGGCGGCGCTCGCCGCGGGCGCCACGCACATCGAGACGGACACCCATGTGACCGTGGACGGGCACGCGGTGCTCGTCCACGACCCGCAGGCCGCCGACGGCGAGCCCCCGGTCGCCTCCCTGACGCTGCGCGAGCTGCAGCGGCGCGCGCCGTGGGTGCCGACCGCCGCCGAGGCGTTCGCGGCCCTGCCCGCCGCGCGCTGGAACATCGACGTCAAAGCCGCGGCCGCGGCCGGCGCGGTGGCGCGCGCGATCAGGGAATCCGGCGCGACCGAGCGGGTCCTGCTGACCTCGTTCTCCGGCTCCCGTCGCCGTGACGCGATCGCGGGCCTGCCCGGTGTCGCGACCTCCGCGTCGGTCGACGGCGTGCTGGCCTCGCTCGCCGCGTTCGCCGCCGGGCGGACCCCTCGGCTGCCGGGCGTCGACGCGGTGCAGATCCCCGAACGGACCCTGCGCTTCGATCTCACCCGCCCCGATCGGATCGCCGCGTGGCACCGGGCGGGCGTCGAGGTGCACTTCTGGGTGATCGACGATCCCGAGCGGATGCGGGTACTGGTGGAGCGCGGTGCCGACGGCATCGTGACCGACCGCACCGACCTCGCCGCGGCGGCCCTGCGCTGACCGGCCCCGCCTGGCCAGGCGAACATCCGATCGTGGTGAATATATAGTCATGCTTGACTGAGCGCCCACGACGGGCATACGGTCGTCCCGGCGCCGCACGACGAGCGTGCACGCCACGAAAGGAAGCACCTGCATGCTCAGTGCCGACGAGGACCGCGTCGCCGCATGGCGCACAACCCGGGATGCGATCGCGTCGTCGTCCCCCGCCGAGCGGGACGCCCTGCTCGCCGATCAGGCACGATGGACACGGCGCAGTGTCGTACGGATGATCTCGAAGGCCGGCCTCGGGCACATCGGCGGCGACTTCTCCGTCACCGACATCCTGACCACACTCTTCTTCGGCGTCCTCGACGTCCGCCCCGACGAGCCGACCTGGGACGCCCGCGACCGGTTCATCCTGTCGAAGGGGCACTGCGCCGCGGCGCTCTATTCGACCCTCGCCGCATCCGGCTACTTCTCCCCCGACGAGCTGGGCACGTTCATGGCCCCGCTCTCCCCGCTGAACGGACATCCCAACCGGAACAAGATCCCCGGGGTCGAGACGAACACGGGTCCGCTCGGGCACGGTCTGCCCGTCGGCGTCGGCACCGCGATCGGCGCGAAGCTCGCCGGACGGTCGGGACGGACGTTCGTCGTCACCGGTGACGGCGAGATGCAGGAGGGCAGCAACTGGGAGGCGCTGATGTGCGCGGCCCACTACGGGCTCGACAACCTGACGCTCGTCGTCGACCGCAACCGGCTGCAGCAGGGCGCGCGCACCGAGGACACCAACGGCCTCGATCCGCTCGACTCGAAGCTCGCCGCATTCGGCTGGGAGGTCCGCGAGATCGACGGGCACGACTACGAGGCGCTGCTCGCCGCGTTCGCGCCGTCCACGTCCGGCAGGCCCGTCGCCGTGATCGCCAACACCGATCAAGGGCAAGGGCGTCTCATTCATCGAAGACCGCGTCGAGTGGCACCACAAGGTGCCCTCCGCCGACCAGGTCGTTCTCGCCCTCGAGGAGCTCGCATGACCACCACCGCACCGGCCCCCGCCGCGACCTACGACAACCGGACCGCGTTCGCGGACGAACTCATCGAGCTCGCCAGGACGGATGCGCGCATCGTCGCCGTCTGCAACGACTCGGTCGGCTCCAGCAACCTGAACGGGTTCAAGGCCGAGTTCCCCGACCGGCTCATCAACGTCGGCATCGCCGAACAGGACCTCGTCGGCGTCGGCGCCGGACTCGCCAACGCAGGCCTGATCCCCTTCGTCTGCGGCGCGTCTCCGTTCCTGACGGGCAGATCGCTCGAGCAGGTCAAGGCGGACGTCGCGTACAGCCAGCTGCCCGTCATCCTCTGCGGCATGAGCCCGGGCATGGCGTACGGGGAACTCGGCCCGACGCACCACTCGGTCGAAGACCTCTCCTGGCTGCGCGCGCTGCCGGGGCTCGACATCGTCGTACCCGCCGATCGGCAGCAGACGAGGCAGGCCGTGCGTGCCGCGGTCGAGCACCCGCGTCCCACGTTCATCCGGGTCGGCCGGCACAAGGTGCCCGACGTCACCGCCGAAGGCGATCTGCTCGTCCGCGGCGCGACCTCCGTCGCGAGGCCGGGCGCCGACGTGACCGTGGTCGGCACGGGGACGACGGTCTCCGCGGCGCTCGCCGCCGCCGAGCTGCTCGCCGCCGACGGGATCGACGTGCGGGTGCTGAACGCCGCCTACGTCGCGCCGTTCGACGCCGCGACGATCACGCGCGGCCGCGCACCGAGACCCGCGCGATCGTCACCGTCGAGGAGGCGAACGTCGCCGGCGGCCTCGGTGCCGCGGTGGGTCAGGTCGTGCTCGGGCTCGGTCCGACGGGCCGGGTGCCGGTGTCGATGCTCGGTCTGCGCGAGTTCGCGCCGACGGGCAGCACCGACTTCCTGCTCGAGTACTTCGGCCTCGACGCGGACTCGATCGCGCGGGCGGTGCGCGACGTGCTGCAGCGTGCCTGACTCCGCCGGCCGCGTCGTCCTCGCGGTCGACCAGGGGACGAGCTCGACGAAGGCGCTCGCCGTCGCCGCCGACGGGACCGTGCTCGCGAGGGAGACGGTCCCCGTTCGGCCAGCGCCACGAGCGACCCGGCTGGGTGGAGCAGGACGCCGAGGAGATCGTCGCGAGCGCCGTCGAAGCGCTTCGCCGCGTGACCGACGGACTCGGCGGTCGCCGCGTCGTCACCGTCGGACTGTCGACGCAACGCGAGTCGGCGGTGGTCTGGGACCGCAGGACCGGCGAGCCCGTCGGTCCGATGCTCGGCTGGCAGGACCGGCGCACCCGGCGCGCCGCCCGCGACCTGATCGAGGCCGGCCACGACCCGCGGGTCAGGCGCATCACCGGGCTGCCCGTCGACCCGATGTTCTCGGCACTGAAGTTCGCCTGGCTGCTCGACTCGATCCCCGACGGCCGTCGCCTGGCCGAGCGCGGCGACCTCGCACTCGGCACCGTCGACGCGTATCTCGTGTTCCGGCTCACGGGCCTGCACCGCATCGAAGCGGGCAACGCGAGCCGCACGCAGCTGATGGACGTCGAGACGGCGCAGTGGTCGCCCGAGCTGCTCGACCTGTTCGGAATCCCGGCCGCGGTGCTGCCGGAGATCGTGCCGTCGAACGCCCACGCGGTGCTGACGCAGGGCCCGCTCGGCCGGCGTCGCGATCGACGGGGTGCTCGGTGACTCGCACGCCGCGCTCTACGGGCACGGTGCCAGGCGCCCGGGCGACGTGAAGGTCACCTACGGGACCGGCTCGTCGATCATGGGACTGCTGCCCCATGGCACGGCCGTGGGAGGCGGCCTCGCCCGCACCGTCGCGTGGCAGACCGGCGAGCGACCCGTCCTCGCGTTCGAGGGCAACATCCTGTCGACCGGCGCCACGCTCGTCTGGCTCGCCGGCGTGCTGCAGACCGACCCGGGCGCGCTCATCGACCTCGCCGCGACCGTCGACCCGCTGCACGGCGTGAACCTCGTGCCGGCCTTCGCCGGGCTGGCCGCGCCGTGGTGGAGCGAGACCGCCGAGGCCGCGCTGACCGGGTTCACGTTGGGCACCTCGCGGGCCGTCATCGCCCGCGCCGCCGTGGACTCGATCGCGCTGCAGGTCGAGGACGTGCTCGCCGCCGCCGAGACCGCTGGACCGATCGGCGACCTGCTCCTCGACGGCGGCCCGTCCGCCAACGACTGGCTGGCGCAGCATCAGGCCGACCTGTCCGGGCGAACGGTCCGCAGGTCGAGCGTCGCGGAGCTTGTCGGCGCTCGGCGCCGCCGAGCTCGCGGCCGAGGCGGCAGGGGCACCGCTCGAACTCACGGCCCGCGCGGGCACCCGCTTCACGCCGCGACTGGACTCGGCCGTCGCGGCGGACCGGCGCGCGAGCTGGCGTGCCGCGGTCACCGCGACCCTCCGCACCACGAACCCGGACGACGTCGTCCACTGAAGAAAGGCAACACTGTGTCTGACACGCAACGATTCGGCGCCGGCATCTGGCACTTCGCCACGTACGTCGACCGCTACGCCACCGACGGCTACGGCGAGCCGCGCACGATCATCGACGCGATCGAGCTGGCCGGCAAGGTCGAGGACCTGTCCGTCGTCGATCTCAACTGGCCGTTCTTCGGCGGCGACTTCACCGACGAGCAGGTGAAGGAGGCGCTCGAGAGCGCACGGCCTCGGCGTCATCGGCATCACGCCCGAGATGTACACGCGCGTCTTCGCCAAGGGCGCGTTCACGAACCCGGACCCCGGGGTCCGCGAGCACGCGCACGAGTTCATCACGCAGGCGTGCGACGTGGTCCGCCGGTTCGGCGCCGACTACGTGAAGCTCTGGCCGGGCCAGGACGGCTGGGACTACCCGTTCCAGGTCGACCACGGCACACGCTGTGGAAGCACTCGATGGACGGCGTCGCCCGCCTCGCCTCCGAGAATCCCGACCTCAAGTTCGTGATCGAGTACAAGCCGCGCGAACCGCGCGTGCACATGAGCTACTCGTCCGTCGCCCGCACCCTGATCGGCATCGAGCAGATCGGCCTGCCGAACGTGGGCATCCTGCTCGACTTCGGTCACGCGCTGTTCGGCGGCGAGTCCCCTGCGGACTCCGCCCAGCTGGCGATCGACCACGGCCGCTTGTTCGGCATGGACGTGAACGACAACCTGCGCTCATGGGACGACGACATGGTCGCCGGCACCGTGCATCCGATCGAGCTCTTCGAGTTCTTCTGGACGTTGAAGAAGAACGACTGGGAGGGTGTCTGGCAGCTCGACCAGTTCCCGTTCCGCGAGGACAGCGTCACCGCGGCCGAGGTCGCGATCGACTTCCTGCGTCGGGTGCAGCGCGGACTCGACCGGCTCGACGTCGAGGGCCTGATGGCGGCGCAGGAGCGGCACGACGCGATGGCGGCGCTGTCGATCGCACAGGCGGCGCTCTACGGCACGGACTGAGTCGTCGGGCGGCACTGAATAGACATGCAGTAGCGTGGCCCGGGTGATCGATGATCCCCCGGGCTCGCGCTTCCCTCTGGAGCGCATGTCGCTGCTGACCAAGGTCGCCGTCATGTACCACGAACAGGGTCTGCGGCAGCCGCAGATCGCGGAGCGCCTGCACATGTCGCAGTCCCGCGTCTCGCGGCTGCTCAAGGAGGCGGTCGCGAGCGGTGTCGTGCGGACCATCGTCGTGCCGCCCGCCGGCACGTATCCCGAACTCGAGGAGACCGTCAGAGCGAGGTACGCGCTCGCCGACGTGGTCGTGACCGACGCGGCCGACGACGCGCGCTCGTTGCTCTCCACGCTCGGCGGCGCGGCCGCCGCCTACCTCGAGACGACGCTGACGGGCGGCGACCGGATCGGGATCTCCTCCTGGTCGTCCACGCTCCTCGCCACGGTCGATGCGATGGCTCCCCGGCCGGGCCGCGTTGCCGATCAGGTCGTGCAGGTCATCGGCGGCGTCGGCAATCCCGGCGTGCAGGTGCAGGCCACCCGGCTGACGGACCGGCTCGCTCGGCTGACCGGCGCCTCCCCCAGGTACCTGCCGGCACCTGGACTCGCGCCGAGCGCGCTCGTGCGGGACGCACTGCTCGCCGACCCGGCGATCGCCGATCTGGCGGCGGCCTGGCGAACGCTGACCGTGCTGCTCGCGGGCATCGGCAGCCTGACGCCGTCGCAGCTGCTGAAGTCGTCGGGTAACGCGATCTCGGAGTCCGACATGGAGCGGCTCCGGCCGCTCGGCGCGGTCGGCGACGTCTGCCTGCGGTTCTTCGACGCCGACGGCGTGCTCGTCGACAACGAGCTCGATGATCGCGTGGTGGGCATCGGGCTCGAGGATCTGCGGGCCGTGCCGAGGCGCATCGGCGTCGCAGGCGGCGAGCCGAAGTTCCCCGCGATCCGCGGTGCCGTGCGCGGCGGCTGGGTGAACGTGCTCATCACCGACCTGGCGACGGCCCGTCGCCTCGCCGACGACGCCTGACCCTCCCCCTGCCCAATTCAGGAGTTGCGGCCGTATTCAGGAGCCGGGGCCGCCTTGAGTCCTGAATCGCGCACGAACTCCTGAATTGGGCAGGGGGCGTCAGGGGTGGGCGGCGAAGCGCGCCAGCTTGGCGTAGAGGTCCTCGAACATCAGGCGGGTGTCGATGCGCGTGTACACCCGCATCGGCCGGCCGCCCGGGTTCGGTTCGTACTGCCCGGCCGCGTTCATGCGTGGCGTCGGGATCACGACGTGCGAGCTCGACGCGGTGTCGGGCTCGAACGCGGTCTGCAGGGCCGTGAGCAGGACGAGCGGGCTGTCGCCCAGCACGTAGGTCTCCCCCATGGCCCTGCCGTGCGCCTCGACCATGCCGACGAGTCCGTCGATCGCGCCGGCGAGGTGGGCACCGAGTTCGCCGGCCGGCCGCACACGGGCGTCGAGCTCGGCGAACGAGACGAGTGCCCGGCGGTAGAGATCGCGCGGGCACTGCCAGATGGCGACCGCGGTGTCGTTGAAGACGGCCATGGCGGCCGGGACGTCGATGTTGAGGTTGTACTCGACGGGGCCGACCCCGATGGGCGGCACGGCGAGCCCCTCGTGCTCGCCGCCGCCGATCCAGACGGCGGTGAGCCGCTCCGCGATCGACGGTTCGAGGAGCAGCGCGCTCGCGAGTTCGGTGAGTCCGGCGCCGAGCGCGATGAAGAGCGGCAGGTCCGTGTCGTCGCGGAGCGCTTCGGCGATGATCGCGCGCGCCGCGGGCGTGTCGATCGGCGCGTCCGGACGTGTCATGCCGACGTTCGATCCCGCCAGCACGGGAACGTCCATGCCCATCCGCTCGATCAGATCTCGCGCGATCCTCGCCGCGTTGTCGGCCTGCGTCGCCGATGGGTCGAACGGATCGCCCGCGGCCAGGTGTGAGCCGATCACGAACGGGATGGATACGGACGGCGACAGCAGGTGGTGCGCCAGCTGGAAGAGGTCGTCTGGATCGCCGGAGAAGTCGTTGTCGACGATGACGCGCACGCGGGCTCGGGTCACGGGTTCCTCCACGCAGGATCGACGCACGAATAGCCAGTCATGAGTGACTGAGCGCCGCCGGAAGGCTATCGGACCCGCCTGGGACCACTGGGAAGGTCCTGGGAAACGCGGTGGCGTCGGAAGGCCTCATCGGGGCAGCCGTTATACCGAGTGCGGGGAAGGAGCACACATGGCTGATCGAAGCTTGCGGGGCATGCGCCTCGGATCACAGAGCATGCAGAGCGAGGAGGGGGTCGTCTTCTCGGATCGGCAGGTGCGGAAGTTCCTGATGCCGAACGGCGAGACCTTCAGCGTGACGTTCGCGGGCGACGCCGAGTTGCCCGACAAGTGGACGGACCCCAAGACGGGGATCGAAGGCATCCTCCTCGAGGAGGACGGCAGCCCGGTGCACATCGTGCAGCGGGAGACGAAGCCCGCGAGGACCCATTGGGACATGCTGCTCGAGCGGCGTACCCGCGCCGAACTCGAGGAACTGCTCGAGGAGCGCCTGCAGTACTTGCGCGCGCGGCGCGGTAAGGACCGGAAGGCCTCGTAGGACTGCGGACTGGACAGGATCGGGCCGGCGGGGTGACTCCTCGCCGGCCCGATCGTCTTTGCGGGGTCATCCCCGCCTGCGGTGCCCGGCCGACCGCCTGGCGATGCCGGCGAGCATGACCGGCAGCACGAAACCGAGCAGAGCGATGGATGCGCCGAGCGGCAGCCCGAACGCGACCGCGGGGGTCGTGCCCGTCGCCAGTGGTGCGTCGACGACCAGCGCAGTCTTCGTGAACGGCTTCGCGGCGGCGATCGTCGCCCCGTCCGGCGCGATCACGGTGGTCGACGCGACCGTGGAGTCGCTCACGACCGTCCTGCCGGTCTCGATCGCGCGCAGCCGGGCGATCGCCAGCTGCTGGACGTTCTCCTCGGTGTGGCCGAAGTCCGCGTTGTTCGTCTGGGCCACGAGCAGCTCCGCGCCGTCCTGCACGGCGTTCGTGAAGAGCGCGTCGTCGACGATGTCGAAGCAGATGTCGACACCGATCGTCGTGCCGCCGACGTGCATCACCCCGTCCCCGGTTCCCGGTGTGTAGTCGCGGCCGATGAGCCCGAGCAGCTGCGGCGCGAACGGTGTCCAGAACGACCGGTCGGGCACGTATTCGCCGAACGGCACCGGCCGCACCTTGTCGTAGATGTCGGTGACGCCCTGGTCCGGCTGCCACAGCAGCGACGAGTTGTAGGTCCTCCCGTCGCGGTCCGTGATCGCGCCGGCGAGCAGGGGTGCGCCCGTCAGCGTCGAGACGGTGTTCCACTGCTGTTGCACCGCGGCGCTGGCGAGCGGGCTGATGTCGCTCGCCCCCTCCGGCCAGACGACGAGCTGCACGCCCTTGTCCGCGACCCCGAGCGTCGCGGCGACGTTCTCGTCGAGGATCTGCCCGTCGTAGTCGCGGTGCTGGAAGTAGCCGGACGGCGTGACCGCCTGGATCGCGGCGACCCGGAACGTGCCCGGTCTCGCTCGGCCGGAACATCGGGATCGCGAGCAGTGCGCCGACGGCGAGCGCCACGGCGAGTGTCCTGCCGAGCACCGCGCTCCGTCGGGCGAGCCTGCGTGCCCGGCCGGGCAGATCGCCGAATCCGGCCCTGGGCTCCGTGCCGCAGGCGACGGCGAACGCGGCGAGCCAGACCAGCACGAAGGACATGCCCGTGACGCCGAACCACGCGGCCAGTGCCGCGAACGGGCTCGTCGACTGGCTCTCGCGATCCTGCCCCAGGCGAATCCGCCGTAGGGCCAGTTGCCGCGAGACCGTTTCGCGGCACGTCCAGGCCGCAGCGGCCAGCGAGCGGCGCGACGACGAGTCGCCCGAACCGGCCGGGCCGGAGCACGGCGACCGCACGGTAGGCGATCGCGATGAGTCCTGCACCGGCGGCCATGAAGAGCGCCTCGAGCGCGCCGAGGGCGAGCAGCGGCGCGAGCCCGAGGAAGAGCGTGATCCACGGGATCAGCGAGAACCAGAACGTCAGCCCGCCGGCGAGGCCCACCAGGAACCCGCCGCGGAACGACCTGCCCCGGAGTGCCGCGAGCATGCCGCGCGACCCCGACGAACGCGAGGATCCAGATGTTCGCCGACGGGAAGGCCTGGGCGAGCACGATGCCCGACGCCGCCGAGACGAGGACCGCCGGCAGCAGCGGGATCCGGTACGGGGTCAGGACGGCGCGCGAGCCTGGTCGTGCGCGGGACCGACGGCGCGGCCGGCCGGCCACGTCGCGCGGCGGCCGCACGTCAACCGACACTGGAGTAGGCCACGACGCCGCGCCGGATGCGGTCGACCGCGGCGCGCGCCGTCGTCGAGTCCTTGCCGGTCGCGACCTGGCCGACGCTGGTCGAGCAGGTCGATGGTCTGCTTGGTCCACCGCACGAAGTCGCCCGCCGCGAGGTCGGCGTCGCGGAGCACCAGGTCGAGTGCCGCACCGTTGGCCCACCGCGACATGGCCACGGCGAGGCCGGCGGACGGCGGCGTCGAGCCGGCGAGCCGGTTGCTGCGCTCGACGTCGTCGAGCTCGGCCCCAGATCGTCGGTGAGCTGCTCGTATGCGGCACGGAACGGCGCCTCTCGGCAGCGCACGCTCATGGACGGGCGTGCCCTCCTCGCGCCGCGGCTCGAAGACGAACTCCGTGCCGAGCGCGGCGGCGGCCGCCGGGTCGAGCCGTGCCAGACCCCGCGGCGCAGGCTCTCGGCGAGCAGCAGGTCCCGCTCGCGTAGATCCCGGCGGAGCATCCTCGCCGTGTGCGGTCGGGAGCAGCCCGTGCTCGCCCTCGGCGAGATAGCCCTCGGCCGCGAGCACGTCGGTGACGTGATCGAAGGTGCTGGCGACGGCGCCGGTGCGCGACGCGATCTGCGCCGCAGACCGTCCGTCTGCTGTCTTGCAGCCGCCACCAGCGCTCGGCCCACCGCGAGTCTGCTCGCGCTCGTGGGCACTGTGGCGCGGGTGCGCGCGCATGCGGCGACGGAGCGCCGCGATGCTGCTGCTGGCGCTTCTCGCGCTGCCGACGGGTCTGCATGCTCGCGCTCGACGCGTCCCTGCTTCTCGAGGTCGCTGATCTCGCGGCGGATCGCGGCGTACTCCCGCACGTCGGCGCCGCCCGTGGTCGACCATCGCCTTCGCGTACCCCGTCGAGGGACTCCTCCTGCTGCCGCACCTTGCGGGCGAGGTCGACGACGGCGCGGTCCGCCTGGAACTGCGCGAACGACGACTCGAGCACCTCGCGGGTGCGCTCGCGGCCGAACCGCTCGATCAGGTTCACCGCCATGTTGTAGGTCGGCCGGAACGACGAGTTCAGCGGATAGGAACGACGGGACGCGAGCGACGCGATCGCCTGCGGGTCGAGACCGTCCTGCCACACGATCACCGAATGGCCCTCGACGTCGATGCCGCGGCGTCCAGCGCGGCCGGTCAGCTGGGTGTACTCCCCCGCCGTGATCGGCACCCGGCCTTCGCCGTTGAACTTGTCGAGCTTCTCCAGCACGACCGTGCGGGCGGGCATGTTGATGCCGAGGGCCAGCGTCTCCGTCGCGAAGACCACTTTGACGAGCTTCTTCTGGAACAGCTCCTCCACGACCTCCTTGAAGGCCGGCAGCAGTCCGGCATGGTGCGCGGCGACCCCGCGCTCGAGCCCCTCGAGCCACTCCCAGTAGCCGAGCACGCCGAGGTCCTCGTCGAGCAGCGTGCGGCACCGGTCCTCGGCGATCTCGCGGATCGCGGCGCGCTCGTGCGCCTCGGTGAGCCGGACGCCGTCCTTCACGACCTGCCTGACGGCGCCGTCGCATCCGGCACGGCTGAAGATGAACACGATCGCCGGCAGCAGATGCGCGTCCCCGAGCACTGGATGACCTCGGACCGCTGCACGTGGACGCGGCGCGGCGCGCCGCCTCGTGAGTGGTACCGGCCGACGTCCTGCATCTGCTTCGAACCGAGGGCCCGGCCGCCGTATCGGGCCATCTGCACCAGTGCCGGGTTCACGCTCGTCGACCCCTTCGCGCCCCGCGCGTCGAACAGGTCGACGAGGCGATTCCGCATGAGCACGTGCTGGTCGAGCGGCACCGGCCGCTCCTCCGAGACGACGATGCGGGTGCGGCCGCGAACCGCCTGCAGCCACTCGCCGAACTCCTCCGCGTTCGACACCGTCGCCGAGAGGGACACGAGCCGCACGTCGAGCGGCAGATGGATGATGACCTCCTCCCACACGGCGCCGCGGAACCGGTCGGCGAGGTAGTGCACCTCGTCCATGACGACGAACCGCAGCCCGGGCAGCAGGTCGCTGCCGGAGTAGAGCATGTTCCGCAGCACCTCGGTCGTCATCACGACGATGCGCGCGCGCGGGTTCACGACCGTGTCGCCGGTGAGCAGGCCGACCGACTCCGCCCCGTACTCGGCGACGAATTCGCTGAACTTCTGGTTGGACAGCGCCTTCATCGGCGCCGTGTAGAACATCTTGTCGCCGGGCGTCGTCATGGTGAGGTACGCCGCGAAGCTCGCGACGACGGTCTTGCCCGCCCCGGTCGGGGCGGCGACCAGGACGCTCTCGCCGTCGGCGAGCGCTCGGCAGCCGCTGATCTGGAACGGGTCCAGATCGAAGCCGAGCCCTGCCTCGAAGTCGTCGAGTTCCGGTGTCCTCGCTCGTTCTCTCGACCGGGCGTACCGTTCGGCGGGGCTCAGCGTCACCTGGCGATTACAGCACGCCCGCGGGTGCATCCAGCGTCGCTGCGGCCCGCGCGGCCGCTCGCCGATCGTGCAGGAAGGCGACGCCGGCGGCGCCGAAGTAGAGGACGAGCATCGGTGCGGCGAGCAGCAGCATGGAGAGCACGTCGGCCGACGGGGTCGCCAGCGCGGTGAAGACCAGGATCGCGAGCACCGCGATCCGCCAGCCCTTCAGGATCGAGCGCGCGGTGAGCACGCCCACGAAGTCGAGCAGCACCAGGAACACCGGCAGGGTGAACGCGACACCGAGGATGAGGACCAGCTGCAGCACGAAGTCGAGGTACGTCTTCGCGGTGATGATCGTGGAGGTCCCGGCGCCGGCGAACCCGGTCATCAGCACGACCATGTGCGGCACGAGCAGCCAACCGGCCGCGCATCCGGCCAGGAACAGCGGGATCGCGGAGAAGAAGAAGCCGAACACGTACCGCTTCTCGGTCCGTGTGAACGCCGGTGTCAGGAACGCGAAGACCTGGTACAGCCAGACCGGGCTGGCGAGCACGATGCCGAGCACGATCGCGATCTCGAGCTGCGCGTCGAACGCGCCTGTGATCGTGTCGAAGTTCAGCGTCGCGAATCGGTCGCCGGTCTTGCCGCCGGCGGCGATCGGCGCCTGCAGCGCCGCGATCACGATCGGGGCGATGAACCAGCCGCCGATCGATGCGGCGACGATCGCGAGCGCCGCGACCATGAGCCGCCTGCGCAGCTCGAGCAGGTGCGCGATGAGCGGCATGCGCCGCTCGGGGTTCCGGCGCGCAGCCCCGCTCGGCGAACTGGTCGCCGTCATCGGCTACTTGGGCGTCGGACCGGTGGTCGTGCTGCGGCCCTCGGTCGCATCGGAGGTCGCCTGGTACACGGGCTCGGTCGTGCCCGCGCGCTCCTTGTCCTTGTCCTCGGCGATGTCCGCCTTGACCTCGTGCATCTCCTTGCGGAAGACGCGCACCGACTGGCCGAGTCCCTTCGCGAACATCGGCAGGCGTGTCGCGCCGCCGAAGAGGATCAACGCACCCACCACGATGATGACGATCTTCCAGACGCCCAGATCGGCGAAGAATGGCATGACGGCTCCTGAGGTCGTGTGGGACCGGGATCCGGCCTTGCGCGCCAGTGTAAGCCGGACCGTGCGCACTCGCGTGCTGTTCACACGGAGTCGGCCCTGTCCGGTTCCTCGTACTGCGCGGCTCCCGCCGTCGCCCACGCGGCGACCGCCTCGCGCGCCGCGCCCGGTTCCACCACGCGCATGAGGCCGGCGTGGGCGGCGACGAGCCGTTTCAGCCCGCTCATGTGCGCGATCCGCAGCGTCACGCGCACCGTACCCGCCGAGCCGGGCGAGACGGCCGGCCGGCCGCCCGTGTAGTCGTCGAGCAGCGCCACCGCGCCGTCGACGACCTCGAGCACGACCTCCTGGTCGTCGGTCGTGGGCTGGAAGATGCGGTCGGGCAGTTCGACCTCGGCCCGCCGGCCGGCGAGGGGCGCCGACGGGTCAGCGCGCACCTCGCTCATCCGGTCCAGCCGGAAGGTGCGCAGCGCGCTCCGGGTCTGGTCCCAGCCCCGCAGATACCAGGAGTCGTCGATCGACTCGACCCGCAGCGGTTCCACGGTGCGGGCCTCCTGTACGTCGCGGCCGTTCAGGTATCCGAAGCGCAGCACGAGCCCCGAGTCGATCGCGCGGCGGATCTCGGGAAGCGCGGGCGGCTCGGCGCCGTCGTCCACGGCGAGGGGGCTCGGCATCGACACGGCGCCTCTCGTCAGCTTCGCCGTCAGCGACGCGATCGCGGTCCGGTCGGCGTTCTCCGGCAGCGCGGAGAGGTACTGCAGGCCGGCGATGAGCGCGGCTGCCTCGCGGGCGGAGAGTCGCGGCGCGTCGTCGATCACGACCGTGTTCGTGATGACGAGCAGGTCGTCGTCGAAGGCGTCCCAGTCGATGTCGAACAGGTCGTTGTGCTGGTACTGGCGGCTCTCGCCGGGGATACCGGAGACGGTGATGAGCCGGACGGCGTCGCGCACGTGCTCCTCGGTCACATCGAAGTGCGCCGCGGCCTGCGCGACGCTCACCTGCTCGTTCTCGAGGATGTACGGCACGAGCGCGAGCAGGAATGCGAGACGGTCGGCGACGCGCGCCGGCTGGGGCTCAGCCATGTGCGGCCCCCCTGTGCGCGTCCGCGGTGGCCGACAGCCGGGCGTGGACCGCCGCCGCCAGTTCGGCCGGCGCGTCCACGAACACTTCCGGGCCGAACGAGGCGAGCTCGTCCGCGAGCAGGTCCAGGTCCGAGTAGTGGAGTTCGAGCGTCGTCGCCCCCGTCCTGACGGAACGAGCGCCGAGACGGTAGGCGGCGTCGGTGCCGGGCACCACGGTCAGCGCGGCACTGTTCGCGGCGGTGAGATCCCTCAGCGCGGCGAGCGCCACGCTCGCGTGGTCGCCCGACGGCCGCGCGAACCGGCGGCTCGTGACCTTCACGCCGCCGACGATGCGCAGCAGCAGGAACGTGCGCGGAGCCGACCGTTCGACGTCGATGCCGTACACGTGCCATCGGCCGGCGAACTGCACGAGAGCAAGGGGCGCGACCCGGCGGGCGAGCGGCTTCCGCTCTCCCGGCTTCAGGTACGCGAAGGTGACCTCGACCTCCTTCGCGATCGCGTCGGACAGCGGCTCGAAGCCCGCGTCCCTTGCACGGAGTCGTGGCGCGTAGCCGATCAGGGGCTCGTCCGACTCGATGCCCAGGGATCGCAGCTTCGTCAGGGCGCGACGCGAGTCGCGGGACATCGAGCCCTCCCGCCACACGAGGGCCGCGAGATTGAGCAGCGCGAGCTGCTTCGGCGTGAACGTGACGTCGGCGGGCAGGTCGTACGCGCCCTTGGGGATTCGGTACCGCGCGAACTGCGCGGCGCCGGCGTCGACGGGCAGCTCGATCGTCTCGAGCGGCACGCCGAGCTCGCGCACGTCGTCCTTGTCGCGCTCGAACTGCCGCTCGAGGCTCGCGTTGTCGCCGCCCGTCCGGTACCGCTGCCGGTAGCCCTGGACGGTGGAGAGGATGTCGGTCTTGGTGAGGCCGGTCTCGGTCGCCAGCAGAGCGAGGACCAGGCTGAACAGCCGTTCCTCGTTCGAGATCGTCGCCATGGGAGGCACCTGCCCCCGCTGTCAGGCCTTGCCGAGCACGTCGACGACGTAGACGAGCGTCGCGCCGCCCGGCACGGAGCCCGAACCCGCCGCCCCGAAACCCTGCGCGGGCGGCGCGACGACGAGGACCTGCGAGCCGACCCTCTGGCCGGTGAGCGCGGTGACCAGGCCGCTCGGCACACCCGTCGCGTTCTTCACCACGAACGGGGACGCCCCGGCGGCGGTCCAGGTCGAGTCGAACACCGAGCCGTCCGACCAGAGCACGCCGGTGTACTGGACGATGGCGGTGTCGCCCTTCCTGATCACGGCGCCCGACCCGTCGCGGAGGTTCGCGACCCGGAGCGTCTTCGGCGCGGCCTCACCGGCGGGGATCGTGATGCCTGGCTGCCCGGACGGCGCGAGCACCACGGACGGCAGGTCGCCGGCCATGACCTGCGGCGTCCCGTCGGCCTTCGCGAGGTACGCCTTCAGGACGTCCGCGACCACGACGATCGAGTCGGTCTTGCCGATCGACTGGAACGTGCCGGAGGGGAAGCTCTGCGACGGCGGGATCACGGCGACGAACCGGGAGCCCACCCTGGCGCAGGTGAATGCCTTCGCGAGCCCCTTCGACGCGAGCTGGGAGATCTGCTGCGACGCGGCGTTCTTGGTACCCGCGAACGCCGTGCTCGCCAGGACCTTGCCCGTCGTGCCATCGAGCGCGATCAGGTCCGTCACGACGTCCTGCTGCGCATTGAGCTCGTCCCCGGTGCCCGCCGTGATCGTCGAGGCCTGCGTCGTCGTCACATGCATGGGCGTCGCGAACGTGACGTCGGGTGCTTTCCCGAACTTGCCGGTCACGGTCACGCTGTTCGACTGGATGCCCGATGGGGCCGCCGCGCAGCTCGAGGCCGCAGGTCCCGACGAGCAGGCGGTCAACGCGACACTCGTGAGCACGAGGACGGTGAGCCCACCGGCGAGTTTCGTCACGAATCGCCTCTGCACGCTGATCATCCTGGCAGATCCGACGGCGCGGGCGCCTCGCCGCGGCGGGCGTCGGCGATCGCCGCGGCGGTGCGCGCCGTGCGACGCAAGCGCTTCGGGCTCTGTTCGCGGTCCCCGACGGCGCCGGGCGTCCACAGCTCGAGGTCGGCGTCGTCGTACGCGCTCTTCGATGCCCGTTTTGCCCTCGGTGGGACGACGGCGCCCGGTGCGAGGCGCCGGGCGGTGACCAGGAATCCGGTGTGCGCGACCATGCGGTGGTCCGGTCGCACCGCGAGTCCGTCGACGTGCCAGCCGCGCACGATGGTCTCGCTGGCGAGGGGCTCGGTGAACACGTCGGCCTCGCGGAGCGCCTCGACCGTACGGCTGAGCTGCGGGACTGTGGCGATGTAGGCGATCACGACGCCGCCGGGGGCGAGCGCGCGCGCCACCTCGGCGACGCAGTCCCATGGCGCGAGCATGTCGAGCACCACGCGGTCGTAGGCGCTCTCGTCGCCGCCCGCGAGCACGTCGGTGAGGTCACCGATGGAGAGCGACCAGTTCGTGGGGCGCTCGCCGAAGAACCCGTCGATGTTGCTCGCCGCGATGTCGGCGAACTCGGCCCGCCGCTCGACCGAGTGGAGCCTGCCGCCCGCGCCGATCGCGCGGAGCAGCCAGAGCGACAGCGCGCCGCTGCCGACGCCGGCCTCGACGACGCGCATGCCCGGCGCGATGTCGGCGTCCGCGACGATCTGGGCCGCGTCCTTCGGGTAGACGATGGCCGCGCCGCGTGGCATCGACATCACGTAGTCGACGAGCAGCGGCTTCAGCGCCAGATAGTCGGTGCCGTCGGACCCGCGGACGACGGAGCCGTCGGGTTCGCCGATGAGCTGCGCGTGCGCGAGCGTGCCGCGGTGGGTGTGGAAGACACCGCCGGTCTCCAGCGTGATCGTGTTGCGCCGGCCCTTGTGGCCGGTGAGCTGGACGCGGTCACCCGCCGCGAAGACGCCGGTCACCGCGACGCCACCGAGACGAGCGCGCGCAGGTCGGCGAGCCGGCGGCCGGCGAGCGTCGGCCACAGCGCCGCAGCGCCCTCGCCGGGTGCGCCGTGGTGCGGGATCGTCAGGACGGTCGCCCCCGACCGCACCGCGGACGCGGTGCCGGTCGCCGAGTCCTCGATCGCGATCGTGTCGCCGATCTCGACGCCGAGCGCCTCCGCCGCAGCAAGATAGGGCGCGGGGTCCGGCTTGTGCGCGACGTCGTCGTCGCCGGTGACGATGACGTCGAACGCCGGGAAGCCGATCTGGTCGACGACGGCCTCCGCGGTCGATCGGTAGGACATGGTCACCAGCGCGGTCGGGATGCCGGCATCCCGGATCTCCCTGAGCAGTTCGCGCGCGCCGGGACGCCAGGTGACCCGGCGCGCGGTCGCCGCTTCGACGTCGGCGGACAGCGTCCGGATGATCTCGTCGACGCCGAGGGGCACGCCGGCGCGCCGGATGACGAGGGCGGCGTCCCGCAGCCCGTATCCGACGAGCTCGACCGCCTGCTCGCGGGTCCAGGTGCCGCCGTAGCGTTCGACGAGCGCGGTCTCCGCGTCCATCCAGTCCGGTTCCGTGTCGACGATGGTGCCGTCGAGATCCCAGAGGACGGCGGCGGGCAGGTCGATCACCCGCCAACGCTACGACATGCCATCGCCGCGCACGCGGAGAGCGAACACCCGCGCGGTCCCGAGCGGCGGCGCGCGCGTATCCTGGACGCTGCTCACTCGCGATCCGAAGGACGTCACAAGACTTTTGCCTGCCATGAAACGGTTTCAGCGCGGTCGCGTGCTCGTCGTGGCGTTCGAAGGCTGGAACGACGCGGGTGAGGCGGCCACCAATGCCGTGCGGATGGTGCGCGACGCGCTGCCGCTCACGCCGATCCTCGAGATCGATCCCGAGCTCTACATCGACTACCAGTTCACGCGCCCGACGGTCGGCGTCGACGAGCACGGTGAACGGTCGCTGACCTGGCCGGGCGCGACGATGTACGGGCCGGTCAGACGCGGCCGCACGAAGGCGCCCGTCGCGGAGGGCCAGATCGACCGGAACAACCTCTACGTCCTGCTCGGCACCGAACCGTCGAGGAGCTGGAAGCGCTTCGTCGCGGAGATCGTGGACGCCGCGCTCGTCGCCGACATCGAGGGCATCGTGCTGCTCGGCGCGATGCTCGCGGACGTGCCGCACACCCGTCCGATCTCGACGTTCGCGTCGAGCGACGACGCGGACGTGCGCCAGGCGTTCGACCTCGAGAAGAGCTCGTACGAGGGACCGGTCGGCATCCTGACGGTGCTGAGCGACGCCGCGGCGGCGGTCGGCATCCCGACCGTCTCCGTCTGGGCGTCCGTGCCGCACTACGTGCACAACGCGCCGTCACCCAAGGCCACCCTCGCGCTGATCGAGCGGCTCGAGGGCGTGATCGGCGTCGCCGTGCCCCGCGGCGACATCGCCGAGGAGGCCGAGGCGTGGGAGAACGGCATCGACGCGCTCGCCAACGACGACGAGGACATGGCCGCCTACATCGATCAGCTCGAGAAGGCCAGGGACACGGTCGACTCCCCCGAAGCGAGCGGCGAGGCCATCGCGCGCGAGTTCGAGCGCTACCTGCGCCGCGGTGACGGTCCGCGCGGTGACGGTCCTCGCGGTGACGGCCCGGACACGCAGCCGTGGCGGCCGCAGGGATAACCTTCGGGGCGTGCAGAGCCGCCTGAACGCGACCGTCGTCCTGCGGGGCGCCGGTACCGCGATCGTCGTCGACGTCGACCAGGGGCTGCTGCCCGCCGTGGTGCATTGGGGTGCCGATCCCGGACCGCTGACCGCGACGGACGTCGCGGTGCTGCGGACCGGCGGCATCGACCCGATCGCGGGGAACGCGCTCGACGAGCCGGTCCGCGTCGCTGTGCTCCCCGAGCACTGGCAGGGCTGGGCGGGCCGACCCGGCATCAGCGGGTCGCGCGCGGGCGCCGCCTGGTCCCCGAAGTTCACGGTGACGTCCGTGACGCTCGATGGGGCGCCCGTCGTCGGAGTCGTCGAGGCGACCGCCGGCACCGTCGAGGCGACCGCATCCGACCCCGAGGCCGGGCTCGACCTGTCGCTGTGGATCGAGCTCGCCGCCGCGGGTGTCGTGCGGATGCGCGCAGCGCTCACCAACACGGCGGCGAGCGCCTACCAGCTCGACGACCTCGTGCTCGCGCTGCCCGTGCCGCAGGCCGCCGCGGAGATCCTCGACTTCGCCGGGCGGTGGGGCGACGAGCGCGTCGCGCAGCGCAGGGCGATGCAGGTCGGCACGCACCTCCGGGAGGGCAGGCGCGGCCGCACCGGTGCCGACTCGGCGATGCTCCTGCACCTCGGCTCCCCCGGCTTCGGTTTCGCGGACGGCGAGATCTGGGCGGTGCACACGGGGTGGAGCGGCAACCACATCCACTACGCCGAGCGGCTCGCGAGCGGCGCGCAGGTGATCGGCGGCGGCGAGTTGCTGCTGCCGGGCGAGATCGTGCTGGGCCCGGGCGAGTCGGCTACACCTCGCCCTGGGTGCACGGGGCGTACGGCGTCGGCCTCGACCGCGTGGCCGGCCGCTTCCACACCCTGCTGCGCGAGCGCCCCGAGCATCCGGCCACACCTCGCCCCGTCACGCTGAACGTGTGGGAGGCCGTCTACTTCGACCACGACCTCGCGCGCCCTGACCGAGCTCGCAGAATCGGCAGCCGATCTCGGGGTCGAACGGTTCGTACTCGACGACGGCTGGTTCGGGTCGCGCCGCGACGACTACTCGGGGCTGGGCGACTGGGTCGTCTCCCCCGACGTGCTGGCCCGACGGCCTGCATCCGCTGATCGACCGGGTGCGCGAACTCGGCATGGAGTTCGGCCTGTGGTTCGAGCCCGAGATGGTGAACCTCGACTCCGACCTCGCCCGCGCACACCCCGACTGGATCATGGCGACCGGCGGCAGGCTGCCGGTCGAATCGCGACACCAGCAGGTGCTGAACCTCGGTCTCCCGGAGTGCGTACGACGCACATCAGGGATGCGCTCGTGGCGATCCTCGACGAGTACGACATCGGATACCTCAAGTGGGATCACAACCGTGACCTCGTCGACGCGGGCACGCAGCCGGGGGCCGGCCGGGCGTGCACCTGCAGACGCTGGCGTTCTACCGGCTGGTCGACGAGCTGAAAGCGCACCGGCCGGGTCTCGAGATCGAGTCCTGCTCGTCCGGTGGCGGCCGTGTGGATCTCGGGGTGCTCGAACGGACCGATCGCATCTGGGTCTCCGACGTGATCGACCCGCACGAGCGGCAGTCGATGCACCGCTGGACCACGCAGCTCGTGCCGCCGGAGATGATGGGCGCACACATCGCGTCGGGGGCGTCGCACACGACGGGGCGCCGGCACGACCTCTCGTTCCGGGCGGGCACTGCGGTGTTCGGGCACCTCGGCATCGAGTGGGATCTGCGGCGCGCGAGTGCCGGGGAGCTCGTCGAGCTGGCCGACTGGATCGCCTTCTACACGCGGTACCGCGGGGTCCTGCACCACGGTGTCGTGGTGCGCATGGATCATCCGGACCCGACGCTGATCGGCCACGGCGTCGTCGCGGCCGACCGCTCGACCGGGGTGTATGCGATCGCGAGCCTCGCGCAGTCGAGTGTCGCCTCGCCCGGGCGGCTGCGGTTCCCCGGTCTCGATCCTGCCCGCCGGTACCGGATCCGCCCGGTGCTCGTGCAGCACCTCGCCGAGGCGATCCACGGGGCTCCGCCCCTCTGGTGGCACGCGACGCTCGGCGAGGAGCGTGGCGCATACGGCGGCGGTTCGCAGCCGACGCTCCGTCGGGCCGACGGCGTCGAGCTCACCGGCGCGGCGCTCGCCGTCGCGGGACTCGCTGCCGTGCTGCTGCGTCCCGACCATGTGGTCGTCTACGTCGCCGAGGCCGTCTGATCCCGCTCGCGGCGCGGCGTGGTGGGACGTCGCGTCTTGGGTGATCCTCAGCCGGCGCCCTGCCGGGTCATCGGCGACATGATGAGGATCCTTCTCGTCGCGCGTCCCGTCGCGGCCGACGATCGGAGCACGTGTGCGCAGACCCGGGCCGAGAACGGTCCTGCTCGCGGTGCTCGCGGCCGGGCTGATCGTCCGGCTGCTGCTCGTACTCGTCGTGTATCCGGCGCAGGGGTATTCGGGCGACATGTCGCTCTTCCTGCAGTGGGGCCGTGAGCTGCTCGCGAACGGCCCCGGCGCGTTCTACGCCGCCGATTCGAACGCCAACTACCCGCCGCTCGCGATCCTGCTGCTCGCCGGGCTGCAGGAGATCAGCACGCTGCTCGCCCCCCTCTTCGGCACTACTTCGGGGCACCTTGCCGCCGTCCTGCTCAAGGTGCCCTCCGTCCTGGCCGACGTGGCGACCGCGTGGATCATCGCCTGGACCGCGCGCCGGCGGGCCGGCGTGTGGGCGGCCGTCGTGGCCGCGGCGGTCTACCTCGTGCTGCCGGCGATCTGGATCGACTCGGCCCTGTGGGGACAGCTGGACTCGATCCTGGTGCTCGGCTCGATGGCCGCGCTGGCGCTGCTCGTCGCCGAGCGGAATCTGCTCGCGACGGTGGTCGCGATCGCGACGCTGCTCTGCAAACCGCAGGGCATCGTGATCGCGCTCGTCGTGGTCACCGTGGTCGTCGTGCGATCGCTCAGGCGCGACGACGGGCGCCGGCACGTCGGGCGCATGTTCGTGACCGGTGCCGTCGCGCTCACCGAGTTGTGCGCGATCGTCGTGCCGTTCGACTACGAACACCTCGCGTCGACCGGGCTCGCGTCGATTCCGATCGTCGGCGACATCGCCGGCTTCGTCGCGCAGAGCACCGGGTCGGCCGGGTTGTATCCCGTGCTGTCCGCGAACGCGTTCAACATCTGGGCCGTGATCGGCTCACCGTCCCTCGCCGCCACGATGGGGTCCGGGACCTCGACCTGGCTGCAGGATTCGATGACCGTGGCGGGCGTCTCGGCGAACGTGATCGGATCGGCCGGGCTGCTCGTCGTGCTCGTGGCGGTGCTCGCCGGGCTGATCGTGCGGTCCGACGGGTTCGCCGTGGTCTTCGGGTACACGGTGCTCGCGGCGGCGTTCTTCGCGTTCCCGACACGGGTGCACGAGCGGTACCTGATTCCGGTGTTCGCGGCGGCGGCCGTGCTCGCGGCCGGGTTCGTGTGGCGGATGCTCGTGGTCGTGTTCATCGGCGTCTGCAATGCGGCGAACCTGGTGGCCGTGCTCGCCGGCGGGGTGCGCTCGAGCGTGCAGTCCTCCGGAAGCGGAACGGCCGGCACCGGAGGTCGCGGCGGGTTCGGTGGGTTCGGTGACCGGGGTGGCGGCGCGGGAGGTGGCAGGACGTTCGGCGGTGGCACCGGTGGCCAGGCGTTCGGCGGTGGCGGCGGGTTGGGCGGCGGCACCGGATTCGGCGGCGGCGCAACGAGCATCCAGCTGCCGTTCGGCGACCTGGCCAGGAACGAGGTCGTCGTCGGTGTGGTCTCGATCGCCCAGACGGGTGCGGCGGCGGTGCTCGCGATCGCATGGCTGATCTTCATCGGCAGAGCTCTCCGAGACAGCGCTTCGCCTGCGCCCGAGCGTGCGGCCGTCGACGAGAACCCGCCGATGCTGGCGGACCACCCGGTCTGAGTCCTGTCGTGTCGGGCGCTCAGTCGGGAGCGAGCTAGCTGACGGTGCCGGCGCCCGGCTGAACGACGCCGGCCAGCAGCAGTCCGATGACGAAGAGGCCGATCAGGATGCGGTACGCGACGAACGGCAGGAACGAGCCGTGGGAGATGTACCGGAGCAGGAACGCGATGAGTGCGAGTCCGACGACGAAGGCGACGGCGGTCGCGGCGGCCGTCTCCGGCCCGTTGAACAACGCGGGCGTGCATCCGGACGTGACCGCCTTGGTGCAGGGGTCCTTCACGGTCTTGTAGAGCTCGTAGAGCCCCGACCCGAAGACGGCGGGCATCGCGAGCAGGAACGAGTATCGCGCCGCGGTCTCGCGCGTGTACCCGAGCAGCAGTCCTGCGGTGATCGTGCCTCCCGACCGGGAGACGCCCGGCACGAGGGCGAACGCCTGGGCGACGCCGTAGAGCAAGCCGTCGCGCACGCCGAGGTCCTTCAGCGTCTTCCGCTTGCGCCCGACACGGTCCGCGATGCCGAGGATGATGCCGAAGACGACGAGGTCGATCGCGACGATCCACAGCGATCGGAACGTCGTCTGGATGAGGTTCTGGAGCAGCAGCCCGAGCACCACGATCGGGATCGAGCCGACGATGATCAGCCAGCTCTCCCGGAACGTCTGGTCGTCGCGGCGGACCCTCGGCTCGCCGTCGGGCCCCTTGATGCCGAGGATCCCGAGCACGAACGCGCGCACGAGCCGCACGATGTCCTTGAAGAAGTAGACGAAGACCGCCGCTTCGGTGCCGAGCTGGATGATCGCGGTGAATGCGGCGCCGGGGTCCTGGCCGCCCACGAGGAAGATGCCCGCGATGCGCAGGTGGGCGCTCGATGAGACGGGCAGGAACTCGGTCAGGCCCTGGATGAGTCCGAGGACCAGGGCTTCGAGCATCTTCATACGGCCTCCAGCGGTGACGTGCAGGAGGTCGAAGTTCCCTGCGAGGCCCAAGGCTACCGACGCGAGCGGATGCGGCTCCAAGAATCGCCGTATGCGGGCGGGTCTTCGGCGATCCGTCGGTCCTGGAAGAATGGTGCGGAGGAGGTCGGGTGACGAACGCGAGCGCGGCACAGCCGGTACCCCGCTTCGCCGCCCTCAGGGATCGGGACTGCCGCACGTACCTCATCGGCGGTGCGCTGGCCATGATGGCCGACAACATCGAGCACGTCATCACCTACTGGGTGCTCTGGCAGCGGTTCCACTCCCCAGCACTCGTCGGCTTCGAAGTCATCAGCCACTGGCTGCCGTTCCTGTTCCTGTCGGTCTGGTTCGGTGCGCTCGCCGATCGATTCGACTGCCGCAGGGTCGTGCAGGCCGCGCAGGTCCTGTTCATGCTCGTGTCGATCGCGTGGGGCGTGCTGTTGACCACGGGCGCACTCTCCGTTCCTCTGGCGTGCGTGCTGCTCGTGCTGCACGGCATAGCCGGCGCCCTCTGGGGACCCGGCGAGCAGCTGCTGCTGCAGGACTTCGTCGGGGACGAGCGCCTGCCGTCGGCGGTCCGGATGAACGCGACGTTCCGATCGCTCGGCATCCTGTTCGGCCCGGTCGTCGGGTCGGTGCTCCTGATCGGGCTCGGACCGATCACCGGCATCTTCGTCAACGCGGCGATCTACCTGCCGCTGCTGGTGTTCCTGTTCATCACCAAGGCGACGGGCCACCGCAGGACCGCGAGCCGGCCGCGACAGCGCGTCGGCCTGATCGCGTCGCTGAGCGTCGTCAAGGACGTGCGGCACAACCCGCGGATCCTCGCGCTCGTCGTGCTGGCGGGGCTCGGCTCGCTGTTCATCGGCCAGGCCCTGCAGTCGGCGATGCCGATCTTCGCGGAGCAGTGGACGACGTCGGGTGGCGGTGATCTGGTCTACGGCCTGCTGCTGTTCGGCGCGGGCGCGGGCGGTGTCATCGGAGGTTTCCTGCTCGAGGTGACGCGCCGGGTGCCGATCACGACCACGACGGTCACCGTGACGACCGCGGTGTTCGGCCTCGCCACATTCGGCTTCGCCGTGACCGGCAGCCTCGTGCTGGCCGTCGTGCTGCTCTTCGTCGCGGGGGTCGCCAACGTCGCATCGATGTCGGTGGGCCAGACGATCGTGCAGCTCGAGGCGCCGCGCGGCGAGCGGGGCCGGGTCATCGGCCTGTACGGGGTTGCGGCGAGCGGCCTCCGCGTCGGCAGCGGCGTGACCGTCGGCTTCGTGGGGGCCGCGATCGGTGTCGCGCCCGCGCTCGCGATCAGCTGCGTCGCGCTCTGCGTCGGGACCGGTGTCGTGGGGTCGTGGCTCGCTGCCCGGCACCGCGCGGCGCTCCGCGCGGTGTGAGGGCTCAGGCCGCCTGCTCGGATCCCGGCCGCCGCAGGGTGTGCGCGGCGGTTCCGCGCGGCAGCAGAGCCGCGTCGACGGCGGGGACGAGCAGGATGAGCGCGAGCACGAAGAACGCGGCCTGATATGCCGCGCTCGCATCCCCCGGCGCGACCGCGGCGCTCACGGCGCCCGTCACGCGGACCACGAGCACGACGACGGCGACCCCCGTCGCGGTCGCGACCTGCGCGACCGTCGCCGCGAGCGTGTTCGCGGCGGCGATGCCGTCGGGTTCGATGTCGGCGTACTGCACCGTGTTGTAGCCGCTGAACCCGATCGAGCGCAGCGCGCCGCTCACGAGCAGCAGCGGGGCGAGCACGAACGGCGACGCGGTCGCGCCGATCAGACCGATCGCGACGAGCACCACTGCGCCGAGCCCGGCGGCCCCCGCGAGCACGACCCGGAAGCCGAGCCGTCGGATGAGCGGGCTCGTGAACGGCTTCACGCCGAGGTTGCCCGCGAAGACGGCGACGACGAGCAGGCCCGCCTCGGCCGCGCTGAACCCCCTGCCGACCTGCAGGAGCAGCGTCGTGAGGAACGGGACCGCCGTGATCAGCATCCGGTAGAGCGCCCCGGGCCCGTTCGTGACCCGGAACGTCCGCGTCCGGAAGGGCCGGAAGTCGAGGACCGGGTGGGCGGCCCGGCGCAGGTGGAGCACGAGCAGGGTGCCGCCGACGAGCAGCGCGGCGCCGCAGACGATCGCGACGCGCACGTCCTGCGCCTGGTCGAGACCGATCACGAGTGCCGCCGCGGTCACCGCGAAGAGCGCGAGCCCGATCGCGTCGAACCGGCGGAGCCGCTCCCCTGCGAGGCGCGGCATGATCCGAACCGCAGCCACGACGAGCACGAGGCACAGCACGGGGTCGGCGAGGAAGATCCATCGCCAGCCGACCGTGTCGACGACGAGACCCCCGATCGCGGGCGCGACGACCGGTGCGATCAGTCCGGGCCAGGTCAGGTACGCCATGGCGGCGAGCAGGTCGTGCTTCGGCGTCGTGCGCAGGATCGCGAGCTGCCCGACCGGGAACATGCACGCGGCGGACGCGCCCTGCAGCACGCGGCAGATGCACAGCGCGACGAGCGACGTGGTCAGCCCGCACGCCAGCGACGTCACCGCGAAGCCCACGATCGCGACGACGAACACCGTGCGCACGCCGAGTCGATCCGCGATCCAGCCCGCGAGCGGCACGCCGAGCGCCATGGCCAGCAGGTAGCACGCGATCGCCGCGCCGACATCCGCCGCGCCGACGCCGAAGTCGCGGCCGATCGCGGGCGCCGCGGTCGTGACGATCGTGCCGTCGAGGATGTCGAGGAAGTAGGCGCCCGCCACGAGGACGGCGAGCGGTCGCGAGAAGGTCGCGGCGCCGGCACCGGCACTCACCGTTCTGGGCTGCCGGAGCGGATCGGGATGATGGGGTCCTTTCGAGGCGTCAGGCGGGCTGTACCCGCAGCACGACGCCGGCGTCGCCGATCGAAGCCGTGACGGCGGTGAGATCCCGCGCGATCACCGTCGCAGGCACGCCCGTGAGGTCGGAGGTGCCGTGCACGCCGATCGTGCGGCTGCCGGCAGCGGCCCCGGCGGCGAGCCCGCTCGGCGCGTCCTCGACCACGATGCAGTCGGCGGCGTCGAACCCGAGCAGGCCGGCTGCTGCGAGGAACGGATCGGGAGCCGGCTTGCCGTGCCGCACGTCGTCCGCGGTGATCAGCACGGGCGGCGTGATGCCGACCGCCTCGAGACGGGCGTGCGCCAGGGGACGGCTGCAGGAGGTGACGATCGCCCAGCGCTCGGACGGCAGCGAATCGAGCAGCTCGCGAGCCCCGGGCAGCACCGTGATGCCGGCGGTGTCGGCGACCTCTCTCGCCTCGATGTCGAGGAAGGCCTCGGCGCGATCGGGCTCCGCGACGAGCCCTGCGACGATGTCGCGGGCCGGCGTGCCGTGTGCGATGTCGTCGAAGTCGTCGCGGCCGAGCCAGCGCCTGCCCCATTCCTTCCACGACCGCATGACCGCGGGCGTCGAGTCGATGAGGGTGCCGTCCATGTCGAACAGGACGGCGGCGGCCGGGAGATCGACAGTCACCCGACGACGCTACCGGGCGCGCGCATCCCACCCGCCCCGTCCCGTCAGCGGCGGTTCGCCGAACGGGGCTGCAGGCGGACGGTCGGCAGCTCGGGGGCCGGCAGCACCGAATGCCAGGCCGCGGGATGCGCGCCGAACCGGCCGTCCGCCGCATCCGTCGCCGCCTCCTCGGCGACCTGCGTCTGCCAGTCGGCACGCGCCCGGACGATCTCCTCGTGCGTGCGGCCCACGAAGTTCCACCACATGACGATCGGTTCCCCGAGCGGTTCGCCGCCGATGACGAGCACGCGGGCCGGCGCGTCGCCGGTCTC
This sequence comes from uncultured Actinomycetota bacterium, assembly GCA_963716965.1. Taxonomy (GTDB): domain Bacteria; phylum Actinomycetota; class Actinomycetes; order Actinomycetales; family Microbacteriaceae; genus Amnibacterium. The sequence continues at coordinate 1,068,210 of CAVQUZ010000003.1, read as the reverse complement.
GATGCCGAGCGTGGCGCGACCGGCCGGCAGGGCCACGAGCTCACGGCCGGCCGCCGCGATGCCCTCGACCGTGACGGGCCCGCGATCGACGAGCACGCCGGTCTCCCAGGCGGGATCGAGCGGGACGCGCCACGAGGTGCCGGCCGGGATCCGCACCTCGGCGCCGAACACCGGGGTGTCGCCGTGCGGCGCCGTGCTGCCGAGCCACTCCCCCATGAAGACCAGCGCCTCGGCCCCCGCGACCTCGATCACGGGCGGCTCGAAGTGCTCGAAGCGTCGCCTGCCGCGCCGGGTCGCCTCCGGCAGGGCGACCCACAGCTGCGCGCCGTGCAGCACGGTGGTCGACTCGGTCGAATACTCCGAGTGGGCGATGCCGTCGCCCGCGGTCATCAGGTTCATCTGACCCGGGCGGATCGTGCGCACGACGCCGGACGAATCGCGGTGCACGACCTCGCCCTCGAACAACCAGGTCACTGTCTGCAGGCCGATGTGGGGGTGTCCCGGCACTTGCATGCCGCCTGAGGCATGCACCGGGTCCGGGCCGTAGTGGTCCACGAAGCACCACGCACCGATCAGCGACCTGGCGCGCTGCGGCAGCGTGCGGTGCACGGTCATGGCGCGCGGGCCGCCGAGCGGGACGGTCCGCGGCGAGAGCAGCTCCGGGGCCCCGAGGGGTGCCGCACTGCCCTCGATGAGGTCGGGATGCCGCTCGGTGACGCTCATGGGACGAGTGTGTCACCGGTTCCCGACCGTTGGATTCCGACGACCGGAAGGCTTCTCCATGGCGCCATAAGAAACGCCAACACATGCCTATTCGCGGTCAGACTTTGTGCTGGCTCGGCGGCACTCGACACAGCACAAAGCCTGACCGCGGTGAGTGCGCGACCGGGTCAGTAGGTCAGCAGCAGGTCGGTCAGGACCCTCGTGCCGAAATCCAGTGCGGAGAGCGGGACCCGCTCGTCGACGCCGTGGAACATGCCCGGGAAATCGATCGCCGGGCGGCAGCTGCAGCGGCGCGAAACCGTAGCCCGCTATCCCGAGCTTCGACAGCGCCTTGTTGTCGGTGCCGCCGCGACATCAGGTAGGGCAGCACCGGCGCGCCGGGGTCGTGGCGGCCGAGCGCGCCGACCATCGCGTCGACGAGCGGTCCCTCGAAGCGGTTCTCGAGCCCGATGTCGGTGTGCACGAGCTCGATGTCGATGTCCGGGCCGATCAGATCGCGGATCTCGGCGAGCACGGCCTCCTCCTCGCCCGGCAAGGGCCGCACGTCGATCAGCGCGCTCGCGGTGTCGGGCACGACGTTGTGCTTGTACCCGGCGTGCAGCACGGTCGGGTTGGTCGGTCGTGCGCAGCGTCGCGAGGATGAAACCGGCCGCGGTGCCCGATGCGAGCACGACGGCATCGGGTCCGGCGGCGGCCGGGTCGACGCCGAGTATGCGGCCGAGTTCGTCGACGAGCGCCCTGGTCGTGTCGGTGAGGCGGATCGGCCACTCGCGCCGGCCGAGCGCGACGACGGCCTCGGCGAGCTTCGTCACCGCGTTCTCGCGGACGAGCCGGGAGCCGTGGGATGCGGGGCCGCGGGCGATGAGCCGGATCCAGACGAGGGCCTTCTCCCCGGTCTGCAGCAGGTACGCGCGCCGAGCCGTCGAGGTCGACCGAGTAGCCGCCGACCTCGCTGATCGCCTCGCTGGCGCCGTCGAAGACCTCGGGATGGCGGTCGACTATCCAGTGGGAGCCGAGCACCCCACCGGCCTCCTCGTCGGCGAGGAAGCACACCACGAGGTCGCGCGCCGGCCGTCGCCTGCGAATCGCAGGATCTCGCCGAGCGACGCGAGCATCATCGCGTCCATGTCCTTCATGTCGACCGCGCCGCGGCCCCAGAGCATGCCGTCCTTGACGACGCCGCCGAAGGGGTCGACCGTCCAGTTCGCCGGGTCCGCCGGCACCACGTCGCGTGTGCCCGTGCACGACGAGCGCCGGGCCGGGGTTCGTGCCCTCGACTCGAGCGATGACGGACAGCCGTCCCGGCTCCGGCTCGAAGTAGGCCGTCGCGAGCCCGAGCCGCTCGAGCTCGGCGCCGCAGTACTGCGTCGCCTCGGTCTCGCCGTCGCTCCTCCCTTCTCCCCAGTTGACGCTCGGGAAGCGGATGAGGTCGCGGGCGAAGACGGCGGTGCGGCTGAGCTCGTCGGTCACCCGGTCAACGCTACCCACACCGAATCACGGAGATCCGGACGCGACGGGCCCGCAGCCCGCATGAAACGGGAGCAGCTGACCGGTCTTCCGTGATTCGGTGTGGATCAGTCGATGGTGACCGTCATCCGCTCGGCGTAGCAGCCGAGCAACCCGCGGACGTCCTCGCCGTCCCTGGCCGGCGACTCGTACACCCAGAACAGGTCCCGTTCGAGGCGATCGTCGAGCCGGGCCGAGCGGTAGTGCGCTTCGCCCTTGTAGGCGCAGTGGGTGACCGTCGGCGACGGCTCCAACGGCACGAGCACGTCCGCCTGCGGCACGTACCAGCGCACCGGCAGCATCGTCTCGGCCAGCATCTTCGCGTGCCGGGTGTCGACGACGACCGTGCCGTCGATCGACATCACGACGTGCTGCTCGGTCTCGTGGACGTCGATGCGGTGCAGCGGATCGTGCGGATGCGCGACGACCGCGTCCCGTTCCTCACGCCAGTCGAGCGCGTCGAAGTCGACGAGCACGTGCTCGGTCAGGTCCGGGTCGTCCACGACGAACCCCGGGACGTCGCCCGACGCCGTCCGGATCGCGACGACCGTTCCCGCGCTCGTGTGCGCGTCGAACGGCACCGAAGGGTCGAGCACCGGCCGCCTCGATTCGTGCTCGCGGAGCGGGCGCGGGCCGCCGACCTCGACGATCTCGCCGGCGAGGTCCTCGCGCGGCACGGCGTAGACCGGCGTGACGCGCTTCGGCTCCCAGACGAGCAGGGCCGCGCGGGTGTCGGCCACCGTCGCCCCGGCACGGTCGCCGCGGATCCGCCACGGTGTCGGCGCCGAGCGAAGGGCGGCGAGCTGGCTGCCGACGAGTTCCTGCATCCGCACGCTCATGCGTCGCTCGATCGCTTCCACAGGTTCACGCCGCCGTCGATCGCGTGCTCGTCGATGGCCGCCAGCTCGGCGGCCGAGAACGCCGGGTTGTGGATCGCGCCGAGGTTCTCCTCGAGCTGGCTCACGCTCGAAGCCCCGATCAGCACGCTCGTCACGCGCTCGTCGCGGAGAGCCCACGAGAGGGCGAGCTGCGCGAGCGTCTGGCCGCGCTCGTGGGCGATCGCGGCGAGCGCGCGCAGGTGTCCGCGCGCCTCATCCGTGATCCAGCCCTTGTCCAGCGACCCGTCGCGCGCCGCGCGCGAGTCCGCCGGCACGTCCCGCAGGTACCGGCTCGTCAACATGCCCTGCGCGAGCGGCGTGAACGCGATCACGCCGACGCCCAGCTCGCCTGCCGCATCGAGCAGCCCTTCGGTCTCGATCCAGCGGTTCAGCATCGAGTAGGAGGGCTGATGGATGAGCAGCGGTACACCGAGGTCGGCGAGCAGCGCGGCGGCCTCGCGCGTGCGCTCGGCGGAGTAACTCGAGATTCCCGCGTAGAGCGCCCTGCCCGACTGCACGGCGGTCGCGAGCGCACCCATCGTCTCCTCGAGCGGGGTGTCGGGGTCGAACCGGTGGCTGTAGAAGATGTCGACGTAGTCGAGCCCCATCCGCTCCAGCGACTGGTCGAGGCTCGCGAGCAGGTATTTGCGCGAGCCGTGGTCGCCGTAGGGGCCGGGCCACATGTCGTAGCCGGCCTTGGTCGAGATCACGAGTTCGTCGCGGTACTGCGCGAAGTCCTCCGCGAAGATGCGCCCGAAATTCGTCTCGGCCGAGCCGTACGGCGGCCCGTAGTTGTTGGCGAGGTCGAAATGGGTGACGCCGAGGTCGAACGCGCGGCGCAGGATCGCGCGCTGCGTCTCGATCGGCCGGTCGTCCCCGAAGTTCTGCCAGAGGCCGAGGGAGACGGCCGGGAGCAGCAGCCCGCTGCGCCCGGTACGACGGTAGGTGTGGGCCGAGTAGCGATCCTCGGCGGCGAGGTAGGTCACGACTCACGAGCCTGCCACTTCGGTGGGCGGGTCGCGCGGGTGCTACCCTCCTTCTTCGGCGCCGGAAGGCGTCGCACCCGGTCCGAGTGGCGGAATGGCAGACGCGCTAGCTTGAGGTGCTAGTGCCCTTTATCGGGCGTGGGGGTTCAAGTCCCCCCTCGGACACGACACGATCCCCGTAGTTCTGCGGAAGCAGACCACGGGGATGCGTCGTTGTTCGGCCCCGTGATACCGGATTGATACTTCGCGGTCATTCGGCGGACTCCGCGATCACCTTGACGAGCTGTTGATAGATGACGTCGATGGCCTGATCGTCCGTGACGTCGTACGCCATCGCGAGGAGGTGAGCGGCGAATCGGCCGATCGCCGCGACGCCCTCCACGAGCTCAGCCGGGTCTTCGTAGTCGACGAGGCAGCGACGGATGTGCTCCTCCACCGCCGCATGGTCTCCCGGCTCACTCGGGCGCGCGAGCCGCAGAATCGCGATCGCATCGAGCAGCGGTCCCTGGGCCGAACCATCGATCATGCTGTCCCCCCGTAGATCGCGGAGGCGAACAGGTCCGCTGCCTCGCGCTGGAGCGTGCCTGTCACGTGGCTGTACACGTTCAGGGTGATGCTCGTGTCAGCGTGCCCGAGCCGTTCGGAGACGACCTTCGGGTGCACGCCCCTCCCGAGGAGGATCGTGGCGTGCGTGTGCCGCAGATCGTGCAGTCGGATCGCTGGCAAGCCCGGGATCGTCTTCTGCGCCTGCGAGACGCGTGTTACGAAGGAGCGCGAGAACCGCTCCGGGTGCCGTACGCCGCCATCGAAGCGGCCGAGGACGAACCCGTCGGCGGACGCGAGCGAGAGCGACAGTGAACCAAGGCGAGCGCGCCACGAGCGGAGGGCTGCGAGGGTCTCCGCGTCGAGGTCGATCACGCGCGGCGGCCGGACTTCGGCGGACCGATCACGACCTGCTCGGGCTCGCCTTTGCGCTTCACGACAGTCACCGAACGGCGGACCGCGACTGAGCCGGCGTCGAAGTCCACGTCGCGCCATCGCAGGGCCAGCGCTTCGCCTCGCCGCATTCCGGTCATCGCGAGCACGACCCAGCCCATGCGAAGCTCGTCGTCCCTCTTGCGGGACCACTCGAGGAACGCGGCAAGCTCGTCGCTCGACCACGTCCGCATCTCCGGCGCCGCAGCTTCCCGCACACTCGGCGGCTTCGCACGCGTCGCGGGGTTCGATGGAATGAGCTCGTCTGTGACGGCCGCCTTGAGTGCTGCCCCGACAATCGTGGCCACGTAGCGCACCGTCCGCGGCGAGAGGCCGCCGGACTTGTCAGCGCGGCCCTCGGTCTCGAGTTGCCGGTAGAGCCGCGTGAGGTGGGTGCCGGTGAGCTCGTCGAGCCGAGTGTCGCCGATGTGCGGAGTCACGTGGATGCGGATGTTCTTGCGGTAGCTGGCGACCGTGGAAGGTGCGAGGCGTAGGCCATCGAGCCAGCCCTCAAGGTATGACGCCACCGTCTGCATCCGAGCCTCGGAGGCTGCCTTCTCGGCTGCGAGACGTTCCGCCTGTGCCGCGAGTTGTAGGGGGTGCTCCCCCATCGTCGCCGCGACCAGCATCGTGCGGAGCAGCTCGCCCGCCGCCTTGCGAGTGATGCTCCCCCGCGTGAGTACGATGCGCGGCTCGCCCTCAACGCTCACCGTGTATTTGATCAGATAGCGGGCGCCGGCCTTCGTCTGGTACTCGCTGATGCCGCCCTCGCCCGCCTGGCGACGCCGAGGTTTAGTCATCGTCAACCTCCGCATCTGCGGCGTCAAACCCTCGGTAGCGCGCCGCGAAATCTGCGACCTGATCGGCGATCGTGCCATCTCGCATGTACTCACCGATGGGTCCGGCCTCCTGGGGCCACTGATCGAGAAGTCTCGAGAAGTCCGAGCGGGGATCGGGATCGGGACGCTGGGCAGCCCGCTTCCGTCCGCTCGGCGGGAGCAGGGGCGGGTCGGTCTCTTCGCACAGTTCGCGCCACCGATTCGCGGTCGCGCGGCTGAGCTCGAGGCCCTTGTCGCGTAGCCGCGTCATGGTCCACGAGATCGCTCGGTTCGGCCGGCGCAGCATTGCGAATCGATATTCGGCGGCGAAGAGTTCGAGATCCATCCGTGAAGGCCCCTCTCGGCTGGCTGGACGGGGCGGCTCGCCTACGGGAGGCATCGAGACAAGGGTGGCCTCGCGGAAGGTGAGCCCGACCGACTGGAGGATCTTGATGACCTGATCCCGGTCGGCATCCTCGGGCGTGAGCACGTTGAGGGTGATGTCGGTGAATGGGATCGCTGCCAGTACGGCCGGCGTGATTGCCGCGGGCGACTCGAAGACCATCCGGCGAATCACAAACAGGCCGCTTGTGAGGAGCTCGAATCGAAGCCAGAGGTCGCCTTCGAAGTGGCTACTGCGAACCGTGACGCTGACGGATGTCGTGACGTCGTCGCCGACCAGCCCGGGCTTCAACTCTGGCTGGTCGCGAGTGATCTGAATCCACGACACCCGCCCATGTAACCACGCGGTAACCGGTATGCAACACCCCTCACGGCGCGTCTGAGACAGAAGAGCGAAACCGTCTCAGATTCGTTCAGCCGACACGCCGCCGAGTGTTTCCGTCGCGCAGCCATTGGTGTAACTCTGGCAGTGAGACGGTTTCAGATAGCTGTCTCAGACGAGGAGTGCGAGGTGTCTCAGCTTGGGCAGCAGGTCCGGGAGGCTCGAAATCTCCCCCCTCGCGCTCTCCGGCGGGCAATCCGCGAAGCCGCCGGTGTTTCGCAAGTACGGATGGCCGCGGAGCTCGGTGTGCATCGCATGACGGTTCTGCGATGGGAAAACGGCCAGCGCGAACTAAGCGGAGACCTGCGTCTGCGGTACGCCCGACTTCCGCGGGACCTGGAGGAAGCCACGCGATGACGACAGTCGACCGCCTCGAAGAGCTCCGCACGAGCTCCAAGTTGGCGTACACAGCCACCGAGGCATCGCTCTACTTCGACCTGGATCCGCGAACGGTGAGCCGGGCGTGCACGCGCGGGCAGATCAGGAGCTTCAAAGTAGGCCGGCTCACCCTCATCCCCCGAGACGAGATTGTGCGGCTCTTGACCGGCGGCGACCGATGAGGCGACCGGGAGCGGCGGCCGCGACGTTCGTCGGCCAGTGGTGTGCGTACTGGTCCGAAGAGGTGCTCTATGGCCGGCTCGAGCTGCGTGAGCTGCCTACCGGCGCCGCTGACCTGTTCTGGCAGGGGTGGGCGTCACGTCAGGTCGAGATCGACGACCTGCGCGAGCAGCTCGCGCGAGCCGAGCGTGACGCCGACCGGCTGCACGAGCTCGTGACCCACGGCGGCCAGCTGGCGAAGCTGAGGCGGCAGCGGGAAGACGAGGCGCTCCGCAAGGCGCAGGACGGCCGGAGAGAGCCGATCACGCTCGAGGAGACCGTCCGTGTCGTCGTCGACGCGCACACGCCCCACCGCCGCCCACGCGTCGCATGACGGACGAGCAGGAACCATCCAAGTTCTGGGGGCGCCGCGCGTCGGAGCTTCCAGTGCCGCCACCCCCGACGTGGCTGGCGGTCGGCTATGTGCCGAACGCCGAAATCACGGTGCTCGTCGGTGAGGAGGGCATCGGGAAGAGCCTGACGTGGGTCGTGCTCGCGATGCACATCACGACGGGCATCCCACTCCCCGAACTGAACCTCCCTGCCAGGAAGCCGGCGGACGTCGTCCTGATCCTGACCGAGGACTCGTGGTCGGAGGTGCGTGCTCGCCTCCTGGCTGCCGGCGCCGACCTCGAGCGCGTCCACGTCTTCAGCGAGGACGAGGACGGCTCGAGCAGTCCGGTGTTCCCCGCCCAACAGCAGGTGCTCCTGCGGTGGGCTGAAGAGGAGGCGATACGGCCGGCGCTGATCGTCGTCGACGCGTGGCTCGACACGGTGCCGTCGAACATTGCGGTGCGGGACACGCAGAGCGGTCGAGCCGCGCTCGCGCCATGGAAGACGATTGCCGGGAAGCTCGAATCGGCCGTGCTGCTGGTGACGCACACGAACCGTCTCGGCACGGGCAACACACGAGACCTGATGGGGTCGACGGTGTCGCTGCGGCAGAAAGCCCGAATGGTGCTGTTCGCCGCACGCGAGCCCGGTGACGGTGTCGACGGTGCCCCTCAGCATGCTCTGGATCGGGCCGGAGAAGGCCAATACGACCGGCGTTCAACGTGGTCCCGGTTCGAGATCTCGATCGAGCAAGCGCGGGCACGCACGGTCGACGACCCGGGTACGGTCGCGATGCTCGTCACGCCGGAGGACGCGGGCGCCACGATCCGGGACCTCGTCTCCGAGTGGAAGCGCGACGCGGACGCGGACACGGCGCCTGCGAAGGAGTCGGCGTCTGAGCGGGCCGAACATTTCGTGCTGACGTACATGGCTCGCCGCGGGGTGAACACGGTGCTGAGCAGTGAGATCAAGACGGCCGCACACATCGCGGGCATCGGCGAGCGGGCGGCGAAGGTGGCGATGTCGCTGCTCGGTGAGAGTAAGCCGATCGGTCCGGGACAGCCTTGGTATTACCGGCTGCACCAGTCTGTGCAGGCGGGCAGCATGCTTCCTGACTCTGCACCTACTGACCACACTGCACAGACTGCACAGACTGATGTGGGGCAGTTGGTGCAGACCTTGCAGTCTGGGCAGCCTGGAGAAGCACGGCGACCGGCTGCAAACACTGCCGGGGTCACCTCATGAGCGGCCGCAACGCCCCGCCGCGGCGAGGCGGGGTATCGCGGGCGGTATCGCAGCTCCCCTGCCCGGTCGAACCGGACGGTGATGCCCAATATTCAGGCCGTTCCGAGCCGGTTCGGCGTGTGATCCCATGTCCCCCCTCTGGTCAGATTCGTGCCGGAGCGCGCTCATGAGGGCGATCACCGTGCACCGGTGCGACCGGCCGCACCGAAGCGTGAACGCGTGGCTGCACTGCGCGGTCCCGTCGCTGCGATCGGTCGGGGGTGCCGGCCGGGTCGGCGTCATCCTCTGGTGCGGCCCGCACCGCGCGTACCTGTTCCACTCCGCGGAGTGGGCCCGCACCGTGTTCCTCGAGTTCGGGGTGTTCGGCTGCGGCCCGGAGTGCATCGGCGAGCACGAGCTGATCTTGATCCCTGAGCGGGCGGAGGTGACCGCGTGAGGGCGACTGTGCCCGACTTCGAGTCCCGGCCTGGCGGCTGCTCGGAGTGCAGCGCGTGGAGCGACGTGCTCCATGTCGGGGACCGCACGACGACGCTCCGGGTACGTCATCAGCCCGGATGCCCGAACGACCCTAAGGAGACCGCATGAGCAGGACGTCAACCGAGGACGTGCGCCGGATGGGTGAGTACCTAGCGCGGCGGGTGCTGAAGACGGGCGAGCGGAAACGGCGAAGCGAACTCGCAGGGCTGGCCAGTGCACTGCCGATCGGTGACCGGGTGCCGACGTTGATCGCGGCGTGCCTCGCCTTGGCGGAGATCATCGACGGCTGTGCGGAAGTGTCCCCGGTCGCCCGTGAGCACGTCCGGGGCCGGGTGCAGCCCGACATCGACCCGTTCCACGCCGCGATGCGGGGCGGCGCCTGATGGCCCGCGATCTCCGCCGCAACGTCGAGCAGCTCCGCGCGAGGCTCGAGGAAAGGATGCGGCGGCACGGCTTGACGGCAGCGGACCTCGAATACCGCGACGACGACGACGACATGGACGATGCCGTGCCGGACCTGTCGATGCTGGACGACGAGGTCCGCGCCTTCATCGAAGCCGTGCTGCGGGAAGAAGCCGGCGAGTGAGCCTCGCGCGCGCGGGCGCGTGCGCGTTTGGCCGTGAACGTTCACTCGACGCCGCTGACCGCTCCGATGGGTGGTCGCAGGTGGTCACCGAGTCCTCGTGCGCGCGCAGATCCGCGCGCGCGTACGCGCGTACGCGCGCGCGTTTGGCGCTGTGACCGGTCAGTCCGGCGGTCGGGCGCGGTACTTCCGGGCGGTGTCTGACGGGACGGTGGTGGCCCCGCAGGAGGCGTGGGAGTGGCTGTCGGTGTACGTGTCGAAGCGGATGCGCGCGGATGAGCGCACATCGGGCCGGCGACTGACGGTGTTGCACGACTTCGTGGACGCGGCGGAGGCGGCGGCGACGCTGTCGGCGACACGGGTCGTTCCGGTACCGGAAGCGCCGCCGCGCGCTCCTGAGAGCGTGTGGCTCACAACTGAACAGGCTGCACGGCGGATGGGGTGTACCTCGAGGCATGTGCGGTACCTCGCTCGAGCGGATCGCATCCCCGCCCGCCGAGTGGGAAGGGCGTGGCTCATCGAGGGCGCCCACATCGACAGAACGAACCCGAGGGGATGACATGACGAAGTACATCAGGAACGCGGACGGCGGGGTCCATTCGGTCACCGACGACCACTTCGACGAGCACATGCTCGTGACCACGCAGAACGGCTCCCGGTATCTGAAGCCGGGCATCGCGGAGATCACCGAAGCAGAGGCGCGTGCGGCTCACCCGCAGCTGTTCGGGCAGCCGGACCCGGAGGTCCTGAAGGCGATGACCCCGGCCGAGCTCGTGGAGCTGTCGCAGAAGCGGCGACTCGAGGCGGAGCTGAACGGGCCGGTGGCGTGACGATGGCTGCGAAGACGGCGACGGACGGCCCGGACCTGACGACGCCTCGAGGGATCATCGAGGCGGCGGATGCGTCGATCGTGGAGGCTGACGCGCGGGCAGCGCAGCTCGAGGCTGACGCCCGCAATGGCGTGGAGTCGGTCACGGCCGACGATCTCGCGGAAGCGAAGAGGCAGTCGGAGTGGGCGCGGATCCGCCGGGATGCGGCGGGCAAGAAGGCCGCGGCTCGGGCGCAGGAGATCCGCGAGGAGGAGTACGCGGCGCTGCTGGAGAAGAACCTCCCGGTGGCGACGGCCGACGTTGCGGCGGAAATCGCGGCGCTGCTCGATCAGGCGCGACCGTTGGTCGAGCAGGCGATGCACATTGCTCGGGACCGGAACCGGGCTGTGTGGCGTATCGCTTCGTACGTGTCCGATGTCCGCAACCATCGCGACCCGCAGCATGGCCTCTCGGGGTACGCGCCGGCGCAGCTGCCGGGTGCGGCGACGTTCGACTATCAGGGCAAGGAGTACACCTACCTGCCGGCGACGGACGTGTTCCGTGACCTGCTGCGGCCGCTGAAGCAGGACGCGAAGGTCCTGTCGGGCGGCATGTTCGCCGAGTGGCTCGACGAGATCTGAGGCGGCCGCGATGACGAGCTACATCCAGAATGCGACCGGCGGGGTGCACTCCGTGAATGACAGCGACGTGGCGGCGATCCTCGTGGCGCACCCGTCGTGGACGCAGCTGAACGCGGCCGCGGCGAAGGCCGCGAATCCACAGCTGTTCGGGCAGGCCGACCCGAAGGTCCTCGCGCAGTACAAGCCGTTCTCGTTCGACAGCTACGGCCGCCTCGTGACGTACAGCGCGACGGATCCTGCATCGCCGCTGTACCCGCAGTGGTCGGGTTGGGCGGGCTGAGATGAGCGACGAAGGGCCCACCACTGTCGGGAGCATCGTCGGGCGCCTCATCCTGGACGATTCCTCCTGGAACGAGACCCTCGACCGGGCGAAGGTGAAGGCGCGCGAGCTCACATTGTCGTCGCCCACCGTGCGCGTCGAGACCGAAGGCGCCGATCGCGCCGTCGTGCAGCTCGACCGCGTCACTGCCGCGGAAGGGCGCGCGGCCGCGGAGTCGGACGTCCTCACGAACAAGACCCGCACCGGCGGGAAGGCAGCCGGCGACGCGGGCGGCCGGTTCGGGATGCTCGCCGCGACCATCGCGACGATCGCGCCCGCCACCGTGCCCGTCGCTGCCGCCGCCGTCGGCCTCACCGCCTCTCTGGGCGGGATGGGCGCCGCGGGCGTCCTCGCCGTGCTCGGCATCAAGAAGGCCATGGCCGACGGCACCGCGCAGGGCGCCGCGTACAAGACCGTGTTCGACAGCCTCCTCGCGGACGCCGGCCGGCTCGAGCAGACCGCCTCCAACGGGCTCCTCCCGGGCGTGCAGTCCGCCGCAGCGACGCTCGAGCGGGCGATGCCGAACCTGAACCGTGAGGTCGGCATGTTCACCGGCCAGCTCGCCGGGATGCTGCCCTCCGGCGTCGACGCGGTCGTGACCGCGTTCACGCGCCTCGAGCCGCTCCTGCAAGCGTCCGGCTCCTACCTCGGGCACGTCGTGTCGGGCCTCGACGGGTTCACGCACTCGCAGGCTTTCGGGGACTTCGTCACCTACGCGGTGCAGGAACTCCCCCAGGTCGAGACCCTCATCGACTCCGTGATCCGCACCGTCGGCGACTTCATCGCCGCGTGGGCGCCGATCGGCGCCGTCACGCTCCCGCTGCTCACCGGCCTCGTCTCCCTGGTCGACCAGATCGTGTCGCACACGGGCCCGCTCGTCCCGATCCTCATCGGCGTCGCCGGCGGGTTCAAGCTGTGGACGGGCGTGACTGCCATCGCGGACACCGTCGTCGCCGCAGTCGGCGCGATCACTGCCGCGTTCGACGGGATGACGATCTCCGAGGCCCTCGCATCCGACGGCCTGTCCCTCCTCGCCGGCGGCGCCGCCGCGGCGGGCGCGGTCGCACTGCTCGCCTCATACGGGCAGGGTGACGGGTCCACGTCGGGCAGTAAGGCGTCGGGTAAGCCGAACGAGGCGTCGATCTATCAGTCCGCGTCCGCGGGCCCCGACACGTCCTACAACGGCTTCGGGGCGGGTGCGGCGAGTGCCGCGTCGGGGATGTCCACGGCGCAGCGCGTCGCCGATTCGTGGCAGCGCGTGCAGGCGGCGCTGAACGCGTCTCTGGACCAGACCATCGAGAAGGAGAAGGCGCTCGGCGACACGGCGCAGGACAACGAGAGCAAGACGGACGCGTACCTCGACTCGATTGACACCCTCACGGCCGGTGTCAAGGAGAACGGCAAGACCCTGGTGCAGAACACCACGGCGGGCCGCGCGAACCGCGAGAACCTGAACGACTCGGTCGAGAAGCTCAAGGCTGTCGCGCTCGGGCAGGCGACGAGCACCGACGCGAACGGGAAGGCGACCGTCAACCAGCAGAAGTACAACGCTGCGTTGCAGGCCGGAATCCCGAAGCTGCTCCAGCAGGCCGAGAAGATCGGCCTCAACAAGACGGAGGTCGAGAAGCTCATCGCGACGTTCTCTGGCCTGAAGTCGAAGACGGTGGATGCGACCGTGCGAACGGCCGCGGCGAAGTCCGAGCTGAAGACCCTCCAGGAGCACATCAGCGGCCTTCAGGGGAAGACCGTCACGGTGAAGGTCCTCCAGGACATCGAGGTGACGAACTCGGCGATCAAGGCCGCGCAGATGGCGTCGGGCCTCGACTACTTCGGGAACCGGTCCGGGCATGCGTACGGCGGGACGATCGGTGCCGCGAACGGCGCGACTGCGGGCACGGTGACCGGCCCGGGCACGTCCGTGGACGATCTCGCCGGGATGTTCCGACTGTCGAACAAGGAGGAGGTCATCTCGGATATCAAGGGGCAGGCGTCGTTCTGGCGCTCGACGCTCAAGGCGATCAACGCCGGCGCACCGCCTGCCCGAGTGCTGTCCGTCGCGGCCGTGAACGCGGGCATCCACGGCAGCTCACAGCCGCAGCAGGTCACGCACCGCACGGTCGCGCCGGAGATCCACGTGCACAACCCCGTCGCCGTCGACCCCATCCAGCAGACCGCGGAAGCGGCACAGCTCGCGCTCGCCTACGCCGGCCTCGGCTAGACGGGTGGGGGTGGCGTCGGTCGTGACGGGTAGGAACTCACCATGACCGACGCCGCTCCCTTCGAGGGACGCCCGATCACTGCTGACGAGCCGTCGATCGACGCCGCCCTTGAGGGGCTCCCGCTCGAGATGCTCTACCGCGAGCCGTACGCGGTCGCGCAGCTGTTCCTCGCCGCGCTGGAAGATCCTGCCGGGAATGCCGAGACGCTGGCGCAGCTCGTCACGCCCGAATCGGCGGAGGTGTGGGACGGCTTCCGCGACGTCGTGCAAGCACTCGAGTACCTCGAGCCGTGGGGTGTCGGCTCGCTACCAAGGGAGGCCCCGGGTGCCCCGGACGTCCGGTACGCGAAGATCATCCCCAACGTCTCACAAGGCATGCGGGTCGACGGCGACCAATCGACGGTCGCCCTGTTCCTGACGCTCGTGTGGCGGCCCGAGTACGGGCGGTGGATGGTCGCGTGGTTCGGCGCCCTGGGACCCCTCGAGCTCCTGCCGCGAAGCTCGCCAGGCGTGGGTCCGCGGTAACGGGACGCCGCTCGGCAGGCTGTCCGCATGACGTTGCCAGAGCGGGGCCGCTACTCCTTCACGGTCACCTACACCATCGACGTGTTCGACCCGATCGCGGCGAAGCGCGAGGCGCTGGAGCGGACCCGCTTCGCTCCGCTCCCGGAGGGCCTCGAGCTCGAGGCGATCTTGCAGACCCTCGTCCTGCGCCCAGTGACCGAGCAGCTCATGCAGGCGCTCAGCGAAGGGGTGCGTGACACCGGTGTGCGGTCGTCGTCGATCGGGCTGGCGATCGTGGCGTCGGGAGGCTATGAGGTCGAGAAGCTGAGCGACGAGGTCCGGGACTACTAGCTCGGGTCACTCCGTCGGCGCGGCAGGCGCTCACCGGGCGTCCTCCGGGTGTCGTGACAGTTCGGTGCGAATGGCTGCACCCACGACGTCCTGGGTGCGGGTGGCGACCTCCATCAGGGTTGCGGTGCGGCTTTGGAAGGCGTCCTCGCGCTGGCTGGGTTCGAGATCTCGCAGGCGTTTGACGAAGAGCGTCGCGAGCTCGGCGGTCACACGTCCAAGCTCGTCCGCGGCTGCGCGGACGTCAGCGTCCAGCAGTCGGCTCGCGTGTTGATGCAAATCGACCCGAGCTGCGAGGTCCTCGTCATCGAGACCAGGCGGTAGCTGCGTGAACCTCTCCTCCCGGGAGTTCATGAGGTCGAAGTGCAACTCCTTCATCGTGCAGCGCGTGACTCGTTGCATCGCGGCCTGGACCGTCTGGAGGGCTTCGAGTTGGATTCGATGCACCTCCTCCTCGCGACGGAGCTTCGCCTCGTGCGTGCGCTGCGCCCACTCGCGAGCGGCGGCGGACTTGCTTCGCTTGGTCTCCGCGGCGAGTGAACCGAGGAAGCCGAGCACTGCGCCGCCCAGGCCGGCCGCACCGGAGATGATCGGCGGCCACAGGCTTGGATCACTCATCTAGTTTGTTCCACGACAAACGTTAGCCGTTCCGGATCCAGTCGACGAGCTGCTCGTCCGTCGCGCCGATGCGCGGTGCGAGCACGTGCGCGACCTGCGCGAGTGTGCCCGGGATCGGGGTGCGCTTCCCCGCCTCCCACGGCCCGATGGACTGCGACGGGACACCGCACGCGGCGGTCACGTCTTTGATCTGCATGCCGGCGAGCTCGCGGGCTTTGCGGAGTCGATCGCCGAGCGTCCACGCCGGCGGAGTCCATGAGCCCTGTTCGAGTGCCACCCGGTCACGTTATACCGCGGAACAAACCTTGTCTCTAGCGTTTGTTCTATGACAAACCTGGAAGCCGCGGCGGTCCTCGACGACGCCGAGCTCGCGAAGGCAGACGCCACCGTCATCGCGGCCGCACTCGACGAGATCGTGGAGCGAGTCGCCGCAAACCGGATCGACGCCACCGACCGGGTCGGCATCGTTCGCGACGTCCTGCCTTGCCTCGACGCGCTCCGCGCCTACTTCGAAGAGCTCGCAGCATGACCGCCGTCGCCCGCATCGTCGCGGCCGGCTCGCTCGGCGCCCTCATCCAGCGGAAGGGACGGAGGGCGCACGTCGCCGCCCTCCGGCCCGGAGCGGCCGTCTGGGTCACGATCTGCGACCGCGAGGTGCTGCAGGACGCCCGTACCGGGTTCTGGCGTGCGACGGCCGCCGAGCACGCGGAGGACCACGAGGACGAGATCTGCGTCTACTGCTGGCGGCAGGCGTCCCTACTCGGCCGGTACCTCGCTGCCGCCGGCCGGATCGAGGCGCGGCTGCGGGCGGAGCTCGAGCAGCTGCGCGCCGAACTCGCCCAGCGCGACGCTGACGACCTCGGCCGCCCCTTCTCGCTCGCCGAGGTGGCTGCGTGACCGCCGCAGCGCCGGCTCCCGTCCGCACGTTCGACACCCACGCCGAGGCCGTCATCGTCCGACGCGGTCACGGGCCTGTGCACATCGCTATCCCGGGCATCGTGATCGTCGGCCGCCGGCGCCACGCGGACCCGACCCGCTACCTCGCCGCCTGTGGCCGGCAGATCGACGGCCCTCGGGTCGCCGTGTGGCGGCGGGCGACGGCGTCCGTGATCTGGCACGAGTGGCGCCGCTGCCCTCGCTGCGCGCAGGCGTCCGACCTCTGCGACCGCACGGACGCTCCTCTGCGCCGGCGTGCGAGGTGGTGGGCATAGCACACGGTACGGACAGCGAAGCGGCCCGGCCCTGGGAGACCAGAGCCGGGCCGCTTGTATGTCAGGCTCGCGTGCGGCTTCGCCAGGGCAGTGCGCCGGCGTGAGCGAGCGCGTTCAGGTGCTCGACCTGCTCCGCCATCCGTGCGAGCTCGAGAGCCAGCCGCGCCGCCTCCGCGGCGTCACCGCGCGTCTCGTTCGCGTTCGGTGTCCCCTCACCGTGGAACGATTCGTACACGTAGGCCGGCTCGCCCTCCTCTCGGAACTCGTCATAGGACAGCGCGACGTACACGGATCCGCCGAAGAATTCGACGCTGCGGGTGTGCCAGCCGTCCACGCCAGGAGAGTCGTCGTGTTCCGACTCGGTGCACCAGTCGAACAGGCCGCAGTTCATCGCACGACCTCCCCGGCGTTCAGGCGGTCGGCGAGCTCGCACGCCGCGCGCATGAGGTCCGCGATGCCGCGCACGTCCTCGATATCCAGCGCGGCCTCGACGGAGACGTACGGCTCGACTCGCCAAGCCTCGCGCGAGTGGTTGCGGTAGACGTTCGCCTCGACTTGTCTTCCCTTGAGCAGGAACCGATACTCGGTGCCGCAGCCAGGCTCGAATGCGCCGGCTTCGAACGTCTCTTGTCGCCAGTAAGGCACCCGCCGGCCTTCGAACTCGAGGACCAGCCGTTCACCCCGAGTTCGCTGTTCGGTCCTGTCATCGGTCATTGCTAGGTTGCTCATTGCCTGTTCCTTTCAGTGGGCGAGCCCCCGATCCGCCTGGTCGGGGGCGCTTCTGTCCGTCGTGATACCGGCGGCGATACTGCCGCCCAGGTATCCGGGTGTCGCTAGATGTTCGGGACCTCGTCGAGCGCCGGACGGAGGCCCGTGAATCCGGGCACCGTGCCCGTCCGTGTACCCCGATGCCCCTGGTCGCGCGGGAGTTCAAGTCCCCCCTCGGACACGAGATCCCCGTGCAGCGGCACGGGGATTCGTCGTTTCGGCGGCACTCGCTTCGCGGCTTCTTCGAACCGGCGGCATACCGTCCGTCACATGTCGTCGATCAGCGCCGTCCGTGAGCACCCCGTCGTCCGATGGACGCGGGCGGATCTGCCGGGTGCGCGTCGGCTGCCGAGGGCGGTCCGGTTCGTGCTCGCCGCGGTGGTCGCCGTGGCGCTGTCGCTCGTGGCGTGCTGGCTCGTCGCGGCCGTCACGATCGCGGTCGCGCCGTCGCTCGCCGGCTACGAGCATCTCCGCTTCGCCGACTGGGCCAAGCTCACGGTGATCGGCGTGGTCGGTGCGAGCCTCGGCTGGCCGCTGGCCGCCGCCATCTGGTCACGGGCCCGGCCGCCGTTCCTCGTGCTCACGGTGCTGGTCACCGTCGTGAGCTTCGCGCCCGACCTCTGGATCCTTCGGCAGGGCCAGCCGCTCGGCGGCGTCGTCGCCCTCGCAGTCATGCACGTGGCGGTCGCCGTCGTCACCTACCCCGCACTGGTCATGATCGCGCCGCAGCGGCGCTGAGTCGGCGCACAGGCGCTGTCAGACTCGAGGGATGGCAGCGGAGATCACCCGTCAGATCGTGCTCGACCTGGTGCTCGAACGGCCGTTCGTCGCCGGCCGCGTGCAGGCGCGACGGATCAGCATCCCGCCGGCGACGGCGTCGGAACGACACACGCACAACGGCCCGGTGTTCGGCTGCATCGAGCGCGGGTCGGTCGTCTTCCAGGTCGACGGTGGCGACCAGATGGTGCTGCGCGCTGGGGACGTGTTCCACGAACCGATGGGCGCGGTGATCG
Source organism: uncultured Actinomycetota bacterium (assembly GCA_963716965.1). GTDB lineage: Bacteria > Actinomycetota > Actinomycetes > Actinomycetales > Microbacteriaceae > Amnibacterium. Next base: position 1,049,856 of record CAVQUZ010000003.1, on the reverse strand, counting down.
AGCGTTTCGACGCGACCGACGAGGGCGCGGTGTTCATCGCGTTCTTCCCCGTCGGCCCCCACGAGGAGCCGGTGCTCGCCCCGGCCTGAGCCCGACACGACGCGAACAAGTCAGCAGGAGGTGCGGTGCGCCGTCGTCCTGCTGGGGCGCGTCCGCCGCCGGCCCCGCGGACGCGGTCAGTCGACCGTGTCGCGCGTGACCACGCCGTCCGTCCCCGCCACCGGTTCGACGAGCGGCTCGGTCGCCGGCAGCGCATCGCCCGGATCGGGCTGCGCAGACGACGTGGACGTGTCCTCGAGCAGTTCGCGGTAGACGTAGTGGTCGCCGTCGGTGCCCACGTACTGCCAGGACCCCGGGAAGTCGACCGTCGGGTCGCGCAGCAACTCGGGCGGCGACGTCGTCTCCTCGAGCACCGGCACCGACACGGGGACGACGGTGTCCGGATTGATGTCCGTGAACAGGAACTTCGCGCTGGTGATGTCGCTCATGAGCGCATCGTGGCCCCGGTCCGGTGAGTGTTGCCCGAGTGTTCGCCGACAGCGCGCTCAGGAGGACGGCCGGCTCGGCGCGCAGGTGGCGTCCGGCCCGTCGCCCGACGCTCGGGCGGGCAGTGTGCCGTCCGCCAGGTAGCGCGCGATCGTGTCGTCGACGCATGCGTTCCCCTCGAGCGACGACGCGTGCGAGGTGCCGCCCGGCTCGGCGACCAGTCGCCCGTTCGGGTACAGCCTGCGGGTCTCGACGCTGCCGCGGTACGGCGTCGCCGCGTCCAGCGTCTCGTCGATCAGAAGCAGGCTCGGCGTGCGCGCGCCGTCGATCGTCACCGGTGCGTGCGCCTTCGCCGGCCAGGTGCGGCACGGCGCGTCGTACCAGGCGTTGCTCCAGGTCTCGTACGGTGCGACCTTCGCGGTCGCGGTGACGTCGCGCTGCCACGTCGCCCAGTCGGTCGGCCACGCCGAATCCGTGCACTGCGTGGCGAGATAGACCGCGTACCCGTTGTCGTCCCCCGGGGATTCGGTGTCGTCGTACCAGGACTTCAGCCCGCCGGAGTCACCGCGCAGCGACCAGTCCGCCCATGCGGAGGCGAGATCGCCCCAATCCGCCGCGTAGTAGCCGGCGTCGAGGAAGATGTCCGTCCACTCGTCGCTGCCGATGACGCCCCGGACGGGGTGCAGGGCCGCGCCGCTCCGATCGGCATCGAACCGCGCGATCACGTCCTTCGTCGTGGATCCCAGGTGGTAGCGCGTATCGTGCGCCGCCACCCAGGCGAACCACGCGTGCTCCGTCGTCTCGAAGGCCACGTCCTGCGCCAGGTCCCCCTGGTAGTCCCCGATGCCGGGGGTCATCGTCGAGTCGAAGACCACTCTGTGCAGGTGCGACGGGAACAGGGTCGTGTAGATCTGGCCGAGTTTCGTGCCCCAGGAGAAGCCGAAGTAGCTCAGCTCGTCGGCGTGCAGCGCGAGCCGCAGATACTCGACGTCGTCGGCCGAGTCCTCGGTGGTCATGTGGTCGAGCAGCGCGCCGTTCTTCGCGCCGCAGGCGGCGGCGTACCCGGCCGCGAGCGTCGACCAGGTGCGGATGGCCTGCTTCGTGACGGTGTCGTACGCGGGCCGGGGACCGTCGTCGAAGTCGGGCTCACAGCTGAGGCGCGGCTCGGAGTCGCCGACCCCGCGCGGATCGAAGCCGATCCAGTCGTAGTCGTCCGCCACCTGGCCGGGAACCGAGGAACCGAGCGTCGCGAGGTACAGGCCGGAACCGCCCGGTCCTCCGGGGTTCACGACCATCACGCCCTGGTACGCGGAATCGGAACCGGTGTGCCGCACTTCGGAGACGGCGATCTCGATTCGCTTCCCGTCCGGATGCGACCAGTCGAGCGGCACGGCGACCATCGCGCACCGCGCGCCGGCGGAGCGCAGGTCCTCGTCGTCGCAGGAGCCCCAGTCGATCGCAGCCGGCTCGGGCCAGGTGGACTCGGCCCGTTCCGCGGCGGTCGGAGCCCGCTGTGCCCCTGCCGACACCGGGTGGCCGCGCGCGGCGAGGGCCACGAGCGTGCCGACGGCGAGGGCACCGCCGAACAGCGCGGCGGTGAGCGCGAGGACACCGGCCACGACGATCGCCACGAGCACGCGTGGTCGCATCGGTCCTCCCCGGCGCTGGCAGTGGGTGCGTCCCGCCGCCATCCTTGAGCGGTGAGTATGGCTGAGGTCGACGCCGACGAGGCCGAGCGGCGCGCGCTGGCCAAGAAGCTGGGCGTCCGAGACGACGGCGTCGTGCTGGTGCACGCGCCGGCGGAATGGGCGGCACGGCGGCTCGGCGAGGCGAACGAGGTGGGTCGTGCCGACGCGGTCGACGCGCCCGGCCGGACGGTCGTCGTGCTCTTCGTTCGGAGCCGTGCGGGGCTCACCGCCGATCTGCCCGCGCTCGCCGCCGCCGTGCATCCCGACGCCGTGCTCTGGGTCGCGTGGCCGAGGAAGGCGGGCGGCCATGTCAGCGACCTCGGCGACACGGTCGTCCGCGACACCGTGCTGCCGACCGGCCTCGTCGACGTGAAGGTCGCGATGCTCGACACCGATTGGTCGGGCCTGCAGTTCCGCTGGCGCACCGCGCTGCGCTGACCCGGCCGAGCGGGTGGTGAGCGGCGGCGGCTATCCTCTGGGCGCGGACGGAGGGTGCGGTGGCGACGCGATTCACGGTGACGGGCCGGGTGCAGTGGGTGGGGTTCCGCTGGGCGACGCAGGTCGAGGCGCAGCGCCTCGGGCTCCGCGGGCTGGTGCGCAACCTCGACGACGGGTCGGTGCAGGTGGACGCGGACGGGGATCAGGAGGCGCTCGATGAGCTCGAGCGCTGGCTGCACGAGGGGCCGCCGCACGCACGGGTGACCGGCGTCCGCGGCGAGCCGCTCGACGGCCTCGACGTGCGCGGGTTCGGCATCGACCAATGACCGGCAGCGCATGACCGCGCACCTGGATGCGGCGGCGGCGCGCCGCATGCGCGTGGTCTCGTCCGGACTGCTCGATCCCGCGCCGACCGCGACGGACGCCGTCCGCCGGCTCGGCGCCGTGCAGGCGCAGGACGTCGTCGCGCCCCTGGTCGCCGTCGCGCTGCGGACCGCGGGCGCGGACCGGGCGGCCGTGGACGCGGCGTTCGCGGCGGGCGCGCTCGTGCGGTCATGGGTGTTCCGCGGCACGCTGCACATCGTGGCAGCCGACGACCTCGCGATCATGGTCACCGTGGGAGGCGCGCGGTCGGTGCAGGGCGGACGCGCGGTTCGGGCGGCCCTCGGGCTCACCGACGCCCAGCTCGCCGCGGCGAGGGACGCCCTGCTGCCGGCGCTCGGCGGCGAAGGGCTCCGGCGCCCGGATGCGCTCGCCGCGATCGCGGCGGCCGGGGTCGACGTGTCCGGTGCGCGCGGCTACCACCTTCTGATCCTGCTGGCCGCCGCGGGCGACGTGCACGTCGGTGCGCGCATCGACGGGCAGTACCGCATCCACGCCGCATCCGTCGCGCCGATCGACCGCGACGAGGCGCTCGGCGACGTCGCGGTCCGGTATCTGCGGGGACACGGCCCGGCGACCGCGGCCGACCTCGCGTGGTGGTGCGGCATCACGCTCACCGAGGCGCGCTCGGCGCTCGCGCTCGCCGGTGACCGGGTCGAGTCCGTCGACGTGGACGGCGTCGCGCACTGGATCGAGGCCGGTTCGGTGCCCGCGCCGGCGACGCTGCAGCGGGCCGCCGACTCGGTGCTGGCCGTGCCGGGGTTCGACGAGAGCTACCTCGGGTATGCCGACCGCGGGCTCGCGATCGACCGCGCCGACCAGCCGCGCCTCGCGCCGACGTCGAACGGCCGGTTCCTGCCGGTCATCGTCGCGGACGGCCGCATCGTCGCCACCTGGCGGCCGCAGGACGATCCCATGGTCGAGTTCTTCCGCGACGCGCCCCCGGGGGCCGTCGCCGCGGCACAGCGGGCGGCCTCTCGCACCGCGGCCCTCTTCGGCTGAGCGGAGTGAGCCGTCAGGCGAACCGCACAGCGGCCTGCAGTCGCGTGCGCACCTCGAAGATCTCGCTGCCGCCGACCGCGCGGCCGCCTGGCATGCCGTCTCGCAGCGCGCTCAGCAGAGTGGATGCGCGAAGCACGACGACGTCCGCGCCCCTGGACGACCCGGCGCGCACCGCCTGCTCGTCGATCGCATCGTCGGGCAGCACGAGCAGCAGCGCCGTGAATCGCACCCTGGCGGCTCTCGCGAGCGCCTTCGCGCGACCGGTCAGCTCGGCGATGGGCCGCTCCCCCGCGAGCGCGTCGCCGGCGAGCTCCCCCCGGTGCACGCGGACGGCCGCCCCGTAGTCCTCCGACTGGATCGCGAAGAGGCCGGTCGGGCCGAGCACGATGTGGTCGATCTTCGCCTCGCTCGTCGGGGCCGCGACGTCGTGCCAGATCGTGTAGCCGATGCCGAGCGTCGAGAGCCTGCGCGCCGTCGCCTCCTCGGCGAGGGCGTCGGCGAGCAGGTGCCGGATCTCGCGCGGGGTCCGGCGCACCAGCACCGGGTCGTACGGATCGGGGATCGGCTCGCCGCGACCGACCCACTCGGCGAGCAGCGACAGATACCGTTCCCGGCGCCAGCCGCCCGGATGCCCGTGGGACCGCGCGGCGGGCCTGGTCGATTCGCGCCGGGCCGCAGCGGGTGCCCAGCTCGCGGGCTCGTCGGTCGCCGAGCGCCCGCGGTCGTACCGGGCGCGCGCGTCCGTCGTGCCGATCCGGTCCCACGCGGCCTGGACCGCGATGAAGCGGGCCGAGTCCCCGCCCGTGTCGGGGTGCGTCTCGCGGAGCAGCCGCCGGTAGGCGCGGCGCAACTCGTCCTCCGTGGCCGACGCGGGCACGCCGAGCACGTCGTACGGTGACGCGGCCATGGGGCTGTCGGACACGACGCCTCCTTATCGAGACGCGAAGACTACCGATCGAGCCCATGGGCAGGCGAAGGAGACTCCACACGGCCGCCCGCTTCCCAGAACCCCTCGTGCACCGTCGCGGCCTCCTCCGCGAGCACCGGGCCGGTGACTCGGACGTGCCGGCTGCCCGCTGCGAAGACCGTCCTGCACGGCAGGTCCAGCGTCGGATTCGCCGGGTCGTCCCCGGTCATCCGGGCGAGATCCTTCTCGGACAGGCCGTAGACGACCGCGCCGATGCCCGACCAGTGGATCGCGCCTGCGCACATCGCGCACGGCTCGGTGCTGGTGACGAGGATCGTCGTGGCGAGCTCCTCGACGGAGAACCGCGCCGACGCGAGCCGCACCAGATTCGTCTCCGCGTGCCCGGTCGCATCGCGGCCGGTGACGACCGTGTTCTGCGCCTCGAGCAGGACGACGCCGTCCGCGTCCGCGAGCAGCGCGCCGAACGGATGGTTGCCGGCCGAACGCGCGGCGGCCGCGATCTCGATCGCCCGCCGCACGAGCGAGTCCTCTCTCTCGTCTTCCGGGGTCACGTCCGCGCCTCTCCTGTCGTCCGCTTCGCTCGCGCGCATCCGCTGCGGCTACCGTCGACCGTATGCCCGAGACCGTCTATGTGGTGTCAGCCGAAGGCCACACCGGCAAGTCCGCGATCGCCGTCGGCCTGCTCGAGGCGCTCGCCCGCCGGGTGGGCCGGGTCGGCGTCTTCCGGCCGATCGGCCGCTCCCACCACGACGACTACGTGCTCGACATGCTGCTCGAGCACACCACGATCGGGCTGACGGCCGATGCGGTGCGGGCGACCGACTACGAGCACGTGCACCACGACCCCGAGGGGGCGCTGACCACGATCATCGAGCGCTTCAACGGCGTCGCGGCGGTCAGCGACGCTGTCGTCGTCGTCGGCAGCGACTACACGGACGTCGGCACGCCGACCGAGCTCGGGTTCAACGCCAGGATCGCGGCGAATCTGGGCGCCGGTGTGGTCCTCGTGCTCGGCGGCCGCCGCAACGAGGGCGCCGGTGCCAGGACGCCGGAGGAGATCGGGCAGGTCGCCGAGATCGCGCTCGGCGAGTTCACGAGCGAGCACGCCACACTCATCGGCGTCATCGTGAACCGGGCGGACCCCGCGCGGGTCGACGACATCCCCGCCGCGGTCGCACCGTACGTCCCCGCGGGCACGCCGGTGTTCGCGATCCCCGAGGACCAGGCCCTCGTCGCGCCGACGCTCGCGGACGTGCTGGTCGCCGCCGACGCGGCGCAGCTCTCCGGGGATCCGGCGCTGCTCGAGCGGAACGTGCTCGGCACGGTCGTCGGCGCGATGACGCTGGAGAACCTGCTCCCCCGCCTGTTCGACGGCGCCCTGGTGCTCATGCCGGGCGACCGGACCGAGAACCTCATCGGCATGCAGCTGGCCCACGCATCGGCCGGCTTCCCGTCGCTCGCCGGCATCGTGCTCACGGGCGGCATCGACATCTCCCCCAACGTCGCCCGGCTGATCGGCAGCCTGCGGGTGACGCTGCCGATCGCGGCGACGCGGCGGGGCACGTACGACACGGCCACCGCGGTCGCAGGGGCCAGGGGACGCCTCGCGGCCGAGAGCCCGCAGAAGACCGCGGAGGCGATCGCGCTCTTCGACGAGCACGTCGACGCCGACCTGCTGCTGAACGCCCTCGGGGTGCGCGGGTCCGACGTGGTGACCCCGCTCATGTTCGAGTACGGCCTGCTCGCCAGGGCGCGTGAGCAGAAGCGCCGCATCGTGCTGCCGGAGGGCGACGACGACCGCATCCTCGAGGCCGCGGGCATCGTGCTGGCCAGGGGTGTGGCGGACCTCACGATCCTCGGGAACGAGGTCGCGATCCGGTCCAGGGCGATCGGCCTCGGGGTCGATCTCGGATCCGCGTCCATCATCAACCCGATGGCGGAGCCGCTCCGCACCCGGTTCGCGCAGGTCTACGCCACGGAGCGCGCACACAAGGGTGTGTCGTTCGAGTCCGCGTTCGACACCGTCACCGACGTGTCGTACTTCGGCACGCTGATGGTCCACCTCGGTCTCGCGGACGGCATGGTGTCCGGTGCGACCCATACGACGGCGCACACGATCCGGCCGGCGTTCGAGCTGATCAAGACGGCACCCGGCGTGCAGGTCGTGTCGAGCGTGTTCCTGATGGCGCTCGCCGACCGGGTGCTCGTGTACGGCGACTGCGCGGTGATCCCACTCCCGACCGTCGAGCAGCTCGCGGACATCGCCATCTCCGCGGCCGGCACGGCGAAGCAGTTCGGCATCGAGCCGCGGGTCGCGATGCTGTCCTACTCGACCGGGACGTCGGGTAGCGGGGCCGACGTGGAGAAGGTGCGCGCCGCGACCGCGCTCGTCCGCGAGCGGGCGCCGCAGTTGCTCGTCGAAGGCCCGATCCAGTACGACGCGGCCGCCGATCCCGACGTGGCACGGACGAAGATGCCCGACTCCCCCGTCGCCGGGCGCGCGACCGTCTTCGTCTTCCCCGATCTGAACACCGGGAACAACACCTACAAGGCGGTCCAGCGGTCGTCGAACGCCCTCGCGATCGGGCCGGTGCTGCAAGGGCTGAACAAGCCGATCAACGACCTGTCCCGCGGGGCCCTCGTGCGCGACATCGTGAACACCATCGCGATCACCGCGATCCAGGCCCAATCGGAGCCCGCCGCCGTCTGAACACGCCCCCGCACACCGAATCACGGAGATCCGGTTCGCGTGCCCCTCGCATCCGCATGAATCGCGCGGCGCAGACGGAATCTCCGTGATTCGGTGTGCGCCTACGATCTGGGGGATGCACTCCTCGAAGGTGGTGGCCGCATGACGGGCGTCTTCGTGCTGAACGCCGGATCCTCGTCACTCAAGTACCAGCTCGTGGACGTCGAGACCGGCGCGGCACAGGCGTCGGGCACGATCGAGCGGATCGGCGAGCCGGGCGGCGTGCCCGACCACGCCGACGCGGTCAGGGCGGCGCTCGCGGCCCTGCGCGACGCCGGCGCCGCGGCTCCGGTCGCCTGCGGACACCGCGTCGTCCACGGCGGGTCGACGTTCTCGGCCGCCACCGTGATCGATGCGGCCGTCGAGACGGAGATCGAGCGCCTCTCGGTGCTCGCCCCGCTGCACAACCCCGCCAACCTCGCCGGAATCCGTGCGGCTCGCGCGGTGCTGACGGACGTGCCGCACGTCGCGGTCTTCGACACCGCCTTCCACCGGACGATCCCGGAGGCGGCCGCGACGTATGCGATCCCGGTCGACATCGCGGAGCAGTACGGCGTCCGCAGATACGGCTTCCACGGCACGAGCCACCAGTACGTGTCCAGGCGGGCGGCCGAGTTCCTCGGGATCCCGCTCGAGGAGTCGAAGATCATCGTGCTGCACATCGGCAACGGCGCATCGGCGTGCGCGGTCGACGGCGGCCGGTCGGTGGAGACCTCCATGGGACTCACCCCGCTCGAAGGCCTCGTGATGGGCACACGCTCGGGCGACATCGACCCCTCGGTGCTCTTCCACCTGCATCGCGAGGCCGGCCTGTCGTTCGAGGAACTCGAGACGATGCTCAACCGCAGGAGCGGGCTGATGGGGCTGGCCGGCGCGGGCGACATGCGTGACGTGCAGCGGGCGGCGCTCGACGGCGACCCGCGCGCGACGCTGGCGCTCGAGGTCTACCGGCACCGCATCCGCCGCTACGTCGGCGCGTACACGGCGCACCTGCACGGGCTCGACGCGATCGTGTTCACGGCGGGCGTCGGGGAGAACGACTCGCTGCTGCGCCGCCGCACCATGGCGTCGCTCGAGCACATGGGGATCCGCGTGGACCCGGATCGCAACGAGATCCGCTCGCGCGACGCGCGGCGCATCTCGCCGGACGACTCCCCCGTTGCCGTGCTCGTCATCCCGACGAACGAGGAGCTCGAGATCGCGAGACAGACCGTCGCCGCTCTCCCCTGAGCGTCCGGCGTCCTGATCCGGGCGGATGCGCGGTCAGTCGTCGACGAGGGCGGCGCGCCGACGGCGGACGACTCGGAGCGTCTCGACGACCGCGAGCAGCACGACGCCCGCGACGATGAGCGCGACACCCCAGCTGCTCTGCGTCGCGACGGAGGCGTTCATCAGCAACACGGCCCCGAGCGCGATCACCAGCGCCGCGACGCCCTGGCCGATCGAGAAGCCCGGCCGGAGTCCCCTCGGCACATCGGAGACGGTCTCGCTGTCGATGTCCGTCGCAGTCATGGCTGCCTCCCTGTCGATGAGTGTGGCGGCCGCGTCGGTGAGCGTGATCGGGGAATTCTTGGAGCCGGATGAGAACGCGGCGCCGCGCCGCGCGCCTCCCGGCCCGCCGCATGGGGTCGTCGAGACTGCCGGGGATGCGCACGACACCCGGCCGGCTCCTGCTCGGCGCGGTCATCGCCCTCGCGCTCCCGTTCGCGGCGGTCCCGTCGGCGCGGGCCGCGGCGAGCGGCGACGGGCTCGACGTGTCGTGGCCGCAATGCGATCAGGTCGCCGCCGACCCGCCCGTCGGCGCCTTCACGATCGTCGGGGTGAACAACGGTCTCGGCACGACCACGAACCAGTGCCTGGCGTCCGAACTGCGCTGGGCGGCCGGCGCATCCGCCGCCGGATCGCCGACGACGGACCTGTACGTGATGGCGCAGCATCCGGCTCCCGCCGCGGCGAGCTGGTGGCCGACGTCGAACCGCACCCACTCCGGCGCGACGGTGCCGGAGAAGCCGTACGGGGTGTGCAGCGGTGCGCACCCGACGACAGCAGCCTGCGCGTACGTCTACGGCTTCTCGATCGCCGTCGACGACCTGGGGCGCGTCGCGCAGCCCGCCGGGTACCGCTGGTGGCTCGACGTCGAGAACGGCACCGACGGACCCGACTGGTCGTCGAGCACGACCGGGAACCAGGCGGTCGTCACCGGCATGGCCGCCGCGTTCCGTGCGGCGGGCGCCGCAGTCGGCCTGTATTCGACGAAGACGATGTGGGCGTCGATCGTCGGTCCCGTGGCGCCGACGAGCGTCCTGGCGGGTCTCCCCGCCTGGCGGACCGGTGCGTCGACCTCCGCCGGCGCCGCCGCGCTGTGCGCCGCGACCGGCTTCACGGGCGGTGCGGTCGTCTTCGCCCAGTACGTGGCCGACGGGACGCTCGATCACGACGTCCGCTGCGCCTCGTTCGCGAGCGCTCCTGCCCCGACGGTCACCGGCACCATGTCGCGCGGCCACCGGCTCACCGCGCATCCGGGGACCTGGTCGCCGGGCGGCGCGCATCTGTCGTACCAGTGGCGGCGCAACGGTGTCGCGATCGCCCACGCGACCGGGGCGACGCACACCGTGACGACGGCCGACGCGGGCCGGCGGCTCACGGTGACGGTCACGGGCACGAAGTCCGGCTATCGGCTCGCCGTTCGCACGTCGAAGAGCCACACCATCGCGAAGCTCCACCGCTAATCTGATCGCATGACGAATGACGGTGTCGTGGCGATCATGTGGACGGTCATCGGCCTCGTCGCGGTCGTCGGCGGCGTCGGGAGCATGGCCGCGCTCGTCGCCCTCATCAAGGCGACTCCGTACCGCGACTGACGGCGGCTTCCGCGCCCCCGGCGAGCGCCGCGCGCTCGGCTCTCAGCCGTTCGGCGAGTGCCGCACCCTCCTCCGCCGCGGACCGCACCTGCGGCGGGGTCAGTCCCAGCATCCGCAGGCAGGCGCGCGCCGTCGAATCGGCGAGACCGGGCGGCACCTGCCCGGTGCGACGCAGCTCGATGACGAGTTCGACGAGCTGCATCGCGGCGGCCCCGAGATACGCCCCGTCATCCGCGGGCGCCACAGTGCCCGCGAGGATCGCGTAGGCCTCGCGCAGTTGCGACCTCGCGCGCCGGAACGTGTCGAATCGCGGATGCTGGACCTCGTGGCTCAGGTACAGCGTGCCGATGTTGTGCGGCGCGGCCAGCAGGGTGCCGACGTCGATCGACGCGAGGGCGTAGAGCGCAGCGGCCGGATCGCGGTGCGCCAGCAGCGGCTCGACGAAGACGAGCGACGGGCGGACTGAGGTCTGGAGCAGGTCGAGCAGGATCTCGTCCTTGCCCGAGAAGTGGTGGTAGAGCGAGGCCTGGCGAACCCCGACCCGCTCCGCGATCGCCCTGGTGGACGTGCCCGCATAGCCGAACTCCGCGAACAGCTCCGCGGCAGCCTCGAGGATCTCGTCGCGCGGGGACCGGTCGGGGTCGGCCGCGGGGGTGAGCCGCGGACGGCCCGCCCGATGCTCGCCGAGGCTCGGCCCGGTCATGCGCCGACGCGCGGTGCGGGTGGGTCGGCGGTCATCTGTTCGCCTTTCGGACGCGTGCCGCGCGTCGGCCTGTCGCGCGACAGGTACTCGGACCCAGCCTGGACGAGCCTCCGTTTCGACCGTGTTGCGCTCCCGTGAACTCCCGGAAACACACGAGTGCCAGCATGACGGGATGACGCTGCTCGTTGTGAACGCCCGTCTCATCACCGTCGCCGCCGGGGCCCCGGACAGCGGATACATCGAACGCGGTTGGCTGCAGACCGACGACGGCCGCATCACCGCGATCGGCGAGGGCGATGCGCCCGACGTCCCGGGCGCCGAGGTCCTCGACGTCGCGGGATCGTTCGTCGCCCCCGGATTCGTCTCCGCCCACAGTCACCTCTTCACGAGCGGGGCCAGGGGGCTCGGCGTCGCGGCGACCCTCTACGGCTGGTGCGACTCGATGCTCGGTCTGCTCTCGCACGCGGACCCCGAGACCTACTACTACAGCTCGCTGCACGGGGCGCTCGACTTCATCGGCAACGGCACCACGACGGCGTTCGACTTCACCGACCCGCGCATCCCGTGGGAGCCGATGGTCGAGGGCAGGAAGTCCGGCGCCGGCGCGCTGCGACCGATCGAGCACCAGTTCGCACAGATCGACGCGAAGGTGGATGCCGGACTGCGGTTCGTCAACGCGGCGTCGCTCGACGACGCGATCGGCACCGACGAGGAGATCCTCGACCGGTTCGGCCTCGTCGTCGACCACTGCCGCGAGGTCGACCAGGATCTGTGCCTCGGGCCCGCGATCCTCGGCGCGGTGCAGTGGTCGCCGCGGCCGAACGCCGCGGAGCTGGAGGTCGCCGCGATGCGCCGATACGGCGTGATCAACCAGGCGCACTTCCTCGAGACGCGTGAGGCGGTCGAATTGCAGCGCAGCAAGTTCTCCCGCTACGTCGACGCGGGGGCGCTCGGACCGGACATGATCTTCGGGCACTTCATCCAGACCACGCCCGAGATCATCGAGGCGGCGGCGGCGGGCGGCGCGGGCATGTCGTGGCAGCCGGCTTCGAACGGGCGATTGGCCTCGGGTGTCGCCGACATCCCGGCGATCCGCGCGCACGGCATGCAGATCGGCGTCGGGCTGGACGACCAGGCGTGCACCGACATCTCCGATCCGTGGCAGAACATGCGGATCGGCATCTACCAGGTGCGCGCCGAGACCGGCGACCCGCTCTCGATGCTGCCCGAGGACATGCTGCGGTACGCGACCCTCGGCTCAGCGAGCGTGCTCGGAGTGGCCGACAAGGTCGGCAGCCTCGAGGTCGGCAAGTACGCCGACTTCGTCGTCGTCGATCCGCGGTCCCCCGACATCGGGCCGCTGTGGCAGCCGGTCCGCAACTACGTGCTGTCGACGGGACTGCGGAACCTGAAGCGCGTCTACATCGGCGGCGTCTTGCAGAGCCTCGATGGCGTCTCGACCAACCCGCTCTCGGCGAAGGCCGCCGCCGAGCTGCACCACCGGCTGCCCCGGGTGGCCGAGGAGTTCGGCGTCCTCGGCTGACGCACATCGCCGATCAGGAGGTTCTCGACGACACACCGCGTCGGCGCTTCGTCGACCGGCACGTCGGCGAATCGTCCCGATCCGCGAAAGCGGATTTCGTGACCCCCTGCCTGGTGACAGCGGTTCGGTCCGGGTGCGCCCCATACTGAACCGATGCGGACGATCCCGATGCTCGCGATGGCGGCGGCCCTTGCCGCCTCCGGCGTGCTCGGTCTGCCCGGGGTTCCCGGGGCAGATTCGCCGGTGAGGACCACTGCGTCGAGCGAGACGACCAGTGTCGTCGACGTCTCCTACCCGCAGTGCGACGCACCGCTGCCGGATGTCCCCGCAGCGATCGTCGGCGTCAACGCCGGACTGCCGACCAACCGGAACCCGTGCCTCGTCGCCCAGCTCGCCTGGGCGGACTCGCTCGCGGCCGCGGCCGCCGACGTCTACGTGAACACCGCCGACCCGGGTCACGCCGCGAGCTGGTGGCCGACCGGCGACTACACCCGGCTCGGCACGCCGGTGCACGGCCGCTACGGCGCCTGCGACGGCAGCGAGAGCGCCGCGTGCGCCTACGCGTACGGGGTCACCCTCGCGGAGAACGACGCGACGAACTACGGGGTCGAGAACCCGGGCGCGCGGCGCTGGTGGCTCGACGTCGAGACCAGCAACTCATGGGGCTGGGACCACGTGTCGAACCGCGCAGTGCTCGAGGGCATGACGGACTATCTGCAGGGCATCGGCGCGCGCGTCGGCCTCTACTCGACGAAGCAGCAGTGGAGCCTCATCATCGGCGGCGCCCCGAGGTCGAGCCCGCTGACCGGATTGCCGACCTGGCGCGGCGGCGCTACGACCGCCGCGGGCGCCGCGGAGCTCTGCGCCGGCACGGGACTCACCGCGTCGAGCCGGGTCGCGCACGCACAGTGGGTCGACGGCGGCATCGACCGCGACCTCGTCTGCCACTAGCGGTCAGCGCGCCTCGGCGAGGTCGTAGTCGACCCCGCCCCGCCAGTACTGGATGACCTCGACCGTACCGTTCGGCGTGAAGGGCACCGCCGCGCGGAACGCCGCCTCGGCCTCCGACCGGGTCACCTCCCCCACCGGATACCACTCGGGGAGCGCGTCAAGCGGACTGCCGCGGCGCAGCTCGCCGACGATCGCGTTCCAGAAGGCCGCGTTCGAGTAGAGGCCGGCCGTGGCGCCGAGGCCGCCGGTCAGGGTCGAGCCCGTCACGTACGCGCTCATCCCCTCGATGATCGCCTCGTTCATGAGGGGGTTCGCGTTCCAGTCCCTGGCGATCTCGACGTCGATCCAATACCGGTAGCGGTCCCGATGCGCGACCGGGATCGCCGCGATGGACCTGGCCGCGGTCGCCCAGCCGAAGACGTAGCCGCATGCGGGTGACCGCTCCCCCCTGCACGACGGCCCGAAGGACGGTGGGATGCTCACCTGCCGTCCGGCCACCCTCGCCGATGCGGGCCAGCGCGGGGTGACCCACTTCTTCTCCGCGGGGGCGAAGGGGTCGGCGCCGATCAGGTAGAAGGCGAGCTTCGGTTGTGTGGTCGCTCCTGACGAGCGTGTGCCCCAGGTCACCTCGCGCTGGACACAGCGATGGATGGAGTCCGGCTCACCGTCGTTCACCCCGACGATCGAGAACGCGGCGCCGCGCGGCAACCCGGCGGCGGACGAACGGCACGAGGGCCACGACACGTCCGATCCGAGCAGCAACCGTCCGGGTGTCGCCGTGACGCTGGGCGCGGCGCTCGGGTGCGCACCGACTGCGAGCGGCTGGGCGATGCCGATCGCCAGCACGAAGAGACCGACGACCGCGATCGCGTGCGGCAGCAGGCCGAACCGGCCGCCCCGCCTCGCGCCACGGGCCCGGCGCGTCCGGTGTCGGCGTCGTCGGGCTGGCATCCGTCACGACGGTACCCGCGAGCGCCCGCTCGACCGGCGGGGCACGCCCTACTTCGCCCAGGCCGCCGAGAGGGCCTTCAGGTCGGCGGCGAGCCGGCCGCCGAGGTAGGCGTGACCGACGACCGTCGGGTGGCCGTGCACCGGCGAGATGACATCGTCGCGGTTCGCCGACGTGACCCAGGCCTCGGACAGGATGGAGACGAACGACACGTGCTCGGCCTTCGCGGCCGCGCGGAGATCGGCGTCGATGCGGCGCTGGTTCGCATCGACGGGCCATGGATCGGGGCCGGCGCCGAGCAGCACGACGTGCGCGTGCGGGAAGCGACGCTCGACGAGTGCGACCGTCGCCTCGACCGCCGCGGGGAACTTCGCCGCCGGGCGGCCGATGTCGTTGGAGCCGCCCTGGATCAGCACGACGTCGGCCCGTGCGGATGCGGGGATCGACGCCGCGCGCTTCGCGTAGGTCGCGCCGTACGAAGAGGCCGTCTGGTAACCGGTGCCGTCGGCGGCGTCGACGTGCACGGACCAGCCGAGCGCTGCGGCGGCGACCTGGAGATAGGTCGCGCCCGGGTCCGCGTAGGCGCCGGCCGCCCAGGAGTCGCCGATCACGTACAGGCGCACGTGCGCAGGCGGCGGGGTGGGTGAGGCGGTCGCCGAGGGCGCCTCGCGCGTCGTGCCGCACGCGACCAACAGCACGG
Source organism: uncultured Actinomycetota bacterium (assembly GCA_963716965.1). Classification (GTDB taxonomy): domain Bacteria; phylum Actinomycetota; class Actinomycetes; order Actinomycetales; family Microbacteriaceae; genus Amnibacterium. Next base: position 1,034,477 of record CAVQUZ010000003.1, on the reverse strand, counting down.
CGATGCCGCCCGCGAAGAGCGCGGCGGCGACAGGACGGAGACGGCGCACAGGGCAAGTGTCCCGTATCGCCCGGCGTCCCCGTGACGGGACGACGGGCCTGTGGACGGTTTGCGCCCCGGCGCAGATCGTGCGATAGTTGACGTGTCACATATGACACGTCAACGACTGTTGACGATACCGCCTCACGCTTCGAAGGATCATTCATGACCGACGTCACCGCCGAGACCATCGAGGGCTACCGCACCGGAACCTGGACGCTCGACGCCGCCCACTCCGAGATCGCCTTCACCGTCCGCCACCTCAAGATCAGCAAGGTCCGCGGCGTCTTCCGCACCTTCGACGTCACGGTGGACGTCGCGCCGAACCCGGCCGAGACCGTCGTGCACGCGACCATCGACGTCTCGTCGGTCGATACCGGCCAGGAGATGCGCGACGGGCACCTGAAGACGAGCGACTTCTTCGCGATCGAGGCGCACCCGACGATCACCTTCGAGTCGACGTCGCTGCGCTTCACCTCGGCCGAGACGTTCGAGCTCGTCGGCGACCTGACGCTGAAGGGCGTCACCAAGTCGGTCACCCTGAAGGGCGAATTCGGCGGCATCGTCGCGGACGCCTATGGCAACGTGAAGGCCGGCGCCGAGGCGTCCGTCACCATCAACCGTCACGACTACGGCGTGAGCTGGAACGCGGCGCTCGAGGCCGGCGGCTTCACGCTCGGCGACGACGTGAAGATCAGCTTCGACCTGCAGTTCGCGGCCCCCGCAGTCTGACTTCCCGTGCCCCGGGTGGGCCGATCGGCACGCTTCACAGCGTCTCGATCGGATCCACCCGGGGCATGTTCGATCTGCGCTGGGACCCTCTGGACATGAGCCTCCAGGACCCCTCGGCAGTGCCGGCCTGCCCCGCCGATCAGTTCCGCATGATCGCGACAGCAGTGGGCTGGCGGTGCCCGATCTGCGGGCTCGCCCGGCTCCCGCTTCCCGTCGGCGGCGCGCCGGGGTCCCGGCACCACCCGTCCTGGACGGATCGCTCCGCGCGCTGACGCCGCCGCCCCGTTCCCCCGCCACGCCAGCGGTGCTCCCCCGTTCGGGGGCCGTGCGCTGCTAGGAATCAGGTGGTCTGGCGCGAGGGGGGCGGATGAGGAGAGCAGCGAAGACGGCCGTGGTGACCGCCGTCGCGATCGCCGCGCTGCTCGCATCGACCCAGGTGGCGTTCGCGCTCGGCGACGCGATCACTCCGACCGACAGCGGGAGCAGTGGGATCGGCACCGCTCCCGCCTCCCCGATGCCCGACCCGACGATCGACCCGGGCAGCGCGGTGCAGGAGGCCGATCCGACCGATCCGGCCACGCCCGACGCCCTGCCGAGCAGCGATCCGTCCCCCTCGGGCCCGCCGACGGATGGGGCCCCGACCGACCAGCCGACCGCTGCCGCGCCGACGCCCGACCTCCCGACGGACATGCCGACCGCCGCGCCGGGCAGCCAGCCGACCGATGCCCAGTCGCCGAGTGCCCAGTCGGACGACGCGACCGCCGCGCCGACGGATGCGCCGAGCGACTCGCCGACCGCCGACCCGACGGCAGCCCCCACCGAATCCCCGACCGACGTGCCGACGAGTGCACCGAGCGCCGACCCCGCGCCGAGCGACGAGCCCAGCACGATGCCCACCGATGCGCCGACGGCCGGGTCGACCCCCGAACCGACCGACGATGCGACCGCGGATCCCACCGCGACGTCACCGGCCGACCCGCTGCCCACCGCGACGCCGTCCGGATCTGCCACAGACGACCCGCCCACCCCGACCACCACGGCCACCCCGACGACTGCACCACCCGCCGCCCCTGGCCGCCTGACGGTGACCGCACGATCCGCGACCGGCGTCCGGGTGATCTGGGCCGCCGCTGACGGAGACGTCGGCAACAGCGAGGTCGGCAACAGCGAGGTCGAGGTGTCCACGGACGACCGGCCGTCGGACGCGATCGAACTCATCGACACCGCGGACGCGTCGGTGCACACGGTCGACGTCACGGGACTGGCGGCCGGCGCGACCTACTGGGTGTGGGTGCACGCGATCGCGCCCGACGGCACCGCCGGGCACCGGTCGCCGGCCACGTCCATCACGCTCGCCGCCCCTGCCGGCGTCGCCGCACCGAGTGCGACGGCTGCGAACGCGGCCGTGATCACGGTCGCGTGGAAGGCCGCCGCTGTCGGCCGCGGCCGCCCGGCGGTGACCGGATACGACCTGCGCGTCTCACGGTCGGGGAAGCGCACGATCACGAAGCATCTGAGCGCTTCCGCACGCTCGACGCAGGTCGGCGACCTCGCGTGGCACACGACGTACAGCCGTGCGGCTCGTCGCCAGGAATGTGGTCGGTACCAGGACCTCGTCACCCGAGCGCGTGACGACCGCCATGCCGACCTCGGCGCAACGGTGGGCGGCGAACCGGTACGGCTCGTTCGGGGTGACCAGGTGGCACGGGTCCGAATCCGCGGTCGTCACGCTGCCGAAGGGCGTCCACGCCGGCATGCTCGACGTACGGGTCGCGGGCAAGGGGGTCGCGGTCACGACGCTGAACCGCGCCGACCGGCTCGTCGAATCGGTGGTGGCGCGCAACGGCGCTTACAGCGGGCGGAGCGCGTTCGGCGTACTCGGTGCGTCGGGTGCCGTGAAGCTGCGGATCACCGCGGCGGCGGCGTGGACGCTGACCCTGCGTCCACTCGCCTCCGCCGGCCGCACTGCCCGGCCACGGCTCCGGCGACGGCGTCTACCTGCGCGACGGCGGCGCGGAGTCCGTCGCGTTCACGAACAGCGCATCGAGCCACGCGCTCACCGTGTGGCAGCTCGGACCCTCGGGGTCGTGGGCGAATCTGGTCACGAGCCGCACCGGCCGTGCGTCCGGCACCGTGCCGTTCGTGTCGGGCAGCACGCTCATCACGGTGAACGCGTCAGGCGGCTGGAGCGTCGCGAGGCGCTGACCCGCGCCGTCACGACTCGAAATCCGCGAGGACCGTGCATTCGACGACGATGTCGGCCGGCCGCAGTGTGAATGCCGCCGGCCCGTCGGCGGAGCGTGCCGCGGCGCGCAGGGACACCGTCGGAGCCTCGTGCCGGATGCCCGGTTCGGCGAGGCCGGTCAGTTTCGGACGCCCGGCTCCCGCGGCGGATGCATAGGTGGCCGCGCGCAGGGCCGCGTCCTCCACTGCCTCGCGGCGCACATCGCGGAGCACCTCCGCTCGCTTCGAGTCCGTGAGTGCCCAGTCGATGCCGTGCACGCGGGCGTCGGCGTCCTGGCCGATCTTGGCCACCCACGCACCGAGCGCGTGGAAGTCCTTGAAGCGCACCGTCAGTGCCGCCGTCGCGACCTGGACGGGCGTCTCCGCGTCACCGTGGTAGCGCGTCTCGGTCGAGGCCGTGACCTGCGCGGCGGACCACGTGGTCGCGGCCCCGGCCGACACGTGCTGCCGCGCCTCGGCGACCAGGCGGCCGTGCAGTCCGGTCGCGCGGTCGATCACGTGGTCGCGGTCGTCCCCCTCCGCGTGGACTTCGACGTGGACGACGCCGCGCTCGGCGGGGACGGCAGTGCTCGCCGAGCCGGCGACGGAGATCGAGACCATGTCCGCATTGTCCCGCGCCTGACGACGGGACCGTGCATCACCCGGAGCTCAGGTGGATGGTCACCTCGGTGTGCGCCGCGAGGCTCGTGCCCGCGGCCGGATCCGTCGACACGACCGTGCCGACCGGATCGCTCGACGCGACGGTCGAACCGATCGCCCACGCGAATCCGTTGCTGACGAGCGTGGCCGTCGCCTCGGACTCGGTCTGCCCCGTGACGTCCGGCACGACGCCGGTCGACGCGGAACCGAAGCTCGAGCCGGAACCGTCGAGGTACTGGGTCTGCGGCTGCGCCCACGACGTCGAGCCGCCGTACTTCGCGTTGATGGCCGTCTGGATGCCCGTCCAGACGCAGTGCCGCTCCATCGCCGCCTGCGTGGTGCCCTCGAGCGGGCAGTACGGGAACGAGTAGACCGTCCTGAGGTCGGTGTCGCCGGTCACGTTGCCCACCCAGACCGCCGTGGTGACCTTGTTCGTGGTCCCGATCATCCACGTGTCCTTGTTGCCGTCGGTGGTGCCGGTCTTGCCGACCTCGTAGATGCCGTCGGCGGTGTTGTCGGCGGAGGCGGTGCCGCTCGTGAAGACCGAGCGGAGGGCGTAGTCCGCCGCGATGGCGACCTGCTTCGCGATCGACTGCGTGCACGTCGTACCGGGGACGGCGAGCTTGCCCCATCGGCTTGACGACCGAGTCGATCGCGACCGCGGTGCAGGTCTCCCCCTCGTTCGCCATGCCGGCGTAGGCCACCGCCATCGTGAGCGGCGACACCGTGCTGGCCGCGCCGATCACCGACGGGGGCACGTCGGACAGCTGGCCGCCGGTCGCGGGGTGCACACCGAACGCGGTGGCGTGTCGACCGGATGGTGCAGAGGTCGAGCTGGGTCGCCATCGTCGCGAACGCGCCGTTGATCGACTGCGCGGTGGCGTCGGTCACGGAGGTGTAGCCGCCTTCGCCGGCGTCGTCGTTGGCGACGCTCCAATCGGCGTCGTCGTCGTCCGCCGACCCGCAGCGCTGGAACTGCGACGCCGGGATCGTTCTGGCGTCCGCATCCACCGTGTCGTTCAGGGCGTGGCCGGCCTTCAGCCAGTCGAGCAGGGTGAAGAGCTTGTAGGTCGAGCCCGGCTGGAAGCCGCTCGATCCGCCGTACGCCTCGTCGGTGCTGTAGTTCAGCGCGGTGTACTGGGCGCCGAGGCTCGCCGCGTTGCCGTCGTTGTTGTAGATCTTGTTCTGGACCATCGAGATGATCCGTCCGGTCCCCACCTCGACGGAGACCGCCGCGGAGCCCACGTCGACGTCGCTCGACTTCTTCGGCACGTAGGTGTTCATCACCGACTGCGCCTTCTTCTCGATGTCGAGATCGAGCGTCGTGTAGATCTTCCAGCCGGCGGTCTGCAGGTTCGCGAGGCGGACGGACTTGGTCGAGCCGAACGCCGGCGAGTTCAGCACGGTGTTGACGACGTAGTCGCAGAAGAAGCCGGCGGCGCCCGCCGTTTGGCAGCCCGCCTGCGTCGGGGTGATCTTGGTGACGGTCTTCGACGCGACGGCCGCCTCGTACTCGGCCCTGGTGAGCTGCTTCTCCTGGTACTCGTTCTTCAGGATGTAGTTCCGGCGCAGCGTGTTCGCGGCGATGTTCTTCGGCTCGTCGAGCCGCAGCGACTCCGGGTCGTTCACGATCGCGATGAGGCTCGCGGCCTGTGCGGCGCTCAAGTCGGCCGCGTCGATGCCGAAGTAGTACCTCGCCGCCGACTGGATGCCGTAGATGCGGCCGCCGAACCCGGCGATGTTGAGGTAGCCGAGCAGGATCTCGTTCTTCGTGTACCGCTTCTCGAGCGCGATCGCGTACCGGGCCTCGCGCAGCTTCCTCGACGCGGTGGTGTCCGTGCACGCGGCGTACGCGGCCTCGACCTCGGCGTCCGTCGAGAGCCGCTCCGCCTCCTGCACGCACACGTTCTTCACGTACTGCTGGGTGATGGTCGAGGCGCCCTGCGTGCCTCCCGTGCCGAGCAGGTCGGCCACGGTCGCCCGCAGGATGCCGGCGGGATCGACCCCGCCGTGGTCGTAGAACCGCGCATCTTCGCCCGCGACCGTCGCGTCCGTGACCGTCTGCGGGATCGAGGTCCACGGCACGACTTCTCGATCCTGCGTGAAGAAGGAGGCGATCAGGACGTTCTTGCCACCCGACTTCGCGTAGATCTCGGTGCGCTGGTCGAGCGGCGCGATCGCGAGATCGCTCGGCAGGTTCTCGAACAGGCCGATGGCGTTCGACGCGCCGATCCCGGTCACCGCGATGGCCGGCGTGACGCCGACGGTGACCATGACGCCGGCGATCATCGCGACGGCGATCATGCCGAAGAAGCTGGAGACACGGCTTCGGGGCGGTCGTTCGACGGATCGGGGCACTGTCTGGAGGGTAGGCAACGCAGATCACGGAACGGACCGGCGGCGCACTCCCCGACCTGATTCCGATGCAATCCAAAGGTCGCTGCGTGCTGGTCGCCGGTCGCGCGCCGACTCTGGGTGGATTCCTGGCATTCGACCGGCGCGTCGCGGTCCGCTCACCGGGAATCCATAGCGTTCATCGGTGATTCTGTGCGGCTCATCGGAGACACAGAGTGTGGACGGCCGATCGGGGCACCCTGCGCTCCCTACGGTCGTGGACATGTTCAGGACCTACCTCCGCCGCGAACTCGCCAATCGGCGCCGGCAGACCGTCATCGTCGCGATCGGCATGGCCCTTGCGATCGCCCTCGTCATCGTCGTCAATGCCGTCGCAGCCGGCGTCAAGACCGCGCAGGCGGACGCCCTCAAGTCCGTGTACGGCGTCGGCACCGACGTGACCGTCACCAAGACCGCGACGCGCCCGACCGGCACGCCGACCGCCGGCAGCCAGTTCGATGTCGGCTCGGGAGCCGGTCGCACGAGCGGCGGCACGCGGACCTTCTCGCAGAGCGCGCTGCGGACCGACTTCGGGACCACGGCGTTCACCTCGGCCGCGGTGACGAAGGCGGCGGCGACCGCCGGGGTCAAGGCGGCGACCGGCACGCTCGCGCTGCGCAGCACCACATTCAGCGGCAGAACACCTTCGCAGTCGACACAGGGCACTCGTGGATATGGCGCCGCGGGCGCCGGCCAGGGCGGTCCGGCGGGCAACGGCAGCAGCTCGTTCGGTATCAGCCAGATCTCGGTGCTCGGCTACGACACCGCCGCCTCGGCGAGCGTCGGCCCGATGACCTCGGTCGCGCTGTCCAAGGGGCGCCTGCTGACGGCGAGCGACTCCGGGAAGTACACCGCCCTGCTCGACTCCGACTACGCGACCACGGCGAAGAAGGCGGTCGGCGACACGGTGACCCTCGGCGGCAAGTCGTTCACGGTCGTCGGCATCGTGAAGTCCACCTCCACGAGCGGCGCCACCGCGTCGAACACGTACATCCCGCTCGGCACGGCGCAGACGCTCGCGAGCATGAAGAACGAGGTCACGACGGTCTCCGTGCAGGCGACGAGCTCGACGCAGATCGACGCGGTGCAGACCGCGCTGAAATCCGCACTCGGCTCGAGCTACACCGTGAACACGGAGGCGGATCTCGCCGGCTCCGTCAGCGGATCGCTCGCCACGGCCGCCGACCTCGCGGGCTCGCTGGGCCTCTGGCTGTCGCTGCTCGTGCTGGCCGCCGCGTTCCTGATCGCGATCCTGTTCACCGTGTCCGGCGTCACGAGGCGCACCCGGGAGTTCGGGACCCTGAAGGCGATCGGCTGGAGCAACCGCCGGGTCGTCGGCCAGGTCGCAGGCGAATCGCTCGTGCAGGGCCTCATCGGCGGCGTCGTCGGCATCGTGATCGGGATCGGCGCGATCGTCGTCGTGAACATCATCCATCCGACCCTCACCGCCGCGGCCTCGACGACGGCCGCGGGCGGATTCGGCGCCGCGGGCGGCCAGGGCGGATTCGGTCGTGCCGCAGCCGCCGCGAGCACCGCTGCGAGCGACATCGCGCTCACGCTCCCCGTCACCGGCGGCATCATCGCCCTCGCGGTCGGGCTCGCCGTCGTCGGCGGACTGCTCGCCGGCGTCTTCGGCGGCTGGCGGGCAGCCAGCCTCCGGCCGGCCGCGGCGCTGCGCAGCGTCGCCTGACCCACCCCGTCACCGCACACGAAACGAGAGATCCATGTATCAGCTGACCGAGGTCGGGAAGACCTACAAGCAGGGCTCACGGACGGTTCAGGCGCTCGCGGGCGTGAATCTGGTGATCGACTCGGGCGACTACGTCGCGATCCAGGGGCAGACCGGCGGCGGCAAGTCGACGCTGCTGCAGCTGCTCGGCGCCCTCGACGTGCCGACCGCCGGCTCGCTGCTCCTCGACGGGCAGGACCTGGCCCGGCTCGGACAGACCGCCCTCGGAAGGGTGCGGGCCGAGAAGATCGGGTTCGTCTTCCAGAGCTTCAACCTCATCCCGACGCTCACCGCCCAGGAGAACGTCGAGACGGCACTCGTGCCGCTCGGCATCGCGACCGGCGAGCGGCGCAAGCGCGCGACGGCCGCCCTCGAATCGACGGGCCTCGGCGGTCGTCTCAGCCACCTGCCCGGCGAGCTGTCCGGCGGTCAGCAGCAGCGGGTCGCGATCGCGCGGGCCCTCGTGAAGCGGCCGTCCGTGCTGCTCGCCGACGAACCGACCGGCGCGCTGGACGAGGACACCCGCGACGACATCATCGGGCTGCTCGAGTCGGTGCAGCGGGAGCTCGGCCTCACACTGATCGTGGTCACCCACGACTCGTGGGTCGCCAAGCGCGCGTCCCGCCGCCTGCACCTGAAGCAGGGTCACGTGACGGAGAAGGCGCAGGACACGCTCGCCGTCTGACTCGATGGGTCGTCGTGGGCGGCCGACGTGCTTGCGGTCAGGCGGCGGCGCGGTCCCGGCACACCAGCACGTGAGCACCAGCACTTGGGCAGGACATTTTCTGTTCAGCAGGACCCTGAGGCCGGAAATGTCCTGCTGAACAGAAAATGTCCTGCTGAAGTGCTTTGGTCGGGAGCAGCTGACGTGCGGCGGTCAGGCGGCGGCGCTGTCCTGGCGGCCCTCGGCGAGCATCGCGATCGCGGTCTCGACGTCCATGGTCGGCTGCGCTGCGTTGGCGGCGCGTTGCATGGCGAGGCCGATCTGCGCGACGGCGATCACGCCGGCCGTGCCACCGACGAGGACGCCTGCCGGCCACCAGACGTAGAGCAGCACGCCGATGACGGCGAGGCCGACGAGGACGGCCACGGCGGCGCGGGCGGGGTGGGTGCTGAAGGAGTTCATCGCGGTTCCTCGGGGACGTTCCGCGCGCAACCGGCCGGCGACGCGAACGGTCTGCCGGCAGCTGCGTCGCTGTGCGTGATCCGGCGTGGGTACGGCCGAATGACACAAGTGTGGTTCCTGCCGCCGACGGCGGGAACCCCGTGCAGCCCGCTTGCGGCGTGTCGTCGGCCGTTCGTTACCGAGTCGATACCCGGCCAGCGGTGCACGCTCAGGAACGACGCTCGATCCGGTGGCCGAGCTGCTTGACGTGTAGGTTTTCTCCTACGTACTCTGAGCGCATGACCACACCGTCGTCCGCCGTGCGGATCGGCACGATCACGATCCCGGTCGCCGATCAGGATAGCGCCCTCGTCTTCTACCGGGACGTGCTGGGGTTCGAGGTCCGCGCCGACACCGCGTTCGGTGATGCGCGGTGGCTCGCCGTCGCGCCGAGCGGCAGCCAGGTCGACTTCACGCTGCATCCCCCGTTCCCCGGCCGGGCCGCACCCGGGTGGCAGCAGGGACTCGTGCTGCACACCGACGACATCGCGGGAGTCGTCGCCGCACTCCGTGCCGCGGGCGCCGAGGTCGCCGACCCGCAGCAGACCGGCTGGGGCGCCCAGACGCAGTTCACCGATCCCGACGGGAACGGGTTCGTGCTGCTGCAGCGCGCAGCGTCCTGATGCCGGTCCGTGCCCGCGAGACCTGCGCCGATCGGCTCTTCGCCGCACTGGCGAATCCGACCAGACGGGACATCCTCGACCTGCTGCTCGCCGGCGACCGTACCGCCGGCGAGATCGCCGCGCACTTCAGCATGAGCCGGCCGTCCGTCTCCGAGCACCTCCGCGTGCTGCTCGAGGCCGGGCTGGTCTCCAGCCGCCCCGAGGGCCGGCACGTCCACTACGCGCCCGCCCCCGAACCGCTGCTCGCGGTGCGGGACTGGCTGGTCCCGCACGAGCGCTTCTGGCGCGACCGGATGCGGCGCATGCGCGACGTGCTGGACGCGCTTCCCGACGACGGCAATGGAGTCCCGCATGACTGAGTCCGCCACGGTCACCGTCGACGAGTTCCTGCCCCATCCCCCCGCCGCGGTGTGGCGTGTGCTCACGGAGACCCGCTTGCTGGACGCGTGGCTCATGCCGAGCGAGGGCTTCGCGCCGGTCGTCGGCACGCGCTTCGTCTTCCGGGCCGAGCCGGTCCCCCGAACCAACTTCTCCGGCCTCATCGAGTGCGAGGTGCTTGAGGTCGAGCCAGGCAGCCGCCTGACGATCTCCTGGACGAGTCGCGGCACCGCCCTCGACAGCGTCGTCACATGGGACCTCGTGCCCGAGGGGCGCGGCACCCGGCTCCTGCTCACCCACAGCGGCTTCGACCTCGACGACCCCGAACAGGCGCTCGCCTTCCAGATCATGGGCGGCGGATGGCGCTCTCACGTGCTCCGACGGATGCGTACTGCGCTGCAGGACGCATGAAACGGGGCCGCCGGCAAGTGCCGGCGGCCCCGTTCGGTACGACGAGTGCTCAGACGCGCAGCAGTCGCGCGAGGTCCGACTCGGACTCGGCCCCGACCAGGACGGGCCGTTCACGCGTCCCGACCGAGGCGCCGACGAACCCCTCCTCCTCCAGCAGGATCAGAAGGCGACGGGCGCGCTCGGGCGAGACGCCCATCTCGTGCTGCAGCACCTCCGGCGCGGCCCACTGCGCGCGCGTGACCGCGAGGGCCGCCCGCGCGAAGTCCCGGTAGTCGAACCCGAGGCGGCTGCGGAGCGCGAAGATCTCGGCGTCGACATCCGCGTCGTCCGCGAACCCGAACGGGTCGTCCACGTCGCGGAGCAGTTGCGCCTGCTGCGCCTGCATCCTGCGCCCGACCACGACGATCGCGGTGATCCCTGCGACCAGCCCGACGGCCACGCCTGCCGGCCAGTACACGTACATCGCCGCTGCGATCGCGGCGAAGCCGAACACCGTCACCACGGCGATCCGCAGCGCGTGCGGTCCCTGTTCCGACGACATCGATTCCCCCAGTGCTCATCCGCCGCGCCGATCCATCGGCGTCCCCAAGCGGTCTCATCAGCCTGGCCGATCCGGCCGCGTATTCCCATCCGCGGATTGGCCCCAAAGCGCGTGCCCCGCGCAGTGGGCCCCTGCTCGTGGCTCGTCACATCCGCCCGCGTCCGGGATCCGGCTGGCAGGATCGTGCGCGATGCCTCTGCTGCCCGAACGCCCGCCGGCCCGCGCCGTGATGTCGCCGGACGGCGTCCCGATCGCCACGTACGACATCGGCGCGTCGGACGCCCCCGTCGTCTTCGCGGTCCACGGGTTCTCCTCCAGCGCCTACTGGAACTGGATCGCGACCGGGTGGGTGCGCGATCTCACCCGCGCCGGCTACCGCGTCATCGCGATGGACCAGCGCGGCCACGGCGCGAGCGGGAAACCGCACGACCCGTCGGCCTACACGATGGGAGCACTCGTGGCGGATGCGCTCGCCGTGCTCGACACCTACCTCGTGACCGACATCAGCTACGTCGGGTACTCGCTCGGGGCGCGGGTCGGCTGGCACGCGGCGCTCGCCGGCGATGCGACGATCGAGCGGGCGGTCCTCGGCGGCATCCCCGACGGCGACCCGCTCACCCGGTTCCGCGTCGACCAGGCGAAGGCGTTCGTCGCCGACGGGACACCGGTCACCGATCCGCTCACGCAGGCCTACCTCGGCATGGCCGCGCACGACGGCGACAACGACCTCGACGCGCTGGTCGCGCTCGTCGAGGGGATGCGCGGCAGCGAACAGCCCGACCCTGACGACCCCCCGCAGCAGCGGATCCTGTTCGCGGCCGGGTCGGAGGACCGCATCCTCGCCGCGTCGCAGCGGCTGGCCGCCGCGGCTCCGAACTCGCAGTTCTTCGAGATCCCGGGCAAGAACCACTTCACCGCGCCCGTGTCCCGGGAGTTCCGCGAGGCCGCCATCCGGTTCCTGGTCGAGGGCGGCAGGGCCGCGGGCGAACTGCCCTCCTGACCGCGGGGCTCAGGCGGGCGGCGGGTCCTCGGTGAGCCGCAGCGCGAGGATCGACAGATCGAGCCACCGGCCGAACTTCGTGCCGATCTGCCCCAGCCGCCCCTGCTGCTCGAAGCCGAATCGGCGGTGCAGGGCGATCGATGCGGCGTTCTCCGACTCGATGTCGGCGAGCATCACGTGGGCGCCGGCCGCCCTCGCGTGATCGATCAGGGCGGCGAGCAACGCGGTCCCGGTCCCGTGACCGACGGCCTCCGGCGCCAGGTAGACCGAGTCCTCCACCGTGAGTCGGTACCCCTCCTTCTGCGGCCGCCACGGTCCGTAGGTCGCGTACCCCAGGACCGAACCGCCGTCGACGGCCACCAGGAACGCCGCACCGTCGGCATGGGCGCCGGCGAGCCAGTCGGCGCCCTCCGCCTCGGTCATCGGCACGAGCGTCCAGATCGCGTCGCTCGAGGCGACGTAGTGGTTGCGCAGCTCGACGATCGCCGGCACGTCCGCCGGCGTCGCTGCACGGATGTCCGCGGCCACACGAGCAGCATACGGAACGGCCGCACGGGACTTTCGCCGCTGCCGGCGGCCATGCGGACTCGGCACGATCGCCGTATGGACGCACACCACTCGAAGCTCACCGTGGTCGGCGCGGGCATTGTCGGCACCTCGATCGCGTACGCCGCGCTGATCCGCGGGTCGGCCCGCGAGGTCGCGCTCTACGACGTGCAGACCGCGAAGGTCGAAGCGGAGGTGCTCGATCTCGCGCACGGCACCCAGTTCACCGGGACCGCTCGGGTCAGCGGTGGCAGCGACATCGCGGTCACCGAGGACTCGGACGTCGTCGTCGTCACCGCCGGCGCGAAGCAGCGACCGGGCGAGCCGCGCCTCGACCTGGCCGGCCGCAACAGCCGGATCATGGCGGCCCTGCTGCCCGACCTGCTCCTCCGGTCGCCGGATGCGGTCGTCGTGCTGGTGACGAACCCGTGCGACGTGCTCACGGTCCTCGCGAAGGAACTCACCGGACTGCCGTCGTCGCGGATCTTCGCATCGGGGACCGTGCTCGACTCATCGAGGCTGCGCTGGCTGCTCGCCGAGCGGTTCCGCGTGTCACAGGCGAGCGTCCACGCGGTGATCGTCGGCGAGCACGGCGACTCCGAGCTGCCGCTCTGGTCCAGGGCGACGGTCGGCGCGATGCCGATCGCACAGGTCAGCGACGCGTCGGGTGGCCGGCTGAGCGTCTGGGACCTCGACCACCTCGCCGAACAGGTGCGCACCGCTGCCTACCGCGTGATCGAGGGCAAGGGTGCGACCAACCTCGCGATCGGGCTCGCCGCAGCGCGGATCGCCGAGGCGGTGCTCCACGACGAGCACGCAGTGCTGCCGGTGAGCTCGGTCCTGTCGGGCGAGTACGGGATCGACGGTGTGGCGCTGTCGGTGCCGTGCGTCATCGGCGCTGCCGGCGTCGAGCGGGTGCTCGAGGTGCCGATGTCCGCCGACGAACTCCGACGGCTCCGCGCATCCGCCTCGGTCATCGCCGAGTCCGCAGCCGCAGTGCGCTCCCCCGTGCTCGGCTGAGGCGACGAGCCGATGTGCCCGTCGCGCGTGCACCGAATACGCTCTGGTGACCGTGAGGAGGGCGATGAGCCGACGCCGCAGGACGCCGGGACGCATCGGTGTCCCCACGACCGACCGTCCGTCCCTCCCTGTCCTCGTCTGCATCCCGACGTACGACGAAGCGCTGAACATCGAGCGGATCGTCGCGCGGGTCCGGGCCGCCCAGCCCACGCTCGAGGTGCTCGTCGTCGACGACGCCTCCCCCGACGGCACGGGGGACATCGCGGAGCGCCTCGCCGCGGCCGACCCGCAGGTGCACGTCCTGCACCGGTCGGCGAAGGCCGGTCTGGGCGCCGCCTACCTCGACGCCTTCGCATGGGGCCGGGAACGGGGCGCAGGGGTGCTGGTCGAGATGGATGCGGACGGCTCGCACAGCCCGGAGGAGCTCGGCAGGCTGCTGGCGGCGATCGAGCACGGCGCCGACCTCGTGCTCGGCTCGAGGTGGGTGCGGGGCGGCGCGATCCGCAACTGGCCCAAGCGGCGCATCCTGCTGTCCCGCGCCGGGAACCGCTGGGCCCGTTGGATGACCGGCGTCCCGCTGCACGATCCGACCGGCGGGTTCCGTGCGTTCCGGACGACCGGCCTCGCCCGCCTCGATCTCGACGGGGTGGAGAGCCGGGGCTACTGCTTCCAGGTCGATCTGGTCCGCCGGGCCGTCGCCGCGGGACTCGACGTGCGCGAGGTGCCGATCACGTTCGAGGAACGGGTGCACGGCGCGAGCAAGATGACCGGCGGCATCGTGGTGGAGGCCCTGCTGCGCACGACCAGATGGGGTGTCGAGCGGGCGTTCGGTCGCCGCGGCTGATCACCCGTCCCGGCACCCGGCGACAGCAGTCCGCGCACGCGGGTTGCCGGATCGCGGAGCCCCCCGTACCGTTGACGGGTCCCCAGGCGACGGCGCGGCGGCAGCGCGGCCCGAGGGCGAGCGGGCCTGGGGCGGGTCGAGGGGTTCACGCGTGGTGCACAGGGGTGTGATCGGGGGCGCGCTGGCGCTGCTGCTCGTACTGGCTCCCGCATCCGCCGCATTCGCCGATGACACCGCACCCGACCCGGCCGCCCCGGCCACGTCCTCCGTCGTGAGTGGCGCGTCGGGTCTGGCGTGGAAGTCGACGGGCAGATCCACCGCCCAGCTGTCGTGGGACGCGGCGAGCGGTGTCGCGGGGACCCCGGACTACACGGTCCTGATCTCGACGACGACGCCGTACTCGGCGCCGCGCACCACCACGACGAGTGCGACGACGCTCGAGGTGGACGGCCTGCCGCCCGGTTCGCACACGACCGCGGTCGTGACCGTGCAGGGGCTGTCGACCACGTCGAGCGTGTGGACCCAGCCGGCGGTCGCGCCGTCCGCGCCGGCGTCGGTGCGCTCCACGTCGGCCGGGACGGCCGCCGCACCGTCCGTGTCCGTGTCATGGAACGCGCCGGCGAGCTCGGGCGGGGCCACCGTCGTCTCGTACTCCGTGCAGGTGTCAGCGGTCGAGGCGCCGACGACCGTCGTTGCCAGCGCGCACGTCGCGGCCCCCAGCAGATCAGCGGTGATCAGCGGACTGCAGGCCGACACGGCCTACTTCGCCTCGGTGCGCGCGGTGAACGCGGCGGGGACGAGCGCAGCGCGGCAGTCCTCCCCCGTGTTCACCCTCGGCGCGACCGCCAGCGCGAGTCCCAGGGCCACGACGCAGCAGCCGCAGCAGCAGGCCGTCGCCGCTCCCGTCGTGACGCCGCGGGCATCCGCCGGTTCGCGATCGGCGTCGCCGGCGCCGGCCACCCAGCGCTCGACCACGACGGTCGCGAACACGGTGCCCACCGTTGCCGCGCTGCCGTTGCCGGTCGCGATCGCCGTGGCCGTCATGTCGCTGCTGTTCGGCGCGTGCGTCGTCGGGCTGATCGCGATCCGCCGCCGGCCCTGGTACCGCTGACCACCCGCACTCCGCGCGGCGGCCGCGCCGTCACTCCAGCGTCAGCGTCTCGTCGTCCCTGGTCGACAGCGTGAGGACCGCGCGCACCACCGCGGGGTTGGTCTCCAGCCGATGATCCAGCGCCCGGAGCCGCTCGGCGACGTCGGATTCCGGCGCGTCGCCCATCAGGTCGACCGCGGCGACGAGGTAGACGCGGGCGGGCCCCACGAACTCGATGTGCAGGTACGTGACGCGCAGGATCTCGGGCTGCTCCTGCAGGTCCTTCAGGACCCTGGCACGGACCGCGTCGTCGCCCGCTTCCCCGATCAGGAACTTGCGGTTCTGCTGGATCAGCACGAGTGCGACGAGCCCGAGCACGACGCCGACCAGGATCGACCCCATCGCGTCGAACACGCCGTTCCCGGTGAGCTGGTGCAGGCCGATGCCCACGGCCGCGATCACGATGCCGACGAGCGCCGCCGCATCTTCGAACACCACGGCGCGCACGGTGGGATCGGATGTGTGCAGGGTGAAGTCCACGATGCGCCGCTGCTGACTGCTGGCCGTGCCGCGGATCTGGCCGAACGCACGGAAGAAGGACGCGCCCTCGAGCACGAACGAGATCGCCAGCACGAGGTAGGCGACCAACGGGTACTCCGCGGGCCCCGAGGTACCCAGTTCCGTGATGCCGTGCGACACCGAGACGACCGCACCGACCGTGAAGAGCCCGAACGCGGCGAAGAGGCTCCAGACGTACGCGTCGCGGCCGAAGCCGAGCGGATGCCTGGCGTCCGGCGGGCGGTTCCCGCGCTTCTCGGCGATGAACAGGAACACCTCGTTGCCCGTGTCGGCCCACGAGTGCGCCGCCTCGGCCGTCATCGACGCCGAGCCGGTCAGCAGCGCCGCGACCGATTTCGCGATCGCGATCGCCGCATTCGCCGCGAACGCGATGATCACGGTCACCGCGGATTCGCTCTGCCCGTCCGCCATCCGGCCATCCTGTCGCACCCGCGGCGCGAGTGCGGTGTGCGTCCTGCGCCGCTCGGAGACACGGCACGATGGACGGATGCTGCACGCGGAGATCGAGCGCAAGTACACCGTCGACGGCGACACCGCGGTACCCGACCTGAGCGGGCTCGGTGCCGTCACGCCGCATCCCACGGTCCGCATGCGCGCGGTCTACCTCGATACGGAGACCCGCGCCCTGCTCGACGCGCGCATCGCGCTCCGGCGCCGCGAGGGCGGCCAAGACGAGGGGTGGCACCTCAAACTGCCCGGCGCCGGCGGCAGGCTCGAGGTGCAGGTGGGCCTCGAGGAGTCGGGGCCGAACGGCGAGGTGCCGACGCGCATCGCGGAGGTGATCGCGTCGCTCGTTCGGGGGCGGCCCCTCATTCCGATCGCGGAGATCGTGACGCACCGCACTGCGACCGATCTGGCGGACGGCGGGGCACCCAGGATCGAGTTCGTCGACGACCTCGTCGAGGCGACGGACGTCGCGACCGGCACCACGCGGGCCTGGCGCGAGTGGGAGGCCGAGCAGGTCGGCGACGACCGAGCGGCGTCCGCCGAGCTGCTCGAGCGCACCGACGCGCTGCTGAAGCGGTCGGGCGCCGTCCGGTCGGCGAGCCCGGCCAAGCTCGCACAGGCGCTCGGTCTCGTGGGACTGCCCGCCTCGCCGCCGCGGCGGGCCAAGACCGCCGGACAGGCGCTCGACCGCGCCATCGAGGCACTCGTGGCCGACCTGCACCGCGCCTACGCGGGAGTCGTGATCGGCGAGCCCGAGGCCGTGCACGACATGCGGACCACCGTGCGCCGCCTGCGCACCGCGCTGCGCCAGGAACACGTCGTCGGTCCCGACCGGCTGGGCGGCCGGCTGCGCGATCTCGGCGGTGCCCTCGCCGGGGTCCGCGACCTGGACGTCGCGGCGGACAGCGCCGAGCGCCTCATCGGCGATCTGCCGTCCGGTACCACTGGCGTCACCGATGCGGAACGGCGCCTGGTGACGGATGTGCGGGCTGCGGCGGCCCGCGCCGCGGACGCGCTGCACACCGAGCTCGGCTCGCCCGCCGTGCTGCGACTGTTCGCCGACCTCGAGTCGGTACCCCCGTCGCACGGCGATCGCTCGCGCCTGCCCGCGGCGGCGACGATCCGGTCGGCGACGCTCCGCGCGGCGCGGAAGTCCGTGCACGCGTACCGGAAGGCGACGGACATCGACGGGCTGCACGCATCCCGGAAGGCCGGCCGCCGGGTGCACCACCTGGCCGACCTGCCCGCGTCTCCCCCGCGTCGGCTCCGCCGCCTCGGCCGGCGGGGCTCATCGGTGCAGAAGCTGCTCGGCGAGCATCGCGACATGCGGGTGTTCGTCGGCCGGCTGATCGATGCGGCGTCTGCGGCCGGGGCCGCGGGCGAGGACACGTCGGCCTACGCGGCCCTCGCCGAGCTCGCGCTCGATCGGGCCGACAGCGCCCTCCGGGACGCCCGCGGCGCGGTGCGGGACCTCGCGAAGGCGGCCCGTCAGGCGCGGTAGGCGAAGAGTTCCGTGCCGGCGGCGTCCCGGACGACCGCCGTCGGGCTCGTCGTCAGGTCGAGTTCGACCGTGAGCGACGCGGAGCCGGCCGCGCTCGTGTAGACGTAGCGGGTGTTGGTCAGCTCGGTCTTCTCGGTCGTCGCGCCGACCAGCCATGGATGCCGCCTCCGCAGGCCGATCATCGCCTGATGCAGCCGGAAGACGGCTTCGCCGGCGCCGAGCCCGGGCGCGGCCGGGAACTCCGGACGGATCGCGTCGTCGCCGCCGACCCGCTCCTCCTTCAGGCCCTCGTAGCCGAGCTCGTCGCCGGCGTAGATCGTCGGGACGCCGCCGACCGTCATCAGGACGACGAGGGCGAGCACCGCCCGCTCGTGGCCCACCCGGGTCGCGATGCGCGTGACGTCGTGGTTGCCGACGAACGTGGCGGGCGCGAACGAGGCGACCATCTCCGTGTGCCTCGTCAGGGCCCAGTCGAGCTCGAAGAAGTTGCCGTCCTTCAGCGACGACCAGATCGCCTTCCAGAGTTCGTACTGGGTCGTCGTGTCGACCGTGGACTCGGCGACGAACTCCGCGTAGTCGCCGTGCAGCACCTCTGCCAGGTACCAGCCGTCCGCGCCCCCGGCTCTGGCGTCGGCGAGGATCGGCCGCCAGCGAGCGGCGGGCACGGCGTATGCGGCGTCGAGCCGCCATGCGTCGACACCGGCGGCCGACCAGTGCGCGAGCACGTCAGCGATGTACCGCTGCACGTCCGGATTCCCGTGATCCAACTCGACGAGGGAGCCGTGACCCTCGAAGACCGCGGGCCTCGGGCCGCCCGGTGCATCCCGGTCGATCGCGAACCAGCCCGCGTATCGGCCGTCCGGGCCGTGCGCGAGCGCGTCGAGCACGAACGGGTGCGTGTCCGCGACGTGGTTGAAGACGCCGTCGAGGCCGATGCGGATGCCGCGCTCGTGCGCCGCCGACACGAGCGCGTCGAAGTCGTCCCGGTCGCCGAGCCTCGGATCGATGCGGAAGTGGTCCAGCGTGTCGTACCCGTGCGACGCGGCCGCGAACACCGGCCCGAGGAGCAGCCCGTTCGCGCCCAGTTCCACGACGTGGTCGAGCCAGGGCAGCAGCCGGCGCAGCCGGTGCCTGTCGGACCCGTCGTCGGGCGTCCGGATCGGCGCCCCGACGAACCCCAGCGGGTAGACCTGCCACCACAGTGTCTGGTCGAACCGGTCCATGCGTCGCCCCCCGTCACGGCAACGCTAGCCACTCGGGCGCAGAGGCTCGTGGGCGGTCGGGTCGAGCGACGAGGAACCCCAGATCAGGGGCTGGAAACGGCATCCCGGATGCGCATACGATGCGAGGATCGGCCAGGATCGCCGAGCAAGGAGAGGCCTGTGCGCGCCCACGCATGGATCACGGGTGCCGCCGCGGCGGCGGCTGCCGTGGTCACGCTCGTCGCCGCGGGCCGCGTCGAGGCGTACTCCGATGATGCGGCGCAGGTCCTCGACGGCTTCGCGATGGTCTTCGTCGTCGTCGCGTTCGTCCTCGTCATCGGCCGCGCCTCGCCGCCGCCGGCGCGTCGTGTGCACGGCCGGATGACGTGGACGGCCGACACCGACCGGCGCCTGCTCGCGATGTACGGCGACGACCGGTCGGTGGGCGCGATCGCCGTCGAGCTCGGCACGGACACGGCATCCGTGTCCAAGCGCCTCGTCGCGCTGCTCTTCCCGCAGGACGCCACGATCGAGCCGCTGCCGGAACCCGACCTCGACGGCCACGGCGGGATCGGTCCGGCTGAGGGGGCCTACCTGCTGCGCGCGCATCGCGACGGCGTGCCGATCGCCGGCATCGCGCGCACCGTCGGCCGGACCGACATCGAGGTCGCGCGGTTCCTCTTCCGGGACTGAGCGCTCAGCCGGCCGGGGTGGGGTCCCGTTTCGGATCGGTGATGCCGAGGAACGACACGACGCCCCCCACCACGAGCAGGCCGACGACGACGAGGACGCCTCGGACGAATCCGCCCTGTGACATCGCGCCGCCGACGATCACGCCGATCAGCGCGGTCGTGACCAGACCGGCCACACGGGCGACGGCATTGTTGATCGCCGAACCGATGCCGCTCTCCGCCTCCGGCACGGCCTGCAGCACCGCGGCGGTGAGCGGCGCGACCGTGATCGCGAGGCCGAGGCCGAGTATCACGACCCCGGGAATGACGAAGACGAGGGCGTGGGCCGGATCCGGCGTGAGCGCGATGAAGGCGAAGCCGATCGCGCCCACGACCGGGCCCCCCGCCATGAAGCGCCTCGGCCCGTAGGTGCCGGCGAGCGCACCGAACCGGCCGGAGAGCAGGATCAGGACGATCGTGGCAGGCAGCGTGCACACCGCCGCGACGGTCGCGGGCAGGCGCACGACCTCCTGCAGGTAGAGCGTCACGACGAGGAACGACACCCCGAGCCCGCCGTAGATGAAGAGCGTGGCGAGGTTGCCCGATGCGAAGTTGCCCCGGAACAGCCGCAGTGGCACCAGCAGGTCGCGCGACCTGCGGTTCTGGATCCAGAACGCGACGAGCCCGACGACGCCGAGCGCGAGCGCGATGAGCACGACGGGCGACGAGATGCCGAGCCGTGGGGCCTCGATCAGCACCACGGTGATGCCGGCCAGCCCGATCGCCGCGAGTGCGGCACCCGACCAGTCGACCTTCGGGGCGCCGTCCGCCTGGACGTCCCTGGCTCGCCCGAGGAGGAGCAGGGCGGCGGCGGCGGGGACGACCCCGAGCACGAAGACGACCCGCCAGCCGAGGAGGTCGACGATGGTGCCGCCGACGACGGGCCCCACGAGGGAGGCGACCGACGTCCATCCCGTCCACCTGCCGATCGCCTTCGACTGTGCCGCCCCCTCGAACGTGGCGATGATCAGCCCGAGCGAGCCGGGCACGAGCAGCGCGCCGGCGACCCCCTGCAGCAGCCGCGCAGCGATCAGCAGGGATGCGGTCGGCGCGATCGCGCAGGCGGCCGAGGTGATCGCGAAGGCGACGATCGCGATCCGCAGCACACGCAGGCGGCCGAACGCGTCGGACACCGCGCCCGAGACCAGGATGAGTGCGCTCAGGGTCAGCAGGTAGCCGTCCACGACCCACTGCTGCGTGACGATGCCGCCGCCCACATCGCGCGCGATCGCCGGCAGTGCGACGTTGACGATCGACCCGTCGAGGAACGAGACGAACGAGGCGCAGATCGCGGCCCAGAGCAGGCGTGACTCGAGGGCGCTCGGAACGCCGGACTCCCTCGTCATCATGCCTCCCCCGTTTCCGTGGTGAGCCTAGGGGCGCCGGCTGTCCGCGGGTCGGCCGAAGAGGAACCCCGTGACGCCCTCGTCCGGATCCTGGCCGGTCGCGGCGGGGATCTCCTCCACGGTGGAGTAGACCGGCAAGCCGCGGCGGCGGGCGATCGCGACGTCCTGATCCGCGCCTCGTGATTCGCCGGGCAGTCGCAGGACGGCGTCGCAGTGCTGCAGGAGCCGCTCGGCCGTCGGATACATGACCTGCGAAGCGAGCGGATCGGTGGGTCCGTCCGCGCCGGCGCTCGCGAGGACCGGGAGCGCCACCCATTCCCCGATCATCGGGATGTGCCCCGCCAGGAAGATCGGCCACGCCGCCGTCTCGAGTCGTCGCAGGTTGGCGGCCATCAGATCGGCGTCGCCGTTCGTGCCGGATGCGTAGGGTCCGGCGATCAGAATCATCATGGGCTTGCTCACCGCCGTAGAATACAGCAGAATCGTGCAATATCCGGAAGGAGTCGGAATGCTCGCCGCTGCCCGCAAGGACCTGCTGCTGGACCGGCTGCGCCGTGACGGGCGCATCGTCGCGAAGGAGATCGCGGGGGAACTGGGGCTGTCGGAAGACAGCATCCGCCGCGACCTCCGCGAACTCGATCTCGCCGGTCTGGCCGTGCGCGTCTACGGCGGGGCGCTGCCCGCATCGCCGGCGGTCGCCGACTACACGACGCGGACCGTCGTCTCCCCCGACAGCAAACGGCGGGTGGCCGCGGCCGCCGTCGCGCTGATCCGGCCGGGGGCCACGGTGATCCTCGACGGCGGCACGACCGCCCTCGCGGTGGTTCATGCGCTGCCGAGGACGTTGGCGTGCACGATCATCACGCACAGCCCGACCGTCGCGGCCGCGCTCCTCGACCACACCGCCGAGGTCTTCGTGCTCGGCGGCCGGCTCTTCAAGCATTCCGCCGTCGCCTGCGGCGCGGCAGCGGTCGAGGCCGCGAACACCGTCAGCGCCGACCTGTTCTTCCTCGGTGTCACCGGCGTGCATCCCACCGCGGGTCTCACGACCGGCGACGCCGACGAGGCCG
The DNA here is from genome assembly GCA_963716965.1 of uncultured Actinomycetota bacterium. GTDB lineage: Bacteria > Actinomycetota > Actinomycetes > Actinomycetales > Microbacteriaceae > Amnibacterium. The sequence goes on along the minus strand of CAVQUZ010000003.1, from coordinate 1,012,206 downwards.
CGATGAAGCGTGCGCTGGCGTCCCGTGCCGCCGACACGTATGTGCTCGCGAGTGCGGAGAAGATCGGTACGGCGTCCCGCTACGGGGTGCTGCCGCTCGATGCCGTCGCGGGCATCGTCATCGACGCCGATGCGAGCGGGCCGGCAGTGCAGGAACTCGTCGCAACCGGTGTCCGGCTCGTCCGCTGACCGCCGGAGCCGCTCAGCGGGCGGATCGCTCGGGCTCGCCCTGCGAGCCGGTCTTCGTCATCTCCAGCTCGGTGAGCGCCTGGATCTGCTGCGTGAGGAGCGTGACCTGCCGGTGGAGCGCGTCGACGTGGGCCGCGGTGACCGCGTCCGCCTTCTTGTCCTCGGTGGTCACCCGTTCGACCAGCCACGAGGCGAGCGTCGCCGTCACGATGCCCAGCACACCGATGCCCGCGATCATCAGGCCGACCGCGATGAACTGGCCCTCCACCGTCACCGGGGTCCGGTCGCCGTAGCCGACCGTGGTGATCGTCTCGAACGCCCACCAGAGCGCCTGGCCGAAGGTCGTGATCTCGGCCCCGGGGTGCCCTCGCTCGGCTTCGAGCTCGGCGAGGGCCGCGATGTAGACGAGCATGACCGCGGAGCCGACGACGTACACCGTCACCCGGCCGCGGAGGAACTGGCCTGCGGCCCGCTGCAGCACGTTCCAGAGCGACAGGAGCCGGAGCAGCCGGAGCGGTCGCAGGATCGGCAGCGCCACGACCAGGAACTGCGGGATGTGGTGCACGAACCAGTGCGTCCGGCGCTCCGCGGTGAGGAACCCCATGGCGTAGTCGATGAGGAAGACGACCCAGACGCTCCACATCACCCATTCGGCGGTGTCCCACGCCTTGCCCTGCAGGTCCCCGATCACGCTCCACGAGTAGGCGACGAGGAACACGACCGCGCAGAGCGTGACCGGCCACTCCGTGGCGCGACGCCACTGCTCCGCGGTGAACGGAGGCGCGAGTACGCGCCGTTTCGGGGCGGTGATCAGCCCTTCGAGGGTCTCGGCAGTCGCCATGTCGCGGTTCGTCTCGTCAGCGGAGCTCGGATATCCCGGCGCGGCCAGTGTAGGCATCGGCGGTTTTCGGGCGTGTTACACATCGCGTCAGACCTGCGACGACTCGTCGGCCGCCTCGAGCGCGTCCAGCCGCTCGCGCTTGCGGCGGACGAACCGCCGCGTGCCGAGCGGCACGGTCGGCGCCATGCGGTAGTCGCGCATGATCGAGCGCCGGAACGACGTCTCGACCGAGTCGAGGTCGGCCAGCACCGCGTTCACCGTCGCCTCCTCGTAGCGCCCCTCCGTCCTCGCCTGCAGGACCGCCTTGCGCTCCGAGTCGAGCATGAGCAGCCGCAGCTTGGCGTAACGGTCCACCCCGAGCGAGCCGTCGTCGGCGACCGTGCCGACCGCGATGCGGTACCGCGAGCCGTTCCGCAGCGATTCGACGAGCCGCTGATCGTCGTCGGCCTTCGCTTCCCGCTCGAGGCGCTCGAGGGCCGCGGTCTGCACCTCTGCGGTCAGGGTGCGGATCTGGATGCGCTCCTGGTCGGGGTCGGGCAGCGGCAGGCCCAGCACCCGGATGAGCGGGCCGATGAGCAGTCCCTGTAGCAGCGAGGCGACGACCACGACGAACGCGAGCAGCTGCAGGAAGCCGAGTTGCGGTGTCGAGGGCAGCAGCACCACCGCGGCGAGCGTCACGACGCCGCGCACACCGGAGAACGAGATCGCGACGGCGGTCTTCCAGCTCCATCGCCGCTCCTGCAGTGCCGGCGGCCCCCAACGGTAGAACGCCGTCGCGGCGAGCACCCAGACGAACCGGGACGCCACCATGCCGACGTAGACGATCGCGCAGATGCCGACGCCCTGCCAGAGTCCGATGCCCGAGTGGGATGCGGCCTGCACGATCGACGGCAGCTGCAGGCCGATCAGCAGGAAGACCGCGTTCTGCAGCAGGAACTCGACCGTGCGCCAGTTGATCCGCTCCGCGATCCTCGCCTGCGCGGACTGCAGCACCGGCGAGCGGTAGCCGAGCCAGAGTCCGGTGATGACGACACCGAGGAAGCCGGAACCGCCGATCGCCCATGCCGGCAGGAACGCGGCGTAGGGCGCGACGAGCGAGAGTGACGTGTCCAGCACCGGGGCACGCAGGCGGTGCCGTGCCCAGCCGAGGACCGCCGCGGCCAGCACGCCGCTCGCGACGCCGACGGCGACGGCGATCACGAAGTCGCCGATGGCGCGAGCGGGGGTGACCGCGGTGCCGATCGCGGCGATCGCGGTGTTCAGGGTGACGAGGGCTGTGGCGTCGTTCAGCAGGCTCTCGCCCTCGAGGATCGTCGCGAGGCGTCGGGGCAGGCCGCCGGCGATCGCCGTGACGCTCACCGCATCCGTCGGCGCCAGGACCGCGCCGAACGCGATCGCGAGTGCGAGGCTGAGACCCGGCACCACGAACCACGTCACGAAGCCGACCGCGACGCTCGTGAACACGACGAGCAGCACCGACAGGGCGATGATCGAGTCGCCTCTGGCGCGCACCTCGATGAACGACGTGCGGATCGCCGCGGCGAAGAGCAGCGCGGGCAGCACGCCGACCAGCACGAAGTCGGGGTCGAGCGTGATCCGGGGCACGCCGGGGATGAACGCGATACCGACGCCGGCGATGACCAGCAGCAACGGAGCGGACCAGCCGGCCCGCCGCGACACCACCGTCACCAGCACGATCAGCAGCACGCTGACCGCCCCCACGGCGACCGCTTCGACGATGATCTGATCGTTCACGCGAATCGCTCCCGTCCGTCTCCAAGCCTATGGCTCGCCCACGCCGCCACGGAAGTTGACTCCATCGAACACATCTTTGAGGATGGGGGCATGCCCGCAGCAGCGACCACCGAAACGGTGCAGATGCTGCGCGATCGCATCACGGCGATGCAGAAGACCGGTCTCGGCGTCCGCACCCTACCCACGGATGCGGGCATCGCCGGCGTGCTGCCCGGCGGCGCTCTGAAGGCGGGCGTCGCCTACGCCGCCGCCTCCCTCGACCTCGCGATGCTGCTCGCGGCCGGTCCGAGCGCTGCAGGCGCCTGGTGCGGGGTGGTCGGAGTGCCCGAGTTCGGCGTCGAAGCGGCAGCCGGTCTCGGCATCGATCTCGGCAGGCTCGTGCTCGTGCCCGAGCCGGGTGAGCACTGGCTCACGGTGACCGCGCAGCTCGTCGACGTGCTGCCGGTGGTGCTGGTGCGGCCGACCGTCAGGCCGACCGACGGCGACGTCGCCAGGCTCGCATCCCGGCTGCGTCAGCACGGCGCGGTGCTGATCGTCCTCGGTGCGTGGCCGCAGGCCGAGGCTGCGCTCGAGATCGAGTCGAGCACGTGGCTCGGGCTCGGATCGGGGCACGGCACCCTGACCGGGCGCGAGGCGCACCTCGCCGTGCGCGCGAAGGGGACGCAGGAGCGCTTCCTGGTGAGGATCTCCGACGACTTCCTCGCCGGCGGCCGCGTCCCCGTGCAGCCGATCGCGCTGGGCCGACTGGAAGCGGTGTGAGCGCGCAGGCCGCGATCGTGCCCGACGCGGGGCCGGTGCGCGTGCTCGTCGTCTGGTGGCCCGACTGGCCGGTCGCCGCCGCCGTCGCGGCTGAGGGACTCGACGGGGACTCCCCCATCGCGCTGCTCGACCACGGCCTCGTGCACGCCTGCTCCCCCGCGGCGCGCGCCACCGGGGTCAGGCGCGGGCTGAAGCAGCGCGAGGCGCAGGCGCGCTGCCCCGATCTGACGGTGCTGCTGCACGACGAGGCGCGGGACCAGCGCATGTTCGAGCCGGTGCTGCGGACCCTCGAGGACGGCGTGCCGCTCGTCCAGGTGCTGCGGCCGGGCATGGTGGTGATCCGCGCGCAGGGCGTCGTGCGGTACCACGGCGGCGAGCGCGAGGCGGCGGACGCCGTGCGGATGCTCGCCCAGTCGCCTGCGGAGCAGGGACGATCCGCGCAGACCGCCGACGTGCGAGTCGGCATCGCGGACGGCCCGTTCGCCGCCGAACAGGCCGCGAGGACGGCCCCGTCCGGCGGCACCGCGATCGTCCCGCCCGGCGCGGCAGCCGCGTTCCTCGCGCCGCTGCCGGTCTCGCTGCTCGGCGTGCCCTCCCTCGCCGGACTGCTGGCGAAGCTCGGCATCCGCACGATCGGCGGCTTCGCCGAGCTCGATGCGGCATCGGTCCGCGACCGGTTCGGCGAGGAGGGCCTCGCCGTGCACCGCGTCGCCGCCGGCCTCGATCCGAGCGCGTTCGTGCCGCGGATCGTGCCGGCGGAACGCGCGACGCTGCTCGCCTTCGAACCGCCGCTCGAGCGCGTCGACCAGATCGCATTCGCGCTGCGGCAGACGGCGGAACGGTTCCTCGACGCGCTCGCGGCCGACCTGCTCGTCTGCACCGGGCTCGAGGTGACCGTCGAGCAGGAGCGCGGTGCGCCGTCGGTGCGCACCTGGCTGCATCCGCGCTCGTTCACGCCGCTCGACGTGATCGACCGGGTCCGCTGGCAGATCGAGGGTGCCGACCTCTCGACCCCGGTCGTGCAGGTGCGGCTGGAGCCGGCGATGGTCGATGCGGCGGCGGCGCACGAGCAGGGACTGTGGGGGTCCGGCCCCGACGAGCGCATCCACCACGCGCTGACCCGCGTGCAGAGCCTGCTCGGCCACGAAGCGGTCGTCACCCCCGTGATCGGCGGAGGACGCATGTCCGCCGACCGGCGCGTGCTCGTGCCGTGGGGTGAGCGCGCTCTGAGCGATCGGGCGACCGACCGGCCGTGGCCAGGCAGGCTGCCCGGCTTCGCGCCGGCGAGTGTGTTCCCCGCGACCACGCCGGTGGTGCTCCTCGATCAGGCGGGCGAGCCGCTCGACGTGACCGAGCGCGGCAGGCTCACGGGCATCCCCACCGCGCTCGTCGCGGACGGCACCCCGCCCGCCGCGATCTCGGCATGGGCCGGCCCGTGGCCCCTCGAGGAGCGCTGGTGGGACGCGGCCGCCGCGCGCAGCGTGCACCGCATGCAGGTCGTCGCCGACGGCTCGGCATGGCTCGTCTACCTCGAGCAGGGCCGCTGGTGGACCGAGGCCCGCTACACCTGACCACGGCCCCATGCGCGCCGTGTAGGCATCACCGCGCGGTGTAGGCGGAAAGGTGGCGTGTCGTCCTACTCCGCGCGGTGATGCCTACACGGGGTAGAGGAGGCGCCGAGCATTCCGGGAATTGCAGTCCTGTAATTCGATCGGGTTTCGAAGTTTCGATTGCTGTTGTCGGTGCCAGGTTCGATAGTGGACATATGGGCTATTCCAACCCGCCGATCCCCTGGTCGGAGTTCGAACGCAGGCTCTCCGACACGCGCCGGCCCGCGTCGAAGCCGGTCGGCGCCGACGGCGGAGACAGCCCGGCGTGGGGGCCGAAACGAGGCGCGTACGAGCCCTCGCCGATCGAGCGCCCGGTCGGCGCCGTGCCGTACGCCGAATTGCACGCCCACTCCAATTTCAGCTTCCTCGATGGCGCATCCTCGCCCGAAGCCCTGCTCGAAGAGGCCGCGAGGCTCGGCCTCGACGCGATCGCGCTGACGGACCACGACGGGTTCTACGGCGCCGCCCGGTTCGCCGAAGCGGCCGAGCAGGTCGGCGTGCGCACGGTGTTCGGCGCCGAGCTGTCCCTCGGCCTGCCGTCCCCGCAGCAGGGCGTCCCCGACCCCGACGGGTCGCATCTGCTGCTGCTCGCCGAGGGGCCGGCCGGCTACCACGCCATGGCCTCGGCGATCACCGATGCGCAGCTCGCCGCGCCCGATGCCAGGGGGTCGGGCGAGCAGGCGGAGAAGGGGCGACCGGTCTACGACCAGGCGGCGCTCGCGACCCTGCGCGGCTCGGTCGTCGCACTGACCGGCTGCCGTAAGGGCGCGGTCCGCCAGGCGCTCATCGGGTCGGGCCGGCTCGACATCGAAGCGGCGGGGGCCGCAGTCGATCGCCTCGTGGGCGCGTACGGTCGCGACGCCGTCTACGTCGAACTCACCGATTCGGGCCTCCCGATGGACACGGTGGTGAACGACGCCCTCGCCGCGCTCGCCGCGACGAGGCGGTTGCCGACTGTCGCGACCGGCATCGTGCACGCCGCGACGGTCGCGGACCGCCGCCTCGCATCCGCGCTCGCAGCGGTCCGCGCCAGACGCAGCCTCGACGAGATGGACGGCTGGCTGCCCGCGGCCCCACAGGTGCTCGCCTCAGGCGCCGAAATGGCCGAACGGTTCGCCCGCTTCCCCGGCGCGGTCGAGCGCACGATCGAGATCGCGGACCGCACCGCGTTCCCCCTCCGCAGTGTGCGGCCGAAGCTGCCGAAACTCCCGGTCCCCGACGGCCACACGCCCATGTCGTGGCTGCGCGAGCTCGTCGTGCGGGCGATCCCGCACCGTTATCCCGAGGCGAAGCCCGAGCACTTGGCGCGCATCGACCGCGAGCTCGCGGTGATCGAAGAGAAGGACTTCCCCGGCTACTTCCTCATCGTGCACGAGATCGTCCAGTTCGCGCGCGGCCGCGGCATCCTGTGCCAGGGCCGTGGCAGCGCCGCGAACTCGGCGGTGTGCTTCCTGCTCGACATCACGGCGGTCGACTCGATCTTCTACGACCTGCCGTTCGAACGGTTCCTCTCGAGCCTGCGCGACGAGGAGCCCGACATCGACGTCGACTTCGACTCCGACCGCCGCGAAGAGGTCATCCAGCACGTCTACGAGGTCTACGGCAGACGGAACGCGGCGCAGGTCGCGAACGTCATCACCTACCGGCCGAAGAACGCGGTGCGCGACATGGCGAAGGCGCTCGGCGCGTCGACCGGGCAGCAGGACGCCTGGAGCCGCCAGGTCGAGCGCTGGGGCGCACTGACGTCGAGCGACCAGCACGACATCCCTGCCCCTGTCGTCGAGCTGGCGACGAAGGTGCTCTCCTACCCGCGGCACCTCGGTATCCACTCGGGCGGCATGGTGCTCACCGAGCGTCCCGTCGGCGAGGTGTGCCCGATCGAGCACGCCAGGATGCCCGGCCGCACCGTCCTGCAATGGGACAAGGACGACTGCGCCTGGATGGGGCTCGTGAAGTTCGACCTGCTCGGCCTCGGCATGCTCGCGGCGCTGCAGTACACGTTCGATCTCGTCGCCCTGCACACGGGCGAGCGCTGGACCCTCGCCGACATCCCGAAGGAGGAGCCGGGGGTCTACGACCAGCTGTGCCGCGCGGACACGGTCGGGGTGTTCCAGGTCGAGAGCCGCGCCCAGATGGGCACGCTGCCCCGATTGAAGCCGCGCCGGTTCTACGACCTCGTGATCGAGGTGGCGCTGATCAGGCCGGGGCCGATCCAGGGCGGCGCCGTGCATCCGTACATCCGCCGGCGCACCGGTGAAGAGGCGGTCACCTACCAGCACCCGAAGTTGGAGCCGGTTCTCGAGCGCACGCTCGGTGTGCCGATCTTCCAGGAGCAGCTCATGCAGATGGCGATGGCCGTCGGCGGATGCACCGGCGAGGACGCCGATCTGCTGCGTCGCGCCATGGGATCGAAGCGCGGGGTCGAGAAGATCGAGCGGCTCAGGGAGAAGCTCTACGCCGGCATGGCCGAGAACGGCATCACCGGCGACACCGCCGACGACGTCTACGGCAAGATCCAGGCCTTCGCGAACTTCGGCTTCGCCGAGAGCCACAGTCTGAGTTTCGCGCTGCTCGTCTACGCGAGCGCATGGCTGCGGCTGCACTACCCCGCCGCGTTCCTCGCCGCCCTGCTCCGGGCGCAGCCGATGGGGTTCTACTCCCCCGCCTCGCTCACCGCCGACGCCAGGCGGCACGGGGTGCGGGTCGAACGTCCCGACATCAACGCGTCGCTCGCCGACGCATCGCTCGAGCCGCTCGTCGACGCGACGGCCCAGACGGTCCCCACCGGTTCGGCCGCCTGCGTCCAGCCCCATCAGGCGCCGGTGCTGCCGTTCGACCCGGACGCGCCGGTCCTGGACGCCGAGCACCGCCGGGACGGCCGGCTCGCAGTGCGCCTCGGACTCGCTGCGGTCACCGGCATCGGCGCCCCGCTGGCTGCGCGGATCGTCGCCGAGCGCGAGCGCGGCGGTCCATACGTGGACATCCGCGACCTGGCGAGGAGGATCGGCATGCAGGCCGCGCAGTTGGAGGCGCTCGCCACCGCCGGTGCGTTCGGCGGGTTCGGGCTGACGGTCAGGGAAGCGCTCTGGGCTGCCGGCCCGGCCGCCCAGGACAGGCCCGAATACCTGCCGAACACGACCATCTCGGTGCAGCCGCCGCTGCTGCCGGAGCAGACGGGGCTCGACCGGGTCGCCGCCGACCTCTGGGCGACGGGCATCTCGCCCGACTCGCACCCGGTCGAGCACGTCCGCGCCGACCTCGCACGCCGTGGGGTGCTGCCGTCGAGGGCGCTGAGATCGACCGAGACGGGGCGCCGCATCGAGGTCGGCGGCGTGGTCACACACCGGCAGCGGCCGGCGACGGCGAGCGGAATCACGTTCCTCAACCTCGAGGACGAGACCGGCATGGTGAATGTGATCGCCTCCGTCGGCGTCTGGCAGCGGTACAGGCGGGTGGCCCGTGAGGCTCCCGCGATGATCGTGCGCGGCATCCTCGAGCGCTCCCCCGACGGCGTGGTGAATGTGGTCGCCGACCGGTTCGAGCGGCTGCCGATCGGTGCCCGCCACGTCTCACGCGACTTCCACTGACGCGGCCGTCACGCCGTGGTTCGTGCCGCGAGAATCGAGGGGTGATCGAGATCCGCACTCCCGTGTCGGCCGACGCCCAGGCGCTCGGGCGCATGCACCACGCCGCATGGCGTGAGGCGTACGGCGCGCTGCTGCCCGAGGCCTTCTGGGACGGGTTCGGCGTCGAGGGCAGGATCGGCATCTGGGAGCGGATGCTCGCGGAGCCGGCGCCCGGCTCACGGATCGCTCTGGCAGATGCCGACGGCGCACCGGTCGGTTTCGCGGCGGCCGGCGCGCCAGGGGCCTGGCGCGATTCCGGCCACCCACCCGTCCGCGACACCGAACTGTGGCTGCTCTACCTGCTCGAGTCGCAGCACGGCAGCGGACTGGCGGCACGGCTGCTCGACTCGGTGCTCGACCCGGGCGTCCCCGCGCAGCTGTGGGTGTTCGAGCACAATCCGCGCGCCCGCGCCTTCTACGCGAAGCACGGCTTCGTGCCCGACGGCGCGCGGCACGACTTCGGGCCGGCGATGAACGACGAGTCGGAGATCCGCCTCGTCCGCTGACGCCAGGCACGGTCCGTGCGTGGGCTGGGGGGTCAGCCCGTGCCGGCGACCGCGTTGAACGCGAGGCCGAGCACGTACGTCACGGCCGCGGCCCCGTACCCGATCGCGAGCTGTCGCAGCGCCCGCAGCACCATCGACGAGCCGGAGAGCAGTCCGACGATCGCGCCGGATATCACGAGCGCGGCGCCGACGAGCACGGCGGCGACGAGCACCGCGGTGAGCCCGGTCAGCCCGAACAGGTACGGCAGCAGGGGCACGATCGCGCCGCCCGCGAAGAAGCAGAAGCTCGAGACCGCGACGCCGATCGGGGTGCCGACCGTCTCGACGTCCGCCTCGGTCTGCGGCAGCCGCGCATCCGCCCCGTCCCAGAAGAGCGCGTTCGCCTCACGCTCGGCGTCCTGCGCGGACAACCCACGCGCGCGGAACACGAGCGCCAACTCGTTCTCCTGCAGGTCGAGGCGGGTGAGCGCCGCTTCCGCGGCATCCGACGGCATCGACGCGTTCAGCAGTTCACGCTGGCTGGAGACCGAGACGTACTCGCCGGCGCCCATCGACAGTGCGCCCGCGAGCACCCCGGCGACCCCGGTGAACAGCACCGCGGTGGGAGTTGCGCCTGCGGCGCCGACGCCGAGGATCAGCGCGAGGTTCGAGACGAGGCCGTCGTTCGCACCGAACACGGCGGCGCGGAAGGTGCCGGATATCCGATTCCGGCCCCGCATCGCGAGCGAGCGGATGACCTCCTCGTGGATGCGCTCGTCGGCCGCCATCTCGGGCGCCGCGTCGCGCTCCTTGTCATAGGGCGAACGGCCCTCCGCACGCTGCAGGAGCGCGAGCACGAACACGGAGCCGAATCGCCTCGCCAGCAGTCCGACGATCCTGGTTCGGAGATCGGTGCGCGTCGGTGCGGCCGCGTACTGCCCGAGCAGGCGGACCCAGTGCCGCTCGTGCCGCTCCTCCGCGGCGACCAGGGCGAGCAGGATCTCCCGGTCCTCGCCCGTCTTCCGGGTGGCCAGGTCCGTGTAGACGGCGGCCTCGGCGCGTTCGGCCGCCAGATAGCCGCGCCATCGTCGGATCTCCTCGCGGGTCGGCTCGCTCCGTCCGAGCGGTGCGGCCGCCGAGCCGGATGCGGCTGGCTCCGTGGTCATCCCTCCAGTGTGCCAGCGCGCTCAGCGCCCGCCGGCCATGCGTTTCCGCAGTACGTCGATCCGAGCCTGCAGCTGTGCGACGGATGCCTGCGCGACCGCGGGTCCGCCGCAGATGCGGCGCAGCTCCGCGTGCACCGAGCCGTGCGGCTCGTTCGCCTGTCTCGCCCACAACCCGACGAGCCGGTTCAACAGCGCCCGCTGCTCCTTGAGTGTGCGATGCAGGGGCACGTTCGGCTCCGGCGCGTGCACCGGATCGTCCGGCGAATGCCCCGCCGGGCCGGTCGGCACCGGCCGGCCCCTGCGTTGCTGCTTCGACTGACGGTGTCGCAGCACGTCGCGCACCTGCTCGGGTTCGAGCAGTCCGGGCAGGCCGAGGAAATCGAGCTCCTCGAGGCTGCCGACCTCCGCCTGGAACCCGAACTCGCCGCCGTCGTAGAGCACCCGGTCGAACAGCGCGGCACTGCCGAGCGGTGCGAACGATCCATCGAGTTCGAGCGCCTCCGAGGCCCGCTCGAGCCGGTTCGCCGCGGTCAGCGCATCCTCGTCGAGGCCTGGACCGTCCTCGTCGTCCTCCCGGCGGTCCAGTGCATGGTCGCGCTGCAACTCCAGCTGGCCCGCGAGCGCGACGAGCAGCGGCACGTTCGGCAGGAACATCGATGCGCTCTCGCCGCGCCGCCTGGCACGCACGAACCGGCCGACCACCTGAGCGAAGAACAGCGGCGTCGACGCGTTGGTCGCGTACACGCCCACTGCGAGGCGGGGCACGTCGACCCCCTCCGACACCATGCGCACCGCGACCATCCACCTGGATCGTCCCTCGGCGAACCGCTGGATCCGGTCGCTCGCCTCCTTCTCGTCGGAGAGCACGACCGTGACGACCTCGCCGCAGATCGCCTGCAGCTGCTTCGCGTAGGCGCGCGCCTGTGCCTGGTCGGTCGCGATGACGAGGCCACCGGCGTCGGGGATCGATCTCCGCACCTCGGACAGGCGCACATCCGCCGCACGCAGGACCGCAGGGATCCACTCCCCCTCCGGCGACAGGGCGGTCCGCCACGCCTGGGCGGTGACGTCCTTCGTGTTGTCCTCGCCGAGATTCGCGCTCATCTCGTCACCGGCTCTGGTGCGCCATCGCATCGCGCCCGAGTAGACGAGGAACAGGACCGGGCGCACGACCCCGTCGGCGAGCGCCCGGCTGTAGCCGTAGGCGTAGTCCGTGATCGAGGTGCGGATGCCGTCGTCGTCGGGCGCGTATGAGACGAACGGGATCGGCGACGTGTCGGAGCGGAACGGAGTCCCGGTGAGCGACAGCCGCCGCGTCGCGCCCTGGAACGCCAGCCGCACTCCGTCACCCCAGCTGAGGGCGTCACCGGCATGGTGGACCTCGTCGAGGATGACGAGTGTGCGGCGACCCTCGGTCATCCTGCGGTGCAGTTCGGGGTTCGCCGCGACCTGTGCGTAGGTCACCGCGGCGCCGTGCCAGTGCCGGCCGAGCTCCCGGTCGGCGTTCCGGAAGGCCGGGTCGAGGTGGATCGTCACCCGCTCGGCCGCCTCGGACCACTGCCGCTTCAGGTGCTCGGTCGGGGCGACGACGGTGATGCGGTCGACGACACGCCGGGCGAGCAGTTCCTTGGCCAGGCGCAGCGCGAACGTCGTCTTGCCTGCGCCCGGCGTCGCGGCTGCCAGGAAGTCCCGCGGCTCGTGCTCGAAGTAGGCCGCGAGCGCCTCCTCCTGCCACCGGCGCAGGCTGCCGGCCGCACCGCGAGGCGCGTGACCCGGGTACGCCGGCGGCAGATCCCGGGCGATGTGGGCACCGGGAGCGGCGTCGAAAAGAGAGGGCTCAACCATGCGAGGGATCGAGGCTAATGCGCGTTCCATCGACACGCCCACCGCGTCGGGGCGTGCCGGAGTGTCGCCGAGCGCACCGGTCGACGACCCTCCGGACGCGGGGCTCAGGCGACTGCGCCGATAATCGATGCGGGTCGACAGGAGGTCCGGGCGGGTGCGTGAAGGCGGTTGGCACAGGTACGTGGCGCTCGGCGACTCGTTCACGGAGGGCATCGGCGACCCCGATCCCGGGTCGCCGGGCGGGTACCGCGGCTGGGCCGATCGCGTCGCCGAGGTGCTCGCGGACCGGACCGACCGACTTCGCCTACGCGAATCTCGCCGTGCGCGGGCGACTGCTCGCGCGCATCATCGACGAGCAGGTCGAGCCGGCCGTCGCGCTGCAGCCGGACCTGATCACGATCTCGGCCGGCGGCAACGACGTCATCCGGCCCGGCAGCGATCCGGACGCCCTCGCGGTGCGCTACGAGCCGGGCCTCGCGCGCCTCGCGGCGTCGGGGGCGACCGTCGTGCTGTTCACGGGCGTCGACGTCGGGTTCTCCCCCGTGTTCCGGTCGATCCGCGGCAAGGTCGCGATCTACAACGAGCACCTGCGCGTGCTCGCGGACCGGTACGGCGCGCTCGTCGCCGACCAGTGGGGGCTCACGGACATCCAGCACGCCGACCGGTGGGCCGCCGACCGGCTGCACCTGAACGCGTACGGCCATCACGAGGTGGCGCGGATGGTGCTGCGCACGCTCGACGTCCCGAACGATCTCGCCCCGATGCGGCCGGAGCCCGCGCCGTCGGGGTCCTGGCGGCGGCAGCGTACCGAGGACCTCATGTGGGCGCGGGAGTACCTCGCGCCGTGGGTGATGCGCCGCCTCCGCGGCGTGTCCTCGGGTGACCACGTCACGCCGAAGCGCCCGTCGTTCTGAAACGCGCCTAGCGGACCGGGTGCATGAGGCGCCACCAGAACGGTGCGGCGAGCACCGAGCGGTCGAGCGTCAGCTCGGACGAGACGACGCCGCCGTTGACCTGGAAGTCGAGGGTGCCGACGTCCTTGCCCCTCGAACCACCACGGATCGGGTCGATCGACGCCCTGCCTGTGATCGACTGCTTCGACCAGACGAGCGCCCTGACCGATGTCGCTGCGACCGCCTTCGCGGTGCCCCCCATGCGGTCCGGTAGGTGCCGATGACCTCGCCCTTCGACGCGAGCGGCACGTCGTGCAGGCCCTTCTGGACGCTGTCGAGCAGTTTGGGCACGACGGCGTCGATCTGCGCATGGGTCGTCGCATCGAGGATCACCCCGACGATCTGCACGGTCCTGCCGTTCACCGTCCGCTTGGCGGAGAAGAGCAGGCAGGCGCCGGCCGCGTCGGTGGTGCCGGTCTTGATCCCGTTCACGCCGTAGTGGTGCAGGAGCGCGTTCGTGTTGAGCACGTCGCCGATCGTGGGCTCCGTCGCCGTCGCCTCACCGACGATCGCCGCGAGGACCGGATTCGCGAGCGCGAGCTCACCGAGCGCGACGAGGTCGGACGGCGTGCTCTGGTCGCCGTCGCCGAGACCGTTCGAGTCGACGAGCTTCGTGTGCGTCAGCCCGTGCGTCTTCAGGAAGGCCCGCGCGGCGACCAGGTACTTGGGCACCGAGCCGTACGCCCAGACCGCCAGCGACTCCGCGTAGTTGTTCGCCGACGGCAGCAGCATCGTCTCGAGGGCGTCGACCTCGTTCATCGTCATGCCGACCTCGACCGGCTCCGCGGAGCCGTCGTCGGCGAGGACCTGCTGCCAGTAGCCCACGTCCTTCTGGGTGAACGTGATCGTGGGGCCGCCGTGATGCGGCCGCAGCGGGAACTTCTCCAGCACGGTGAGCGCGGTGATCACTTTCGTGATCGACGCGATCGGCCGCTGCTCCTGGCTGCCGGACGTGGCGAGCACGCCTTTGATGCCGACGACGCCGACCGCGGAGTGCCCGAAGTCGGGGAACGCGACCTTCGCGGCCGTGGTCGTCGTGGCGAGGTCGGCGGAGATCGCGGCGTCCGCGGCCGGCAGCGGCCCCAGCAGCGCGTACGGCACACCGACTCCGAGGACCACGATGACGATCAGGAGCAGTGCGACGAGTGCCCGGCGCCTGCGGTACGGCGGCTGGTCGTCGGAGGGCACCGGCCGATCATAAGCAAGCGATGCGATTCGGCCGGTGCGACGCGCCCCCCGTTCGGGGGTGCGTGCCGAATGCGGTCGATCAGCGCGGCCGCACCGCCCACAGCGCGACCGCGGCGGCGGCCGCCACGTTCAGCGAGTCCACGTCGCCGGCCATCGGGATCCGCACGATGCGGTCCACCGACGCCAGTGCGGCACGGCTGAGGCCGTCGCCCTCGGTGCCGAGCACGAGCGCGATCCGGTCGGGCGGATCCGCCTCGATCTCGTCGAGCGTGCCGCCGTCCGGGTCGAGTGCGAGCGCCACGGTCGTGAAGCCCGCGTCGGCGAGTACCGGGGCCGCGTCCCGCCAACGCGGCAGCCTCGTCCACGGCACCTGCAGCACAGTGCCCATGCTGACCCGAACACTGCGCCGGTAGAGCGGGTCCGCGCATCGCTCGGTCACGAGGACCGCGTCGGCACCGAGGGCTGCGACGCTTCGGAAGACGGCTCCGACGTTCGTGTGGTCGACGAGATCCTCGAGGATCACGACGCGGCGGGCGCCGCCGAGCAGGTCAGCGAATGCCGGCAGGGTCGGCCGGTGCATCGATGCCAACGCCCCGCGGTGCAGGTGGAAGCCCGTCGTCGCCTCGAGCATGCGATCCTCGCCGACATAGACGGGCACGTCGGGGAACGGTTCGAGGACGGGTTCGAGGTCGGGCAGCCACGCAGCCCGAGTGAGCACGGATCGCGGCCGGTGGCCGGCGGCGATCGCACGCCCGATCACCTTGGTGGACTCCGCGAGGTACAGACCGCCGGCCGGCTCGAGCCTGCGTCGAAGCGCGACGTCCGTCAGGTGCAGGTAGTCGTCGAGCGGGCCCCCCCGTGCATCCGGGACGTCCTCGCCGAGTTCGATCAGCCGCACGTGGACTCCCTGGTAGTCGAAACACCCTCGAAAACTGCGAGAACTACACTGCACGCATGTCGCTCGCCGTGCGGAACGCTTCGTCGGGCAACGGGCAACTCGAGGCGGCGTTCGACCTGCTCGGCGGCACGATCGCGGTCCTCACGGGCGCGGGCATCTCCACCGATTCGGGCATCCCCGACTACCGCGGCAGGGGCGCGCCCCGCCGCACGCCGATGACGATCGAACAGTTCCTCGCCGGAGCGGCCTTCCGTCGACGGTACTGGGCCGGCAGTTACCTCGGATGGCGCCGCTTCACGGCCGCGTCGCCGAACGCCGGTCATCTGGCGCTCGCGGATCTCGAGGAGGCCGGACGCGTGCGCGGCGTCGCGACGCAGAACGTCGACGGGCTGCACCTGGCAGCAGGTTCGCGCCGGGTCGTCGAGATCCACGGTGCGGTCGACCGGGTCGTCTGCCTGGACTGCGGCCAGATGTATGCGCGCACCTCGATCGCCGAACGGATCCGGGCCGCGAACCCCGGATACGGCGACGGCGAGGTGACGCTCAACCCCGACGGCGACGCCGAGGTCGGCGACGCGAGCTCGTTCGTCGTCCCCGACTGCACGGTGTGCGGCGGCCTGCTGAAGCCCGACGTGGTGTTCTTCGGCGAATTCGTGCCGACCGAGCGGTTCGTCGAGGCGAGCGCGATCGTCCGCGGAGCGGACGCGCTGCTCGTCGCCGGGTCTTCACTCGCGGTGAACAGCGGCATCCGGCTGCTCGAGCAGGCGCGCAGGCGACGCATCCCGATCGTGGTGGTGAACCGCGGAGCGACGAAGGGCGACCGGCGGGCGGCGGTCAAGATCGAGGGTGGCACGACCGAGACGCTCGTCGCGCTGCGCGACCGGCTGCTCGCCTAGCCTCGGCCGTTACCCTCGATGCGGGAGCCGGGCTCCCGTTCGTTCCGTTCGTCTGCCGGAGGCCGCTCACCCATGACCCTGCTCGCGCTCGTGCGCCACGGCGAGACCGAATGGAACCGTCAGGGGCGCGTCCAAGGCCTCACGGACGTGCCGCTCAACGACCTCGGCAGACAGCAGGCCGCCGCGGCCGGTCGCCGACTCGCGGAGGAGCGCTGGGACGCGGTGTGGTCGAGCACGCTCTCCCGGGCGGCGGAGACGGCCCGCATCATCGCCGGCGAGCTCGGAATCCCCGACGTGCACCTGGATCCCACCCTCGTCGAGCGCAACTACGACCGCGCGGAGGGGATGACGAAGACCGATATCGACACGCTGTTCGGCGGACACCTCGAGGCGAAGGAGACCCGCGAACAGACCGTGGCGCGGGTCCTGCCTGCGCTCGAGTCGGCCGCCGAGGCGTACCCGGGCGGCCGCGTGCTCGTCGTCAGCCACGGCGGCGTCATCGGCTCGCTCGTGCGCGAGGCGACCGGGTGGGTGTGGCCGGAGCGCGGCTGGGTGATCGAGAACGGCTCGGATCACCGCTTCCAGGTCGACGGCGGAGGCGGCCTGCGGATGGTCAGCTTCAGCGGTCGGCCGTGGTCGGACGACCTGCTCGTCGCCGGCTGACCCGTTCGAGCACCGGCAGGAGCCGCTCGGCCGACGCGTCCCAGCTGATCGCACCGACCCGCGCGAGCCCCGCCGCGGATCGCGCCGACCACTCGCCGGGGTCCTCGAGCGCCCGCACCGCGGCCGCGAATCCCGACGGGTCGTCGGGCGGCGCGTAGAGCGCGGCGTCGCCCGCGACCTCGCGGAAGATCGGGATGTCCGACAGCACCACGGGAAGGCCGCGGGTCATCGCTTCGACGACGGGGATACCGAATCCCTCGTCCTTGGACGCCGACAGGAGTGCCGTCGCCCTGTCCAGCAGGTCGGTGTACTCCGCATCGGTCACCCCGTCGTGGAAGACGAGATCGGCCGCGGGCGCCGCCGTGCGCAGCGCGACCCGTTCGGCATCGCGGACCGGTGACAGCAGATGCAGTTCGTAGCCGGGCAGCATCGCCGCGGCGCGCGCGAGCACGGCGACGTTCTTGTAGCCGATGAACGCGCCCATGTAGACCAGCAGCCGCTCACGTGGAGCGGGCGCGGCGGCAGCGACCGGCGGCCCGTCCGCCGCATTCGGCACGACGGTGACCGTGCGCTTCGTGAGTCGGTGCTCCGCGATCTGCCCGGCGACCGTCTCGGACACCGTCACCACCTCGTCGCCACGATTCAGCATGACCCGCTGCGGCAGGTAGGACAGGTATGCGACGCGCCAGAGCAGCCGCACCCACCACGCGAACTCGGCGGGCGGCGTGCGGTGGCGGTAGTAGATCAGGTCGTGCAGCGTGAGCACGTATCCGTAGTCGCGGCCGATCGACCCGGTCGTCTGCATCGGGCTGTACACCACGTCGGGGCGCAACCGCCGGATCGTGAACGCGATGAGGGGCTCGAGCGGATGGGTGACCGGCCGGATGCGCCGGTACGGCAGGTCGGGCAGGAGTGCGAGCTGTCTCGGGTCGTCGATGAGCATCGTGAGCGGCACGCGTCGCCCCAGGGCGGCCGTGATGCCGGCGGCGAACCGGCTGATCCCGTCGTGCCGCCCGTCCCGTCGCACGTACCGGCAGTCGACGACGAGCCGCATCAGACCGCGGGGACGCCGGCGACGCGGCCGATGAGCGCCGCCGCCTGGCCGGGGGTCTCGTAGTGGATCAGGTGCCCGACGGCCGGGATCACGTCGATCCCCCATCCGGTCCGCTTCGCCAGCGCCTCGACGTCCGCGAGCGCCGTGATGTCGTCGTGCTCGGCGGCGATGAGATGCACCGGGATCGTGATCGCATCGGCGTACTCGGTGATGTCGTGGGTCACGGACGCCGCGAACGCCTCGAGCACCACGCGGCGCTCGGCGTACTCCGAGAAGAACCGCGAGTGCTGGCTGTGGATCCATCGGCGCAGCTGCCTGTCCTTGGTCTTCGCCATGAACTCCGAGAGCCCCCTGACGATCGCCTGGCTCGTCAGCAGCGGCTGCCCGACCCGCTCGGGCAGCAGGCCGCCCACGCGGTAGTAGAAGGACGCGAGCCGGGTGCCGAACGCGTTCGGGCCGGCGAGCGCCGGTGCCGCGATCGGGTTCACGAGAATGGCGGAGGCGGCCGGCAGCCCCCTCGCGAGCGCGGCGGCGACGATGATCGTGCCGAAGGAGTGGCCGAGCACGATCGTGTCGGCGCCGAGGCCGCTCGCGGCCACGAAATCGGCGAGCCACGACGCGTAGCCCTCGATCGAGTGCTCCCCCGCAAGCGGTGCGGACGATCCGAAACCGGGCAGGTCGGGCGCCACGATGTGCACGCCGGGTAGATGCGCGACGACCGGCTCGAGGCCGTGGTGGTCCCCCCGGAATCCGTGCACGAACAGCAGCGTCGGGCCGTCGCCCGCCGTGCCGTACTCCCACA
The DNA here is from genome assembly GCA_963716965.1 of uncultured Actinomycetota bacterium. GTDB lineage: Bacteria > Actinomycetota > Actinomycetes > Actinomycetales > Microbacteriaceae > Amnibacterium. Next base: position 993,477 of record CAVQUZ010000003.1, on the reverse strand, counting down.
CCGCGACCTGACGGCCGCGGACCACGACCGTCGACTCGGTGAGCGGTGTGCGGGCGAGCAGGGCCGCGTACGGCGAGGCGACGATCTTCATCGTCGTCGAGTGTATGGCTCAAGGTGGACGCGATACGGTCGAAACGTCCGGGGCCGGGCGGCCCCGCGGCGGGAGGGATTTGCTCGTGAGCTTCACCGCACCGATCACCGTGCCCGGCTTGACCCTCGATCCGACCTGGTACCGACGTGCGGTCTTCTACGAGGTCATGGTCCGCTGCTTCGTCGACGGCAACGGCGACGGGACGGGCGACCTCGCCGGCCTCGCCGGCAAGCTCGACTACCTGCAGTGGCTCGGGGTGGACGCGCTCTGGCTGCCGCCCTTCTACATGTCGCCCCTCCGCGACGGCGGCTACGACATCTCCGACTTCAAGCGGGTGCTGCCCGAGTTCGGCACGATCGACGAGGCCCGCGACCTCGTCCGGCGCGCACACGAACGCAACATGCGCATCGTCATGGACTTCCCGCTGAACCACACGTCGGATGCGCACGAGTGGTTCCAGCAGTCGCGCAGCGACCCCGAGGGCCCCTACGGCGACTTCTACGTGTGGAGCGACACGGATGAGAAGTACCCGAACATCCGCGTGATCTTCGTCGACACCGAGGACTCGAACTGGACGTTCGACTCCGTGCGCCGCCAGTTCTTCTTCCACCGGTTCTTCTCCCACCAGCCCGATCTGAACTACGAGAACCCCGCGGTGCAGGACGCGATCTTCGACATCGTGCGGTTCTGGCTCGACCTCGGCGTCGACGGGCTGCGGCTCGACGCGATCCCGTACCTCTTCGAGAGCGAGGAGGGCAATGGCGAGGGTGAGCCCGCGACCCACGACTTCATCAAACGCCTGCGCGCGATGATGGACCGCGAGTACCCGGGCCGCATCCTGCTCGCAGAGGCGAACCAGTGGCCGCGCGAGGTCGCCGCGTTCTTCGGCACCGAGGACGAGCCGGAGTGCCACATGGCGTTCGACTTCCCGGTGATGCCCCGCATCTTCTACTCGCTGCGTTCGCAGACCTCGACGGAGTTGCGCCGCATCCTGTCCGAGACGACGGACATCCCCGCGAGCGGGGGCTGGGGCGTGTTCCTGCGCAACCACGACGAGCTGACGCTCGAGATGGTGAGTGAGGAGTACCGGCAAGCCATGTACGGCTGGTACGCCTACGACCCGCGGATGCGCTCGAACATCGGCATCCGCAGGCGGCTGGCGCCGCTGCTCGACAACTCCCGTGCCGAGCTCGAGCTCGCGCACGCGATGCTCTTCTCGCTGCCGGGCAGCCCATTCCTCTACTACGGGGACGAGATCGGCATGGGCGACAACATCTGGCTGAACGACAGGGACGCGTCCCGCACACCCATGCAGTGGACACCCGACCGCAACGCCGGCTTCTCGACCGCGGACCCGGGCAAGCTGTATCTGCCGGTCGTGCAGTCGCTCGTCTACCACTACTCGCTCGTGAACGTGGAGTCGCAGCTCGCGCAGTCCCGCTCGCTGCTGCACTGGATCAGGAATGTCATCCACATCCGCAAGGGGCATCCCGTCTTCGGGCTCGGCGACCTGACCGTGCTCGAGACGAGCCACGAGTCGGCGCTGGCATTCGTGCGGTCCTACCCGGGCATCACCAGCCGCGAGGCGGGGGAACAGGTGCTGTGCGTCTTCAACTTCTCGCACAATCCGCTCGCGTTCACCGTGCACGCCCCGCAGTTCGCCGGGGAGACGCTCACCGACCTGTTCGGCGGCGCGCAGTTCCCGACGATCGACGAGGCGGGCGATGTGACGATCACGCTCGGCACGCAGTCCTTCTTCTGGCTGCGCATCGGCGAACCCCAGTTCCCGCAGGTGCAGGTCGCGCCGTCGACGCTGACGAGTTCGATCCCGATCATCCGTCCGGGACTCGCCTGAATGACACCGCCGTAACTACGGCGGTGTCGGAGGCCTGTCATAGCGTCACGGCATGGCCGACCAGCACCTGCAGCTGCCCTTCGATTTCGACGAGCTCGAAGCGCCGGAAGCCGCTGCGGTCGCCCGCCCGCCATCGCCGCGCACCCCGCCGGCGGTCGTGTCCGACGCCATCCTGAATTCGTCGTTCGAGGCCGAATCGCTGCTCGACCGGCTCGAGGCGCCGCCGTTCGACGACGCGGCGTTCGACGACGCGCCGTTCGACCTCGAGCCGTTCGACGCCGTGCCCGCGACACCCGACCGGCTGCCGGCCTGGGCAACGACACTCGGCGTCTTCGACCTCGAGACGACCGGCATCGACACCGACACGGCGCGCATCGTCACGGCGCATGTCGGCGTCATCGACGAGCACGGTGCCGTGGTCGAGCGCCGCACCTGGCTCGTCGACCCCGGGGTACCGATCCCCGAGCAGGCGACAGCGGTGCACGGCATCACCACCGAGCGAGCGCGGGCCGAGGGCGCGGCGGCGGCGGTCGCCGTCGCGGAGATCGTGCGCGCCGTCGACCTGCTCTTCCGACGCGGCCTCCCGGTCGTCGTCTACAACGCGCCGTACGACCTCTCGCTGTTGGCCGCCGAAGCCCGCCGGCACGGCCTCGACCCGATCGCGGACGCCTCCCCCGTCGTCGACCCGCTCGTCATCGACAAGGCGGTCGACCGATTCCGCAAAGGCAAGCGCACCCTGACGGCGGCGGCCGGTGTGTACGGCGTCGACCTCGTCGACGCCCATGACGCCGGGGCGGACGCGGTCGCCGCCGGCCGGGTCGCGCAAGCGATCGCCCGACGCTTCCCCGAGGTCCTCGACATCGACGTCGAGCACCTGCACGACTCGCAGATCGCGTGGGCCCGCGACCAGGCAGCGAGCTTCCAGGACTACATGCGCCGCACGAATCCGGCGTTCACGACGTCGGGCGCATGGCCCATCCGCGAGCCACTGACCAAACGACGGCCTTTCGGCGCAATCGGCGGCAAAACAGGCCCCTGACCGCTGCCCGCCCTCGAATGGCCGTCGTTTCGTCGCGTACGTCGGCGCGAACCGCAGTTCGGGGCGCTCAGGCGCCGGCAGAGCCCTGACCGAACGACGGCCAATCGCGCCCGCACACCGATCAGACACCGTTTTCACATCGAAAACGGCCGAAAGGCCGTCGTTTGGGTAGGGAAGTTACTTCTTGGCGCCGAAGTTCTTGAACCGGCTGTTGAACTTCTCGACGCGACCTGCGCTGTCCAGGATCCGCTGCTTGCCCGTGTAGAACGGGTGCGACGCGGACGAGATCTCGACGTCGATGACCGGGTAGGTGTTGCCGTCCTCCCACTCGATCGTCTTGCCGGAGCCGACGGTCGAGCGCGTGAGGAACGTCGCGCCGGAGGCGAGGTCGCGGAACACGACGGGCTTGTACTCGGGGTGGATGCCGGTCTTCATGACGGGATGATCCTTACGATCGCGAGGTGAGTGACGCGTGGCCGCGCGGTGGCGCGGCTCGCGAGGGCGGCGCGAAGCCGACGAACGATCCTAGCAGGGTTCCCGCGCAGGGCCGAAGCACCGGCGTCAGGCGATGACGGCCCTGGCCGCGTACCGGCCGCCGGAGGAGGTCACCGACACCGGCAGGCCGAACGTCGCTTCGATGTGCTCGGACGTGATCGTCTCGGCGATCGTGCCCGCCGCGACGATGCTGCCCGCTCGCAACAGCAACGCGTGCGTGAAGCCGACGGGGATCTCCTCGACATGGTGCGTGACCATGATCATCCCCGGTGCCGCGGGCGCACTCGCATACCCGCCGAGCAGCTGCAGCAACTCCTCCCGGGCCCCGAGGTCGAGGCTCGCCGCCGGCTCGTCGAGCAGGAGCAGCTCTGGGTCGGTCATCACGGCGCGGGCGATCTGGACCCGCTTCTGCTCGCCGTCCGACAGATCGCCGAAGCGCCGGTCGGCGAGATGGTCGAGGCGCCACTCCGCGAGCACGCGGCCCGCTCGCCGGACGTCGATGTCCTCGTACTGCTCGTTCCAGCGGCCGGTGACCGAGTAGGCGGCGGTCATGACCACGTCGAGCACGCGCTCGTCGGGCGGCACGCGCCGCGCCATCGCGGTCGAGGCGAATCCGATGTGCGGACGCAACTCGAAGACGTCGGTGCGGCCGAGCTCCCGCTCGAGCACCGTGACGGTGCCCTTGGACGGATGCATCTGCGCGGCCGCGAGCTGCAGCAGCGTGGTCTTGCCCGCGCCGTTCGGACCGAGCACCACCCACCGCTCCGAGCTGTCGACGGACCAGGTCACGCCATCGAGGATCACGGTGCCGCTCCGGGTCAGAGACACGTCGGAGAACTGCAGGACGGTCGGCATGGCGGTAAGCCTAGGGCGTCGGCCCGAGGGGTCCCACTCGCGACGCCGGGCACTCGCCGACCGTCGCGGCGAGCCGCGGCGCACGGCCGATCCGGCCACCGCGACCCGGGCCGGAGCGCCGTTTCGCGGGTGCGCCGTGCGTCCTGACCGGCGGAATGCCGCGAGAACCCGGTCGGGTCAGGCGCCGACGAGTCCCCGGTAGATCGCCGCGGTCTGCTCGCCGATCGCGTCCCAGTCGAAGACGGCCTCGGCCCGGGATCGTCCTGCGACGCCGTACCGGGCGGCCTGCTCCCTGTCCATCACGACCTCGGTGAGAGCTGCGGCCAGGTCCGCGACGAAGCGCTCGGGGTCCAGCGGCGTGCCGGTGCCGTCGGTGGCCTGGTCGATGGGGACCAGGCGCCCGGTCTCGCCGTCCACGATCACCTCGGGAATCCCGCCGGTCGCCGTGCCGACGACGGCCGTGCCGCACGCCATGGCCTCCAGGTTCACGATGCCGAGCGGCTCGTAGACCGATGGGCAGACGAAGACGTCGGCCGCCGTGAGGAGTGCTGCCAGTTCCGGTTGCGGCAGCATCCGCTCGATCCAGACGACACCCGAGCGCTCCTCGCCCAGCTCGGCGACGAGGCCGCTCACCTCCGCCATGATCTCGGGCGTGTCCGGGGCGCCCGCGCACAGCACGAGCTGGACCTCGGTCGGCAGCGAGCGGGCCGCGCGCAGCAGGTACGGCAGACCCTTCTGCCGCGTGATGCGGCCGACGAAGATGATCGTGGGCCGTTCGGGATCGATGCCGAACGACCTGACCAGATCCAGGTCGTCGGTGGGGCGCCACCGTTCGAGGTCGATGCCGTTGTAGACGACGTGCATCTTCGCCGGGTCGATGCCGGGGTAGCTGCGCAGGATGTCGGCACCCATGCCGCCGCTCACCGCGATGACCGCGTCGGCCGCCTCGAACGCGGTTCGCTCGATCTCGCTCGAGATGCGGTAGCCGCCACCGAGCTGCTCGGCCTTCCACGGGCGAAGGGGTTCGAGGCTGTGGGCGGTGACCACGTGCGGGATCCCGTGCAGCTGTTTCGCGAGGTGGCCGCCGGCGTTCGCGTACCAGGTGTGCGAATGCACGAGGTCCGCCCCGGCGCACGCCTGTGCCATCTGGAGGTCGACACCCAGGGTCTGGATGGAGCCGTTCGCCGCGGCGAGTTCCTGAGGGGTCCGGTAGGCGAACACCCCCGGCTCGTCGCGCTCGGCGCCGAAGCACCGCACGACGACGTCGAGCCTGGTCCGGAGCGCCTTCACCAGCTCGGCGGCGTGCACACCCGCACCCCCGTAGATCTCCGGCGGGTACTCCTTCGTCAGCAGATCGACGCGCATGGCCACAACCTAGTACCGGGTCGTCCCGGAGCGCTCGGGGGGTTTCTCCTGGGTGCCGGCAGGCCTCTCACGGGGGCCTGCGGGACCACTGTGGACATGCATATCCAAGGCCCGTTGCTGGGGCATACAGTGACGCCATGGCATCGAAGAAGATCTTCGGCATCGTCCTGGCCGGCGGCGAGGGCAAGCGCCTGATGCCGCTCACCGAGGACCGTGCCAAACCGGCAGTGCCGTTCGGCGGGGTCTACCGACTCATCGATTTCGCGCTGTCCAACCTGCTGAACTCCGGCATCACGCAGATCGTCGTGCTGACGCAGTACAAGTCGCACAGCCTCGACCGGCACGTGGCGGAGACGTGGCGGCTCTCGGGTCTCCTCAACTCCTACGTCGCGTCCGTGCCGGCGCAGCAGCGCCTCGGCAAGCGGTGGTTCGCCGGCAGCGCCGACGCGATCTACCAGAGCCTGAACCTGATCGGTGACGAGCAGCCCGACATCGTCGTCGTGGTCGGCGCCGACCACGTCTACCGCATGGACTTCAGCCAGATGATCGACGCGCACATCGCGTCGGGCAAGTCCGCGACGGTCGCGGCGATCCGCCAGCCGATCGAGCTCGCCCCCTCGTTCGGCGTCATCGACGTCGACCCGAAGGACCCGACGGTGATCCGCGAGTTCCTCGAGAAGCCGAAGAACGCGGTCGGGCTGGCCGATTCACCCGGCGAGGTGCTCGCGTCGATGGGGAACTACGTGTTCAACACCGAAGCCCTCGTCGAGGCGGTGCGGTCGGACGCGGACCTGAACGGCTCCAAGCACGACATGGGCGGTGACATCATCCCCGCCTTCGTGAAAGCGGGCGACGCGGGGGTCTACGACCTCATCCGCAACGAGGTGCCGGGATCCACCGACCGTGACCGGTACTACTGGCGCGACGTGGGCACCATCGAGTCGTTCTACGACGCGCACATGGACCTGGTGTCGGCGCTGCCGATCTTCAACCTCTACAACCGGTCGTGGCCGATCTACACGCAGCAGCTGAACTCGCCGCCGGCGAAGTTCGTGCGCGACGGATGGGGCAACAACACGGTCGTGCACGACTCGATCGTCTCGCCCGGATCGCTCTTCTCCGGCGCCCGGATCGTGAACTCGGTGCTCGGCCCGTGGGCGACGGCCGAGTCGGGGGCCGCGGTGATCGACTCGGTGCTCTTCGACCGGGTGCGCATCGGCCGCGGCGCCGTCGTGCAGCGAGCCATCCTCGACAAGAACGTGGTCATCGAGGACGGCGCACGGGTCGGCGTCGAGCACGAGCGCGACCGTGAGCGCGGTCTGACCGTCACCGAAGGCGGGTTGACCGTCGTCGGCAAGGGTGTCAGGGTCGCGCCCTGACCGGCTGACCCAGTCCGAGCAGGGCGACGACCGGACCGAGGTCCCGGCCGTCGAGCACGACATCGGCGACCGCCCGCACCGCGGGCTTGGCGTCGAATGCGATCGAGAGCGCGGCGTCGGCGAGCATCAGTAGGTCGTTCGCACCGTCGCCGATCGCGATCCGTCGAGAGGGGGGCACGCCGAATCGGTCTCCCCACTCGCGGAGCGCGTCGCGTTTCGCCGCCGCGTCGATGATCGGCGGCAGCACGCGCCCGGTGAGCAGCCCGTCGTCCTGGTCGAGGCGGTTCGCGCGCCACGCGTCGAGGCCGAGCTGCTCGGCCAGCGGGTCCAGCACCTCGTGGAACCCGCCCGACACCGCGCCGATCCGACCGCCCGCCGCGTGCACGGCGGCGATCAGTTCGCGCACCCCGGCAGTCACCCGCACCCGCTCCACGACTGTGGCGATCGTGGGGGCCGGCAGGCCCCGCAGCAGGGCGACGCGCGCCGAGAGGCTCGCCGCGAAATCGACCTCGCCGCGCATCGCCGCCTCGGTGACACGAGCGACTTCGGCCCGCGCACCGGCCGCATCCGCGAGCAGTTCGATGACCTCGTCCTCGATCAGCGTGGAGTCCACGTCAAGCACGACGAGGACTCCACTGCCGGCGGTCATGTCAGTGGCCCATGCCGAGGCCGCCGTCGACGGGGATGACCGCGCCGGAGATGTACGCCGCGTCGTCGCTCGTCAGCCAGACGACGACCTTCGCGACCTCGTCCGTCGAACCGTAGCGGCCGAGCGGGATGCGGCTCTTGTACTCGGCCGAGATCTCTTCGGAGAGCGCATCGGTCATGTCCGTCTCGATGAAGCCGGGTGCGACGACGTTCGCGGTGATGTTCCGGCCGCCGAGCTCGCGGGTGAGTGAGCGCGCGAACCCGATGAGTGCCGACTTCGACGCGGAGTAGTTGACCTGTCCGGCGGCGCCCACCAGGCCGCTGATGCTGGAGATGAGCACGATGCGGCCGAAGCGGGCCCGGAGCATGCCGCGGGACGCGCGCTTCACGACGCGGAACGTGCCCCCGAGGTTCGTCGCGACGACCTCGTCGAAGTCCGTCTCCGTCATGCGGACCAGCAGGTTGTCCTTGGTGATCCCCGCGTTGGCCACCAGAACCTCGATCGGGCCGAGCGCACGCTCGACCTCGGTGAACGCCGCGTCGATGCTCGCGGAGTCGGTCACATCGGCACGCACGGTCATCGTGCCGTCAGGTCCCTCACCGGACCGAGCGGTGACGGCGACCCGATGGCCGGCCTCGACGAAGGCGGCTGCGATGGCACGTCCGATGCCCCGGTTGCCGCCCGTCACCACGACGGTCCTGGGAGTGGCTGCGTCCGTCATGCTGTTCCCGTCACTGCCGGTCTCCGTCCGGTCTCCTGGCGGCAGACCGCCTGCGAGCATAGCCTCGCACCGCAGCGTGACCGGATCGATCTTCCGAGCAGGGGCGCAGCGGGCGCGGCGTACCCTGGAGGGACCGTGCCTCGCCCTCAGGTTCAGACCGCCACCTCGCTCCGTCGCTCTCCGGCCGATGATCGGCGCGCGCGCATCCGCAAGTACACGATCGCGATGACGATCCGGTCCGTCTGCCTGATCGCACTGGTGGTCGACCCGAACTGGACCAGGTGGGTGTTCGGGATCGCCGCGATCGTGCTGCCGTACATCGCGGTCGTCATCGCGAACGCCGGATCCTCCGGGGCGAGCGACCCGATCTCGCCCGGAACGCCGACCGTGCTGGCCATCGAGCCGCCGGTAGCGGGGCAATGACCGAGCGGATCTGCTCGCGTGCCGGCTGCACGGCGACTGCCGCGTTCCGGATCGAATGGCGAAATCCCCGCATCCACGCGGAGGATCGGGTCAAGGTGTGGCTGGCGTGCGCCGACCACGTCGAGGCGCTCGGGGACTTCCTCCGCGCCCGGTCGTTCCCCGTGGTCGCAGTACCCTTCGGGCACGAGGAGGTGCGGACGTGAAGCTGACTCTCACGATCGTGCGTCGCATCGTCACGACCGGACAGTGGCGCCGCTCACTCGCGCTCGTGATCCTCTTCGCGATCGGGTGCGCACTGCTGTCGTGGTGGCAGTTCGCGCGCCGTGACGAGACCGCGGCAGCGAACGCGCTGATCGCGAGGAACTGGTCGGCGACGCCCGCGCCGCTCGACTCCGCGCTGCCCGGTGGTCGGTACCTGCCGGCGAACGCGTGGCGGCCGGTGCGCATCACGGGCGTGTACCTCACCGACGAGCAGCTGCTCGTGCGGAGCCGGTCCCTGGACGGCAACCCGGGCTTCGAGGTGCTGACGCCGCTCCAGGCCGCCGACGGCACCGTGTTCGTGGTCGATCGCGGCTGGATCTCGGTCGGCACGAAGGGGCTCGGGGCCCCGGCGAGCGTGCCGACGCCGCCGCACGGCACCGTCACCGTGGTCTCGCGGCTCCAACCGCCCGAGGCGACCGGCGGCGCCATCACGGGCGGCCAGCTCAACGACATCGATCTGACCGCGGTCCGCGCGGAGACCGGTGCCGACACGATCGTCTCCGCCTACGGTCAGATGGTCGTCGAGAGTCCCTCGGTCACACCGGTGCCGACCTCGCTCCCCCGGCCCGAGTTCGACGAGGGCATGCACCTGTCGTACGCGCTCCAATGGATCCTGTTCGCGTTCGGCGGGTTCGGCGCCCTGGCGTGGTCCGTGCGGCGCGACCTGCGGGACGCCGGCGATCCGGAGGTGCTCGCCGCCGACGAGCGGGCGACCGTGCGCCGCTCCCGTCGTGCGCCGTCCGACGAGTCCGCCGAGGACGCGCTCCTCAGCGGCCACTGACGCCGGCGCTCGCCGCCTGATTCGGCCGGCGCCGCCGGCGCGTGCGGGTCAGGAGACGCTGATCAAGTCGAAGTAGTCGGGGTTCCAGTGGTCCTCCGTGCCCTCGGGCATGATGAGCACCCGCTCCGGATTCAGTGCCTCGACCGCGCCCTCGTCGTGGCTCACGAGGACGACCGCCCCCGTGTAATTCGCGAGCGCGCCGAGGATCTCCTCGCGGCTCGCCGGGTCGAGGTTGTTGGTGGGCTCGTCCAGCAGCAGCACGTTCGCGGCCGAGACGACGAGCATCGCCAGCGCGAGCCGCGTTTTCTCGCCGCCGGACAGCACGCCGGCGGGCTTGTCGGAGTCGTCCCCGGTGAAGAGGAACGAGCCGAGCACGCGACGCGCCTCGGTCGCGGAGAGTGCGGGCGCCGCGGACAGCATGTTGTCGAGCACGGAGCGGTGCACGTCGATCGTCTCGTGCTCCTGGGCGTAGTAGCCGACCCGCAAGCCGTATCCCGGTTCGATCGATCCGGTGTCGGGTTGGTCGACACCGGCGAGGATGCGCAGCAGCGTCGTCTTGCCCGCGCCGTTCAGCCCGAGGATGACGACCTTCGAGCCGCGGTCGATCGCCAGGTCGACCGCCGAGAAGATCTCGAGCGAGCCGTAGGACTTGGAGAGGTCGCTCGCCATCAGCGGCGTCTTGCCGGAGGGCGCCGGGTCGGGGAAGCGCAGCTTGGCGACCCGGTCGACCTGCCGCACCTCTTCGAGTCCGGCGAGCAGGCGCTCGGCGCGACGCACCATGTTCTGCGCCGCCACGGCCTTGGTCGCCTTGGCGCCCATCTTCGCCGCCTGCAGCTGCAGGGCCGAGGCCTTCTTCTCCGCGTTGGCGCGTTCCCGCTTGCGTCGTTGCTCGTCGGCCTCGCGCTGCCGCAGGTAGTCGCGCCAGCCCATGTTGTACACGTCGAGGACCTGGCGGTTCGCGTCCAGGTAGAACACCCGGTTGACGACGTCGCCCACGAGGTCGACGTCGTGGCTGATCACGATCGCGCCGCCCTTGTAGGTCTTCAGGAAGTCGCGCAGCCAGATGATCGAGTCGGCGTCGAGGTGGTTCGTCGGCTCATCGAGGATCAGGGTGTCGGCGTCGGAGAACAGGATGCGCGCCAGTTCGATGCGGCGGCGCTGACCGCCCGACAGGGTCGAGAGCGGCTGGTCGAGGATCCGGTCGGGCAGCGCCAGGTTGCTGGCGATGGCGGCCGCCTCCGCCTCCGCCGCGTAGCCACCGCGCGCGAGGAACTCCTCCTCGAGCACCGCGTAGCGCTTCAGGGCCTTCTCGGCGACCGCGGGATCGTCCGACCCCATCCGCTCGGTCACCGCGGCGAGATCGAGCGCCACCGTGCCGAGACCTCTCGCGTCGAGGATGCGGGTGCGGGCGAGCTGGGTCGGGTCACCGGCGCGCGGGTCCTGGGGCAGATACCCGATCTCGCCCGAACGGTCGATCGTGCCGGCGTTCGGCTGCGCCTGGCCGGCGAGCGCCTTGGTCAGCGTGGTCTTGCCGGCGCCGTTGCGGCCGACGAGGCCGACCTTGTCACCGTTGCCGACGCGGAAGTTCACGTCGGCCATCAGCAGACGCGCACCGACGGAGATCTCGAGGTCGTGCACGGCAAGCACAGCGAAACCCCGTTCCGGTAGTGGAGATCGTCCGGGTCGCACGCCGGGACGGCCCTCTAGTCTAAGGGCGAGCGCGTTGCCCTCTTCACCGACGACCAGGAGCCCCATGTCGACCTTGTCCATCGCCCCCAGGCGGCCGGTGCTCGCCGACCGCGTTCTGCCGCGTCACCTCTTCGTCGACGTCGTGCTGATCGTCGCCGGCGCGGGCCTGACGGCTGGGCTCGCGCAGCTCGCGATCCCGATGTGGCCGGTGCCGATCACCGGCCAGACGTTCGCGGTGCTGCTGGTGGGGACCGTGCTCGGTACCGTGCGCGGCGCGCTCTCGATGGTGCTCTACGCCGTCGTCGGGGTGCTCGGCGCGCCGGTCTTCGCGGATCACAAGTCGGGAAGCCTCTTCGCACTGCCTTCCGGCGGCTTCATCATCGGCTTCGTCGTCGCGGCGGCACTGGTCGGCTGGCTGGCCCAGCGCGAGTGGGACCGCAAGGTCGTCGGCACGATCGTGTCGTTCGCCGCCGGCACGATCGTCATGTACGCCTTCGGCCTGCCGTGGCTGGCGGCCGTGCTGAACGGGTACGGCCCGACGGTCTGGCACGGCGCCATGGGCTACGGCTCGCTCGCGGCGGCCACGTTCGGCTCCGGCGTCCTGCCCTTCCTCGTGGGCGACGCGGTCAAGGCGCTGGTCGCCGGCGCGCTCCTCCCCCTCGCCTGGAAGGCCGTGAACGCAGCTCGCAGGTAGCGCGGTTCAGGAGATAAGCCCGAATCGAACGCGGTTCAGGACCGAACGGCGGCGTGTCGCCCGTTCGGTCCTGAACCGCGTCGCATCTCCTGAACCGCGATAAGGCGCATGGGCCGAAAGGCCGCGACCGGTCGCTGGGACAGGGAGGCCGGCCGACCTGCTCGGCCGACCGGACGCCCACGGATTCTTCGGCGCGTGCACGCGCCGAAGACCATGAACTCAGATCTGGAACCCGATGGCCCGCATCATGTCGCGGCCGTCGTCGGTGATGCGCTCGGGACCCCATGGCGGCATCCACACCCAGTTGATTCGGAAGCGCTCGACGTGGCCGTCGAGGGCCTGCGCGGTCTCCTCCTCGATCACGTCGGTCAGCGGGCAGCCGGCCGACGTCAGGGTCATGCTGATCACGAGGGCGTCGTGCTCGTCGTCCCACGTGAGGTCGTAGATGAGGCCCAGGTCGACGACGTTGACGCCGAGCTCGGGGTCGACGACGTCCTTCAACGCCTCCGTGATCTCGTCGAACCGGTCGGGGGCGAGCGAGACCGCGGTCACTGCGTCACCGGGACGTCGACGAACCGGTCGTAGCCCTCGTCCTCGAGTCGCTCGGCGAGCTCGGGGCCGCCCTCTTCGGCCACCCGGCCGGCGACGAACACGTGCACGAAGTCCGGGCGGATGTACCGCAGGATGCGCGTGTAGTGGGTGATCAGCAGCACGCCGAGCCCGGTGTTCGCCTTGGCGCGGTTGACGCCCTCCGACACGATCTTGAGCGCGTCGACGTCGAGCCCGGAGTCGGTCTCGTCGAGCACGGCGAACTTCGGCTTGAGCAGTTCCATCTGCAGGATCTCGTGGCGCTTCTTCTCGCCGCCGGAGAAGCCCTCGTTCACGTTGCGCTCGGAGAACGCGTTGTCCATCCGCAGCGCCTTCATCGACTCGCGGACCTCTTTCAGCCACGGCCGCAGGGGCGGGGCCTCGCCGGTGACGGCGGTCTTCGCGGTGCGCAGGAAGTTCGACACGGTGACGCCCGGGATCTCGACGGGGTACTGCATCGCCAGGAAGAGGCCGGCCCTCGCGCGCTCGTCGACGGTCATCGCGAGGACGTCCTGCCCGTCGAACGTGATCGAACCGCTCTCGACGTGATACTTCGGGTGGCCGGCGATCGTGTACGCGAGCGTCGATTTCCCCGAGCCGTTCGGGCCCATGATCGCGTGGGTCTCGCCCTCGTTGATGGTGAGGTCGACGCCGCGGAGGATCTGCTTCGTGCCCTGGTCGGTCTCGACGCTGACGTGGAGGTCGTTGATCTGCAAAGTGGACATGGGGGTGCCTTTCGGTACCGCCGTCAGGCGGGGAGTTCGGATGCGGGGACGGGGGTCGGGTCGACGAGCACGTCGTCGCCCTCCACCGTCACCCGGAACACGGGGACCGGCTCGTAGGCCGGCAGGGTCAATGGCTTCCCGGTGGTGAGCCGGAACTTGGAGCCGTGCGCCCAGCACTCGAGGGTGTCGCCCTCGACGAATCCTTCGGCGAGGGAGATGTCGCCGTGCGTGCACGTGTCGCCGATGGCGAAGACCGCTCCGGCGGAGTCCTTCACGACCGCGATCGGCACGCCGCCGACGATGACGCGGAGCGCCTCGTTCGCGCCGAGGTCACGCAGCGAGCAGACCCGCTCGGGGGCGTCAGCCACGGCGACCTCCTGAGAGCTCCTCCTCGATCGCCGCGTGAAGCCGGGCTTCGAGTGCCGGGACTCCGATGCGCTGCACGATCTCCGCGAGGAAGCCGCGCACGACGAGGCGCCGCGCTTCGGGCTCCGGGATACCGCGGGCCTGCAGGTAGAACAACTGCTCGTCGTCGAACCGGCCCGTCGCGGACGCGTGGCCGGCGCCGAGGATGTCGCCGGTCTCGATCTCGAGGTTCGGGATGCTGTCCGCGCGTGTGCCCTCGGACAGCACCAGGTTGCGGTTCTGCTCGTACGAGTCGGTGCCGGTCGCATCCGGCCCGATCAGCACATCCCCGATCCACACGGTGTGGGCACCGGCGCCCTGCAGCGCGCCCTTGTAATTCACCCTGCCGACGGTGTGGTCAGCCTTGTGGAACAGGAACACCTGCTGCTCGAGATGCTGGCCGGCGTCGGCGAAGTAGACGCCGAACAGGTCGGCGGCGGCGCCGGAGCCGGCGAGCGTGACGGAGGGGTTGACCCGCACCACCGCTCCCCCGAGTGAGACGACGATGTGCTTGAGTCGGGCGTCGCGGCCCACCTGCGCGAAGTGTGTCGCGACGTGCACCGAGTCGTCCGTCCAGTCCTGCACGGTGACGAGGGTGAGTGACGCCCCGTCGCCGACCAGGATCTCGACGTTCTCCGCGAGGGTCGCGTGTCCGCGGTTCTCGAGCACCAGGACCGCGTTCGCGTTCGGGGCGACGTCCACGATCGTGTGCGCGGCAGCCGGAGCCGAGGGGAACCGGCGGGCGATCGTCACGACGCCCGACTGCTCGCTCGTGACCTCGATCGCCATGGCGCGCTCGAAGGAGCTCCACGCGTTCGCGGCGACGCGGTCCTCGGGGATGCCGGCGGTGCCGATGCGCGCATCCGTGCGGTCGACGAATCGCACGGTGGCCCCGTCACCCGGCGCGGTCAGTGTCCAGGTCGGCGCCTCCGCCGACAGTACGCCGTCGACGAGCGGGGCGAGCCGATCGACCGGCGTGTACTTCCAGGCGATCTCCCGCCCGGTGACGAGTGGGAACGCGCTGACGTCGTACGAGGTGAATCGCTCGTTTCCTGGTCTGGACCGGAACCGCGTGAGCGGTCGTCGCGTCCGAGACGAGTGGAGTGGTCGCCATCGCTCAGCCCACGCTGCCTTCCATGCCCATCTCGATGAGCTTGTTCAGTTCGAGCGCGTACTCCATGGGCAGCTCGCGCGCGATCGGTTCGATGAACCCGCGGACGATCATGGCCATGGCCTCGTCCTCGGGCATGCCGCGGCTCATCAGGTAGAAGAGCTGCTCCTCGCTGACGCGGGAGACGGTCGCCTCGTGCCCGAGTTGCACGTCGTCGACGCGGATGTCGATCGACGGGTAGGTGTCCGACCTGGACATGGTGTCGACGAGGAGCGCGTCGCACCGCACCGTGTTGGCCGAGTGGTGCGCGTTCGCGTCGACCCGCACCTCGCCGCGGTACCCGGCGCGGCCCCCGCCGCGGGCGATCGACTTCGAGACGATCGACGACTGCGTGTACGGCGCCATGTGGATCATCTTCGCGCCGGCGTCCTGGTGCTGACCGGGACCCGCGAACGCCACGGAGAGGGTCTCGCCCTTGGCGTGCTCCCCCACCAGGTAGATCGACGGGTACTTCATCGTGACCTTCGATCCGATGTTGCCGTCGATCCATTCCATGGTCGCGCCCTCGTGCGCGATGGCGCGCTTGGTGACGAGGTTGTAGACGTTGTTCGACCAGTTCTGGATCGTCGTGTACCGCACGCGGGCGTTCTTCTTCACGATGATCTCGACCACCGCGGAGTGCAGCGAGTCGCTCTTGTAGATGGGCGCCGTGCAGCCCTCGATGTAGTGCACGTAGGAGCCCTCGTCCGCGATGATCAGCGTCCGCTCGAACTGGCCCATGTTCTCGGTGTTGATGCGGAAGTAGGCCTGCAGGGGGATCTCGACGTGGACGCCAGGCGGCACGTAGACGAACGAGCCGCCGGACCAGACCGCCGTGTTGAGCGCCGCGAACTTGTTGTCGCCGGCCGGGATGACGGTGCCGAAGTACTCGGTGAAGAACTCGGGGTGCTCGCGCAGCGCCGTGTCGGTGTCCATGAAGATGACACCCTTGGCCTCGAGCTCCTCGTTGATCGAGTGGTAGACGACCTCGGACTCGTACTGGGCGGCGACGCCGGCGACGAGACGCTTGCGCTCGGCCTCGGGGATGCCGAGCTTCTCGTAGGTCGTCCTGATGTCCTCGGGGAGGTCTTCCCAGGTCTGCGCCTGCTTCTCGGTGGACCGCACGAAGTACTTGATGTTGTCGAAGTCGATCCCGGACAGGTCGGCTCCCCAGGTCGGCATCGGCTTCTGCCGAACAGCGCCAGCCCCTGGAGCCGGTTCTTCAGCATCCACTCCGGCTCGTCCTTGCGCCGCGAGATGTCCTTGACGACGTCGGGGTTGATCCCGCGACGCGCCGAAGCGCCCGCGGCATCCGAGTCGGACCAGCCGAATTCATATGTGCCGAGACCCTCGAGTTCCGGGCGGTCGATCAGGACGTCCGACATCCGCATCCCCTTCATGGTCGGCGTGCGCACGGTGGAGCCGTGCGCATCACTGCTTGCGATAGGTACTTCTCTGGGCAACCCGGGCCCGTGGCCCGGCATTCCCGTGGGCGGCGCACCTTACAATCCGTGTGCGGCCAGGTCAGCGGGCGATCTGAGAGCTGCCGATCTGGCACCTGCCGGCTCGATTCCGCTTGCCCAATGGTAGCGGCCGCACCCGGACACAGCTGGGAGGACCGATGAATCGAGCCCACGAGGACCCTCAGGGCTCCCAGCTCGGTCGCGTCGTGCCGCGGACCGTCACCGGATGGGTCCGGATCATCGCGGTCGCCTCACTCGCGGCCGAGATCCTGCTCGTCGCCACGGGCGCCGCCGTCCGTCTGACGGATTCGGGGCTCGGCTGCCCGACGTGGCCGAGGTGCACCGCGGAGACGCTGCAGCCGACGGCCGCGATGGGCGTCCACGGGCTCATCGAGTTCGGCAACCGGCTGCTCACCGGCGTGCTCACCGTGGTCGCTCTGCTCGCGTTCCTGGCCGTCGTCCGGCAGTGGCGTTCACGTCGCGACCTGTTCGTCCTCGCGCTCGCCCAGCTGATCAGCATCCCGCTCCAGGCGGTCATCGGCGGCATCACCGTGCTCACGAAGCTGAACCCTTGGATGGTCGGGGCGCACTTCGTGTTCTCGCTCCTGCTCGTCGCGCTGATGACGGTGTTCGTGGAGCGCAGCCGGTCGGAACCCGGACGCCGTGAACGGGCCGCACCGCTCTGGTACGTGATCGTCGCCCACATCACGACCCTGCTCCTCGCGGTGACGCTCGTGCTCGGCATCCTCACCACGGGATCGGGCCCGCACGCGGGCGACGCGCACTCGATCCGGAACGGGCTCGATCCGGTCGTGCTGCAGGACTTCCACAGTCTGCCCGCCTACGGGCTCGGCATCGCGACCCTCGTCCTGCTCGTCGGGGCGATCGTGCATCGGCGGATGGTGGCGCCGGTGTCCGCGCTGCTCGCCGTGGAGATCGCGCAGATCGTGGTCGGCGTCGTGCAGGCGCACAACGGGCTGCCGCCGCAGCTCGTGATCCTGCACGAGCTGCTCGCCGCGCTCGTGACCGCGGCGATGGTCTGGACGGTCCGGTCGCTGAAAGCACCGGCCGCTCGCGCCGGCGTCCCGTCCGAGCCGCGCTCGACCGTCGCGGTCGGGGCCTGACCGTGCCTCGCCTCTCCGTCGTCCTGCCCGTCAAGGACGGGCAGGCGCACCTGCCCCGCGCGCTCACCAGCACGCTGGCGGCGCTCCCGCGCGACGGCGAGCTGGTTGTCGTCGACGACGGCAGCACGGACGCGACACCGGCGATCCTCGACGCCGCCCGGACCCGCGACCGGCGCGTCCGGGTCCTCGTGAACGAGGCGCCGACCGGTGTCGCCCTCGCGCTGAACCGTGGCATCGGCGAGTCGGACAGCGAGTTCGTCGGCCGGATGGACGCCGACGACGTCTGCCTTCCCGGTCGGTTCGCCACGCAACTGCTGCATCTGCGGACGACCGATTTCGTCTTCGGCTCGTCGGTGCTGATCGACGGGCGCGGACGCCCGAGCGGCATCAGCACACCGACCCCGGTGCATCCGGTCGCCGCGCGGTTCCACCTGCTGATCGGCAACTACTTCTCCCACCCGACGATGAGTTGCCGCCGGAGCGCGATCACCTCGGTCGGCGGATACACGAAGACGCTCGTCGAGGACTACGAACTGTGGCTGCGCGCCGCTGCCGCGGGTCTCCGGCTGCGACAGACACCCGCGCCGGTGCTCGGGTACCGGCGCCATGCGGCGTCCATCACCGGCGCGTGGCGGCCGCCGACCGACGATCCCGTGCTCGATGCGGCCTACGGCGCGCTGCTGCCGGAGCCGCTCCGCGACGCGACGGCGGTACTCCGGCACAGCGCGGTCACCCGGCTGCGCGAGTCCACGGAGGAACGCGAGGCGGGCGCCCGGCTGCGTGCGTGGCTCGAGCCGCAGGCGGCGACGCTAGGCGCGCTCGACCGGCTCGTGCTGCGACGACGCATCGGGCGGCTGCCCGTCGGGTGACGCGTCGCCCACGTGCCGGCCGACGAGCACGAGCGACCGGACGAGCCGGGTGCCCATGCCGATCCCCTGGCCGACCGGGAGCGCGTAGGGGCCGATGACCAGGGTGCCGAGCGCGGTGAGACCGAGGCCCATGCCGCCGGCGGTGATGGCCATGCCGAGCGCCGACTTCGTCTGACCCATCGCGAAGACGATGAACGCGGCGATGCTCGACGTGCCCTCGATCGTGAACCCGACGATCCTGGCGGTCGAGAGGCCGACGTCGATGTGCTTGTCCAGGATCGTGCTGAAGACCGGACTGAACGCGGCGAGGATCGCGATGTAGATGCCGCCGCCGACCACCAGCACGATCACCGTGCGCACGATCTCGCCGCGCGGACCGTGCGGGTTGTCCTTCGTCGCGTGCAGCTTCCGCAGCATCGCGGGTCCCATGAAGGTGAGCACTGCGGTGGACAGGATGTTGATGGGCGACGCGGTGACACGGGCCGTCTCGAGGTGACCGAGCGCCGCGGCTCCGAGCACGAAGAGCACGACGTAGTTGCATGCGAACCAGGCACCCTGCACCGCGAGCTCGGCGAACAGGAACCGGGCACGGACCACGAGCGCGGCGGGCGTGTAGCGCTGGTGCAGCTGCGCGGCGCGCAGCAGCAGCAGCCCCACCACGAGCGACGCGACATTGCCGAGGAACAGGGAGCCGAACGGCAGCAGATCGGTACCCGCCGCCTGCGCGTGGGTGACGGACAGGATGCAGGCCGCCCCGGTGACGCACGCGAGCGTCACCGACGTCAGCGCCGCCGAGAAGTGCCGGTCGACGAGGTGCAAGGAAGCACGGACGTGGTCCTGCATCGGCGAGACCACCGCGTAGGCCGCTGCGGTGAGCCCCATGACGAGGCAGGTCACCCAGTTCGTCGTGCCGACGAGCAGCAGGCCGCTGATGACGACGATCACGAAGGTGCCTGCACTCACGAGCCCCGCCCGGCGGGCGTCGCCGCGGATGTCGGGCGATCGCAGGTCGGGTTCGAGGTTCGCCGCGATCTGCGACGGGATGTAGTGCAGCTGCCGCGGCAGCAGCATCGCGAACACCGTGGCGCTGAAGAGCACCGCGTACAGCGCGAGCGTGGTCGTGTCGAGCGATCGCACCGCGATGATGCCGGCCAGGAACGTGCCGAGTGCGGCACAACCCGCATCGAGCAGGCCGGCCACGAGCTTGCGGGAGCTCCTCACCGCGCACTCCCGACCCTGGCGGCCGCGTGGTCCCATGCGATCGCATACCAGTCGCTCAGCAGTTGCGGGATGCGGGCCGCCGACCAGCGCGCGCTCGGCGCCGCTCGGGGAGCGTCGAGCGCCGCGGCGAGCGCCGCGCCGAGGGCCTCGGGCGTGGCCACGTCGACCACGGTGCCGATCCCCCCCTGCTCCACCGTCACGTCGGCGCCCGAGCCGCGCACGGCGATGGGATGACAGCCGAACGACTGCGCCTCGCCGACCACCCAGGCCGAACCCTCCCGCATCGACGGGTGCAGCAGCACCTTCGACGTGGCGAGGACGTGCAGCGCCGTCGCACGGTCCGCCCAGCCGAAGAACGTCACGCGGTCCGCGACACCGAGTTCGGCGGCGAGCGCCTCCAACTCGGCCTGGAGCGGCCCGTCGCCCAGCAGGGCCATGCGGGCGTCCGCGGGAGCGCCGGCGGCGAATGCGCGCAGGGACAGGTCGACGCGCTTGCGCGGGATCAGGAGCCCGATGCAGGCCACGTCCCATTCGATCGGTCCGGGGGTGCCCGCGTCGATGACGATGTTCGGTTCGACGGCCATCCGGCTTTCAGGGTACGCCGCCCGCCATCGCGTCTCCACGTACTTGCCCTGCGCGATCAGCAGATCGGCCGGGCCGAGGGTGCGCCGCGCGATCGCGGCGCGCAGCAGCCGGACCGGCAGGACGCCGCGTGCGGCGAGACTGCTGCCGGCCGGGCCGACGGCGAGTGCTGCGACGTCGCGCAGCCGGCCTTCGAAGGTCGGCACGCTCTCCGTCGCGAACGTGACGTGGTGCACCACGGCGTCGCGCCCTGATGCGACGATCATGCGCCGCACGCTCCTGGTCGCCCGCCACTGCCACACGACGCAGGCGGCGCGGACGAAGCGGCGCCCCGTGAGGCGGACCAGCAGGGCCGGGATGTGCACCGCCAGCACGGTCAGCCGGCCGCCGCCGTCCGCGACGAGCGCGTTCTGGATCGCCTGGACGCGGTGCGGCCTGGTGACCAGGACGACCCGGCGGCCGGACTCCCGCCCGAACCGTTCGAGGGCCTGCGCGAAGACGTAGCCGACCCCGGGTTCGCTGCCCCTGCCCGGCTCGCAGGCGAACGCCATCATGTAGACGTCCGGTCCGGACGTCGCGCCGTCGGTCACGTCGGGTCGCCGAGGATGCGCGCCGGGTTGCCGACGGCGCTCCGCCCGGCGGGCACGTCGTGCAGCACGACGGCGCCTGCACCGATCTGCGCGTCGTCGCCGACCGCGATGTCGCCCAGGACGATCGCGCCCGCACCGAACCGCACGCGGTCGCCGATTCGAGGCGAGGGGCCGCCGTCGACGCGGTGCCCGATCGTGACGCCGTTGCGCAGGACGACGTGCTCGCCGATCACCGTGTGGTCGTTCACGACGAGACCGTACCCGTGATAGATCGTCAGACCGCCTCCGACGCGCGTCTTCGGGCGCAGTTCGATGCCGACGACCGACTCGGTCCATGCCCGGTAGAGCGCGACAGGGATGACCGCCCGCAGACGGAGCCGTGCAGGAGTGCCCATCGCGAGTTGCGCCAGCCGGAACGCCACGAGCACCGCGCGTGACTTGAAATCACGCGGATTCGCGGCCCAGTCGGCAGCGGTGAGCGTCCTGAATGCGGCGAACGAGTCCGCGAAACCCCCGGCGCCCGGCGCCTCGCGGGTCATGACGAGATCGACGGCGTCTCGAGCACTCGCAGCCAGGCGGCCGTGTAGCGCTCTGGCGCATGAGCGGTCCGGTAGACCTCGTGCGCGCCGTCCCGCATCGTGCCGGGACCGTCGCCGAGCATCCGCAGCACCGCGGCCGCGAGCGCCTGCTCGTCCCCCGCCGGGACGAGCACTCCCGAGCGGCCGTCGGCGACCATGTCGCGGATGCCGCCGTTGTCGTAGGCGACGACCGGCAGTCCGACCGACATCGCCTCGACGATCGTCAGCGGCTGGGCCTCGAGGCGGTAGGTCGACGGGAAGACCAGCACGTCGGCCTCGGACAGCAGCCGCCACTTGCCCTCGCCGCGGACGGCGCCGTGCAGCGTCACGCGGTCGTCGAGCCCGGCGTCGCGGATCATCGCAGCGAGCTCGTCGATGCGCTCGGCGGAGCCGGCACCGGCGATGTCGAAGTGCCAGTCGCCCTCGGGCCGCTCGGCGAGGAGGCGCGCGGCGACCCGGATGCAGGCCTCGACGCCCTTCTCGGGCATCAGGTTCGAGAGGAAGAGCGCGCGGAAGCGCCCGTCGTCCGGGCGCGGGGCGACGGGACCGCGCAACGTCGAGTTGGGGATGATCGTGATCTGGTCGGCCGGCACGAACTGGGCCACGTCGGCGACCAGGCTCGAGCCGAGCGTCACGACCTCGGCCGCGCCGCGGTACACGCGCTGCAGCAGCTGGCGCAGCAGTGGACCGTGCGATGCCAGGTCCCGATATCCGGTGGTGTGCAGGTACAGCACGACAGGCACCCGCAATCGGTGCAGCACCTCGAGCAGCACGACGTCCACGAGGAACGACCCGAGCCTGCTGGTCAGGAAGAACACCACGCGGTCCGGCCGCTCGCGCAGCACGACCCGGCGAAGGCGCCTGACCAGGGACGGCACGCGCGCGATCTTGCCGAAGCGGTACCGGCCGACGTCGTCGACCACCCGGCTGAACCGGCGGTCGACGACGTCGACGTGGACGTCGGCACCGCGCAGCGACTCGACCAGGTACGCCGTCATGACCGTCGACCCGTGGACGGGAGGCGGGAGCTGGCTGACGATCGTCACCGATTCGACCGTTCGCGCCGCGACCGGAGCGGCGCCCTCGTCGGCGGCGTCGTCCCCCGTGCGCGACGTCTCGAAGAGCGCGCTCATCTACTCGATCTCGTTCGGGTTCGACTCGCGGGCCGCAGTCGGCGTCTCCGGAGCGCTCTCCGGCACGGTGACCGGCTCGGGCTCCGGCGTCGCGGCGACCGGTGCCGCCGGGGCCGCGGTGACGGCCGGGGACTGTGCCGGCTCGGCGAGGGTCGACGGTCCCTTGGACGCGTAGGTCGTGCGTGCGTTCCGGTGGAAGTGCACCTGACCGAGCACGACGCCGAGCGTCCTGGCACCCGTCCGGCTCAAGAGGCCGATCGCGTCGGTGAGCTCCTTCGCATGCACGTGTGCGGCGCGGGCCACGACGATCGCACCGTCGGTGCGGCCGGCGAGGATCGCGGCGTCGGAGACGGGCAGCAGCGGCGGGGCGTCGATCACGACGGCGTCGTAGCGGCCGCGCATCGTGTGGATCAGCTGCTCCATCGCGATGGACTGGATCAGCTCGTTCGGGTTCGCCGGCACGTGGCCCGCGGTGAGCACGTCGAGCCCTACGGTGCCCCACGCCTGGATCGCGGAGTCGAGCGAGGCCCGGCCGACGATCACTTCGGCGAGCCCGGTCGTGCCCTGCAGGCCGAGGTAGCGGGCGACCGACGGCTGCCGCAGGTCGCCGTCGACGAGCAGCACGCGCTGTCCGACGGACGCGAGCGCCGCGGCCAGGTTGACCGCGACGGTGGACTTGCCCTCGCCGCCGACCGACGAGGTCACGACGACCGCGGCGCCCGTCGAGGGCAGGCCGAGGAACTGCAGGTTCGCGCGAAGGGTGAGGTAGGCCTCGCTCCTCGGCGTGGCCGTGGCATCCGTGACCACGACCGCGTGCGAGTGCACCCGGTTGTCGCGGTAGGTGATCGCCAGCGCGTCGGTACTGGTGACGGCGCGCACGTCGGCCTCGGTGCGGACGCGGGTGTCGAGCAGCTCGCGCAGCACCAGTGCGATGAACATGAGGATGAGCAGCAGCACCGCGCCGCCGAGCGCGTAGAGCGCCGGCTTCGGCGAGTCGGGCGACGTGGGTGCCACGGCGGTGTCGAGCCGCTTGATCTGCACCGGGAAGGCCGCCGTGCCGGTCGTGGGCGTGAGGCCGGTCACGACGGTCGTCAGCTGGTCCGCGACGCCGTTCGCGACACGTGCCGCCTGCGCCCCCGAGCCTTGCACCACGACGATGTCGAGCACCGCCTCGCCCGTCGCGGCGGTGACCGTGACGTCGGGTGCGAGCGCCGCGGGCGTGGTCTTCAGGTCGAGGTTGTTGATGACGCGCTGCAGGACCGTCGAGCTGGTCGCGACGTCGGCGTAGCTCGCGATGACCTGCTGCGCGTAGGTCGCCGCCTGGCTCAGTGTGGCGATGTCCGGAGTCGAACGCGTCGAGACGTACGCCTTCGCGGTCGCGGAGTACTTCGCCGGCTGGGCGGCCGAGACGACGAGGCCCGCAGCCGCGCCCACGAGGGCGGCGACGACGAGCAGGATCCACCCTCGGCGCACGAGCCGGAGGTATTCGGGAATGTCCAATGCCAGTCCACTTTCGGGTAGTGGGAGACAGTGCAGTGGAGCTCATCGCGACGTGGGACGGTCGCCGCTCCGCGCACGGTCGGGTCCTCACAGCCTAGAAGAGTCCGACGAGGGGCGGCAACGCTTATGCACATCCGGCAGGTGCATCCACAGGCCGTTCCTATTCCTTGTCGCTCTTCGACGCCGCCGCATATGCTCGGAAAACCCATTCGACCTCGCCGCGCCTGCTCACGGCGGCGACGCACGCCATTTCCGAGGCCCGAAACCATGCTGCCGCTCGGTTCCGCACCCTGTGCGACCACGCCGTCGTCGACGCTGCGGGTCGTCAGGAGCACAGTCGTGCTCGCCTCGTTCCTGCTGGCCGGATGTTCGAGCGCAGCCACACAGCACACGACGCCGCCGGTCAGCGCCGTCCCGGCGCCGACACCGACGGCATCGGTGGACGTCGAACACGGCATCGCCTATGCGACGGAGGGTGCCGCGCGGCTCGACGTCTGCGCGCCGCCGTCGGGTGCCGCCAGGCCGGCGCTCGTCCTCGTGCACGGGGGGTCGTTCACCGGTGGCTCGAGGACGCAGTTCCACGCCGTGTGCCTGCAGGCGGCGAGGCGGGGATACGTCGCGTTCGCGATCGACTACCGCCTCAGCACCACGGCCCATCCGGTCCGATACCCCGACCAGCTCGCCGACCTGTCCCGCGCCGTCGCCTGGATCACCGCGCCCGCCCGGCTCGCCGCCTACCGGGTCGACCGAACCCGTCTCGGCATCGTCGGCGAGTCCGCCGGGGCCGTGCTCGCGGCGGAGGCGCTGGCCGGTGTGCACGGCTCGCCGACGCCGACGGGCACGTTCCACGCCGCGGTACTGCTCTCCGGGGTGTACGACTTCGGGTCCGCGGCGCTCGGCACCGGCCTGCGACCGATCATCGAGCCCTATCTCGGCTGCAGCGTCCGCGCGACCGAGTGCGCCGCCGCCGCCCGCGCCGAGCCGATCACCGGCCTCCACGCGACGTCCGACCCGCGCTGGCCGGACACGCTGATCGTGAACTCGACGGACGAGCTCGTCCCCGCCGCGCAGGCGAACGAGCTGCACGCGGCGCTCGGGGCCGCCGGCGTCGGCACCGAGCTCGTCATCGTCCCGGGCACGGTTCACGCGCTCGGCATCCTCACCTCCAGCCCGTCCACCGCGGCACGTGTCTGGGACTTCCTCCGCGAACGTCTGGAGCCCTGATGGCACTGCGCAGACTCGAAGCGCCCCGCTTCGCACCACGGTCCCGTTTCGGCGGCGAGCGGCGTGAGCCGTTGCTGATCGCGGGCACCCTCGCGATCGCCGTGTTCCTCGCGGGCACCCGCTGGGCCGGCTACATCGGCATCGCGCCGATCTACCTGCCCGACGTGCTGCTGGTGTGCGGCGTGGCAGCACTCGTGGTGCGGTCGCTGCGTCACCCCGCCCAGTTCCTGCCGCGGACCGGACGCTTCCCGTCCGCGCTGCCGCTCCTGGTCGTGCTGGCCTACGTCGTCGTGCGGTGGGGCGCGGGTGGCGACTTCTCCATCACCGCCATCCGCGACGTGGTGCCGTACCTCTACATCGCCGCCGCCCTCCTGTGCCGGTACGCGGTCCGTCGCGCGAACGATGCGGCCAGGCGCCGCACGCTGCGCGTCCTCGTGGGCGTGCTCGTGTTCCACGCAGCCTGGTACGGGCTGCAGATGCTCGACCCGACACTGCCGCTCAGCCTGCCGTCCATCAACGCGGTGCAGGGCGTGAACCTCTTCACGCCGCGCCCCGACGTCGACACGTCCCTGATCGGCGTGCTCGCGGCGCTCATTCTCTGGCGCGTCCTGCGCGAGAAGCAGTACCGATGGCTGCTGATCGTCACCTACGCGCTCTGCTGGGCCGAGATCGGCCTGTCCTTCACTCGGGCCGGTGTGCTCGGCGGCGCGGTCGCCACGGCCTACGTCGTCGTCGTGACGCTCTTCGAGCGCCGGCGGAACGTCCTCGGCAGGGCACTCATCGCCGCACTCGTCCCACTCGTGCTCGTCGTCGGCCTCGCCGCCGTCGCCGGCACCCCGGTCGGGGTGAAGTTCATCGCGACCGTCGACCCGGCCGCCGCTCCCCAGTCGACCGCGGCGCAGGGTGCGATCGGCACCACGCGGGCGCGCGAGAACGCGTGGAACCGGCTGATCGACTGGACGTTCGAGGACGGCACCCGCACGGCCGTCGGCGTCGGCTTCGGTCCCGACTTCCTCTCACAGTCCGGTGCCGCGGTGCTCCTCGTCGGGGACAACGAGGACGCCGAGACCCGCCCGCGCTCCCCGCACGACTACTGGCTCGGATCGATGGCCCGGCTCGGTCTCATCGGCCTCGGCCTGCTGGTCGTCGCGGTCGGGCAGTTCCTGCTCACCGCCTGGCGCGTGCGCCGGGGCGTCGCAGGCGACCCGTTCGCGCTGCTGCTCTTCCTGATCCCGCTGAGCCTGCTCCTGCCCGCGTCGCTCGGCGTCGTCCTCGAATCGCCGTACGGGGCCATGCCGTTCTGGTGGGCGCTCGGCGGCGCGATGGTGGCGGTGTCCCCTGGCCCGTCCGCGGCACTCGGCCTCGCCGCCCGAGTCCGGGCCAGACGCGAACTCGTTCGATCGTGAAGGGCGTCGATCCGTTCCGGCTCCGCGACCGGCCCTACGCTGCGTCTCGCGTCGTCTACGTCATCCGCGATCTCGCCCCGGCCACGCTCGCGGGTCTCGACTCCGCGTTCCGTTCCTATCTCGCGGAGCCCGGATCGGTGGAGTTCCGCGACCGTCTCCGCGACGCGTCGCCGGCCGGGATCGCCGCCGCGGTCGCGGCGAGCGTGATCGACGTCGACGGCGACCCGAGCGACCACGAGCTCGTGATGCGCGCCAACGCCACCCCGTACCTGCAGGTGCCGGCCGTGGTGCTGCGCAGCACGCGCGCGGTCGCGATCTCGGTCGGCCACGGCTCGATGGACGGCGGCCCGATCCTCGAGTTCGTCACGTGGCTCATCACCGTCGCGGCAGGTGGCACCGGCCGGCGCGACGACCGTCCGGTGATCACCTGGCCGCTCGTCCGCGGACTGCGCAAGGTCGGTCGCGGCGGGTTCGACGCTTTCCGTGCGGTACAGGGCCTCGGCACGGTCCCGCCCGTCCAGTCGGCCGAGCCGACACCGGACGACCTCGAGCTCCGCAACGCCCGAATCGTCACGAGACGACTCACGCGTGCCGACTTCGCAGCCTCCGGCGCGGCCGGCCGTGCGAGTACCGAGTCGAGCCGGGTGGTCAGCGCCGGCATGACCGCGCTCCGTCGCGTGTACCGCGGCACGGAGGATCTTCCGGTGATCGTGCCCGTCGACCTCCGCAGGCACGTGAAGGGCGGCAGGGTCATCGGGAACTTCATGGGGGTCGCGGCGCCCGCCTCACTGCTCGCCTCCGACTGGTCGGCCGCGGCTGTGACCGGCCGGTTGTCGGACGCGCTCACGAGCGGTGCGGCGATGGTCTCGAACGTGCAGGCGCTCGCGCGCTGGCTCAAGTACCACGGCACCGACCTCGTCCGCCGGCGCCGGCGTGAGCCGTCCGCGGGCGCGCTCTCCATGTTCATCCCGATCCTCGGCAATCGGCGCGGGTTCCCCGAGGCCGCATGGCTCCCGGACGGCGTGCGCCGTGTCGCCGTGGTGTCACTCGACGTGTGGCCGTCGGGCACCGAGCTCGCGCTGATCACGCTGCGAGACGAACTGCACCTCACGGTCTGGGACGACACGGGCCTCTTCGACCTCGACCGGTTCGACGTCGAGCTCGACGCCGCGATCGTCAGCGAGTCGGGCACGGCGATGGCCGAGGGCTCGGACGCCTAGAGCTTCGAGCGCACGCTCACGCCGTTCACGATGTTCGCGCCGATCGTCTCGCCGCCGCAGTAGCCGCCGTCGCGGCTGAACGCGCCGTACTTGCCGAAGGCGCTGATGTGGTTGCCCGCGAACGTCGTCTGCTTCGCGCACGACACCGAGACCCCGCTGCCGAAGCCGTAGAGGACGTTGTCCTCGATGGTCGACGCGCTGCCCATGAACTCCACCGCGGGCTCCTGGGTGATGCCGACGCCCACGACGATGTTCCCCGTGACCCGGCTGCGTCCCGTGCCGCGCGTGACGATGGACAACCCGATCCGGTTGCCCTGCGCGGTGTTCGTCCAGCCGGTGACCGTGTTCCCGGTGACGGTGAGGCCCGCGGAGTAGCCCTGGATCTCGACGCCCATCCTGGACAGGCCGCTGATCCAGTTGTCCGTGACGACGATCCCGTTGCCCGACGACTGGTCGAGCTCCATGTGGATGCCCTGGTAGACGTTCCTGAGCACATTGCCCGAGATCGTCGCGGAATTCAGGTCGTACCCGATGATCGCGTTCTGCGCCTCGACGGTGCCGTCGTCGGTGAACGTGTTGCCGCGCACAGTGAGGCCGTCGACGTGATTGACGAGCAACGCCTGCCCGACTCCGAATTCGGTCGACTTCACATTCGTGAACACGTCGTTCACCACGGTGACCGACTTCGACGTGATGCCGTCACTGCCGAGGTTGAGGTTGCCGCCGTCGAAGGTGAACCCTTCGATCGTCACGCCCGAGCAGTCGTTGCAGTGGAAGGCGTTCGTGTTCGAGCTCGTGATGACGGCGCCCGGCCGTCCGACGTACCGGACGCCGGCGGTGAGCATCAGGGCGTGCACCGCGTACCTCCCCGCGGGGAACACGACGACGTCGCCGGACTTCGCGGCCGCGACCGCGGTGCGGGCGGCCGCCTCCGTCGGTGCCTTCACCTCGATGGTCGACGCGGGGATCGGCGCGGTCGAGGCGGAGGGCGCCGAGGCCGGCAGGGTGACGGAGGGTTCGGGGACGACGATCGGCGTGGGGGTGGCGGTCGGTTGCTCCCCGCTCACGCCGATGACCACGGCCACGACGACGGCGATCACGACGACGATCGGCACGATCCAGAGCGCGCGCCGGGAGCGACGTCGCCGCGGGGTCGGTGCGCGATCCGGCTCCATGGTCCCCCGCGTCCGCTCGAACTGCACCGCAGGCGAGTCGGCGCCGCTGGATTCTAGGGCAGGGACCTTTCCCGCACGGTGCGGGTAATGCACAACCCCTGCCGCCACGCCCCGCGGTGGCCGGGGATTTCTTATGCTTGACGATGTCCGATCTCGGACCGCGCCCGGTACCACCCGAAGGAGCCCGCCCATGGTTTCTCAGAACGAAGCACTCGATCTCGTCGCCGAGATCCTCGAGGTCCCCGCCGGTCAGGTGGCCGCGGATGCGGACCTGGACGAACTCGGCTGGGACTCGCTCTCCGACCTCAGTTTCATCGCTGCGGCGGACGAGCGCTACGGCGTGACGATCGACCCGCAGCGCCTCGCCGAGCGCGAGACGGCTGCCGATCTCGTCGCACTGCTCGCCTGACGCGCGTGCCGGCCACCATCGCGGCGATCGCCGCGCACCTGCCTGAGGGCGTCCTCACCAACGCCGACCTGTCGGCGCAGTTCCCGGAGTGGTCCGTCGACAAGATCGGCGCCAAGACGGGCATCATGCAGCGGCATGTCGTCGCCGACGGCGAGTACACGTCCGACCTCGCGATCGCCGCCGGCAAGCGTCTGTTCGCGGAACAGGGCATCGATCCGGCGAGCATCGACTTCCTGATCGTCTGCAGTCAGACGCCCGACTTCATCCTGCCGTCCCTCTCGCTGCTGGTGCAGGCCGGACTCGGTCTGCGTACCGACGCGGGCGCCACCGACATCACACTCGGCTGCTCCGGGTACGTGTACGCCCTCGGGCTCGCCAGCGCGCTCATCGACTCGGGCCAGGCGGGCACGGTGCTGGTGGTCACCGCCGACACCTACACACGGCTGTTGAACCCCGCGGACAAGTCGGTCCGCACACTGTTCGGCGACGGCGCCACCGCGACCCTCGTGACGCCCACGGAGCGCGGCGGGCTCGGCCCCTTCGTGTACGGCAGCGACGGCACGGGGGCCGGCAACCTGATCGTCCCGAACGGCGGCATGCGGCCGGGGTCGGACTACCCGAAGGCGGATCCGGCCGCGCGCGGGCTGACCTCCAACGGGTACGACCTCTACATGGACGGTCCGGAGATCTTCACCTTCACGCTGCGCGTCGCCGGCGACACCGTCGACCGGCTGCTGACGAAGGCGGGCCTCACGAAGGACGACGTCGACGAGTGGGTCCTCCACCAGGCGAACGCCTACATGCTCGAGCACCTGCGCAAGAAGCTGCAGATCCCCGAGGACCGCTTCGTCGTCGAGATCGCGGACGTCGGGAACACCGTGTCGTCGACCATTCCGATCGCGCTCGGCAGGCGGCTCGCGGGGGGACCACGCACGCCCGGTTCGCGCAGCGTGCTGCTCGGATTCGGCGTTGGCCTCTCCTGGGGCGCGACGTTGGTGCAGTGGTGACGCGCGCAACGGTGCGCGCACCGATGCGGGCCGATGCCGGAGTGATTCTCACGGATCGCCAAGAACACTCCGGTACGATGATCCACAAATCCGAATCCGTGACCCAGCGGACCGAGATCACAGGTGAGAAGATGCGCCGGCCCGAACCGAAGCAGCACGCCACCGCCGACGGCGGTGCCCCCCTCGACGAGGAGATGCAGCTCGCTGCGTACCTCGATGAATTCACCGCGCAGGGGCGTCGCATCTCCGTGCACATCGCCATGCACCCCGTCAAGGCCGCGAGGGCGGCCTCCGCGCTGGGCAAGCTGCCTGTCGTCGAGGCGAACCTGCACGACTTCGGCGAGGGAGCCGCCGTCCGCGGCGCGCTGCTGTCGAAGAGTGCGAGCTTCACCGCGACGCGTGGGCTGTCCGCCGTGCTGAGCTGGAGCTGCGACAGCGAATACGTCGAAGGTGCGTCCAAGCAGACGCTCCGGCGCAAGGTGCGCGCGGCCGAGAAGCTCGGCGTCCGCTGGCGCCGAGTCACCGACGCCGACGAGCGTCGCGCATTGCTCGCGATCGCGAACGCCTACGAGCGCTCGACGCCTCGAGAGCGCTACCGCACCGCCGAGCCCGACAACGACGACCTGCTGAGCTACCGGATGTGGCTCGTCGCCGAGTCGGCCGACGGCACGCCGTTGCTGCTCGCAGTGACGCCGTACGACGGCGACTGGGCCGTGCTCCGGTACTTCCGCACGCTTTCGACGTCGGACGCCGCGAGCAACGCGCGCTACCTGATGACCCGGGTCCTCGTGTCCGAGCTGTCGGAGGTGGGCGTGCACCACCTCGTCGACTCGGCGCGCCCGCACTGGCTGTCGGCCGGACTCCGCCACTTCCAGCGGATGGTCGGCTTCCGCATGGTGCGCCTCCGCCTCGTCGACGTGCATCAGCGCAGGACGAACGCCGGGCACCACGCCGCGCTGCTCCGCTGAGCGATGCGCTTCGCCGAACTGACCGAGCTGGCGCCTGACACGACACTGGACGCCGACGTCTGCATCGTCGGCAGCGGGCCGGCCGGACTCACGGTCGCTCGCGAGCTCGCGGGCTCCGGTCTCCGCGTCGTGCTCCTCGAGAGCGGTCTCACCGAGCCGGATGCGGACGCCGACGCGCTCAACGCGATCGAGAACATCGGCGACCCGCGTGTGCTCGACCAGACGGAGGTGCGGAACCGGATCCTCGGCGGCACCTCCCACACGTGGTCGGGGCGCGCCGCCGTGTTCGACGAGACCGACTTCGCAGCCCGTTCCTGGGTCGACGGGTCGGGCTGGCCGCTCCCGCGCGACGAGGTCATGCGGTTCATGCCGCGCACGATGGACCACCTCGGCAACCGCATCCCCGACAACCTCGACGCCGCGTTCGTCGCTCGCGCCACGGTCCGCGAGCCGGCCCTCGACCCGCGCGACGTCGTGCCGTACGCATGGACGACGGTCAGGGACGACGCCGATCAGAACACGTCCATGCGGTTCGGGCCGCGAGCGGTCAAGGAATCCATGCCCGGCGTCACCGGCTTCGTCGGCGCGACGGTGACCCGCATCGCGACCGACGACGATGTGCGCCGCGTCACGGGCGTGGAGGTCACCGGACGCGACGGCCGCATCCGCGCCGTCCGGTCCGGCTCGGTCGTCCTCGCGGGTGGCGCGATCGAGAACGCCCGCATGCTCCTCGCCTCGAACAGGCGCGCCGCCGCCGGCATCGGCAACGACCACGACCAGGTCGGCCGGCATCTCATGGACCATCTCCGCGGCCCCGTCGGGCTCTTCGCACGGCGCGACCACGTGCGTGCGCAACGACTCTTCGGCAGCGTCGAGATGCGCGGGGGTGGCGCGATCACGCCCGGGTACGCACTGAGCCCCGAGCGGCAGCGAGCGGAGGAACTCCTCAACTGCGCCGTGTGGGTGTTCCCACGGGCGGCGTCGGACGATCCGTGGGCCGCGCTGCGCGCGGTGCGACGCGCTCCTGGCGACGCGGCGAGATCGATCGCGAAGCACCCGCTGCTGCTCGTGGGCGGCGCAGTGCCGATGCTGGTGCAGCACCGGTTGCCGCCGCGCCTGCTCGACGCGCTCGAACTGCACGTCATCGTCGAGCAGCTGCCCGATCCGAGCAACCGGGTGACGCTCGCCGAGCGCACGGATGCCTACGGCGTGCCGCTCAGCCGCATCGACTGGCACGTCGCGCCCCAGGAGCGTCGCACCGTCCGCCGCACCGCGGAGCTGGTCGTCGCGGGCCTCCGTGCGGCCGCCGCGCCCGCTCCGGCGCTGCTGCCATGGGTCGAGGACGACGCGCTGCCGTTCGGGCTGCCCGACGTCGCCCATCCGGCGGGATCCACCCGGATGTCGGCGCAGCCCGCCGACGGCGTCGTCGACACCGACTGCATGGTGCACGGGGTGGACGGGCTCTTCGTCGCCGGCAGCTCGGTCTTCCCGACGAGCGGGCACGCCAACCCCACCCAGATGATCGTCGCCCTCGCGGTGCGGCTCGCCGATCACCTCAAGGCCCGCGCGGCCTGACGCCTCCGGTCGCTCGACCGCAGCGGGTCAGTGGAACAGCAGCGGGTCGATCGCGACGGCGAGGAACAGCAGCGACAGGTAGCCGATCGACGCGTGGAACACCCGCATCGGCGAGGTCTCGACACCGCGCACCGCTGCGGCGTACAGCCGGTGGGTCTCGAAGAGGAACCATGCGCCCGAGAGCGCGGCGACGACCGTGTACAGCGGCCCCATCGACGCCACCGGCGTGAGCAGCAGCGAGCAGGCGACCGTCGCCCAGGCGTAGAGCACGGTCTGCAGTCCCACCTGCACGCGGGTGCGCACGACGGCGAGCATCGGCACGTTCACGGCCGCGTAGTCGTCGCGATACCGCATGGACAGCGGCCAGTAGTGCGGCGGCGTCCACAGGAACACGACCGCGAACAGCACCCATGCGGGCCAGCCGACCGTCCCGGTCTCCGCGGCCCAGCCGATGATCACCGGGAAGCAGCCGGCGATGCCGCCCCAGACGATGTTCTGCTCGGTGCGGCGCTTGAGCCACATCGTGTAGACGAAGACGTAGAACGCGATCGCCGCGAGCGACAGAGCCGCGGCCAGCCACGTCGTGAAGAGCCCGAGGATCAGCGTCGACACCACGGTGAGCGTGCTGGCGAAGACGAGGGCCTGCTTTGCGGTCAACTCCCCCGTGACGAGCGGCCGCCGCTTCGTGCGGTGCATCACCCTGTCGATGTCGCGGTCGATCACGCAGTTGTAGGCGTTCGCCGCCCCGGCGGAGAGCGAGCCGCCGACGAGCGCCGCCAGCACGGTGAGGAGATCGGGGACACCGTGGTGCGCCAGGATCATCACCGGGGCCGTGATCACGAGCAGCAGCTCGATCACTCTCGGCTTGGTCAGCGCGACGTAGGCACGGATGCGGTCGACCGGCCGGCGACCGGCAACTGCGGACGCGGCGGACTGCGGTTCGGTCGCGGTGCTCACTGCTGTCGATTGTATGTGAATCGGGGCCGAGCCCGATCAACCGGGGCCCGCACGGGGATCGCCGGTGACGGCCGATTCCTATACTTGGTGTGGCGGACATCCATGCCGCTCACAACTTCATCGGAAGGTCGCTCACGCGCGTGACAGGTCTCAGCTGGGATTCGCTCGATCAGAAGGCCGTGGACACGGTGCGCGTCCTCGCCGCCGACTCAGTCCAGAAAGTCGGCAACGGGCACCCGGGGACGGCGATCTCGCTGGCCCCGCTCGCCTACCTGCTCTTCCAGAAGGTCATGCGGCGCGACCCGTCGGACTCGAAGTGGATCGGCCGAGACCGGTTCATCCTCTCGAACGGCCACTCGTCGCTGACCCAGTACATCCAGTTCTATCTCGGCGGGTACGGCCTCGAGCTCGAGGACCTCGAGTCGCTGCGCACCTGGGGCTCCAAGACGCCCGGGCACCCCGAGTACGGGCACACCGACGGCGTCGAGATCACCACCGGCCCGTTGGGCCAGGGGCTCGCGTCGTCGGTCGGGTTCGCCTACGCCTCGCGCTTCGAGCGCGGCCTGTTCGACCCGAATGCCGCGCAGGGCACCAGCCCGTTCGACCACTTCGTCTACGTGGTCGCCGGTGACGGCGACATCGAAGAGGGCGTGACCAACGAGGCGGCCTCGCTGGCGGGCACGCAGCAGCTCGGCAATCTGATCGCCTTCTACGACGACAACCAGATCTCGATCGAGGACGACACGAACATCGCGTTGTCCGAGGACGTGGCCGCGCGGTACACGGCGCTCGGCTGGCACGTGCAGACGGTCGACTGGAAGTCGGGCGGCGGCTACCACGAGGACGTGCCCGCACTGTACGACGCGATCATCGCGGCGCAGCAGGAGAGCAGGCAAACCCTCACTCATCGTCCTCAAGACGATCATCGGGTGGCCGGCACCGACGCTGCAGAACACCGGCAAGATCCACGGTTCGGCCATGGGCCCCGATGAGGTCGCCGGCCTGAAGAAGGCTGTCGGCTTCGACCCGGAGAAGTCGTTCGACGTCGACCCCGCCGTGCTCGCCCGGACCCGTGAGGCGATCGACCGCGGCAAGGCCGCGCACGTCGAGTGGGACAAGCAGCTCGACGCCTGGGCGACCGCGAGCCCCGAGGGCAAGGCGCTGCTCGACCGCATCCTGGCCGGCGAGCTGCCCGAGGACGCGTTCGCGTCGCTGCCGGTCTTCCCTGCGGGCAAGGACGTCTCGACCCGCGTCGCGTCCGGCAAGGTCATCAACGCCATCGCCGAGCACGTGCCCGAGTTCTGGGGCGGTTCGGCGGACCTCGCCGAGAGCAACAACACGACGATCGAGCAAGGCGGGTCGTTCCTGCCCCCCGAGCGATCGACGAAGATGTGGCAGGGCAACATCTACGGTCGCGTGCTGCACTTCGGCATCCGCGAACACGCGATGGGCTCGATCCTGAACGGCATCGTGCTGCACGGCAACACGCGCGCGTTCGGCGCGACGTTCCTCATCTTCAGCGACTACATGCGGCCGGCCGTCCGGCTCGCCGCGCTGATGCAGGCACCCACGATCTACGTCTGGACGCACGACTCGATCGCGCTCGGCGAGGACGGTCCCACCCACCAGCCGGTCGAGCAGCTCTGGTCGCTCCGCGCGATCCCCGGCATGTCCGTCATCCGGCCCGGCGACGCGAACGAGGTCGCCGTCGCGTGGCGGACGATCCTCGAACGGCATCACGGACCGTCCGGGCTCGCGCTCACCAGACAGAACATCCCCGTGTTCGCACGCGGCGAGGGCGAGGCGACCGGTGAGACCTTCGCGTCGGCTGAGGGCGTCGCCAAGGGCGCGTACGTCTTCGCCGAGGCGGCGGGCGGCGCGCCCGAGGTCATCCTGATCGCCACCGGGTCCGAACTGCAGATCGCGGTGGAGACCCGGGCCAAACTCGCGGAGGAGGGCATCGCCGCCCGTGTGGTGTCCGCGCCGTGCCTCGAGTGGTTCGAGGAGCAGACCGCCGAGTACAAGGAGTCGGTGCTGCCGGCCTCGGTGAAGGCCAGGGTCTCGATCGAAGCGGGCCTCGCGCTCGGCTGGCGCTCCTACGTCGGCGACGCCGGCCGAAGCGTGTCCGTCGAGACCTTCGGCGCATCCGCCGACTACAAGACCCTGTTCGAGCGCTACGGCCTGACGACCGAGCACGCCCTCGAAGCAGCCAAGGAGTCGCTCGGCCGCTGACGCGGCCGAGCGGGAATGAGGAACACCATGAGCACCACTGAAACCCGATCCACCACCCCCACCGCCCAGCTGTCCGCCGCGGGCGTCAGCATCTGGCTCGACGACCTCTCGCGCGAACTGCTGTCGTCCGGCCGCCTGCAGGAGCTCATCGACACCCGCAACGTCGTCGGCGTGACCACGAACCCGACGATCTTCGCCTCGGCACTCGCCAAGGGCGAGACCTACGCGGAGCAGGTGTCCGAACTGAAGAAGTCGGGTGCCGACACCGCGGAGGCCGTGTTCCAGATCACCACCCGCGACGTGGCGAACGCCGCGAAGCTGTTCACCCGCGTCTACGAGACGACCGACGGGTACGACGGCCGGGTCTCCATCGAGGTCTCCCCCGACCTCGCGCACGACACGGATGCGACGATCGCCGAGGCCAAGCGACTCTGGGCGAAGGTCGATTCCCCGAACGTGATGATCAAGATCCCGGCGACCCTCGCCGGTCTGCCCGCCATCACCGCGGCGATCGGGGCCGGCATCAGCGTCAACGTGACGCTGATCTTCAGCCTCGACCGCTACAAGGCCGTCATCGACGCGTTCCTCACCGGGCTCGAGCAGGCGAAGGCGGCCGGTCTGGACCTCACCTCCATCCACTCCGTCGCATCGTTCTTCGTGTCGCGCGTCGACACCGAGGTCGACAACCGACTCGACGCGATCGGGACCGACGAGGCGAAGGCGCTGAAGGACAAGGCGGCCATCGCCAACGCTCGGCTCGCCTACGAACTGTTCCAGCAGGAGTTCGCCTCGCCGCGTGCGAAGGCGCTGCTCGACGACGGCGCACGCTACCAGCGGCCGCTGTGGGCGTCGACCGGGACGAAGAGCGCCTCGCTGCCCGACACGCTGTACGTGACCGAGCTCGTCACGCACGACGTCGTCAACACGATGCCGGGGAAGACGCTCGAAGCCACGTTCGACCACGGCGTCATCGCGGGCGACACGGTCGTCCCGAACTACGAGGACGCGAAGACGGTCATGGCAGAGCTCGCCTCGGTCGGCATCGACGTCGACGACGTGACCGCCGTGCTCGAGGCCGAGGGTGTCGAGAAGTTCATCGTCTCGTGGGGTGAACTGCTCGACACCGTGACCGCCGCACTCGAGGGTGCTGCGTGAATGTCCGCCTCCGGTATCCGCGGCAGGCGCAGGAGGCGGTGGATCGGGTCGTCCCGCGGCTGGTCGACGAGAACGTCGCCTCGGGCATCAACGGCGAAGACCCCACGCTGTGGGGTCCTGACGCCGAAGCCGGCGCGTCGCAGCGGCTCGGCTGGACCGATGCGGTCGCCGTCTCGCGTCCCCTGATCCGGGAGATCACGGCGCTCCGCGACCAACTGCATCGCGGCGGCATCCGACACATCGTGCTGTGCGGGATGGGCGGTTCGTCGCTCGCTCCCGAGGTCATCACGAGGACTGCGGGCGCCCGGCTGACCGTGCTCGACTCGACCGACCCGGCCGCGGTCCGTGCGGTGCTCGACGATCGGCTCGCGGAGACCGCTGTCGTCGTGTCGTCCAAGTCGGGGTCGACCCTCGAGACCGATTCGTTCTGTCGCTCGTTCGAGACCGCGTTCACGGCTGCCGGGATCGACCCGGCTGCACGCATCATCGTCGTGACCGATCCGGGATCGCCCCTCGACGTGAGCGCTCGCGACGCGGGCTATCGGGTCTTTTCCGCCGACCCCGAGGTCGGCGGCCGGTATTCGGCGCTCACCGCATTCGGACTGGTCCCGAGCGGCCTCGCGGGCGCCGACGTCGCCGAACTGCTCGACGAGGCGGAAGCGGTCGAGCTGCTGCTCGCCGTCGACACCGAGGAGAACCCAGGGCTCACGCTCGGCGCGGCGATCGCCGCCCAGCATCCGCGCCGCGACACGCTCGGCATCGTGACCGACGGGACGCACATCGTCGGGTTCGGCGACTGGGCGGAGCAGTTGGTCGCCGAGTCGACAGGCAAGCTCGGCACCGGCATCCTGCCGGTCGTCCTCGAGCCCGGCTCCCCCGAGGTCCTTCTCGACCTGCCCGACCTGCAGATCATCCGGCTCGTCGACGACGCCTTCGACGGGCACGCCGACGCGATCGACCGCGGCGAGATCCTGATGAGCGGCACCCTCGGCGGCATGCTGCTCGTGTGGGAGTACGCGGTCGCGGTCGCGGGACGCCTGCTCGGGATCGACCCGTTCGACCAGCCGGACGTCGAGGCGGCCAAGTCCGCGGCGCGCGCCCTGCTCGATGCGACCCCGCGGCCGTCACCGCCGGCGTTCGTCGCCGATGGCGTCGAGGTCCGCGGCAGCGGCACGCTGCTCGACGGCGTGACCGGCCTCGCCGGCGCGTTCGAGGCGGTCGTCTCGTCGCTCCCGGAATCCGGCTACGTCGCGATCCAGGCGTTCGTGGACCGCCGCGCCTTCGCGTCGCTCGTCGGCCTCCGTGATCGTCTCGCGCGCCGGACGGGCCGACCAGTCACATTCGGGTGGGGACCCCGCTACCTGCATTCGACGGGACAGTTCCACAAGGGCGGCACGCCCGACGGCGTCTTCGTCCAGATCACCGCTGACGCGCAGGCGGATCTGGCGATCCCCGGACGGCCCTTCACCTACGGCACCCTCATCCACGCACAGGCCGCCGGTGACGCCGCCGTGCTCGCCGAACACGGCAGGCCCGTCGTGCGATTCGCCCTGACGAGCGCGGCGGCCGCCGGTGTGCTGCTGGCCGCTGCGGAGGAGTGACCATGCCCGCTGAGATCCGGCCGGGGCACAACCCACTGCGGCAGGTGGCCGACCGGCGCCTGAACCGCATCGCCGGCCCGTCCAACCTCGTCATCTTCGGTGTGACCGGGGATCTGGCCCGCAAGAAGCTTATGCCGGCGGTGTACGACCTGGCCAATCGCGGACTGCTCCCCCCTGGCTTCGGACTCGTCGGATTCGCCCGTCGCGACTGGGCGGACCAGGACTTCGCGGAGGTCGTGCACGATTCGGTCGTCAAGTACGCACGCACGCCGTTCTCCGAGGACGTGTGGAAGCAGCTGCTCTCCGGCGTGCGCTTCGTGCAGGGCACCTTCGACGACCCGGCCGCCTTCCAGCGGCTGCGGACCACCGTGGAGGAGCTCGACCGTGATCGCGGCACGATGGGCAATCACGCCTTCTACCTGTCGATCCCGCCGAAGGCGTTCCCGCAGGTCACCGAGCAGCTGAAGGCCAGTGGACTCGCGGACCCGAAGCCCGGTCAGTGGCGCCGCGTCGTGATCGAGAAGCCGTTCGGCTCGGACCTCGCGTCGGCACGTCGGCTGAACGACGTCGTCGAGAGCGTCTTCCCACCCGACTCGGTGTTCCGCATCGATCACTATCTCGGCAAGGAGACGGTCCAGAACATCCTCGCCCTGCGGTTCGCGAACATGCTGTACGAGCCGCTCTGGAACGCGAACACCGTCGACCACGTGCAGATCACGATGGCCGAGGACATCGGCGTGGGTGGCAGGGCCGGCTATTACGACGGCATCGGCGCCGCCAGGGACGTCATCCAGAACCATCTCCTCCAGCTGCTCGCGCTCACCGCCATGGAGGAGCCGGTCTCGTTCGACGCGGCGGCGCTCCGTACGGAGAAGGAGAAGGTCCTGTCGGCGGTGCGGTTGCCGCACGCCCTCGAGCTCGCGACCGCCCGCGGTCAGTACGCCGCCGGGTGGCAGGGCGGCGAGCGCGTCGTCGGGTTCCTCGAGGAGGACGGGATGAATCCCGACTCGACGACCGAGACGTACGCCGCGGTCAAGCTCGAGATCGGTACGCGCCGCTGGGCCGGCGCGCCCTTCTATCTCCGTGCCGGCAAGCGACTCGGACGACGGGTCACCGAGATCGCAGTCGTCTTCAAGCGCGCTCCGCGACAGCTGTTCGCGGAGAGTCAGACGGCCCAGCTCGGCCAGAACGCGCTGGTCATCCGCGTGCAGCCCGACGAAGGCGTCACGATCCGGTTCGGGTCGAAAGTACCCGGCGCCGGCATGCAGGTGCGTGACGTCACGATGGACTTCGGGTACGGCCACGCCTTCACCGAAGCGAGCCCCGAGGCGTACGAGCGCCTCATCCTGGACGTCCTGCTGGGCGATCCACCCCTGTTCCCCCGGCACGAGGAGGTCGAGTTGTCCTGGAAGATCCTCGACCCGATCGAGGAGTTCTGGACCTCGCACGGCGCGCCGGAGCAGTACCGCCCGGGCACCTGGGGCCCCGCATCGGCCGACGCGCTGATGGCGCGCGACGGCAGGGCTTGGCGGCGACCATGATCGTCGAGCTGCCGGACACGAACGCCTCCGACGTCCAGCGGGCGCTCGTGAAGATCCGTCAGGAGGGCGGCGCCGTCGCACTCGGGCGCGTGCTCACCCTGATCATCGGTGCGCGCTCCGGCGAGGAGGAGGCCGCGATCGAGGCGGCCAACGACGCCTCCCGCGAGCATCCGATGCGGGTGATCGTGGTGTCCCGAAACCCCGAGCGGGACGAGCCGCCGCGCGTCGACGGGCAGATCCGCGTCGGCGGCGACGCCGGAGCCAGCGAGGTCGTCGTGCTCCGCGCGAGAGGAGAGGCCGGCGTCGACGAGGAGGGGCTCATCACCGGGCTGCTCCTGCCCGACGCGCCCGTCGTGGTCTGGTGGCCCGGCATCGCGCCCGCGGTCGCGTCGGAGTCGTCGCTGGGCCGGATCGCGCAGCGACGCATCACCGATGCCTCGTCGAACCCTGACCCGCAGGCGGCCCTCTCCCATCTCGCCGCGACCTACCGGCCGGGCGACACGGACTTCGCCTGGACGAGGCTGACGAGCTGGCGGACCATCATCGCGGCGGTGCTCGACCAGCCGCCGTACGAACCGGTGCTCGAGGCGATCGTCACCGGAGCACCCGACTCGCCGTCGACCCCCCTGCTCGCGGCGTGGCTCGGCATCGAGCTCGGCGTCAAGGTCACCGCGAAGCTCGGGGACGCACCGCTCGGCTCGAGCGGCATCCATTCGGTGCATCTGCTGCGCCCGAGCGGCGCCGTCGACCTGCAGCGCCTCGTCCCGGACATCGCGACCCTCTCGCAGCCGGGACAGCCGAGCCAGGACGTCTCCCTGCCGAGGAGGAGCCTCCGCGACTGCCTCGCCGAGGAGCTGCGCCGGTTGGATCCGGATGACGAATACGGCAAGGTGTTGACCCAGGGACTCATGCAGCTGCCCGACTGGGTCGGCCACCGGCCGTAGGAGAGGATCGACTGGTGACGAACGAGCGACGAGTGCTGGTCCATCCCGACACGGAATCCCTGGTGGGTGCCGTGTCGGCGCGATTTCTGACGAAGGTCGTCGATCTGCTCGACGAGTTCAACGACGTCCACGTCGTGCTCACGGGCGGTTCGCTCGGCGAGGCGGTGCAGCGGTCGATCGCGACCGCACCGATGCGCGCCTCGATCGACTGGAGCCGCGTGCACTTCTGGTGGGGCGACGAGCGGTTCGTGCCGAAGGACGACCCGGACCGGAACGAACGGCAGGCGAGGGACGCGCTGCTGTCGCACGTGCCCGTTCCCGAAGCGAACATCCACCCGTTCCCGGCCTCGGATGAGATCGCCGATCCCGACCGCGCCGCCGAGGCGTACGCGACGGTGCTTGCGGAGCACTCGACCGACGGGTCGGGGCTCCCCCGCTTCGACATCACGTTCCTCGGCGTCGGACCGGACGGCCACGTCGCGTCGGTGTTCCCCGAGCGCACGATCGATGCCGGGCGGACGGTCGTTTCGGTCCGCAATGCGCCGAAGCCGCCCCCGACCCGGCTGACCATCACCCTTCCCGCACTCAACACCTCGGCACGGATCTGGATGGTGCTCGGGGGCGCCGAGAAGGCGGCAGCGCTCGGTCTCGCGCTCGCCGGTGCATCCGAATTCGAGGTGCCGGCGGCAGGAGTGCTCGGCCGGAAGCGCACGGTGTTCTTCATCGACGCCGCAGCCGCCAGCCAGGTGCCGGGCAACCTCATCGCCTCGAGCTACTGACGACGAAGCGCCCGAAGAGCGCGAAGTGGCCGCCGACCACGGTCGACGGCCTCTTCTCACGGCTCAGGAGTCGGCCGGGATCTTCCCGCGCCGGATGCGGAGCTGCTTCAACGCGTCTTCAAGGAGCTGCGCCGCTTCCTCGTCGGTGCGTCGCTCCTTCACGTAGGCGAGATGCGTCTTGTACGGCTCGGTCTTCGTCACCGCCGGCGGATTCGCACGGTCCCGGCCGGCGGGCAGACCACTGGAAGGCGAGTCGATGGTTGCCGGGATCTCGTCCTCGGGGAGATTCGCCGCGAAGTACCGCACGGTCTCGTTGCCGAGTGCATCCCAGTACGAGACTGCGATGCGGTCGGCGTGGTGCCCGTGGTCCTGCTCCCCCATCGGTCCTGCACCGACGCGGGAACCCCGGATCGCGCTGCCGCCTGACGCCATAGTGTTCGCTCCTTCTGGGGCCGTCCGGGGTCAGCCGGCGGCGGTGAAACGCGTGATGAGCCCGAGCACGATGATGCTCGCGAACCACACCAGGCCGAGAACGACCGTGATGCGGTTCAGATTGCGCTCTGCGACGCCGGAGGCGCCGAGGCTGGACGTGACGCCGCCGCCGAACATGTCGGACAGCCCGCCGCCACGGCCGCGGTGCAGCAGGATCAGCAGCGTCAGCAGCAGGCTCGTGATCCCGAGGATCACCTGCAGCACGATCTCCAGTACCGGCACGTGACACCTCCTGCGTTCAGCCGAAATCCAGCGACAGCGAGTATACCGGCTGCCTTCGAGTCTCCCGGTGAGGAATCGGGATCAGACTCCGACGTGCTTCGGGAATCGCGCGATCCCCGCGAACTCGGTCGCGTCGAGGCTCGCCCCGCCGACCAGCGCACCGTCCACGTCTGGCTCGCGCATGAAGCTCGCGATGTTGCCGCTCTTCACCGAACCGCCGTACAGGATGCGCGTCGCGGCCGCCGACTCGGCGCCACGGACCTCCGCGATCGCCGCCCTGATCGCCTGGCAGACCTGCTGCGCCGTCTCCGGTGTCGCGGCCTTGCCCGAGCCGATCGCCCAGACCGGCTCGTAGGCGATCACGACCGAGGCGTCCGCCGGCACGTTCTCGAGCGCGGCCTTCGTCTGCGCCACAGGAATGGCGCTCGCCCCGTGCAGCTCGAGGTCCTCCGCCGTCTCGCCGACGCAGATGACGGGGATGAGACCGTGGCGGATCGCCGCGAGCGACTTCGCGTTCACGACCGCGTCGGTCTCGGCGTGCATCGTGCGTCGCTCCGAGTGGCCGACGATCACGTACTTGGCGTCGAGCGCGGCGAGGAACGCGCCGGAGATCTCACCGGTGTACGCGCCCGAGTCGAACGCGGACACGTCCTGGGCGCCGAACACCAGGTCGAGCTTGTCGGCGTCGATGAGCGTCTGGACCGTGCGCAGGTCGGTGAACGGCGGGAACACCGCGACCTCGACCTGCTTCTGGTCGTGGCCGCCGTCCCCGAGCGTCCACGCGAGCTTCTGCACGAGCGCGATCGACTGGAGATGGTCGAGATTCATCTTCCAGTTGCCGGCGATGAACGGTGTGCGGCTCACTCTGTACCTCCGTAGCCCAGCACCGAGAGGCCCGGCAGGGTCTTGCCTTCGAGGAATTCGAGGCTCGCGCCGCCACCGGTCGACACGTGCCCGAACCGGTCGTCGGTGAATCCGAGCGCACGGATCGCGGCGGCGGAGTCCCCGCCGCCGACGACCGAGAGCCCCTTGACCTCGCTGAGCGCCTCGGCGACCCGTTTCGTGCCGGTGGAGAACGCCGGGAACTCGAACACGCCCATGGGACCGTTCCAGAAGACCGTCTTCGAGGTCGCGATGCGGGAGGCGAACGCCTCGGCGGTCACGGGCCCGATGTCGAGGCCGATCCCGGACGCGCCGTAGGGCGTCGACTCGATCGCGTCCGCAGCGACCGTCTCGTGGGCGGCGTCAGCGGAGAACGATTCGGCCACGACGACATCGGTCGGGATCTGGAGCTCGACGCCGAGTTCTTCGGCCTTCGCGAGGTAGCCGCGGACCGTCTCGAGCTGATCGGCTTCGAGCAGGCTCGTACCGACCGGGTGCCCGAGCGCGGCGAGGAAGGTGAAGAGCATGCCGCCGCCGACCAGGATCGCATCCACTCTGGGCAGCAGGTGATCGATGACGCCGAGCTTGTCACTCACCTTCGACCCGCCGAGCACGACCGTGTAGGGCTTCTCCGGTGTCTCGGTGAGGCGGTCCAACACACCGAGTTCGGTCTCGATCAGCAGCCCGGCGGCGCTCGGCAGGGTCGTCGCGAGCTCGTACACGCTCGCCTGTTTGCGATGCACGACCCCGAACCCGTCGGACACGAGCACGTCCCCGAACCGGGCGAGCTCGTCGGCGTACGACTGCCGCTCCCCCGCATCCTTGCTCGTCTCGCGGGCGTCGAACCGCAGGTTCT
The DNA here is from genome assembly GCA_963716965.1 of uncultured Actinomycetota bacterium. Lineage (GTDB taxonomy): Bacteria > Actinomycetota > Actinomycetes > Actinomycetales > Microbacteriaceae > Amnibacterium. Next base: position 948,607 of record CAVQUZ010000003.1, on the reverse strand, counting down.
CCAGCACGCTGATCTCGGCACTCGACGGCTGGGCCGAGGCCGGCGGTTCCGTCACGAAGTCGACGGCACGCTCGAGCAGTTCGCCGAGCCGTGTCGCGACCGGCGCCAGCGAGTACTTCGGATTCGGTGAGCCGTCGGGGCGCCCGAGGTGCGAGATCGCGGTGACCGTCGCCCCCGCATCGAGCAGGCGCTTCAGGGTCGGCAGCGCGGCGCGGATGCGGCCGTCATCCGTGACGACTCCGTCCCGTACGGGAACGTTGAAGTCGGCACGGAGGACGACGCGCTTGCCGCGCAGATCCCCGAGCGAGTCGAGGGTGCGGAGCGCCATGATCAGAGACGCGCGGCGACGTACTCGGCGAGGTCGACGAGGCGGTTCGAGTAACCCCACTCGTTGTCGTACCAGCTGGACAGCTTCACCTGGTCGCCGATCACGCGCGTGAGTTCTGAGTCGAAGAGCGAGGAGTGCGGGTCGCCCACGATGTCCGACGAGACGATCGGGTCGGTCACGTACTTCAGGATGCCCTTCAGGGGACCCTCCGCGGCCTCCTTGTACGCCGCGTTGACCTCGTCGACGCTCACGGGCTTCGCCGCGGTCACGGTCAGGTCGGTGATGGAGCCGACCGGCACGGGCACGCGCAGCGCGAAGCCGTCGAGCTTGCCCTTCAGTTCCGGCAGCACGAGTCCGATCGCCTTCGCGGCGCCGGTCGAGGTCGGGATGATGCTGAGTGCCGCCGCCCGCGCGCGACGCAGGTCGGAGTGCGGGCCGTCCTGCAGGTTCTGGTCGGCCGTGTAGGCGTGGATCGTCGTCATGAGGCCACGCTCGATGCCGAAGCGGTCGTTGAACACCTTCGCGAGCGGCGCGAGGCAGTTCGTGGTGCACGATGCGTTCGACAGGATGTGCATGGTGGCCGCGTCGTACGTCGACTCGTTGACGCCCATGACGAACGTGCCGTCCTCGCCCGACGCGGGTGCGGAGATGATGACCTTCTTCGCGCCGGCGGCGATGTGCTTGCGCGCGTCGTCCGCCTTCGTGAAGCGGCCGGTCGACTCGATGACGATGTCGACGTCGAGGTCGCCCCAGCCGAGCTGGGCGGGGTCGCGCTGCTCGAGCACCCTGATCGGCTTGCCGTCCACCACGATCGAGTCGCCTTCGACCGAGACCGACTCCTTCAGCACGCCACCCGTCGAGTCGTACTTCAACAGGTGAGCGAGGGCAGTGTTGTCGGTCAGGTCGTTGACCGCGACGACCTCGAGGTCGCTCCCTTTCGCGAGGGCGGCTCGCAGGTAGTTCCGGCCGATACGGCCGAAGCCGTTGATCCCGATCTTGACGCTCACGTGTTCTCTCCGAGTGGACGGGACCCGCTGAACGGGCCGCAGCTGTCAGCAGCGCGCCGGGCGCTGGGCCCTCTTCCGGGCCGTCACGACCCTATCAGCAGCCCCGCAGTGCGCTCCTTGGCGGAGGTGTAGCGCTGCTCGACGTTCACCCAGTTGACGATGTTCCAGAACGCCCTGACGTAGTCCGCGCGGACGTTCTTGTAGTCGAGGTAGTACGCGTGCTCCCAGACGTCGAGGAGCAGGACGGGGATCACGCCGACCGGGAAGTTGGACTGCTGGTCGAAGAACTGCGCGATGACCAGACGGTCGCCGATGGAGTCGTAGACGAGCGCGGCCCATCCGGAGCCCTGGACTCCGAGTGCCGCGGCCGTGAACTGCGCCTGGAACTTGTCGAACGATCCGAAGTACTCGTCGATCGCCGTCGCGATCGCACCGACCGGCTTGTCCCCGCCGTCGGGCGACAGGTTCGTCCAGAAGACGGAGTGGTTCACGTGGCCGCCGAGGTTGAACGCCAGGTCCTTCTCGAGCTTGTTGATCGCCGCGAAGTTCCCGCTGTCACGGGCTTCGGCGAGCTGGTCGAGCGCGGTGTTCGCGCCGGTCACGTAGGTCTGGTGATGCTTGCTGTGATGCAGCTCCATGATCTGGGCGCTGATGTGCGGGGCGAGTGCGCCGTAGTCGTAACCGAGTTCCGGCAGTGTGTAGACAGCCATATGAGTCCTCCTTGAACGAACGCTCGACAGTGTATGACTGCTGGTTGCGTGACTCGTCCCAGGTTTCCGAGCGCACGGAACCGATGTCCGGTGGGCATGCGTCCGCGCGCGCACACGGCCCGATTTCCCGAGGGACAGCGGTCTGACGCGCTGGTCAGTCGTCGAGATCGGGAGGCAGATTGGCGTCGGTGCCGGGGATGCCCAACTCGATCGCGCGCTTGTCCGCGAGGGCGAGCAGGCGGCGGATGCGGCCCGCGACGGCGTCCTTCGTCATGGGCGGGTCGGCGTGGTGGCCGAGCTCGTCGAGGCTCGCCTCGCGATGGGCGAGGCGCAGGTCGCCCGCATACCGCAGGTGGTCGGGCGTCGCGTCGCCGAGGATCTCCATGGCGCGTTCGACCCTGGCGCAGGCGGCGACTGCGGCCTGCGCGCTGCGGCGCAGGTTGGCGTCGTCGAAGTTCACGAGGCGGTTCGCCGTCGCCCGCACTTCGCGGCGCTGGCGCATCTGCTCCCAGTTCTCCACACTGCGCCTGGCGCCCATGTGGCCGAGCATGTCGCTGATCGCCTCGCCGTCACGGATGACGACGCGGTGCACGCCGCGGACCTCGCGGGCCTTGGCGCTGACCTGGAGCCGGTTCGCGGCGCCGACGAGCGCCATCGCGGTCTCGTTACCCGGGCAGGTGACCTCGAGAGCGGCGGAGCGACCGGGATCGGACAGCGAGCCGTGGGCGAGGAACGCCCCGCGCCAGACGGCTTCGATCTCGTCGGCGGCGCCGGTCGTGAGCCGGTTCGGCAGACCGCGGATCGGGCGGCGTCGGGCGTCGAGCAGACCGGTCTGCCTGGCGAGGGTCTCGCCGCCGTCGACGACGCGGACGAGGTAGTGGTTGGAACGCCTGACACCGGATGCGGACAGCACGGTCATTTCGCTGCGGACCCCGTACAGCTCGCTGAGGTCGCGGCGCACCCGACGGGCGAGCTGAGGCGTGTCCAACTCGGACTCGACGGCGATACGGCCGGAGATCAGGTGCAGGCCGCCCGAGAACCGAAGGATCGTCGCGAGTTCAGCGGCACGCACCGTGGTCTTGCTGACCTCGACGTGCGTGAGTTCGTCCTTCACCTCAGTGGTCAGCGCCAAATTCCCTGCCCCCGCTCCGTCCGATTCCCGCGCATCCGGCCGCGGCCCCTACAGTGTCGCACCGGCTGAGCGGTCCCGCACACCACGGTCATTCACGACCGAGATCCCGGTGCTTCACGCGGACGGCAACGCCCGGAAGCGCCGACAACAGCGACGCGATGCGCTCCACGACCGCCACCGAACGGTGCTTTCCGCCCGTGCATCCGATTGCGATCGTCGCGTGACTCTTGTTCTCCCGCTGATAGCCGGCGAGCACCGGGGCGAGCGCTTTCGCGTAGAGATCGACGAATTCCGCAGCCCCCGGCTGGCCCAGCACGAAATCGCGCACCGCCGGGTCCTTGCCGGTGAGCGCCCGCAATTCGGGTTGCCAAAACGGGTTGGGCAGGAATCGGGCGTCCGCGACCATGTCGGCATCGGTCGGCACGCCGTACTTGAACCCGAAGCTCGTGAGCGTGACGTGCACGCCGGGCGCTTCGTCGTCGGCGAAGAGCTCGTTGATCGCCGACGCGAGCTGATGGATGTTCAGTTCGGAGGTGTCGATGATGATGTCGCTCTGCTCGCGCACCGCCAGGGTGAGTGCACGCTCCGCGGTGATGCCGTCGAGCAGCGTGCCGCCCTCCTGCATCGGGTGCGGCCGCCTGACCTGCTCGAACCGGCGCACGAGCGTCGCATCGGTTGCTTCCAGGAAGAGCACTTTCAGCCGCGTGCGGCCGTTGCTGCCGCCGGCGACGTCGCGCAGCTCGGCCAGCGATTGGCTGCTGCGCACATCGACGACGATGGCGATGCGAGCGAGCCGTCCGCCGGAGTGGCCGGCGAGATCGATGAGCGGGCGCAGCATCTGCGGCGGCAGGTTGTCGACGACGTACCAGCCGAGGTCCTCGAGGGCGTTGCCGACCGTCGTGCGCCCTGCGCCCGACATGCCCGTCACCACGAGGACGGACTGCCCGCCGTCGTTCTCGTCCGTTCCGTCGTCGCCCATTTCGGGCCCTGAGTCTAGTCGGCGGCTCGCGGGCCCGTGGCGACCGCGGTGTCGTCGGCGGCCTCGTCGGGGGCGGTGGACTCGTCGCCGGACTCCCCCACTCGCAGACGCTCGGCGACGGCGGCCGCGAGCACCGGGCCGAACCCCGGTACCTCCGCGATCTGGTCCGCGGTCGCGGTGCTCAGTCGGGCGACGGAACCGAAATGCTTCAGCAAGGTCTTGACCCTGGCGTCCCCGAGGCCGGGGATCTCGCTCAGCCGCGAACCGATGTCGCGCTTCCTGCGGGTGCGCTGGTGAGTGATCGCGAATCGATGCGCCTCGTCGCGCAGCCGCTGGAGCAGGAACAGCGCGTCGCTGTTGCGCGGCATGATCACCGGGAATTCGTTGTCGGGCAACCAGATCTCCTCGAGCCGTTTCGCAAGACCGGCCAGGGCGATGCCCGTCACCCCGGCGTCCTCGAACGCGCGTGCCGCGGCCTGCACCTGCGGCTGGCCGCCGTCGACGACGATCAGGTTCGGCCGGTAGGCGAAGCGCTCGCCCTGCTGCCGGTCGGCGGCGCGCTCCTCGTCGACGTGGGCGAGACGTCTCGTGAGCACCTGGTACATGGAGTCGGTGTCGTCCGTGGTCTCTGGGATGGTGAATCGGCGGTAGAGGTCCTTCCTCGGCAGGCCGTCCTCGAACACGACCATCGATGCCACGACGTTCGTGCCGCCGAGGTGCGAGATGTCGAAGCACTCCATGCGCAGCGGCGCCTCCGACAGCCCGAGCGCCTCTTGGATGTCGGTGATCGCCGCGGTGCGCGCGGTGAAATCGTTGCTCCGCTTCGTCTTGTAGAGCAGCAGATTCTGCGCGGCGTTGCGGTCGGCGGTGTCGGCGAGGGCCTTCTTCTCTCCGCGCTCGGCCACGCGCAGGTGGGTGCGGCCGGCGCCGCGCAGGCCGTCCGCCTCGCGGCCGACGGCTCGCGCCGCCGTCAGCCACTCCTCGATCTCCTCGGCGTCGTCGGGCAGCTCGGGGACGAGCACTTCGCGCGGCGGGTAAGTGTCGTCGTACGCGTTCCGCAGCACGGATTCGACGAGCTCGCCCCGGGTCACGTCGAGCTCCTTGTCGACCACCCAGGTGCGGGTGCCGCGGATGCGGCCGGCACGGACGATGAACTGCTGCACGCTCGCCGCGAGCTCGTCGTCGGCGATGCCGAACACGTCAGTGTCGACCTCTTCGCGGAGGACCACGGCCGACTTCGAGAGCACGGCGTCCATCGCCGTCAACGCGTCCCTGAAGCGTGCCGCCTGCTCGTACTCCTGGTTCGCGGCGGCGTCCTTCATACGCCTGGTGAGGTCGGCGGTGAAGCGGGCGTCCCCGCCGCCCATGAACGACACCATGTCCTCGGCGACCTCCCGATGCGCCGGCACGGGGATGCGGCCGACGCACGGTGCGCTGCACTTGCCCGATGTCGCCGAGCAGGCACGGCCGCCCGGTCAGCTGGGCGCGACGGTACGTCGAGGCCGTGCAGCTCCGCATCGGGAACACTTTGAGCATCAGGTCGAGGGTCTCCCTGATCGCCCACACCTTCGTGTACGGCCCGAAGTACTTCGCCCCGGCGATGTGCCTGTTCCGGGTGATGAAGACCCGCGGCACCTCCTCGCCCATCGTCACCGCGAGATAGGGATACGACTTGTCGTCCCTGAACTGCACGTTGAACGGCGGCGCGAACTCCTTGATCCAGCTGTACTCGAGCTGCAGCGCTTCGAACTCCGTGCCGACCACGGTCCACTCGACGCCCGCGGCCGTCGTCACCATGCGCCTCGTGCGCTCGTGGAGCGATCGCAGCGGCTGGAAGTAGTTGCTGAGCCGGGCGCGCAGGTTCTTCGCCTTGCCGACGTAGAGCACGCGGCCGTTCGCATCCCGGAACCGGTAGACGCCCGGCGACACCGGGATGTCCGACGTGCGGGGCCGGTAGGCGACCTGGTTGCTCATACCGGGAGGGCGACCGCGTTCGCGCCGTGTGCACCGACGCCGTGTGCATGGGCACCGTGGGCATCGACACCGTGTGGACGGACACCGTCTGCACGGGCACCGTCCGCATGAGCACCGTCTGCATGAGCACCGTCTGCATGGGCACCGAGCACCTCGCGAAGGAACCGGCCCGTGTGGCTGTCATCGACGCCCGCGACGTGCTCGGGAGTGCCCTCGGCGAGGACCGTACCGCCGCCGGCGCCGCCCTCCGGGCCGAGGTCGATGACCCAGTCGGCCGACTTGATCACATCGAGATTGTGCTCGATGACCAACACGGTGTTCCCCTTCTCGACGAGGCTGTTCAGGACCAGCAGCAGCTTGTGCACGTCCTCGAAGTGCAGCCCCGTCGTCGGTTCGTCCAGCACGTAGATCGTGCGGCCGTTGGATCGTCGCTGCAGTTCGGTGGCCAGCTTCACGCGCTGCGCCTCACCGCCGGACAGCGTCGTCGCGCTCTGCCCGAGCCTGACGTAGCCGAGCCCCACCTCGACCAGCGTCTTCAAGAACCGGTGGATCGCCGAGATCGGCTCGAAGAAGTCCGCGGCCTCCTCGATCGGCATGTCGAGCACCTGAGCGATGTTCTTGCCCTTGTAGTGGACCTGCAGCGTGTCCCGGTTGTACCGGGCACCCTGGCACACCTCGCAGACGACGTAGACGTCCGGCAGGAAGTTCATCTCGATCTTGATCGTGCCGTCGCCCTGGCAGTGCTCGCACCGGCCACCCTTGACGTTGAAGCTGAACCGTCCGGGAAGGTATCCCCTCACCTTCGCCTCGGCGGTCTCGCTGAACAGGGTGCGGATGCGGTCGAAGACACCGGTGTAGGTCGCCGGATTCGACCGCGGGGTACGGCCGATCGGCGCCTGGTCGACGTGCACGACCTTGTCGAGGTGTTCGAGCCCCGTCACGCGACGATGGCGGCCAGGCACCTTGCGCGCACCGTTCAGCCGGTTCGCCAGCACCTTGTACAGGATGTCGTTCACGAGCGAGCTCTTCCCCGACCCGCTGACGCCCGTGACCGCGGTCATCACGCCGAGCGGGAAGCCCACGGTGACGTTCTTCAGGTTGTTCGCGGCGGCGCCGCTCACCTCGATCCGCCTCGAACGGTCGATCGTCCGCCGATGTGCCGGCACCTCGATGCGCCTCCGGCCGGAGAGGTAGTCCCCGGTGATCGAGTCGGTGTCGGCGAGCAGCGACTCGTAGTCGCCCGAGTGCACGACCCTGCCGCCGTTCACACCGGCCCCTGGTCCGATGTCGACGATCCAGTCGGCCGTCCTGATCGTGTCCTCGTCGTGCTCGACGACGATCAGCGTGTTGCCGAGATCGCGCAGCTTCACCAGGGTGTCGATGAGCCGACGGTTGTCGCGCTGATGCAGGCCGATGCTCGGCTCGTCGAGCACGTAGAGCACGCCGGTGAGCCCTGCACCGATCTGCGTGGCGAGCCGGATGCGCTGGGCCTCCCCACCGGACAAGGTGGCGGCGGCACGGGACAGCGAGAGGTACGTGAGCCCGACCTCGGCGAGGAACTCGAGCCGAACGCGGATCTCACGGAGCACCTGTGCGGCGATCTTGGCTTGACGCGGCGAGAGCTGCACCGTGTGCATGAAGACCTGGGCGTCGGCGATGCTCAGGTCGGCGATGTCGGCGATCGATCGTCCGTCGACCTGCACCGCGAGGACCTCGGGGCGCAGCCGCTTGCCGTTGCAGACCGGGCACGGCACCTCGCGCAGGAACTCGCTCCACCTGGCGCGCTGTGCATCCGTCTCGGCCTGCAGCCAGTTGCGCTCGAGGTAGGGGATGACGCCCTCGAAGCCCTGCGAGTACGCCATCTCGCGCCCGTAGCGGTTCTTCCACCTGACCCGGACCTCGAAGTTGTTGCCGTGCAGCACGGCGTCCTTGATGTCGTCGGGCAGCGCCTCCCACGGGGAGTCGAGCGAGAAGCCGAGGTCGCGGGCGAGCCCGTTCAGCATGCGCTCGTAGTACTGGAAGAGCTGTTTGCCCTGGTTCGTCCAGGGCACGATGACGCCCTGCCGGATGGAGAGCGTCTGGTCGCCGAGCAGCAGGTCGCTGTCGACGGCCATGCGCGTACCGAGGCCGGAGCATTCGGGGCAGGCGCCGAACGGCGCGTTGAACGAGAACGTCCTCGGCTCGATCTCGGACAGCTGGATCGGGTGGCCGTTCGGGCAGGACCGCTTCTCGGAGAAGCCGCGCCACGCGTCGGGTCCGTCGAGGTCGACGAAGTTCACCTGGACGATGCCGTCGGTGAGCGAGAGGGCGGTCTCGACCGAATCGGTCAGTCTGGTGAGGATGTCGGGGCCGGCGACCAATCGGTCGACGACGACGGCGATGTCGTGTTTGTACGACTTCTTCAGCGCGGGCGGCTCGGCGAGCTGCACGGTCTCCCCGTCGACGACCGCGCGGGCGTACCCCTTCGCGGTCAGCTCTTTGAAGAGGTCGGCGAATTCGCCCTTCTTCTGCTGCACGACGGGGCTGACGACCTGGAACCGAGTGCCCTCGGGCAGCTCCATGAGTTGGTCGGCGATCTGCTGCACCGTCTGGCTCTCGATGACCTCGCCGCAGACGGGGCAGTGCGCGACGCCGATGCGCGCCCAGAGCAGCCGCATGTAGTCCCAGATCTCGGTGATCGTGCCCACGGTGGACCGCGGGTTGCGGTTGGTCGACTTCTGATCGATCGAGACGGCGGGGCTCAGCCCCTCGATGAAGTCGACGTCGGGCCGGTCGACCTGGCCGAGGAACTGCCTGGCGTACGCCGACAGCGATTCGACGTACCGACGCTGGCCCTCGGCGAAGATCGTGTCGAACGCGAGCGACGACTTCCCGCTGCCCGACAGGCCGGTGAAGACGACGAGGGAATCGCGCGGGATCTCGACGGAGACGTCGTGCAGATTGTGGACCCGAGCGCCTTGCACACTGAGCTTCGGGATGTTCCGGAGAGGTGAGATCGGCACAGCGTTCGAGTCTAAGTAGGGCCACTGACAAGACCTGCCAGGTCCGCCGGAGGCGGACAGGTCGGCACGTCGCCGGAGGCGGACAGGTCGGCACGTCGCCGGAGGCGGACAGGTCGGCACGTCGCCGGAGGCGGACAGGTCGGCACGTCGCCGGAGGCGGACAGGTCGGCACCTCGCCGGAGGCGGGCCGCCCCGCGATCAGACCCCGGTCGCGCCGCGTGACTCGAGAGCCGCGCGCGCGACGTCGCGCTCGTCGATGACCTGGCCGCACACCTCGACGAAGCGCTCCATGACGCGGTCCGGCCAATACGGCGACAGGTACTGCGCGACGAGCCGCTCCCGTTCGGCCGCCACGGGATCGTCGGCGGCGAGCCCGGCGACGAGCGCCGCGATCCGCGTCGCCGCCGATGCGGTGACGCGGGGCAGGATCTCGAGGAGCCCGGAGTCGGCGTCGACCGCCGCCTCCCCCGCCGGCGTGGTGACGACCAGGGGGCGGAGCGTCGGCAGCCAGGCCGTCGTCACCGCTGACACGTCGGTGATCAGGACGTCGGCCCTGGCGAACGACGCCTCGAGGGCCTCGTCCGCGGGTGGCACGACGCGGTGTCCTGCGGCCGGATCCGTGTCGGCCGCAGTCGCGACGGCCTGGCGGATCGCGAGGTCCGCAGCCGCGTACGCGCCCGAGGTGACGCCCACGAGCGGATGCGGCCGGTAGACGACCGTGAACCTGCCGTCCCCGATCAGCGCGGTGACCATGGCGAGGCCGTGCGTCAGGACCGAGCTGTAGGCGACCGAGGGCTGCGCGCCCTCCCATGTCGGCGCGTAGAGCACGCCGATCCGCGTGCCCCTCGGCTTCGGCACCGGTCTTGCCGCGAGGGTGAGCGGCTGGCCGACGATCACCGTGTGCGCGGCCGCGTCGAACCGCATCAAGCGGGCCGCGATGCGATCGATCGCCGCTTGACCTGGCGCGAACACGACGTCGTACGCCTTCAGCTGGTTCGAGGCGGAGACGCCCTTGTCCGAGTCGCCGTGGCCGATGTACGCGTGCAGCACGCTCGCGAAGCGGAGCGCCTCGAAGTTGCGGGGCTGGTGGCTGACGTAGAGCACGAGGGCGATGCGGCTGCGCGTCAGGATGCCGTCGAGCGTGCCGTAGCGGGCGATCGTCGCCGCGGGGATGCGCGTCTCACGGCGAAGCGCCTCGGCGACCCGCGAGTCCTGGCAGACGACCACCATGCCGTGCGCCTCGTGGACCGCCTGGAACGTCGGCAGCCACGGCCGGATCTGATAGAGCGTGTCGAGGGCGCCGGGGAAGTAGACCATCACGCGTCCCGGGAGCCCGCGGTGCTCGTAGGACTCGTCCTCGCCGAGCCGGTTCACGATCGTGTCGGGGAAGACCGGCGAGGAGCGGATCAGGCGCAGTATTCGGGTCTGCGCCGTCCGGCGGGCGGACACGAGGCGGCTGCGCATGGACCCCGAGTGTATGGCGCGCCGGCGCCGAACGCGGCTGGCGGCCTGCGAGGGCCGCCAGGCGTCAGACCAGGTGCCCCGCTTTCGCCATCTGCCGCAGTTCGCCCTTGAGCTCGGACACCTCGTCGCGCAGGCGTGCGGCGAGCTCGAACTTCAACTCCCCCGCCGCCTGGAGCATCTGCTGGTTCAGGTCGGCGATGACGCTCTCGAGCGCCGCGGCTCCCTGCGCCGCGATGCCCACGGTCCGCAGGCCGGGAACGGGTGACTGCTTGCCGGCCTGCCTGCCGCGCAGCATCTGCTCGGTGTCGGCCGCTTCGCGCGCCAGCACGTCGGTGATGTCCGCGATGCGCTTGCGCAGCGGCTGCGGATCGATGCCGTGTTCCGTGTTGTACGCCACCTGCTTCTCGCGGCGCCTCGTCGTCTCCTCGATCGCGTTCGCCATCGAGTCGGTGATCTTGTCGGCGTACATGTGCACCTGCCCCGACACGTTGCGCGCCGCACGGCCGATGGTCTGCACGAGCGACGTCGACGACCGCAGGAACCCCTCCTTGTCGGCGTCGAGGATCGCGACGAGCGACACCTCGGGCAGGTCGAGGCCTTCGCGCAGGAGGTTGATGCCCACGAGCACGTCGTAGACGCCCTGCCGCAGTTCGGTCAGCAGCTCCACGCGCCGCAGCGTGTCGACATCGGCGTGCAGATAGCGCACCCGCACGCCGGCCTCACCGAGATAGTCGGTGAGGTCCTCCGCGCTCTTCTTCGTCAGGGTCGTGACGAGCACGCGCTCGTCCTTCTCCGCCCGCTGCCTGATCTCCTCGAGCAGGTCGTCGATCTGCCCCTTCGTCGGCTTGATGACGATCTCGGGGTCGATGAGCCCCGTCGGCCGGATGATCTGCTCGACGACCCCGTCGGCCATCGACAGCTCGTACTTGCCCGGCGTGGCCGACAGGTACACGGTCTGCCCGACGCGCTCGGAGAACTCGTCCCAGGTGAGAGGCCGGTTGTCGAGCGCGGACGGCAGCCGGAAGCCGTGCTCGACGAGCACCCGTTTGCGCGACGCGTCGCCCTCGTACATCGCGCCGATCTGCGGCACGGTGACGTGCGACTCGTCGATCACGGTCAGGAAGTCGTCGGGGAAGTAGTCGAGCAGGCAGTTCGGCGGCTCGCCCGGCGCGCGACCGTCCATGTGCCTGGAGTAGTTCTCGATGCCGGAGCAGAATCCGATCTGCTCCATCATCTCGAGGTCGAACGAGGTGCGCATGCGCAGTCGCTGCTCCTCGAGCAGCTTGTTCTCGCGCTTCAACTCGTCGAGCCGGCCCTCGAGCTCGCGCTGGATCGTGCCGATCGCACGCTGCATCGTCGCGGGGCTGGCCGCGTAGTGGGTGGCGGGGAAGATCGAGACCGCGTCGAGCCGCTGGATCACGTCGCCGGTGAGCGGGTGCAGCGAGTAGAGCGCCTCGATCTCGTCACCGAACAGCTCGATGCGGACCGCGTGCTCCTCGTACATCGGGATGATCTCGATGGTGTCGCCCCGCACCCGGAAGCGGCCGCGCGAGAAGTCGATGTCGTTGCGCTGGTACTGCATCGCGATGAATCCCCTGATCAGCGCATCGCGGCTGATCCGCTGGCCGATCTGCAGCGCGACCATCGCCTCGAGGTAGGACTCGGCCGCGCCGAGGCCGTAGATGCAGGACACCGTCGACACGACGATCACGTCGCGCCGCGACAGCAGCGAGTTCGTCGTCGAGTGCCGCAGCCGCTCGACCTCCGCGTTGATCGACGAGTCCTTCTCGATGAAGGTGTCGGTCTGCGGCACGTAGGCCTCTGGCTGGTAGTAGTCGTAGTAGGACACGAAGTACTCGACCGCGTTGTTCGGGAGCAGCTGCTTGAACTCGTTGGCGAGCTGCGCGGCCAGGGTCTTGTTGTGCGCCAGCACCAGGGTCGGCCGCTGCACGGCCTCGATCAGCCACGCCGTCGTGGCCGACTTGCCGGTACCGGTCGCGCCGAGCAGCACGATGTCGGATTCGCCGGCGTTCACGCGCTTCGTGAGGTCGGCGATCGCAGAGGGCTGGTCGCCGCTCGGGGTGTAATCGCTGATCACTTCGAACGGCCGGACGGCGCGGGTCGGTTGCATGATCGTGCAAGGCTACGCAGCGGCACCGACACCGGTGCGCGCGGCCGGGCAATAGCCTTGCGACAGTGACGGCTGACGGTGCTCCGAGGGACACCGCAGGCGACCCGCCGACCGGACGGGACACCCGGTTCGGCGTCCTCGGCGTCCTGATCGGCGCATCGGCGACCCAGAGCGGTGCCGCCTTCGGCACCAGGGTCCTGCCGGAGATCGGGCCGCTGGGACTCGCCGGTGTCCGGCAGCTCACCGCCGCGGTGGCGCTGCTGGTCGTCGTCCGGCCGCGCATCCGCGGCTTCACGCGACGGCAATGGGGGCCGGCGGTCGTGCTCGGCCTGATGCTGGTGCTGATGAACACGGCGTTCTACGCGTCGCTGCAGCGGCTCGACCTCGGGCTCGCGGTGACGATCGAGTTCGTCGGGCCGCTCGCCCTCGCCATCGCGGGATCGAAGCGGGTCACCGACGTCGCCGCCGGTCTGCTCGCCCTCGCGGGCATCGCGGCGCTGACCGGTGTCGGTGGGGCGACCGCCGCGCCCGATCCGCTCGGCGTCGGCTTCGTGCTCGTCGCGGCGGCCGCGTGGGCGGGGTACATCGTGTTCAGCCATCGCGTCGGCCGCGTGCTGCCAGGTGTGACCGGCACCGCGCTCGGCAGCACGGTCGCGGCGATCGTGACCCTGCCTGCGGTCGTGGTCACGGTCGTGCGCCTGCCTGCCGATCGCGTCTGGCCGGTGCTCGGCGTCGGTGTCCTCACCGGCGTGCTGTCGAGCGCCGTGCCGTACTCGATCGACATGCTCGTGCTGCGCCGCGTGCCTCGCGCCCTGTTCGGCATGCTGCAGAGTCTGCAGCCCGTCGCAGCCGCGGGGTTCGGCCTGCTGATCGCCGGGCAGGTGCTGGACGCCGTGCAGATCGGGGGCATCGCCGCCGTGTGCGTCGCGAACTGCATCGTGCTGTGGCCCGGGCGACGGGCGAAGGGCGCGGTCGTTCCCGGCCGGTAGCGTCGGCACGATGTTCTCGACCTATCGCGCCGTACTGGGGTTGCCCGGCGCACTCGCCTTCTCCGCATCCGGTCTGCTCGCCCGGGCGGAGATGGCGATGGTCGAATTCGGCACCGTGCTGCTCGTCCAGCACGAGATCGGGTCCTACGCCGTCGCGGGGGCGCTCGCGGGCACGATCGGCCTCGCTGCCGCGGCGGCGGGGCCGTTCGTCGCGCGGTTCGTGGACCGGGTCGGTCAGGCGGGAGTGCTGCGCCCGGTCGCGGCGGTGCACGCGGTCGCGCTGTTGGGGTTCGTCGCGGTCGTGATGGGGCATCTGCCGCTGCCGTACGCGTTCGTGGGCGCGGCCGTCGTCGGTGCGTCGATGCTGTCGATCGGCGCGCTCGTGCGCGCACGCTGGGCCGCGCTGGTCGCCGGCACGGACCGGATGCAGACGGCGTTCGCGCTCGAATCGACGCTCGACGAGGTGACCTTCATCGTCGGGCCCGTGCTGGTCACGGTCCTCGCCGCGCTCGTGCATCCCGCGATCGCCCTGATCGTGGCCGCGCTGACCGCGGTGAGCGGCGCGTGGGTGCTCGCGGCGCAGCACCGCACCCAGCCGGCGGTCTCCCCGAGGCACGCGCGTGCGGACCGCGCGCCCGGGCTGCTGCGGGTGCCGGGCCTGCTGGTGGTCGTCGTCGTGTTCCTCGCCGCGGGCGGCATCTTCGGGTCGGCCGAGGTGACGGTCGCCGCGACCGCGAAGGCGGCCGGCGTGCCGGCGGTGAGCGGCGTGATCCTGGCGCTCTGGGCGATCGGCAGCTTCACGGCGGGCCTCGCGTACGGCGCCGTGCGCTGGCGCGGCCGGCCCGAGCGGCGGTTCGTCGCGATCGTGGTGCTGCTCGCCGTGCTGACGGTGCCGATGCTCCTCGCGCCGAATCTCGTCGTGCTCGGGATCGTGTTCCTCGCCGCCGGCTTCGCGATCGCCCCGGCGATGACGACCGGCTCGACGATGGTCGAGCTGCTGGTGCCGGCCGGCAGGCTGACCGAAGGACTCGCCTGGACCACCACGGCCCTCAACATCACCTATGCGACCTCGGCCGCCGTCGCAGGCGTGGTCATCGACGCGCACGGTGCGCGGGCCGGATTCCTGGTCCCGGTGACCTGTGCGTCCGTCGCCGCGATCGCGGCCGTGATCGGCGCGCGGTGGCTGCACCCGGCGGTCGCACGCCGCCTCAGCCGTCGCCGCGGAGTCGCTCCCATAACGCATCGGTCTGCTGCAGTGTCTGGTCGAGCGTCCCCGAAGTGTCGATGAGCCATGTCGCGAGGGCACGTCGCTCGTCGTCGGCCAGCTGGGCCCCGATCCGCGCCGCGGCGTCCTCACGGCGCATGCCGCGCAGGGTGACCAGTCGTTCGATGCGCACCAGTGCCGGCGCATCCGCCACGACGATCCCGTCGAACTCCCCCGTGCCGCGCGCATCGATGAGCGGCACGTCGTAGACCACGACGGCGCCGGGATCCGTGCGCAGCGCGGCCGCGAAGCGTTCGGCCGAGCGGGCCTGCACGGCGGGATGCGTGATGGCGTTCAGGCGCAGCCGAGCGGCGTCGTCGCGGAACACGATCGCCCCGAGCGCCGGCCTGTCGAGCGACCCGTCGGCGCGGAGGACTCCGGGTCCGAACGCGTCGACGACCGCTGCGAGCCCCGGAG
This sequence comes from uncultured Actinomycetota bacterium, assembly GCA_963716965.1. Classification (GTDB taxonomy): domain Bacteria; phylum Actinomycetota; class Actinomycetes; order Actinomycetales; family Microbacteriaceae; genus Amnibacterium. Next base: position 933,210 of record CAVQUZ010000003.1, on the reverse strand, counting down.
TGCCCGGTTCGACGACCTCACGCGCGACCGCGTCGGCGTCGACGACCACCGCGCCGAGCGACGCGAGGCGCCCGGCGATCGTGGACTTGCCAGCCCCGATCCCCCCGGTCAGCGCGATGAGCACGGCCCCACCCTAGACGTCCGGCCGCGGCGATCCGCGGCTCCACCCGACCGCGGGATCAGCCGAGGCGGACCACCGGTCCCGTGTGCGCGATGCGGTCGTCGTGGGTGACGGTGATGAGGATGCCGTGCTCGGTCGCGGCTCGGGCGTCGGCCATCACGCCGTCCGCGGCCTGCTGATCGAGATGCGCCGTCGGCTCGTCGAGCAGTACGACCGACGATCCGGCGAGCAGCGTGCGCGCAATGGCGAGCCGCTGCCGTTGACCACCGGAGAGGTGCGCTCCGCCCGGGCCGACCCGGGTGTCGAGCCCGTCGGGCAACTCGGCGAGTTCGGCGAGTCCGGCCCGGCCGAGTGCGTCGCGCAGTGCGGCGTCCGTCGGCGGGTCATCGCGGTCGCGAGCGATCGCGAGGTTGCCGCGGATCGTGGAGTCGAAGAGATGCCCCTCCTGCGGACACCAGGTGATCCTGGACCGGACCGATTCGGGGCTGAACCCGGCCGCGTCCTGGGCGTTCAACCGGTACGAGCCCGAGGTCGGCGCGATGGATCGCAGCAGGACGGCGAGCATGGTGGACTTGCCCGAACCGCTCGGCCCGGTCACGAGGACGGCCCCTCCGCCCGCGACCTCGAATGCGACACCGGAGAAGGCGTCGCGCGCCGCGCCGGGGTAGCGGTAGCCGAGGTCGTCCGTGGCGACCGTGCCGACCGTGGGCAGCACGGCCCCCGCACCCGGATCGGGCGTCCCGGCCGGCAGCGTCTCGATGGCGTCGACGCGGCCGAGGACCTGCCGGAGCCGCGGCACCGCCTGCGCCGCGCCCAGCAGCTCGAGCAGCGGATCGATCAACGCGAGCGGCAGCAGCCCGAGCACACCCACCACGGAGGGGTCGGGGCCGTGCGCGTGCACCGCTGCCACGCCGAGCAGCAGGGCGCCGATCGAACCGCCACCGCAGAGCGCGATCACGACGCCCTCGGCGACGCCGCGCACGCGCTCGCCCCTGATCTCCGCGCGGTCCGCGTGCTCCGCCACCGCCTCGGCGCCGGCGACCGCGCGGGCCGCCACTCCGTTGCCCGCGAGATCGTCGGCCGCCTGCAGCACCCCGGCGATCCGCACGACGAGCACCGACCTGGCCCGGTCGGCGTCGCGCTCGGTCCGGGATCCGGCCATCGCGGCCGCGAACGGGGTGAGGACGGCGCCCGTCAGCATGACGCCGGCGAGCAGCCACGCCGCGGCCGGCAGCAGGAACGCGAACGCGACGATTGCTCCCAGACCGGCGGTGATGGTCGCCCCGATCGGCAGCAGCGTCCTCGGCAGCAGGTCCCGCACGCGGTCGGTGTCCCGCACGAGGGCGTCGAGGGCGGCGCCCGCGCCGAGCAGGGTCCTGGTCGCCGGTCCCCGCAGCGCCAGTGCCCGCCACAACCGCATCCGCAACGCCGTCGCCGCGTCGAACGCTGCGCGGTGCGTGACGAGTCGTTCCGCGTACCGCAGGACCGCTCGGCCGATCCCGAAGAATCGCACGCCGACGATCGCGACGGACAACACGAACTCGGGCGGATGGGTGCTGGCGCGCACGATCAGCCAGCCGGAGACGGCGAGCAGCGCGACCGCGAATCCCGTCGCCGCGGCCCCGACGGCCGCGCTGCCGACCAGCCGCCCCAGCACCGGCGCGACCACCGCGCGCAGCGCCCTGCCCGGCTCGGCCTCGACGGGAGCCGGCTGCTCCGGCGCTGCGGGGCGCCCGGACGCGCCCGTCGCGGCGGCACCCCCGCGCACCTCGACGGGCGAGGTGTCGCGCGACGGGGCGAGCACGACCCGGCGGTCGGCGAGCGCCGCCGTTCGGGCGTCGTGGGTCGCGAGCAGCACCGTCGCACGACTGCGCATCTGCGCGATTCCCAGCCGGACTCGGTCGGCGTTCACGTCGTCGAGATGCGCGGTCGGCTCGTCGAGCAGCACCAGGGTCGCTCCCGCCGCGACTCCCGCCTGCACCCGCGCGAAGGCGAGCCGGCGCACCTCGCCCGGGCTCGCCAGTGCCGGGTCGGCGTCGATCAGGTGTCCGATGCCGAGGCCCTCGAGCAGCGAGGGCACGTCCGCGGGCTGCGCGCCGTATCCCTCGAGCTCCGCCCGGAAGGTCGGGTACGCGGTCTCGGGGTGCTGCGGCAGATACGCGACCCCTGCGGGCACCACCAGCGCGCCCACGACCTGCGAGCCGGGGTCGATCGCGGCGCCGCGGCCGGCGAGCACCGCCAGCACACTGGACTTGCCGCTGCCGCTCGGTCCCGTCAGCGCGACGATCCGCCCTCGTCCGGCGCCCAGCGTGACCGCCTCCACCGCGGCCACCGCCCGGTCGGCGTGCCTGATGGTCAGGCCGTCGATCGCGAGCGCACCCTCCGTCACATCCGACCGCGTGAGCGGCCGGTCGATCGACGCGCGGATGCGGCGCTCCGCCTCGACGCCGTCGTCGGAGGCGTGGAACGCGGTGCCGACGGCGCGGAGGGGCGCGAAGCACTCCGGCGCCAGGATCAGCGCGATGAGGCCGGCCTCGAGCGTCATCCCGCCGGCGATGAGCCGGATGCCGATGATCACGGCGACGATCGCGACCGAGATGGTCGAGATGAGTTCGAGCGCCATGGACGACAGGAACGCGACCCGCAGCACGGTCGACGTCCGATCGCGCACCTCGTCCGAGATGCGCTTCAGCGCGGCGGTCTGCTCGCCGAGACGCCCGAGCCCGACGAGCACGGGCAGGCCGCGCGCCAACTCCACGAGATGGTCGGACAGGCGGGCGAGCGCATCGCTCGATCCCGCGACCGTGTCGCGCGTGACGAAGCCGATCAGCGCCATGAAGACCGGCACGAGGGGGATGGTGATGAGGATCACGACCGCGCTCGGCCAGTCGGCGACGAGGATCCGGAGGCCGATGAGCGGCGGTACGACGAGCATCGCGACGAGCGCCGGAAGGTACCCGCCGTAGTAGGCGTCGAGGTCGTCGAGCCCTCGGGTCGCCAGCGTCGTCGTCGCGCCGACGCCGCCACCGGGTCCGGCGACCGCCGACCTGAGCAGCGCGCCCCGCAGCCGCCGCTTCACCGCGCGCGCGGCACCGGCGGTGACGGATCTGGTCGCGGCAGCCGATGCGGCGCGCAGCAGCACGCCCACTGCGGCGACCACCACCGCGACGGTGTCCACGCGTCCGCCGAACGCGGCGACGACGACCCGCGCGACGCCGTCCGCCGTGAGGATCAGGCCGATCGCCTTCGCGACGCCGAGTGCGAACAGCGCCGAACGCCGCCCTGCCGGAACCGACAGGACGGCGTCGAACGGGGTGGGCCGGCGCGCGCCGCCCGCCCGGCTCATCGGGTGCGGACCGCCGCGACCGGCTCGTGCGGCACGGGGATGTGGTCGGCGCCGATCCGACGGCGGAACACCCAGTAGCTCCATGCCTGATAGGCCAGCACGACCGGCACGCCGAATGCCGCAACGACACTCATGACGCCCAGCGTGTACGTCGACGACGAGGCGTTCGTGACGGTGAGGTTCCATGCGCTGTCGAGCGTCGACGGCAGCACGTTCGGAAAGACGTTCGCGAAGATCGATGCGGCGCCCGCGACGAGCAGTACTCCGTAGCCGAGGAAGGCACGGCCCTCGCGCCCGGCCAGTGCCGACCGCCATCCGACGAGGCCGGCGACCGCGGCGGCCGCGACGACGACCAGCATGAGCGGTTTGCCGTTCTGGAACTGGATGACGAGGACCCAGACGACGATCGGCAGCAGGCAGAACGGCGCGATCCGTGCACTGAAGCGCCCGGCCCGCGCCCGGACGTCACCCTCGGTCTTCAACGCGAGGAACGTCGACGCGTGGGCGAGGCAGAAGCCGACGACCGCGAGGCCCCCGAGCATCGCCCAGCCGTTCAGCCACACGAACGGGCCGCCGACGCGGTCGCCCTGCGCGTTCAGCGGCAGGCCGATCGTGGTGAGCGCGAGCCCTGCACCCACCCCGAAGGCGGCGACGAACGAGCCGATCCCCATCGCCCGGAACCAGAACCTGCGCCAGGCGGCGCCGGCGAGCTTGCCGGCGAACTCGATCGCGACGGCCCGGAAGATCAGGCCGAGGAGCACGAGCACGAGCGGCAGGTAGAGCGTCGAGAACAGCGACGCGTACCAGTACGGAAACGCCGCGAAGGTGGCGCCGCCCGCGGTGAGCAGCCAGACCTCGTTGCCGTCCCAGACGGGCCCGATGGTGTTGAGCATCACGCGACGCTCGTCATCCGAACGTGCGGAGACCAGCATGTGCATCCCGACGCCGAGGTCGAAGCCCTCGAGGAACAGGTAGCCGATCCAGAGCACGGCGATGAGGACGAACCAGATCACCGGAAGCAGTGTGGCCATGTCAATCGATCCTTGGTGTGTGGGGTCAGTGGTGGACGGGCGGCCGGTCAGTACGCGAACGCGAGCACGTCGTCGCCGCGGTCGGCTGCCGGTTCGGCGTCCGCTGCGACGAGTTCCGGGACCGCGCCGGCGACGCCGGCTCTCGTGTACTTCACGAGCAGAACGACCTCGACCACCATCAGGCCGGCGTAGACCAGGGTCAGCAGGACCAGCGAGGTGATGAGCTCGAACGCCGTCAGCGTGGGCGAGATGCCCGACACGGTGTAGAGGTACACCCCGTCGACGCCCCCGGGCGTCGGATTGGGAGCGACCACGAACGGCTGCCTGCCCATCTCCGTGAAGATCCAGCCGGCCGAGTTGGCCGCGAACGGCGCCATGATGCCGAGCACCGCCAGGTTCATGAGCCGCTTCGAGCGCGGCACCGTCCCCTTGCGGGTGAGGAACAGGGCGACGAGGGACGCGAAGGCCGCCAGGCCGCCGAACCCGATCATCGCGCGGAAACCCCAGTAGGTGACGGGCATGATCGGCACGTAGTCGATCGGCTTGCCCGAGTAGACGCCGAGTCGCGGATCGACCGGGTAGTGCGAGCCGTACTTCGCCTGGTACTGGCCGACGAGCTGCTCGACGCCCTGCACCGGGGTCGAGAAGTCGCCCTTGGCAAGGAACGAGAGCAGTCCGGGGATCACGATCACGTCGTGCAGCTGCGAGCAGTTCGTCGAGCCGGGGTCGCCGATCGTGAGGACCGAGAAGTCGGTGCCCGTGTGGCACGCGGCCTCGGCCGCCGCCATCTTCATGGGCTGCTGCACGAACATCAACTTGCCCTGCGCGTCGCCGCTGATGGCGACCAGCGCGAACGCCACGACGGCGACACCGGCGCCGGCGCGGAGCGCCGTGAGCCAGACCCGGTGGTCGAGGCGGTCGCGGCCGGCGATCTCGGGTGCCTCCCCCACGATCACGCGGCCCGTCGCATCCACCGTGTCGATCCCGTCGCGCCGGCGCTGCCAGAGGTGGTACCAGGAGATGCCGAGCAGGAACGAGCCGCCCACGGCGAGCGAACCCGCGATCGTGTGGCAGAAGGTGAGGACGGCCGTGTTGTTGGTGAGTACGGCGAAGATGTCGGTCATCACGGGGTGGCCATGGACGAGCTGCACGCCGACCGGGTGCTGCATCCAGGAGTTCGCGACCAGGATGAAGTAGGCCGAGACCACCGAGCCGCCGACCGCGAGGAACAGGGTCGCGAAGTGCAGCCGCTTCGGCAGGCGGTTCCAGCCGAAGATCCAGAGGCCGAGGAACGTCGACTCGGCGAAGAACGCGATCAGCGCCTCCATGGCGAGCGGCGCACCGAAGATGTCGCCGACGAAGCGGCTGTACTGGCTCCACGCGAGGCCGAACTGGAACTCCTGCACGATGCCGGTGACGACACCCATGATGAAGTTGATCAGGTAGAGCTTCCCCCAGAACTTCACCATGCGGTACCAGCGCACATCGCCCGTCCGCAGGTAGCGCCAGTGCATCCACAGGATGATCGGCCCGAGTCCGATCGTCAGGGGCACGAGCAGGAAGTGGTACACCGTCGTGATGCCGAACTGCCAGCGGGCGATCATCAGCGGATCCATGGGTGGGCTCTCCTGCCTCTGAGTTCTACAACTCGTAGAATACTCTACAGATCGTAGAATATTGCTCGACGTGGGAAGCGTATGGGCGCGACACGGGCCTCTTGCAGGGTCGTTGGTCCCACAGGAAAGGGCGTGATGGCGACACTCGGCGATCTGGAACGAGCCACGCTCGAGGCCCTGTGGGCGGCCTCGAAGCCGATGACCGCGGGTGATCTGCGGGAGGGGCTGAACGCCGCACCCGGCCGGGACCTCGCGCAGACGACGGTGCTCACCGTGCTGAGCCGGCTCGAGGCGAAGCGGTTCGTCCGACGCGACCGCGCAGTCCGGCCACACCGGTACACCGCGGCGAAGACGCAGGACGAGTACGTCGCCGAACTGATGCACGAGGCCCTCGGCGACGCGACCGACCGGCAGGCGGCCCTCGCCCGCTTCATCGGCAGTGCGGAACCGGACGAGGCCGCTGCGATGCGGCGACTGCTCGGCGGCTGACCCGGCCCGTGCTCCCGACCGCCGCCGGCCTCGCCGTGCTCGCGACCGTGCTCGCGTGGCCGGTCCCGCTCGCCCTCGCGCGCGCCGCGTGGCCGGCCAGGGCTCCTGCGGCCGCGCTCGCCGCGTGGCAGGCGGTCGCGCTCGCCGGCGTGCTCTCACTCCTGGGGGCGCTGCTCACCGCGGGCCTCGCGCCCTTCGGTCCACACCTGGTCGCGGGCGCACAGCACTTCGCCGCCCTGCTCGGCGCGGGCGGCGGGGCTCCGGCGGGCTCGCTGCCCGGGATCCTCTGCGTCTGGACCGCGGTGCTGCTCGGCGCGCACCTCGCGGCGAACCTCGGCACGGTCGTCGTGCGGACGGAGCGCCAACGGCGACGACACCTGGACCTGCTCCTGCTGCTGTCCGATCCGATCGACGAGCGGCCCGCCACTCGGCTGCTGAGCACCCCCGCGCCGGTCGCCTACTGCCTGCCAGGCACGCGCTCGTCCGTGACGGTGCTGTCGGACGGCCTGCTCGAGCTCCTCGACGAACAGCCCCTCGCGGCGGTCGTGGCGCACGAGCGAGCCCACGTGCGGCAGCACCACCTGGCCGTGCTGTCGGCGTTCCGAGCGTGGCGCGCGGCGTTCCCCTGGTTCCCGGTCGCCGTGGTCGCCGAGCAGGCCGTCGGCATGCTGATCGAGATGACCGCCGACGATCAGGCGCGCGCGGCATCGGGCGACGTCGCACTCGCCGCCGCGATCGCCGCCGTCGGCGGGGCGGATCTGGGAGTGCCGACCGCTGATCGCGCGCCGGCGGCCGACGCGGACTTCGTTGCCGCTCGCATCGAGCGGCTCGTCGCTCCCCCGCTGCCCGCCTGGCGGCGCACCGCGATCGTCGCGGGCTCGGTCGCCCTCATCGTCGTACCGGCCGTGGTGCTCGCCGTACCGGCGCTCCCCTGACGCGCGCTGCGCACGAACGACGGAGGCGGCCGCCCACCGATGTGGACGGCCGCCTCCGGTGCTGGACTCAGCGGCTGGCGAGCTTCTCGCGCAGCGCCGCGAGCGACTCGTCGTCGGCCAGTCGGCCGGCTCCAGTGCTCTCGCCGGCGAAGGAGCCGGTCGACGCGGCCTGGGCGTCGTCCACGAGCTGCTTCGCGATCTGCGCCTTGTGCGCCTCCCAGCGCGCCTGGGCCGCCGCGTACTCCTGCTCCCACGCGTCGCGCTGGGTCTCGAAGCCCTCGCGCCACTCGTTGGTCTCCGGGTCGAAGCCTTCGGGGTACTTGTAGTTGCCCTGGTCGTCGTACTCGGTCGTCATGCCGTAGAGCGCCGGGTCGAACTCGGTGCCCTCGGGGTCGACGCCCTCGTTCGCCTGCTTCAGCGAGAGCGAGATGCGGCGACGCTCCAGGTCGATGTCGATGATCTTGACGAAGACCTCCTCGCCGACCGACACGACCTGCTCGGCGAGTTCGACGTGACGGCTCGACAGCTCCGAGATGTGCACGAGGCCCTCGATACCGTCCGCGACGCGGACGAACGCACCGAACGGCACGAGCTTGGTGACCTTGCCCGGCGCGACCTGACCGATCGCGTGGGTACGGGCGAAGACCTGCCACGGGTCCTCCTGGGTCGCCTTGAGCGACAGGGAGACTCGCTCGCGGTCGAGGTCCACCTCGAGGATCTCGACGGTGACCTCCTGGCCGACCTCGACGACCTCGCTGGCGTGCTCGATGTGCTTCCACGAGAGTTCGGAGACGTGCACCAGACCGTCGACGCCGCCGAGGTCGACGAACGCACCGAAGTTGACGATCGACGAGACGACGCCCTTGCGGACCTGGCCCTTGTGCAGGTTGTTCAGGAAGGTAGTGCGGCTCTCGGACTGCGTCTGCTCGAGCAGCGCGCGACGCGACAGCACGACGTTGTTCCGGTTCTTGTCGAGCTCGAGGATCTTGGCCTCGAGGCTCTGACCGAGGTACGGCGTGAGATCGCGGACGCGGCGCAGCTCGATGAGCGATGCGGGCAGGAAGCCGCGCAGGCCGATGTCGACGATGAGGCCGCCCTTGACGACCTCGATGACGGTGCCCGTGACGACGCCGTCCTCTTCCTTGATGCGCTCCACATCGCCCCAGGCGCGCTCGTACTGCGCGCGCTTCTTGGAAAGGATGAGGCGCCCCTCCTTGTCCTCCTTCTGGAGGACGAGGGCTTCGACGCTGTCGCCGACGGAGACGACCTCGTTCGGGTCGACGTCGTGCTTGATGGAGAGTTCCCTCGAGGGGATGACGCCCTCGGTCTTGTAGCCGACGTCGAGGAGGACCTCGTCGCGGTCGATCTTGACGACGGTTCCCTCGATGAGGTCGCCGTCGTTGAAGAACTTGAGGGTCTTCTCGACCGCGGCCAGGAAGTCTTCAGCGGATCCGATGTCGTTGATCGCGATCTGCTTGGGGGCCGAGGCGGTCGGAGTGAGAGTCATTGAGTTGGTTGCTTCCGATTGATGAAATGTCAGGCCGGCTTCACGCGCGGACACGCGCGCGAACGGCGGTGGATGGTGTGGCCGTCGCGACCGCTCCGCAAGGAGCTGCAGCGACTTCGCACTCGCCCATCGGGCCCGGGACCGGAAGGACCGCGGACGTGACGGGCAGGCGCCCGCACAAGCTTACCCGATCGACTGTGTCGTCGGGCGGGAGCGCCAGCGGCCATCAGGCGGTGAGCACCGTCCGAAGGGTGTCGAGACCGACACTGCCGATGCCGAGTGCCTTCTTGTGGAACGCCTTGATGTCCCAGCCGGCTCCCGCCTTCGCCCTCGCCTCGTCCCTGACCTGCTCCCACACGCGCTGTCCGACCTTGTACGACGGAGCCTGGCCCGGCCAGCCGAGATACCGGTGCACCTCGAACGCGATGAATCCGTCCCCCATGTGCACGTTGGCGCGCATGCATTCGAGCGCCTTCTCGTAGTCCCACGTGCCGCCACCCGGATAGGGCTTCCCGAGATGCACGCCGATGTCGACGACGACGCGCGCCGCGCGCATCCGCTGCCCGTCCAGCATGCCGAGCAGGTCGGCGTCGTCGGTGAGGTAGCCGAGCTGCGCCATCAGCCGCTCCGCGTAGAGCGCCCAGCCCTCCCAGTGTCCTGACGTGCCGGTGAACCGGCGCCATGCGTTCAGGGTGTCCTTCGCGGCGACCGCGGTACCGAGCTGCAGGTGATGACCCGGCACGCCCTCGTGGTACACCGTCGTCGTCTCGCGCCAGGTCGCGAACGACGTCTCGCCGGACGGGACAGACCACCACATGCGGCCGGGACGGCTGAAATCGTCCGCGGGAGGGGTGTAGTAGATGACGCCCGACGTGGTCGGCGCGATGCGGCACTCGAGACGCCGCAGCGGTTCGGGGATGTCGAAATGGGTCGCACCGAGCGACGCGACCGCCTGGTCGGAGAGCGTCTGCATCCACGCCTGGAGCGCTGCTGTCCCCTCCAGCTTGCGGGCCGGATCGGCGTCGAGGTGTGCGATCGCCTCCTCGACCGACGCACCGGGCAGGATCCGGTCGGCGACCGCCTGCTGCTCCGCCGCCATGCGGTCGAGCTCCTCGAGTCCCCACTCGTAGGTCTCGTCGAGATCGAGCGTCGCGCCCACGAAGTCCCGTGACGCGAGCGAGTACAGGTCACGGCCGACGGCGTCCTCGGGGGTCGCGACCGGCGCGAGATCCTCGGCGAGGAAGGCGGCGAGCCGGCCGTACGCCTCGGCGGCCGCAGTCGCGCCGGACCGGAGTTCGCCTGCCGTGCGATGCGTCGCCGCGGCGGCGAGCCCCTCGGCGAAGGTCGCGAAGAACCCGTCCGGCGCCGCGTAGCCCGCCGCCTCGTCCGCCGCCAGCCCGACCTGGCGGGCGGCGGGCGTGATCCCGCGCGCGATCCCTTCGCGAAGCGTTTCCAGATAGCCGTCGACGGCTCCTGGCACCGCGTGCAGACGCGCGGCGATCGCGGCCCGGTCGCCCGCGGTGTCCGTGGGCTCCAGGTCGAAGACGTCCCGGATCGTCTGCACGGGCGATTCGATCACGGCCACGTTCCGCAGGTGGACCTGCGCGTCGTGCAGCTCGAGCATCAGCCCGAGCTGCCGGACGAGTTCGAGGCGCGTCACGGCGTCCACCTCGTCGACCGACGGCGTCGACGCGACCTCCGCGAGTGCGGCCCGAGCCGCGTCGGCCCTCGCCGCGAACCCCGCGGGCGACTGGTCCGCGTACCTGCCCTCGTACCCCGGGCGCCCCAGCATGACGGCCAGGGTCGGGTCCAACTCGACGGTCGTGTCCAGCCAGCGCTCGGCGACCGCGTCGAGCGGGGTGGGAATCCTCTTCTCGTCCATGCCGGGAGCGTAACCAGCCCACCTTGACGGATCGCGCCGTTCCCGGTGCGCCGACACATGGCCGACACATGCCCGGCGTACCGTTTTGCACGATTCACCGGACACCGGATCGGAGGAACGACATGTGCCGTCTGCTCGGCTATGCCGCGGCCCGGCCTTCGACGGTCGCCGATCTGATCGGCGGCACCGACACCCGGGTGTTCCGGGACATGGCGCGGCTGCACCGCGACGGCTGGGGCACGGCGAGCAGGGCCGCCGAAGGGCCCATCGACGTCGTGCAGTCCGATCAGACCGCCATCGATGCAATGGTCTCGCCGGTCGCCGGCGCCGCGGATCCGCTGTTGACGTCCGTGCTGCGGGACCAACCGGCCCTCGCCCGTATCGTGCACCTGCGGCTCGCCACGGACGGCATGGCCTGCGCCGCGGAGAACACGCATCCGTTCGTCGCCGACGGCATGGCCTTCGCGCACAACGGGTCGATCCAGCCGAACGCAGCGATCGAGGAACTCGTCTCAGCCGAGCGACTCGCGGCCGTCATGGGGACGACCGACAGCGAACGGTACTTCGCCGCGATCAGGACCGCGATGGACGACGGTGCCGATGCGGTCGACGCCGTCGTCGAGACGGTCCGCGCGCTCCGCGATCGGTTTCCCGGACGGAGTCTCAACGCCCTGTTGCTCACGCGGACGGAACTGATCGCGGTTCACGCGAGCGAGCACGCGCCGATCCCCCACGCGACGTTCGCCGCGAGCGGGCTGCCGCGCAGCGAGTGGCCCAGGAACCACGAGGACGCGTACTACCTCATGCGGTCGAAGCGCACGGCGGACGGGTCGGTCCTTTTCGCGTCGAGCGGGCTCGACATCGCCGGTTGGCGTCCGCTGGCGCCCGAGTCTGTCACCGCGGTCGATCTCACCACCCGGATGACCAGGTCGATCGCGCTCCGCGAGCGGCGTCCGAGCCGCGTCGCCTGACCGGCTGCTGACGCAGCACGCGGCGGCACCGTCGCCGGTGCCGCCGCGTGAATGCTCGGTGTGGACTACTCCTTGTCGAGGTCCGTGCTCAACAGCTCGACGAGCGAGTCGAGCACGGCGTCGGCGCCGTCGCCGTCCGCCTTCAGCGTGACCTCTTCGCCGTGGCCGATCCCGAGCGACAGGATGCCGAGGATGCTCGCCGCGTTGACGGTCTTGCCTGCCTTCGTGGTGAGTGTCACCGGCACGCCCGACTTCGCGGCGGCCTGCGAGAAGAGGGAGGCCGGGCGGGCGTGGAGGCCGACGCTCGAGGCGATGCTGACGGTACGTTCTGGCATTCGGTGGGTGCTCCTAGCGTGATGAATGGCGGTCGTCCCGCGACGACCGGGGTGGATCAGTCCTCGTCGTCCTCGTCGTCGTCGGGGACGAGGAGGTCGTACACTTCCTGCGCTTCCGTGGCGTTGCGGAGCCGCTCAGCCTTCTCCGGGTCGAGCAGGACTTCGGCGAGCTGCGAGAGCAGGGCGATGTGCCCGCCGCCCGCGGCGGCGATGCCGACGCAGACGCGGACGTCGTTGCCGTCCCAGTCGACACCGTCGGGGAACCGGAGCACGACGAGCGCATCCTGCTTGACGGCTTCCTTTCCCGCGAGCGTGCCGTGCGGAATCGCGACACCCTCACCGACGAACGTCGACACGGTCTGCTCCCGCTGCAGCATCGCGTCGATGTAGCTCGCGTCGACGGCGCCGGCTTCGAGCAGGGCCTGCCCGCACTGCCGGACGGCGTCCTCACGGCTGGTCGCCGTCTGATCGAGTCGGATCGAGCTCTCGGCGAGCAGATCGGTGAGCGGGGCGGCCATCGTCAGACCTCGACGCTCGTGCCGTCCTGGATCGCTTTCACGATCCTGGTGACGGCGGGGTCGCCCATGAAGAGCTGGAACGGGATGACGGGGATGTCGGGGACCATCTTGCGAGCCCGGTCGGCGAGACCGGCTTGCGTGACCACGACGTCGGCGTCCTTGGGGATGTTCGCCACCGGCGAGTGCTCGACGACGACGCCGGTCTTCTTCAACTGCTTCTTGAGCTGGCCGGCGAGCATCACGCTGCTGCCCATTCCGGCGTCGCACGCGACGATCAGCTTCTTGATGCTCGAACCATCGAGGGTGGTCATTCTGATGGGGCTCCTTCGCTCATGTGTACTGACACTACGCCGGTCGGCGCGCCGGGGCCGAGGGCACCGACGCATCCACGGTGACGGCAGCGCCGCGACCGTCTCGGAGGCGGTCGAGTCGGGCCTCGCACCACCGTTGCGGCGATGCGAGGCCCGATGCGACGACGGTTACGCGCCTGCGACCGCGGTCTTACGACCCTTGTTCCGGGCGTTCTGCTCGTTCGCCTCTTCGAGCGACATCGTGGTCCGCTCGCTGCGGCCGAAACCCAGCAGCACTGCTCCGACGATGAACGCGACACCGGCCGCGAGGATGACTCCCAGCAGCATCGTGACGATCTCGCCGGGGGGGCACTCGATGAGGAACGCGAAGATCGATCCGGGCGAAGCCGGGCCGCGGAGGCCCACACCGAAGATGACCCAGGTGAGCGTGCCGACCATGCCACCGCAGATCGCTGCGATGATCAGGATCGGCTTCATCAGCACGTACGGGAAGTAGATCTCGTGGATGCCGCCGAGGAACTGCACGACGATCGCCGCGGGAACCGTGGGACGGACGGCGCGCGGGCCGAACAGCATCATGGCGAGCAGGATGCCGAGGCCGGGGCCCGGGTCCGCCTCGAGCATGAACAGGATGGACTGGCCGGTCGCGTGCGCCTGGTTCGCGGCGAGCGGCACGAGCACGCCGTTGCCGATCGCGTTGTTCAGGAACAGCACCTTCGCGGGTTCGATGATGATCTGCGCGAGTGGCAGCACATGTGCCGAGATCAGCCAGTTGACGACGTTGCCGAAGATGGTGCTGATCCAGACGACCACCGGGCCGAGCCAGAACAGACCGACCATGGCCATGACACCGCCGATTATGCCGGCGGAGAAGTTGTCGACCAGCATCTCGAAGCCGGCCTTCAGGCGGCCGTCGACCAGACGATCCCACTGCTTCAGGATCAGGGCCGTCAACGGGCCGATGATCAGTGCGCCGAGGAACTGCGGGCCGAGGTCACCCAGCGTGAGCTTCGGGTTGTAAGCGATCGGCGACACGATCACGCCGACGGTCGCGATCGCGCCGACGACGGCGCCCCGCTGGCCGTGGACCTGACGGCCACCGGTGTACCCGATCAGGATCGGGATCAGGAACACGATGATCGGGCCGACGATCGAGCCAGCCGCGACCGTGAACGGGAGCGGCGTCGCGCCCGTGCCGGTGTGGCCCGCGATCAGGTTCACCCACCCGGTCGGGATGAAGAGCGCCGTGATGAGACCCCAGGCGATGAAGGCGCCGAGGTTCGGCATGATCATGCCGGCGAGGAAGGCGCCGAAGCGCTGTACTGCGGCTCGTGGGCCGGTGCCGGTTACGGTCGGCGTATAGGCGGACATTGTCCTGGTTACCCCTTTGTAGCGAGTCAGTGTCGGATACCGATTGGTGCAGGTGCGGCCGAGGAGTCGGCGCGCTTCGTATCAAACGCCCAAACGTTGCTCGCGTCAACCTAGGTGACCGCCCCGGTGGACAGACGTTGCAGAAACGCCGTCAGTGAGCGGCCTGATCCCAGTTCGCACCGACACCGACCTGCACTTCGAGCGGCACCCGCAACGCTGCCGCGTCGCCCATCCTGGCGCGCACGAGTTCGGTGAGCCGGTCCGACTCGCCGTCGGCGACCTCGAACACGAGTTCGTCGTGCACCTGCAGCAGCATCCGCGAACCAAGGCCCTCTGCGGCGAGGTCGGCGGCGAGGTGGTTCATGGCCATTTTCATGATGTCGGCGGCCGATCCCTGGATCGGCGCGTTGAGCGCCGCACGCTCGGCGTTCTCCCGGAGCACTCGGTTCGGGCTCGTCAGGTCGGGGAACGGTCTGCGCCTGCCGAAGATCGTCTCGGTGTACCCGTCCACCCTCGCCTGCTCGACGACGTTCCGCAGGTAGTCGCGCACGCCGCCGAAACGCTCGAAGTACCCGGCCATGAGTTCCCGCGCCTCGGCGGTGGGGATGCGCAGCTGTCGCGACAGCCCGAACGCGCTGAGTCCGTAGGCGAGGCCGTAGGACATCGCCTTCACCTTGGTGCGCATGAAGGGCGTGACGTCGACGGGTGCGACGCCGAACACGCGGGAGCCGACGAAGCGGTGCAGGTCCTCGCCCGACTGGAACGCCTCGATGAGGCCGGCGTCCTCGGAGAGATGGGCCATGATCCGCATCTCGATCTGGGAGTAGTCCGCGGTGAGCAGCGTGTACTCCTCGCCCGCGACGAACGCGGCCCGGATGCGTCTGCCCTCCTCCGCGCGAATGGGGATGTTCTGCAGGTTCGGATCGTTCGACGAGATGCGTCCCGTCGTCGTGCCCGTCTGCACGTACGTCGTGTGGATGCGGCCGTCGGGCCCGACGCCGCGCAGCAGCGTCTCGACCATCTGCCGCAGCTTCGCCGCGTCCCTGTGCTGCTGCAGGACGTCGAGGAAGGGGTGCGGGTTCTTGACCTGCAGGTCGAGGAGAGCCTCGGCGTCGGTCGAGAAGCCGGTCTTGGTCGACCTGGTCTTCGGCATGCCGAGTTCGACGAACAGGACCTCCTGGAGCTGCTTCGGCGAGCCCAGGTTGAACTCGTGGCCGACGAGTCCGTACGCGTCGTCCGCAAGCTCGGCGCCCCTGGTCGCGAGCTCGGTCTGCAGCGCATCGAGGGCGAGGACGTCGACGGCCACGCCGGCGGTCTCCATGCCCGCGAGCGTGGCGACCGTCGGCAGCTCGATGTCTACTAGGACGGACTCGGTCCGCGGATCGAGCCCCGCTTTCAGTACCTCGGACGCCCGCAGCACGTACCAGGCGTTGATCGGGGCGGGGCTCCCGCTGCCGGCGTCGGCGATCAACTGGTTGGGGTCGGGCTCCGGCACGGTCTCCTGCAAGTACCGGGAGACCACCTGCGCCAGCGTCTTCTCCTGGCCGCTCGGGCGCAGCAGCCAGGCTGCGAGCAGGGTGTCGAACGCGAGCCCGCCGAGCGCGAGGCCGCTGCCGGCCAGCACCTTCCGCTGCGCCTTCGCGTCGTGGAGGAGCTTGGGGGCGTCGGACGCGAGCCACGCCTCGAGCGGTGCGTAGTCGGCGCGGCCGGGCTGCCACGGCAGGTCGACCGACTCGGTCGCACCCGCGACGCCGATGCTGATGATGGTGCCGGCCTGCGATTCGACCGCGAGCCCGAGCCCGTCGGGGTTCGCCGTGCGCATCCGCTCGAACCAGACGGCGAGCTCCTCGTCGAGCAGCTGCTGTGCTGCGGGGGCCGCCGGTCCGGTCGACGCCGCCGTCGGTGCCTCTCCGGCGCTGCCGCCGCCCTCGAGCTTCAGGACCCGGTCGAGCAGCGTACGGAACTGGAGGCGCCCGAAGACGTCGCGGACGGCGGCGTCGTCGATCGGCCTGCGCTCGAGATCGGCCGGACCCAATGGCAGCTCGACGTCGGTGAGCAGCCGGTTCAGCCGCCGGTTGCGCTCCGCGTTCGCGCGCTGTGCGCGCAGATTGCCCCCGACGACGCCCTTGATCTCGTCTGCGTGCTCCAGGATCGCCTCGAGCGAGCCGTACTGGTGAAGCCACTTCACGGCGGTCTTCTCGCCGACCTTGTCGATGCCGGGCAGGTTGTCGCTGGTCTCGCCGACGAGCGCGGCGACCTCGGGATACTGGTAGGGCTCGATGTCGTACCGCTCCCGCACCTTCGCGACGTCGTACCTCGTCAGCTCGCTGACGCCCCGCACCGAGGGGTAGAGCAGGGTCACGTCCTCGTTCACCATTTGGATCGCGTCGCGGTCGCCCGAGACGACGAGGACCCGGAAGCCCTGTTCGCGCCCCTTGGCCGCGAGGGTCGCGAGGATGTCGTCGGCCTCGAAGTCCTCCTTCGTGACCGTCGGGATGTTCATGGCCTTGAGGGCCTGCTGGATCAACGGGACCTGCCCCGCGAACTCGGGCGGCGTCTCGGCTCGTGTGCCCTTGTACTCGGGGTACTCGCGATTTCGGAAGGAGAATCGGGAGATGTCGAACGCGACCCCGAGGTGCGTCGGCTGCTCGTTCGCCAGCAGCAGTAACAGCATGTTCAGAAAACCGTGGATGCCGTTCGTGTGCTGGCCGTCGTCGGTCACGAAACTGTCGACCGGAAGCGCGTAGAAGGCCCGGAACGCCAGCGAATGGCCGTCGACGAGCAGCAGCGTAGGCTTCGTGGCATCCGGCACCCGGTCAGCCTAAGACCACCGTCGGACACCGTTCAGCGGGACGACGAGGAGTGTGTGGATGCTGCTGCCCGAGGGCCTCGACCCCGAGTTGGTGGCGCGGATCGAGAGCACGAGGGGCGGTGAGCTCGCGGTCAAGATGGGCATCGAGTTCCTCGAGATCTCGGCGTCGCACTCCGTCTGCCGGATGCCCGTCGAGGGCAATCGGCAGGTCATCGGCCTGCTGCACGGCGGTGCGCACGTCGTGCTGGGCGAATCGCTCGGCTCGATCTCGTCGGCGGTGCACGCCGGTCCAGGGCGATACGCGGTCGGCATCGAGATCAACGCGACGCACTCGAGGTCGGCGACGGACGGCTATGTGACGGCGACCTGCGACGCCCTTGTCCTCGGGCGCACGCTCTGCACGCACCAGATCGTGATCACCGACGAGCAGGGGCGCCGGCTCTCGACGGTGCGTATGACGAACCTGCTGCGCGACGCCTGACCCCCTGGTCAGGGTTCGGGCCCCCTAGGGGCGCCCCGCGGGGCCCGAACCCTGACCAGCCGGCCTCGCCAACTGGCCGATTCACCCCTGGTCAGGGTTCGGGCCCCCTGCGGCCGTCCCGAGAGGGCCCGAACCCTGACCACGGATTTCCACAGGGACGCCGGCAGCGGTCATCGGAAGTCCGTCCGGTGGAGAACGCAGAGGTGCTCCGCGCGGTCCCCGATCCTCTGCGTCATGCAGAATCCGACGCCCCTCCCCGACGATCTCGGCGACCGGCCGTTCAACCGCTCCACGGCCGCCTCGCTCGGCGTTTCCCGGGGCCGCCTTCGCGCCTCGGACATCACGCACCCGTTCAGGGGCGTACTGACCATCGCCCCGCCCCGAACCCTCCCCGCGGTCGTGGATGCATACGCCGTCCGGCTGCAGCCGGGCGAGTTCTTCAGTCATGTCACTGCCGCCGCGATGCACGGTCTGCCGCTGCCGTTCGGTCTGGACCCGCTCGCAACGATCGATGTGAGCGCTGTACACCCGGCGGGCGCGCCTGTGGCCCGAGGCGTCCGCGGGCATCGGCTGCGTGTGCAGCCGCAACTCGACCTGCGGTGGGCCGTGCCGATGGTGACTGCGACGGAGGCGTGGTGCGAGCTCGGGGTGACCCTCTCGATGACCGACCTCATCGTCGTCGCCGACGTGCTCCTCAATCGTGCGCTCGACGAGGCGAGCGGGATGACCGACCTTGCGGAGCGCGCGAGCGCCTACCACCGGCCCGCGGAGCGCAAGCTGCTCCGCTCGCTCGACGCTGCACGCCGAGGCTCGGCATCGCCGGGTGAGACTCGGACGCGACTCGTCTTCCTCTTCGCCGGTCTGCCGGAGCCCGAACTCAACGGCGTCGTCGACGGCCGTCGCGGCGAGGTTCTCGGTCATGGTGACTTCGTCTGGCGCGCGCGCCGCGTCGTCGCGGAGTACGAGGGCGATGGTCACCGCACGAGCGTCGAGCAGTTCCGCTACGACATCGAACGGTACGAGCGCTTCCGTGACGCCGGGTGGACCGTCGTTCGCATCACTGCAGATCACCTTCGGCCGGCGGGCTCGCAACGACTCGTCGCGCGCATTCGCGACCTCGTCGTGGGTGACCCGGCCTGGTCAGCGTAAGTGCGGCTTCACCGACTCCAAAGGGGCCGAAACCCTGACCAGGGGGCTACTTCTTCGGGGCGGAGAGCTGCTCGATGACCGCCTGCGCGACGTCGTGCATGGTGAGGCGGCGGTCCATCGAGGCCTTCTGGATCCACCGGAACGCCTCCGGCTCGGTGAGACCCATCTTCTCGTTCAGCAGTCCCTTGGCCCTGTCGACGAGCTTCCGGGTCTCGAAGCGCTCGACCATGTCGGCGACCTCGGCCTCGAGCGCCACGATCTGCGCGTGCCTGGCGAGCGCGATCTCGATCGCCGGGAGCAGAGTCGTTCGGGGTGAACGGCTTGACGACGTACGCGAGGGCGCCGGCCTTGCTCGCCCGGTCGACGAGCTCCTTCTGGCTGAACGCCGTCAGCAGCACGACCGGTGCGATCTGATTCTTCGTGAGGCGGTCAGCGGCCGCGATGCCGTCGAGGACCGGCATGTTGACGTCCATCACCACGAGATCGGGCCGCAACTCGGTCGCCAGTTGCACCGCGGTCTCGCCGTCACCGGCCTCGCCCACCACCTCGAACCCGTTGTCACGGAGGATCTCGACGACGTCGAGTCGGATGAGGGACTCGTCCTCGGCGACGACGACGCGCCGCGGAGCTGTGGCGCTTGGGGTACTTTCGGGCACGCGCCGAGCCTACGGTATGGTGGCGCAGGTCGGTCCGGGGCGGGGCCACGCGCCGGTGTGGCGGAATGGCAGACGCGGGGCACTCAAAATGCTCTGCCCGAAAGGGCGTGAGAGTTCGAGTCTCTCCACCGGCACCGCCGAGGGCTCCTGACGACGTCCGTCAGGAGCCCTCGGCGATCGGGGCGGTTCAGGCCAACTGTTGGTACGCCGGAGCGACGCCCGCGAGCGCCTCCCCCATCACGTGGACGCGCATGTCGTTCGTCGAGCCGGGGATTCCAGGAGGGGATCCGGCGATCACGACGACCTTCTCGCCTCGCTCGACGCGGTCGATCGACAGCAGCACGTCGTCGACCTGGTGCATCAGTTCGTCGGTCGTGGTCACCCGCGGCACGAGGAACGTCTCGACGCCCCAGCACAGCGCCATGCGTGAGCGGATGCCGGGCTCCGGCGTGAACGCGAGGATCGGGATGTTCGACCGCAGCCGCGCCATGCGGCGCACGGAGTCGCCCGACTCCGTGAAGACGCAGAGGAACTTCGCGCCGACGAAGTCGGCGACCTCCGCGGCGGCGAGGGTGATCGCGCCGCCCTGCGTGCGCGGCTTCGTGCCGAGCGGCTGGATGCGGTTGAGCCCGTGCTCCTCGGTCGACTCGATGATGCGTGCCATGGTCTTCACGGTGATCACGGGGTACTCCCCCACGCTCGTTTCGCCGGACAGCATCACGGCGTCCGCGCCGTCGAGCACCGCGTTCGCGACGTCGGACGTCTCCGCTCTGGTGGGGACGGGCGACGAGATCATCGATTCGAGCATCTGAGTCGCGACGATCACCGGCTTCGCGAGCCGGCGGGCGATCTCGACGGTCTCCTTCTGCACGATCGGCACGGCTTCGAGCGGCAGTTCGACGCCCAGGTCGCCGCGCGCGACCATCACACCGTCGAAGGCGTCGATGATCTCCGTCAGGTGGTCGACCGCCTGCGGCTTCTCGATCTTGGCGATGACGGGGATCTTGCGGCCCTCTTCGGCCATGATCTCGTGCACGCGGTGGATGTCGTCCGCACTGCGCACGAACGAGAGGGCGATGAGATCGGCGCCGAGGTGCAGGCCCCACCGCAGGTCGGCCTCGTCCTTCTCGCTGAGCGCCGGCACGTTCACCGCGACACCCGGCAGGTTGATGCCCTTGTTGTTCGACACGATTCCGCCGACGACGACCCTGGTCCGCACGCGCACACCGTCGGTGTCGACGACCTCGACGCGCACCTTGCCGTCGTCGATCAGCAGCGAGTCACCGGCCTTCACGTCGTGCGGCAGGCCCTTGAAGGTCGTCCCGACGATGTCCTTGTTGCCCGGCACGTCCTCGGTCGTGATGGTGAAGATGTCGCCCTCGGCGAGCTCGTGCGGACCGTCGATGAAGCGACCCAGGCGGATCTTGGGACCTTGCAGGTCGATCAGCACACCCACCGCGCGGCCCGACTCGTCGGACGCCTTCCGCACGTTGCGGTAGACGCCCTCGTGCACGTCGTAGGAGCCGTGGCTCAGGTTCATGCGAGCGACGTCGACGCCGGCATCGACGATCGCCTTGATGTTCTCGTAGCTCGAGGTTGCCGGGCCGAGAGTGGCCACGATCTTCGCGCGTCTCATCGCTTGGTGGAGCTCCTGTCGGTTCGGTTCGCACCGAGGGTATCGTTCACGGGTTCAGGGCGGAGACCGCGGACGGGCGCCCCGCCACGGCCTACAGCCCGATCGCGCGGTCGGTCGGGAGGACCGGCGCGGGCAGCGTCGTCTCCCCCTCGAGGTAGGCGTCGACCGCGGCGGCGACCGACCGGCCCTCCGCGATCGCCCAGACGATCAGCGACTGGCCGCGGCCCGCGTCGCCGGCGACGAAGACGCCCGGCTGGCCGGTCTCGTAGCCGTCGTCGCGCTTCGCCGCCCCGCCGGCCTCGAAGGCGAGCTCGAGCTGGTCGGCCAGGTCGTCCTGCTCGGGTCCGGTGAATCCCATGGCGATGAGGACGAGGTCCGCGGGGATGATCCGCTCGGTGCCGGCCTTCGGCACGCGCCGCGACCCGATGTACTCGGTCTCCGCGACGCGCAGTCCGGTGACCTTGCCCTCCGCGTCGCCGAGGAACTCGACGGTCGAGGCGAGGAACTCGCGCTGGCCGCCCTCCTCGTGCGCCGATGCGACCTCGAACACGATCGGCGTCATCGGCCACGGATGCGTGTCGCCCCGCTCCGTCGGAGGCTGGCGTCCGATCGCGAGGTTCGTCACGCTCGCCGCGCGCTGCCGGTGCGCCGTGCCGATGCAGTCCGCGCCCGTGTCGCCGCCGCCGATCACGACGACGTGCTTGTCCTCGGCCGTGATCTGGCCGGGCACCTCGTCGCCGGCGACCTGCTTGTTCGACTGCACGAGGTACTCCATCGCGAAGTGCACGCCGTCGAGGTCGCGTCCGGGGATCGGCAGGTCGCGCGGCACGGTCGCGCCTGTCGCGACGACGACCGCGTCGTAGCGTGCGCGGAGCTCGTCCCAGGTGATGTCCTTGCCGATCTCCACACCGGCGCGGAACCGGGTGCCCTCCGCGAGCATCTGGCCGAGCCGCTGCTCGAGGTGGCGCTTCTCCATCTTGAACTCGGGGATGCCGTACCGGAGCAGGCCGCCGATGCGGTCGTCGCGCTCGTACACCGCGACGGTGTGCCCGGCCCTGGTGAGCTGCTGCGCGGCGGCGAGACCGGCCGGACCGGAGCCGACGACCGCGACCGTCTTGCCGGTGAGCCGCTGCGGCGGATGCGGTTCGACCCAGCCCGACGCGAACGCCTGGTCGATGATCGAGACCTCGACCTGCTTGATGGTGACCGCGGGCTGGTTGATGCCGAGCACGCACGAGGACTCGCACGGTGCAGGACACAGGCGTCCCGTGAACTCCGGGAAGTTGTTCGTCGCGTGCAGCCGCTCGATCGCCTGACGCCCCTCGCCGCGGAAGACGAGGTCGTTCCACTCGGGGATCAGATTGCCGAGCGGGCAGCCCTGATGGCAGAACGGGATGCCGCAGTCCATGCAGCGGCCCGCCTGCCTGCGCAGCTCACCCGTCTGCTGCTGCTCGTAGACCTCGTGCCAGTCCATGAGCCGCAGCGACACGGGCCGCCGATGCGGCAGCTCACGCTCGCGCGTCTTCAGGAACCCCTTGGGATCACCCACCGGTCACCTCCAGAATCCTGCTCCACACCACGTCACCGTCGGGGTCGAGCCCTTCGACCTCGGCCTGCGCCCGCGTCGCGAGCACCGCCGCGAAGTTCCGCGGCAGCACCTTCACGAAGTCGCCGACCGTCGTCGGGAAGTCCGCGAGCATCCGCTCGGCCAGCGCTGAGCCGGTCAGCGCCACGTGCCGCTCGAGCAGGTCGCGCAGGATCTCGGCGTCGGCCGAGTCCATCTCCACGAGGTCGAGCTCGCGGTTGGCGAGCGCGTCGACGTTCACCTGCTCGCGGGTCAGCCCGTGCACGTACGCCGTACCGCCGGACATACCGGCGCCGAGATTGCGCCCGGTCGGCCCGAGGATGACCGCGAGGCCGCCCGTCATGTATTCGAGCGCGTGGTCGCCCACGCCTTCGACGAGGGCGGTCGCGCCGGAATTGCGCACCAGGAACCGCTCGCCGACGATGCCGGCGATGAACATGGTGCCCTGCGTCGCGCCGTATCCGAGGACGTTGCCGGCGATGACGTTCTCCTCCGCGGCGAACGTGCTCTCCGCCGGGGGCCTGACGATGATCTCGCCCCCCGAGAGGCCCTTGCCGACGTAGTCGTTGCTGTCGCCGATCAGGCGCAGCGTGATGCCGGGAGGCAGGAAGGCGCCGAGCGACTGCCCGGCCGACCCGCGCAGGGTGACGTCGATGGATCCGGACGGCAGCCCGTGCTCGCCGTGCCGCATGGTCAGCTCGTGACCGAGCATGGTGCCGACGGCGCGCTCGGTGTTCTTGACCGGCAGGTCGATGTCGATGCGTCCCCCGCTCGTGAGCACGTTGTGCGCGAGCCGGATGAGCTGGTTGTCGAAGTGCTTCTCGAGCTCGTGCTCCTGCGGTACGCGATTCGTGCGCGGCTCGTCGTCCGCGAACGTCGGGCCGACCAGGATCGGCGACAGGTCCATGCCGGACGCCTTCCAGTGCTCGATCGCGCCGTTCACGTCGAGCAGCTCGCGGCGCCCGATGATCTCCTCGAGCGTCCGATAGCCGAGCTCGGCCAGGATCTCCCTGACCTCCTGCGCGATGAACTCGAAGAAGTTCACGACGAACTCGGGCTTGCCGGAGAACCGCGCGCGGAGCTCCGGGTTCTGCGTGGCGACGCCCACCGGGCACGTGTCCAGGTGACAGACCCGCATCATGATGCAGCCGGACACGACGAGCGGCGCGGTCGCGAACCCGTACTCCTCCGCACCCAGCAGGGCGCCGACGATCACGTCGCGGCCGCTCTTCATCTGGCCGTCCACCTGCACGACCACGCGATCGCGCAGCCCGTTCAGCATGAGCGTCTGCTGCGCCTCGGCGAGACCGAGCTCCCAGGGCGTGCCCGCGTGCTTCAGGGAGTTCAGGGGGCTCGCGCCGGTCCCGCCGTCGTGGCCGGAGACCAGCACCACGTCGGCCAGCGCCTTGGTCACGCCGGCCGCGACCGCGCCGATGCCCGACTGGCTCACGAGCTTCACGTGCACGCGCGCCGACGGATTCGCCCGCTTCAGGTCGAAGATCAGCTGCTTCAGGTCCTCGATCGAGTAGATGTCGTGATGCGGGGGCGGCGAGATGAGGCCGACGCCCGGCGTCGAGTGCCGGGTGCGCGCGATCCAGGGGTACATCTTCCCCGGCGGCAGCTGACCGCCCTCGCCGGGCTTCGCGCCCTGCGCCATCTTGATCTGGATGTCGTCGGCGTGGCTCAGATACATGCTCGTGACGCCGAAGCGCCCGGAGGCCACCTGCTTGATCCGGGAGCGCCGTTCCGGGTCGAGCAGGCGGTCCACGTCCTCGCCGCCCTCGCCGGTGTTGGACCGCGCGCCGATGCGGTTCATCGCGATCGCGAGCGTCTCGTGCGCCTCGCGCGAGATCGACCCGTACGACATGGCGCCCGTGTTGAACCGCTTGACGATCGACTCGACCGGCTCGACCTCGTCGATCGGCACCGGATGCCGGTGGGTGTTCGCGAACGTGAACAGCCCACGGATCGTCATCAGCTGCTTCGACTGGTCGTCGACGAGCTTCGTGTACTCCTTGAAGATGTCGTAGCGTCTGGCCCTGGTCGAGTGCTGCAGCCGGAACACCGTCTGCGGGTTGAAGAGGTGCGGTGGCCCGTCCCTTCGCCACTGGTACTCGCCGCCGGTCGCGAGCCGCTGGTGCGCCTCCGGCGCGGACTCCTCGGGGAAGGCGGCCGCGTGCCGCGCCGCGCTCTCCGCCGCGATCACGTCGATGCCGACGCCACCGAGCCGGCTCGCGGTGCCGGTGAAGTAGTCGTCGACGAACTCGTGCGAGAGGCCGACAGCCTCGAACGCCTGCGCCGCCGCGTAGGAGGACACCGTCGAGATGCCCATCTTGGACATGATCTTCAGAACGCCCTTGCCGAGACCTTTGATCAGGTTGGCGACGGCCTTCTCGGGCGACATGCCGGTGATCTGGCCGCTGCGGACGAGCTGCTCGCACGACTCCATGGCCAGGTACGGGTTCACGGCGGACGCGCCGTAGCCGATCAGCAGCGCGACGTGGTGCACCTCGCGCACATCGCCGGCCTCGACGATCAGCCCGACCTTCATCCGGTTCTCGTTCCGGATGAGGTGATGATGGATCGCCGACACCATGAGCAGGCTCGGCACCGGCGCGTACTCGCGGTTCGAGTCGCGGTCGGAGAGCACGATGAACTCCGCGCCGTGCGCGATCGCGTCGTCGACCTCGGCGCGCATCTCGGTGATGCGGTCCTCGAGCGCGCGCTCGCCGTCTTCGACGCGGTACAGACCCCGCACGACCGTCGTCGTGCGGCTGCCGGGTGACGGGTCGATGTGCTGCAGCTTCGCGAGCTCGTCGTTGTCGATGACCGGGAAGTCGAGCACCACCTGCCTGGCGTGCTCCGGCGTCGCGGAGAGCAGGTTCCGCTCCGGTCCCACGCCGAGTTTGAGCGACGTGACGACCTCTTCACGGATCGAGTCGAGGGGCGGGTTCGTGACCTGCGCGAACGCCTGCGTGAAGTAGTCGAACAGCAGCCGGGGCCGGCTCGAGAGCACGGCGATCGGGGTGTCGGACCCCATCGCGCCGAGCGGCTCGGCACCCTTCTCCGCCATGGGCGCGAGCAGGATGCGGATCTCCTCCTCGGTGTACCCGAACGTGCGCTGGCGCCGCACCACGGACGCCGGGGTGTGCACGATGTGCTCGCGCTCGGGCAGCTCGGCGAGGCGGATGCGGCCCTCGTCGATGTAGTCCGCCCACGGTTTCGAGGCCGCGAGCTCCCCCTTGATCTCGTCGTCCTCGATGAGCCGGCCGGCGAGCGTGTCGACCAGGAACATCTTCCCGGGACGCAACCTGCCCTTGCGGCTGACGCGCGCCGGGTCGATGTCGAGCACGCCGATCTCGCTGGCGAGCACGACGAGGCCGTCGGTCGTGACCAGCCACCGGCCCGGGCGGAGCCCGTTGCGGTCGAGGGTGGCGCCGACGAGCGAGCCGTCGGTGAACACGATCGCCGCGGGGCCGTCCCACGGCTCCATGAGTCCCGAGTGGTACTCGTAGAACGACCGCAGTTCGGGGTCGATGCCCGGCTGGTTCTCCCAGGCCTCCGGCACCATCATCATGATCGCGTGCGGCAGCGACCTGCCGCCCAGTTCGAGCAGTTCGACGACCTCGTCGAACGATGCGGAGTCGCTCGCCCCGTCGGTGACGATCGGCAGCAGCGGCCGGACGTCCCCGATGAGGTCGCTCTCGAGCTGCGATTGGCGCGCGCGCATCCAGTTGCGGTTGCCCTGCACCGTGTTGATCTCGCCGTTGTGCGCGATGCGCCGGAACGGCTGGGCGAGCGGCCACGACGGGAACGTGTTCGTCGAGTAGCGCGAGTGCACGAGCGCGAGCGTGGAGACGAAGCGCGCGTCGGACAGGTCGGGGTAGAACGGTTCCAGCTGCAGGGTCGTGACCATGCCCTTGTACACGACGGTCCGGCTGGACAGCGACGCGAAGTAGGCGCCCTGCTCCCGCTCGGCCCGCTTGCGCAGCCGCATCGCCTGGCGGTCGAGCTCGATGCCCGCGGGCGCGGCGCCCGATGGGTCGCGCCTCGTCGACGTGACGAAGAGCTGCTCGAAGACCGGCATCGCACCGCGCGCGAGCGTGCCGATCGCGTCGGGCGCGGTGGGCACGTGCCGCCAGCCGAGGACCTCGAGGTCCTCCTCCGCGGCGATCTCGGCGAGGGCGAGCTTCAGCGCGTTGCGCTCGCGCGGCTCGGTCGGCAGGAAGCCGAGACCGACGGCGAATCCGCCTGGCCCGGGCAGCTCGAAGTCGGTGACCGCCTGGAAGAACTCGTGCGGCACCTGCGTGATGATGCCTGCGCCGTCGCCGGTGCCGGCGTCCGAGCCGACCGCGCCGCGGTGCTCGAGGTGACGAAGGGCTTCGAGCGCGAGCTCGATGATGTCGTGGCCGGCGTGCCCGCGCATCGTCGCGACCATCGCGAGTCCACAGGCGTCCTTCTCCATCGACGGGTCGTACATGCCGGTCGCGGCAGGCGCGGTCGAGAACGGCATCCGTGCCGGCTGCCGTTCGGCGCCGGACGCACCGGATGAAGACGTCTGACGGGGCGAAGCCGTCATTGCTGGCCTCCTCGAGAGCGAAGGAGCGGGAGCGGAACGACCTTGTCCCTTGGGCGGTTCAGCGACCGGGCGGGACGCTGCTTGTGGTGGCGTCGACCGGCTTCGCGGTGTCCTCGGCGAAGTCGGCCTCGGTGTAGACGGATTCTACTGTGCCCTTGCCGCTCCACTCCCGGCCGGGGCGGTAGATCGACGGTTCCTGACCGACATGCCGCCGGGAGGCCAGCAGCAGGATGATGCCGAGCAGCATCGCGCCGAACGCCGCCCACACGTTGACCCGCAGACCGAAGAAGACCTCGGTCGGGTCGATGCGGATGGACTCGAAGACGCTGCGGCCCGCGCCGTACCAGAGCAGGTAGAACCCGAACGCGCGGCCCCACCGCATGGCACCGCCCGTCGACGGCCCACGGAGGACGCCCTTGCGCTCGATGAGGATCAGGAGACCGGCGCCGGCGAGGTCCCAGATCAGCTCGTAGAGGAAGGTCGGGTGGAACAACGTGCCGTCCGGCAGGCCGGTCGGGAATGCCGCGTTGGTGCTCGGCACCTGCAGGCCCCACGGCAGGTTGGTCGGCAGGCCGTAGAGCTCGGTGTTGAACCAGTTGCCGATTCGGCCGATCGCCTGCGCGACGAGCAGGCCGGGCGCGACGGCGTCCGCGAAGGAGAGGAAGCGGATGCCCGTCCACCTGCAGCCGAGCCAGACACCGATCGCACCGCCGAGGAGCGTGCCGAAGATGGCGTTGCCGCCCTCCCAGATCGCGAAGATCTCCCAGAAGGGGTGGCCGGGCCCGAAGTAGTCGCCCACGTGCGTGAACACGTGGTACAGCCGCGCACCGATCAGGCCGAACGCCACGGCGGGCAGGCCGATGTCGATCACGACGCCCGCGTCGCCCTGGAAGCTGAACTCGGCCGACGCCCCTGTGGCGAAGTGGGGCCCGAGCGCGCCGCGGGCCTTGATGCGCCTGCCGGTGATCAGGGAGGCCGCCAAGATGCCGACCAGGATGCAGATCGCGTACGAGTGGATCGTGAAGATCCCGACCTGGAACGACGCCCACGAGGCGGGCGGGCTCGGGATGCTCATGAGCGTCGGCACGTGCACGAACCTACCCGACGGGCCGCGCGGCCGTACCCTCGGCGAGCCCGGCGGCGACCTCGCGGAGCCGCGGCACGCCGTCGCCGAGCGCGCTGACCAGCGCGGACCCGACGATCGCACCCTCGGCGTACGTGAGGATGTCGGCGACCTGCGCGCCGGTCGACACGCCGATGCCGACGCAGACCGAGTCGGCCCCTCGGCCGTGCAGCCGGTTCGCCAACGTGCGTGCGGCGGTGTCCACGTCGGCGCGCGCGCCGGTGATGCCCATCGTCGAAACGCAGTAGACGAAGCCTCGGCTGCCGGCGATCGCCGCGTCGAGCCTGGCGTCGGTCGAGGTGGGTGCCGCGAGGAAGACGCGGTCGAGGTCCGCCGCCGTCGCGGCGCGCAGCCAGGCGTCCGCGAGGTCGGGGACGAGATCGGGGGTGATGAGTCCCGCTCCCCCGGCGGCGGCGAGATCCGCGGCGAACCGCTCGACCCCGTAGCGCAGCACCGGGTTCCAGTACGTCATCAGCAGGACCGGGGCATCGACGGCGTCGGTGATCGCGGCGACGGCTTCGAAGGCGTGCCTGAGCCGGAATCCGCCGGCGATCGCGACCTGGGTCGCCGCCTGGATGACCGGACCGTCCATCACCGGGTCCGAGTACGGGACGCCGAGTTCGAGCACGTCCACGCCCGACTCGACGAGCGCGACGGCGGCGTCGATGCTCGTCGCCAGATCGGGGTAGCCGACGGGCAGATAGCCGATCAGGGCGCCGGCGCGCTCGTCGCGCGCTGCGGCGATGGCGGTCCGGACGGGACCCGCCGTCGTCGTGCCGGTCACGACTGCTTCGCCCCTTCGTCGACGAGACCGAACCAGGTGCCGACGGTCGCCATGTCCTTGTCGCCGCGACCGGAGAGGTTGATCAGGATCGTCGCATCCCTGCCGAGCTCTTTGCCGAGATCGAGCGCCCCCGCCAGGGCGTGCGCCGACTCGATGGCCGGGATGATGCCCTCGGTGCGGCTGAGGAGCCGCAGGGCGTCCATCGCCGCCGAGTCGGTGATGGGCCGGTAGGTCGCACGGCCCGTGTCGGCGAGGTAGGCGTGCTCCGGGCCGACCCCCGGGTAGTCGAGACCCGCGGAGATCGAATGCGACTCGAGCGTCTGGCCGTCCTCGTCCTGCAGCAGGTAGCTGGCCGCACCGTGCAGCACGCCGGGAGCCCCCATCGTGATCGTGGCCGCGTGCCTCGGGGTGTCGACGCCGTCGCCTGCGGCCTCGAAGCCGTAGAGGGCGACGCCTGGGTCGTCGAGGAACGCCGTGAAGATGCCCATCGCGTTCGATCCGCCGCCGACGCACGCCGCGACGGCGGTCGGCAGCGCACCCGTGCGATCGAGGAGCTGCGCGCGCGCCTCGTCGCCGATGATCCGCTGCAGGTCGCGCACCATCGCGGGGAACGGATGCGGACCCGCGACCGTGCCGAAGAGGTAGTTCGTCGTCTCGACGTTGGTCACCCAGTCGCGCATCGCCTCGTTGATGGCGTCCTTCAGCGTGCGGGAGCCGGTCGTGACCGCGACGACCTCGGCGCCGAGCAGCCGCATCCGCGCCACGTTCAGCGCCTGGCGCTCGGTGTCGACCTCGCCCATGTAGACCGTGCAGTCGAGGCCGAACAGCGCGGCCGCGGTCGCCGTCGCGACGCCGTGCTGGCCCGCGCCGGTCTCGGCGATGACGCGCCGCTTGCCGATGCGCTGCGTGAGGAGCGCCTGGCCGAGGACGTTGTTGATCTTGTGCGAACCGGTGTGGTTCAGGTCCTCGCGCTTCAGGAACATGCGCGCGCCGCCGCCGTGCTCGGCGAACTTGGGTATCTCGGTGATGGGCGACGGCCGGCCGGTGTAGTCCCGGTGCAGCGCCGCGAGGTCGTGGATGAAGGTCGGGTCGGTCTTGGCGACCTCCCACGCCG
Organism: uncultured Actinomycetota bacterium; assembly: GCA_963716965.1. Taxonomy (GTDB): domain Bacteria; phylum Actinomycetota; class Actinomycetes; order Actinomycetales; family Microbacteriaceae; genus Amnibacterium. Next base: position 902,858 of record CAVQUZ010000003.1, on the reverse strand, counting down.
CCGTCAGCTCGTCGAGCGCGGCGACGAGCGACTCGGGGACGAAACGGCCGCCGTACGGGCCGAAGGTCGGGCCGGGCAGGGCGTATGCGGAGGTCATGGTTGCGCTCCTTCTGCGGACTCGCCGGCGAACGCCCTGAGCGTCGCGATCGGGTCGCCCGTCACGAGCGCCTCCCCGACGAGCACGACGTCGGCGCCGGCCGAACGGTAGGCGGCGACGTCGGCCGGTGTGCGGACCGCCGACTCGGCGACCGAGACGGCGCCGGCGGGGATGCCTGGTGCGAGCCGCGCGAACAGGTCGCGGTCGAGCTCGAAGGTCGCGAGGTCGCGCGCGTTGACGCCGATGACCTGCGCGCCGATGTCGGCGGCCCGAGCGACCTCGTCGGCGCTGTGGGCCTCCACCAGGGCGGTCATGCCGAACTCGGTGACGGCGTCGAACAGGTCGGCGAGCCGCTCCTGCTCGAGCGCCGCGACGATGAGCAGCACGATGTCGGCGCCGGCGGCCCGCGCCTCCACGATCTGATACCTGGTCGAGACGAAGTCCTTGCGGAGCAGTGGCACGTCGACGGCGGCGCGCACCGCGCGCAGGTCGTCGAGGGACCCCTTGAAGCGGCGCTCCTCGGTCAGCACGCTGATCGCCCTGGCACCGCCCTCGGCGTACCGGCTCGCGAGCGCGGCGGGATCGGGGATCTCGGCGAGGCTCCCCCGCGACGGGCTCGCCCGTTTGACCTCGGCGATGATGCCGACCTTGGACCTGTCCGCGGCGAGGGCCGCAACCGCGTCGAGCGGCGGACGCTGCCGCAGCGCGAGCGACTCGACCACGTCGAGCGGCACGCGCTGCTCGCGGGCGGCGGCGTCGAGGGCCGCGCCCGCCATGAGCTCGCCGAGCAGGTCGGTGACGGTGCTCAGTGGTGCGCCCCCACGCCGAAACCGGCGCGCGCCATGATCCAGCCGACGATCAGGCCGATCGGTACGAGCACGACGCCGACCCAGAGCAGCGGCATCAGATCCACGAAGAGCGCGAAGGTCGCGATCGCGATTCCGACGAGCATGACCACAACCGCGGTCCACGCCGCGGGTGAACTCCCGTGGCCCAGTTCTTCTGCGTCCGACATGGGCCCGAGTCTACCGATGCCGCCCCTGCGCCGCGTGGCCGGCGTCGCGCTGCGCGGGCGTCTCCGTCACGGCAGGGGGGCCGAATCCGCGCGACGTCGGTCGCGGGCCAATGGCGCTTCAGTCCCGAGGGCCGGTCGGGTCCGCTCCCCCGGTCAGCGCGTCCCACGCGTCGACCGGGTCCGTCGGGTCGACCACGCGGCCGGTGGGCGACGAGTAGCGGCGGCTCGTACGCCGCCAGCGGCTCGCCCGCGCGATGACGAGCACTCCGGCGACCGCGATCAGCACCGCGAGCCCCAGCCCGACGCCGGGCCAGGGGGTGACGGCGGCCGCGCCTGCCAGGTCTCGCACCCCGCTGCCCGCGACCCCCGACGCCTGGGTGATCGCACCACGGGACGCACCGACGGGGTCGGCGAGCATGGGCGCGGTCAGCGCGGCGAGCGCCGCCGCGAGCACCACGAGCAGCGCGCCGAGCACCCGAGCGGCGACGGACCCGCCGATCGCGAGCGCGGCGGCGAGCGCCAGGAGCACGACACCCACGGGCGCGACACCCGGCGACGCCTGCTGACCGGTCACCGTGAGGGCTCGCTCGCCGGCGAGCGCGATCGTCGCCCAGTCCCGCGTCGACACGAGGATCACGCCGCCGCCGAGCACGACGACGACGAGCACCGCGATCGCGCGATCGCGGTTCACGGGGCGCCGGCCTGCCGCATCCGCTCGGCGATCGCGACGGCGCGCAGCGGCGCCGCCGCCTTGTTCTGCGACTCCGCGAACTCCGCCTCCGGCACCGAGTCGGCGACGAGTCCGGCCCCCGCCTGCACGCGCGCGACCCCCTCGGAGAGCACGGCGGTACGGATGGCGATCGCGAGGTCGAGGTCGCCCGCGAAGTCCGATGTAGCCCACGACGCCCCCGTAGACGCCCCGCCGGGCCGGCTCGAGGGCGTCGATGATCTCCAGGGCCCTCGGCTTGGGCGCACCCGAGAGCGTGCCGGCCGGGAACGTCGCCTTCAAGACGTCGATACCCGTCACGCCGTCAGCGCGAGGTCGCCCTCGACGCTCGAGATGATGTGCATGATGTGGCTGAACCGCTCGACGTGCATGAACTCGGTGACCTCGACGGTGCCCGGCACGCAGACCTTCGCGAGGTCGTTGCGGGCGAGGTCGACGAGCATCAGGTGCTCGGCGCGCTCCTTGTCGTCGGCGAGCGCTCGGTCGCGAAGGCTCGTCGCTCTCCGGCGTCGCGCCGCGCGGCCGCGAGCCGGCGATCGGGTGGCTGAACACCCGCCCGGCCGTCGACCTTGACGAGCGCCTCGGGCGAGGAGCCGACGATCGGCGAACGGCGCGCCGTCGGGCCGCTCGTGCGCGAGCAGGTACATGTACGGGCTCGGGTTGAGCGGCGCAGCACGCGGTAGACGTCGATCGGCGACGGCCGTCAGCTCGCGGTCGAACCGCTGCGAGATCACCACCTGGAAGACGTCGCCCGTCGCGGATGTGCTCCTTCGACCGTCTCGACCGCGGCGAGTAGTCGGCGGGCCGGTGCGGCGCGATCGGCGTGGGCACGATCGCTAAGTCGACGTCGGCGAGCCAGGCCTCGGTCGGGGTGCCGAGGCGCCGCTCGAGCACGTCGAGTCGGCGCTGCGCGTCCGCCCACGCCTCGTCCGGCGTCTCGGACCTCGTCGTTCAGCGACCGTCGCGATCAGGGAGAGCCGGCCGCGGCGGTGGTCCATCACGACGACCTCCGACGCGAACACCATGCGCGCCCGGGCACGGGGAAGTCGGCGGGCGGCGGGGACGGCAGCTTCTCGATCTGCCGGACGGCCTCCCAGCCGATGAAGCCGACGAGGCCGCCGGTCAGCGGCGGCAGTCCGGCGACGGGCGGCGTCGCCCACTGCGCGTGCAGATCGTCGAGCGCCTCGAGGTAGTTCCCGGTGATGCCGCCGCCGAACGCGCGCGACGCGCCGATGCCCCAGTCGAGCCAGATCGGCCTGCCCGCCTGCTCGGTGAGCGCGCCGAAGGCGGCGACGCCGATGAACGAGTAGCGGCTCCACATGCCGCCCTGCTCGGCCGACTCCAGCAGGAACGCACCCGGCCGCATCCGCCCGTCGGCGCGCACCGACAGCTTCCGGAAGACGCCCAGCGGGGTCTCGCTGTCGGAGAAGAGCTCGCGCACGACCGGCACGACCCTGCGGCCCGCGAGTTGCTGGTCGAACGCCTCGCGGGACGTCGTGCCGGGCATCACGGTGCTCATGCGGCGCCGATCCCGACCGGATGCACGTCGAAGCACCGGCGCGCGCCCGTGTGGCAGGCGGGCCCGTGCTGCTCCACCTGCACGAGCACGGCGTCGCCGTCGCAATCGAGCGCGACGGACCTGACCAGCTGGATGTTGCCGGAGGTGTCACCCTTGCGCCAGTACTCCTGCCGGCTGCGAGACCAGAAGGTGACGCGGCCCGAGGTCATCGTCCTGGACAACGCCTCGCGGTCCATGTAGCCGAGCATGAGCACCTCCGAGGTGGTCGCCTCCTGGATGATCGCGGGCAGGAGCCCGTCCGCGCCGAACACCGCGAGGTCGAGGGCGCTCGCCACCGTCTGCACGCCCGCCGTGTCCGCACTCATTCGATCATCCCTTCGTGACGCACGACCACCCCTGCGTCCGCGAGCACCCGCTTGACCTGGCCGATCGTGAAGGTGCCGGAGTGGAAGACGGATGCGGCGAGCACGGCGTCGGCGCCGGCGGCCACGGCGGGCGCGAAGTGCTCCAGCGCGCCCGCCCCCCCTGAGGCGATGACCGGCACCGAGCTGATCGCCCGCATCGCGGCGACGAGGCCGGTGTCGTAGCCGTCCTTCGTGCCGTCCGCGTCGATCGAGTTCACGAGCAACTCGCCCGCACCCAGCTCGATGGCGCGCACGGCCCAGTCGATGGCGTCGAGATCCGTCACGGTGCGGCCGCCGTGCGTCGTCACGACGAATCCGGACGGTGCGGCGTCGCTGCGCAGGACGTCGAGCGACAGCACGAGCACCTGCGCGCCGAAGCGGGCCGCGATCTCGGCGATGAGCGCCGGTCGCGCGATCGCCGCGGAGTTGACGCCGACCTTGTCCGCGCCCGAGGCGAGCAGGGCCTGCACATCCTCGACGCTGCGCACGCCTCCCCCGACCGTGAGCGGCACGAACACGGTCTCGGCCGTCCGGCGGACCGTCCCGAGCATCGTGCCGCGCGCCTCGACGGTCGCCGTGACGTCGAGGAAGGTGATCTCGTCGGCGCCCTGCTCCGCGTACCGGCGAGCGAGCTCGACCGGGTCGCCCGCGTCCGCGAGGCCCGCGAACTTCACGCCCTTCACGACTCGCCCCGAGGCGACGTCGAGACAGGGGATCACCCTGGTCGCGACGTCCATCAGATCCTCGCGGCGTGGATCGGCGTCACGAAGATCGCCCTGGCGCCGAGCGCGTACAGGTCGTCCATCACCTGGTTCATGTCCTTGCGCGGCACCATGACCCGCACCGCGGCCCACTCGGGGTCGTGCAGCGGCGACACGGTCGGCGACTCGATGCCCGGAGCGAGCTCGGCCGCCGCGTCGAGCAGACCGCGCGGCAGGTCGTAGTCGACCATCACGTATTGGCGCGCGAGCAGCACGCCCTGCAGACGCCGCTCGAGCACGTCGAGCCCGTCGGGCCGGCTGCTGCCCGCGATGAGCACCGCCGTGGATTGCAGGATGACGGGGCCGAAGATCTCGAGACCCTGGGCGCGGAGCGTGGCGCCGGTCTCCACGACGTCCGCGACGGCGTCCGCCACCCCGAGCCGCACCGCCGTCTCGACCGCGCCGTCGAGGCGGACGAGCTCGGCCGCGACGCCTGCCGACTCGAGGAATCCGCCGACGAGTCCGGTGTAGGAGGTGGCGATGCGCGTGCCGTGGAGTTGCTCCAGCGACGAGAACCGGCCGACCGGGCCGGCGAACCGGAATGTCGAGGCGGCGAAATCGAGAGGGGCGACCTCGACCGCCCGCGAGCCGGAGTCGATCAGCAGATCGCGGCCCGTGATGCCGACGTCGAGCGCGCCGGAGCCGACGTAGGTGGCGATGTCACGCGGCCGCAGGTAGAAGAACTCGACGCCGTTGCGCTCGTCGGAGAGCGTCAGCTCCTTCGGGTCGCGACGGGTGCGGTAGCCGGCCTCCGCGAGCATCTGGACGGCGGTCTCACTGAGCGCGCCCTTGTTGGGCACGGCGATCTTCAGCATGGGGAACTCTCCGGCAGCGGTCTGCGCCTGGTTCGAAGGGGTGGGCGGGGGCGCTCAGAGATGTCGCGCGACGTCCGAGAGGTCCAGCCCCTTCGCGATGAGCAGCACCTGCACGTGGTACAGCAGCTGCGACACCTCCTCGGCGAGCCGGTCGTCGCTCTCCCACTCGGCCGCGGTCCAGACCTCGGCGGCCTCCTCGACGATCTTCTTGCCGATCGCGTGCACGCCCGCGTCGAGCTCCGCGACGGTGCGGGAGCCGGCCGGCCGCGCCGTCGCCAACTCCCGCAGCTCCGCGAAGAGTCCGTCGAACGTTTTCACGCCCCCGAATCTACCGGTCGGGGCGCGGCCTCCGGAGCGGCGCCTCCGCACCGCACTGGGACGCACGGGCCGGCACGGGCTCAGCCCTTGACCGCCCCCGCCATCAGGCCGTTCACGATCCGCCGCTGGAAGACCAGCGCGAGCACGACGATCGGTGCGGTCGCGATCACACCGGCGGCCATCGTCGCGCCGGTCCCCGTCAGTTCCGCCGCGAGGTCGCCGATGACCACGGTGACCGTCGTGGACTTCTCGTTCGTGAGGATGGTGGCGAGCAGGTACTCGTTCCACGTCGCGATGAAGGTCAGCATCGCGGTCGTGACGACGGCGGGCGCGGCGAGCGGCAGCATGACGCGGCGGAAGGCCTGCGACCGCGTGCATCCGTCGACGAGCGCCGCATCCTCGAGGTCCCACGGCAGGTCCCGGAAGAAGAAGCCGAGCGTGTACACGGCGAGCGGCATGGTCAGTGCGAGATCGGAGACGACCACGGCGGGGATCGAGTACATGACGTGCAGGCCCGTCCAGACCAGGAAGAGGCCGGGCAGGATCACGGCGCCCGGCACGACGGCGAGCGCCAGCAGCCCGCCGGTGATGATGCCTTTGCCCGCGAACTCCAGCCGCGCGAGCACGTAGGCGGCGGACGCGCCGAGGAGCAGCACGAGCAGGGTCGTCGACGCGCTGATCACGGTGCTGTTGACCAGCCCGAGCCCGAGCAGGCCGGCCGGCTGGATCGCCTGCAGGTAGTTCGCGAAGGTCGGACTCGTCGGGATCGGCGTGACCTCGTAGATGGAGCCGAGATCGCGGAACGACGCGAGCAGCATCCACACCGCAGGTGCCAGACACCACGCACCGAGCAGGACCGCCTGCACCGCGGTCCGCGCGGTGTGCCGGCGCCTGTGCCGCCTCACGGCCGAGGGACCTGCAGAGCCCGGCCGATGGCCCTGGCAGCGGTGATCACGGCGGGCAGCACGCCGTCCGTGCCTGCGTCGACGTCGCCGATCACGGAGACGGCGGCGACCGCCCTGCCGCGCGACATCACCGGCGCCGACACCGAGACGGCGTTCGGGGCGATGTGCCCGGACAGTTCGAGGTGTCCCTGACGTCGGGCGAGCGCGAGCGCCGCCTGGAGCGCCCGCTCGGTGACGATCGACTGCTCGGTGAAGCCGGAGAGCGGGCGCGCCAGTACCGCCTGGATCGCCGCCTCGCCGCTGAACGCGAGCAGCACGATGCCGCCGCTGGAGGTGTGGGCCGGAACCCGCCCTCCCGCGCGCTTCGTGAGCGGCACGCCGTCCCGTACGACGACGCGGTCGATGATCACGGCGTCCGCGCCGTCGAGGACGAGCAGCTGCACATGCTGGCGGGTGACCTCGGACAGGTCCCGCAAGAAGGGCATCGCGATCGCCCTGAGCCCTTCGCCCCGCGGCGCGAGCAGGCCGAGCTCCCAGAGGCGCAGCCCGACCCGGTATGCGCCGCCTGCGGTCCGTTCGAGCAGTCGCTCCCCCGCGAGCTGGCCGGTGAGGCGGTGGACCGTCGTCAATGGCAGCCCGGTGCGCGCCGCGAGTTCGGTGAGCGTCAACCGGTCGGTGGGCGGATCGTCGAACGCGGCGAGCAGCGCGACGAGCCGGCCCGCGACCGTGCGATCGGTCGCGGTTGCGCTCGGCATCCGCTCATCCTGGCACCTCGGTGCCGCGGATCGCCTTACAGCGGATTGACGCCGAACGCGGTCGCGAGCCGTTCGATCTTCCGTGCCCGGCCGAGGCGCGGCAGGTCGGATCCGTCGCGGATAACCCGACCCCGTTCCTCGAACTCGGCCAGGAAGTCGCGGGCCCATGCGACGTCCGACGGCGTCGGACTGATGACCTCGTTGATCACCGGGACCTGGTCCGTGTGCAGGCAGAGCTTGCCGGTGAGGCCGAGCGTGACCGTCATCGCCGACTGTTCGCGCAGCACCGGGTGGCTGGAAGACACCGTCGGGCCGTCGATCGGGCCGGGCAGATCGCCGATGCGGCTCGCGACGACCAGCCGGCTGCGGGGGTAGGCCATCGCCAGGTCGTCGGCGCTGGTGCCGGTGTCCCTGCGGTAGTCGCCGCTGCCGAACGCGAGCCGGAACGCACCGCGGGCCCGAGCGATGGAGACGGCCTCCTCGATGCCGAGCGCGGACTCGACGAGCGCGAGCACCGGGGTCGAGCCGCCGAGCCGGTCGAAGGTCTCGGTGACGTGCTCGCCCGCCTCGGTCTTCGCGAGCATCACCCCGGCCAGTCTCGGCAGGCCCTTCAGCGCGTCGACGTCGCCTGACCAGAACTCCGTCGAGTGGTCGTTGATGCGCACCCAGGCGGCCGGACCCGACTCGAGCCGCTTCGCGACCTCTTCGCGGGCGGTGACCTTGCGGCCGGGGTCGACGGCGTCCTCGATGTCGATCACGATCTGGTCGGCACGGGACCGGAACGCTCGCGTGAGGGCGTCCTCGTCCGTCGCGTTGACGAGCAGCCAGGACCGCGCGATCGCGGCGTCGACGTCGCGGCCGCGCGCGGCGGTGAGCCGTGAGGTGATGGTCATTGCAGCTCCTTCGTCGGTTCAGTCTGCACGGGTGTGCGCTGCGGCCTCGGCGAGCCCGCGCAGCCTGTGGACGGCCGCGTCGGGGTCGTCGGCGCCGAAGACCGCGGAACCCGCCACGAACGTGTCGGCGCCGGCTCGTGCCGCATCGCCGATGGTCCGCTCGCCGATGCCGCCGTCGACCTGCACGAGGATAGGGCGCCCGCCGACGGCGCGGCGGATCTCGGCCACCTTGTCGAGCATCTCCGGCTGGAACGGCTGGCCGCCGAAGCCCGGTTCGACGGTCATCACGAGCACCTGGTCGAACGCGTCGAGGTGATCCAGCCACGGCGCGGCCGGGGTGCCCGGCCGCAGAGCGATGCCTGCTCCTGCGCCAGCCGCACGGATCGCGGCGGCCGTCGCGACCGCGTCGTGCGCCGCCTCCACGTGGAAGGTGACGTAGCCGGAGCCGGCGGGCCCCTGCATCGCCGATGCGTAGGCGGGGGCCCACCGGTCGGGGTCGTCGATCATCAGGTGCACGTCGAGCGGGATCGTGGCGACTTCCGCGAGCCGCTGCACCATCGGCAGCCCGAAGGTCAGATTCGGCACGAAGTGGTTGTCCATCACGTCCGCGTGGATGAAGTCGGCCGATGGGATCCGTGCGACCTCGGCGGCGAACGCGGTGAAGTCGGCGGACAGGATGCTCGGATTGACGCGGAACGACACGACGACCGAACTTACCGGCGCGCGGTCACTCCGCGACCTGGAGCAGCTGGATGAACATCGCGTCGGTGCCGTGGAGGTCGGGCCACAGCTGCGCCGCCGTGCCGCGGGCGGCATCGGCCATCGGCGTTCCCGTGACCGAGGCGAGCACGGGTGCGGTGTCGATCGCGCGGAGGCCGGGATGCGCCGCCAGCGCGCCTGCGATCGCCTCGGTCGTCTCCTCGATCACCGGTGAGCAGGTGACGTAGGCGATGAGGCCGCCCGGCACCGTCGCGGCGATCGCGGCGTCGAGCAGGTCGCGCTGCAGTGGGACGAGCTCGGCGAGTTCCTCGGGCTGCTTCCTCCACCGCGCCTCCGGTCTGCGGCGCAGTGCGCCGAGCCCGCTGCACGGGGCGTCGAGGAGCACGCGGTCGAAGCGGCGCGCGCCGTCGGCGAACCGGCGCCCGTCGCCCGTCTCGACCCGCGGGTCACCCGGCACGACCGCGAGCGCCTCGACCACCAGCCGGGCACGCGTCGGCGTGATCTCGTTCGCGGTGAACGCGGCGCCGTGCTGAGCCGCCTCCGCGGCGAGCAGCGCCGCCTTGCCGCCCGGCCCGGCGCAGAGGTCGAGCCACCGCTCGTCCGGCTCGACGGCCCGCACCGCGACGAGCGCGAGTGCGGCGAGCTGCGAGCCGGGGTCCTGGACACGGACACGGCCGCTCGCGACGATCGGGGCCGGGTCACCGCCGGCGAGGCGGACCCCGACCGGCGACAGCGGGTCGGGCTCGCCGGGCACCTCGGACCGGTCGGCCAGGCCGGGGAGCGCCACGAGGCCGATGGGCCCGGGGGCGTCGTCCGCGTCGAGGATCGCGGTCACCCGCTGACCATCGACGGGTTCCCCCACCGCGGCGGCGAACGCCCTGACGATCCAGGCGGGATGCGAGTACCGGATGCCGGCCACGACGGCGGCGTCGCGCTCGGTCTCGACGAGCTGGTCGATCCACGCCGCCGCCTCGAGCGCGCCGACCTTGCGGAGCACGGCATTCACGAAGCCGGCGGCGCCGCGGCCGCCGATCGCCGAGGCGAGCTCGACGCTCTGATGCACGGCGGCGTGCGGCGGCGTGCGCATGCCGAGCAGCTGATGTGCGCCGAGTTCGAGCACGTCGAGCAGGGGCGGGTCGATCTGCCCGAGCCGCCGACCGGACGCCAGCGCGATGATGCGGTCGTACGTCCCCTGCCTGCGCAGAGTGCCGTACGCGAGCTCGGTCGCGAACGCCGCGTCCTGCGGCGACAGCCCGGCCCTCGCGCTCAGGGTCGGCAGCAGCAGGTTCGCGTACGCGCCGCGCACGCGGACCGCCTCGACGACGTCGAGGGCCACGCGTCTGGCCGCGCTCGCCTGCGGATGACGCACGGTGGTCCGGCTCACGCGAACTCCACCGCACCCTGGCGGCCGCGGAGCCATTCCGCCGCCGGCATCGCCGCCTTGCCCGCGGGCTGCACGGTGACGAGTTCGATCGCGCCGTCCCCCGTCCCGACGAGCACGGGGTCGCCGGCGCCGACCTCGCCGGCGGCGAGGCGCGCGATGCCGTGCGCCGGGCGTGCGTCGAGGATCTTCACTCGCAGCCCGTCGCCGGTCTCGGTCCAGGCACCCGGTTCCGGCGTGCAGCCGCGGATGCGGGCGTCGACCGAGGCGCTCGTCGCGCGCCAGTCGATCCGGCCGTCCACGACCGAGAGCTTCGCGGCGACGGTGACCTCACCGTGCTGCGGAACGGCCACGGCCGTTCCCGCGGCGATCGCATCGACGACGCCGCCGACGACCGCAGCGCCCAGTTCACCGAGCCGCGCCTGCAGGTGCCCCGCCTGCTCGCCCGCGCCGATGCGCACCTGCCGCGTCGCGAACACCGGCCCGGTGTCGAGGCCCGCCTCGAGCTGGAACACGCTCACCCCGGTGGTCTCGTCGCCGGCGATCACGGCGCGCTGCACGGGTGCCGCGCCCCGCCAGCGCGGCAGCAGGGAGAAGTGCAGGTTGATCCAGCCGTGGGTCGGCACGACGAGCAGGGGCGGCCGCACGAGGCCGCCGTAGGCGACGATCACCCCGAGATCGGGCTCGGCGGCCCGGATCGCCGCGGTCTCGGCGTCACCGAGCGATGCCGCAGGCAGCACGGGCAGCTCGAGGGCGCCGGCCGCATCCGCGACCGCGGACGGCGTCAGGACGCGCTTGCGGCCGGTGGGCGCGGGCGGCCTCGTGACGACGAGCACGGTGTCATCCGCGACGCGGCGCAGCGTGGGGACCGCGACTGCGGGGGTGCCGGCGAAGACGATGCGCACGCGACTCCCCGATCAGACCGGCTCATGGACGTCGAGCCGCACCCTGAGTGTAGGGGCGGCGTTCGCACCCCTCCCGCGGCCCGTGGAGGCGATGAGCGCGGCCTTGACGGCCGCGGCGACCGCCGCACCGGCGCCGTATCCGAAGCGCACCGTCACGCGCTCGCCGGCCGGGTCGTCGCCGCGGACCAGGACTTCGGCCGCCGGGAGCGACGCGAGCAGCGACTCCACCGCGGCACCAGGGCCCGTGAGCTGGGCGAGCCGGACGGCGGGCGGGAAGCGCAGCTCCCGCCGGTCGGCCAGCTGCTTCGCCGCGAAGTCCGGCGAGCGCCAGGTGGCGAGCGCCAGGCCGAGGTCGCCGTGCACGCCGACGAGATGCACCGGCGCGCGGGGCGCGGCGAGGGCGGCCGCGTTCGCCCACCAGCGCAGACAGTCCTCGGCGACCCAGAGCGACTCGCGCGCGAGCATGCGGGAGCCGTCGAGCAGGAGCACCGCCCGGTAGCCGCCAGGCGCCCGTGGCTCGGCGCCGCGGGTGGCGACGACGAGCGCCGGCTCGGCGCCGACCGTGTCGCGCACGTGGTCGCCGTCCGCCACGATGACCGGGATGCCGGGAAACGCCTTGCCGAGCTCGTGCGCGGTCCGGCCCGCGTCGATGGGCATCGGCTGCTCGGACCGCAGCGCGGCCTCGCCCGGCCTCGCCACCTGCACGAGCACCGGGCCGTGCTCGAGGGCGAGCCGCGCGTCGCGCCACGCGGCGGAGGGGATCCGCTGTGCGAAGTCGTCCTCGGGCGTCAGGATCACGTTCGGGACGGGATGCGGCGGCGACGCGGACTCGCACCAGCCGATCTCGACGAGCCGCTGGACCGCGCTCGACCGCGTGTGCGACAGGAAGAGCAGCCCGGCTCCCGACTGCTCCTGCCGCAGGAGCGCCACGTCCCGCGTGGCCGCGCCCGGAGCGAGCGGCTCCCGGTGGAAGGCGTCGGCCTCGTCCCAGACGATGATCGCGCCGAGCTCCCCCGCCGGTGCGTACACCGCGGCGCGATTGCCGATGCGGATGCGAGGCACGGGCTCCAGCGCGGCGAGATGCGCGCGGTACCGAGCGGGCGCCGACTGCCCCGCATCGACGCGGAGCACCCGGCTCGCCGCGGGACCCGCCGCGAGCGCGACGGCCAGCTGCTCGAGGTCGCGCCGGTCGGGCACTGCGACGATCACGTCCCGCCCCGCGGCGACGACACCGGCCGCGACGGCGGCGATCTCCACCGCCCACGCCCCGATCCACAGCTCACCCGCCTGCACCTGTGCGGGCGTCGCCAGGGCGGCGATGCGTCGCCCGGCCAGCAGCGCACCCACCACGGCGGGCGGATCGCCCGGCTCGACGGGCTCGGGAGCGGGCCGCTCGGCGGCGAGCCATGCGGCCTCGACGCGCGCCTGCCGTTTCGGCACGGCGAGACGCACGACGTCGCTCGCCATGCCGGCGGCCCGGTCGGCGACGGCACGCGCGAGCCGCCACACCTCGGGTGCGAGTACGGGCACCGCCGAGACGACCGTGTCGACCTCGGCGAGCCTGCCCGGCGCGGTGGTGGTGTCGGTCACGGCGATCACATAGCCGTCCGCGACCCGGCCCGCGACGCGCAACGGCACCTTGACCCGTACTCCGGGCACGACGGTGTCCAGCAGCTCGGCCGGGACGCGGTAGTCGAAGAGGTGGTCGAGCCTCGGCAGGGGCGAGTCGAGCAGTACCTGCGCGATGTCCCTGGTCACCCGTGCAGTCTGCCGCGGAGCGCCGACACTCCGCGCTCGAGCACGGAACCCCTGATCACCAGCGGTGCGACCAGGTCACAGACCGGCGGCGCGCTGCAGCTCCGCGACCCGGTCGGTGCGCTCCCAGGTGAACTCGGGCAGCTCCCGGCCGAAGTGCCCGTACACGCTGGTCGCGGCGTAGATCGGCCGGCGCAGGTCCAGCGCATCGATGATCGCCGCGGGCCGCAGGTCGAACACGGCGCGGATCGCCTCGACGATACGGTCCTCCGGCACATGCGCGGTGCCGAACGTCTCCGCGTAGAGCCCGACGGGCTCCGCCGCGCCGATCGCGTAGGCGACCTGCAGCTCGAGCCGGTCCGCGAGCCCGGCGGCGACCGCGTTCTTCGCCACCCAGCGCATCGCATAGGCACCCGAGCGGTCGACCTTCGACGGGTCCTTGCCGCTGAACGCGCCGCCGCCGTGGCGGGAGGCGCCGCCGTAGGTGTCGACGATGATCTTGCGTCCGGTGAGGCCGGCGTCCGCCTTCGGGCCGCCGACCTCGAAGCGTCCCGACGGGTTGACGAAGAGCCTGGGGTGCGACGAGTCCAGCCCGCTCGCCGCGATGACCGGTTCGATGACGAGCCGCTGCACGTCCTCGCGCAGCGTCTCCGTCTCGATGTACGGCGCGTGCTGGGTCGAGACGACCACCGCATCGACCGTCTTCGGCACCGTTCCCTCGTAGCCGATCGTCACCTGCGTCTTGCCGTCGGGGCGCAGGTAGGTCAGCAGCCCGTCGCGGCGTACCGCCACGAGCCGTTCGGCGAGCCGGTGCGCCAGGTGGATGGCCATCGGCATGAGCTCGGGCGTCTCCCGCGTCGCGAAGCCGAACATGATGCCCTGGTCGCCGGCCCCCAGCTGGTCGACGTCTCTGCGGACCCCGACCGCGCCTCGAGCGCCTTGTTCACACCGCGCGCGATGTCGACCGACTGCGAGCCGATCGACACGGTCACGCCGCACGTCGAGCCGTCGAAGCTCATCTCGGACGAGTCGTAGCCGATGCCGCCTGAGGCGGTCACGGACGATGCCGGGGATGTCGGCGTAGCCGACCGTCGAGACCTCGCCGGCGACGTGCACGAGGCCGGTCGTGACGAGCGTCTCGACCGCGACCCTCGCGTTCGGGTCCTGGCCGATCAGCGCGTCGAGCACCGAATCGGAGATCTGGTCGCAGATCTTGTCGGGGTGGCCCTCGGTGACGGACTCGGATGTGAACAGGCGCAGTGCGGACATGGATCCTCTGGATGGGCGGTGGATGCGGCGACCGGACGGGGCACGCCGGTCAGGGACCTGCAGGGACGACGAGCTCCATGATGCCGATCGCGACCGACGACTTGTCGCCGCTCGCCTCGCCGACGACCCTGCCGTCCGCGCCGAGCACGGTCACGGCGGTGCCGGTGTCGCCGAACCCGGCCTGCCAGCCGACCTCGTTCACCACGAGGTAGTCGCAGCCCTTCGCCGCGAGCTTCGCCCGGCCGAGCTCGAGCAGCCGATCGCGGTCCGGTTCGGTCTCGGCGGCGAACCCGACGATGACCTGGCCCGCACGGCCGTGCTCCGCGCGGCGGGCGACGAGGTCCTTCAGGATGTCGGGGTTCTGGACGAGCTCGAGGGTCATGACCTCGCCGACGTCGCGCTTCTTCAGCTTGCCGTCCGCGACCGAGCCGGGGCGGAAGTCGGCGACCGCCGCGCTCATCACGATGACGTCGGCAGCGTCCGCGCGCTCGAGCATCGCGTGACGCAGATCCGCGGTCGTCTCGACCTCGACGACGTCGACCCCGGCCGGCGCCGGCACGGCGAGGTGTGCGGCGACCAGCGTGACCCGCGCGCCACGGTCGCGAGCGGCCTCGGCGATCGAGACCCCGTGCCGGCCGCTCGAACGGTTGCCGACGAAGCGCACCGGATCGATCGGCTCCCTCGTGCCCCCGGCGCTCACGAGCACGTGCCGTTCGGCGAGCGGGTCGCCGGACACGGGCGGCGTCGCCCTGCCGAGATCGGGATTGGCGTCCAGCGCGGCGCGGACGGTCGCCTCGACGATCGCCGGCGGCTCGGACATCCGACCCGGACCCGAATCCGCGCCGGTGAGCTGACCGGACTCCGGTCCGACGAACACGACGCCGCGCCCGGTCAGCGTGGCGACGTTGGCCTGCGTCGCCGGGTGGGACCACATCTCCGTGTGCATCGCGGGCGCCACCACGAGCGGTGCGCGGCTCGCGAGCACGGTCGTGCCGAGCAGATCGTCGGCCAGGCCCGTCGCGAGCTTCGCGAGGGTGTTGGCGGTCGCCGGTGCGATCACGATGACGTCCGCCGACTGGCCGAGGGCGACGTGGCGCACCTCGGCCACACCGTCGTAGAGGTCGGCGGTGACCGCATTGCGGCTGATGGCTTCGAGGGTCGGCGTGCCGACGAAGCGCAGCGCGGCGACGGTCGGGACGACGTGCACGTCGTGGCCCGCGAGCACGAGGCCGCGGACCACGGCGACGGCCTTGTAGGCCGCGATGCCGCCGCTGATGCCGACGACGATCTTCACTCGGTCACCGTTCGCATCGTCGCGTACGACCGCGGAACGGTCGGATCCCCGTTCGTCAGTCGGTGGGAGCGGGGACGACGTTCGTGATCACGAGCTTGTCCTCGTTGATCTCGCGCAGTGCGACGGAGAGCGGCTTGTCGTCGACGGACGACTCGACCAGCGGGCCGACGTTGTCGAAGAGGCTGCCGTCGTGCAGGTCGGAGTAGTAGTCGTTGATCTGGCGGGCCCGCTTGGACGCGAAGATCACAAGCCCGTACTTGGAGTCGACCTTCGTGAGGAGTTCGTCGATCGGCGGGTCGATGATGCCTTCGGAACGTGCCACGGTGGGTCTCCAGTCGGTGCGTCGCGGGCAGAGCACCGCGAAGAAGTCAAACAGCCATCAAGTGTACGACTTCCCGGGCCGCCTCATCGACATCGGTGTTGACGACGAGGTGGTCGAACTCCTCCTGAGCGGCGAGTTCCGCCCGCGCGGTCTCGAGGCGGCGCTCGCGTTCGGCCGCGTCCTCCGTGCCCCGCCCTTCGAGCCGCCGGACCAGTTCGTCCCAGGTCGGCGGCAGCAGGAACACGAGTGTCGCCGCGTCGAACGCCGCCTTGACCTGACGTGCGCCCTGCAGATCGATCTCGAGCAGCACGCTGCGGCCCTCGGCGAGCGCCTGCTCGATCGGCTTCCTCGGCGTGCCGTAACGGTAGGCGTTGTGCACCGTCGCCCACTCGAGGAACTCGCCGTCGGCGATCATCCGGTCGAACTCGCCGTCGCCGACGAAGAAGTAGTGCACGCCGTCGACCTCGCCCGGCCGGGCGGGCCGGGTCGTCGCGCTCACCGACAGCCGCACTTCGGGGTGGTGCGTGCGGATGTGGTCCGCGACGGTGCCCTTGCCGACGGCCGTCGGACCCGCGAGCACGACGAGGCGGCTCTGTCCGTCCTCGGGCCTGCGCGGCGCCTGCCGTCGCACGAGGAACTCGTGCAGTCGCTGGTACTGGTGCACGCCGAGGCCGCCGAGCCGCTTCGACGGGGAGATGCGCAGTTCGTCCATGATGCGGGCGGTGCGGGTCGGGCCGAGCCACGGGATGCTGCCGATCAGCTCGCTGACCCGCAGCGACGCCTCGGGCAGGTTGCTGTCTCGGGCGGCGGTCGTGAGCACCTCGCTGGCACTCCGCTCCCCCGATGCGACCTGCCGTTTGACGGCGGCCCGCGCCCTGCGCGCGGCGACGGCAGCACGGGAACCGGCGATCCGATCGACCTCGGGCGGGTTCACGACGTGGCCTCCTGCAGCAATTCGACCTGGTGGGAGATCGACTCTGCCAGGTTCGCGGGTCCGGACGCGAGGATGCTGCGAGACGCGGTGACCACGGTGGTGGCCGCAGCCGCTCCGAACAGCCGCTTCACGTCACCGAAATGCGCGCCCTGGTACCCGAAACCCGGCGCGAGGATCGGCGCGGCGGGCGCCCCGGCGAGGTCGGCCAGGTCGATCCCGAAGTCCGCGAAGTCGACCGTGGCGCCGAGCACGACGCCGACGCTGCCGATCGGCCCTGTCGAGTGGGCTGCGTTCCAATTCACGACGCGGCCCGCAAGACCACCTGCCACCGTCTTGCCCCGCTGCGACTCCCGCTGGATGATCGCGGTCTGCACGGCCACCGACTCGGGGTTGGAGGTGGCGGCGAGCACGAACAGCCCTTTGCCGTACCGTTCCGCCGTCTCGAGCGGCGAACGCAGTGCGCCGAAGCCCTGGAAGGCGCTGATCGTCATCGCGTCGGCCTCGAGGGGCGAGTCGGGGGTGAGCCACGCCTGGCCGTACGCCTCGAGGGTCGAACCGAGATCGCCGCGCTTCACGTCGGCGATCACGACGAGGCCGGCGTCGCGCGCCTCCTTCAGCACGTCCTCGAGCACCCGGAACCCGTTGGATCCGAACCGCTCGTAGAACGCGACCTGCGGCTTCACGATCCCCACCCGGCCGGCACACGCCTCGACGACGCGCAGCCCGAACTCGTGTGCGCCGAGCGCGCTGGTCGGCAGACCCCACTCCGCCAGCAGGTAGTCGTGGGGGTCGATGCCGACGCACAGATGGCCGTGTGCCGCGAACGCGGCGCCCAGCCGATCGCCGAACGTCGAAGTCGTCATACGGAAGCCTCACTCGCGGCTGCCTGTCGCCGTCGTTCGTACGTCTGCAATGGGGTCACTTCGAATCCTGCCCGAATCGCCGCGACGGACGCCACCGCGGCGGTGAGCTGGGCGATGGTGGTGAAGAGCGGCAGGTCCGCGGCGACGGCCGCCGCGCGGATCTCGTAGCCGTCGGCGCGGGCCGACGGACCGCTCGGCGTGTTCACGACGATCTGCACGTCGCCTCGGCCGATCAGATCGACGATCGTGACCTCGTCGCCCGAGGCGGCGCTAACCTTCGCGACGACCTCGCTGCGGATGCCGTTGCGGTGCAGCATCTCGGCGGTGCCCTCGGTCGCGAGCAGCCGGAATCCGAGCTCCGACAGGCGCAACGCGGGCAGGACGACCGCGCGCTTGTCCCGGTCGGAGACCGAGACGAAGACGGAACCCGAGTGGGGCAGACCGCCGTACGCGGCCTCCTGGCTCTTCGCGAACGCGCGGGGGAAGTCGCGGTCGATCCCCATGACTTCGCCCGTCGAGCGCATCTCGGGTCCGAGCAGCGAATCGACGACCCTGCCGGCGCGGTCGCGGAACCGCTTGAACGGCAGGACCGCTTCCTTGACGGCGATCGGGCCGTCGGCCGGCGGCCGGCTGCCGTCGATCGCGGGCAGCAGGCCGGATTCGATCAGCTCATCGATGCGGGAGCCCGCCATCACCAGCGCCGCCGCCTTGGCGAGCTGCACGCCGAACGCCTTCGACACGAACGGCACGGTGCGGGAGGCGCGCGGGTTGGCCTCGAGCACGTAGAGCACGCCGGCCGCGACCGCGAACTGCACGTTGAGCAGGCCGCGCACGCCGACGCCCTCGGCGATCGCCCGCGTCGCCTCCCGCACCTCGTCGACGACCCCGCGGCCGAGGGTGACCGGCGGCAGGGTGCAGCTCGAGTCGCCGGAGTGCACGCCGGCCTCTTCGATGTGCTCCATGACGCCGCCGATCCACAGGGTCTCGCCGTCGTACAGCGCGTCGACGTCGATCTCGACCGCGTCGTCGAGGAACCGGTCGACGAGGAGCGGATGGTCGGGACCCACGATCGCGGTGCCCTCGATCCGACGGAAGTAGTCGACGAGGGTCGCGTCGTCGTAGACGATCTCCATGCCACGGCCGCCGAGCACGAACGACGGCCGCACGAGCACGGGGTAGCCGATCAGCGCGGCGGCGTCGAGCGCCTCCCCCACCTCGGTGGCGGTCGCGTTCCGGGGGGCGACCAGCCCGGCGTCGGCGAGGATCGCGGCGAACAGGCCGCGCTCCTCGGCGAGGTCGATCGCGGCGGGTGAGGTGCCGAGGATCGGGACGCCCGACGCCTCGAGCCCCTTCGCCAGGCCGAGCGCGGTCTGGCCGCCGAGCTGCACGATCACACCGACCAACTCGCCGCTGGCCGACTCCGCCGAGATGACCTCGAGCACGTCCTCGAGCGTGAGCGGCTCGAAGTACAGGCGGTCCGCCGTGTCGTAGTCGGTCGAGACCGTCTCGGGATTGCAGTTGATCATGATCGTCTCGAAGCCCGCATCGCGGAGCGCGAACGCGGCGTGCACGCACGAGTAGTCGAACTCGATGCCCTGGCCGATCCGGTTCGGCCCGCTGCCAAGAATGACGATCTTGCGCCGCTCGCTCGGCCGCACCTCGGTCTCCTGGTCGTACGTCGAGTAGTGGTACGGCGTGAGCGCCGGGAACTCCCCCGCGCAGGTGTCGACAGTCTTGTAGACGGGGCGGACGCCGAGCGCGTGCCGGGCGTCGCGGATCGACTGCTCCATCGTGCCGCGCAGCTGGCCGAGCTGCGCGTCCGAGAAGCCCCACTCCTTCGCCGTGCGGATCGCGTGCACGTCGAAGTCGTCCAGCGCCGCGATCGACGCCGCGATCTCGTTGATCTGCTCGATCTGGTCGAGGAACCAGGGGTCGATGCCCGTCGCCTCGAACACCTCGGCCACGGTCGCCCCGGCGAGCATGGCCTGCTGCACCGTCACGATTCGCCCGTCCGTCGGGGTCGCGCTGATCGTGAGCAGCTCGCCCTTGTCGCCCGGCTGCGAGGGCCAGTGGAACGAGGACCCGCGCTTCTCGAGCGAACGCAGCGCCTTCTGCAACGCGGCCGCGAACGTGTGGCCGATGGCCATCGCCTCGCCGACCGACTTCATGGTGGTCGTCAGGGCGGGGTCGGCCGCCGGGAACTTCTCGAAGGCGAAGCGGGGCACCTTGACGACGATGTAGTCGAGCGTCGGCTCGAAGCTGGCCGGGGTCTCCCGCGTGATGTCGTTGGGGATCTCGTCGAGCCGGTACCCGATGGCGAGCTTCGCGGCGATCTTCGCGATCGGGAATCCGGTGGCCTTCGACGCGAGCGCGCTCGACCGCGACACCCTCGGGTTCATCTCGATGACGATGACCCTGCCGGTCTCCGGGTCGACGGCGAACTGGATGTTGCAGCCACCGGTGTCGACGCCGACCGCCCGGATGATCGCGATGCCGATGTCGCGCAGATTCTGGTATTCGCGGTCCGTCAGCGTCAGGGCGGGCGCGACCGTGATCGAGTCGCCGGTGTGCACGCCGACCGGATCGACGTTCTCGATCGAGCAGACCACGACCGTGTTGTCGGCGGTGTCGCGCATCAGCTCGAGCTCGTACTCCTTCCACCCGAGGATGGACTCCTCGAGCAGCACTTCGCCGACCGTCGAGGCGCGGATGCCGTCGCCCGCCATGCGGGCGAGCTCGACCGCGTCGTGCGCGAATCCGGAGCCGAGGCCGCCCATCGTGAACGACGGACGGACCACGAGCGGGTAGCCGAGCTGCTCGGCCGCTCCGAGGGCGTCGGGCACGGAGTGGACGACGGCCGACCGCGCGACCTCGGCACCGCATTCGATGACCAGGTCCTTGAAGATCTGCCTGTCCTCGCCGCGGCGGATCGCGTCCACCTTTGCACCGATCAGCTCCACGCCGTACTCCTCGAGGATGCCTGCGGCGTGCAGCGCGAGCGCCGCGTTGAGCGCGGTCTGGCCGCCGAGGGTCGGCAGGATCGCGTCGGGCCGCTCCGCCGCGATGATCGCCTCGAGCGACCGCGGCGTGATCGGCTCGATATAGGTCGCGTCGGCGAAGTCGGGGTCGGTCATGATCGTGGCCGGGTTCGAGTTCACGAGGATGACGCGGACGCCCTCCTCACGAAGCACGCGGCACGCCTGCGTGCCCGAGTAGTCGAACTCGGCGGCCTGCCCGATGACGATCGGGCCGGACCCGATGACGAGCACGCTGTGGATGTCGCTTCGCTTCGGCATCAGGCCGCGCCCTTCTTCGCCATGAGGACCATGTCGCGGAACCGGTCGAACAGGTCCGCGGCGTCGTGCGGACCCGCCGCCGCCTCCGGGTGGTACTGGACCGAGAACGCGGGGATGTCCAGGCATTCGAGGCCTTCGACCACGTCGTCGTTCAGGTCGACGTGGCTGACCCGCACCCGGCCGAACCCCGCGGGCGACTCGCTCGCGTCCCCGAGCGGCGCATCCACTGCGAAGCCGTGGTTGTGCGCGGTGATGCCGACGCGCCCGCTCGCCACGTCCACGACCGGCTGGTTGATGCCGCGGTGGCCGAACGGCAGCTTGTAGGTGCCGTAGCCCAAGGCACGGCCGAGCAGCTGGTTCCCGAAGCAGATGCCGAAGAAAGGGGTGCCGCGCGTCAGCACCTCGGTGAGCAGCCCGACGTGGTGCTCGCTCGCCTCGGGGTCGCCCGGGCCGTTCGAATAGAAGACCGCGTCGGGTTCGATCGCGTAGAGCTCGTCGACCGTGATCGACTCCGGCACCACGTGCACGTCGAATCCGCGGCCGGCGAGCGCGTGGATGGTCGCCGCCTTGATGCCGAGGTCGACGATGACGACCGAGCCGATGCGGGCGATGCTCGACGGCACGACGTAGGTCGCGGTCGTCGAGACCGTGTTCGAGAGATTGAGGCCCGCCATCTCCGGGCTGTCCCGCACCAGCGCGACCTGGTCCTCGGCCGGCAGCGACGCGTCCGCACCCGAGAATATGCCGGCGCGCATGGCGCCGCGGTCGCGGAGATGCCTGGTCGCCGCTCTGGTGTCGATGCCGGCGATCCCCACGATCCCGTCCGCCTCGAGGTCGTGGTCGAGACTGCGGGTGGCGCGCTGGTTCGACACGATGCGGCTCGGCGCGTACGCGGCGTAGCCCGCGACCCAGATGCGGGCCGACTCGGGGTCCTCGTCGTTCATGCCGGTGTTCCCGATGTGCGGGGCGGTCTGGATGACGATCTGTCCCGCGTAGGACGGGTCCGTCAGCGTCTCCTGGTACCCGGTCATGCCGGTCGTGAAGACCGCTTCGCCGAACGTGCGGCCGACGGCGCCCCATGCGCGACCGGCGAACCGCCTGCCGTCCTCGAGCACGAGGTACGCGGCGTCGGGGCGCTGGGTGTGCTGATCAGTGGTCGGCATGGTCCACCTCCGTGTTCGTGTGCGGTGCGAGCCGCTGCACTGCGGCGATGAGGTCGGCGCGGGGGTCGATGTCGATGCGGAAGCTGGATTCGACGCCGATCGCCGCGCCGTTGCGGCGTGCGGTCCAGCCGACGACCGTCAGGCCGTTGCGCTCGACCGTGCGGTCGATGGTCCAGGTCGCGACGCCCGCACCGACGACGTCGGCGGCCGCGATGAAGAACGACGTGCCCCCGTCCAGTTCGACGGCCACACCGGTCGTGGTGGCCGTCACGGTCGCCCCGGCCCGGTACCCGAGCCCGCGCGCGACCACGCGATCGAGGGGTCGGCCGGCGAAGGTCGTCGCGAGGTACAGGCCCGAGGCCTGCGCGACGGGCGCACCCCGGTCGGCGGGCGCGTCGGGCAGCTCGATGTCCTGCTGCCCGGCCGCACGCCTTCGCCACGACACGGCCATGCCGACCAGAGCAGCGACGACGATGCCCACCGTGATCCAGAACGGCACCGATTCGATCATGCGGACTCCACCACCTGTCCGTCGCCGACGGTCTGCGTGCCGCGGAAGAAGGTGGCGACGACCCGGCCCGGCAGCACGCGGCCGAGATAGGGCGAGTTCCGGCTCCTGCCGGCGAGATCGCCGACCTCGAAGGTGCGGGTGGCGGCGGGATCGACGAGCACGAGGTTCGCGGGGACGCCGGGGGCGATGGCCTCGCCCTGCCCCGTCGCGCGGCCGATCCGCGCAGGTGCGACCGACATCACCCGCTCCACATCCGCCCAGCCCATCAGGCCGGCATCGACCATCGTGGCCTGCACCACGGACACCGCCGACTCCAGCCCGACCATGCCGTTCGCGGCATCCGACCATTCGCCGCGCTTGGCACCCGCGCCGTGCGGCGCGTGGTCGGTGGCCACGACGTCGATCGTACCGTCGGCGAGCGCACCCCTCAGGCTCAGGGTGTCGGCCTCGGTGCGCAGCGGCGGGTTCACCTTGAACCGGGCGTCCCAGCCGCGCGCCGACTCGTCGGTGAGCAGCAGATGGTGCGGCGTGACCTCGGCGGTCACGCGGATGCCGCGCGCCTTCGCCCACCGGATCAGGTCCACGCTGCCCGCGGTCGAGACGTGACACACATGCAGCCGCGCGCCGGTCTGCTGGGCGAGCAGCAGGTCGCGGGCGATGATCGCCTCCTCTGCGACGGCGGGCCAGCCGGCGAGGCCGAGTTCGGCCGACACCGACCCCTCGTGCAGCTGCGCGCCGACGGTGAGGCGCGGCTCCTGCGCGTGCTGGGCGATGACGCCGTCCCAGATGCGGACGTATTCGAGGGCCCGCCGCATGATGAGCGGGTCGGCGACGCAGTCGCCGTCGTCGCTGAACACGGTCACCCTGGCCGCCGAGTCGGCCATCGCGCCGAGCTCCGCGAGTTGCTCGCCGCGGCGACCCCTGGTGACCGCCCCGATCGGGCGCACCTCGACCAGGCCGGCCGCCTCGCCGAGCGCCGCGACCTGCTCGACGACGCTCGCGGTGTCGGCGGTCGGGTCCGTGTTCGGCATGGCGAACACGGCGGTGTAGCCGCCGGCGGCAGCGGCGCGAGAGCCGCTCGCGACCGTCTCCGCGCCCTCGCCACCCGGTTCGCGCAGGTGGGTGTGCAGGTCGACGAAGCCCGGCAGCGCGACGAGGCCCGCCGCGTCGAGCACGGTCGCTCCCTGCTGCGAGAGGCCGCCGCCGACCTCGCGCACGACACCGTCGGCGATCAGGAGGTCCGCCGTCCTGCCCGTCGCGGCGATCGTCGCCGCCCTGATCAGCGTCGCGCTCATGCCGCGTCCGTTCCCGCGAGGACCGAGTAGAGCACGGCCATCCGCACGCTGATCCCGTTCGCGACCTGTTCGAGCACCGTGGAGCGCGGCGAGTCGGCGACCGATCCCGCGATCTCGAGCCCCCGGTTCATCGGGCCCGGATGCATCACGATGGAGCGCGCAGGTAGCCGGTCGGCACGCTCCTGGCTCAGCCCGAAGCGGCGCGAGTACTCGCGGACGCTCGGGAAGAACGCGTCGTGCATCCGTTCCCGCTGGATGCGGAGCATCATCACGACGTCGGGTGCCGTCGCGAGCGCCGCATCGAAGTCGACCGACGTCGAGGCCGGCCAGCCGTCGATGTGGGTCGGCAGCAGGGTCGGTGGTGCGACGAACATGACGTCGGCACCGAGCGAGGTGAGCAGCCAGAGATTCGAGCGGGCGACCCGCGAGTGCAGGATGTCACCGGCGATGACGACCCGCACCCCGTCCAGATCGCGAGCCCGGCTCGCGTCGCCGTGCAGGCGTTTCCGGATCGTGTACGCGTCGAGGAGCCCCTGCGTCGGGTGCTCGTGGGTGCCGTCGCCGGCGTTGATGACGCCGGCGCGCGTCCAGCCGCTCGCCGCGAGCACGGCTGCGGCCCCCGACGACGCGTGCCGGATCACGATGCCGTCGGCGCCCATCGCGCCGAGCGTCTGCGCGGTGTCCTGCAGGCTCTCGCCCTTCGAGACCGACGAGCCCTTCGCGGTGAACGTGATCACGTCCGCGGAGAGCCGCTGGGCCGCGGCCTCGAAGGAGATGCGGGTGCGGGTCGAGTCCTCGAAGAAGAGGTTCACCACCGTGATGCCGCGCAGCGTCGGCAGCTTCTTGACGGCTCGTCGCTGCGTGTCGGCGAAGTCCTCTGAGAGGTCGAGCAGGGCGACGGCCTCGTCCCTGCCGATCCCCTTCGTCGCCAGCAGATGCTTCATGCGATCGTCACCTCGTCGATCCCGTCGGTCTCGGTGAACCGGACCGCGATCCGTTCGTGTTTGGCGGACGGCAGGTTGCGTCCCACGACGTCGGGCCTGATCGGCAGCTCGCGGTGACCGCGGTCGACGAGCACCGCCAGGCGGATGACCGACGGGCGCCCGAGAGCGGTGACGGCGTCGAGCGCCGCGCGGACCGTCCGGCCGGAGAAGAGGACGTCGTCGACGAGCACGGCCGTCGTGCCGTCCAGGTCGACCGGGACCCTGGTCGGTGTCGTGGATCTCGTCGGCTGCCTGGCGAGGTCGTCGCGGTAGAGCGTCGGATCGACGACGCCGACGGGGACGAGCCCCGCGCCGATGATCTCGATGGCCGCTGCGAGCCGGTTCGCGAGCACGGCACCCCGCGTGGGGATGCCGAGGAGCACCAGGCGTCCCGCGCCGCGATCGCCCTCGATGAGCTCGTGCGCCATGCGGGTCACCGCCCGGCTGATGTCAGCCGCTTCGAGCAGCGTTCTCTCGCTCACTCGACCTCCTTCTCCGCCTCACCGGACGGCTCTTAAAGGTGATCGAGACGCAGCCTATCGACCTGCGCGGGGTCGCTGAAATCGGTCCGACCGGAACCGAGGGCCGTCGACTTCCCCGCGGTCGGCCGTACCGCGTGGCTACAGCGGCAGCAGCTCCGAGATGTCGGCGATCGGCAGGAGCTCGTCGAGGTCGGCGAGCGACGACAGCAGGTGGGTGTGCTGCTCGATGCCGAGCTCCTCGGCCGTGTTCGCACCGGTGAGCACGCCCACGACCATCGCGACACCCGCGGCAGTGCCGGCCTTGAGGTCGTTCGGCGTGTCGCCGGCCACGAGGACCTCGTGCACGCTCCGCACGTCGGTGGCCTCCATCGAGCGGAAGATCAGGAACGGCGCCGGTCGCGAGACCGTGACCTCGTCGGAGGTGACGAGCGCGTCGATGTCGTCGCCGACGCGCCAGCCGACCGCATCGAGCATCGTCTCGGCCACCGTGCGCGTGTACCCCGTCTGCAGCGCCACCTTGATGCCGGCCTCCCGCATCCGCCTGACTGCACCGTCGATGCCCGGCAGCAGGATCGGCGGGTCCTCCTCGTAGGCGTCATCGAGGGAGGCGGAGAACTGCGCGAAGACGACGTGCGCGTCGGCTTCGGAGCGGAGCGCCCTGAGCAGGCCGACGATCGCCTCGTACTTCGAGGTGCCCGTCCACTTCGCGAGCAGTGCGTCCTCGATCGTGGCGCCGGTCGCGGCCTCGACGGTCTCGCGGAGCACGTCGTACACGATGTTCGCCTCGTCGATCGTGGTGCCTGCCATGTCGAGGGACGCGAGGCGGATGGTCACGAACGGCGATCCTGCCGGACCGGACCGCGGAAGGAGCCCTGGTCCACCGGGTGTTCACGTCCCATTCGCCGCGGGGGCACCGGATGACGGGCGTACCAACATCCGATGACGAGTGACCGGAATCGGGCGTTCCGGGCGCAGGCCTCCAGCACGCTGTGGCTCATGGAGCACGACGGCAGGTTCGACCTCGCGGTGGTCGGCGCCGGCATCGTCGGACTGGCACACGCCTGGCACGCCCGCCGTGCCGGCATGCGCGTCGTCGTCCTCGAGCGGGACTCCAGGGCGGTCGGCGCGAGCGTGCGCAACTTCGGCCACGTCTGCACAACGGCGCAGAGCGGGCACGTCCTCGACCTGGCCCGCGCCGCTGCCGAGGACTGGCGGACGATCACGGCCGACGCGGGCATCCCCACCCACCGCGACGGAACCGTCGTCATCGCACGCACGGCCGCCGAGGCCGGTCTGCTCGAAGAGTTCCACGAGGCCCGTGGCGACGAGGTGCGGCCCCTCACCGCCACCGAGACGTCCGACCGGCTCGGCTTCGCACCGTCCGGCCTGATGGCGGGAGCGTGGCTGCCTGGCGACCTGCGCGTCAACGCCCCCACCGCCGTCCCCGCGATCGCGGCGCACCTCGCGAGGCTCGGCGTCGAGTTCCGCTGGCGCACCACGGCGCACGAGCTCGAACCGGGTGCCGTTCGCACCTCCCGTGGTCCGATCGCCGCGGACCGGATCGTGGCCGCCGCCGGCCACGACGTCGACCGGTTCTTCCCCGAGGCGGCCGATGCGCACGTGGTGCTGCGCTGTCGGCTGCGGATGCTCGAGCTCGACGGCAGGGGGATCCGGATGGCGCCGGCACTGCTCACCGGCACCTCGATGCTGCGCTACGGCGGCATGTCGGAACTGCCGGCCGCCCGGTCGGTCCGGGCGGAGATCGAGGCGACCGAACCCGCGCTCCTGGCCCAGGACGTCAACCTCATGGCGACCCAGCGGCCCGACGGGAACATCGTCCTCGGTGACACGCATCACATCGAGCTCACCGAGTCGCCGTTCGAGGACGAGACCGCCGACGAACTGCTGCTCGCCCAGGCGGAGGCGCTGTTCGGCGCGCGTCCCATCGTCCGCCGTCGATGGCGCGGCGTCTACGCGAGCAGCCCGATCGGGCCCTTCTTCGTCGCGACGCCCACGCCGGGCGTGACCGCGGTGACGGTCACCTCCGGCATCGGGATGACCACTGCTTTCGGCCTGGCCCGCGAGGTCCTCGGCCGGACACCGGTACCGGGCTGAGGCGTCCGGCACCTTTCACGGCCGCGGTTCCGGCCCCGGCCCAATCGGAGGAAACATGCACAGCACAGCAACGAAGTGGCTCCGTCGCACCGCGACGATCGCCACGCTCGGCGTCCTCGCCGCATCCCTCGCCGCCTGCTCGAGCGCGGCGTCCGCGTCGTCCGGCGGCATCTCGAAGGCCGCTGCGGCCAAGGCGACCAGCGCCACCGCGTTCGGCGGCATGAGCGGCCTCGTCAAGGCGGCCGAGGCGGAGGGCCAGCTGAACGTGATCACGCTGCCGCCGTCGTGGGCGAACTACGGCACGATCATCGCCGGCTTCGAGAAGAAGTACCCGAAGATCAAGATCGTCTCCGCGAATCCCAACGGATCGAGCGCGGACGAAGTCGCTGCGGCGAAGAGCCTGAAAGGCCAGAGCACCGCACCTGACGTGTTCGACATCGGCACCGCGGTCCTCTCGGTGAATCTGGGCCTCGTCGCGCCGTACAAGGTCGTGAACTGGGCCGACATCCCCGCCGACTTCAAGGACCCGGCCGGCAAGTGGTACTACGACTACACGGGGCTCATGTCGATCGGCTACGACTCGTCGAAGATCACGACCGCGCCGACCTCGATGACGGATCTCACCGGAGCCGAGTACAAGGGCAAGGTCGCCATCAAGGGCAACCCGACGCAGGCGAACGAAGCGGCCAGCGCGGTCTACCTCGCCGCACTGGAGAACGGCGGCAGCGCGAACGACATCCAGAAGGGTCTCGACCTCTTCGCGTCGATCAAGAAGGCCGGCAACTTCGTGTCGGTGCTGCCCACGCAGGCGACGGTGAACTCGGGTCAGACCCCGGTCGTCATCCAGTGGTCGTACAACAACCTCGCATGGGGCGCGGCGGGTGGCTCGGCCGGCAACCCGAACTGGAAGACGGTCGTCCCGACCGGCACCGCGCTCGGTTCGTACTACAACCAGGCGATCAGCGCCGACGCGCCCCACCCGGCAGCGGCGCGCCTCTGGGAGGAGTACCTCTACACGCCCACCGTGCAGAACCTGTACCTCGCTGCCGGCGCGTACCCCGCCACCCTCGCCGCGATGCAGAAGGCCGGCACGGTCGACGCGACTGTCCTGAAGAGCGTCGGTGAGCCTCCCACGGACTTCGTGCAGCTCACCGCTGACCAGGCAGCAGCCGCGGCGAAGGTGCTCGCCTCCGGCTGGAGCAAGGCGGTCGGCTGACCGATGGTCGCCGCATCCGTCGCACAGACCGCGTCGGCGCGTGGCGCCGGGAGATCCTCCCGGCGCCACGTCGGCGCACTCGGCTTCCTGCCCTTCATCGCCTACACGCTGCTGTTCCTCGCGGTCCCTGCGGTGTTCGCGGTCGGCAGCGGCTTCTTCGACTCGGCCGGCCACTTCACCCTGGCGAACTTCAGCGCGTTCGCCGACCCGACCATCCAGTCCGCCTTCCTCGGCTCGTTCTTCGTGTCCGGCATCAGCGCCATCATCTCGGCGGTCGTCGGCGCGCTGATCTGCTGGGCGCTCACCGCCATGGCGCCTGCTGGTCTGCTGCGCACCGCCGTCGAAGCGATGTCGAGCGTGCTCGCCCAATTCGGCGGCGTGATGCTCGCGTTCGCGTGGATCGCGACCGTGGGCTCCGGCGGCCTGCTGTCGGGTCTGCTGAAGTCGGTGTTCTCGTTCGACATGAATGCGAACGGGCCCTTCCTCTACTCGATCCCCGGACTGCTGCTGCCGTACACCTACTTCGGCGTCCCGCTGATGGTCCTCTCGTTCCTGCCGGCGATCGCGGGGCTCCGCCCGCAGTGGGGCGAGGCTTCGGCGACGCTCGGCGGTACGCGCCGCTCGTACTGGCTCAAGGTGGGCTTCCCGATCCTCGCGCCCGCGTTCTTCGGCAGCCTCATCCTGCTGTTCGCGAACGCCTTCTCGTCGTTCGCAACGGCTGCGGCGCTCATCGACCAGGGAGGCATCGTGCCGCTGACGATCCAGCAACAGCTCACGAGCGAGACGATCCTGAACGTCGCGAACGTGGCCGGCGTGCTCGCGCTCGGGATGGTCGTGATCATCGGCGGCCTGATGGCCGCGTACGGCGCGCTCGGACGCCGCGCGGCGAGGTGGCGCTCGTGAGCACGGCCGCCGCGGCCGCTCCCCCGACCGCGGTCGACGACCGTCCGCGCCGACGGCGCACTCCGCGGATCGGCGCGACCCCGAGCAAGCCGACCGCGATCGTCATCCTGGCCCTCGCGGGCGTCTTCTTCCTGCTGCCGCTCATCGCGCTGCTGCAGTTCAGCCTCAGTGCGAGCGGCCGGTCCGGCATCACGTTCGCGCACTGGGCCGGGTTGTTCGATCCCGGCCAGGCCGGCACGTACGAGAACCTCATCACCGGCATCGTCAACTCGCTCGTGATCTGTCTGATCACCGTGCCGCTGGTGCTGCTGATCCTCGTGCCGGTGATGCTGCTCTCCGCGCTCAAGTACCCGAAGGCGCGTCGCATCATCGAATTCGTCTGCATCCTGCCGATCTCGGTGCCCACGATCGTTCTCGTCGTGGGGTTCGTGCCCGTCTACCAGGCCGTCGCGGGCGTCTTCGGCTCCTACTCCTGGACGCTGTCCTTCGCGATCGGCGTCATCGTGCTGCCGTACGCGTACCGGCCGATTCAGGCGGAGATGGACGGCGTCAACATGGTCGTGCTGTCGGAGGCGGCCCGGTCACTCGGCGCGAACGTCGTCGTCGCCGTGTGGCGTGTGCTGATCCCGAATCTGCGCCGGGGCATCATCTCCGCGGCGTTCCTCACGATCGCCGTGGTGCTGGGCGAGTTCACGATCGCCACGTTCCTCTCGCAGACGACGTTCCAGACGGCCCTCTTCCTGCTCGGCCAGACGGATCCGTACGTGACCGCCATCGCGAGCCTGCTCTCCCTCGTCCTCGTATTCGTCCTGCTCGTCGTGCTCGGCACGGTCGGCTCTCGCCAACGGAGGTCGTCATGACCGCAGTCGCCCAGGCTCCCACCACACCCGCGATCCAGGTGCACAGCGCTTCGGTCGACCTGATCGACGTCGTCAAGCTGTACGGCAGCGCCCGGGCGCTCGACGGCGTCTCGCTCTCGGTCAGGACCGGCGAATTCGTCGCGCTGCTCGGACCGAGCGGATGCGGCAAGACGACCGCCCTGCGCGCCATCGCCGGCCTGGAGCCGATCGACGGCGGGCACGTGCGCATCGGCGACGACACCGTCGACGACGTGCCAGTGCATCGCCGCGACATCGGCATGGTCTTCCAGTCGTACTCGCTCTTCCCGCACATGACCGTCTCGCAGAACGTGCAATTCGGGCTCGAGATGCGCCGGGTGGACCGGGCGGCCAGGGTGCAGCGCGCCGCCGACGCGCTCGACATGGTCGGTCTCGGCCACCTCGCGGACCGGTACGCGCACCAGCTCTCGGGCGGTCAGCAACAGCGCGTCGCGCTGGCGCGGGCGCTCGTCACGCGGCCGAGAGTGCTGTTGCTCGACGAGCCGCTCTCCGCCCTCGACGCGAAGGTGCGGGTGCAGTTGCGCGACGAGATCCGCCGCATCCAGCAGGAACTCGGCATCACCACGCTCTTCGTCACCCACGACCAGGAGGAGGCGCTCGCCGTCGCCGACCGGGTCGCGGTGATGTCGTCGGGCAGGATCGTGCAGGTCGGGACGCCGGAGGAGCTCTACCAGCGCCCGACCGACCCGTTCGTCGCCGGGTTCGTGGGATTGTCGAACCGGGTGGATGCGGTGCGCCGCGGCGACCTGGTCGAGGCACTCGGCGTCACGCTGCCCGCGCTGCCGAGTGCACTGCCGGACGGGCCGGTCGTCGCCCTGCTGCGTCCCGAGGACGTGCAGTTCCTCGACGACGGCACCGGCATCCCCGGCATCGTCGTGTCGACGAGCTTCCTGGGCGCACTTCGGCGCAGCGTGATCGCGGTCGGCGAGACCACGCTCGTCGTGCAGCACGACGTCGGCGACCAGCTCGCGGCGGGCGAGCCGGTCCGCCTCCGACTCCGCGGCCGTCCAGTGGCGGTCGTCCCTCGCACCTGACCCGCCCCGAGAGCACTTCAGCAGGACATTTTCGCTTCAGCAGGACATTTTGGGCACTTTTGTCCTGCTGAACAGAAAATGTCCTGCTGAGGTGCTTCGGCTGGAGCGAGCGGGCTCCGGCTGCCGGCAAGCCGGGCGGGCGGGGTCAGGAGGCCTGCGGGGTCGTCTCACGGGCGATCGCGCCGAGCACACCGTTCACGAACTGCGGGCTGTCGTCCGTCGACAGCGTCTTCGCGAGCTCGACGGCCTCGTCGATCGCGACGCCGTCGGGCACCTCGTCGTTCCAGCGCAGCTCCCACGTCGCGAGCCGCAGGACCGCCCGGTCGACGGCGGGCATCCGCTCGATGGTCCACGCGGTCGAGTGGGATGAGATCAGGCGGTCGATCTCGTCGGCGTGATCGATCACGCCCTGCACGATCTCCCGGGCGTACGGCCAGCTGGTCGACCGCTCGGGCTGCCCGAGTGCGCGGGCCGTCTCTGCCGAGAGCGCCACGGGCAGCGCGATCGCGGACACGTCGGCCGCGAAGAGCACGTCGAGTGCGCGCTTACGCGACTTGCTGCGCGCCGACACGCGTCAGCTCACCCGGCCGAGGTAGTCGCCCGTGCGGGTGTCCACCTTGACCTTCGTGCCGGTCTCGAGGAACAACGGCACCTGGATCTCGTACCCGGTCTCCAGCGTGGCCGGTTTCGTGCCGGCCGACGAGCGGTCGCCCTGCAGTCCGGGCTCCGTGTAGGTGACCTCGAGCACGACCGAAGCGGGCAGCTCGACGTACAACGGCAGCTCGTTGTTGATCGCGATCGTCGCGGTCTGGTTCTCGAGCATGAAGTTCGCGGCGTCGCCCACGGTCGCGGCGGGAACCGGCAGCTGCTCGAACGTGTCGGCGTCCATGAAGACGAAGTCGTCGCCGTCCTTGTACAGATACTGGAAGTCGCGGCGGTCCACGGTCTCGATGTCGATCTTCGCGCCGGCGTTGTACGTGCGGTCGACGACCTTGCCCGTGACGACGTTCTTCAGCTTGGTGCGGACGAACGCGCCGCCCTTGCCCGGCTTGACGTGCTGGAACTCGACGACGTTCCAGAGCTGCCCGTCGATGGAGAGGACCGCTCCGTTCCGGATGTCAGCGGTGGATGCCATATGGAGTTCCTGTTCAGATTCGTGAAGAAGCCGGCGCAGCGCGCAAAGACCGGAAAAGAGTGTATCGGACGGGCCCCGTACGCCTCAGCGGCTGCACACCGAGAGCGCGTGCGGCGCCGGTGATCACGCGCTCAGCGCGCACAGCGCCGATGCATCACGCGCTCAGCGCGTACAGCGCCCATGATCCACGCGCTCAGCGCGTGATGTGCTGCAGGGCGAGCCGGTAGCCGTCCGTGCCGAGTCCCATGATCACGCCGGTGGCGACCGAGCTGATCACACTGGTGTGGCGGAACTCCTCGCGCCGGTGCGGGTTCGAGATGTGCACCTCGATGAGCGGGATTCCCGCCTCGGTGACGAGCACGGCGGCATCGTGCAACGCGTAGGAGTAGTGGGTGAACGCGGCCGGGTTCAGGATCACCGGAGACTTCGTGTCGACCGCTTCGTGCAGCCAGCCGATCAACGTCGCCTCGTCGTCGGTCTGCCGGAAGTCGATGTCGATGCCGTCGCGCGCATCCTCGAGCAGGCTCCGCTCGACGTCGTGCAGCGTCGCGGTCCCGTAGACGTCGGGCTGCCTCGTGCCGAGGCGCTGCAGGTTCGGTCCGTTCAGCACGAGCACGCGGGTCACTCGATCACCGTAGCGCTGCGGTTCGGAGGCGGTGACTAGCGTTGACGCTCATGGGCGCGCGGATCAGGGTCGGGCTCATCGGCAGCGGTATCGGGCCGTCCCTCTCCCCCGCGTTGCATGAGGCGGCCGGCCGGCGGCTCGGACTCGACTACCGGTACGCGCTGCTCGACATCGAGGACCTCGCGATCGCGCCGGAGGCGATCGGCGGCCTCCTCGACGACGCCGCGGCGCGCGGATGGGCGGGGGTCAACATCACCCACCCGTGCAAGCAGACCGTCGTGCCCCTGCTGGACGAACTCTCGGCCGACGCCGCGGCGCTCGGCGCCGTGAACACCGTCGTGCTCCGCGACGGTCGCGCGGTCGGGCACAACACCGACTGGAGCGGGTTCACGAGGGCCCTCCAGGACTGGGATGCGGACCCCGCACTCGACGACGTCCTTCTGCTCGGCGCCGGTGGCGCCGGGTCGGCGGTCGGCTACGCGCTCGCCCGACTCGGCGCCGGCCGAGTGCGCGTCGCCGACCTGGACGCGACCCGCGCGGCGGAACTCTGCCGTCACCTCGCGGAGGCCACCGGGCGCGCGGCGTTCCAGCCGCTCCCGATGGACGAGGTGCCTCTCGTGGCCGGCCGGGTCGGCGGTGTCGTGCACGTGACGCCGATGGGCATGGCGGCCCATCCCGGCACCGCGATCGACCCGGCGGTGATCCGCGCGGGCGCCTGGGTGGCCGACGTGGTCTACCGGCCGTTGGAGACCCGGCTCGTCATGCAGGCGCGCCTGCGCGGCAACCCCGTGCTCACCGGCGGCGCCATGGCGGTGCATCAAGCGGCCGACTCGTTCGCGCTCTTCGCGGGCATCGCACCCGACCGGGCGAAGATGCTCGCGGACCTGCGAGCCATGACCGCCGCAGAAACGGCCGGCGGCGCGCCCGACTAGGAGGCGACCTCGCTGAATGCGGTGAACAGCAGGTGGTCCTCCGGACCGTTGAGCATCGTCGTCCGGCCGATGCCGTCGAGCAGCACGAAGCGCAGCATGTTCCCGCGGGACTTCTTGTCGCGGCGCATCGCGGCCAGCAGCGTCGGCCACCTGGCGGCCGGATACTCGAGCGGCAGGGACAAGCCGCCGAGGATCTCGCGGTGCCGTTCGACCTCGGCGTCGGACAGCCGGCCCGTGAGCCGCGCGAGTTCGGCCGCGAAGACCATGCCCACCGAGACCGCGGAGCCGTGCCGCCAGCGGTATCGCTCGGCGTACTCGATGGCGTGCCCGAGGGTGTGCCCGTAGTTCAGCGACTCGCGCACACCGCCCTCGCGGAAGTCCGCGCTCACGACCCGCGCCTTGACCGCGACCGCCCGGGCGATCAGCGAGGCGAACGCGTCGGAAGCGGGGTCGGTCGCGACGTCGATGTCGCCCTCGATCGTCTCGAGGATGGACGGATCGGCGATGAAGCCGCACTTGACGATCTCCGCGAATCCCGCGAGCCGATCGTTGACCGGCAGCGACTCGACCGTGTCCAGGTCGGCCAGCACCGCGGCCGGGGCGTAGAACGACCCGACCAGGTTCTTGCCCTCCGCCGTGTTGATGCCGGTCTTCCCACCGACCGCGGCGTCGACCATGCCGAGCACACTCGTCGGCAGCTGAACGAGCCGCACCCCGCGCATCCACGTCGCCGCGACGAATCCGGCGAGATCGGTGACGGCGCCGCCGCCGAGCCCGATCACGGCGTCCGACCTCGTGAAGTCGTGCGAACCGAGCAGTTGCCAGCAGAACGACGCGACCTCGATGCGTTTCGCATCCTCGGCGTCGGGGACCTCGGCGAGCAGCACTTCGACCGAGCCCGCGAGCAGTTCCTTGAGCGCGGTCGCCCGCTTCGTCTGTGCCGGCTGATGGACGACGAGCACTTTGCGCACTGCGTCGCCGAGCGCGGCCGGCACCTCGTCCAGCACACCACGGCCGACGACGACGTCGTACTCGCCTGCTCCGCGGACCGGGATGCGGACGCGCTCGCTCATGCGTGCACTCCGGCCCCGACGGCCGCGACGACCTCGGGACGGCGCGCGAGCTCCGCGGCGATCGTCGTGATCGGGCGCCGCGACGTATCGACGGTGATGTCGGCGAGCCGGGCGTAGATCGGGGCGCGCTCGGCGGCGATGGCGCGCCACGATGCGACGCCGTCGACGAGCAGCGGCCGTTTGGCGCCGGTGATCCTGGCCGCGACCGCCGACTCCGACACCGTGAGCAGCACGACCGTGCAATCCGCGAGCGCGAGTCGCGTCCGCTCGTCGAGCACCGCGCCTCCGCCCAACGCGACGACGCCGCCGGCGTGGAGCGCGCGGGCGACGATCCTCGCCTCGATCGCGCGGAAACCCTGCTCGCCGACGCCGGTGAAGAGGTCGGCGATCGCGCCGTGCTCGGCGACGATCAGCGCGTCCGTGTCGGCGAACCGAGCGTTGACGAGCTTGGCGAGCCGCTTGCCGATCGACGACTTGCCGGCGCCCATCGGCCCGATGACGGCGACCGTCACCGGCTGTGCAGCGCGCTGCCCGCGGTGCGCGCGCCCTCGGGAATGCCGGCGAGGTACCCGTCGATGTTGCGCTGCACCTCGGTGAGCGAGTCGCCGCCGAACTTCTCCGCGACGGCGTCGGCGACGACCAGCGCCACCATCGCCTCCGCGACGATGCCGGCGGCCGGCACGGCGCACACGTCGGAGCGCTGGTGGTGGGCGGTGGCCGCTTCTCCCGATGCGACGTCGATCGTGCGCAGGGCCTTCGGCACGGTCGAGATGGGCTTCATGGCCGCGCGGACGCGGAGGACGCCGCCGGTCGTCATGCCGCCCTCGGTGCCGCCCGCGCGGTCCGTCAGCCGTTCGATGCCCTCGGGCCCCCGCACCAGCTCGTCGTGCGCCGCCGAACCGCGGCGCCTTGCGGTCTCGAAGCCGTCGCCGACCTCCACGCCCTTGATCGCCTGGATGCCCATGAGTGCGGCGGCCAGTCGCGCGTCGAGGCGGCGGTCCCAGTGCACATACGACCCGAGCCCGGGCGGCAAGCCGGTGACGACGACCTCGACGATCCCGCCGAGGGTGTCTCCGGCGCGGTGCGCGTCGTCGATCTCGGCGATCATCAGCGCACTCGTCGCCGGGTCGGCGCAGCGCACCGGGTCCTCGTCGATGCGGTCGGCGTCGGAGGGCGAAGGGATGGGCGCATCGGCGGGCACAGCGACGGGGCCGATCGCGACCACATGGCTCGTCAGGTCGACGCCGATGCGGGTGAGGAACGCACGTGCGACCGCCCCGAGCGCGACGCGCGCGGCGGTCTCGCGGGCGCTCGCGCGCTCGAGGACCGGGCGTGCTTCGTCGAAGCCGTACTTCTGCATGCCGGCGAGGTCGGCGTGACCGGGACGCGGGCGCGTGAGGGGCGCGGCTCGGCCGCGCGAGCGCTCGGTGAGCGGCACGTCCTCGGCCGCCATCACCTCCTGCCATTTCGGCCATTCGGTGTTGCCGATGCGCAGTGCGATCGGGCTGCCGATCGTGAGGCCGTGCACGATTCCCGACGCGATCGCGAGCTCGTCCTGCTCGAACTTCTGCCGCGAACCGCGCCCGTAGCCGAGCCGGCGACGACCGAGGTCGCGCTGCACCTCCGCGGCGCCGACCGGCACGCCGGCGGGCATGCCCTCGAGGATCGCGACGAGCTCGGGACCGTGCGACTCCCCCGCGGTCAACCAGCGCATCATGTCGTCGATCTTCCCACGGCCCGGCGCATCGCCTCGCGGACCTGGATCTCCCTGGGGAGTGTGCTGTCGGGAGAACCGAGGGTGAAGATGCGGATCTGCAGGATCGCCTGCTCGATCAGCATGTCGAGCCCGTGCAGCAGCCGGCCGCCGGCGGCCGCCCACGCTTCGCCGAGCGGTGTCGGCCACGGGTCGTATGCGACGTCGAGCAGCGGGATGCCCCCAGGGGGACTCGGCAGCAGGTGCGGCACGGCGACGCCGCCCGGCACCGTCGAGACGACGACCTCGGCCTCGACCGGTTCGTCCTGCGCCATGTCGACCACGGTGACGCCGGCCGGCAGCATGCGCGTGGCACGGGCCGGGTCACGCGCGGCGACGATGATGTCGTGGGTCCGCATCCGGCGCAGGGCCTCCACCGCACTCGCACCGGTGGCTCCGGCGCCGAGCACCAGGGCGGTCGCCGGGCGCACCACGCCCCCGGCCTGCAGCGTCGACTGGATGCCGGACACGTCGGTGTTCGCGAGCATCGGGGTGCCTCCCAGCATGACCGTGTTGGCGAGACCCAGCCGGGCGACCAGCGCGGTCTTCCGCTCGATCAGCGGCACCACTGCGCGCTTCAGCGGCATCGTGAGGGAGAGTCCGCGCCACTCGGGCCCGAGGCTCGCGAGGAACGCCGGCAGGCCGGCCTCGTCGACCTCGACGCGCTCGTACGACCAGTCGAGGCCGAGCTCCTCATAGGCCGCCCGGTGCAGCGCCGGCGACTTCGAGTGGGCGACGGGCGAACCCAGGACGGCGAGGCGGTTCCGCTCGCCGCTCATTTGCCGTATTCAGGGTGCTTGGCCAGCCAGGCCCGGAACTGTGCGGCGGCTCTCTCGTGCTCCGCGTCGGTGTTCGAGAAGATCGTCTCGCCCGTCGCGAGGTTGACCGTCACGAAGAACAGCCAGGTGCCCGTCGCGGGGTGCAGCACGGCGTCGATGGCGGCGTCCCCGGGGCTCGAGATCGGCCCGACCGGCAGTCCCTTGCGCAGGTAGGTGTTGTAGCCGTTCTTCTCGTCGTACTGCTTCTGGGTCGGCACGACCGTGGTCCCGCCGGCTCCATAGCTCACAGTCGCATCCGACTGCAGCGGAATGCCCTGTGCCATCCGGTTCACGAAGACCCTGGCGACCTTCTTGTCGTCCGACCCGTTGCCCTCCTTCTGCACGATGGAGGCGAACGTGAGCACCCGATGACGGTCGGACACCGTGACCCCCGCCGCGTCGAGCGCCTGGATCATTCGGGTCACCATCGCCTGCAGCACCTGGTGCGCGGTCGTCTTCGGCTGGAAGGTGTAGGTCGCCGGGAACAGGTAGCCCTCGAGACTCGGCGCGTCGGACGGCACGCCGCTGTACCGGTCCTTCGCCGCGCTCTGGAGCTGGGCGAGCGGGATACCCGTCCCCTTCGCCGCCGCGGCGAGGATCTGCTTCATCGTCTCGCCCTCGGGGATCGCGACCTGCGCCACGAGGCGGGACGCCGGATTCTGCAGGGCCGCGAGGGCGGATGCGGCACTCATGCGCGACGCGAGGCGGTAGGTGCCGGGGATGAGGACCGGCTCCGGATTCGACTTCAGCAGGAGGTCGTAGAACGCCTCGTACGTCTTGGTGACTCCGGCGTCGGCGAGTGTCGTCGCAACGGCGGATCCGTCCTGACCGGTCTTGATGACGATGTCGACCCGGCCCGTACCGGCCCCCGTGTAGTCGTTGCTCCAGCCGAAGAGCGACTTCACCTGGTCGGGGTAGGCGCGGTAGATGAGCGCCGACCCGCCCCCGGCGACGATCAACAGCGACACCACGATGATCACGATCGGGATCAGCGATCGTCGGCGCCGACGTCCGGCATGGCCGAGCACCTCGTGCGTCGGACCCGTGTTCGCCGGGTCGACGAGTGCGGAGAAGTCGTCTTCGGCGCTCATCGGCCGCGCCGGACTCGACGCCCGGTCCGATCGGCCGGCGAGCTGGTGTTCGACCACGCGTTCACTTCCGAGTCGGATCCACGATGACGCCTGCGGGCGAGCCGGTCGCGGCCTCGGCGTCCAGCGCGTGCTGCAAAAGTATCACCGCCGCCACCTGGTCGATCACGCTTCGCGATCGCCGCGTGTCGCGCCCTGAGGCATGCAGCGCGGATTGCGCACTGACCGTCGTCAGCCGTTCGTCGACGAGGCGGACCGGCCGATCCTGCGCGGCCGCGAGGGCCGCGGCGATCGCCCGCGCGTCGGCCGTCGATGCCGTATCGGTGCCCCGCATGGAGAGCGGCAGCCCGACGACGATCTCGATCGCGTCGAGCGCGTCCGCATGCGCGACCAGCGCTCGAACGAGGGCGTCGTCGTCTCGGGCGCGCTGCAGCGTCTCGACCGGCGTCGCGAGCATGCCGCTCGGGTCGCTCCGAGCGACACCGACACGGACCGTGCCCACGTCCACGCCGAGGCGTGCGCCTCGTCGCGCAGTGTTCAGGAGATCGCCGTCTCGATCGCCGCCAGCGCGGACGGCAGGGCCTCGACATCGGTGCCGCCGCCCTGCGCGAGGTCGGGGCGTCCGCCGCCGCCTCCCCCGAGCCGCGTCGCGGCCTCCTTGGCGAGCGGCCCGGCAGTGACACCGGCGTCGCGGGCGGCCGCGTTGGTCGCGACGATGACGACGGGCTTGCCACCGGCCACACCACCGAGCGCGACGACCGAGGCGGCTGCCCCGAGTCGATCCCGCACACTCGAGACCAGCCCGCGAAGGTCGTCCGCGGAGCCGACGGCGCCCACGTCCTGCACGACCGCGGACACCGCGCCGACCGCGTGCGCGGTCGCGGCGATGCCGGGAACCCGCGCCTGCAGGGCGGCGGTCTCGAACGCCGCGATGCGCTTCTCCGCCGCCTTCAGGCTCGCGGAGAGATCGGCGACGCGAGACGCGAGCTGGTCGCGGGGGGCCTTCAGGTGGGCGGCGAGCTCCGCGACGATGCGCCGCTCCGCCGCGAAGTCGGCGAACGCCTGCGGTCCGACCAGCGACTCGATGCGCCTGGCGGTCGCGCCCACCGACGACTCGCCGATCACGTTGATCAGCCCGATCTCGGAGGAGTGCGCCACGTGCGTGCCTGCGCACAGCTCGCGCGACCACGGGCCGCCGATGTCGACCATCCGCACGACGTCGCCGTACTTCTCACCGAACAGCGCCATCGCACCGAGCGCCTTCGCGTCGGCGACCGGCAGGATGCGCGTCGTCACCTCGAGGTCCTCGTTCACCTTGTCGTTGGCGATCTGCTCGATCTCGCTGCGCGTCGCCGCACTGAGCGGCTGATTCCAGTTGAAGTCGAGCCGCATGTACCCGGCGCGGTTGTCCGATCCCGCCTGGTGCGCGTCCGGGCCGAGGACCTGGCGCAGCGCCGCATGGATGAGGTGCGTCGCCGAATGCGCCTGGGTCGCTCCACGCCGGTACGCCGTGTCGACCACGGTTGTCGCGCTGTCGCCGACGGCGACCTCGCCCCTGGACACCTGCACACGGTGGCTGATCAGCCCGGCGACCGGCTTCTGCACGTCGAGGATCTCGAGCTCGTAGCCGGGGCCGACGATCACGCCCTGGTCCGCCTCCT
This sequence comes from uncultured Actinomycetota bacterium, assembly GCA_963716965.1. GTDB lineage: Bacteria > Actinomycetota > Actinomycetes > Actinomycetales > Microbacteriaceae > Amnibacterium. Next base: position 862,224 of record CAVQUZ010000003.1, on the reverse strand, counting down.
GGCCGCCCGACTCGGCGTAGAGCGTGGTCTCGCCGAGGATGACCTCGGCGATGTCGCCCGCCGACGCGACGGGCACACTTCGGCCGTCGACGATGATGCCCTGCACCCGCGTCTCGGTCTGCAACCGGTCGTAGCCGAGGAACGTCGTCTCGCCGCCCGCGCGGAACTCGCGGTAGACGGAGAGGTCGGCGAGCGCCTGCTTCTTGGCCTTCGCGTCCTCCTTGGCCATGCGCCGCTGCTCGGCCATCAGGGCGTCGAACGCGTCGCGGTCGACCGCGAGGCCGGCCTCCTCCGCGATCTCGAGCGTCAGGTCGATCGGGAAGCCGTAGGTGTCGTGCAGCAGGAACGCGGTGTCGCCCGCGAGCCGCGGCGCGCCGGACGCCTTGGTCGAGTCGACCGCGACGTCGAGGATCGTCGTGCCTGCGGCGAGCGTCTTGAGGAAGCTCTCCTCCTCGCCGAGAGCGAGGCGCTCGATGCGCGCGTAGTCCGAGGCGATCTCGGGGTAGGCGGGGCTCATCGCATCCCGGGACGCCGGGAACAGCGCCGCGAACGTGGGCTCTTCGACACCCAGCAGCCGCATCGCACGGATGCTGCGGCGCAGGAGCCGACGCAACACGTAGCCGCGGCTCTCGTTGGACGGGGTGACGCCGTCGGTCATCAGCATGAGTGCCGACCGGATGTGGTCGGCGATCACGCGCATCCGCACGTCGTCGTCGTGGTCCGCGCCGTAGCGGCGCCCGGACAGCGCAGCAGCCCGGTCGAGGACCGGGCGCACCTGGTCGATCTCGTACATGTTCTCGACGCCCTGCTTCAAGAAGGCGACACGCTCGAGGCCCATGCCGGTGTCGATGTTGCGTTTGGGCAGGTCACCGAGGATCGGGAACTCCTTGCCGGCCCCCGCTCCGCGCAGATATTGCATGAACACGAGGTTCCAGATCTCGACGTAGCGGTCGTCGTCGGTCGCCGGTCCCCCGTCGACGCCGTACGCCGGCCCGCGGTCGAAGAAGATCTCGGAGCAGGGACCCGCGGGTCCCGGCTGGCCGGTCGACCAGTAGTTCGTATCACGGCCGAGTCGCTGGATACGGTCGTCGGGCAGCCCGGCGACGCGCTTCCAGAGGTCGATGGCCTCGTCGTCCTCCTCGTAGACGGTGACCCACAGGTCCTTCTCGTCGAAGCCGTACCCGCCGTCGGCCTCCGACTTGGTCAGCAGGTCCCAGGCATAGCCGATCGCGCCCTCTTTGAAGTAGTCGCCGAAGGAGAAATTGCCGTTCATCTGGAAGAACGTGCCGTGACGCGGCGTCTTGCCGACCTCTTCGATGTCGAGCGTGCGGATGACCTTCTGCACGCTCGTCGCGCGGGGCCACGGCGCGGGTACGACACCCGTCAGGTACGGCACGAACGGCACCATGCCGGCAACGGTGAAGAGCAGGGTGGGGTCGTCGGAAACGAGGGAGGCGCTGGGCACGACGGTGTGCCCCCGGTCGCCGAAGTAGTTCAGCCAGCGGGCGCGGATGTCAGCGGTCTGCACGGATCAGGAGCCGTTCAACTCGGCCTGGCGGGCGCGGTAGCTCTCGGCGACCGTGTTCGCGAACTCGTTCGCGCGGGAACCGGCGGCCTCGATCGCCACCCGGCCGCGTTCGGTGCGCACGAGGAAGTGCGCCCCGACTGCACCGAGCAGCAGCCCGGCGAGCAGCCACATCACCTTGCCCATCGAATCTCCCCTCGTGTTCCGCAGCCGCTGAGCCTACCGACTCCGCCCGACGCGATCGCCATCCGCCCGACCCGACCCGACACCCCATCCGCGCCGTGTAGGCATCACCGCGCGGTGTAGGACGACCAGCCGCCTTCCTGCCTACGCCGCGCGGTGATGCCTACACCGCGCGCACGGCACCGCACGGCTTCCGGTTTGAGCACCCGGCTTAAGCAGGAGCGGCCGGTGCCTCGCGTGAGGACCGGCCGCATCACGCGTGGATTACCGCGCCGCGTAGTACTCGACGACGAGCTGGACGTCGGCCTGGATCGGGACCTCGGCGCGCCGCGGGCGGCGGATCAGCTTCGACTGCAGCTTGTCGAGCTCGACCTCGATGTACCCGGGGACCTTCGCGAGCACGTCGGAGTGACCGCCGGCCGCCGCCACCTGGAAGGGCTCGAGGCCCTCGCTCTTGGCCTTGACGTGGATCGTCTGGCCCGGCTTGACGCGGTAGCTGGGCCGGTCGACGGTCTGGCCGTCGACGAGGATGTGGCGGTGCACGACCGCCTGGCGGGCCTGCGCCGTGGTGCGGGCGAAGCCCGAGCGCAGCACGAGGGCGTCGAGGCGCTGCTCGAGCAGCTCGACCAGGTTCTCACCGGTCAGGCCGGAGGTGCGGCGGGCCTCGTTGAAGACGATGCGCAGCTGCTTCTCGCGCAGCCCGTACTGGGCGCGCAGACGCTGCTTCTCGCGCAGGCGCACGGCGTAGTCGCTGTCCGCCTTGCGCTTGGTGCGGCCGTGCTCGCCCGGCGCGTAGGGGCGCTTCTCGAGATAGCGGGCGGCCTTCGGGGTGAGGGCGATGCCGAGCGCGCGCGAGAGGCGCGTCTTTGAACGGGTGCGGGACTTGGTGGACACGAGTGCCTTTCGAAAGGATCTGACGAACCGGATGCATCGTGCGCGCCGATCGGGCCGCGCAGGATGAAGATCACTGCCCGCGCGGGGCGCGGGCTGGGAGCGACTGCAGAGGGATCGCCGTTCGCGGACCGGCCGGCTACAGGCATCGGTCCCCTCGCGTTCCGGTTCCGCAGCCGCGCATCCCCGGCCCGCTCCAGGCCGCCGACAAGAATATCAGAAACCGGGGTCGCCGGCGCCGGTCGTGAGTGCCGTCGCTTCCGTGACCACTCGGACGTCGACGTCAGGCGTCGACGCGCGGACCGCGCCGGTCACGGCGGTCCACGTGCCGCCGCCGACCCGATACTGCGCGGTGTAGGCGACGACGACGTCCGTGGAGGCCGCGATCCGCTCCGTGTAGACGTGACTCGTCGCGGTGGCGCTCAGCGGGTTCTGTCCGAGTGCCGCCCAGGACGCGCCCGGCGTCGAGGTCGTCGCGGTGTGCCCGTCGCCGAAGACCCAGTGGTACGCCACCGGCGAGAACCGCACCTCGACGGCCTTGCCGAGGAGCGTGCCGCGGGCGACGGACGTCTGCGCATCGACCCAGAAGTTGGTCGGTGTGCCGACGACCCCCCAGCCGTCCGGCTCCGAGTGCAGGGTGCCGCGATCGACGAGCAGCCGCGCGACGTCGCCGATGGTGATTGTCGCGGCGGGCGTGCCCGGCCGCGCGGGTCTCGGATCGCCGAAGTCGACGAGACCGCCCCAGGTGTCCACGCAGTCGCCCGTGCAGTCGGTGAGCACGTCGAACGTCGGCAGCGGATACGCGAAGCGGACGGGATCGTCCGAGTCGCCGCCGGGCGTCGCGCCCGCACCCGGACGCGTGCTCGTCGTCGTGCCGGTGAGATCGACGCCGCCGCCGCCCGCGCTGGCACATGTGCCGACGTCCGTGCCCGGCAGCGCACACGACGACGCCGCGGCCGGCGCCGCAGGCGCCAGCATCCCGGCCGCGATCGCCGCGGCCGTCAGCAGACGGAGGACCCGGACCACGTCGTACTCCCGATGATCCGGGCGGTATCGCCGCGCATGTCGAAGCGCACCAGCAAGGTTCCCGTGCGTCGGTCCGGCAGTGGCACGACCTTCCGCCGCGCGTCGACGATCTTCGACTCGGACAGGTCGACGCACACGTAGGCGGACAGGGTCGCACCCGCGGGTTCCACCGCCTGCACGGTGAAGTCGCGGGTGACCACCCGCCCGACCTGGGTGCGTCCGGTCGCCCGCAACGAATCGATCGCCGTCACGCTCAGGCGATATTGGGCGGGCGAGAGCAGTCGCTCGGCGGCGGTGATCGAACCGTGCCGATGCATCGCGGCGGCATTCACGATCCGCGTGTAGGCCGAGTAGACCGACGCGGCGCGAGCGGGCCACTCGGTGGTGTCGATCGGCACGACCGCTCGTTCCACCGACGTCGCCGGCGCTGCGGGCGCGGGTGCCGAAGCGCACGAGCTGAGTGCGACCGACACCACCGCCACGACGGCGAATGCGAGAGGGCGGTGCATTCGAAGCAATGTAGAGAAAGTCACACGATTGCAGACGGGATTGTCCACAATCAGCGTTCAGGAAATACCCCGTCAAATCGCCGGTGTTCAGGACCGGACGGGCGCGTATGCCCGTTTCGTCCTGAACCGGGCGCGATCTCCTGAACGGTGCTTGTCAGGGGGTGCGGTCAGGGGTGTCGGAGGGCTGCGTGCCGTGCGTGATCGCCCGCAGCTGCGCGAGGCGCGGGCCGACCTTCGACTCGAAGCCGTTGCCCGTGGGGTGGTAGTACTCGGTGCCGACCAGTTCGTCCGGAAGGTACTGCTGCTCCACCACGCCGTGCTCGCCGTCGTGGGCGTACCGATATCCCATGCCGTGGCCGAGCCGCTTCGCTCCCGGATAGTGGGCGTCGCGCAGGTGCGTCGGCACGCGACCGATGCGGCCGGCCCGCACGTCCGCGATCGCGGCGTCGAGTGCCAGATACGACGCATTCGATTTCGGCGCGGTCGCGAGATACGTGACGACCTCGGCGAGCGGGATCCGCCCCTCCGGCATGCCGATGAACTGCACCGCGTCCGCCGCGGCGATCGCGAGGGGCAGCGCCTGGGGGTCGGCCATGCCGACGTCCTCGGCGGCCAGCACGATGATGCGCCTGGCGATGAACCGCGGGTCCTCGCCCGCCTCGATCATTCGCGCGAGGTAGTGGATCGCCGCGTCGGGGTCGCTGCCGCGCACCGACTTGATGAACGCGCTGATGACGTCGTAGTGCTCGTCGCCCTGCCGGTCGTAGCGGAGCAACGCACGGTCGACGGCGGTGGCGACGAGGTCAGCGGAGATGACCGGCGGCGATTCGGCGTCGTGCTCGGCCGAATCGGATGCGAGGATCGCGCCGGCCTCGAGCGCCGTGAGCGCGCGCCTGGCATCACCGTTCGACAGCTGCACGATCGCCTGCCGCGCCGCCGGCTCGAGCACGACCCTGCCGCCGAGTCCCCGCTGATCCGAGACGGCCCGGTCCACGAGCATGCCGAGGTCGTCGTCCGACAGGGGGTCGAGCGTCAGCAACAGCGACCTCGACAGCAGCGGGGCGATCACCGAGAAGGACGGGTTCTCGGTCGTGGCGGCGATCAGGGTCACCCACCCGTTCTCCGCGCCGGGCAGCAGCGCGTCCTGCTGCGCCTTGCTGAAGCGGTGGATCTCGTCGAGGAAGAGCACCGTCGACGTGCCGTACAGATCGCGGTCCGCGAGCGCCTCGTCCATGACCTTGCGCACGTCGCGCACCCCGGCGGTCACCGCCGACAGCTCGACGAACCGGCGACCGGACGAGTGCGCGACTGCTTGTGCGAGTGTGGTCTTGCCAGTGCCGGGCGGCCCCCACAGGATCACCGAGACGGCCCCGGATGCGCCGTCGGCCGAGGCGAGCCGCCGCAGCGGGGAGCCGGCCCGCAACAGGCGGCTCTGACCCGCGACCTCGTCGAGCGACAGGGGGCGCATGCGGACCGCGAGCGGCGTCGGCCCCTGACGCAACCCGGTCTGCACACTCATGCTCGAATCGTAGGCACGGCCACCGACACCGGACGCGCGGCGCCCCTTACGATGAGCGGCTGGCGAGGGGCCCTCGGGCCGCCGGCCACGAGCGGAGGGTGACGGGTGCCAGCACAGAACGCACGCAAGCGCGAAGAGCTGCGCCGCGCACGGGTCTACACCGCGCGCGTGACCGTGCACGAGGAATCGGTCCGCCGCCGCCGGCGCGACAGCATCGTCGCGGTCGTGGTCTTCGCGGTCGTCGTTGCCGCGGCGACCTTCGCCCAGGTCGCCTACTTCACCGCCGGACCCGGCAAGCCGAGGGCCGTCGCGTCCGCGACGGCGACCGCGACGCCCACACCGACCGCGACGCTGCCGGCGAAGTCCCTTTCCGAGAACCGCACGTGGACCGGCACGCTGACTCTGAACTCGACGGTGAAGCTCGGCATCAGCCTCGACGGCAAGAAGGCGCCGCAGGCCGTCGCGAACTTCGTCACTCTCGCGAAGAAGGGGTTCTACACGGGCCTCAGCTGCCATCGGCTCACCACCGCGGCATCGGGCATCTTCGTGCTTCAATGCGGCGACCCGAACGGCGACGGCTCCGGCGGACCCGGCTATTCGTTCGGTCCGATCGAGAACGCGCCGAAGAACAGCGTCTATCCGGCCGGCACCATCGCGATGGCCAATGCGGGCACGGCCACGAGCCAGGGCAGTCAGTTCTTCATCGTCTACAAGTCGACGACGTTGCCGTCCACGACCGGCTACACGGTGTTCGGCACGGTGACGTCCGGCTTGTCGACGCTGGACTCGTCGATCGTCTCGAAAGGCATCGTGCCCGCGGCGTCGACCTCGACGGCGACGGCGAACGCCGCGGCCGGCGACGGCAGACCGAAGGTGACGACGACGATCACGTCGCTGACCGTCAAGTGACCGGCGTCGGGGCGTGGCATAAGGTTGTCGCCGAGGTGACCACAGTGACGACCCCCGCCCTTCCCGCTCAGCCAGGACCGAAGCCGAAGGCCCCAGTGGTCGCACCCCACAGAGACGCGGTCGTCTGGGGTCGAGTGGACGAGCACGGTGTCGTCTACGTCCGTGACGGGGAGACCGAAGTCGTGGTCGGCGAGTTCCCCGACGGGACCCCCGACGAGGCGCTCGCCTACTTCACTCGCAAGTACGCCGATCTGGCCGCCGCCGTCGGGCTGCTCGAGCAGCGCGCACAGCGCGGCGCACCGCCCGCGGACGTGGCCACTGCGGTCTCACACCTGAAGGCGTCGCTCGCGACGCCGAACGCCGTCGGCGACCTCGAGGCGCTGCGCACGCGACTCGCGGCGCTCGACGGCCAGACCGCCGAGCTCACCGCCAAACAGCGCGAGGAGCACCAGGCGCAGGTCGAGGTCGCTCGAGCCGAGCGTGAGGCGATCGTGACCGAGATCGAGGCGCTCGCCGCGAGGGACGCGTCCCAGGTGCAGTGGAAGGCGACCACCGAACAGGTCGACGCGCTCTTCACCCGATGGCAGGACGCGCAGCGGTCGTCGGCGCGACTGCCCAAATCCGAGGCGAACGCGCTCTGGACCCGGTTCCGCAGCGCGCGCACCTCGATCGAGACGCAGCGCCGCAGTTTCTTCGCGCAACTCGACACCGCGCAGAAGGATGTCAAAGAGGCCAAGGAACGGCTCGTCGCCAGGGCCGAGGCGCTGCAGACGGGCAGCGACCCGGATCCGATCGGCGTCTACCGCGGACTGCTCGAGGACTGGAAGCTCGCCGGCCGCGCCGGCCGGAAGGCCGACGACGCGCTCTGGGCGCGGTTCAAGGCCGCGGGCGACGTGCTCTACGCGGCGAAGAACGCGGCCCTGCACGTGCAGGACGAGGAGTTCTCGGACAACCTCACCGCGAAGCTCGCGCTGCTCGACGAGGCCGAGCCGATCGCGTCCGAACGGGATGCCCGCCGCGCACGGGCGAGGCTCACCGAGATCCAGCGCCGGTGGGATGCGATCGGGAAGGTTCCCCGCGAGCAGGTCAGGGTCGTCGAGGACCGTCTCCGGCACATCGAGCAGGCCGTGAAGCAGACCGAGCAGGAGCACTGGCGCACGACGAACCCCGAGACGAAGGCGCGGTCGGAGGGGCTCGCGGCGCAGCTCGAATCGGCGATCGCGAAGCTCGATGCGGAACTCGCCGCAGCGAAGGCGGCGAAGAACCCGAAGGCGATCAAGGACGCCGAGGACGCCCTCGCCGCACGCCGGATCTGGCTGGACGCGCTCGGCCGCTGAGCACGGGACGTCGGTCGACGCTCTCCACACGGGGCGCGATTCCGGCGCTTCTCCACAGATGCCCGACGCCGCGACCGCCGCCCGGCCCCACGCGCCACGATCCTCGGCGTGCGCATCGCCCCCGTCTTCGATCCGGCTGACTTCGACCAGGCGGAGCTCGCCGCGATGCGTCTCGACGGCGACGTGCTCCGGATCGGTGACACGGCCATTCCGATCGACGTCCCGGTGACCGCGGCGATCCGCGCGGCGTCCATCCGGTTCGGGGCCGACCGGCACCACCTCGTCGCGGAGCGCCGCACGGCGGCCTGGGTGCACGGCGCGATCGCCGTGCTCCCCCGGCCCCACCGGTTCTGCAGCGACGTGCACGGCGAGCCGCGCACGCGTGCACATGCGGCGGTGCGCGAGGTCCGGTTCCTGCGCGACGAGATCCAGGAGTTCGGCGGCCTGCGCGTGACCACGCCGTTGCGCACCGCGTGGGATCTGGCGAGGCTCGAAGGCGATGACACGTCGGACGCCGTGTTCGACGCACTGCTGCAGCTCGCGCGGGTCACGGCCGCCGAGGCGGCCGACCTGCTTGCGGCCAGAGAGCCGAGACTCCCCCATCAGCGCATCGCCCAGGCGCGCCTGGCGGGCGCCTCGGCCGTGCGCCGGCGCGTCAGCCGGCGCTGACTCGGTACACGTCGTACACGGCCTCGATGCGCCGCACCGCGTTCAGCACCCGGTCCAGGTGCGTCGTGTCGCCCATTTGGAACAGGAATCGACTGAGCGCCAGCCGATCGCTCGACGTCGACACCGTCGCCGAGAGGATGTTGACGTGATGTTCGGAGAGCACGCGAGTCACGTCCGACAGCAGGCCGGACCGGTCGAGCGCCTCGACCTGGATCTGCACGAGGAAGACGCTCTTCGAGGTCGGCGCCCATTCGACGTCGACGAGGCGCTCCGGCTCGTTCGAGAGCGACAGCACGTTGGTGCAGTCGTTGCGGTGCACGGACACCCCGGAGCCGCGCGTCACGAAGCCGACGATGGAGTCCCCCGGCACCGGCGTGCAGCACTTCGCGAGCTTCACCAGGATGTCCGGCGCGCCCCGCACCAGCACGCCGGAGTCGCTCTCCCGCAGCACCCGGCCGCGGCCGGTGCTCGGCGACTCGAACTGCGGCTCGTCCGCGTCCTGACTGCCGTGGACCTGCTGCAGGACCTTCTCGATCACGGACTGCGTGGACACGTGGCCTTCGCCGAGGGCGGCGTACAGCGCGGAGACGTCCTCGTACCGCATCGAGGTCGCCACGTCGACGAGCACGTCCTGCGTCATCAGCTTCTGCAGCGGCAGGTTCTGCTTGCGCATCGCCCGCGCGATCGCGTCCTTCCCCTGCTCGATGGCCTCGTCGCGCCGCTCCTTCGTGAACCACTGCCGGATCTTCGAACGGGCTCGCGGGCTCTTGACGAACCCGAGCCAGTCCTTGCTCGGACCCGAGTCGGGGTTCTTCGAGGTGAAGATCTCGACGACGTCGCCCGAGGCGAGGGTCGATTCGAGCGGAACGAGCCGCCCGTTGACCTTCGCGCCCATCGTGCGATGGCCGACGTCCGTGTGCACGGCGTAGGCGAAGTCGACCGGGGTGGCACCGGACGGCAGGCCGATGACCTTGCCCTTCGGTGTGAAGACGTAGACCTCCTTCGCGCCGATCTCGAACCGCAGCGAGTCGAGGAACTCGCGCGGGTCGGCGGTCTCGCTCTCCCAGTCGGAGAGGTGCGCGATCCAGGCCATGTCGGTGTCGGCGGCGGCGACCTTCTCTCCCGGCCGGCCGTTCGCCAGGTTGTCCTTGTACTTCCAGTGCGCCGCGACACCGAACTCGGCGAGGCGGTGCATCTCGTGCGTCCGTATCTGGATCTCGACCGGCCGGCCGCCCGGACCGAGGACGGTCGTGTGCAGCGACTGGTACAGGTTGAACTTCGGGGTCGCGATGTAGTCCTTGAAGCGACCGGGCACCGGCGTCCAGCGGGAGTGCACCGAGCCCAGTACGGCGTAGCAGTCACGCACGCTGTCCACGAGCACCCGGATGCCGATGAGGTCGTAGATCTCGTCGAACTCGCGGCCTCGCACGATCATCTTCTGGTAGATCGAGTAGTACTGCTTCGGCCGTCCGATCACCTTGCCCTTGATCTTGGCGGCCTTCAGGTCCTCCTGGACCGACTGGATCACCTCGGCGACGGACTCCTCGCGAAGCGGCGTGCGGGCGCGCACCAGCGATTCGATCTCGAGGTACAGCTTCGGGTAGAGCACCGCGAACGAGAGGTCCTCGAGGTCGAGCTTGATGGCCTGGATGCCCAGCCGGTGCGCGAGCGGCGCGTAGATCTCGAGGGTCTCCTTGGCCTTGCGCTTCGCGCTCTCCGCGGGCACGAAGCCCCACGTGCGCGCGTTGTGCAGACGGTCCGCGAGCTTGATGATGAGCACGCGGACGTCCTTCGACATCGCGACGACCATCTTGCGGACGGTCTCCGCCTGCGCGGAGTCGCCGTACTTGAGCTTGTCGAGCTTCGTGACGCCGTCCACGAGCATCGCGACCTCGTCGCCGAAGTCCGCGCGCAGCTCGTCGAGCGTGTACTCCGTGTCCTCGACGGTGTCGTGCAGGAGTGCCGCGGCGATGCCGCGCGGGCCGATGCCGAGGTCGGCGAGGATCTGCGCGACCGCGACCGGATGGGTGATGTACGGCTCGCCGCTCTTCCGCAGCTGCCCGGCGTGGGCCTTCTCCGCAACGGCGTAGGCGCGGTCCACGATCGCGAGGTCGGCCTTCGGATGGTGGGAGCGGACGGTCCTGATCAGTTGCTCGACGGCACCGACCGGCTGCGCGCGGGCGAACAGCCTCGGCACGCGCCTGCGCATCGAGGCGGTGGACGGCGACTGCGTCTCGGTCACTCATCCCCTCCCGTTACCGAACGCTAACACCGAGCGGCCTCGCGCTATTCGCCCGATCGGCCGGTGACTGCGAGCTGACGGTCGCCGCGCCCGCGGGCGGCGAGCACCTTGGCGTCGGCCGCCTTGATGCGCGGCTCGGTCGATCGCAGCTCCGCGTACAGCGGCGCCGCGATGAAGATCGTCGAGTAGGTGCCGACGAGGATGCCGATGAAGAGCGCGAGGGAGATGTCCTGCAGCGTCCCGGCGCCGAGCAGCAGGGTGCCGATGAAGAGGATCGACCCGATCGGCAGCAGCGCGACGATCGACGTGTTGATCGACCGGACGAGCGTCTGGTTCTCGGCGAGGTTCACCGTCTCCCCGAAGGTGCGGCTGCCGCCCTCCCGCATCGCGCCGGTGTTCTCGCGGATCTTGTCGAAGACCACGACGGTGTCGTAGAGCGAGTAGCCGAGGATCGTCAGGAAGCCGATCACGGCCGACGGCGTGACCTCGAAGCCGACGATGCCGTAGACGCCCGCCGTGATGATGAGGTCGTGGAAGAGGCAGACGAGTGCCGCGAGCGACATCTTCCAGGTGCGGAAGTACAGCGCCATCACGAGTGCGACGAGCACCAGGAAGATGATGAGGCCGCGGACCGCGTTCTGCGTGATGTCGCTGCCCCACGTCGCGCCGATGAACGACGAGGCCACGTTCTTGTCCGGCACGTCGTACGCCTTGGCCAGGGCCTCGCGCACGGCGTCGGTCTTCAGCGCGCTCAGCTGCGAGGTCTGGATGCGCAGCGACGATCCGCCGACGACCGCGACCTCCGGCTCGGTTCCCGCCACCACGGACCGGACGGCGTCGACGGCGGTCGACTGGTTCAGGCTCGCGGGGTTCGAGACCGTGAACTCGGAGCCGCCCGTGAACTCGATGCCGAAGTGGAAGCCACCGCGCAGTATCGGCACCACGATGCAAATCAGGATCGCGAGCGCGGAGACCAGGTACCAGCGCCGGCGACGACCGATGAAATCGATCGAGCGCTTGCCCGTGTACAGGTCGTTGCCGAAGGAGGTGAACCCGGCCATCAGCGCGATCCTCCCTTGTCGTTCTCGCGTTCGGCGGCTTTCCGCTCGGCGATCGTCTGGCGGCGGGCCGCCTCGCCGCGGCTCCGCTGGACGCCGCCCCCGGCGACGGCCGGCGCCCGGAACTGGGCCCGGCCGCGGTACACGGCGCCGAGCGCCCTCGGGTCGAGCCCCGACGCACGGTGTCCCTCGGAGAAGAAGCGCAGATGGGACAGCAGCTGCAGCACGGGATGGGTGAAGAGGCTCACGACCACGACGTCGATGATCGTGGTGATGCCGAGCGTCGCCGCGAAGCCCTTCACGTCGCCCACCGCGAGCACGAAGAGCACGCCCGCCGCGAGGAGGTTCACGAAGTCGGACGCCAGCACCGTGCGGATCGCGCGGCGCCACCCCGCCTCGACGGCGGCCTGGAGGGCGCGGCCTTCGCGCAGCTCGTCGCGGATCCGCTCGAAGTACACGATGAACGAGTCGGCGGTGATACCGATCGACACGATCAGACCCGCGACGCCGGCGAGCGACAGTCGGTACCCGTACCGCCACGACAGGAAGTCGAAGATGAGGAAGGTGATGCTGGCGGAGATCGCGAGGGACGCGACCGTGACGAGTCCGAGGGTGCGGTACTGCACGAGCGAGTAGCCGACGACGAGGATCAGGCCGATCAGGCCGGCGATCAGCCCGGACAGCAGCGACGTCGATCCGAGCGTCGCCGAGATCGTCTGCTCGCTCTGGATGCCGAAGCTGACCGGCAGGGCGCCGAACTTCAGCTGGTCGGCGAGCGCTTTCGCGCTGTTCTCGGTGAAGCTGCCGGAGATCTGCGCCTTGCCGTTCTGAATGGCGCTCGAGACGTAGGGCGCCTCGATGACCTTGCCGTCGAGCATGATCCCGAACTCGTTCTGCGGCGCCGTGAGACTGAGCAACCTGGTCGTGACCGTGGAGAACTCGCTGGATCCGGTGCCGTCGAACGTGAGGTTCACGACCCACTCACCCGTGGATGCGCCCTGGCTGGTCTGATCGAGTCCACTCGACGCGCCGGTGATGTGCGTGCCCTGGACCTCGACCGGGCCGAGCAGGTACTTCGCGGTGCCGGCCGTGTTGCAGGTCACCAGCGGTTTCGTCGGGTCCGCCTCGGCGGCGGTGGTGTCCTGGCTGCACTGGTAGTTCGTGTAGAGATTCGCGAGGTACGGCGTCACCTGCGCCAGGTCGCTGCCGTTCGTCGGCTTCGCCGTCGGCGTGTTCGACAGCGTCGCGGGCGGCGTGTACGGCTTCGGCGACGCGGTCTTTCCGCCCGCGCCGACGCTGCTGGATGTGGCCGTCGTCGTCTCCAGCACCGCGCGGAAGTCCATCCGTGCGCTCGAGGAGATGTTCGCCTTCGTCTGGGCGGTCAGCGAGCCGGGGATCGACACGACGATGTACTGACCGCTCGTGGCGATCTGCGCCTCGCTGACACCGGCCGCATCGACCCGCTGCCGGATGATCGACACGGACTGGTTCAGTTGATCGGCGGTCACCGTCGAGCCGTTCGCCACCTTCGGCTGCAGGACGATCTGCGTGCCGCCCTCGAGATCGAGTCCGAGCTTCGGCAGGAAATTGCTGCCGCCGACGAAGAGGCCGAGGACGTTCAGGCCGACGAGCAGCAGCACGAGCACCGCGAGGCCGATCAGCGAGCGCCTGGCTCTCCTCGCGGGAGTGGGTGTCTTCGCCACAACGCCTTCCACATGGTCTTCCGGCCGCACGCGCGCCGGGCGGGCCGCGCCGGGGCGCGGTCGTACCCGGGCCCTGCGGACCCGAGTGGGCTTACCGTCTCGGGCCCTGACGTGCCTCGAGCGGTGCCTACAGTACCGATTCGTCCAGGTGCATCGGGCTCACACGCCGGTGCGACCGCCGTCGGAATCCTGATCGGAGTCGTGTTTCGACGCCACGCGCTCGCCGTACGCCGGCGGCGTGTCCGACGACGGCAGCGTCTCGCCGTTCAGTGTGATGGCGCCAGGGGCCGCAGCGGCCGCCGGCTCCGTCGGCTCGGCGGGCTCGGTCGGGGTGACGACCTTCGCCACCGCCTGGCGGTGGAGCGTCATCTGGGAGGTCGGGCTCGTCTGGAGCACGATCTTGTTGTCCTCGTCGTCGATCGAGACGATCGTGCCGAAGAGACCGAACGTCGTCATGACCTCCGCGCCCGGCTTGAGGCTCTCGGCGAGCGTCGCCGCGTCCCGCTGCCGCTTGCGGCCGTTGCGGAACATCATGAACACGATCGCCGCGATGATGACGGCGAAGAGCACGATCTGCAGAGTCGATCCCATGGCTCTGTCCTTCCCCGCCGGGGGTGGTCTCGGCGGATGACCGGGCACAGCCGGCCGGGAGCCGAGCATACCCGGGGTTCGTTCGCTCCCCTGCAGCCGGCGTCGACGCCGTGGACGCCCCTGGCGAACGCTCAGTCGTCGAACAGGGTGCCGGCGGCCGAGGCCGGCCGCGGCGGGCGTCCGAGATGCCGCCACGCCGACTGGGTCGCGACGCGTCCGCGCGGGGTCCGCATCACGAATCCGATGCGCACCAGGAAGGGCTCGACGACCGACTCGATCGTGTCCGTCTCCTCACCGACGGATGCGGCCAGGGTCGACAGACCGACGGGTCCGCCGTCGAAGCGATCGACTATCGCCTCGAGGATGGCCCGGTCGAGCCGATCCAGCCCTTGGTCGTCGACGTCGTAGAGCGCGAGCGCGGCGTCGACCGCGTGGCCGTCGGCCGGCCGTTCGTGCACCATCGCCCAGTCACGGACCCGCCGCAGCAGACGGTTCGCGATTCGCGGGGTGCCGCGGCTGCGTCGGGCGACCTCGACCAGCGCCTCGTGCTCGATGGGCAGGTCGAGCAGGTGCGCGGCCCGGTCGAGCACCTGCTCCAACTCGGCGGTGTCGTAGAACTCGAGATTCGCGGTGAAGCCGAACCGGTCGCGCAGCGGGTTCGGCAGGAGTCCCGACCTGGTCGTCGCGCCGACGAGTGTGAACGGGGACAGCTCGAGCGGGATGGTCGTGGCGCCGGCGCCCTTGCCGACCATGATGTCGATGCGCAGGTCCTCCATGGCCAGGTAGAGCATCTCCTCCGCGCTCCGGGCCATGCGGTGTATCTCGTCGATGAACAGCACCTCGCCGGGGACCAGGCTCGAGAGGACCGCCGCCAGGTCGCCCGCGTGCTGGATCGCCGGGCCGCTCGACATCCGCAACGGGGATCCGGTCTCGGCCGCGACGATCATCGCGAGCGTGGTCTTGCCGAGGCCGGGCGGACCCGCGAGCAGGATGTGGTCCGGCGTCTGGTTGCGGATCGCGGCGGCCTTCAGCAGCACTTCGAGCTGACCGCGGACGTTCCGCTGACCCACGAACTCCGCCAGGGTCTTGGGCCGCAGCGCCCCTTCGAAGGCGAGCTCGGCCTCGGATTCGACGATGGGCCGGATGCTGCTCATCGTGTGCCGGCGGGCTGAGGACCGAGCACGGCGAGCGCCGCCTTCAGCAGGACGGGGACCGTCGCCTGCGCGGGCACCGCATCGAACACGGACTCGAGTGCGGCACGCGCCTCGCGCTCGGAGTAGCCCAGGCCGACGAGCGCGGTGACCACGTCGTCGCCGTGCGAGCGGGCGATCGGGACGGCCGCGTGCGGGTGCACGTCGACGAGCTTGCCGGTGAGCGACAGGATCATCTGCTTGGCGGTCTTCGGGCCGACACCCGACACTCTGGTGAACGCGCTCTCCTTGTTCGAGCTGACCGCGGTCGCGATCTCGCCGGGAGAGAGGACCGCGAGGACGGCGAGCGCGAGCCGGGGGCCGACGCCGGTGACGCCGCGCAGCAGATCGAAGACGTGCAGCTGGTCACGCTCGGCGAACCCGAACAGCGAGATGTCGTCCTCGCGAACGATCGTGGCGGTGTGCAGGAACACCGACTGGCCGAGCCGCACGGCGAGCGCGAGGTCCGGCGGCACCGCGACGGCGTAGCCGACGCCGCCGACCTCGATGACGAGGGTGCTGCCCGCTGCGGCCTGCACGGTGCCACGGAGCGAAGCGATCACGTTCTCAGCGTATGGGTGCACCACCGACTGCAGCGCGCATCGCGACCGCGGCTCGCAGGTTTCGGGTCAGACGAGCGGCCAGCGCGTGCCGCGCTGCCTGCGCAGGTCGGCCGCGACGATCTCCGCCGACCTGGCGGCCGCGGCGGCGGCGGCCCCGGCGATCTGCCTGGCGATGTCGTCGTCGTCCGACTCGAAGCGCACGGTCGCCTGGCCCCTGCCCTTCAGCACACCGACCGATTTCGCCTCGACCACGGTGAACTCGGCGACTGCCGCAGCCGCATCGGGCAGCACCGCCCCCGCATCCGCACCGGGATGGATGCGCCCGATCGTCAGCACGACCCGGTACGAGCTCACGGCCGCCTGCTCGCCCGTTCCGCTGCGGCCCACGCCTGCTGCGCCGGCGTCTGCGCGCCGCCGGCTGCGGCGATCACGGGACCGCCGCGCCACGCGTGGCAGACCGCGATCGCCAGCGCATCCGCCGCGTCCGCGGGCTTCGGCGCCTCGGCGAGACCGAGGATCCGGGTCACCATCGCGGTGACCTGGGACTTGTCTGCGCTCCCGTAGCCGGTGATCGCCGCCTTCACCTCGCTCGGCGTGTGCAGCGCGACCGGTACCCCGCGAGCGGCCGCGTGATGGATGGCGATGCCGCTGATCTGGGCGACGCCCATCACCGTCCGGAGGTTCTGCTGGGCGAACACGCGCTCGATCGCGAACGCGTCGGGCCGGTACTCGTCGAGCAGTGCGGCGAGTGCCGTGCCGATGGTCAGCAGCCGCTGCTCGAGCGGCGCATCGGGCGGGGTGCGGATGACCCCGACGTACGCCAGCACCGCCGTCCGGTTCCGCGCGACGTCCACGACGCCGACTCCGCACCGAGTGAGTCCCGGGTCGACACCGAGGACCCGCATCACTCCTCGTCGTCGAGGGCGGCCGCGACCTCGTCGGAGAGCTCGATGTTCGCGTACACGTTCTGCACGTCGTCGCTCTCCTCGAGCGCGTCGATGAGGCGGGACACCTTCTTCGCCACCTCGACGTCGTCGATCTCGATGGTGACGCCGGGCACGAACTCCGCGTCGGCCGACTCGTAGTCGATGCCCGCACCCTGCAGGGCGGTCCGGGCCTCGACCAGGTCGGTCGCCTCGGTGACGATCTCGAACTCCTCGCCGTGGTCGGTCACGTCCTCGACGCCGGCGTCGAGGACCGCGACGAGCACGTCGTCCTCGGTCAGTCCGTCGACCTTCGCGACGCGGATCACGCCTTTCCGGTGGAAGTTGTACGAGACCGAACCGGGATCGGCCATGGTGCCGCCGTTCCGCGTCATCGCGGTCCGCACCTCGGCGGCCGCGCGGTTGCGGTTGTCGGTGAGGCACTCGATCAGCAGGGCGACGCCGTTCGGGCCGTATCCCTCGTACATTATCGTCTGGTAGTCGATCTGCTCGCCGGTGAGCCCGGCGCCGCGCTTGATCGCACGGTCGATGTTCTCGTTCGGCACCGAGGTCTTCTTGGCCTTCTGGACCGCATCCACCAAGGTCGGGTTGCCCGTCAGGTCGGCGCCGCCCATCTTGGCGGCCACCTCGATGTTCTTGATCAGCTTCGCGAACGATTTCGCGCGCCGCTGGTCCTTGACCGCCTTCTGGTGCTTGGTCGTCGCCCACTTGGAATGCCCGGACACGTGATTCCTCTCTGCCGCTCTCGCGAGCGAAAAGCCAACCCGAGTGTAATTCGTGCGGCGTGGTGCCCGCTCAGCGCGGTCGGACGCCCGCGGCCCGCAGCTCCAGCGCCGCCAGCCGGTCGATCACCTCGGCATCGCCTCGCCGCCACGCGGCGGCGGCGGACGGATGCACGGCGGCGATCTGCCGCGCCGGCCGGTTCGCGAGGGCGCGGAGAGCGAGGAGCTCCCGGTCGGGCGACTCCCGGTCGAGGCGGGCGATCACCGCGCGCCGCCGCGCACCGACCAGCCGCGGCCGCACCCAGCCGACGAGCACGACGAGCACGACGATGAGCGCGACCGACCACCCGGCGAGGTCCGCGACGCGCGTGAATCCCGTCTGCCACGCGCTGCCGGCGGCGGCGAGCGTGGTGCCGGCGTCGCTCGCCGAATCGAACGGGGCGCGGATGCTCGAGCCGATCAGCGGCACCGCGCCGAGCTTCGAGCCGATGTCACCGAGCGTCGAGGCGAGGTCGCTGCCCGACCGCTGGACCCCGAGACTCGCGCGGCCGACGCCGGCGATCGCGTCGTGCAACGCGACGGCGACCACGACCCCGATGACGATCAGCAGGAGCGCGACGAGGTCACCGGCGACCTGCGCGGCACGCCTGCCCGCGGTCTGCGCGTAGAGCATCATCGCCCCACCCTGCCCCACGCCGGTCCGCCGTCCCTGGGGAGTCGCATCCGCGCGCCGCCGCGTGAGCCGACGGGGCGCGGCGGGACCGATCAGGCGGCCGCGGCCACCGCATCGACGAACGCACGGTGGAACCGCAGCTCGCCGGTGATCTCGGGGTGGAACGACGTGCCGAAGAGGTCGCCCTGCCTGACGGCGACGACGCGCCCGTCGGGCAACGCGGCGAGCGGACGCGCGAGCTCCCCCACCGCGACGACGACGGGTGCACGGATGAAGGCGGCATGCACGGGAGGCCCGTCGAAGCCGGCGACGTCGAGGTCCGACTCGAACGAGTCGGCCTGGGGCCCGAACGCGTTGCGACGGACGGTCACGTCGAGACCGCCGAACGTCTGCTGGCCGTCGATCGCGTCGAGGACGCGGTCGGCGAGCATGATCAGGCCGGCGCAGGTGCCGTACACGGGCATCCCGGCAGCGATCCGCGCTCGGATCGGGTCCGCCACCCCGAACGCGCGCGACAGCTTGTCGATGACCGTGGACTCGCCGCCCGGGATGATCAAGCCGTCGACGCCGTCCAGCTCTCGCTCGCGACGCACGGGAACGGCGCGCGCACCGATCTCGGCGAGCACGGCGAGGTGCTCGCGGAAATCCCCCTGCAGTGCGAGGACGCCGACGGTCGGCGTCACCACCCGCGTTCGGCGAGGCGGTGCGGCGCGGGCACGTCGGCGACGTTGATGCCGACCATGGCCTCGCCGAGGCCGCGCGACGCCTGCGCGATCACGTCGGGGTCGTCGTAGAAGGTGGTGGCCTTCACGATCGCCGCGGCGCGCTTCGCCGGGTCCCCCGACTTGAAGATGCCCGACCCGACGAACACGCCGTCCGCGCCGAGCTGCATCATCATCGCCGCGTCCGCCGGCGTCGCGACGCCGCCCGCGGTGAACAGCACCACCGGCAGCGTGCCGGCCGCGGCGACCTCGGCGACGAGGTCGTACGGCGCCTGCAGCTCCTTGGCCGCGACATAGAGCTCGTCGGGCGACTTCGCCGCGAGCGCGGCGATCTGCCCGCGGATCGTGCGGATGTGCTTCGTCGCCTCGGAGACGTCGCCGGTACCCGCCTCGCCCTTCGAGCGGATCATCGCCGCGCCCTCGGTGATGCGGCGCAGCGCCTCCCCCAGGTCGGTCGAGCCGCACACGAACGGGACCGTGAACTTCCACTTGTCGATGTGGTTCACGTAGTCGGCCGGCGACAGCACCTCGGACTCGTCGATGTAGTCGACACCGAGCGACTGCAGCACCTGCGCCTCGACGAAGTGCCCGATCCTGGCCTTCGCCATGACCGGCACCGAGACCGCGTCGACGATCGCGGCGATGAGATCGGGGTCGCTCATGCGGGCGACCCCGCCCTGCGCGCGGATGTCGGCCGGCACGCGCTCGAGCGCCATCACCGCGACGGCGCCGGCGTCCTCGGCGATCTTCGCCTGGTCGGCCGTGACCACATCCATGATCACGCCGCCCTTCAGCATCTCGGCGAGGCCGCGCTTGACCCTGCCGGTGCCGGTTGCGGGCGGGACGATGGTGTCGGTCACGATGCTGATCCTCTTGATGGAGCGTCTTGTGGGCCCATCGATTCTACGCGGCGCACGACGGGGGCCCCGGCCGCCGGCCAGGACCCCCGTCGCAGGACCGCGCTCAGGCGATGTTCACATCCTGCAATTCCTTCTCCTCCTGCTTGTCCTCGTCGACGAGAGCCGCGACGTCGTCGGTCGACTGCACCGTGCGCACGGCCCAGAAGAAGATGACGAGGGAGAAGACGGCGACGACCAGATCGTCGATCCCGTTCGGCAGCACGCCGAGCACGGTCGAGGGGTCGCCCTTCGCCGCCGACGAGTAGTTCCCGAGCCAGCCGATCAGGATCATGCCGAGCAGCCACGCCCAGATCCAGATCGCGCTGCGCCACCTGGCGCGGCGGACCTCGATGCTCTTCGCCTTCAGCAGTGCGGCGATCAGGAAGATCGCCTGCCCGAGGAGCTCGCCGATCGCGATCTTCCACGTCGTGTCGAACGTGCTCCAGTAGATGATGAGGTTCGCGAAGATGAAGCCGACCGGCAGCAGGATCGCCTTCGCCGGCGCCTTGTACGGATGGACCGTCGTCGTATCCGCCTTGTTGAGCGCCGCGAGCGAGATCGGTGCGAATGCGTACATCACCGCCGTGGCGCTCGTGATGACGCCGACGAGTTGCTGCCAGCTCGGCGTCGGCGCCAGGGCGATCATGCCGAGACCGGCCGCGATGAGCACCGACCAGATCGGCACGCCGCGCTTCGTCGTCCAGCGCATCCACCGGGGCAGGCCGAGCGCGTAGGAGATGCGCGCCGTCGTGCCGACGTAGATCAGGCCGGTTCCTCCGGGCGAGATCACGGCGTCGATGATCAGGACGATGGCGAGCCAGCCGACGCCGGCGCCGATCGCCAGCGTGTAATAGGGGCCGTAATCGCCCTTACCGATCGGCGACGCCCAGTTCCCGATCTTGGCCGGGTCGAGCGCGCCGACGAACGCGATCTCGAGGGCGATGTAGATGAGCGCGCCGATACCCATGGCGGTGAGGATCGCCTTGGCGAGATGCTTCGCCGGGTCCTTCGCCTCGCCGGCGATCTGTGCCGCCTGCTCGAAGCCCTGCAGGGCGAAGACGACGCCGGCCGGCAGCGCCGCGAAGACGCCGTGCACGCCGAACGGCACGAACCCGCCGCCCGCCGTGAAGTTGCCCGGGTGGAACAGCACGATGAGCAGCACGACCACGGTGAGCGCCGGCACCGCGATCTTCCAGATCACGATGCCGGTGTTGCTGTCCGACATCCAGTTCGCGCCCATCGAGTTGATGAACGTGAACAGCAGCATCGCGAGGATCGCGATGATGAGCCCGAGGCCGTTCAGCGTGCCGTCGGTGTTCAGCATGTTGAAGTTCTTGTGCACGGCCTCGATCGAGTTCACGTAGCCGATGCTCGCCTCGACCTCGAGCGGCGCGATCGCGACCGCCTGCAGGTAGGTCGTCCAGCCCGCCGTGAAGCCGGCGAACCCGCCGAACGCGTAGTGCGGGTACCGGCCGGTGCCGCCCGCGACCGGGTACGCGGCGCCGAGATCGGCATGGATGACCGCGAGCACGCCGAGCATGACCGCGGCGAGGATCCAGGAGATCAGCGAGCCGCCGCCACCGGCGATCGACGCGGCGGTGAGCGCCCCGAGCAGCCAGCCCGACCCGATGATCGAGCCGAGTGAGATGAAGGTGAGCCCCCAGAACCCGACCCGGCGTTGGAGGCCTGATGAGGTGGACTGGTCTTCGGCGACGGCGGTCATTGGCTCGCTCCTCCCGGCCGCGGCGCGGCTCTTGGCCGAACGTAGACCCGACGGCGTCGCCGCCGCCAGCCTCCCAGCATCACCGCATCCAGCGTTTACGGCGGTGAAACGAAGCCGTAATCGAGCGCGCTGTCAGGCGGACCAGGCCGCCGCGAGCGCCGTTCTGGTCTCCCCCAGCAGCACCGGCAGGGCCTTCGTGCCGGCGATGATCGGGAAGAAGTTCGCGTCGGCGCTCCACCGGGGCACGATGTGCTCGTGCAGATGGTCGGCCACGCCCGCGCCCGCGACGCGGCCCTGGTTGAACCCGATGTTGAAGCCGTCGCACTTGGAGTCCGCGCGGAGCACGCGCATCGCCGTCCGGGTGAGGGACGCGATCTCGCGGACCTCGTCGTCGGTCGCGTCGTCGTAGAGGGCCACGTGCCGGTAGGGGCACACGAGCAGATGGCCGGAGTTGTAGGGGAACAGGTTGAGCAGGACGTAGGCGTGCTCGCCGCGGTGCACGATGAGCGCGTCCTCGTCGCCGTACGACGGGGCCGCGCAGAACGGGCAGGCGTCGACCGGCTCGGTGACGTGGTTCGTCTCGATGTACGCCATGCGGTGCGGGACCCAGAGGCGCTGGTACGCATCGGGCACGCCGACGGCGTGCGGCAGGCCAGGCACGCCGTCGAACTCGTGCGCACCGTACGGTCCGTCCGTGCCGCCCATGCCGGTCAGACCGCGCCGGCGCCCGCGGCGCCTGCGCCGCCTTCGATCTGCAGGTCGACGTCGCCCGTGACCTGCAGGTGCTGGTCGATCGCCGTCGTGATGAGCTCGACCGCCAGGTCGACCGGCACGCCGTTCCGCGTCGATCCGTCGCGGAACCGGAACGAGACGGTGCCGCCCGACCGGTCCTCGTCGCCCGCGATGAGCAGGATCGGCACCTTCTGGGTGGTGTGCGTACGGATCTTCTTCTGCATCCGATCGTCCGAGTGGTCGACCTCGACGCGGACCCCCTTCGCGGCGAGCTTCGCGGCGATGCCGTCCAGGTACGGCCCGTATTCGTCCGCCACCGGCACGCCCACGACCTGCACGGGCGCCAGCCAGACGGGGAACGCCCCTGCGTAGTGCTCGAGCAGGATCGCGAAGAACCGCTCGATCGACCCGAACAGCGCGCGGTGGATCATGATCGGCCGCTGCTTCGTGCCGTCGGGCGCCGTGTACTCGAGGTCGAACCGCTCCGGCAGGTTCGGGTCCACCTGCACGGTCGAGAGCTGCCAGACGCGACCGATCGCATCGGTCGTCTTGAGGTCGATCTTCGGGCCGTAGAACGCCGCCTCGCCTGGCACCTCGGTGAGCTTGAGCCCGCTGGCACGCGCGACGTTGCGGAGCGCGTTCGTCGACGACTCCCAGAACTCGTCCGAGCCGATCCACTTCGATTTCTCGTCGTCGCGCATCGACAGCTCGAGCTCGAAGTCCGACAGGCCGAAGTCGCGGAGCATGGAGAGGACGAACTCGAGCACCTTGCCCGTCTCCTCCTCGAGCTGGTCGGGACGCACGAAGAGGTGCGAGTCGTCCTGGGTGAATCCGCGCACCCTGGTCAGCCCGTGCAGTGCCCCCGACAGCTCGTTCCGGTAGACCGTCCCGTTCTCCGCGAGCCGCAGCGGCAGTTCCCGGTAACTCCGGCCGCGCTCCTTGTAGATGAGGATGTGCATCGGGCAGTTCATCGGCTTCAGGTAGTAGTCCTGACCGGCCTTCACGATCTGCCCCGACTCGTCGATCTCCTCGTCCATCACGAAGGGCGGGAACATGCCGTCCGCGTAGGTCTGCAGGTGCCCGGAGATGCGGAACAGGTCCGACTTCGCGATGTGCGGCGTGTAGACGTAGGTGTAGCCCGCCGCGATGTGGCGCACGCGCGCGTGCTGCTCCATCGTCATCCGCACGACCCCGCCCTTCGGGTGCCAGACCGAGAGTCCTGAGCCGATCTCGTCGGGGAACGAGAACAGGTCGAGGTCGCGGCCGAGCTTGCGGTGGTCGCGCTTCGCCGCCTCCTCGAGCCTCGCCTGGTAGGCACGCAGCTCGTCCTTGGTCGGCCACGCGGTCCCGTAGATGCGCTGGAGCTGCCTGTTCTTCTCGGATCCGCGCCAGTAGGCGGCCGCGACGCGCTGCAGCGCCCAGCCGTTGCCCATGAGGCGGGTGTTCGGCAGGTGCGGGCCGCGGCAGAGGTCCTGCCAGACGATCTCGCCCGACCGCGGATCGACATTCGCGTAGACGGTCAACTCGGCACCGCCGACCTCGACCGACTCGTCGCCCCCGCCGACCGGCGCGCCCTTGATGCCGATGAGTTCGAGCTTGTACGGCTCGGCCGCGAAGAGCTCGCGGGCTTCGTCCTCGGTGACGACCCGGCGGACGAACCGCTGGTTCGCGCGCTGGATTCGCTCGATCTCCTTGGTCAGCGCCTTCAGGTCGTCAGGCGTGAACGGCTCCGCCACGTCGAAGTCGTAATAGAAGCCGTCGGTGATCGGCGGACCGATGCCGAGCTTCGCCTCCGGGTTGATGCGCTGCACCGCCTGCGCGAGGACATGGGCGCTCGAGTGGCGCAGGATCGCGAGGCCCTCCGGGGAGGAGATCGCGATCGGCTCGACGGCCGCGCCGTCGGGCAGCGTCCGGTCCAGGTCCCACGGTGCGCCGTCGACGAGCACCGCGATCACGTCTCGGTCGGCACCGAACAGCGTGCGTCCCGTCGCCGGTGCGTCCTCATCGATCGGGTCGGACGGAAGGGCGGAATCGGTCACGGTGTGCGTGTCTCCCATGGTCGTGCTGGACGGCTTCATGGTAGTCGGGCACGCTCAGCCGCCCTGGCCGCGGAGGTCCTCGAGGTCGACGCCGCGCTCGACGGCGAGGGCGGTCAGGTCCATCGCGACCAGCATCTGGCGCTGCAGCTCGCGCTCCTCCGGCGGCAGCGGCGCGGGCGCGGCCGCGCGCACCGCGAGGCCGCGCCTGATCTCGGCGCCGATCTCGCCCCACGCGTCGTTCCGGGCCTGCTCGACGAGTGCGGCGACCGCGTCGTCGTCGGACTGGATCTCGGCGAGTCGTTCGGCCACGCCGCGGTACACGCGGCGGCGGCGGCGCAGATTGGCGCGGTCGTACGAACGGTAGTCGTGCTCGTGCACGGCGCGGCCCTCGACGTGCGCGACGGTTCTGGCGACGTCCGCCATCCTCGCCGCGCTCTCGAGGGCCTCGTGTTGCAGCACACCGAGCCGCCCCCGCGCCTGGAGGGCGGCGTGGTCGGCGTCGAAGCGGTCGCCGTCGCCGATCGTCTCGACGACGATGCGGTTCTTGACGTCCATCCGCACCGCGTATCTCGCGAGCAGGACGCCCTCCTCGATCTCGCGGTCGAGCCGCCCGCGGAGGTATCGGGACAGCGCGGATCGTCTCCGATGCGCCGCAGCCACGTGTGCTCCCCCCGGCCCGCTCGCGCGCACCGACCGAAAGGATAGCGACGGGCTACGAACGGCCGGTGACGACCCGATCGAACATCGTCCGGGCAACTGCGAACGACGTCTTCCCGACGAGGACGTGGTCGGTGAGCAGGAACACCGACGCCCACCGCTCCCACGCCCTGGCCCGATCGAGCAGGCCCGGGTCCGTGTCTCCGCGGTACGCATCGAGCACCGCACGCCGGAACTCGTCGCCGAGGGCGCCGATCTCGGCGAAGTCGACCGCGGGGTCGCCGGTCTCCATGTCGCTGAAGTCGAGGACCGCGAGTCGGCGGCTGTCCGCGTCCCAGAGCAGGTGGTCCTCGTACAGGTCGGCGTGCAGCGGCACGAGGGGCACCGGGACCTCGGTGAGGGCGCGCGTCTCATCGAGGATGCGCTCGACCTGGGCGAACTCCGCGCGCGTCAGCATCCCGGGCAGCCGATCGCGGGCCACCTCTTCGACCTCGGCCGCGTCGCCCGCGCGATCGCCGACCGGCACGAGCGCCCGCAGCGGCGCCGGCAGTGCGTGCACCGCGCTGATCAGGTCGCCCAGGCTGCTCGCCATCGCCGCGCGATCGGCGGGCTCGAGGCGGCCGAAGCCCTCGCCGTCGAGCGGCCAGCCCCCGAGCAGTGGGTACCCCGTGAACGAGCCGTCCGGTGCCCTGTGGCTGATCCGCGGCACGGCGGCCGAGACGCGATCGGCCAGGTGGGCGAGCACCCGGTCCTCGACCGCGAGCATCCGGTCGTAGTACGGGTGGTTCGGGAAGCGGAACACGAGGCGCTCGTCGAGGACCACGACCTCGTGATCCCAGCCGTCGTCGATGTACCGCGAAACGGACCAGTGCAGATCGGGGAACGCCCCGTGCACGCGCCTGAGCAGTGCCGCCTCCCCCTGCGCCGGCCTGCGCGCCGCGTGGAACCCTGCGGTCACACCTCGTGCACGACCGGGTCCCGCAGCATCCGGCCCTGCGGTGTGTCGACGATCGCCGAACTCACCAGCTCGGACGGGTGGCCCGGCCGGTCGAGGATCGGCATGAGCGCGAGCGCGCTCTCGAGGCCGCGCGTCGCCATGACGCCGCCGGCGTGCCGGATGGTCCAGTCGACGCGGCTGCCGGCCGCGAACGCACCGGCGACGATCTGCAGCTCGTGCCGATCGAGCGATGCGAGGCGTGCGATGCGGTTGGTCACCACGGGATCACGGGTGGCGGCGCGCTCGATGAACCGCATCGCACGTCGGATCGGCTGCATCACGCTCCGATCGTGATCGCGGTGGCTGGGAACCGCGCGTGAACCGGGCGGGGTCTCGATCGGTGGCGTCGGAATCGTAGTCTTGTTCGAGTGACGGTCGATTGGTCACCCGCCGACATGAGCAAGCCCGTCGAATGGTTCGTGCTCTACAACCTCGAGCGCCACCCGCTCGGTGTCGTCCGCCGGTTGAAGTTCGACAAGAAGATCGTGTTCCGCGCGGTGACGTGGGCGCCGAGGAGCGGCGACCGAGAGCTGATCGGGTACTACGCCAGCCACGACGGCGCGGCGACGGCGATCTGGAACCGGTATCTGCGAGTCCGGTCCGACCGGCACGAGGCGGCGTCGCGCACGCAGGGCAGCCGCGACCGCATGCCTTGACCGGCCGGGGTCCACGCAGCGGGAACGACGCCCCCGCCTCGGCGGGTGTCCTGTGGTGGGCGATACTGGGTTCGAACCAGTGACCTCTTCCGTGTCAGGGAAGCGCGCTACCACTGCGCCAATCGCCCGTCGCCGCACCGAAGTGCGGTTCCGAGGTGGGGACGGGATTCGAACCCGCGTAAACGGCTTTGCAGGCCGGTGCCTCGCCTCTCGGCCACCCCACCAGTCGTGGTCGACCGACGCGAACCAGCCGCATTCGCCGGCCCCACCGAGCGGATGACGAGATTCGAACTCGCGACCCTCACCTTGGCAAGGTGATGCGCTACCACTGCGCCACATCCGCATGCCCGCCTTCCGGCGAGCGTGGACGACTCTAGCCGATCCCCGGAGCGGTTGTCGAACGCGCCGCACGGGTGTGTCAGGGCACGCGACGGCCCTCCGCGAGCGTCACCGGCGATATGGCATCATTGGCACGCACGGGCGATTGGCGCAGTTGGTAGCGCGCTTCCTTCACACGGAAGAGGTCATCAGTTCGAGTCTGGTATCGCCCACCACACCTGTGCGAACCGGCCACGAGCGGGCTCAGTTGCCCCCGACCACGGTTCCGGGCACGATCAGCGTGACCTGACCGTCGGCCGACCACGACGCCACCACCTCGAGCCGCCGGTCGCTGCCGCTGTCGTCCGTCGGGTCGTGCGTGACGTTGAAGTCGAGACGCAGCGGTGCCTTCGCGAAGAGGGTCTGCGGCACGCACGTGCCGAGCACCCGCGCGTCCGCGCCGACCGCCACCAGGCACACCAGGTGGTCGGTGGACCGCGCGGCGTACAGGCTCACGGAGGCCGTCGAATTCGCCGACAGCAGGCGGAACGTCGAGATCTGCAGGTAGGTCCCGACGTCCGCATCGGGCCGGTCCTCGCGGGTCATCGGGCGCGAGAACACCGCGGCGAGGCGCAGCCTCGGGTCGGGCGAGGGCGACAGCGTCACTGCGGGCGAACCGGCGCGCACCTGCGTCCCCGTCGCGAGGCCGCCGAGGAAGACCACCGCGGCGGCGAGGACCGCCGCGACCAGGACGAGCGGGGTGAGGCGGATGATCCGGCCGCGCCCGCGAACTGCCGCTTCCCTGCCTGGGGGCGCCCCGGGACCCGCGTCGGCGTCCGGCGCGAGGTGCTCTCGGCCCGATTCCGCGGATGCGGCCGCGATCGCCGTGTCGACGGCTCGTCGCCAGGCATCCGCCTCCGCACGCACCGCGTCCAGCCTCGATCGCGCGTCCTCGTCGGCGCCGGGGGCGTACACGGCGCGCCTGGCGGTCTCGAGCCGCGCGGCGAGGTCGCCGTCCGGCCTGTCCTCGCCCGCGTCGTGTCGCCGCAGCACGTCGGCCGGATCGCCGCCGCCGTGCCAGTGCCGTGCGAACGCCCGCACGAAGGCCCTCGAGCGCCGCACGCCCGCGGCGGGCGGGTCAGCCGAGTCCGCGCCACGCGTCCGCATCCGCACAGTCTGCCGCGCTGCGGCACCGGAGCGCTCGAACCGGGCCCGCTCAGGGAACGGACACGGTCGCCGCCGCCGCAGGCTCGTGCCGCACCGCTGCGGTGCGACGCACGACCAGCAGGATCACCGTGGTCCAGCCGACCGACCACGCGATCGCGGCGACCGCGAGTCCGAGCTCACCGAGCACGACGGCGGGCCGGCCGGTCACCAGCAGCCCCACCTGCGCGTCGAGCGACCCGACCCCGATCAGGCCGACCACTCCCCCGACGAGATGGACGGCGACCGGAGCCCACCGTGTGCGGTCGGCACGCAGCCGGCGCAGACCGAGCAGGCACGCCCCGGCCGCACCCGCGGTCGCTCCGGTGACGGCCGCCGCGACGGGATCGAGACCGACGGCGCCGGCCGAGACCGCCACGAGGCCGCACACGAGCCCCGCGCCCGCTTCGGCCGGCGACCACCGCGCGCCGAGCAGCCGGGCGACCACGCTCCAGGCACCGCCTGCCGCGACCGCGGACGCGAACGTCGCGACCACGATGCTCGGCGTGGTCCCGTCGATGGAGAGGTTCAGGCCCACGAGCGCCGCGCACCACAGAGCCAGGGTCGCGAGGACGGACCCCACACCCCCGGCGCGGAATCCCCCGTCGGCGCGTACGGCCGGTGGGCGTGCGATCGTCCACGCGAGCAGTGCCGCGCCACCGGCGATGTGCACCGGCAGATCGCCCCCGAGGTCGAGCACGCCGGCAGGCGTGCCGAGCGGCAGCACCGTCGGGGCGAAGGCGACGACCGCGAACGGCACGTACACCGCGGCGGTCCAGAGCCCGGACAGCGCGACCAGGCCGCGCGGGCGCATCCCGTCGCGTCGCGCTGCTGCGCTGGCGATCCAGGCGGCGAAACCGCCGAGCAGCGCGAACGGGATCGCGAAGCCCTGGTCTCGGATGGGATCCACCAGGAGCCCCGCGGCCAGCGCGACTCCGACGGCGGCGGTCACGACCAGGAGCGCGGCGAGCGCCGCCCGCACGCGGGGCGCCCCCTGGGTGCGCGTCATCTCGACCCAGGTCAGGGTGCAGAGCACGCCGGCCAGCGCAGCCGCGCCGCCCGCGCCGACCAGGACGTTCACGTCGAGTGCATTCCGTTCCGGGCGGGACCGCCCACATGTCGATGCTGCACGAAAGAAGGGCGCGACCGCGGGAGACCCGCGGTCGCGCCCTTCGACGCGAACCGGACGAGATCAGGCGATCTCGTACGCCTCCTCGCCGTGCACCGCGACGTCGACGCCTGCGAGCTCCTCCTCCTCGCGGACGCGGAAGCCCATCGTCTTGTTGATGACGGTGCCGATGATGTACGCCATCACGAACGAGTAGATCGCCACACCGAAGCCACCGAGCGCCTGTGCGCCGAGCTGCGACAGGCTGCCCGTCGCGATCAGGCCGATGCCCTGACCGAAGATGCCGATGTAGAGCGTGCCGATGAGACCGCCGATGAGGTGGATGCCGACGACGTCGAGCGAGTCGTCGAAGCCGAGCTTCCACTTCAGGTCGATCGAGACACAGCAGACGGCACCGACGAGCAGGCCGAGCACGATGCCCCAGAACGGCGACAGGATGTTACAGGCGGGGGTGATCGCGACGAGGCCCGCGACGGCGCCCGATGCGGCGCCGATCGAGGTGGCCTTGCCGTCCTTGATCTTCTCCACGATCAGCCAGCCGATGATGCCCGCGGCCGGGGCCGCGAGCGTGTTGATCCACGCGATCGCCGACGTCGTGTTGACCGCCGCTGCGGAACCGGCGTTGAAGCCGAACCAGCCGAACCACAGGATGCCGGCGCCGAGCAGGGTGAACGGCACGTTGTGCGGCTTGCTCATGCCCTTCTTGAACCCGACGCGTTTGCCGAGGACCAGGGCGAGCGCGAGACCCGCGGCACCCGCATTGATGTGCACCGCGGTTCCACCTGCGAAGTCGTTCACGCCGAGGCCGTAGACCGACCAGCCTCCGTCCGAGACCTTGCCCGACGCGTCGACCGCGAAGTTGAAGACCCAGCTCGCGACCGGGAAGTAGACGAGCGTCGCCCACACACCGGCGAAGACCATCCACGGCCCGAAGCGGGTCCGGTCCGCGATCGCGCCGGAGATCAGTGCCACCGTGATGATCGCGAACGTCGCCTGGAAGCCGACGAACGCGAGCGAGTAGGTGTCGCCGACGTTGGCAGAGGCCATCGCGCCCGCGCCGCCGTGGTTCGGCTCGAAGATGAACTGGGTCAGCCCGAGGTTGGCGAACGGGTTGAGCAGCCATCCCTTGATCAGCCAGTCGGTGATGTGGCCCTTGCCGTCGGTCAGGCCGAAGGACATGGAGTAGCCGTAGAGCACCCAGAGGACCGCCGTGAGGGCGATCGCACCGAAGCTCAGCATCATCATGGTGATCACGCTCTTGACCTTCACCATGCCGCCGTAGAAGAAGGCGAGGCCTGGTGTCATGAACAGGACGAGTGCTGCGCCCACCATGAGCCACAGGGAGTTGAGGTTCGACGAGGTGTCAGCCACGGCGTCGTAAAGGACAGGTTGCATCAGGGGCGCATGACCTCTCTAGTCACTTTGGTTCAGATGCCGGACCGTTCGTGCCGTGGCGCTACCCCGTGCACCGCTCATCCGGCTCGGCGAACAGTGTCGCTGGCCGACGTTTCGCCACGCAGCCGCGCATGTTTCGCGGGCGTTACGGCTGGCACCCGTGTGTAAACACTGAGTTTCCGGAAGCCTCCGAAGCCGTGTGGATCCGGCGAGTGAATGCCGGGCTTCAGCCCGTCATCGAGACGAGCCGCGAGATGGCGCGCAGGTACTTCTTGCGGTAGCCGCCGGCGAGCATGTCGGCCGGGAACACCTGATCAAGCGGCGCTCCCGCGGCCACGACACGAACCTGCGCGTCGTAGAGCCTGTCCACGAGCGCCACGAACCGCAGCGCGGCCGCCTGGTCGGTGAACGGCACGACGTCGCGCAGCCCGAGCGTCCGCAGCCCGTCGACCATGCCGATGTATCGGGCGGGGTGGACCTCGGCGAGCCGCTCGATCAGCGCGGGGAACTCGTCGACCGAGTTCTCCGGCAGCCCGGGGATCGCGTCGATCGCAGCGTCGCCCGCGACGACTGCGGAGCCGGCGATCGCGCGCCGCCGGTAGTCGAGCCCTTCGATGCGGATGGTCGTGAACCGGTTCGCGAGCGCGCTGATCTCGCGCAGGAAGTCGGCCGCGGCGAACCGGCCCTCACCGAGCGCGCCGGGCGGCGTGTTCGAGGTCGCCGCGATGCGGCTGCCCCGGCTCACCAGGTCGCCGACGAACCGCGACATCAGCATCGTGTCGCCCGGGTCGTCGAGCTCGAACTCGTCGATCGCGACGAGGCTCGCGCCCGCGAGCAGCTCGAGGGCCTGGTTGTAGCCGAGTGCGCCGACGAGCGCGGTGTACTCGATGAACGTGCCGAAGAACTTCTTGCCGGGCGCGCGGTGCCAGAGCGCGGCGAGCAGATGGGTCTTGCCGACGCCGAACCCGCCGTCGAGGTACAGGCCCGGACGCTCCGGCGGTTTCGGCCCGCGACGGAACAGGCCGGTCGGTCTCGTGATCCAGTCGGCCGAGAACGTCTCGACCGCCTCGACCGCCGCCTGCTGGGACGGGAAGTCGGGGTCGGGCCGATAGTTCTCGAGCGTCGCATCGGCGAACTGCCGCGGTGGGACCAGATGGCCGGCGATCGCGCGCCCGTCGATCGTCGGCGCACGGTCCGCGAGCCTGCCGGGGGTCTGCATGGGCGGATCGAGTCCCTTCGTTACGGTCGTCGCGCACCCGCTGCGCGGGCGATGCGTATGGTCGTTCCCGGCGTCGCGAACGGCACCGGAGCCTACTTGCCGATTCGTTCCGGACGAGGCGCCGGATGAAGAGAGGAACGCCCGTGTCCGCACCTGTCGACCCGTCGGAGCAGTTCGCCGCCTACGCGCACCCCGAGCGGCTCGTCTCGACCGCGTGGCTCGCCGATCACCTCGGCGAGGCGGGTTTCGTCGTCGTCGAGTCGGACGAGGACGTACTGCTCTACGAGACGGGGCACATCCCCGGGGCCGTCAAGATCGACTGGCACCTCGATCTCAATGACGACACGACCCGCGACTACATCGACGGCGCCGCGTTCGCGGCGCTGCTCGGCCGGCTCGGCATCGGCCGCGACACGACGGTGATCGTCTACGGCGACAAGAGCAACTGGTGGGCCGCATACGCGCTCTGGGTCTTCACGCTGTTCGGGCACAGCGATGTGCGGCTGCTCGACGGCGGGCGGGCGAAGTGGATCGCCGAGGGCAAGCCGATCACGACCGACGTGCCGAGCCCCGACCCGGTCGACTACCCCGTCGTCGAGCGCGACGACAGCGGGGTGCGCGCCTTCAAGGACGACGTGCTCGCGCATCTCGGCAGCCCGCTGATCGACGTCCGCAGCCCGTTGGAGTACTCGGGTGAGCGCACCACCGCCCCCGACTACCCGGACGAGGGCGCGCTCCGCGCCGGCCACATCCCGACCGCCGCCAACGTGCCCTGGGCACGGGCGGCCGCCGAGAACGGCACCTTCAAGCCGCGCGCCGACCTCGAGGACATCTACGAGGGCGAGATCGGCCTGACGCCCGCGGACGACGTCATCGCCTACTGCCGCATCGGCGAGCGCTCGAGTCACACCTGGTTCGTGCTGACCCATCTGCTCGGCTTCCCGAACGTCCGCAACTACGACGGTTCGTGGACCGAGTGGGGCAGCGCGGTCCGCGTCCCGATCGCCAAGGGCACAGAACCGGGGTCCGTGCCGCATCCGTCGGCCTGAGCGGTGGAAGGATCGGCTGCCATGAGCGCCGACCTGCTGCCCGAGCCGCTTGCGGAGATCCGCGACGAGTTCCTGAGCCTCGGGGTGCGGGATCGCCTGCTGCTGCTGCTCGATTACTCCGGCACCCTGCCCGAGCTGCCCGAGCGCCTCGCGTCGCACCCCGACCTGCTCGAGCGGGTGCCGGAGTGCCAGTCGCCCGTATTCGTGATCGCCGAGGTGCAGGACGGCGTGGTGCAGGTGTCGGCGACTGCGCCGCAGGAGGCCCCGACGACGCGCGGCTTCGCGTCGGTGCTGTCGCACGGCCTGTCGGGACTCACCCCTGCGGAGGTGCTCGCGGTCCCGGCGGACTACCCGCAGACGCTCGGGCTCGGCGAGGCGGTGTCGCCGCTGCGGGTGCGGGGCATGGTGGGGTTGCTCGGCCGGATCAAGCGCCAGGTCGAGCGCGAGACGGCTGCCGGATGAGGGTGAGCCGGTTCGTCCCCGGGCCGGCCGAGACCGCCGACCTCACGGGCGAGGCGCTCGACGACTGGCTGCGGGCCGTCTACGACCTGCCGGGCCGGTGGCTGCGTCTCAACCTCATCACGGCGCTCGGGGGCGAGATCACCGGTCCGTCCGGCCGGTCGGACGACCTCGCGGACGGTGTCGACCGGCCGCTGCTGAAGGTGCTGCGGGGCATGGCGGACGTGGTCCTCGTGGGTGCCGCGTCGGTGCGCGCCGAGGGCTACACCCTGCCGCGCAGATCCCCGCTCGCGGTGGTCACGGCGAGCGGCGATCTGCGCGGCAACGCGCTCCCCGCGTCGATCGAGCCCGGACGTCTGCTCGTGCTCTGCCCGCCGTCCGCGAGCGCGACGGTCCGCGCGCAGCTCGGCGACCGTGCCACTGTGGTCGAGGTCGCCGACCCCGTCGCGCATCCGGCCTCGATCGTCGATGCGCTCCGCACGCTCCGCCTCAGCCGCATCGTGTGCGAGGGAGGAGGGCGCCTCGCGAGCCGGCTGGTCGCCGCGGGCGTCGTGACCGAGTTCTGCCACACGATCGCCCCGGTCCTCACCTCGCCCGGCGCGCCGCTCACCGTGGGGGACGTCCCGCTCACGCACGCCAGGCTCGTGAGCCTCGTCGCGGACGAGACCGACCGGCTGTACGCGCGGTGGGGTCTCGCCGCCGGCTGAGCGACGCGCCGTGGTTGTCACAGCAACCGCGAAGCCGGTGCCCTTACCTTCCTCCGGAGTGGAAATGCGTTTTGGAGGCTGAATATGCGCTGTCCCGGATGCGACCGGAGTGACACGATCGAGATCACGCCCGGCATCCCGCAGGGCCACGTCGGTGTGCGCGAGTGGCGCGGCACGTGCACCGACTGCGGCAACGAGTGGCAGTTCGAGGACGCCCTCGCCTGACGGGCTCCGCGCCGGCGCTCGATCGGACCGGCCGGCCGCGTTCGGCGCGTCACCCCAGCGCGTTCGCCGCGAAGGTGTCGCACGACGCCGGTTCGCCGCCCTGGTAGCCGACAGTGAACCAGTGCTGGCGCTGCGCGCTCGAACCGTGGGTGAACGAGCCCTGATCGACCGATCCGCTGCCGAGGTGGGTCTGGATGTAGTCGTCCCCGATACGGCCGGCCGTGTCGAGGGCACGGCTGATGTCGTCGCTCGTGATCTCCGAGATGAGCGGGGCGCCCGACGCGTCAGGCACCGTCGACGCGTGGTTCGCCCAGACGCCCGCGAAGCAGTCCGCCTGCAACTCGAGCCGCACGCTGCCGCTCTTCGGTCCTGTGACGCCCGCCTGCACCTGGGATTCGGTCCCGAGCAGATCCTGCACGTGGTGGCCGTATTCGTGCGCCAGCACATACGCGTCGACGAAGGCGCCGCCCTCGGCGCCGAACTGGCTCTTCAGGTCGTCGAAGAAGGTCAGATCGATGTAGACGAGCTTGTCGGCCGGGCAGTAGAACGGCCCCGTCCCGCTCGACGCGGCTCCGCATCCGGTCTGCGCCGACCCCGAGAAGAAGACCGTGTCGGCCTTCACGTACCGGCTGCCCATGACGCCGGACCAGTAGTCCTGGATCGAGTCGATGTCCGCCACGATGGCGCAGTCGGTGTTCGAGTTGGCGTCGCCCGTCGTCCGACATTCGCCGGAGAGTTGGCCGCTCGACGCGGTCTGCCCCTGGCTCAGGTCGCCGAGGACACCGCTCACCGCGTCGGTCGTGCTGCCGCTGCCGCCCAGCAGCTGGATGAGCACCACGACGATGATGCCGACCACCCCGAGGCCGCCACCGCCGATCGCGACCGCTCTGCCGCCGCCGCGTCTGTCCTGGACGCTCGAGGTGTCGAGCGGACCGTCTTCGCGGTAACGCACGGTGCCTCCTGCCGGTGTCGGGCCGGACTCACTTTTGCACGGCGGAGTGGGCGCCGCCAGCAGCGCTCCTCGGCACGGCGGTGCCCGCGGCGGCGAGCGTTTCGGCGTCGCCGCGCAGCCACGACGTGACCGCGGACTCCCAGCGGGCGCGGTCGAGGTTCCACAGCCTCGTGTGGCGCGCGATACGGAACGGGACGAGTCGCACCATGTCAGGCCGTTCCTCGGCCAGTCGGCGCGAGGCCGCGATCGGCGCGTAGCCGTCGTCCTCGCTGTGCAGGATGAGCACGGGGACCGTGATGTCGTCGGCGCGGGCGACGAAGTCGAGCTTCGCACGATCGAACGGTTCGTCCTCGCCCGTGAGCAGCGGACCCCAGCGCGTCGCCGCCAGCGAGAGCACGCCCTTCTTCACGCCGCGCGGGAGCCGCTCCCCGCTGCGGAGCACCATCTCGCTCCAGCTGATGACGGGCGACTCGAGCACGACGCCCGAGATCACGGAGGCGATCCGGGACCTCGCGAGCGTCTGCAGCGCGATCGCCCCGCCGATCGACCAGCCCATCAGCACGACTTCCGTCGCGCCGCGGTCGAGGGCGGCGAGCACCGCCGATTCGACGTCGAGCCACTCCGTGTCCCCGAGGGGGAATCCGTCGTCGCTCGATTCGGGCGCCTCGCCGTCGTTGCGATAGGAGATCAGGATCGACGAGTAGCCGGCCGCCCGGAACGCCGGCACCGCGCGCAGGACCTCCTGGCGCACGGTCGAGCGCCCGTGCACGATCACGGCCCACTTCCCCGTGTCGACCTCGGCCGGAACGATCCAGGCCGGGGCCGCGCCGACCGTGGTCGCGATCTTGACCGACTCCGACGGCACACCGATCGCCGCAGGCGACAGGTAGACCCAGCCGTTGAACCGCCCGGCGTGCGCCGCGCGCATGTCCCCCGCGTCCACGCCGAGCAGTTCGCGAGTGACCCCGTGTGTCGACTGCTCGACGACGGCTCCGACGCGGGCGTGCCCTCGGCCGCCGTCGAACCAGAAGCTGTAGAGGCCGGGCATCGTGGCGTCCCTGGTCGGCGCGAACTGCACCATGCCGCCCTGCACGTCGACCCCGAGCACCTGGGTCTCGCGGGGGCGTCGCGCACGTGGATGCAGCACGGTCTTCGCGAGTCGGGCGCCCCCGACTGCACCGGCCACGACGAGTCCGCCGGCCGCGACCGCGCCCCCGCCGAGCGCGCGAAGCACAGCGGTGTTGGGACGTTCCGGCACCCTCTTCGCCCCTCTCCGGCGGCTGGAGCACCGGTGTGCCGGCGGCCGGTATGACAGGCGGCGTGCCGCTGAGACACGTTATCAGATCGGCCTAGGCTGGAGGCGTGAACACCGGCCCCTTGCACGTGGTGTCGCCGGCGTTCGAACGCGCCAGGCACTCCGTCGATCAGGCGACGTTCCGCAGTGACCTCGTCGTCTCCGCGATCCCGTCGCCGAGCGGCGTCGCGCCTTACTCGCTCGCTCTGGCGGGCGACGTTCGGCAGCAGGTCCACGGCGAGGAGTCGCAGCTGGGCACCGGTCGCTTCATCCTGCTGCACGACCCGGTCGGGCAGGCGGCGTGGGAGGGCACGTTCCGTGTGGTCTGCTTCGCGCAGGCGCCGCTCGAGGCGGAGATCGGCACCGACCCGTTCCTCGCGGAGGTCGGCTGGTCCTGGCTGACGGATGCGCTCGACACCCGCCGCGCCGGGTACACCGCCGCCAGCGGCACCGCCACCACGGTGGTCTCGACCGGATTCGGGGAACTCGCCGACCAGGGAACTGGTGCCAAGATCGAACTGCGCGCGTCGTGGACGCCCGCCGGCGAGGACATCGCCGCCCATGTCGAGGCTTGGAGTGAGTTGCTGTGCATGCTCGCAGGGCTGCCGCCCGTCACCGAAGGCGTGAGCGTGCTGGCGCCACGGCGGGCGAGGCGTGACTGACGCTCGCTCGAACGACCCGCAGGCGCCCACGCCACCGCCGCTGCCGAACGCGGTCCCGGACGGCCCGCTCGACGTCGTCGAGGACCGGGCGGCGTTCCAGGCCGCCGTCGCGCGGATCGCGGCAGGATCCGGCCCGATCGCCGTCGACGCCGAGCGTGCATCCGGCTTCCGCTACTCGCAGCGCGCCTACCTGATCCAGCTCTTCCGCCGCGGATCGGGCACGGTGCTGCTCGATCCGCCGGCGATCGGCGATCTCACCGAGCTCGCCGAGGTGCTCCGCGGCCAGGAGTGCATCATCCACGCGGCGAGCCAGGACCTGCCGTGTCTGCGCGAAGTCGGACTCGACCCCGATGTGCTGTTCGACACCGAGCTCGCCGCCCGGCTGCTCGGGCTCGACCGCGTCGGCCTGCAGGCCGTCGTCGAGCAGCTGCTCGGCCTGCACCTCGCGAAGGAGCACTCCGCCGCGGACTGGTCGACCAGGCCGCTCCCCCACGACTGGCTCATCTACGCCGCCCTCGACGTCGAACTGCTCGTCGACGTGCGCGACCGGATGGTGCGCGCTGCTCGACGAGGCGGGCAAGACCGAGATCGCGCACCAGGAGTTCGAGGCCATGCTGCACCGCGAGTCGAAGCCGGCGCGCAGCGAACCGTGGCGACGCCTCTCCGGTGTCCACGCGGTGCACGGCGCCCGCAACCTCGCCATCGCCCGCTCGTTGTGGGAGGCGCGCGACGAGTACGCGCGCGCGATCGACCAGGCGCCGGGCCGGCTCGTGCCCGACGCGTCGCTCGTCGCCGTCGCACGCACCCCTCCCGAATCCAAACGCGACCTCGCGGCCATGCGCACGTTCAGCGGCAGGGCCAGCCGGTCCGAGATCGATCGCTGGTGGCAGGCCGTGGAGACCGGGCTCACCACCGACGATCTGCCCGCGACGCGGGTGCCCTCCGACGGGCCGCCGCCGCCGAGGGCATGGGCGGACCGGAATCCCGAGGCGGATCGAAGGCTGAAGGCGGCGCGCGCAGTCGTGCAGCGCGCCGCGGAGGACCTGCACCTCCCCGCGGAGAACCTGCTCACGCCCGACATCCTGCGCCGCGTGGCCTGGCGACCGCCGGAGCCCCTCGACGTCGCCACCGTCGCCGCCGCCATGGTGGAGTTGGGCGCGCGCCCATGGCAGACCGAGGTGGTCGCCGGACCCACGGTCGCAGCGTTCGAGGAGGCCGCGCGCTTTGTGCCGCCCGTCCAAGAGGACGTACCCGCCACCGAGTCCGGTTCGTAGGTTCACCCAATCGGTTTGGCGCCGTCGTGGCGCCCCTGGAACATCGACGCGGCGCGGAAGCGCCTACCGTGATCGGTGGGGCACGACCGCGCCGGCAGACGGCCGTCGTGGCCGTGGCATCGCTGATTGACGATCGATCCGACGCGAAGGCGCCGGCAAGGAGTTCGCGTGACGGAGCGCAGTGAAGTCGTGTTCGTCGACGGGGTTCGCACCCCGTTCGGCCGCGCCGGCGACAAGGGCATGTACTGGGGCACCCGAGCCGACGACCTCGTCGTCAAGGCGATCGTGGGTCTGCTCGAGCGCAACCCCGGCCTGCCGAAGGACCGGGTCGACGACGTGGCGGTCGCCGCGACGACGCAGCAGGGCGACCAGGGCCTGACGCTCGGCCGCACGGCGGCGCTGCTGGCGGGGCTGCCTCGGTCGGTGCCCGGCTACGCGATCGACCGCATGTGTGCGGGCGCGATGACGAGCGTCACCTCGGTTGCGGGCGCGATCGCGTTCGGCGCGTACGACGTCGCGATCGCCGGCGGGGTCGAGCACATGGGCCACCACCCGATGGGATCCGGTGCGGACCCCAACCCCCGATTCGTGAGCGAGAAGCTCGTCGGCTCCGACGCACTCGTGATGGGAGCGACGGCGGAGCGCATCCACGACCGGTTCCCGCAGCTGACGAAGGAGCGGGCCGACCGGTTCGCGATGCGGTCCCAGCACAAGGCCGCCGCCGCCTACGAGCGCGGGGACATCCAGCCCGACCTGATCCCGGTCGCGACGCGTTCGGAGCACGGCTGGGGGCTCGCGACCCGTGACGAGGTCATGCGGCCGGAGACCACCCTCGAAGGCCTCGCCGAGCTGCGCACGCCGTTCCGTCCGCACGGTCGCATCACGGCGGGCAACGCGGCGGGCCTGAACGACGGCGCCAGCGCGTCCCTCATCGCGAGCGAGGCGGCGGCAGCCGAACTCGGGCTGCCGGTCAAGATGCGGCTCGTGAGCTTCGCGTACGCCGGGGTGGAGCCCGAGATCATGGGCATCGGCCCGGTGCCTTCCACGGAGAAGGCGCTGAAGAAGGCGGGCCTGACGATCGATGAGATCGGCCTGTTCGAGCTCAACGAGGCGTTCGCGGTGCAGGTCCTGAGCCTGCTCGACCACTTCGGCATCGACGACGAGGACCCGCGCGTGAACCAGTGGGGCGGCGCGATCGCGTTCGGCCATCCGCTCGCGTCGTCCGGCGTGCGCCTCATGCTGCAGCTGGCCAGGCAGTTCGCCGAGCATCCCGAGGTGCGGTACGGCTTGACCGCCATGTGCATCGGGCTCGGCCAGGGCGGCAGCGTCATCTGGGAGAACCCCAACTACGACAGGAAAGCGGCCAAGCGGGCCGCGAAGGAGCAGCGATGACGAGCGCACCCGCGATCGACCTGGAGGCCATGGCCGTCGACGAGGTGGTGACGCACGCGTTCAGCAGGGACGTGGCCCTACCGGGTGATCGGACGCTCGTGCTGATCACGCTGGACAACGGTCGGGACCACCGCCGGCCGAACACGCTCGGCCCGCGCAGCCTCGGCGAGTTGGAGCGCGCGCTGCTGACGGCGAAGGACCGTGCGGCGCGTGGCGAGATCGTCGGTGTCGCCGTGACAGGGAAGCCGTTCATCCTCGCCGCGGGCGCTGATCTCAGCCAGATCGGCTCGTTGAAGGACATCGACACCGCGCGGGCCATGGCGCAGCTCGGGCACCGGGTGTTCGGCCTGCAGACCGATCTCGGGGTCCCGAGCTTCTGCTTCGTGAACGGGCTCGCGCTCGGCGGCGGCCTCGAGGTCGCGCTGAACGCCGACTACCGCACGGTCGACGCGTCCGCCGCCGCGCTCGCGTTCCCCGAAGTGTTCCTGGGGATCATCCCGGGCTGGGGCGGGTCCTACCTCCTGCCCAACCTGATCGGCATCGAGAACGCGCTCAAAGTCATCGTCGAGAACCCGCTGAAGCAGCGGACCCTGACCCCGCAGCAGGCCGCCGACTACGGGATCGCCGACGTGCTGCTGCCGTCCGCGACGTTCCTCGAGTCGTCGATCCGCTGGGCGGACGACGTGCTGAGCGGCCGCGTCGAGGTGAAGCGCCCCCACGCACCCGGCCGCCTGGAGCGACTCACCAAGTGGGACATCGCCATCGGCATCGCACGCAAGCAGCTCGAGTCGACGATCGGTACGGTCGCGCGCTCCCCGTACGCCGCCCTCGACCTGCTCAAGGGCGCGAAGCGGTGGAGCAGGACCGACGCCTTCGCCGCCGAGGACGACGCGCTCGCCGAGCTCATCTGCGGCGACCAGTTCGCCGCGAGCATGTACGCGTTCGACCTCACCCAGAAGCGCGCGAAGAAGCCGGCCGGAGCGCCGGACGCCGGCCTCGCGCGCAAAGTCACGAAGGTCGGCGTCATCGGCGCGGGACTCATGGCCACGCAGTTCGCGCTGCTCTTCGCACGGCGGCTCCGCGTGCCGGTCGTCATCACCGATCTCGACCAGGCTCGGGTGGACGCCGGGCTGGAACGGATGCGCGGCGAGGTGGCGAAGCTCCTCGATCGCGGCCGGCTGAACCAGGACGAGGCCAACCGGCTCACCGCATCCCTCACCGGCACCACGGACATGGCGGACTTCGCGGGCTGCGACTGGGTCATCGAGGCCGTCTTCGAAGAACTCGCCGTCAAACAGCAGGTGTTCGCGGCGGTCGAGCCGCACCTCTCCACCGAGGCGGTCATCGCGACGAACACGTCGTCGCTCTCGGTGACGGCGATCGGTTCGGGGCTCGCGCACCCGGAACGTCTCGTCGGCTTCCACTTCTTCAACCCGGTCGCCGTCATGCCGCTGATCGAGGTCGTGCGGACCGGCACGACGGACGACGCCACCCTCGCGACCGCGATGAGGGTCGCCGAGTCGCTGCGGAAGACCGCCGTCATCGTGCGGGACGCACCGGGCTTCGTCGTCAACCGTGTGCTCGCGAAGGTGCTCGGCGAGGCGATGCACGCGGTCGACACCGGAACGCCCTTCGACGTCGTGGACTCCGCGCTGGCCCCGCTCGGGCTGCCGATGTCGCCGTTCGAGCTGCTCGACCTGGTCGGCCTCCGCGTCGGCGCGCACGTGCTCGACACGCATCACGCGGCCTTCCCTGAGCGCTTCTTCGAGTCGGCCAACCTGCACGCGATGGCCGAGGCGAACGCACTGCTCGAGAAGGACGCGAAGGGCAAGAAGACCGGCTTCGACAAGCGGGCACTCGCGATCGTGGCGAAGCACCTTCCGAAGCCGACGACGCCCATGACCGCGGCCGAGTTCCTCGAGCGCGTGCAGACGGGTCTCGCGGACGAGATCCACCGCATGCTCGACGAGGACGTCGTCGCGGCCGCCGAGGACATCGACCTGTGCCTGATCCTGGGCGCCGGCTATCCGTTCATCGACGGCGGTGTGACGCCGTACCTCGACCGGACGGGAGCGTCCGAGCGCGCATTCGGCGACACGTTCCACCACCCGGTCATCCGCGGCGTCGCCTAGCGCTCGTGCACCGGTCGGGCCGTCACGCACCGCGCGCGCGGTGCGTGACGACCCGTCTCGTGCCTGAAGGGGTCAGCTGGGCTGGGCGGGCCGCGCGGCGGGCAACTTCGTCCCCTCGAGCTGCGCCCGGATGTTCGCGGCGATCTCGGGGCCGGTGAGCCCGGTGCTCGCGAGCAGCGCCTCACGCGTGTCGTGCGGCAGGAACGCGTCGGGCAGACCGACCTCGTCGAGCGCGGTGTCGACGCCTGCGGCGCGGAGATCCTGGCGGAGCCGCGTCCCGATACCCCCGACCCGCACGCCGTCCTCGATGGTCACCACGAGCCGGTGCGCGGCGGCCAGGTCGATCAGGCTCGCGGCGATCGGCACCACCCAGCGCGGGTCGACCACGGTCGCCCCGAT
Source organism: uncultured Actinomycetota bacterium (assembly GCA_963716965.1). GTDB lineage: Bacteria > Actinomycetota > Actinomycetes > Actinomycetales > Microbacteriaceae > Amnibacterium. Next base: position 819,736 of record CAVQUZ010000003.1, on the reverse strand, counting down.
CCCCGCGTCGGCGAGGATCCGGGCCGCGTCGAGCGCGATGCCGCTCATGGTGCCGACCGACACGATGAGCACGTCCGACCTCGTGCCCTCGGCGAGGACGTCCACGCCGTCACCGAGACGGCGGGTCGCCACGATGTCGGGCGGCGCGCTGCCCTTCGGGAACCGCAGCACGGTCGGCGCGTCGGAGACCGCGATCGCCTCGGCGAGCTCTTCGCGAAGGCGGGTGGCGTCACGCGGCGCCGCGAGCCGGATGCCCGGGACGACCTGCAGCATCGCGAGGTCCCACATGCCGTGGTGACTCGCGCCGTCCGGCCCGGTGATACCGGCCCGGTCGAGGACGATCGTCACGCCCGCCCGGTGCAGCGCGACATCCATGAGTACCTGATCGAACGCGCGCCCGAGAAATGTGGCGTACACGGCGACGACAGGATGCAGGCCCCCGAACGCCAGTCCCGCGGCCGATGTCATCGCGTGCTGCTCCGCGATCCCGACATCGATGACCCTGCCGGGCATCCGCTCCGCGAGCTGCGCGAGGCCGGTCGGCCGCAGCATCGCCGCGGTGATCGCGACGACGGAGGGATCCGCCTCGGCCCGCTCGACGAGGGCGTCCGCGAACACCGCCGTCCACGTCGGTCCCGTCGAGCGGCTCGCGACGGCGACACCGGTCGACGGATCGATCGGGCCGACCGAGTGGAACTGGTCGGCCTCGTCGTTCCTGGCCGGCGGGTAGCCGCGCCCCTTCTCGGTGATGACGTGCACGAGTACCGGCAGGTCGTAGTGCTTCGCCTGCCGGAGCGCGTTCTCGACGGCCGTCTCGTCGTGCCCGTGCACCGGGCCGATGTACTTGATGTCGAGGTTCGAGTACATGCGCTCGTTACCCGCGAAGCGTGCGAGGAAGCCGTGCATCGCACCGCGCGTGCCCCGGTAGACCGCCCGTCCGGGACGGCCGAAACGGTCGAAGAGCCGTTTCGAACCGCGCTGCACGTCGCGGTACGTGCGGCGGGTGCGCACCTCGTTGAGGAACCTCGCCAGGCCGCCGATCGTCGGCGCGTACGACCGGCCGTTGTCGTTCACGACGATGACGAGACGGCGGTTGTTGTCGTCGCTGATGTTGTTCAGCGCCTCCCATGTCATCCCGCCGGTCAGCGCGCCGTCCCCGACGACGGCGACGACGTGCCGGTCGGTCTGGCCGGTGACGTGGAACGCGCGCGAGATGCCGTCGGCCCAGGACAGCGATGAGGACGCGTGCGAGCTCTCCACGATGTCGTGGACGCTCTCCGCCCGGCTCGGGTAGCCGGACAGGCCGCCGCGCTGCCTGAGCCGCGAGAAGTCCTGCCTGCCGGTGAGCAGCTTGTGCACGTAGGTCTGGTGACCCGTGTCCCAGACGATCGCATCGCGCGGCGAATCGAAGACGCGGTGGATCGCGATCGTGAGCTCGACCACACCCAGGTTCGGTCCGAGATGGCCGCCCGTCTTGGACACGTTGCCGATCAGGAACCTGCGGATGTCCGCGGCGAGACGGGTGAGCTGGGTGATGGCTCAGCCCGTCGAGATCGCGGCTGGGCTCGCCGATCGAGCCAGGAGGCGCGCTCGGTCCGACCCGGCCCGCGCTACGGTCGGGATCCCTCCGGCATCGATCAGGCGACGAGCGACCGCAGCACGTACTGCAGGATGCCGCCGTTGCGGTAGTAGTCGGCTTCGCCGGGGGTGTCGATGCGGACGACCGCGTCGAACTCGACCGTCGCCTTGCCCGACTCCGGAGATACTCGCTCGGCTCGCGGTCGACGTGCACCGTCTTCGGCGTGGTGCCGTCGTTCAGCACGGTCACGCCCGCTGATGCTGAACGACCTCGGTGCCGTCGAGCCCGAGCGAGTCGGCCAGTCTCGCCCGCCGGGAACTGCAGCGGGACGACGCCCATGCCGATCAGGTTCGAGCGGTGGATGCGCTCGAAGCTCTCGGTGATGACGGCGCTTGACGCCGAGGAGGTCGTGCCCTTCGCAGCCCAGTCACGCGATGAGCCCGAGCCGTACTCCTTGCCGGCCAGGACGACGAGCGGCGTGCCCTCGGCCTGGTAGTTCTCGCTGGCGTCGTAGATGAACGACTGCGGGGCGCCGGGCCTGGTGAAGTCGCGCGTGTAGCCGCCCTCGACGCCGTCCAGCAGCTGGTTGCGCAGGCGGATGTTCGCGAACGTGCCGCGGATCATGACCTCGTGGTTGCCGCGGCGCGAGCCGTAGCTGTTGAAGTCCTTGCGCTCGATGCCGTGCTCGGTCAGGTAGCGACCGGCGGGGCTGTCGACCTTGATGGTCGAGCCGGGCTGATGTGGTCGGTGGTGACCGAGTCGCCGAGCTTGGCGAGGACGCGCGCGCCGGTGATGTCGATCGACCGGGGTCGTCTCGATCGTCATGCCGTCGAAGTACGGGGGCTTCCGGACGTAGGTCGACTCGTCGCTCCACTCGAAGGTGTTGCCCTTCGGGGTCGGCAGCGTCTGCCAGCGCTCGTCGCCGTCGAAGACGCCGGCGTACTCGTGCGTGAACATGCCGGTGTCGATCGACTCGTCGATCGTCTTCTGCACCTCGCTGGCCTCGGGCCAGATGTCGCGCAGGAAGACGTCGGAGCCCTCGCGATCCTTGCCGAGCGCGTCGTTCTCGAAGTCGAAGTTCATCGACCCGGCGAGCGCGTAGGCGATGACCAGTGGCGGCGACGCGAGGTAGTTCATCTTGACGTCGGGGTTGATGCGGCCCTCGAAGTTGCGGTTGCCCGACAGCACGGCGGTGACGGCGAGGTCGTTGTCCTGCACCGCGGTCGAGATCTCTGTCGAGCAGGGCCCCGAGTTGCCGATGCAGGTCGTGCAGCCGTAGCCGACGGTGTAGAACCCGAGGTCTTCGAGGTAGCCGGTGAGACCGGCCTTCTCGTAGTAGTCGGTGACCACTTTCGACCCCGGAGCCAGCGTGGTCTTGACCCACGGCTTGGCCTTCAGGCCCTTCTTCGACGCCTTCGGGCCAGCAGGCCGGCGGCGAGCATCACCGAGGGGTTCGAGGTGTTGGTGCAGGACGTGATCGCCGCGATGGCGACAGCGCCGTGGTCGAGCATGAACTCCGAGCCGTCGTCGAGCGTGACGTCGGTCGGCTTCGACGCGTGCGACGGGGCGGCGACTGAGCTACGAGTGCGCTCTTGTTGTGGGCGGTGTCTTCGTCCTGCGCGGTGAAGCCCATAGGATCGGATGCCGGGAACGTGCCCTCGACAGCCACGTCCACGAGCGACGGGTCCGCCGTCGGTGTAGTCGCCCAGATCGTGCGCGAACTGGTCCTTCGCACGGCTCAACTCGATCCGGTCCTGCGGGCGGCGCGGGCCGGCGATCGACGGCACGACGGTGGCGAGGTCGAGCTCGAGATACTCGCTGTAGGTCGGCTCGGCGTGCGGGTCGTGCCAGAGGTGCTGCTCCTTCGCGTACGCCTCGACGAGCGCCACCTGCGCCTCGCTGCGGCCCGTGAGCCGCAGGTAGTCGAGCGTCACGTCGTCGATCGGGAACATCGCGGCGGTCGAGCCGAACTCGGGGCTCATGTTGCCGATGGTCGCGCGGTTCGCGAGCGGCACCGCGGCGACACCGGCGCCGTAGAACTCCACGAACTTGCCGACGACGCCGTGCCTGCGAAGCATCTGTGTGATCGTCAGCACCACATCGGTGGCGGTGACCCCGGCGGGGATCGCGCCGGAGAGCTTGAAGCCGACGACCTTCGGGATCAGCATCGACACGGGCTGGCCGAGCATGGCGGCCTCAGCCTCGATGCCGCCGACGCCCCAGCCGAGCACCCCGAGGCCGTTGACCATGGTCGTGTGCGAGTCGGTGCCGACCAGCGTGTCCGGGTAGGCCTGCAGCACCCCGCCGACGGTGCGCGTGTAGGTGACGCGGGCGAGGTGCTCGATGTTGACCTGGTGCACGATGCCGGTGCCGGGCGGGACCACCTTGAAGTCGTCGAACGCCGTCTGGCCCCAGCGGAGGAACTGGTAGCGCTCACCGTTGCGCTGGTATTCGATCTCGACGTTGCGTTCGAACGCGTCGGGCTGACCGAACAGGTCGGCGATGACCGAGTGGTCGATGACGAGCTCCGCCGGCGCGAGCGGGTTGACCTTCGTCGGGTCGCCGCCCAGATCGCTGACGGCCTCACGCATGGTGGCGAGATCGACGATGCAGGGGACGCCGGTGAAGTCCTGCATCACGACGCGCGCCGGCGTGAACTGGATCTCCGTGTCGGGGTCGGCCGTCGGGACCCACGCGCCGAGCGCGCGGATCTGGTCGGCGGTCACGTTCGCACCGTCCTCGGTGCGCAGCAGGTTCTCGAGGAGCACCTTGAGGCTGAACGGGAGCACCGCGTAGCCGTCCACGGCGTCGACCCGGAAGATCTCGTAGGTCTCCCCCGAGACCGAGAGGGTGGACTTCGCATCGAAACTGTTCACAGCGGCCAACCGACGACTCCTTCGCTGAATTGCCCGTCCGTCCGCCGGCCATGAGCGCGGGGCACCGGACGGTGCGTCATCACGATACCGCCGCGTCCGAACCGCTCCTGTACACCGCCCGGACCGCGAGCACCGTCACGACGAGCACGGGGGCGTAGAGCGGTACGCCGGTGATCAGACGCGCGATGCCGAGCGCCTCGTCGTGTCCGGGAGCCGAGCTCAGATAGAGCGGCACCTCGACGACGAGCCGGACGACGAACAGGGCGACCCACAGCCAGGTCACCCAGAGGAACACGCGGTACTTCGCGCGGTTCGGCTTCCATCCGCGCTGATCGTTGAAGAGCAGCGAACCCGCGACGCCGAGGATCGGCCACCGCACGAGGGCGCTCACGGCGAACACGATCGCGTAGATCGCGTTGAGGATGATGCCCGGCCCGTAGAACGCCGCAGCGTTGCCCGTGACGAGTGCCAGCACGGCGGAGACGGCGATGCCGATCGCACCGGCGAAGGCCGCGGTCGGCGTGCTGCGCCTGATGAGCCGGACGACCACGAAGACGGCCGCGACGCCGACGGACGACAGCACGGCAGGCACCAGCGACGTGAACTGGTAGACCACGAGGAAGACGAGCGACGGCAGGACGCTCTCGACGATCCCGAGCACGCCGCCGATCGAGCCGATCAGCACGCCGAAGGAGAGCGGCTCGTTCGAGGCAGCGGCGGCGAAGGCGCCGGTCACCTGCGGTGGAACCGGGCGTCGCTGCTGCGGGACGGGCCGTCGCTGGGGTTGCCGCCTGGCAGGCCGCCGGCCGCTCATGCCCGAATCGTTCATGCCCCGAGCGCGCCGCGCGCGCCGTGCTCCCACGTGCCGTCGGGCTCCGCGGTCGCATCGGGTGGCATGTGCAGCGGGATCAGGTCCCGCGGCGGCATCGGGGCGGATCCCCGCACGACCACGATGCTGCGGAACAGGTCCTCGATGAGCTCCGCCGCCCGTGCATCCACCGCGCCCTCACCCGAGATCACGCCGCGGAGGAACCAGCGCGGACCGTCGACACCGATGAAGCGTGCGATGCGGGTGACCGTCGGGCCGCCGGACGCCTGCGCCGGGATCTGCGCGACGAGCTCGGGGCCGAACGGTCCTTCGGTGACCCGGGTCGTGCCGCCCTGCCGAAGGATCTGTTCGCTGATCTGCGCGCGGATCTCGTGCCAGACACCGCTGGATCGGGGTGCGGCGAACGGCTGCACCTGCAGGCTCGAATTCGCGTAGTCGAGCCCGACCGCGACGACGCGGCCGGTACCCTCCTCGATCTCCAGACGGAGGTGCAGGCCGTCTCGCGGGATCACCTTCACCCCGCCGAGGTCGATGTACGGGCGGACGGCGTTGGCTTCGCTCTCGTCGAGCGGCCCGCGCATCCCCCGGTCCGCGGGTGCGGACTTCGGCTGCGGCTCGTCGTCGGTCATGTCGTCGCTCCTGACACGTTCGCCGTCCCCGTCGAGCCGAACCCCGATGTCCCTCGATGGGATCCGGGCAACGCCGCGACCGGGACGAACCTCACTTGCGGCACCGTCACCACGATCAACTGCGCGATCCGGTCGCCGACCGCCACATCGTACGGCTGGTCCCGGTCGGTGTTGAGGAGGGTGACGCGGATCTCGCCGCGATAGCCCGCGTCGATCGTGCCCGGCGCGTTCACGACGGTGATGCCGTGCTTCGCGGCGAGTCCACTGCGTGGGACCACGAAACCGACCGTCTGCGGGGGCAGCGCGACGGCCACGCCGGTGCCGACGGTCGCCCGCTCCCCCGGCTCGAGGCGAACGGCTTCCGCCGCCCGCAGGTCCGATCCCGCGTCACCGGGATGCGCGGGTTGGGGCAGGTCGTCGCCTGCGACGAGCACCTCGATCACGCCGTGCAGGCTATCGGCCGCGACCGCGATGCGCGCTGCCGACGGGCGCCTGCGGGCATCGGTGGTGAGATAGAGGAATGCCGACCTTCCACGAGCGACTCGCACCCGGCCCATGGGTGCTGCTCGTGACGCTGCTGCTCGCACCGGCGTCGCTGCTCATCATGCTGCCGATCTCGCCTCTGGTCGGGGCGATCGGGGCGGTGCTGCTGCCCGGCGCCTCCATCGCGTTCCTGGTCCTCTCGGCGCCGGTCCTCGAGGTCCGTGACGGGCTCCTCTCCGCCGGACGCGCCCGGATCGCCACCGATCTGCTCGGTGAGCCGGAGGTGCTCACCGGATCGAAGGCGCGCGCAGCGCGGGGCGTCGACCTCGACGCCCGTGCGTGGACCGTGTTCCGCGGCTGGGTCGACCCGGTCGTGCGCATCCCGCTGCACGACCTGGACGATCCGGCGCCCTACTGGCTGGTCTCCAGCCGCCGCCCGCACGAACTCGCCGCCGCGATCACCGCGCGCGTCGCGCGCACATGACACGGCCGCCGCAGGGAAGGGGTGCGCGGGCTCAGGCCTCGCACTCCGCGCAGACCGGGCCGAGCTTCGACTCGTGGTCCAGCTGCGACCGGTGCTTGACCAGGAAGCAGCTGACACAGGTGAACTCGTCGGCCTGCGGCGGCAGCACGACGACGTCGAGATCGAGGTCGGACAGGTCGGCACCCGGCAGCTCGAAACCACCGGGGTTGTCGGCGTCCTCGACGTCGACGACGCCGGACATCTTGTCCGGCACACGCTCCTTCAGCGCCTCGATCGAGTCCGAATCGTCCTCGGTCTTGCGTGGGGCGTCGTAGTCAGTCGCCATTACTCGTAATCCATCCCTTTTGACGCGTGCCCACCGCTCGTGTCACAAGCTGCCGGGGCCGAAGGCGGCGACAGTTTGCACGAATCGTGCCCCTGATGCAAACGCCCAGTCGGCGGGCCGATTTGCGGTGTTCCGTCATGAACTTCTGGCACGCCCGGGGTATTCCCCGCCTCGGGGGTCATGGCGTGTCATCCTGTGCCCATCCCGCTGGGGGGAATGGGAAGGGATCTGTCTGATGCACACGCTCACCGTGGTCACGGTCGAGGGCGGCGCGGTGGTCGCGTCCTCGCCGAGCGGCGAGCGCTACCGCATCCCGATCGACGAATCCATCCTCGCGGCGCTGCACGCGGCGGCCGTCGCCTCGCCGGCGAAAGCCCGTATGACGCCCAAGGAGATCCAGGCGCGGATCAGGGCGGGCGAGAGCGCGCACCAGGTCGCCGCCGAGGCGGGCACCTCGCTCGCCGCGATCGAGCGCTTCGTGGGTCCTGTCCTCGCCGAGTTGACCTACATGCTGACCGCGGCGCTCGCGGTGCGCGTCACCGGCGACGGCGACGCGACATGGCGCACCTTCGGCACCGTCATGGGTGAACGGTTCGCGGCGCTGGACGCCAAGGACGTGCGCTGGTCGTGCGTGCGGGAGTCGACCGGCGGCTGGGTGCTGCGTGTCTCCTTCAGCGCCGACGACATCGCGCACGACGCTCGCTGGGACTTCGATCCCAAGCGATCGATCCTGACCCCGCAGAACATGGAGGCGGGGACCCTCTCGCAGTCGGGGCCGGCCGCCGCGTTCGCACCTCGGCTCCGCGTCCTGCAGGCCACTGCGCCGATCGGGACCATCATCGGCACCGAGCCCCCGGCCAGGGTCGAGCCGAAGGAGGCCGACCGGTCGCGCTTCGACAGCGGCGTGTTCGTGCTGCCGAGCCTCTCCCCCGGTGGACGCGCTGAGGACGTCGAGACCGTCGCGCTGCCGGTGTCGCGTGGACAGCATGCCGAACGGCGGTCGGCCCCGACCCCGCCGTCGCACACCCCGGTGCCGGCGTTCACCGCCCCGAACCGGACCGCGCCCGCCTTCAGCCCCGCGTCCTCGTCGAGCACGTCGGTGCTCGACGAGCGGCGGGACGAGCGCGACGAGCCGTCGGCGCCCGTCGTCACGCTGCACGAGCCCCGCCCGGTCCACGAGGCGCAGCACGACGAACGAAGTGGATCCACGGTGCCGCTGCCGCCGGAGATGCTCCAGCACCCAGCCCCGCGCCCGGCACCGCCGCGGATGACGCCCGAGCGCCCCGGCGAGCGCAGGCCCGAGCATCGGCAGACCGGCGAGGCACCGCTGCGCGGCGCCTTCGGGCAGGGCGTCCGGCCTCCGGGCGCCGATCGCCCGACGCCCGGCCGGTTCGACGACCCACTGCCCCCGGTGCCACCCCGTCGTGCCCGGAGCGGCAGGCGGGGCGCGCCCGACGCGTTCGGGCGCATCGACCCTGCGGCCGTGACCGACGACGGGCTGCCCCCGACCCGCCCGGTCGGTGTGACCGGTCCCACGACCCGCACCCGTCGCGGCCGCACGAGCATGCCCAGCTGGGACGAGATCGTCTACGGCAGGGACGACGACTGAGCCGTGCGCTTCCGGGGCGCACTTGCGCTCGCCGCCCGTCAGCGGACGCGCGCCGCCGCGCCGAAGCGCAGCAGCGGGACCATGCGTTCGGGGCGGGACCACGAGCCGTGCTGGCCGATCATCGCTCGGCCGGGGCTGTCGTCCTCACGGTAGAACGCGACCCGGCCGCGCGCGGCCACGATCAGGTCGCCGATCCGCGGCCGGACCTCGTCCGCGACCTCGCCGAACCAGCCGTCCGCGACGGCCTCGTGCCTGGTGACCACCTGCGCGGTGGGGCCCAGCTCGGCCCGCCACACCTCGGCGGCCACGGCGGCGTCGACGCCCGGCCGCAGGTGCACCTGCAGACAGCGGGGCTCACCCGCGAGCTCGCCGATCGTGTCCGTGAGCTTCGGGCGGTCCGACAGCACGACGTGGTTGTTCCGCTGCACGTCGACCATGCCGTGGTCGGCGGTGACGAGCAGTCCGGTGTCCGGCGGCAGGTTCGGCAGCGCACCGCGCACCGCTTCGTCGATCTGCTCGAGCGCCGCGAGCCACTCGTCGGACTGCCAGCCGTTCGCGTGCCCGGCGACGTCGAGCTCCGCGGCGTACACGTATGCGATACCGGGACCGGGCGCCGCGAGGAACTCCGCGAGCACCCCCATCCGATCCGCCGGCGTCGACCCGGGCAAGTACTCGGCCCCGCGGAGCACCTCGGCCGTGAATCCCGACTTCGCGTAGTGCCGCTGCCCGATCGCGACCGCGGCGACGCCCGACCCGGCAGCGCGCTCGAACAGCGTCGGCGAGCGTTGCCAGCCGGTCGGCAGCGACCCGTCGTCGAACCCGCGCAGCTGGTTCACGACCCGACCGCTCGCCGGCTCGAAGACCGTGTAGCCCACCATGCCCGTCGTGCCGGGGTCCTCGCCGGTCGTGAGCGACGGGATCGCGGCGGCGGTCGTCGTCGGAAAGCCGCTCGCAATGCGGGCCCGCTTGCCGGAGGCGGCCGCGAGTGTGCGGGCGTGTCCGCTCCTGGCGTCGAGCGCATCCGCCGCGAGGCCGTCGACGAGCAGCACGGCCGCACGGCGCAACGGAGGCAGACCGAGCGGATTGCTCTCGCGCCGCACCGCGCCCAGGCAGGACGACAGCACCGACCGCAGGCCGGGACCTGCGCTCCGCCCGCCGGATACCATGGGTGCCACGGCGGCCAAGTCTGTCAGCCGAGCGCACCGGCGACGTGTCGCGCGACCTCTTCGGCACACGAATCGAGCGCATGACCACGACTGATCCCACCAGGCCGGCCGGCGGCGGGGAACGCATCCAGGACGTCGATGTGGCGACCGAGATGCAGGGATCGTTCCTCGAGTACGCCTACTCGGTCATCTACGCCCGCGCGCTGCCCGACGCCCGCGACGGACTGAAGCCCGTGCAGCGCCGGATCCTGTACCAGATGGCGGACATGGGGCTGCGGCCCGACCGCGGACACGTCAAGAGCGCGCGCGTCGTCGGCGAGGTCATGGGCAAGCTGCACCCCCACGGCGACACCGCGATCTACGACGCGCTCGTGCGCCTCGCGCAGCCGTTCACGATGCGTCTGCCGCTCATCGACGGGCACGGGAACTTCGGTTCTCTGGACGACGGGCCCGCCGCCCAGCGCTACACCGAGGCGCGCCTCGCGCCGGCGGCGATGGCGATGGTCGCCGACCTCGACGAGGACGTCGTCGACTTCGCCCCGAACTACGACAACCAGCTCGACGAGCCGCAGGTCCTGCCCGCGAACTTCCCGAACCTGCTCGTGAACGGCGCCGCCGGCATCGCGGTCGGCATGGCGACCAACATGGCGCCGCACAACCTCGTCGAGGTGATCGCGGGCACCAGGCACCTCATCGCCCACCCCGACGCGTCGCTCGACGACATCATGCAGTTCATCCCCGGCCCCGACCTGCCCACCGGCGGCACCATCGTCGGTCTCGCAGGCATCCGCGACGCGTACGCGACCGGGCGCGGCGCGTTCAAGACCCGCGCCAGGGTCGCGGTCGAGCAGATCACCCCGCGCAAGTCCGGCCTCGTCGTGACCGAGCTGCCGTACCTCGTCGGTCCCGAGCGCGTGATCGAGAAGATCAAGGACGGCGTCGACTCGAAGAAGCTGTCGGGAATCGCCGACGTCACCGACCTGACCGACCGCATCAACGGGATGCGGCTCGTCATCGGCATCAAGACCGGGTTCGACCCGTCGGCAGTGCTGGAGCAGCTCTACCGCTTCACGCCGCTCGAGGACTCGTTCAACATCAACAACGTCGCACTGGTCGGCGGCGGGCCGCGCACCCTCGGGCTCATCGAGCTCCTGCAGGTCTACATCGACCACCGCATCGAGGTCGTCACCCGGCGCACCACCTTCCGGCTGGCCCGCCGCGAGGAGCGACTGCACCTCGTCGAGGGCCTGCTGATCGCGATCCTGGACATCGACCAGGTCATCCGGATCATCCGCGGCAGCGACGACACCGATGCGGCCCGGTCCGGCCTCATGGAGGCGTTCGGGCTGTCGGTCGCGCAGGCCGACTACATCCTCGAGCTGCGTCTGCGCAGACTCACCCGGTTCTCGACGATCGAGCTCGAGTCGGAGGCGAGCGACCTGCGCGACGAGATCGCCGAGTTGCGCGGCCTGCTCGAGAATCCCGCGCGCATCCGCGAGGTCGTCTCCGACGAGCTCGATCAGGCCGCCGAACTCTTCGGCACGCCGCGCCGCACGATGCTGACGGAGGCGGCTGCGGCAGCGCCGCGGTCGTCGAAGGCGCCGGCGCTCGAGATCCAGGACGTCGCATGCCGCGTCCTGCTCTCGGTCACGGGGCGCGCCGTGCGAGTCGACCTCACGGGTGAGCAAGGCGTGACCGCCGCCAGGCGCCGCGCGAAGCACGACGCGATCCTGGCCGCGATCGACACCACGAGCCGCACCGAGGTCGGCGCGATCACCGACCGCGGCCGGCTCGTCAAGTTCACGCCGGTCGATCTGCCGGTCGTGCCGTCCGGTGCCGTGCAGCTCGCGGCCGGCACGCCGCTCGGCGGCTACATCGGTGGCCTGGACAAGGACGAGCACGTACTGGGCCTCGTGAGCCTCGAGGGTGAGCCGTTCGCACTCGGCACGGCGCGCGGCGTCGTGAAGCGCGTGTCCGTCGGCGGCTGGCCGAACAAGCCGGCGTTCGAGGTCATCGCGCTGAAGCCGGGCGACCAGGTCGTCGGCGTGGGCCAGGGCGGCGACGGGCAGGACCTCGTGTTCGTCACCTCGGACGGCCAGCTCCTGCGATACCCGGCGTCGTCGGTCCGGCCCCAGGGCGCCGCGGCGTCGGGCGTCGCGGGCATCTCGGTGCCCGATTCGGCGCGGGTCATCGCGTTCGCGGCTGTGGACGGCATGACCGCGGTCGTCGCGACGGTCTCCACGGGCTCCGAGGTCGACCGCGGCAAGCTGTCGCCGCTCACCGACTTCCCGCCGAAGGGGCGCGCGACCGGCGGCGTGCGAGCACAGACCCTGCTCCGGGGCGAGACCGGGCTGCGACTCGCCTACGTCGGACCGGCACCGGTGCTGGCGCTCACCACGTCGGGTGCGACGAAGGCCTTCCCCGAGATCCCGGCCAAACGCGACGCCTCCGGCGCGCCGCTCGACGAGGGCGTCGACCTGCTCGGCACCTCCGCGAGCTGATCGCACCGCCCTCGGGACCGCCGATCCTGTGCGCGCAGGTCGGCGAGTCCCCGGGGACGGCGCAAGTCGTCAGATGTCGATGCGGTCGCGGTCCAGATTGCTCGAGCCCGCGATGATGAACTCCTTACGGGGCGCCACGTCGTTGCCCATGAGCAGTTCGAACACCGTCTCGGCGGCGACCGCGTCGTCCATCCGCACACGGCGGAGCATGCGATGGCTGCGGTCCATCGTCGTGGAAGCGAGCTGGTCCGCATCCATCTCGCCGAGACCCTTGTACCGCTGGATCGGGTCCTCGTAGCGGCGGTTGGCCTTCTTGAGGCCCGCCAGCACACCGGCGAGCTCCTGCTCGCTGTAGGTGTAGATCAGTTCCTTCTTGCGCCCCGAGACGACGACGCGGTGCAGCGGCGGGACGGCGGCGAACACGCGCCCCTCCTCGATGAGCGGCCGCATGTACCGGAAGAACAGCGTGAGCAGCAGGGTGCGGATGTGCGCGCCGTCGACGTCGGCGTCGCTCATCAGGATCACCTTGCCGTAGCGCGCCGAGTCGAGGTCGAACGTCCGGCCCGACCCGGCACCGACCGACTGGATGATCGACGCGCATTCGGCGTTGCCGAGCATGTCCGCGATCGACGCCTTCTGGACGTTGAGGATCTTGCCGCGGATCGGCAGCAGGGCCTGATACTCGCTGTTCCTGGCCAGCTTGGCCGTGCCGAGGGCGGAGTCGCCCTCCACGATGAACAGCTCGCTCTCCCCGACGTCGTTCGAGCGGCAGTCGACCAGCTTCGACGGGAGCTTCGAGTTCTCGAGCGCCGTCTTGCGCCGCTGGGTCTCCTTGTGGTTCCGGGCCGAGATGCGCGCCTTCATCTCGGAGACGACCTTGTCGAGCACCACGGACGTCTGCGCGCGGTCCTCGCGCTTCGGTGACGCGAACCGGTCGTTCAGCGCCTTCGTCACGACGGTGCGGACCACACCGCGCACAGCGGAGGTGCCGAGCACCTCTTTCGTCTGCCCTTCGAACTGGGGCTCGGGCAGCCGGACCGTGAGTACGGCCGTGAGGCCGGCGAGCACGTCGTCCTTCTCAAGCTTCTCGTTGGCGACGTTGACCTTCAGCCGCCTCGCGTTCTCTGCCACCTGCTTCTGCAGCACCTGGAAGAGGCCGGCCTCGAAGCCCTGCTGATGCGTGCCGCCCTTGGGCGTCGTGATGATGTTCACGAAGCTCTTGTCGGTCGTCTCGTACCCGGTCCCCCATCGCAGCGCCAGGTCGACCTCGCAGGTGCGCTCGACCTCCGCGACCTCCATGTGCCCGTTCGCCTGCAGGACGGGAACGGATTCGGTGAACGAGCCGGAGCCCTGGATTCGCCACGTGTCGGTCAGCGCCTCGTCCGGCGCGAGGTAGTCGACGAATTCGCCGATGCCGCCCTCGAAGTAGAACGTGTCCGTCAGCGGCGCATCGCCTCGCCGATCCTCGATCTCGATCGCGAGACCCGGAACGAGGAACGCGGTCTGCCGAGCGCGATCCAGCAGGTCCTCGCGGGAGAAGTTCGCGCCGGCGAGGAAGATCTGCCGGTCGGCCCAGTAGCGGATGCGGGTGCCGGTGCGGTTCTTCGGGACCTTGCCGATCGCGCGGAGCTCGCTGTTCGAGACGAAGGGCGTGAAGGGGGCGTCCGGCGACTTCTCGCCGGTATCGGCGAAGATGCCCGGCTCGCCGCGGTGGAACGACATCGCCCATGTCTGGCCGTTGCGGTCGACCTCGACGTCCAGGCGTTCGGAGAGCGCGTTGACGACGGATGCGCCGACGCCGTGCAGGCCGCCTGAGGCGGCGTAGGAGCCGCTGCCGAACTTGCCGCCCGCATGGAGCTTCGTGAACACGACCTCGACACCCGACAGGCCGGTCTTCGGTTCGATGTCGACCGGGATGCCGCGAGCGGCGTCACGCACCTCGACGCTCGAATCGGCGTGCAGCACGACCTCGATGGTGGAGCCGTGCCCCGCGAGCGCCTCGTCGACGCTGTTGTCGATGATCTCCCACAGGCAGTGCATCAGCCCGCGGGAGTCCGTCGAGCCGATGTACATGCCTGGTCGCTTGCGCACCGCCTCGAGTCCTTCGAGGACGGAGAGGTGCCGAGCCGAGTAGTCGCCTGAGGTCGCCATCGCCCCCAAACCTAGGGGTGGGCGCGGACAGAACCCCGGAAGCGCGCGGACGCCGCGCCTGTGCATTCCTACGCGCAGAGCGAAACGTGACCTCACATGGGACTAATCCGAAACATCCGCGTGCTTTCATGGGTGTGTACACGAACCGGATGCACGACCAGCAGGAGGAGGATTCCATGGGCCACCAGGAGCACAGGGCGCTCGATTCGCTCGAGTCCGAATTCTCCCTGACCGCGAACGACCGTTGCGACAGCTGCGGCGCGCAGGCGTACATCCGTGTGCGTCTCGAGCGCGGCGAACTGCTGTTCTGCGCGCACCACGGCAAGAAGTACCAGGAGAAGCTGGCCGGCATCGCGCACAGCTGGCACGACGAGTCGAGCAGGCTGCTCGAGAGCTCGAAAGCCTGACACAAGGATTCACGTCGAAGGGCGGTCGGACCATCGGTCCGGCCGCCCTTTCGTCGTTGCATCAGGTGTCGAACGCGGCGACCCGTTCCTCGAGGAACCGCCGCTCGGGCTCGTTCCCCACGACGTGGAGCGCCGACCGGTACGCGAGCGCGGCTTCACCGTCGCGACCGAGCCGGTGCAGCAGGTGGGCACGCACGGCGTCGAGGCGCGGCACGGGCGGCAGCGCGTCGGTGAGCACGAGCGCCGTTGCGGGGCCCTCGACCTCCGCGACGGCGATCGCGCGCTGCAGTTCGGTGGCGGGTGACGGACGACGCTCGAGGAGCATGTCGTAGAGGTGCACGATCCGCGGCCAGTCGGTGCCGGCGACGTCCGGGGCCACGGCGTGCTCGGCCTGGATCGACGCCTCGATGGTGTAGGCGCCGGGTGCCGGGCCGAATGCGGCGCGGCCCAGCTCGACGAGGCCCTCGGCGATCAGGTCGCGGTTCCAACGAGCCCGGTCCTGATCGGCGAGCAGCACGACTCCCCCGCCGCCGTCCGTCCTGGCACCACGGCGTGAGTCCGCGAGCAGGAGCAGCGCGAGCAGCCCGTGCGTCTCGGATTCCTTCGGCATCAACAGCACGAGCAGTCGCGCGAGGCGGATCGCCTCATCGCAGAGTTCCGTCCGGATGAGCCGGTGCGCACCCGTCGCCGCATATCCCTCCGTGAACAGCAGGGCGACCACCGCCAATACGCCGGTGATCCGCTCGGGCAGTGCGTCCGGGTCCGGCACCCGGTAGGGGATGCCCGCCAGCCGGATCCGCCGCCTCGCACGGACGAGACGCTGCGCCAGCGTCGGCTCGGGCAGAAGCAGCAGCCGAGCGATCTCCGGCGTCTGCAGGCCGCACACGAGGCGCAGCGTCAGGGCCACTCGATCCTGCAATGCGAGTGCGGGGTGGCAGCAGGTGAAGACGAGACGCAGCCGGTCGTCGTCCGCGTCGCTTCCCGGCGCGACTTCGCGAGCGGCTCGCGCCTGCACATCCTCGCGGGCGGCCTCGCGGCGGATCCGGTCGATCGCCGCGCGCCGTGCGGTGGTGATGATCCATCCGGCCGGCGCGGGAGGCACGCCGTCCCGCGGCCAGTGCTCGAGCGCCCTGAGGAACGCGTCCTGCACCGCGTCCTCGGCGATCTCCAGGTCGAAGGACCTGGCCAGGACGGCCACGGCCCTGCCGTGCTCCGCGCGGAAGTGCTGCGCGACCACGGCAGCCGCCGTGGTCATCCCGCCGCGGCGGGTGTGAAGGTCGAGAACGCCACCGGCCGGACCTCCATCGGCAGTGTCGTGACCTGAATGATCCGGTCGGCCCAGCGGATCGCCCCGTCCAGGTCGGGTACGTCGATCAGGTAGAACCCGCCGACGTGCTCGGTGCTCTCGACGTACGGGCCGTCGGAGACGAGCCGTTCGCCGTCGATGCGCCTGATGACGGTCGAGGCCTCGGCGGGCGCGAGGCCCGCGCTCCCGACCCACTGGCCGGCGGCGACGATCTCGGCGCGCACCTCGTCGAGCCGGGCCATCACGACGTCGAGGAACGACCGGTCGGGCACGACGCCGTCGGGCTGGACCATGGTGAGCTGGAATTGCATGGGGAACGTCCTTCCGGGAGCGGACCGGGTCATCCCGGTCTCACCCTCTAGACGAACGAGCATGCCGCTCGGACGACAGCTGTGGGAAGTCGGTGTCCATGGCGGGACGGCACGTCAGTGTGCGGTCCCGATGGACCGCAGCACGGCGGCGCGCGCTTCGGCCGCCGCCGCATCCGCGGCCGCCGCGGGCGGACCGACCTGCAGCGGCTCGCCGAACGCGAGCGCGAGCAGCGCGTCCGCGAACACCGGGTTCTTCGCCAGCACGGGTCCGTGCAACCGCGTGCCGAAGAGGCTGCCCGCACGCACGCCGTCCGTCGCGCCCGCGCCGTGCACGACGGCGCCAAGCGGATCGGCGCGTGGCGCGTCGAAGGCACGGGCGTGATTCGCGTAGCCGACGAGGTCGCCCCATTCGGTGCGCACCACGAGGTCGTCGCTGACCCGCGCCGGCAGCGGCGTCGACACCGCGTCGACGAGGCCGAGGCCGTCGAGGGGCTCCGGCCGGTCCACACGCGTGCCGAGCAGCTCGAGTCCTGTGCCGATCGCGAGCACCGGGACACCCGCCGCGAGCCAGTCGACGAGCGCCGGGCGGAACCGCTCGAGTGCCGACACGGTTGCCGCCAGCGCGGAGTCGACACCGGAGCCGAGCACGACCGCGAGTGGGCGGTCCCCCGGCACGGCGTCGCCGATCCCGACGTGCACCAGCGCGGCGTCGCGGCCGCCCCACTGCGCACGCCTGGCGAGCACGAGCGCGTTCTGCGCGTCGCCGTTCACGTCGGTGACCTCGGGGAACAGGACGAGCACGACGCTCATCGGGCGAGCCCGAGGTGGGTGCGCGTGCGTCGCATCGGGTCGGCGGTGAACACGATCGTCTTGATCCCCGACGCCGGCTCGGGCAGGGCGAGGAACGCGTCGACCGCAGCGCCGAGATCGGGATCGATCCTGTCGACCCGGACACCCTGATAGAGGAGCTGCAGGGCGATCTCGTGCGCCTTCGAGCCGGTCACGATGCGCGCGCGCCCGATCCGGCCCGCGTCGACGGGCCAGAAGTACGACGGGTCGCGTACGTCGGATCCCATGGCGACGAGCACCTGATCGAGGTCGGGCGCCAGCTCGTCGACATTGAGCTGGAAGCTCGCGGGATTCTGCACCAGCACGAATTCGACCTGCTTGCCGCGCACCGTGACGACCTCGCCTCGGCCGAACACGGCCGGCATCGCGGACAGCGCCGCCGCGGCGACGGCCGGGTCGAACGACGTGCCGAGCAGATCCGATGCGGCGGCGACGGCCGCTGCGGCGTCGACGGCGTAATGCACCCCGCGGGCCGGCAAGCGCACCTCGACCGTGCCGGCCGGCGTCGCGATCGACGCGTCACGGCCGTCCACCCGCTCGACCACGATCGTCGACGGCGAGGAGTCGGTCACGGCGTAGCCGAGCCCGCGCGGCAGCGTCTCCTGCACCGCGACCGAGACGCCGAACCTCGTGACGGGCACCGTGGCGTTCGCCGCGACCACACCGAGCAGCCCGTCGTCGCCGTTCACGACCAGACGCCCCCGGGCGGTGCCGGCGATGCGACCGAGCATTCCTGTGACCTGTTCCGAGTCGTGGAAGCGGTCGATCTGGTCGGTCATCACGTTCGTCAGCACGACCAGTCGGCTCGCGAAGCGCTTCGACAGCAGCGCGCCGTGCCCTTCGTCCATCTCGAGCACGGCGATGTCGGCGTCGATGCGGCCCGTGAGCGACGCGCGTTCGAGCAGCGCCGACGTGAGCCCCTGGCTGATGTTCGCGGTCGACGGGTTCGTGAAGACGCTCCTGCCGTGCGCCTCGAGCACGGTGACGAGCATCTTCGTGGTCGTCGACTTCCCCGCGGACCCGGACACCACGACGAGCCCGTCCCTGAACGAGGCGAGCACGTCACCGAGGAAGGTGGGATCAATCCGGTTGACGACCAGGCCGGGGACGGCCGACCCGCCCCCGCGCTTGCGGAGACGGGCGGCGATGCGGACGCCACGGCCGATGAGCACCGCCGGGCCATGTCGCAAGGACACGGCTCGCCGATTCACTCGAGGTAGTCGCGCAGCGACTGCGAGCGGGACGGGTGGCGGAGCTTCGCCATCGTCTTCGACTCGATCTGCCTGATCCGCTCACGGGTCACCCCGAACGTGTCGCCGATCTGGTCGAGCGTCTTCGGCATGCCGTCGCCCAGCCCGAACCGCATGCGGATCACGCCCGCCTCACGCTCCGATAGGGAGTCGAGCAGGCTCTCGAGCTGCTTCTGCAGCATCGTGAAGCCCACCGCGTCGGCCGGAACGACCGCCTCGGTGTCCTCGATCAGGTCGCCGAACTCGCTGTCGCCGTCCTCGCCGAGCGGGGTGTGCAGCGAGATCGGCTCGCGCCCGTACTTCTGGACCTCGACGACCTTCTCGGGTGTCATGTCGAGTTCGCGGGACAGTTCCTCGGGGGTGGGCTCGCGGCCGAGGTCCTGCAGCATCTGGCGCTGCACGCGGGCGAGCTTGTTGATGACCTCGACCATGTGCACGGGGATGCGGATGGTGCGCGCCTGGTCGGCCATGGCGCGGGTGATCGCCTGGCGGATCCACCACGTCGCGTAGGTCGAGAACTTGAAGCCCTTGGTGTAGTCGAACTTCTCGACCGCGCGGATCAGGCCCAGGTTGCCCTCCTGGATCAGGTCCAGGAACTGCATGCCGCGCCCCGTGTAGCGCTTCGCGAGCGAGACGACGAGGCGCAGGTTCGCGCCGAGCAGGTGGCTCTTCGCCCGCTGGCCGTCGCGGGCGACCCACTTCAGCTCCCGCTCGAGTTCCTTGGTCAGCGTGCCGGCCTCGGTCTGCAGCTTCTCCTCGGCGAACAGGCCCGCCTCGATGCGCATCGCGAGCTCGACCTCTTCGGCCGCGTTCAAGAGCGCGACCTTGCCGATCTGCTTCAGGTAGTCCTTAACCGGGTCGGCGGTCGCACCGGTGATGGCGGTCGACGTGACGGGCACGTCGTCCTCCTCGCCGAGCGAGATGATGAGCGCGTCGGTCGGCAGGGGCACGTCCGCTCGTCGCGGCGTCTCCTCCTCGTCGGCTTCGACCACGGCGGCCGGACCGGCGACGATGGCGATGGCACCGGTGTCGTCGGACACGACGTCGTCGGCCACGACGACGTCGTCGGTGTCGTCGACATCCACCTCGATCTCGACGTCGACATCCGCGTCCTCGTCGACCTCGGGTGCGTCGTCGTCGCCCTTCGCCGCCCTGGCGGGAGCGGCCTTCTTCGGCTTGGCCGCGGCGGACTTGGTCGTGCCACGTCCGCCCGTCGTCGGTGCGGCGGTGACGTCCTCGGCCGGATCGGCCTCCGCCACTGCGGTCTGCTGCGCTGGCATCGCTGCCCCCTTCGGTACTGTCGGCGACGGATGGTCGCCGGTCTGCGGTCCACCGGGATGCCGGTGGAGGCGCATGATGTGAGATCGAGCCGGTGATGGTCGGACGGTGCTGTGGTGCTGGACACCGGACCTGCGGTACGGCGCGGTGCGACCCCGCGAGCGTGTTAGGTCGGTCGCGTGCAGGCCGGCCGAGCATGGAGCCGTCCGTGCGACGTCGCTACAATTATACACACGGGGCTCGGCGTGTCGTGCCACTCGCCCCATCGGCGCGTCGCACCTCAGCGCAGCCGGCGCCTTCGGGTCGCTCGCACCATCGCCACCCACACCGGGTCGAGTGGTGCCATGGCGGCTCTGGCGCGGCGCCGCGCCCGGAAGAGCATCACCACGCCGAACCCGATGACCGGGACCTGGACCAGGAAGGCGAATCGGAACGCGTCGGCCGAGAACGGCATCGCGCCGGGGAACACGGCGGTGTGCAGGTCGAGCAGCGCCCCGATCGCGAACATCATCACGAAACTCGCCGTGAACCCGCCCACGTTCACGAGCCCTGTCGCACCGCCCTGGGCGTGGGCCGGGTTGAAGGTCCTCGCGATGTCGAAGCCGATCATCGATGCCGGTCCCCCCGCGCCGAGCGCGCATTCGAGCAGCACGAGGACCGGGATCGGGACGCTGCCCGGCCACGCGAGCACGAGCGTCCACGTGAGAGCGAGCAGCACGACGATGCCGAGCACGAGGTTGGTGCGCCGCATCGGGTGACGCGCCGTCAGGACTCCGAGCACGGGGCCGGCGACCATGCCGGCCGCCACCTGGACGAGCAGGAGCGTCGACGCCACCGCCGGCGCGATGCCCTCGCCCTGCACCAGGAACGGGTACCCCCAGAACAGCGCGAAGACGGTGCCGCTCGACTGCGTCACGAAGTGCGACCAGAAACCGACATGCGTGCCCGGGCGCCTCGCCGCGCCGGCGAATGCCATGACTCCCGACCGCAGATCCTCGTGCTGGGTGGCCGGCGTGCCGGCCGGGGCGTTCTTGACGACGGCGATCGCGATCACCACACCGACGCCGCCGAGGCCGGCCGCGGTCAGGAACGCGGTCGTCCAGCCGTCCAGATGGAGCAGCGCCGCGAACGGGACGAGCGAGAGCACCTGGCCGACCTGGCCGATGTTGCCGAGCCACTGCACACGGGTCGCGATCCCCCGGCTGTCGAACCACGCACCGATGAGGCGCACCGCCGCGACGAACGTCGTCGCATCCCCTGCGCCGACCAGGACCCGGCCCGCCACGGCGACCGGGAGCACGGTCGTCGTAGCGACGAGCACCTGGCCCGCGACCATCAGGATCCCGCCGACCACCAGCGGCTTCTTCGCCCCGAAGCGGTCCAACAGCACCCCTGCCGGGATCTGCAGGGCCGCGTACACGATGAGCTGCAGTACCCCGAGGGTGGAGATCGCCGCCGCGGTCGCCGTGAACCGGTCGGCCGCGGGCACCGCGGCGACGGACAGCGTCGACCGTTGCGTCACGGCGCAGAGGTACGCGAACGAGCCCGCGGCGTAGACGGCCCGAGCCCCGGCGACCCGCGTGGTCGCCGCGGTCACGACCCGTCGTCGTCCTGATGCCGCTGGAAGGCGAGGAAGCGCTCGAGCTCCGCGGCGAGTTCGTCGGCAGACGGGACCTGACCCTCCTCCCCGACGAGCGGCGACCGGATGGGGTTGCCGGCCATGTAGGCGTCGTGCCGCTCCTCGAGCGTGTGCACGAGCGCCTGCAACTCTTCGTTGGCGCCGACCTGTTCGTCGACCTTGCCCGTGAATTCCCTGGCCTCGTCGCGGAGGCGGTCGGTCAGGAAGATCAGCCCGGTGGCGGCGGAGACGACCTCGAGCGACTTCACGGCCGCAGCGGGCATCTCCGTGTCCGCGAGGTAGTGCGGGACGAGTAGGACGAACTCGGCGACCGCCGCACCTGCCTGCTCGAGCCGGTGCTCGAGCAGGTGGAGCACGTTCGACGGCACCCTGGTGCTCGGCCGCCACACGCTCATCGCCTCGATGAGGTCGCGGCGGTTGCCGCCGACGGTCACTTGGATCGGCCTCGTGTGCGGCACCGGCATCGGGATCGCGTGCACCCAGGTGACGGTCGCGACCTCGAAGCGGTCGATGAGGTCGAGGACCGCCGTCGTGAACCGCTGCCACTGGAAGTCGGGCTCGAAGCCGTCGAGCATCAGGAACTGCCTGCCGGCCTCGTCGTGCGCGATCGACAGCGTCAGCGACTGGGCCGTGTAGTCGGTGATGTGGTCCTCGTGGAATTCGATGACCGGCCGCCTCGCGCGGTAGTCGAGCAGCTCGTCGACGTCGAACACGGCGACCGGCACCGGGTCGAGCGTGCCCTGGATGTACTCGCTCAGCTGCGCGATCGCACCGCCGGCGTCCGCGAACCCCGTGAGCCCGGCGATGAGGGGCAGGCCGGCCGGGACGGTCGCTGCGGCGGCGGTGAGTTCATAGAGGTCATCCGGCGCGCGCATCACCTGATTCTATTGAATCGGCGGCCGACCTCCGCCGGGTCGGGCGACGCTCTTGCGGGTCTTCCCGGCCAGATGCGGCCCGGCCTGGACCGGTTCGTACTTGGCGCCGTCCCCGATGCAGGTCGGCAGGCACTCGATCACCGCGTCGTAGTCGGCGTTGTGGAAGAAGGGCATGCTCTGCCTGCGCGCGATGCGGCCGTCGGGCGGATCGACCACGCGATGGAGCGTCGAGGTCCAGCGGTCGTTCGTCCAGCGGGCCATGAGGTCGCCGATGTTCACGACGAACGCCCCTTCCACCGCGGGGACGTCGAGCCAGACGTCCGCGCGCTCGTCGAACACCTGCAGCCCGCCCATCCCGGTCTCCTGCCGCAGAATCGTGAGGGTGCCGTAGTCGGTGTGTGCGCCGGCCCGCAGCTGGCCCGGCTCGGGCGCCGTCGTGCGGGCCGGGTACTCGATCGCGCGCAGAGCGGATGCGCCGTGGGCGGTGTATGCGGCGAAATGATCCGCCGACAGGCCGAGGCCGAGCGCGAAGACCGAGAGCAGGCGGTCCGACAGGTCTCCCATGGCCCGGAAATACGCCTCCCAGGCCGGCCGCATCGCGGGCAGCCCGCTCGGCCACCTGTTCGGGGCGAAGAGTGCCGCCTCGGTCTCGTCGACGGGCTCGTGGTCGGGCGGATCGACCGGCCCGATGTTGACCGATTCCTTCAGATCCCCTGGCGTCGCGACGCCGCGCGAGGCCGCGAGCGCCTCCGATCGCATCGGGAAGTAGCCGTACAGGTCGCCCGGCCGGCGTTCGATCTCGCGCTTCACCTCGTCCGGCAGTGCGAAGAAATCCCGGGTGACGGACCAGCACGTGTCGGCGACGTCGGCGGGCACGCCGTGGTCGACGATCTGGAAGAACCCGACCGTGCGCAGCGTCTCGTCGATCCGTGCACCGACCGTCGCCCGGTCGCCGTCGATGCTGATGATCGGCACGTCCATGGGCGCCTCCTCACCGCCGAGCGTATGTCACCCGCGTGCCTAGGCTCGATGGCATGGGAACGCCTGCGCTGTCCGTCCAGCCCGCCGATGTCGACGGGACGGACGCGCCGATCCTCGTCGTCGGGGTCCGCCAGGTCGAGAAGGCGCCCGTGCTCGCACTGCCACGGTCGGTGTCCGCGGCGGCCGTCGGCCTCGACGGCGTGGATCTGGCGTCACTCGGGATGCGCGGCGCGACGGGCGACCTGATCCGACTTCCGGGTGCCGACGGCAGGGTGACGGTGCTCATCGGACTCGGATCGGGCGACGCGACGCCCGACGCGCTGCGCGCGGCAGCCGGCACGATCACCCGCCGCATCCGGCCCGCCACGACCATCGGCTTCGTGCTCGACGTGGCCGACTCCGCCGACGCCGCAGCGGTGCTGGAGGGCGCGGCGCTCGGCGCCCACGCCTTCACCGACTACCGCTCGACGACGAAGGACGCCCAGAAGCCGGCGGCCACGTCCGTCGTGCTGCTCACCGACGTCGAGGTCCCCGACGTGCTGGTGCGCCGTGCCGGTGCGCTCGCCGACGCCGTCGGACTCGTGAAGCGGCTCGTCGCGACGCCGCCGAACGACCTGTTCCCCGAAGCGCTCGCCGTCGCCGCGGTCGACGCCGCCGTCGCGGTGGGCGCGACCGCCGAGGTCTGGGACGAGGAGCGCCTCGCCGTCGAGGGCTGCGGGGGGATCCTGGGCGTCGGCGGCGGCTCGGCGCGGCCGCCGCGGCTCGTGAAAGTGGTGTGGTCGCCGGCCGGCGCCGCGAAGCACGTGGCGCTGGTCGGGAAGGGCATCACGTTCGACTCCGGCGGGCTGTCGCTCAAGCCGCCGACCTCGATGGTCGGCATGAAATACGACATGGCGGGCGCCGCGACCGTGCTCGGGGCGGTCTGCGCCGCAGCGGCGCTGGCGCTGCCGGTCGCGGTCACCGCATGGCTGTGCATCGCGGAGAACATGCCGTCGGGCGCCGCGCTGCGACCCAACGACGTCATCCGGTTGCGCGGCGGAACGACGGTCGAGGTGCTGAACACGGATGCGGAGGGGCGCCTCGTGCTGGGCGACGGCCTGGCGCTCGCCAGCGAGGAGCACCCCGATGCGATCGTCGACGTGGCCACGCTCACCGGCGCGCAGATCGTCGCACTTGGCAATCGCACGACCGGCGCGATGGGCGACGCGGGTCTCGTCGAAGCGGTCGAGGCGGCTGCCGTGATCGCCGGCGAACAGGTCTGGCACATGCCGCTGCCGGAGGAGTTGCGCGCCCTGCTGAATTCCGAAATCGCCGACATCGCGAACGTCAAACCGGGCAACACCGCCGGCGGCATGCTGATCGCCGCCGAGTTCCTGCGTGAGTTCGTCGGCACCACCGCCGACGGCGGCGCTCGCATCCCGTGGGTGCATCTCGACATCGCGGGTCCCGCGGAGCACAAAGGCGGCGGCTACGGCTTCACCGGGACCGGACCGACGGGGGCGATGACTCGGACACTGGTCGCGTTGATCGAGCGTTTCGCCTGACCGTGGACCGCGGGAGTCCTCGGAGAACGGGGGTCACGACCGGCCCCCGGGAACGGTAGTAGGGTCGTCGCGGCGGGGATTCCGCCCGGCGGCCCGCTTGGGTGGAGGGCTCCACCAGATACGGCGGACGGCTGCTCGACGAGTGGTTTCGGGGAGCGAAACGCGTGCCTGACCAGACCTTTGACCTGGTAGTTCTCGGCGGCGGCAGCGGCGGGTATGCCGCAGCGCTGCGAGCGAGCGAGCTCGGTATGTCCGTCGGAATGATCGAGAAGGACAAGGTCGGCGGTACCTGCCTGCACCGCGGGTGCATCCCCACGAAGGCGTTGCTGCATGCCGCCGAGGTGGCGGACTACGCGAAGGACTCCGCGCACTTCGGCATCGGTGCCACGTTCGACGGCGTCGACATCGCCGGCGTGACCGCCTACCGCACCGGCATCGTCGCGAAGAAGTACAAGGGACTCCAGTCGCTGCTGAAGGCACGCGGCGTCACCACCATCGAAGGTGCCGGCACGCTCACGTCCGCGACGACCGTGCAGGTCGGCGACTCCGTGATCACGGGCAAGCACATCCTGCTCTCGACCGGGTCCTACTCGCGCAGCCTGCCCGGCCTCGACATCGGCGGCCGGGTGATCACGTCCGAGCAGGCCCTCGAGCTCGACGAGGTCCCGAAGCGCGTCGCGGTCCTCGGTGGCGGTGTCATCGGCGTGGAATTCGCGAGCGTCTGGCGCTCGTTCGGCGCCGACGTGACCATCATCGAAGCGCTCCCCCACCTCGTGCCGAACGAGGAGGAGTCGATCTCGAAGGCGCTCGAGCGCGCGTTCCGCAAGCGCGGCATCCAGTATTCGCTCGGCGTGCGGTTCAAGTCGGTCGCGCAGGACGACGAGGGCGTGCTCGTCACGCTCGAGAACGGCGCGACCATCGACGCCGACTACCTGCTCGTCGCCGTGGGCCGTGGGCCGTCGACCGCCGGCATCGGCTACGAGGAGGCCGGCGTCAAGCTCGACCGCGGCTTCGTCGTCGTGAACGACCGCCTCGAGACCACGCTGCCGGGCGTCTACGCGGCGGGTGACATCGTCTTCGGCCTGCAGCTCGCGCACCGCGGCTTCCAGCAGGGCATCTTCGTCGCCGAGGAGATCGCCGGCCTGTCCCCGACGATCGTCCCCGACGTGAACGTGCCGCGCATCACCTACTGCGAACCCGAGGTGGCGTCAGTCGGCCTCACCGAGGCGAAGGCCGTCGAGCAGTACGGCAAGGACGCCATCCAGTCGTACGACTACAGCCTCGCCGGCAACGCGAAGAGCGAGATCATCGACACGACCGGCAGCATCAAGGTCGTGCGCGTCAAGGAGGGCCCGGTGGTCGGCGTGCACGGCATCGGCTCCCGCATCGGCGAATTGATCGGCGAGGCGCAACTCGTCGTGAACTGGGAGGCGTACCCCGAGGACATCGCCCCGTTCCTGCACGGCCACCCGACCCAGTACGAGGCGATGGGTGAGGCCTTCCTCGCCCTCGCAGGCAAGCCGTTGCACGCGCTCTGACGCCGTGCCGCCACAACCATCCCGCACACGAGCGGGCGATCGAGAGAGAGTAATGCGATGAGTGAGTCGGTCACCCTTCCGGCGCTCGGTGAGAGCGTCACCGAGGGCACCGTGACCCGCTGGCTGAAGCAGGTCGGCGACCACGTCGACGTGGACGAGCCGCTGCTCGAGGTCTCGACCGACAAGGTCGACACGGAGATCCCGTCGCCGATCGCGGGTGTGATCGAGGCGATCCTCGTCCAGGAGGACGAGACCGTCGAGGTCGGGACCGAGCTCGTGCGCATCGGTGACGGCAGCGGCGCCGGTGGCACGACCGAGGCGCCCCAGCCCGAGGAGGCCGAACCTGCTGCGGCTGCGGCTCCGGAGCCGGCACCCGAGCCGCAGCCGCAGCCGCACGCCGAGCCCGAGGAGCAGGCCGACGCCGGCGCGTCCTACGCCGAGCCGGAGCCCGAGGACGAGGTGGTCCCCTCGAGCGACGCCCCCGTCGGCAGCGACGAGCCCGAATCGGCTCCGGCCCCCGCCGCTCCCCCGGCGCCGGCCCCGCCCGCTGAGTCCCCTGCGCCCGCACCAGCGCCGAGCGCTCCCGCGGCATCGGCTCCGTCCGGCGGCGGTTCGCACGCCGGCGCGCCCTACGTGACGCCCATCGTGCGCAAGCTCGCACACGACCGGGGCGTGGACCTCGAGCGCGTGCAGGGGTCCGGCGTCGGCGGCCGTATCCGCAAGGAGGACGTCATCGCTGCGGCCGAGGCGGCCGCTCCCGCGCCGTCGGCCGCCGCGCCCACTCCCGCGCCCGCCGCGAAGAAGGAGCCGTCGCCGCTGCGCGGCACCACGGTCAAGATGTCCCGCCTGCGCAAGGTCGTCGCCGAGCGCGCGGTCGTGTCGATGCAGTCGACGGCCCAGCTGACGACCGTCGTCGAAGCCGACGTCACCGCGATCGCCGGGCTGCGCGACCGGGTCAAGGGCGACTTCCAGGCCAAGACCGGCCAGAAACTGTCGTTCCTGCCGTTCTTCGCCCTGGCGGCGATCGAGGCGCTGCAGCAGTACCCCATCATCAACGCGACGGTGGACGGCGACTCGATCGTCTACCCGGACAGCGAGAACGTGTCGATCGCTGTCGACACCGAACGCGGCCTGCTCACCCCGGTCATCCGGCACGCCGGCGGCCTGAACATCGCCGAACTCGCCGCCCAGATCGCCGACCTCGCCTCGCGCACCCGCGAGAACAAGCTGAAGCCCGACGAGCTCGCCGGCGGCACCTTCACCTTGACGAACACGGGCTCGCGCGGCGCGCTGTTCGACACCCCGGTCGTCTTCCTGCCGCAGGTCGCGATCCTCGGTACCGGCGTCGTCGTGAAGAAGCCGGCCGTCGTCAAGCTGCCCGGCGGAGGCGAGGCGATCGCCGTCCGCTCGTCGGTCTACCTGGCGCTCAGCTACGACCACCGCATCGTCGACGGCGCGGACGCCGCGCGCTTCCTCACTGCGGTCCGTGAGCGTCTCGAGGCCGGCGCGTTCGAGGGCGACCTCGGCATCTGATCACGGGTCATCCGCCCGAGGGCACGACGTCTCGCACTCGCCAGGCGTCGTGCCCTTCGACGATCAGGACCACGGACGAGCCGACCTCGGCCGTGACCGCGGTGCCGGTCCTCGCGACGATTTTCGGCGTGCCCGTCGGCTCTGCCGGCACCGTGCCGGCCGCCACTGCCGCGCGGTCCTGGGCGTCGGCGGGGGAACCGGGCTCGTCGACGGCGGACAGGCAGTCGGCCCTGCCGTCTGCCAGGCAGCCCGCGCGCGCGTCGAGCAGCGCGCGGACCGCGGCGACCGGGTCGGTGACCGCGCCGGGAAGCGCACTGGACGCCACCGTGGGCGACGCGCCACCGACCACGGTCACCGGTGCGGGGGTGACCGCCGGTGACGCCCCCGCCCGCGCCGGCAGCGCGACCACGGCGGCGAGCAGCAGGACTCCCACACCGCCGGTGAGCGCCCACGTGCGCTTCCGGACCCGCCGAAGCGTTCCGGGCATCGAGAGCAGGCGGGTCCGGCGGCCCGTCGGTCGTTCGGCCCGCGTGATCGCGTCGTCCGGATCGCGCGCGATCGGCACGCGCCCGGGAGGGGCGTCGCGCGCGATGTCGGCCCCGAACACGACCGCGGCCGGTTCCGCGGCGCGCAGGACCCACTCGGCGAGGGCCGCGGCATCCGGCCGCTCGCGGTACACGCGGTCCGCGATCGGATGACCGGCGAACAGCGTGGCGACCAAGACGGCGAGTGCCTCGTCGTCGGCGTTCCTGGCGTCGACGAGCGCCGCCGGCCCGTCCGCCGCCGCGTACACCGGCAGGGAGCCTGCTGACAGCAGGGGCGCACCCCGCTCGTCGAAGCGGATCACCTCCGCGCCGAAGCCGCCGAGCGCCAAGCCGGCGCGGTGCAGCGCCGAGACGGCGTCTGCAATGGGCGCGAGCACGGTCACCGCCTCGGCCGCCGACAGCACCCGGCCGGCCAGCAGCGCCTGCAGCGACCCGCAGGTCACCGGCACCGCCGCGACGACGTCGCCGTTCGGCGCGGTGCCGAGGTCAAGGACGGGCAGCACGTGCGCGTGGCTGCATCGCATCGAGAGCGCGACGGCGGCCACCGCGGGGAGGCCGCGGACGAGCGCGACCTGCTCACCCGCCGGTCCTGACCCGGTGTCGGCGCCGGGAGACGCCTGCCCGTAGCCGATCAGCGTGCGGCCGCCGCCCATCGATCCCGCTGCATCCATGCGGGCATCGTGTCGCGCCCGGGGTGGCGGACGCGCGGCGGATCCGGCGCCTGTGGAGCTGTGGGAACGTGCGCCCGCCTGGGGAGGAACGGATACCATGTGGACATGGCGAGGGCGGCCGCATCGGGCGAGAAGAAGCAGAACCGCGTCGTGCAGTTCTGGCAGGTCTTCCAGATGACCCGCAAGGCGGACCCGAGCGTGCAGTGGATGCTCGCGCTGGTCATCCTGCTCGGCATCGGTGTCGGCGCGCTGCTCGGTGCACTGCTGTCGAACGGCGCCGTCTTCGTGCTCGTCATCTACCTGCTCATCGGCCTGATGCTCGGCATCCTGCTCGCGATGCTGGTGCTCGGCCGTCGTGCCGAGCGCGCCGCGTTCAAGCAGATCGAGGGGCAGCCGGGCGCGGTCGGTGCCGTGCTGCGCACCTCGCTGGCGCGCGGCTGGCGCGCGAGCGAGGTCCCCGTCGCCGTCGACGGCCGCACCAAGGACGCCGTCTACCGCGCGGTGGGCCGACCGGGTGTCGTGCTGATCGCGGAGGGACCGAGGACCCGCACGCAGAAGCTCGTCGACGAGCGAGCGACGTCGCGTCACCCGGGTCTCGCCGAACGTGCCCGTCACTGTGATCGTGGTCAGCAACGAAGCGGGAGCGGTCTCGCTGCACCAGGTCGCCGGCCGAATGCGGCGGCTGAAGCCCACGCTGACCCGCGCCGAGGTACTCGCCGTGGCCAACCGGCTCGAGTCGCTCGCCAGCGGACTGCCCATGCCGAAGGGCATCGACCCCAATAGGGTGCGCCCGGTCCGTCGCTGACTGCTGGCGTGGATCGGCAGGAGGCGGCCCGGCTGCTCGGCGTCCCGGCCGACGCGACGGGCGACGACGTGCAGCACGCCTACGTGCGACTCGTCAGGCACACGCATCCGGACACCATGCCCGCAGCTTCGCCGCAGGAGCGCGCCGCGGCCGCCGAGCGGTTCGACGCGCTCGTCCGTGCGCGGGACACGCTCGCGGACCCCGCCCCGTTGCCGCCGCCGAGACCGATCGACCCCGCGGGGCCGCCACCACGGCGGCGGAGTACCGGGGTCTCGCTGGTCGCACTCGCGATCGCCGTCTTCGTCGTCCTCGCGGTGGTGTCGCTCGGCGAGGCGTTCCATCTGATCCATCTCGCCCCGCTGCCCTGACGCGCGGCCGACACGCGGAATGCCCCGGCCGCGGGGGGCCGAGGCATTCCGTCTGCGGGTGAACTACAGGATGTAGAGCATCTCCTGGTAGGTCGGCAGCGGCCACAGGTCGTCCGCCACGAGGCCTTCGAGCGTGTCCGCCGCGGTGCGCACCGCGGTCATCGCCGGCAGCAGCACGTCGCTGGGCGTGCTTCGCCTCGTCGAACGGGTCGTGCCCGGCGTCCGCATCCAGCCCGGCCTTCAGCGCCGCGATGCCGGCCCTGAGGTCCGCCAGCGGTCCGGACACCTCCTCGAGCGCCGACAGGTCGGGCTCGACGCCGGCCGCCTTGAGCGCGGCGACGTTCGCGGCGAGCTCCGTCTGGTACCGCACCGCAGCGGGCAGGATGACCGTTGCGCCGAGCTCGAGCGTGAGCCGTGCCTCGACACCCACCGTGAGGATGTACTGCTCGAGGCCGATCTCGTAGCGGCTGTGCATCTCGCGGCCGTTGAACACCTTGTACTTCTCGAACAGTGCGATGGCCTTGTCGGTGATGAGCTCGGGCAGCGCGTCGAGCGTGGTCCGCAGGTTCAGCAGTCCGCGCTTCTCCGCCTCGATCGGCCACTCCGCCGAGTAGCCGTCGCCGTTGAAGACGACCGCGCCGTGCTCGTTGATGATCTTCGCCGAGCAGGGTCTGCACCGCCTCGTCGAAGTCGGTGCCCGCCGCGACCGCGGCCTCCAGCTCGGTCGCGCAGTAGTCGAGCGAGTCGGCCATGATCGTGTTGATCGTCACCATCGGCGCCGCGACTGTCTGCAGCGAACCGGGGGCCCGGAACTCGAACCGGTTGCCGGTGAAGGCGAACGGGCTCGTGCGGTTGCGGTCGCCCGGGTCGGTCGGCAGCACCGGCAGGGTGTCGACGCCGATGACCATCTTGCCCTTGCCCTTCGAGGACGTCAGCGGCGCCCGCCGCGATCTGATCGAAGATGTCGGCCAGCTGGTCGCCGAGGAAGATCGAGATGATCGCGGGAGGCGCCTCGTTCGCGCCGAGGCGGTGGTCGTTCGAGGCCGATGCGACGGAGGCGCGCAGCAGGCCCGCGTACAGGTGCACGGCTCGGATCGACGGCGGCGCAGAACACGAGGAACTGCGCGTTCTCGTGCGGGGTGTCGCCGGGCACGAACAGGCTGCCGAGCTCGTTGTTACCGAGCGAGAAGTTCACGTGCTTGCCGGAACCGTTGACGCCGGCGAACGGCTTCTCGTGGAAGAGGCATCTCCATGCCGTGCTTCTTGGCGATCGTCTTGAACGTCGTCATCAGCAGCTGCTGGTGGTCCGATGCGATGTTGGCGCGCTCGAACATCGGCGCGATCTCGAACTGTCCGGGGGCGACCTCGTTGTGACGGGTCTTCGCCGGGATGCCGAGCTTGAACAGCTCGCGCTCGGTGTCCATCATGAAGCCGAGGACCCGCTCGGGCATTGCACCGAAGTAGTGGTCGTCGAACTCCTGGCCCTTCGGCGGCTTCGCGCCGAACAGCGTGCGACCCGAGTTCAGCAGGTCGGGGCGCGACAGGAAGAAGTGCCGGTCGACCAGGAAGTACTCCTGCTCCGGGCCGCAGAACGAGACGACGTGGTTCAGGTTCTGGTGTCCGAACAGGGTGAGGATGCGCTCGGCCTGCTCCCCCATGGCCTGCTGCGACCGCAGCAGCGGCGTCTTGTGGTCGAGGGCCTCGCCGGTCATCGAGACGAAGACGGTCGGGATGCACAGGGTGTTGCCGTTCGGGTTCTCGAGCACGTACGCGGGGCTCGTGACGTCCCACCCGGTGTAGCCGCGGGCCTCGAACGTGTTGCGGAGGCCGCCGTTCGGGAAGCTCGACGCGTCGGGCTCGCCCTGCACGAGGGTCTTGCCGGCGAACTCGGCGAGCGCGGTGCCGTCACCGACCGGCTCGAGGAAGCTGTCGTGCTTCTCGGCCGTGAGGCCGGTGAGCGGATAGAAGACGTGGGCGTAGTGGGTGGCGCCCTTCTCGATCGCCCAGTCCTTCATCGCCGACGCCACCGCGTCCGCGACGAGCGGGTCGAGCTTCGCGCCGCGCTCGATGGTCGCGACGACCGACTTGTAGACGGACTTCGGCAGGCGCTTCTGCATGACGACGTGGTTGAAGACGTTCTGGCCGAAGACCTCGCCCGGCGCCTCCGACTCGTCGTAGCTCGCCGCGGGCGGCACGTACGCCTCGACGTCCTTGATGGCCTGGAGGCGGACGGAATTTCCTGTCATGACGTTCCCTACTCGCGGGCGCGCAGGCATGCGCGCGCCGGGTGTTCCCCGACCGATCGGCCGAACAGGTTGCGCGGCCTCGACGAATCTAGGGAGCGCCTGAGTCGACTGTGTTTCGCGTGCGTGACAACCGAGTACCGACCGGGAATCGGCGTGTCCCGCGCTCGCGTGCGCGTATCGCGGGCGCGTGTGTCGGCGATGTTTCCGACGTGTGACGGCTTCGTACCAACTCGGCCAGCAGGGCCTCAGGCGCCCCTCATGCAGGGGTCGGCCGGGGGCTCCGCCGATATGGTGAAAACGGCTGCAGCCAGCAGTCCTCGTACCTGTGCACGTGGGAGAGATCGAGTAAGCATGCCCATCCCGAAGTTCAACGACTCGTCAGAGGTCATCAAGTTCATCAAGGACACGGACGTCAAGTTCATCGACATCCGGTTCACCGATCTGCCCGGCGTCCAGCAGCACCTCAACATCCCGGCGTCGACCGTGGATGAGGACTTCTTCGTCAATCGGCCAGATGTTCGACGGCTCGTCCATCCGCGGGTTCGCGAGCATCCACGAGTCCGACATGCAGATCATCCCGGACATCTCGACGGCCTACATCGACCCGTTCCGCGTCGAGCGCACCCTCATCCTGATCTTCGACATCTACAACCCCCGCAACGGCGAGATCTACACGAAGGACCCGCGCCAGATCGCGAAGAAGGCGGAGCGCTACATCGCCTCGACCGGCATCGCGGACACCGCGTTCTTCGCTCCCGAGGCCGAGTTCTACATCTTCGACGAGGTCCGGTACGAGGTCGTGCAGGGGTCGAGCTTCTACAAGGTCGACTCGGTCGAGGCGGCGTGGAACTCCGGTCGCGACGAGCCGGGCGGCAATCTGGGCAACAAGACCCCGTACAAGGGCGGCTACTTCCCGGTGTCGCCGGTCGACCAGCTCGCCGACCTGCGTGACGACATCTCGCTGAAGCTGATCGAGGCCGGCCTGGAGCTGGAGCGGGCCCACCACGAGGTCGGCACCGCGGGTCAGGGCGAGATCAACTACAAGTTCGACACGCTCGTCCACGCGGCGGACGACATCCTGAAGTTCAAGTACATCGTCAAGAACACCGCGGTGCAGTGGGGCAAGACGGCGACGTTCATGCCGAAGCCGCTGTTCGGCGACAACGGCTCGGGCATGCACACCCACCAGTCGCTCTGGAACGAGGGCAAGCCCCTGTTCTACGACGAGGCCGGATACGGCGGGCTGTCGGACCTCGCGCGCTGGTACATCGGCGGCATCCTCGCGCACGCGCCGAGCCTGCTCGCGTTCACGAACCCGACCACGAACAGCTACCGCCGTCTCGTGCCGGGCTTCGAGGCGCCGGTGAACCTGGTGTATTCGGCCGGCAACCGTTCGGCCGCCGTGCGCATCCCGATCACGGGCACGAACCCGAAGGCCAAGCGCATCGAGTTCCGCGCCCCCGACGCCTCAGGCAACCCGTACCTGGCGTTCGCAGCGCAGCTGATGGCCGGCATCGACGGCATCCAGAAGCGCATCGAGCCGCACGAGCCGGTGGACAAGGACCTCTACGAACTGCCGCCGGAGGAGGCCAAGCTGATCCCGCAGACGCCGGGTTCGCTGGACGCCGTGCTGGACGCGCTCGAGGCCGACCACGAGTACCTCACGGCGGGCAACGTGTTCGCGCCCGAGGTCATCGAGACATGGTTGGACTACAAGCGGGAGAAGGAGATCAAGCCGATGGCCGGCCGTCCCCACCCGTTCGAGTATGAGCTGTACTACGGGGTCTGATGCCGTTCGGTCTCCGTAAGCCACGCTTCCGGATCTCGAACCCAGCAAATCACTGAGCCCCAGGCGGCAGTTGCCGTCTGGGGCTCACTGTACCTCCGGGGGTCTACGGGAGACCACGGGACGTAAACGGACGCGTATTCGGACGGACCTCGGGGCTTGCGCTGGCCGGCGCGCCGCAGCCCTGAGGTTCAGCCCGAAGTCGCATGGGCGCGCCAATCGACGCATCACGATGCGCACGTGAATAGCAGCGCTGCGCTCGCGCATTCGACAGGTCCAGGGAAGCACGAGCCCAGGATTGTCGCGACGGCTACCTTGCGCGTGAGGACCACGTCTCAAGCCCGGGCCTCGTGACGCCACCTGACCACTGGTGCGACGCGCTTCATGTGGTTTTCACCACCTAGAGCGAGTGGAACTGGTCGCTGACCCTTACCGGTACCGCTCGCGGAACCCATCGAGCCGTGACCGGATCGCGGTCGTCGCACGCCTTGGCATGCGGCGAGGGTCTACGCCGCGAACTCCTCGCCGCAGACCAGGCAATAGAAGTTCGATCGGCCGTCGTCGGGCACCTTGAGGGGCTCCCACGGGTGGCATGGCGGCTCCACGATCACCATGTCGTCCGGCTCGACGATCGGGTCCTGCTCGGCTCGCCAGTGCTCGGCATCGTGCTCGAGGCAGCAAGTTCTTTTAGTGCCGCAGTCATCGCCGGGACGCTGCGAATCCGGAGCCGAGGTGAGGTCGAGGCTGGTGAAGGTGTCGCCCGCCAGTTCGCCAGCGGCGTCGAGGCGCTGAGCGCGACGCCGACGGCGGCCATCCTCCTGCTTTTCGCCGCACTCGACACGCTGGTTGCTGGGGCCTACCCGGTCCTCTACATCCCCATCAGTCAGCACCTCGGCACGGACTCCGACAGCTACGGCTATCTTCTCGCCGCATCGGCGATTGGCGGCATCGCAGGAGCGGCGCTCGCCGATCGACTCGGGGCCCCGAAACGCCTTGCACCGACAATCGTGGGCGGCCTCGTCGTGCAAGCCGTACCGTGCGCGCTGACACCACTCTGAACCGTCCCTGTTTTCAGGCCGCTTCGTTGCTGGGGGCTTCGTCGTTTGACGGCCCGGTTTCTTGAGCGTAATAGTCAGCCTCGAATTCGATGGGCGGGATGTTCCCCAGGGTCGAATGCAGGCGGGACGTGTTGTACCAATCGACCCACGCGAAGGTGACCGTCTCGACGTCCGGCAGGCCCTTCAGCGGCCCGGGTCGGAACGGTGAGCCCTTGCGGATCGCCTCGGTCTTGAACAGCCCCATGACGGTCTCCGCGGCCGCGTTGTCGTACGCGTCACCGACGGAACCGATCGATGCCACCAGGCCCGCCAGCGCGACGGTCTCGGTGAAGCGGATCGATGTGTACTGGGACCCCGCGTCGCTGTGATGAATCAAACCGGCCGTCACGGGGCGGCCGGAGTGGTCCCGTCGCCACAACGCCATCCGCAAGCAGGCCTCGACGAACGCGGTGTCCTTGACCGTCGAGACCTCCCAGCCAACGATCGCCCTGGAGAACAGGTCGATCGCGAACGCGACGTAGACGAACCCACTCCACGTCGCGACATACGTGAAGTCGGTGACCCAGGAGTGGTTCGGGAACGGGGCCGTGAACACCCGGTTCAGCAGGTCCCCGGCGCGCTTGCCGTCCTTGGCCGGGATCGTCGTCGTGGTCTTCCCGCCCCGGATCACGCCGGCCATGCCCTCGTCGCGCATCAGCCGGTTCACGGTGTGCTTCGACACGTCCAGGAACCCGTTCCGGGCCAGCCAGGCGGTCATCTTCCGACGCCCGTAGAGGACCTCGGGACGTTGCAGCCCGAACGCGTCCCGTTGCCGCAGCTGCCAGAGCGCAGCGGTGATCGCGGCATCATCGAGCGTCCGGTCCGACGGGGCGCGTCGTTTCCAGTTCCGGTAGGACCGCGGAGCGACCGCCACGCCCTGCGACTGCAGGACGTGGCAGATCGACTCGACTCCGCGGCCGGCCGCGCGCATCTGATCGATGAACGCGACTATCGACGGTGGTGAGGGCCGAGCTCCCTCGCGAAGAAAATCGACGCAGCCTTCAGGATCTCGTTGGCCTCTTTGAGGTCCCGATTCTCCCGCTTCAGCCGGCTGATCTCCTCGAGCTCACCGCTGGACGGTCCCGACCGCTCGCCTGCATCGGTCTGCGCCTGGACCACCCATTTCCGCAGGGACTCCGGCCCGACGTCGACCTTCGGCGCGATGTCCTGACACGCGGCCCACACCGACGGGTAACCGTCGAGCCGATCGAGCACCATCCTGACCGCGCGCTCCCGAACCTCGCTCGGGTACTGCTTCGGCATGCTGCATCCTTCCAAGGAAAACAGCGGCCTGAAAACAGGGACGGTTCAGCTCCAGCATCACCTTCCGTATGTGGAGGAGCACCGATGAGTTGCTCACGATGTCGGGCGTCTCGCTGGCCAACGCGCGGTCGATCAGTCGGCGCGCTTCTCCGATTCGTCCTTGGCCCACCAGTGGGAGTGCCACCGCGTTTACGATCTCGCGAGCACTCACGCCATCTCCGCGGACTATCAAGCGATCGAGCGCGACTCGGAAGTTGTCCCAGTCGGTCACGACCGTCTGGTCGCGACGCACCTGTGATTCGGCCTGAGTTTTGTTCCTATCGTTCCCTTTGACCAGCGGTCGCTGGTTGGGCTGATCCGAGGGCAGCGTAGAACGCATGCTCGACCTCGGCCGGGGTGCGGTACTCGAGCTCGCCGTGGAGGCGTTGGTTGTTCCACCACCAGACGTACTCGAGCGTCGCGAGCTCGACCTGCTCGACGGTCCGCCAGGGGCCTCGACGACGGATGAGCTCGGTCTTGTAGAGCCCATTCACCGCCTCGGCCATCGCGTTATCGAACGAGTCCCCGACGGTCCCGGTCGAGGGCTTCGCGCCGAGCTCCGCGATCCGGTCCGTGTAGACGACCGAGAGGTAGTTCGAGCCGTGATCGGCGTGATGGACCAGGCCCTCGAGGTTCCCGCCGGCCGCCCACGCCGCCATGTCGAGCGCGCGCAGCGGGAGGATGTCGGCCTTCAACGTCGATGCGACGTTCCAGCCGACGATCCTCCGCGAGAACACATCGGTCACGAATGCGACGTAAGCGAACCCGGACCACGTTGCGACATAGGTCACGTCAGCGACCCAGAGCTGTCGCGGGCCGGGCGCGGTGAAGTTCCGCTGGACGAGGTCCTTCGGCTTCTCCGCGCTCGGGTCGGACTTTGTCGTGAAGACCGACTTCGCCCGCCTGACACCGCGGACCTCGGCCAGGCGCATCAGCCGTTCGGTCTGGTCCCGGCCAACGTCCCAGCCCTGCCGGCGCAGCAGGGCATGCATCTTCCGGCGTCCGTAGACGCCGTAGTTCTCCGCATGCAATCGGACGATCTCAGGCACGAGGAGGTCGTCACGGACCTGCCGTGCCGATGCCGGCCGGGTGACGGCGGCGCGATAGCCGCGACTGGTGAGAAACCCACTGACTGCCGGGCGCAACACCCGGCAGATGGCCTCGACCCCGAACTGATCCTTGTGCTGCTCGATGTAGCGGATCATCTCGTCGTGGGACGGTCGAGTTCCTTGGCGAAAAACACGGACGCGGACTTCAAGATCTCGTTCGCCCGCCGCAACTCGGCGTTCTCACGCTTCAGGCGCTTGATCTCTTCCGCCGACTCGCTGGTCACACCAGGGCGTTCGCCGGCGTCGACCTCGACCTTCCGCTGCCACAGCCGCAGCGTCTCCGGACTCATCCCGAGCAGGCCAGCGACATGGCGGATCGCGGTCCAGCGGTTCGGGTGATCCGGCGCCGCCTCAGCGAGCATCCGTAACGCCCGCTCACGCATCTCCGAGCTGTACGTCGTCATCAGTTCCATCCTGACTCTTCAGTCGGAACGAAACCCAGGCCGAATCACTTCGCGGATGAGTTGGAGGATGCACTTGACCTGCATCGCGTCGAGTTCGAAGTACACGGTGTACGGCTCGTCCGCGCGTCTCGTTGCTCTGACTGGGTTGGCAACGACGACCGCCCCGTACCGCGTGTTCTGGATCGACCCGTTAGCCGAGTAATGTCCCTGCTGTATCGCCCAGTCGAACATGAGGGACATCACGGTCCGAACCTTGTTTGAGGTCGTCAGCGACTTCTCCCGGGCAATGTCCATGAGCAACCCGTCAGCGCGAACCGCGGTGATATCAGCGATCGGGATGGCGCCGGCACGTGGGATGACATGCGCCCGGATGATCGATGCGTATGCGTCGACGGTCTGCTCGCGGCGCTGGCGCAGCACGCGTGGATCGTCGTCGTGGTAAGCGGTCTTCAGCCAGGCCGTCGCCAGCTCAGCGACCGTAGTGAGGGGCGTTCGTCGCGCCAGCACGCGACCGAGTACGACGTCGACCGCCTCCTGCAATGCAGCGAGGGCCTCCTGTTCGGTGGCTCCGTTGCCGCTCGGGCGACGCTCGCGCCCGCCGCCGTCGTAGATCCGCCCGCGCGCGACGATGAGGCCGTTCGGCTCCACTGGGTACGTCACCGCACCGAGTTCACCGATCGGTCGCTTCGGCCGCCCCATCAGTCGCCCGTGCTCATCGTCGGCGCGACGATGCGTCCCGCGATGAACGCTTCAACATCCGAATCGCGGTAGCGGATGTTGTGCGACGACAGCGCGACGAACGGCAACCCAAGACCGCGATTGCGCGCACGTGCCGTTCGCCAGTCAGCGAGTGTTCTGATCGGGATGCCGGTGTAGTCGGCAAGCTCTTGCGGGGTCCAGAGGCAGGGACGGTCGTGTGTCATGTCACGTAGGTGTGCGGCGCCTCCCGCAGATGCCCACCGGACGCCGTTGGACGACGAAGAATCGAGTAAACGGACGGGTTTCCGGGTGTACCCGTTCTTCCGGTTGCCCATGCTTGGCATCAAACTTCCTTGTATTTATGCGGAAGTTCGGACCACACGGAGACCTTCCGGCGCTCAGACCCAAGCGAGCTCTACTACGGGGTCTGACCTGCCGCATCGCCCACCCGGAGGGCCGCACCCCGAGAGGGGTGCGGCCCTCCGCCGTCCGGCGCCCCGTCCCGCCCCCGTCCCGTCCCAGTCCCGCCCCAGTCCCGTCCCCGTCCCCCGTGCCCCCATCCCCCGAGCACCTCAGCAGGACGATCAGCACCTGAGCAGGACGTACGCGCTTCAGCAGGCTGCTGGTACACATGCGTCCTGCTGAAGTGCGTGCGTCCTGCTGAAGTGCTCGAGTCCGCGGACGGGTCGGGCCGGATGCCGGCTCACCGCACGCGGCCGTGCTGGGCGAGCACGGACCGGATCGTCTCGATGACGAACGGCCAGTCGTAGAGCACGGTCGCGTACGCGAACTGCAGCACGAACTTGCCGTCGCGCACGATGTTCGCCGCACGCACGCGGTCGCGGGTGAACGCGTCCGCTTGCGCATGGGTCGCGCGCCCGTCGAGCTCGACGACGAGCCAGCCGTCGATCAGCAGGTCGACACGATAGCTCGAGCGCACGATCACCTGGATGTCACACCGGATGCCGCTCGTCTCGAGCAGGAACCGTGCGATCGACTCCATTCCGTCCTCCGACTCGGGCCGGAGGTGCTGGGTCAGGAATCGTCTCCGGACCGGGCCGCGCGCGATGATCGCCTCGAGACGGTTCTGCGAGAGCAGACCTCGGTGCAGCAACGAGTCGAATGCGGCGATCACGAACTGCGGAGGCTGGCAGGTCAAGGCGTCCTCGACAGCGAGCTCCAGGGGGGCAACGGGGAACGCCGAACCGGTCTGATCGTCCTTGAGGTGCCAGTGA
This sequence comes from uncultured Actinomycetota bacterium, assembly GCA_963716965.1. Lineage (GTDB taxonomy): Bacteria > Actinomycetota > Actinomycetes > Actinomycetales > Microbacteriaceae > Amnibacterium. The sequence goes on along the minus strand of CAVQUZ010000003.1, from coordinate 779,326 downwards.
GGCGTCGTGTTCGCGGGCAGACCTCGTGCCGACAGCCGCCTTCCGGACGCGAACGACGGCATCGCGACATGGGCGCCGGTGTCCGGCGGGACCCACGCACCGTGCAGCCGGAGCGCCGAGATGCAGCCCAGGCGGCCGCCGAGGCGCATCGCCCGTACGGCGTCCCGGTCCGCACCCGGAACCACGTACCAGCCGCGGATCACCCGCTCGAGTTCGCCCCGCTCGATCGCCTTCCGGATGGTGGACACCGTGTGCCCTCGAGCCCTGAGCTCGGTCGTCGTCATGAATAGGAAGCTCGCCACGGCGGTGACGATGGCCCGAGTGCTCGGTTCGGTCCAGACCCGGCCGGGAGGCTGTGGATGACCGACCGACTGCGCCGGGTTGGTGAGGAGAGGGCGCCCGCGCACGGCGGGCCGAGCACTTCAGCAGGACCCACGCGCCTCAGCAGGACGCATGTTCGCCATCGTCCTGCTGAGGCGCGTGCGTCCTGCCGAGGTGCTGATCGTCCTGCCGAGGTGCTCACAGGGGGCGCAGGGGGGCTCAGTCCTCGAAGAAGAGGCGCTCGTACACCGCCCTGGACCGGCGGGTGATCCGCAAGAAGTCCTCCTCGAACGCGCTCGCCGAGCCCGGCGGGTACTCGAGGATGCGCGCGACGCCCTCGAGCTGGTCGCGGTCGGTGGGCAGCAGGTCGCTCGTCCGCGACGTCCAGAGCGTCATGGCAGATCGCGCTCGGGACGCGAACAACCACGCCTCGCGCAAGACCGCGGCATCCCGCTTGCCGATGAGCCGCGACGCGACCGCGGCGTCCAGCGCCTGCAGCGTGTTCTGCGTGCGAAGCCCCTTGATGCGCGCGGCGTGGCGCAACTGCACGAGCTGCACCAGCCACTCCACGTCCGAGAGGGTGCCGCGGCCGAGCTTCAGATGCCGGGTCGGGTCGGCGCCGCGCGGCAGCCGCTCCGTCTCGATGCGGGACTTGATGCGGCGGATCTCACGCACGGCGGCCGCATCCACGGAAACCGGGTACCGGTACCGGTCGGCGAGCGCCTCGAAGTCCGCGACCAGGCCGCTGTCGCCGGCGATGCCTCTGGCTCGCAGCAGCGCCTGCGACTCCCAGGTCAGCGACCAGCGCTCGTAGTAGGCCTCGTACGAGCGCAGCGACCGGACGCGCGCGCCGTTCTTGCCCTCCGGCCGCAGATCGAGGTCGAGATCGAGCGGCAGGCGGTGGTCCTGCGTGAGCCGGTTGATCTCGGAGACGATGTACTCCGCCTGGCGCTGCGCGACCTCGGGCGCCATGCCTGCGATCGGCCGGTACACGTACATGATGTCCGCGTCCGACCCGAAGCCGGTCTCCGCTCCCCCGAACCGGCCCATGGCGATGATCGCGAACTCCGGCCACGGGCCGTCGTCGCGGCGGATCGAGCGCAGCACACCGACGAGGATCGAGCTGGTGACGCTCGAGAGCGCCTGTCCGAGTTCCTCGATCCTCACCATGCCCAGCAGGCCCGCGAGCGCGAGTCGCAGGATCTCCCGCCGTCGCGCGGTGCGCAGAGCGGCGCCCGCGGCGTCACGGGTCGCGTGCCGGAGCACGGTCGCCGAGGTCTCGGCGCGGATGGCGTCCCAGCTGCGCGGATGCAGGTCGGCGTCGCGCTCGAGCCACGCGGTGACCTCCGGGTAGAGGTCGAGCAGGTTGGTGACGAATCGGGAGGTCGACAGCACCGTCGAGAGGCGCCTCGCCGCCTCCGGCGCGTCCCTGAGCATTCGCAGATACCAGTTCGCGTCGCCGAGCTGCTCGGACAGCCGGCGGAACGCGAGCAGTCCGAGGTCGGGGTCCGGGCCTTCGGCGAACCATTGCAGCAGGACAGGCAGCAGCGTCGACTGGATCGCCGCACGGCGCGACACCCCGCCGGTGAGTGCGGCGATGTGCTGGAGTGCGCCGCGCGGGTCCCGATAGCCGACGCCCGCGAGCCGATCGGCGGCCGCCGCGCTGGTGATCGCCGCCGGGTCTTCGGTGTAGCGGGCGACTGCGGAGAGCAGCGGCCGGTAGAAGAGCCGCTGATGGAGCCCGCGCACGCGGCTCCTGACCCGGTTCCACCGCTCCTCGATGCTCGCTGCGTCGTTCGCGAGCCGGCTGCCGCGCGCGAGCACCCGCAGCTCGTCCTCCGCCGTCGGCATCAGATGCGTGCGGCGCAGCCGGCGCAGCTGAAGCCGGTGCTCGAGCAGCCGCAGGATGCGGTAGTCCTCGCCGAACTCAGCGGCCTCGACCCGGCCGACGTACCCGGCTTCGGCGAGCGCGCGGAGCGCAGGCAGGGTCGCCCGTTCGTGCACGGTCGGATCGGTGCGGCCGTGCACGAGCTGCAGCAGCTGCACCGTGAACTCGATGTCGCGCAGGCCGCCCGTGCCGAGTTTCAGCTGGCGATCCGCTTGGGCCGGCGGGATGTTCGCCTCGACCCGCTCGCGCATCCGCTGCACCGAGCTGACGAAATCGGGCTGCCCGGACACCTGCCACACCATCGGCTGGATCGCGTCGATGTAGGCCGCACCGAGCTCGGCGTCGCCGGCGAGCGGGCGGGCCTTCAGCAGTGCCTGGAACTCCCACCCCTTCGCCCAGCGGTGGTAGTACGCGACATGGGACTCGAGGGTGCGGACGAGCGCGCCGTCCTTCCCCTCCGGCCTGAGGTTCGCGTCGACCTGCCAGAGCGGCGGTTCGACATCGGTCTCGTCGAGCACGCGCATCGTGCAGGCGGCCAGACGGGTCGCGACCGCGACCGGATCGGGTGCTGTGCCACCGGCGACGAAGATCACGTCGACGTCGCTCACGTAGTTGAGTTCCCGCGCGCCGGCCTTGCCCATGCCGATGATCGACAGCCGAACCGCGTCCAGGTCGCGCGCGTCGGGCATCCGCTCCCCCACCTCCGCCCGGGCGACGGCCAGCGCCGCCTCGAGCGCGGCGGCGGCGAGATCGGCGAGTGCGGCCGCGACGATCTCGAGACCGGCGGTCCCCGACTGCTGCGTCAGGTCCCAGGCGGCGAGCGCGAGCAGCCGGCGCCGGTACTCGACGCGGAGCGCGCGCCGGCCGGCGGTGCCGGACAGCGCGGCGATGCCGTGCTCGCTCTGCACGGCGTGCAGGAGCACCTCGGTGGCGGATGCGGCGTCGAGCGGGAAGGGCGCCGACGCGAGCACGGACAGCTCGCCCGGATGCCGCACGAGGAAGTCGGCGAGGCCGCTCGACGCCCCGACGATCGTGGTCAACCGGAACGCTGCCGCATGGTCGGCGAGGATCGCGGACAGCCGCTCGCGGGACCGGTGCGCGATGCGGAGCAGCTGGCGCGCCGCGTCGTCGGGATCGGCGACCTGCTGGCGGAAGAGGGCGAGCAGTGCGGACGGCTCGATGCCCGTCAGGTCGGCGAGTTCGTCGAGCGACGCGGCGGCGCCGTCGAGATCGGCGAAGCCGTGCCGGACGAGGTCGGCGAGCGCCGGTCGCTGTCTGGTCACCACCCCGGCCCGGTGCGAGGGATCAGAGCAGTTCGAGGTTCGACGACAGCTCGTACGGCGTGACCTGCGAGCGGTACGCCTGCCAGTCGCGACGCTTGTTGGCGAGCACGTAGCTGAAGACCTGCTCGCCGAGCGTCTCGGCGACGAGTTCGGACTGCTCCATGAGGTCGGCGGCCGCGTTCAGGCCGGACGGCAACGGGTCGAAACCGAGCGCGCGGCGCTCGCCGTCGGTGAGGCTCCAGACGTCGTCCTCGGCCTCGGGCGGCAACTCGTACTCCTCCTCGATGCCTTTCAGGCCGGCTGCGAGCAGCAGTGCGAACGCGAGGTAGGGGTTCGCGGCCGAGTCGAGCGCCCGGTACTCCACCCGCGAGGACTGGTTCTTGCCCGGCTTGTACAGCGGCACCCGGACGAGCGCTGACCGGTTGTTGTGCCCCCAGCTCACGTACGCGGGCGCCTCGTCGCCTGACCACAGCCGCTTGTACGAGTTCACGAACTGGTTCGTGACAGCGGAGATCTCGGGCGCGTGCCGAAGCAGGCCGGCGATGAAGCGGCGGCCGATCGTCGACAGCTGGTACTCCGCGTTCGGCGCGAAGAAGGCGTTCGCGTCCCCTTCGAACAGCGAGAGGTGCGTGTGCATCCCACTGCCCGGCTTGCCCGTGAGGGGCTTCGGCATGAACGTCGCGTAGACGCCCTGCTCGATCGCGACCTCTTTGATGACCGTGCGGAACGTCATCACGTTGTCGGCCGTCGTCAGTGCGTCCGCGTAACGGAGATCGATCTCGTTCTGGCCGGGTCCCGCCTCGTGGTGGCTGAACTCGACCGAGATGCCGAGGTCCTCGAGCATGCGCACGCTCCGCCGGCGGAAGTCGTGTGCGGTCCCGCCCGGCACGTTGTCGAAGTAGCCGGCCTGGTCGACCGGCTCGGGGCCGTCAGGGCCGTAGAGGCTCGACTTCAGCAGGTAGAACTCGATCTCGGGGTGCGTGTAGAAGGTGAATCCGCGGTCGGCCGCCTTCGCGAGCGTGCGCTTGAGCACGTTCCGCGGGTCCGCGGCGGCGGGCTGCCCGTCGGGCGTCGTGATGTCGCAGAACATGCGCGCCGTCGGATCGATCTCGCCTCGCCACGGCAGGATCTGGAAGGTCGCGGGGTCCGGATGTGCGAGCACGTCGGCCTCGAACGACCGGGTGAGCCCCTCGATCGCGGAGCCGTCGAAGCCGATGCCTTCGGAGAACGCGCCCTCGACCTCGGCGGGAGCGATCGCGACGGACTTCAAGGTGCCGACCACGTCGGTGAACCAGAGACGTACGAACTTGACTCCGCGTTCCTCGATCGTCCGCAGGACGAAATCACGCTGCTTGTCGACCACCGGTCAGTTACCCCTTCGCCCGGCCAGACGAGGCCGCATCGCTGGCTCCCTAAACTAGTCGACATGCCGGTGCTGCGGGTCGCGCTCGCCCAGACGAACCCCGTGGTCGGGGCGTTCGACGCCAACGCGGCGACGATCGTCGAGTACGCCGTGCAGGCGGCCGGACTCGGCGCCGATCTGATCATGTTCGGTGAGATGTCGCTCTCCGGCTACCCGATCGAGGACCTGGCGACGAGGCCCGGTTTCCTCGAGACGTCGCACGCCAGGATCGAACGTCTTGCCGTCGAACTCGCGGCCGCGGGCGTGGGAGACGTGCCGGTCGTCGTCGGGTTCCCCGACGGCCCGTTCGATCCGCGACCCGAGGACGTGCGCACGTCACCCACATCGATCGCCGAGAACTGCGCCGCGGTGCTGTACGACGGTCGTGTCCTGGCGAGGCAGGCCAAGTTCCACCTGCCCAACTACTCGGTGTTCGACGAGTACCGCATCTTCATCCCCGGCGACGTCCTCACGGTGCTCCGGGTCGGCGAGGCGGACGTCGCGATCGCGGTCTGCGAGGACATCTGGCGCGACGGCGGTCCGGTCAGCCGCGTCGCCGCGGCGGATGCGGGACTGCTCGCCGTGATCAACGCGTCGCCCTACGAGCGGGACAAGGACGACGTGCGGCTGCCGCTCGTGCGGCGCAGGGCGAGGGAGACCGACACCGTCGTCGCGTACGTGAACATCGTCGGCGGGCAGGACGACCTCGTCTTCGACGGCGACAGTGTCGTGGTCGATCAGCGGGGCGACCTGATCGGCCGTGCGCCGCAGTTCGCCGAGCACCTGCTCGTGGTCGACGTGACCGTCGAGGCGGCCACGCCGCCGACGGTGCTCGACGGGGTGCAGCGAGTCGCGGTGCCGGCGCCGCAGCGCAGGAAGCCGCCCCTCGCCGCGGACGTCGCGACGCCACCGGACGACCTGCAGCAGATCTGGGAGGCGCTCGCGGTCGGGCTGCGCGACTACGTGGACAAGAACGGCTTCCCTTCGGTGATCCTCGGGCTCTCCGGCGGCATCGACTCGTCGGTGATCGCGGCGCTCGCGGCGGATGCGATCGGCGCGGACCGGGTCTTCGGCGTCTCGATGCCGAGCCGCTACTCGTCGACGCATTCGCGGTCGGACGCCGACGACCTCGCCGAGCGCATCGGGCTGCACTACCGGACCGAGGCGATCGAGGACCTCGTCGCGCCGTTCGAGCGGCAGCTCGGGCTGACGGGGCTCGCGGCGGAGAACGTGCAGGCGAGGGCGCGCGGCGTACTGCTCATGGCGCTGTCGAACCAGGACGGCCATCTGGTGCTGACCACGGGGAACAAGAGCGAACTGTCGGTCGGCTACTCGACCATCTACGGCGATGCGGTCGGCGGCTTCGCGCCCTTGAAGGACGTCCCGAAGATGCTCGTGTGGGAACTCGCACGATGGCGCAACCGTGCCGCGCTCCATCGCGACGAGACGCCGCCGATCCCCGAGAACTCGATCGAGAAGCCACCGTCGGCCGAGCTGCGGCCCGACCAGACGGACCAGGACTCGCTGCCCGACTACGCGGTGCTCGACGCGGTGCTGGAGCTGTACATCACGCGGCGGCACAGCCGCGACGAGGTCGTCGCGATGGGATACGCACCCGACGTCGTCGACCAGATCATCGCGCTCACCGACCGCGCCGAGTGGAAACGGCGCCAGGGCGCCATCGGGCCGAAGATCTCGCAGATGGCTTTCGGGCGCGACCGGCGACTGCCCATCACCTACCGCCCGCAGGCGAATCCGGCCTGACCCGCTCACCGATCACGGTTCAGGAGATCGCTCACGGTTCAGGACCGAATTGGCGACACACCGCTGTTCCGTCCTGATCCGTGCTCGGATCCGGGGGCATTTCCTGAACGGCGACTGCACCACAGGGGCTCGCTAGCATGACGGCCATGGCCGATCCCCGCGCGAAGGTGCGCACCCGACACTTCCTCGACGCGAAGGCCAAGGGCGTCCCGATCACGGGGCTCACCAGCTATGACGCGCAGACGGCCGCGATCTTCGACGCCGCCGGAATCGACTTCCTGCTCGTCGGCGACTCGGCCGGCAACGTCGTGCTCGGCTACGACACGACGGTCCCCGTCACGACGGAGGAACTCCTCCCGCTCGCCCGCGCCGTCGCCGGCGCGGCGAAGCGGGCGTTCGTGATCGCCGACCTGCCGTTCGGCACCTATGAGGTGGGGCCCGAGCAGGCGCTCACCACGGCCATCCGCTTCATGAAGGAGACCGGCGCCCACGCGGTCAAGCTCGAGGGCGGCCGGCGCAGCGCGGCCCAGATCGAGCGCATCGTCGCCGCCGGCGTGCCCGTCATGGCGCACATCGGATTCACGCCGCAGAGCGAACACGCCCTCGGCGGCCATCGCGTGCAGGGCAGGGGCGCGGCCGCCGACGACCTGCTGGCCGACGCGCTCGCGGTCGAGGACGCCGGCGCCTTCGCGGTCGTGCTCGAGATGGTGCCCTCGGATGCGGCCAAGCGCGTCACGGAGGCGTTGACCATCCCGACCATCGGTGTCGGCGCGGGCCCCCACGTGGACGGTCAGCTCGTCGTGTGGGCCGATTTCGCCGGCCTGACGACCGGCCGCACCCCGAAATTCGTGAAGAAATACGCGAACCTCGCCGGGGTGCTGACGGATGCCGTCACCGCTTTCCGGGACGACGTCGCATCGGGTGCGTACCCGGCGCCGGAGCACGAATACGAATAGGCGCGTGCGGAATTCCAAACAGAATGCCCGCGCAGCTCCTCGACGAGGACGAGGGTCAGTCGTCCTCGCTCGCCCACTTCCGGCTGTTCGCCTTCAGCCGGTCGGGCGCACCCTTCGCCTCGGCCTCGGTCGCATATGGGCCGGCGCGGTCGCTCCACGGCGACTGCGCACCGTGCTCGACCTCGCCGGTCTTCGTGTTGTACCACCACTCGTCGTCGGCCACGGCAGCTCCCTCGCATCCACTGCGATGTACGCAGAACCGCACGATACATTGACCCGCGTGGCACATGCGATCGGCATCGACATCGGCGGCACCGGCATCAAGGGAGGCATCGTCGACACCGACTCCGGCACGATGCTGAGCGACCGCATCAAACATGCGACACCCAAAGGCGGCGAACCCGACGACATCGTGCGCGAGGTCATCGCGATCCTCGCTGAACTGAAAGCGCCGGCCGACGCGCCCGTCGGCATCTGCTTTCCCGCCGTCGTGAAGAACGGGCACACGATGTCCGCGGCCAACGTGTCGAAGAAGTGGATCGGCCTCGCCGCTGAGCAGCTCTTCGAGACCGGGCTCGGCCGCGACATCACCTTCGTGAACGACGCCGACGCCGCCGGGGTGGCCGAGACCGAGTTCGGCGCCGCGAAGGGCGTCGACGGCGTCGTGCTGATGACGACGCTCGGCACCGGCATCGGTACCGCCCTGATCTACCGCGGCGTGCTCATGCCGAACCTCGAGCTCGGCCACATCGACGTCGGCGACAAGCACGACTTCGAGACCTACGCCGCGTACTCCGTCAAGGAGGCGAAGGACCTCAGCTGGAAGCAGTGGGCCGCGCGGCTGCAGATCTTCTACGCGACGCTCGAGCAGTATTTCACCCCCGATCTCTTCATCGTCGGTGGCGGTGTCTCGAAGCACGGCGACGAGTTCCTGCCGCTCTTGTCGCTGAACACGCCCATCGTCGCCGCGACGCAGCGCAACAACGCCGGCATCCTCGGCGCCGCCGCACTCGCGGTCCAGGCGGGCAAGCCGACGACGGCCGTCGTTCCCGAGCCCGTCATCCAAGCCGCCAAGTAGCCACGCGCGCGACCCCGCTAGGCTCTGCTCTCGGAAATGGGCCGGCGGACGGTCGCGTCGCCTGTTCGCAGGCGCCGAGGAACGTCCGGGCTCCGCAGAGCAGGGCGGTGGGTAACGCCCACCCGGGGTGACCCGAGAGCAAGTGCAACAGAAAGCAGACCGCCACGGTCCCTCGGGACCGGGGTAAGGGTGAAACGGTGGTGTAAGAGACCACCAGGGGGCCGGGTGACCGGTCCTGCTGGGTAAACCTCGCCCGGAGCAAGGTCGAACAGGGAGCGATACGGCTGCTCGCCGTCTGCTCCCGGGTGGACCGCTAGAGGGCTGCGGCAACGCATCCCCGAGATAGATGACCGTCCCTGCGCAGCGTTCACACGCACCGCGCAGGACAGAACCCGGCGTACAGCCGGCCCATTTCCGCCCTCCTCGTGCCCCCTTCCCCTTCCCCCTGCGCGCCGTGTAGGCATCGGCGCGCGGCGTAGGCAACATCGCGGCGTGTCGCCCTACGGCGCGCGCCGATGCCTACACGGCGGGATGGGTGGCGGCGGGATGGGTGGCGGCGGATGGGCGGCGGCGGATGGGCGGCGGCGCGGGTCGGCGCGGGCTACTTGGCCAGGTTCACGACCAGGTTGATCGTGCTCGCGAGGACCACGGCGCCGAGCAGGAACGACAGGAGCCCGTGCTGCAGCGCCCAGCGACGGATGCGCGAATCGACGATGTTCGTGTCCGACACCTGGTAGGTCATACCGATGGTGAAGCCCAGGTACGCGAAGTCGAGATAGTCGGGCCGCGCCTTCTGGTTGAAGTCGATGCCGCCCGGCTCGCCCCGGTAGTAGAGGGCCGCGTACTGCAGGGTGAACAGCGTGTGCACCACCAGCCACGCGGCCGCGACGCTGCCGACGCCGATCGCGGCCGCCAGCACCCGGTTCCCGGACCCGGCGACGAGCACGATGACCCCCGCGATGCTTGCCAGGCTCGCCACGACGAGCAGCACGTCCGTCACGACGACCGTGGGGTCCTCGCGCGTCGCGTATCGGGCGGTCCGTTCCGCGTTCATCCCCCACACCGCCGACCACGTGAGGATGAGGAACACCAGTGCCGCCGCGATCCAGCCGACCATCACCGCGCCGACCCACCACGCGACGAAGCTGCCCGCGACCGCGACGACGACGCCGACCAGCAATGCGATGAGGACGCGCACGCCCGCCAGAGGATGCGGTCGTCTCCGGGGACTCACGAGCTGCTGGGTCCGAGCCGCGTCACAGCCCGCTCTCCTCGGTCCGCACCAGGATGCATCCGCTCTCCGGATCGAGCACCACGTCGTCGGGTGCCGCGGCGCGGATCGCGGCGAGGTCGGCCCCGGTCAGCTCCACGCCGCTGCCACCGGAGACGCGGGCCCTGATGAGCGCCGCGCCGACGCCGTAGCGGGCACGCTGGCGCTCGTAGAGCGCGAGGAGGTCCGCGGGGAGCCCGCCGGTGATCGCGGCCCGGTTCTCGGTCGCGCGTCGCTCCTGCTCCGCCAGCCCCGCGACGGCGTCGTCCCGGTCGCCGATGAGCGCCGCGTGCGCCGCCTCGACGGCCGCGACCTCGGCTTCGAGCCCTGCCACCTCGGCGTCGAGGTCCTCGACGCGCTGCATGACCTCGAGTTCCCCGTCCTCGAGCGTGCCGCGACGGCGCAGCAGCGACTCGATCTCGGCCTCGAGGCCCTGCGCGTCCTTCGGAGACGTGACCGATTGCAGCCGCGTGCGGTCGCGGGCGAGTCGCTGCTCCACCACCTGCACGTCGCTCTCGATGCGTTTCAGTTCGGCGCGCGCGTCCTCGAGCGCGCCACGGCGATCCGCCATGACGGCCCGCTTCGCCGCACGATCGGCCTCCGCGGCCTTCAGCTCGGCACCGGCGAGCAGCCGCTTCCGGTGCGCGCCGATGCGGCCGAGCTCGTCGTCGATCTCTCGAAGGTCGAGCAGCCGGGCCTGGATCGCCGGGGGCGCAGTGACCGTCACGCCTGCAGACTATCGGCGACCGCCACATGGCCCCGAGCCGGCCGGCGGACCGCCGCAGCGATGCCGCCGCCCGCGAGGCCGGCCACGAACGTCACCGCCAGGGCGAGCAGACAGCTCGCACGCAGCGGGGATGCGACGCCCAGCCCGAGCAGATCGAGCACGCCGCTGCGCTCCCCCGGCAGGATCACCCCGTCGAGCAGCAGCAGGCCGACCACGGCCGCGACCACGACCGCGACGAAGGCGCCGGTCAGCCTCGCCCGGCCCCAGCGCGCCGGCACCGCGCTGACGACGCCCGCCCATGCCACGACGGGCACGGCGAGGATCGGGCCCCAGAGTCGCACGAGTTCGGCGAACTGCAGCTCGGTGAACGGGACCGCGAGCGTGCCGGCGATCACGACGAGGCCCGTGATGAGCACACCGATCGGCACCGGGCCACCCACGCCGTCCGCGAGCATCGTGCCCGCCGACCGCAGAATCGTGCCGAGCAGGGCCGCGCAACCGACACCGACCGCCACGCCGACGACGCCGGCCGGGATCGCGACCGTCAGCCCGCCGATCAGCGCATTGACGGCGACGATGATCCCCGCGGCCGACACGAGCGCGCCGACGACCGTGCCGGCGACGGCGCCCGACGCGGTCGAGCGGCCGGTCATCGATGCGGTCGTCCCGCCGACGAGATCCGCGATGCCCGTCGCGATCAGCATCCCGACACCCACGAATCCGACGACCGCCGCCCCGCTCGGGTCGGCTTGGACCGTCGTGGCGGCGCGAAGCGGCAGGAGCACGAAGAGCGCGAGCGTCACGAGCACGGCGGCGACACCGCCGACCAGCAGCAGCATGCTCGTCAGCCGCTGCCGCCACAGCACCGCGGCCGTGCCGAGGGCACCCACCCCGAGTGAGAGCAGCAGCCCCGGCAGGGACGCGAGCGCGCTGGCGACACCCGCGTGCACGGCGATCGCCCTGCCGATCTGCCCGACGAGCAGCAGCGCAAGGATGCCGGCGGCGACCCGGGCGACGAAGAGCAGCACTGCGACGACCGAGCCGCCGGTCGATCCGAACACGGCCCGCTGCACGCCGAGCGTGCCGGTTCCGAGCCGGACGGCGGCGCTCGCCTGTCGGGCGATCGCGGGGCCGGCCGACACGACCCCGGCGAGCAGTGCGACCGCACTCGCCGGTCCCGGTCCGACCGATGCGCCGACGACGAGGGCGATCGGTGCGGCCAGGGCGCCGACCGTGATGCCGAAGGTGGCGAAGGACCCGGCGGAGGACCCTCTTGCCGCCGCAGCGACGGCGGCGGGGAGCAGCGCGGTCGGCGGATCGACGCGCTGCACCGTCATCGCCGGGTCGGTCGCGGGCATCACCACGGTGGGCGGGTCCTCGTCGGGATGCGGGATGAACGCGACCGTCGGCGCCTCGAGCGGCTCGTCCGCGACTGTCGGCTCGGGGGCGGACGCGAAGGGCGCCGCGTCCGGGGCGATCGCCTCGGATGCGAAGCCGAGCAACGCGTCCTGGAACTGCTGCGGTTCGGCGGACGCGGTCGCCGCGGCTCCCGCCTCCGCCTGGGCCTCGGCGGCACGCTCGGCGGCGCGCATCGCCCGCCGGCTCATCCGCTTCGGCTGCGTCGTGGTCCGATCGTCGAGGAGCGGTGCGAAGGCCGCCAGGTCGCCCTCGGGCGCGTCGGCCTCCTGCTCCTTCGACAGCGCCCACGTCGGCTGCGGGACCGGACCGGTGTCGAGACGAGCTCGCAGGGCTCTGCGGGATCCGCGGCGCTCGGCGAGCGGGTCGGCGTGGGCGGTCGCCGCCGCCCCTGCGGTCGCTCCGGCGATCGCGGCACCGGCGATGCTCGCTGCGGCGGCGGAGATCGGAGCGGGGTCCGGGGCGGGCGCGGGCGCGGGCACGGGATCCGGGGCCTGTGCGTGCGAGGGGCGCGGGTCCCCGGAGGGTCGCGCGATCGCCCGCAGGGCCTGCTCCCAGCCGGGGTAGGGGTCGGGCTCCGGCAGCGTCATCGCGACTGTCGGCGGGCCGCTGTCGAGTCGATCGTCGAACTCCCTGGCGGGCTGCGGCGGCGACGCCAGCTGCGCGGCCGACGGCTCGACCGGCTGGGACGCCTCGAGCGCCGGCGGCTGATCGGAGCGTCGACGTGCCGGAACCGGACCCGAGACCATGACCGGCGGGGTCGCGGACTGCCGAAGCGAGGGGATGCCGTCGCGCCGGGCAGCCCTGAGAGCGGACTCGATCACGCTGCGGCGCGGTTTGGCTACGGCGGCGGGTGGAGGAACGGGCGCGACGGGTTCGGGTTGCGGCGCGATCGGCTCCGGCAGCGGCGGCGCGATGTCGAGCGCCCTCGCATCCGGCGACGGCGCCTCGACCGCCACCCCGGCCGGATCGATGCGGCCCGATGCCACACCCCGCGGACGCGGGATCGGCGCGGCCGCGGTGGGCGCCGCGGCGACCGGGACCGCCCGCGGCGCGGCGCGGGTCGGGTCCGGGGTCGGTTCGACCGGGGCCGAACGCGGGACGAGGCGCTGGATCGCGATCGCCTCCGTGCGCGTGACGGCCGCGAGCTCGCCGGCCAGCGCATCCGCGAGTTCGTCGTCGTCGTGGAACTCCGCGTCCGCCGGCGGGGACGACGGCACGACGGTGTCGTCGGGCCGGTCGTCCGCCATCCGGCCATGGTAGCGACGGGCACGGAAGCGCCCAGGGACCGGCGCGGCGAGCCCGCAACACCCGTGCCGCAGCCGAGTCGCAGGCTCTGCCGCCAGGCTCGCCCTCATGTCCATCGCGATGTCGGCGACCGCACTCCTGCTTCGTTCGAGGTCCAACCCCGTCGTTCGCCGCGTGGCGGGCCGATGGGCCGACCTCCAGACGGTCGCCGACGCGCCGATCCCGACCCGGCTGCTGGCCGCGAGCACGGTCGGCGACGTCGGCGGCCATCGCGTGACCACGCTGACCCCGGATTCGGGAAGCGGCGTCGAACTCGTGTACCTGCACGGCGGCTCGTACCTGCACCCCGTCATCTGGCCGCACTGGTCGATCGTCGGCGACCTGATGTCACGGACGGGCGCGACCGTGACGGTACCGAGCTACGGTCTCGCGCCCGAGCACACGGCCATCGAGGCGCTGCCGTTCCTCGACCAGGTGCTCGACCGCATCCGCGAACGCGCGCCGAACGCGCCCGTCGTGCTGGCCGGCGACTCGGCCGGCGGAGGCCTCGCGATCGCCGCCGCGACGCACGCCCGGGACACGGGCGCGCGGGCGCCCGTCCTGCTCGTCCTCTTCTCGCCCTGGGTCGATGTGACGATGACCAATCCCGAGATCACCGCGGTCGAGCGTGTCGACCCGTCGCTCGACCGGCAGGAGCTGCGCGATGCCGGGCGGATGTGGGCGGGCGGCCTGCACGTCGCTGATCCGCGCGTCAGCCCGATCTTCGGCACACTCGGCGGACTGCCGCCGATCGTCACCTATCAGGGCGGCCACGACATCCTGGCGCCGGACGCCCGGCTGTTCACGGCGCAGGTGCGGAAGGCCGGCGGCACCGCGCTGCTGCGGTACTTCCCGAGGTCGTTCCACGTCTTCGTGGGGGCCGGTTGGACGCCGGAGGCGAGGAGCGCCCTGCGGGACGCCGCCCGGCACATCCGCGCCGCCGGTCACGTGAGATAGCCGGCCAGGGCGGTCAGGAGCCCGCGCGTGCCCTGCTCGCGGCCCACGCCGCCGTCGGCCCAGAACCGGTCGAAGAAGACGCCCTGCTCGCCGTGAGTGAACCGGGTGCCGCCGGCGATCGCCTCGAACTCGAGCGACGCGACCGAGGTGGACATGTGGACGCCGTCGATCCACATGTCGTAGGTCGTCACGATCCGCGTGTGCTCGACGATGTCGGTGTACGTGGCCTCGTACCGCGAGACCGGACCGTCGTGGAATGCCCCTTCGGCGATATCGCGTCCCCCGACGCGGAAGTCGAACGCCCACTCCCTCGGTTCCATCGCGTCGCCGGCGCCCCACCAGCGCAGCTTCTGGCCCTCGTCGGCGAACGCGTCCCAGACGCGCTCGATCGCGGCCGGGTAGTCGCGGGTCAGGATGAACTCCGCACGGGCGAGGCGACGTTCGGGGGTCACGCCCGGTCCTGCCGCGTGAAGGTGACGTGGATCGTGCCGCTCTCGGCCACCTCCGTCGTCACGGCGTGCGTCAGGTCGAGGGCGGGCAGACCGTCCCACAGCCGGGCGCCCCGCCCGAGCAGGACCGGGGCCACCTGGAGGTGCAACCGGTCGACGAGTCCCGCGCGCAGGAACTCGCGTGCGGTGCCGACACCGCCGCCGATCCGCACGTCCCTGCCGCTCGCGGCCTCGGTCGCCTCGGCGAGCACGTCCTCGATCGGGGTGCTGCGGAAGTGGAACGTCGTGCCGCCGTCCATCGTGATCGGGGGCCGCGGCGCCGTGTGCGTGAGCACGTAGACCGGGGTGCCGAACGGCGGGCGGTCGCCCCACCAGCCCTTCCAGTCCGGGTCGTCGGGGAAGGTGTGCAGCCCGAACATCGCCGCGCCCATGATCTCAGCGCCCGCACTCTCGAAGAACGCGGCCGCGTGCGCGTCATCGACGCCCGTCGTCCCGGCGCCGCTCTCGTCGCCGAACACGCGCTGGCGGAAGGTGCGGGTCGCGCTGTACGCCGCGGTCAGCCGGCCCCAGTCCTCGCCCATCGGGTCGTCGGCCGATATCCCGGTCGTCGCCGTACGGCCGTCCAGCGAGACGAACAGGTCCATGAGCACGCGGGTCATTTCCGCTCTCCTTCTTGGTTGGTCCGGGCGAGATGCATCCCGAGGCGGTCCGCTTGATCCTCCGCCGGCGTCCGCTGCTCGCCGAGCCACAGATGCAGGATGTCGAGGGCGCCCGGACGCAGGCTCACGGTGCGGACACGGCCGAGCTTGTGCGATGCGATCACGCCGGCGTCCTCGAGCACGCGCAGGTGCTGCATGAGCGACGGCAACGCCATCGAGAACGGCGCCGCGAGTTCGGTCACGACGGCGGGTGACACCGCCAGCCGCTCCACGACGGCCCTGCGCGTCGGATCCGCGAGCGCGCGGAGCACGGTGTCGAGCTCCTCGTAATACTTAGGCATCCGCCTAACCATCTCGCACACCGGCGACGAGGTCAACCGGGCGCGTCGCCCCGTCGGGCGGGACCGACCTGTGGGCCCTGCCGGGCTCGAACCGACGACATCCACGGTGTAAACGTGGCGCTCTACCAACTGAGCTAAAGGCCCGCTCACCGGGCGGCGGCCCGGCCCGGCCAGCTTAGCGAGGGCGCTCATGCGGGACCTTCTCCCCTGACGCGCCGACGAGTCCCGGTCCTACCGTCACCCCGGACGGCCGGACCCGCCGGCCGTCTGAACGGCAGGAGCGAGCCATGATCCTCGACCACCTCTCCGGAGTCGCGACCGGACCTGCGCCCGGCCTGGTCGTCGGATGGCCGCCGTTCACGATCGAGATCGGCAACCTCGTCGTGATCGTCATCATGCTGGTGCTCTTCGGGCTGGCCCTGACGGTGCCGTTCATCGGATCGAAGGCGCACCGATGAGCACGTCGCGCAGGACGCACGCACCCGAGGACGACGTGCACACCTGGACCGGCCGCGCCCGGAAGGCGTGGCTCAGGGTGCTGCCGCCCGACAAGCTGCTGCCCGAGGACCAGCCGAGCTACGTGGCGTCCTGGATCTACGTGTTCGGGATGGGCGCGATCGCATCCCTGGTCTACATCGTGGCGTCGGGCGTCGTGCTCAGCCTGAACGGGCCGTCCTGGTACCACGTGTCCGCGCTCGGCCACTTCGTCAACAGCACGCACCTCTGGAGTGTGGAGCTGTTCTTCATGACGATGGTGGTGCACCTATGGGGCAAGTTCTGGATGGCCGCATGGCGCGGCGGTCGTGCCCTGACCTGGATCACCGGCGTGATCTCGTTCGGGGTGTCGATCGTGGCGGCGTTCACCGGCTACCTCCTGCAGACGAACTTCGACTCCCAGTGGATCGCGTTCGAGGCGAAGGATGCGTTGAACGCCGTCGGCATCGGAGCGTGGTTCAGCGTGACCGACCTCGGACAGATCTTCACCTGGCACATCGTGCTGCTGCCGCTCGCCGTGGCCGCGGTCGTCGTCCTGCACGTGCTCCTGGTCCGCATGCACGGTGTCGTCCCGCCGATCGATGCGGCCGAGACGGATGCGCAGGTGCAGCCGGCGACACCCGAGGCCGTCCTTCTCGAGCCCGTCGCCGTCGTCGACGCTCCGGCGGAGGTGCGGGTCCCGTGACCGCCGCATCCGCAGCCCGGGAGCTCGATCGCCGTCCGTGGACCGGCGCGACGCGCGAGTACGACCTGTTCAAGGAGCTGACCGTCGGAGTCGGCGTCGTCGGGGTCATCGTGCTGCTGCTCGCGCTCGTGCTCGGCTCGCCCGACGACAGCCCGGTCACCATGCGGTCGTGGGCCACCGCCGCGCCGAGCGACTTCGTCGCGACGAGCGCCGCGGAACTCGCGAAATCGAGCGACACGGCGACCTACGGACCGCCCTACTCGAACACGGCGGGCGTCACGCAGACCTTCGGCCCCCTCGACCTGCAGAGCTTCTCGGGGGTCCGGCTCCCGATCGACACCGCGAACACGTTCGTGCTGGCGCCCCTCGCCACCCTGCCGCAGACGCCGGCCCCGCTCGCGACCTGGCGCGCCGCGGGCTCGGCGCAGCGCACGCGCTGGGCGTCCGCCTATGCGGACTCGATCGGCAAGGCGCCGGGCGGCGACCCCGCCAAGGTCGCTTCGGGCGACTACGGTCCCGTCCCGGCGATGCTCGGCGATCTGCGCGCCATGGCGGAGTCGGGCGGCCTCGACCACGCCCTCACATCCGCAGTCGGCGGTACCGCGCTGAACCCGACGGCGACGATCCTGTTCCTGGGCGACGGTCAGTACTTCAACGACCTGGCCACGAAGGCGCACCTCACCGGCGATCAGTGGGGCGTGATGAACGAGACGGGGAACTACCCGGGTCAGGCGTGGCTGTGGCTGTTCTCTCTCTGGTACCAGGTACCCGCGATCGGGAACGCGCCGAACGCCGACGTCCTCGCGGTCGGCATCATGGGGCTGCTCACCCTGCTGCTCGCGCTCATCCCGTTCATCCCCGTGCTGCGGTCGATCCCGCGATGGATCCCGGTGCACCGCCTGGTGTGGAAGGACTACTACCGGAACCGCTGACCCGTACGTGGCCGAGCTGCCGGCACGCGCAGCACGGCCACGTACGGCGTGTAGCGTGCTGACGGTGGCGCAATCGCGGGTGCGGGTCGGTGCGGAACGCCCCACCGTCGACGATGTCGAGGCCATGCTCTCGCTCACGGGCGACGACCTCGAACAGCTCATGCACGACGCCGCCGCACTGCGCGACCAGGGCCTCGCCGATGCCGGCATCGCCGGGATCGTCACCTACTCGCGCAAGGTCTTCCTGCCGATCACGACGCTGTGCCGGGACCGCTGCCACTACTGCATCTTCGTCGACACCCCGAGTCGCCTGCACCGCAAGGGGCAGGAGGCCTACATGCGGCCGGAGCAGATCCTGCAGGTCGCACGCGAGGGTGCTGCTCGCGGCTGCAAGGAGGCGCTGTTCACGCTCGGCGACCGCCCGGAGGACCGGTGGCCGGAGGCGCGCACGTGGCTCGACGAGCACGGGTACGCGTCGACCCTGGAGTACGTCCGTGCGATGGCCGAGCTCGTCCGTCGCGAGACCGGACTGCTCCCCCATCTGAATCCCGGCGTCATGTCGCTCGGCGAGCTCGAGTGGCTGCGGCCGGTCGCGCCCTCGATGGGCATGATGCTCGAGACGACCTCGAGACGCCTCTTCGAGGAGCCGGGGCAGGTGCACTTCGGCTCCCCCGACAAGGATCCGGCGGTCCGCCTGCAGGTGATCGCCGACGCCGGCCGGGCCCGCATCCCGTTCACCACGGGCATCCTCGTCGGCATCGGCGAGACACTGCGCGACCGGGCCGAGTCGATCATCGCGCTGCGCGACCTGCAGGACGAGTTCGGGCACATCCAGGAAGTGATCGTGCAGAACTTCCGCGCGAAGCCGCTCACCGCCATGCGCGACGCGATGGACGCCTCGACGGTCGAGCACCTCGCGGCGGTCGCGGCCACCCGCATGGCGTTCGGGCCGGGGATGCGGGTGCAGGTGCCGCCGAACCTCGCCGATCCGGGCGAGCTCGGTCGCCTACTCGGTGCGGGTGCCGACGACTGGGGCGGGGTCAGTCCGCTCACTGCGGATCATGTGAACCCCGAGCGGCCCTGGCCGCACCTCGACGACCTCGCGGCCCGCACGGCCGAGTCCGGGTTCGCCCTGCGCGAGCGGCTCACCGCACATCCGCCGTACCTCCGCGAGCCCGGCTGGCTGGACCCGTCGCTCGTCGCCGACGTCGGCAGGCTGATGGACCCGGCGACCGGCCTGGCGGACGCCCGCGCGGTGCAGCCCGCAGGCCGTGCCGCGCCCGCGGTCCACGTGTCCGGCTTCCGGCAGGCGCTCGCGCGGGCGGCGGACCGGCCCGATTCCCTCTCCGACGCGGACGCCCTCTCGTTGCTCGCCGCGGAGGACGCCGAGCTCGACGAACTCGCCGCGGTGGCCAACGACCTTCGCCGGTACACCGTCGGCGAGGCCGTCAGCTACGTGGTCAACCGCAACATCGCCTCGTCGGCGTTCGGCGGTCCGGGCCCCGACGCGATCGATTCCTTCGAGACGCTCGGCGCGATGGTCGACGACGCCTGGGAGCTCGGCGCGACGGAGATCTGCATGCAGGGCCTCCTGCCGGCGGCACTGCCCGCCGACACCTGGCTCGAGCTCGCACGCACGGTCAAGCGGCACCGACCCGAGATGCATCTGCACGCCTTCCGCCCGCAGGACATCGCGGACGGGGCCCGCCGGGCGGGCCGCTCGATCGAGGCGCACCTCGCTGCGATGCGGCGGGCCGGGGTCGACACGGTCCCGGGCACGGGGGTGAAGGTGCTCGACGACGAGGTCCGACTGCGCGCCGCTCCCGGTGATATTCCGGTAGCGGAATGGGAGTCGGTCATCCGCGCGGCACACGCAGCGGGACTGCGATCGACCTCGGTGCTGTTCTTCGGTCTCGGCGAGACCGCGGCCCAGCGCATCGCGCACATCCGGCGACTCGCTGCGATCCAGTCCGACACGGGCGGCTTCACCGAGTTCGTACCGATCCCGTTCGGCGACTCGGCGATCGTCGCCGGTCGAGGCCCTCTCGACGAGCACCGAGCCGTGGTCTCGGTCGCCCGTCTGCTGCTGCACGGCCGGATCGACCACATCCAGGTCGCCTGGACCAGGGCCGGCCTCGCAGCCGCCCCGGCCCTGTTGCGCGCCGGTGCGGACGACCTCGGCGGCACGCTCCTCGACGGCCGGGTGCTGCCCGCCGCCGGCGCCGAGCAGGGCCTGCGGATGACCATGGAGGACGCGGCGCGCATCGCGAACGCACTCGCCCGTCCCCTGCGGCAGCGGACGACCGTGTACGGCGAGCCCGCCGGCCGCGCGGCGGCCGGTTCGGCGGTCGCATGACCGGGCTCCGCCCGGCCGGTCTGCGCACCCCGGTCGTGCTCGTCCCCGGCCTGAGCGGCGATCCCGGTCGTGACTTCGCGCTGCTCGGACCGATGCTGGCGCGGCACCGCCACGTCGAGCAGGTCGACCTGCGCGGCGTGCGCACGCCCGAGGACATCGATGCCGCCGTGGCGTCCTCGGTCGACCGCGCCACGATCGCGGGTGTCGCCCCAGTCCTGCTCGGCGTGTCGATCGGCGGCACGGCGGCGATGCGGTTCGCGGCGGCCGACGGCGCCCGCCTCGATCGGGTGGTCGCGATCGCGGCGTGGTTGCAGCCGGCCGACGCGCTCGAGGCGTTCGCACGGATCTGGACGACGCTCCGGGGCGAGCGATCGGCCGCGCTGCAGTCCGTCGCCGGCGCTCTGCTGACCTCGCCGGCCGGTCGTGACCGGTGGCGGCCGATGGCCGAGACGCCCGCGACCGACGCCCTGGTCGCGCTCGCCGCCCGCCTCGTCGCCGGCGACGTGTCGCGCCTCGCGGTGCCCGCATTGGTGATCGGCGGCGATGCCGACACGGTCGCGACCACCCGCGCGGCCCGGCTCCTGGCCGCGGCCGCCGACGCCGAGCTGCGGCTGGTCGCCGGCGGCCACGACCTGCTCGTGGAACGGCCGGTCGAGGTGCTGGCGCACCTGACGGCGTTCGCCGATGTCGCGACGGTCCACACACGCGTCGACTCCCGGGCCACGACCCGGCCGTGACCGCCCACGTCGAGGTCGCTGTGATCGGCGCCGGGTTCGCCGGCATCGGTCTCGCCGTCCGCCTCGGCCGGCGGGGCGCCGACTTCGCCGTGTTCGAGCGCGCCGACTCGGTCGGCGGCACGTGGCGGGACAACCGCTACCCCGGCGTCGCGTGCGACGTGCCCTCGCACCTGTACTGCTTCTCCTTCGCGCCGCGGCCCGAATGGCCGTCGCGGTTCGCGGCGGGCGCCGACATCCGCACCTACCTGGAGCAGGTGAGCGCGGAGGTCGGCGACCGCATCCATCTCCGCACCGAGGTGCTCGACGCACGCCGCGACGGTGACCGCTGGCTGCTGCGCACCTCCGCTGGCGACTGGACGGCGACGGTGCTGGTGCTCGCCGCTGGGCGTCTCACCGAGCCGCGGATCCCCGACGTGCAGGGCCTCGCCGAGTTCGCGGGCGACGTGTTCCACTCCGCCAGGTGGCGGGACGACGTGCCGCTCGACGGCCGACGCGTCACCGTGGTCGGATCGGGCGCCTCGGCCGTCCAGCTCGTCCCGGAACTCGCCGGCCGGGCCGCGCAGCTCACCGTCCTGCAACGCAGCGCCCCCTACGTCGTGCCGCGCGAGGACCGTCCCTACTCCGACGCGGAACGTGCGCTGTTCGCGAGGGACGCCGCCGAGCTGGTCCTCGAACGCGAGCAGCTGTTCTGGCGCATGGAGGAGCAGTTCGCCGCGCGCGCGGGCGACGGCGCCCTCCGAGCCGAGGCCGCCGCCCGGGCCCGCGCACACCTCGAGACGCAGGTCCCCGACGCCCGACTCCGTGGCGCGCTGACGCCCGAATACGACTTCGGCTGCAAACGGGTGCTGCTCTCCGACGACTACTACCCGGCTCTCATCAGGGACGACGTGACGCTCGTGCCGTCGGCCCTCGCGGCGGTGCGGCCGGATGCGGTCGTCGCCGCGGACGGGACCGTGCATCCGACCGACGTGCTCGTGCTCGCCACCGGATTCGTCACGACGAAGCAGCCCTACGCGTCGATCGTGCACGCGGCGGACGGCGGTTCGCTCGACGACCACTGGGCCGGGGGCATGACGTCCTACGCCTCGACCGTCGTGGCCGGCTTCCCCGATCTGTTCCTGATCGACGGCCCGAACGGCGCGCTGGGTCACAACTCGGCGGTCGCGATGATCGAGGCGCAGATCGAGTACGTGCTCGGCGCCCTGGCGCATCGCGCGACGACCGGCCTGCCCCTCGCGGTGACCCTCGAGGCCGAGCGTGCGTACACCGCCGAGCTCGACCGCCGCGCGGCCGACAGCGTCTGGATGACGGGCGGCTGCAGCAACTGGTACGTCGACCCGGCCAGCCGCAGGCTCACGCTGCTCTGGCCCGATTTCGCCTACGCCTACGCCCAGGAGTTCGGCGAGTTCGACCCGGCGCCCTACGAGGGCACCCTATGAAAGAGGCACCCCCATGACGGTTCCCTTCCGGCTCGGTTACAAGGCGTCCGCGGAGCAGTTCGCGCCCGGCCCCCTGCTCGACTTCTCGGTGCTCGCCGAGGAATGCGGGTTCGACTCGGTCTTCATCTCCGATCATCTGCAGCCGTGGAACCACGAGGGCGGGCACGCGCCCGCAGCGATCCCGTGGCTCGGCGCACTCGCGGCGAGGACCAGCCGGATCCTGATGGGCACCTCGGTCCTCACGCCGACCTTCCGCTACAACCCGGGAGTCGTCGCCCACGCGTTCGCGACGCTCGGCTGCCTGGCACCCGGCCGCGTGATCCTCGGCGTCGGCACGGGCGAGGCCCTCAACGAGATCGCCCTCGGCGCCGAATGGCCCCCGCCGCCCGAGCGGTTCGCGAGGCTCAAGGAGGCCATCGACCTGATCGAGCGCCTCTGGCACGAGGACCGGCTCACCTACGAGGGCACCTACTACCGGACCGACAACGCGACGATCTACGACAAGCCGGAGATCCCCGTGCCGATCTACATCGGCGCATCCGGCCCGGCCGCGACCCGGCTCGCGGGGCGCGTCGCCGCCGGCTGGATCACGACGTCGGGCAAGGACCGCTCGCTGTACACCGAGACCCTGCTGCCGGCGCTCGTCGACGGCCTCGCCAAGGCGGACAGGCAGGCCGACGAGGTCGACACGCTCATCGAGATGAAGGTGTCGTTCCACGAGGACGCGCAGACCGCCCTCGACGACACGAGGAACTGGGCGCCGCTCGCGCTCACGCCCGAGGAGAAGACCGGCGTCGACGATCCCATGGAGATGCAGCGTCTCGCCGACGCGCTGCCGATCGAGCGAGTCGCATCCCGCTGGATCGTGTCCACCGACCCCGTCGAACACGTCGAGCGGATCGCCGAGTACGTCGAGATGGGGTTCCGGCACCTCGTCTTCCACTCCCCGGCCGACGACCAGGAGCACTTCCTGCGGCTGTACGGCGAGGAGGTCCTGCCGCTGCTTCGCGAGCGCTTCGCCTGACCCGGCCGAGGGTGGGTGCGCGACTAGACTCGGCACGCTTTTCTCGCAACGAACAGGAAGTGAGACCTGGGTGGCGGTCAACGATCAGAACCCGTACTCGTCCGGCTCGCTCGACCGTGATCCGGCCGAGACCGCCGAATGGGTCGAATCCCTCGACACCCTCGTCGGCCAGGCCGGCCACGAACGGGCGCGAGAGATCATGCTGAGCCTGCTCAGCCGTTCGCAGGAGCTCCACCTCGGCATCCCGATGGTGCCGACCACGGACTACGTCAACACGATCGCGCCGGAGGACGAGCCCGACTTCCCCGGCGATGAGGACATCGAGCGCCGGTACCGCGCGTGGATCCGCTGGAACGCGGCGATCACCGTGCACCGGGCCCAGCGCCCCGGCATCGGCGTGGGCGGCCACATCTCGACCTACGCCTCGAGCGCAGCCCTCTACGAGGTCGGGTACAACCACTTCTTCCGCGGACCCGACGCACCGGGCGGCGGGGACCAGGTCTTCTTCCAGGGCCACGCCTCCCCCGGCATGTACGCCAGAGCGTTCCTCGAGGGCCGCCTCACGACCGACCAGCTCGACGGCTTCCGGCAGGAGAAGTCGCACGCGCCGAACGGCCTCTCGTCGTACCCGCATCCGCGCCTCATGCCCGAGTTCTGGCAGTTCCCGACCGTGTCGATGGGGCTCGGTCCGATCAACGCGATCTACCAGGCGCAGAACGCCAAGTACCTGACGAACCGCGGCATCAAGGACGTCTCCGAAGGACACGTGTGGGCGTTCCTCGGCGACGGCGAGATGGACGAGGTCGAGAGCCGCGGCCAGCTGCAGGTCGCCGCGAACGAGGGCCTCGACAATCTCACCTACATCATCAACTGCAACCTGCAGCGCCTCGACGGGCCCGTGCGCGGCAACGGCAAGATCATCCAGGAGCTCGAGAGCTTCTTCCGCGGGGCCGGCTGGAACGTCATCAAGGTCATCTGGGGCCGCGAGTGGGACTCGCTGCTCGAGCGCGACACCGAGGGCGCGCTGCTGAAGATCATGAACACGACGCCGGACGGCGACTTCCAGACGTACAAGGCCGAGTCGGGCGCGTACGTGCGGGAGCACTTCTTCGGCAAGGACGAGCGCGCGCGCAAGCTCGTCGAGGACTACTCCGACGAGCAGATCTGGAACCTGAAGCGCGGGGGCCACGACTACCGCAAGGTCTACGCGGCCTACCAGGCGGCACTGGCCCACAAGGGCCAGCCGACGGTCATCCTCGCCAAGACGATCAAGGGGTACGGCCTCGGGCCCGCCTTCGCCGGCCGCAACGCGACGCACCAGATGAAGAAGCTCACGCTCGACAATCTGAAGCAGTTCCGCGACGAGCTCCGCATACCCATCACCGATGGGCAGCTCGAGGAGAACCCCTACCTGCCGCCCTACTACCACCCGGGCGACTCCGACCCGGCGATCGAGTACCTGCACGAGCGCCGACGTGCGCTCGGCGGCTACGTGCCGAGCCGGCGCACGACGCACACGCCGATCACCCTGCCGGCCGAGTCGGCCTACCAGGTGCTGAAGCGCGGATCGGGCCACCAGCAGATCGCGACGACCATGGCGTTCGTGCGACTGCTGAAGGACCTGGTGCGCGCGAAGGACTTCGGCGCCCGCATCGTGCCGGTCATCCCCGACGAGGCCCGCACGTTCGGCATCGACGCGTTCTTCCCGACCGCGAAGATCTACAACCCGCGCGGCCAGCACTACACGTCGGTCGACCGGGAACTGCTGCTCGCCTACAAGGAGAGCCCGCAGGGGCAGATCGTGCACGTCGGCATCAACGAGGCGGGCGCGGTCGCCGCGTTCACCGCGGCCGGCACGTCGTATGCGACGCACGGCGAGCCGCTCATCCCGATCTACGTCTTCTACTCGATGTTCGGGTTCCAGCGCACCGGGGACGCGATCTGGGCCGCCGGCGATCAGATGACGCGCGGCTTCCTGATCGGCGCGACCGCAGGCCGCACCACGCTCACGGGCGAAGGGTTGCAGCACGCCGACGGACACTCCCTGACGCTCGCCGAGACGAACCCGGCGGTCGTCGCGTACGACCCCGCGTTCGGCTACGAGATCGGCGCGATCGTGAAGGCGGGCCTCGAGCGGATGTACGGGGGCGACCACCCGGACCCGAACGTCATGTACTACCTGACGGTCTACAACGAGCCGATGGCGCAGCCGGCCGAGCCCGAAGGGCTCGACGTCGAAGGTGTCGTCAAGGGCATCTACCTGCTGAAGCCGTCCGAGCACGACGGCCCGAAGGCGCAGCTGCTCGCGTCCGGTGTCGCGCTGCCATGGGCTCTCGAAGCCCAGGAGCTGCTCGGGAAGGACTGGGGCGTCTCGGCCGACGTGTGGAGCGTCACGTCGTGGAGCGAGTTGCGGCGCGACGGAATCGCCGCCGAGCACGACGCGTTCCTGCACCCGGAGGGCGAGCACCGCACGCCGTACGTGACGGAGCGGCTGGGCGCGAGCGAGGGTCCGATCGTCGCGGCGACGGACTTCGCCCACTCGGTGCCCGATCAGATCAGGGCGTTCGTGCCGCGACGCTACGCGACGCTCGGCGCCGACGACTTCGGGTTCTCCGACACGCGCGCCGCGGCGAGGCGGTTCTTCACGATCGACGGCCCGTCGATGGTCGTGCGGACTCTGGAGCTGCTCGCGGACGAGGGCAAGGTCGAGCACGGCGCGGCGGCCGCGGCGATCGAGCGGTACCGACTGCACGACGTGACGGCGGGCTCGTCGGGCAACGCCGGCGGCGAGAGCTGATCGGCGGCCCCGCTGGCACGGACGAAAGGCGAGACCCTCACCTGGCTGCGCCAGATCGCGGGTGAACTCGCGACGGCGACGCTGAAGCGCCTCGAGGACACGCTCCCGTGGTATCGGGAGATGCCCCCTGGGCGCCGCAGCGCCGTCGGCCTGGTCGCGCAGGCGGGCATCCGCTCGTTCATCAGCTGGTACGACGATCCGACGTCGACACCCTGGATCGCCGCCGACGTGTTCGGCACGGCGCCCCGCGAACTGCTGCGGTCGGTGAGCCTCACGCAGACGCTCCAGCTCATCCGTGTGACGGTCGAGGTCGTCGAGGAGCGCGTGTCGAACGGCACGGACGATTCGCTCCGTGAGGCGATCCTGCTCTACTCCCGCGAGATCGCATTCGCGGCCGCGGACGTGTACGCGCGCGCTGCTGAGGCGAGGGGACTCTGGGACGCGCGCCTCGAGGCCCTCGTGGTGGATTCGATCCTGTCGAGCGAGGCGGACGACGAGCTGCCGAGCCGCATCGCTGCGCTCGGGTGGCACGGGCACGGCGAGGTGGCGGTCGTCGTGGGCACCACCCCACGGGTGCTCGACGTCGACCACGTGCGGCGCACGGCTCGACACCTGGACGCCGACGTGCTCATCGGCGTCCAGGGCAACCGCCTGGTGCTCGTGCTCGGCGCAGCCGAGCAGCCACCACGCAGCCTCGGCGCAACCGAGCAGCCACCACGCAACCTCGGCGCAACCGAGCACCACGCAACCTCGGCGCAGCCGAGCAGCCCGGGCGACTCCCTGCGGACCAGGACCAACGGGACGCGCCCCGCGCCGACGACGCGACGCCGGCCGACGACGCCGTCCCACGCAGCTTCTTGCAGATCGCGCAGCAGCTCGAGGGTTCCTTCGGCCCGGGCTCCCTCGTCCTTGGGCACACGGTGCCCGACCTCGTCGAGGCGTCGCGGAGCGCGAAGGCCGCACTCGCCGGATTCGCCGTCGTGCGGTCCTGGCGGGGCGCGCCGCGGGTGGCGCTCGCGGACGACCTGCTTCCGGAGCGCTCGCTGGCCGGCGATCCGCTGGCGCGCTCCACCCTGGTGGCGCGCGTCTACCGGCCGCTCCGCGACCACCCGGGCGAGCTGCTCGGCACCCTCTGGGCGTATCTGGACAACGGCCGGTCGCTCGAAGCCACGGCCCGCGAACTGTTCGTGCACCCAAACACGGTCCGATACCGGCTGAAGCGCGTCGCCGAGGTCATCGGCTGGGATCCGACCGGTGCCCGCGAGGCGCTCATCCTGCACTCCGCCCTGATCCTCGGCGCGATCAGCGAGCCGGCGCCGTCGCGGCGGCGACCGCGATGAGGCGGGACATACCCCGCCGCCGTTGTCAGAAACACACAATGCCGTGCCCAGTATGTTGACGATGGCGAATGCGTCTGCAGCGAATCGCTTGGAAGGATGGACGTCGTGATCGTCGTCGTTGCCCCGGGACAGGGTGCGCAAGCGCCCGGGTTCCTCGACCCGTGGGTGGCCGAGCCCGCATTCAAGGAGCGGCTTGACGCGTACAGCGACGCCGCAGGCCTCGATCTGGCGGCGCACGGCACCACCTCCGACGCGGACACGATCCGGGCCACCGAGATCGCCCAGCCGCTCATCGTCGCCGCGAGCCTGCTCGCCTTCTCCGGGCTCACCGAGCCGATCGGCGCCGTGGCGGGGCACTCGGTCGGCGAGGTGACCGCCGCGGTCGTGTCCGGCATCCTGAGCCCACCGGACGGCATGCGCCTGGTCGCCGCCCGAGGCGCCGCGATGGCGAAGGCGGCCGCGATCACCCCGACCGGCATGGCCGCCGTCGTGGGCGGCGACGAGGGCGAGGTGCTCGCGAGGATCGCCGAACTCGGCCTCGAACCCGCGAACCGCAACGGCGCCAGCCAGATCGTCGCGGCCGGCGCTCCCGACGCACTCGCGCAGCTCGTCGCCCAGCCGCCGAAGGGCGCGCGTGTCGTGCCGTTGCAGGTCGCCGGCGCATTCCACACGCGGTACATGCGCCCGGCGGTCGAGACGCTCGCCACGTTCGTGTCCACGCTCGAGCCCGCCGATCCGACTACGACGCTCTGGACGAACCACGACGGGTCGGTCGTGACGGGCGGCCGCGCGTTCCTCGATCTGCTCGTGGGGCAGGTCGCCTCGCCCGTGCGCTGGGACGCCACCATGGCGTCGTTCGCGGACGCGGGCATCAGCGGCCTCATCGAGCTCACCCCGGCCGGCACGCTGACCGGCATCGCCAAGCGTGCGCTGCGCGGCGTGCCCTCCGTCGCGATCAAGACGCCCGACGACCTGGCGGCCGCCGACGCGCTGCTGCGTGGTGCCGCATGAGCGACCTCAAGCAGACCTCCGGGGCGCCCGGCGCCCGCATCCTGTCGTTCGGCGCCGCGCGCGGCGACCTCCGGGTCACGAACGACGACATCGTCGGCCCCATCGACTCGTCCGACGAGTGGATCCAGAAGCGCACCGGCATGATCGAGCGTCGTCGCGCATCCGCCGACCTGGAGGCGGTGGACATGGCGGAGACGGCGTCGCGCGAGGCGATCGAGCGCGCGGGCATCGCCCCGGCGCAGGTCGGTGCCGTGCTCATCTCGACGATCTCGAACACGGTGCAGACGCCGTCGATGGCGGCCCTGCTCGCCGAGCGCCTCGGCGCGACACCCGCCGCGGCGTACGACATCTCCGCGGCGTGCGCCGGGTTCACCTACGGCATCGCACAGGCCGACTCGTTCATCCGCTCGGGTCTCGCCGAATACGTGCTGGTGGTCGGCGCCGAGAAGCTCTCGCAGTACGCGAAGCCCACCGACCGGACCATCTCGTTCCTGCTCGCCGACGGGGCGGGCGCGGCGATCGTCGGGCCGTCGGAGACGCCGGGCATCTCGCCGACCGTGTGGGGCTCGGACGGGTCGCGCTGGGAGGCCGTCGGCATGTCCGACGAGCTGCAGGCGTACCGCGACGGGGCGGGAGCCGTCGAATGGCCCACGCTGCGGCAGGACGGCGGCGCCGTGTTCCGCTGGGCCGTGTGGGAGATGGCGAAAGTCGCGCAGCAGACCCTCGAGAAGGCGGGCATCGAAGCGGGCGATCTCGCCGCGTTCGTGCCGCATCAGGCCAACATGCGGATCATCGACGAACTCGCCAAACAGCTGAAGCTCCCCGAGCACGTGCTCATCGCGCGCGACATCGCCTACACGGGCAACACGTCGGCGGCGTCCATCCCGCTCGCGGCCGACGCGCTGCTGCTCGAGCACCCGGAGCTCTCCGGGGGCCTCGCACTGCAGATCGGATTCGGGGCGGGACTCGTGTTCGGCGCACAGGTCGTGCGGCTTCCCTGACGGCGCCTCGGCCTTCGGCCGCCCAATACACTGACCACCGTCCATCCGACATCACGCTCATGAAGGAGCACGAATCATGGCCCTGTCCAATGAAGAGGTCCTCTCCGGACTCGCCGAATTGATCAGCGACGAAACGGGCATCGCCACCGACACGGTCGAGCTCGACAAGTCGTTCACGGACGACCTCGACATCGACTCGATCTCGATGATGACGATCGTCGTCAACGCCGAGGAGAAGTTCGACGTGAAGATCCCCGATGAGGAAGTCAAGAACCTGAAGACCGTCGGCGACGCGGTGAGCTTCATCGTCGCTGCTCAGCACTAGGCACGGAACGAGGTACTCCCCCGCATGGCAGGTCCCGACATCGTCGTAACCGGGCTCGGCGCGTATTCGCCGCTCGGCGTGAACGTGCCCGACTCCTGGGCATCGCTGCTCGCAGGCGGATCCGGCGCTCGCACGCTCGAGCAGCCCTGGGTCGAGGAACTGCAGCTGCCCGTGACCTTCGCAGCGCAGGCGCACACCGAGCCGAGCGAGCAGCTCGACCGGGTGCAGGCGAAGCGCCTGGACCGCGGTGCGCAGTTCGCGCTCCTCGCGGCCCGCGAGGCGTGGGCGGACGCCGGCACCCCCGACGTCGACCCCGACCGTCTCGGCGTCGACTGGGCGACCGGCATCGGCGGCATCTGGACCCTCGTGGACGCGTGGGAGACGCTGAAGGAGAAGGGACCCCGCCGGGTCCTGCCCCTGACCGTGCCGATGCTCATGCCGAACGCGCCGGCAGCGGCGATCGAGATGGAGTTCCGGGCTCGTGCCGGCGCGCGCACCGTCGCATCGGCGTGCGCGTCGAGCACCGAGTCGATCGGCAACGCGCTCGAGCACCTGCGGCTCGGCTACGCCGATGTGATCATCGCCGGCGGGTCGGAGGCCTGCGTGCATCCGCTGCCGATGGCGGCGTTCGCGGCCATGCACGCGCTCTCGAAGCGCAACGACGACCCGGAGGCCGCGTCACGGCCGTACGCCGCCGATCGCGACGGGTTCGTGCTCGGTGAAGGCGCGGCCGCGCTCGTGCTCGAGACGGAGGAGCACGCGAAGGCGCGCGGGGCGCACATCTACGCCCGGCTCGCGAGCAGTGCGGTGACCAGCGACGCGTTCCACATCAGCGCGCCCGACCCCGACGGTGCCGTGCCCAGGGCGATCCAGCTCGCGGTGCAGTTCAGCGGCCGTCCGCTCGCCGACGTGGCGCACATCAACGCGCATGCGACCTCGACGCCGGTCGGCGACATCGCCGAGTACTCGGCGATGCGGAAGGTCTTCGGCGAGGGCCTCGACGACATCGTGGTGTCCGCGACGAAGGCGGCGACCGGCCACCTGCTCGGCGGCGCGGGCGCGATCGAAGCCGTGTTCACCGTGAAGGCGGTGCAGGAACGGCTCGCTCCCCCGACCATCAACCTCGACGAGCAGGACCCCGAGATCCATCTCGACGTGGCCACCTCGCCGCGGGAACTGCCGAAGGGTGACCTGCTGGCGGTGAGCAACTCGTTCGGGTTCGGCGGTCACAACGCCGTCGTGGTCTTCGCGAACGCCTGAGATTCACCGCTCGTCGGCGCGTCCACGCGCCGACGACGTCCTGGCTGCTCCGTTCGCGCTCTCACTTCGTTCCGCAATAGGCGCTCCGGCAACGGCACGAAGTGGGAGCGCGACCACGCCATGCGCGCGGAGCGCGCAGAAATGGCGAAGAGCCCCCGTTCCGGTACCCATCCGGACGGGGGCTCTTCTCGCGGTGATGCGGAAGGTTCGAGGGCCGCTACCCATACAGCCCGAACGCTAGAGATTCGCATCCACCGACAGTGCGACAGTAACCGCGTCGAGTGCCGGCGCCCGGCGCACACGCCGTGTTGGCTGAATTTCTATACGGCCGAACGGTGCAGCCAGACGACGCCGGTCGAGCTCATCGCGTGGCGGAAGGACTCGAGTTCGTCGTCCCATGCCTGGCCGAGCGCGAGGCGCAGTTCGCGATGCAACTCGACGACGCTGTTGCCGGCGGCGTCCATCGCGGAGCGGATGCGGTCCTCGGGAACGACCATGTTGCCCGCCGCGTCCGTCTGGGCGTGGAAGATGCCGAGATCGGGCGTGTGCAGCCAGCGTCCGCCGTCGATGCCGTCGGCGGCGTCTTCGGTCACCTCGTACCGGAGGTGCTCCCAGCCGCGCAGCGCCGAGGCGATGGCGGCGCCGGTGCCCGGCTCGCCTTCCCAATAGAAGTCGGTCCGCATCGTGTTGCGTAGGACCGGCTGATCCGTCCAAGTGAAACTGACGGCGCGTCCGATCGCTCGGCCGGCCGCCCACTCCACGTGGGGGCAAAGGGCTCGCGGCGATGAATGCACGTACAGCACGCCGCGGGCTGTGGTGGTGACCATGCGTCGTTCTCCGTTCGGTAGGTGCGTCTTCCCCAACGACCTGGTGAACGGATTCGACCGGTACCACCGGTTATGAAATTAGCGTGAGTCGTCTCCGACTCCTGGGAAGTATGCACGACGACACGCCGCCTTCTCAAGGCGGGATTCCGGTGGGCGGCCCAGTCTCACCCGGCTCTTCCGCGCCGTTCCGCGCGACACGCCGCAACCAGCGGCCTGTCACGCGGTCTGGTGACACGCCGCCGATTCCGGCGGGCCGCTTCACGGAATGAGTGCGAGCTTGCCGCCCGGGTGCCCCGTCTGCAGGAAAGCGAGTGCCTCAGCGGCCTGCGCGAGCGGGTACGTCGCCGCCACGGGGACGACGAGTGCGCCGGATGCGGCGAGCCCGATGAGGTGCGCGCGAACGGTCTCGCGGAACGCGGCGCTGTCGGGGCTGCCGCCGCCGACCATCTTGAATCCGTCGGTGCGCGACCGGCTGCTCGCGATGCTGATGAGGTGGTCCTTCGACACGAGCGCGAGCGACACGTCGACTGCCTCGTCGGTGCCGACCGTGTCGTACGCGGCGGCGAGACCCTCGGGGGCGAGCGCTTGCAGCCGTTCGAGCAGTCCGTCACCGTAGGCGACCGGCTCGCCGCCGAAGCGACGGACCTCGTCGAAGCGGGCCTCGCTCGCGGTGCCGATGACCCGGACGCCGCCGATCTGCGCGAGCTGCTGCAGCAGGCTGACGCCGACCGCGCCGGACGCGCCGTGCACGACGACGGTCGAGCCGGCGGACGCGGGCACGACCCGCAGCATGTCGGCCGCTGTGGCACCGACGAGGAGCAGGTTCGCCGCTGCCGGGAAGTCGAGTGCATCGGGCTTCGCGAAGACGTCCGACGCACGCACGGTGACCTGCTCCGTGTACCCGCCGGGGACGCGATACGCGAGCACCGCGTCGCCGATCGCGACCGGGCCGCTCGCGATCTCCGTGTCGGGTCCGACCGCCGCGACCACGCCGGCGACCTCGTTGCCGACGGCGATGGGCAGCTTGGACTCGTCGACGCCGTAGGCGCCGGAGAAGCTCTTGTAGTCGGTCGGGTTCACGCCGACGGCCTTGACGTCGATCGTGACCTCGCCCTGGCCGGGCGGAGGCACCGTGACGTCGACGAATTGGAGGACTTCAGGACCGCCGTAGGCCGGCGCGATGATGTGCTTTGCCATGTCAGGTGCAACCGCGGCGACGGGCCACGATTCCCTCATTCGGCATCCGCGTAGCTGTCGACCACGGCGACGACGAGTGGGAAGTCGATCGGGAAGCCGCCGAACAGCAGGCGTCCGGCCGACGCCGCGCACTCGCGCACCGCGTCGGCGACCGCATCCGCGACATCGGCGGGCGTGTGCACCACGACCTCGTCGTGCAGGAAGTAGACGAGGTGCGGGCGGTCGGTCAGTGGTCCGGCCCCGAGCGCCCAGAGGCGTTTGCGCAGCTCGGCGAGCCAGCAGAGCGCCCACTCGGCCGCCGTGCCCTGCACCACGAAGTTGCGGGTGAACCGGCCCTGGTCGCGGGCGCTCGACCGGATGCGGCGCAACACGGCGTCGTCGACCTCGAGCGCGGCCCCGCTCGCCTGGAGCTCCTGCCAAGCCCCGGACGGTCTCGGCGACGTGCGGCCGAGCAGGGTCGTGACCTGCCTGCCCGCCTCGCCTTCGCGTGCGGCGGCGTCGACGAGGCCGAGCGCGGCGGGGAAGCGCTGCGCCAGGCGCGGGACGAGACGACCCCCAGGGCCGGTCGTGGCGCCGTAGAGCGCGCCGAGCATGCCGTACTTCGCCTGACGCCGATCGGAGACGGCTCCGGTCGCCACGATGCCGTCGTACAGGTCGCGACCCGCGCCGGCCGCGGCCATCGACCGGTCGTGCGCCATGCCGGCGAGCACGCGCGGTTCGAGCTGTGCCGCGTCCGCGACGACGAAGCGCCAGCCCGGGTCGGCGATCACCGCCGCTCGGATCTGCTTCGGCAGCTGCATCGCCCCGCCGCCCGCGGTCGCCCAGCGCCCGGTCACGACACCGCCGACGACGTAGTCCGGATGGAAGCGGCCGTGCCGCACCCAGGTGTCGAGCCAGTGCCAGCCGTTCGCCTGCAGCAGGCGCGCGAGCTTCTTGTACTCGAGCAGCGGCGGGATCGCCGGATGCTGGAGCGCGGCGAGTTCGCCCGAGCGCGTCGTCTCGACGGTCAAGCCCGCCTTGCGCAGCGCGCGCAGCAGATGGGGCGGCGAGTCCGGATTCAGGTCGGGCTCCCCCAGCGCGGTCCGGATCTCGGCGAGCAGCGCGACCAGCACCTGTGGCCGCTCACCGTGCGGAACGCGCGGCCCGAGCACGCCGCGCAGGATGTCCTCGTGTCGCACCGTGCTCCATGGCAGCCCGGCGAAGCGCATCTCGGCGGCAGCGAGGGCGCCGGCGGACTCCGCCGCGATGAGCAGCCGGATGCGGTCGGGGTCGGGAGCGCCGGCGACGGCCGCGAGCTGCCGCGCGAACTCGTCCGCGACCGAAGGTCCCTGCGCCGCGTCGGCATCGGCGGACAGCGAGAAGAGGCCGTCGTCGACGGGCGCGGGGGCCGCAGGGGCATCCCATCGGTCCCACGGCACGTCCGCGTACACGGCGGCGGTCAGCACCGAGCGGCGCAGGATGGCTCGCGCGAGGCGGATGTCGTGCGCTCGTTCGACCCGGACGCCCTCGGCGAGCAGCGCCGGGTACACCGCTGCCGTGTCCCAGACCCAGCGGCCGCTCCCGGCGTCCTGCGCGAATGCGATCAGACCGATGAGGTCGGTGACCGCGCCGTCGACGATGAAGCCGTCACCCGACGCCTCGACGCAGTGATGCGCCGTTCGCAGGGTCGCCGGCATCGACATGGCCCGAGGCTAGGCGCGGCCACCGACACGGCGCGGGCCGTCAGTGCAGCGGTTCGCCCTGCGCGTCGACGACGTTCTTCTCGCCCGCCTCGATCCGGAACGGGAAGCGGTTCTGCTTGGGAGGCAGCGGGCAGTTGAACGCGTAGCTGAAGGCGCACGGCGGCACGACCGCCATGTTGAAGTCGAGCGTGATGGAGCCGTCGGGGTTCGGCGCGATGAACAGGAACCGGCCGACGCCGTACGAGTCGTCGCCGGTCGTGGCATCCGCGAACACGAGCTGGAGCCGGCGGCCGTCCTTGAACGCGGCGAGCGTGTACTGCTCGCCGCCGATGGTGACGGCGATGTCACCCGGCACGGGCAGCTCGCGGGTCGCGCCGTCGTCCTTGATGTGCGAGAAGCCGACGGTGGTGCCGGCCGGGTTGGGCGTGAACGTGCCGGTGACGACCCAGTCGGGGTTGTACGGGAACGCGTCGACGCGGTCGAACGCCTGCACGGAGTCCGATTCGGCGTCCCAGACTCGGAGCGCGTAGACGCCGTCCTCACCACGGATGACCGCGCCCTGGACCGTCGGCGAGAACACGATCTTCGACGGCGACTCGTCGTCGCGGCCGCGCACGATCGCCGAGCCGTCGACGATCGCACCGTCCACCTCGATCCCGTCCGCGGCGGTCGCGGTGACCAGCAGCCCGGACTCGCCGTCGGGCAATGGCGACCACACGCCTGGCACGCCCCAGATGGTCTGCTCCTCGTTCACCCACTGGGTGTTCACGAGCGCGAGCGGCCCGGTCGGCAGCACGACGGTCTCGTTGCGCCTGACGCGGAACTGCGCGAGGCGCTCGGCCGCGTCGGGCTGGGTGGACGGATGTGTGGTGGTCATGGCGCTCCCTGCGTTCGTACGTCGTGCTCGTCAACCGGATCGCCCGCCGCGGACTTCCCGTCCGGCCGCCAGAGCGGCAGCACAGGGACGCCGGGCGGCGCGAAGCCGAGGATCTGGCCGGTGAAGGACAGCGCTGCCTCGGTCGCGGCGACGATCGTCGCCTGCTGCCGGAAGCCGTGGCCCTCGCCCGGGAACTCGAGGTAGGCGTGCGCGATGCCGGCGGCGACCAGCGCGTCGCGGAACCGCTGCGACTGTTCCGGCGGCACGACCCTGTCGTCGAGGCCCTGCATCAGCAGCACCGGGCGCCGGAGTTCGGACGCGCGGGTGATCGGCGCCCGCTCCGCGTACACCGCGGCGGCCTCGGGGTACGGACCGATGAGCCCGTCGAGGTAGCGCGCCTCGAAGTCGTGCGTGTCGAGTGCCAGCAGGACCGCGTCGGCGACGCCGTACGAGGAGACCCCGCACGCGAACGGCTCGCCGGCGAGCAGCGCCCCGAGCACGGTCCAGCCGCCTGCCGAGCCGCCCTCGATCGACAGCCGCGCCGGATCGGCGATACCGGCCGCGGCGAGACCGCGCATCACCGTCAGCACGTCCTGCACGTCGACGACGCCCCACTGCCCGTCGAGCCGCTCGCGGTACGCCCGGCCGTAGCCGGTCGAGCCGCCGTAGTTGATGTCGACGACGCCGATGCCGCGGCTGGTGTAGTAGGCGACGGACGCCGAGCGCCGGGGTGCCGCGTGCGCGGTCGGTCCGCCGTGCACCGTGGCGACGAAGGGCGGCGACTCGCCAGCGGGAGCGGTCCAATCAGGGTTGCGCGGCGGATACACGATCGCGTGCACCCCGTCGAAGGTGTGCAGTTCCGCCGCTGGGAAGAGCGATTCGTCGAGACCGGAGGGAGGCTGAACGGTGCGGATCGCTCCCGTCGCCAGGTCGAGCTCGCGCAGCCCGCCCTGTTCGTCGGCGGCGTCGTCGACGAACAGGGCATGCGTGGGGTTCGAATCCTGCATCGCGGTGCGCGAGCGCCCGGACCGGACTCGCTGGTACGTGCCGGTCGCCGGATCGAGGACGCCCTGCTCGTCGGCCCCGAGGGTGACCGTGATGAGCAGTCGTCCGTCGGGCAGCGGCAGATACCACCGCTGGCCGAGGTCCCACAGCGCACCGCCGGTCTCGCGCGCCTGCGGCAGCAGGGGCCGGGCAGCGCCGTCGACGGTCGGTTCGACGAGGTTCCACCAGCCGGTCCGGTCGGAGATGCATACGAGAGTGCCGTCCGCCAGCCACTCCGGCTGCAGCACCGACTCGCCCGGACCGCCGAGCACGGTCCGCCAGGAGTCGACCCGGCCGTCGCGCAGGTCGCCGACACGAAGCTCGGTCGACTCCCACGGCATCGACGGGTGTTCCCATGCGATCCAGGCGAGCCGCCTGCCGTCGGGAGACACCGTCGGCTGCGCCAGGAAGTGCGAGCCGGCGACGACGCGTACGGGGTCCACGGCGTCGCCCCCGGTCGGTCCGTCGACCCGGATGCGGACGAGGTCGCGCTCGACGTCGACCGGCCGGTCTCCGACCCGTCGCTCGCGGATCGCGAGTACGTCACCGCCCGACTCGCGCAGCCCTCCGTACCGGGTGTCGGGGGCCTCGGGCGTCAAGGCGACCGGCGTTCCGCCCGGGCGGAGGGCATACACCCGCTGATCCGTGGCCTCGACGAAGACGAGGCGGCCCTCCGCCGTCGCCGCCCACGCGCCCCCGCCGTACTCGTGCACGCGGCTGCGAGCGCTCCACGGCGCGGGCAGCACCACGCCCGCCGGCTCGCCCGCGCGCATGACCGCGACGCGGTTCTCCGCCGCGATCGAGGCCGACCACCAGATCTCGTCGCCGACGTAGGCGGCCTGCGTGGTGCGGGCGCCGATCGCGGCGACGTCGGTCGCCGCGATCGCGGACGGCCAGGTGCCGTAGGGCGCGATCGAGGAAGCCACGACAGCAGCGTAGGGCGCACCACCGACGAGCGTCACAGCCTCGGGGGCGTTCGGTGTTGCCGATGCACGACCCGCGGCCTAGAGTGCTCAGATCGAACACGATTTCGAAGGCGAGGGCTCATGCCGGAAGTCATCACGAACGATCGCGCCCTGCTCGAGCTCTCGGAGTCGGGCCTGCCGCAGCAGCTGCAGTGGCATCGCCGCCGGTTCGTCGTCACCGACCAGCCGACGCCGCTCGAAGACGCTTTGGCCGATCAGCTCACGCATCCACCCGCCGCCGTCGGGTGGCGTTTCCAGGGCACCGATCGCGACGCCGACGACACGCGCGTGTTCGACGTGCTGCGCTGCGACGGCATCTGGTGGGTCGCGCGCACCTACCGGTGAGCGCGGCGCGGTGCACGGCGCCACGCCGGGGCTGACCGTACGCTGGCAGGATGCGGGTTCGCAGGCGGCATCGTGCGCGTGCGCCGATGACCCTGCTGATCGTCGGGGTCACCGTCGTCGCCCTGGCCGTGGCGACCGCGATCCTGGCTCCGGCACCAGGGGCGAGCGCCGACGCACCGTCGTGGAGCGAGGTGCAGGCGGCGAAGAAGAGCGCGAGCGCGAAGGCCGCCGAGGTCGCGAAGATCCGGTCGCTGCTGTCGGGGCTGCAGGCGAAGGCGGCCGAGCTCGGTCAGAAAGCGGTCAAAGCTGCGGCCGACGCGGCGCAGGCCGAGGCGTCGTTGCGCGCGGCGGCCCGCCAGGCGGCGAGCCTCGACACCGAGACCGCAGCCGCCGCGAAGAAGGCGAAGGCGGCCAAGCGGCAGGCCGGCGCCGTGACGAGCCAGCTCTACCGAGGTGGCGACCCGACGTTGGAGCTCTGGCTCTCGGGCTCGTCGAGCGGTGCGCTGCTGTACCGCCTCGGAGCGCTCGCGAAGCTGGACGGCGCATCCGCCTCGCTGATGCAGGACGCGCTCGTCGCCGAACGCACCGCCTCGTCGCTCGGCGACCAGGCCAAGGTCGCGAAGGCGGTCCGCGATCGTCTCGCAGCGAAGGCGAACCGCCTGGCGGACAGCGCGAAGGCGGCTCAGGACGCGGCTGACGCGCAGGTCGCCGCCACGCAGCGCGAGCGCGCGACGCTCGAATCGCAGCTCGCGGCGCTGAACGCGAATTACTCGAGTCTGAAGAGCGAGTACGCCGCGGCGCAGCTGGCGAAGGAACGCGCCGCCGAGAACGGCGCAAGCAGCGGCAGCGGCGGCGGTTCGCTCGGAAACATCTCCCCCGGACCGAACTCGCTGTCCCCGTCGGGCGCCCAGAGTTACGCCAGCGGGCGCCTTTCGGCGTACGGCTGGGGCTCGGGACAGATGTCGTGCCTGATCTCGCTCTGGAACATCGAGTCCGGCTGGCGCTGGAACGCCTACAACGCGTCGTCGGGCGCCTACGGCATCCCGCAGTCGCTGCCAGGCAGCAAGATGGCGAGCGCCGGCGGCGACTGGACGACCAGCTCGAAGACGCAGATCGAGTGGGGTCTCGGCTACATCCAGAGCCGGTACGGCTCCCCGTGCGCCGCGTACGACTTCGAGACGTCCCACGTCCCGTACTGGTACTGATCGGGCAGGCCATGGCAGTGACCACTCGGCGACGACACCGGTGGAGGCGTGGCCGGGCCGACATGCGCACTGCAGGTAGCCTCATCGCGGGGCGGTAGCTCAGCAGGTTAGAGCAGCGGACTCATAATCCGTCGGTCACGGGTTCAAGTCCCGTCCGCCCTACGAAGACGCCGGCAAGTGAGGCGGCGGACCCGCCGCGATCACCCGGCCGCTCTACTGCGCGCCGAGCGTGAGTGGGAGCTACAAGCTCATCGACGGCGCTGCGCCGCCCGTCGGAGGGGACGTTTTTCGCAGGACGGCGACGGCGATGCCGAGCAGCACGAGCCCTCCACCGATGAGCGCGCCCCATGCCGCGTCCATCCAAACGGCCGCGCGGGTGGGCGATGTCGGTACGACCGCGCGACGCACGACGGCAAGATGCGGCGCCGGATGCGTGTCGGCGGGCGACAGCTTCGACGCCGCGTCGACCAGCTCGGTCGCGACGGAGTTCGCGATCGCTGCCGACCGCGTCGCGGAGCCGTCGCTGGCTATGACGTCGAAGGTGACCGTCCCACTGGGCGCGGACGTGGTGATGCGACGGGCAAGCGCCGTGGCGGACAGGTGCAGGTGCAGCCGCGCGATCACCGTCTCGAGCACCAGCGGGGTCGTGGCCACATCGGCATAGCTCGATCGCGCTTGCGCCGCAGAGGTCGCCGGCATCCCGTTCTCGATGTTCGGGATACCGACGAAGACCGTGGAACTGGCCGTGTACACCGTCGGCTGCACGAGCGCGACACCTGCACCGCTCGCGGCACCGACGAGGACGAGCGCACCTGCACCGGCCGAGAGCCATCTGCGTCGAACCATGGACGAATCATCGCTCGAATCCCGTCCGCTGAGGAAGCACCCGATGGTCGAGGCAGCGGACGGATCGGGCACATGGGCGCGCGAGACGGGCATCGACGGCGGCGGTCCGCCCGTGGACGGCGGCGTGCGGCGAACGACGGCGACGATGCCGATGAACAGCACGAGCCCCACGCCCATCGGTCCGCGAAGGCCGCGCCGACCCCGACGCCCGGGGCGAGCCCGGCGCCGTGGCGCATGACGGTCGGCGTTGGCGGGCTCTCCGACCGACCTACGATGACGCCATGACGAGCGACCGGATCCTCGAGCGCGGCACCGCCCGCATCGCCTACTCCGTCGAGGGTCCGGAGGACGCGGCGCACACGCTCGTCGTGGCGCACGGCATGCTGTCGTCCCGCGCCGACGAGGATGCGGCACGCATCTTCGACTGGGCGCCCGTCGCCGCCGCCGGCATCCGGCTCGTCCGCTACGACGCCCGCGGGCACGGCAGATCGACCGGCCGACTCGAGCCCGCCGACTGGCGGTGGACCGCACTCGCCGAGGACCTCCTCGCCCTCATCGATGTGGTGAGTCCGGATGCACCGGTCGACGTCCGGGGCGCCTCGATGGGCACGGGCACCGCGATCACGGCGGCCGTCAAGGCACCGGAGCGGTTCCGGCGGCTCGTCCTGCACATCCCCCCGACGGCCTGGTCGACGCGGCCTGCGCAGGCGGCGCAGTACGTCCAGATGGCGGACTTCGTCGAGCGGTACGGGCTCGCGAAGTTCGTCGAAGGTGCGACCGCCTTCCCGCCGCTTGCGATCCTGGCCGCCGGCGGCTGGCCGACGCTCCCGAACCCCGATGTGGCCGAGAGCCTGCTCCCGACGGTGCTGCGTGGCGCCGCGACCGCGGACATGCCCGATCCGCGAGCGGTCGCGGCGCTCACGCAGCCCGCTCTCCTGCTGCCGTGGCAGGGCGATCCCGCCCACCCGGTGAGCACCGCGGATCAGCTCGCCGGCCTGCTGCCCGACACCACGACGCGGCTCGCCGGCTCGCCCGAAGACATCCGGGCGTGGCCGCAGGCGATCGTCGACTTCCTGCTCGACGCCGAGGAGATCAGCGCGGCGTGAGCCGAAAGGCCCGAGCGCCGCCGGCCCACGCCGCGTGAAGGTCGCCGGCATCGGGCACGCCGTCCGTACCGATGGCGATCCTGTTGAAGCTCGCGAAGGCCGAGTTGTCTTTCGACATGGTCGCGTACGCGGCGACGACCCCCGCCTCGTCGCTCGAGACGACCACATCCGCCAGCACCCGCTTGCCTTTCAGCACGATCCCGATCGGCTCCCCCGTGCGAAGGTTCTTTCCCCACGCGAACGGGGTGCCGACGAGCAGGTCACCGCCGTCGCGCGTATAGGCGACCGGCAGGCGGTAGACGTTGCCCGACTTCCGGCCGACCACGCGCAGCTCGATCAGCCGCGAGCCGATGCCGAGCGACACGAGTGGCATGTGCAACAGCACTCGGACGATGCCGTTCGCGATCGATTGGAAGCGGAGGGTCGTCGCTCGGGTCTCGGCCATCAATGCTCCTGCAGCGTCCGGTGGATCGCCGGTGGTCGGCGGTCCGATCACACCACATGCGACCGACGCCGCGCGCGCTCATGGGCGCAGAGCGAGCCGCTCCTGCATCACCGCGGTCGCCGCCTCACGCAGGCGGGCCGCGAACACGGGGTCGGATGCCGCCTTCGTGGTGAGCCCGCGCACGAGCGCCGGCACGTCGGCGGGCAGGACGTCGAGCACGAGGTCGCCGCCCGCCGAGACGAATCGGGTCGCCCGATCGGCGACCGGCACGGCGCGCACGGCGACGGCCGAACCCAGGTCGTCCGTCATCACGAGGCCCGTGAACCCCATCCGGTCGCGGAGCAACGATCGGATGACTTTCGGCGAGAACACGGCGGGGGCGTCGGGGTCGATGCGCGAGTAGGTCGCACTGGACACCATGACGGCATCCGCGCCGGCGCGCATGCCGGCGGCGAAGGACCGCAGGGCGGCTGACGACGCCGTCGTCGTGCTGTCCACGACGTTCGCCGTGGTGTCCGTGTTGCCGGTCACGCACCCGAGGCCGGGGAAATGCTTGACCGTCGTCGCGACGCCGGCCGAACCCATGCCCTGCACGAACGCCGCGACATGGGCACCCGCCGTGTCGGGATCGGTGCCGTACTGCCGGTCGAGGTCGGCGACGGGCGGGTTGTCGTGCAGGTCCGCGGCGCAGGGCACGTCCGCGACGGGCGCGAGGTCCAGATCGACTCCCGCGGCGGCGAGCGCCCGTCCCCAGCCGCGAGCCCGCGCGTCGAGCGTCGTCGTCGCCAGGCCGCCCTGGTCGACACCGCTCGGAATCGCGCCGAACCCGGGGCCGGACAGCACCTGCACCTCGCCGCCCTCCTGATCGGTCGCGATCAACGGCGGGATGCTCGCAGCGGACCGGACGGGCGCGACCGCCGCGTGCACGGCGGTGACGCCCGCCGCACTGCGACCGCGGATCATCGCGCCGCCGAGCCCGTACCGCCTGACGGTCGCGGCGAGGGCGGCGAACTGCGGCACGGTGGCCGCCGTCATGATCACCGAACCCGCGCGTTGGGCGGTGGTCATGCGCGCGACCAACGCCGCGGCGGTGCTGGGCGGCGGGGTCGTCGTCCGCGTGGGGGTCGCCGGCCCGGCGGGTGCCGACGAGGAGGGTGGTGCCACCTGGGTGGGCTCGGACGACGAGGGCGATGCGGTCGGCTCGGCGGACCAGGAGCATCCGGTCAGCGCGACCAGCAGGGCGCTCGCGGCGACCACTGTGCACCCTCGCCGAGACATCCGTCGATCGTCCCACGCCGTCCGACGACGCGCCCGTGCGTGGATCGTGACCGATGAATCCTTGGGCCGGGCTCTGTCTGTTCGCTATGGTCTGGCCATGCGACCTCGCCACCGCGCGCGGGCAGGCATCACGCTCGCGCTCGCCACCGGTCTGTCCCTGCTGCTCTCCGCGTGCGGCGGCAGCCCGAGTGCACCCGTCACCGTCACGGTGACCGCGGGCGCCGGGGGCGGGGCCGCGAGCCCGGTGCCGTCGATGGCGACCGCGGCGACCGTCGACGGGCTGAAAGCCTGCACGGTGCTGACGAAGGACATCGCACAGGCGATCGTCAACGCGAAGCTCAAGGACGGCGTCGAGGGCAGTCCGACCGAGCCGTCGTGCGAGTACGACACCGACCCGACCGGACCGAAGACGGCCCAGGTGCGCCTCACGGTGGGTGACGGAGCCAAGCAGACCTACGACACCGACAAGCGGATCGACCACAAGTTCACCGCGGTGCCCGGCCTCGGCGACGAAGCGTGGCAGGAGGACTTCGCGATCTTCGTTCGGAAGGGCACCACCTGGTACGGCTTGACGGTCGTGCTGCTCGACTCCCCGTCGGTCGTGGTCAAGCCGCTGCAGACCGGGGCGGCGGCGATCCTGCCCAAGATCCCCTGATGCGCCCTCGCCGGTCGGTGCGCGCCCTCGCGGGGGTCGCGATCACGGTCACGACCGTGGTCTTCGCTTTGGCCGGATGCACGGCCGCATCGGCGAACGGCCCGCACCCGTCCGACTCCCCCGCGGAGCACGTCCGCTGGGGCGTGCCCGCCACGAGTGCACCCGCGGGCATGACCTACCAGCCCGACGTCAAGGTCGTCGGCGGCGGGAAGAACCTCGTGTGGGGTGCGACGGCGGATGCCGCGCTGTGGACGCTCGATGCGAACGCACCGGGCATGTCGGACGTGCACGAGGGCGACGTGCTCTACGCGTCGTCGCTGGTCGCCGGACGTGTCGTCAGCATCACGCGGCACGGCGACCGAGACATGGTCGCTCTGGCGCCGATCGGCCTCACGGACCTGATCAAGGACGGCACCGTCAAGTACGACACGACCATCGGCGCGACCAGCGGTCTTCTCGCGCAGCAGCTGGACACGCCGGTGGTGACGGAACTGCCGAGCGGCTCGTTGAACGATCTGGTGAAGACGGTCGCGGACACGACGCCGGCCATATCGAACAAGGCGATGCCGCCACCGATGCCGCTTTCCGGCGGCCCGTCGATCAGCGCGGCCGGCTTCGACGTCGGCGTGAACTTCGCACCCGACGGCCTCAATGTCTCGGTTTCGAAAGGGTTCGGCACGAAGAGCGGCAAGAATTCGACGCTCGGGCTGAAGATCGGCGTCGATTTCGGCCTGCACTTCGACAAGTTGCGATTCTCCGGATCGACGGCGATCACCGGCGGCCGACTGACTTCGTCGTCGACCGTCCTCCAGGGGCTGAAGGCGCTCACGCTCACGATGACCGGAGGGGCAGCGGATCCCGCGGCTGACAACAGCAAGGTGCGGGTCGAGGTGCCGTATACGTTCGAGAAGGCGCTGC
This sequence comes from uncultured Actinomycetota bacterium, assembly GCA_963716965.1. GTDB lineage: Bacteria > Actinomycetota > Actinomycetes > Actinomycetales > Microbacteriaceae > Amnibacterium. The sequence goes on along the minus strand of CAVQUZ010000003.1, from coordinate 734,736 downwards.
CGCCGCTCGGCGGTGTGCCGACCGTGCTGCAGATCAAGGTCACGTTCGTGATCGCCACGGCGTTCACCGGCAGGAACGCGACGCTCGGTGCCTCGGCGGAGTACGGGATATCGAGCAGCGGGAACAACCTCAGCGATATGCAGCTGACGGTGAAGAAGAGCCTCGTGAACTCGATCGGCGGTCTTTCGCTCGGCCCGAGCGGGGTGGTCTTCGGCCTCGGTGTCCGGGCGCTCGTCGGCGTCGGCATCCCCGGGCTGGCGGCGGGCCCCTACGGCAAGCTCAGCATCACCGTCGGTGTGACGAACGGTTCGTCGATCGGTGCCTCGCTTGCGCGATGCCGCGGCGCGACACTCGACATCTCCGGCGGGATCGGCGCGGCCGGGTACCTCTCCACCGAAAGTGTCACCGAGCTCATCAAGAAATTCAATGTGATCTTGAAGAAGCGCTTTCAGGTGGAGACCGAAGCCGCGCTCGACAAGTCGTGGAGCCTGTTCAACAAAACGGTCGTCGTACCGAATGTGCCGTTGTGCAACGCGGCGGCCCCCTGAGCGATCAGTCGGTGATCTTGTCCCTGGCGCGTTTCGCGAGCGCGCGGAACTGCTCGCGGAGCGTCGGGGAGAGCGGCGGGACCTCGGTCACCGGGTCGTCGACGGTCTCGCCACGGTAGAGCTTCTCGAAGATCGAGATCGTGGTGTCGATGTCGTGCGGCTCGAGCAGGCGCATCGACGCCCGCTGCATCACCTCGTAGTCCTCGTACGGCATCCGCAGCACGCGCTCGAGCCGGTCGGCGAGCGCCGCGACGTCGCGCGCCGGGAACAGCCAGCCGTTCTCGCCGTCCTTCACCAGATGCGGCAGCGCCATCGCGTCGGCGGCCACGACCGGGAGTCCGGAGGCCATACCCTCCATGGTCGCGATCGACTGCAGCTCCGCCGTCGACGGCATCGCGAACACGGTCGCCCGGCTCAGGATCCGGCGAAGCTGGTCGTCGCTCACCCGGCCAGGGAAGTGCACGCGGTCCGCGATGCCCAGGGAGGCGGCCTGCTGCTCGAGCGCGCGCCGCAGATCGCCGTCGCCGACGATGTCGAGCTGTGCGTCGAGGTCGGCCGGCAGCTTCGCCACGGCCTGCAGCAGGTCGGGCAGCATCTTCTCGCCGGTGACGCGGCCGCAGAAGACGATGCGATTGTCGGTCTTCGGCTCGAAGCTCGGCGTGTAGTCGCTCATGCGGATGCCGCAGGAGATCGCGTGCACGTGCGTGAGCCCGGTTTTGGCCACCAGGTACGCGGCCGCGCGCTTCGTGGGCGTCGTGAGCTCCGAGGCCTTCCGGTACAGCCGGCCGGCGTCCTTCCAGGCGAGCGTCGTGACGAGCGGCCACGTGAACTTCGGCATCGGCGTGTGCTCGATGAGGTTCTCCGGCATGAAGTGGTTCGTCGCGACGAGTCGCACCCCTGCCTTCGTGGCCTCGGTCGCGAGTCCGCGGCCGACGACCATGTGCGACTGCATGTGCGCCACGTCGGGCGAGATCTGCCGGATGATGCGCTTGGCGTGCCCGTGGATCGCCCACGGGTAGACGACACGCAGCCAGTCGTGCAGCGGCCAGCGGAAGCTCTTCAGGCGGTGCACCGTGAGCATCTGCCCGAGGTGCCGCTCCTTGAACGCCCCCTGCCGTCCGTCGTGGGACTGGGCGATGATGTGCACGTCGTGGCCGCGCTCGGCCAGACCGGTCGCGAGACGGATCGAGAAGCTCGCCGCGCCGTTGACGTCGGGGGCGAACGTGTCACCACCCATGAGCACCGTGAGCGGCTTCTTGGCGGCGGTGGCGTCGACGCCCGCGTCGCCGTTCGTGTTTTCGCTGATGAGCTAGTCCTTCGGAAGGATTCGGCCGATGGTCCCGATGTCGACGCTAGCGCATCGGCACGGCGCGGATGCGGGGCGCGCGGAGCGGGCGCGAGCCGGCAGGGGCAGGCGGCGGATGACGGGGTGGCTCAGCGCTGCAACTGCGGATGGTGACGAGCGAGCTGGAAGACGCCCGTCACCGCCAGTGCGCCCGTCAGCACGAACGCGATCGGCGCCCACCACGGCGCATCCGCGGCCTCGCGCAGCACGACGATGCCGATGCCGACCGCGACGATCGGGTCGACGACGGTCAGCCCCGCGATCACGAGGTCGGGTGGTCCGACCGAGTAGGCGGTCTGCACGAAGTACGCGCCGCCGGCGCCCGCAGCGAGCAGCCCGACGACGCAGATCAACGTCAGCCAGTCGAACTGCGCCTGCAGGAAGATGCGGTTGATGACCACCTTCGCGAGCGTGGCCACGAAGCCGTACTGCACACCGGCGCCGATGATGTAGGCGATCGGCGTCATGCGCTTGCGGAACAGCAGGTACAGGATCGTGAAGGCGACGAGCACGCTGAACAGCAGGATCAGGATGACGATCAGGTTGGGTTCGGTGATCGGCGCATCCGTCGCGGTGAACGCCGCGATCGTCACGAAGACCGCGACGCCGCCGACGCAGAGCACGATCGCTCTGATCGCCTTCCTGTTCAAGTGCGTGTGGGTCACGCGGGCGTTGAGGACGGCGGTGATGACGAGCGCCACCGCGCCGAGCGGCTGCACCACGATGAGTGGCGCGAACCGCAGGCTGGTGAGCTGCAACGCGATCGCGACGCCGATCATCAGGGTGCCCGTGACCCAGGAGGGTCGCCCCAGCAGGGCGAAGAGCTCGTTGCCGGAGAGGCCTGCGCCGTTCGCGCCGGCTTTCCGCTCCTCGACCTTCGTGACACCGCGGTGCTGGAACTGCGCCCCGAGGCTCAGGAACACGGCACCGATCAGGGCGAGCGGAATGCCGATCGCCTGAGCCCGATTGAGCGAGATGATGTGCAGCGCCATGGGCGTCGGGTCGGCGGCGTACACGCTGCGACCCTATCGGCGCCGAGTGCGTACCGGCCCGATCGGTACGCTCGACGCGACCCGTGTCTTTTCGACTCCTGGAGGCTTTTCGTGTCCGTGCTGCCCATTCGGATCACGGGTGACCCGGTGCTGCATCGTCCGGCGAAGCCGGTCACCGAATTCGACGACGACCTGCGTGCACTCGTCGCGGACATGTTCGAGACCATGGACGAGGCACCCGGGGTGGGACTCGCGGGCCCGCAGGTGGGGGTCGGGCTGCGCCTCTTCACCTTCAATTACGAGCACGCCGCCGGCGGCCCCGTGCGGGGTGTCGCGATCAACCCCGAGCTCTGGATCTCGACGACGCCCATCGGCGACCCCGATGAGGACGCGGACTCGGAGGGCTGCCTGTCCGTGCCGGGCGAACGGTTCCCCCTGCTGCGCGCGCAGCGGGCGATCCTGCGGGCGGTCGACCTGGAGCAGCAACCGTTCGAGATCCGCACGGAGGGCTGGCTCGCCCGCATCTTCCAGCACGAGTACGACCATCTCGACGGCGTCCTCTACGTCGACCGCCTCTCCCTCGTCTACGGGCGACGAGCGCTGAAGGCGATCTCCTCGAACCGGTGGGGCAAACCCGGGCTCAGCTGGACACCGGGCATCGACGACCTCGACGCATGACCGGCTCGGGCCCGACGTAGAGTCGGATCGTGGAGATCACCCACGAGCCCGATGCGCACCGGTACGTGATGCGGGACGGGTCGACCATCGTCAGTGTGCTGGACTACGCGGAACTGGGCGGCGTCGTCTCGATGACGCGCACCTTCACGAATCCGCCGTACCGCAAGCACGGCCACGCCGCCGAACTCGTCGCATACGCCGTGGACGCGGTCGAGCGGGAGGGCAGGACGATCCGGCCGATGTGCTGGTTCGTCGCCGAATGGTTCGTCGCGCATCCGGATCGGGCCGCGCTGCTCGCCGCCTGACTCAGACAGCGGGCAGGGCTGGGCGGCCGAGCGCGCGCAGCGTGGCGAAGAGGACCTCGGGCTCGACGTCCTTCCAGTGCACCGCGTCGGCACCGGCCGCCAGCGCGGCGGTCTCGACGAGGTCGATGTCGACCGCGGTCACCACCACGACGCGGGTGACGGGGCGACGCTGTTGCAGCCGGATGTGCGCATCCGACCGCACCCGCTCGGTGGCCTCGATGCCGCCGGCTCCGAACATGTGCGCGTCGATCACCGCCACGTCGACCTTCTGCCTGCGGAGCACCGCGACGACCTGATCGCCGTCGACCGCCTCCGCGACGACCTCGAGGTCCGGCTGCGAGTCGATCGCGAGGCGCCATCCCGCGCGCTGCGCGTCGTCGTCGTCGGCGAGCAGCACCCGGATGCCGGGCTCGGCCGCGTCTGCGGTCACGCTCGGCTCAGGTCGACGCCGTGCACGCCGTTGTGGAACTTCAGCGTCGGGAACGACACCTGCACGCTGAACCCGACGCCCGGCAGTTCGGTGACGCCGAGGGTGCCGCCGAAGAGTTCGGCCCTGGCGCGCATCTCGGCGATGCCGGGTCCGGTGATCTCCTGCGTGAGCGCGCGCAGGTCGTCCTCGACCGTGTAGGCGAGCTCGGCGTCCTGTTCGGCGCGGCCCAGGTGACGGCGCGCGACCGCGGTGCGGAGTCCGTCGTCCTCGACACGGAGCGCGAGGCCGGACCTCGACCACGTGAACGCCACATCGACCTGCGTGCCCTCTCCCCCGTACTTCAGGGTGTTGCCGAGCGCCTCCTGCAGGATCCGGTAGACGGCGAGTTCAGCCGCCGGGTCGAGGTCGAAGGGGTCGCCCGTCTCCTGGAAGCGCACGGACAACCCGGCGTTCTGCATGACGTCGAACAGGTCCTTCGTCGACTGCAGCCTGGGCTGCGGGGTCGCGGACGCCGCGCCGTCGGTCTCGCGCACCAGGGTCATCACGCGGCGCATGTCGGCGAGCGTCGCGCGGCCCGTCTCAGCGATGGTGGCCGCAGCACGGATCGCCGCTGACGGATCCGATGCGCCGGCGTAGCGGGCGCCGTCCGCCTGCGCGACCATCGTCGACACGCGATGCACCGCGACGTCGTTCAGTTCACGCACGATGCGCAACCGGCCGCTCTGCTCGGCCACCGCGAGTTGGAGCGCGGCACCCGCCGACTGGGTCTCGCGCACCTGCCGCCGAAGGGCACGCAGCCGCCGGACGGTGACGATGAAGAGGACCAGGAAGACGATCGCCACGACTGCGACCGCACCGAGGGCCGCGAGGGCGATGATTCCGGCCAGCCCCGTCGTCATGTCGGCGAGTCTAGATGGGGTCCCACCGCCCGCATCGATCGCCCCGCAGCGCGTCGAATCGGGTCGCGCCAGCAGATGTCGTCGACGGTTTCGTGGGCAAGCACAGCAAATTCGGAGCGACCGCCCAGTGGTTGATGAGTCATCCTGATGAGGTGAAGGCCGTGCTCGCCGTCGTGTACGTGGCCATGGCCGTCTGGCTCATCGGCGCGGCGGTCCTTCGGATCGTGCTGCTGCTCGACGAGGGCGACACGCTCGACCCGCTCCCGTTCATCAGCGGCGGTCTCGGCCTGCTCGCCCTCCTCGCCCTCTTCCCGGCGATGGACGACTTCCGCGAGCGCCGGCAGAACCGGCCGGAGGAGGGCGACCTGCGGCAGCCGTCGCCGTGAGCGGTGCTGTGGCACGGCAGGAGAGAAGCCCTGGCCAGTAAGCGGTATCGCCGACTGACCAGGGCTTGTTCGCTCCCCGACTTGGACTCGAACCAAGAACCTGCCGGTTAACAGCCGGCTGCTCTGCCAATTGAGCTATCGAGGAATGTCACCCCGTCGAAAAGGGGCGGGGGCAACTATAGCGCGGCGCCTCCCGGCACGCGTGACGCCGGCCCGGCGCCCGCGCGCCCAAACCGGGGCACGCCGGTCGGCGGGTCTCGACGTCGTGTCCGGGGAACGCTCGTGATCGACGAACCGACCTCGACGGGATGCGGTCGCCGATCCGAAGCCGAGCCCCGTGGGACACTCGGGCCATGCCGCTGCCGCTCGTCATCGCTGCGCTGGCGGGTCCGCTGATACTCCTGCTCGTCCTGGTCGTCTCCCGGCGGGCGGCGTCCGGCGTGATCCCCCGCAACCCGACGGTCGGCATCCGGCTCCGGTCGACGCAGGCGAGCGACGTCGCGTGGCGGGCAGGCCACGCCGCCGCCATACGCCCCGCGACGGTCGGGCTCGTCGGGGCGGTGCTCGCGGACGCGGTCGCCGTGCCCGTGGCGCTGGTGTCGGGATCCGCCGCCGCGCCGGTCGGGATCATCGTGGTCGTGCTGGTCGCCGCGCTGCTGTGGCTCGGTCTCGCCGCGGATCGAGCGGCGAAGCGGACCGGCTCAGTGCAGCAGCGCGAGGACGGCGGTCGAGGCGCCGACGGTGAGGACGGCGCCCAGCAGGCCGGCGGCGCCGAGCTTCGGCCACGGGATGACGAGTCCCGCTGACGCGATCCGCTCCCGCCAGAGCAGGGTCGCGAGCGAGGCCCATGGGGTGATCAGCGGGCCCGCATTGGTCGCGACGAGGATCGTCATCAAGCGCACCGGCGAGTGGGCGACGGGCTGCAGCGCCAGGAAGGCCGGCAGGTTGTCCGTCAGGTTGGTCGCGGCCACCCCGACGCCGGCGAGCCGGAGCAGGTCGACCGAGGACTCCCCCGTGCCGGATGCTGCGCGGAGCACGGTCGTGAGTCCCGCGTCCGATGCGGCGGTGATCACGAGGAACAGTCCGGCTGCGAAGACGAGCAGCGACCACGGCACGAGGCCCGGTCGCAGGGTCGCGGGACGACGGCCCGCGAACACCGCGATGAGCACCACCGCGGCCGCGGTCGCCGGGATCCACACGGGCACGCCGGAAACCAGCGCGGGCAGCAGCGCGAGGACCACGATCGCGGCGACGGCGAACAGCGGCCGGTCGGCACTGCGTTCGAGCGCAGGCGGGGTGTAGCGGCCACCGATCCGCGTGCGGAACAGCACCGCGAGCAGCGCGACCGAGACGACGATCGCCACGACGGCGGGCGCGGTGCTGATCGCGACGTAGTTCGGCATCGCGCTCGCGGCGAGCAGATTCGTGAGGTTCGAGACCGGCAGCAGCAGGGACGCGGTGTTGGCGAGCCACATCGTGGTGACCGCGTAGGGCACGGGGTCGAGACCGCTGCGTCGCGCCATCGCGACGACGATCGGGGTGAGCAGGACCGCGGTCGTGTCGAGCGACAGGAAGATCGTCGACACCACCGACAACAGCACGGTCAGCAGCCAGAGCGCCCAGCCGCTGCCCCGGCCGAGGCGGGCGGCGAGCGCGGCGACGCGGTCGAAGACGCCGGCATCCGCCGCCAGTTCCGCGACGACGGTGATCGCGACGACGAACCCCAGCACGGGCCCAACGCGCTCGGCGAGGGGGGCGAGTTCGTCGGCAGGCAGGATGCCCGCGGGAACGGCGACGACGCCGAACACGAGCAGTACGGCACCGACGACGAGCAGACCCACGAGCCGTCACCCTATGGGGTCGCCGCCCCTGCGGAGCCGAGGAGGCGGGCGCCGCGCCCGTCGCCGTGCGGGAACTCCCACCCGGTTCAGGAGATGCGCCCCGAAACAGGCCCGCTTCAGGACCGAATCACGGCGTGTCGCCGATCCGGTCCTGATCCGCGGGGGGTCTCCTGAACCGTGATTCAGAGGATCGCGATCGGTTCCGTGCGCACCCGGTAGGTGTGGGCGAGTCCCCGGATGTAGGGGTGGTCCTGGCGCGCGAGCACCTCTTCGACCGGGCCCATGCCGACGAGCACCCCATGGAAGAGCACCATCACGCGGTCGGTGAGCCGCGCGGTGATCGCGGCGTCGTGGCTGACGATCACCGCGGTGAACTCGCGGTCGCTCTGCAGCTCGAGCAATGTGTCGAGCACCGGCCCGCGCACCATCACGTCGACGCCCGCCGTGGGCTCGTCGGCGACCCAGATCTGGGGTTCGAGGATGAGGGACCTGGCGATCGCGGCGCGCTGCCGCTGGCCGTTCGAGAGCTCGTGCGGATACTTCGCCATCGCGCCGAGTGGCAGTTGCACGGCGTCGATCAGCTCGGCGACGCGCACGCCGGCCTCGCGACGGTCGAAATGCCGATCGCGCTCGAACAGCGGCTCCGACACGTTCTCGGCGATGGTCCAGTCGGGGCGCAGCATGCGCCCCGCGTCCTGCGGGAGGTAGCCGACGTTCGCCGTGACCCACCGGCGGTCGCGCTCGCGCGGGTACCTGACCGAGCGGCCGAGGACCTCGAGCGCGCCGCCGCAGACGACGGGCTGCCGGTCGCTGCGGCGCTTGCCGACGCGGCCGGCGATCGTTGCGGCGAGGGTCGACTTGCCCGACCCGCTCTGGCCGACGATGCCGATCAACTCGCCCCGGCCGATCGTGAAGTCCACGCCGTCGATCGCGACGAACCCGGTCGACGGCCCCTGCGGGCGGTATTCGACGGAGAGGTCGCGCGCGACGACGACCGTCTCGTGCTCGGTGCCGTCGTATCCGGTCATGGCCCACCCCCGATCGGAACGATCGTACAGACGGGTCTGTCCGCCCGACGGCCGACGCGCCGCCGTCACCGGCCCCCACGCGAGCACGGGGTGGGTGCCGCTCAATCCACGTGGGTCCGCAACGCCCGCCGGTCGGCCTCGACCGCGACGAGCCGCAGGCGGATCGTCTGGGCCTCGTCGCTGTCCGCGCTCGACTCGACCCGCTGCAGCTGCCGCACGAGGTCGGCCTTCTGCGCGTTCAGGTCCCGGTCGAGCAGGGCGATGACCATGCCCCTGGCGACCTCGGTGAATTCGGCGTCGGAACGGGCCCTCGACGGGATGGGCGCCACCGCGAGCTCCTCCACGAAACTCGCGAGCGAGTCGGGCGCGGCCTCGGTGATGCGCTCGAGCCAGCCTGCTCCGCCGAGCTCGCGTTGCGCGGCGACCGCGTCGCGAACCGCCGCGAGCGCCCGGTTCGTCATGCCGGCGGTCACCCCCCGGCGGATCAGGTCCGCGCCGACGAGATGCGGCGCCTGCACGATCGCCATCAGGGCCCCGACCTCGACCCTGGTCGACGCGTCCCGTGGCAGGTCGCGCATGGTGAACCGCCTGGCGGGGGGCGCCTCGACCGCACGGCCGTCGGCCGCCTGCTGCACGGGGATCTGCTGCGTCGACGGCCCGCGCTGCGCATCCGGTCGCTGCGGCGGCCCGTTCGACGCGGCCGCACGCGCCGGCGCCCGCCGGTCCGTGCTCGGCGCGCTCCGCCGCTGGGCGGCGCCCACCGCCGCCTGCACCTCGGACGGCTCCATCGCCAGCCATTTCGCGAGCTCGCGGCTGTAGGCCGGACCGAGCGCCGGGTCACGGATGTCGGCGACGATCGGCGCCGCGGCCCGCAGTGCGGACACGCGGCCCTCGACCGTGTGCAGGTCGTGGCGGTCGAGCACCTGCCGGATCATGAACTCGAACATCGGCCGCTTGGCCTCGATCATCTGCCGCACCGCGGCGTCGCCGCGGTGCTGCCGCAGGTCGCTCGGGTCGAGCCCGTCTGCGCCGACGGCGACGAAGGTCTGCGCCGAGAACCGGCGTTCCTCCGCGAAGGCGCGCGCCGCCGCCTTCTGGCCGGCCGCGTCGGGGTCGAACGTGAAGATCACCTCGCCGAGCGTCGACGAGTCGTCGCCGAGCACGCGGCGCAGCACCTTGATGTGATCGGTGCCGAACGCCGTGCCGCAGGTCGCGACCGCGGTCGTGACCCCGGCGAGGTGGCACGCCATGACGTCCGTGTACCCCTCGACGACGACGACCTGGCGGGCGCGCCCGATGTCCCGCTTCGCGAGGTCGAGCCCGTAGAGCACCTGCGCCTTGTGGTAGATCGCCGTCTCCGGCGTGTTCAGGTACTTCGGGCCCTGATCGTCCTCGAGCAGCCGCCGTGCGCCGAAGCCGACGACTGCGTTCGAGAGGTCGCGGATCGGCCAGACCAGGCGCCCCCGGAACCGGTCGTAGCTGCCGCCGCCGTCCCTCGACGAGACGAGGCCCGCCGCGGTCAGTTCCTCGTCGTGGTACCCGCGAACGCGCAGGTGCTTCGTGAGCGCGTCCCACGACTTCGGCGCCCAGCCGACCCCGAACCGCGCGGCGGCTTCGCCGTCGAGCTTGCGCTCGGCCAGGAATCGGCGGCCGGGTTCCGCGCCCGGCGTCCCGAGCTGCTCGGCGAAGAACTCCGCGGCGGCGCGGTTCGCGTCGAGCAGCCGGACGCGGTTCGAGGTGTCGGCCGCGGCCTGGCCGTCCTCGTAGGTGAGCGGGAAGCCGATGCGGGACGCGAGGCGCTCGACGGCGTCGACGAAGGTCACCGAATCGATCTTCTGGATGAAGGTGAAGACGTCGCCGCCCTCGCCGCACCCGAAGCAGTGGAATCGGCCGACCCCGGGCCGCACGTTGAAGCTGGGGCTGCGTTCGTCGTGGAATGGGCAGAGCCCCTTGAGTGAACCGACACCGGCCGGCTTCAGCGTGACCTGCTCGCCGATGACGTCGGCGATGTTCACGCGTGATCGCACGGCGTCGATATCGCTCGCGCGGATCCTGCCGGTCACCGCCCCGATCATAGGGACCGCGGCCGACACCGCTGCGCGGATCAGCGACGGGGCAGCAGGGTGAGGGCCAGCTTCGGGCACAGTGCGACGGCGTCGGATGCGGCGTCGCGTTCCCGCTCCGCCACGGCGATGTCGGAGCCCTGTCCGCGCGCGATCGGGTAACCCCACTGGTCGCGCTCGATCGCCGAGAGCAGCTCGGCGCAGAGGCCCCGCCCGTCGCATTTCGTCCAGTCGACATGCAGCCGCAGACCGCGGTCCGTGGCGGCGCTCATCGACGGGCCTCGATGCACCAGCCGGCGGCGTGGGCCGCGAGCTCGTCGCTGAAGACCTGCATGCTGCTCCGGACGAACCGCGCGGTGCCGTCCGGATGGTGACAGCTGCCGCGCCCGTCGACCGTTCCGGCCAGGGTCAGCACGGTCCGTGGGTCGCCGAGCCGTCGGGTCGCGACGGTGCGCACCGCGCCGGCGAGCGCGGGGAGGCCGTTCACGCACGGGCCGCATTGGCCGGCGGTCTGCTCGGCGAGGTAGTCGGTGATCACCGCGGTCGCTCGCAGGCCGCACCTGCCGTCGGCGAGCGCCATCAGCACGCCGGCACCGACGGCTGCGCCGTACGGGCGCAGCGCGGCGTCGGACAGGGCAGTCCCGAAGTGGGAGCGGTCGACCCAGGCGCCGTGGTAGCCGCCGACCAGCACGGCGCGCATGCGGGCCGGGTCGGCGCCGACGGCCTCGAGCGCTTCGGCGATCGTGATGCCGCCTGCCGCCTCGATGACGGTCGGCTGCGGCACGTCGCCGCAGAGCGACAGGAGGCGCGACCCCGGAGCGTCGGCGGTGCCGACCGTGCCGAACCACGCGGATCCGTACCGGGCGATGAGCGCGACGTGCGCGAGCGTCTCGATGTTCTGCACGAGCGTGGGCCGGCGACGGAGGCCCGACTCGGTGAGCCGCACGGTGCGGTCGGTCGGGACGGCCTCGCCGCGTCCGACGAGGTTGACCACCGCGCTCGCCTCGCCGGCGATGAACCGGTCGGGTGCGATGTGGACCTCGATGCGTCTGGCGTCCTTGCGCTCGTCGAGCGCGCGGCGCACCAGCTCCTCGTGCTTCTCCTTCACGACGATCGCGGTCCGCCTCGCCCCGACGGCCGCCGCGGTGGCGAGCAGGCCGTCGATCACGAGGTGCGGTGCGACCTCGAGCAGGGTCGCGTCCTTGTCGCTCATCGGCTCGCCCTCGCTGCCGTTGGCGATCACGCTGCCGCCCGGGCCCATCGCGGCGAGCTTGCGCGCCGTCGGGAACCCGGCGCCCCCGCGGCCGGTGAGCCCGGAGGCGTCGAGGTCGGCGGTGAGGTGGGCGCGGGTCGGAACCGGGCCGAATGTGGCGCGGTGCGCGTCGAAGTCGGGTGAGGGCGGGGCGAACAGCCGCGGTAGCGAGCCGAGGCCGGGGACCGCTCTCGTGTTCCCCGGTGCGGTCATGGTCATGCGATCTCCTTCACGCGCACGGCGCGGTATTCGACGAATCGGGTGCTCATCCGCCAGACGACGGCGGCGATGACGCCGACGACAGCGGCGCCGGTGAGCACGCGGTACCAGAGGGTGCCCGCGTCGCTGCCCATGGCGAGGCCGTGCACGATCGCGATCGGCCACGCGCCGTAGGCGAGCCAGTGGATGGTCTTGAACGCCTTCACGCCGATCCGGGCGCGCAGGAGGCCGGTGACGGTCACGGCGACCATCAGATCGAGACCGACGGTGCCGAGACCGAGCGCGAGCGGATTGACCTTGCCGGCGAACGGCACGACGAGGTCGATGATGCGCAGCTGCGCATACGGGTCACCGAGCAGCGACAGCACGTGGATCGCGAGGAACGCGACGGTGAGCAGCGCCACGTTGCGGTGCACCAGGGTGACACCGAACCGCGGCAGCGCGATGAGCGGGCGACCGGACCGCGTCAGGATGCCGAGCAGCAGCGTGATGGTCGTCAACGCGATGAGCACGACGCCGCTGCCGCGCCCGAGCGCCCAGAAGGCTTCACTCATGGTCCGCCGCCGCCTCATCGGGCCAGCCGCCGAGCAGCGTGACCCGGCCGGCCCTGTCCACCAGGCGCGCGGCGCGCCCTGCCGATTCGAGGACGTGCATGCCTTCGCTCCCCTGCACGATCGTGGCCGTCGCCCGCATGTTGGCCTCGAGCGCGGTCGGTGCCACGACCGACACCGAGCGCCACACCGGAGCGGCAGGCAGTCCGGTCCTCGGGTCCAGGATGTGATGCATCGTCCGGCCGGCGGCGGACCAGGTCCGCCGCTGCGTCGACGACGTCGCGAGTGCCCAGCCGGCGGCGAGGCCGACCTGCGTCGACGGATCGCCTGGCAGGTCCTGCACGGTGACCTGCCAGTCCGCGGCCGCACCGCAGGTCGCGATGTCGCCTCCCAGGTTCACCAGGGCACCGCAGCCGAGACGGCCTGCGAGTTCGATCGCGATCTCGTCGGCGGCGACCGCTTTGGCCGTGGCGCCGAGGTCGAGGCGCACGCCGACGGGCAGCCGAAGTTCGCGCGACCGCAGACTGACGTCCTGCCAACGGCCGGTGACCGGCGCGGTGGTCCTGACGTCCTGGCCGGCGAGCGCGCGGATGTCGCGGTCGTAGCCGGCGGCGACGAGTGCGCTGCCGAGGGTCGGATCGACCGCACCGTCGCTGCGCTCGGCGGCCTCCAGCGCGCGGCGGATCAGCACGGCCAATCGGTCGCTCACCACCACGGACGTGCCGTCGTCCGGGAGCAGAGCGAGTTCGGCGTCCGGCCGGAAGCGGCTCGCCGCCAGGTCGATCTCGTCGAGCCGCGCCCGGGTGATCGTCTCCGCCTCATCGAGCCGTTCGGGGTCGGTCACCAGGATGTGGACCGTGGTGCTCCACGCCTCCCAGCGCCTGCCGTCGATTTCCATCAGGTCGGCGCTCATGAGCCGGAGGACGACGTCGAACTCGATCCGGCGCCTGCGCTCACGCCGGTCGAGCCGGTCGAGGACGAGCCCGATGCCGAGGAATCGGAGGTGGTCGACGTGGCGGCCTCGGACGCGGACGAACCCGTCGAGTCGTCGCCGGACGACGTGGTGGTCGAGGAGGAAGCCTGCGACGCGGTCTTCTGCGCGGCGATGGCGTTCCATGCGACACCGCCGAGGGCTCCGGCGAGCGCGATGCTCGTGATGGTCAGGCCAACCGTGATCTCGCGGGCGGCTCGACGCCCGCGGTTGCGCTCGTTCATCTCGTCGTCCTTTCGTGTGGATTCAGAGTCCATGCCTGCGCGATGACCCGTCGATGCCGTTCCGATGCGCTTCCTATGGGGCACCGGAGCTCTACGAGAGTCCTCACACGCGGCTCAGCTGCCGGACGAGGAGCTGGAACTGGACCCGGAGCCCTGGCTGACGCCCGAGTTCGACCCGGTCGACGTCGCGGCGGGCTTCGCTTTCGGCTTCGGTTTCACCGTCGCCTTCGGGCTCGCGGTCGCTGTGGGTTTCGTGGTCGCGGTGGCCGACGCCGTCGGGGTGGGCCGCGAGGTGTGGCTGGACGACGCGGTGGCGCGGTCGGCCTTCTGCACGGCGATCGCTGTCCACGCGTGACCGCTGACGACCACCGCAGCGGCGACGCTCACCGCGGCCAGTCCGGTGGTGGTGGCGACGGCGGCGCGGCGGCCTCGTGCGTGCTGATTCATCGGTCTCCGTCCGTGTTCGATCGGATCGAGACTTCCGTAGCGCGGGCCGTCGGGTGCTGCTACGACCCATGTGGCGCCTATGAGCGGGCCGCGGACCGTGCAAGTCCTCACACGAACGACGTCGGAACCGCGCGGGTCAGTCGCCGGCCGCCCTGCGTGCCGCGGCGAGATACCGACGGGCGGGGGTGCGGCGCAGCCGGGCGGGCAACAGCCGGTACGCGCCGGCCGCGACCCGCAGCGCGCCGCGGCGACCCGGGACGAGTTGCAGCTGGTCGGCCAGATGCGCCGGCAGCGTCGAGGCGGTCAGCGCGGCGAACGGCCGCATTCCGAGCCGGATCCACAGCGGGGTGGCCCGCGCCGCGATCAGCTCGCGGACCACCGCGGCGGTCGTCGCATCGAACGCCGTCGCAGCAAGATCCGCCTCGAAGCGGCGAGTGAACTCCGCGCGCGTCGCGGGCCACTCCCCCGCCGGCATGCCGAGCGCAGTCGCGAGCACCGCGTGCTCGGCGAGCAGCTCCTCGGCGAGCGGCGCGGGCAGCGGCCCCCACACCGCGGTCGCGATGCGGAAGGCGGTGTCGTGCAGGGTCGCCGCCACGTACCACTGCAGGTGCGTGTCACGGGCGTCGTAGCCGACGGGCGCATCCGCCGCGCTCACGACCGGCCGGTGCAGCGCGCCGACCCGGCGGGCCACCCATCTCGTGAGCGCCTCGTCGCCGTGCGTGACGACGTAGACGTACTCGAGGGTGCCGTGCAGCCGCTTCAGCGGATCGCGAGCGAAGTCGCTGTGCCCGGCGACGCCGTGGCCGACGGCCGGATGCGCGAGCTGCAGCAGGATCGCCCGCAGTCCCCCGGCGAGCAGCGCGCCCTCGAGCAGCAGCCCGGCCGCAGGCGGGATGCGGCGGGCGCGCCTCACCCGGCGACGATCCGGTGGTGCCAGGCGAGCGCGGACTGGTCGGTCAGCGCGGCGACCTGATCGACGACGACCCGCTTCCTCGCGGCGTCGTCGGGTGCGACGGCCCAATCGGCCGCGTACGCGGGATCGAGCTCCTCGGGGTGGGTGAGCAGCGCGGCCGCGAGCCCGGTCAGCAGCTCGCGCTGCTGGCGGTAGACGGGTTTCCGCGTCGTGTGCGCCATGACGAACGCCGCGACCATGCCCTTCAGCGCCGCGATCTCGGCCTGCACACCGCGCGGCACGACGACGTTCGCGTTGAACCGCACGAGCGACGACGCCGGATGGGCGCGACGGGTCGCCCTGGTCGCCTCGCCCGCGAATCGCCCGATGAGCTGACTGGTCAGGTTCTTGAGGTTCGCGTGCGCTTTGCGGGACGCGTCCCAGTCGGTGATCCAGACGTCGAGCGCCCTCAGGCGGTGCAGCGCCTCGATCAACTCGTCGTGATCGAACGCGCCACCCACCCATGCGTACATCGTCGCGACCACATCCGCCTGCGCCGCGCTGTCCCGGAGCGCGGCGACGTCGACCGAGCCCGCCACGACGGCGTCCTCGAAGTCGTGCACCGAGTAGGCGATGTCGTCGGAGAGGTCCATGACCTGCGCCTCGATGCAGCGCCGCCGATCCGGGGCGCCGCGGCGCAGCCACTCGAACGCGGCCGCGTCGTCGGGGTAGTACCCGTACTTCGCGCGTCCACCCGGCTCGGTCTCCGCGGTCTCGATGCTCCAGGGGTATTTGCAGGACGCGTCGAGACTCGCCCGTGTGAGGTTGAGCCCGTACGGCTCGTCGTCGGGGCCGAAGACCTTCGGCTCGAGGCGCGTGAGGAGCCGCAGTGACTGCGCGTTGCCTTCGAACCCGCCCACGTCGGCGGCCCACTCGGCGAGTGCGCGTTCGCCGTTGTGGCCGAACGGCGGATGCCCGAGATCGTGGGCGAGGCAGGCCGTGTCGACGACGTCGGGGCTGAGGTCGAGCGCGACGGCGAGCTCGCGGCCCACCTGCGCGACCTCGAGCGAGTGCGTGAGCCGGTTCCTCGCGAAATCGAGCCCGATGGTCGGCGAGAGCACCTGCGTCTTCGCGGCGAGCCGGCGCAGCGCGCTCGAATGCAGCAGCCGGGCGCGGTCGCGGGCGAAGTCGCTGCGTCTCGACGAGTGCTCCTCCGGCAGCCAGCGCTCGAGGTCGCTCGTCCCGTAGCCGAGGGCGGCCGCGGCGTGGTCGGCGTACCACTGGGGGCGACGCGGGCGCACGGCGGGGCGGACCCGCTCGTCGCCGTCGCCCTGCAGCGGGACCGGGTCAGCCACCGCTCACACTCGACTCGGCGCCGGCGACCTCGTCGCGGCCTGCGCCGTCGAGCTCCCGCGACCGCAGCCAGCCGTCGGGAAGCGACGGCGACTTCGGCGTGCCGGCGCGACCTCGCTGGCCCTCCGCGGCCTCGCCCGGATACGGCTCCGACGGATCGAGGCGCGCGAGCAGCTCGTCGATCTCGGCGAGGCTCGATGCCGTCGCGAGGCGGGCGCGCACCTCGCCGCCGACGCTGTACCCCTTGAAGTACCAGGCGACGTGTTTGCGGATGTCGCGGGTGCCCCGGTGCTCGCCGCCTGGGTCCCGCCGCGCCGGTTCCGACGCGTCGCGAAGCGACGTGGCGGCCGTGCGCGAGGGGACGTGATCGTCGGCGAAGAACTCGACGAGCAGCTCGGCATGCCGGCGGAACGCCGCAGCGACCTCGCCGAGCGTGGGCTGGATGGGTGCCCTGCCGCTGCCGTCGAACGCGGCAGCGAGGTCGCCGAACAGCCATGGCCGGCCGAGGCAGCCGCGGCCGACGACGACGCCGTCGCATCCGGTCTCCGCCATCATCCGTACCGCGTCGGACGCGGCCCAGATGTCGCCGTTGCCGAGCACGGGCACACTCGTGACCGTCTCCTTCAGGCGCGTGATCGCCGACCAGTCCGCTGTGCCTGAGTAGAACTCGGCCGCCGTCCGGGCGTGCAGCGCGATGGCGGCGACGCCGGCGCCCTCGGCGATCCGGCCGGCCTCGAGCGAGGTCAGATGGTCGGAATCGATGCCCTTGCGCATCTTGACGGTCAGCGGCAGGTCGCCTGCGGCCCGCACGGCACGCTCGACGATCTCGCGGAACAGGTCGAGCTTCCACGGCAGCGCCGCCCCGCCGCCCTTGCGAGTGACCTTGGGCACCGGGCAGCCGAAGTTCAAGTCGATGTGGTCGGCCCGGTCCTCGTCGCGCAGCATGCGGACCGCGGCCTCGACGGTCGCCGGGTCCACGCCGTACAGCTGCACCGAGCGCGTGGTCTCGGACTCGTGGTGACGGATCAGGCGCATCGACTCCGGGGTGCGCTCGACGAGGGCGCGGCTGGTGATCATCTCGGAGACGTAGAGCCCGGCACCGTACTCGCGGCAGAGGCGGCGGAACGCCGTGTTCGTGATGCCCGCCATCGGTGCCAGCACGACCGGCACGGCGAGCCGGAGCGGGCCGATGACCAGTCCTGCGGCGTCTGCGGTCAGTGTGGTCACTGCAGCATTCTCCCAGATGCCGTGCGGCGGGCCGGGTTCTGCACGCGGATCCGCCGATCAGGCCGGTGGGCGCTCCGCTGTGGAGAGGTCGGCGACCCCGGCGGCCGCCGGCAGGCAGTCGTCGCCGACGCAGGCGTCACCCGATGCCACGAGTAGGACGAGCGGCCTGAGCGGCGCGGTCACGGGGCGACCGTCTCGGCGGCGACCTGCTGGAGGGCCTGCGCGAACGTCTCGGGTGCCTGCGCCCCCGAGACGCCGTAGCGGCCGTCGAGCACGAAGAACGGCACGCCCTGGATGCCGTAGGCGGTGGCCTGCGCCTGATCCGCACGGACGTCCGCCAGATACGTGTGCTGCTCGAGCGCGGTGCGCGCGGCATTCGCATCCAGCCCGGCGTCGACCGCGATCCCGACCAGGTCGTCGACCCGGCCGACATGCCCGCCGTCGACGAAGTAGGCCCTGAAGAGGCGTTCCATCACGTCGAGCTGCGCGCCGTCGGCCTTGGCGAAGTGCAGGAGCTCGTGCGCGAGCACCGTGTTCGTGTGGTGCATCCGGTCGAACCGGTAGTCGAGCCCCACCTCGTTCGCGATGCCGGTCACGCGGTCGAGCATCTGCTGCGCCTGCGCCCTCGGCAGTCCCTTGTGCACGGCCAGGAAGTCGGCCTCGGTCCCCTCGAAGTCGACCGGCGTGTCCGGGCTCAACTCGAACGAGTGGTACTCCACCTCGACCTCGACACCCGCCTGGGCGGCGCCCGCCTCGAACTTCCGCTTCCCGATGTAGCACCACGGGCAGGCGACGTCGGACCACACATCCACTTTCAGCACACCAGGACGAACCCGGCCGTCGGCGTGGCCATTCCCGTGGTCCATGGATGTCGGCGAGGCCGCATAGGTTGTCCGAGCGATCGGATGGGCTGCCGCGGTGGCGCAGACGCGCCGTCGAACGCGCGCGTCCTCGCAGCCCGCCGATCTTGGAGCCCCACTGTGACGAGCAACAACACGACGAGCAACGACACGACGAGCAACGCCACGACGCGCAACGCCGCGACGAGCAGCGATACGACAGGCAGCGATACGACCAGCGCGGACACGCAGACCGCCGATGCGTCCGACCACGTGATCGGCTCGTCCACCGGTCGGCAGCGCACCATCGCACTGGTCGTGGTGTCCCTCGGATTCGTGATGGACCTGCTGGACAACACCATCGTGAACGTCGCGGTCCCGTCGATCCGGGCGGATCTCGGGGCGAGCTACTCCGCGATCCAGTGGCTGAGCGCGGGATACGCGCTCGCGTTCGCCGTCCTGCTCATCACGGGCGGCAGGCTCGGCGACGTCGTCGGGTACAAGCCGCTGTTCCTCATCGGCGTCACCGGGTTCACGCTCGCGTCCCTCGGGTCCGGCCTGGCGCCGAGCATCGAGGTGCTCGTCGTGGCCCGCCTCGTCCAGGGCGCGACCGCTGCGCTCATGGCGCCGCAGGTCATGTCGCTGATGCAGGTGATGTACAGATCCGCCGAACGGGCGGCCGTCATGGGGATCTTCGGTGCGCTCGCCGGCATCTCCGCGTCCCTCGGGCCGGTCATCGGCGGCCTGCTCATCGAGTGGAACATCGCCGGACTCGACTGGCGGCCGATCTTCCTCATCAACGTGCCCGTCGGCGTCGTCGCGATCGTCGCGGGCATCCGGTACCTGCCGCGAGGCAAGTCGCCGCACCCGCTGCATCTCGACGTGTTCGGCACGGTGCTGATCGTCGTCGCGCTCGGCCTGCTCGTGTTCCCGCTCATCCAGGGACGCGAGCTCGACTGGCCCGCCTGGGTGTTCGCCATGATGGTCGCGAGCCTGCCGGTGTTCGGGGTGTTCTGGTGGTGGCAGCGGCGCAAGATGCGAGTCGACGGGTCGCCGCTCGTGATCCCCGGCCTGTTCGCGATCCGCACCTTCGCGGTCGGCCTGCTGCTGAACGTCGTGTTCGAGATGACGATGCTCGGGTTCTTCTTCACCTTCACGCTCGTGCTGCAGATCGGGCTCGGCTTCGACGTGCTGAAGGCGGCCCTGACCGGCATCCCGGTCGCGGTGGGCATCGCGGTCACGATCGGCGCGATCGCGCCCAAGCTCGTCCCGAGGATCGGTCGGAATGCGATCGCCCTCGGTGCGCTCGCCATGGGCGCCGGCCTCGCGGCCGACCTGCTCGTGCTGCACGCCGGTGGACGCGACGTGAACGCGTGGCTCCTGGCGCCCGGGACCCTCGTGCTCGGAGCAGGCATGGGCCTGATCATGGGTCTCGTCTTCTCGGCGACGCTGAAGGACGTCGACCCGGCCCACGCCGGCTCCGCGAGCGGCACGCTGAGCGCCGTCCAGCAGGTCGGCGGCGCGATCGGCATCGCCCTGATCGGTGTCATCTTCTTCGGCGCGGTCGCGGGCGACGCCGGTCCGAGCTTCGACACGGTCGCGAAGGACGTGCGGTCGAGCATCATCGCGACCGGGGCGCCGGAGCAGGCGGCCGATAAGGCGGTCGCCGAGCTGCGCACCTGCTTCGTGGACCGCGTCGGTGCCAAGGATCCGTCGGTCGAGCCGGCCAGCTGCCGACAGGTCCAGGCCGCGTCGGGCGGGAACCGGGCGGTCGGTGCGGAGATCTCGTCGGCGGTCGCGACGGCGACGGGCACGGACTTCACCGCCGCGTTCGGGGCGACCGTCGGGTACGTCGGCATTCTGCTCGCGCTGCTCATCGGCGGCGCGTTCCTCCTGCCGCGGAAGCTCGATTTCGGCATGGGCGGCCACTGACAGCGGATCGGTAGCCTGCTCCAGTGGGACACGAGCGGGTCGCGGCCGATGCCGAAGCGCGGGGAATCGCCGTGGAGTTCGTCCAGCGGCCGGCCGCGGAGTCACTCGAGCAGGCCGCGGACCTGCTCGGCGTCCCCGCCGCGTCGCTCGTGAAGTCGCTCGTCGTGAAGCGGACGGACGGCAGCTACCTGTTCGCCCTCATCCCGGGCGACCGGCAGATCGCCTGGCCGAAGTTGCGCGCACTGCTCGGCGTGAACAAGCTCCAGCTGCCGCCGGCCGATCAGGCGCGCACCGCGACCGGGTACGAACGCGGCACGATCGTGCCGCTCGGCTCGACGACGGCGTGGCCGGTGGTCGTGGACGAGCGCATCACGGGCCGCATCGCGCTCGGCGCGGGCGAGCACGGCATGAGCGCGTTCGTGGACGCGGCCGAGCTCGTCGCCGGGCTCGATGCGACGGTCGCGGACATCTCCCAGTAGCTCAGCCGGCGGCGGCGACCGCGCGGATCAGGCGTCCGGCGAGCGGATGCGCGAGTACACGCGGCAGCGACAGGGTGCCGCGGCAGAACCGCACGAACGCGGTCGCGCCCGGCCCGGTGCGTGCCAGGGCCAGGTGGACCAGGTCCGGGGCGCGCTCGAAGGCGCGCAGCAGCAGGGCGCCGGCGACCTGCTCCGGTTCGAGGACGGCGTGCACCGCTCGCTCGTAGGCGGCGAGGTCACCCGACGCGACCGCCGCGCCGGCGAACCGCCCCGATCGGAGCGCGAAGGAGATGCCCTCGCGCGTCCAGGGTTCGAGCAGCCCGGCCGCGTCGCCGGCGACGAGCACCCGGCCGCGGCGGACGGGTGAGCCGGGTTCGCGCCACTGGGTGAGATGGCCCGACGCCGTGACCACCGGGCGGCCGGCGAGGCCGAGGTCCGTGACGAACCGGTCCAAGTACGTGCGCGTCGCGTCGCCGTGCCCGCGCGCCTGGATCACGCCGACCGTGAGTG
This sequence comes from uncultured Actinomycetota bacterium, assembly GCA_963716965.1. Taxonomy (GTDB): domain Bacteria; phylum Actinomycetota; class Actinomycetes; order Actinomycetales; family Microbacteriaceae; genus Amnibacterium. The sequence continues at coordinate 713,305 of CAVQUZ010000003.1, read as the reverse complement.
TGCCGGCTTTCGGGAACACCCAGCCGTACGTCCCCGCATCCGCTCCCCAGTCGAGCAGCACGGCCGAGGCGAACCGGGGGTCGGCGCCCTCGATCTCCCGCTCGAGCCCGAGGTCGGTGCGGGCGATCCGCACGCCCACGTACTTCGCGACCACGCCGGCCGACCCGTCGGCGCCGATGACCACGCCGGCGTGGATGGTGGTCCCGTCGGCACAGCGCACCGTGACGCCGTCGTCGTCCTGGTCGAGCCCGCGCACCTTGGTGTGGTCACGGAAGACGGCCCCGGCGCGCTCCGCGCCCTGCACGAGCGCCGCGTCGAACGGCTCGCGGCGGACCATTCCCATGAACGAGGTAGCGGACCGGATGCGTGACGGCCTGCCGCCCGGGCGCTGCATCACGACCGCGTCGATGCGCCGCTCGACCAGCGCGAGTACTTCGGGCGGCAGTTCCGCGACCGAGGCCTGGATCAGACCGCCCCCACATGTCTTGTACCGCGGAAACCGCGCAGCGTCGACGAGCAGCACCTTCGCACCCCCGGCGGCGGCGACGCGCGCCGCGGCAGCGCCGGCGGGGCCTGCACCGACGACGAGGACGTCCCACTGCTCGCTGCCGCTCACGGCCGCTCCCGCACGGGAAGTGCGAAACGGGTCTGCACCCCCGGCGAGAAGAGCACCGAGTCCGGCGGGCGGGTCGCGACACCCGGCAGCCCCGACGAGGCGACCAGCTCGTCGTCGAGCGACTCCACCTCGGCGTGGAACAGCCGCCAGGGCTCGTGCTCGTTGCGCCAGTAGTCGACACCGTGGCGCCTGCCGACGTGCATGCCCCATCGCGCGGTCAGGAACGTGGCCAGCGGGTCGCCGTCGGCCGACCGGTCGGTGATGCGCGCGCGAACGCGCGTCGACGGGTGCTGGGCGCCGATGATGCGCGTCGACGAATAGGCGATGCGGTCGTCGCGGCGACCGGATCGCATCCGTGCCCAACGGTAGGGCAGCCCGATGCCGGCGTTCGCCGCGATGACCGGCAGCAGGTGCTGCGCCTCGAGCGTGCGGAAGACCACGCCGCGCCGGCCTCGGTCGTCGACGCTGTACAGCCGCACGTTGATCTCGATGAACGTACCGAGCCACGGGATGACCGGCAGGGGTGGGAACGCGGTGCGTTCGAGCACGAACGGGATCAACCCGACCCAGGTCGACCCGTCGAACTCATCGGGGCGGACACCGGCCGGCAGCAAGGGAGCGACCAGCGCCGAGTCGACCCGCCAGTGCAGGAACACCGCCTGTCGCCAGGCCTGCCTGATCGCCGGCCGCCCCGGCAGGGGCGCCGCGTGCGCGGAAACCGGCTCGGCGGTCACCCGGCGCTCAGGCCCCCACGAGCCGCTCGGCGAGGTAGCCCGGGAGCCGCCCGAGCGCGACACGCTCCTGGGTCATCGTGTCCCGGCTCCGCACGGTCGCCGCGTCGTCGTCGAGCGAGTCGAAATCGATGGTGATGCAGAATGGCGTGCCGATCTCGTCCTGTCGCCGGTAGCGGCGCCCGATGGCGCCGGCGTCGTCGAAGTCGACGTTCCAGTTCTGCCGGAGGTCGGCCGCGACCCGCTTCGCGAGCGGCGAGAGCCGCTCGTTGCGCGACAGCGGCAGCACCGCGGCCTTGATGGGCGACAAGCGCGGGTCGAGCCGCAGCACGGTGCGGGTGTCGACGCCGCCCTTCGTGTTCGGCGCGGTGTCCTCGTGGTACGCGTCGACGAGGAACGCCATCAGCGAGCGGGTCAGGCCGGCGGCCGGCTCGATGACGAACGGTGTCCAGCGCTCGTTCTTGGCCTGGTCGAAGTAGCTCAGATCACTGCCCGAGTGCGTCGAATGGGTGGAGAGGTCGAAGTCGGTGCGGTTCGCGACGCCTTCCAGCTCGCCCCATTCACTGCCGGTGAAGCCGAAGCGGTACTCGACGTCGACCGTGCGCTTCGAGTAATGCGACAGCTTCTCCTTCGCGTGCTCGTACAGCCGGAGGTTGTCGGGGTCGATGCCGAGGTCGACGTACCACTGCAGTCGGGTGTCGATCCAGTACTGGTGCCATTCCTCGTCCGTGCCCGGCTCGACGAAGAACTCCATCTCCATCTGCTCGAACTCGCGGGTGCGGAAGATGAAGTTGCCCGGCGTGATCTCGTTGCGGAAGCTCTTGCCGATCTGGCCGATGCCGAACGGCGGCTTCATGCGCGCGACCTGCACCACGTTCGCGAAGTTCACGAAGATGCCCTGCGCGGTCTCGGGACGCAGGTAGTGCATCCCCGCCTCGTCGTCGACCGGACCGAGGTAGGTCTTCATGAGACCCGAGAACGGCTTCGGCTCGGTCCACGAACCGGGCTGCCCGGTCTCCGGATCGTTGATGTCGGCCAGTCCGTTGACGGGCGGGTGCCCGTGCTTCGCCTCGTACGCCTCGATGAGGTGGTCGGCGCGGTAGCGCTTGTGCGTGTGCAGACTCTCGACGAGCGGATCGCTGAAGACCTCGACGTGGCCCGACGCCTCCCACACCTTGCGGGGCAGGATGACCGAGGAGTCGAGGCCCACGACGTCGTCGCGGCCGCGGACCATCGAGCGCCACCACTGGCGCTTGATGTTCTCCTTCAACTCGACGCCGAGGGGTCCGTAGTCCCACGCGGAACGCGAGCCGCCGTAGATCTCACCCGCCTGGAAGACGAAGCCCCGCCGTTTGGCGAGGGAGATGACGGCGTCGAGCGAGGTTGTTGCCACGGTGCTCCCGTTCTCGCGGCTCGCGTTGGCTGCGCGGCCCGCATCGTTCGTGGGGGAAGCCTATCGAGCCGGGATGCGCCGCCCCCGACTGTCCACATCACCCCGTGGCGGGACCCGTTCTGGGGCCGTCAGTGTTGCGCCGTGTGACAGCGGGTGCGTGCGGACGCGCACGGGCGTTCGTACCGTGGTGTCCGCACCGTTCGCACTCGTCCCGAAGGACCTCCCATGGCACTCCCCCTGCACCGGCACGCCACCGCCGCATGCGAGCAGGGTGTCATGTGCATGGACGACCACGCGGGCCACGCGCTGAGCCTCGTGCGGCTGCGGCTCGCCACGGCGACGCCGTCCGGTTGGCGCGACGCCCGGGTGCTCGACGTGCGCGCCGACGGCCGCATCACGGTGGCCGATTGGCGCACCGAAGCGATCATGGTGCTCTGGCAGCACGCCGACCTGACGGCCGATCTGTCGCCGGGCGAGATCGTCGCCGTGCACGCGGTGTACGGCGTGCTGGCCGCGGGCGACCACCGTTATTCGGTGAAGGTGAGCTGAGGGCCTCAGGCCGCCATCGACGCCATCATCGCGTCGCAGGCCTGCATGCACATCTCGCACGCCTTGGCGCACATCGCGCAGGTCTCGCTCATCTCCGCGTGGGACATGCACTCGTCCATGCACGCCTTGCACATCGCCGTGCACGCCATGAGCATGGCGCGCATCGAGCCCATGTCCATGCCCATCGGGCGCATCATCATGCGCATCATCGCCGTGCAGACGTCGGCGCAGTTCATGCACATGACGGCGCACTTACCCATGCCCGCCGCGCCGGCCATCGCGTCGCCGCACATGGTGCAGGCCTGCATGCAGGCGGAACACGCCTCGATACAGGCCTGGATCGCCCCCATGTCCATGCCGGACTCCATGTCCATCGGCATGGACTTCATCATCTCGCCGGTTGCCATCATGGCCGCACCGTCCCTTGTCGCCCATCGCGGGCCGGTCGGGAGATCGGCTGCTGCCGCGACGTGCTTCCGGCGCCACCGTATTCCCGGCCCTGCGCGACACGCCAGCGCGTGCGGTCAGCCCGTTGCGGTCCCCATCGCTGCCCATGTTCGGCGCTTCGCATCAGCAGGAATCGAGACAATCGGCCCCCCGGCCCCCCACCTGGTCAGGGTTCGGGCCCCTTGGCGGGCCGCCACGGGGCCCGAACCCTGACCTGCTGGGGGTCAGGGGGCCGGAACCCTGACCAGCTGGGGGTCAGGGGGCCGGGGCCGGGGTGTCGACCGCGCCACCGAACCGACGGTCGCGGTTCGCGTACTGCTGGATCGCGTTCCAGAGCTGGATGCGGGTGAAGTCCGGCCACAGGGTGTCGTCGAACACGAGCTCGGCGTAGGCGGACTGCCAGAGCAGGAAGTTCGAGGTGCGCTGCTCCCCCGACGACCGAACGAACAGATCGACGTCGGGCATGTCGGGCAGGTAGAGGTGCTTCGCGATCGTGCGCTCCGAGATCGCGTTCGGCTTCAGGCGGCCGGCCGCGACTTCGGCGGCGATCGCGCGCACAGCGTCTTGGATCTCGACCCGGCCGCCGTAGTTGATGCACATCGTCAGCGTCAGCCCGGTGTTGTCCCGGGTCAACTCCTCGGCGGCGCGCAGGTCGCCGATGACGGTGCGCCAGAGGCGCGGCGTGCGCCCGGCCCAGCGGATGCGGACGTTCCACGCGTTCAGCTGCTCGCGCCGGCGGCGCAGCACCTCGCGGTTGAAGCCGAGTATGAACCGCACCTCGTCGGGCGACCGCGCCCAGTTCTCCGTCGAGAACGCGTAGGCCGACAGGTGACCGACGCCGGCCTGCGCTGCGCCCGCCACGACGTCGAGCAGCGCCGCCTCCCCCGCGCGGTGCCCCTCGATTCGGGAGAGCCCACGGCGGTTCGCCCAGCGCCCGTTGCCGTCCATCACGACGGCGATGTGGTTCGGCACGCGGGAGAACGTGGGCGGATGCTCGCCCGTCCAGTCGATAGGCCGGATGGGGTCGAGCGTGACGCGTGCCATCAGGCGCGCGCGGGTGCGGTGACGGCCGGTTGGGCCGGGGAATCCGGTGAGCGCTCGAGGTGGCGCATCGAGCGCAGGCCCCGGTCGAGATGCCACTGCGTATAGGCGGCCACGATGCCGGACGCCTGTGCGCGGGTTCCTTCGGCGGCCGCATCGGCGACCGCCCAGTCGCCGGTGAGCAACGCCGCCAGCAACTCACGGGCGTCGTCGGTGAGCCGAGGGGCGCCGGGCGGGGCGACCGAATCGTCGACGACGCCGCCGAGCTGCGGCACGAAGGCGCTGTGCGGGCCGGGGATGCCGGTGACGGCGCAGTCACCGAATGTCGGCGCCCATCCGGCTACCGACAGCGCTCGCAGCAAATAGGAGTCGAGCGTCAGCGACGCCCCGTGCTCGCCGCGCGCCAGTGACCGCAGCGCGCCCACGAGCAGCAGGTACTGCTGCTGCGCGGCGTCGTCGGTGAGGCGGTCGACCGTCTCGACGATCACGTTGGCGGCGGTGAAACTCGTGTAGTCCGCCACGATCGCGGGACCGTAGCTGCCGAGCGACTCGGCCTGCTGGATCACGTCGAGACTGCGGCCCTCGTAGCACTGCAGGTCGACGACCATGAAGGGTTCGAGCCGCGACCCGAATCGGCTCGAGGTGCGCCGGACGCCTTTGGCGACGGCGCGGATCTTGCCCCGGTTCTTGCCGAGCATCGTGACGATGCGGTCGGCCTCACCGAGCGGATACGTGCGCAGCACCACGGCTTCGTCGCGGTAGGTGGGCACGTCCCCAGCTTAAGTCGCCGCAGCGACAGCGAGTCCTCGGGAGTGCACGCGATGTGCGCGTCGGGCGCTGAGACCGAGGCCGTGGATCACGCCGCCAACGGGAACGCCCGGGCCTCCTCGAGCGTGGTGAACCGATGCATGCTGGAGATCGAGCCGTTCCGCAGACCGAACGTGGCGAAGGTCGTCTCGGGCGCCGAGGTGTTCGACTTCGGGATCGCGTCCTGCGCGACCACGATTCCGCCCGGAACGTCGTAGCAGTCACGGGGCATCAGCCGCACCTGTGCGGATTCGACCCAGCGCTGCATGAGATCGCGGCCGGCGACCTCCTGTTCGAAGTCTCCGATGACGACGTCCTCCGTGCACGCGGCGGCGGCAGTGGCCCCGTCGCCGTTGTTCACCGCCACGTGCCAGATGACGATGACCGAGTCCAGCGTCGATGTCGTGAGCGTCATGGACACAGCGTGCACCAGCCGTGTGCGGCACGCCAGGACCGTTCACGGAATGTTGGCTATGTGACGGCCAAGTTCTCGAATAACGAACGCGTTGCGATCCGGCGAGTTCGCTGGACAACCGGCGGGGCGCCGTGCGTTGTCACAGGCAACCCGTCCGGCGGCCGTCAGCCGGCCGCCGGACGGGGCTCAGACCAGCTGCAGCTGCGGCACCTGCGCGCGCACCGCCCGGTTCACCGAGGACACGACGGCCTTCAGCGACGCGGTCGCGATGTCCCCGTCGACGCCGACTCCCCAGAGCCGGACGCCGTTGACCTCGAGGTCCACGTACGCGGCCGCCTTGGCGTCACCGCTCGCGCTCATCGCGTGCTCGACGTAGTCGTAGAGCGAGACGGCGAAGCCCTGGCCCGCCATCACGTGCAGGAACGCGTCGATCGGGCCGTTGCCGCGGCCGACGGCGTCGATCTCGCGCTCGCCGACGCGTAGCCGGACGTCGAGCTCGACCTCGCCCGTCATGTCGCTCATCGTGCGCGTGCGGAGCAGCTCGAACCGGCCCCACTTCGCCTCCGGATCGGCGGCGGGCAGGTACTCGTCCGCGAAGATCGACCAGATCTGCTCGCTCGTGACCTCGCCGCCCTCCGCGTCCGTCTTCGCCTGGACGACGCCGGAGAACTCGATCTGCAGCTTGCGCGGCAGGTCCATCGCGTGGTCGTTCTTCATCAGGTACGCCACGCCGCCCTTGCCGGACTGCGAGTTGACGCGGATGACCGCCTCGTAGGTCCTGCCGAGGTCGTGCGGGTCGACGGGCAGGTACGGCACCGCCCACTCGAGTTCGTCGACGGGTGCGCCGGCGGCGCCGGCCGCCGCGGCCATCGCCTCGAAGCCCTTCTTGATGGCGTCCTGGTGGCTGCCGGAGAACGCGGTGTAGACGAGGTCACCCGCCCACGGGCTGCGCTCGGGCACGCGCAGCTGGTTGCAGTGTTCGGCGGTCGCGCGGATGCGGTCCAGGTCGCTGAAGTCGATCTGCGGGTCGATGCCCTGCGTGAACAGGTTGATACCGAGGGCGACCAGGTCCACGTTGCCGGTGCGCTCGCCGTTGCCGAACAGGCATCCCTCGATGCGGTCGGCGCCCGCCAGGTACCCGAGCTCGGCCGCGGCGATCGCGGTGCCGCGGTCGTTGTGCGGGTGCAGGGACAGCAGCACGTGCTCGCGGTGCGCGAGATGCCGGTGCATCCACTCGATCGAGTCGGCGTAGACGTTGGGCGTCGCCATCTCGACGGTCGCCGGCAGATTGATGATGACGTTGCGTTCGGCGGTCGGCTGGAAGATCTCGAGGACCCGATTGCAGACGTCGACCGCGAAGTCGAGCTCCGTGCCGGTATAGGACTCGGGCGAGTACTCGTAGTACACGGTCGTGCCGGGGACCGTCTCCTCGTACCGCTTGCAGAGCCGAGCGCCTTCGAGCGCGATGTCGATGATGCCCTGCCGATCGGTGCGGAACACGACGTCGCGCTGCAGGATGCTCGTGGAGTTGTAGAGGTGCACGATCGCCTGCTTCGCGCCCCTGATGGACTCGTAGGTGCGGGCGATGAGGTGCTCGCGCGCCTGGGTCAGGACCTGGATCGTGACGTCGTCGGGGATCGCGCCCTCGTCGATGAGGCTGCGGACGAAGTCGAAGTCGGTCTGGCTGGCCGACGGGAAGCCGACCTCGATCTCCTTGTAGCCCATGCCGACCAGCAGGTCGAACATGATGCGTTTGCGCTCGGGGCTCATCGGGTCGATGAGCGCCTGGTTGCCGTCGCGCAGGTCGACGGCGCACCAGCGCGGCGCAGTCGTGATGTGCTTCGTCGGCCAGGTGCGGTCGGGCAGGTCCACCTGGAACTGCTCGTGGTACGGGCGATACCGCTGGAAGGGCATCGGAGACGGCTGCTGCCGGTTGAACATGGTCGTTTCCTCTTCAACGTCGTGGGTGCGGCCAGCACTGAACTCCGCGACGAGGGAGGCCTAGTGGATCGGGGCCTCGTCGCGGCGACGAAGGAGAAGCGCACGCACCCCGACACCGTACACCCGGCATCCGCCGCACGCCGGATCGGCACCCGCACCGCCCGCCCCCCACACCGAATCACGGAGAATCTGCGCCGATGGGTCGTTCTGCCGCCTGCCTTCGTCGCCGAAGACCGAATCTCCGTGATTCGGTGTGGGAGGTGTCAGTCCTGACGGAGGGCGCCGACGATCCTGACGACCTGCGGCAGCGACATCGACGGCAGGTAGGCGCGCGACAGCGCGACGCCGATGGGCGGCAGCGCGAGCGCGTCGGGGTAGGCCAGCACGAGGGGCTCGAGCCGCGGCCGGAACTTCTCCTTGAACGCGGCGAGCGACCGGAACCCGTAGACGGGCTCGAGCACGTTGGACAGGGTCCCGAGCACGCGTTCGACACGATTCGCGTCGTCGTCGGCTCCGGTCGTCACAAGCGGCGCAGCCGACAGGCTGACGAACTCGAGGTCGCGCTGCTTGGCGGCGAGCGCGACGGACGCGATCAGGAACTCGACGACGCCGTTCATCGACTCGAACCGCCGACGCATGAAGTCGAGGGTGAGGCCGATCACCTCACCGTTGCGCCACGTCGGCAGCCAGCTCGTCACCGCCTCGACGCGCTCTCCGTGGCCGATCGCGAGCATCAGTCGCACCTCGGGGTCACGCAGCTGTGCGACGCCGCCGATCGTGAAGCCGAGTTCGGGCATGCCGCGGTCGGCGACCCACGCCTCGGCAATGGACTCGATCTGCGTCCGCACCGACAGCGAGCACTGATCCCATTCGGTCCAGACGGCGCGCACGCCCTGCCGCTCGGCGCGGTTGAACGAGCTGCGGACGTCCTGCCACTTCTTGCCCGACATCGCGAAGGTCTTCGGTGTGAGCACGGTGTCCTCGGCGATCAGCACGCTCTGCCACGGGGTGCCCGCGCCGCCGAGCCCCGCCGCGAACTCGGGCCGGACCGAGTAGAACGCCGGAGTCAGTCCCCGGTCGTCGCAGGACAGCGCGAACGCCCGGGCGGCCGCAAGGGCGCCGTCGTCCGGGCCGATCGGCTCGCCCAGGGTCAGCGCGACACCGGACGCCTCGCGGAATGCGACGGCGTGGCTGCCGTCCTCGCTGAACCAGTAGTGGTTGCCGGGCCACGTCGCCATATAGGCGATCGGTCCGTGCGAGGCGACCTTGAGCAACCGCCGGATCCGCGCGTTCGCCGCCGCGGTCGGCGCGTCGCGCACGCCGATGCTGCAGATCGCCAGGCCCACCAGCACCGTGCCCCAGAACACCGGCCCTATCCAGTCGTAGAGGATGCGGGACGTGACCGTGACGGGCAGGAAGTCCAGTCGCCGCAACCGCAGGAAGCCGACCGGCACGAACCGTTCCGGCAGGTCGCTGAGCAAGTCCAGCAGCCCGACGTGCGGCAGGAACTGATCGCGGAGCGCCCAACCGGCACCGAGATAGATGCCGCTGACGGCGACGAGCACGCCCGCCGTCACCGCCCCGAAGACACGGACGGCACGCCGCTCCGGCAGCACGTCGAAGTCGCGCAGCCGCAGGAAGGTGAGCACCGCCGTCGCCGCCGGCACCGCGACCGCGAGCGCCGTCTGCAGGGTCGGGCCGCCCTCCGAGTTCGGCAGCTGCAGCTCGTCCGGATCGAGGAGCGCGGGTAGGAAGCCGTAGTAGATCCCCGCCAGCACCGCGAGGAGGAGGCTGACGACGATCGCCGCGACCGCGCTGACGCGCCTGCCCCGCCACATGCCGAATGCGGCGACGAGCAGCACGAGCAACGGCAGCGGGGTCAGGATGACGGCCCCCGGCCCGTTCAGCCGCTCCAGGGCGACCTCGCGCGCGCAGTCGATCGCCGGCTCGGCCGCCCTGCACGCCTCCCGAAGGTTCGCGATGTTCGGCAGCGAATTGCGGAAGAGCACCCCGAGCGGCCGGAGCAACCCGTAGCCGTGCGGCGCCACCACCGCGACGAACGGTCCGATCGCCGACACCGCCGTGATCGAGGCGAGCAGGCTCCGGGTCTCGTGGTGGGAGCTGCGCGGCCAGTGGATGCGCGGCCGCCTGCGGGCGAGCAGGATGCCGAGCACGAGCCCGACGATGCCGGCAGTGAGCCGGTAGAGGTCGCTCGGCTGGCCCGAGTACAGGAGCAGCACGACGAGTCCGGACAGGCCGAGCACGCGGACGCGGCGCCGCCAGAGCGGACCGGCGAAGGCGCTCGCCGTGAGCAGGGTCCCGATCACCGGCGTGAAGGGGTCGACGACGATCACGGTGGCAGGCGGCGTGGTCCAGAGTCCCCTGGCGAGCAGACCGGCGGCCTGCAGCCCGACGCCGGCGAGGATGCCGAGCACGGCGGTGACGATGTACGCCAGGATCGTGCGCCACCATCCGAGCAGCTGCTCCGCCCAGCCGAACACCGTCAGCAGCACCAGCAGCACGAGGAGCAGCTCGACGATGTCGTTCGTGAAGACCACGGAGCTCAACAGCGTCACGAGGTCGTGCTGACGGGCGAGGATGTCCACCCCGACCCCGACGCGCTCGCGCAGATCGTCGCGCGGCCCCTGCAGCACCGATCCGGACGCAATCGCGACGACCAGCAGCACGACCGCGATCCCGATGGCGACCGGCCGGCTCGCGGCCCATCGCCTCACGGGGTGATCCGCATCACGTCTCGATCCCCCACCAGGTCAGCAGCCGGCCAACACCGTATGCGAATCCCGTGGACGCCGCATGCCAGTCGTGCGCGTCGTTCCGGATCTCGAACGTCGAGACCCGCATGCCGGCGCGGCGCGCCGCTGCGGCGACCCTCGGCATCACCGGAGCGTAGTTCAGGTCGTCGGCGCCGACCGTGAACACCGCCCGCATCGTCGGGTAGTGCCGATGTTCGTGAAGGATCGCGATCGGCGTCGCGCGGCGGTAGGCGGCCGCGTCGCCCGCGAATCCCGTCGCGATCGTCTGCGCCAGCGAACCGTCCGACGGCGCGAGCTCCCCCGACGCGTCGATCAGCGACCCGAACACCGCCGGGTACTGGGCGCCGAGCTGGATCGCGCACGTACCCCCCTCGGAGAAGCCGGCGATCGTCCAGGAGCGGCGATCCGTCGAGACGGGCAGGTTGCGCAGGATCCAGTCGCGCACGTCGTCCATGAGATACGTCCGCACATCGCCGAGCCGCGAGTCGAGGCACATCGGATTCGTCGTGAGACCGCCGAGTTGGTCGGGCGAGACGACGATCGGCGCGACGCCGTCGTGGTTGCGTGCGATCCGGTTCATCGTGTCGAGCAGTCCACCCGGCAGGAACACGTCGCTCGGCACCCCCGGCTGTCCGGACAGCGCGATCATCACCGGCAGCTTCGGCGGCCGTGCCACGAGGGCGGCGGGCGGCAGGTAGACGAACGCGTCCCTCGCGTGGAAGTGCGATTCGGTGCCGGGGATGACGGCCGTGCCGAGCGTGCCGGTCGCCGGCATGCCGGCCGGGGGCTTCCAGTGCGAGAGGGCGACGTCGTGCCGCCGCGCGGCCGGCGCGGCGAACGGCCGGACGTCGGTCTGGCCGAGCACGTCGCCGAGACGCGGGAAGTAGGCGAAGTCCTCGTTCACCATCAGCCCGCCCGCCGTGAGGACGAGCGGGACCGTCACGATCGCGACGACGCGCCGCCACCACCTCGCGCGGAGCAGGCCGGTCAGCGCGACGGCGGTGCCGCCGAAGACGAGTGCGCCGGCGGTGTGCACGACGATCGACAGCGAGACGCCGAACACACCCGTCACATCGAGCACCGAAACGGTCGTCCAACCGATCGCCGCAGCGGCGATCGCGGCCATCGGCAGCGTGATCCACCACGACGAGCGCCGCATCCGCACGCCGAAGGGCAGTGCCGCCGCGACCACGAACAGCCCGGCCACGACGTAGACCCACGTCAGCAGGGTGATGTTCTCCAGGCGGAGATCGAGCAACCAGGTCGGCACGAGGATCCTTTCCGAGCGAGGATCCTCGCCGGGCCGCGCCAAGGCGCTCCCCACCAACGGCCGTCAGTCCGACGCGAGCACCTCGTCCGCTCGGTGGCTCGTCGCCCGGATGAGGCGGGCGTTGGCCTCGTCCGGGCCTGTCGCCCATGCGCGTGCGGCCTCGGGGGGTTTGCCGAATTCGATGTGTCGCCTGACGAGGCGTTCCAGGCGCAGTTCCTCCGGCGTCCGCACGTACCAGCTGCGGTCGAGCAGGCCGCGGATGCGGCGCCACGGCTCGTGGTCGGCGAGCAGGTAGTTGCCCTCGGTGAGCACGATCCGCACAGCGGGCGGCACCGCGATCGCGCCGGCGATCGGCTCCTCGATCGATCGCTCGTAGCTGGGCGCGTACACGGTCGGACCCGCGTCCGCACGCAGCCGCTCGAGCAGAGCGACGTAGCCGGCGGCGTCGAAGGTGTCGATCGCGCCCTTCCTGGCGGCGAGCGGGGTGCCGTCGATCAGCCGGTTCGCCAGATGGAAGCCGTCGAGCGGTACCACCGCGCACCGCTCGGGGCCCAGGCGGGCCGCGAGCCGTGCGACGACCGTCGACTTGCCGCTGCCGGGCGCCCCGGCGAAACCCGCGATGATGCGGCGGCCGCCGCCCGCGTCCGCGAGGGTCTCCAGCGAGCGCAGGACGTCGTCGACACCCGCGGTCACGCCGGCCCGCCCGTGGTGACCTCACGGAGCCTGCGCTCGAGGTAGGCCCGTTCCGCGTCACTCCGCACGGCCTCGAGCGCCGACCGGTAGGCGGCCGCCGCGGCCGGGGCGCGGCCGGCACGGCGCAGCAGGTCCGCCTCGGCGGCCGCCAGGTAGTGGTCGCCGGCGAGCGCGCCGGATTCGCGGAGCGCGGCGAGCGCGGCGAGGCCCGCGTCGGTGCCGTCGGCCATGCCGAGCGCGATCGCTCGAGCGAGTCCCGCGTAGGGCGACGGTTGCGCGGCGAGCAGACCGTCGTACAGCCGCACGACGGCCGGCCAGTCGACGAGCGCCGGGGTGGCGGCCCGCGCGTGCTCGTGGGCGATGCGCGCCTGCGCCGCGTAGGGGCCGTCGCCGGCCCGGCGGAGCACGGCCGCGCCCTCCTCGATGCGCCCGCGGTCCCACAGGGTCCGGTCCTGCTCGTCGAGCGGGACGAGCGCGCCCGCCACATCCGTCCTCGCCGCCCTGCGTGAGTCGTGGAACAGCTCGAGCGCGAGCAGCCCGAACGCCTCGCCGTCGGGGAGGAGCCCGGTGAGCACCCTGGTGAGCCGGATCGCCTCGTCGGCGAGCTCGCCGCGCACGACCGCGTCTCCACCGGACGGGGCGTACCCCTCCGAGAAGAGCAGGTAGAGCACCGCGAGCACGCCGCCGAGGCGCGGCGGGAGCGCGCGGCCGCTCGGCACCTCGAACGGGATGTGGGCCCGCTCGATCTTCTGCCTGGCGCGGACGAGGCGCTTGGCCATCGCGGCGTCGCCGACGCCGAACGCGTGCGCGATCTCCTCGACCGTCAACCCGCAGAGTGTGCGGAGCGTGAGCGCGACCCGGGATTCGAGTGCGATTGCCGGGTGGCAGCAGGTGAAGATCAGCCGCAGCCGGTCGTCGGGCACCCCGTCGGGCTCGCGTCCCCCCGGCGTCTCGAGTGTCTGCATGAGCGTCGCCTCCTCGAGCGCGCGTGATTCGGTGGCGCGCCGGCGCAGCCGGTCGAGCGCGCGATTCCGGGCGACGGCCTGCAGCCACGCCCCCGGGTTGCGCGGCTCGCCGTCGCGCGGCCATGCGGCCGCCGCCGCCGCGAAGGCGTCCTGCGCGCAGTCCTCCGCGAGCGCCCAGTCGCCCGTGACGCGAACGAGGGAGGCGACGATGCGCCCCCACTCGTTCGCGAAGACCCGCGGGAGCAGGCCGGGCTCGCTCATCGGTGCGCCGTCACCAGACCATGATCGGTCGCACCTCGATGGCACCGATGCGGGCCGTCGGGTGCGTGGCAGCGAGCTCGAGGGCCTCGTCGAGGTCGGCGACCCGCAGTCGGTCGAGCCCCGCGATCTGCTCGGCGACCTCGGCGAACGGGCCGCGGGTGACGAGGGTCGCGCCGTCGCGGACCCGGACGGTCGCCATCGCGTCGTCGCCGCGATCGCGCAGCCGCCAGCCGCCGAGTCCCGCGCCGCGGCGGTTCTTCTCGGCCATCCAGGCGGACGGGTCGCCCTGTTCCCAGGTGATCGCCGCGAGCAGCGCGGGCTCCGGTGTGTGCAGGAAGAGGAACTCGACCCCGTCGGATCGCGCGCCGGCGACGTCGTTCGTGACGCCGACGAAGTCCTCCCAGACCTCGCGGAGTTCGAGGGCGCCGATCTTCGCGAGCGGGTGGCGGGACGCGTAGTCCGCGGCGGCGTCGAGGTCGGGCGCATCGAGCAGGTCGTACCCGGCGACGAACTCCTTCTGTTCGGCGAACGGGCCGTCGGTGAGCAGCACCTCGCTGTCACGCACGCGGACGGTCGTCGCGGTCGACCTGGCCTCGAGCGCGTCGCCCTCGAGGCGCATCCCCGTGCGCTCGCCCTCCTCGACCCACTGGTCGACGTCGTCTCCCTCGCCGGCCTCGCGCGCGGCCGCCGACAGTTCCGGGTCGACCCGGACGACCATGACGTACTTGGGCATGCTTCCTCCTCGTTCCTGACCGGCGCCGAACTGCGCCGTCACGAGTACGACGCACAGCACACCGCGACGAGGACATCCGGCGCAAGATTCTCGACGATCACATCGATGCCGTCTGACGGAACCTCATGCCGCGATGCGGAATACTCGTTCGCGGTCGGCGCCGGTACGGGCCCACCCGACGACGCGCGAAAGGGATGGCGATGACGGATCTCGACTTCGGACCGGTGGTCCTCGGCGGCAACGTGTTCGGCTGGACGGCCGACCGGGACGAGAGCTTCGCGGTGCTCGACGCGTTCGTCGCGGGCGGCGGCAGGTCGATCGACACGGCGGATGCGTACTCGAGGTGGGTGCCCGGTAACAGCGGCGGCGAATCCGAGGCCATCATCGGCGAGTGGCTCGCGAGCCGCGGCGGCCGGGAGGACCTCGTCATCGCGACCAAGGTCTTCTCGATGCCGGCCAGGCCCGGGCTCTCCCCCGACAACGTGCGCGCCGCCCTCGACGACTCCCTGCGACGGATGCAGACCGACTACGTCGACGTGTACTACGCGCACCGGGACGACCCGAACGTGCCGCAGGAGGAGGTGCTCGCGGTCTTCGAGGAGCTGAAGTCCGCAGGCAAGGTGCGCGTGCTCGGCGCCTCGAACTTCACCGCCGACCGCATCCGCAGTGCCGCATCGATCGCGTCGAGGCACGGTTGGGCGGGATTCGAGCTCGCGCAGGACCACTGGAACCTCGTCGAACGTGACACCGAGGTCGCGCTGGTGCCGACGCTCACCGAGCTCGGCATCACCGAGCTGCCCTACTACTCGCTGGCCAGCGGGTTCCTGACCGGCAAGTACCGCGGCGACGTGGTCGACTCCGAACGGGCCGCGGCCGGTCAGCAGTACCTCGCTGACGCGAAGAACCGCGATCTGCTCGGCGTGCTCGACGAGGTCGCGGCGGCCCACGGCACGTCGGTCACCGCTGTCTCGCTGGCGTGGCTGCGGCAGCAGCCGGTGGTCGGCGCCCCGATCGCGAGTGCCCGTACCGCGGCGCAGGTCCCCGGCCTGCTCGAGAGCGCATCGGTCGAGCTGACGGACGACGAGCTCGAACGCCTCGGGACGACGACCGCGCCGGTCACCGCCTGACCCACTTCCCGAACGACGGCCATTCGGCGGAACGCGGGCGGAAACCGGCGTCTGATCGGCGTCGGCGTCGAGATCTCCGTCGTTCGGGCAGTGCGGGTCAGGCGCGCAGCGACTCCAGCGCGGATGCGGCCTCGGCGACGTGCGCGGCGAACGGGCGCGCGGCAGCATCCGTGACCCACCGCTGGAACGCGACGTGGAAGATGCCGAGCCCCGTCTGGCCCGTCACGCTGGCCGTCGGCTCCGACACGCCGCGGTCGCGCAACGCCCCGGCGACCGCCTCGGCGAGCGACGACAGCTTGATCAGCTCCCGCTCCTGCAACGCCGAGTTCGCCGCGAGCACCGCCGTGCGACGCACCGAGAACGGTCGGCGCTCGTCGAAGAACGGCCCGATCGCGGCGAATGCGAAACGCACCGCCTGCATCGGCGTCGCGTCCGGCGGCGCGGCCGCGATCGCGTCGACCCAGATGGCCTGGAGCTCGCCGCCGCCGGCCATGAGGACTTCCCGCTTGTCGGCGAAATACCGGAAGAACGTGCGCTCGGTCACACCCGCCCGTGACGCGATGTCGGCGACCGTCGTGCCGTCGTAGCCACGCTCCTCGAAGAGTTCGAGCGCCGCCATCTGCAGACGCCCCTGCGCATCGGGCTGCCAGCGGACCATATGACGAGTGTAGTGATGTCAGCGCCTGACATGAGGGTGTACGGTGACGTCAGTTGATGACATGACTCGGGAACCGGGTCGCGGAACGGATGGGGACATCATGCGGGTATTCGTCACAGGGGCTTCCGGCTGGATCGGCTCGGCCACCGTGCCACGCCTCCTGAGCGCGGGCCACACGGTCGTCGGAATCGGCCGATCGCCCGAGGCGCTCGGCAAGCTCGAGTCCGCGCGGGGTCGAGGCGCTCTCGGGCAGCCTCGACGACCTCGACCTGCTCGGTTCGACCGCGGCGGCGTCCGACGGGGTGATCCATCTCGCCTTCAAACACGACATCGCCTTCACCGGCGACTTCCAGGGCGCGATGAACGCCGACTACTCGGCCGTCGAGGTCTTCGGCGAGGCCCTCGCGGGCTCGGGCAAGCCGCTCGTGATCGCATCCGGCATCATCGGGGTCGCCCCCGGCCGTGTCGCGACCGAGCAGGACGGGCACGGCCCGGCCGACCGGCCCGAGATGTTCGGCACCTCGCCCGACGGCGGCCACAACCGGGCTGAGACCGCGGACTTCACGCTGAGCCTCGCGAGCAGGGGCGTGCGGTCGTCGATCGTCCGCCTCGCGCCGACCAACCACGGCCAGGGTGACAACGGCTTCCTGCACGGCCTCGTGCAGATCGCGAAGGCCACCGGCGTCGCCGCCTACATCGGCGACGGCAGCACGCGCTGGTCGGCCGTGCACCGGCTCGACTCCGGTGCCCTGTTCGCACTCGCCGTGGACGCGGCTCCGGCCGGTTCCACGCTGCACGGCACCGCCGAGGAGGGCGTCGCGCTCCGCGACATCGCCGAAGCGATCGGCCGCGGCCTCGACGTGCCGGTGCGGTCGATCAGCGCCGAGGATGCGCCGGCGCACTTCGGCTTCCTCGCCGGCCCCCTGATGGCGGACTGCCCCGCGTCGAGCGCGGCGACGCAGCAGCTCCTCGGCTGGACCCCCTCGCAGCCGGGCATCATCGCCGATCTCGACCTCGGGCACTACTTCGCCTAGCCGGCCGGCGCTTAGATCCACGGCACGTATCGTGTGGACATGACGACGATCACCCGCTCAGCGCTCGGCGAGATCCCACTCACGACGATCGACGAGGAGCCCACCTCGCTCGCGGCGTACGACGGGCGGGCGGTCCTGATCGTGAACGTCGCCTCCCGATGCGGTCTGACGCCGCAGTACGAGCAGCTCGAGCAGCTGCAGCGCGACTACGGCGATCGCGGTCTGACCGTGCTCGGCTTCCCGTGCAATCAGTTCATGGGTCAGGAGCCGGGCAGTGACGACGAGATCAAGGAGTTCTGCTCGATGACCTACGGCGTCACCTTCCCGCTGATGGCGAAGACCCGGGTCAACGGCAGCCACGCGCATCCGCTCTACAAGGTCCTGAAGAAAGCGAAGGACTCGCACGGACTGGGCGGACCCGTGATGTGGAACTTCGAGAAGTTCCTGCTCGCGCCGGACGGCACGGTCACCCGGTTCCGCCCGCAGACCAGGCCGGACGACCCCGCGGTGATCGCCGCCGTCGAGTCCGCGATCGCCGCCGTCTGAGCCGAACGGCGGTCGGACGGGACGCCGGGGTCAGGACATGCTGTCCAGCAGGGCGACCAGCTCCGTGTACTCCGTGCGCGGGTTCAGCAGGGCGAACCTCGTGTTCGGCCGACCGGAGTGCGAGCTCGGCGTGACGAATGCGCGCTGCTCGTCGAGCAGTCGGGCCGACCAGGCCGCATAGTCCGCCTTCTGCCAGCCGTCGCGCTCGAAGACCACGATCGAGAGCTGCGGGTCCCTGACGAGTCGGAAACCCGGCCGCGAGGCGATCTCGGCGGCGATGCGCCTGGCCAGATCGAGCGAAGCCCCGACCGCCTGCCGGTACGCCGCCGCCCCGTGCGACGCCAGTGAGAACCAGAAGGGCAGACCCCTGGCACGCCTGGTGAGGTGCGCCGCGTAGTCGGACGGGCTCCACTCGGTCGTCTCGGTCAACGTGTCCAGGTACTCCGCATGCTGCGTGTGCGCGCGACGGCCGGTCTCGGGGTCACGGTAGATGAGCGCGCACGCGTCGAACGGCGCGAACAACCACTTGTGCGGGTCCACGATCAGCGAGTCCGCGCGCTCGACGCCCGAGAAGTGGCGCCGCGCCTGCGGGGCGAGCATCGCCGCGAGGCCGTACGCGCCGTCGATGTGCAGCCAGAAGTCGAACTCGTCCTTCAGCGCGGCGATGGAGGCGATGTCGTCGACGATCCCGAAGTTCGTCGAACCGCCGGTCGCGACGACCGCGAACACGTCGCCGCCCAGTCGCTCGAGGGCCCCGCGCACCGCGTCGCCGCGCAGCACGCCGGACTCGCCGGCATCGACGGCGACGACGTCCACGTCCATCACCCTCGCGGCGGATGCGATCGACGAGTGCGCCTCGGCGCTGCAGACGATCGTCCACCGGCCGTCGGGCCGGCCCCTGTCGGCCTTCGCCTGCTCCCTGGCCGCGACCAACGCGGACAGATTGCCGAGCGTGCCGCCCTGCACGAACACACCGCCGGCGCCGACGGGCAGGCCGAACTCGCCGGCGAGGAAGGTGAGCACCTGGTTCTCCGCGTAGACCGCGCCCGACCCCTCGAGCCACGAGCCGCCGTACACGGCCGTGGCCGACACGACCAGGTCGAACGCCGTCGCCGCCTTGGTCGGCGCCGTCGGGATGAACGCGAGGTAGTTGGGGTGGTCGGTCGTGATGCACGCCGGCGCGAGCACGTCGGCGAACAGGGCGAGGGCACGGGCGGCACCCATGCCGTCCTCGTCCACCGTCTGACCGGCGAGCCGGATCAGGTCCGCCTCCGTCGACGGGCGGTCGAGCGGCACCTCCGGGGTGAGGATCCGGTTGCGCGCGTACGCGAGCACATCGTCCACGAGTGCGGTCGTCTCGTCGGACACCACGTGCATCCGGTCCCCTGCTGGCATCGACCGCTCCTCATCCGGCGCCCACATCGACGCTCCCGTCCGAGCGTACGGGGCCGGGTGAGGACTCAGCCGCTGTGCGCGTGGACCACGAGCTGCACGCGATCGCGCAGGCCGAGCTTTGCGAGGATCCGGGAGATGTGCGTCTTGACCGTGGTCTCGCTGACGAACTCGGCGGAGGCGATCTCGGTGTTGCTGAGGCCGCGGGCGGCGAGCGCGTAGATCTCGCGCTCCCGGGGACTGAGCGCGTCGAGTCGGCCGTCGCCCGCGGCCCGCGGGGCGCCGAAGGTGTCGAGCAGATGCGTCGTCCGGGCCGGCGCGAAGACCGCCGCCCCGGCATGCACGGTCCGGACGGCGGCCAGCAGGAACTCCGGCTGCGCGTCCTTCAGCACGAATCCGGAGGCCCCCGCCCGGATCGCGCGGGCCGCGGCCTCGTCGAGGTCGAATGTGGTGAGCACCACGACCTTCGAGCGCAGCCCGGCGGCGGCGATGCGCTCGGTGGCGTCGACGCCGTCCGAGCGGGGCATCCGGATGTCCATCAGGACGACGTCGGGTTCCAGGCGGACGGCCGCGGCGACCGCCTCGTCGCCGTCGGCGGCCTCACCGCACACGGCGAGATCGGGCTGCGACTCGAGCAGCATCCTGAGGCCCGACCGGAAGAGCGCCTGGTCGTCGACGAGCAGGACGCGGATGCGCGGGTCACGCATCGAGACGGACGCCGGCCGGGGGCGTGTCCGTCCGCTCCTCGTCGCGCAGCAGGTACGGCCGGGTGTCGACCGGCCTGGTCAGCGTGCTGTCGGCAGCAGGAGACGGCCCGGCGCTCAGGATCTCGTCCACCACGTCGCGCGGCGCCTGCGCCACGGGCCGGACGGCGGGCACCGGCAGGCCGGCTCGGACGCGGAACGTGCCGCGTGTGCCCACCCCGACCGTGAGGTCGCCGCCGGCGAGCGCGGCGCGCTCCCGCATGCCGGGGATGCCGTGACCCGGGCCGTCGAGTTGTGGCACGCCGTCCACGACCAGGGTGTTGGTCACCGTGATGGCCAGCGTCCGTTCGCCCCAGTCGAAATCGACGCAGACGGGCGCGCTCGTGTCGCCGTGACGGAGCGCGTTCGTGAGGGCCTCCTGCACGATGCGGTAGGCGCCGAGCTGCGTCGCGTCGCCCAGGGTGCGCTGCGGGCCGAACGCCTGCACGTCGAGGAGCAGGCCGAGCTCGCGCATCTGGGCGTAGAGGGTGTCGAGGTCGGGCATCAGCGGTGCCGGTGCCGCGCCCTGCCGGTGCCGCAACGACTCGAGCAGGGTGCGCACCTCGATGAGCGCCCCGCGTGCGGTGTCGGCGATCGCGTCCAGTGCCGGCGCGACCGATTCGGGCGAGGTCCGTGCCTGGTACCGAGCGCCGTCGGCCTGCGCGATCACCACGGCCAGGGAGTGCGCGACGACGTCGTGGACCTCGCGCGCCACGCGGTTCCGCTCCTGCTCGATCGTCACCTCGCGTTCGATGTCGTGCTGCCGCGTCTCGGACTCGGCGAGCGCCGACGTCGCGCTCCAGCGCCCCCGTGCCTGCCGCCACCCCCATCCGGCGACGAGCGGCAGCGCGGCGAGCACCATGCCGACGAACACCGCAGACACGAAGCCGCCACCGCCGCTCACGAGCACCGTCACGACGATGAGCGCGGCGTCGGCCGCCGCCGCCCAGCGCAGGCCGGGCAGGTCGCGGATCACGAGTCCGAACTCGGTCACCATCGCGGCGAGCACGAGCACGACGACCGCGCCCGGACCGAACGAGAAGCTGAGCCACGCGACGACGATCATCACGCCGGCGCCGGCGAACACCAGCGCCAGGGCGACCGCGGGCCACCGCCGCCACATCAGCAGCGCGAGCGAGGGCAGGATCGCGGTGAGCAGGGACGAGGGCGTCCGGCCGCTGTCGCCGATCACGGCGAACAGGTACGCGGCGGCGGCGACGCCGATGCCGATCCACTGCCGGATCGCCGGCCGGCCGAGCCGCTCGACGATCCATTCCGGAACGAGTTCGTTCGTCTGCATGGCGGCCACTGTACGAGCGCGTCCTTCGACTGCGACCGGCTTGCGGCGACAATCATCCGCTGGGATGACCCCGGCTGCCGCTCCGCCAGACTGGGGTCATGACCTCACCGTTACGCGTCGGCATCATCGGCTTCGGACTCGCCGGCCGGGTGTTCCATGCGCCCTTCGTCGCGGCCGACCCCTCGTTCGAGCTGACGCTCATCGCGACCAGCAGCGCCGCGCGCGCGGCGGAGGCACGGCGCCTGCACCCCGATGCGGCCGTCGTCGCGACGCCGGCCGACCTGCTCGCGCGCGCCGGCGAGCTCGACCTCGTCGTGCTCGCCTCACCGGCACACGTGCACGTCGAGCAGGGCCTCGCCGCCCTCGCGGCCGGCGCGGCGGTCGTCGTCGACAAACCCTTCGCGCCGTCCGTCGCGGATGCGGAGCGGCTGATCGCGGCGGCACGCGATGCCGGACGGCTGCTGGCCGTCTTCCACAACCGGCGCTGGGACGGCGACTTCCGCACGGTCCGGAAGCTCGTCGGCTCGCAGGCACTCGGCACGGTATTCCGATTCGAGTCGACGTTCGAGCGCTGGGGTGCACCGGTCGGGCAACGCTGGCAGGACACGACCACGATCGCGCAGGGCGCCGGCATCACGTTCGATCTGGGCAGCCACCTCATCGACCAGGCACTGCAACTGTTCGGCCCCGCCCGGCTGGTGCAGGCCGAACTCACCAGGGTCCGGCAGGGCGGCGTGAGCGACGACGACGCGTTCCTCGACCTCGAGCACGACTCGGGTGTCCGCTCGCACCTCACGATGAGCCGCGTCGCCGGGCAGACCGGGCCGAGGTTCCGGGTGCTCGGCTCCGCATCCGCGTACAGCGTGCAGGGGCTCGACAACCAGGAGGCCGCGCTCGCCGCGGGCGCGGTTCCGGGTTCGGCCGGGTTCGGCCGCACCCCCGAAGCCGAGTGGGGGTCGATCGGGACCGGCGACGAGCTCTCGCCGGTGCCGACCGAGCCGGGCGACTACCCCGCCTTCTACGCGGCCGTCGCCGACAGCATCCGCACCGGTGCACCCTTCCCGGTCGACCCGGCGGATGCGCTCGCGGTCGTCCGCATCATCGAGGACGCGCACCGCCGCTCGCCGATCGGCTGATCGGCGCCGAACGTCTCGGCCCGGTCAGAACCCGAGGCGCCCCAGCGACTTCGGGTCCCGCTGCCAGTCCTTGGCGACGCGGACGTGCAGCGAGAGGAACACCCTGCCGCCGGTCAGCGCCTCGATCTCGGCGCGCGCGGCGGTGCCGACCTGCTTCAGGCGCGAACCGCCTCGCCCGAGCATGATCACGCGCTGACTGTCGCGTTCGACGATCACGTTGGCGAAGATCCGCAGCACGCCGTTCTGCTGCTCCACGTCCTCGATCGTGACCGCGAGGGAGTGCGGCAGTTCCTCGCGGGCATCGGCCAGCGCCGCCTCGCGGATGAGTTCGGCGACGCGCTGCTCGAACGACTCGTCGGTGACGGCGTCATCGGGGTAGAGCATCGGGGACTCGGGCAGCAGCGCGAGGATCTCGTCGCCGAGCTCGTCGAGCTGGAAGCGCTCGTTCGCCGAGACCGGCACGATCGCGGCCCATTCGCGGAGCTTCGAGACGGCGAGCAGCTGCTCGCCGATCTGATTCCTCGACGCGTCGTCGACCTTGGTCACGACCGCGATGGCGGGCTTCGCGAGCGCATCGAGCTGCGCGACGATGTAGCGGTCGCCCGGCCCGATCGGCTCACCGGCCGGTAGACAGAAGCCGACCACGTCGACGTCGGCGAGCGTGGTCGCGACCACGTCGTTCAGCCGCTCGCCGAGCAGCGTGCGTGGCCGGTGCAGTCCGGGTGTGTCGACGACGATGATCTGGCCTTCGGGCCGGTGCACGATGCCGCGGATCGCCCGTCTCGTCGTCTGCGGCTTCGGCGAGGTGATCGCGATCTTCTCGCCGACGAGGGCGTTCATCAGTGTCGACTTGCCCACGTTGGGCCGGCCGACGAACGTGACGAATCCGGCTCTGGTCATCATGCACTCTCCAGTCGGGACACCGCGACGCGGGTCAGCCCGTGCCGTCGGCCGTCCGTGCGGTCGGCCACGAGCCGCAGTCCGGCGACCGTCGCGGTCTCCCCCCGCGCCGGCAGGTGACCGAGCGCCTTCGTCAGGAGGCCGCCGACGGTCTCGACGTCCTCGTCGTCCACCTCGTGGTCGAGCAGGTCTGCGAGCTCGTGCAGCGGCAGGCGGGCCGAGACCCGATATCCCCCGTCGGGCGTCTGCTCGACCTCGTCGCCTCCGTGGTCCGACTCGTCCGAGATCTCACCGACCAGCTCCTCGATGAGGTCCTCCATGGTGACGAGGCCGGCGATGCCGCCGTACTCGTCGACCACCATGGCGAGGTGGTTCGATTCGCGCTGCATCTGCCGCAGGGTGTCGTCGGCCGTCTTCGAGTCGGGTACGTACAGCACCGGCCGCATCAGCTGCGACGTCCGCACGCCCTGCTCCTTCTCGGCGACGACCCGGGCCAGGTCCCGCAGGTGCACCACGCCCTGGATGTCGTCGGCGGCGCGCCCCGTGACGGGCAGCCGCGACAGCCCGCGGGAGAGCATCACCTTGAGCGCCGCCTTCGCGGAGACCGATCCCTCGACGGTGACCATGTCGGTGCGCGGGACCATCACCTCACGCACCACCGTGTCGCCCCACTCGAAGACGGAGTGGATGAGGTCGCGGTCGTCGTCCTCGAGCAGGTCGAGGTCGGTCGCCTCGTCGACCATCGAGAGCAGCTGCTCCTCCGATGTGAACGTGGCCGGGGTGCGCGCCCTGCTCGGCGTGACGGCGTTGCCGAGCCGCACGAGCAGGCCCGCGACGGGGCCGAGCAGCAGCCGGATGCTGCGCACGATGATCGCGGCGAACCGCAGGATGCCGCGCGCGTGCGCACGCCCGACGCTGCGGGGGCTCGCGCCCACCAGGACGAACGACACCGCGGTCATCACGACCGCCGACTCCACGAGCACGAGCCACGGCGAGGCGATGACCGTGCCGAACGCGATCGTCACCAGCACCGCGGCCGTCGTCTCGGCGAGCACGCGCACGAAGTTGACGGCGTTCTGGTGCGACCCGGGGTCCGCGCCGATCGCCAACAGCGACTTCGGCGTCCTGGCGCCGACAGCGAGTTCGGCGATCTCGGCACGGTTGAGCGTCGAGATCGCGGCGTCGACGGCGGCCATGAGCCCGCCGAAGGCGACGAGGAGCACGGCGATGGTGAGGAAGAGGGTGACCATGCTCGGAGCTGGCGTCAGCGCCGCTGCTTCTCCTGCATGGCGAAGCCGACGAGGATGTCGCGTTGGACCTGGAACATCTCGCGCTCCTCTGCGGCCTCGGCATGGTCGAAGCCGAGCAGGTGCAGCAGTCCGTGCGCGGTCAGCAGCTTCATCTCGTCGAGCGCGCTGTGATTCGCGTGCTTCGCCTGCTCGGCGGCGACCTGGGGGCACACGACGATGTCACCGAGCAGACCGGCCGGCGTCGGCACGTCGTCGGTGCCCGGCCGCAGCTCGTCCATCGGGAAGCTCAGCACGTCCGTCGGTCCCGGCTCGTCCATCCACTGCACGTGCAGCTGCTCCATGGCGGCCTCGTCGACGAAGAGCACGGCGACGTCCGCGTCGGGATGCACGTGCAGGAGATCGAGCGCGAACGCCACGAGCCGCTGGATCGCCGCCTCGTCGACCGGCGCCCCCGACTCGTTGTTCAGCTCGATGCTCACCGGTGCCGACCCTCGCCGCGCGGCTCCTCGCCGTCCTGGCGATCCGCCGCGCGCCGCTCGGCACGGTTCGCCGCAGGCCGGAAGTCCATCGGCGGCCGGAACACCGGCACCTCCGTCGTCGGCACGCCGTTCGCCGCCCGCTCGGCCCGCCTGGTCGCGCGGACCGCCGCGACCTGCGCGTCGTGCTTCGTGTACGCGTCGACGATTCGGCCGACCAGGGTGTGCCTGACGACGTCGTCGCTCGTGAGGTAGGCGAAGTGGATGTCGTCGATCCCCGACAGCACCCGCGTCACCGTCTGCAGCCCGGACACCCCGGCGGGCAGGTCGACCTGCGTGACGTCGCCGGTGACGACCATCTTCGAGCCGAAGCCGAGGCGGGTGAGGAACATCTTCATCTGCTCGGGCGTCGTGTTCTGCGCCTCGTCGAGCACGACGAAGGAGTCGTTCAGGGTGCGGCCGCGCATGTAGGCGAGCGGTGCGACCTCGATGGTCGACGACGCCATGAGTTTCGGGACCAGCTCGGGGTCCATCATCTCGTTCAGGGCGTCGTAGAGCGGCCGCAGGTAGGGGTCGATCTTGTCCGTGAGCGTGCCGGGCAGGTACCCGAGCCGCTCCCCCGCCTCGACCGCGGGCCGGGTCAGGATGATGCGGTTGACCATCTTGCGCTGCAGCGCCTGCACGGCCTTCGCCATGGCGAGATACGTCTTGCCCGTGCCGGCGGGGCCGATGCCGAACGTGACGGTGTTGGCGTCGATCGCCTCGACGTAGGCCTTCTGGCCCAGCGTCTTCGCGCGGACGCTCTTGCCGCGGGCGGTGACGATCGCCTGGCTGAGCAGCTCGGCCGGCGACGAGTCGCGGTCGCTCTCGAGGATGCGCGCCGACGAGTCGACGTCGACGGGCCCGAGGTCGTGGCCCTGCCTGACCATCTCGAGGAGTTCCTGGATGAGCCGCTCGGTCGCCTCGACCTGGCCCTGCTCGCCGACCAGCGTCATCTCGTTGCCGCGCACGAGCACGTCGACCAGCGGGAACTGCTTCTCGATCTGCGTGAGCAGCCGGTCCTGCGGGCCGAGCAGCCTGACCATCGCGATGCCGTCGATCGACAGCGAGCGGGTCACCGCGCCGGGGAACACGGTGCCCGGCGCCCCGTCGATGAAGGTGGCGCGCCTGGCGGTCGCACTCCGGCGGCCGGTCAAGCGGGTGCCGTCGGGGGCGTCGTCGCCATCAGGCAAGAGGGGTCTCCTTCACGCCGCCGCCGAGGACGTGCGCATGGACGTGGAACACGGTCTGGCCCGCGTCGCCGCCGGTGTTGAAGACGAGGCGGAAGTCCGGGCTGCCGGCCTGCACGGCCGCGGTCTGTGCGACCTCGACCATGTGGGCGAGCAGTCCGTGATCGCCCGCGGCGAGCTCGACGACGTTCGCGAACCGGGCGGTCTTCGGGATGACGAGCAGGTGCACGGGCGCCTGCGGATGCAGGTCGCGGATCACGAACACGCGGTCGGTCTGCAGCAGGATCTCACCGGGGATCTCCCCCGACAGGATCCGGCTGAAGATGCTCGGCTCGGTGCTCACCATGGTGGGGTCCATGGTACCGGCGCACACGGACAGCGAGGGGCCCGGATCGGCGGTCCTCACGGCCAGAGATCGAGGTGCATCGCGAGCGCGGCGAGCGCCGCAGGGCCGGCCGTCGAGGTGCGCAGCACCGTCGGCCCCATGCGCGCGGTCACCGCGCCGGCCTCCGTCAGTGCGTGGAGCTCATCGGGGGCGATGCCGCCCTCGGGCCCCACCACCACGACGAGGTCCCGGTCGAGGTCGCGCGGCACGGCGTCGGCGAGCCGCTCGGTCGCGTCGGGGTCCAGCACCAGCAGGAACTTCCCGCGCGCGAGTCCCGTGACCCACGTCGTCGAGTGCAGCGCCAGCACCTCCGGGATCCGCGGCCGCATCGCCTGCTTGCCCGCCTCACGCACGATCGCCGTCCATCGGGCGGCGCCGGTCGCGACCTTCGGGCCGTTCCACCTGGTGACGCTCCGCGACGCCTGCCACGGCACGATCACATCGACGCCGAGCTCCGTCGCCGCCTGGATCGCGAGTTCGTCCCTGCCCGACTTCGCGAGCGCCTGCACGAGCAGGATCCGGTGTGCGGGAGCCGGCACGTCGCGCGCCTGCTCGACGCGCAACTCGACGGCGTCCTTCGAGACCGCGACGGCCTCGGCCACCGCCACACGACCACGGCCGTCGCCGACCTGCACCCGCTCGCCGACGCGCAGGCGCGCGACGGTCGCGGCGTGCCGGCCCTCGTCACCGGAGAGGACCACGATCGCCCCCTCGCCGGCACCCGTCACCGAGTCCGACAGGTAGAAGTGCGCCAAGTTCAGACGCCGAGGAAGCGATCGCGCAGCTTCGTGAAGAGGCCCTGCTGGAAGTGCGCGAACTGCGGGGGCTTCGGCTTGCGATGCGCGGCGAACTGCTTGAAGAGCTCCCGCTCACGCGTGTCGAGCTTGCTCGGTGTGACGACCTGCACGCCGACCTTCAGGTCGCCGCGGCCGGTGCCGCGCAGCCGTGTGATGCCGCGCGCAGGGACCGTGATGACGTCGGCGCTCTGCGCACCCGGCCGGATCTCGATCTCGACGGGACCGTCGAGCCCGTCGAGCGTGACCGTCGAGCCGAGCACGGCGTCGACCATCTGCACCTCGAGTGTCGCGAGCAGGTCGTCGCCGGACCGGCTGAAGACGTCGTGGTGGCGCACCTTGATCTCGAGGTACAGGTCACCGTTCGGGCCGCCGCCCTGGCCGACCTCACCGCTGCCCGCGAGCTGCAGCCGCAGACCCGTCTCGACGCCCGCGGGAATGTCGACCGGGATGGTGACGCGCGCGCGCACCCGGCCCTGACCGGCGCAGTTGGCGCACGGATGCGGAATGACGGTGCCGTAGCCGCGGCAGACCGTGCACGGACTGGACGTCATCACGTTGCCGAGCAGCGAACGGACTGCACGCTGGATCTGCCCGGTACCGCGGCAGATGTCGCAGGTCGCCGGCGACGTGCCCGGCTGGCAGCACGACCCGTGGCAGACGTCGCAGACCACGGCGGTGTCGAACTCGATGTCGCGGTGTGTGCCGAAGACGACGTCCTCCAACTCGACCTCGAGCCGGAGCAGCGCGTCCTGGCCGCGTTCGCGGCGCGACTTGGGGCCGCCGCGACCCGCGGCACCCCCACCGAAGAACGTCTCGAAGATGTCGCCGAAACCGAACCCCTGTGCACCGGCCCCACCGCGCGGGCCGAGGTCGTACTCCTCGCGCTGCCGCGGGTCGGACAGCACGTCGTACGCGTGCGTCACCGCCTTGAAGCGTTCGGCGGCGTCGTCGCCCGGATTCACATCCGGATGCAACTGTCGCGCGAGCCGGCGATACGCCTTCTTGATCTCCTCGGGCGAGGCCTCCCTCGCGACGCCGAGGACCTCGTAGTGATCAGCCACTTGCTTCGTCCTTCCGTCGCGCAGGCGGTGCTGCCGTCCGCGTCACGCTTCGCCCAGCAGTTTCGACAAGTACCGCGCGACCGCGCGCACCGCCGCGATGTTGCCGGAGTAATCCATCCTCGTCGGTCCCAGCACACCGACCCTGGCCACTTCGCCCGCAGCGGAACGGTACCCGCCCGCAAGGATCGACGCCTCGGCCAGTCCCGCCGCGGCGTTCTCCCTGCCGATGAGCACGGAGACGCCGCGCGCATCGAGCTCCATCTCCCCGAACAGCCGCAGCAGCGCGACCTGCTCCTCGATCGCTTCGAGCACCGGCAGGATGCTGCCGGGGAAGTCCTTTTCGGTGCGCGCGAGGTTCGCGGCGCCCGACATGACCAGTCGGTCCTGCCTGCGGTCCTCGACGAGTCCGGCGATCGCATCGACGACGCGCTGCACGAGCGCGGTCCTGGCCGGCGGGAACGAATCCGTGAGCTTCGCGAGCGACGGCATCGCTTCGCCGAGCAGCTTGCCGACGAGTGCGGCGTTGAGCCGGGCACGCAGGTCCGCGACGACCTCTTCGTCGAGTTCCTCGGCCGGCCCGATCTCGATCGAGTGCTGGTCGACGTGGCCGGCGTCCGTGATGAGCACCACGAGCAGGCGCTGCCGCGACAGCATCACGAGTTCCGCGTGCCGCACGCGTGACCGCGGCAGCACGGGGACCTGCACGAGGGCCACCTGGTTCGTGAGCTGCGACAGCATCCGCACCGTGCGTGCCAGCACGTCGTCGAGGTCGGCGCCGGCGCCCAGGAACGTCTGGATCGCGTGCCGCTGCGCGCCGGAGAGCGGGCGGATGTCGGACGAGGTGGTCGACGAACAGGCGGTACCCCTTGTCGGTCGGCACCCGGCCGCTCGAGGTGTGCGGAGCCGCGATCAGCTCCTCCTCCTCGAGGGCGGCCATGTCGTTGCGGATGGTCGCGGCCGAGACCCCGAAGCTGTACCGCTCGACGAGCGACTTGGAGCCGACGGGCTCCCGCGAGGCGACGTAGTCCGTCACGATCGCCCGTAGAACGTCGAGGCCGCGTTCGCTGACCATCGGTCCTCCCAGTCGTCGAAGGCTCCGCACGCCGCGCCACCTGCTGGCACTCGGACGAACGGAGTGCCAATACTACCGGTCAGACGGTCGTTTCCGGCGCGTCGCGCCACCCGAATGGGGTCGTTCCACACCCGAGTGTCGGCCCTGGTCAGGCATTCGGCCTGGCACTAGTCTGTGGCTTGACTGTGGCGTCGTGCGTTCGCGCGCGCCGCGCGAAGGAGACGCGATGAGCGAGCGGACGGGCCCCACCCGTGTCTCCGCCGTGCCTCGGCAGCCGGGCACCGTGCTGCCGGTGCTGTTGCACCTCGCCGGCGGGCTGCTCGCCATGATCGGTCCGGTCCTCGGGTGGGTGGGCGTGGTCGCCGTGCTGCCGTCGCTCATCACGTTCCTGGTCGCGCGTGGTCGCCCCGAGGTGCGCGAGGCCGCGCGCGGCGCACTCAACTTCCAGATCACCTGGGTCGGCCTCATGGTCGTCCTGCAGGCCGGGGCGCCGCTGATCGGCCAGGCCGTCCTCAGCAACGGCCATTACTTCGACGTCTTCGTGCTGCTGCTCGTCGTCTCGTTCGTGTGCTTGGCGATCGCCCTGTTCGACCTGATCGCGTCCGCGTGGGTCGGCTTCGGCGCGTCCCGCGACCGGCCGGTCCGGTACCCCCTCAGCCTTCACCTCATCCGCTAACCACCAGGCATCACACCTGTCGAATCCGCAAGGAGCATCACATGTCCGTTCCTCCCCCCGCAGCGGTGCAACCGCTCAGCCCGAGCGATGAGAAGCTCTGGGCGACGCTCATCCACATCGGCGGCATCATCATCGGCTTCATCTCGCCGCTGGTCGGCTACCTGGTCCTCAAGGACCGCAGCGCGTTCGTGCGCGAGCACGCGCGGCAGGCGCTCAACTTCCAGTTGACCATGCTGATCGCCTACGTGATCGGCTACATCCTGTTCATCGTCATCATCGGCATCGTCGTGGTGCTGGCCGTCTGGGTCGTCATCATCGTCTTCTCGATCCTCGCCGCCATGGCCGCGAACCGGGGCGAGCTGTACAAGTACCCGCTGTCGATCCAGTTCGTGAAGTAGCACCGCCCCGCACCACAGCACGACGAAGGGCCGCCCCTCGGGGCGGCCCTTCTGGTCAGTACAGGGCCGCCCCGAGGGCGGCCCTTCTGGCTTCTACGGCACGAGGCGGCGGACGACCGCATCCGCCATCAGCCGCCCGGGGCGGGTCAGCACGATGCGGCCGCGCACGGCGGCGGCCCCGACGACCAGCCCGTCGGCGATGAGCCCGGCGACGGCGTTGCGCCCCTCCGCCGCGAGAGCCGTGACGGGCACACCCTCCGCGATGCGCGACTCGAGCAGGATCCGTTCGACGGAGCGCTCGGCCGCCGTCAGCGTCTCCCGACCCGCGGCGGGCGAGACGCCTGCGGCGATCCGCTCGGCGTACGCCGCCGGGTGCTTCACGTTCCACCACCGCACGCCGCCGACGTGGCTGTGCGCGCCCGGCCCGACGCCCCACCAGTCCTGCCCGGTCCAGTAGGCCAGGTTGTGCCGGGAACGGTGCGCGTCGCCGCGCGCCCAATTGCTCACCTCGTACCAGTACAGGCCCGCGGCGCCGAACGCCTCGTCGGCGAGGTCGTACGCATCCGCCTGCAGGTCGTCGTCGGGCGCGGGGATGCGGCCCTGCCGGATCGCGCGGGCGAGCGCGGTGCCCTGCTCGACGATCAGGGCGTAGGCGGAGATGTGGTCGGGTTCCATCGCCAGGGCGGCGTCGACCGACGTGCGCCAGTCGGCGAGCGACTCCCCGGGGGTGCCGTAGATCAGGTCGACCGAGACCTGCAGCCCGGCCGCACGGGCCCACCGCACGACCTGCGGCACCCGGGCCGGGTCGTGCGTGCGGTCGAGGGTCGCGAGGACGTGCGGCACGGCGGACTGCATGCCGAACGAGACTCGGGTGAAGCCGGCGTCGGCGAGCCGTCCGAGACCCTCGCGATCGATCGAGTCGGGGTTCGCCTCGGTCGTGACCTCGGCCCCGTGCGCGAGCCCGAACTCGGTGCGCACCGCGCCGAGCATGGCGGCGAGGTCGGCGGGGGGCAGCATCGTGGGCGTGCCGCCGCCGAAGAAGACCGTGCTCGCGGCGCGCTGGGGCAGGCCCGACGCGGCGAGCACCGCCGCGCCGAACCGCACCTCGTCGGCGGCCTGACCGGCGAAGTCCTGGCGGCGCGCGCCCCGCAACTCATCCGCCGTGTAGGTGTTGAAGTCGCAGTAGCCGCAGCGGACGCGGCAGAACGGCACGTGCAGGTACACGCCGAGATCGCGCTCGGCAGCGCCGTCGACGACGGATGCCGGCAGCATCCCGTCCGCGGGCGCCGGATCTCCCGGCGGCAGTGCGGACGGCATGCCCCCATCTTCCCCCGCGCCGGTCAGGCTTCGTGCTGTGCGCGACGCCTCGGGGACAGCACGAAGCCTGACCGCGGCGGTGTCAGGCCGCGCTGTGGGTCGGGTGGAGCGCCGCCATGCAGCGTCGCGTGAAGCGCTTCTCGCCGAACTTCGTCGAGACGATCGGCATCTTGAAGCGCAGCGCCGACGGGTCGGCGAGACAGCGCAGCTGCAGCACGACGGTGTCGTCGTCGCGGTGTTCGAGCACGAGGAACCACTCCATGCGCGCGTCGCTGCCCTGGCAGGTGCCCATCAGGTAGCCGATGCGGCCGGGCTCGTCGACGACGCCGAGGATCTTGACCTTGGCGCGAACCGGGAAGCGGCCGTCGCGGAGGACCAGCGTCGCGGTCATGCCCGCGGTGATCCACGGGGTGCCGTCGGCGAGCACGAGCGCCTGTGACGGCTCGGCGTCGGCGATGTCCTCGTATCCGATCTCCTCGACCGCGATGCCGGCACCACGGAACGCGCCCCACGTCATGAGGTTGCGGCCGGC
The DNA here is from genome assembly GCA_963716965.1 of uncultured Actinomycetota bacterium. Taxonomy (GTDB): domain Bacteria; phylum Actinomycetota; class Actinomycetes; order Actinomycetales; family Microbacteriaceae; genus Amnibacterium. Next base: position 680,640 of record CAVQUZ010000003.1, on the reverse strand, counting down.
GACGTCGAAGCGGGCGGCGCCGCTGCCGATGCGCTGGGTCGACTGGGTCGCGCGGAAGCCGTCCGGAGGCGCGAGCAGCACGTGCTCGTGCACGGTCGCGCCGACCGCCGCGTAGTTCAGGTTGATCTGCGGAGCGCCGGCGGTGCGCCTGCGCGGTCCGGGCGCCGGCGCGGTGCGCGTCGCCGCCCATTCGAATGCCTTGGTCCAGAGTCGATCGTCGACGCCGGTGGTCCGCCCCACGATTGCCATGATTTCCGCCCCTTTCACCCCCGCCGTCCATGGCAGGTCGGGTTTCCCCTGGTGTCCTGGGTACCCGGACTGGGGCGTGTGTCGTCGTTCTGGCGCGCGAAAACCTCCCGAAGTGGGGGCCCCGAAAACCCGATGCCGGCTCGGATTCGGCCGTCCCTGCGCGCCGTGTAGGCATCACCGCGCGGCGCAGGACGACACGCCGCCGAGCCCCCTACACCGCGCGGTGATGCCTACACGACGCCGTCGGCGGTGGCGCTACTTCTTGGGTTTCGCCGTGTCCCCGTCCCCGGACAGGGCGGCGATGAACGCATCCTGAGGGACTTCGACGCGGCCGATGGTCTTCATCCGCTTCTTGCCCTCCTTCTGCTTCTCGAGCAGCTTGCGCTTCCGGGTGATGTCGCCGCCGTAGCACTTGGCGAGCACGTCCTTGCGCATCGCCCTGATGGACTCGCGGGCGATGATCCTGGCGCCGATCGCGGCCTGGATCGGCACCTCGAACTGCTGCCGCGGGATCAGCTTCTTGAGCCGCTCGGTCATGAGTACGCCGTAGGCGTAGGCCTTGTCGCGGTGCACGATCGCACTGAACGCGTCCACCCGCTCTCCCTGCAGCAGGATGTCCACCTTCACGAGGTCCGCGTCCTGTTCGCCTATGGGCTCGTAGTCGAGGCTCGCGTAGCCGGCGGTGCGGCTCTTCAGCTGGTCGAAGAAGTCGAAGACGATCTCGCCGAGCGGCATCGTGTACGAGATCTCCACGCGGTCCTCGGAGAGGTACTCCATGCCGTTCAGCGAGCCGCGCCGGCTCTGGCAGAGCTCCATGACCGTGCCGACGTAGTCCTTCGGCGTCAGGATCGCGGCCTTCACGATCGGTTCGCGCACCTCGGAGACCTTGCCGATCGGGAATTCGCTCGGGTTCGTGACGACCACGCTCTTGCCGTCGTCGGTGTCGACCTCGTAGATCACGGAGGGCGCAGTCGCGATCAGGTCCAGGCCGAATTCGCGCTCGAGGCGCTCGGTCACGATCTCGAGGTGCAGCAGGCCGAGGAATCCGCAGCGGAATCCGAAGCCGAGCGCGACGCTCGTCTCGGGCTCGTAGACGAGCGCCGCATCGGAGAGCTTGAGCTTGTCGAGCGCCTCGCGGAGCTCGGGATAGTCGGATGCGTCGATCGGATAGAGCCCCGAGTACACCATCGGCTTCGGCTCGGTGTAGCCCGGCAGCGCCTGGGCGGCCGGCTTCGCGGCGTTCGTGACGGTGTCGCCGACCTTCGACTGGCGCACGTCCTTCACGCCGGTGATCAGGTAGCCGACCTCGCCGACGCCGAGCCCCTTCGTGGGCACCGGCTCGGGCGACGAGACGCCGATCTCGAGCAGGTCGTGCACCGCGTTCGTCGACATCATGCGGATGCGCTCACGGGGCGCAAGGCTGCCGTCGACCATGCGGATGTACGTGACCACGCCGCGGTACGAGTCGTACACCGAGTCGAAGATCGCGGCGCGGGCGGGCCCGTTGGGGTCACCGACCGGCGCGGGGATGCGCGCGACCACGCGGTCGAGCAGCTCCTCCACACCGACGCCCGTCTTGCCGGACACGCGCATCACCTCGGCGGGGTCGCCGCCGATGAGATTGGCGAGCTCCTCCGCGTATTTCTCGGGGTCTGCGGCCGGCAGGTCGATCTTGTTCAGCACGGGGATGATCTCGAGGTCGTTCTCGAGCGCGAGGTACAGGTTCGCGAGCGTCTGCGCCTCGATGCCCTGCGCCGCGTCGACGAGCAGGATCGCGCCCTCGCATGCGGCGAGCGACCGCGACACCTCGTACGTGAAGTCGACATGACCAGGCGTGTCGATCATGTTCAGCGCGTAGGTCTCGCCGCCGACGGCCCACGGCATCCGGACCGCCTGGCTCTTGATCGTGATGCCGCGCTCGCGCTCGATGTCCATGCGGTCCAGGTACTGGGCCCGCGCGTCGCGGTCGGACACGATGCCCGTGATGCCGAGCATCCGGTCCGCGAGCGTCGACTTGCCGTGGTCGATGTGGGCGATGATGCAGAAGTTGCGGATGCGAGCGGGGTCGGTTGCCGCGGGCTCGAGGGGCGTGAGGGCGCGTGGCATGGCGCCCAAGTTTCCCACGCCTTTGGGCCGCACCCCGCCGCCGCCGGCTCCCCCACTCCCGGCGGCGCCACACACGGGGGTCCGGCGCCGCGGCCGTAGGGTCGGGACGTGCCGACTCCCGAGTTCATCCTGCGGCTGCGCGAACAGATCGGGCACGAGCCGCTCTGGCTCGTCGGCGTCACGGCCGTGGTCGTCCGCGGCGACGAGGTGCTGCTCGTGCAGCGCGCGGACACCGGCGAATGGTCGCCGATCGCAGGCATCGTGGAGCCGGGCGAGCACACGGCGACCGCCGCCGAGCGTGAAGTGCTCGAGGAGGCGTGCGTGACCGCCGAGGTGGAACGACTCGCGGCCGTCACCACGACCAGGGAGTACCGCTACCCGAACGGCGACCGCTCGCAGTACTCGAACCTCACCTACCGACTGCGGTGGATCGAGGGCGAGCCCGCCGTCGGGGACGACGAGTCACTCGCCGCGGCGTGGTTCCCGATCGCGGCGCTGCCCGCGATGCCCGAGCGCTATCTCGTCCGCATCCGGCACGGCCTCGAGGACCGGCAGGACACGATCATCGACCGCACGCCGGAGTCCTGACCCCGATCACGGTTCAGGAGACCGGGCACGGTCGTGGATCAGGGTTTCGGCAAGCGGCCGAGCCCCTCGAGGAGCGTGTCCCGGCTCGCCGCCACGCAGACGCGGATCCAGCCCTCGCCCCGCACGCCGAACGCGCTGCCAGGTGCCACCGACACGCGCTGCTCGATCAGGAACCGCTCGGCCCAGCCGGCGACGTCGCCGGCCGTGGCGTACGACACGTCGATCCAGAGGTAGAACGCACCGCGGGGCACCAGGTAGCGGATGCCCGCGGCGTCGAGCAGCGCCGTCGCTGCGTTCAGGTTGCGGCGGTAGTGCTCGCGCGCCGCCACGACCGCATCCTGCGGCCCGGTCACCGCCGCGATCGCGGCCCGCTGCGCCGGCGAGTTGAGGCAGGAGATCATCGCCTCCTGCAGCGCGCCGAGCACCGTCGTGTCGCCCGGCGGCAGCACCAGATAGCCGAGCCGCGCACCGGTCAGCGCATAGGTCTTCGAGAGCGAGCACACGGTGATGACGCGCTCGCCGCCCGGCAGGGAGGCGGGGCTGATGTGCGGCAGGCCGTACGTGAACGCTTCGTACACTTCGTCGGAGAGGACCCACAGGTCGTGCCGAGCAGCGAAGTCGAGCAGCTCGCGGACGGTGTCCGCCGGGAACACGGCGCCGAGCGGGTTGGACGGCGAGTTCAGGATGATGACGCGCGTCTCGGGCGTCACGGCGGCCTCGAGATCGGCGACCGTCGGCAGGAAGTCGTGCTCGCCGCGGAGCGGATACGGCTGCACCGTGGCATGCAGGGCGCGGACGCTCATCGAGAACGTCGTGTAGCCCGGATCCGGCACGAGCACGCCGTCGCCCGGCCCGAGCAGCAGGGTCAGCGCGAAGTAGATCGCCTGGGTGGCGCCGTTCGTGACCCAGATCTGGTCGGCGCCGGCTTCGATGCCGTTGTCGCGGCGGACCTTCTCCGCGATCGCCTTCCGCAGCGGCAGGATCCCCGCGTTGGCGGTGTAATTCGTGTCGTCGGCGAGCCACGCGCCGCTGCCCGCGTCCAGCACGTGCTGGGCGACCGCCACGTCGGGCTCACCGACCGCGAGTCCGATGACATCGGGCAGCGTGAGCGCGATCTCGTGGATGCGGCGAATGCCCGACACGGGCATGGTGGCGGGCGAGAGCGCGAGCCGTGGCATGCATCCAACTTACGGGCGCCCGGCGACCGCCCCCTCCGAGCACTTCAGCAGGACATTTTCTCTTCGGCAGGACCAAACTGCCGAAAATGTCCTGCTGAACAGAAAATGTCCTGCTGAAGTGCTTGGGGTTGCGGCGGTCGGGTTTCGGCGCTGGAGGGTGCGGCGGCCGGGGTCGCGGTGCTCGGGATCGCCGGGCTCGAGGCAGCGGGGCAGGGCCCGTGGGTCAGCGGCGCTTCCTGGTGCCGAAGATGCCCTCGAAAACGGAATTCAGCACCATCTTCGTGGTCGGGGATTTCAGCACGTCGACCACCATCTTCTGGCTCTTCGCCGCCTTCTGGGCCCGGGCCCGGGCGTCGGCCGCGGCTTGCCGTTCGGCCTCCTTCTGCGCAGCGGCCGCCGTGCGCGCCGCTGCCGCGTCGGACTTCGCCTGCGCCGCAGCCGCCTTCGCCGCCGCTGCCGCGTCGGCCTTGGCCGTCGCGGCGTCCGCCGCGGCGTTCATCTTGCCGGTGAGGATCTCGTGCGCCGACTCGCGGTCGATCGCGGTCCCGTACTTCGCCTGAAGCGGCGATGCGGCGACCGCCGCGTCGATGTCGGCGTCCGGCGTGGGACCCATCACGCCCTGGGGCGCGCGCAGCCGGGTCCAGGCGACCGGCGTCGGTGCGCCCGCCTCGTTCATCACCGTCACGACCGCCTCACCGATCCCGAGGGTCGTGAGCAGCTCCTCGAGGTCGTACCCCGACTTCGGGTAGGTGGACACGGTGGCGCGCAGCGCCTTCGCATCGTCCGGGGTGAACGCCCGCAACTGGTGCTGGACCCGCGACCCGAGCTGCGCGAGCACGTCGCCGGGCACATCCTTCGGCGTCTGGGTCACGAAGAAGATGCCGACGCCCTTCGACCGGATCAGCCGGACGGTGCGGATGATCTGGTCGAGGAAGTCCTTCGAGGCGTCCGCGAACAGCAGGTGCGCCTCGTCGAAGAAGAAGACGAGCTTGGGCTTGTCGAGGTCGCCGACCTCGGGCAGGTCGTTGTACAGGTCGGCGAGCAGCCACATGAGGAACGTGGAGTACAGCAGCGGCTTGTCCGCCACGCCCGGCACTTCGAGCAGGCTGATGACGCCGCGGCCGTCGGCGGCGGTGCGGATGAACTCGGCGGTGTCGATCTCGGGCTCGCCGAAGAACTGCTCCGCGCCGCCGTCGGCGAAGGCGACGAGCTCGCGCAGGATCACGCCGACCGTCGCCGGAGCCAGGCCGCCGAGGTTCGTCAGCTCGCCCTTGCCGTCGGGGCTCGCGAGGTACTGCAGCACGCTGCGCAGGTCGGCGAGGTCGAGCAGCGCGAGTCCGTTGTCCTCGGCGTAGTGGAAGACCAGCGACAGGCTCGACGCCTGGGTCTCGTTGAGGCCGAGCGCGCGGCTCAGCAGCAGCGGACCGAACCCGTGCACGGTCGCGCGGATCGGCACGCCCTTGCCGGACCCGCCGAGGGAGAAGTACTCGGTCGGATGCGCGGCTGCCGACCAGTCCTGCCCGATCCCCTGCGTGCGGGCGAGCAGCTTCGGGTTGCTGGTGCCGGCCGTCGCGACGCCCGACAGGTCGCCCTTGATGTCCGCCGCGAACACCGGGACACCGTTGGTCGAGAGCTGCTCGGCGAGCGCCTGGAGCGTGCGCGTCTTGCCGGTGCCCGTCGCGCCCGCGACGAGCCCGTGCCGGTTCAGCATGCCGAGCGGGATGCGGATCTGTACGTCGGGGTCGGGAGCGCCGTTCATGAGCGCACCCAGTTCGAGTGCGACGCCGGTGAAGGCGTACCCGTTCTTGATCGCGGTCACGCCGGCGGTGCCGAGCGGCGCGGATGCGGTGGGAGCGGGCACTGCGACGGGGGCTGCGGCGGGAACGGCCGGTGCGGGAGCGGGCGACGCCGCCGCCTGCGCGGCGGCACGAGCCGCGGCGGCGGCCGCGACGGCCGCCCTGGCCTTCGCGGCGGCGAGCTCGGCCGCTGCTTCGAGTGCTTCGGCCTCCGCGGCGGCAGCCGCGGCGTCGAGCTGCGCCTGACTCGCTGTCGTATCGCTCATATCGACTCCCTCGTCCGAGCAAATGCACGGTCATCCTGGCACGCACGCGAGGAGGCGTGCCGACCGGCGACCTGGTAGTGTGATCAGTCGGTTTCCGCGACCGAACGCGTTCCCCAAGCATTCAACGGAGCGCACGCCTCCGATCCGCCCGGATCGGGCCGCACGACTCCTCCTGGAGCCGCGCTCCGGTCGCGCCACGAGCGTGTCACGAAGAGGATTCGAAGTATGGCGAACATCAAGTCGCAGATGAAGCGCATCGGCACCAACGCCAAGGCGCACGAGCGCAACAAGGCAGTCAAGAGCGAGCTGCGGACGTACGTCCGTCAGGTGCGCGTCGCCGTCGCCGCCGGCGACAAGGACGCGGCCGCCACGGCCCTCGCGCACGCCTTGAAGAAACTCGACAAGGCCTCGTCCAAGGGCATCATCCACAAGAACCAGGCGGCGAACCGCAAGTCGGCCATCGCCAAGCAGGTCGCGGCGCTCTAGGACCTCACTGCTGCCCGGCCCCGTTCCGGCGCGAAATGAGCGGCCCTCGTCCTCGGACGGGGGCCGCTCGTCGGTTCAGTGCTCGCCGGTTCAGTGGTCGTCGGGGACGCCCCGTGACGACACCAGCGTGACGAGCCGTTCGAGCGCGTAGACGGGGTCGCGGGATGCGCCCTTGACCCGCTCGTCCGTGGTCGCGGTCAGCACGATGCAACGGCCGAGCCCGGCCGGCTCCCATCCCACCGCGTCCCGTCGTGCGCGATCGATCTGCCACGGCGCGAGTCCGACCTCGGCGGCGACCTGGGCGCTGGGACCGCGGACGTCCATGACCCGGGCCATGGTGCGCAGCTTCATCGCGATCGCCGCGACCATCGGGACCGGGTCCGCGCCGCTGTCGAGGGCGTGCCGCAGGAGCACGAGCGCGTCTCCGCGGCGGCCGGCGAGCGCCGCATCCGCGACCGCGAACGAGTTCGTCTCGACCCGTCCCGCGTAGTACCGCTCGACGGTGCGTTCGGTGACGTCGCCTGACGTGTCGGCGATCAGTTGCTGGCACGCGGACGCGAGTTCGCCGAGATCGGCCTGGAAGGCGGACACCAGGGAGCGCAGCGCCGCGGGTGCGATCCGCTTGCCCGCGGCACGGAATTCGGCGGCCGCGAAGTCGGCGCGGTCGCCGTCGCGGGTGATCTCGGCACACGTGATCTCGATGCCGCCACCCGTGCCGCGGCGCACCTCGTCGAGCAGCTTCTTGCCACGCACGCCGCCCGAATGCCGCAGCACGAGCACGGTGTCGTCGGCCGGCGCCGCGAGGTAGCGCACGGCGTCCTCGAGGAAGACGTCGTTCGTGCGCTCGACGGCGGCGACGCGGATCAATCGCGGCTCGCCGAACAGCGACGGACTCGCCAACGTGAGCAGTTCGCCCGGTGCACAGGCGGCCGCGTCGATGTCGGACACCTCGGTGGCGGGGTCGGCCGCGACCATGGTCTCGCGGATTCGCCGGATCGCCCGGTCCGCGAGCAGTTCCTCGGGCCCGGAGACGAGCACGACCGCCGCCGGCCGGGCCTCGTGCCACGCGACGACGGGAATGGCGGGCTTGCGCGCGGGGGCTTTCGCGCCGCGTGCCGGGGCGGCCGCTCTCGTCGTCCTCTGCGCCATGCCCCAACGGTAACCGGCGGGTCCGTCAGCGCCGAGCCGGCCGCCAGCGCGCAGCACCCCCCGCGCGCTCCGACCACACCGCCACGCCTCCCCCGGCGCTCCGCCCGAGCAGGATCATGCCCTGCTGGTCCGTCCGCTCGGGCAGGATGCCGTCCTGCGCGAGGATGCCGAGCAGTCGCGCCGTCGGATGGCCGTAGTCGTTGTCGACGCCGACGGAGATCACCCCGACCGCTGCGCCGAGCCGTGCGTAGAACGCCGGGCTCTGGTCGGCCGAGCCGTGGTGCGCGACCTTCACCACGTCGACACGCGGCAACGGTCCCGCTGCGAGCAGCGCGTCCTGCGCGGCCTCACCCAGATCGCCGGTGAAGAGCGAGGTCAGCGTGCCGTGCACGACGACCGTCACGCTCGCCGGATTGCCCGGCTGGATTACCCCGAGGGGCGACGGCGGCCACACGACGTCGAGTCGCAACCGGCCGACCCGCGCGGATTCGCCGCGATGCACCTGCTCGACCGCGACGCCGGCGGCCACCAGCGCGGCCCGCAGTCCGTCGGCGGCCGCCCCGTCGCTCGGACCCACGAACGCCGTCCCGATCCGGGACGCGAGCGACCGGACCGCCCCGACGTGGTCGGCGTCGTAGTGGGTCAGGACGGCGAGGTCGACCCGACCGACACCGAGGGCGGTGAGGCAGGCGGCGATGGGCGCCGGCCGACGCCCGGTGTCGACGAGCGCGAAGTGGCCTCCCCCGCCGTTCAGGACCAGCCCGTCGCCCTGCCCGACGTCGCACGCCGCGATCTCCCAGTTCGCGAGCCGTGCCGCGACCACGCCCGTCCCGCTGCCGACGAGCGTCCCGACGATGACGAGGACCGCTGCCGCAGCGACCACGGCACCCGCGATCCGCGCGCGCCGTGGCCCGTGCGAGAGCGCCACGAGCACGGCGATCAGTAGCGTGAACGCGGCGACCGCTCCGACGGCTCCCGGCAGCCACGGCAGCGCGGGCAGCGCCGCCGCCCAGCGTGCGACCCACGCGATCCAAGCGGCGGGCAGCCAGCCGAGCACGACCATCGCACGTCCGAGCCAGGGCAGCAGCGGCAGCACGAGGCAGCCGATGAGGCCGAGGATCGTCGCGACCGGCGCCGCCGGCTCCGCGAGCACGTTCGCGAGCACGCCGAACAGCGGGATGGACGGTTGCAGCAGCACCAGCAGCGGCTGGCAGGCGAGCTGCGCGGCGACCGGTACGGCGACGGCCAGCGCGACGCGCGGCGGCAGCCGGCGTTCGAGTCGGTGCTGCAGCGGCCTCGTGAACAGCAGCAGCCCCGCCGTCGCCGCGGCGCTCAGCACGAATCCCGCGGTGCGGGCGGACCACGGATCGACGAGCACGAGCACGACCACCGCCAGCGACAGCGCCCCGAGGCCGCCCGTGCGGCGGCCTGTCGCCAGGCCGGCGAGCGCGATCAGCGCCATCACGCCGGCGCGCAGCACGCTCGGCTGCGGCGTGACCAGGACCACGAACCCGAGCAGTGCGACCACCGCCGCCGCGATCCGGGCCGATCGCGGCAGCCGCAGGAGGCCCGCGAGCGCGAAGACGACGGCGGTGATGACCGCGCAGTTCGCACCGGACACCGCGGTGAGATGACTCAAGGACGACGCCTTCATCGCCGCGTCGAGCGACGGATCGACCGCGCTCGTATCCCCGATCGCGAGACCGGGCAGCAGCGCACCCCCGTCACCCGGCACGATGCGGGCGGCGGTGGAGAACCCGGCGCGGAGCCGGTCGGCACCCGACTGCAGCGGATCCGCCGGCGCCCGAATGCGCGGCGTGCCGTGCACGGACACCGTCGCGGCGACGTCGTCGTCCGGCGCCTGCCGCGTCGCGACGCCGTCCAGTTCGATGACCGTGCCCGGGGCGCGCATCCGTGACGGCAGCGTGTAGGGGAACAGCAGCACCGGTGCCCGGAACGGTCTGCCGGCGGCAGACAGCAGCGTGCCGTCGACGATCAGCCGCGTCGAGAGGTTGCCGGCGTGGTCGTTCGAGGCGGTCGTCCTGACGGCGTCGACGCGGACATCCATCGCGACGACGACGCCGGTGGGCAGCCCCGCGGCGCCGCGGCCGGGCGCATCGACCACGATCGCCGCCGCGACGAGGGCGCACCCGACCGCGGTCGCGCCGAGCACCGCGACCCGGAACATGCCGAGCCGCCTCGCGAGCGGCGATCGGGCGACGAACACGGCGCATGCCGACGCTCCCGCGCCGACGGCGATCCACCACGCGGTCGAGGGTGTCGTCGTGAGCCACGCGGCGAGCACCGTCATGGCGAGCGCCGGGACCGCCAGCCCGGACCGGCGGGGCGGCGTGGCGGTCACGGCTGCACGAGCGGTGCGAGATCGGCGTAGGTCTTGTCGCCGATGCCCGACACCTTCTTGAGGTCCTCGACGGACGAGAAGCCGCCGTGCGCGGTCCGCCAGGCGATGATTCGGGCGGCCATGGCGGGTCCCACTCGCGGCAGGGATTCGAGCTGCTGCTCGGTCGCGCTGTTGAGGCTCACCGGCGCGCCCGTCGCGGCCGGGGAGGATTGCGGGCCGGCCGCCGCCTTCGTGGGGACGACGAGTTGCTCGCCGTCGACGACCCGGGCGGCGAGGTTGACCGCTGCCGCGTCCGCCGAGGCGGTGAGGCCGCCTGCCGCGGCGACCGCGTCCAGTGCTCTGGCACCGGACGGCAGGCTGATCACGCCCGGGCGGCGGACCGCGCCGCTCACCTGCACGAGCACGGCGCTCGGTGCAGCCGACGCGACGGGGGTCGAGGTCGTGACGACCCGTTGCTCGCTGCCCGCGGCACGCGCGCTGCCGATCGCGACGGCGACCACCAGCACGACGACGCCCGCGAGCACGGCTGCGACGAGCAGTCGGCGACGGGGGTCGGCGAGGCCGGGCAGCGAGCGGAACGGTGATGCCACGCGGGGACGCTAGAGGCCCGTCGGCCTGCGCGACGGACCGGAGCGGAATCGGTGGACGGATGCGCGCCGGGCGGCTCTTGGGGAGGAGACGGCGAACGCCCCGCCGCTCGAAAGCGACGGGGCGTTCGTGTCGTGCGGTTCAGCCCTGCGTCAGCCCCTTCGCGACCAGCGTCAGGTTCGGCGTGCCGAGTCCCGTGGCCGGGTTGTACCGGGTGCCGGCGGTGCCGGTGTAGAGCAGGTTGTCGTTCGACGTGCCGGTCGTGGACAGCGGCGTGACGGCGCTCGTGGAGAGCGTGTACAGGGTCGGGTTCCACAGACCGACTCGATGACCGCAGAGCGCGTTCATCAGCGCGGCCGATGCGGCGAACTGCGGCGAGACGAAGCTCGTGCCGCCGCCCGCACCCTCGAGCGCCGGGAGACCCAGCTTCACGGCCGACGTGTCGTACAGCAGGTAGCCCGAGTACGGGTCGGCGTTCGCGGACAGGTCGGGCACGGCACGGCCCGTCGCGGCGACCGTGCTCACGGCGGGCTTCGCCGTGAACGACCACGCGGTCGGCAGGTCGATCCCGGGCGCGACGTTCTCCACGTCGGTCGGCGTCAGGTACTGGACCGCGCTCGACTGCGCGACGCCGGAGACGCCCTGCTGGTACGACGGCACGGCGTAGTGCGTGCTGGTGCCGCCACCACCACCGGCGATCAGGAGCTGGGCGACGTCCGCCTCGGGCAGGCCGAGTACCTTCGCGGCAGGACTCCACAGGTAGTCCCAACCCCACGCGCGCTGGGTGGAGACGGTCGCGTAGGCCGGCTTCTTCGTCGTGCCGAGGTTGACCTTCAGCGGCAGCGTGGTGCCGCCGGCCGAGGTGATGTACGGGCTCGACGACGGGAAGTCGACCGAGGGATCCGTGGTGCCGAGGTCAGCGTAGGCGTCGTACGCACCCTCGTCGCCCGCGGCGGTGAAGGTCGACTGTCCCTGGACGGCGAGCTCTTCGAGCGCGACGTTCACCGCCTGCTCGACCGCGGGCGACGAGTCGCCGGACGCGGCCGCTGCGGCGTCGAGGTCCTCGGATCCGCCCCAGCTGATGGAGACGCTGGACGCGATGTTCTCGCTCGCTGCGGCGAAGAACACGTCGACGAATCCGGCGTCGCTGTTCGGGGCCTGGTAGACGCGGATGTTCGCGTTCGGGGCGATCGCGCCGGCCTGCTCGACGTCGAGGTCGGTCTCGTCTGTGCCGGCGAGCTCGCTCGGCTTGCCCGAACCGCCGTCGACGTTGACCGTGGTGACCGTGCGGTGCTTGCCGGAGGTGACCTTGGCGTAGTGCTTCCAGAAGTACTCAGGGGCGCCCGAGTCGAGCGACGCGAAGGTCAGGATGCCGATGGTCTGGCCCGCGCCGCCCTTGCTCGCGGTCTGCAACGCGGATGCGCCGTACCGCTTCACGAAGTCGGAGGGCAGCCGGCAGGCGCCGTCGAGTCCGACGAGCTTCTGGCAGAAGGAGCCGGTCTTCGACGCCTTCGGGGCCACGACGCCGTCGGTGACCCGCTGCACATGGTTCGTGGCCGTCTGATAGTCGGTCAGACCGAAGATGCCGAGCAGGTTCGCCGCGAGGTCGTAGGGCAGCCGGGGCGCGGTGGTGTTGCTGTGCACCGTCTGCGCTTTGATCGTCGTGCCGTTCGCCGTCTGCGCGGGGATCGAATAGTCGGACTGCGTCACGTCGAGCGCGGCGTCGAATTCGGCGACCGTACCGCTCGCCGAGACGGTGAGCCGGTTGGCAAACGGATGGGTGGTGATGCCGAACTCGGCGAGGTACGACTGCAGCTCGGCGATCGTCTCGGGCGACTGGCCGTACCGATCGGCGAACGCGCCGACCGAGAGGAACGACTTCGAGCCGGACAGCGCGGAGGACGACAGCGCGTCGGTGTTCTGCGGGGCGAAGACGAAGGAGAGCGTCTCCTTCGTCGACGCTTTGGTCGCGCCGAGCTTGTGGCCGTGCAAGGCACTCGCTCGGGCGCTGCTGGCGACGGCCGTCGGCTTCGTGGGATTTGGGGTCGCAGCGGTGGCGGCGGGCGCGGCAGCAAGAGCTGCCATCACCACCGCCGACGCCGGAAGCGCGACGAATGACAGGGCGCGACGATGCATTTGGGGGGAATTCCTTCGGGCAGGAAATCACGACTGGGTGGGTCGTGAGTGAATTGGGTAGCCGGACGCTATCAGCGCCTCGAGCCACCGAACAGGCCGCTGACAGGCCGCATTCGCCGCACACGTACCCCAGAAATGGGGTGCGAATTCTCATTCCGGATCCTGCTTGTCCTGGCTTTCCCGGATCAGCAGCCGATGAATTCCCTACGAACCGCTATTGCTCCGTCGCGATGCTCACGACTTTCGGGGCGCGCACGACGACTCGCGCGATCCGCTTCGATCCGAGCGAGCGTTTGACGTTGTCCGAGGCGGTCGCCAGGCGTTCCAGATCCTCGGCCGTGATCTTCGGCGACACCTCGATGCGGTCCCGCACCTTGCCGTCGACCTGCACGATCGCGGTCACCGACTCCTCGACGAGCAGCGTCGGGTCGGCGCGCCGCCACCCGTACAGGGCGATCGAGGGCGGGTAGCCGAGCTGCGCCCACATCTCCTCCGCCGTGTACGGCGCGAACAGGCTGAGCGCCAGCGCGATCGTCTCGGTCGCCTCGCGCACCGCGGCGTCGCCGGGGCCCGCCGGGCCGTCGATCGTCTTCCGCACGGCGTTCGTCAGCTCCATGATCCGGGCGACGACGACGTTGAATTTGAATCCCTCGACGAGTCCCGGCGCCTCGGCCAGGAATCGGTGCGTGACGCGCCGCAGCGCCTCGTCGCCAGTGCGCCAGACCACGTCCGGCGCGCTCGTCACCTCGGACGCCAGCCGCAGCGCGCGGGCGAGGAACTTCACCTGACCCGCGGGGCGGACGTCCTCCCAGTCGATCGTGTCCTCCGGGGGCCCCGCGAACGCCATGGTGAGCCGGATCGCGTCGACCCCGTACAGGCCGAGTTCCTCACCGAGGTTCACGCCGCCGCGGCTCTTCGACATCTTCTGGCCGCCGGCGAGCACCATGCCCTGATTGAGGAGCGCGTTGAACGGTTCGGTGAAGGTCACGTAGCCGAGGTCGTAGAGCACCTTCGTGATGAAGCGTGCGTAGAGCAGGTGCAGGATCGCGTGCTCGACGCCGCCGACGTACTGGTCGATCGGCGCCCACTTCTCCGCCTCCGCCGGGTCGAAGGCGCGGGAGTCGTCGTTCGCGGACAGGAACCGCAGGAAGTACCACGAGCTGTCGACGAACGTGTCCATGGTGTCCGGGTCGCGGCGCGCCGGGGACCCGTCGCGGGGGTCGGGCACCTCGACCCAGTCGGTGGCCGCGCCGAGCGGCGACGAGCCCCGCGGCCGCAGGTCGAGCCCCTCGGGGTTCGGCAGTGTCACCGGCAGCTGGTCCTCCGGCACCGGGATCTCGGCGCCGTCGGCGCCGTGGATGATCGGGATGGGCGTGCCCCAGTAGCGCTGGCGGGAGATCAGCCAGTCGCGCAGCCGGTAGTGCTTCGCGGCGCGCCCCGTGCCGGCCGCCTCGAGGTCCTTGATCGCCTTCGCGATCGCGTTCGTCTTCGACAGGCCGGTCAGCGCACCCGAATTCACGAGACGCCCCTCACCGGGCAGCGCGACGCCGGTCTTCGCCGGATCGATGGTCTCGATGTCGTCGATGACGCCGTCGGCAGGGATCACCGGGATGTATCCGGTCACCGGCTGCAGCGTGTCGACGACGATTCTGATCGGCAGGCCGAACACGAGCGCGAAGTCGAGATCGCGCTGGTCGTGTGCGGGCACCGCCATGATCGCGCCCGTGCCGTAGTCGGACAGCACGTAGTCCGCGGCCCAGATCGGCAGCCGCTCGCCGCTCACCGGGTTGATGGCGTACCGGCCGAGGAAGACCCCGGACTTCGGGCGCTCGGCCGACAACCGCTCGACCTCCGTCTGCGACTGGGTCTGCTTCAGGTAGTCGCCGAACGCGGCCTGCACCGACGCATCCGCACCGCCGACCAGTTCGGTCGCCAGGTCGGAGTCGGGGGCGACGACCATGAACGTCGCGCCGTAGAGGGTGTCGGGTCGCGTCGTGAACACCGTGACGGGCTCGTCACGACCCTCGATCCGGAAATCGACGTCGGCGCCGTTCGAGCGGCCGATCCAGTTGCGCTGCATCGCGATGACCTTCGCGGGCCACGTGCCCTCGAGCTGCTTCAGGTCATCGAGCAGTCGGTCCGCGTACTCGGTGATGCGGAAGTACCACTGCGTCAGCTTCTTCTTCTCGACCACCGCGCCCGAGCGGTCGGACGTGCCGTCGGCCAGCACCTGCTCGTTGGCCAGCACGGTCTGGTCCACCGGGTCCCAGTTGACCCAGCTGTCCTTCCGGTAGGCGAGCCCCTTCTCGTACAGCTTGAGGAACAGCCACTGGTTCCAGCGGTAGTACTCGGGGTCGGACGTGTGCAACTCGCGCGACCAGTCGAAGCTCGCGGCGTAGCGGCGGAACGACGCCTTCTGCTGCGCGATGTTCTCGTACGTCCAGTCGCGGGGGTTCACGCCGCGTTTGATCGCGGCGTTCTCGGCAGGCAGACCGAACGAGTCCCAGCCGATGGGGTGCAGCACGTTGAAACCGCGCTGCCGCCAATACCGGGCGACGATGTCACCGAACAGGAAGGACTCCGCGTGCCCCATGTGCAGGTCGCCCGACGGGTAAGGGAACATGTCGAGGATGTACTTGCGGGGGCGCTTGTCCGAGGGGTCGTTCGTCGCGAACGGCTGCAACTCGTCCCAGACGGGGAGCCACTTCTCCTGCAGCTCGTGGAACGTCGGCACGTCTTCGGGACTGGTCACTGGTCGATCGGTGCTTCCTGGCAAAGCGGACGGGGAGAACAGCCATTCAGCCTACGGGTCCGCGGGCCTACGCTGACCGGCAAGCGCCGTAGCCACCGGAGGGCGCGGGGAGGCGTGCCGTGGAGGCGTGGATCGGGACGCTGCTCGGCGCGATCACGGCGATGGGCGCCTGGCGCTTCGCCGTCGCGGCGGTCGGCATGTTCTGTGAGACGAGCCTCTTCATCGGGCTGCTCGTGCCGGGCGACACGATCGTGCTGCTGAGCAGCACCGCGAACCGCTCCGCCTTCGACTTCGTCGTGCTGCTCGTCGCGGTCGTCGTCGGGTCGCTGGGCGGCGAGTCGGTCGGCTTCGCCATCGGCACCTGGTTCGGGCCGCGTCTCCGCACCAGTCGGCTGGGCCGGCGCGTCGGTGAAGCGCAGTGGGTGCGCGCCGAGAGCTGGCTGGCACGACGCGGCGGCCCCGCGGTGTTCCTGTCGCGGTTCCTGCCGGTGCTGCACGCGCTCGTGCCCGTGACGGCCGGGATGGGCGAGATGCGGTACCGCCGGTTCATGACCTGGAGCGCACCGGCGTGCCTGCTCTGGGCGCTCATCTACATCGCGCTCGGCACCGCGGCTGGATCGAGCTATCGGCAGCTGAGCTCGTCGCTCCATCTCGCCGGCTGGGTCTTCTTCGGCATCATCGCGGCGGGCGTCGCCGGCATGTGGCTGGGCAAGCGCCTGCTCCACCGGTTCGAGCAGCGCACGCACGAGACCCCGAAACAGGACCTCTGATCACCGTTCAGGAAACGCCTCACGGTTCAGGACAAATCCCTCGATTCCGGCGATCCGGTCCTGAACCGAGCGCGAATACGGGGCGATCTCCTGAACCGCGCCTCGGGGGCGACGCGACGAAGGGCGCCGCTCCCGAGGAGACGACGCCCTTCAGTCGGATCAGAGACCCTGCGCGCTGAGCCAAGCGGTCGCGATGGCGGCCGGATCGGCCTTCTTCACGAAGGCCTTCGTGTCGAGCGCGTTGAGCTCGGACTGCGTGATCTTCGCGGACACGGCATTGACGTACTTCGTGAGGCCCGCCGTCGCGAGCGACGTCGTGACCACCGGAACGATGTTCTGCGGGCCGAACTGGCCCTTGTCGTCCTTCAGCGGCTGGAGGTCGCTGTCGGTGTAGTCCTGGGCGGTCGTGTAGATGTCGGCGACCTGGACAGTACCGTCCTTCAGCGCCTTGACCGTGGCGGCGCCGCCGCCGTCGTTGATGGCCTTGAATGAGATGTTCGTGAGGCCGTACACCGACTTCAGCGCCTTGAGGCCGTCGGGGCGGGTCGAGAACTCCTGGTTGGCGGCCAGGGTCACCTTGCCGGCCTTCGACAGGTCGCCGTACGACGTGATGCCGTACTTGGTGGCGAACGCTTTCGTCACGAGCAGTGCGTCACCGTCGGCCGCCGGCGCGTACGCCAGTGCGGTCAGGTTGTCCGGCTTCAGCAGCGCGTTCAGCTTCGTCTCGGCGGTGTCCGCATCCGTCAGGGCGTCCTTGTTGCCGATGAAGTTGGCCAACGAGCCGAGGTACTCCGGCGTGAAGTTGACCTCGCCGTCCTTCAGGGCAGGGAACAGCGTCGCGCGCTGCCCCGGCTGCTTGTACGAGACGGTGTAGCCGTGCTTCGCCAGCTCCTGGCCGTAGATCTGTGCGAGGACCTGGGTCTCGGCGTACGGCGTGGTCGCGACGACGACGGTCTTCGATGCCGCCGAGCCCGACGCCGCAGGCGTCGAGCCCGACAACGAATTGGAACTCGAGCAGCCCGCCAGGGCGAGCGCGGCGGCGATGGCCGTCGCGCCGAACGCGACCGCTCTTCTCTTCGTGATTGTGATGTGCATGGTGATTTAGTTCCCTCCGGAGATGGGTGTCCCGGCCGGCAGGGTTGAGACCTTGCGACCGCGTGCTGTGTTTGGACGGGACCGGCCGCGAGACACCCCACGCGGCTGGGCGGAACGTTGAAGGAGGGCGAACAGCCCGTCGATGAGTAGCGCGAGCACGGTGACGAGCAGCGAACCGGCGATCATGGCGACGTAGTCGTTGCTGGACGGGCCGAGCAGGATCGTGTTGCCGATGGTCGTGAAGCCGTAGAACGACGCCAGCGTGGCCGTCGCGACGGTCTGCAGGACTGCTGAACGCAGACCGCCGACGATGAGCGGTGCGGCCAGCGGCACCTCGACTTTGAGAAGCACCTGCCACTCGGTCATGCCCATCGCCCGCGCGGCGTCGATGGTCTGGCGATCGACCGATTCCAGACCTGCATAGGTCCCCGCCAGCAACGGCGGGATCCCGAGCAGCGCAAGAGGAATGACCGGAGCGAGCCATGCCGGATCGAGGGTGAGCAGCAGGACGACCGCGGAGAAGAGTCCGAGGGTCGGAAGAGCCCGCGCCGCGTTGCTCGCGACGATCGCAACGGCGCGTCCCCGGCCCGTGTGGCCGATGAGGAGTCCGAGGGGCAGCGCGATCACCACGGCCAGGACGACGCTCGCAAGCGTGATGCCGAGTTGGCCGAGCACCTCGGACCCGAGACCCGGGATCTCGGAGTCGGGCCAGCGCGAGCCGTCGAAGAGCCACGCGATGCCCTGGAGGATGAGATTCATTCGCTGCCCGCCGAATTCGGGACGACCGATGCGACGGAGGCTTTCGCTCGCGCCAGGCGGGCGGGACGCCCGCGGTTCCACGGCATGAGAAGCCGGCCGATCAGGGCCAGGATCTGGTCGAACGCGGCAGCGAGTACCACGACGAAGACGATGCCCACCACGATTTCGGTCGGAAACGACCGCACATACCCATCGGTGAAGAGATCACCCAACGAGCTGATCCCCGCGAGAGATCCGACGGTCGCGAGGCTCACCGTGCTGACCGACACGACACGGATGCCAGCGAGCAGCACGGGACCCGCGAGCGGGAGTTCCACGCGCCAGAACCGCTGTTGCGCTGAGAACCCCTGCGCTGTCGCGGACTGGGTGACGCCGTCGGACACCGCTGCGAACGCATCCGCCGCGCTGCGGATCATGATCGCGACCGCATAGATGGTCAGGGAGATGAGGACGTTCTTGGGGTCCAGCAGCGCGAACCCGAGGATCACCGGGATCAACAGGATCAGTGCGAGCGCAGGGATCGTATAGAGGATGTTGCCGACGGTGAGCAGCACGCTGCGTGCGGCAGAAGAGCGACTCGCCCAATAGCCGAGCGGGACCGAAATCAGGAACCCCACCACGATCGGCGGCACGGACAGGCCCGCATGCGCGAGCAGCAGTTGTCCGAAATAGCCGAAGTGGCTCCCGATCCAGTCCCAGTCCATCAGGCGTCGCCCGCCTGGTCGGTCTTGTTCGAGCGACTGCGGGACTTGGGGCCGACGCCGTCGTCGTCGCGCTGCACGGCGACGGTCGCGAGGCGGCCGCCGGGCGCTGCGATGACGCCGGCCGCGTAGCCGGCCGCGTCGACGAGCAGGATGTCGTCACCCGACCCCGAGAGCTCAGCGGTCAGACGGCGCTTGCCGCGCTTGGCACCGATGAAGTCGGCGACGAAGTCGTTCGCGGGCGCGGCCAGGATCTCCTTGGGGGTGCCGACCTGGGCGATCCTGCCGCCGCGCTGCAGGATCACGACCTGGCTGCCGAGCAGGAACGCCTCGTCGATGTCGTGGGTGACGAAGACGACGGTCTTGCCGAGTTCGCTCTGCAGGCGGAGCAACTCGCGCTGCAGCTCGTCGCGGACGATCGGGTCGACGGCGCCGAACGGTTCGTCCATGAGCAGGACGTTCGGGTCGACCGCGAGGCCGCGTGCGACGCCGACGCGCTGCTGCTGGCCGCCGGAGAGCTGCGAGGGGTACCGCTTCGCCAGCGAGCGGTCGAGGCCGACCCGGTCGAGCAGACCGAGCGCCTGCTCGCGCGCCTTCGCCTTCGGGACTCCCGTGAGCATCGGCACTGTGGCGACGTTGTCCGCGACCGTGCGATGCGGCAGCAGGCCGGAGTTCTGCATGACGTACCCGATGCGGCGCCGCAATGCGACGGGCGCCAGGGTCGAGATGTCCTCGCCGTCGATCAGGATCTGCCCGCTCGAGGCGTCGACCATGCGGTTGATCATGCGCAGCAGCGTCGTCTTGCCACAGCCGGACGAGCCCACGAACACGGTCGTCGAGTGGGACGGGATGGTCAGCGAGAAGTCCTCGACCGCGGTGGTGCCATCGGGGAAGGTCTTCGACACGTGTCGGAACTCGATCGACATCGCGGCCTCCTTTTCGGCGCGCCGGGATGGCCCCGGACAGTGCGGCGAGTCTAGAAGGAGGCTCTGACATCGATGCCGTGAGTTCGATGTCAGGCGTAACAATTCGGAACGGGCGCCCGCACCGGTGTTCTGCGAGACTGACGCGCATGGCCGCGAGACCGCAGCGACGGTACCGCGAACCCGACCGCTCCCCGCGATTCGAGGAGGCCGTCGGGCGAGCGATGCTCGTCGACGACTCGATCCGAGAGTTCCGCGAGCAGCGGGCCAGACGGCACGGCCGCTCCCCCGTCGTCGTGCCGTACGCCGGTTACGGCAGCACGACATGGATCCGCGTCTTCGGCCGCGTCCTGATCCCGGGCAGCACGGTCAGGCGCCCCCGCGACTCCGCGCGCGGCTGGCGCAACTTCACGAGCATCCCGGTCGATCGCACGCCCGTCGAGGTCGACGTCGGGGGCACCGTGCACGTCGTCCACACCGACCACGGCGGCGTGCTGGACGCGAGGCTCGACGGCGACCTCGCCCCCGGCTGGCAGGTCGTGCGGATGCGCAGCCAGGACGTCGACTCGCCGAACGCACCGTGGACGGATGCGCCGGTGTTCGTGCTCGACCCCGACGCCCCGTTCGGCATCGTCTCCGACATCGACGACACCGTGATGGTCACGGCACTGCCGCGCCCGTTCCTCGCCGCGTGGAACACGTTCGTGCTCAGCGAGCACGCCCGCGCACCCACGCCGGGCATGAGCGTGCTGTACGACCGGCTTCACCGGGGTCACGCCCGGTCCCCGTTCATCTATCTGTCGACCGGCGCGTGGAACGTCGCACCGACGCTGACCCGGTTCCTGAGCCGCAACCTGTACCCGTCTGGGCCCTTGCTGCTGACCGACTGGGGTCCGACGCCCGACCGGATCTTCCGAAGCGGCCGCGCGCACAAGGTCGCGCAGCTCGAGCGGCTCGCCCTGGAGTTCCCGGACGTGAAATGGCTGCTGTTCGGTGACGACGGGCAGCACGACGAGGAGACCTACGGCGGGTTCGCCGAGGCGCATCCGCAGAACGTCGCTGCCGTGTGCATCCGTGAGCTGTCGCCGTCCGAGGCGGTGTTCGCCGGTGGCCGATCCCGCGATGCGCACAGTCCGTCCGGCGTGCTGTGGCTGCGGGCGCCCGACGGTCGGGGCCTCGCCACTTCCCTGGAGCAGGCCGGCCTGCTCTGACGCGACGCCGGCCGAACGACGGCCTTTCCGGTCGCCGGCCCGGTCAGGGGCCTGTTTCCGGGCCCGATCCGCCGAAAGGCCGTCGTTTGGTCAGGAGCGGATGGCGGTGAACTGCAGGCGGACGTAGTCGACGACCGGCTCGCCGAGCACGGCGGCGACCTCGTGCACCGCTTCGGCGCGGCGATCGGGGCTCAACTCGCGCAGCTGCGCCGGCAGCAGCACGGTCTCGATGAAGGCCTCGAACTGCGCTCCGGGCTCGAGCCGCACGGGGTCGGTCACGAGCCGCGCCTGCACTCCGGTGAACTGCGCGGCCTCGAGGGCGGCCGCGGTGTCCTCCGCGGTGGCGAAGTGCCAGGCGTCCCCCTCGACGAGCCCGACCGCCGCGGACGCGGCGCGCACCCGGTCGATGTTGCCCGCGCCGCCCGCCTCCCCGGCGAAGACGCCTCCCGGTCGCAGCGCCGCGGCCGCCGAGCGGAAGACGACGCGGTGGTCGGGGATCCAGTGCAGGGTCGCGACGGTCATCACGGCCTCGACGCGGGCGTCGAGCTCGATCGGCTCGCGGAGGTCGGCGCGGATCACCTCGACGCGGTCGAGCCGCTCACCGAGGTTCTCCGCGAGCTGCTCGAGCATCCGCGCCGAGGCGTCGATCGCGATGACGCGCCCGCCCGGCAGCCGATCGAGCAGCAGCTCGGTGTCGCGGCCGGTGCCCGCGCCGAGATCGACCACCGTCTCGCGGCCGGCGAGGTGCAGCCGCTCGATCACGCCCTCGCCCCACCGCGCATGCGGCAACGGCAGCGTGTCGTAGACCTCGGCGTTCCATTCCAATAGACGCATCTGTCAGTCCGCCTTCCATTCGGCGGGTCCGTCGGAGCCCGCCGGATACTCGTCGAGCGGAACGTCGTCGTTCGCCCAGGCATCGAGTACGGGCTGCACGATACGCCAGCACTCTTCGGCCGTGTCTCCCCGCACCGCGAGTGTCGGGTCGTCGCCGAGCACGCCTCTGAGCACTTCGCCGTACTCGGTGACCGGTCCGTGCTTGAGGGAACCGGACGCCTTGCCCGGCTCGAGGGCGAACGGCTCCTCGCCGCCGGACGCCGTGAACCGGAACGACACGCGCGGCGGTTTGAAGCCGACGTCGATGCGCTCTCGCGTGCCCGAGCCGGTCTGGCCGTCCGGCCGGTGCCGCACCGGTCGAAGGTGCACGCGGATGCGGTCGGCCGGCTCGCCGATGGCCTTGCCCGACCGCAGGACGAACGGGATTCCCGCCCACCGCGCCGTGTCGATGTGCAAGGCGATCTCGGCGAGCGTCTCCGTGTGGTTCGCGGGATCGACGCCGTCCTCCTTCGCGTAGTCGGGGTAGTGCTTGCCGTCGACGGTGCCTGCGGTGTATCGCGCCCGCCGGCTGGGACCGTCGGTGTTCGGGAAGACCGGCGCGCCCGACCACACGGACGTGGCGCGCAGGACCGCGGCGGTCGCGGCGCGGAGGTCGTGTTCCGAGGTGCTGGCGATGGGCTCCATCGCGACGACCGCCATGGCTTCCAGCAGGTGGGACTGCAGCATGTCGCGGAGCGCGCCGGCGTGGTCGTAGTAGCCGGCCCTGCCTTCGAGACCGAGCTGCTCGTCGTAGACGATCTCGACGCGCTCGATGTCGTCGGCGTTCCAGATCGGCTCGAACAGCCGGTTGTTCGAGCGCAGCGCGATCAGCGCGAGCAGCGCGCGTTGGCCGAGGAAGTGGTCGACGCGATGGATCCTGCCCTCCGGCACGATTTTCGCCAGCTGCTCGTTCAGCTCGTGCGCGGACTGCTGGTCGTTGCCGAACGGCTTCTCGAGCGCGAGCACGGTCCGCTCGGGCAGATCGAGGCTCGCGAGCAGCGGGGCGGCCTTGCCGGCGACCGCGGGCGGCAGCGCGAAGTAGATCACGAGATCGTCCTGCACGTGGGCGAGCAGGTTCTTCCAGTCGTCCGCGCTCGTGACGTCGCCCGCGATGAAGTCGCTGCGGCCCGCGATCCCCTCGACCAGGTCGCCGTTCGCGCCGCCGGCCGTGAGACCGTCCCGGACCAGTTTCTGGAAGTCGGACCGCGCCATGTCGGTGCGGCCGGCGCCGAGCACCGCGAGTCCGTCGAGCAGGTCGAGGTCGGATTTCTCGCCGCCTGCGATCAAGCTGCCGAGGCCCGGAAGGAGGAGGCGCTTCGTCAGGTCGCCCTGCGCGCCGAGGATCAGAAGAGTGGTAGCCACGCTGCGCATCGTATGGACGTGGGATGCGAGATGCGTTTGAGCGGGCCCAGACTGTCCCCATGGTCGAGGACGACGTGACGGCCACCCGGTTCTGGTTCTTCCGGGCGTCGCATTTCGTGCCGTCGATGGTCGTGACCGTCGTCGTGTACCTGCTCGGGCTGTCCGTCACGGTCGCGACCGGCATCGAGGTCTGGCACAGCATCGTGCTCGCCGCCGCCGTCGCATTCGGGCAGTTCTCGGTCGGCCTCTCGAACGATTGGCTCGACGCGCCGTTCGACATCGCGGCCGGCCGCCTGGACAAGGCGGTCGCCACCGGCGACGTGCCGGCCGGCACCGCACGGAACGTCGCGTTCGTCCTCCTCGCGCTCGGCGTCGTGACGGGGCTCGTCGCCGCACCGCCGGCCGGACTGCTGCACCTCGTGTTCATCGCGGCCGGCTGGACCTACAACCTCGGGCTGAAGCGCACGGTGCTCTCCCCGGTGCCGTACCTGATCGGGTTCGGCACGCTGCCGTCGCTCGCCACCCTGCTCGCGCCGCATCCCGTCCTCGCCCCGTGGTGGGCGACCGCCGCGGGCGCCGCATTCGGCCTGGCCGCCCACTTCGCGAACGTCGTGCCCGACGTCGAGGAGGACCGGGCGGCCGGCGTGGCCGGCCTGCCGCAGCGCGTGGGCGCCACGGGCTCGGCAATCCTCGCGCCCCTCGTCGTGCTCGTCGCGGGTGCGCTCGTCCTCGTGGGGATGCGCTCGTCCAGCGGTGCCGCGGTCGCCGCCGGCGGCATCGCGGTGGCCGCGGCGGTCGCGGGACTGACGCTCGCGGTCACGGGGCGCCTGCGCCGCACCCATTTCCCGGTCGTCATGCTCGCGGCACTCGCGATGGTGGTGGCCATCGCCCTGTCGGGCACCCTGGTCTGACGGCGCGGGCGCCGCTCGAGCCGCGAGTACCGTGACGGCGTGAGCGGCGAGACGAACTGGGCGCGCAACCTCGAGTACGGCGGCCGGATCGCCCACCCCGACTCCGTCGAAGCGGTGCAGGAGCTGGTGCGGTCGTCGCCCGGCCGGCTGAAGGCGCTCGGCACTCGGCACTCCTTCAGCACGGCGGCCGACAGCGACGGCGTGCAGATCGCGCTCGACCGGCTGCCGATGGGACTCGTCGTCGACGAGCAGGCGAAGCGGGCGACCGTGGCGGCGGGCGCCAGGATGGGCGACGTCGCGCAGGCGCTCGACGCGGCAGGGTGGGGCTTCGCCAATCTGGCGTCGCTGCCGCACATCGGTCTCGCGGGGGCCGTTGCCACGTCGACGCACGGGTCGGGCGACGCGCTCGGCACCCTCTCGTCCATGGTCAGGGGCATCGACTCCGTGCTCGCCGACGGGTCGGTCCTGCACACCGAGCAGGGGGACGCCGACTTCCCCGGCGCGGTCGTCGGCATCGGGGCGCTCGGCATCGCGACGAGCCTCACGATCGCGATCGAGCCGACCTCCACGATGCGTCAGGACGCGTATCCGGGCGTGCGGTGGGACGCGCTCGACGCGGACTTCGATCGGGTCATGGCGAGCGGCGACAGCGTCAGCGTGTTCACCGACTGGGCGTCGGCGAACGTCGGCTCCGTCCTCGTGAAGCAGCGCGCGCGGCACGGGGCGCCCGAACTGCTCGGGGTCACCGCGGTCGAGCCGCGGCCCGCCGACGAGGCGGCCGCCGACCTCCGCTCCACGCCGATCGGCGTCGAAGCGCCCTGGTGGGACGTGCTGCCGCACTTCCGCATCACGGGCACGCCGAGCGTCGGCGACGAGCTGCAGTCGGAGTACTTCATCCCGCGGGCGGCTCGAGCCGAGGCGTTCGCCGCGCTTCGCGCCATGGGCGACCGGATCGCCGAGGCCCTGCACGCGTCCGAGATCCGCACGGTCGCGGGCGACGACCTGTGGCTGAGCGGCGCGCACGGCGGCGACGTCGTCACGGTCGGGTTCACCTGGAAGCCGCGCCCCGACCTCGTCCGCCCGCTGCTCGCCCCGATCGAGGAGCGTCTGCTCCCACTCGGCGCACGGCCGCACTTCGGCAAGCTGTTCCATACTCGGGAACTCGCCGGGCTGTATCCGCACTGGGCCGACTTCGTGGCCCTGCGCGACCGGCTCGATCCTGAGCGCCGCTTCGCGAACGCCTTCCTTCTGGAGCTCATGCCGTGACCCACCTGCTCGACGACAGCCTGCTCGCCCGCATCCACGACCGGGCTGCCGGCTACGACGCCGCGAACGCGTTCCCCGACGAGGACTTCGCCGAACTGCGAGACGCCGGGTACCTGGGCGCGCTGGTGCCGGCCGAGTTCGGCGGCGCGGGGCTGTCGCTGGCGGATGCGGTCCGGGAGCAGATGCGGCTGGCGGCGGCCGCACCCGCCACGGCGCTCGCCGTGAACATGCACCTGGTCTGGACCGCCGTCGCCAAGACCCTGCACGACCGCGGCGACGGCAGCCTGGACTTCGTGCTGCGCGAAGCGGCCGCGGGCGAGGTCTTCGGATTCGGGGTGAGCGAGGCGGGCAACGACCTGGTGCTGTTCGGCTCGACCGTCGCGGCCACGCCGCTGGGCGACGGCGGCTACGCCTACACCGGGACGAAGACGTTCACGTCCCTGTCGCCCGTGTGGACCAGGCTCGGCACCTTCGGCATCGACACCGAGAGCGACGACGCCCCCCGCATCGTCTGGGGTTTCGTCGACCGCGCCGCCGACGGCATCGAGATCGTTCCCGACTGGGACACGCTCGGCCAGCGCGCGACGCAGAGCAACACGACGAAGCTCGCGGGTGTCCGCGTGCCGGCCGACCGGATCGTGCGCAGGCTGCCGCCCGGCCCGAACCCCGACCCGCTGATCTTCGGGGTGTTCGTGAACTTCGAGATCCTGCTCGCCTCGGTCTACGCCGGCCTGTCCTCCCGCGCGGTCGAGCTCGCCACACAGACGGCGAAGCGGCGCACCTCGCTCCGGCTCGGCGGTGCACCCCGCAGCGACGACCCGGATGTGCGGCGACGCGTCGCCCACGCCGGCATGCTCGACGACGGCCTGGCGCCGCAGGTGCTGTCGCTCGCCGCTGATGTGGACGGGTTCGTGGACCACGGCGCCCGCTGGTTCGCGAAGGCCTCCGCGCTCAAGGTGCGCGTCACCGAGACGGCGAAACAGGTCGTGGACGAGGCGATCCTCGTCGGCGGCGGCTCCGGGTACGCGGCGTCGAACGAGCTCGCCCGGCTCTACCGGGACGTGCTCGCGGGTGCATTCAACCCGTCGACGAGCGATTCGGCGCACTCGACCTTCGCTTCGGCGCTGCTCGGGCCGATCGGCGCATGAGCGATCAGGACACGCAGCCCTCGGGCCGATACGGCCACCGCTACCTGATCCTCGCGATCTGCTGCTCGAGCCTCTTCATCGTCTCCCTCGACGTCACCATCGTGAATGTCGCGCTCCCCTCGATCGCCCGCGAGCTGAAGGCGTCCGTGAGCGGCCTGCAATGGGTCCTCGACGCCTACTCGCTCGTGCTCGCCAGCCTGCTCGTGCTGTCCGGCTCGACCGCCGATCGGGTCGGCCGTCGGCGCATCTTCCAGACCGGTCTCGTGATCTTCGGCATCGGCTCGCTCAGCTGCAGCCTCGCGCCGACGGTCGGATTCCTGATCGCCGCCCGGATCCTGCAGGCGATCGGCGGATCGATGCTCAACCCGGTCGCGCTGTCGATCATCACGACGACCTTCACCGAGCGGAAGGAACGCTCCAGGGCCGTCGGCGTCTGGGGCGCGGTCGTCGGCCTCTCGTTCGGGCTCGGCCCGTTCGTCGGTGGCGTGCTCGTCGAGTCGATCGGCTGGCGCGCGATCTTCTGGGTCAACGTGCCCGTCGTCGCCGCAGCGCTCGTGCTCACCGCCCTGTTCGTACCCGAGTCGACCGGCGGGCGGCGCAAGCGGCTCGATCCCATCGGTCAGGGGCTCGTCGTCGTCGTGCTCGCGGGTACGGTCTTCGGCCTGATCGAGGGACCCGAGCTGGGCTGGGGCTCCCCCGGCACCGTCGGAGCCTTCGCGCTCGCCGCGGCCGGCCTCGTCGCCTTCGTGCAGGTCGAGCGCCGCAGCGACCATCCGCTGATCGACCTGCGGTTCTTCGGGAGCGCTCCGTTCTCGGCCGCGGTCATCACAGCGGTGATGGCGTTCGGCTCGTGGGGGGCGTTCCTCTTCACCGCGACGCTGTACCTGCAGGATGCGCGAGGCCTGTCGCCGGTACAGGCAGGGCTGTGCACCGTGCCCGCCGGACTGCTGATCCTGATCTTCTCGCCGATCTCGGGGCGCCTCACCGGACGCAGCACCCGCCTGCCGTTCACCCTGGCGGGACTCGGCATCGGCGCCGCCGCCGGGCTGCTCACGACGCTCAGCGACACCACGCCGATCCCGGCGGTCGTCGTGATCTTCAGCCTGTTCGGAGCGGGCTTCGCCTTCATCAACGCGCCGATCTCGACCACCGCCGTATCGGGCATGCCGAACGCGCAAGCCGGATCGGCGGCGGCGCTGGCGTCCACCTCGCGCCAGGTCGGATCGGCGCTCGGCATCGCGGTCGCGGGTTCGATCACGGGCGCGTCCGGGTCGGGCAGGGTCGGCGCCGCGTTCGCGGCCGCCACGCATCCCCTCTGGTGGACGATCGTGGTCGCGGCGGTCGTGATCATCGCCCTCGGTTCGCTCAGCAACTCCCGCTGGGCCGACCGGTCGGCGAAGCGCGTCTCTCCGTTGCTCGCGGAGCCGTCCTAGTCATGCCCAACCCCATCGGCAGGGCGTTGCGGAATCGACGGGCAGGACAGGACGCGCTCGTGTGGGCGCGCCCCGAGGCGCAGGCGCCCCAGAACTTCACGCTGACGAGCCCGGCGTTCGCCCACGGCGGTCCGATACCCGCCCGCTTCCGTGGCCGCCTGGTCGCTGCGGACCTCTCCCCCGCGCTCGAATGGACGCCTCCCCCGGAAGGCACCGTCGAGCTGCTGCTCGTCGTCGAGGATGCGGACGCGCCGAGCGCGACAGCACCGATCCACGCACTGAGCGCGAGTATCGCGCCGTCCGCAGGCGGGATCCCCGAGCGCGGCCTGGCGAAGACGGCGACGGGCCTGCTGCACGGCCGCGGCGCCCTCGGACATCGCGGCTGGGCCGGTCCGATGCCGGTCCCCTCACACGGACCCCACACCTACGCCTTCCAGCTGTACGCGATCGATCGAGCGCTCGATCTGCGGCAAGGATTCCGGCTCGCGGACGCGCTCGCTGCGATCGATGGCCACGTGATCGGACGCGCCCGTCTCGACGGCAGCTACGAGGTCCCGTGACGTCAGCGCGTGAGCGGACAGGCACAGGCGACCGCAGGGACCCGGTCGCTCACCAGCCTCGCATGAGGCGACGGATGACCGTGCGCACGATCGCCCTGACCACGACGACGGCCACCACCAGACCGACGAAGCCGGCGCTCACCACGAGGATCAGCCCGAGGGACAACAAGGAGGCGTTCGAGGACGCCGACGCCGCGACGACGCCCGCGGGCGCGGCGGCGAGGGTCGGAATGGCGGCGCCGGCAAGGGCCGCAGCGAGAATCAGCCGGGACGTGGTGTGCATGGGATCAACGCAATCGGCACGCCGTAACGCGAGCGCAACGCGCCTGCCCCCGCGTGACGTCGCGATGCCCCCGCCGCACCACGGCGGCCGGGGCATCGGACCGGATGCGTCAGGCGAGACGCCGCTTCTTGGCGTTGCGCACGATCAGGACGATCACGAGTGCGATGAGGAGCAGACCGATGAGTCCGGCGCCGGCCGCGCCGATCAGGATGACCGGGAGGAACGAGAACGCGGAGGCGGTCGTCGCGGCGGCGACGACACCCGAGCCGACCTGGGCGGGGACCGGAGCGGCGACCGCGGTCGGGTCCGCGGCGGACGCATCCACGCCCTGCGCCGGCGTGGTGCCGTCGGCGGTCGTACCCGCCGCCGTCGTGCCCGTGCCGACCGCGCCGAGGGAGCCGGTGTCGACCGACTGCGTGCTGTTCACCGCGCCGGCGTCCGTCGTGGTGGCGGTGCTCGTGCCGGTCGTGGTGCCCGCGCCGGCCGTGCCGGTGTGCGTGCTCGTCGTCGGGGTGGTCGTCCCGCCGATGATCTTCACCGACGTACGTGACGCTGACGAGGCCGTAGATGGGCGAGTCGTTGTAGGTGAACGTCACCGAGTGCGCGCCGGATGACGCGTTCTTCGGGACCGCGATCACGCAGCCGGCCGTCGTCGCAGACACCGGCTTGGGAGCGCACGAGGCCAGCGTCAGCCCCTTGGCGGTCGCGCTGACCGTGCCCGCGGCACCATCCGATCCGGCGGGCTCGTTCACGAGGACCTGGATCGATGCGCCCGCATTCGCTGTGCGCGAGGCGAACAGACTCGCCTGCGCGACCACGTCGACCTTCGCGGTCGCGGACGCACCCGACTCGTTCGCGGAGCTGGGCACGAAGGTCGCATCGACCAGCACCTCGCCGGGGACGGTGGTGTCCAGCGTGATCGTGTCGGGCGTGTGGGCCGAGTGCACGTCGAGCGTCTGCTGTTTCGTCGTGGCGCCCCTCGTCACATCGACCTCGAGGTGACCGGAGAGGCCGATCGGGTCGCCTCCCGCCACCTCGTCGAGTGAGACCGTGAGGACCGCCGAGTCACCGGTCCGCACGTTCATGGCGGCGGGGCTGATGGTCAACGTGGCGGAGGTCGGGATGCCGTCGGCGAATGCGGGGGCGGCGGCGGCGAGGGGCAGGAGAGCGGCGGCGCCGGCGACGGCCGCGGTGAGGATGAGCCGGGTGGGGGTGTGCATGGGAAGAATGCAATCGGGCACCCGCAACGCGAACGCAACGTCGACCGCGCACCGGTGTCGGCGGCTATGCGTCCCGGGGGATGACGTCGTGGATGCGCCGCTCGCGTTCGATGAGACGGATGGACGCGAGCGTCCATATCTGCCGCGGGAGTTGCGCCGCGCAGAGGAGGAGCCCGAGGAGCCAGTGGCCCAGCAGCGCGCCGACCGCGAACGTGCCGGCCGCGGCGGCGACGAGCAGCCATGCGCCTCGCACGGAGGAGTCGAGCGAGCGAGCCGGGTTCGGCTGCCAGCGTCGGAGCATGGCCACGCGCGACATCCTGGCATCTCGGCCGGCGTGCTGCGGAGCCGTGCGGAAACGAGCGATGCCCGGGCGCGCAGGGCGGCCGGGCATCGCTCGAGGTGCGCTCACGCGGCGTGCCGCCGCGAGCGGATGACGAGGACGACGACGAGTGCCACGACCATCAGGCCGAACAGGCCCGCTCCCGCAGCGATCGCGATCGGTAGGAGCGCGAAGCCGGCCGCGGTGGTCCTCGCGGCCACGACTCCCGTCGCGACCTCGCCGGGCGCCGGCGCGACGACGCCGGTCGGCTGCGGGCTCGACGTGTCCGTCGGAGCCTGCACCGTGGCGGGGCCGGTGAGGGTCGTGCCGGTCACTGTCGTTCCGGCGGCCGAGCCGGTGACGCCGGTCACCGTCTGCGCCCCGCTCGCCGAGGACCCGCCGCTCCCGCCCGACGCCGTGTGACCGGTGCTCGTGGTCGTGGTGGTCGCGCCCGTCGTCGTGCCGGCGCCCGTGCTGGTGGCGGTGGCCGGCGCACCGACCACGTGCACCGGGATGATGGCGGAGGACTCGGCGTACCGCGGCGAGCCGGAGTAGGTGAGCGTCAGGCTGTAGGTCCCGGATGCCGTGGTCGCGGGCACGGGGATCGTGCAGTTCGACTGCTCCGGGTTGTCCGGCGTCGGGGTGCAGCCCGACACGGACAGGCCCGCCGACCCGCTGGCGGCGATGGTGCCGTTCGCGCCGTCCGAACCGCGGAGCTCGCCGACCTGTGCGGTGATCGAGTCGCCGGCGCGCACGGTGTCGGACAGCACCGACACCGTGGCGTTCGCGAGGACGTTCACGGTCGTCTGCGCTCGCGAACCCGTCTGGTTCGCGGTCTCCGGCGCGAAGACGACGCTGACGACGATCGGGCCCGGGTTGCTGGTGTCGAGCGTGCGGATGTCCTCGGTCGGCGCCGTGCCACGCACGCCGTCGGTGATCTCGGTGAGCAGCTTCCCGTTCTGGAACTCCTGCACGATGAGGTGGCCGGACAGGCCGGCCGGGTCGCCGCCCTGCGCTTCCTGCACTTCGAAGTCGATGGTCGGCTTCGCGCCGATCTCCACCGTCGTCGCGCTCGGCGTGACGGTCGTGATGCTGGCGGTCGGAGTGCCGTCGGCGAACGCGGGCGCGGCGGCGGTGAGGGGCACGAGGACTGCGGCGCCGGCGACGGCCGCGGTGAGGATGAGCCGGGAGGGGGTGTGCATGAGGACGATGCAATCGGGGGCCCGCAACGCGGGCGCAACGCCGACGGACGGCCCGGGGCACGACCACTCGATCGGAGTGGTCAGGCGACCCGCCCACGCGACTTGCGGACGATCAGGACGATGACGAGGGCGACGAGGGTCAGCCCGAGCAGCCCCACCACCGCCGCCGTGATCGCGATGGGCAGGAAGGGCGGGTCGGCAGACGTGGTCGTCGCTGCGACGACTCCGCTCGCGACCTGCGCGGTGACCGGCGTGGTGACCGCGCTCGGGTGCGGGTCCGATGCGCCCGGCGCGATCGGCGACGCGGCGACGCCCGGCGTGGTGCGGTCGGCGACCGCCGAGCCGCTTTGGACACCGACGTCCGTGGCGGGGCCGGTCTGCGTCCGGCCGGCGGACGAGGCGTGCGTGACCGTGCCGCTCCTGTCGGTGGCGCTCGCGGCAGCGCCGGCGTGTGTGGCGCCCGACGCGCTTGCGCCGCTGCTCGTCGTCGTCCCCGTGCCGGCCGGCGGCGCGCCGGTGCTCGCCGCGCCCGTCGTCGCGGCGACGGGCGCCTGCACTGCAGGAACGACATCGATGAAGGCGGTCGCGGGTGTCGCCGACTGGTACGCCGAGTACGGCACGAAGGTGGCTTCGATACGGATCTGGCCCGCGGCCGTCGTCGGGAACGACTCGCCACCGCCCACGTCCGCCGAATTCACGATCGCCGTACGGGAGGTGGTGACGCCGTTCTGGGTCACGTCGAGGACGAGACGACCGGTGAGGCCCGCCGGATCGCCCCCGGCGTTCTCGTCCAACGCGTAGGTGTAGCCCGCGTTCTTGCCCAGCTGAACGGTCGAATCGGCGGTGATCGTCAAGGTGGCGGTCGTGCGGATGCCGTCGGCGAAGGCCGGGCCCGCGGCGGTGAGAGGCAGGAGTACGGCGGCGCCGGCGAGAGCCGCGGTGAGGATGAGCCGGGACGGGGTGTGCATGTGTCGATGCAATCGGGCGCCCGCAACGCCGACGCAACGCGCGGTCGCGGCGGGCACGGGAAAGGCCCGGCCGCGTCTGAGCGGCCGGGCCTCGATCCGTGCGTCACGCGGTGCGCCTCCGTGCGCTGCGGACGAGTAGGACGATGGCGAGCACGATCAGCAGCAGGAAGATGAGCGCCAGCACGCCCCCGCCGATCAGGATCGGCAGGAACGACAGCCCGACGCTCGAAACCACCGCAGCCGGCACACCGGCGTCCAGCGTTCCCGGGAGGGGCGCCGACACTGCCGTCGGCTGTCCGGAGGACGCATCGGCACCGATCTGCGCCGGTGTGGAATCGACTGCCGTGCTGCTCGAGGTGCCGTCGGCGGACGCGACCGTCGCGGTGGACCCGGCCGTCCCGACTGCGGAACCGCCGAGAGCCGCGCTTCCCGTCCCGCTGAGAGCACCACTGCCCGTGTCGGCGTTCCCGGTCGTGCCCGAGCTCGTGCGGCGGCTCGTGCTCGCGGTGCTCGTCGCCCCCTTGCTCGCGGCGGGCGTCGTGCCCGGTGAGGAGGTCGTGCTCGCGGCGGTGCCGATGATCTGGATCGGCGTCGTCACGGTCGAGTCCGCGTACCGCGGCGACGCCGTGAAGGTGAGCGTCACGGGGTACGTGCCGGACGGGGTGTTCTTCGGCACGGGGATCGCGCAGGTCGACTGTTCCGGGTTGTCAGGGGTCGGACCGCACGAGGGCAGCGTCAGCCCAGGCGCAGTGGCTTCGATCTTGCCGTCGGCGGCGTCGGAGCCGTTCAGCTCGCCGACGAACGCGATGATCGAGTCGCCGGCCTTCACGGTCGTCGCATCGGTGTTCACCTTCGACTTCCCGAGCACGGTGATGTAGGTGGTCGCTTGCGCGTTCGTCTCCCACGACGGCGAGGCGACGAACGTCACGTGGATCGTGATCGGGCCGGTGCCGGTCGTGTCGATCGGCCGGGACTCGACGGTGAACGCCGATGTGACGGCATCGACGCGGGTGGTCGTGACGCCGTTCTGCGTCTTGTCGATCACGATCCGGCCGGAAAGGCCGCCTGGGTCGCCGCCGGCGTCCTCCTCCAGCTTGACGCTGACGCTCGCGGCGTCGCCGGTGACCACGGTCGAGGCGCTCGGCGTCAAGGTGAGGGTGGCCGTCGTGGCGGGGTGGCTGTCGGCGAAGGCGGGCGCGGCGGCGGTGAGGGGCACGAGGACTGCGGCGCCGGCGACGGCCGCGGTGAGGATGAGCCGGGAGGGGGTGTGCATGAGGACGATGCAATCGGGGGCCCGCAACGCGGGCGCAACGCACGATCCGGCCGGCGAACGCGCCGATGCCCCGGCCACCGCGAAGGCAGCCGGGGCATCGGATCGTGAGCGTCAGGCGACTCGCTTCCGAGAACCGCGGACGAGCACGACGACGAGGGCGACGAGCACCACGCCGATCAGGCCCACGACGGCCACGGCGATCGCGATCGGCAGGAGCGGCAGGTTGGCCGCGCTCGTCGTCGCGGGAAGGACGTTCGGTCCGACCTGACCGGGGATCGGCGCGGCGACCGCCGTCGGCTGCGAGACCGACGCACCTACCGCACCATCGGGCGACGGGGAGGCGGCGCCGCTCGTCGCGCGGGGTGCGGTGATCGTGTCGGACCCTCCCGCGAGTGTCGAGCCGTCGCCGGCGCCGGTGGTCTTCGTCGCGTGCAGAGAGTTCGTGGCCGTGTGCGCCGCGGTGCCCGGCACTGTGCCCGCTCCGGCGGCCGTACCCGCACCGGTGGAGAAGCCGGCCCCGGCGGTGGTTCCGGCCTCGGAGGTCGTCGTCGCCGGGTCGGTGGTCGTCGCGGGGTCGGTGGTCGTCGCGGTCCCTGCGGCCGTGCCGGTGCCGGATCCACTCGCCGGCAGGTCCGACGAGGGCGCAAGGACGGTCAGTGTGGTCTGCACCTTCGCAGTCGAGTACTTGGGCGATCCGACATAGGACAGCGTCAGCGGATAGGTGCCCGGCGGCGTGTTCGCAGGCACGAGCATGAAACAGCTGGCGGTACTCGCGCTCTTCGGCTGCGGCGCGCACGGGGTCGGGGCGATGCCGGTCGCGGCCGCCGTGATGGTGCCACCTGCCCCGGCCGAGCCGCCTGGCAACGTCACGCCCGCGACGATGGCGTTGCCGGCGGTGACCGTGGATCTCGGCGTCCACATCGCCGCGGGCGCGAAGACGCGCACGATCGTCTGCGATTGGATCTCGTCGTGCCGATTGGTGTCCCCGTCCGGGTCGAAGTCGACGACGAGGTCCAGGTTGCCGACCACCGCCGCGGCGAGGAGGTATGTCTGGCGCGTTCCCGAGGCGACTCGGTAGGACTCCGAATTGACCTCGTTGCCTGGCGCCAACGTCGAGGTGGTGAGCTCGCCGATGACCGGGGTCGGCCAATTCACGACCACCGAGTAGGTCGAGAGCGTACCCACTTCCATGCTCGACGCGGTCGGGGTGACGGTGATCGTCGGATCGGTGCTGTCAGCGAACGCGGGCGCAGCGGCGGTGAGCGGCAGCAGAACGGCGGCGCCGGCCACGGCCGCGGTCAGGAGCAGTCGGGTGCGAGTGTGCATGTCGACGAGGCAACCGTCACGGCGCAACGCGGGCGCAACGCCTCCGCACCAGGCACCGTCCGGCCACGGAGCACGGGGCGCCCAGTGTCTGATGGCCCATTCGGTGTTCGACTCGCGACGTGTTCCGGGCGAGAGACCGGTCGGGCGCGCGCACTGGCGGCGAACTGAGTATCCGCGATACACATAGGTGGTGCGCCTCAGCGACCGCGCCCGGCCCGTCGATCGAATCGGAGTCCCTCGTTCATGCAACGTCTCATCCCCGCCCTCGCCGCTCCCCTGCTGGTGCTCGCCACCCTGGCCGGATGCGCGTCGGCGTCCTCGGGGTCGTCGGATTCCGCCTCGCCGAACGCCGCCGCGCCCGCCACGACAGGCGCATCCCCGTCGACCGCATCCGCCGCGGGCGGCGGCAGCACCGGCGGCGCGATCACGTTCACGGGCGCCTACAGCGGCACCATGACGATCGATCAATGCACCGACGACGTGACGGCGCTCACCATCCATTTCACTGGCAGCTCGACGGTGTCCTCGGGAGGGATCGACAAACTGCTCGACTTCGGATTCAACGGGCCGAACGGCGAGCAGTTCATCCCCACGTCCCGCGACGAGAAGCCGAAGAAATCGGGCAAGACCTACACCGTCACGAACACGAAGCTCGCGGCGGGCAGCAAGGTCGTCACGGCGAACGGGTCGGTGACCTGCCCCTGAGCGCCGTCGTCAGCCCTCGGCCGACGCCCAGACGTCGGCGCATCCATCTGTGCGGCACCCCGTCCTGACCGCGCCCGGCCGTTCCGCTGTCAGCCGAGACCCGCGGCGCGGGCGCGCTGCAGGGCTTCCTCCCTGGTCGCGACCCTGAGCTTCAGCAGCACGCGGGAGACGAGGTTCTGCACGGTCTTCACGCTGATACCGAGGAGTGCCGCGGTCCGTGTCAGGTCGTCCTCCTGGACCAGCTGACGCAGGACTTGGAACTCGCGCGCGCTCAGCTCGGGGAACAGCCGATCGCGCGCATCCGGGCCGTAGGCGATCGCGCTCGCTGCCGCGGCGGCGAGCTGCGGATCGATCACCAGCTGCCCGGCGGCCACGGCGCGGACGGCGGTCAGGATGTCGGACGCCTCGCTCTCCTTCAGCATGTAGCCGCGCGCGCCCGCGTCGATCGCGGCGGTGACTGCCGCGCGCGAACGGTCCATGGTGAGGACCAGCACCCGGCTGCGCGGCGCGTCGAGCGCGAGTTCCCTGGTCGCCGCATACCCGGTGCGGTCGGGCAGGGCGAGGTCCATCAGGACGACGTCCGGTTGCAGCCGCGTGACGGTGTCGATCGCGTCCTGCGCGGTGCCGGCGGTCCCGACGACCTGCAGGTCGGGCGTGGTCGCGATCAGCATGGCGAGGCCGTCCCGCACGACCGGGTGGTCGTCGACGACGACGACGCGCGTGCGACGCTCAGTCATGGTCCACCGCCCGCACGATGATCGGCAGGAACACCTCGACACGGCCGCCCCGGTCGGACGGGCCGGCGCTGCACACGCCGCCGAGCAGTTCCGCGCGGTCACGCATCGAGCGAAGCCCCGTGCCCTCCGTCCAGGCGTCGGTCGCGCCGCCGTCGTCCTCGACGACGACGTGGAGCGAGTCGGCAGTCGCCCGGAGCTCGACCGAGATCGTGCGGGCGTCGGAGTGCCGCATCGCGTTGGTGACCGCCTCGACCGCGATCCGGTATGCGGTCACCTCGGTCGCGGGCGGCAGGTCCGGTTCCTCAGGCGAACTTCGCACCTCGACCATGAGCGGTGTGCCGCTACGACCGACCGGCCTCGACCAATGCGTCCGGAGCGCCGGACCGAGTCCGAGCCGGTCGAGTTCCGGCGGTCGAAGATCGTCGATCACGTGCCGGAGCGCCTCGAGCGACGCGCGCAGGTCGTCCGACGAGTCGAGCAGCGCCGCGGATGCGGCGGGCGGCAGTTCGGCCGTGCGCGCCGCCTCGATCTTGAACCGCACGCCGGTGAGCCCTGAGGCGACGCCGTCGTGGAGGTCCCGGCGCAATCGCACGCGCTCCAGCTCGGCGGACTCGACGATGCGCCGGCGCGAGTCGGCGAGCGCCGCCGCGAGGCGCATGGACTGGCCGAGCATCCCGAGGGCCGGTTCGATGATCGCGAGCAATTCGCGGTCCGCCCGGCGGAGGGTGGCCTCGCCGCGCCGGACGCCGACGAACAGCGATCCGGTGGCGGTGCCCTGCACCTCGAGTGGAATCGTGGCCGGTTCGTCGCGGAGTTCGCCGGCCTCGGCGACGACGCCGAGCCCCTCGACCTCGAGCCGCATGCCGGGGACCCCGAGCGCTCGCCGCAGCCGTTCCACGAGACCGGTCGCATCCGACCCGCCCGGGAGGTTCTCGCGGAGGACGCGAAGCAGCTCCTTCGTCCCCCTTCGGCCGAACATCAGCCGGTCGATCCCCCGCTGCAGCAGCCTCCGGCCCGGTTCGAACGCGAGCGCGACCGCGAGCGCGGCGACCGCGACCGGCAGCGGGCCGCTTCTCGGCAGCAGCGGCGTGAGCGCCGTGACGAGCGCGAGATCGATGGCGACCGCGCATGCCGCGAGGAGCAGCCATGCTGCGGACCGTGCGACCACGAACCGGATGTCGAAGACCCGGTACCGCAGCACCGCGACGAGCATGGACGCCGGCACCACGACGAAGACGACGAGGATCACGACGTCGCCCACCCCGAACACGGTGAAGAGGACACTGACCGCGATCGCGACGAAGGCGCCGAGCACGATCCAGAGGATGCGCCGTTTCGTCTCCTCATCGCCGCGGACGAATCGCACGATGAGCGCGCCGATCGAGATGAGCCACACGAGACTGCCGGCGTGGCCCGCCTGCACGAACAGCGGGCGCAGCGGGCCGTAGACCGCGCGAGGCAGGCCGATCGCGTTGGGCAGTTCGTCGCCCGGGTAGAGCGCCTGCGACAGCCAGAACACGCCGCCGACGACGACGACCAGCGCGGCGACGATCCGGACCGTCCGTCCCTGGAGCTTCCCGCTCGGAAACGCGATCAGCGCGAGCGGCATGAGCACGCCGATCGCGATCGGCCAGGCGCCGTAGACGAGGGCGCCGATCACCGGCACCGCGGCGGAGTGCCCGAGCGCGATCGCGATGGGTACTCCCGCACTGCTCGCGAGGCTGCACAGCCCGGCGACCTGGAAGAGCCACCCGATCAGCACGTCCGGCCGGTGCCACCCGAGGACCGTCCCGGCGGTCAGCAGGGCCGCGCCGATCAGTAGATTGCTCAGCGTGTAGGTCTCGACGAGCATCCCGATGCCCCAGCCGGCGAGCACGGCACCACGGATGCACAGTGCGACGAGCAGCCCGCCGAGAACGGCCAGGCCACCCGTCACACCGTGCGCGGTCTGCGCGGACATGACCGCAGGCTAATGCGGCACCGCGATGCCGGCGAGGACGATCACGCCGACGACGATCGCGAGTACGAACCAGAGCCTGCCCGGCCGCTCCGGGGTGGCGCGCCGGATGCTCACGCCGATGATGATCCAAAGCAGCGCCTGCCCGATCTCATCGATGAACCCGGGGCCCTCGCCGGAGTTCGGAAGCAGGTAATCGGCAGCCATCGGCAGGAACAGGGCGACCGAGTAGACGAGGTAGATCGCCCGTGCCGGGACCGGCTGGGCCCCACCGAGCAGGATCCCGACCCCGGCGAGAATCTCGGCGACGTTGCGCAGCGGCCCGACGTACGGCAGCACGACGGTCAGCTGCGGCACGCTCGCCATCGCCAGCGTGGTCGCGACGAGGATGACGAGCATGCAGACGGCCGTCACGATCAGGCCGATGCGACCGATCGTGGAGCGCCCCGCCAACCCGCGCCGAGCGCCGCCGACGAGCGCGAGCACGTACGCGATGATCGCGATGTCGAAGATGGTCTGCCCGATCAGGAGAGCCGGTCCCGGCCCTCCTGCGCCGGCGGAGAAGAGGACGATCTCGCCGATGTCGCCCAGAATCCAGACGATGCCGGCCACGATGAACGCGATGCCCGTGCGCCGCAGCCCGGTCGTCGCTGTGCCGGCAGCAGCGGCCGGCGCGGTGAGTGAAGTGGTCATGACGCGACCGTAGGAACGAGGAGCAGCACGTGGATCGGCCGGGAAGGTCACCTCCCGGCGACCGGGACGCTGTTCCCGAACCGGCGCCCCGACGTCGATCGCCGATTCAGGCGTTCGCTGCGCCCGGCTTCGCGGCGAACACCACCACGGACACGACGAACCGCTGCCGCACGTCGCCGTGTTCGTTCCTCGTCTCGCAGCGCAGGCCGACGCGGCCGCGATCCGGCCGCGACGTCGATCGGGCGATCGACTCCACCGTCACGGTCACCTGCAGCACGTCCCCCGGCCGCGTCGCCGACGGCCACGACAGCTCACCGCCGGCCCCGATCAGGCCGTCGGCGAACTGCAGTGACCGAACCATGAGGCGCATGCTGATCGAGCCGACATGCCATCCACTCGCCGCGAGGCCGTGGAAGAACGACCCCTCCGCTGCCACTGCATCGAGATGGAAGGGCTGCGGGTCGTAACGGCTCGCGAACTCGACGATCTCCTCGGCCGTCACCTCGTACGTCTCGCTGACGAAGGAGTCACCGACGGTCAGATCGTCCAACGTGCGCAGCATGCATTCATCCTCGCTCAGCCGCGCGGTCGCGAGAGTCAGGACCTTAGCCCGATGTGGCGCCGCTCGGCACGTGGGAGCGTCGGCGGATGACCGTCACACAGCGTGCGCCGGGCCGTATCCACGGGACGTCGTTCGACTTCGAGGCACCGCGGCTGTTGCTCGTGACCGGCGATCAGAAGGCGGGCGGCGGCGTGCGCGCCGAGGAGCTCCGCGACTACCGAGTGACGATCCGACCGGAGGGGCCCGGTGTACTGCTGTCCGCGGTGCACGAAGCCTTCGACGTGATCGTCCTCGATGAGCCGGGGCCGGTCGATCGATTCGCCGACGCGATCACATGCCTTCGTGCGATGGGCGTCGGTGTGCCGATCGTCCTGCTCGCGGGCCGGGGCGGTGTCGATGCCCGTGTCGCCGGCCTGGACGCCGGTGCGAACGACTGCCTGTCCGCCCCGTTCGA
Source organism: uncultured Actinomycetota bacterium (assembly GCA_963716965.1). Taxonomy (GTDB): domain Bacteria; phylum Actinomycetota; class Actinomycetes; order Actinomycetales; family Microbacteriaceae; genus Amnibacterium. Next base: position 640,273 of record CAVQUZ010000003.1, on the reverse strand, counting down.
CGCGGATGAAGTGTGTGCACGGCTGAGAGCCGTCCGTCGTGCGTGGCCGGTGCCGAACGTGGTGACCATCGACGACTGGTCGTTCCGGCCCGGCACGCGCCACATCCACTCGCCTGAGTCCGGCCGCATCGCCTTGACGCCCACCGAGGACCATCTGCTCACGCTCCTCGCCGGCGCCCCGGATCGGACGTTGCCGCGGTCGCGCCTCCTGAAGGACGTGTTCGGCTCGGCACGGCGCGAGGGCACGGTCGACACCTACGTGCACAGCCTGCGGCGGAAGACGACGCGCGACCTGATCGTGACCGTGCGGGGGTTCGGCTATCGACTGGGACCGCCTGAACGGCGAGATCGACGAGCCTAGGTGCCTGCCCGGCGGAGCAATTCGTCGAGTGCGGGGTCGGCGCCGAACTCCCGAACCTCTTGAGGGCACCGGCAGGCGACGGCGATCTTCGCGGCCCAGGCAAGAGCTTCCCGGCGTGACGGCACGTCCACGACCGTGAGGCCGCCGACGGCGTCCGGGGGCGCGCCGTCGAGGATCGTCCCGTCGGGTGCCACGACGCTCGCCGGCGTGTTCACGAGTCCGCCGGCGCACACGAACACACCCGCGTGCACCGCCTCCTGGACCACCGTGTGGGCCGCCTCGGCCACGGCGGGCAGGTCATCCTCGGGGATGCCGTCCATCGCATCGGCACCGAACGAGATCAGATAGCGCGCCATCCCACTGACTCCTTCGTCGTCATGGCCGCTCGCGGCCGCACGACCACTCTCGCACCGCGGCCTGCCCGACGCGACGCGATCGCGATGGCGCACTCACCAGATGCCGGGCACCAGCCTGGGACGACCCTCCGCATACCGCAGGTACGCGCCGCCGGTCGCAGCGATGAGCGCCTCCTCTTCACGCAGCAGCCGGAACGCCAGTGCAGCGGCGATGACGGTCACGCACACCGCCGTGCCGACCCAGTTCCCCAGCATCAGCCCGCCGCCGAGGAACGCGAACAGCAGCCCCGTGTAGCCGGGATGGCGCACGAACCGGTACGGACCCCGACCGACGATCGGCTGACCGGCTGATGCTCGAACGACCAAGGTGAACAGGCGACCGAGCGTCACGAACGACCACCACCGCACGAGCAGTCCGGACCAGGCGGCCACGGCGCCGACGACGAAGATCGCGGGGCCGGCGATGTCCGCCCCGGGCACGAATGTCACACCGAGCGGAAGCGCGAAGACGCCCGCGAAGAACGCGATGCGGAAGAGCAGCTCATCGCGGAAGCTGGACACGGAACCGGTGTGGCGCGCCCGGACCGCTTGCTGGAGTTCGCCGACCGCCAAGCACGCCGCGCTGACATCGAACACCAGCCCGGCCGCGGATTCGCTCGCGAAGAACGTCGTCATCTCACGGCGATGCTTCCGTGATCGCCGCCGCGTCGGCCGGTACCCCGTTCCGGGCAACGCGAGCGGCGCGCAGGCCGTCGCGGCGGAGCAGCAAACTGAGGACGGTCGCGAACGCGAGCACCTTCGACACGATGTTCAGCGCGAGCGGCAGCCCCTCCCACGGGTACCCGAAGCCGATCCCCGCCCAGATCGTGAACACCGCGAACATCCCGGCGAGCCAGATCGTCGTCCAGCGGGTGATTCGCGCGCCCGGCCGCGAGACGACGAGCGCGAGCGTCAGGACCTCGATCGAGAACAGCGGCAGGAAGAAGAGGGCCACATACAGACCGGGCGCCGGCGGAATCGCCGTCGTGCGACTCATCACGATCAGGTCGAACGGCAACTCGAAGACCATCGGGCCGGCGCACGCGCAGAAGAACGCATTACCGAGCCGGGTCCGGAGGCGCGCAGGCACCAGCACCGCAACCGCGACGAACGACACCGCAGCGCACGTGAGGGTGACCGGCGTCACATGATTCGGCGGCGAGGGCAGCGTGAGTTGCACCTGCTGGGCTTGCAGCCCGTACACGACGAGGTCCGTCAGGAACGTCATGATCGCCAACGCCCACGCCACGGTGGCGAACCCGATGAACCCGCCCGACGCCCGCGGACCGGGAATCGGATGCCGCAACCGAAGCGCGGTCACCAGGAGCAGCGCCGTGATCAAGCCGAGGATGATCACCAACACGAGCTGACCGGTGCCCGTGAAGCTCGCCCACGAAGACTTCATGTGCGCCGCCTCGCCTCACTTCGCCGACGATCGTTGAGCGCCGGGCGATGTGGTTCCGTTGATCGACGGTGTACGCCGATCGAGACCGGCCCGCAACACGAGGATCGCCGTCCGAGGTCAGCTCGACGTGCCTTCGCCCCGGTCACTCGGCGACACCGTTGTCGCGCGTGCCTCAGACCACCGGAGCTCGACACCGGGTGCGTGATCGAACGCGGAACGGGCGATCAGGGTGAGGGTCTGTGCGACCTGCCCGAATGGAACCGACCGAGGCGGGTCGACCGAGCGGGTCAGCGCATCGCCATCGAGAACGGTGACTTCGAATTCGCACTCGACGCGGTAGACCTCCGACATGACGCAACGCTAGGCCATCGACCGTCACCCCTGCCGGCTCGCGTCCAGACGAGCACTCAGCACGTTCCGGACGCAGCGCAGATCGGATCGCTGAAGTGCACAGAACATGATGAAAGCCGCCGGCCGGCCTCCGTCAGGAGATCCCCGCGCGGCTTCTGATCAGGATTTCTGGTGGATCTGAGGGGACTCGAACCCCTGACCCCCTGGCCGGTCTTCGGCGTGTCGCGAGGGTTCTCAGGCTGAATCACTTCGGAAATGTGAGGCGAAGTTCTCCTGGTCAGTCGATGCTTCGAGGCATTGCTGGAGGCGGTGCGTTCAATGATACAGGTGGAGTCGAGCCCCGTCGAGAGAGTGCGAAGTGGCCTGTTTATGGCCCCCTCTGGCATGCCGCATTTCGGTATCATTCCGCCCTCGGGACTCGAATCACGCGCCGACATGATCAGGGGTTCAAGTCTCGATCGTCGAGAGTCCGGTCGACACGCCGCCTCTGGTGGCGGAGCCATAAAACCAGTTCTCGGCGACTGCTCGTGCCTTCTTCCGACGCAGACCCGGCACCTGGGCCGCCTGGAACACGCCGCCATCATCCGAGTGCCCACTCTGGTGGGTGGGAGCGTGCCGATCGCGCTCGGCGCAGTCGCGCTGCTTGCCTTCGCATATATAGAACCGTCCGACCGGGTCGATGGATGGGACCGCGGCCACGACGACCAGCACGAACGCAGAGGCGGCCTGACGGCCGTTCACCCAAGTCGCCGCTGTCCGTCGGAAGTTGCGTAGTCGCAGAGTCCGCCGGACGCGGTCTCAGAGATCTCACGGTCCTCGAACGACCCGCAACTGACTGCTCGGCAGAATCGTCAGATTCTGTTCGTTACCTCTTGACTCGCATGTTGTTCAGGTCTAGGACGACACGTGGGCCAGCGCGAACTCGAGTCTCGCTTCCCCGTCGTCCCGCCGGGTGTCAGCCGGCCACAGCGCCCATCGCGCGCAACAGGGCGGCCTCTGGGCCGCAACCCTCAGAAGATCAAGGTAACGAAAGCAAGGGACACCATGTCTCAGCTCACCACACACAGGCTCGTCAGGAAGAGCCTCGACTCACCGGAGGAAGACCGGCCGTTCGAAGAGAACAGCGGCCACCTCGAATTGGTCAATCTCGATTCCGGCGCGGTCGGACGAGCAACCTTCAAGCCCGGTTGGCGGTGGTCGACGCACGTCAAGCCGATCGCTGGTACCGACAGCTGCCAGGCACCGCACCTCGGGTACTTCATTAGCGGCCGGATGACCGTCGAAATGGACGACGGAGAGCAAATGGATTATGGACCGGGCGATTTCGCGGCCATGGCCCCTGGCCACGACGCGTGGGTTGTCGGTGACGAACCCTGCGTGTTCATCGACTGGCAGGGCTTCGCCGACTATGCGAAACGGAGCTGACGCTCTGCGCAGCAATCGGAGCGCGCGCTACTCGACATGAGGAGCAGGACGCGGCGGTTGGATGCAACCTGCTGTCGATGGGCAGCCGCCCATGACGTCCGTCGCCGAGATTTGGTCCCTATCACTGCTCTTGGATGGAGTAGTGCGGCTTCCCACTTGAAGCGAGGTCGACTCAGTAGGAGGTCGAACTCTCCTCCGGTTTGCTGAACTGGTGTAGGACGCACCTGGCCGCTTCCAGAGAGGCCAGCGCGGCGCTGAGGCCGAAGTCGAGCCCAAGGACATGCGGCACGCGATTGCTCCAGCGCTATTAGCGATAGGCGCTTGCGAACGAACTATCGCGGGCATCGACATCCCATCGCGCAAACCAGCACTTCATGTCGCCTGATTTGGGGACAAACCATTCGCGGACAGACAGATCTGTCTGTCCGCAGATGGTTTATGCTGATGAACACGCGGTACCCAGCCGCAGAATCCGATTCCGAGCGCTACCCCCTCAGATCGATTCATCAAACACCGGCATCACCCCCATCGGATGCCGGACACCCGACGGTACGGACTGGACCCAGACGTCGAAAAGCCCCGGTTTCCCCGAAACCGCCGGACCGGGCGGGCGCCTTCCCGAGGCGCCCGCTCGGTCTCCTTCCCTTGGCATCGGACGGGATGTGAGATGTCGCGCGGCGTTCGCTGTGGGACATCGGTGTCGGCTGGAATCCCCTCGCTTGAGATTCGCGGGATATCTCGACAACATCCACAACCCGGGTGATTTCTGCTGCCGATGGGTACTCAAGCTTGGAGAATTCCGTGGCTACCGAGGATCGACCCGGCGTAGCGACCGACGCGTGCACAACCTTGCCATTTGCTTGCGCCTGGACCCCTATGCTGCAACACATGCCGCGTACCCAGAAACCAGAATTGGCGCCATTGGCCTCTGCTCGGTTGATTATCGCAACGCGGGTTACCGTTGCGGCTTTGATCGGGATCGCGGTCGGAATTGGCGTCGGCTTGTCGTTGCATGCTGGTTTTGCGGGGCCCGTCGCTGGATGGATCGCATTCGCATTGGTGTTCCTCGCCGCGACCTGGCTCAGGATCGGTCGGATGGACGCGTCTCAGACCGCCCGGTACGCCACGCGGGAGGATCCCACCATCCGGGTGAGCCACTCACTCGTCCTGCTTGCCAGCATCGCAAGCCTCGCCGGAGTCGCGCTGATACTCGTTGACGCGACCAAGGGCGACACGGTGCTCGCTCCCTCGTTGGCCGTAGCTAGCGTCGCAGCATCGTGGTTCCTCGTCCACACCCTGTTCACGCTGCAATATGCCGGACTCTACTATCAGGGCCCGGACGGCGGCGTGGACTTCAATGACGACAAGAAGCCCGCATATGGAGAGTTCGCGTACCTCGCATTCACGATCGGCATGACGTACCAGGTATCGGACACCGATCTGACAACAATTTCAATCCGACGCACCGCGCTTCGGCACGCGCTGGTGTCGTACCTATTAGGCGCGGTCGTCTTGGCCAGCACCATCAACCTGGTCGTGGGCCTCGCGAAATAGGACCCCGCGCAAACGCCTGCCGTAGCGATGTCGCGACAAGGATGACGCTCAAGTAGAGGCTGCGACGATGAGCCCGACGCGACCGGCCGTCAAGCGCCTCGCGAACCCTCGCCGGCCGCCGACACGCGTGATCCCGAACCGACCGCCTCGCCTAACACATTCGCGGGAGCCTCTCGCTTCAGATGCTCGAGGCCCCGGTTTTCGCAGTGAACGCCACCACCGAGACGGCAAACCGCTGCCGCACCTCGTCATGCTGATTCCGCGTCTCGCACCGCAGACCTACGCGGCCGCGATCCGGCCGCGACCTTGACCGACTCATCGAATCCACGGTCACCGAGACCCGCAACTCGTCGCCCGGCCGCGTCGCCGAAGGCCAGGAGAGGTCGCCGCCCGCGCCGATCAGGCCGTCGGCAAGGGGCACCGCTTCAACCATGAGTCGCATGCTGATCGCAGCGACATGCCATCCACTCGCGGCAAGGCCGTGGAAAAACGACCGCTCCGCCGCCACAGCATCGACATGGAAGGGCTGCGGGTCGTAACGGCTCGCGAACTCGACGATCTCCTCGACCGTCACCTCGTACGGCTCGCTGACGAAGATGTCGCCGAGGGTCAGATCGTCCAACGTCAGGCGCATTACTGCATCCTTCCGCAGCGCCGCAACCCGCGATAGTCAATGGGGCCGTCCCTGCGACCCATGTGCGGAATGATTTGGGTCTCAGGGTTTTGCCCCTGGGCCGCTCGCTCAGCAGTCCGACCTCCACCCGGGCCGCGCAGGAGTGCGGAAACGGCGACGGCGAGCCACGATCCGACTATCGGTCCGATGACGTAGATCCAGTACGTGCCCAGATCGCCGCCGACGAGAGCCGGACCGAAGCTCCGTGCTGGGTTCATCGAAGCACCGCTCACGGGGCCGGCCCACAGTCCAGCCAGCGCGATATACGCGCCGGCAGCGATAGCTGCGAGCGGTCCGATGTTCTGAGCCCCTGACGCCGCGCCGAGGACGACACTGACCAGCCCGCCGGTGAGCAACACCTCCACGACCACGGCCTGCACGACGGTGAAGCCAGGTCCGGGCCGAGTCGCGTGAGCCCTCCCTGTATTCCAAACAGCGCCGCCACCGTGGCCGCGGCACCGAGCGAGCCCAGTGCTTGTGCGACGACGTAGCCGGGCACGCGGCGCCACGGGAAATCGCGCCGAAGGGCAAACGCGACGGTAATTGCTGGATTCAGGTGGGCTCCAGAAACCGTGCCCATAGACAGAATAATTGCGGCAACCATGAGCGCTGGAGCGACGACTTTGCCGCCCGGGCCCACAGCGCCACCCGAGGCACGATCGACCACGCCGGCGCCGACCGCGACGAGAACTAGAAAATAGGTCCCCAGCAATTCGCTGAATAGGCGTCGCAGTAGATGACCTGGCTGGCCGAAATTACGAACCTCTCCACGCTCGCGCTCGGACAACGGCAGATGGTCGACGTCCATTACCCACTCCCCACCGGGCCCGGTCGTCCACCGCGAAGACGCAACTATGAGACCCGCGGACGTTCACATCGCGGCCAGCCTCGACCACGCTGACTACACCTGTGGCCCGAGCAAAGCGGCAGCTTCAGACGGCGCCATCGCTCTGAACGTCTGGATCCAGACGATCCGCGCGGCGCAGTCGGTCCTCGACGTCCTCCCGCATTCGCACTGCATCGGCCGTGGCATCGTCACTGCTGCTCCCGAGGCGGGCCGCCTTCACGTCTGCGAGCTGAGCATCCGCTCGGGCGCGATCCGCCTCCGCCCGCACTCGCAGCGCTTCGGCCTCGCGTTCTCGCACCGCCAGCTCGTCGTTCTGTGCATCAGCGCGAATCCGCTCCGCCCGCTGGGCATTGACCCGCGCCGCAACTCGACCCCGCCAGACGAGTCCTACGACGAGCACGACGATGATCAACGCCACAACCAGGATTACGATCCATACGACACCGCTCATGGTCACTCCCTCTGAGACCAGTTCGTACTCGCCTACGCACCGGCGCGGTCTGCGTCACAGCACACCGTCAGGGCTCAGTCACCGAAGATCCAGACAAAGCGACCTGGTGCGGCGTCTAACGGCGACCCATTCATAGCTGGTCTCTCGCCCCGACGTCGACGCGGTGTCAATCGGTTGCGCGTCGCGTCGCATCGCTCGCTCGCTCGCTCGCTCGCTAGAAACGGTTGGCCATACGACAGAGACCCGATGAGGGCTCGCAACCGAAAGTACTACTCGTTGCCAAGGGCCACCTGTCGATCGCCACGGCCGCGCTGCGCGAGTGCTTCGAGTTCGTCGTCCGGTGCCCCCTCAACAGCGATGAATCGGGCGTCCGCGCGTGGTAGTGCGCGCAAGAGCTCGTCGAGCTTGCGCTGGGTCGCGGACTGCTGGCGCGCTTGGGTGTGCTGGATGGCGAAGAGCATGACGAGCGTCACGGTGGAGCTGACGATGTAGAGCAGGTTCTCCCACCACGCCGGAAACCCGACGAACCCGCCCACAGCCACCCACACGACCACCGCCGCCCCCGCGAACACGCCCGCACTCGAATGAGCGCTTGCTTCGCCGAGCTGGTGCAGCATCAGACTCGCCCACGATCGGCCGTCAGCGGTCCGCCCGCGACTGCGGAAGGCGTTGAAGAGTCCTTTGCGCCAACGTGCCTGTCTAAGCATGACCGCAACGGTAGGCGGGGGGCTGTCATCAGCGTCTGAGATGGCATTGCGCAACCAGTTCGGAGCCACTTCCTCGGATGAACAAGGCATGCGTGATTCGCTCCGATCACGCCGCGGCTTCAGCGGGCGTGGCCAATCGATTCGATCGGCCGAAGGGGCGTCTGTCTTCCCGAGCCAGTCCCTCGATCCACGCGACGAGCGCGACACGCAGCCTGCCCGAGATGCTCAAGCGGAATGCGTAGGAGGCTCGTCAGCAGAAGCATGAAGATGCGCCTGATGGCGAGGCGACGTTCAGTCGCCCGCACCAGAGTGATAGTCATGCGCGATGACCCCGGATGCGTGTTCTGCGAGATTGTGTCAGGGGCGCGGAGATTGTGTCAGGGGCGCGACCCCATGAGCTCATCGATCAAGTCCCGCACTGGATTGCGATACTCGATATTGCGCCCGTCATGCCCGGCCACACCCTCCTCATGCCGCGGGCACACGTCAAGCACATCTGGAACATCTCACCCGACCTGGCAAGCGCGCTCGGCGCGGCCCTGCAACGCGTCGCGGAGCGACTGAGAGCCGCCTTCGTCCCGCGGGTCTGACAGTGTTCCAAACCAATCGAGCCCACGGCTGGCAATCGGTACCCCACGTGCACTTCCACCTGATCCCGCGGGAGACCGGCGATCCACTCCTTCCCCCATGGACGCCCTCGCATGAACAACCCCGCCAGAGCAGGTCACTTGTGCGGAACCTACTGACCAATAGAACGTCTGGTTCACGCGAGCGCGAGCGGCAACCCCTTCGAGATCAGTGTCGAGCTCAAGACCTATTCCAAAGTACGCCGAGCGGCAGACGCAGCGACAGTCGCGGCCCCCGGAAGCGTTGTGCAATCGCCGCGACGGGCCGCGCGGCGACCTGCGGAGCAGAGATTCCGGGATTGCAAACTATCGATTGAATGCTTGGGCTCGCGAAATCGCCTGATCCAGCACGCATTTTGCGACAGACCAACCCTTCCAGGCGTTGCGTCGGAATCAGGACACACGTCTTTCATTCCGCTGCGCGCGCTTCGCCCGCGCCGTTGCTGACAGCAGGCGCACACCTGTTCTCCGACGGGATCATCCGGATCCCGCGAGGACGGGAGGGCGGCACTCAGTGGTCGTCACGATGCACAAGATGACGTCGGCGCACGGGGTCGAGTACCTGCTGAGAACCGTGGCCGTCGGCGATGGCGATCGGCTGCTCAATTCACCGATGACCCGGTACTACTCCGATGCCGGGACTCCGCCCGGCCGGTGGCTCGGGTCGGGCGTCGGTCTCCTCGGCCACGACGCCGTGGGACGTCTGCGTGACGGAGACGTTGTGACCGAAGGCGCGCTGCGGCTGCTGCTCGGCGATGGGCGCGATCCGATCACCGGCCTGCGGCTCGGGAAAGCGCCCGCCCCCTACCCGAAGCCGGCCCGACCGCACTCGCTCGTCGAGGCAGGTGCGCGACCGGTTCCGTAACGGCAGGCCGTCGCCGGGTTCGACTTCACCTTCTCGCCGCCGAAGTCGGTCAGTGCGTTCTGGGCCGTCGCGGATGCGGGCACGCAGTCGATGATCGCGGCCGCCCATCACGCCGCTGTCCGGGATGTGCTCGACCTGCTCGAGCGGCGGGTCGCGGTCACGCGCATCGGCACGAACGGCGTCGCGCGCGTGCCGGTGCCCCGCGTGATCGCGGCCGCGTTCGATCACTACGACTCCCGGGCCGGTGACCCGCAGCTGCACACCCACGTCGTCATCGCGAATCACCCCCTCGGCCCTGACGGGGTGTGGCGGACGCTCTACGGCAATCCGCTCCACAAGGCGACCGTTGCGCTCTCCGAGACGTACGACGCCGTTCTGATGGACCGGCTCCACCGGACTCTCGGGCTCGAGTGGACGCGGGTCGATCGTGGTCGTGACCGCAACCCCGGGCTCGGAGATCACCGGCGTCCCGGCGGTGCTCATCGCGGCCTTCTCCTCGCGCACCACCGGCACCACGGGCTCAGCCGGCATCGAGGCCCGCAAGGACGAGCTCATCGCCGACTACGTCGACCGACATGGCGGCAGCCGTCGGCGCGTGTCGTCATCCGGCTCCGAGCAGCAGGCGACGCTCGAGACCCGCCCCGAGAAGGTTCAACGCTCCCTCGCCGAACTCACCACCACCTGGCGGCGAGCAAGCGACGCTCGTGCTCGGTGAGGACGCGACCGCCTGGGCCGCGCGGTTCATCGCGACTCCGCCAGACGCCGCGGCACTCCGCGGGGATGACCTCGCGCCGCAGGTCCTTCGAGACCTTGCGGCGGTGACCCTGCATGGCTGTCGCGGAGAAGCGGGCCGTGTGGGGTCGATGGAACCTGTGGGCGGAAGCGGCACGGCAAACCGCCGGCGCCCGGTTCGCCTCCGCGATCCGACCGCGAGATGTTGCTCGACGCCGTCGTCGGGCGGGCGGAGGACGCGTCGCTGCGGTTGACCCCGGAGTACGACCGCATCTCGCCTGAGTTCTTCCGCTTGCCGGACGGGTCGTCGGCGTTCTCACCCTCCGCCGAAGTTGCGATACTCATCGCAGACCTTCCTCGATGCTGAAAGCCGCCTCCTCGCGGCGACACAAGTTCGTGGACCCCGACTCAGCTACAACGTCATCGAACCGTTCACCCTGCTCCCCGACGCCCGGGGTCGTCACTCTGGCCGCTGACCAGGCCATCGCCATCAGTCGGATCGCAACCTCCGGGACGAGCGCTCGACGTCCTCGTCGGGCCGGCCGGGGCGGGCAAGACCACCGCGCTTCGTGCCCTGGATGCCGCCTGGACCGTGTCCGGCCGCGCCGGCTCGGTGATCGGTCTCGCACCGTCGGCCGCTGCGGCGTCCGTGCTCGGCGAAGCGCTCGGCATCACGACCGAGAACACCGCCAAGTGGTCGCACGACCACGACGCCGGCGCTTGGGACCTCCGCCCCGGGCAGCTCGTCATCGTCGACGAAGCCTCCCTTGCGGGAACCTTGATGCTCGACCGGCTCGTCAGCCATGCCGGTGACGTCGGCTCGAAAGTCCTCCTCGTCGGCGACTGGGCGCAGCTTTCCGCCGTCGAAGCCGGTGGAGCGTTCCGCCTGATCGCCCGTTCCATCGAGGACGCCCCGGAACTCTCGGACGTGCGACGCTTCCGATACGACTGGGAGAAGGCCGCCACCCTCGGACTCCGCACAGGCGACGCGACCGCGCTCGGCGAGTACGACTTCCACAATCGTCTGCACCACGGCGACGACGCCGTCGAGCTCGCCTACCGGGCCTGGCGCGAGGACCAGTGCAACGGACGCGATTCCATCCTCATCGCAGCGGACTCGACCACCGTCACCATGCTCAGTGCTCGCGCCCGAGCCGATCGGGTCGCCGCCGGCCTCGTCACGGCCGAGGGCGTCCGACTCGGGGACGGCAACACCGCCGGTGTCGGCGACGTGATCGTCACTCGCCAGAACGACCGTCGGCTCCACACCGGGACCGGATCCTGGGTTCAGAACGGCGATCGTTGGCAGGTGACACGGGCGTTCGACGACGGCTCGCTCGACGTGCGCCGGCTCGCTCGCAACGGCAGTGCGACGTCGGGCGTCGTGCTGCCGGCGGCGTACGTCGCGACCGACGTCGAGCTCGGCTACGCGACGACAACGCATCGCGCCCAGGGCCGCACCGTCGAGACCGCGCACGCCGTCATCGATCCCGACACCGCCACGCGAGAACTGTTCTACGTGGCGATGACGCGAGGCTCGGTATCGAACGACGCCTACGTCGCGACGAGCAGTGCCGACGAGCACACGCCGACGGCACAACCGGTGTCCGCGCGCGATGCGTTGGAGCGGGTTGTCGCGCGCCCGGCCCAGGTCCTCACTGCAACCGAGACGCTGCGGCTGGAGATGGACACCCACCGATCGCTCGCCACGTTGATGAGTGAGTACGAGACGATCGCCGCGCACGCCGTCGCCATCGGCGCCGCGGAGTGGCCCGCTCCCGCGCACATCCGCGGACATCGGATCGGCGGGCTGATCACGAAGCCGATCGGCGACATCCCCACCGCATACCGGACCGCCCTCGAGCAGAGGGAACAGCTGATCCTCGAGCGCGCCGACGACATGGCCGAGTCGGCACGGCACGGGGGCGAGGAGTGGATCCGCGATGTGGAGGCCGCCGCACTCGAGACCGTCGCGCTCTATCGCGCTCACTACGACATCATCAGCGCAAATCCGCTTGGCTCCCCGCAGGATGTGAAGGACGAGCCAGCAGGCCCGCGACTATCAGATCGCCCGCCGCGTCGAACAAGCCGCCGCCCTCGAAGCCGACTACGAGAACGGCTCCGGGATGGCGCACGACGGCCCGACGCACACCGGTCTCAGCTGGTAGACCGAGCGTTCGCAGCCCGGCGGCGCGAGACGACCGTTACGCGCCGTCGGGCAAACGACCCTTACCGTCCTCAGGAATCGCCGGCGCCGCCCAGAAGTCGTCGTACGTGACGCCGTGGGCGGTCCACCATTCCCAGCAGATGTTCTGCTCCCACATCTCCTTGGATTCCGCAATCCACAGGAGGCCGACATCGCGCGAGATGGGATCCGCGCTCTCCGCCTTCTCGAACCCGGTAAGGTGCGGTAGCAGGCCGATCTGGTTCAACACCTCCGGCATCGGCCCCCGCATCGCAACGGCGTTGGAGATCTGCTCCGGCGTCCACTCCCTGACGCGCTGACGGGTTCTGTGTCGCAGCAGTGGACTCATCCAGTCGTTGGGCCGGATGTTGAGCTCGGAGATCAGCGCCCATTGGGCTTCATTGGTGAGCCGACGACCCGCACGCGGGTGCGCGTTGCGCCAGACGACGACCGCGGCGTCCGTCGTGACCCATGCGCCTCCCTCGGCGCGAGAGCCCTTCAACTCACCTCGAGCGAGGAGCGCACGAACCCGCCGCGAACTCACCTCGAGATACTCCGCAGCCTCGTCGACCGTGAGTTGCATCGGGATCACTTCGTCCATTGCAGAATGGTTCCGCGAAGCGTGTCGATCGCGCAACGCTCAGGCAGCCGGCTCGTCCTGCTCGGAACCGTCGAGCAGATCGTCGATCTCGGTCTCCTCCTCATCGGAGAGCGGCCGGGTGAGCACGTCGTGGTCGACGGCATCCGGCCGCAGGATCCGATCGAGCGCGGCCGCCGGACTCAGATCGATGACCCGGTCGGGCTCGATGTAGTAGCCCTCCGTGATCGCCGTCGACGTGTGCCCGAGGTACACGGCCGCCGCCTGATGGGAGACAGCGCGCGCCACCACAGTGGCGCCTGTGCGGCGATACCAGCGGAACGAGATGCCCGTATCGGCCAGGCCCGCAAGTTCGAGGTACTCACGGAAGGTCCGCCGGAGGTTGTGCTGCGAGTACGCGCCGCCGTTCCTATTGTGGAACACGAGTTGCTCGTCCGCCAGCCCGACCAGGCGCGGCCGCAGGCGCTTCGCGGCGAATTCGGGCACCGCGATCTCTCGCACGCTCGCCTCAGTCTTCGGGTGGTCCTGGCGGACAAACCCCTGGCCCTTCCGCGGCACGATCGTGCCGGTGACCCGCAACGTCATGCCCTTCGGCCGATCGGTGATGTCACAGCGACGCAGCGCGAGGGCCTCCCCCGGTCGCAGCGCCGTGCCGAGCAGCAGCTCGATGAAGTCCGCTACTGCCCCATCCGGTCGCGGCCCGTGCACGCCCGGACCGGTGCGGTGCGTGATCGCCGCTGCTCGGATCGCCTGCACCTGATCCCACGAGAGCGCCTGGGGCGTCCCCTTCGGCGCCTTCAACGGTGTCGTGCCGTCCACCGGGTTGCGCGACAGCGCATCGTGTCGAAGCGCGAAGTTGAACACCTGCCGCACCAGGGTGCGATTCTGCTTCGCACGGTCGTACTTGACCGCTTGCAGCCGCTGCAGGAACGCATCCACCCGACCGGTCGTGATCTCGCCAATCGCCAGGTCACCGAACGCCGGCAGGACCGACGTCCGCGCCATCTCCGCGTACCAGACCCTCGTCTTCGGTGCGAGCTCCCGCCGCTCGTTGTGCTCCAGCCAGAGCGCGACGAGATCCTTGAACGGCGTCCGCACGTTCAACCCGCTCATGCCCACCTGGCCGGGCCGATCGCGGATGCGCTCCTTGAGCAGCTGCACCGCGGTGCTCCTCGAGGTCGCGGTCGCTTTGACTCGCCGGAGCCGGCCGTCGTCGTCGCGGACCCGAGCGCTGGCGGTCCAGCCTCGATTCACCTGCACGCACGCGATGAGCCCGAAGGTGCCGATCGTCGTGCGTGGACGGCCGCCGCTCATCGAGCGACCGCCGATCGCACGCGTGTGCCAACTTCGGCGCCCGCATCCATGTCCATGCAGGAGAGGTGTGCAGCACCGCGCATGGTCCGGATTCGGCCCGCGACACGCGTGCCGTTTGCGGAATGAAAAGGGCGGACGACGACCGTCGACGACGACGGTGAAGTGGCCCGTTTGTGGCCCTTGAACACGAAAACCCCGATCGATGAGGCTCAAAAGCGCCATCTGACCAGGAATTTTGTGGATCTGGGGGACTCGAACCCCCGACCCCCTGCATGCCATGCAGGTGCGCTACCAGCTGCGCCACAGACCCAGTGCCGCCCGAAAGCAGCCTGTCGAGTGTACATCCTCGCGCGTGCGCAGACTTCGACGGTGCCTGCGCGTTTCAGGCGACCGCGGTCCCGGTGATCAGGAGCAGCGTGAAGATCGTCCAGTCGCTGAGGATGTGCGCCCCCGTCGGCACGAGGATGTTCTTGGTCCGGATGTACGCAAGGGTCAGCACGAGACGGGCCACCCCGATGATGAGCAGCGCCTGCGCGACGTGCCACTCGTAGGTGGGCAGGTGAGCCGCGCCGAACCACACGGCGGTGACGAGCCACGCGACTGCCACCGCTGCAGTGCGCGAGAGGCGCACCCTGCGGCGGAGCAGGGTCAGCACCGCGAGGAACGGCAGGATCGTGAACAGCTCTTCGCCGAAGATCTGAAGTCCTGTGCCGACATAGAACGCGGCGATCTCCGCGGGCCCCGCCGCCGCGAGCCCACTCGTGGCCCGGTTGACGGCGACCCCGAAGAGCGCCCTGACCACGACCGCCATCCCGACGCTGACCACCAGGTTCAGGAAGCAGAAGCAGATCATCGTCACCACGTCGCGGCCGGTGACCCGCCGGAACAGTGCCGCGGCGTGACGTCCGGTGCACGCGATGAACACGGCGAGGGGAATGGCCGGCAGCAGGATCCGCGGGAGCAGCGCGCCGATCTGGTCCGGCACCGGGATCGAGCTGAGTGCCGCGAACCCCGCCAGGCATGCGAGCACGATGAGGGCCCACTTCCATGCGGCGACCTGCACATCGCCGTCGCAGAACGGGAAGTCGCCCGCGTTCGCGCGCTCGGTGAACCATCCGGGGCGCGTCCATCGTGTCGTCGGGGCGACGGGAGTGTCGCCGGTCATTGCGTCGCCTTTCGATTACGGGGCCGTCGCTCTCCTGTCAACGCTCTCATGCGGGCGTCGACGCGGCTATGCGCGTCCCTCGATCGTGTAGTACGCGAGGAATCCGGGCCCCATCGGCGTGGACTCGGTGAGTGCGAGCTTCGCGCCGTCCGGGAACAGGGCACGCCCCGCGCCGACGGCGATCGGGAACGTGATGAGGCGGTACTCGTCGACGAGATCGGCGGCGGCGAGCCGGGCGACCACGGAGCCGCTGCCGATGACCGCGACGTCGCGGCTCGCGGTCGTCCCGCGCACCCAGTCCTCGAGCACACCCTCGATCGCGGTGGAATTCGCCCACGCGGACTCGTCGATCGGCCGCGACGTGGCGACCGCCTTCGCCGCCGCGTTCATCCGCTGCGCGAACGGGCTGTCGCGCGGCGGCCAGAGCTTCGAGAAGTGGTCCCAGGTGCGTCGGCCGAACAGCAGCACACCCTGTTCCATCACGTCGCCGAGCTGGAACTTGTCGCCCGCGATTCCCTCGGGGCCCCAGCGCATCGCCCAGCCGCCGAATGGCGTGCCGTCGCTGCCGTCGGGGTCCTCGACGACGCCGTCGATGGTCATGTACTGGATGACGATGACTCGTCCCATATCGGTCACTTCCTCGTGCTGGGTGGTGGATCGGATGTGCGGGTCAGGCGGGGTGCCTGGCGCGGTGGCGGGCGAGCAGCCGGGCCGCGAGCTCGTCCGGCATGCCGGGCCCCGGGAGCGCCTCGACCTCCTCGGTGGTGTCGAGCTCACCGCAGACGTCGCAGACGAGCCGCACGTGCACCGGATGCTCGCCGGATGCGTGCCGGTAGTGCACCGGTTCGCCGGCCGGAGCAGCCCAGCGGTCGCCCCATTCGGTGAGGGCGACGAGTGACGGCAGCAGGTCGCGGCCCCGATCGGTGAGCCGGTACTCGGCCGCGCCATCCGCACCCACGCGGTCCATGACGCCGGCTTCGACGAGGTGTTCGAGCCGGGCAGCGAGGACGTTGGTCGCGATGCCGAGGCTGCGCTGGAACTCACCGAACCGGCTCGCGTCGGCGAACAGCGCAGTGCGCATGATCAGCAGCGTCCAGCGCTCGCCGAACACCTCGAGAGTCCGCGAGATGGAGCAGACCTGGGATTCGTAGGTGCGCCCGAGCACGGGCTCACGGTACCGAGCGACACTTGCATCACGCAAGCACCCCTCGCGGGCCGGTCAGAGCTTCGCGACGAACAGCTTGCCGAGCGCGACGAGGCCGTTCTGGCCCACGTCCTTCGAGCCGAACGTCATGACGACCAGCAGCTTGCCGTGCACCGCGACATCGAGCTCGTCCTTGTTCACGCCGGCCTTCTCGCCGAGGCCGTCGACTGCGGTGAGCGCCGCACCGTCGAAGTTGCCCGCCATCGTGAACGGCTCCTTGGCCAGGTCCTCCTCGTCGACCCGTAGACCGTAGGTCGCGCCGTCGGCGCTCGTGTAGCCACAGACGGGCTCGCCGTCGAGGCCGGTGTCCGTCACCTGCCTCGTCAGCGTGGGCACCTGCACCGCGGCCTTCGCCTGGTCGAGCGAGACGAGCGCGCAGAGGCCGGTCCCGGTGCTGCCGCCCGTGCCCGCCGCCTCGGCCGATGCCTTGCTGCTCGCTGCCGCGACCTTGCTCGACTCGGAGGAGGCGCTAGCGGGTGCGCCGCCGCCCGTGTTCGACGAGGTGGATGCGCAGCCGGCGAGCAGTGCCAGCGGAATCGCGATGGCGACGAGCGGGAAGGCGCGGAGGGGGATGCGTCGTGAAGAGGTCATGCGAGCAGTGAATCGGGCCTGCGTAACCGCGGCGTAACGCCCGGACAGTGCGCCGTCAGGTGAGCAGTTCCGCGGCACGGGCGAGCGCGTCCTGCCACTCGAGCGGGGAGGCCGGCGACGCGGGGGCGGGCTCGAGCCCCGCCGGGGCCGGCCGTTGTCCCTGACGGCGGATTCGTCTCGCGCTGGCCGCCAGCACGCCTTCATCGGCGGACCCGGGGCGCGCAGCGACGGCCGATTCGATCGCGAACGCGGCCGCCGAGGGTACGGCGAGCTCGAGCGCCGCATCGATGACATCGCGTGCGGCACGCTCGGCCGCCGACGCATCGCCGAGCCGGAGCGCGGCGCGGGTCGCGATCGCTGCGGCCGGCGGCAGCTCGCGAAGCGCGCCGAGCTGCCGCAGATCGGTCATCGCCTCCGTCGCGAACTCGAGGGCCTGCTGCAGGTCGCCGCTCACGAGATCGAGACCCGCGAGCACGACGAGCAACTGCGCCCGCGCGATGCCGGGATCCGCGGTGAGGAGCGGCTCCGCCTCGTGGGCGAGCCGGCCGGCAGCGGCGTGGTCACCGACCCGCCAGGCGGAGAGCGCCGCGTTCGCAAGCATCGCCGAGCGCTGCGGCCACGGCGCATCGACGGCACGCTCGAGCGCCGCTTCAGCAGCCGCGACGGCCGCCCGGTCCCCCCGCTCCGCGAGCACGCTCGCCAGACCGAGTTCGACGTTGCCGACGAGCGCACCGCCGACGCGCTGCGCGAATCCGAGCGCCCGCTGCAACTCGTCCACGGCACGCTCGGGCTCATCGAGCTCGTCCGACATGCCGCCGGCGTACAGCAAGGCGCGGGCGGCGAAGTCCGGATGGTCGGGGCCGAGCGCCTCGGCTGCGGCCGGCAACAGCGCCGATGCGGCGGGCGCATCGCCGGCCCAGTAGGCGAGGTAGCCGGCGGCGAACGTCGCGAGGTCGGCGGACTCCGACGATTTCGCTCCGTCGAGCAGCCGCTCGAGCCAGTACCGGCCCTCGGTGACGCTCGTCGAGGCCCAGTGCCGGTGCAGGCGAAAGGCGAGGTCGAGCGCGAGCTCTCGGTTCGCCCTGCCCGCCTCGGCCGCGACGAACACGGTCCGGAAGGCGTCGGTCGCGGCCAGCACGGCGTCGCGATAGGGGCCGGGCGGCACGCGTGCGTCCGCGGGCGCCACATCGCCGAGGCCCGCCAGCAGGGCGGCGAGATCGGCTTCGGTGCCGACGGGCGACGTGTGGCGGCGCACGAACTCGCGGAGATGCGGATCGAGTCCGTACCGCCAACGCAGCCCGCTGCGGTCGACGAACACGAACCCGATCTCGGCGAGCACCCCGAGCACGCGCGCCACGCGCGGTCCGGCGACATCGGGCTCGGCCATGCGCCGCGCGAGCGCGAGCGGCAGTGCGCCCTCCACGACCCCGAGGGCACGGACCAGGCGGGCCTCGACGGGGTCGAGCGCGCCGAAGCTCTGCTCGACGAGTGCATCGAGCACGCCGCCGGCGGCGGACGCCGCACTGTCGATGCCGTCGAGCAGATCGGCGGGCGACAGCGTGGCGAGCTGGGCCGCGGCGAGCTCGATGGCGAGCGGTGCGCCGCCGAGCCGCGACGAGAGCGCACCCAGGGCGGCGTCATCGGCCGGCCGGCCGCTGCTCTGTTCCCTGAGGCGCGACCGCAGCAGTTCCGCGGCTCCCCCGGCGATGTCGAGCGGGCCGAGTTCGATGCGCTGCTCCCGGTCGATGCCGAGCGGCGTGCGTGATGTGCTCAGAATGCGCAGCCGGGGTACCGCCGCCAGCAGTGCGCCGACGATGTCGGCGAGTGCGTCGGCGTGCCGCTCGCCGCCGTCGAGCACGAGCAGCGCCGACCCGGCGGGAGCGAGTGCCGAGATCGTCGCGGCCAGCGGGTCGGTGGCGCCGTCGGCCCCGACGGTCGCGGCGACCGCGCCCGGCACCAGGGCGCTGTCGGGCAGGTCGCCGAGGGAGACCCAGAACCGGCCGCCCGGCACGTCGAGGGCGCGGTCGTGTGCGGCCTCGAGCGCGAGCCGCGACTTGCCCATGCCGCCGCGACCCACGATGGTGACAGGCACGCCGCTCGTGAGTCCCGCGACCACCGCGTGCAGCTCGGCGGATCGGCCGACGAAGCGATTCCCGGGGCGCGGTGGGACGACGCCGCGCGCACCGCCGCCGCCCGACTGCAGCGCGTCGAGGTAGAGGGCGGTCGTCTCGACGTCGGGATCGACGCCCAGCTCGTCCGCGAGCACCGTGCGGCACCGCTCGAACGCACGGATCGCCCCGGCTCTGTCGCCCGATGCGGCCAACGCGCGGATGAGCCTGCGGTGCGTCGGCTCGTCGATCGCATCCTCGTCGAGCAGGGTCCTGGCGGCCTCGATCGCCGCCGTCCATCTGCCGGTCGCGAGCGCCGCGTCGGCGAGCGCGCCGAGCGCGCGGCGTCGCAGGCCGCCCGCGTGGTCGCGCAGGTCCTCGATCCACGCCGCGTCGTCGGCGGCGAGCACGCCGCGGCCGAGGGCTGCGACCGCGCTCTCCGCCTCGCGCAGTGTCAGCGCGGCGTCCGTCGCGAGCGCTGCCTCGGCGCGCACGACCTCCTGGGCGGCGAGGCGCAGGTCGACCACGGCGTCGCCGGCGAGCGCCCATCCGCTCGCCGTGGTGCGCACGAGCCGCTGGTCGCCCAGCCCGATGCCGTCCAAGGCGCCGCGGAGCGCCGCGACGGCGTTCCGGAGTGCGGCACCCCAGGTCGCCGGTGGCTCGTCCCACAGCCGCACGGCCAGCTGTTCGGCGGAGAGCGAGCCGTCCGCGGTGGCCAACGCGACCAGCAGCAGACGCGTGCGTCGCGCGAGGGCGTCCTGGCCGAGTCGCCGCTCGTCGTGCTCGACGGTGACCGGCCCGAGAACGACGACGCGAACGGTCACAATCCGCAGAATACCGGGGGCGGCCGACCCACCGGTGACGTGCGCCGGGAGAACCGTGGCCGTCGCACCCCTGGGCCCCTACAGTGACGCCATGAGCGAGCCAGTCACCCGTAAGTCCCTGCTCGACGCCGACGGGCCGTCCGTGCTCGAGCTCGCGCCGGTCGTGAATCCGTACACGGCCGTGCTCGCGGTGCTGGCGGTGGTCCTGCTCATCGGTGGTGTGATCACCGCGTCGATCGGACTCGGCACGGCCGGGCAGTTCGACGGCGCCGTGCTCGGCCAGAGTCAGGGCTACGACCAGGCGGTCGCGACGGCCGTCGTCGGCGGCGCGACGATCGTGCTCGGCGTCCTGGTCGGGACGGTCTGGCTCGTCGTCGGCGCGGCCGGCTGGTACCGCCGGCGCTGAGTCGCGGCGCCGTCTCGTCCGGAGCTGCGCCGGCGTCACTGGACGATCACGAGCTGCTGGGTCGCGCGAGTCGCCGACACGTACCGGTCGACGGCGCCTTCGATGCCGTCGCCCAGCGCATCCGGGTCGACGAGCACGACCAGGTCGAACTCGAGCCCCTTCGCGGTCACGGGCGTCAGTGACCGGATGCGGGCGGTCGGTCTGCGCGCCGGATCGCCGATCACGCACGCGATGCCCTCGTCGTGCGTCGCGAGCCAGTCGGCGAGAACGGCGTCGAGGTCGGACCTGGACCGGCGGGTGACGGGAATGCCGCTCGCGCGCACGGAGACGGGCACGTTGGCGTCGGGCAGTGCCGCGCGGATCATCGGCTCCGCCGCGGCCATGACCTCCTCGGGCGTCCGGTAGTTGATCGTCAGGGTCGCGACCCTCGCCGGCCCGAATCCGGCTCGGTCGAGCCGGTCCTGCCACGACTCCGCGAAGCCGTGCCTGGCCTGAGCGCGGTCGCCGACGATCGTAGCGCTGCGCGACGGGCAGCGGAGCCGCAGCATCTGCCATTCGGCATCCGTGAGTTCCTGCGCCTCGTCGACGACGACGTGCTCGAAAGGGCCGGCCAGCAGATCGGGGTCGGCGGCCGGAACGGTTGCGGGGTCGTCGAGGCTGTTGCGGGCGTCGTCGCCGCGCAGCATATGCATGAGGAGCAGCTCGCTGTCGTCCGCCGCGATGAGCTCGTCGACGACGCGCTGCCTGCGCTCGCGTTCGGCGGCGATCGTCGCCTCCCGTCGCCGCCGCCTGCGCCCCGCCTCCGGATCGCCGATCCGCCGGCGGGCGGCGTCGAGGAAGGGCAGGTCGGACGTCGTCCACGCCCTGGGCTCGTCGCGCACCAGGGCCCTCACCTCCCGATCGGAGAGCCAGGGCGCGCACTGCTGCAAGTAGGCGGGCACGGACCAGATGTCGGCGACGACGCCGACGGGGTCGAGCAGCGGCCACGCCTCCGCGAAGGTGCGCCCGAGCTCCTCGTCCTGCGCGAGCGCCCGTCGGACGACGGCGCGGGGCGCCTCCTGCTCGTCGACGTCGAGCATGTCCACCAGGATGTCGAGCAGTTCGTCCCACACCTGGTCCCGCGCGTCGTTATGGGGTGAGCCGGGGTCGGCGGCCCCGAACGCATCCGCCCAGTCCCGGCGGCCGAGGACGGCTTCGCCCCATGGCGTGTCGACGGCGAGACGCGTCACGGGCGGCGTCTCATAGCCGGCGACGGCGGCGTCGACGACGCGCAGGAGTGCAGCAGAGGCTTTCAGCCGGGCCGAATCGGGGTCGCGCTCCTGCCCCGCTCGGGCCCCCTCGGCGACGAGATCGCGCAGGGTGCAGGTCTGCACGCTCTCCTCGCCGAGGCTCGGCAGCACGTCCGCGACGTACGCGAGATACGCCTCGTGCGGCCCCACGAACAGGACCCCGCCGTCGCCGCGATGCAGTCGGGGATCCGAGTAGATGAGGTAGGCGGCGCGGTGCAGCGCGACCACGGTCTTGCCGGTGCCCGGCCCCCCGTCGACGACGAGCGGGCCCCGTGCGGACGCGCGGATGATCGCGTCCTGATCGGCCTGGATCGTCCCGAGCACATCGCGCATGCGCGGCGATCGGCTGCTGCCGAGGCTCGCGATGAATGCGGACTCGTCGTCGAGCGAGACCCCGCCGCGCTCGAGTCCCTCGGGCGTGAACACCTCGTCCCAGTAGTCGGTGATGCGCCCGCCGGTCCACCGGTACCGGCGGCGGGTCGCGAGGGCCGCCGGGTGCGCCAGGGTCGCGGCGAAGAACGGCTCCGCCGCGGGCGTGCGCCAGTCCACGAGCAGATGCCTGCCGTCGCCGTCGGTCAACCCGAGTCGGCCGATGTAGATCGGCTCGCGGGCGTCGTCGAAGGTGATCCGGCCGAGGCACAGATCGAGGCTGAACCGGCGCAGGGTGTGCAGTCGAGCGGTGAGCCGGTGGATCTCGAGGTCGCGCTCGAGCGCGCCCTGTCCCGAGCCGCCGCCATGCCGGCGTTCGGCCTCGAGCTGCCGGGTGAGGTCCGCGATGGACCGGTCGAGCGTCGGGGCGACCAGACGGAAATGGGCCTCGTCGTCGGCGACGAGCGACGGATCGGCCTTCGGCGCGAGCCCGGCCGGAAGGGCGAAGACCGAATCGGGCATGCGGAGACCTCCTGGGACGGCGGCCGCCGGGCATGCGCGACGACGCCGTGCGACGGGCGTGCAGGCGGATGCGGGGCGGGCGCCCGATCCTGCCGCAGCCAGGGGGTCTTGCCGCAAGCCCGGGGGGCGGGGGTACCGTTGTCAGTAGAGGGACGAGCGCGCTGCGCGATCGCGTTTTCTTCGTCGTTCGCTGGCCGGGCTCGCCCGATCCGCGTACGGTTGCGACCAACCCGGCCCGCCGTCGATGCGTCGCCTGACGCCACCGGTCGAACCGGATCGAGCCCCATGGGCACCATCACGTACAACGGCATCTCCGTCGAATTCGAGGAGCGCCTGCTCGCGCATCTGCACGTCGTGATCATGCAGCGGTTCCGGCGCGGCGAGAGCTTCCCCATGTCGTGGCTGGACTCGGTGGCCTCGGGCAACGGGCGCAGCTCGACGTGGATGACGCCCATGGCGCCGATCAGCTTCAAGTTCGCGGGCTCGCGCGTCGCCGCGATCAGCGCGGACTGGGTCGCCGCGCTCGCGAAGTCCGCGGCGTCGCCGACCGGCCTCATCGTGACCGAGGAGGGCGGCGGAGTCGCTCGGGCGGGTCAACGGCACCGCGCCGGCGAGCGCCAGACGACCCGCGTGTGAGCGCGTCCACGCCGCTCGTCCACATGGCCTCGTGAGGATCGGCATGCTCGCGCCGGTCGCCTGGCGCACACCGCCGCGCCACTACGGGCCGTGGGAGCGCGTCGCGAGCCTGCTCACCGAGGGGCTCGTCGCGCGCGGCCACGAGGTGACGCTGTTCGCGACGGCGGATTCGGTCACGACCGCGACCCTCGACGCGGTCGCGACCCACGGGTACGAGGAGGACCGGTCGATGGACGGCCGGGTGTGGGAGGCGCTCCACATCGCCCACGCGCTCGAGCGCAGCAGCGACTTCGACATCGTGCACAGTCATCTGGACTGGCTGCCGCTCGCGTTCGCCGCATCGTGGCGGGCGCCGCTCGTGACGACGGTCCACGGCTTCTCCGGCCCCCGCATCCTGCCCGCCTACCTCGCCGCCCGGTCGAACTACGTGTCCATCTCCGACGCGGACAGGTCCCCGCAGCTCGACTACGTGGCGACGATCCAGCACGGCATCGACTTCGATGAGTTCGACTACTCCCCCACGGCCGGCGACGACCTCGTCGCCTTCGGCCGGATACACCCGGACAAGGGCACGGCCGACGCGATCGAGATCGCGGCGCGCACCGGGCGGCGACTCGTGCTCTGCGGCATCGTGCAGGACCCCGCCTATTTCGCACGCGAGATCGAACCGCGGATCGACGGTGAGCGGGTCGTCTTCCTCGGCTCCGTCGGGCCGGCGGAGCGCTCCCGGGTCCTCGGCTCGGCAGCGGCGCTGTTGCATCCGATCCACTTCGCCGAACCGTTCGGTCTGTCCGTCGTCGAGGCGATGGCGACCGGTACTCCGGTCGTCGCGTTCCGGCGCGGATCGATGGCCGAGGTGATCGACGACGGGGTCACCGGATTCGCGGTCGAGGGCGTCGATGCGGCCGTGGACGCGGTCCCCCGCGCGGCCGCGCTCGACCGATCGGTGGTGCGCTCGACGGCGGCCGGGCGGTTCGGCGTGGACCGGATGGTCGACGAATACGTCGCCGTCTACGAACGACTCGCGGGCGCGGATCGGCCCTGACGTGTACCGTCGGTGGCAGCCGCCCCACTGACGTGCACCTGCGCGGGCGTGAACCGGACCGTCGCGCCGATGCCGCGGTTCCACGGGAGATGCCAATCGGCAGACGTCTCGCCATACCCGAGCGTCACCCGACGAAGGTGTGTGCTCGGCGTCACGTGAGGCTTCGGTCATGACCCGGTTCGGCTTTCTCTCCACGTTTCCGCCCACCCGCTGCGGTCTCGCCACGTTCACCGACTCGCTCTCGACCGCGATGGCCAAGGAGCCCGCCGTCGACGTGCGGATCGTCCGCGTGCTCGACGAGGACGAGGCGCGCCGCTCGATCCCGGCGCGCATCCGCCGGCCGGACCAGGTGGTGCTCGTCCCCGGCGACCGCACCAGCATCGCGCGCACCGCCGCGGCCCTGAACGCCGGAGACGTCGCGATCGTGCAGCACGAGTACGGCATCTACGCCGGCGCCGACGGCGACGAGGTGCTCGACGTGCTGCGCGCCCTCGTCGTGCCCGTGATCGCGGTGCTGCACACCGTGCTGGCGCGCCCCACAGCGGGCCAGAAGTCGGTGCTCGAGCAGGTCGCCGCGCTCGCGGCCTCGGTGGTCGTCATGACGGAGACGGCCAGGCGATTGCTGCTCGCCCACTACGAGGTCGATCCGGACAAGGTGTCGCTCATTCCGCACGGCGTGCACGAGGTGCGGGTCGCGGCGTCCCACGAGCGGGGCCGTCAGGTGCTCACGTGGGGGCTGATCGGGCCGGGCAAGGGCATCGAGTGGGGCATCCGCGCGATGGCCGAACTCGGCGATCCCGACGCCCGCTACACGGTGCTCGGCCAGACGCATCCGAAGGTGCTGGCGCACGAGGGCGAGCGGTACCGCGACCGCCTCCAGGCGGTCATCGACGAGCTGGGTCTCGCCGATTCGGTGGTCCTCGACGACCGATACCTCGACGCGGACGGGCTGGCCGACGCGGTCGCCGGCGCGGATGTGGTGCTGCTGCCGTACGACTCGCGCGAGCAGGTGACCTCGGGCGTGCTCGTCGAGGCGATCGCGGCCGGACTGCCGGTGGTCGCGACGGCGTTCCCGCACGCGGTCGAACTGCTGGAGCACGGGCCGGGCATCGTCATCGAGCACGAGAACCCCGAGGCGATCGCGTCCGCACTGCGTGCCGTGTTCGCGCGTCCCGACGCCGTGCCGACAGCACCCGCCGTCGGTCCGGCCACCGAGACCACCTGGGCCGACGTCGCCGACCGATACCGCGCGCTGGCCACCGGCCTGCGCGTCGAGGTCGCAGCGTGACGACCGCGGTCGAGCCGCTCGACGAGGTCGAGACCGGCATCCCGAGCCCGGTGTACGCCCATCTGCTCGCCCTCAGCGACACGATCGGCGTCTTCGAGCACGCCGAACACGCGGCCCCGCGGCGTGAGCACGGCTACTGCCTCGACGACGTCGCCAGGGCGCTGCTCGTCGTGCTCCACGAGCCCGTGCAGACCGATTCGCTGCGAATGCTCGCCGAGATGTACCTGCGCTTCGTCGAGGCCGCGATCACGGCCGACGGCACGGCGCACAACCGCCGACGCGCGGGTGGCCCGTGGACCGACGAGCCCGAGACCGGCGACTGGTGGGGCCGCGGCGTGTGGTCCCTCGGCGTCGCCGCAGGGATCGCATCGACGCCCCTGATGCGGCGACGTGCGCTGCGCGCCTTCCGGCGCGCCGCCCAGCAGACCTCCCCGCACCTGCACGCATCCGCGTTCGCCGCACTCGGGGCCTGCGCCGTGCTCGCGGCCCATCCCGGCGATGCATCGGCGCTGCACCTGGTGCGGCACCTGAACGGCATGGTGCTGCGGCCCGCCGACCCGACGTGGATCTGGCCGCAGAGCCGGATGCGGTACGGCAACGGGTCGATCGCGGAGGCCGTGCTCTCGGCCGGCGCCGCCACGGGCGACGTCGCCGCCGGCGACTACGGCCTGCTGCTCGTGCGGTTCCTGCTCGAGCGGGAGACTTCGGGCGACCACCTCTCCGTCACCGGCACGGCCGGGCGGGGTCCCGACGATCGCGCGCCGATGTTCGACCAGCAGCCGATCGAGGTCGCGGCGATCGCCGAGGCCGCCGCGCGCGCCTATGAACTCGACGGCGATCCGCACTGGCTCGAGACGATCCGGCTCGCCTGGGCATGGTTCGAGGGCGTGAACGACGCGGCCACGGCGATGGTGGACCACGCGTCGGGCGCCGGGTACGACGGGCTGGAGCCCGGCGGCCGCAACGACAATCGCGGCGCTGAGTCCACGCTCGCCGCGCTCCGCACCTGGCAGCTCGCACGCCGGTTCGCCGGCGCGAGGTCCGCAGCATGAGCCTCAACGTCGAGGAGCATGCTGCCGGGCTCCATCCGGATCCGTCCCGCGTCGTCGCCCGGCTGTTCCTGCCGGGCGAGGGGGTCGCATCCACCCGGTCGCGAGCAGCCGAGATCGTGGACCGGGTCATGCGGATACCGCACGAGGCCGTCTCGGCCCTCGTGCCGCACATCCTCGAGGACTTCGGCGACCGCCACGTCGACACCGACGAGATCCTGCGCGCGAACGCGCGCGCCGTCGGCTCGCGCGTGAGCGCCGCGGCGGAGCTCGACGACGATCGGGCCCTGCTGCTCGGGGCGAGCTTCACCGCCGAATACGCGGTGGAGGCGGCAGCGCTCTGCAACCCGAGTGCGGTGCTCCACCTCGACCAGACGGGACTCGAGCCAGGTGAGGTGCGCGTCGCGATGGCGTTGCGCGCCATCGGCGAGGGGCACGTGTCCTCGATCGAGTTCGCCGAGGCGATCATCGGTCCCGGCCGCTCGTGGCGCTTCCTCGAGCGCGGGGCGCCGCTCGTGACCGCGTCGGTGATCCCCGGCACCTGGCAGCGTGAGCACCTCCGCGACGCGCTCGAGCACGAGGGGCGGCTGAACGAGCTGTCGTCCGCGGTCCTCGGCCAGCTGTCGTCGAAGGTCACGGGCATGGACGTCGAGCGGGCGCTCATCGGACTGCCGGGCGACCTCACCTCGCACCGCGACAGCGCGGCCGAGCTCTCCGTACTGCGTGCGATGGTCGGCTCGACCTATGAAGCGACGTTCGACGCCGATTCGAGCTTGTCGCAGCGCGTGCTGCTGCCCTCCGCCGTGGAGGAGTTCCAGGGCATGGAGGACGCGCGCTTCGTCCGTTTCGAGACGGAGAGCGGCGAGGAGCACTACCAGGCGACGTACACGGCCTACGACGGCCGCGACATCGCACCGCGCCTCATCCGCACGAACGACCTGACGGCGTTCCGCATCCACCGGCTCACCGGCGACGGGGCCCGCAACAAGGGCATGGCGCTGTTCCCGCGCACCGTCGGGGGCGAGCATGTCGCGCTCGCCAGGACCGACGGGGAGAGCATCTCGCTCGCCCGATCGAGCGACGGTCTGCACTGGACCGAGGACTGCACGATCCACGTGCCGACGGAGCCGTGGGAGATCGTGCAGACGGGCAACTGCGGCTCCCCCATCGAGACCGACCGTGGCTGGCTCGTGCTCACGCACGGGGTCGGGCCGATGCGCACCTACTCGCTCGGCGCCCTGCTGCTCGACCTGCACGATCCGGGTGTCGTCATCGCTCGCACGGTCGATCCGATCCTGCGCCCGAAGGACCGCAGCCAGGACGGCTACGTGCCGAACGTGCTGTACTCCTGCGGCGGCATCGAGGTCGACGGCACGCTGTGGGTGCCGTACGGCATCGGCGACTCCCGGATCGGCGTCTTCTCGCTCGACATGGCCGAGCTGCTCGACAGCCTGGTGCCGACAGCTGCCACCGTGCCGACCCGCCCGCTGAGCCGTCTGCCGCTCTGACCAGAGCTCCAGTCGGGTCGGGGTCGGCGGTCGGGCAGACTGAGCCGATGACGGATGCGGACGGCGTGCTCGAGCGTCTCGTGACTGGGATCGACACCGAGGGTCTCGCCGCCTACGGCGTGCACGTGCTGGTCGGCGACGACTCGGTCGAGCACCGCTGGCGCAGCGACGACCGTGAGAATCTCTTCTCGGTCTCCAAGGGCGTGTCGGCGATCGCCGCCGGCGTCGCGATCGACGAGGGGCTGCTCGCCCTCGACTCGACGGTCGCCGACGTGCTGCCCGACCTGCGACTCGGCGACGGTGTCGAGCACGTCACGCTCGAGCACTTGCTGCGCATGCGCAGCGGCATCGACTTCCCGTGGTTCGGCGACCGCCCAGTGCCCGGCCCCGACCTCGCGCAGGCGATGCTCGCGAACCCCACCCGCGGCCCGGGTTCCGTGTTCCAGTACTCGGACGCGAGCACCTATGTGGCGATGCGGATGCTCGGGGCGATCGTCGGGGATGTGCGGGACTGGCTGCTGCCGCGTCTCTTCGGTCCGCTCGAGATCGACAATCCGCAGTGGCACCGATGCCCACTCGGCTGGATCGTCGGCGGCACGGGACTGGAGCTGCGCACCGAGGAACTGGCGCGGATCGGCCGAGTGCTCCGCGACGGCGGCGTCTGGCACGACCGGCGACTCGTGTCGGCCGAGTGGATCAGGCGCATGCACGAGCCGTGGGTGGAGATCGAAGGGCCGATGCCCACCGCCGCGTACGGACTGGCGACCTGGCGCGGGTCGGGTGGCTGCTGGCGTCTCGACGGTCGCTACGGGCAGTACGTGGTGGTTGACGACCTGCGGAACGCCGTGATCACGATCACCGCGCACGAGGAGTCGCGCGGGCGGCGGCTCGCCGACCTCGCGGCCGAGGCGCTGCAGGCCTGAGCGCGCTGCCGCTCTGCGGCGATCCGCGCGACGAGACGTGATCACGCGCGCGCCGATCGCGTGGCTCGCACCCTTCCGTGCGCGCCCGAATTGCGAGGATTGGGTATGACCGTCGTGCGCATCGTCGTGGTGTTCCTGCTCGCCGCCGTCGCCGAGATCGGTGGCGCCTGGCTGGTCTGGCAGAGCGTGCGCGAAGGCAGACCGCTCTGGTGGGCGGGGCTCGGTGTGGTCGCGCTCGCGGCCTACGGTTTCGTGGCGACGCTGCAGCCGGACGCGGACTTCGGCCGTGTGCTCGCCGCGTACGGCGGCGTCTTCATCGCCGGTTCGCTCGCCTGGGCGATGGTGCTCGACCACTTCACGCCCGACCGCTGGGACATCACGGGGGCCGTGATCTGCCTCCTCGGCGTCGCCGTGATCATGTTTGCGCCGCATACGGCGCAAACCATCAATTGAGCTGCGCCGCATACGGCGCACACCATCGACTGAGCTGCGCCGCATACGGCGCACACCATCAACTAGGGCGCGCCGCATTCATTTGGTGGCGTTCGGCCGCCTCGGCACATGCAGTTCGTCGGGATCGACCTCGATGTCGCCCGCGTCGTCGATACCGCCGACACCGGGTAGCGAGACGACCTGTGACGCGTCGACCTGCGGGTCGTCCAGTGTGGTGCTCGTCCTCGGCTCGTTCTGCTTCGCGGCGGTCTCGCGTTCGCTCTCCGGAGCGTTGTTGGTGTCCTGGGATACGGGAAGTCGGTCGGCCATGCCTTCACGCTAGGCGCGTGCATTGGGCGGGGCCTGAGCCACTCGCCCACCGGAGATTCCGCCGATCAGGGATTCCTCGGACGCACCGCCCGCCGCGACCGCGGCACCGGCGGGTCACCGAGATCGTCCTGATCCGCGTACGGTCGGCCGGGTGCATCTGCTCTTCTCGTACGGCACGCTGCAGCTCGAATCCGTGCAGCTGGCGACCTTCGGGCGGCGACTCGACGGTGAACCCGACGCCGTGCTGGGGTACGAGCTCGGCCGGGTCCGCATCACGGACCGAGCGGTGATCGCCGCGAGCGGCGCGGACGTGCATCCGGTGCTCCTGCCGAGCGCGGATGCGGCGGCGGTCGTGCAGGGCACGGTGTTCGCCCTCGACGACGCCCAGCTCGCCGCTGCCGACGAGTACGAGGTCGATGCCTACCGACGCATCGAGTACCCGCTGCGATCGGGGCGCAGCGCGTGGGTGTACGTGCTCGTCGACGGGTAGGGGCGGCCGCTCAGCGACGGCCCAGGCCGTGCTCGCGGGCGGTGACGATGGCGGCGGCGCGGTCGGGGAGGCCGAGCTTCGTGATGATCGCCGAGACGTTGTTGCGGACCGTTTTCTCCGACAGGAAGAGCCGATCGGCGATCTGTGTGTTCGGCAGCCCGGCGCCGACGAGGTCGAGGATGTCGTGCTCGCGCCGGGTGAGTCCCGGGAATGCGGCGGGCGCTGCGGCCGCATCCGCCCGGAAGAACGAGGCGATGTGATCGGCCGCACCGGAGCCGATGACCGTGTCCCCGTCGTGCGCGGCGAGGATCGCGCGGATGATCTGGTCGGGGTCGGCGCCCTTCAGCAGATAGCCGCGAGCGCCCGCGCGAAGACCGGCGAAGAGCGAGCTGTCGTCCTCGAGCATCGTGAGCATGACGACCGCGACCGCCGGCTGCGCGGTGGTGATCGCTCGCGTGGCCTCGATGCCGCCGACGCCGGGCATCCGGATGTCCATCAGCACGACGTCCGGCGCGAGCGTCGCACACGCCTCGATCGCGGCAGCGCCGTCGGCCGCTTCACCGGCGTATTCGACCTCGTCGCGCTCCTGCAGCACGGCGCGCAACCCGGTTCGGTAGATCGACTGGTCGTCGACGACCAGGACGCGCGGCGCGCCGCTCATGCCTCGCCGATCGGCAGCAGTGCTCGCACGACCGTGCCGCCGTCGGCGCGCGGTCCGATGCTGAGGTCGCCGTCGAGCTCACCGGCACGCTCGCGCATCGAGCCGATGCCGACGCCCGCCCTGAACGCCTCCGGCAGTCCGGGACCGGTGTCCGCGACCTCGATGAGGATCGTCCGTTCGGTGCGCTCGATCAGCACGGTCCCGCGCCCGTCGGGCGCATGCCGGTTGATGTTCGTCATCGCCTCGACGGCGATCCGGTACGCGGCGACCTCGACCGCCGCGGGTAGTGGACCGATCGCGATCGGCGCGACCACCTCGATGCCGTTCAGGCGCCGCGCCTGCTCCTCGACGGCACCGATGAGTCCGAGTTCGTCGAGCGCGGGCGGGCGGAGCTCGTAGACGAGTCGCCGCACCTCGTCCAATGCATCGCGGACCTGGGCGGTGACCTCGTCCAGCTGGTCCTCGGCCCGTCGGGGATCGTCGGCGATCGCCCGCCTGGCCCGCTGCGTGCCGAGTACGAGGCCGCCGAGCCGCGCGCCGAGACCGTCGTGCAGGTCGCGGGTGATGCGCCGGCGCTCGCGCTCGCGCTCGCTGACGAGCCGTTCGCGAGAGCGCCGTAGGTCCTCGATGAGGGCCACCGCCCGCACCGCACCCGTCAGCTGTGCCGCGAGATCGCCGAGCGCCGCCCGCTCCGAGGGGCGGAACGTCTCTCCCGGCTCGCGGTGCATGACCCGCATGTCACCGATCCGCTCCCCCGCGAACACGAGTGGGAACACCTCGATGGACGCCCCGTCCGAGACCGCGCCGACACGCAACGTGCCGGAAACGATCTCGGCGCCCGGGAGCCGAAGCGCGTCCCGCACGATGGCCAGGGCATCCGGCAGCAGCTGCTCCGGGTCCGCCGCATCCGCGACACGGGCGCCGAGGCGGCGGAGCGCGCGGCCCGGCTCGTCCCGGTCGCCGTAGAGCAGGCGATCGACCGCACGCTGCAGCAGGCGCCAGAGCGGCAACGCCACGAGGACCGCGGTGAGCACGGCGACGATTCCCCCGACCGGGCCCGCGAGCAGGTTCTCGGCGACGAGCGCGACCACGAGGTAGACACCGAGGACGACGAGGCCGAGCAGCACGGCGACGATGCCCCGGCTGATCACGGCACGCGCATCGAACAGGCCGAATCGGCGAATGCCGATCCAACCGGCGACACCGACGGCGAGGATGCCGAGCAGCTCCGCGAGCTCGGCACTCGAACTGTCGTTCGTGAGGCTCGTGACGACGACACAGAGCCACCAGCTCGCGGCGACCAGCCAGCCGGCGGGCACGATCAGGCCGAGCTGCGCTGCGGTGTCCCCTCCCCGGCCCTGCCGCCGACCGCGCCGCCAGCGGATCGTCGCCACGGCCGCGGACAGCGTCGCCATGACGGGCAGGAGCACGATGCCGGCTGCCATGCCGTCCGCGATCGAGCCGAACACGCCGGGCAGCGCAGTCGGGTTCGGCACGGAGGTGCCCCAGATCAGCGGTGCGAAGAGTTCGCCGAGGACCTGCGTGACGAAGACGATCGCGCCCAGCCAGACGAGCCAGATCCAGCGTCGCGAGAGGGGGCGCCCGTTCGGGTAGAGCTGGAGGACGAGCAATGGGACCGTGCTGGCCGCGGGCGTCGCGGGCCAGCCGTACAGCCAGACGACCCAGACGGACACGGCAGGGTCGGCGCGGTATGCGGCCTCTGCGGCCATGCAGAGCGGCAGGCAGATGCCGCTGGCCAGCAGCAGCCATCCGATCGTGTTCCGAGGCGCGCTTCGCACCGCAGCAGCGCCCACCATCGGGATGGAGAGCGCTGCGACGAGAACGATCGCGGTGATCGCGTTCGAAAGGCTCGGCCGCTGCAATTCGGCGGCTGCGGCGACGACGGTGAGGACCGTCGCCGCCGCAGCCGCCGAGTTGGCGAGCCCTACGGCGTAACGCCTGTGCACAGGGCGAACTTATCGAGCCGCTACGGGCTGTGTCACCGGAACAGGCGCACCGGGCTCCAGACGCTCGGTGGCGCGCCCGGCCACGGGCCGGAACTGACGCACCGCGCACGCGGCGAAGGCCGCCAGCAACATCAGATCGCCGAGCGTCGTGACCGCCTGAATGCCGAGCGAGACGCCCGCGACCTGCACCAGGTCCCAGACCATGAAGAAGACCGCCGCCCAGATCGGGATGAGCCGGCTGCGCAGCGCCGCGATACCGAGCAGGACGAAGCCGACGAACTGCAGGACGAGGGCGAGCAGTGTGGCGATCCCGACCGCGGTCGAGTCGGCGTAGGCGTCCGCGACCGCCGGAGCATTGTGCTGGGCAGCGGCCACGAGCACGACGTCGCCGCCGAGCGAATACGTGAAGGCGAGTGCCGAGAGCACGAGCATGCCGGTGGCGAGTCCGGCGAGTGTCCGTCGCGACGCGTCGAGCACGCGGCCTGCGAACAGCGGTGCGGGGATGAGGAGCAGGATGCCGAGGTCGACCAGGAGGGCGGTGTCGGCGCCGGCCGGGTTCGCGTGGATCGCGGCGATGTTGATCGCCGCGGGCGCGCCGGGGTCGATCGGGGACACGAGGTCGTAGACGACCTCGGACGCGGCACCGACGAGCAGCGTGACCGCGCCCACGATGTTCACGAATGTGCGATTCATGACGGGTTCCTTGTGATTCGCCCACCCGGTCGGTGGGGTGCGTCATGAGCTTCCCGGTGGACCCGCGCCCGGTTCCAGGGACGCCGGTCCCGGGCCGACGGGCTGCGGGGCATCGGTCCCGCTTGACCCCGTTCAGGAGATGCGCCCCGGAATCAGCGCGGTTCAGGACGAAACCGCGGAAATTCGCGGTTTCGTCCTGAACCGTGGCGGATTTCCTGAACGGTGGTCGGGGCTAGGGGACGTCGAGGCCGTCGGATGCGGTGATGCGGAGTCGGGCCGCGTGCCGGCCGGGCGGCTCGCCGAAGCGCCTCCGGTAGTCCCGGCTGAACTGGGACGTGCTGTCGTACCCGACCTGGTGCGCGATCTCGTCGACCCCGCCCCGCTGCGCCACGAGAGCCCGCCGTGCCTCGTGCAGTCGCGTGTCCTGCTGGAACCGGATCGGCGTCGTGTTCGTCACTGCCCGGAAGTGCCGATGGAAGGTCGACGCGCTCATGCCGGCGAGCGCGGCGAGTTCGTCGACGCGGAGGGCCTCTGCGTAGTGGTCGGTGATCCATCTGGTGGTGCGGGCGATGTGCGCGAGGTTCCCGTCGGCGAGCCCGATGCGTCGCACCGCGGGCCCGCGCGGTCCGGTGAGCAGGCGCCAGAGGATCTCGCGGCGGTACACGGGCGCGAGGACGCGGGCGTCAGTCGGCTCGTCGAGCAGGCCGATGAGGCGGGCGGAAGCACCGAGCAGGTCGGGCCCCGCCTCCGCGACGCTCACCCCGGCGGGCACGCCACGGGTCGACGGCGCGGCCGATTCCAGCAGCAGATCGGCGACCTGCGCGGGATCGATGGCGAGGGCGAAGCCGAGGTACGGATGCTCGCGCGTCGCCTGGGTGATGTGCCCACTCGCCGGCACGTCCAACGAGACGATCAGGCACTCGCCCGCCGAGTAGCGGAAGAGCTGACCACCGACCGTCGTCTCCTTGCGCCCCTGCGCGACCACGGCGAGCGATGCGGCCGCGATCCCCTGCTTCGGCTTGGTCGGCGCATCCGCCGCCGTGATGGACAGGCCCTCCACGAGGGTGGGCACATGGTCGTTCCGCACGTGCCGGCGGATCACGTGCGCGATCGAGTCGAGCTCGTGCACGACGCGGGAATCCATCGTGCCGTTCTATCCGGGTCGCGCGGTGGCGGCAAGGCGCGGTGCCCGGTTCCGACAGGATCGTGCAGTTCTTCGCGACTTCCGGTCAGTGCGCGGCGCGACCGCCCGGCTTGGATCGACGTATGACGAACACCACCACTCCCGGGACCATCACGATCGGCGGCGACCTGACCGTGGGCCGCATCGGGTACGGGGCCATGCAACTCACCGGCGAGCACATCTGGGGACCGTTCGAGGACCACGATGCCGGGGTCGCGCTGCTCCGCGGTGTGGTGGACGCCGGGATCACTCTGATCGACACCGCCGACGTCTACGGACCGCACAGCAACGAGCTGCTCATCCGCGACGCCCTGCATCCCTATCCGGACGGCCTCGCCATCGCGACGAAGGGCGGGTTCGTCCGCGGCGGGTGGGGCTTCGACACGCTATCCGCGGTTGGCAATCCGCAGTACCTGCGGCAGAGCGCCGTCATGAGCTCGCGCCGCCTCGGCGTCGCGACGATCGACCTCTACTACCTGCACAGCGGCCGCGCCACGGACGCCTCGTTCGAGGATCAGGTCGGCGTGCTGGCCGAACTCCGCCGGGAGGGGCTCATCCGGCACATCGGACTGTCGAACGTCACCCTCGAGCAGCTGCTGACGGCGCAGTCGATCGCGCCGATCTCGGCGCTCACACTGCTGCACAACCTCACGGTCCGGGTCGACCCCGAGATCCTCGCGGCGGTCGAGCAGGACGGGATCGCCTTCGCACCCTGGCATCCGGTCACGATCACCGACGGGCCGCTCGCCCCACGCGCCGCGCACATCGTGCCCCGGATCGCCGCGGCCCACGACGCCACGGTCCAGCAGGTCGCGATCGCGTGGCAGCTGCGGCACTCCCCCATGACCATGCCGATCCCCGGCACACGGTCGCTGCCGCACGCGCTCGAGAATCTGGCGGGCGGCTCCCTGGACCTCACCGACGACGAGATCGCCGCACTCGACGGACTCGCCGCGTGATGTCGGACCGGATCAGCACCCCGTTCGGCGCCACCTCGACCGCGATGGACGTCATCGAGGGCGTCGACCTGTCGGGCCGTCGCGCGATCGTCACCGGCGCCTCGTCGGGCATCGGTGTCGAGACCGCGCGCGCACTCGCGCACGCCGGCGCCGAGGTGGTGCTCGCCGTCCGCGACACGGCCACCGGCGAACGCACCGCCGCCGACATCGCCGCGACCACCGGCAACGACCGCATCGACGTCCGCCGACTCGATCTGGCCGATCGCGCATCCGTCGCCGCATTCGCAGCCGCGTGGCGCGGTCCGCTGCACATCCTCGTGCACAACGCCGGCATCATGGCCACTCCCGAGCGCCGCACACCCGAGGGTTGGGAGCTCCAGTTCGCGACCAACCATCTCGGGCACTTCGCGCTCGCGACGGGTCTGCACGACGCCCTCGCGGATGCGCACGGCGCGCGGGTCGTCTCGGTCAGCTCGGTCGGCCACAGCAACGGTGACATCGACCTGGACGACCCGACCTTCGAGCGGCGCCCCTACGACCCGTGGGCCGCGTACAGCGCTTCGAAGACGGCGAACATCCTCTTCGCGGTCGAGGCGGCCCAGCGCTGGCGCAGCGACGGGATCCTCGTCAACGCGCTGAATCCGGGCCGCATCGCGGCGACCGGCCTCAGCCGGCACCTGGCCGCGGCGGCGCCGCCGCCGACGTTCGACCCGGCCGGCGCCACCGGGGTCTCGGTCAAGACGGTCGAGCAGGGCGCGGCGACCTCGACGCTGCTCGCGGCATCACCGCTCGTGTCGGGCGTGACCGGCCGGTACTTCGAGGACTGCGCCGAGGCGGCCGCGTTCGTGCCCGGCATCCGCCGGGGGGTCACCGCATACGCGCTGGACCCGGAGCACGCCGCGCGTCTCTGGGACATCTCGCTCGCGTTGCTGGCTGCATAGCGCCGTTCAGGAGATGCGGGCTGCAATGCGCATGGTTCAGGACGAAACAGCCGCGATGCGCGCGATCGCTCCTGAACGAGGGCAGTGCTCCTGAACGGTGATCAGGGTCACGGGGTGAGGGCTGCGAGGCCGGCCGGCGTCATGCGGCCTTCCACGATCAGCTGCTCGACG
The DNA here is from genome assembly GCA_963716965.1 of uncultured Actinomycetota bacterium. GTDB lineage: Bacteria > Actinomycetota > Actinomycetes > Actinomycetales > Microbacteriaceae > Amnibacterium. The sequence continues at coordinate 603,030 of CAVQUZ010000003.1, read as the reverse complement.
TGCATGCGGTTGCGGTCCGACGTCGTGCCGCGGGTGCGCCGTGGCGTGAACCGTTGCAGATAGCTGCCCGCATCGCCCGCGCGCCGCGCGCTCTCGCTCCATCCGAAGCAGAGTCCCTCGTCGAGCAGGTCGACGAACGACACCGACCGCACACCCGACGCGGTCTTCGCGAGCCGCACCCACACGCCGCCGGAGGTCGCGTGATTCTCCTCGAGCCACGCCCGCAACTCGGCCACCTCGGCGAACGCGACGATCGGGAGCTCATCCACGGGGGAACGGTACCGCCCGGCCCCGACCACGCATCGGTCGTCGAGGCAGTACCGAGCGGCCGCACATGCCACGGATGGCATCGTGGAGACATGACCGCCTCCCCCACCGTCACCGTGCTCGGCGTCGGCGCCATGGGCGCCGGAATGGCCCGTTCCCTGCAACGGACGGGCCTCGACGTCACCGTCTGGAACCGGACTGCGGAGCGCTCGGCTCCCCTCGCCGACGACGGCATCCACGTCGCCACGACGCCGGCAGATGCGGTCACTCACGCCGACATCGTCATCACGATGCTGTACGACGCGGACAGCGTGCTCGACGTCGCGACCGAGGCGCTGCCGCACCTGCGGCACGGCGCGATCTGGATGCAGACCTCCACGATCGGGCTCGCCGCCACTGCGACCGCGGCGGAGCTCGCCGCTCGCGCCGGAGTCCCCTTCGTCGACGCCCCGGTGCTCGGCACGAAGGGGCCGGCGGAGGCCGGCACGCTCGTGATGCTGCTGTCCGGGGCCGCCGACGCGCTCGAGCGGATCCGGCCCGCATGCGAGGCGATGGGCGCCCGCAGCGTCGTCGTAGGCGCCGAGCCGGGCGCGGCGATGTCGCTGAAGCTCGCCGCCAACGCGTGGGTGCTGGGACTCACCGCCGCGGCCGCGCAGTCGATCGCGCTCTCCCGCTCCCTCGGCATCGACCCGGAACTGTTCCTCGACGCCATCACCGGCACCGCGTCCGACAGTCCCTACGCGCACATGAAGGGCGACGCGATCCTGCGGGGCGACTTCGCGCCGCAGTTCGCACTGGACGGCGGCTACAAGGACCTGCAGTTGATGCAGGCCGCGGCCGGGTCGTCGGGGCTGCACCTCGACCTGCTCGACGCGTACGAGCGCCTCTACGGGCGCGCGAGCGCAGCGGGTCACGGGGCCGACGACCTCGCTGCGGTCTATTTCGGCATCGCGGCCGATGCGCCGGAGCGCGACTGACGGCCCTGCGCCGGCGGGCCTGCACCGGCAGGGCGTGAGTCCGCCGTCGAACATCCGACTGTGCATCCGCTGGGCCCGCTCGGTCCGCGGTACGCGGGTTGTTACCGTCCCAGGGTCGCCCCAGTCCCCGGAGACGTGTTCAGCACCCGCACTCCGGCAGATCGAGGGACCCTCATGCAGCGCATCCACTTCTCGAGCGGCGCGACGTTCTTCACGGGCGACGCGATCGCCAACGCGCTCATCGCCCATGTCTCCGCGGTGACACAGATGCACCGCGTCGAGACCGTCGCGCTGCCGACGGTCGGCGCCGACGGCGTGCCGCGCACGGCGACCGTCGTGGTGAATCCCGCCAGCCAGATCTCTGCGGAGTCGGTCCCCTCCGCGCACGCCGACCCGACGGACGAGGCGCTCGTCGAACGGCTGTGGGACTCGACGGCCGCGCTGGTCGGCGGCCCCTTCGTCGGCGACACGACCGCGGAGTGGTAGGCGCCGAACGGTCGGCGCGGGCCGCTCAGAAGATGAGCGTGCGGTCGACCAGTTGTCTCGCGATGTCGACGAGCGGCTGCCGATTCGAGCGCGCGTGATTGCGCAGCAGCACGAACGCCTCCTCCGGGGTGGTCCGGTGCGTCTGCGCAAGCACGCCCTTCGCCTGCTCGATCACGATGCGGCTGTCGAGGGCGTGCTGCAGCTGCCGTCGTAGCACGTCGCTCGCCCGGAAGCTCCGTTCGTGCAGCACGCCGATCGTCGCGACGTCCGCGAGCGCCTGTGCCGCCGTCGCCGTGCGCGAGTCCAGCGGGCCCCGGTCGGTGTCGAGCAGGTTGAGCGTGCCGATGACGTCGTCGCGGAGCCGGAGGGGGATGGCGGTCACACTGCGGAAACCCTGCTCGATGGCGGACTCGATGAATGCCGGCCACCGTGGGCGCTCGGCGCTGACGTCCTCGACCGAGACGATCGCACCGGTGCGGAAGCTCTCCACACACGGGCCCGCCTCGGCCGCGAGCTGGATCGTCTCGACGAGCCTCGCCTGCTCACTGGTCGACGCGACGAGCTCCAGATCGCCGTCGGAATTCGCGATCAGGAGGCCGGCGTGGGCGACGCCGAGGGCCGACTGGCACGTGTCGACGAGCATTTGGAAGAGGTCCACGACGTCGAATCCGGCGACGAGGGTGTCCGCGAGCGCCACGAACGCGTCGAACAGTTCCGCTTCCCTGGTCTCGCCCTTCATCGGTCGTCCTCGATCCGGTCCACATCGACGGCGAAACCGACGTCTCCGGCGAGGATCGCTTCCGACACCGCACTCACCGTCCGGCCCTCGGCGAACGCCCTGCCCTGGATGAGGAGTTCGGCGTCGGCCGCGGGCACGCCGAGTTGCGCGACCACATAGCCGGTCGCCTGATGGAAGCGCCGCCGCGAGAACGGGTTGCGATCGACCGACGGCTCCTCCTCATCGATCGCGCGAAGCGCGCGGCGCAGGACATGCCGCCCGACCGCCGCGGCCAGTGCCGCAGCCTGCTCCTGCTCCCGTTCGTCGAGATGTCGCGCGCTCGCGTCGTACAGGTCCATCGCGCCCATGCGCAGCGGGCCGACCGTCAGGGGGAAGGCGAACACGGCTCCGATCCGCTGGTCGGCCAGCGCAGCGAGGAGCGCCGGCCACTGCCCGGCGCGAACCGCGCGCAGGTCGGGTTCGAGCACCGGCCGGCCGCTGGTGAGGGCGTCCCAGCACGGTCCCTCACCGAGATCGAACTGCAACTCGTCGAGCCGTGCTGCCAGCGGGTCGCTCGCGGCGACCGTCTCGGTGCCGAGGAACCCCATGGTGCAGATGGCCGCGCCGGTGACGGCGACGACGTCGAGCACCGGTGCGGTCAGGCCGGCGTCGGCACCCGTGAAGTCGCGAAGCGTCGCCATCGCCTCGTGGAACCGATCCGTGGCCACGCTGCTCCGTCCCTGCGCCCGAGAGCGCGCACCATCCATTGTGGACCCGCGGGGGTGCCGCGCGCCGGGTGCCGCGTCGACCCCGTGCCGATCGTCGACCTCGATGACCGGCCGCGCTCGGACCTGCACTCGTCATGATCCAGACGTTCTGCCGCCCATCGGGCCCGAGGGCACCCCGCAGGACTACTTCCCCGACTTCGACGAGTTCGAGTAGCTGCGGATCAGTCGTCGATCCCGCGGAGGAAGCGCTCGACGTGCCGCCAGAACGCCTCGGTGGATGCGGCACTGAACTCGTCCGGCAGCGACGCGTCCGTGAACAGGTGCGCGCCTTCGGGATACTGCACGTATTCGGCGACCGCGCCCGCCCGCGTCACCGAGTCGAGCACCGACTCGACCGATCCCGGCACCTTCTTCGGATCGGCGACGGTGTAGTGCAGCTGGGCCGGGACACCCGCGGGCCAGTCGGCGGCGCCGATGCGCTCGAGCGGCAGCGCGCCGGAGACCAGCACGGCTCCGCGCACGGACCGGTTGAGCGCGACCCAGGTCGCCATGCCGCCGCCGTTCGAGAAGCCCATCACGACGAAGGCGTCGGGCAAGCCGGCGACCGCGGCCACGGCGCCGCTCATGAGCGCCGGGAACCCGATCGACTCCGAGAAGGCGCTCGCCTCGTCGTAGTCGTCGAAGACGCGGCCGCCGTACTGGTCCACGACGAGGACCTCGTGGCCCATCGCGCGCAGCCGCTCAGCCGCGTCCGCGACGCCGGGGCGTACTCCCAGCACCGAGTGGAACAGCGCGATCGTCAGCATCATCGCCTCCTGGACAGGAGCGTAGACACCGCGGCCGACGGCGCTCGGCTCAGCCCAGTTGTTTGGCGGCGGTCACCACGCCCGATGCGGTGCAGACGGCGGCCGGCTTCTGACCGGTCGTCGCGCAGATCGCCGCGGTGAGCAGGTTCGCCGACCCGATCGCGCCCTTCGCGATGGCCGAATCCGGGTTGGAGAGCGCAGCCGCGACCTGCGCCTCGCTCTTGCCCGCCAGGAGTTCCGGGCTGTACTGCGCGCCGCTGATGATGTATTTCCCGCCGATGTCGATGAACGGGATCGAACCTGCCGATGCCGACGGGACGTAGGGCGCCGCGTCGTACTTGTTCACGAGCGCCTGCTGAGCCGAGGTCAGGCTCTGCAGCGGTGCCTGCTGCCGGTCGGAGATCTCCCGCGAGACGAACGCGACGGTGTCGCTCGTGTACTTCGCCTTCACGAACGTGAGCGTGGGCGTGTTCGGATAGGTGTCGGTCGACGACGACGTCGTCAGTTGCAGCCCGGAGAACGAGCCGAAGCGCGAGAGCGCCTCGACGACCGACCAGCGCTCGGCCGCGCAGAACGGGCAGTACTCCGCACCCACGTACAGGATCTCGGGCTTGCCCCCGCTCGTGAGGGCTGGAGCGGTGATGCTGATCGGCGCCGTCGTGCCGGTGCCCGCCCCGATCGAGTCCCGCGTGGCCGCGGGTACCGCGGTGATGGCCTTGGTGACCGAGGCGGCGGACGTGCCGCCGGTTCCCGTCGACGAGCCGGTCCAGCGCGCGACGGCGACGATCACGACGACCGCGACGACCACGACCGCCGCCGCGATGCCGAGCTGGAGTTGCAGGCGCCGGCGCTTCGCCTTGGCCGCCTGCGCCGCGATGGCGGCGTTCTTCTCTGCGATGCGCTCGCGCGCCGCGGTGCGTTCACTGACCACGGCCACCACCCTCTCAGGTCCGACCGCGCATCCAGGGCACCCGGCACGGCGCTTGGCGGATTCTCATCCGCGGACCGGTCGCCGCGTCGCCCGTACGGATCCGGCGCAGGGACTGGCCGCAGTGATCCGCAACCGGGATACTCACCGCATGACCGAAGGCACGAAGGACGAGCGCTGGCAGCTGACCACGGCGCCCGGCTCGTCGCAGTACACGATGTTCGTCGAGGGCGACGAGCTCGTCTGCGACGTGGGGTCCACCCGGCTGAAGTACCAGGCGCGCGCGATCGACGACCTGCACGCCTGGCTGGTGGCGCAGGGCGACTGGGTGCCGCTCGGCGCCGCGGACGAGCAGAAGCCCGCGGCCGAGGGCTCGGTCGAGGCGTGGGGCCGTTCCGAGTCGAACCCCGTCGGCGGTTGGTACGGGCTGCGGAAGGGATACCGGGGCCGCTTCGGCATGTACCTGCCGCCGCTGCTCGAGCACCTGGGTCTCGTCGAACTCACGCACACGCCGCGGAACAACTCGGTGAAGGCGCTCCCATCGGCCGGATGAGGGCGGCCCGGTGAGCGAGCAGTCCGCCGAGGAGTTCTGGGAGGCCCGCTACGCCGGTGCCGGACCGATCTGGTCGGGGCGGGTCAATCCGGCGGTCGCGGATCTCGCCGCGGGGTTCACGCCCGGCACTGCGCTCGACCTCGGCTGCGGCGAGGGCGGCGACGTGATCTGGCTCGCGCAGCACGGCTGGCGCGCGACGGGTGTCGACGTCGCGCAGACCGCCGTCGACCGGGCGACCCGGGCTGCCGCCGACGCGGGCGTGCCCGCGGCCCGCATCCGCTTCGTGGCCGCGAACCTCACGACATGGCAGCCGGATGCGTCGTTCGATCTCGTGACCGCGAGCTTCCTGCACTCCCCGGTCGAGTTGCCACGGATCGAGATCCTGCGCCGCGCGGCAGGCATGGTCGCCTCGGGCGGTCACCTGCTGCTCGTGTCGCACGCGGCGTTCCCGCCGTGGCGGCGGCCCCCCGGTCATCACGATCACGAGCACGATGCGCCGCTGCCGACCCCGAGCGACGAGTACGCGGAACTCGCACTCGACCCGTCGGGCTGGGTGCCGCTGCTCGTCGAGACCCGGGTCCGCGACGCGGTCGGCCCGAGCGGCGAGGCGGCGACCCTGGAGGACGCGATCATCCTGGCCAGGCGCGACTGACGACGGCCCGGCCGGGACGAGTCAGTACGATCGCCCGGTGACGATCACCGCCGCCGCAGACGGGTCCGCCCTCGGCAACCCCGGCCCGGCCGGCTGGGCCTGGTACATCGACGACGACCACTGGGCGGCGGGCGGCTGGGCGCACGGCACCAACAACATGGGCGAGCTGCAGGCCGTGCTGGAGCTGTTCACCGCGACCAGTGCCGTCGACGACGACCTGCTCGTGCTGTGCGACAGCCAGTACGTCATCAACTCGGTCGTGAAGTGGATGCCCGGATGGAAGCGGAAGGGCTGGCGCAAGGCCGACGGCAAACCTGTGATGAACGTGGAGATGCTGAAGGCCATCGACGCCGCGATCGCGGGTCGCCGCTACCGGTTCGAGTGGGTCAAGGGCCATGTCGGCCACGACCTGAACGAGGCCGCGGATGCCAGGGCACGCGCCGCCGCGACCGCGTACCAACGGGGCGCCGCCGTCGACCAGGGTCCGGGCTTCGGTGGCGTGCCGGCCGAGGTACGCGCATCCGCGGCACCGGCACCGGCACCGGCACCGGCACCGGCACCGAAGCATGAGCCGGCCGCGCTGTTCGATCTCGATGCCGGCGCGGCCGCTCCGCACCGGCTCACGCTCGACCTGGAGCCGGCGGAATGGGCCGCGCTGCAGCAGCGGGCCCGCGCCGTCGGCGTCTCGCCCGAGGCCTACCTGCGCGGGCTCGCGCGGCGCGGCTGATCAGCGGTTCGGCCGCCAGACGCCGAACCGGTTCCCTGCCGGGTCGACGAGGTGGGCGAACGTGATCTGCCCGTTGTCGACGAGCGGGACCGCGACAGTCCCGCCCAACGCCTCTGCGTGGGCGATCGCCGCGGCCACGTCGTCGACCTGCGCGTAGAAGATCGCCCAGTTCGCGCCGCCGAGGCCCGTCGTGTCCCACAGGCCGCCTGCCCCCTCGTTCACCGACTGGTAGGCGGCGGGCGACGACGGGCCGAACGACCAGTCGAACAGCTCGCCGTAGAAGGCGCGGGACGCGGCCGGATCGGCCCCGCCGACCTCGAAATAGTTCACGACGGCAGCCATGGCGACGTTCCTCTCTGAGCCGGCGCACCCTGCGCCACGGCGGCGACGCTACGCCCGCGCCCCGACACGCCCGGTCGCCCCGATCTCTCAGCCGGATGTCAGAGTCGGCGAGCACCATCTCGACATGCAGACAGTCGAAGTACACATCCGGAGTCCGGACTAAGGCAGAGACGGGAAACGAACCGGCCCCTTCGCCGCTCTCGCACGAGTGATTCACCGTGCGGACGGAAGGGGCCGGTTCGCGTTTAACCGCACGCGGCGCGGCAGGATGGTCGCTCGTGATCCCCCACGTGCGCCGCGCGCATCCGTCCGTCAGGCCGGCGCTCGTCGCCCTCGACGTCGATCACACGACCATCACCACGGCCCACACCCTGTCCGCCGCGACGATCGCCGCGGTCCAGCGCGTGACGCAGTCCGGCACCCGCGTGCTGCTCGCGTCGTCGCGGCCGCCCCGCGCCATGCGCGACTACCTCGTCGATCTCGGGCTGACCCGGCCGCATCCGTTCGTGGCGAGCCAGGGTGCCGTCATCGGCACCTACAGCGACGACTTCGCGCTCGCGATCCACGAGGAGACGCCGATGGATGCGGCGGCGGCGCTCACGGCGGCCCGCACCGCCGTGGACGCCGGACTCTCGGTCGGCTGGTACACCGGCGAGGACTGGTTCACCCCGCACCTCGACGCCGGCATGCGGCGCGAGGCCGACGTCGTGGGGTTCGATCCCGATGTGCACGGACTCGACGGCCTGCCCGCGCCGGACAAGCTGCTGCTCATCGACCTCGCCGGCGAGCCGGGGCGGCTCGACTCGATCGCGGCGGCGCTGCCGGGCGCGCTGGTCGGGCAGCGCTCGAACGCCGCCTACCTCGAGATCACGCGCCGCGGTGTCGACAAGGCATCGGCCATCGCGCGCCTCGCCGCCCGCTGGGGCGTCCCTCGCGAGCGCATCGTCGCGATCGGCGACGGGCTCAACGATCTCGGCATGCTGCGGCTCGCCGGGATCGCCGTCGCACCCGCCAACGCCGATCCCGAGGTCATGGCCGCGGCCGACTACCGCACCGAGAGCAACGACGACGACGGGGTCGCGATCGCGCTGGATTCGCTCCTTCCCTGAGCGCATCCGCCACACTGTCTTCGGGCACTGGGCCCAAGGTGTGCCGGGAAGTCTGGTCGGCGAGACGGGAGTCCCATGTCCACCGAACCCGCGGCCGCACCGTGAACTTCACGCTCGCACTGCTCTTCGTGGCGGCCGGCATCCTGCTCGCTGCGCTTTCCACGTGGGTGAGCGGGCGCCTGCGAATCGCGTCCCCTGCAGTGTTCCTCATCGGCGCGACGGCCGTCTCGAACCTCGTGCCCGGCTGGCGGCCGCTCTCGCACTCGACGGACGAGGCGATCGTCTCCGTCGCGCTCGCCCTGATCCTGTTCGACGGTGGCAGCCGTATCGGCCTGCGCCGGTTCCGGGCATCCGCGCTCTCGGCGACCTGGATCGCGGTCGCCGGCACGGTGCTCACCGCCGCCGGCATCGCGCTCGTCATGCACCTCGTGTTCGGCTTCGACTGGTTCGGCGCAGTCCTGCTCGGCGCCGCCCTCTCCCCCACCGACCCTGCCGTCGTGTTCTCGGTCCTCGCCGGCAAGGAGATCGCGGGCAGGGCAGGCACGATCCTCGAGGCCGAGTCGGGCCTGAACGACCCGGTCGGCATCGCACTGCTCGCGAGCATCCTGGGCGCGTCGGGCGGCGTCGCGGCGATCGCCGGGCAGGCGTCGCTCGAGTTCGTCGTGCAGATGGCCGTCGGTGCGCTCGTCGGCGTCGCAGGCGGCCTCGGACTGCGCTGGCTCATGCGCCACGTGCTGCTCTCGAGTGCCGCACTGCACATGGCCGTGACGGTCGGTGCGGCACTGGTCGTCTACTCCGCAGGCGCGCTCGCGCACGGCTCGGGCTTCCTGGCGGTGTTCGTCGCCGGCATCCTGGTCGGCGACGTGCGTGCGCCCTTCACGCGGGATGTGCGGGGCTTCAGTGCCGGGGTCGCGAACCTCGGCGAGATCGTCACGTTCACCGTGCTCGGCCTCGCGGTCGACTGGCGCCAGGTCGTGGCACCCGACGTGCTCGTCCCCGGCGTCGTGCTCGCGGTCGTGCTCACGGTGATCCTCCGCCCGGCGCTCGTCGGCCTCATCGCGCTGCCGGTGCGGCTGCCACGCGGCGAGCGCTGGTTCGTGCTGCTCGCCGGACTGAAGGGCGCCGTCCCGATCCTGCTCGGCATCACGCTGCTCGAGGCGGATGCGCCGGGTGCGCAGCGGCTCTTCGACACCATCGTCGTCGTCGTGCTCGTCTCGGTGCTGGCGCAGGCCTCGATCGTGCCCTGGCTCGCTCGACGCCTCACGGTGCCGATCGAGCAGGTGCCGGTCACGCCCTGGGTTGCGGGCCTGCGGTTCGAGCAGGAGCCCGCGGATGCGCGCCAGTTCGTCGTGCAGCCGGGCGCCCCCGCGGACGGACGCAGCATCGCCGAGCTCGACCTGCCCGACACGGCATGGATCAGCATGGTCAGCCGCGACGGCGCCCCCGTGCCGGTGAAGGCAGGCACGCGCCTGCGAGGCGGCGACCTCGTGCTCGCCTTCGCGGACGAGGACAGCGGTCTGCCGCGCCTCTTCGACCGTCCCGGCGAGCCGGGCGCGACAGAATCGGACGCATGACGGACAGCGAATGACACTGCACGGCGAGTTCACGGTCGAGCGCGACCTCGCGGCACCGCGTACCGCCGTTTTCCAGGCCTACGCGGATCCCGAACGGCGCCGCCGCTGGGCCGCGGTGCCCGACCCGGCCGGGGTCGGGCACCACACGCTCGACTTCCGGGAGGGCGGCAGCGAGGAGTCGAGCGGCGGACTCGACGTGGGCAACGGCTTCGAGCCGATCGAGGTGCGCTCCCGGATCTTCGACGTCGTGCCGGATGCGCGCATCGTGGTGGCGACCGAGGGGGTCGTGTCCGGGATCCGCCGTACGGTCTCGCTGATCACGATCACGTTCGAGGACGGACCGGACGGCGGCACGCACCTCACCCATCACGAGCAGGTGACCGTCGTCGACCCCGACAACGGCGAGACGGTGCTGCTCGAGCGCCGCGGCGGCATCCGGATGCAGCTGAACGGGATCCTACGGGCGCTCTGACGGCACGGCAGCGGTGACGAACCGCCAGTACTCCGCGGCAGAGTCGAAGCCGTGGTGCGTCCGGCCGATCACGCGGGGCGCCGCGTAGCGCGGGTTCGGCACGCTGTGGCCGCCGCCGTGCACGGTGATGGCCCTGACCGGCGCCCGTCCCACCTCCGCGAAATCGAGCTGCTCCGCCCTTGTGCGGCCCGACGTCGGCAACGTGCTCGCGACCCCCGTGGTCGTGATGCCGTTGCGGGCTGCGAAATAGGCGACTGTGTCGACGAAGCCGAGCTCGGGTCCCCGCGGCGCGTAGCCGAACATCGCGGCGTGCGATCCCTCGAACGGCACGACCGGGTCGCCGGTCCCGTGGATCAGCAGCATCGGCACACCGGCCGACGCCGTGGCCCGCGGCATGGGCGCGGGCAGCGTCGCGGCCACGATCCCGGCCGCCATCGCCAGATCCGGACGCTCGTGCAGCAGGTGCATCGCGAAGTGCCCACCGTTCGAGTAGCCGAACAGGTGCACCTGCGTCGCATCGATCTCACCCGACGCGCTGAGGCGCGAGATGATCTCCTCGATGAACGCGATGTCGTGGGTGCGGCGACGTCCGCGGCTGTCGTCCCATTCGCGGTGCAAGGCGTCCGGATAGGCGACCACCGCGCCGACCGTCTCGGCGATCGCGTCGAAGCCGTGGCCACTGAACCGGCGCATCGAGGCGCCTGTCTGCCACGAGCCGTGCAGCACGACGATCAGCGGCGCGGCGATCGCCGGCACCGCCGGGCGCACGATGAGGGAGGACCGGATGCGTCCGGCGACGTCGAAGCGCTCGCGGGAGACGACCGGTCGGAAACCCACGGTCACGCTGTCCTGTGCCATCGCCCCTCCCTGGACTCAGAATGACCGACCGCACCTGTGTGGACCCAGGCGCCCGGGACAATCGCAGCCGATTCGTAACAATCACTTACCGTCTTGGCGCTTTCTGGGAATTCCCGCCCTCATCAGGGCACCCCTTTTGGGGCTGGAAACGCCCTCTGCGCGTTCCGGCCGTCGAGCAGCCGTGGCGGATGATCGATCACAGGGGGAATGCATGCGCCGAATCGTCGCGGCCGTCGTCGCGCTGCTCATCGTCGCCATCGGTCTCGTTGTGGCGGTGACGGGCGCGGACGCATCACCGCTGCCCGCACCGACGCCGACCCGATCGACATCCACGACTCTGGCGCCCGGTGGCGACGGATCGTGGCCGACGTGCAAGGCGCCGAGCTGGAGCGGGAAGAAGCTGCCGCTCGCCACCGCACCGTCGTTCGTCGTCATCGGTGTCAACGACGGCGAGCCGGGCACGACGAGCGCCTGCATCGCCCACGAGCTCGCGTGGGCGACGACCGCGACCGGCGGCACGACGCAGCCGAAGCTCGCCTACTACGTGATGGGCGCCGACCCGTGGCAGCCGACCGAGCGCCGGTGGACGACGCCGGTCTGGCCGACGACGAACCGCCTCCACGGCGTCACCGTGCACATCCCCGCCGCGTATCACCCCGCGGGCGGTCGTGCCGTCTGCAAGGGCGGTCACACGAATCCGGCGTGCGCCTACCTCTTCGGCTGGAACGCCGCGTACCGCGACGCGCACATCGCGACGATCGTGCACGCGGCCACCACCCGGTACTGGCTCGACGTCGAGGAGCCCGACGACTGGAACACGTCGAAGCTGTTCAACCAGGCCGTGATCGAGGGCATGGCCGCCTACTTCACGACGTCGAAGGCGCACGGCGGACTCGGTTCGACCACCGGCATCTACTCGGACGCCCAGTACTGGCAGCAGATCGTCGGCACCGTGCGCACCGGCAGCCCGCTCAAAGGCCTCGACCTCTGGCTCACGATCGGCGCCGCGACCAAGGCGAAGGCGACGACCGCCCTCACCACGGCGAAGCCGTGGCTCGCGGGCAGCCGGATCCGCATCGTGCAGTACTGGGGATCCGACCTCGTCGACCGCGACGTCGCGGCCGCCAAGCCCTGACCCCCGCCAGAGCACCTCGGCAGGACGAACCACCCGTGAGCAGGACCAGCGCGCTTCAGCAGGACGATGGCGAACATGCGTCCTGCCGAAGGGCGCGCGTCCTGCTGAAGTGCTCTTGCGGTCGGTGCTCTCGTGGTCCACGGCGCGCGGCTGCGGGCACGGCATGGCCGACGACGCGGCGGCACGCCGGCCGACGGCGCGGATTCGTAGGCGCCTCATAGCGGTCGTCGATACCCTGGCGGCATGACGCTCGCACCGGTGGGGCGGTCTCCACTCGCCGGGCCGCCTCGCGAGCCGACAACCCGAAAGCGACGGCGAATGGGATTCATCGCCGTCGTGGCCGTACTGGCGGTCGTCGTGCTCGCTATCGGCGCCGGCGTGGCCGTGTACATGTTCCCACCGCAGTCGACCCCGGCGAAGGCGGACGTCGTGATGGTGCTGGGCCCGCCGCAGGACTGGCGCCTCGCCGCGGCCCAGAAGCTCGTCGACGAGCACAGGGCCGACGCGATGCTGATCTCACTCGGCGGCGTCTGGCTGCCGCCCTCGGTCTGCACCACGCGCCAAGCCGTGCCCGTCACGTGCTTCCGCCCGACTCCCGCGACCACGGCGGGCGAGGCGACCGAACTCCGCGCCCAGATGAAGATGAACGGGTGGACGAGCGCGATCGTCATCACGGCGACTCCGCATATCGCCCGGACACGCTTCATCATGAATCAATGCGTCGCATCCGGCGTGAGCGTGATCGGCGAATCGACCGGAATCACCGCGGCCGGATGGGTACGGCAGTTCGCGTATCAGACCGGGGCATTCGTGAAAGCGTTCCTCTCCCCCGCCTGCTGAGCCCCGTGACCGGCACCGCCGCCGCAGAACGTCCAGCAGATTCACGATCCATGCACACCGGGAACCCCTCGCTTGTCCTCCAAAAGGGGGACACGGTAGAAAGGTCACCACGCTCCGCAAGAAACGGCTGAGATTTCCTCAGCCGTGCCTCGCCGGCCCGAACAGGAAGGCGACCGAACGGCCCGATCCGTCGGGCCGAGCGCTCCGAACCACACCGTGCCCCATTCACTGGAATCGACCAAGGCCGTCCACAAGGTCGGACGGCTCGACGGCCGGTCGCGCGTGGTGGCCGTGTATCGCGGTCCCAGTGGCGGGTGGACGAAGGTGCGCGGTCGCGAACCGTTCACGCCTGCGGTCGCCCGTCGGCTCCGCGAGGAGGGCGTGCTCTCCGTCGAGCTGAAGCGCGCGCATCGTCGCGCACGCCTGCCACTCGCCTGGATACCCGCAGCGCGCCTCGCCGCAGACGCTCCTGCGACGCCCGCGAATGCGCCCACGCAGAATCCGGCCGTGCAGCCGCGGTTCGGCGCGACCGGTGAGCATCCGACCGGCGCCTGACCGGTCAGTAGCGCTGGGTCGGTACCGCGCTCAGTACTGCGAGTAGTGGCCCGCTGACGCGGCGAGGCCCAGGAAGCCGACGATCACGCCGATGAACGCGAGCACGACCAGTAGCCAGCCGACCAGGGCCAGGCCGCCAAGGACGATCCCGGCGATCGCGAACGGGCGTCCTTCGGGCTCGCGGCGCAGGCCGAGGATGCCGAGGACGACCCCGGCGACGGGAGCGAGCAGCATCCAGCCGAAAAGGATCGAGGCGATGCCGATCACCATCGAAGCGATGCTGAGGCCGCGGGGCGGGGCGGCCGCCGGCGCGTACTGCACGACGGCGGTGGTCTCGGGTGCGTCGGTCACGGTGTCCCTCTCGGTGGCTGCCCCCATCGTCGCAGCCCCACGGTCCGGCGGGTGGCGACACGCACCCCTGCCCGAACGACGGTGATTCGGCGCAGCGGCCCCCAAAACGGGCCTCTGACCGGGTTGCCGCACGATTTCTCCGTCGATTGATGAGGAATCACCCGATGAATTCCGCAACAATGCGCGCCCCGGCGGGTGGACAGTGCTTTCCCGGTGGACTCGCTTCACCGAGCGAGCAAGACTGACATTTGTGTATCGCCGATTGAGGTCAGCTACACACGGGCTGCAGCGCATCGGCGTCGCGCCCCAAGACGCGGCGACGGCCCGCCGGTGGGCGACGACGCTGCTCGTGGCGCTCCTGGCGGCGCTCGCATCGGCTGCGCTCACCGCCTTCGCGCTGGGCCCCCAAGCCCGCGTGTGGCAGGTGCTACTGGCCGCCGTCGGCGGCATGCTGCTCGTCATCGCGATCGAATCCGGTGTGCGGACCCTGCATGCGCAGTCCATCCACGCCGCCGCCGCGGATCGCGTGCTCTCCCTGCCCACACCGCTCACCGAAGCCGCCGTCCTCGACGCCATCGCGGGCTACCTCGCCGATCCGACGGTGCTCCTGCGGTACCGCGAACGCGATTCGCTCGATCTGCTCGATGGCGACGGCCTCCGCGCCGCCCTCACGGCTGGACGGCGCACGGAGGGGGTTCTGCCCGACGAGCTCGGTCCGACGGTGATCCTCGAGTACGGGCCCGAAGCCCGCGTCAGCCCCGCCCGCCGCGACGCCGTGCTGTCGGCCGCCGCACTCGCCCTCGACCACCTGCGCCTGCAGGCGCTGCTGCGGGCGCAGTTGCTCGAATCGCGCTCATCCCGCACGAGGCTCGTGCGCGCCGCACTCGATGAGCGGCGGCTGCTCGAGGAGGGCCTGCACGACGGCGCGCAGGCGAGTCTCTTCGCCGCGATCGCAGAGATCACGAGAGCCAGGTCGCGCACGCACGACGACGCGACGACGGCCGGCATCGACCGGGCGACGGCCCTGCTGACCGACTCGATCGGGTCGGTTCGCGCGCTCGTGCGGACCCGGATCGTGCCGTCGGCGCTCCGCGAGGCCGGCCTCGCCGCGGCGCTCGTGCTCTCGACCGAGGACCTGCCGGTGCGCGTCACCATCCACGCGCCGGACGCCGTGCCGCTCGCCGACGAGGCGACCGAGATCGCCGGCTACCTCACCGTCGTCGATGTGATGCGGGCGGCCGAGCACGCGGGCGCCACGGTCGCGAGCGTCTGGCTGGCGCGCATCGACGCTTCCCTCGACATCTTCATCACCTGCGATCGGCCGCTCGTGGCCATGCCCGTCACGGTCGGCGAACGCGTCCGTGGACTCGCCGGCACGTTCGAGCTCGCGGATTCACCGGGCACCGCCGAATTGAGAGTGGGTATCCCGTGCGAATCGTGATCGCCGAGGACACGATCTTCCGCGACTCCCTGGCGCTGCTGCTGCGGGAGACCGGGCTGACCATCGACGCGGCCGTCGCCGACGGCGAGTCGCTGCTGAAGTCGGTGGACCAGGCCGACCCTCCCGACGTGGCGATCCTCGACATCCGCATGCCCCCGACGTTCACGGACGAAGGAATCCGTACGGCGGAACAGCTGCGCCTCGACTGCCCGACGGTGGGCGTCCTCATCTTCTCGACGTACGCGGAGGTGCCGACCGCGCTGCGCCTGCTCGATCTGCCCGGCACGGGCGGCGTCGGGTACGCACTCAAGGAGCGCGTCGCGAATCCGATCGATCTCGTCGAGATCCTCGACCGGGTGGTCGCGGGCGACCAGGTGATCGACCCGGTGCTGATCGGGCGGCTGCTCAACCGGCGCACGCACGTCGCGAAGTTCGACGCCCTCTCGACCCGGGAGCGCGAGGTGATGCAGCTGCTCGCGGCCGGGCGCACGAACCACGCCATCGCGACAGTGCTGCATCTGTCGGAGAAGACCGTGGACGATCACGTCTCGTCGATCTTCCAGAAGCTCAACATCCCCCGCTCGTCGCTCGACAACCGCCGCGTGCTCGCGGTCGTCTCCTGGCTGTCGGACGCCGCCGAACGTGACTGACACGGCTCGAGCGGTCGTCGGGCGCGGCGCGTCCGGCGCCGCCTCGGCACGGGTGGTCTGGTGGTGGCACGTTCCGCTCACGGTCCGCACGCTCGCCGGGGGCTCGGCTGCGATCGTGTTCGCGGTGATTGCCCAGCTGCCGCTGTCCGCCGACCGGCCGGCGCTCTTCCTCGCGAACGTCGGGGTCGCGGCCGGATGCGTGGCAGGCGGCATCGTGCTCGCGGACGAGCCGCATCAGCGGGGATCCGCATGGCTGATCGCGACCGCGGGACTGCTCTGGCCCGTCGCGTGGGTGAACGTATGGCATTCGGGGCCGCTCCCGCTCGTGGCGATGCTCACCGGGCCGCTCCCCCAGACGCTCGCCATCTGGGGCCTGCTGCTGTATCCGCGGGCATTCGCCGAGCGCCGTTCGACGCTCGCGATGGCGGCCGTGCTCACGCTCGCACAGCTCGTCACGGCCGCGACGGTCGTGACATCGCGACCCGAGTGGAACGGCGAGCGGCCGGGCACCGTCTGGATCACCTTCGTCGCCGACCGGGTGGCGTGGGCGACGTGGACCAACGTCTACAACCTGCTCGTCGTCGTGCTCGCCGCGGGCCTCGTCGGCGTCTACCTGGTGCGCGTCGCACGGCTGCCCGCGTTCGAGCGGCGGGTCACTGTGCCGCTCGCGCTCGCGGTGGTCCTCGCGGGACTCGGCACGTTCTTGAGCGGGGTCGTCGAACTGGTGCAGCCGCCGGCGGGCGTGCTCACGGGCTTCTACTTCGCCGAGGACCTGCTGCAACTGCCCGTCCCTGCGGTGCTGCTCGTGTCGGCGATCGTGCGCCGCAGCGCCCCGCAGCGGCTCTCCCGCGCAGCGGCGACCCTGCGCTCCGGCGCGACACCGCTCGCCGTGCAGGCCGCGATCGGGCGCGCACTCGGGGACCCGCAGTTCCGTGTCTACTACCGCACGGCGCCCGACGCCGGGTGGACCGACTCGAGTGGCGCCCCCGTGCTGCTGCCCACCACATCCGCACGGCAGGCGTCGCACGAGGTGCTCGACGAGCAGGGCAGTGTCGTGGCGATGCTCGTCGGCTCCGCGCACCTCGACCGCTACGGCCGGCTGCTGCAGACCGCCGCGCGGTCGTTCTGGCTGCTGCTCAGCAACGGCCGGCTCCTCGTCGCGCTGCAGGCGGAGGTGCTCGCCACCGCGCGAATCGGAGGCGCGGCTCGGCACACTCGTCGCGCAGGAGCGCAGGCACATCCGCGAGCAGGCGCTCGACGGGCCGTACGTGCTCGCCAGGCAGGCGCAGCAGACCATCGACGACCTCGTGGTCGGGTCCGAGCCGCCGCTCCGTGAGCTGCTGCAACGCGCCGCGGTCCGGTCGGCGGCCGCGGCCGCGAACCTCGAGGAGCTGGGTCTCGTGCCGACGGCGACGCTGCGCGCCGGCGGGCTCGCGCATGCGCTCGATCCCATCCTGTCGGCGCACGACCGCGTGCGGGCGGACATCCGGGCCGTGCAACTGCCGCAGGCGACGGAGCGCATGGCGTACAACCTCGTCCTCGCCTCGGTGACGAACGCGGTCAAGCACGCGAGGGCGTCGGTGATCGACGTCAAGGTCTGGACGAGCGCCCGCGGCCTGCACGTCCGCGTCGCCGACGACGGCATCGGCGGGGCGGATGCGGAGGCGAGGAGTCTCGCTGCGCTGCGGGCGGCGGTCAGGGAATCGGGTGGCGACTTCGCCATCGCCAGCCGGAAGGGCGAGGGCACGATCGTGACGGCGCTGCTGCGCCCCGCCGCCGCGACACAGGCCGCCGACGCCGTGCCCGCGACTCGTGGCGGGTCCTGAACTCCACCGCCCGAGTCACAGGCGCGGGAGTCACTCCCGCGGAACGGCGTCGCGGCCGAGCCGCGAGGGCCACCAGATGCGGCGGCCGATGTCGAGCGAGAGCGACGGCACGAGCAGGGACCGGACGACGACCGTGTCGAGCAGCACGCCGAAGGCGACGATGAACGCGATCTGCACGAGGAACAGGATCGGGATGACGCCGAGGGCCGCGAAGGTCGCCGCGAGCACCACGCCCGCCGACGTGATGACGCCGCCGGTCGCGCCGAGACCCGCGACGACGCCCTGCGCCGTGCCGAGTCGCAGCGACTCCTCGCGGACGCGCGTCATCAGGAAGATGTTGTAGTCCACCCCGAGCGCCACGAGGAACACGAAGCCGAAGAGCGGCACCGACGGGTCGGCCCCCGCGAACCGGAACAGGTGGTTGAAGACGAGCGCCGACACGCCGAGGGTGGCGCCGTAGGAGAGCACGACCGTGGCGATGAGCAGCAGCGGCGCGACGAGCGCCCGCAGCAGCAGGATCAGGATGACGAGGATCACGGCGAGCACGATCGGGATGATCGTGCGCACGTCCTTCTCCGAGGTGAGGTTCGAGTCGAGCGCGAGCGCGGTCTGGCCGCCGACCTGCGCCGAGGCCGATACCGATTTCAGATGCGTGCGCAGCGCACTCACCGTCGCCTGCGCCGCATCCGAGTCCGCGGCATGCGTCAGCGTCGCCTCGATGAGGACGCGTCCTCCGACGACCTTCGCGGGCGCGGATGCGGCTCCGGGCACGCCGACCGGCACGCCGGTGTAGACGGCCGCGTCTTTCAGCCCGCTCGTGCCGGACACGGCCGACAGCACCGCGGACTGCGCCGCGTGCGGCGCGAGTACGACGACGGGTGCCCCACTGCCGGCGTCGTAGTGCTTGCCGAGCTCGGTCTGGCCGGCCGTCGACTCGGACTTGGTGAGCAGCAGCGAGGTCTGCGGCACCCCTGCCGCCTGCAGCTGCAGCAGACCGAGCGCGCACGCACCGAGCAGCACCGCGGTCGTGATCCACACCCGCCGCGGGTGGCCGGAGACGAGCCGGCCGACGCGCCGCCACAGCCCCGTGATCGGTGCCGCGCCGCCGGCCGCATCGACCCGCGGCACGAGCGGCCAGAAGGCGGCGCGCCCGAGCAGGATCAGCAGCGCCGGCAGGGCGGTGATCGCGGCGAGGAACGCGAACAGGATCGCGATCGCCGCGACCGGCCCGAGGCCGCGGTTCGAGTTGAGGTCCGAGAACAGCAGGCAGAGCACCGCGAGGATCACCGTCGCGGCGGATGCGGCGATCGGCTCGAGCACCCGCCGCCACGCGACCTTCATCGCATCCCACGGCCGCCGGTGCACGTGCAGCGCCTCGCGGAAGCGCGCGACGAGCAGGAGTGAGTAGTCGGTCGCTGCGCCGATGGCGAGGATCGCGAGAATCCCGCGGCTCTGCCCGGTGACCGTCACCCAGCCGGCCTTCGCGACCGCGTAGACGAGCAGGATGCTGCCCGTCAATGCCAGTACGGCCGTGAACAGGACGACGACCGGGAGCAGCAGCGACCGGTAGACCGCGAGCAGGATGACGAACACGGCGATGAGCGCGACGAGCAGCAGCACGCCGTCGATGTTCGCGAAGCCGCCACCGAAGTCGGCGCCGAGCGCAGCCGGCCCGGTGACCCAGGTCGACAGGCCGGCGACGTGTGCCTTGGACAACGCCGACCGCATGTCGGCGATCACGACGGACCCCGTCGCCTTCGCGTCGATCGACGCGACCACCTCGAGCGCCTTGCCGTCGGCCGAGGGGATGCCGGGCGAGATCGACTTGACCCCGTCCAGACCCTTGAGCGTTGCGATCTGCGCGGTCACCGCACTGTCGATCGGCCGCAGTGATGCCCGCGTCCCGCACGTAGAGGACGACGGCGGGCACGGTGTCCGACCCGAAGAACGTCGTCTCGGCCGTCTGCACGAGGGTGGACTCGGCCGACGCGGGCAGGTACGAGGCCTGGTCGTTGTTCGTGACGGCGTCGATCGTGCCGAAGGTGGGACCGCCTTTGGCGGCGACGACCATCCAGACGGCGATGAGCAGCAGCGGGATGAAGACGCGGCACACGATCCTGCGCAGGGTCACGCGCTCACCGTAGGGGTTGCCGACGGCTGCCGCATTCCCTCCTCGCCGCGGTCCGCCTGCCGCCACGCCGTGCCTCGGCGCGCACGGCGGCACGGCGGTCGCGGGTCAGTCCGCGTCGGTCCGCCGCGTCCGCCGACCGAGCGGCCGGAAATGATCACAGGTCGCCGCGCCGCAGATACCGCAATCGGTGCCGCGTCGGTAGTGCTCGTGTGCCTCGCCGACATGCCCGCATTCACACATCACATCCGCCTTCACGCGTCGCGTCATCGTCTTCCCTTGGCGGCCGTCGCCTCACCGGTCGCCGCCCCGCCCTGTTCACTCGTTCTGCGCCGCTCGCCATTCGAATTGTAGAATTGACCCATTGCCGACCGCCAGGAATCGACTTGAATTCACAGACCACTCGTTCAGACTTCTCAAACACTTCAGTCGGCTCAGCCCGAACGGTGCCGAGCCTGATCGTGCCCGGCCCCGTCGAATCGCTCACGGAACGGTGGCGCACCGTCGTGGATCACGTCCCCGACCGTATCGCGCTCGCGGGCCCGCACGAGGAGTTGACATTCGCGGACGCGGACTCGAGAAGTGACAGCATCGCGGGCGGCCTGCTCGCGGTGAGCGACGGGAGCGACGCACCCGTCGGCCTGCTGTTCACCCATGACGTACCGCTGCTCGTCAGCGCTTTGGGGCTGCTCAAAGCAGACCGGATCGGCGTGGCCCTCGATCCCCATCTGCCCCAGGCGCGTCTCAGCGAGATCATCGAATTGGCCGGGA
The DNA here is from genome assembly GCA_963716965.1 of uncultured Actinomycetota bacterium. Taxonomy (GTDB): domain Bacteria; phylum Actinomycetota; class Actinomycetes; order Actinomycetales; family Microbacteriaceae; genus Amnibacterium. Next base: position 582,136 of record CAVQUZ010000003.1, on the reverse strand, counting down.
TCCGGGTCGTGATCGCCGACGAAGCGCACCGCGCAGCGGCCGCCGGACTCGCAGACGTCGTCGTCCTCGGCGCCGACGAATTGGTCGCGACGGGGACGCCTGCGCCGATGCGTGCCGAGCGATCCGGCCGCGACGCCGCGTTCATCGTGTTCACCTCCGGGTCGACCGGGCAGCCGAAGGGCGTCGTACAGACGCATGACCAGCTCCTGAACGACGTCTTCACCAACGAGTCGGTCTTCGGCACGTCCGACACGGACCGGATCGGCCTCGTGCTGCCGTTCGGCTTTCCGATCGGCCTGATCGTGGCCATGGTGGGCCTGCTGCAGGGTGCGCGACTGGAGGTGTTCGATCCCCGTGACGCCCCGCCGTCAGGGACCGTCGATTGGCTTCGTCGCGTGCGCCCCACGGTGCTGATCTGCACCCCGCACCTGCTCCGCGCGATCTCGGGCGTGCTCCCGGCTCGCGAGCGGCTCGACGAGATGCGCGCCTTCGCCACGGTCGGTGAGGCGGTCACTCCGGCGGACGTCCTCGCGATCCGTCGCCATCTGCCCGCCCACGCCACGTTCGTGAACTGGATGGGATCGTCCGAGATCGGCGCTCTCGCCGCGTTCGTACTTGGTCCGGGAGACGCGGTGCCCGAGGGCGTGATCCCCGCGGGGCGGATCGCGCCGAACAAGATGCTGCGGATCGTGGACGACGCGGGCCGCGTGCTCCCCCGAGGCGCCACCGGAGCCGTCGTCGCCGTCTCCCGGTATCTCTCAGGCGGGTACTGGCGCGACGACGCGGCCAACGCGAGGTTCGGGCGGGACGGCGACCGAGTGACCTTTCAGCAGGGCGACCTCGGCATGCTGGACGAGCGCGGCGATCTGGTGCTGGTCGGCCGCTCGGATCTCGCCGTGAAGATCCGCGGCTACCTCGTCGAGCCGAGCGAGATCGAGCGGGCGCTCACGCGGCTGCCCGGCGTCGCGGAAGCCGCGGTCGTCCCGGCGGACGCCCGCACGGGTGACCGGTCGACGCGGCTCGCGGCCTTCGTCGTGCCCCGGCCGGGAAGCCGTTCCGCCTCGGCGGCCGAACTCCGCACCGCGCTCCGCACCGCGCTGCCGGAGTACATGGTGCCGGGCGAGATCGTGCTCATCGCGGCACTCCCCCGAAATGAACGCGGCAAGGTGGACCGCGCGGCGCTTCAGCTGCCCGCACCGGTCCCGGACTCCGTCGACGAACCGCTCAACGAAGTCCAGGCTGTGCTCGCCGGTATCTGGCGGTCCGTGCTGGGGCTCGACATCGTGACGGCCGGCACCGACTTCATGGCTGCCGGCGGCGATTCGCTGGCTGTCGAGGAGATGCTCGCCGCAGTCGAGCGGCGCCTCGGCTTCGCCGCCGTCACCGCGGACCTCGTCGAAGCCCCGACGCTGGTCGAATTCGCCGATCGCCTGCAGGGCGGCGCAGCGGAGGCGCGCCATCCCGATGTCGTGGCGCTGCGGACCGGTACGACCGGTACCCCCGTGTTCTGCTTCGCCGGTTCCGGCGCGCTCGCGCTCACCTTCGTGCCGCTTGCTCGTCGACTGGGCGATCACGACGTGTACGCGTTCCAGCAGCACGCGATCGAGCATCGCGGACTGCCCGACCGCACCGTGGAGGCCACGGCGACTCGCTTTCTCCGTGTCATCAGATCTGTGCGTCCACAGGGCCCGTACATCCTGGCCGGTCATTCGTTCGGCGGGCTGGTCGCACTCGAAATCGCGCACCGTCTGCTCGCGGACGGCGACGAGGTAATGCTCCTCGCGCTGATCGACACCTACCTGCCCCGCGAATCGGCGTTGGCGCTGCCGGGCTTCGCGAGCCTGACTGGTGCCGCCGACAGCGGTGCCGGCGGCCCGGTCGAATGGGTGCGGCGACGGATGAGCGCACGACTGGCCGGCATCGTGCCGGAGTGGGGCCGCCGCCGCTACGACGCCTTCTTCGAGTGCGGCGTCCGCGCCTGGAAGCGCTATGTCGTTCGCCCCTACGCCGGCCGCTCGATCATGGTGTTCGGCGAGGGCAACCCCGACGACCTGGCCGAGTGGCGCCCGATTCTGACCGGTGACGCGACGTTCGCGCACCTCCCGGTCGAGCACCTGTCGCTGTTACGCGAGCCGGGGGTCGCCGAGGTCGCCGCGGTGATCGGAGCAGGCGTCCAGCACCGGGCAGTCTGAGCCCTGCGGCTCAGATCGGACGCATCGCGCGAGCACCCGCCAGGCGCTGCTGGACGAATGCCAGCGGCCCGCGGCCGACGCACCGCTGTTCGTAGTGCGCCAGGCGTTCGGTCGCGGATCGGATGTCCGCGAACACATCCGACGCGAACGGCTCCGGGATGCCCGGTACGGCCGAGCGGACCGGAACGGTCCGGCGCATCTCGATGATGCGCGCAACGGCGCGCGGTGCCCGGATCAGCGCCATCGCGAGCGTGCGGGGGTTGATGGCGATCTTGGTGAGCCACGCGCCGAGCCCGACCCCGTAGCCCCACGCCTGACGCTCGAGGCCGGCCAGGTCGGCGCGATGGCGGTGCCAGACGACGGCCGATGGCTCGACGACGACCGCGCCGCCACGCAGGAGCACGCGTGTGAACGCGTCCAGATCTTCGCCGCCGCCTGTGCGTGTGCCGACGCCGAACGCGGTGTCGAAGCCGCCCATGGCGAGCGCCGCAGACCTGCGGAGCGCGAAGTTCGCCCCGGTGCCGTACGCCCCGACAGCGAATGGGAACAGTGGAAGGTCAGCGGGAGGCGCCGACAGTGTGAAGGTGCGTGGCACGATGTTCCGGGACCAGCTGACCCGGTCGTCGAAGTAGGCCTGTACCGGGGTGCGCAGCTCACCGCTCGGCACCAGTCCGGTGACGCAGTCGACCTCGTCGCCGCGGGCGAACCCGTCTGCGAGTCCCGACAGCCAATGCGCGTCGACCAGGACGTCGTCGTCCGTGTATGCGACGTATTCTCCAGTCGCCGACCGCAAGCCGGCGTTGCGGGCGGACGCGAGTCCCGGGACCGGCTCGGTGACGAGCACGACGCGGTCGGCGAATTCCTGCTCGATGAGCCGGCGGGTCTCCCCGGTCGCCGAGGCGTTGTCGACGACGATCACGTCGAACGACGGATAGTCGAGAGCGAGCACGCTCGTCAGCGCCTGTCGGAGCTGGTCGGCGCGGTCGCGGGTGCAGATGACGACGGTGAACCAGGGGCCTTGGACCGACTCGACCGTGCTGGATGGGCGCGGGATGCCCCACAGCTGCAGCGCGAGCGGCTCGATGGCGAGTGCGCCATCGACGATCCGACCCTCGACGAACCCGCGCACCCTGCGGCCGGAACGGACCAGCAGTCGGGCCTGGCGGTAACCGGCGGCGTCGTCGAGGTGCAGGAGATCGGACTCGGGATGCTCGAGCACCGACTCGTCGACGGTCCCGACCCAGACAGCGGAATCCCACTCGGGCGGCGCGTACGAAGGCATCGGGCGCTGTAGGCGCACCGGGCCGGCGACGGGGTCGGCGGCGGACATCAGGCGGCGACCACGTCGTCGTGCTTGTGCAGATCGCCCGACACCGCACCCGAGTGTTTCACCGCGCGGCCGTAGGCGTAGCCGAATGCCGCAGCGAACAGGGAGGTGACGATCGCAGTGGCGTGGACGATGCCCGAGGGCCGCAGCGTGACGAGCTCGCGCATCACCGCGAGCGGCAGGACACGGGTGGTGTAGGCAGCCTCCGTCGACAGAGCGCTGCCGGCGCCGAGCCGGCTCGCGAGCGCGGCCTTCGAGACCCCCTCGAAGAAGCTGCGGCGACGGAGGTACGTCCACCCGAGCCGGTCGTCGGACACGTGGTGATGCACGACGGCGGCGGGTTCGAAGATCACGCGGGCGGCGGGGCGTCGCTGCCGCAGCCGGATGCAGAGATCAGTCTCCTCGCACCCGAGCGGGAAGCGCCCGACTCGGCCCGTGTCGAGGTCGAAGCCACCGAGTTCGAGCAGCGTGTCGCGGCGGAACGCCATGGCGCATCCCATCACGTTTCGCACGTCCGCTCGCGCGGTCGGTTGCCCCTGATAGGTGCAGCCCACGATCCACAGCAATTCGGGAGCGAGCACGCGGGACGGTCCACTCTCGGGCCACACCGGCATCGCACGACCGCCGACCCCTCGACCGCGGCGTCGGCGAAGGGGGCCGTCATGAGCTCGATCCAATCGGGCTGGGCGAACGCGTCGTCATCGAGAAAGGCGACGAGCTCGCCGCGAGCGACGTCGATGCCGGTGTTCCGCGCGCCGGACAGGCCCTTGCGGGACGTGTTGGGGATGACGGTGTGCTTCGGCCAGGTTCGCCGTGCACGGTGCAGCAGGACGTCGTTGTGGTCGACGACGAGGATGACTTCGATGCCGTCCGTCTGGTGCTCCACGGAACTCACGGCGAGCTGCAACTGCTGCCATCTGACCTCGGTATAGGCACAGATGACGACGGAGACCGTGCTCACGCGGCGTCTTCGAGGTCTGCTGCCTGCAGATGTGGCATCGACGGCGCGGCGAAACGAAGCGGCTTGCGGGGCGTGTTGAGGCGCTCGGTGAGGATCGTGCGCAGCACCCGGAAGCCGTCGCGGACCGCGTTCAGGTTGCTCTCGCCGTGGATCCGCAAGTCGCTCGACACTCGGCACCTCGACGATCTTCAGGCCCGCAGAGAAGAAGCGGCAGTTCAACACGGTCTCGATCTCGAAGCCGTCGCCCCAGATCATCTCTCTGCCGACGGGCGCCTCGAGTGATCGGGTGGGGCAGGTCCAGGCCAGAGACGTGCTCGACCAGAAGGCGTTGTAGCCGTAGCAGAGGTCGGTGTATCGGCTGCCGAGCAGGACGTTCGTGACCGTGTTCAGGAAGTAGTTCCCCGCACGGCGGAACCGTGTGATGTCGTGGCTGCCGCCGCCTTTGATGAATCGCGACCCCTTCGCGACGTCCGCTCCGGACATCAGCACCTGGACGAACGCGGGGATCTCCTCGGCGAGGGCGGACCCGTCCGCATCGAACATCACGATGATGTCGCCGGTCGCAGCGGCGAAGCCGCAGGCGAGTGCGTTGCCCTTGCCGCGGCGGGTCTGCTGCACGACGTGGATGTCCGGCATGACCCGACGTGCGGTCGCGATGGTCTCGTCGACGGAATGCCCGTCGACGAGGATCACCTGATGTACGGGGGGCAGTTTGGGCAGGATGACTTCGAGATTTCTCGCCTCATTCCTTGCCGGAATTACAACGGTGACATTCGGGTAACGGATGGGGCGGGAAGTCTCGGGCATCGTGGTCCTGGTGATCACGCGTCGGGGCTGACGCTCGGGGGAAGTGAAAACGGACCAGCAACGCCCAGGGGGTTTTCTGGGGAATGCAACGTTGCGGTCCGTTCGATCAGAGTACCCAAAAGTGGGGGGTATGCAAGGTTGGATTTGAAACATCGGGGAAAGGTCGTGTGTCGCATCGGGGCCGATCCGGTCGAGAACGAGTCTTTGGAACTTCCCGAACGCTGACCCGGCTTCATTGCCATCGCACTCGCATCGACGGCCGCAATGTGGCGGCTGAATGTTTGCTCGATCCGCACTGAATGCGGTGCAGACGCAGCGAAATCCCCGGGGACGATCTCAGAATCGAGTTTCCTCCGCCGCCGCAGCCGGTCACCCGCCGCCCGTGCGCCGCGCCACGAACTGATTCGATGCTCGCTGGTCAGAGGCGGTTTCGAGTCACCCGGCCCGACCGAATGGATAATCGCCGGCTGTAGAATCAACGCCCGGTGTGGGTCGGCGAGCCGACGTCACCCTCCTCCACTCGGGACGCGAAGTCATTCCGGACTCGTGTCCGCCCGACCGACAAATCGGGCATTCCGGCCCGCGTACCGCGCATACCCGTCCGGCTTTCCGCGGAGCTCGACCCGCGGGCGCCTGCTGCCCGGATCGGTGAATCGCCGATCGGGTGGTCGGCACCGGCTCGGCACCCGATCGATCGCCGCGACATTCCAGCACGGCCCTCGCGAGCGGCGGGGGCGGTCGCGGAATGCGGAAGGGCCGCTGCCCGGCGGTATCCGCCGACTGCGACCGGCACGGAGTGCGAGTCGAATTCGGATCTGGATTGCGGCGTGAAACCCCGAACCACCCGATTCAGCGCACTGGTTCGAGATCCGATGACGGCGGCCGATCGCGGCCGGCTCAGTCCTGCGGGTGGCCCGCCGCGTCCGTCGGCTTCTCGGTCAGGCCGAACTCGGCCTCCTCGGCCGCCCGCCAGACCGGTTCGGGCGCGTCGTCGCTGCCGCGCGCCGCGCGCTCGGAATCGCCCGAGGCGGTCCCGTCCGAGTCGCCGTCGAGGCCCTGGACGACACCGTTGGTCTCGTCGAATTCGGCGTGGTAGTCGTCGTCGGCTCTGGCGTCCTGCGCATCGGTCATGGCCGGACGGTACGCGTGCGCGCCGTGAGACCGGCGGGAGTCTGCCGGACACGGCGGATTCGCCCACGGATCAGGCGCTCGACATACGCCATGCTCGATGCGTGACCGAGTTGACGACGGAGCGTCTCGTGCTGCGGCAGTGGCGCGGCGACGACCTCGACGCGTTCGCCGCGATGATGCGCGACCCCGAGGTCACCCAGTTCATCGGCGGGCCGATCGACCGCGCGGCCGCCTGGCGCATGATGGCGCTCTACATCGGGCACTGGGCGCTGCGCGGATGGAGCCAGGCGGCGGTCGTCGAGCGGGCGACCGGCCGGCTCGTCGGCCGCGGCGGCCTGTGGCTGCCGGAGGGCTGGCCCGGTCTCGAGGTGGGCTGGGTGCTCGAGCGCGCCAGCTGGGGCAAGGGCTACGCGAGCGAGCTCGGCCGCGCGGCGCGCGACTTCGCCTTCGCGCGCCTGCAGGCCCGCAATCTGATCGCACTCATCGACGCGCACAACGTCGCATCCGTCCACGTCGCGTCGGCGATCGACCTGCGCCTCGACGGCCGCGTCGACCTGAACGGCGCGCCGGTGCTCATGTACCGGCAGGCGCGCGCCGACTGGGACATGCGCCCGGGCATCCCCAACTACTAGCCCGCCCCCACACCAAATCACGGAGATCCGGTCCCCGGGTCCGATTTCCGGGCCAGAACAGGCCGCACAGACCGGATCTCCGTGATTCGGTGTGGATGCGCCGCGGACACGGGCGCGGGATACACGGCTCGCCGCGTCATATGGGCCGCACAGCGAAGGCAGTGCCTAGCGTTTCCAGCCTGTGCGAGCGGAGGGACCGATGGCCGGCGACGCGATCCTGCCCGACGACCGCCCGACCTCACGGCGGGCGCTGTTCGGGGTGCTCGCCGGGCTGGCCGCGAGCGCGGTCGCCGGCGAGGTGCTGTCGGGGCCCGCGGAGCAGGCGCAGGCTGCGACCGCCTTCCACGGCAAGCAGTACGCGACGGCGTCGGCGGCTGCTGCGGCGGCGGGTGCCGCGCACTCGAAGGTCTTCCCGCACGACACGCACGCCCACCTGCTGCGGCGGGCGACGTGGGGCGCCCGCCCAGGCGATGTCACGAACCTGAAGCGGGTCGGCATCGACGCCTGGATCGCGAAGCAACTCGACCCCGGCTCGATCAAGGACTCGACGGGGGATGCGGCCGCAGCGCTCTTCCCGCTGCGCGGCGCGAGCCCCGCGACCATCGTCAAGAAGACGGCCCGATACAGCTGGGACGCGATGATGGACGCGACCCAGGCGTCGCTCGCGCGGCAGATCTTCTCGAACCGCCAGGTGTACGAGATCGTCGTGGACGTCTTCGCCAATCACCTGCACGTCGCGCTGCCGCACGAGCAGTGGCACACGTCGCCCAGCTACATCAGCGGCGTGATCCGCAAGTACGCGCTCGGCCGGTTCGAGTCGATGCTGCAGGCGGCGATGAAGCACCCGGCGATGCTCAACTTCCTGAGCAACGACGAGTCGCAGCGGTCGAACGTGAACGAGAACCTCGGCCGCGAGTTGCTCGAGCTGCACACCGTCGGGCGCTCGGCGGGATACACCGAGACCGAGGTCCGCGCGAGCGCCTACATCCTGTCCGGGCGCACCTGGGACTACGACACCGGCGAGTACTACTTCATGCCGCCCTGGCACTGGATCGGTCACGTGAAGGTGCTCGGCTTCTCGAATGCGAACGCGCACGACCAGGACGGCGAGCAGGTCGGCGACGCGTACCTGCACTACCTCGCGCACCACCCCGCGACCGCCAGGAACGTCGCCCGCAAGCTGGCGACGCGGTTCGTCTCGGACTCCCCCAGCGCCGATCTCATCGACCGCCTCGCGCACGTCTATCTGACCCACGACACGAGCATCGCGGCCGTCGTCGACGCCATCTTCAAGTCGAGCGACTTCTGGCACGCCGTCGGCACGCGGATGCGACGGCCGCTCGAGGACGCGGTCGGGGCGCTGCGCGCAGTCGACGTGAAGTTCTCCAAGAGCATGAAGTCGTCGATCGGCTCGGTCTACTGGAACCTGAACGGGGCCGGGCACACGCCGTACGGCTGGATCCCGCCGAACGGCTACCCCGACGTCGCGGCCGCGTGGCTGGGCGCCGGCGCGATGATCCAGCGCTGGAACCTGCACCGTGCGGTCGTGTACGGCTGGTGGTCGCATCTGCAAGGGACCGCGCCGTCGAAGCTGGTGACCCGTACCAAGGACATGACGACGTGGCAGTGGACGCGGGCCGTCGCCCTCCGGCTGCTCGGCGCCGCCCCCACCTCGGCGCACGTGAGCGCCGTCATCAGGGGCGCGGGCCTCGGGGCGGACGACCCCGCGCCGACCGACGACTGGCGCTGCGGCAAGGTCGCGGCGCTGCTGCTCGACTCCCCCTACTTCCAGCTGCGCTGAGCGCGAAGGAGACCCCCATGCGCCGAATCCGCACGACGGCCCCCATCTCCAGCGAGGTGCTGCGCACCCTGCATCCGGACTGCCCCGACTGGGAGCGGCTCGGTCCGACGCCGCGCGACGCCGCGATCCGTGCGGCCGCCGAGGCGCAACGCGTCGCCGCAGAAGAGCGCGAATCGGCGTGGGCCGGCGGCTTCAACCGCCGCACGTTCCTGGCCGGCGGCCTCGGCGTGGGAGTCGCGACGCTCGGCGCGCAACTCGTCACGAGCCGCGTCTCGTACGCGGCGGCGGATGCGGAGACCACGGGCACGCTCGTCGTCGTGTTCCTGCGCGGCGGCATGGACGGCCTCTCGATGCTCGTGCCGGCGAGCGACCCGGAACTGCTGAAGAACCGCCCGAACATCGGCGTGCACGCCGCGTCCCTGATCACGCTCGACGCGGCCCGCGGCTTCGGTCTGCATCCGGCGCTCGCGCCGCTGCAACCGCTCATCGATGCCGGCCGGGTCGCCGCCGTGCCCGCGGTCTCGACGCCGCAGCTGACCCGCAGCCACTTCCAGGCGCAGGACTGCCTCGAGCGCGGCTCGAGCGACTCGCTGACCACGGGGTGGCTCGACCGGGTGCTCGTCGCCTCGGGCCCCGGCACCACGTTCCGCAGCGTCGCCGTCGGCGGCACGACTCCGCGCTCGCTCAGCGGCCCCGCGAACGCCATCTCGATGGTCGACCTCGACTCGGTGAAGCTGAGCGTGTCGGATTCGGACGTCGCGGCCACGAAGACCGCCCTGCACGCCCTCTACACCGGCATCGACCACCCGATCGAGACGCAGACGAATCTCGCGATCGGCGCACTGAAGACGGTCGCGACGGTCCAGGCCGCGCAGCCGGCGACCCCCGCGGTCACGTACCCGACCGGCAACTTCGCGACCGCGCTCAAGTCGCTCGCGGAGCTCATCAAGGCCGGCGTCGGCGTGCGGGTCGCCTGCGTCGACGTGGGGGGCTGGGACACCCACACGGGCATGGGCACCGTGGACAAGGGCGACATGATGCAGAACCTCGGCGACCTCGCCAAAGCGCTCGCCGCGTTCACGAGCGACCTCGGCTCGACCCTGCTCGACTCGACGACCATCGTGACGATGAGCGAGTTCGGGCGGCGCGTCGAGGAGAACGCGAGCGGCGGCACCGACCACGGCCATGGCGGCGCGGTGCTCGTGCTGGGCGGCGGCGTGCAGCCGGGTGTCCACGGCACCTGGAACGGCCTCGCCGCGCGCTCCGTCGAGGGCGACGTGCCAGGCTGGAACGACTACCGCAACGTGCTCACCGAAGTGGTCTCGAAGCGCCTGAACCTGTCGGCCGGCAAGCTGAAGGGCGTCTTCCCGAATTGGACGCCGTCCCCGGTCGGCGTGATGGCCTGACCGGGCGCGCCCGCCCACGTGCGCGTCGCACGCGATGTCCCTCGGGACTCACGTTCGTGCGCGCGCAGGCACGGATGTCCCCAGCGCCACCCGACGCGGACGTCGTCAGGCGAGCGTGCTCCAGAAGGTTCGCACCGCGTCGGCGAGCGCCGCCGGTTGTTCGAGCGGGATCAGGGTCCGGCTGCCCGCGATCACCGTCGAGCGCGCGCCGGGCACGAGGGCGGCGGCGGCCGCGGCCTGCTCACCGGTCCAATCGCCGCGATCGTCACCCGACACGAACAGGGTCGGCGCCTGGATGTCGGGCAGCAGGTGAGCGATGTCGACGCGGTTCAGGATGAACGAGCGGACCGTGTCGACCACGCTCGTCCGGTCCGCCTCGGTCAGCGCATCGACGACGACCGACACGATCTCGGGGCGCCGGCGGGATGCGTCCGTGAGCAGGCCGCCCAGGATCGCCTGCCGCACGGGTGCCACCGGGCCGAGCGCCTGCATGATCGGGACGAGCGCACGGATCTGACGCCGCAGGGGCGCAGCGATCGGCTGCGTCGGTGAACTGGTCGCCACCAGGCTGCGGATGAGCTCCGGTCGCGTGGCTGCCAGCTCCATGCCGACGTGGCCGCCCCAGGCGTTCCCGACCCAGTCGACGGGCGTGCCGGCGCAGCACCGCGTCGAGCACCTCGCCGGCGACCACCACGGACGTGCTCACATCCGTCACGTGGTGGAGCGGCGCACTCGCGCCCATGCCGGGTCCGTCGATCACCAGGATCTGACGGCCCTCCTGGATGAGCGGGACGAACGCACCCCAGCTGCGGCCGTCGACGAACATCGAATGCCAGAGCACGGTCGGGCGTCCGCTGCCCAGCACGAGCACCGACACCGCGCCCAGTGAGGTCTCGACGCGCACGCGCCCTGGGCTTGCGGTCACGGCCTCTTTTTAGCCCTTCAGCGCAGCCGGCGCCAGACCATGATCCGCGGCACCCACAGCAACAGCCGCACGATCGGGTGGCGCTGCCGCGCCCGGTGCCCGCGCCCGAGTGCGGCGGCGACGAACGATCCGGCGGTCGCGACCACCGATCGCAGGGGCGGGTCGGTCGGCGCCGGGTCCCCGAGCAGCGAGGTGAGCGACCTGGCCGCCTCCGCCAGATGGCCGTCGGCGGCGAGCACGCGGAGGATCTCGAGGTCGGTCTCCCCGGACAGCAGGGCGGCCGCGGTACGGCGGACCGTCGCGACGTCCGTGCCTTCGGCCGTCAGGATGAGTCGCACGATCGCCTCGACGTCCTCCTCGTGCAGCCGCAGCAGCGCGCCCAGGTGGATCGCGCCGTGGATGCGGCCCCAGAGCCAGTCCCATTCGCGCCACTCCGGCCGGCCGAACGCCGCGAACCGGCCGAGGCGCTCGCCGTAGAGGATCGACGCCGGGTCGACGTCTGCGGGTGCGTGACCGAGGTAGTGCGGCACCGCCTCGATGCCGAAGCGGGCGAAGTCGAAGACCGGACTCGGCTCGGATGCGGCCGGCAAGCCGGGCGCGCCGTCGATCGCCTCGAGGCAGAGCGCGGCGCGCACGACCTGCAGCTCCGTCGCCCGGGTCGTGGGCGCGAAGACTCGCGCGGCATCTCGCACGAGGCCGCCGAGCGTCGCGGCGACGTCGAGGTCCTGATATGCCGCGTCGAGCGCCTTCGCGACCGCGACCGCGTCGTCGGCATGCCATTCGACCGCGGACGTCGCGGCGAGCCTGCTGTCGAACGCCTTCCGCAGGGCGGCGATCCGGTGCACGACGTCGTCCAAGGCGGTGCGCGACGCATCGTCGACGTCCGCGGTCCGCAGCGACTGCAGCATGAGCCGTGCCAGCCGGTCGGCCGCCGAGATGCCCCACTGCCACGGCGCATCCAGGTCCGCGTCGACCGTCGGCAGCCCGGTCGGCAGCCAGTCGTGCGCGTCGGCGACGACGCCGTGCACGTCGAAGCGCCTGGTCGGGTCCATGCGGCCGGATGCGGATCCGCCGTCGACGGCGTCGACGGTATCGAGCAGCGCCGCGCTCGCCCGCGACTGCGCGTACAGGGACAGCAGGCCCTTGGCGAGCGGCGCCAGGCCGTCGGGGCCGTCCACCTGCGCGACCGGGTCGGCGACGAGCCCGCCGAACCGTTCGAGGTCGTCGCTCGTGCGCCCCGACCGGATCAGGCGGGCGACGAGATCGAGATCGTCACGCAGGTTCCCCTCGCCCGGGTAGGACAGCAGTCGGCCGACCGCGCCGTCCCACGGCGGCGGCCCGGACGCTCCCGGTCGCGCGGGCGCACCCGCATCCGGGTCGGGGCCGTCGGGCACGACGAAGCAGACCGTGCGGCGCCACGTCGGGCCCACGCTCTGCTTGGCGACGAGTTCGAGCACGGGCGCGAACGGCGAATTGTCGAGGAGACCGCCGTCGAGCAGCCACTCGGGCGGGTCGCCGGGCTTCGTCGTCGGCCACACCGGCCAGGACCGCTTGGCGCGCAGCGCCGGCGCCTCCTCGACCGGCTCGAACACGCCGGGGATCGAGGCCGTCGCCCTGGCCGCTCGCGCGAGTGCCTCCCGAGCCACCGCGTCCTCCGCGTCGAAGTCGCGATGGCCGTCCTCGAGCACGGTGAAGCCCCACGAGCCGGACGGATCGCGTTCGTAGTGGATGCGCTGCCCGGTCTCCTCGAACCGGTACCGGCGTCGGTGGTCGGCCTGCGTGAACGGGGCACCGCCTGAATCGACGAGCGCGCGCGGCAGCCCCGCGTAGGCGCTGGCGGTCGTGGTGAGGCTGACGAAGCGCCGGTCGTCCTGCATGCCGGGCCCCGGCACGATCGCGGCGAGCGCCGCCTCGATGCTCGACAGGAAGTACGAACCGCTCAGCAGCGAGGTCGCCCGAGGCCGTTGCGGGGTGAGCAGCGCGTCCGCGGCGAGCTGACCGTCCTCGATCCAAAGCCGCCGAAGCGGAGCCAGGGATGCGCCGCGGGCGATCGCGGTCGCGTGGAAGACGCCGTTCAGACCGCCGGCGCTCGTGCCGCCGATCACATCCACGGTGATCCGCTCGTTCCGCGCCTCGGCGGCCGCGGCCCAGCGCTCGAGGATCTCCTGTTCGGCGATCGCCGCCTCGTCGAGGCCGCCGGTGATGTCGTCGCGGATGATGCCGTTCGACGCCCGGCGCAGGTTCTCGATCTCGTGGACGACGCCGCCCATCCACACGGCGAGGCTGATGCCGCCGTTCAGCACGATCGCGAGCCGGTGTTCGGTCGGATCCGCCATACGCCGCCGCCCGCCCCGTCGTTCGTGTGATTCCAAGGATCCCACCGTCGCCCGGGCGGCGACAGCCAGGGTTTCCTGGGCATCGCGAGCCGGTGGTGTCACCATGAGGTCATGCTGCTGGGTCTGCGCACGGTCATCTATCCGGTCAGCGACCTCGACGCCGCGAAGCGGGCCGTCGTCGCCACGCTCGGCGTCGAGCCGTACTTCGACGAACCCTTCTACGTCGGGTTCCAAGTCGCCGGGTACGAGCTGGCGCTCGACCCCAACGGCGAGGCCGGCGACGGCCCGACCACCTACTGGGGCGTGGGCGACCTGGATGCGGCGCTCACCGAGTACGTCGCCGCGGGCGCGACCGTCACGACACCGGCGCAGGACGTCGGCGACGGCATCCGCACCGCGATCATCGAGATCGCACCCGTCGGCGCGTTCGGCCTGATCCAGAACCCGCACTTCCAGGTGGCTGCCGTCGAGCCCGACGGCCCGGGCCGCTGATCCGCCGAACCCGACGCCCCCTCCCATCTCCCCGAGCACTTCAGCAGGACGCACGCACTTCAGCAGGTCACATGTGTGCCATCGTCCTGCCGAAGTGCGTGCGTCCTGCTCAGGTGCTTCGGCGAGGAGCCGCCTCTGGGCGTTGGCCGCATGCCCGTAGCGTGGTGGCACAGCGACGAAGGGCTCCGCCGTGCGCATCCTGCTGGTCAACACTTTGTTCGCGCCGATCTCGGTCGGCGGTGCCGAGCGGTCGGTCCGTGAGCTCGCGACCGGCCTCGCCGCCCGCGGCAACGGCGTCTGGGTCCTGACGCTCGTGCCCCGCGGCTCGCGCCTGCCCGACTTCGAGGAGATCGACGGGGTGCAGGTCGTCCGCTGGGAACTCCCCCGCGCCTGGCCCTTCGGCGACGAGTGGGCGGCCGTCAAGGACAAGGACGCGTGGCACGAAGCCGAGAACACCGACGACTGGGCGCACGGGCGTATCCGCGACCTGGTCGACCGAATCCAGCCGGATGTCGTGCACACCCACAACGTGCTGGGCTTCGGGGTCGGCATCTGGGCCGCGATGGCCGGCGTGCCCGTCGCCCATACGCTGCGCGACTTCTACGTGATCTGCGCGGAGATGAACCTGTTCCGGCACGGCCGCCGCTGCCTCGTGCGCTGCGACGACTGCGTCGCCATCGGCGCCCCGCGCATCGAGGCGATGAGGCACCTCGCCGCGCTGGTCGGCGTCAGCGACGACACGCTCGCGCGCCACCCCGTCGTCGAGCCGGGCCCCCGCCGCCTGGTCATCCCGAACGCGCCCGACCGGCCGCGCCGGGCGGCCGATGCGCGGATCACCCGCCACCTCGGCCCCGAGGACGAGATCGTGTTCGGCATGCTGGGGCGCCTCGTGCCCGAGAAGGGGTTCGACGTGGCGATCGAGGCGTTCACGCGGCTCCGCTCCCCCGGCGCACGCCTCGAGATCGCCGGCGCCGGCACGACCGAGGCGGTCCGGCACCTGACCGATCTGACCGCGGGCGACCCGCGCATCCGCTACGAGGGCTTCGCCGACTCGGACGACTTCTACGCCCGCATCGACGTGCTCGTCGTGCCGAGCCAGTGGGAGGAGCCGTACGGCCGCGTCGCCGCCGAGGGCCGGCTCGCGGGCCTCTTCGTCGTCGCCTCGGCCGTCGGCGGCATCCCCGAGGTGCTCGCCGGCTACGGCCGAGCCGTGCTCGTCGACGACATCGACCGGGCGGATGCGTGGACGGCGGCGCTGGCGCGGGCCGCGGCCGGCCGCCGGGACCTCGAGGTGTGGCGAGCCGAGGACGTGCCGCACGCGTTGAACCATGCCGAACTCGAACTGGAGCACGAGGAGCTCTACCACGCGATCACCGAGCTCGCCGGCCGGCCGGCAGGGGGCATCGTGAACACCAGGAGCCACGCACCTCGGCAGGACATTTTCTCTTCAGCAGGACATTTCGCGCCTTTTTGTCCTGTCGAACAGAAAATGTCCTGCTGAAGTGCTCACGCGCTGAGCTGAAGCTCGGGCTGAGCTGTCGCGAGTGGGGTCGGCCTCCGTCGCCTGGTCGTCAGCACCGTGCTCCGATCGGATGAGCGCCCGCCCACTACATTCGTGCCGTGGATGTCGTGCTGCGCCAACGCTTCACCGCAGCCGATCCGAGCGGGGCGACCCTCGCGTTGCAGGCGGTGTTGGGCGCCGGGGCGGTGGCGGCGTCGACCGGTCCGTTCCGCTACGACCAGATCTCACTCGTCGACGACGGCATCAGCGTCACGCGGATCACGTCCTCGGGAACCGCCGTGCGGATCGTGACGACCAACTCGCCCGATCTGGTCGTCTGCGCGGTTCGTCAGGGCACGCTCGTGCTGCGTCGCGACGGCGACGAAGTGACGCTCGGCACCGACGAGTTGGGCATCATCCCCATGGGCACCTCGGCGGACCTCGAGTGGACCGGCGTCACCGTCGACGTCTACGCGTTCCCGATGTCGGCGCTCAACCGCGTGCTGGGCGCCGCTGGCCAGGCCGTCTCATTGCGGCGCGCGCGGCTGACGCCGCAATCGACGGAACTCAAGGACCTCTGGAACGCGCTCGCCCACGTCGTCGCAGGCCGCATGCTCGACAAGCCGGATCTGTACGACCGGGAACTCGTGCGCACGCAACTCATCGACGCGCTCGCGGCGTCGACGGTCGAGGCCTTCGCGCTGTCGAACCGGTCGGACGACGACCGCGGTCGGGACGCGGATGTGCTCACGCGTGCCGAGGCGTTCATCCACGCCCACCTCGGCGACCCCATCGGGGTGCCCGACATCGCCAACGCGGCGGAGATCTCGGTCCGCGGCCTGCAGATCGTCTTCAAGCGTTCGCTCGACACGACGCCGATCGCTTTCCTGCGAGGGACGAGGCTGGCCGCCGCGCGTGAGGCGCTTCGATCCGCGGGGCGATCGACGACCGTGGGAGAGATCGCGCGCCGATTCGGGTACTCGAATCTCGGTCGATTCAGCGCGCACTACCGCGAGGCCTGGGATGAGACCCCGTCACAGACGCTGCAGGGGGCCCGCGCTCGGACATGAAGGGGGCCCGTACCGACGGGCCCCCAGCAGGCGTCTCACCAGCTCATGACGGCGAGCCCGATCGCCAAGACGACCACCGCGAGCCCCGCAACGATCGCGAACGTGACCGCCCACGACATCGATGGTCGGACCGAGGCGCGCCGCTGGATCGTCACCGGAATCGTGCCGCTTTCGACGGCACGCTGCGCGTCCTCGAGGTGGCGGCAGGTCCACCGCGCACGGCCGTCGGTGTCGACGAAGGTGAAGCCGTGAAGGTCCTGCTCGATCGTTCCGACGGGCCGTTCATCCGCTCGTCCGGCCCAGAGCCGTCGCTGCTGGCGCGTCCATTCGACGGGTCCGCGTGCCCCGTCGATCACCGCGTCGGTGCCCTCGATCGGGTCCACGTCTCGTTCCCTTCGCGACCGCACGATCTGCGTCAGCCAGTGGCACGAGGCACGCGGGGTGGCGCGGCTCTCGGTTCGGGCGTCACCGACGCTAGCCAGACCCGCGCGTCGCATTCGCACTGCTGCGCAGATCGGCCGTCGATCGTCGCAAAGCGGCCGCGCGAGCGCATTCCCATCCGTGGCGCCCTTGCCGCCGCTCGCCTACCCTGCTCGTGTGACGCTCGCACCGGCGGGGCGCACCGCATCCGCCGGTCGTCCGCGTCGCGTGCGGCGCCGCACCCGAATCCTCGCCACACTGACGGTCGCCTTCGTCGTGTGGCTCGTCGCCGCGATCGTCGTCTGCATGTTCCCTCCCCAGCAGACGCCGACGCACGCGGACGTCGTGGAGGTCATCGGGCCGCCCGATCAGTGGCGCATCGATCTGGCCGAGCAGCTCATCGCCGAGCACAAGGCGGATGCGCTGCTCGTCTCGATCTCACCGACACAGTGGGTGCCCGCGCCGGCGGTCTGCTCGGAGCACCTGAGCGTCCCGGTGACCTGCTTCACGCCCGACCCGTTCACGACCGCGGGCGAGTCCAAGGAGCTCGTCGCCCAGATGAAGTCGCACGACTGGACGACCGCGACCGTCATCACGTTCACGCCGCACATCGCCCGTACCCGCTTCATCTTCGGCCGCTGCATCCCGCAGCGGCGTCACGGTCGTCGGCAAGGCCGAGATCGGCGACGGTCAGGGCATCGGTCCCGGCTACTGGCTCTACTCGTTCGTCTATCAGACCGCGGGCTTCGTCAAGGCGCTGATCCTCGGCCCCGACTGCTGACACGCCTGCGCCAGGCGGGGTGTCTCGCGCAATTGCGTGGGCAGAACGCGAATCGGCCCGCCGGAATCAGGGGATCCCCCGTACGCAAAGCGCACGTCCAATCAGCACAATGTGGAGATGCGTCGCCGCCCGAGCATTTTCGCGTTTTGACCCCTCCTTTCGGGTATTGAGTCCGAATGAGTAGAGGAATACTCTTCGACAACCCCCACCCCCACCCAAGGAGTGCGCATGCTGCGCCCCAATGAACGTCGCCTCGAAAAGCTCGCGAACTCATCGAAACCGAAGAAGAAGGCGCAACCTCAGATGCCAATCGAAGGCGAGAGCGTCGACTACTTCGGACTACCGCGACCGATCGCGGCCATCGTCTCCCTCTTCTCCCGCCGGAAGGCCTGACCGACTCCGGTATTCCACTCAGGCGTTCGTGAAGGCCGGGCGGCCGATCAGCAGCACGAGCGCCGCGACCACGAACACGCCCGACGACACGAGCACCGACGCGACGACTCCCCCACCGGTGAGGATCACGCCGCCCGCGGCGGCACCGACTGCGAGGCCGGCGTTACTGGCCGCGTTGTTGATCGCCGCCCCCATGTCGGGCGAGAAGGCGCCCGTGCGGATGCAGGCCGCGGCGAACGACGGCGCCAGCGCGCCGAAGCCGGCGAGCCAGATCGTCGAGCCCACGAGCACGCCGACGGGTGATCCGCCGAGCAGGCCGGTGATCCCCACGCCGAGTGCCGCGACCAACTGCGCGACGACGAGCACCGTCGTCATCCTGTGATCCAGACCGCGACCGGCGAGCAGTAACCCGACGAGACCGCCTGCGGCGAGCAGGAAGAGCGACGGCCCGATGCCGGCCTCGGGAATGCCGGCACGCAAGAAGAGCAGGGCCACGAACGTGTAGAGCGAGTACTGCGCGAAGAAGATGAGCACGTTGGACGTCGCGACGATTCGCAGCGCTCTGAACCGTTCCGGGTGCACCGGCTCACCATCGCTCGGAGCGGTGTTGGCCACAGCAGGGAGCAGCACGCCGACGAGCACGGCCAGCAGGATGGACAGCCCTCCGATCAGGAGGAACGACACGCGCCAGCCGAACGCTGTGCCGAGCGCGGTCGAGACCGGCACCGCGCCGAGATACCCGACCGACGCACCGATCGACACGAACGCAATGGCCCTGCCCTGTCGCTCTGGCGCGACCAGGCGGGTCGCGTAGGCGTTACTGACAGCGAAGAACAGCGCGTGTGCGATGCCGCCGAGCGCCCGGCCGGCCGCCACCCACGCGAACGTCGGGCCGGCGGCGACGAGCAAGCTGCTCACCCCGTACCCGACGACCGTGGCGATCAGGAGTTGCTTGCGGCGGAACCGGCCGGTGATGCGCGTCAATGGGATCGCGAAGACCGCGACGACGAGCGCATACGCGGACACGAGCAGTCCGGCGGTCTGGCCGCTGACCTGGAGGTCCCGCGTCATCGACGGCAGGAGACCGACGGGCAAAATCTCTGTCGTGATGCCGATGGCCGTGCAGAAGAGTAGGAGCATCAGCCCGAGCGACGATCCCCGAGCCCGCACGACTCGATCCTGCCATGAGGGTGCTCCCTGGGTCAGGGGCCGACGGTCGCCCCCGGCGTCGCAGCGGGCGTGGTCGGAGTGCTCGCGGAGGCGGAGGGTGTGGGCGTCCCGGGCGCCGTACCCGTCGGCAGCACCGCTGCGGCTGCCTTCACCGCCGCCCCCTTCGCCACCGCGACGGTGAGGTCGCCCTGCTGGGTGAGTGTGATCGGATTCGGGACGCCGAGCAGTGCCGCGCAGCCCAGCTGGTCGTAGCTGCCCTGCAGCCGCGCGCCGAGGAACGTGTAGAGGCTGTCGGCGGCCGCGGGATCGGGTGACGAGGTGGCGAGGAACGCGACACGGTCCCGCTGCATCCGCGCCCATCCGCCACTGACCATGAGTCGGCAGTAGCTGCTCGGCGACTGGCCCGCCCGCCGGGCGAGCGAGGGCATGTCGACCCCGGCCCGGTACGCGTTCGTCTTGCGGCGACTGGCCGTGCCGCCGGCCGTGAGCACCATCGGGTCGTTGAGCGGCACCAGCGCCGCGGGCGCGTGTTGACGGGCGGCGGCCTGGAGTTCGTTCAATGCGAGGGAGTTCGAGGGCGTCATCGCGTCGCCGAGATCCGGTGCCGTCCAGGGCCGGCACCCGATCGCCGGGTCGACCTTGTCGTCGACGAGCCGGTTGTCGCTGCCGTTGGTAAGCGGTGTCGCACCCGGCAGTGCGGCCGCGTTCGCGGCGCTCGACTGGGCCGTGCGGTCGCCGACGACCAGATACGCGCTCGTCACGTTGTCGCTCTGATCCTGATCGACGATGCCGAAGTCGCGGGTGGTCGGACACGCGCGCCCGTCGGAGCCGGTCCCGACGGCCGGCACGTGCAGCCGCCCCACGGCGATCGCGTGATTCGCCGCGCGGAAGAACGCCGGGGCGTTGCAGTACGCGAACTGACCAAAGACGGAGCCGTCCGCACCGTTCACGCACCGACCCGACCGCAGCGCCGCAGGTCCGCCGGCGAGCGTCAACGCGTCGCCGTTGAAGCCGAACCAGATCCCGACCACCGCGTGCCGCGGCAGACGCGGCACGACCGGCGCGGCCGCCGGCTGCGTGCCATCGGTCACGACCAGCGGCTCGTAGTTCGTGATGCGGCCCGTCGCCGGATCGATGATCGTCGCCTGCACGAACGCGGCCTGATCCGCATCCGTCTCGACACACGTGCCGCCGTCGGCACCGGCGAGACGGTACGGCGTCGCCAGGCCGGCCGCCGTGAGCGGATCCGCGGGCACCGCGATCGTGCAATTCACCGCAGCAGGAACCGGATCGACGGCCCGAGCCGTCGGCACCGCGGCCAGCACGACCAGCCCGCCGATCAACGCGAGCGCGGCAGCGCTGACGACTGTCGCGAGGGCGGCGCGATGCGTGGATTTCGGGGGTTCGAGGAAGGTCACCGGACACTCCATCTCCGGGCCACGCAGCGCGCTGCACGACCTCGGCGTCAGGTCACTCGCGCGCGTTTTCGGTGTGCGGCGAGGACGATCGGACACGACGCACGGTAGCCACGACCCTGCGTCGATCCGGGAACTGCACCGGAGTGGCGCGGTGTCGCCAAAGGCCCGGGCGTGTCGGCTATAGCAGTTATACACAGCCTTCGACCCGATCGAACGACTGCAATGGGAATCGATTCAGCCCAGCAATGGCACGCCGATGTCGCGAGGCAGTGCGGGCGGTGCTACGGCACTCCCCGCCACATCGTGGTGACGTGGGCCGGTCGAATGACCGCCTCGAAGCCGCCGACTGGCCGGTAGCCGGCGCGCTCGTAGCGGTGGTTGTTCCGTTTGTTCGTCGATTCCAGATAACTGGGCACGCCCGCGGCGTCCCACGCGGCGAGATTCTCGGCGAGCAGCTGCTGCGCGAGACCGCGCCCGCGGTGATCGGGATGCGTGGCGAGCAGGCTCAGCGTCGCGTGCGGCACGTCGTGTGGATGCGCCACGTCGAACCGGTCGAACAGCGCGTCCAACTGCTCGACCCGCTCGACGGGGAACTCGCGGCGGATGAGGGCGCCGAGTGCCTCCCCCGCCGCGTCGGACAGCTCCTGCTCGCCGGGCGGCACCCAGACGGCGAGCGCCGTCGCGTCCTGCGTCAGGAAGGCCGCCCGGCGTGGGATCGCCTCGACGACGAAGAACCGCCAGAAGTCGGCCAGGTGCGCGGTGGATCCATCCGCCTTGGCGAGCGACGGACCCCAGACCGGATCGCCCAGGAACGCCAGCACGACGATCTCGACCGCCCGGTCGAGATCGTCCACCGTCGCAAGCCGCCCGACCACGGCACGAGCGTAGATCCATCCGGCTCGACGGCGCCCCCCGAAGCACAGATGCCTACGTCGCCGCGGTCGGCGCGTCCATCGGCGTCCGGACGACCACCAGCAGCAGCACCGTCAGCAGGAACGCCCCGCACGAGACGACCGTCAGACCGCCGAGCCCGAACCCGACGACGACCGCTCCCCCGATCAGCGACCCCGCGGTGATGCCGACGTTGCTCGCGCTGTTGTTCACCGCCGAAGCGACATCCGCCGTGACCGACCGCGATCGCAGGCTCGCCGCCGCGAAGCTCGTCGGCAGCCCGCCGAAGCCGAGCATGAAGCAGCTCGTCGCGATCAGCACGCCGACCGTCGAGTGCAGCATGGCGCCCGTCAGTGCAGCAGCGCCCGCAGCGACGAGCAGCGCGAACACGAACAGGACCCGCAGCGCCCGGTCGACGAACAGCCCACCGATCAGGAGTCCGAGCAGTCCGGCGACGGCGAGCAGCAGCAGCGACGGCGCGATGCCCACGACCGGGATGCCGGCACCGAGCAGCACGGACGCGATGTACGTGTACAGCACGAAGTAGGCGATGAAGCCGACGGCGTTCGCGACGGCCACGACGGCGAGGTTGCGCGCGGGGCCGCGCTGCACGGGGCCGGCCTTCGAGGCGGGCGTCACCGAGGTCGCCGGCAGCAGCAGGGCGACGACCAGCGCGAGCACCAGGGCGGCGCCGCCGACCACGACGAAGGACAGCCGCCATCCGAACGCGGTGCCCAACGCTGTCGACAGCGGCACGCCGCCGATCAGCCCCACCGAGGCGCCGGACGACACGATCGCGATCGCCCGCCCCTGGCGCTCGGGTGCCACGAGCCGCGTCGCATACGCGGTCGCGACCGAGAAGAACAGGGCGTGGGACGCGCCGCCGATCACCCGGCCGACCACGACCCAGCCGAAGTTCGGCCCGACCGCGACGAGCAGATCGCTGACCGCGTAGCCGACGATCGTCGCGATGAGCAGGGTCTTCCGTGGGAAGCGCCACGTCAGACGGATGAGCGGAATCGCGATCAGCGCGACGATCAGCGAATAGACCGAGACCAGCAGACCCGACACCTGCTGGTCGATCTGGAGGTCGCGCCCGATGATCGGCAGCAGCCCGACCGGCAACGTCTCGGTCGTGACGGCCGCAGCGACGCACAAGGTCAGGAGCGCGAGGCCGAGCGACGACCCCCTGACCCCCGCCACCGCTGCATCCTTTCACGCGGTCGGCGGCCGTCTTGACCGCTCCAGCAGCCCGACGACCGCCCGCACGCGCGACCCGCGCGCTTGGTCGCCCGGGCCGATCTAGTGCAGCTGTGCCAGCTTCTCGAGCGCCACCCGGCCGCGCGCCAGCTGGGCGAGGATCGTGCGCACGCCCGCGCGACTGACCGGCATGCGCTGATCCGTCACCTGTTCGCGCACGCGCCGCTCGATGGTCGACCAGACCGACAGGTATTTGCGCGCCCGCCTGCCGAGCGACGCGCTCGACATGCCGCTCGGCAGTCCGTGGTACAGCCCGACGGCGTTGTCGATCAGGTCGGCGACCTTCAGTGCGAGCACCCGCGGGTCGACGGTGACTCGTTCGACGTGGGTGACGTACGCGGCGAGCATCTCCGACTCCGACGCGTCTGCCGGCATGACGTCGTTGCTCATGGCGTCGACCAGCGCTGCGACCTGCTCGCCGAACCGCGCACCCAGCATCCGGAAGGCCACCTGCCGCGCGGCGTTCTCGGACGGCGACGGCGTGCGCTCGGTCTCGGGAACGAAGTCGAAGGGATGGTCCTCGACCGTGTCGTGCAGCACCGACGCGATCAACACCGACTCATCGGTGCAGCCGAGCCTGACCAGCCGCACGGTGTTCCGCAGCGGATGCTCGATGTAGGGACTGTCGCCGCGCTTCGTACCGCTCTTCCGCACGTCGTCGCGGTGCAGATGGGCGGCCAGTCGGATCGCCTCGGCCAAGCGCGCACCATCGATCGAATCGTGATGGCTTGCGAACTCGGTCAACTCGCTCGTGAGTTGCGCGGGCGACATCGCGCTGAGTGCCGGCCGTGCGACGGGTGCGCCTTCGCCGCGCAGCACGGCGTCGATCTCGCTCACCGCGATCGCGCCGGTGTCCGTGGACTGTTCCCGCACGCTCGCCGCCCTTCATCCGCTTGTTGCAGCGTGTCAGGCGGATGCACGCCTGGGCAAGCGGACGCGACGTCCCAGTCCGCAGGCGTCGGAACGCCCGCGCGAACTCATCCCGACCGTCCATCGGATCGCGACTGCGCCGGCCTGCTGACGGCGCGTTGCGCCAGGGTCAGGATCCGGCGCGTTGCGGCCGTTGTGTCCCCGCTCTGGAGGATCGCCCCCACCTCCTCGGCCCCGAGTTCGAGCAGGCCGGCGTCCGTGGACGCCAAGAACCGAGTCCGCAGTTCGTCCTCGATGGCCCACGCGGGGATTGCGAGATGCTGCCTGATCGCACACCATCCCGCATAGACACGACCGGCCACCTCGTCATCGGGCTGCCCCGCTGCGCGAGCGGCGGACCATCGCAGCAGGGTGTCATCGACGTCGAGGCTCCAGTCGGCGGTCGGGATCAACTCGATCGCCTCATCGAGCGCATTTCGGGCCGCCGAGTCGTCTCCTCGAAGCAGGAGACCCGCGCCGAGCGTGGAGAGCGCTGAGGCTCGAAGCGATCTGTGCTCGGTCGATATGCCGTCCAGCACTGCAGAGGCGGCCGTGACGGCCGCATCGGGGTCGTGCGACAGCAGGTTGACCTCCCCGATCGATCGCAGAATCCCGCGTGCGACGATTTCGGACCCGCGTTCGAGCGCGGAGGTCCGCGAACGGCGCAGCAGCAGGATCGCGCGAGCGAAGTCCCCGCCCAGTACGGCGAGCATGGCGTCCGCTTGCCCGAGGATCGTCCGAAGCGCACCGGCAGAGACACCCTCCCCCGAATCCATTTCGGTTCGCAGTCGCAGCGCGTCCGGTAAGTGCTGGTGCAGCACGGCTCGCTCGAACCGCAGCACGGTCAGCGCGTGGCGGCGAACCGGATCGTCGAAGTCCTCCAGCGCCTTCGCTGCCGCTGCGAGCGCATCGTCCGATGGCCATGGCCGGTCCACGAGCAGGTCGAATCGGAGACGAGCAGGCAATGCGGGGTCGGCGAGCAGCTCGGACCGCCACCGGTCTCGTTCTGCTGACCGTCCGAGAAGGTCCCACGCACGGCTGAGCCGAGCCACCATCCAGCAGTACCGACCAGGGTCCGACTGTCGCGCGGTTTCGACAGCGACCTGCAGGTTCGCGACTTCGATCGCGATCGCTCGCAGCTGCGCACCGGTCGCGGGGAAATGCTCGACCCAGTCGTGCCGACACCATCGCCACTCGAATCGACGCATGTGGGCGGTTGCGATCCGCCCGCTTCGCGTCGGCGTCATTCGTGCGGCCACCACGTCTCGGATGGGGTCGAGCATGAGGAATCGGTGCGCTCCGGCGCTCGGTGCGGCGCGGATCAGGCTGCGGTCCAGGAGCTCCGCCAGTGCGGTCTCGCCCGTCGGTGTCGACACTCCGGCGACCGACGCGAGGTCCTCCTTGACGAACCCGTCGCGGAACGCCGTGGCGGCATCGAGTACCTGCCGCGCGGTGCCGCTCAATCCGGCCAGGCTGCTCGTGACCGAGGCCGTCAGTGACCGGATGGTGGGCACCTCGCCCTCGTCCAGCGCGACCACCGACGCGCGCAGGCGAGCCTGGAGTTCGTCGAGCCCGAGCACGCCGGTGCGCGACGCCGCCAGTTCCAGCGCGAGTGGCAGCCCTGCGCAGAGCTCGGCGATCGCGGCGAGCCGGACATCCACACCTTCGGTGGCGAGGACCGATGGATGCTGCGCGCGTATCCGGTCGGCGAGCAGCTGCACCGACGGTGATGCGGTGTCCGCACACGGGAGCGGCTCGACCTCGAACCGATGTTCCGCTGGGAGACCGAGCGGCGACCGGCTGGTCGCGACGATTCGGAGGCTCGGCACAGCGGCGAGGAGGTCGGCGACGGCCGCTGCTGCGGCGCGGACATGATCGAAGCCGTCGAGAACCAGCAAAAGGGGGCGCCCGTGGGCCCGTATGGCGTCTGCCACGTCGACGCATTCGTTCGCTCCGAACGGGCCGATCTCCAGCGTCGCGCTGATCAGCGGCAGGAGATCGTTCGGCCCGGACGCGCCCGCCAGCGGCACGAGCACGGCGTCCGCGGGGCTGGCGCGGACGAGTTCCTGTGCGAGCCTCGTCTTGCCGACTCCGCCCGGTCCGAGCAGCGTCACGAGCCGCACGTCTGCGCGCGCCAGCATCGAGCTGACGCGTTGGATCTCTTCGGTGCGCCCCACGATCGATGCGGGCAGTTCTCTGAGTCCAGTGCGGAGCGACACGCGGCGGCCACGACTGTCATCGCCGGTCTCGCCGCGAAGCAGCCGCAAGCGTGCCTGTGTGAGTTGCTCGCCGGGATCGATGCCCATGTCGTTGACGAGTCGCTGACGCACCGCGTCGAACAGGGCGAGCGCCTCCTGCTGGCGCCCCGCACCCCCGAGGGCTCGCATGAGCACCGCCGCGAGTCCTTCGCGGTAGGGGTGCGAGGCCACGGCGGGCGCCAGCAGATCGATCGCCGACGACGCATTGCCGAGTCGGATGAGACAGGTTCCTTGGAGCTCGACGGCGTCGAGCCGTCGATTCTCGAGTCGCGATCGCCACAGCGTCGCGAACGGCGCGCCGACATCGAGGAGCGGCTCAGCAGAGCATCGGCTCAACGCTCGTGAGAGCAGCGAGAACGCCTCGGCCGGGTCACCGTGCGGCGTCAGCCCCTCCGCCCGGGTGAGTTCGCGCTCGAACTCGATCGCATCGGTCTCGACGTCGGCGGCCAACGCGTATCCGACCCCCACCGTCGTGATGAGGTCTGCGCCTGCGATGCCCCTGAGCGCCGAGACGACCACTTGCACGGCGTTCGCCGCGGACCGCGGGGGCGCTTCGCCCCAGAGGTCCGCGATCAGCACCTCGCGCCGAACCCCTCCGGGTCCGCCGAGCGCGAGCCGTGCGAGCAGCGATCGCTGACGACTCCCGGGCATGGGCTGCTCCACCCCGTCGAGAACGAGGCGGACGGGTCCGAGAACGCGCACTTCCCGATGGGGCGCGTGAGGCTCCCTGTCACCGTTCACTGTTCTCCTCGCGCTGGCGCGTCTCAGGCATCCGCGTCTCAGGCATCAATGACGAGTAAGTGCCGTGTAAGCGCGCCAGTCAATGATTCGTTTCGAAAGCGCCACCGGGGCGAGCTCCGGTTCTCGCGTCGCCGACGGAGGAGGATTCCAGAATGATCAAGATCGAGTGCGAGCCGTGCGGAGAGACCCTGCTCGCGAACGACGAGGACGAACTGGTCGGATCGCCATCCCGCATGCCGAGCACGACCATCAGGTGGTGCTCACCAGAGCCGACGTGCTCGGCATGGCGCAGCCCGCCTGACCTCCCGCCCGGCAGACGCAGCGACCGGCAGCTCTGCATCCCGTCGTCCTTCAAGGGGTGCCGCGACGGCGAGCACCTCATGCGGCCGCCTGCTGCTGGTCATGCGGCCGCCTGCTGCTGGTCGCGGTGGATGAAGACCTCGGGTCGCGTGACGCGGGTGCGGCCGTACGGGGACGTCCAGCGCATGGTGCCGTCGGGCTCGATCTCCACGATCCAGCCCTCGTCCTTCACCTGGTGGTGCTTGCGGCACAGGTGCGCGAGGTTGTCGTCGCTGGTCGGGCCGTCGTGCGCCCACGGCCGCACGTGGTCGATGTCACAGAGATCCGCGATGCGCCGGCACCCCGGAAATCGGCAGCGCGCGTCCCGGATCTGTAAGTAGCGGCGCAGCGCGGGCGGCACGTCGTAGTGCTCGCGGCCGACGTCGAGTACGACAGGTTTGACCGGATCGACCAGCACTCGGTACAGGCTCGGCGCCTGACTGGTCAGCTGACGGGCTGTCTCGGGGTCGATCGGACCGTAGCCCCGCAGATGCGCGGGAGCGTCCTTGCCGACGAGCGTCATGACCGGCACCATCACATGCACCTGCGGCACGATGTCGACCGGGCCGGCCGTTCTGCGTTCGCCGGACTCGAGCTCGGGCTCGGTCGCCGCCGGGATGTCGCTCAGCAGCAGATCGACCGCGACATCCGCCCGAAGCTCGCCCAGGCATCGTTCCTCGTCGGCCTGCCCGTGCAGTGCGACGGCCGATTTCGTCAGCCGGGTCTGGATCGCGATGGCGTCGTGGGCCTCGAGCAGCAGCATGAGCCAGGCCATGCCGTCGGCCGCGGGCTCGAGTTCGGTGCGGCGGGTGCGCTTCGCCCGCTCGTGGCGCGCGGTCATGCCCTCGGGCGCCAAGAGGTCGACCAGCTGCCGCACGCGGTCGCTCGCCGACCTCGCCGTCGAGCCCTCGACGACTTCGACGGCTTCGTGCTCGAACCGCTCGCGCAACTCGACCGGCACGTTCGGGGCCCACTCCGCGATCGCGCCGGCCTGCGCGAGGGTGATGCGCCCCGACGTCACCGCCGCCCGGACCGCGTGGCTGTCATGGACCAGCAGTGACGTGCCGATCAGCCGCAGCGCCCCGGCGTTCGACACGGAGCAGATGATCGACACCTCGCGGACCAACGCCTCGTTCTCGTCACTCGACGCACGGCCGTGCTGCCACAGTCTCGCCACCATGTCCGCTTGCGCGATATCGAGCGCCGCCCGGCGTACCTGGAACAGTTCGAGCGCGTTCAGCAGCTCTTCGTCCGTCGCCTCGGGCGGTGTCGCTTTCTTCGGCTCGCGAACCTTCGGCACCCAATTCGTCACATCGCGCGCGGGACGCCGACGTGGACTGCCCGCAGCCCCTGCGTCGACGTTCGAATGCATGCGGCAATGTTAGACGCGCGCACCGACAGTGTCTATCGAAGACAATTATCATCCTGTCGAAGTGCGAATCGTCCTGCTCAAGTGCTATTCGTCCTGCCGGAGTGCTATCACTGCCGCCGAACGGCGAATCGATCTCCCGAAAAGCGGTCGGATTCCATCCGGGCGAACCACGACTGTCCGGGCGCCGCGGGAACCACACATACTGACCCTTGACCCGTGTCCCCTCGATACGGCGCGAACCCGCCAGGAGTGCAGCGATGACCGACGTCGACACCGCCGACACCGCCGATCCGGTCCCCCGAACAACAGAGTCGACGCGACCGCACGGGCCGGTCACCGCATCCGTCACGAGGGCGGCGCTGCGCCGCGCGCGCGAGTTCCGCACGAGCCTGCCGAAGCGAGTCGCCCGCGCGAACCCATCGCACCTGCCGCACGGCCCTCGCGAGCTGGTCGTCGCGAGTTGGGTCATGATCGCCGCGCTGCTCGCCTGCTACGTGCTGCTCCCCGCTGGGCTGAGCGCCGCCATCGAATCGGCCGAGCAGGCGGCGACGTCGGCGCAGCAGGTCGCGGGCGTGGTGCCGCAGCTGCAGGCCGCGCAATCCGTGCTCATCTGGGCTGTCGCGATGACGTCCGCAGCGGTGCTCTCGGCCTTGGTCGTGCTCGCGGTCGGCCGCACTCGCGCGGTCCGGCGCCGCCGATTGCTCGCCACGGTCGTCGCGTCCTGCTTCATCCCGGTCGTCGCCGCCGTGCAGACCAGGGCTCCACTCGTCTCCGAGGTCGAGGTCGCGCTGCTCCTGCTCGGCATCGTGCTCGCCGTCACTGCGCGCACCGCGCCGTCGCTCGTGTTCCTCTGCGTGCTCGCCACGGTCTGCGGCCTGAGCTGGGTGTTCGCGGCCCTGCAGCCGCTCGTCGAGACGACACCGCCCGTCGCGCCGCTGCTCATCTCCACGGGCTGGGTGCTGCTCGCTTTCTACGGCCTGATCTCGCTCTACATCACCCCGGTCACCGGCATCACGGCGACCGTCGAGCATCACCACGCCGGTTCGGTCGGACTCATCCGCCCGAATGCGCGACGGCGATGGGCGATCCTCGCCGTCGCCGCTGCCGTCGCCGTCATGGCGCTGCGCCTGACGATCGCCCGGGATCTGTTCGGTGCGGCGGATGCACAGGTCTGGCAGCCACGCGGGTGGGCGACCTGGCCGCACGCCGTGCTCGTCGCGGCGCTGATCGTGGTGGCCGTGCTGCGTGCAGAGCGGCGACCGCTGCGGCGCAGCGGGCAGACCGGCATCACCGCGCTGCTCATCGTGGGCGCGCTGGCGACCACGCTCGGGCTCGTCGTGCCCGCCACCGTCGGACTCATCTACTCCGCACTCACCGGGAGTGCGGTGGCCGACACCAGTTGGGGCATCGCGTTCGGCAGTGTCGGTTCGCCCCTGCTCGTGCTCGCCCTGATCTGGTTCATCGCCGCGAAGCGCTACCGCGGCACGGTCACGAGATGGATGGCGATCGTCGGCATCGTCTTTCTCCTCCCGCCCGTCTCGGCGGCCGCCGCCGGCGTGCCGGCGACCTTCACGGCCGTCTGGGCGACCGCGACGCAGGTCGCTGTGGTGCTGGTCCTCGCATCCGTCGTGCTGCTCGTCGTGCACATCGCGTCACCGCAGCGCGGCCCGTCGACGCACGTCGTCGTGCGCATGGCACTCGTGCCGATCGTGACCGTGCACGCGATCTCGCTCGTGCCGGCCCTCGTGTCGAACCCGCTCGGCAAGCTGCCCGTGATCGTCGCCGCGGTGCTCGCCGTCGTGCTGTTCATGCCCGAGGTCGCCGCCGACCCGTACCGCCACGTGCGCCAGCTGACCCAAGGAGCCGCGTTGCGGCTCGGCTCGCTGCTGTCGCTCACGGTCGTCACCATCTTCGGGTTCGACGCGGCGACCGACACGATCGCAGTGCTCGGCCTGCAATGGCTGGCGATACCCCTGATGGTCGCCTTCACGACGAAGACGGTCGCCGCCCCCGATCGCGCGGGCCCCGCTCCGGCGCTCGCGAAGCGACTTCGGCGGATGCACGAGCGCGAGGCCCGTCGGCGGGCCACCCCACCGCCGGCCGCATCCGCCCGCTGAGACGACAGCGGGCCGGAAGCCCGAAGACTCCCGACCCGCGTCGCCCGTTCAGGCGGAGCTCAGCCGCCCTGCACGAGTTCGTGTCCCGAGATCACGCCCTTCGTCGACGACGAGGTGAGGAAGTACTGGTAGTCCGTCGAGGTCGTCTTCGACGCGTTGGTCGTCGTCAGCGTCACGCTGATGTACTCGTTCGACCACGCGCGCTTCGGCAGCTTGACGACGAGCTCACGCGTGTGGGACGCCGACATCGAGGCGGATCCGACCTTCGTGTTCTGCAACATCACCGTCACCGAGTAGTGCGTGATGGCGGACCCGCCGCGCCTGCTCGCCGCCGGCCAGGACAGCGTCACCTTGTTGGTGCCGTAGTGCAGTTTCGCGTGCGGCACGCCGGGGCGCAGGGTCGGCACGACGAAGCGCGCGATCGGTCCGCCCGCACTCGTGCCGGCCGAGTTGGTCATCGTCTCCTGCGCGGTGAGCACGTCGCCCTTCAGCATCGTGTGGGACACGAAGACCGAATCGTCGGTGTCGCTGAAGTCGTTGCCGGCGACCTGCGCCGAGCCGATCCGCGTGCCGTTGAGCCAGAACCGGATCGTGCGCGCGGTGACGCCGTTGCTCGAGTACGCATTCCACTTGTACGGCTTCGCGAGGATCGCCTCGGCCTCCGGCACGTTCACGCCGTCCGCTGCGCCGTCGAAGATCGTCACCTTGAGCTTGGCCGTCGGGGTCACCGGCGCGATCGCGGGCGCCGTGTACTGGAAGGGGTACGACGAGGTCGTGGTCGAGTCGCTGAAGTCGGCCTCGACGACGAACTGCGCCGGCCCACCCAGCTCTGCCTTCGCGAGCGGGATCGTCAGCGACGTCGTCGTGCCATCGACGGTGCTCTGGTCGTACACGTCGGTCCCGTCGGTGTTGTGCGAGCTGTCGGCGTCGATCATGTGCACCGTGTAGCCGGTGACCAACGGGCCGGACTCGGACGGGGCGGGCGCAGCCCACGCGACCTGCACGCCGGACGAGTCCTCGGTGGCGCTCACGTCGCTCGGCGCATCCGCATCGGGCTCGGGAACCGTCTGTGTCGTCGTCGCTGACGTCGTCAATGTGTCCGAGAACTCCGCGGTGACCGTCACGGTGACCGTCGAGCCGGCTTCGAAGTTGCCGAGCGGGAAGGCGTCCGACGCCGCGTTGATGTAGGCCTCGTGGTCGGTGAGGGTGGTGCCGCCGGATGTGGCGCTCACGGTGTACCGGGTGAATGCGGAGTCGTCCGGAATCGACGTCCACTCCACGTCGAGCGTGCCGTCCGACGCGGTGGCGGTCAGTCCGGTCGGCGCGTGATGGGTGACCGCCGAAGCGGGCGCGGCGGCGATGCCGGCCAGCGCGACCGCACCGACCGCCCCGCTCGCAAGAATCGTACGAATGCGCATGCTGTTCCGTTCGTTGGGGGCGACCGAGTTGGGCCTCGATCAGGTGAAACGTACGTGTGCGATCCGCTCGCGCCCGGCTGCCCGCGCCCGAAGCCGTACCCCCCTTCCGGGGCAACCCGCTGCTCGGAACCTGCCCGCGCAGAAATCACCGCGAGCGCGCCGCGAGGCTCGTCTCGAGCACTTCAGCAGGACGGCAGTGCCAGCAGGCATCAGAGTGGGGGCCGGACGACCAACGTCCGGCCCCCACTCCGATGCAGCCTCGTAGGAGATGCAGCCTCAGTAGGAGCTGTCGTACGTGAGCCGCACCGCGCCATCAGAGACCGCGACCGTGCCCGAGACGTCGAAGCACGAGTCCTCGGCCGTGTCCGTCGCGAACGGGTCACCCGAGAAGTACTGGTACTCGTAGCTCGCCGTCGCGGCGCCGCACTCGGTCGTCGAGAAGCTGCTGCCGTCGGTCGAGACGGCGACCGTCGGGTAGGTCGTGATCTTCCACGAGATGTCCTTCACCGTCCCGTAGAGGTACGCGCCGAACGGGCATCCCGCGGGCTGCGCGTCGGTCGACTTCGCGCAGGTGTCGAGGTCCGACCGCACCGCGGCGCCGACCGTGTCGGTCAGCTTCGGCATGCGCGAGGGCCCGAACGAGGCCGGGGCGCCGTCGCCCGACAGGACGGTCGGGAACGTCAGCAGGTTCTGGCTGCCGCCCGTCGCGCTGATCGGGTACACGCCCGGGTACATGGACACCTGCACGGCGCCCTGCCGCGGTGTGAACCGCTGCGCGCCGACCGTGATCGGCCCCGAGAGAGTGCCGGTCGCGATGGTCACCGAATCGACCATCGGGGTCGAGACGGCCCACTTCGTCACCCCGAACGGCCCCGTGCCGTCGGGCACCAGCGTGAGCGACCGGGTCAGCGCCTTGCCGCCGACATTGAACGAGGCGGTGACCACCGTCTCCGTCGACGTCGCGGCCGTGACGACCACCTTCGCACCCTTGAGTGCGTTGCCGGCGGAGGGCATCACGCGCGTGCTGCCGCCGCCGTCGCCCGTCTCGAGCGCAGTAGCCGCCTTCGCGTCGCGGTTCGCGAGCGCGTCCAGGTAGCGCTGTGCGGTCGCCTGCGCCGAGTAGGTGCTCGTGAGCACCGCGCTCGTGATCCCGATGCCGCCGATCACGGCGACGAGCATGACCACAGCGACGATCGACAGCAGCCGGATGCGCACAGCCGGTCCCGCGGCACCCCGACGCCAGGCCGGCATGACCCAGCGCGCGAGCGCGTCGATGCCGAGTCCCCAGACGCCGGCCAGCAGGAACGTCCACGGTGCGACCACGATCGTGCCGCCCGCGTTGGCGCCGATCACGCTGCCGACACCCGACGCCGCGAGCACGCCGAACACATAGGGCAGCACCAGCCACACGCCGGCGAGCTGCAGCGCCAGCACCCCGAACCGCGGGCGCCGGTCGATCGGCACCGCGATCGAGAGCACGATCGCCGACACGATCGCGACGACGATCTGCCCGACGACGAGCGCCAGGCTGCTGCCCTGGCTGAACGCGGTGAGCACGCCGGTGCCCGACTGCGACGTCCCGAGCGCGCCTGCGGTGCCCGTCGCGAGCAGCCCGCCGCCCTGCCCGAGCGCCGCCGCCCAGATCGCGATCGTCGGCACCCACAGCGGGATCGCGCCGATGAGCAGCCGCACGTCGATGCCCCCCGAGGCGGTCGCCTCATCGAAGATCCCGCCGACGATGGTGTACAGCACCCAGACGACCGCGCCGGTCGCAGCCACGACGATCAGCTGGCGCCAGAGCGCGGGGATGCGGGTGTACCCGACGCGCAGCGCCCGCGGCAGCGAGACGCCGGGCGCGGCCACCGCGATCGCGCCACCGGCGAATGCGGTGAGCGCCGTGATCAGGAACGCGCCGAGGAACAGGGGCAGGCCGAGTGCCGAGACGCTGAGCGACACGATCGAGATCGAGGCCGGGATCGATCCGATCGCGGCGATGAGCTCCATCGCGATCGCGGCGATGCCGCCCGCGATCGCCGCCTGCGCGAATCGCAACCCGAGTGACAAGGCGGGACCGCGTCGCGCGACCAGCCGGCCGGCGACGAGGCCGACGACGACCACGACCGCCGTGATCAGCAGCGGCACCCCGAAGATGCCGACGCCGCTACCGACACCGATCGAGCTGCCCACGTTCAAAGTGACGCCGCTGAAGAACGCCGAGCCGGCGAGCGCGATCCACGTCGCGCCGATCAGTGCGACGCCCGCCTGCAGGACCGACTGGACCAGCGCACCCGACCCGGCCGTCGCCGCGCCGGTTGACGGAGTCGACGACCCGGCGCCGACGATCGCGCCGGCGATGACGATCAGGATCAGCACGACGGCGGACGTGATCAGCGCCGCGACGACGATGCTCGCGGCGACGATCGCGCCCCGCGCGATCAGGCCGGGTACCGGCGACGGCGCGCTCGGCACCGGCTCCGGCGCGGGCGGCGCGACCAACTCGGACGTGTTCTCGACGGACATTCCACTCCTCGACTCGATGTGCGGGCTCGAGTCTTGGCGGCGGGGGTATCGACGATCCACCCGACGCGCCGCGACCTCCCCGTTCGCGGGGGCGACGGCGCGGCGGCGTTCGGTGCCGCTCGCGCGGTCGTGATCCGGAGCCAGAGTCGCCGCACACGCCAGGCAGTTCGTGTGCGTCATCGCAAAACGCCGGCCGTCGAGCGGCGCTCAGCCCGCCGTCGTACTCAGATGCGACGCGATCAACTTGCCGCCCGAGAGGGTGAAGTCCCCGGTCCAGTAGTGGTGGTCGAAGTCCGCGCCGTCGAACGCGTCGAACTTCGCCGACACCGTGTCGCCGTGCAGTGAGAGTGAGGTGACCCACGCGTGTTCCTGATTCGCGATCGGCCCCAAGTCGACCGACGCCAGCAGGTTCCCGCTCGCCGAGTAGACCGCGATCGTCTGCGGCCAGTCCACTCCCCCGGCCGTGCACCAGATCGGCACCGCGGCGTACGCGGCACCCGAGCCGCTCTGTTTCGCCCAGAGCGTGTACTTGTTCGAGTCCGACTTGCCCGGTTGCGCGACCAGCGAGGCGCCGCCCTTATCGGCGCCGTACTTCGGGTCCTTCCCGTAACTGACCGTGCCGTCCTTCAGCCGGCTCGGCCCCGCGTTGCACATCGCCGGGATGGGCAACGTGAGCAGGTCGAGCGTCGGCGCCGGCGGCGTGATGGCGATCTGGTAGCCGTTCAGGTGCGTGATCGCATCCTTGACCGCGAACACGCTGTCGAGCACCAGCTTCAGTCCACTGACCAGCCAGGAGAGCCCCGCGGCCGCGATGCCCGCCAGAATGCCGAACTCGTCCTTGATCTGCTCGGCCAGGCAGCCGAACGCGACCGGAATGACCTTCTTCACATAGTTCGCCGCATCCGTGACGCTGGACAGACTGCTCGGCGTCGACGACTCGAGCCCGTACAGGCAGTCGGCCGTGCCGAGCGCGGTGACGACCGACTGCAGCGACTTCGCCTTGACGCCGAAGATGCCCTCGATCGTGAGCAGCGTCTCCCCCGCGAAGATCAGGTCGGATGCGAGCAGCGCGCCGGGGTTGCCGGTCACGTCGACACCGACGGTCGTGGCGCTCGTGGCGTCGAGCGTGACGGACGAGCCGGCGCCGAGGAAGTGCATCGAGTCGCCCTTCTTCAGCTTGGCCTGCAGCTTCGACACGAGCTTCGGCAGCCACTCGTCGAGCTTCACGCCCGAGGTCGACGACTCCGAGAGCCCAGGCGTCGCCTCGACGACGACGGGATAGCCGCGCCCGTTCACCACGACCAAGCGCGGCGCGGAGGCATGCTCGCCGGCGCACCACAGCACGCTCTTGTCGCTCGCGTTGGCGCCCACTGTGTAGCCGTCCGCCTTCAGCGTGCTTGTTCCTGAGCACGTCGGCGCCTTGGCGTCGCCGTCGGACGCGTAGATGAGCCGCAGCGCTGCGGTGGCCTTATCCAGGACACTGCTCCAGGTGTCCTCGAACCAGTTGCTGAAGTGCGAGGTCTGCACCACGTAGGACGCACCCGAGACATGACCGCCGACCGGATGCAGCGGGTCGCCGAGCGACTCGTTGTACGCGACGATCGGCGCCGGCTCCCCCTTGGCGGCATGGAACGGGAACGCGATCGTCACCGGCCGAACGAGCTTCGCGTGGGCGAGCGAGATCGTCCAGCCGGCGACCGCACCGGCACCGGCGGCGAGCTGCTTCGAGACCGGCCGGACGCTCAGGGTGCCGTCGGCCGAAGTCGCATCCGCCCCGATTGTGACGACCGGACCACCTGGCACATGCAGCACGGTCTTCGTGCCCAGGTGCACGCTCGCGGTGCTGCCCGACACGGACTGCGGCTGCGACCACGAGCACGCGGTCAGCCCCATCGCGGTGAGCACGACGGCGAGCATGACGCCGACGACTCGCGCCGCGCTCGAGCCGCCGGAGCGATGATGTTTGGCGTGCACAGTCACCCCTCCGCCCGACCCGGCAGGTCGTGGCAGCGGAGACTGTATCGACGGGACGCGACGCTCGGCGGAGCCACGCGCACCCGCGGCGCATCAACGACTGATGCGCCGAAGCCCAGCTACTTCTTGTGCGTGCGGTGCCCCGTGAACACGTTCGCGACCGCAGCCAGCGACCGCGGCACGGCGATGAAGTCCATGCCGACCTCCTCAGACGCGACTTCACGTCGAGACGGGGCGATCGCGCGGGCCTTGCGGTACTTCATCGACACGTTGACCATGTCATCTCTCCATCGAGACCGTCACGACGCCTCGTCCAGGATTGGACACGGCACTCGCCGGGGGGCGATGAGCAAAAACTAGCGGCTGATCCTGAACGATCGGCGTGTCGCAACGAAAGCGAAACTCACTCGTGATAGCGGGCCGCACTACCGCAGGGAGGCAAGAGCAGGAACCTCGCTGGCCGGGGTTTCCCTGCCAGAGTCCTGTGGCTAGGGTGGAGAACAGGCAGAGGCGCCGTCCTCTGCCAGCAGGTCACCGCTGGGCTCCGGGGGAAACGACGCCCTTCCGTTCGCTGATCTGGTCGTGCACCCGAGAGGTGCGCGCGCACGAGTGCAGGAAGTTTGAGACCGTGACGAACGAATCGACTGAAGCAACTTCGATCCCGACGCCCCCTTCTTCGGCCATCGTCTTCGGTGGCGCCGGCTTCATCGGGACGCGTCTGCTGAATCTGCTGCGCGATCGGGGCACCGAACGCCTGGTCTCCGCCGACTTCAAGCCGCCCCGCGGCGAACGGGCTGCCGGAGTCGAGTACATCCCCGTCGACGTGCGCCGCCCCATCGGCATCGACGAAGACTTCGACGTCATCTACAACTTCGCGGCGATCCACACCACGCCCGGTCACGAGCCGCACGAGTACTACGAAGCGAACATCGGCGGCGCGCTGAACGTCACCAACTTCGCCCGAGCTCACGACATCAAGACGATCGTGTTCACCAGCTCCATCTCGGTCTACGGCCCCAGCGAGGAGCAGATGGACGAGACCAGCGTGCCGATGCCGACCAGCGACTACGGCAAGTCGAAGTACTTCGCCGAGCAGATCCACCGCACGTGGCTGCGTGAGGACGCGAATCGCAAGCTCATCGTAGTTCGCCCAGCGGTCATATTCGGTCACGGCGAAAGCGGCAACTTCGACCGCATACTCAAGATGATCCGCTCGAAGACGTTCGTCTACCCCGGCCGCACCGACACCATAAAGTCGTGCGGCTACGTTGCCGAGCTCGTCACCGCCATCGAGTGGGTGCGCGATCGCGAGACCCGCGAGGCGCTGTTCAACTTTGCCTATCCGGAGCGCACAACGATCGAGCAGATTGCGACAGCGATTGCGCGAGCCGACGGGCAGCCGGCTCCGAAACTCAACCTGCCGCTCGGTGCCATGATGCAGGCCTCACGAGTGTTTGAGGTTGCAGCTAAGGCTGGCATCAAGACGGGCATCAATCGCGAGCGCATCTTGAAGCTAGTGCGGTCGACAAACATATTCCCCGGCTACCTGGTCTCGACCGGGTACCCGTACATGACGACGATGAACACTGCGGTCGAGCACTGGATGGGAGAGGAATCGAATGATGGTGCCATCAACACCGGAACGGGCATCGTGAGCGTCCGGACCGACCCGGACCGCAGCATCCAGCTGTCAGCCTGA
Organism: uncultured Actinomycetota bacterium; assembly: GCA_963716965.1. Taxonomy (GTDB): domain Bacteria; phylum Actinomycetota; class Actinomycetes; order Actinomycetales; family Microbacteriaceae; genus Amnibacterium. The sequence continues at coordinate 543,875 of CAVQUZ010000003.1, read as the reverse complement.
CGACCCATGCAGTCCGCGGCAGTTCCGCGCTCCAGGACAGTTGGATCCCCAGGGTGGACCAAGCGAGGGCACTCGTGACGTCGGTGATCGTCCACGAGTGGCTCTCAAAGGCAGGCGGCAGCGAGAACGTATTCCGCGCGATGGCGGATATGTACCCCGAAGCTGACTTGATCGCGGCGTGGAATGACGATGTCGAGCGGTTCCCACTGGACAGGACTCACGAAACCTGGCTCGCGCGAACTCCTCTGCGCCGGAGCAAAGCCGCAGCCCTTCCACTCATGCCACTGACATGGCGCCACTTGCCGTACGGCCCGTACGACTGGGCACTCATCAGCAGTCACGCATTTTCGCACCACGCCAGATTCAAGGGCGCCCGGGACATCGAGCGGTTCGTGTACGTCCACTCTCCAGCCCGATATGTCTGGACGCCAGAGGTTGACCCTCGCGGATCAGGGCTCGCCGCGCGCATGGCCTCGAGGATCCTGCAACCTGTCGATCGTCGGCGGGCGCAGGAAGGAGCCCGTTTCGCCGCCAACAGTGACTATGTTAAAACGCGTATCGAACACAGTTGGGGCGTGCCCGCAGAGGTTATCTACCCACCAGTCGCGGTGACTGAAATTCAATCGGTCACGGACTGGGACAGCGAGTTATCGTGCGAGGAGTACGCACTCATCGATTCGTTGCCCTCTGAATTTGTCCTAGGCGCATCGAGATTCATTCCGTACAAGCGACTCGATAGGGTGATCGCCGTCGCTGAATCAGTCGGCTTGCCGGTGGTGCTTGCCGGAGCGGGGCCCGAAGAACAGATGCTCCGGGAGCGCGTCTCCGAGTCAACGATTCCGGGGCGCCTCAGACTTAACCCGTCGAATGCGATGCTTCGTGCCCTTTTCCAGCGCACGACACTTTACGTCTTCCCCGCACTCGAGGACTTCGGCATAATGCCCGTCGAAGCCATGGCGGCAGGAGCCCCCGTGTTGGCTCTCCCACGTGGCGGAACCGCCGAAATTGTGATGCCGAATGTCAACGGCGCCTTCAGTCTGTTCGAAGATCGCAATACGATGCGCGCAGACGCTGAGGGTGCGATTGGCACGGACCGCGAAACGAGGCGTATCAGTTCGCAGCGGTTCTCGCTTGAGCGTTTCGAGTCTCGTATACGCGCGTGGACCGGTCGCTAAAATATATGGCCCGTTTTCGCCAGAAGGACTAGGCCAGATTAGCAGACGGCGGTTTAACAGATCTTGAGAAGGTTCATGGATAATGGCAGATCTTCTCCGCCCAGGACTGCGACCCGACGCGACCTCGCCGGTCTCGCTGTAGCAGGAGCAGCGCTTGCTGCGTTGGGTAAGGTCCGGCGCGAAGCCGATCCGGGCACAGAGTCCGTGCGCAGCGAATACGGCCTGAACGTTCGCGACTTCGGAGCTTTGGCCGACGGACAGGCCGACGACACGCACGCGATCTTGCGCGCCTGTGACCGGGCGCAGCTTACCGGCGAGACCGTTTATCTGCCGGCCGGAACCTATCAGACGTCCGCGCCAATCGCATGGGACTCAAGCGCGTACTCGATCATCGGCGAGGCGTCGGTGATCGACGCCACGTCCCTTTCAGAAGGTGCCGCTATCCGTGTACGCGGCCGTGGTACGAAGGGCACCGGATTCCAGCACACAGGCTACCTCCACACCATGAGCGGGCTAGAACTTGTTGGACCTCGACGTGACAGCGGCGGGCCCGACGGGATCGTCTTCGAGGACGTCAGCGGCCTCGACGGAGCAGTCGTCTCTCACTGTGCCGTCGACGGGTTCCGGAATTCACTGTCGTTCGGAAATAACAATTGGTGTATATCTTTCCGACACTGCACATTCGGTCATTTCATGTCACGGGGCGCATCGATCGTGCCAGGCAATAACGCCGGGGAAAACTACTCCTTCGATCACTGCACTTGGTTCTCAGCCGCTAACTCGCAAGGCAGCGCCACCGCGATTTACACAGACGGCAACCCAGATGTGTCCTTGACCGCATGTTCCTTAGACTACAACGATATCGAAATAGACCACAATGGCGGCACGCTGAGCCTATTGGGGTGTCACATCGAGGATGGGCGCCAAGCAACCTTTCGAGGAGGGCCAATGGTGCGCCTTACGGCGCATGATGGCGTCCGAACCGTGCTAACGATGTCAGGCGGAATCGTTAGCCCGACCGAGGCCCCCGAACAAGCGCGGTCGAGCGTACTCGAGATTTCAAAGGACTCGTCAGATGGAGTATCTGCAACATTCATTGGAGTCAACTTTGAGACTTTCGATCTGAGCACCAGCATTATCAGTAATTTCGCGACCGGCGCTCCGCTGGTGCGACATGTGGGTGGCGATATCAACACAGGGGGCAGAGGTCGTCACATGGCGACCATGGGGCAGTACACAAGCTTGCTTATCAATGGGGACTTCTCTCAACCATTGAGTGGTGTTTCCGGCTGGATCTCTACTGGCGACGCCGAGGTGGTCTTTGGCAGGGTCCGGGAGGGCGAGACCCGAACCTGTGCTCGAATCACCGCTCAAGGGGCAAGCCGGCGTGTTGCGCTGGCGCAGCTCGTACCAGTCGCTCCGATGACACCAATTGTCATTCAAGGCTGGCTGGACGCTTCAGAATTATCAAACGCCAGCGAATCCCTCGTGGTCGCATTCGCATGGAGCCTAAGCGGCGCTCCACGGCAAAGCGCTCAATTCAATCTGACACCTCTGCCGACCGCATCGCGCTCCGACTGGCAACCATTTAGTAGGCGGGCCGTCGTCCCAGCCGGCACAGACCGCCTCAGCATCTCCGTCCAAGCGCGCTTGCAGCCGTCGCACAGCGCCTGGCTTCGAGACCTGGTTGTCACACAATTGTGATGCGACCGACGCGAGACAATGACGACCGACTGGCGCTGTCGTCACGATCGTTTGCTGGGCCTGCAGCGCTCCAGCCCACCGCGTCCAGAACCTTTCGGACGCCCCGCGCATCCGTGAGCCGCCAGCAAGACTCGTCCCGCTGCAGATGCTCTCAGCCGTGCCTAACGCAGGCGGCGTTACATGGGCGACACACGAGTTTGACAACATGAACCAACGTCCGACACCCCCCGGAGGCACCCGACTGTGGACACGCGTGAATTTTTCAGATTACTCCAGCGACGCTGGGCGACCATAACCGTCTTTGTTCTGGTTGGTGTCATTGGGGCGCTGATCCTGACATTTACACAGACACCGAAATATAATGCTGAGTCGAAGGTCTTCGTTTCCACGACGTCGGCGTCATCTGTGCAGGACCTGACGCAGGGAACAACTTTTACTCAAGCCGTTCTCAAAAGCTACGCCGATGTAGCGACGACACCCATCGTGCTCGATCAGGTTGCAAAGGCCGACGGGGTCACGCGGTCGCCGACGCTGCTGGCCACCGAAGTCACAGCTGACGCGCCCGCTGATTCCGCGGTTCTGACGATAAGCGCAACGGACAGCAGTGCTTCGCAGGCTGCAGCGATCGCCAACGCAGTAAGCAAGACCCTGAGTGACGTTGTCGATCAGTTGACTCCGACCGCAGGCGGCGCCGCATCCGTGAAAGTGACCCAAATCCGAAAGCAGTGCAACGATCGACCCCCGTCTCTCCGAGACCTCTGATCGACATATTGGCCGGTCTCGCGATCGGACTCGTCGTCGGTCTAGCCGCAGCAATTCTACATCAACGGCTTGACACCCGTGTTCGGGGAGCAGCCGCAATAAAGGCTGAAGTTGATAAGCCATTCGTTGGTGGAATTCTATACGACGAAGACGCCGCCGTCCGGCCACTGGTTTCGCAGTTCAATCGTCACGGAGCGCGGGCTGAAGCATTTAAGACACTTAGAGCGAATCTTCAGTTTCTGACATTCAAGTCGACTGCAACCACACTTGTGGTCACGTCATCAGTGCAGGGAGAGGGCAAATCAACCACTGCGGTCAACCTCGCCATCAGCCTCGCTGACGCAGGAGTGAAGACTTTGCTCATAGACGCAGACCTTCGGAGGCCGACTGCCGCGCATTATCTTGGTGTAGTCGGGGAAGTTGGCTTGACCGATGTGCTCGTCGGCCGGACTGAATTGACGACTGCAGTGCAAAGCTGGGGCGATAGTGGTCGACTTTCCGTGCTTCCTGCTGGAGCTGTGCCGCCAAACCCGAGCGAGATGATCCAGTCACGACAGATGGAGAGTGTACTTGAGGAGTTGCGGACTGAATATGAGTACATAATTATTGATACGCCACCGATTCTCCCCGTGGCTGATGCAGCAATCCTCGGACGGCAGGCCGACGGCGCCCTACTCATTTGCGCAAGCGGCAGGACACGCAAAGGCCAGCTCCGAGAGTCAGTTTCTCGCCTTACCCAGGCGGGAGCAGACGTTCTCGGATTGGTCGGGACATTTCTGCCGACAAAGGGGGCCGACTCCTACGGTTATGGATACGGCGCTTACGGGTATACCTACAGCCGCTCCAGACCTAAGTACTCCCGTCGACCAAGCCACTCCAGACCCAGCACCAGCACCAGCACCAGCCGAGGAGATTGATCCGGCGCATGTCGGCTGACCGCGTGCTCCCGGAGCCAATACGATGACCGCCGCAAACGCAACCCAGCCGATCCTGCCGGTCGTTATTTTGTCCACGGCAGACGCCGACGCAGATGTCTGGACTAATAAGCAACACATTGCATCTCGTCTTGCTCAAACTCGACAGGTCTACTATGTCGAGTCTCTCGGCCTTCGTGCGCCAACCTTTTCGCGAAGCGACTTCCGACGCGTCTTGTCCCGACTCCGGCGCCGACATAAGATAAACGCCGAGGCAAGTGAGCAACACAAATCCTCTCTCCGGTCTTCTGTCCACGTGGTCACTCCGATAGCCATTCCATTCCACAATGTCCGTTTTGTGCGTCTTGTAAATCTGTTGCTCATAAGACTGTCAGTGCAGCGCAAGCTTCCAAGCGAATATCAATTGTGGTCATTTTCTCCCGTCGATTATGGTCTCGCTAATAGGGCCCAGTCGGTTGTTTATCACTCGGTCGATTTGCTCCACTCGTTCCCACGTATGCCATCGAAAGCGCTCTTAGGCGGAGAGAAAACCCTCGCTCGACGCGGGTACGTTGCAATCGCAAGCAGCATCGGAGTGCAACGTCATCTTGAAACGATCGGTTTCCGGGAGGTGAGGTTATGGGAGAATGTGGCCGATATAAGTCTTTCGCAGGCGTCCGACCGCAGCCAGCGACGTCTCCCGGCCGCCCTTTTTGCCGGAAACATGACTCCAGCTAAGATCGATATAGATTTACTGGCCTCGATCGCTTCTCGAGTGCCGACTGTTATCGCCGGGCCGATGGCGATCGACGGGGCTGGCGGCAGTGAGAGTTCCGAGATGCTCTTACGCAGTGAGAACGTGCAGTATCTCGGCGTTTTAGATCAACATCAACTCGCCGCCATCGCGGCGGAGTGCACGGTCGGTTTGATTCCATACCAAATCAACGACTATACCGCTGGCGTTTTTCCGATGAAGGTTTACGAGTACCTGGCCGCGGGTTTGCGTGTCATTTCCACTAGCCTTCCGAGCTTGGTCGGGCGAGATATACCAGGTCTTACCATCGTCTCCGACCATGGGGAATTTGTGGCCGCGGTCGAAGCTGCGCTGGCCGACGAAGGGCCCTTGCCATCGCCAGACGCTTCGAACTCTTGGGAACACCGGCTCGGCCAGGTTCTCGACATGCTCGAAACCGTACGCGCTTCAAGCGCAGGATAGGTCCCGACCTTGCAGAACAGTCCGAATCAGAACCGCGACCGACAGGCTCTCAAAGTCGGCATTCTGCGTCACACGATGTACCTTAAATCCGAGGTGTTTATCCCCACCCAGGCTCGTGCACTGCCAGCGAACGTGGTGATGATCGCGCGCGACCAATTCATACATGATGAACACGCGCTCCCGTCCTTGGCGATTGCCTCGATGGGCAGGACGGCGGTCCTCCGCTACTCGGCTCTAACATCGTCACCTCTAGCAACATTGCTTCAAGGGCGCGGTCTCGACGTGCTTCACGCGCATTTCGGACCCGAGGGGCTGTTCTCAGCGCGCGCTGCAAGGCGACTCGATATTCCCCACGTGGTGACGCTTCACGGGTTCGACGCAACTATGACGACCGCGGCCCTGCTTCGAGGGCGGTCAACCAGTTGGGCGGCCTGGGCCGCATTCCGCCGTCGCTTCTTGCGATGAGTCAACATTCATTTGCGTGTCTCAGTTCATTGCCCGAGAGCGCTCGCGCTCGGCGCGCGTGCTGAATCGATACACGTGGTTCCGACGGGCGTAAGCGTCGCTGACTTAATGCCGACTCCGTTACCAGACGAACCAACGGTGCTACATGTCGCCAGGCTCGTGGAGAAAAAGGGAACTGAGTACCTGATTCGGCACTACCCTCCTTGAAAAAGCTTGTGCCTGAGGTCAAACTTCCAATTGTTGGGCAAGGTCCCCTCAGAGCTCAATTAGAGGGTTTGCCGACAGTCTCGGCGTCGGCGACATCGTCGAGTTCCTCGGTGCCAGGAAACACGGACAAGTCCTCGACGAAATCGCTAACTCCCGAGTTCTTTGCCTGCCAAGCGTGACGTCTCGGAGCGGTGATGCGGAGGGCTTAGGTCAGGTCCTACTGGAAGCAGGTGCGTTAGCGCGTCCAGTTGTCTCGACGCGCAGCGGGGGCATCGTCGATGCAATCGATGACGGCGTCAACGGACTTCTTGTTCCCGAAAGAGATCCGCACGCGCTCGTCGCAGCACTTGACTCGGTCCTGACGTCAACCCAATTCGCCACTGAGATGGGCCTCGAGGGCCGCAGGGTAATCAGTGAGCGGTTCGACGTAAGCACGCGAGCGCGTGAACTTGTTGACATCTACAAGTCCCTCCGATGACGCCGACTAAGTTGAGCGCGACAGATTGAACGGCCTTCATTGAGCTCTTTACTTTATCTTTATTGCATTGCCGCTTGCCGCCGCGTTGGTGGTGATCGGCACAGCGTTGCCGAATCTCGTCAGGCTCTCGCTTGCGTTCGCGTTTGCTCTACCGCAGGTATTTTTATCACTCCCTTTGCCTCTTGCTCAGTGGATCTACCTGTGGGTCGGCATTTGCGCGCTCATTACCCACCGCTTCAAATTTGGAAGCGCTGCACTCGCAACGGTAACGACGGACAGCGAGCGCGTGGTCACTGTCTTCACTGTCCTGGTCCGTGGACTCAAACGCGCCGGTTGCCAACGCAGTGCGAGGAGTAGAATTCTTATGCGTTCTGGGTGCGATTGGCTATGAGGTTCGTGGGACCGACCGTGTCAGGCTCATACTCATGAATGTCGCGTCGCCTTTCGTTATCGTTCAATCGGTAATGGTCATCCTTTTCCGGGTCGCCCCAAGCATTGAATCAGCATTTCTGCAAGGGAGTTCGCTTGGTTCGCTGCTAGTGGGCCCGGCAGCGGCCAACCTCTACACGGTTGACGCGAATAATGTTCTTGATCCGGCTAAGGCGGGCGGACTTTTCGTTAACGCCAACGTCGCTTCAATCGTCGAGGGCGTCATCGCACTGCTTTGCTTCGCGTTCGCGGGGCTCAGGCACCGCTATATGGTTTTCACGGGAGGGCTTGCTCTTATAAGTGTGTTCTTCACTGGCTCTAAGACGGGCCTTGCTCTGGCGATTATGCTCCCGGTATTGGCGGGGGCCTTATATCCGCTTGTGGTACGCCGCCGTTTTGAGCTGGCAATACCTTTGCTGGCTCTCGGAGTCGTTGGGACCCTACTCCTACCTGAGGGCTTGGGTATCGTGTTCCCAAATTACGGCACAGCGTCCTCTGACTCGTTTGATACCAGAGAAACGCTCTGGACCGCAGCCGCTTCCCTTTTTCAGCAGCATCCAATTGCCGGCCTTGGGTACGGCGGCTGGGCGGAGGTGATCGGCCAGTACGTTGGGCGTTCGGACTACCCTCCCCACAACTTCATCATTGCCGCTTGGGCAAATGGGGGCATTGTGTTGGCCATTTTGATAGTCGGCTTTATCGTGCTCACCTTGTGGATCGCCGCGCGGCGGGTCTACTTTGCTAGCGATCTGGGGCAGACCCGCGCGGCGATTTGGTCCTTCTGCGCGCTGCTTTGGATCTTTATTCATGGAATGGGCGACAACACTTCCTACTACGGCGAGATACACGTCCTTCCATTTATGGCCTTGGCTGTTGGCGGTGTCGGACTCGGGATTCGAAGCAACCGGGATCTCGTAGAGCTACCCGGTGACGGCCGCGTTCGTTCTATCGAGTTCGCGACTTCAAATCCTCGGGCTGCCGCGTCGCGCACGACGGGCGCCAAACGCGATAACCTCGCATCTCTTTGAAAGCGGTCCCGAATGCGCATTCTGCACGTAGTACGCGGCATCGGTCAGGGTGGCGGTGCCGGAGGTGTGGCGCTGCATGTGATGAGTGCGCTCGAGAGACGCGGGCATGAGTCGGTGGTGATTACAGCAAGGTCATTAGGAATTCAACGTCGCTTCGATCGAGGGTCTCTGGGAAAGGTTGCCTTGATAGTCGAGGTCGTCTCATTCACGGCACTCGCCTATCTTCGCGGCCGTCACCTTCGACGCAGCGGGGCCGTGGACGTGGTGCTTGGACACAGCGACGCCCTTTACGCAGACGTTTACGTGAATCACGGGATTCTCAGATCGTCTTTGCGCGATCAGGGCCCGCTGATTCGTTCGTTGGTCCGAAATCCGCTGCACGCCTTCCTTCTCGCGCGTGAGGCGATCAGGTGGCGAACGGAGCGATACGCGAGCGTTGTCTGTCTCTCCGACACGGAGCGCGACCTCTTGAATAGCGAGTACGCCGTCGACAGATCCCGAATCGCTGTTGTACCAAACGGCGTAGATCTCGCGAGATTCCAGCGTCACGACCTCATGCGTGAGGAAGTGGGCGCTGACTTGCGTGGTTCCTCCGGCGCCACCACATGCCTCTTTGTTGGACATGAATTCGATCGCAAGGGACTCGAGATAGTTCTGCGGGCTCTGATCCTCGTGGCTCCTTCAATACGGCTTGTCGTGGTGGGCGGTGACAACAGCATGGTTCGCTCTCACCGTGCAGTGTGTGAGGCGCTCGGCCTTCACGAGAGAGTCAGCTTCGTGGGGAAGGTCGCTGACCCCTCTCTGTACTTCGCCGCCGCAGACGTCTTCGTCCTCCCCTCTCGGTACGAGGCCGCGGCGCTTGTCCTAATGGAGGCGCTCGCGGCCGGGCTCCCGATCATTACTACGGCGATGGGATCAGGCCCAAGCCTTCTCGCTGACGGCGCTCCGGGAACGATTGTGGAGCGCTCGCCGGAGTCCGTAGCAGCAGCGATCTCGCTGTGGGAGCGTGAGCTTAGTTCAAACGGCGCGGATATCCGCGAGCGTTGCCAACGGGCCGCAGCGCGGTATTCCTGGGATGCAATCGGCGAGAGATACGAAGATCTGCTCGTGCGGTTATTCGCTCCGAGAAACCCCAAGGCTAGTCGTGTGGAAAGGCTTGCGGCACATCGCCCTGGGAAGTCTCGCTGGCAAACTTCTAGGCGTTGTCCGCGAAATCCTTCTCGCGGCGCTCTTTGGAACAGGTACGGCAGCCGCCGCGTACAAGATCGCGCAAACGGCGACACTGGTTCCGGTGAACTTCTTTACCGCCGACAGTCTTGCCGTGGGTTTCCTGCCGAACCATGCTCGACTCTTGCAATCAAACCCGCGGCAGGCGGCGGTGCTGTATCAAGCGGTGCAGGGTGTGCTCGTGATCGTATCCCTCGGTATTGCCGCCTTTGTTGCGCTGACCAGTGCCTACTGGTCGCATGTCATTGCCCCGGGAGAGACTCCAGCTCTTGCGACGCAAGCATCACTATTGCTCATTGTTATGGCGCTTGGCGTTCCGTTTTACGTCTCGACGGGCCTGTCCTCCTATCTAGGCATCTCATTTGATTCGTTTTGGCTTGCTTCGTCCAGGGCGGCCGTTCAAAGCGTTGGTCTCATACTTGGGACGATTGGTGCGTATCTGTTCAAGGCGCCAGTATTGCTGCTTGGGGCTTCACCTCGGCCTATATCGCTTTAGCAGTTATCGAGTAGCGTTTCGATACGGAAACTAAGATGGGTGGATCTGACCCCCCGGCCGAGCTGGCTTGAAACAAGGACCGCTCTAGGCATGTTTTGGCGCTCGATTCGCGCTGTGCTACTCGTCCCGCTGTTTCTTCAGGGATCCATCGTCGTGGAACGAGCAGTCGCAAGCTTGATAAGCGTGCGACTGATCGCTGGTGTCGACTATGCACGCCTCATAAGCGATACGGCGACGACGCTGATCGCCGCACCTCTCGGTCTGCTTGCGTTGTCCGGAATCGCCCGTCTTGACGACACTGATGCGCGCAAATCCATTGGTGCAGTTAGCCGTAATCCGATCACATTAATGGTTCCGATCTCGGTTGTTATCGCTTGGAACGCTCACACCCTGGTGTCTTTGCTGTACGCCCTTGTCGCATTCGATAAGGTGTCCGTCTCAGTGACAGCGCAATTCTTGACGGGTCTTTCCCTGGGACTGTTCCTTCAGATGTCAGCGTATGTGCTGCCGAAGGCTCTCAACGCCCGGGGTCGTAATCGGATTGCCGCCATCTCGTACGTCGCAAACGCCGTGGCAATGATCGCGTTCGACTTACTATTCTATTTTCCACTCGGACCGATAGCGCTGGGTCTAGGAGCTTCCGCCGGCGCACTAGTGCAGTACCTGATCTGCGCGTACGCTCTCAAAATATTGGCCGTCGACGCCCGTTCATTCCTTTGGACATTGCCGGGCGTAATGGTTGCGCTCGTCATCGGTATTGCATTCGAGCAACTGAATGGTGTTTGGTTCGGCGTGCTTTGTGCAACAGCGCAAATAGTCGTCCTGAGCGTCGTTCTGCTTTTGCGGCAGGAGACGCGGACAATCGTTCTTTCGAGTGTTCCGGTTCGACTCGCGAAATTCCTTAGGCTCGGTTCACGGTGAGGCTGAGCCGGTGTTCGTGCGTCTTCTAAAGCTTGCGTAGCAGCCTCGCGGGGACACCACCGACGATTGTGTTTGCATCAACGTCTTTTGTGACGACTGCACCAGCAGCGACCACCGCGCCGTTGCCAATGTTCACACCCGCCAGTATGATCGCTCCGCTTCCCACCCAAGCTCCATCTCCAATTGATATGGCACCCAGCGAGGACCGCCCCGCCCTCACGTGAGGGTCGCGATAGTCGTGTGTGCTGGTTATTAGTGAGACGTTGAGCCCGATCCCCACCCTCGCTCCAATAACTACCTGTGCGCGATTGTCGATTATCACATGATGATTTAGGGAGGATCGCGCGCCTATGGTCAATTGGCTTGTGCGAATGAGCACCCCGCTTGCCATCGCTCCGTGCCACGAAAGCTTAACACCCGCAAGTCGGTAGGCCAACATTCTTACTCTCGAGTGAATTAGTGGAGACGCGCTAATAGAATTGGCTATTGTTAGCGGCAACCGCACTCGAATCACAGGATTCTTCCTTTCCACGAGGACTTTTTAGCCCTCAAACCATGCCCGGTTCCAATCGTCTGGTGCTTCTGCTTATGCTACCTGCGTGCAGATATTGTTCGTGACACGTTCGATCCCGTTGCACCCGGGCGCGGGCGGGATGGAAGTGGCGGCCTGGGACCTCGCGGGTCTCTTGGCCAGGTTGCTTCGGTCGAGATTCTGACGACGGTGGTTGCCGGCCGCCCCGCCAGGTTCGAGCTTGACGGTGTGCGTGTGACCACGATCAGCGGTTCCCGAAGCGGCCGGTACTCGGCTCGCTGGTGGTTGAGCACCGCGATGACGGACGTCTCGCGCTATGACGTCGTGTTGTCTGTAAGTACGGGCGCTGCGGGCCTCATCATTCGAGGTGGCGGTCCGCGCTACGTGCTACAGGCGCACGGGACGGCCCTAGAGGAGCCGACCACCGTCCTGCGGCTGCGTGGCCGTCGATGGATGCTACGTGCGGCTCGTATGTCCTATTGGTCGCTTGTCGACAGACTGCTTTATCGACGGGCCGACGCGGTCGTGAGTATAGGCCCGGCTGTCTCCGCCGCTCTCGGCCATGGATTTTACGGACTTCGGCGCGCTCACGTGCAAATCCTAGAGTTGGTGAATGGCATCGATCGTGGGGCGGGTTTCGAAAGGACTCGGCCTGATTCGGAGGCCATCCCGCGCGTAACCTACATCGGTCGTCTCTCCAGCCAGAAGGGTGTCGAGACGATCATCCGGGCGCTTGATGAATCCGAGGCGTTCCTCCAGATCGTCGGTGCGGGCGACGAGCGGGATGGTCTCGAAAAATTAGCGGAAGAACTTCGCGTGAGCGATCGCGTGGAGTTTGTCGGAAATGTATCGCGCGAACGGGTTCACGAAATTCTTCTGTCCTGCGACGCGCTGTTGTTCACGCCCGAAGACTTCACTAGGGAGGGTTTACCGATGGCCGTTCTTGAGGCGCTTGCGTTCAGCGTGCCGGTCATCACTTACGCGAGTACAGTTTGGCCTGACGATGTCGCACGTGAGCTGACGTTCGTTCCGCCAGGGAACCGTGCGGCGCTAGCCCGCGCCATTGACGCCTGCAAGCAACTACCAAGCACTGAACTGCCAAACAGATTTTCGCTTGAGCACGCGTCATCGGCCTACCTGGAGCTGTTCGAGCATCTTCGGGCCAAAGGATAGTTCTGTCGACGAGGAGGAGGTCCCGGCGACCGCTCCCGTCGGAAGTTCGAGACCATGTCTCTCGGGGGCGTCCGCAGACATCACGACAATTGGCCACAAATGCTTGCGGTTTACGTGCACACGTTGATGCGCCTCCTCTTTCAGTATCGCTGTCGCTCGTCGCGCAGCCCGGTCGTCCGGGGAAACCTTACTGGCTTTTGACCTGATCTTTGCGGGGCCGGATTTAACCGTGCGACGAATTCAAGTTCGGAGTCGCTGCATGGTTGTCGACCTGGCTGCCGCCTGGCGCTCGCTCTGCCGAATCCACACTGAGGCGATCACGAAGGCGGGGTTCGTCGGTGCCAATGATGTCCCCGGGGGCATCCTGGACGCTCACTCCGGGGTCGTGACAAGCCAGACGCCGAGAGCCGGCTCCGATGCGCAAAGCGGTTCCGTCGTGCACCTGAAGGTCACGAAGGTGCAGGACTGAGCGGTTCGCACGGCGGTTGGGGCCGGTCTAACCGGCCTTCGACTGGGGGTCCGACCGTTCGAAGAGCGGCGTGGTCCTCGCGATGGCGGCACGGCCACGTCCGGGTGGCGTGGTCGGGCCGGTCGGTTCCTTGCCAAGCACGCGGTCGAGCAGCGCCGTGAAGGCGCTGGCCGCCGCATCCTCGGTGAGGTGTTGCTCGCGGTAACGGCGCGCGTGTTCGGCGAGACGACGCATCCGCAGTGGTTCAGCGGCAAGTTCCTGAACGGCCGTGACGAGCGCGTCCGGGTCGCCGGCGTCGACCCGCTCCCCCGTCTCCGCGCGCTCGAGTTCGACCGCGGTGAGGCTGTCGTGATTCGTCGCTGCGAGCACGGGGCGTCCGCTCGCGAAGTACGACGTGAGCTTGCTCGGCAGCGCGGTGGACCGGAGATTGGGGTGCTCGTTCACCAACAGCACGTCCGCGGCACGCAGCGCATCCATGTACCGCGTCGAGGGCTCGGGGTCGATGACCGAAAGGTGGTCGACTCCCTCGGCCGTGCGGATCAGGCTCGGGCGGCAGTTGCCGTCGCCCATCAGGACGAAGCGCACCGGGAGGTCGTCCCCGTCTGCGATGCGGGCCGCCGCAACCACATTCCCAAGGTCCTGCTTGACGCCCATGTTGCCGGTGTGCAGGACGATCGTCTCGTCCTCGCCCCAGCCGAGCTGTTGGCGGGTCTTCGCGCGACCGATGTGCGACGCCGTTGCGATGTGGGACCAGTTCCGCACGACCTGGATCTTCTTCGTATCGATGCCCAGATCGGCGAGTTCGTCGATGATGCGCTCGTGGATGACCGCGAGGCCGTCAGCCTTCTTGAGCAGGTTGCGTTCGACCTCCACGACTATTCGCTCGGCCATGCCGAACCGGTCGCCCGCACCCGTCTCGCGGACACCCGGGCCGTAAAGGTCCTGCACCCAGACGACGACGCGACGCTTCGGGCGCAGGCGGACGCGCAGGGTGAGCAGCGCGCTGGCGAACATCGCCGGAGAAACCAGGACGACGACGTCCGGGTTGTTCCAGCGGGCGAAGAGGGCGCGGAAGCCGAACGACAGCTCTGACAGGAAGCGCGAGACCGACGAGCCGTGCTTCGGCAGCTTGTGGCGCATCCGCATGACCTTGACGCCGCGCTCGACCGTGCGCTTCGTGCGCTCGGTGCCGCCGTCGGTGAAGTGCCACTCCGGGTAGTGCGGGAACGTCGTGAGCACCCGGACCTCGTCGCCGCGAGCCGCGAGCCGCTGGGCCATCGCCGCCGTGTAGGGGGCGATTCCAGTGCGTTCAGGCGTGAAGTTCAGCCCGATGATCAGAACTCGGATGGCGCATCTCCTCCCGTTCGTGGGTGGCGGCCCTCGGTGCGTCGCACCCGAATCTAGGAAGCATCGGGCGTCGGCGCGAATCGGGTAGCCCCCGTTCCATAACGACGTGCTCACGGGCGGCGTGTTGTGTTACGCGCGGCGCGCATGCGGGGCAGGGCGACGTTGCTCGGCGCGAGCGCCGCTGGTGCGGACACGCAGCAATGCGAAGCCGACTTGACGCTGGAACTGGCGCAGGCCCGGGGTCAGGCGGATCGGGCTCATGTCGGTGGCGAGGTGGCGCACCTGCTCGGTGGCGAGTTGTTCGACGATGACCTGCATCAGCAGGAACCGGGCGGCGAGCGCCGCCGGGTTCCTGCGCTGCAGGGTGACGAAGTAGCGCAGGAGCGCCCAGTCACCATCCACGGCGACCACGGCGAGCAGCAGTCCGTTGCCCGCCGTGTCTTCGGCAAGCCACCAGTGGCTGAGGTCGAGCAGATCGTGGTTGTCGGGATGCGCTGAGCGATAACGGGCGTCGGGGTGGCTGCGCTCTACACCGTTGGTCTGGGCGCGAAGGCGCTCCCGCTCCCCCGGGACGTCGACCCTGCGCCACGTCACGCCTCGGCGGATCGCGTCGTTGCGCTTCTTGCGCAAGGTGCGGCGTGCCGTGCCCGACTCGTAGCCGCCCGCTCGCGGCACGGTCAGGACGCTGGTCGCACCGCGGGTGAGTAGCCGGCCGACCGCCGACTTGCGCTGCAGGCCGGCGGCGAGCGCCGCGCCGTCGGCCGTGTCGGACGGCGTCGCGTCGAGTTGGGGAAGCCGGCCGAGCGCCCGACGGGCCGCCCCGATCCGTAGGGGGTGGGTGATCGCCCAGACGGCGAGGTGTGCACCGCCGGCCGGGAGGGCGGCGAAGAAGGCGTCGAGTTCGGCCGAGGGGTGCGGGTGCTGCTCTGCAGCGCGCACCCTTGACACCAACGAATCTCCACCTGCGACAGAACCGACGTTTCGGCACTGTATCGCGGGCTCGCCGAGGCGGTTCACCGGTCGGTGCGGCGCACGTCCCCAGACGATCGCGCCGCACGCGTGTGTGCGCCGCTCAGCTCGCGGCGAGCGGGTACCGGAACGTTCGGTTCGCTTTCGTCCCGTGGGTCCCTGACCCTGGGCCGTTCGTGACGCCGACGAGAAGGGATGCGGCGCCGGTGCCGTCGAGGACGATGGCGGCGCCCTCCGGTTCCATCGATCCCTCCGGATAGGTCCCGTTCGGCAGCCGCGTGTTCGCCGATGCGTCGAGCGGCGAGCCGACCACGTTGCCGCTCTTCCAGTCGTACTCGGTGATCAGCGGCGGGTCACCACCCACCACCGTGCTCGCCGCGCCCGTGTAGAAGAAGAACCGGTCGCCCAGGCTGGCGAAGCCCTGGTGGGTGGGCGGCCGGTCTGTGGTGGCGATCGCGGCCCGTCGGCCGGGACACGTCGCCGGCGACGAAGTCCGCCCACCGGTGGCGGGTGTACTCCGGGCCGCCGCCACCCTGGTGTCGCAGTGTCACCGCATTCGTCGAGGCTTCGTAGGACGAGTCCAGCGGGTAGCCGACGCCGGCGACGATCGTGGCGGCGGAAGCACGGTTCGCCACCCCGGGCGCATACGGGATGCGGACCACGTCGTAGAGGCTTCCGCTCGCGCCGGAAGCGAACCAGCAGGTGTACAGCACCCGCGCGCCCCCTTCGATCCGGACGACGAGACCCATGCCGTGCCCGCTGTCCGGCAGTGTCATGGAGTCGAGCAGTGTGCCGTCCGGCGCCAGCCGCGACACGACGATGTCACCCACCGCCAGCCCGGCCGGATCGACCAGGCCGCCCGTGCCGGGTGCCGCTTGCGTGGTGAACCACTCGCCGGTCTGCGGCAGCTGGACGAAGCACTGCATGTTCGCGGTGTGCGCGGGATGCAGTTCGACACCAGTGAGCGCCGGCCCGGTGAGTGGTGGCAGGGCGGCGACCGTCTTGGGCGCCGCAGCGGCGACCGCGGTCGTCAGCGAACGGTATTTCGCGACGGTCATCGCGGCCTCGACACCCACGGCCACGGCGCCGACCAGCAGCCCACCCGCGAGCACGGCGCGACGGGTCGGTCCCAGGCTTGGAGCGGTGTCGTCTCCAGGCATGCTCCGACGGTACCGGGCGGCGAACGCCCCTATGCGAGCTGCTGCACCGGGAGGACGTCGCATTCGGGGCACGGCTCCTGGCGCGCGTCATGGACACAGTGGATCGAGGCGCTCGACCGGCCGCAGTAGTCGCAGTCCCGCGAGAACCTGCGCCCGTCGAGATCGGGCACGCACTGACAGTCGGTCACTCGACGACTGTCTCGCCGACCACTGACTTCGGGCCGTGCGGTGTCTCGCGTTCGTGATCGGGCGGCCGATGCGACGGCTAGTTCGCCCCGAGCGTCACGTGCTGCTGGCCGTAGGCGTAAAAGCAGGAGTGGGCGTTGCAGAAGCCGTTCCACGCGATGAGGCCGGTGCCCGGCAGCGTCCACGTCACGGTGTTGCCGATCACCGAGCCGCCGGAGATGCCTTCGGTCATGGTCGACGGCGTGAGTGGGTTGCCGTCCGGGCCGATGATGACGGGCAGTGTGGACGGGATGTTCACGACGGCGTCGGGCAGCGTGATCTTGCCGTTCGTGAAGTCCTCGTAGATCTGGGCCTGCTGGTCGATCGGCGCGAGCGGGCTGAAGTCCGTGACGTTCGGCGCGACCAGCTGCAGGTTCGTGAGCCCCGTCATCGTCGAGATCGGTCGCAGGTCGGTGAACGGTCCCTGGATCTCTGCGAACGTGACGTTCGTCAGTGAGCCCACGCCGGTCAGATCGGTGAGGGAATCGCTCGCGATCTCGATCGTCTTCAGCCCCGTCAGCGACGAGATCGGCGTCAGATCCGAGAAGTCGCCGGTCAGGACCAAGGTCGTCAGCTTCGGAAGATGGGTCAGCGGCGTCAGGTCGCTGAACGAACCGCTGACCCAGACGGCGGTCAGATTGGTCAGACCCGAAAGGGCATCGAGGTTGCTCAGCCAGTTGCCGCTGAAGCGCTGCAGGTTCGTCAGCTTCGCGATCGGCGTGAGGTCCGGCGTCGTGCCGAGTCGCGACCCGGTGTCGAACTCGGTCAGCCCCGTCGCGTACTGCATGCCCTCGTAGTCGCTGATGCCGGTTGCTCGGAGCGTGGTCAGCTGCGCGAGCTGCGTGCGGGTGATCTCGGTGAGCGTCTGCCCGAACTCGGTCTTGTACTCCGCGAGGATCGCAGCTTTCAGGCTCGCGTCCGGGATGTTGACGACCGATGGCGCCACGGCCGCTCGTGCTCGCGCTCACGACCGAGGTGGTGCGGTAGCCGCTCTTGGCGCCCGTGACGGTGACCGTGACGGGCATGCCGACCTGCGCATCCGTCGGCGTGAACGTGACGGCGGTCGCGCCGGAGATCGCGGCGCCGTTCGCGTTCCACTGGTAGGTCAGTGCGACCGGCGCGGGCGTCCACGAGCCGGCCGATGCGGTCAACATCTGGCCGACGGCGGGCGTGCCCGTGATGGTCGGGGTCGGCGTCGTGGTGAGCGCCTTGCCGACGTGCAGCCACTCCGCGTACGGGTAGAGGCCGCTGTTCGTGTAGACGGACCCGCGGCTGGAGTCGTACTTCCAGGCCTTGATGTTCATGGTCGCGGTGCCGGTCGGCGCGCTCTTGAAGTTCTGCTGGATGATCACCGCGGTGCCGTTGCCGGTCTTCGCGTTGATGCTCGTCGACAGCACGACACCCGTGTGGCCCACATCGCTCGCGCTCGCGAAGGCGCTCGATTTCGAGAAGCTGACCACGTCGCCGATCTGCGGTGCGGTCGCCGCCGTTCCGCCCGTGCTCTTCGTGACGCCCTGGTCCTTGAACCAGGCTGTAATACGCGTCGACGACGTGCTGGCCGTTCACGCCGCCGGTCTTGGCGTCGAGGCCGAACTCGTAATGCAGGAAGCGCTCGCTGTACTCCACGCACTGGTAACCCTCGGTCGTCGCGACCGCGCCGCTGTAGGGGCGGACCGCCGGGCCCGTCTGGCCGTGGTCGCGGGGCATCGGGCCGCAGGCGGGCACCGACACCGACTTGGCCGTCCAGGCGGCGCCGAGCGCCTTCGCGGCCGGGTAGCCGCGGAACCCGGCCGGGCTCGCGCCGAAGGCGTTGCACGTGCCGCCGGTGACCGCCGCGGCGTCTGCGGATTGCGCCGGCAGGGCGACGATCGCGAGGGCGACCGCGGTGGCCAGGCCCGCGATGGACGCCGAGATGCGCCGGGCGAGGGACGCGCGCACATGCACTCCGATGGGTCGAGGCGCATGGATGGAGGGGGGGGGCGCGCCGCGGGCTGTGTGTATCGACCATATGCAGCGGGGCCGTATCAGGGTCGACTGCGCCACGGACTGTGGAGAACTCCGTCGTCGCCGCTAGCCGGCTTTCGACCGGTGCGACTCCTCGTCGAGGTCGTGCTGCTCGAGACGAGCCGGGTCGGCGTTCCTGGCCGGTGGCGGGGTCGACTCGGGTGCTGCGCGACCGAGCACCCGGTCGAGCAGGGCGACGAAGGCGCCCGTCGCGGCGTCCTCGGTCAGGTAGGCCTGGCGGTACCGCTTGGCGCGGTCGGCCAGACGGCGCATCCGCAACGGTTCCGCCGCGAGCGCCTGCACCGCCGACAGCAGCTCGGCCGGCTGCCCCGGGTCCACTCTGGCGCCCGTCTCCGCGCGGTCCAGTTCGGCCGCGGTCAGGCTGTCGGCGCTCGTGGCGGCGAGCACGGGGCGCCCGCTCGCGAAGTACGAGGTCAGCTTGCTCGGCAGGGCCGACGAGCGCATCGACGGGTGTTCGTTGACGAGCAGCACGTCGGCGGCGCGGAGGGTGTCCATGTAGCGGGATGCGGGCTCGGGGTCGACGACGGTGATGCGCTCGACGTCCTCGGCCGTGGCCTCGAGCCGTGCCCGGGTGTTGCCGTCGCCCATCAGCACGAACCGCACCGGCAGGCCGGCCCGGTCGGCGAGGCGTGCGGCCTCGACCACGTTGCCGAGGTCCTGCTTGGCGCCCATGTTGCCGGTGTGCAGCACGATCGTCTCGTCGGCGCCCCACCCGCAGCGGTCACGGGTGCGGCCGCGGCTCGTGCGGGTCGCGGTCGCGACGTGCGACCAGTTGCGCACGACGGCGACGCGGTCGCGGTCCACGCCGAGATCGGTCAGCTCGTCGACGATGCGCTCGTGGATGACGGCGACCCCGTCGGCGGCGCGGAGCATCGCCCGCTCGACGCCCACGACCATCCGCTCGGCGAGTCCGTACCGGTCCCCCGCGCGCGTCTCGTGCACGCCGGAACCGTAGAGATCCTGCACCCAGACGACGAGACGCCGACCCCGTCGCAGCCGTACGCGCCAGGACAGCATGGCGCTGGCGAACATGGCCGGCGAGACGAGGACGACCACGTCGGGGCGGCCCCAGCGGGCGGTGAGCGCACGGAACCCGAACGACACCTCCGAGGCGAGCCGTGAGAGCGACGAGCCGGCGCGCGGCAGCCGGTGACGCATGCGCATCAGCTGCACCCCGCCGGTCGTCGTGCGCTTCGTGCGCTCGGTTCCGCCGTCGGTGAAGTGCCATTCCGGGTAGTGCGGGAAGGCGGTCAACACGCGGACCTGATCGCCGCGGGTTGCGAGTCGCTCGGCGATCGCCGTGGTGTACGGGGCGATGCCGGTTCGTTCAGGGGCGTAGTTCAAGCCGATGAGCAGGACTCGGATGGCGCGTCTCCTCCGGATGGGAATTCGGGTGAGCGACGATGCGTCACCTGCAATCTAACGGGCTCTTCGGAACACCAGGACACCGGGTTTGCTCCTGAATGCCACCAAGAATCTGGGAATCGATCAGGTGGAACGTCGCCACACACCCGGCCCTGCGAGGCCGGTGCGCACCGCCTGAACATCCCCTCCGACTCCCCGCCGCGCCCCACGAAGGCCGGCTGGACCGTGGTCGACACGACCAGCGTTCCATGGTCGGATAGACGCGGCGTCACCGCCCCGCCCGTGCACCCACGCGGTCGGCCGCCTTGATCTCCGGAGCGTCCCCTGACTTCTTCGACCGCCCCCAGCCCGGCCGCGCGGCAGGCATGAGGATCGCGCACGTCGTCGCGTACGTGTCGGCCGATGGCGCGTTCGGGGGCCCGGTCGCGGTGTTGCGGGCGCAGACGACCGCGCTCGCCGCGGCGGACCACGAGGTCGTCGTGTTCGCGGGATGGGACGGGCGGGCGTTCCTGCAGATCCCCGGCGTGCAGGTGCGGTTGTTCCGCGCGCACCAGCTCGTGCCGGGGACCGGATTCAGCGGGCTGGTCGCGCACGGGCTCACGGCCGCGCTGCTCGCGGGCGGGCCGTGGGATGCGGTGCACGTGCACCTGGGACGCCATCTGGTGGGTCTCGAGGCCGCGCTCGCGGTCGTGCGCCGGGGCGGCCGCCTGGTCGTGCAGTCGCACGGCATGCTGCCGGCCGACACCGACCCGAAGACCCGGCTGACGGACCGGCTGCTGACGCGACGGGTGCTGCGCGGGGCGTCCGCCGTGCTGGCGCTCACCGCGGCCGAGGAGCCCGTGCTTACGGCGGTCGCCGGCGCGCCGCTGCCGCTGGTGCGGGTGCCGAACGGCATCGCCGTCTCCCCCGCCGCCGACCGGGCCGGTCCCGCGGGGCGGAACGTGCTGTTCCTCGCCCGGCTGCATCCGCGCAAACGCGTCCTCGCCTACGTCGAGGCCGCCGCGATCGTGCGCGACGCCGGCGACCCGGCGCGGTTCGCGGTGGTCGGGCCCGACGAGGGCGACCTGACCGCGCTCGCCGCGTTGATCGGCGAGCGGTCGCTCGGCGAAGTCGTGACGTATGAGGGCGCGCTGCCGCCCGGCGCGGGGGCCGCGCGCATCGCGGCCGCGGACGTCTACGTGCTGCCGGCCGAGCGCGAGGTGTTCCCGATGACCGTGCTCGAGGCGATGTCGGTCGGGACGCCCGTGGTGCTCGCCCGCGACTGCGCGATCGCCGGCGAACTGGCCGACGCGGGGGCCGCCGTGGTCGTGGACGGCTCGCCGCAGTCGATCGCGACCGCGGTCCGCGGCCTGCTCGACGACCCCGCGCACTGGCGCGACGTGTCGAGCACGGCGCGGGAGGTGGTCCGGACCCGATTGAGCATCGAGGCGGTCGCCGGTACGCTGCTCGCCGTGTACGCCGGGGCCACGCGCCTGGCTGACGGCGCCGGACAGGTCGTCCGGTGACCCAGCGCACCCTGAGCTTCCAGGCGATCGCGCTGACCGCCTCGACGGCGCTCGCCCAGGTCGCGACCGCGGTCATGTACGTGCTCGCCGCCCGCTTCTCCGATCCGGCCGACTTCGGGCGCACGGCCACCGCGATCGGCATCGGGCTCGCGATCAGCGGGTACCTCGACTTCGGCACGAGCTCGCTGTGGGTGCGTGACCTCGCGAGCAAACGCACGTCGATGGCGACGATCTCGCACCGGGCGATGTCCCGCATCTACCTGGGCACGGCGGCCGCGCTGGTGCTGATCGTGCTGTCGCTCCTGGTGCCGGCGCTGTCGACGCTGTGGGTGGCGGCGCCGATCGCGCTCGCCCAGCTGATCCGGGCCGCCTCCCCCGTGCCGCTGCGCGCCGTCGCCCGCGCCGACACGGTCTCGATCGGCATCGTCGCCGAGCGGCTCATGGCACTGCTCGTGATGCTCGGGCTGATCGGCGTGGGTGTCGCGTCGTTCGCGGCGCTGTGGATCGCGCTCGTCGCGGGCGCGGCGCTTGCGACGCTGCTCACGCGAGTGCTGACGCCGGCCGAGCTGCGGTACGACCTGACCGCACTGAAGCCCGTCTCGCCGTACACGGACGCGCTGCACTACGGCCTGTACGGGGTCGGCTCGAGTTCCCAGTCGCTCGACCTGGCGGTGCTCGGCGGGGTCGCCGGCGCCGGGGCGACCGGCGTCTACGGGGCGGTCAGCCGGTGGACGCAGCCGATGGGTCTGCTCGCGTCGGCGTTCTCGTCCGCATCCGCCCCGATCGTCGCCCGTGCGGGGTCCGCCCGCGAGGCCGTGCGAGCCCTGCGGCCCGGTTCGTGGCTGCTCGGGCTCGCGCTGCTCGGCTGCGTCGTGGTCGTCTGCATCGCGCCGGTGCTCGTGCCGCTGCTGGTCGGCACGAAGTACCGCGACGCGATCCCCGTGCTGCAGCTGCTGGCGATCGGCACGATTCCCGCGGTGCTGAACCAGCCGCTGGCGACGTTCCTGCAGTCGATCGGGCACGACCGGCTGATGGCGTGGCTGCTGCTCGCGTCGATCCCCGCCTACCTCGGGCTCGTCGCGGTGCTCGGGCCGCATTTCGGCGCGATCGGGGCGGGCATCGCGTTCATCGCGACGCAGACCGCGCTGCTCGCCGTGCTCATCGTCACGTTGGTGCGGCTGCTGAACCGCGCCCACGAGCCGGTCGCCGAGGCGTCGGCGTGAGGGCCCGCCACGACGTGGTGCAGGTGCTGCTGAGCCCGCGCATCGGCGGCGCCGAGACCCTGGCGGCGACGCTGGAGGCCGAGTTCACCGCGCTCGGGCTGCGGACCTGCACGATGTACCTCGACCCGCCGTCGGGGCCGCGGTCCAGGCTTGTCCGGGTGCTGCGGCTGTTCGTCGCGTTGCGGCGCCGACGGCCCGCTGCCGTGCTGGCGCACTCGGCGCTGCCGAACATCTACGCACGTCTCGCCGCGCCCCGCCGATCGGCGGTCGTCGCTGTCATGCACGGCGGCGACGACTTCACGAACCGGCTGTTGCGGTGGGCGGAACGGGTGCTGCGGCTGCGGACCACCGCGGTCGTCACGGTCAACGAGACCCAGCGCACCCTGTACCGGCGGCGGTTCGGGCGCCGCGTGTCCGTCGTGCGGATCCCGAACGCGATCAGTCCGCTGATGGCACCGCCCGACTCGGCCCGGCCCGCTGCCGCGGTCGCGGCGACCGTGTCCCGGGTCGTGCCCCAGAAGCAGCCCGAGTTCTGGGCGTCGGTGACCGCTGCCGCCGCCGTCGCACTGCCGTCGCTGCGGTTCGACTGGTGGGGACCGCTCGGCGACGAGCCGGCGGTCGCCGCCGCGCAGCAGGCCGTCGCGTCGTCGGCGAACGCCGCGTTCCGCGGGCCGACCGGCGATCCCGTCGCCGCGTACGCCGCCGCGGACGTGCTGTTCCACCCGTCCGGCGCCGAGGCGCAGAGCATCGGGCTGCTCGAGGCGGCCGCGTGCGGGCTGCCGATCGTGTGCAGCGAGGCCGTGGGCGCGACGCTCGACGAGCGGGTGCCGCGCGAGACCTTCGCCGACGGCGATGTGGCCGGTGCCGTCGCCGCGCTGCAGCGAACCCTGCAGGGCTGGCCGCATGCGGCGCAGCGGGCCCACGGCGTGGCCCAGACCATCCGCACCGACTACTCGGCGCGGGCGTGCGCGCTGCGCTACCTCGCCGTGCTCGGCGTCGAGGCCCGGCATGGCTGAGCCGCCGCCGCGCCGCGTGCTGCTCGTCGAGGACAAGTTCGACGGGCACTACCTGTACTACGTGCGGCTGCTCGCGCTCGCGGCGCTCGAGCGCGGCGACGAAGTCGTGCTGCGGACGCGCAGCGGACTGCCGACGACCGCGGAGGGGCGGTTCTATCTCGCCGACCTCGCGTCGCGGATCCGCATCATCGAGACCGACGACTTCCGGCCCGAGGTCGTCGAGGCGGCCGCGCGCGAGCTCGGGGCGCACCACACGGTCGTGCCCGACGCGGATCTGTGGCTCGGGCCGATCGCCGTGCGCGGCGGCTGGCGTGGGCCGGGGCTGCTCGAGCTGCTCGTGCTGCGGACGTCGACGCAGCCGCGGCCGGTGCGCGGCATGCAGGCGATCCGCACCGCGGCGAAGCGGGCGCTGATGGTGCGGGTCGCGCTCATGCCGCGCGTGCGGGTGTCCGTGCTGAAGAGCAGCGTCTGGCGCGGCGTCTCGCCGCTGCCGGTGACACGCGACCCGATCACGGTGGCGACGACGCCGAAGCGGACCGCCGCGCTCGCGAAGTCGTGGGGGCTCGGCGACGACCGCACCTGGTACGCGGTGCTCGGCAACATCACGGACCGCAAGAACCTGCCGATGGTCGCGGCCGCGCTCGCCCGCGTCGCGGCCTCGTCGCCGGTCGGGCTGCTGGTGGCGGGCAAGGTGGAGGACGGCGAGCTCGAGCGGGCCGCGCCGGGGCTCGATGCGCTGCGCGCGGCCGGCGAGGTCGTGATCGTCGACCGGATGCTCGAGGAGGACGAGCTCGACGCGGCCGTGGCCGCCGTCGACTGCCTCGTCGTCGCGCATTCGAACGAGGGGCCGAGCGGCCTGCTCGCGAAGGCGGCGGCCGCCGGCACGCGCGTGCTCACGGCGGGCGCGCGGTCGCTGCGGGCCGACGCCCGGCGCATCCCGACCATCGCCGCCTGGGTGCCGCTCGAGGTCGATGCGCTGGCGCGCGGCATGCGGGCCGTGCCGGGGCGGCCGCGACCCCGGCCGATCGTACAGCCGGGCACCGCGGCGTTCACGGACGCGCTGCTCGGGCCGTCGGCGTCGTCGCCCGGCCGCGTCGTCTGGTGCTCGCCGAGCTACGGGTACGACGGCGACCTCATGTACTTCGAGCCGATCTTCCGGGGCCTCGCCGCGCAGCTGCCGGGGATGTCGATCCCGGTCGCCAGGGACTTCCCGGTCGCGCGATACCCGGGACTGCCGCTGCGGCCGATCCTCGAGTTCGTCGCGCTGCCGACCCCCGGCGGCTACGCCAGCGGGGTGCTGGTGCCGACGCTCGGCTCGCTGGTCCGCCTCGCGCGGCTGCGGCCGCAGACCCTCATCGCGATCGAGTTCACCCCCCTCGCCGTGCTCGGCATGCTGCTCGTGCGGGTGCTGCCCGGGAAGAAGCGCGTGCTGTTGCTGCTCGAATCCGACCCCGCGTTCCGCGGATCGGGCGGGTCGTGGCTCGTGCTGCGCATCAAACGGCGGATCGCCGGGCTCGCGACCCTCGTCGTCGCGAACACGACGCTCGCGCGGCAGTACGCGATCGAGCGGCTGCGGGTGCCGCGTGAGCGGGTGGTCGACGCGATGTACCTGACGTCCGCGCCGCTCGGTGACGCGAAGCCGCGCAAGCGCGCCCGCGGCGAGGCGAGATCGATCCTGTTCGCGAACTCGCTCGTCGAACGCAAGGGCGCCGCGCAGCTGCTGCGGGCGTTCGCCGCGCTGCCCGAGCAGACGCGCGAGTCGGCGCGGCTCGACATCGTCGGTGACGGGCCGGAGCGCGCCGCGCTCGAGGCGCTCGCCGCGTCGCTCGGGCTCGGCGACCGGGTCGCCTTCCACGGGCGGCTGCCCTACCGCGAACTCGGCGAGCACTACGCGGGGGCGTGGATCGTCGTGGCGCCGTCCCTCGCGGATTACCGGTCGCTGGGCGCGATCGAGGCCGCCGCGAGCGGGCTGCCGTCCGTCGTCTCGAAGCGGGACGGGGCGCACGTCGAGCTCGCCGCGGCCGGCGCCGTCGTGATCGACCCCACGGACACCGACGCGTTCCGGTCGGCACTCGAGTCGCTGCTCGACGACGGGGCCCACGCCGAGCAGCAGAAACAGGCGCAGGCGCGACGGGACGACTACTCGGTCGAGACGGTCGTCGACGGGCTCGTGTCGGTCATCCTCGACGACCGGCGGGGCGGATGAGCGCCCTCGCCGAGCGCGCCACGACCGGACCCGCCGCATCCCCGCTGCAACGACGCGGGCCGGTGCTGCTCGGCGTCGTCGCCGCCGGGTTCTTCGCGGGCGTCCTGCCGGCGATCCTGCTCGCCACCGTGCCGGACGCCGGCGACCGCGGCGACGCCTGGATCGGCACGGTGGGCATCATGATCGGCGCTGGCGCGTGGATCGGCGTGCTCGTCGCCGGCGGCCGGATGCGCATGCTGCAGTTCGTCGCGTGGGTCTTCATCTACGTGTTCTTCGGCCTCGCGGTGACCGTGCAGCTGCGCACCGGGGACATGCCGGGCACGACGCCCGACCTCGACCCGAAGTACGACTGGCCGACCGTCGGCATGATCGTGCTCGGCATCGCGGCGTTCGCGGCGGGGCTCGCGATCGAGAGTCTGCGCCCCGCGCATGCGGGCCCGGCGTCGCGGGGCGTGGACGTGCGGCGCACCGCGATCCTGCTCACGGTCGGGATCGCGTTCCTCGGCTACACGCTGGCGAAGACCGGCACGGGGGTGCTGTTCGCGTCACGCGAGACGCACGACGCGGTGCTGTCGGGGGTGTACTCCGACCCGTCGACGGGCGCGATCATCCAGGCGCTCGGCATCTGGCCGGTCGTGGTCGGCAGCCAGGCGCTGGTGCAGTGGGCGCGTGCCCGGGTCGGCGAGGACCCGCACTCGCGGTCGGCGCGGTTCCAGGCGCGGGCGGTCGCGCTGCTCTCGACGGTCGCCGAGCTCGTCTACATCAACCCCATCTCGAGCGCCCGATACGTGTTCGGCACCGTCTGGGGCAGTTATCTCGCGCCGATGAACCTGTTCCGGACCAGGATGCGGACCGCGGTGACGATGCTCGCCGTCGTGGCCGCGTTCATCCTGCTGTTCCCGCTGGCGGACGCGTTCCGCACCGATGTGGCGTCGTTCCAGCGGCCCGGATTCTTCGAGGAGTACGCCGGGAACGGCGACTACGACTCGTTCGGACAGGTGTCGAACGCCATCCGCGTCGTCGGCGAGAAGGGCGCGACGTTCGGCGGGCAGTTCCTCGGCGTGCTGCTGTTCTTCGTGCCGCGGTCGGTGTGGCCGTCGAAGCCCACCGACACGGGAATCCTGCTGGCGCAGGACCGCGGGTACACGTTCTCGAACCTGTCCGCGCCGCTCTGGGCGGAGGGGTACATCAACTTCGGGTTCGTCGGCGTGATCGCGGTGTTCCTGCTGCTCGGCATCGCCGTGCAGCGCCTCGACTCGCAGGGGCATCTCGCGCTGCGACTCGGCGGTGCCGCGGCGCTGCCGGCGTCGATCCTGCCGTTCTACATGTTCATTCTGCTGCGGGGGTCACTGCTGCAGGCCACCGGCTCACTCGCGGTCATGCTCGCGTCGATGTGGTTCGTGCGGGCGCGGGACCCGAACGCTCCACGCCGCCGCCGTCGGCCGCGAGCGCGGCGCGAGCCGCATCCGCCACGGCACTGAGTCCGCCGCATGCCCGTACCGCGCGGCCGTACCGCGCCGTGTAGGCATCACCGCGCGGCGTAGGCGGATACGCGGCGTGTCGCCCTACACCGCGCGGTGATGCCTACACGGCGGGGATGGGCAGGGGCAATCAGGGGAAGGGGCGGAGGCGGGCGCGGAGCGCCGGCAGGATGTCGGCGCGCAGCGCCCAGGCGTCCTGGAGCGCCTTCGACAACGTGTAGTCCGGCACGCCCACGATGGCCGAGGTGCGCGCGCGCCAGACGCGAGCCGGGGCACGCCAGAACCACGAGCCGCGCGCGAGGACGGCCGGATGCAGGCGGTCCAGGCCGCTGCGCTTCTCCGCCGGCAGGTGCCAGAGCGGGATCGCGTCCACGTTCGCGGGCACATTCCTGTAGTTCCAGGGCTTGGTCCAGATGCGCTCGATGAAGGCGTTGCCGCTCGTCACCGCACGCGGCGCGGGATCGGCGACGGAGATCATGTGCGCCTCCTCCTTCGGATGCGCGCCTCCCGCCACCTGCCGCGTCAGCGTCCACGCGTAGACCTCGTCGCACGCTTCGACGAGCCGGGAGAGCGCCTCACGCGTCCCTGCCACGAACTCGCCGCCCTGGTACTCCGGCACGAACGGAGGCCGCACTCCGGTCCGGTCGGCGACGAACGCGGCGAGGTCGCGCCGGCTCGTTCCGTTCGCCAGCTCGTCCTCGGTGTACTCGATGCGCATCCGCACGCGTCCCGCGGCCGCGATCGCGCGGGCGAGCCCGTCGAGCGGACCGCGCACGAGCACGTCGCTGTCGATGACCGCGATCGGGGTCTCGTCGCCCTCGGTCGCATCGACCGCGGCCCGCAGCACGTCGAACAGGAAGAACTGGTTCTGCCACGCGGCGAAGAGGTCGACGTCGGGCCGGTGCGTGTTCGGCACGACGACGATCCGAACGCCCATGCGCTCCCAGAGCGCGCGGCGCGGCAGGCCCACCGCCGCGTCGCCGCCCGGGTTCATGACGACGATGCACTCGCCGTCGGGGTTCCAGCGCTGGAACGACGCCGCGCAGACGTCGATGCAACGCAGGTAGACCTCGTAGCCGGCGGCGCTGGCGGCCGGGATGCGCATCTGCGAGTACGAGCCGGCGCGCTCCGCCTCGTCGGCGTGGAACCAGGTCACGAGCGTGATCGGGGTCACTCCCATCGCACACCCGACTTCAGCACGCGCGCCGGGGTGCCGCCGACGAGCGCGTTCGGCTCGTCGACGCTGCGGGTCACCGTCGAGTTGCCGGCGACGACGACGCCGTCCGCGAGGTGGACGCCCTTGTAGATGTGCACGCCGCTGCCGATCCAGACGCGGTCGCCGATCACGATCGCGGCGCGGTGGGGGCGCAGTTCCCCGTCGTCGGTGCGGAAGCTGTGGCGGTCGTCGTCGAGGAAGTGCACGTCCCAGGCGATCGCGCACCCGCTGCCGATCGTGAGGGACTCCCCCACGACGGCCTGCACGTTCGGCGAGAAATAGGTGTCGGCGCCGACCGACATGACCGCGCCGGGCAGCACGTCGAATCGGCAGCCGGGCGCGACCGTCACCCGGCCTTCGATGCGCAAACGGCCGCGTACGCGGATCAGCCCCCGCGAGTGCCGGTCGGCGAACCCGTAGAACGTGGTGCCCGCCACGAGAGAAGCACCCGGCGCGAAGTCGACGTTCTGCAGGCCGACCAGCCGGAACGACCGGCCGAGCACGACCGGTGCACCCCGCAGCCGCGCGAGGGCGGTGCGGATGATGCCGACCCGGAAATCGCCGATGAGCGCGCGGCGCAGCAGGGCTCGGCTGGGCGGCCTCACGGTCCCTCCACCTTCCGGACCACTGCGAGCACACGGTCGGCGATCGCCGTGTGGCCCGCGTCGTCGACATGGCCGCCGTCGGCGGTCACCATGCTCTGCCGCACCACGTCCGGGGAGATCAACGACACGTAGTGCGCGTCCTGCGCCTTCGCCGCGGCCCGCACGGCCGCGTCCATACCGACGACCGGGCCGCCGATGCCACCGGTCGTCGAGGGGCCGACCGCGTAGATGACGGCGGTGGGCAGTTCGCGGCGGAGATCCTTGTACAGCGACGCGATGCCGGCCCGCACCTTCGCCGGGTCCTGGCCCCACGCGGTGAAGTCGTTCTGGCCGCCCGCGACCACGACGATGTCCGGGTCCGCGGTGACGGCGTCGCCGACCATGCCCTGGTAGTCGGGGCAGTACGTCTGCCCGCATGCCGCGAGGCCCGCCGCCGTGACGTACCCGGTGCCGCCGCGACCGAGATCGACCTCCTTCCACCCCTCCGCCTTCGACACGAGCGTCGTCCAGCGATGCGCCGGACTCGACGCGCCGACACCGGCCGTGTACGAGTCGCCGATGAACACGGTTGTCGGATGCGCGGGCAGACCGGACGACTGGGTCTGTGCGGCCGCACGGGCGGTCACCGCCCCGCCGACGGCGATCAGGACGACCGCGACGGCGACGAGGAACCATCCGGGCGCGCCGTAATGGGTCCGGACGAGCCATCCCCCGCGGCGCGTCGTCGTCACCAGAATCCGTGGATCAGAACCAACGCCGCCGCGTCGTCCTGATCGGCGCCGGAGACGGCGACGCTGAGCTTCGCGGTCGCATCGCTGCTGCACAGGAAGGGTTGCGCGAGTTGCTTCAGCACGCGGAACCCGGTGGCCATGGGCGCGTCGGCGGTCACGGCTGCCACCGTGTTACCCGACAGCTCGGAGGTGGCGAGCGTCCAGGTCGGCTTGCTCTGGGACGTGACCCCGTGTGCGGCGGCCATCACTTCGAACGCGGTCACGAGCGCGCCGACCGGCAGGTTGACCGTCAGCTTCTCCGCGGCGCTGACGCCGTTCACGGCCCGCAACGAGACGACCCGCTGCTCGAGCGTCTGGGTGAGCTGGCCGCGGTAGCCGACGGTGGCATCCCACACGTTCGATCCCGACGCGGTGGTCGGATTCCCGCTGCCGCCGCGGCAGCCGATGAACTTCACGGGCGGTTTCGCCTGCGCGTTCACCGTGGAGCCGCCGTAATGCACGACGTCGGTCGGGCTGTCCCGCTGCAGCCAGTCGCAGTTCTGGAAGACGATGCGATGGTCGTGCGCCCAGTCGGTGACCGAGATGGTCACGTAGACGCGCCCGGCGAGGGTCGAGTCGCTGAAGCTGTAGATCGGGCCGTCGGTGTTCGCGTAGTTGATCTGGATGATGTCGCCGAACGACACCGACCCGGACTGCGAGGAGTAGTCGACGTTCCGGAACGTGACCTGGCCCTGCGGCCATTCGGAGCGGATCAGGGCCGCGTACTTGCTCTTGCCCTCGACCCGGACTCCGGTCGCCGTGAACTGGCAGACGCCGAGGCCGTGCGCCGCCCCGCGCAGCCGGAACAGGTACGCGGGCGCCTTCAGCCCGCTGCCGAAGTCCGACGCGTCGAGGCCGTAGATCTGGAACTGGCCGCCCTTCGCCGCGTCGATGAACGGGGCGCTCGTCGACCAGTGCGTGCACCCGTAGAACCAGTAGTTCACGAACTGGTCGCTCGTGTCGGCGGTGCCGATGTAGAAGAACGCGCCGTTGCTCTGGATGCCGGACGTGTGACAGTCGAAGAAGACGAACTCGCTGTTGTTGTTGTCGCCCTGCAGCGAGACCCCGTACTTGAAGTCGCTCCAACTGCAGTTCTGGAAGCAGTAGCGCTGTGCGTTGTGGGTCGTCTTCGACAGGAAGAAGGTGCAGTCCTTCGTGTCGGCGATGAACGAGATGCCCTCGAACTGCAGGTTCTGCCACAGATCGTTCTGCAGCATGACGCCGCCGCTCGAGGGTTTGAAGACGATCGTGGTGATCGCGTTGCCCGCCCCGCGCCAGCGAAGCCCGTTGATCTTGATCGGTGCCTTCTCGTTGCCCAGCAGGGCTTTCGGCTTCTTGATCACGTAGGTGCCGGGCGGCACGTCGATCAGCACCGACCCGACCGGGTCGGGTGAGAGCGAGAACGGCAGGGCGCGGCTGGACTTGGCGGCCTGCGACACGGCCGCGGCGAACGCGGCGGAGTCGTCGGTCTTGCCGTCGCCCTTGGCGCCCAGGTCCTTCACGCTGATGATGCCCGCGGCCGGCGTGGTCACCCGCGTGAGCGCCATGGTGCGCTCGACCTCGGCGAGCGCGTTCCTGCGAGCGGTCGCCGCGATCGCCGGGTCGGCACCGGCCAACGTCGTCGCCAGCGGTGCGCCGTCGACGGCGACACCCGCCGCGATGCCGATCGCCCCCAACGCGGCGCCCCGCAGGAACCCACGCCTGTCCTCCGG
Source organism: uncultured Actinomycetota bacterium (assembly GCA_963716965.1). GTDB lineage: Bacteria > Actinomycetota > Actinomycetes > Actinomycetales > Microbacteriaceae > Amnibacterium. The sequence continues at coordinate 511,854 of CAVQUZ010000003.1, read as the reverse complement.
TGCTGCCATGTCCCCCGACCCCCTCAGACCCTGCCGGCTCAGCCGCGGCCCGCAGACAGGACGACCGGCTCGGTCGCCACACGCTCCATCGGCCCATCGGTGTGCGCAGGTCTGCGGATCGAGCCCGTGTCGGCGCGCAGCGCCGCGGCCTCTTCCTCACGCTCGTCGGCGCGGCGCTCGCGCAGCACCGCGGCGATCACTCCCAGCACCAGACCGATGAGCGCGCCGAGCGCGATGCTCAGGCGCGTGTTCGGGCTCACCGGATTGGCGGCGGGCGTACCCCGCTGGATGGTCGTGACCGTGATGACGTTGTCGGCCGTGCTCAGCGAGGGCGTGATCAGGTCGACGCTGCCTGCGAGCGACGTGGCCAGCGCATTCACGATGCGCGCCGCGTCGGTCGGCGAGGACGCCGACGCCGTGAGCGCGACGACCTGGGTGTCCAGCGGCACGCTCGCGCTCACCTGGCTCGACAAGGAATCGGCGCTCTCCTTGAGCCCGAGCCGATCGACGACGCGGTTGAGCACGATCTCGCTCGTCGCGATGTAGGCGAAGCTCTTCACGACCTGCTGCGCGTACGTGCTGCCCTGGTTCGCGTCCGCGACATCCGCCGGCGCCTGCGCGGCGATGAGCACTGCGGCGCTCGACTGGTACTTCGGGGTCTGCAGCGCCGAGACCCCGGCACCGACTCCGGCACCGAGGAGCAGCGCCGCGATCACGACGACCCAGTTGGCGCGGAGCGCTCGGGCGAAGTCAGCGAAGGTCACGAATCAGGCTCCTCGGTCGAACAGTGCGGCGCGAGCAGGGAAGGCTCCCTCCGCCCCAGTCAACACCAGCATCACCCTGAAGAACCATCCGGGGTGCTCCCGGTCGCCTGCAGGTATGTCGCGAGTGCGGCCTGCATACGGACCGCGAGGCGCGCGTTGCCGGCCGCGGACGGGGCTGCCGCCGACGAATCCCAGTACCGCGGCGAGTCGAGCCACTTCTCCGCGATCGGGTCGATCCACGTCGCCCGCGAGGTCGTGGCGACGGTCTTGAGGGTCGCACGCACCGCCGCGAGCTGCCCGGTCTCGCCCGGGCGCTCGGGTACCGGCCCGACGAGCACGATGGTCGCCTTCGGCGCCCGCTGGGCCGCGAGCGCGATGGTGTGCGTCGCCGCGGCGGCCAGGTCGACACCCGAGTCCGTCGCATCGCGGGCGCCGCCGAAGATGACGACCACGCTCGAGGTGGGTGGGATCGACTGGGCCCCGGATGCGAAGGTCGCACCCCCCGCGCCGACTGCGGATGAGACGTAGGCGCCGCCGTTGCTGGCGAATGCGCGCACGCTGACGCCCGTCGCGCGTTGCATGAGCAGCGGCCACGGCCGGTTGTCGACGGCGTTCTTCGGCGACGCCCATTCGTCGCCGACCACCGACACGAGATCCGTCGTCACGCCCGTCGTGGGCGTGACGAGGGGCGCGACGGTGAAGCCTCGGTTCGCCTTGATCGCCGTGTCGTAGTCGATGCCGGCCCTGATCTGCCCCGCGGCGATCAGACCGACGCAGATCAACGCGCTGGCCGACAGGACCGCCGCCGCACCCAGCCGTCTCCTGCGCCTGCGATGGCGGAGCCGCTCGAGCCGGGTGCGCCGTGCCGCCTCGCGCTCCAGTTGGGCGCCGGCGGGCAGGGCCCCCGTGGCAGTCCCCGTCGGGGGCGCCTCGCCCTCGGACATACGATCCCTTCGATCAGCAGAGTGGTACCTGCTGACCCTCCAGCATGGTGCTTCGGGCTCAGGACACCGACGAGACCTGCCGCGACAGCCATTCGCGTGCGACGGGGTTCGCGGCCAGCAGTGTACCCACGGCGTGCGGAGCGGGCCGTGGCTGCAGCAGGCCCTGACGCCAGGCGCGGAGGGTCGTGCGCACGACACCGCGGCGGCCACGGAGGGCGACCAGCTCGTTCCTCGTCGCGTGCAGCGCGATGAGCACCGAAGCGATCCGATGGCCTCTGTCGGCCTTCGGCAGGCCCCAGCGGGCCAGCCAGAGCCGGTTGCGGACGAGGTAGAAGTACTTCCAGCCGAGCGAGGCGCGACGGTTCGCGGCCTCCATCTGCACGGACACGTGCTGGATCGCACTCGCCGGCAGGCAGGCCGCACCGCGCCCGACGGCGATGCGCCGCGTGTACTCGACGTCGTCGCACCAAATGAAGAACTCGGGAAAGGGCAGTGCCGTGCGCTTCGCGAGCCGCAGGTCGATCATGATGCCGAGGAACGCCGCGTAGTCGACGGCGATGCCACCGGCGCGCTCCGCGGTCTTGTGATCGCGCCAGGATTTCGCCGGCACGGGCATGCCGACCGGCTCGTGGTCCGTTCGGTCGGCCACCGGTTCGGAGACCAGGAACGCGAAGCCCTTCGCGTCGATGAGGTCGACTGCTGCACGCTCGAGCGCGTCGATCGCGCCCGGCTGCGGTACCGCGTCGTCGTCGAGCAGGTAGGCGCGGCGGTAGCCGAGAGCCATCGCGAGCTCGAGCGCCCACGCGAAGCCACCCGCACCGCCGAGGTTCGCGCCGGTCGGGAAGTAGCGGACCCCGGGGAACGCGGCGACGACGTCAGGGGTGGCGTCGGTGGATGCGTTGTCGACGACGAGCACGTCCTGGGGTGCGAGCTGCGAGGTCAGCGCCGACAGGACGTCGCCGAGCAGGTGGGCCCGATCGTGTGCGACGACGCAGGCGATCGTGCCGGCCCGTGCCCCCGCGTCGCCCGTCGCCTCGTTCGGCGGCGTGCCGGGTGAGACCGGCTGCTGCCGTCCGACGCGCTCCGACGGCAGCGTCACGCCGCGTGTCGGGTGTCGCGCCCGTGGCGCTGCATCGACGTCGCGGACGCCTGGTCGGGCAACTCGTCGGCGTGCTCGTCGATGCGGGCATAGACGCGGTCGAGCGTCGAGAGGAAATGGCGCGGCAGGAGGCGGATGATCGTCGCCATCGAGTCTCCTTCCGAGCACCAAGAAATCGAATGCTATCGGGAAAAGGAATTCACCATCAACACCCCTCAACAGGGATCTGACCAGGACCTCGTGAATTACACGCCGGGGATTCGTGCCGGAGTGTCACGCAGGAGTTCCGCCGTCGGCGGCGCGCCGGGGGGCGACCGGTGTTCCGGGGCGACCGCCGCCCTATTGGCGGACTGCGCCGTGTTGTTCGCGGAACCAGTCGACGGTGGTGGAGAGGCCCTCGGCGAGGCCGATCTTGGCGGTCCAGCCGGCGTCGGCGAGTTTGGACACGTCGAGGAGCTTCTGCGGCGTGCCGTCGGGCTTCGACGTGTCCCACTCGGTGACGCCCTCGAAGCCGACGACGTCCGCGATCGTCTCCGCGATCTCCCGGATCGTGACATCCGAGCCGGTGCCGACGTTCACCTGGTCGGGACCGTCGTAGTGCTCCATCAGATGCAGACACGCATCCGCCATGTCGTCGACGTGCAGGAACTCCCGCCGCGGCGTGCCGGTCCCCCAGTTCGTCACCGAACCAGCCCCCGACGCCCGCGCCTCGTCGTAGCGACGGATGAGCGCGGGCAGCACGTGGCTGCCCGTGGGCGAGAAGTTGTCGCCAGGACCGTACAGGTTCGTCGGCATCGCCGAGATCCACGGCAGCCCGTACTCACGGCGAACCGCCTGCACATTCAGGATGCCCGCGATCTTCGCGATCGCATACGCGTCGTTCGTCTCCTCCAGCTTGCCCGTCAACAGCGAATCCTCACGGATCGGCTGCGCCGCGAACTTCGGATAGATGCACGACGAACCCAAAAACAGCAGCCGCTCCGCGCCGTTCGCGAGCGCCGCATCCATCACATTCGTCTGGATCTGCAAATTCTCCGACAAGAACTCCACCGGGAACGTCGAGTTCGCCATGATGCCGCCGACCTTCGCCGCCGCCAGGACCACGTACTTCGGCTTCGTCTCCGCGAAGAACGCGAACACCGCCGAGCGGTCCTTCAAGTCCAGCTCCTTCGAGCTGCGACCATGCAGATTCGAGAACCCTGCGCCATTCAGCGTGCGCCAGATCGCGCCACCCACCAGGCCGCGATGCCCGGCCACGTAGAACGACGCATCCCGATCCAACTCGGCGGCCACGTAGGGCGTGCCGCCCTGCAAGTCCGTCTCGGTGGTGTCGCTCATGCGCGCACCGTGTTCAGGGTGAGGTTCACCCCGTTGTTCCACGAGGCCAGGTCGACGCCGTCGATCCACGGGCTGCCGGCGTGCGCCAGCGCCTCGACGTCGGCGTCGACCATCAGCTTCGCGAGCGCCAGCCCATCGACGGTCGCCTTCCAGCCGAGGTTCGCCTCGGCCTTGCTCGCGTCACCGACCAGCGCATCGACCTCCGTGGGGCGCAGGTAGCGCTCGTCGAACTTCACGTAGTCCTGCCAGTTCAGGTCCACGTGGCCGAATGCGGTCTCGAGGAACTCGCGGACGGTGTAGCCGACACCCGTGCCGAGCACGTAGTCGTCGGGCTGGTCGGCCTGCAGCATGCGCCACATGCCCTCGACGTACTCCGCGGCGTAGCCCCAGTCACGGATCGCGTCGAGGTTGCCCATGTACAGCGCGTCCTGCTTGCCGGCCTTGATCGCGGCGACCGCACGGGTGATCTTGCGGGTCACGAACGTCTCACCGCGGCGCGGGCTCTCGTGGTTGAACAGGATGCCGTTCACCGCGAACATGTCGTACGCCTCGCGGTAGTTCTTCGTCACCCAGTACGCATAGACCTTCGCAGCCCCGTACGGCGACCGCGGGTAGAACGGGGTCTCCTCGTTCTGCGGCGGCGGGGTCGCACCGAACATCTCACTCGACGACGCCTGGTAGAAGCGGCAGTGCACACCCGCGAGACGCACGGCCTCGAGCAGCCGCATCGCACCGACACCGGTGGTGTCACCGGTGTGCTCCGGCTCGTCGAAGCTGACCCGCACGTGCGACTGCGCGGCGAGGTTGTAGACCTCCTGCGGCTTGATGTCCGCGAGCAGCGTCACCAGACGCGCGCCGTCGGACAGATCCCCGTAGTGCAGGAACAGACGCGCCTTCGAGTCGTGCGGGTCGACGTACAGGTGGTCGATCCGGCTGGTGTTGAAGGTGGATGCGCGGCGGATCAGGCCGTGCACCTCGTAGCCCTTCTTCAGCAGCAACTCGGCCAGGTACGAACCGTCCTGGCCCGTGATCCCGGTGATGAACGCAACTTTTCTGAACGCCACGATTTCCTCTGTATGCGTAGGGGGCGGGCGATGGGTGCGACCGCGCGGTGCCTGTGGGTGAGGCGGGCTCAATTGTTCCATAACGACCATGGCACGGGTCGGCGCCGCTGTCCCCCGTTGTGGAACGAATGTCGAGGTGCACGTGTGTCGAGCCGATTCCGAGTCGACGTCAGGGAAAGCACCGCCTTTCGTTGTGGATGAATCCCACCCGAGATCACGGGCGCCGCGCAGAGCGGCATGCTCTTCCCGACGCCGACGACGGGGCACATGACGTCGCTCACATGACGGCGCTGACGACGACGGGCGACGTGATCGACGACGGCGGCGTGCTGGTCGGCGCCAGCGGGCTGCCGACCTACGAGCAGGTGCTCGGGTTGCGGTACCAGTAGGGGCTGCCCGATCGGTGCTTCAGCGTGCCCCGACGGCGGACGCCTGCTGCGCCGACGACGTCGCGGTCGACGACCCGTCCGGCGGCGTGAGCTTCTCGCGCATCGTCGCCGTCGACTGCTGCCAGAGCGCCGCGTCCAGGCGCACGACGACGACCTTGCCGTCGTACCGGGCCGTGCGGACACGAATGCCCTCCGCCCTGGCCAGCGCCCGCACGCGCGCCCTGATCCGCGCGGCGTCGGCGTCGGACTCGACCCAGCGCGCGGCCTGCTCGTGGTCGCGGGCGTCCAACCAGAGTTCCGCGGCGTCGATGTTCATGGGCCGATGGTGCCTCGGTCGTCTTCGGGTCGGGTGAATGCGCGGCGCCGGGGGCGATCGGTCCGCCCACGGCTGCGCCGACCGGGCCCGACGATGTCCAGGTCGAATCGCTACGGTCGGCGCACTGCGGGTTCGGGAGGGACGCGATGGGGCTGCGGGGCGTGGCGGCGGTCGTCGTGGGTGCCCTGCTGCTGTTCGGGCTCGTCGGATGCGCCACGCGCGCGCCTGCCCGCATGACGGTCTCCCCCGCGTCCGCCCGCATCGACGAACCGGTGACGGTCTCCGTGATCGGGCTGACACCGGGCACGCGCGTCGTGCTGTCCGCGCGGTCCACCGACGCCGAGCACGTGGTGTGGCGCTCGAGCGCCGACTTCGTGGTGCCCGCGTCCGGCGTCGTTCGGACGACCGATCGGTCCGTCGGCGGCAGCTACATCGGCGTGGACGGGATGGGGCTGTTCACGCTGCTGGCGCACGCGGGCACGTCCGACCCCGTGCTGGTGCAGCCGGCGAGTGGCCTTCGGATCGCCGTGCGGGCGGGGGTCGCCGGGGTGACGGTCGCGAGCACGACGGTCGACCGGCGGTCGCCCGACCAGGTCGGCGTCACCAGGTCCCGATACTCGGTCGCGAAGGACGGCGTCGACGGTGAGCTGTTCGATCCCGCTGCCACCACGAAACGGCCCGGCGTGCTGCTGCTCGGCGGGTCGGAGGGCGGCCTGTCGCAGGCGTTCAGCGCGTCGACCCTCGCGGCGGAGGGCTATCCGACGTTGACCGTCGCGTACTTCAAGGACGCCTGTGTGCCGTCGAGTTGCGGGACGTGCCGCTCGAGTACTTCGTCCGCGCCGCGAAGCTGCGGCGCGGCGATCCGCGGGTCGACCCGTCGCGGCTCGTGGTCTGGGGCATCTCGCGGGGCAGCGAGGCGGCGTTGCTCACCGCCGCCGACTTCCCCGGGCTGCTCGCCGGCGTTATCGCCGGGGTGCCGACGACCGCGTCGCGCCGTCGTATCCGGGCGGCGCGAGCGCCGCGTGGACGCTGCACGGCGAACCGCTCGCGGGGCAGATCAAGACGACCCCGACCCTGCTGACACGCCCGCGACGTTCCTGCCCGTGGCTCGGCTGCGGGTCGCCGCTGCTGACGATTGCGGTGGGCAGGATGGGGAAGTCGAATTCGTGCGAGCACGCGGCGGCGATCGCTTCGGTGGAGAGGGCGCCGGCGTCGCGGCGATGACTCACGTGCGGTACCCCGACGCCGGGCATTCTGGTCGGGACCGCCGTTCGCGTATGTGAGCACGATCTCGACCCGCGCGTTGGATCAGGTCGGGGTGACGTTGGGCGGGACCGTGGCGACGAATGCCGAGGGGATGGCGGCGGCTCGGCCCGGGTGCTGGGATTCTTGGATCGTTCGGGTGAGGCAGGTCGCGGCTCCGCGCGCGGTGGCGGGCGCACCGAGCGTCGCCGCCGTCGGTGTGCTGGCCGCGGGGTTCGATCGGGCCGGGTCGCTGATTCCGATGTCGGCGGTTCGCTCGGCGTTTTCCGACTGGGACTGCTGCGCAGGTCGCCGTCATCGGCGAGGTGCGGCGTCATCTCGAGCGGGTCGAGATCGCCCTGGCCACCGAGGTCGCCCAGCGATCGCAGCGCGGTGAGAGTCGTCGCTCGCCCGGCCGAACGGCCAGCAGTCCTGCGCCGACTCATCGCCGTGACGACCGGTGTATCGGCACGTGCCGCGCGCGAACTGATAGCGATCGGCATCATTGCACCGCTCCTCGACGAGCTGGCAGCGCTGCCGCCGTCATCCGCACGTCGCCGAAGCGCTCGCTTCCGGCACACCGCTGGCGGTCGGCGCGGGATGATCGGCGTGCTCGATCGGGTGAAAGGTCGCGTCTCGGCCGAACTCGCTCTCACCTGGAGGGGACTCGTCGATCGGCGAGGATGTACGCGTCGAGCGTCGACTCGTTCCTCTCTGGCTTCGGCAGGTGCCGAACCTCGTCGACCCCGAGGGCGCCTCCGACCGCGCGAACGCGCAGCGCAGTCAGCGGTCGGGCTCCGTGCACCAGCAGGCCGACGGCGTGACCCGGTTCTCGTTCTTCGATCCCGAGTCGGCCGCGTACGTGATCGCCGCGATCACCGCGCCACCGCTCCTCGCCGGCAGGTCTTCGACAACGATGTGGCCGGGTCCGATCCGGCGGTCGACGACGTGCGCACGAGCGCGCAGCGGTGCGCCGATGCATTCGTGACGATCGCCAAGCAGGCGATGACGGTCGCGAAGGCGTCATGCCCGGCTCCCCGTCGACCTCGTCGTGACCATGACGCTCGAAGCCCTCGAGTCGAGGATCGGGACCGCGACCCTCGCGGGCATCCACGAACCGGTCATGCGTCGGCCGCGAGGCGCATGGGGCGGGCGGGCACCTGATCCGATGGTCCTCGGCAGCCGGCCGGAGGTGCTCGATCTCGGTGTCAGGGTCCGACTCACAGCCCGGCGCAACGAACCGCGATGGCCGCCCGAGACGGTGGATGCGTCTTCACCGACTGCCTCGAACCACCGGACAGATGTGAGGCCGCGCACATCGACCCGGCACGAATTCGGTCCGACCAGTCTCGAGAACGGCATCGTGCTGTGCTCGTACCACCACCATCGATTCGAGCTCGATGGCTGGGCGATGTTCCGGGGCGCCGACGGCGCACCCTGGTTCGTGCCGCCCGCATCCGTCGATCGCGATCGACGACCTCGGCGAGGCGGACCGCCCGCGCGGCAGATCGCGGCCTGACCGTGGCGGAGCGAATGTCAGGCGGCGCGCGTCAGGTGCTCGCGGATGACCTGCACGACCAGGGCGTGGTCGTCGGCCTCGGGCAGGCCCGAGACGCCGATCGCGCCGACCACGATCTCGCCGATGCGGATCGGGAAGCCACCGCCGGCACCCGCGAACCGGCTCAGGTCGAGGTGCGGGTTGTCCTGCACGAAGTCGCCGCCCCGCGTCCGGAAGGCGGTGCCGATCCAGTACGACGCGTGGCCGAAGCGGAAGACGCTGCCGAGCTTGCGCGCGATCCAGTCGTCGTTGTCCGCGGACGAACCCGACAGCGCCGCGTGGAAGACCCGCTGGCGCCCGAGCACGATGCTGATCGCGATCGGCAGGCCGCGCTCGGTGCCGAGTTCGACCAGGCGGCTGCCGATGCTCCAGGCGTCGGCGTAGCTGAAGCCCGGGAAGACGAGCTCGGTCTCCTGCTGTTCGATCCGTGCGAGCAGCTCGCTCGCCGCGTCCTGCGCGTCCGTCGGTTCCGTCATCGGGTGTCCGTTCCACTCACCGCGCAGCCGCTTCGCCGCGTCCCTCGCACCCTATCGAGCGGCTCGCTACCGGGCCGTCTTCCGGCCGTCGCGCTGATCGGGCGATCGATGCGGCGCTCTGCGTCCATAGCTCCAGCGCGCCCCGCCGAACTGGCGGGTCGTCGTGCCCGTCGCGCTGTATTGCGGCCAGCCCGGGTCGCCCGTCCAGGCGAAGCGGCGCCATGCCGCGGTCAGGTCGTCGCGGACGGTGCGCTCGCGCGCGTCGTCGATGCCGAGCGCGCCGAGCTGGTCGAAGACGTAGATGAGGTCGGCGCCGTGGAAGGCGCCGAAGAGCGCGCCCAGCGGCCTGCCGTTGAAGACGTACGACCAGGCCCGGCCGCCGGCCTCGACCTGCAGCCTGGCCGTCTCGGAGGCCGGGGTGCGGTAGATGACGTCGGTCAAGAAGGCGGAGCGAAGGTCGGCAAAGGTGGCGTGCTGCGTGGCGCGGAACGTGTAATTCGCGAGCGCGGCGGGCGCGTCGCTGAAGCCGGCGCGTTCGATCTCCGTCAGCAGCGCCTGTTCGTCGGGCGGGGCGAAACCGGCGCCGAGCAGCAGCTGGAACATGCGGACCTCGTCGACGTTCGCGGCGGTCAGCAGCGGGATGTGGCGTGCGGCGCCCGCGGCGAGCGCCTGCTGCGGGTCGTCACGGACGACGCGGCCGTCGAGCACGACGCCCCAGGCGCGACCGCCGGGCAGGTTCCGCGCGCCGAGGTCGCTGTCGATGACCTCCACCTGCGCGGCGAGCAGGTCTGCCGCATCGACCTGCTGGAGTTGTTCCATGGTGGCGGCGCCGACCCGATCGGCGAGGTGCTCGGCCATGCGGGCGGCGACGTCGGGCGGGACGAGCCGGCTCGTGCTGCCGCTGGAGAGGATCGCCTTGTCGAAGAGTCCCTCGGCGCTCGGCATGGTGAGCAGGGCACCGATGCTGCAGGCGCCTGCCGACTGGCCCGCGACGGTGACGTTGGCCGGGTCGCCGCCGAGAGCGCCGATGTTGCGGCGCACCCAGGCGAGCGCGGCGATCTGGTCCTGCAGGCCGAGGTTGCTCGAGTCCGCCCAGTCCTCGCCACCGAGCTCGGTCCAGTAGCCCCAGCCGAGCACGCCGAGGCGGTAGTTCGCGCTCACGACGACGCAGTCGGTCATGCGCGACAGTGCGGCGCCGTTGGTGCCCGGAGGCGCGGCGTCGCCGTTCTCGAAGCCGCCGCCGTGGATCCACACGATGACGGGGGCGCCGGAACTGGAGATGCCTGCCCCGCGGCGCGTCCCGGGGCGCGCGTCAGCGATTCCGGCACCCAGACGTTCAGGTAGAGGCAGTCCTCGCTCGTCTGCACGCGCTGCGCCGCCTGCGCGGCCAGGTACCGCAGCACGGTCCGGGACATCGCCGTCACGGTCGCGCTGGGCGGGGTGTCCGGGTCCCGCATGCCGAGCGCGCCCTGCGGCTGGGCCGGTGCCCGCCGGAAGGTGGTCGCGTCGATGTCGTCCGTCGCGTCCGGCATGGGCTGCGGCGGCCGGAAGCGCAGTGCATCGACCGGCGGCGTCGCGAAGGGGACGCCGGCGAAGACCGAACCGCCCGTGTCGGTCGTGGTGCCGGCGAGTGGTCCCGCCGGGGTCTGCACGCGGATCGGGTCATGCATCGAGCGCTCCCCTCGCGGCGGCGGGGACGATGGAATGCGTCGTCGCTGACTCCACCCTGGCCGCGGCCGGGCCGCTGCGATAGCCCTCGGGGCGAACTGCCGGAGCCGCTGTCAGACCGTGATGAAGTCGTCGCCGCCGAACTGGCGCGTGGTCGGCGCGCCGGCCTGGTACTGCGGCCAGCCCGGGTCGCCCGTCCAGGCGAAGTCGCGCCAGGCCGCCGTGAGGGCGTCGCGGACAGCGAGCTCGCGCGGGTGGTCGATCGCGAGCGCCTCGAGCGAGTCGAACGCGTACAGCAGATCAGCCGCGTGGAACGCGCCGAACTGGGCGCCGAGCGGATGGCCGTTGAAGACGTACGACCAGGCCGCTCCACCGGCGGCGACCTGGGCGGCCGCCATCTCGATCGCCGGGTTGCGGTAGACGACATCGGTGAGCAGCGCGGAGCGCAGGTCACCGAGACTCGACGTGCCGAGACGATTCGTGTAGTTCGCGAGGGTCGTCGCCGGGTCGAGGAATCCGGCCCTCGCGATCTCTGCCAGCAGCGCCTGCTCGTCGGCGGGCGCGAATGCCGCCCCACCCATCACCTGGAACATGCGGACCTCGTCGTGATTGGCGGCGGCGAGGATCGGGATGTGCTTCGCGCGGCCGTCCGCGAGCGCCTGCTGCGGGTCGTCGGACGACGACGGTGCCATCGAGCACGACGCCCCAGGTCCGGCCGCCCGGCAGGTTGCGCTGACCGATATCGCTGTCTGACCGCGACCTGGGCAGCGATCAGCTTCGGCACTCCACCTGCAGCAGCTCCTCCATGGTGCCCACGCCAACTGCAGCCATGAGGTCCGCTGCGATGCTCACTCGCGGTCTCGGCCGGGAAGATGCGCCGGGTGCTCCCGCTCGACAGGATCGCTTGCCGAAAAGCCCCGAGGCGCTCGGCATGAGAGCAGCGAGCCGATGCTGAAGGCACCAGCGGACTTCCCCGCAACAGTGATGCGTCCGGGATCGCCGCCGAGCGCGGCGATGTTGCGGCGCACCCAGGCCAGTCCCGCGATCTGGTCCTGCAGACCGAGGTTGCTCGAGTCCGCCCAGTCCTCGCCACCGAGGCCGGCCCAGTAGCCCCAGCCGAGCACGCCGACGCGGTAGTTGATGCTGACGACGACGCAGCCGGTGACACGGGACAGCGCGGCGCCGTCGGTGGTGGGCGGGGCGGCGGTGCCGTTCTCGAAGCCGCCGCCGTAGATCCAGACGATGACGGGGCGCTGGAGCTGGGAGCGGCGCCCATTTCTGGTCGCCGCCGCGACACCAGCCCCGCGGCCCGTCTCGGGCCGCGCTTCCGGAAGCTCCGGTGTCCAGACGTTCAGAGTGAGGCAGTCCTCGCTGGACTCGACGCGCCGGCCCATCGCCGCCATCATGCGCTGCATCGTCGGGCTCATCGGCGGTCGGGGGGCGTCCGGATCACGTCGCCCGAGCGCACCCTGAGCCTGTGCGGGTGCCGGCCCGAACGCGATGGCGTCGACGTCGTCCGTGGCGTCCGGGATGGGCTGTGGCGGCCGGAAGCGCAGCGCGCCGACCGGTGGCGCCGCGAAGGGGATGCCGGCGAAGAGCGCGCCGCCATCCGCCGTCTCGACGCCGATGAGTGTGCCGGCCGGCGTGCTGCGGCGGATCCGGTCAGGCATCAGAGGCTCCCGTGTCATCGAGTTCGAGTTCGAGCAGGCACGACGACAGGGCTTTGCCGTGCGCGTCGAGGCTGAGCGATAGGGTGACGCCGCCGCCGAGCGCGGCGTGCAGCACGAACTTCAGCGCGCCGAGCTGCGGGACCTCGTACCGGTCGACGGTCGTGACGCCGAGGTCCGAGAAGTGCGCCTGGACCCGCAGGCGGTGACCTCGGCGCGGAGACGGCCGTAGTCGGCGCGGTCGTAGGCGATAACGGAGAGGTCGGAGAGGTCGCCCTTGTCGCCCGCCCTGGCGTGTGCGAGGTCGTGGAGGCGCATCAGACGGCCACGGGTGTGCGGGTCGGGACCGTGGTGACCTCGGCCGGCACGGCGTCCCGGGGCAGGAAGACCGAGACGATCGCGATGTCCTCGACCGCGGATCGGGTCGCGCCCGCCCCGCCGGCCGGCCCGTTGAGCCAGAGCGCCGTGACCTCGCGGCCGATGCGGCGGGCGGTGGCGAGATCGGCGGTGCGGGCGGCGACGCGGACGCGGACCTCGGCCGGGTCGGTCGGCGGAGCGGTGCCGGCACCGCGGTGAACCGCATCCACCCCGATCAGCTCGAAGCGCGCCTCGCTCATCGGCATCCCCTCGAGGCGGGCGCGAACGAGATCGAGTGCGAGGCGCCCCCTCGCGACCGCATTGGGGCCGGCATAGGAGATCTGGCCGTCGGCGATGCAGCTGTCGACGTAGCCGACCGAGACCTTCAGGGTGTCCGGGCGCACGGCGCCGGTGACGCCCTCGACGGCGACGCGGTCGGGGCCGACCTGCGTGAGGCGGGCCGCGGAGAAGTCGGCGGTCACGTCGGGCGTGCGGTAATTCGCCGGATCGTGGACCTCGTAGAGCAGCTGCTCGGTGACCGTGGCGACCGTGACGCATCCGCCGGTGCCCGGCGCCTTCGTGATGACGAGCGTGCCGTCCTCGCCGACTTCCGCGAGCGGGAACCCGAGGTGGGCGAGGTCCGGGACGTCCTTCACGCCGGGGTCGGCGAAGTAGCCGCCCGTGACCTGGCCGGCGCACTCGAGCAGATGCCCCATCGCCGTGCCGATGCCGAGACGGTGCCAGTCGTCGGGCTCCCAGCCGAACTCGTGCACGGCCGGCGCGAGAAAGAGGCTCGGGTCCGCGACGCGGCCGGTGATCGATCACGTCGCGCCCCGGCGGCGAGCGCCTCGACGATGCCGGCGGCGCCCAGGTAGGCGTTCGCGGAGATCGGGTCGACGTCGCCGACCGTGCCGGCGCGCTCGAGCAGTGGCAGGTCGCTGCCCGCGACCCGGCCGAGCACGTCGTCGCCGGTGACGGCGGCGATCGTGCAACCCGTCGATGCCGAGCCGGGCGGCCGTGTCGGCGACGACCGCGGCGGCGGCGAGCGGGTTCGCCGCGCCCATGTTCGTGATGATGCGGATGCCGCGGGCAGCGGCGATGGGCAGCACCGCCTCCATGCGGTCGACCAGCCACTCGCTGAAGCCGGCGGCCGGGATCGGCTCAGCCGCTCGGCCTGCGCGAGCGCGATCGTGCGCTCGGCGAGGCACTCGAAGACGAGGTAGTCGAGGTCGCCGCGTTCGGCGAGCTCGACGGCGGGGGCGATGCGGTCGTCGGCGAAGCCGGCGCCGCTGCCGATCCGGATGGTGCGCATGCAGCAATGGTGCGCGACGCCACGCCATTACAGAAGTTCTGAAATGACATGCATTGATACCCTGAGGTGATGAATCCGACGATCGAGCAGTTGCGGCGCGTCATCGCGCTGGTCGAGGCCGGATCGTTCACCGAGGCGGCCGAGCGCACCAGGGTGAGCCAGCCGGGGCTGAGCCGAACGATCCGTGACGTGGAGCGGATGCTGGGGCTGCGGCTGTTCGACCGGACCACACGCACGCTCGCCCTGACGCCGGACGGGGCCGAGTTCCTCGGGACCGCACGTGAGATCGTGGCGGCCTACGACGGCGGGGTCGCCCGTTTCGCCTCCTACCGGCAGGGGCTGCGTGGCGCGGTGACCATCGCCGCGCTGCCGTCGCTGGCGGCGGCGATGGTGCCGCAGGCCGTCGCCGAGTTCCGGTCCGCGCGGCCGTCCGTGCAGGTGACGGTCGTCGACGGGGACGCCCGCCACGTGCTGCGGCTCGTCCGCACCGGCGAGGCGGACCTCGGGCTCAGCGAGTCACCCGACTCGGCGGGCGACCTGCAGGCCACCTCGCTCGGGCCGGATCCGATGGTCGCGGTCGTGCCGCGGGCGCATCCGCTCGCGTCCGCCGAGTCGGTGACGTGGGCGCAGCTCGCCTCGGAGCGGTTCGTACTGCTCGGGGCGGGCAGCAGCCTGCGACGGCTGACGGACGATGCGTTCGCGGTCGTCGGCGTCTCGCCGATCGACACGGTCGAGGTGCGCTCGCCCGGCGCGGCCGCCGGAATGGTCGGCGCGGGACTCGGCGTGACGGCGGTGACGCGCTCGGTGCTGCCGCTGATGGCGTTCGCCGAGTGCGCGACCGTGCCGTTCGCCGGTCCCGCGGTGGAACGGTCGCTCGCGCTCATCACGCGTCGGCATCCGTCGTTGCCGCCGGCGGCTGACGCGTTCGCCCGGCTGATCGTCGAGCGTTCGCGCGGCTAGGGCTACGCGGCCTCGGTGAGGTCGCTGCGGGTGCTGCGGCGCTCGAGGCGGCGGGCCGCATCGGCGACCCGCGTGTCCAGTCCGGTGACGTTAGCGATCGCGGTGACCTGTTCGACGCACCAGTCGCGAACGAGGCGGATCGGCTTCGACATCGGAGTCTCCTTGGGAAGGTCGGTGGTGCCCCCCATTCAAGGGAGACTCGCCCTCGACCGCGCGGAGGCGCGCCGAATGCCATTTCGCAACCATCGTGTGCCTTTCGTCCGGATTCGTCGTCAGGGGGTGCACCGCAGCACCCAGGTGGTGCCCTTGCCCAGGGTGCTGCACACCCTCAGTTCCGCCTCGATGCCGCTGTCCTCGACGGCGTCCTGCAGCAGCCGCAGACCGAAGTGGTTCGCCTTCGGGCTCGCGAGCAGGTGCTCGGCGTCGAAGCCGGGCCCGTGGTCGCGGACCGTCAGCATCACCCGCTCGCCCTCCGGCCGCAGCGTCAGGTGGATCGGCGCGCCGCCCGAGTGCTTGGTCGCGTTCGCGATCGTCTCGCGGGCGATGCGGAAGACGAGGTGCTCCGCCTCGGGTCGCAGCCGCACTCCGGCATCCACCTGCACGGTCACGAGTGCGCCACGGCTGCGGGCCCCCGCGGCGAGGTCCTGCAGCGCGATCGTGAGTCCCGACTGCGAGAGCGTCGCCGGGTAGATGTCGACGAGCAGCGCGCGCAGGCTCTGCACCGTCGCGCGCATGGTCGACTCCGCCTCCTCGAGGGTGTCGCCGGCGACCGTGCCGTGCACGGCGGTCGCGGCGGCGCCGATGCGGTAGCCGGCGCCCACGAGGTCCTGGACCGGTCCGTCGTGCAGCATGGCGGCGATGCGGCGGCGCTCCCGGTCGGATGCGTCGATCGCCTTCATGAGCAGCTGCTCGCGCTGTGCCTGGGAGCGCTCGAGGCGCCGCACCAGGCGACGCAGCAGCGGCAGCAGCGCGAGGGTGAGCAGCAGCAGGCTGATGCCGGTGATGACCGCGAAGCCGCCCCAGATGCGCACCGACGACGCCATCAGGTCGTCGTAGTTGTACGAGAACTCGACGAGCATCGGTGTGCCGTTCGGCGCGTGCACGGTCTTCTGCACCACGAGCAACGGCCCCCACGCGCGGTCGTAGCGGTTCTCCGGCGCCGTCAGATCAGCGAGGCCCGCGTGCATGTCACCGCTCGAGAACGCGACTCGCTGGGCGGGGGTGAGCGCGAACGATCGGCCGATCAGTCGGGGCTCGTCGGAGTAGAGGACCGTGCCCTCCGCGTTCCAGATCTTCACGCGCGCGATGTCGCTGGTGAGCACGTGCGTCTTCACGACCGAGTCGAGTGCGCCGATCGCCTGGGCGTCGCTGTTCGCGACGCCTTCCGTGATCTCCGGCTCGATCACGTCGGTGGCGAGGATGGTCGCACGCTTCTCGGCGCCGCTGACCGCGAGCGAGCCGGCCAGCTGGCGCGCCTCGACGACGCCGAGGAGCATCACGACGACGGCCACCGCGAGCGCGATGAGCACGACCCGGGCGACGAGCCGGGTGCGGTTCACCGGTGCCTCGATCGCGCGGTCCTTCGAGGATGCGACGAAGATCCACTGGTCCGGGTCGGGCGTGGTGATGGATGGGCGTTCCGACATCAACGTCATGGGTGGATTCTCGGAGGCCGATGTGACCGTTTCCGCGCGGCACGCCGCGATGCGCGCGCTGCGTCCGCGCCGTGCACGGAATGACGTGAAAGCGCTTTTCGTGTCCCCCTGAACTGGTTCCAGCGGCCTGCCGCCGGGCCGCGTGCACACGGTGTAGGACGCGCGAAACACGGGGTGCGCAAGACTCGGAGGCATGGATGCGCGGACCGGGACCCGAGTGATCGATCTGTCGAAGGCGCCGGGCGAACGGCAGGCGTGGGACCGGCCCGTCTGGGTGCTCGCCGCGTGGCTGCTCGCGGAGCGGCTGTTCGTGACGAACTCCCTGCAGATCTCCTCAGCGCTGCGCATCCGCGTCCTGCGCGCCTTCGGCGCGACGATCGGCGAGGGGGTGCTGTTCCGGCCGCGCACCCGCGTGAAGTTCCCGTGGAAGCTCGAGATCGGCGACCGGTCGTGGATCGGCGAGGGCGTCTGGTTCCACAACCAGGACCGCGTCACGATCGGCGCGGATGTGGTCGTGTCGCAGGACACGTTCCTCACGACCGGCAGTCACGCCCATCGGCGCGACATGGCCTTGATCACCCGGCCGATCGTCATCGACGACGGAGCCTGGATCACGTCGCGGTGCATCGTGCTCGGCGGCGCGCACGTCGGCCGGTCGGCGCTGGCGCGCCCGCTCACGGTCGTCTCGGGCGAGGTGCCCGAGAACGCGGTGGTGTCGGGCGAGCGATGCGAGGTCGTGGGCGAGCGCTTCCCGACCGCGTAGCGAGCAGCTGCACGGTGCACGGTGCACGCGGGGCGTAGCGTTCCCGCATGGACGACGAGACGCCCGCTCCGCCCACGCAGGTCGCGATCGACCTCCCGCCCGAGGTGCAGGTCGGCGTCTTCGCCGACTTCGCCAACGTGTGGCACACGCCGAGCACGTTCGTGCTCGACTTCGTCGCGGTCACGCAGCCCGCGCAGCCCCAGTTCGACGAGCACGGCATGCCGGTCGCCACCGTGCTGCCCGGCCGGGTGGCGGCTCGGGTGCGCATCCCGAGCGAGCAGATCTTCCCGGTGATCGAGGCGCTGCAGGCGCAGGCCGACCAGTGGCTCGCCGAGACGGGCCGCGAGGAGCCGCCGGAGGCGTACTTCCCCGGCGCCTAGCGCGGGCCGGCCTCGCGTTCGGTCAGGGCGAGTTCGACGGTCGCCTGGGCGTTCAGGCGGGCGAAGGCGTCTGCGATGGGATCGACGATCCGGTCGTTCCACCAGGCGTGTGTTGCGCGCATTGGGTTCTGCACGATGGGCTCCAGCGATGGGTTCGGGGATTGCAGTACACCCGAACAGGGGGCGTTCGACAAGCCCCCGGAAGCTGGGAATTCGGTCTCGATTCGTCACACCGCGGTCATCGCGAATTCAGAGGAAACGTCGACGTTCCTTTGACCACGGCGTCAGGGGACAGCCCGGAACCGCCCCTACCGTCGAAGAATGGCAGCTCATTCCCGGCTGGCCTCGCTGGATGGATTGCGGGGTGTCGCCGCGCTCGTGGTGCTCGCCCACCACCTGCTGCTGCTCGTCCCCGACTTCGCGGCGTCCTACTCCCCGAGCAAGCACGAGGCGATCTCGGCCACCGCCTGGGTGCTGTCGTACACACCGCTGCAGATCGTCTGGACCGGCACCGAGGCGGTGCTGCTCTTCTTCGTGCTCAGCGGCTTCGTGCTGACGCTGCCGGTGGCGAAGGCGAAGCGCTTCGACTGGAACGCCTATTACGCGAAGCGGCTCGTCCGCCTCTACGCCCCGACTCTGGTCGCCGTGCTCGTCGGATACACGCTGCTGTCGCTCCGCGGCGATCTGTCGCACGACGCCAGCTCGTGGGCGTCGGGCCGCCCCGCGACGATCATTCCCAAGGGGGTCGCCGCGGACCTCACCCTGATCGGTGGCGTCTCGGGACGCATCAGCCCCCTTTGGTCACTGCAGTGGGAGCTGCTGTTCTCCCTCGCCCTGCCTGCCGTGCTGTGGCTCGTCACGTCGGGCCGTCGGCAGACGATCGCGGGCGTCGTGACGATCGTCGGCGCACTCCAGGTCGGTGCCGCCTACGACATCGACCTCATCTACTACCTGGCCGTGTTCGGCGTCGGCGCGATCACCGCCGCGCACTGGCCGGCGATCCGTGCGTGGGGCGAGCAATGGGGCACCCGGCGCGGCCGCTGGCCGCTCGCGATCCTGGCAGCCGTGCTGCTCATGACCACGGACTGGTGGCTGCAGGGCCTCGGGCTCAGCGCGGACGCCGCGTCGGACTGGCGCGCGATCCCCGTGCTCGGCTGCTGGCTGCTCGTCGTCGCGGCCGCGACCTGGCATCCGCTGCGGGCCGCCCTGTCGACGCGGCCCGCCCAGTGGGCCGGGACGGTCTCGTTCAGCCTGTATCTGGTGCACGAACCGATCCTGCTCGGCGTGCGCTCGGCGACCGAGGACTGGTCGGTGGGCTGGAGCATCGCGCTCGCACTGCCGGTGTGCCTGGGCGCGGCGATCGTGTTCCACCGGCTGGTCGAGGCGCCGTTCGTCCGGCTGGCGAGCCGCGTCGGACGGGCCGTCACGGCCCGCCATGCGGCTTCGGCGTCAGAGGTGGCGGACGGCGGACGGCAGGTGGTAGGCGACGATCACGGCGTCGAAGTCGTCGTCCAGCGTTGAGGCCTGCTGCACCTGCCGGACACCTTCACGGATGAGCATGGCCCTGCCGAGCACGATCGCGAGCAGTGTCGCTCCGGCGAACCAGGCGAGCACGCCGATCGTCGTCACGAGCCACATTGCCACGTGGTGAGTCTGTCGATCGCGCGCGCGCATCGCAAATCGGGATCCGGGATTCCCAGGGTCGGTGCGGCGCGCCTGACCGGGATTCTCCGGTTCCGGCGGTAATGGGGCTACGGGACGATCGGCCCGCTGCTCATCTCCAGGCCCGGTGACGCCTGCATCCGTGCCGGCGGCACGTACGCCACGAACGCATCGAACAGCGTCTCCACGTCGTCGCTGAACCGCAGCATGTCGGTGTAGCGAGGGTGGGTGAACCCGCGGTCGCGCATCGTCGTGACCATCTGGATGAACGGGTCGTAGTACCCGTCGACGTTCAGGAATCCACACGGCTTCTCGTGGATGCCGAGCTGCGCCCACGTCCACTGCTCGGTGATCTCCTCGATCGTGCCCGGACCGCCGGGCAGCGCGAGGAACGCGTCGCTGCGCTCGGACATGATCAGCTTCCGTTCGTGCATCGAGTCGACGAGCACCAGCTCGGTCACCTCGCCGTGCGTGACCTCGCGTTGGTGCAGGGCGTGCGGAATGACGCCGGTGACCGGCGCACCCGCGGCGAGGGCCGCATCCGCCACGGCGCCCATGAGGCCCACGTGGCCGCCGCCGTACACGAGTCCCCAGCCGCGGCCGGCGATGGCACGGCCGACCAGGCGCGCGGTCTCGGCGTAGACGGGATCGGTGCCGGGGCTTGAACCGCAGAACACGGCGATGGTGACCATGGGCGCACCCTTTCGTGAGTCGAGGCAACGCTGCCGGTGAAGCGCATTCTCCCCGATGACCAGGTGCGACCCATGTTCCGCCCGGATTCCGGTGTGCGGCGTGTCGGATGCGCGGCTGTGGAGAGCCGGACGGCGGCGGGATGCGACCGCTCGGTACGATTCGCTCCATGACCGTCAGCGCGCCGTCCGTGCGGTCGAACCCGGCGGGCGCTCCGCTCGTGCGGCTCGCCCGCACCCGGGACGGCGCGCTCTGGGACCGGCTCGTCGCGGCGCATCCGGGCTCGACCGCGTTCCACGACTGGGCGTGGCTCGACTTGCAGGCCTCGCTGCTGCACGTCGTCGTGGAGCGGCTCGTGGTGATACGCGGTTCGACCGCGATCGGGGTGTTCCCGGTCGCGAGGCGGTCCAGGCGTGCAGTCGACTCCCCCTACCTGCCCTTCCCGTTCGTCGGCCCGCTCGTGCCGGCCGATGCGCTCGGCGCCACTCTCACGGCGTTCCGGCGGTGGCAGCGCTCCTCCGGCCTGCTGCTCGCGCGATTCGAGTTCGGGCCGGCGGACTCCGGACCGGCGACGGCCGCGGCCCTCACCGACGCCGGCTTCGACGCCGTGGAGGACGCGAGCGTCGAGGTCGTCACCGCGTACGAGTCGCCAGCACTGCTGCAGGCCGAGTTCTCGTCGCTGCGGCGCCGCGACATCCGGCGTGCGGTGCGGGACGGCGCCGAGGTGCGCGCCGCCGCGCCGGGTGAGTTCGCTCAGGTCATCGGTGCGGTGCTCGACGAGACGTACGGGGGGCGCGGGCGTCGCTCGCCGTATCCTGCGGATGCCGGCGCCCGGTTCGAGGCGTGGGCGGCCGGACGCGCCGACGTGCGCACGTGGGTCGTGACCGTCGGCGGCGAGATCGCGGGCGCGCAGGCGATGCTCGGCGGCCATCCGACCGCGGTCGCGTGGGTCGGGGGGTGCCTGCAGCGGTTCCGCGACGCGAACCCGAACGCGGTGCTGTCCGCCGCGATGCTCGAGGCCGCGGTCGCGGACGGGCACACCGCCCTCGACTTCTCCGGCTGGGTCGACGAGAAGGTCGGCGCCTACAAGCTCGCCTTCGGCGGCACCCGCGTGCCGTACCTCAGGGTCGAGTCGTCACTCGTGCCCGGCGTCGTCCGTCGCGGGCTGCAGCGAGCGAAGGCTCTGCGGCGCTGACCGCGCGGCCAGGCGCGCTCGCAGCCGGCCCAGCACGTCCGCGTACACGCCCGGCGTGAGCGGGCCGAACAGTTCCCCGCGCCGCCGCCAGGCGGGCACCCGCAGGTCGAGGTCGGCGAGCCACTGGTCGACGGTGAGGAACGAGCCGTTCTCGGGCAGCAGCGGCACGTTGCGCGCCTGCGCCCGGTCGTGGCCGATGCGGAAGACGTACGGGCGGCGCTTCGCGTGCTCGGGCACCTCGAGCGCGCCGAGCATGACCGCGGCGATCCACAGCGACTGGATCTCGGCGTTGATCAGGGCACGGAACGAGTTGACCCAGCCGACGAACGCGAGCCGCGGCACCGCGGTCGGCAGCGCGTAACGGACGAGAGCGAGGTCGCCGTCCGCGTCGATCAGCTGCAGCTTCGTCGCCTCGGTGAACAGGTCGAGGTCCTGGTCGTAGCCGGTCGCGGAGACGAGCACGTCGGTCTCGATGTGGGTGCCGTCGTCGAGCAGGATGCGCGGGCGGTCGCCGCCGCGGAGTTCGGTGATGCGGGTCTCGCGGTGCACGACCACGGTGCCGTCGTCGACGGCCTCGAGCAGACCCTCGGACAGGAGATGGTCGAGCCGGTCGGCGGGGACGCCCGGCACGAGACCACGTCGCTCGAGCTCGAGCTGCTTGACGACCGCGGCGCCCAGGCGGTGCACGACGAGCGGCCGCAGCGGCGAGGTGAGCCGGCGCAGCACGCGGCCGCCGACCGAGCGGTGCGGGCCCCAGATCAGGTGCTCGCCGAGGCGGGAGAGCATGATGCGCTCGAACGGGATGCGGCCGACGTTCCGCGGCAGCTTCCAGCCGATGCCGCGCGCGATCACGTGCACCGATCGCGCGATGGGCGCGGCCGCGGCGGCGATGTCGCCCGCCGACTTGCCCCAGCCGAGCACGACGACGTCCCGGTCCTTCAGGACCTCCGCGTCGCCGATCGTCGACGGGGGCAGGACCAGCCCGCCGGCCGCTTCGAACGCATCCCGGCCGATGAACGCGGGCACGTAGGGCTTCGAGCACAGGCCGTTCGCCACGACGAGCCAGTCGACGTGCTCGACGTCGACGCCGTCGGGGCCGCGGGTCTCGAACCGCCAGCCGTCGGCGGTCGGTTCGGCCGCGGCGACGCGGGTGTTCAGGCGGATGAGCGGCTCGAGTCCCGCGTCGCGCGCGAACCCGTGCAGGTACTCGCGCACGTCGGCGCCGGCGGGGGCGTAGGCCGCGTGGTCGGGCATGCGGCGGTCCGAGTAGGCGTAGGTGTGCTTGTTGTTCTGCGTCGAGATGCCCGGGTAGCGGCGGGTATTGCTCCAGACGCCGCCGATGTCGGGCGCGGCCTCGTACACGACGACGTCGAGCCCGAGCTCCTTGAAGGCTCGGGCGGCTGCGAGGCCGGACGGGCCCGCTCCGACGACGGCGACACGCATGTGCCTAGTTTCGCGGGTTCGGGCGCTCTCGGTGGACATCGTCCACATGCGCGGCGCCGCGTCGCGCTAGGTTCCGGGCATGAGTCAGACGCGATCGATGGTGCCCGACGCACCGTTCTCGCTGCGGGAAGCCGCGGCGTTCGGGTTCGGGCCGCAGCGGGCGCGTGCGAACCCCGACGCCGGCATGGCGATGGCGTTCGGCGTCGACGGCTACCGGTCGGCGGCGGGCGTGTACCTGCGGCAGTCGGACGACGGCACGGTGACCGGCGAGGTGTTCGGCGACGCCGATCCGGACGCCGCGTGGCACCAGGCGCTGCGCGTGGTGGGCCTCGACGTCGCCGCCGCCGCCTGGCTCGAGGTGGGGCGGCGCGATCCGGTCCTCGGCATGCTGCAGGCGCGCGTGCCCGGCTTCCGGCCCGTCGCGTTCTACTCGCCGTGGGAAGCCGCCGCGTGGTCCGTGCTCAGCCAGCGCCGCCAGCGGTCGCAGGCGGCCGGCGTGCGAACCCGGCTGTCGGAGCAGTTCGGCACGGTGTTCGATCTGCCCGACGGCCCGCTCGCGTCCTTCCCGCTGCCCGAGACCGTGCTGGGCATCGGGTCGTTCCCGTCGATCGAGCCGCAACGCATGGAGCGGCTGCGCGGCGTGGCCGAGGCGGCGCTCGACGGGCGGCTGGATGCCGCCGCCCTGGTCGCGATGCCCGCCGCGGAGGCGACCGCGCAGCTGCTGACGCTGCCGGGCATCGGGCCGACCTTCGCCATGCTCGTGCTCGGGCGCAGCACCGGCGCAACGGATGTGCCGTCCGCGACGGAGCCCGCTATCGCCGCGTACATCCAGCACTACTGGCAGCTGTCGGCGCCGGCTTCCGCACAGGAGCTCGCGCGGATCTCGGATGCCTGGCGGCCGTTCCGCACCTGGGCGGGCGTGCTCATCCGCGCATCCGGCGACCGTGAGGGGCTCCCCCGGCCGGCCTTCCGAGAGGGTCCGCGGCGGCGGCCCGGCGCAGGTCCGACTACTTGAGCAGGCGCGACATGGCGCGATCGGCGAGCGGCTTGCCGTCGGTCTGGCAGGTCGCGCAGTACTGCAGCGAGTTGTCGGCGAACCGCACCTGGCGCACGACGTCACCGCACACGGGGCAGATCTCCCCCGTGCGGCCGTGGACCTGCATGTTCGACTTCTTCTCGCCCTTGAGCTCGCTGGGCGGCACGCCGTCGTCGCGGGCGAGCGCGTCACGCAGGGTCGTCTGCATCGCCGCGTAGAGCCGCTCGACGTCGGCCTCAGGCATGTTCGCCGGTTTGAACGGCGACATCTTGGCGGCGTGCAGGATCTCGTCCGAGTACGCGTTGCCGATGCCGGCGATGATCGATTGGCTGCGCAACACGCCCTTGATCTGGGCGCGCCCCGCAGCGGCCAGCACCGCGGCGAATCGCTGCACAGTGAACGAGGGATCGAGCGGATCCGGACCGAGCGTCGCGACGCCGGGAACATCCGCGGGGTCGCGGACCACCCAGATCGCGAGCCCCTTCTTGGTGCCCGCCTCGGTGAACGTGATGCCGGTGCCGTCGTCGAGCACGAGCCGCGCCGCGACGGGGCCCTTGCCCGGCCGGCCGGCGTTCGCGGGCAGCGCGTCGAACCACCGCAGCCATCCGGCGCGGGCGAGGTGGACGACGACGTGCAGGTCGCCCGCCACGATCACCAGGTACTTGCCGACCCTCGAGACGCCCGTGATCGTCAGGCCCCGCACCGCTTCGACGGGAGGGTAGAACGTCTTCAGCGCGGCGAACTGCAGTACCTGCAGACGGTCGATCGCGTGCCCGGTCAGCCGGCGGTCAAGGTCGCTCGCCAGGGCGGCGACTTCGGGCATCTCGGGCACGAAGTCGATTGTGCCCCTGATCAGGCCCGTCTGCGCGGTTCGTCACGGTTCGCCGCCTCGAACCAGGGGTCAGACCTCGATCGCGCCGCCGCGTTCTCGCGAGGTACCTGCGCAGGGTCATACCGGGGTCGCTCTCGCGCCGTGCGAGGTAGCCGGCGAAGTCGAGTTGGGTCCGCAGGCTCGTGCCCGCGCGCATCCGATCCGCCTGTGCCGTCTCGGTGCGGACGATGTCGGCGGCGGCACGCTCGATCGCGGTCCAGTCGGTTTGGTGCACGACGAGGACGCCGTCGTCATCGGCGACGATCACGTCACCGGCGGCGACGACCGTGCCGCCGAGCACGGCCGACCGCATGGCAGGTCCCGCCGGCGGTGTTCGGCGCGGGCCGGACGGATGCGGGCCGAGGCTCCAGACGGGCAGGCCGATCCTGGCCAGTTCCGCGGTGTCGCGGTGACGACCCCAGACGATGAGACCCGCGATGCCCGCAGCCTGCGCCTCGAGCGCGATGAGGTCACCGATGCACGCCTCGTCGTCGCGGCCGCCGTTGTCGATGACCAGCACGGATCCGGCCGCCGCCGCATCGATCACCTCGAGGAACGCGTCGACGCTGCCCGCGTGCGTGACGGGCAGCGCAGGACCCGCGATGCCGAGCCCGGCGACCACGGGCCGCAGGGCGACCGGGGTGAATCGCACGGGCAGGCCGAGCCGCAGGCCAGCATCCGTGACGGGAGCAGTGGGAACGAACACCGCACCACTCTCCCCCACCGGGGTGCGCTCGGCCCAGGCCACTCCGCGCTCGGTGGCCCCCGATCGCCGTTCAGGAGATCGCCCCCGGAATCGTCACCGTTCAGGACCGAACGAGGCGATTCGGCGATCTCGTCCTGAACCGCGGGCGATCTCCTGAACCGTGGTTCTGCACCGGGAGGCGGGACGGCGGGAGGTGGGCGGGCGGGAGGGGGACGGGCGGGAGGGGGACGGTCAGGAGGCGGCGGACTCCGGGTGCGCCGGCAGCGGGATGGTCGGGCAGTCACGCCAGAGGCGCTCCAGCGCGTAGTACGCGCGGTCCTCCTGATGGAAGACATGCACGATCACGTCACCGAAATCGAGCAGCTCCCAGCGACCCTGGCCGCGGCCCTCGCGCCGGCGGAGGGCGACGCCGTGCTCCGCGAGCCGGTCGTCGACCGCATCAGCGATCGCGAGCACGTTCCGCTCACTGTTGCCGGACACGACGAGGAACGCGTCGGTCAACGGCAGCCGAGCACCGACGTCCAGCGCCACCGGCTCGGTCGCGTTGCGCTCCCACGCGGCGTCCGCGGCGAGCCGCACGAGCTCGTGCGGCGACAGGTCGGTCAGTTCGTCGGTCGTCAGAACAGCCTCAGCACCCAGCTGCCCACGAGCAGCGCGACGACGCCCAGCGCCATGACGCCCGCCACGACGGCGAGCACGGTCGGCAGCACGCTGGCGCGGTGGCCGCGCGGCGCGACGACCGCGGACTTCGTGCGTGCGGAACTGTTGATCGCGCGGGCGGCGCGGACCGGCGAGACGCCGGCCGCCGGCTCGTCCTGCGCGGCCTCGAACAGCCGGTCGATCTCGACCGAGTCGTAGCGGTCCGCGGTGGTGCCGGTCGTCGCCAGGCTTCGCGGGAGATGGTGGGACCCGGTCACGAAGATGTCGCCCGTGCCGCTCACGGCATTCGTGAGATCGGGCTGCGGGTCGTCCATGATCAGCGCGTTGGATGCGCCGTGCGGCGATGCCACGTTGCGGGACAGCAGGCCGTTGAAGCCGGCGTCCTCGTCGTGCTCGTCCTCGAACCACGGCATGGTCGGCTGCGCGGGGCGCGCCTGCTGCGCGGGGCGGAGCTGCCTGAGCGGCTCGGGGGTGCGCGGCTGGGGCTCGTCGAAGAAGCTGCCCGGCTGCTGCGCGGGCGCCTCGGACTGCATGGGTCCCTGCGCGTTCTGCGCGCGCCGGATGAGGGCCTCGAAACCGGCGAGGTCGTTGATGCCGGCCGGTTCGATCGTCGGGGGGTCGACGTGCTGACGCGGCGCCGGAGTCGGTGCGGACGGCTGGTGGAACGCGGTCGGCTGGTAGCCGCCCTGCGGCTCGTCGTCGTAATACGGCTCGTCGTCGGGCTCGGCCAGGAAACCGGGCAGGTTCACGGGCGCCGTGCGCGGTGACTGCCGGTCGGGGCCGTGGTCGATGAAGCCGCCACGGACCGGGGGCAGTTCGATCTCGATGTCCGCGAGGTCGGCGGGGTGGAACGGCTGCGGCGACGGGTAGCCGGCCGGCTGCTGGTAGGCGCGCGGCTCCTGGTAGGCCTCGGGGCGTCCCTGGAAGGCGCTCGGGGCGGCCTGCGGCCGGGCGGGCGCCTGGTAGGCGGTCGGCGCCTCGTAGGCGGGCGGCTCGTAGGCGAGCGGCTGCCGGGTCGGCTGCGGCGCGTCGGCGACGGGGCTCGAGAACCAGCTGGCCGCCTGCTGCGTCGGGTCGGGTGCGGCCGCGGCCTGCTGGCGCATCTCGCGGCGCGACGGGGCAGGAGCAGCGGGCACCTGACGCACGACGCGGGTCGCGACGGTCGGCTCCTCGTCGACGGGATCGCGGTGCAGCATCGCGCCGCGGACCCGATCCATCAGGCCGCCGTTCAGCGAGTCGTCCGCGCCGCGGTAGGCCGGGTTCGGCTCGTAGGCGGCTGGCTGCTGCGGGGCGGCCGGCTGCTGGTAGGCGGGGCGCTCGTATGCGGGCGCCGGCGGTACCTGGTAGCCGGGCTGTGCGCCGCCCCGGCCGACGCCGTCCCAGATCTGGTCGGTGTCGTTGACACGGAATGCCTGATCATCGTGGACATCAGGGCCGAAGTCGTGGGATCCGAAATCGACGACTCCCGAGGGGTGCAACTGGCCTGCGGCGAGTGCGTCGGCGGCACGGCGCTCGGCCTCACGCGCGGCGCGGCGGCTGCCGGGAGGAGCCGACTGCGGCTCCGGGTACTCCTCGGGAGCGAACGTCGAAGCACCCCGGCCGGACCGGGTTCGGGTCTGGCGGGAGAGTTCGTCATGCCATTCGGTCATTCGTCGCTCCTGTACAGAGAGTGCTTGCTTATGTACTGAACCACACCATCCGGGACGAGGTACCAAACGGGTCCGCCGTGTCGCACACGCGATCTGCAGTCCGTCGAGGAGATGGCGAGTGCCGGTACTTCCAGAGTCGAGACGTGGCTCGACGGCAGGTTCGCGACCGACAACGCGTGCCCTGGACGGCTCACCGCGACGAAGTGCGCGAGGTTCCAGAGCTCCTGCTGGTCCTTCCATTCGAGGATCTGCGCGATCGCGTCGGCACCCGTGATGAAGAACAGATCGGCGTCGAGCCGGGCCGCCTGGATGTCGCGCAGGGTGTCGACGGTGTAGGTCGGGCCGGGCCGGTCGATGTCGACGCGGGAGACCGTGAACCGCGGGTTCGACGCCGTCGCGATGACCGTCATCAGGTAGCGGTGCTCCGGGGACGACGCCGTCCGCTTGTGCGGCGGCTGCCCGGTCGGGACGAACACGACCTCGTCGAGGTCGAAGACGCGCTGGACTTCGGAGGCGGCCACGAGGTGGCCGTGGTGGATGGGGTCGAACGTGCCACCCATGACGCCGACCCGCTTGCGGGTCGATCCGGGGTGCGACCCCAGCGCGGTGTCGGCCGGGGCGTCGGGCGTGCCGAACGTGATCGTCAGTGGCCGGGGCCGTGCGGCGCGGCGCCTTCGGTCTTGTTGGAGTGGCGGTTCGCCACGTCACGGAACGACCACGACACGAGGCCGAGGGTCAGGAAGACGGCCAGCGCGACGATCGGGAAGACACCCGAGATCACCGGCAGCAGATTGGCGCCTTCGGCGGCGGTGTGCACCAGCGACATACGGTCTCCTCGGGCGGCGATGGAACTGCTGAAGTGGTGATTCTACGGACACCCGCGCTGAGACTCACCACGCTCCGCGTGTCGGGAGCGAGCGCCCAGGTGGCTTACGGGCGGGTCTGGCCGGTACCGCGGACGATCCACTTCGTGCTCGTGAGCTCCGGCAGCCCCATCGGTCCCCTGGCATGCAGCTTCTGGGTCGAGATGCCCACCTCGGCGCCGAAGCCGAATTCGCCGCCGTCGGTGAACCGGGTCGACGCGTTGACCATGACGACCGCGGAGTCGACCTCGGCGACGAAGCGCTCGGCGCTCGTGATGTCGTTCGTGATGATCGTGTCGGTGTGGTGCGTGCCCCACTGCTCGATGTGCTCGACCGCCGCGTCGAGGTCGTCGACGACGCGCACGGCGAGATCCATCGAGCCGTACTCGGCCGCCCAGTCCGCATCCGTGGCGACCTCGGCGTCGGCGAAGACGGCACGGGTCGCGTCGTCGGCGTGCAGGGTCACGCCCGCGTCCCTGAGCGCGCCGAGCACGGTCGGCAGCAGCCGCTCGGCCGCCGCGCGGTGCACCAGGAGGGTCTCGAGGGCGTTGCAGACGCCGACGCGTTGCGTCTTGGCGTTCAGGGCGATCTCGGTCGCCATGTCCGCGTCGGCGGATGCGTCGAGGAACGCGTGCACGACGCCCGCACCCGTCTCGATGACCGGCACCGTCGACTCGCGGACGACCGTGTCGATGAGGGAGGCGCTGCCGCGCGGCACGAGCACGTCGACGAAGCCGCGGGCGTGCATCAACGCGCGGGCGCCCTCGCGGCCGAGATCGTCGACCGACTGGACGGCCGCGGCGGGCAGGCCCGCGGAGCCGAGCGCGGCCTGCAGCACCTCGACGAGCACGCCGTTCGTGTGCTGCGCCGCCGATCCGCCCCGCAGCACGACCGCGTTGCCGCTCTTCAGGGCGAGCGCGGCGATGTCGACGGTCACGTTCGGGCGCGCCTCGTAGATGGCGCCGATGACACCGAACGGCACGCGGACCTGCGACAGCAGCAGGCCGTTCGGCAGCGTCGAGCCGCGCACGACGGCGCCGATCGGGTCGGGCAGCGCGACGATCGCGAGGACCGCGTCCGCGAGCGCGCCGACGCGGGCCTCGGTCAGGGTGAGCCGGTCCTGCAGCCCGGGCGCCATCCCTGCCGCGCGGGCGGCCTCGAGGTCGGTCGCGTTGGCCGCCAGGATGCGGTCGGTCGCGGCGACGATGGCCGTGGCGATCGACTCGAGTCCGGCGTTGCGCTGCCCGGTCGTCGTGGTCGCGAGCGTGCGCGCGGCCGCGCGTGCCGCGCGGAACCGGGGCTCGGCCGCGGTCTCGGCGGCCACGGACATCGTGTCGGTCATGTGCCGGATGGTACTGCAGCCTCAGACCGCGCCGGGGGCCGGGACGAACCAGGTGCCGACCGGGTGGCCGGTGAGCGCCTCGCCGACCTGCGCGGTCGCGGTGAGGATCACCGGGATGCCGGCGTCGGCGGCCAGCCGGGCGGCCGCGACCTTCGTGGTCGCGCCTCCCGTGCCGACGCCCGTGTTCGACTCGCCGACGACCACATCCGCCAGCGGGTCGCCGTACTCGACGGTGGCGATGCGCACGGCTCCCGGTTCCTGTGGTGGCCGCGTGTAGAGCGCCTCGACGTCGGAGAGCAGCACCAGCAGGTCGGCGTCGACGAGGCGGGCGACCAGGGCGGCGAGCCGGTCGTTGTCGCCGAAACGGATCTCGTGCGTGGCGACGGTGTCGTTCTCGTTCACGATCGGCAGGATGCGCAGTTCGAGCAGCGTCTTCAGCGCCCGCTGCGCGTTGGCGCGGTGGGTGTGGTCGCTGATGTCGCTCGCGGTGAGCAGCACCTGGCCGGCGACGATGCCGAACCCGTCGAGCTGCTCCTGGTAGCGGTTCATCAGCAGGTTCTGGCCGACCGCAGCCGCTGCCTGCTGCACGGCGAGATCGGTGGGACGCTCCTCGAGGCTGAGGAACGGCATACCCGTCGCGATGGCGCCGGAGGACACGAGGACCACGTCCGCGCCCCGCCCGTGCAGGGCCCCGAGCGCCGCGACGAGGGGCGCGATCTGATTCGCCTGGTCGCCGCTGATGGAGGACGAGCCGACCTTGACGACGACGAGCCTCGCCTCGGGCACCTCGTCCCTGACGCCGGGACGGATCACGCCGCCGCCCCCGCCGCCTGGCACATCCCGGCTGCCGGGGCGCTCACTGCGCGTCCTCGGTGGAGCGCTCGGCGATGCGCTCCTCCTCGAGTTCGGCCCGCGCGGCGGCCTTCGCGTTCATCCGCTCGACGTAGCTGGCACGGCGGTCGGCGTTGGTGCGGCGGCCGTTCTCGTCGAGGCGGGGATCGGATCCGCGCGGTGCGACCGTGAGTTCGGCGACCGAGGTGAGCTGAGGCTCCCAGTCGAAGACGACCGCGGAGTCGCCGCGGCCGATGACGACGGTCGACCCGGCGACCGCGCCGGACTTGAAGAGCTCGTCCTCGACGCCGAGCTTCGCGAGCCGGTCCGCGAGGAAGCCGACGGCCTCGTCGTTCGTGAAGTCGGTCTGCTGGACCCAGCGCTCGGGCTTGCCGCCCGTGACCCGATAGGCGATGCCGTCGCTGCGGTGCTCGGGCGTCACGGTGAAGCCGCTCTCGTCGACGGGCGAGGGGCGCAGGATCACGCGCGGCAACGGCGCGGCCGCGCTCTGATCCTGCCGATCGCGTTCCACGATCTGCGCGATCGCGTAGGAGAGGGAGGTCAGGCCCTCGTGGCTCGCGGCCGAGACCGGGAAGACGCGGTAGCCCTGCGCCTCGACGTCGGCCCGGACCATCTCGGCGAGCTCGCGGCCGTCGGGGGCGTCGATCTTGTTCAAGGCGACGAGCTGCGGCCGGTCGAGCAACGGCCGCTGCCCCTCCGGCACCGGGTAGGCGCCGAGTTCGCCCCGGATGATCGCGAGGTCCGAGAGCGGGTCCCGGCCGGGCTCCGCCGTCGCGCAGTCGAGCACGTGCACGATGACGCTGCAGCGCTCGATGTGGCGCAGGAAGTCGAGGCCGAGCCCGCGGCCCTCCGATGCGCCCTCGATGAGGCCGGGGACGTCCGCGATCGTGTAGCGGGAGGAGCCGGCCTGCACGACGCCGAGGTTCGGGTGCAGCGTGGTGAAGGGGTAGTCGGCGATCTTCGGGCGCGCGGCGGACAGCGCCGCGACGATGCTCGACTTGCCGGCGGACGGGAAGCCGACGAGCGCGGCGTCCGCGACGGTCTTGAGCTCGAGCATGACGTCGCCCGTGAAGCCGGGCGTGCCGAGCAGTGCGAAGCCGGGTGCCTTGCGCTTCGTTGTCGCGAGCGAGGCGTTGCCGAGACCACCGCGGCCGCCAGGGGCGACGACGACGCGCATGCCGGGCTCGACGAGGTCGGCGATCGTGTCGCCGTTCGGATCCTTGACCACGGTGCCGACGGGCACGGGCAGGTCGAGCGGCTCGCCGGCCGCGCCGTGCCGATTGTCGCCCATGCCGGGCGTGCCGCTGCCCGATGTCCGGTGCGGGCCGCGGTGGTAGTTCAGCAGTGTCGTGACCTGCGGGTCGGCGACGAGCGTGATGTCTCCGCCGTGCCCGCCGTTGCCGCCGTCGGGGCCGGCGAGCGGCTTGAACTTCTCGCGGCGGACCGAGACGCAGCCGTTGCCGCCGTGGCCGGCGGTGAGGTGCAGCGTGACGGCGTCGACGAATGTGGCCATCAGCGGTCACCTCCTATTGACGCACCGAACGGGCGGATGGAGACCCCATCCGCCCGTTCGGGTGCAGTGTTGTCGGCCGAGGGCCGGTGCGGACTACGCGCTCGCGACGATGTTGACGACGCGGCGGCCGCCCTTGGCGCCGAACTCGACCGCACCGGCCTCGAGGGCGAACAGGGTGTCGTCCTTGCCGCGGCCGACGTTCACGCCGGGGTGGAAGTGGGTGCCGCGCTGGCGGACGATGATCTCGCCGGCCTTGACGACCTGGCCGCCGAAGCGCTTGACGCCGAGGTACTGCGCGTTGGAGTCACGCCCGTTGCGGGTCGAGGACGCGCCCTTTTTGTGTGCCATTTCCGGTGCCGTCCCGTCTCAGCCGATGGCCGTGATCTTGACGCGGGTGAGGTCCTGGCGGTGGCCCTGACGCTTCTTGTACCCGGTCTTGTTCTTGAACTTCTGGATGATGATCTTCTTGCCTCGGGTGTGCTCGAGCACGTCACCCACGACCGTGATCTTCGCCAGCTTGGCGGCCTCGTGCGTGACCGTCTCGCCGTCGACGAGCAGGACCGGCACGAACGACACGGTGCCGTCCTCGGCGGGGACCTGACGGTCGACGGTCACAATCGTGCCGACCTCGACCTTTTCCTGGCGCCCACCGGCGCGCACAACCGCATAAACCACTGTCAGACCTTTTCGTCTCTCACGCTTGCTTGCCGTCACCGCGTGCCGGAGCGTTGCTTGCCCGGCCACGGGTCGATCAGTGCGGGCCAGAGGCCGCGCGCACCGACCCACAAGCCTACTCGATCAGAGACCGGTCCGCGACCACCCGCGCACCGCGCGTGATCGCGGGCGGATCTCCTGCACGGCGCTCGTGGCCGCGCGGATGGAGAATGGGCGCATGACGGTGCTCGTGGACGAAGCCATCTGGCCGGCGCACGGCACGGTGTGGGCCCATCTCGTCAGCGACGAGTCGCTCGACGAGCTGCACGCGTTCGCCGCGCGGGTCGATCTGCCGCCGCGGTCGTTCGACCTCGACCACTACGACGTGCCGAAGGAGCGGATCGACGAGCTCGTCGCGGCCGGCGCGACCCAGGTCCCCGGCACCGAACTCGTCAAACGATTGATCGCGAGCGGCCTGCGGGTGCGGGCCCGCGACCGTCGCCTCAAGCGGCGCTCGGCCTGAGCCCCCTGCCCAATTCAGGACTTGCGGCCGTATTCAGGACTCAGGCCGGCGCAGGGTCCTGAAACAGGCCCGAACTCCTGAATTAGGCCGGGGGGCTACTCGGCTGAGGGCGGGGTGAGGGCCGGGGTCGAGACGCGCCGCGAGCGGCGGCCCTCCCCCGCACGCTTGGGCTCGGGCAGCGCGCCGAGCACGGCGTCGAGCAGACCGGCGGCCTCGGTCTCCGGTGCGCGGTCACGGGTCGCGTGCGGCGCGATCGGCAGGTCGAGCAGGGTCACCGGCTCGTCCGTGGCGACCGGTGCCTCGGCTGCAGGGGCGGGGGCCGTCTCGTGCTCGTGCTCGTGCACATGCTCGTGCGCGAGGTCGTGCTCGTGCTCGCGCTCGCGCTCGTGCTCGTGCTCGTGCTCGTGCTCGTGGCCGTCGAGTTCGTCGTGCTTGTGCACCAGGGTCGCGCCGGCGATCTGCGCGAGCGCGCCGCGCGCCGATTCGGTGATCGCGTGTGCGACCGGACGTGCGGGCGCCGCGGGTGCGGAACCGCCGCCGCGCCGGCGTCGGCCGGACTGCTGCGGTTCCGGCCTCGGGTCGCTCGTGCCGGGCGCCGCATCCACCACCGACTCCGCCAGGCCGACGCCGAGGCGCTTCCTGGTCATCTGGACGAGCCCGAGCGAGGTGACCTCGGCGACCTGATGCTTCGTGCGGTCGCGCGACAAACATTCGACGAGCCGGCGCAACACCAGATCGCGGTTGCTCTCCAGCACCATGTCGATGAAGTCGATGACGATGATGCCGCCGATGTCGCGCAGCCGGAGCTGGCGGACGATCTCCTCGGCGGCCTCGAGATTGTTCTTGGTGACGGTCTCCTCGAGGTTGCCGCCCGACCCGACGAACTTGCCGGTGTTGACATCGATGACCGTCATCGCCTCGGTGCGGTCGATCACGAGCGAGCCGCCCGACGGCAGCCAGACCTTGCGGTCCAGCGCCTTGTCGATCTGCTCGCTGAGGCGGTAGTGGGCGAAGACGTCGCCGTCGCCCTCCCACGCTTCGATGCGGTCGAGGAGGTCGGGCGCGACCTGCGACACGTACCGCTCGATGGTCTCGCGAGCATCGGAGCCCGCGATGACGAGCTTCGTGAAGTCCTCGTTGAAGACGTCGCGGATGATCTTGACCACGAGGTCGGGCTCCGCGTGCAGCAGGGACGGCGCGGCGGCCGAGTCCGTCAGCCGGGAGATCTCGGCCCACTGGTTGGCGAGGCGCTGCACGTCGACGACGAGCTGCTCCTCGGTCGCTCCCTCTGCGGCGGTGCGCACGATGACGCCGGCCGAGTCGGGCAGCGCGTCCTTCAGGATGCGCTTCAGGCGGGTGCGCTCGGTGTCGGGCAGCTTGCGGGAGATGCCGCTCATCGAGCCGTTCGGCACGTACACGAGGTAGCGCCCCGGCAGCGAGACGGCCGACGTCAGGCGCGCGCCCTTGTGGCCGATCGCGTCCTTGGTGACCTGCACGAGTACGCGGTCACCCGACTTCAGGGCCAGCTCGATGCGGCGGCCCTGTGAACCCTTGTCGCCGATGCGGTCGCTCGCGGCGTCCCAGTCGACCTCCCCGGAGTAGAGGACCGCGTTGCGGCCGCGGCCGATGTCGACGAACGCCGCCTCCATCGAGGGCAGCACGTTCTGCACGCGGCCCAGGTACACGTTGCCGATCAGCGAGACCTGCTGGCTCTTCGCGACGTAGTGCTCGGCGAGGACGCCGTCCTCGAGCACGCCGATCTCGACCCGGTCGGCGATGCTGCGCACGACCATGACGCGGTCGACGGCCTCGCGGCGGGCGAGGAACTCGGCCTCGGTGACGACGGTGCGGCGGCGGCCGGCGTCGCGGCCGTCGCGGCGGCGCTGACGCTTGGCCTCGAGCCGCGTCGAGCCCTTGACCCGCTGCGGTTCCGTGATGGGCGCGCGCACCGGGCGGGTCTTCGGCACGACCTCGGTGACGCTGCCGTCGGAGCCCTGCTGATCGGCCGGCGCACCCGAGCGACGGCGCGAACGACGGCGCGAACGACGTGAGACGCCCGACTCCTCCTCGGGGTCCTCGTCATCGTCCTCGTCGTCGTCATCCGTGGGGATGATCGGGGTCGCGTTCGGGATCGCGGGCGCCAGCACCGGCGGCGCCTGGAACAGGACCTGCAGGCCGGGACGGGCCGGTGCCGCAGGCGACTGCGTCGGCGACTCCGACGGCGCATCCGCGATCGGCGCATCCGGCTCGGCGGCGTGTTCCTCCGCCTGGTCGTCGGCCGCGTCGATCAGGTACGGCATGCGCGGCAGCGAGACCTCAGCGGTCGGCTCGTCGACCGTCGGCGCCCAGGTGCTGCGGCGGCGGCGCGGCGCGCGTTCCGGCTCCTGGGCCGCCTCGTCGTCGGTCGTGATGTGCAGGGTGTCGTTCTCGTTCTCCACCATCGCTGGTGCACTCCTCGTGCGGCGGCGCGCGCTCTTCGCGTTCGTGCCTTGCCGCGTTCTGCGCGGGTCCAACCCGCGGAATCCTGTTTCTGTGCGGCACCGGGGTGCTGCACGGCGCGACGCTCGCGCCTGTCCGGTCTGTGCCGGGCGCCCGGCTCGGCGTCTTGACGACACTGGGCCGGGGTGAAGTGGTTCGGTATCCGGTGCACCGGATCCCTTGGCACACGAGTATCTCACTCCCGGGCCGCGGATGCGCTGCCGCGCCATCGCGACCGCCGCGTCTCCCTGTCGTCGTTCAGGAAACGGGGGTCAGAAACTGCGCGGATCAGGACCGATCCGCGGCGTGTTGCCGGTTTGGTCCTGAACCGTGAGCGATCTCCTGAACGGCGGTTCTCGGAGCCGCGGAGCGCGGCGACGGGGTCAGGAGAACCAGAGCGCCAGCTCGCGCGCGGCGGATTCCGGGGCGTCGCTGCCGTGGACCAGGTTCTGCTGCACGGGCAGGCCCCAGTCGCGGCCGAGGTCCCCGCGGATCGTGCCGGGCGCCGCGGTCGTCGGGTCCGTCGTGCCGGCGAGCGAGCGGAATCCCTCGATGACGCGCTCCCCCGACAGGCGCACAGCGACGACCGGGCCGCTCGACATGAACGCGATCAGCGGTTCGAAGAACGGCTTGCCCTCGTGCTCGGCGTAGTGCGCGGACAGCAGGTCGCGGTCCGGCACGAGCATCCGGAGATCCGTGATGACGTACCCCTTCGCCTCGATGCGAGCGAGGATCTCGCCCGTCAGCTGCCGGACGACCCCGTCGGGCTTCACGAGTACGAGGGTTTCCTGCGGCACGGGGCGTGTCCTTTCGGTCCGGGCTATCGGTCGGCTGCTGCGGCCTCTCGGCGATCGATCCGCCCGCCGACAATCATGCAGTACGTCCAGAACACGAAGAACAGGACGCCGATCACGCCGACCGCGATGTCGAAGCGGACGCAGAGCACGAGGATCACCTGCACCACCCAGCCGAGGGCGATGCCGATCGTCGAGCGCGACGCGGCGGCGGCGATCACGATCAGGACGAGCACCCCTGCTCCCCCGCCGAGTGCCGCGGCCGGCGGCAGCGACTTCAGCCCGAACAGCACGAGCGCCGCGAGGATCACGATCAGGAACTCGCAGGCGAGCACGATCAGACCGAGCGTCGAGCGCACGCTGCGCGGCTTTCTGACGCGGCCGGTGCGTGCCGGTGTCGCCTCGGTCACGGCGTCCAGCCGCGTTCTCGTGCGGTCGTGAGGACGTGCGCGATGAGGGTGATCGATCCGAAGACCACGACGCCGCCCGGCGCATCCGCGTCCTGCTCGGCGAGCTGCCTCGCGAGATCGACGGCGCGGTCGATGTCCGGCTCGAGGATCACGCGCTCGGCGCCCAGCACGCCGGTGGCGACGACGGCGAGTGCGTCCGGGTCGGATGTGCGAACGGACGGCGCGGCCGTCACGATGACCGTGTCGACGACTCCGGCGACCGCCTCGAACATGTGCTCGGCGTCCTTGTCGGAGAGCACCGCCACGACCGCGATCAGCCTGCCGAACGAGAACGACTCGGTGAGGGCCGCCGCGAGCGCTCTGGCGCCGTGCGGATTGTGGGCCGCGTCGACGATCAGCGTGGGGGCGACACCGGCGATCTGCAGGCGGCCCGGCGACGTCGCGAGGCTCATGCCCTCGTCGAGCACGGCGCGGTCGATCGCCTGCGATCCGTCGCCGAGGAACGTCTCCACGGCGGCGACGGCGACCGCCGCGTTGTGCGCCTGATGCGCACCGAGCAGCGGCACGAAGACCCCGTTGTACCGTTCGGCGCGGCCCTGGATGTCGACGAG
Organism: uncultured Actinomycetota bacterium; assembly: GCA_963716965.1. Taxonomy (GTDB): domain Bacteria; phylum Actinomycetota; class Actinomycetes; order Actinomycetales; family Microbacteriaceae; genus Amnibacterium. The sequence goes on along the minus strand of CAVQUZ010000003.1, from coordinate 473,950 downwards.
CTGACCGCCGACCGCCGGCGTGCGCGCGAGCACCCGGAAGTCGCGGTCCTCGATCGACAGCCGTCCCTCCATCAGCTCGGTGGCGCGCTCGAGCTCGGCGACCGCCTCGGGCTGCTGCGCGGCGCTGACCACGGATGCGTTCGGCTTGATGATGCCGGCCTTGGTCCGCGCGATCGCCGCGATCGTCGGCCCGAGGCGGTCCATGTGGTCGAGATCGATGGGCGTGAACACGGCGACCTCGCCGTCGGCGACGTTGGTCGAGTCCCACTCGCCGCCCAGGCCCACCTCGATCACCCCGACGTCGATCGGCGCATCCGCGAACGTCGCGTACGCGAGCACCGTGAGCGCCTCGAAGAAGGTGAGCGGCGGCTCGCCGGCCGCCACGACCTGCGCGTCCGCCATCTCGAGGTAGGTGCGGATGTCGTTCCAGTTCTCGATGAGGCGCTCGTCGTCGACCGGCTCGCCGTCGATCACGATGCGCTCGTTCAGCCGGCCGAGATCCGGGCTCGTGAACAGGCCGGTGCGCAGCCCGTGCGCCCGCAGCAGGCTCTCGATGATGCGGCTCGTCGACGTCTTGCCGTTCGTGCCGGTGATGTGCACGATCGGGTAGGCGTGGTGCGGGTCGCCGAGCAGCTCGAGCGCCGCTCGCGTCGCGCCGAGGCGGGGCTGCGGCGCGACCTCGCCCACACGGCCGTAGATCTCGTCGAGCACCGCGTCGATCACGCTGCGGGTGGCATCGGCGTCGGCCGGCTCTCTCGGATCAGACATCGAGCATCACCGGCCCAGTCTTCCGCAGCTCGAAGCGGCCCCCGTCGCGAGCCCCCCAGGCATCAGCCGGGAGGATGGTGAGCGAGCCGTCGGGCCAGCGAGTGCGCACGCCGGTCGATGCGGCCGTCGCCGGGCGAGCGTCGATCGACACGGCGAGGACCTCGGCGGCGATCAGGTCGCGGTGCGCGTCGAGCACGGCGAGCAGGTCCGCGTCGCCCTCGATGTCGAGGTCGATCCGGTCGGACACGTCGAGGCCTGCCGCGCGACGGGCCTGTTGCACGTCGCGGATGAAGTCGCGGGCGCGTCCCTCCAGCTCGAGTTCGGGAGTCGTCGCCGTGTCCAGCACGAGGAAGCCGCCGGCGGGAAGGAGCCCGACGGCCTTGCTGCCGTCGCCGCCCACCGCCTCGAGCACGAGGTCGTACTCGGCGGACTCCAGCGGGGTGCCGTCGACGACGACGCCCGACGCATCCGCCGTCCACTCCCCCGCCTTCGCCGCTCTGATGATGCGCTGCACGTCCTTGCCGATGCGCGGGCCGAGCGCGCGGGCGTTCACGGTGAGGCGACGGGTCAGGCCGTAGCGCGCGAAGTCGTCCTCGTGCAGCTCGACGACCTCGACGTGCCGCACGTTGAGTTCGTCCGCGAGCATGTCGCGGTAGCCGGCCAGCCCGGCGGCGTCGGGCACCGCGACGACGAGCTCGGCGAGCGGCAGGCGCACGCGACGGCCGGCCTGCTTGCGCAGCGCGAGGCCTGCGGACGCGACCGCGCGGACCTGCTCCATGCGGGTGACGAGCTCCGGATCGACCGGGAAGGCCGCGGCGTCGGGCCAGTCCTCGAGGTGCACTGATCGCCCGCCGGTGAGGCCGCGCCAGATCTGCTCGGCGACGAGCGGCAGCAGCGGGGCGGCGAGACGGGTCACGGTCTCGAGCACCGTGTAGAGCGTGTCGAACGCGGCGGTGGTCGACTCGTCGAGGGTGCCGCCGGACCTGGTCGCCCAGAACCGGTCGCGGCTGCGGCGCACGTACCAGTTGGTGAGCACATCGGCGAAGTCGCGCAGCGCGCCCGCCGCCCCGCTCGCATCGAGGACGTCCATCCTGGCCGTCACCTCTCGCACGAGGTCGCCCGTGCGCGCGAGCAGATACCGGTCGAGGAGCTCGCTCGAATCCGTCCGCCAGGTCGCATCCACCTCCTCGGCGCCCGCGTAGAGCGTGAAGAAGTAGTAGGTGCTCCAGAGCGGGAGCAGCAGCTGGCGGACACCCTCGCGGATGCCTTCCTCGGTGACGATCAGATTGCCGCCGCGCAGCACGGGGCTCGACATCAGGAACCAGCGCATCGCGTCGGCGCCGTCGCGGTCGAGCACCTCCGAGACGTCGGGGTAGTTGCGCCGCGACTTCGACATCTTCGCGCCGTCGTTGCCGAGCACGATGCCGTGCGAGACGACGTTGCGGAACGCGGGGCGGTCGAAGAGCGCGGTCGAGAGGACGTGCAGCACGTAGAACCAGCCACGGGTCTGCCCGATGTACTCGACGATGAAGTCGGCCGGGCTGTGGGTGTCGAACCAGTCGGCCTGCTCGAACGGGTAGTGGACCTGGGCGAACGGCATCGAGCCCGAGTCGAACCACACGTCGAAGACGTCCTCGATGCGGCGCATCGTGGCGCGGCCGGACGGGTCGTCGGGGTTCTTCCTCGTCAGTGCGTCGATCGCGGGGCGGTGCAGGTCGACCTCGCCGGCCTCGTTCCTCGGCAGCCGCCCGAAGTCGCGCTCGAGCTCGGCGAGCGAGCCGTAGACGTCGGTGCGCGGATGCGCGGGGTCGTCGCTCACCCAGACCGGGATCGGGCTGCCCCAGTACCGGTTGCGGCTGATCGACCAGTCGCGGGCGCCGGCGAGCCATTTGCCGAACTGGCCGTCCTTCACGTTCTCGGGCACCCAGGTGATCTGCTGGTTCAGCTCGACCATGCGGTCGCGGAACTCGGTGACGCGCACGAACCAGCTGGAGACCGCCTTGTAGACGAGCGGCTTCCGGCAGCGCCAGCAGTGCGGGTACGGGTGCTCGTACGACGCCTCGCGCACGAGGCGGCCCATCGATCGCAACTCGCGGATGATCGGGCGGTTCGCGTCGAACACCTGCAGGCCGGCGATGCCGGCGAGATCCTCGAACATCGGCAGGAACTTGGCGCCCGCATCCACCGAGACGATGACCGGGATGCCGGCGGCGGCGCAGGCCAGCTGGTCCTCCTCGCCGTATGCCGGGGCCTGGTGCACGATGCCGGTGCCCTCGTCGGTGGCGACGTAGTCGGCGACGAGGATCTGCCAGGCCTGCTCGGTGCCCCAGACGGCCGCGTCGGCGTAGTGGTCCCAGAGGCGGTCGTACCGGACGCCCGCGAGGTCGGCACCGCGGATCGTGCGGGTGACGGCCGCCGCGGCCTCCGCCGCGTTCGCGTAGCCGAGCTCCTTGGCGTAGTCGCCGACGCGCGCGGTCGCCAGCAGGTGCTCGGCGCCGAGCACCTCGCGGGCGAGTCCGGCGTCGTGCGGCAGGGCGTCGGGCGCCGACGAGTCCGCCGTGCCGAGCGGGCCGGCGGGCACGACCGCGTACTCGATGTCGGGGCCGACTGCGAGCGCCAGGTTCGTCGGCAGCGTCCACGGGGTCGTCGTCCAGGCGAGCGCACGGACCGCGGTGAGGCCGAGGAACTCCGCCTTCTCGCCGATCAGCGGGAACGTGACCGTGACGGACGGGTCCTGGCGGCGCTGATAGACGTCGTCGTCCATCCGCAGCTCGTGGTTCGAGAGCGGGGTCTCGTCGTTCCAGCAGTAGGGCAGCACGCGGAAGCCCTCGTAGGCGAGTCCCTTGTCGTAGAGCTGCTTGAACGCCCACAGCACGCTCTCCATGAACGTCGTGTCGAGTGTCTTGTAGTCGTTGTCGAAGTCGACCCAGCGCGCCTGGCGGGTGACGTAGTCCTGCCACTCGTTCGTGTACCGCAGGACGGATGCGCGGGCCTCGGCGTTGAAGGCGGCGAGCCCCATCTGCTCGATCTCACCCTTGGTGGTGATGCCGAGCTGCCGCATGGCTTCGAGCTCGGCGGGCAGGCCGTGGGTGTCCCAGCCGAAGCGGCGGTGGACCTGCTTGCCGGCCATGGTCTGGTAGCGCGGGAAGACGTCCTTGGCGTAGCCGGTGAGCAGGTGGCCGTAGTGCGGCAGGCCGTTGGCGAACGGCGGTCCGTCGTAGAAGACCCATTCGGGCGCGCCTTCGCGCTGCGCGATGGAGGCCTCGAAGGTGCCGTCCGACTTCCAGTAGGCGAGCACCGCCTGCTCGATGTCGGGGAAGCGGGGGCTCGGGACGGGGGCGTCTCCGCCGTCCTTGGGGTAGGTCACTGGTGGCTCCTCACGTGCCGTTCCGGCACGGGGACGCCCTGTCCGGACGCGGTACCACCCCGCTTGGCGGCTCGCGCCGCCCACTCGTGTCGGCGATGACGGGCCGGCCCGCCCGGTTCTACCCGCCGTTGCCGGCGCTCTTCCGGGGACTCCCCGGTGATGGCCGGATCGCAGTCTGTGCGGCAATTCTAAGCCCTGCCCCCGCCCCCCGCGCCCCGCCCCCGCCCCGCGCGCCCCGCCCCTACCCGGAGCGCTGCCCTCCTCTAACCAAACGACGGCCTTTCAGCCAAAACCTGCGGGAAACAGGCTTCTGACCGGCCGCGGCGCGACTTTCTCCGTCGATTGGTAAGTTCCGACGGGACGGGCACAGGTTTGCTCACGCCTGCTCGGCGCGCGTGCGCGGCGCACAGGCACAGGCACAGGCACAGGCACAGGCACAGGCACAGGTGACCAAACGACGGAGAACCCTGCATCCGTGCCGGTCAGACGCCTGTTTCTGCCCGCATCCCGCCGAAAGGCCGTCGTTTGGGAAGGGGTACGATCGGAGGGCCCTCGCGGGCGCACATTCAGGCACAGATTTCGGGGATCCCCGAGTGACGCGGTGCCGCACATATCGATGAAGGAGCCAGCCATGGCCGACGCTGCACGCGTGCCCGACAAGCCCGCACTCGAGGGGCTCGAGACCAAGTGGGGCACCGCCTGGACCGGCGAGCGCACCTACGACTTCGACGCCGCGGGCGCCACGCGCGAGCAGGTCTACTCCATCGACACGCCACCGCCGACCGCATCCGGGTCGCTGCACATCGGCCACGTCTTCAGCTTCACCCACACCGATCTGATCGCCCGCTTCCAGCGGATGCGCGGCAAGCGCGTCTTCTACCCCATGGGCTGGGATGACAACGGCCTGCCCACCGAGCGCCGCGTGCAGAACTACTACGGCGTCCGCTGCGACCCGTCGCTGCCCTACGACCCCGACTTCAGCCCGCCAGAACAGGGCGCCGCGAAGTCCACCCGCGCCGCCGACCAGGTGCCGATCTCGCGCCGCAACTTCATCGAGCTCTGCGAGGCGCTGACCGTCGAGGACGAGGCGCAGTTCGAGTCGCTGTTCCGGCAGCTCGGCCTCTCCGTGGACTGGCGGCAGACCTACCGCACCATCGGTGACGACGCCCGGGCGATCTCGCAGCGCACCTTCCTCGAGAACCTCGCCCGGGGCGAGGCGTACCAGGCGCTCGCGCCGAGCCTCTGGGACGTGACGTTCCGCACCGCGGTCGCGCAGGCCGAGCTCGAGGACCGTGAGCAGCCGGGCGCGTACCACGCGATCGCATTCCGGGGCGCGGCGGGCGACGTCGTCATCGAGACGACGCGCCCGGAGCTGCTCCCCGCCTGCGTCGCGCTCGTCGCGCATCCGGACGACGCGCGGTACCAGCCGCTCTTCGGCACGACCGTGACGACGCCCGTGTTCGGCGTCGAGGTGCCCGTGCTCCCCCACCACCTCGCGCAGCCCGACAAGGGCACCGGCATCGCGATGATCTGCACATTCGGCGACCTCACCGACGTCGTCTGGTGGCGCGAGCTCGACCTGCCGACGCGCACGATCATCGGTTTCGACGGCCGCATCGTGGCGGATGCGCCCGACGCGATCACGAGCGAGACGGGCAGGGCGGCGTTCGCCGAGCTCGCGGGCAAGACCGTCTTCTCGGCCAAGGCGGCCATGGTCGACCTGCTCCGCGCCTCCGGCGACCTGCAGGGCGAGCCGAAGCCGATCACGCACCCGGTGAAGTTCTTCGAGAAGGGCGACCGCCCGCTCGAGATCGTATCGACCCGCCAGTGGTACATCGCGAACGGCGCCCGCGATGAGGGACTCAAGGAGCGCCTGATCCAGGCCGGCCGCGAGCTGCGGTTCGCCCCCGACTTCATGCGTGTGCGGTACGAGAACTGGGTCGGGGGCCTGAACGGCGACTGGCTCGTCTCCCGCCAGCGTTTCTTCGGCGTACCGCTGCCCGTCTGGTACGGGCTCGACGACGCGGGGCTGCCCGAGTTCGACCGGGTGCTCGTGCCGACGGCCGACCAGCTGCCCGTCGACCCGACCTCCGACGTGCCGCCCGGCTACCAGGAGTCGCAGCGCGGCGCGGCGGGCGGGTTCGTCGGCGAGGTCGACGTGATGGACACCTGGGCGACGTCGTCGCTGACCCCACAGCTCGCGGGCGGCGAGGGCCGTGACGAGGCGCTCTGGCAGGCAGTGTTCCCGTACGACCTGCGTCCGCAGGGGCAGGACATCATCCGCACCTGGCTGTTCTCGACCATGCTGCGCTCGATCCTGGAGTACGGCACGGGTCCGTGGAAGTCGGCCGCAATCAGCGGTTTCATCGTCGACCCCGACCGCAAGAAGATGTCGAAGTCGAAGGGCAACGTGGTCACGCCGGCGGCGATCCTCGATCAGCACGGGTCGGATGCGGTGCGGTACTGGGCGGCGTCGAGCCGGCTGGGCACCGACGCTGCGCTCGACGTGACGAACCCGACGCAGATGCGCAAGGGCAGGCGCCTCGCGATCAAGGTGCTGAACGCGGCGAAGTTCATCCTCGGCACAGGCGTCGCGGCCGACCTCGGCGCGGTGACCGAGCCGCTCGACCTCGCGATGCTCGCCGCGCTCGACGACGTGATCCGCGAGAGCACCACCGCGTACGAGCAGCTCGAGCACGCCCGCGCGCTCGAGGCCGTCGAGCCGTTCTTCTGGACGTTCTGCGACGACCACCTGGAACTCGTGAAGGACCGCGCATACGCCGGTGACGGCGCCGCATCCGCGTCCGCGGTGGCCGCCCTGCACGTCGCGCTCGACGTGCTGCTGCGACTGCTCGCGCCCGTGCTGCCGTTCGCGACGGAGGAGGCGTGGCGCTGGTCGCATGACGGATCCGTGCACCTGGCGGCGTGGCCGGAGCCGTCCGGGCTCGGCGGCGACGCCGGCGTGCTGGCCGCCGTGGGCGAAGCGCTGATCGGCGTTCGTCGCGCGAAGACCGACGCGAAGGTCTCGCAGAAGACCGCGATCGCGTCCGCCCGCATCACCGCTCCCGCAGCGATGATCGCTCGGCTCGAGGCGGCCTCGGCCGACCTGAAGGCGACGGGCCGCATCGAATCCCTCGAATTCGTCTCGAATCCGGGTGAACTGGTCGTGTCCGACGTAGCATTTTCGGAGACCGACCTGGGGGACGAACGATGACGGTCACCATCTCGCCGATCCATGAACGCGACTTCTTCGCCTGGTACGCACTCTTCACCGAGTACGCGGCCGGCGAGGGTGTCGCCGCCGACGACGCCCGCACGATGCGGCTCTGGACTGCGCTGCAGAGCCCGGCCGCGCACGCCGTGCTCGCCTCGAACGACGGCGAGACCGTCGGGTTCGCGCACTTCACCGAGTTCTCGCGGCTGCTGCAGGGCGACGGCGGCTTCACGATCGACGACATCTTCGTGCTGCCCGGCAGACGCAGGCAGGGTGTTGCAGCGGCCATGGTCGAGCACATCCGATCGCGTGCCGAGGACGAGCGTCGAGGCGCCATCCGCTGGATCGGCGACCGGCAGGACGCCGCCGTGCGGGGGCTGCAGCAGAAGTTCGCCGACGCAACGGGCGAGTGGGCGGTGCACGAACTGATCCGCTAGCCGGCCCTCGGCACGGGAGAAGAGACGGCGACATGCAGATCGGCAGACGATTCCGAGCCGACGCGCCGCCCGCCGGGCTGCCGGCCGCGATCGCGGTCCGGCTGGCGGAGATCGCGGCCGACACCCCGGCGACCGGCTGCACACTGACCTACCTCGAGGGCGCGGCCGTCGTCACCGTCGACGGCGGTGAGGTGCTGCGCGAGCGCGCGGCACACGACGCCGCCGAGGCGGACGAGGACGCCGACTTCTGGTAGGCCGCCGATCCCCGCGGCGGATCAGCGGCCCACCAGCAGCCGGTAGCGGCGTTCCGCGTCGGCGCGCGCGGCCTCGGCACAGCGCGCGACCCGGTATCGCCGCACGATCGCGGCGCGCTCGAGGTCGAGCCGGCGGCGCCCCCACAGCACCAGTGCAAGGCCTGCGCGCATGGCGAAGCGCTCCACTGCGGTCGTCCGCACGGGGCGGTGCCACGCGGCCACCGCTGGCTGCGGCCGCACGGCACGCAGTTCGGTGATGGGCATGATCGGATCCAGACGTCGTCTGTGAGCAGCAGCGCGAAGCTGCGGAAGGCGCACCGAGGCACGCGGGATGCCGCGGACAGCGGCGGGCTCCGCACGAGAGGCGGAGCGGGCGGCTCTGGCTAGAGCGAGCGGCCGCGGATTCCGGCCGGAGTGAAGGTCAACGGCATGGCGTTCATGACGTGCCTCCTCGACGGCTCGGATGCGCCCCGTCTGGAGCGACCCGACAACGCTACCCGGCGCATCCGGCTCCCGGCAAGGGCCCACGGCGTGCCGCTTACGCTCGAGGTGTGGCAGAGACCCAGAACCCGTTCTTCCAGCGCAGCACCCTGCCGGCCGAGCTGCCGCCGTTCGCGGACATCCGCCCGGACCACTACGCGCCGGCGTTCGCGCGCGGCATCGCGGACCAGCTCGCCGAGGTCGCGGCGATCGCCGACTCGACCGCTCCCCCGACGTTCGACAACACGATCGTGGAACTCGAGCGCAGCGGCCGGATCCTCGCGCGGGTCGCCGCCGTGTTCTTCACCCTGTCGTCCGCGGATGCGCAGCCGTGGGTCACCGAACTCGACACGAAGCTCGCACCGCAGCTGGCCGCACACAGCGACGCGATCCGACTGAACGGGCGGCTCTTCGCCCGCATCGCGGCCGTGTACGGCGCGCGCGCCGGCCTGCAGCCGGAGCAGCGCCACCTCGTCGAGCGGTACCACATCGAGTACACGCTCGCCGGTGCGGGCCTCGGCGACGCCGAGAAGGCCGAGCTGTCCGCGATGAACTCCCGCATCGCCCTGCTGACGACCCGATTCGACGCGAACCTCACCGCCGACTCGAACGCGCGTGCGGTGCACGTCACCGACGAGGCGGAGCTCGACGGGCTGTCGCCGGGCGAGATCTCGGCCGCGGCCCAGGCGGCCGCCGACCGCGGGCTGGACGGCTGGCTCATCACGCTGGTCCTGCCGAGCGGGCATCCGTGGCTGGCGTCGATCACGAGCCGCGCGCTGCGCGAACGCATCATGACCGCGTCCCTGGGTCGCGGCGCCACCGAGGGCGAGCACGACAACCGGCCGATCCTGCTCGAGATCGTGCGGCTGCGCGCCCGGCGGGCCGCACTGCTCGGCTTCCCCAGCCAGGCCGCGCTCGTCGCTGCCGACGAGACGGCGGAGACGCCGGAGGCCGTCTCGGCGTTGCTCGACCAGCTCGCACCCCGCGCCGCACGGAACGCCGAGGCGGAGGCGGCTCGGCTCGAGGTGCGGATGCGCGCGGCAGGCGTCGACGGCCCGGTGCGCGCGTGGGATTGGGCGTACTTCTCGGAGCAGGAGCGGTCGGCGGCCTACGACGTCGACGCCGGGGCGCTGCGGCCGTACCTCGAAGCGGAGCGCGTGCTGCGCGACGGCGTCTTCTGGGCGGCACAGCAGCTCTACGGGATCTCGTTCGAGGAGCGTCCCGACCTGGCCGGCTACCACCCCGAGGTGCGCGTCTTCGAGGTCCGCGACCGCGGCGGCATGCTCGGGCTGTACCTGCTCGACCTCTACACGCGCGACACGAAGCGCGGCGGCGCGTGGATGCAATCGCTGGTCGACCAGTCGGTGCTCCTCGAGTCGCGGTATCCCGTCGTCGTCAACAACCTGAACGTGCCGAAACCTGCCGAGGGCGAGCCGACGCTGCTGACGCTCGACCTCGCCGAGACGCTCTTCCACGAGTTCGGGCACGCCCTGCACGGCCTGTTCGCATCCGTCGGCTACCCGAAGCACGGGGGCACCGCGGTCCCCCGCGACTTCGTGGAGTTCCCGAGCCAGGTCAACGAGATGTGGCTGCTGCACCCCGAAGTGCTCGGCCACTTCGCCAGGCATATCGAGACCGGGGCGCCGATCCCCCAGGATCTCGTCGACCGGCTGCTCGCCGCCCGGCAGTGGGGCGAGGGGTTCGGCACGACGGAGTACCTCGCTGCCACACTGCTCGATCAGGCGTGGCACCGGCTGACGCCGGCCGAAGCCGATGCGATCACCGACGTGGCCGCGTTCGAGGCGCATGCGCTGGCGCAGGTGGGGCTGGCGATCCCGGCGATCCCGCCCCGGTACTCGTCGGCGTACTTCGCGCACGTCTTCGCGAGCGACGGCGGGTACGAGGCGGCGTATTACGCGTACATCTGGAGCGAGGTGCTCGATGCGGACACGGTCGCGTGGTTCGAGGAGCACGGCGGCCTCACGCGCGAGAACGGCGACCGGTTCCGCCGCCTGCTGCTCGGCGTGGGCGGATCGAAGGACCCGCTCGAGGCGTACCGCGACTTCCGCGGCCGCGCGGCGAGCATCGAGCCGCTCCTGGAGCGGCGTGGACTCACCGCCTGACGATCATGGCCCCCTGCCCGATTCAGGAGGTTCGGCCCAACTCAGGACTCGGGGACGCGTGCGGTCCTGAAAGGGGCCTGACCTCCTGAATTGGGCAGGGGGCGGGCCGGGGGTCAGGCCGACTTCTCCTCGCGCAGCTGCTTGCGCGGCACGATGGTGGGCGCCGCGTTCTCGGCGACGGCCTCTCGGGTGATGACGACGCGCGCGACCTCGTTCGACGACGGCACCTCGAACATCACCGGGCCGAGCACCTCTTCGAGGATCGCGCGCAGGCCGCGAGCGCCGGTCTGACGCAGGACCGCGAGGTCCGCGATCGCCTCGAGGGCGCCGGTGGTGAACTCGAGGTCCACGCCGTCGAGCTCGAACATGCGCTGGTACTGCTTGACCAGCGCGTTCTTCGGCTCGGTCAGGATCTCCATCAGCGCGTCCGCGTCGAGCGGCAGCACCGTCGTGACGACGGGCAGACGCCCGATGAACTCGGGGATCAGGCCGAACTTGTGCAGGTCCTCCGGCAGCACCTCGCCGAAGAGGGTCTTCTCGTCGACCTTCGAGTGCAATTGGGCACCGAAGCCGATGCCCTTTTTGCCGACTCGCTGGGAGATGATCTGCTCGAGCCCCGCGAATGCGCCGGCGACGATGAACAGGACGTTCGTCGTGTCGATCTGGATGAACTCCTGGTGCGGGTGCTTGCGACCCCCCTGCGGCGGCACGCTCGCCGTCGTGCCTTCGAGGATCTTCAACAGTGCCTGCTGCACGCCCTCGCCCGACACATCGCGGGTGATCGAGGGGTTCTCCGCCTTGCGGGCGATCTTGTCGACCTCGTCGATGTAGATGATGCCCGTCTCGGCCCGCTTGACGTCGTAGTCGGCGGCCTGGATGAGCTTCAGCAGGATGTTCTCGACGTCCTCACCGACGTAGCCCGCCTCGGTGAGTGCGGTGGCATCCGCGACCGCGAACGGCACGTTGAGGCGCTTCGCGAGCGTCTGCGCGAGGTACGTCTTGCCGCAGCCGGTCGGGCCGATCAGCAGGATGTTCGACTTGGCGATCTCGATGTCGTCCTTGAGCGAGTCGGCGGCGGTGAGCGTGCTGCGGGCCCGGACGCGCTTGTAGTGGTTGTAGACCGCGACGGAGAGCGCCTTCTTCGCCGTCTCCTGGCCGACCACGTACTCCTCGAGGAAGGCGTAGATCTCCTTCGGCTTCGGCAGGTCGAAATCACTCGGCGCATCGTCGGTCGCCTCGGCGAGGCGCTCCTCGATGATCTCGTTGCAGAGTTCGACGCATTCGTCGCAGATGTAGACCCCGGGGCCCGCGATCAGTTGCTGCACCTGCTTCTGGCTCTTCCCGCAGAACGAGCACTTGAGCAGGTCGGCGCTTTCGCCCATGCGAGCCATTCGCACTCCCCAGTCGATTGATTGGGCTCGAGCCTAACCCGACGGCGCAGGGCGCACGTCGGCGTGTCGGCCTGATGACGGCACTTCCGCTCCGAGCGAATTGCACGGCTGTAGTTCGACACGCCACGGGAAGGTCGCTGCAAGGCCTGGCCGACGGTGGATTGCGGATGCGCGGGGCACCCTCGAGCGCGTCCGGAGATTCTTGGTGCGACACGATCACGCGGCGTGTCGGCGCGCGAGGATGGCGGGATGGACACCGAAGCCCTCGAACTCGCGGCCGCGACCGTGCTGCCGCCGCACGTGTACGACTACTACCGGGCGACGTCGGGCGGCCCCGAGGTGCTGTCGCGGGCGGTGGACGCGTGGGAGGCGCACCGGTTCCGGCCGCGCATCCTGCGCGACACCACGCACGTCGACACGACCACGACGGTGCTCGGCACCGAAGTGCGCACGCCCGTGCTCGTCGCGCCGATGGCGCAACAGGTGGGGTCCGATCCGCGGGGCGAGGCGGCCACCGCGGAGGGTGCCGCGGCGGCCGGCACCCTGCTCGGCGTCTCGACGAACACCGCGATCCCGTTCGAGCGCATCGCCGCGCCGGGCGCGCCGTGGTGGTTCCAGGTGTACGTCATGCAGGACCGCGACGTCACCGCGGCCCTGCTGCGGCGTGCCGTGGCGGCGGGCGCCAGGGCGATCATCCTGACCGTCGACATCACCGGCCTCGCGCACCCCCGGCCCGGCGCGGCCTGGTCGGTCGAGCCGACGGACTGGGGCGACGTGCCCGAGGCGGCCCGGCTGATGAACCTCACGGAGGCGGAGCGCGCGTCGCTCGAGCGTGGCGGTGGCCGGTACGCGCGCGATGTGGGCGTGCTCGGCATCCGGTGGGTCGCGGACGTCACCGGCCTGCCGGTCGTGGTCAAGGGGGTGCTGCGCGCCGACGACGCGCGGCGCGTGGTCGCCGCCGGCGCATCCGGCGTGATCGTGTCCACCCACGGCTCGCGCGCGTTCGCGTCGTCGATCCCGAGCGGTGCCGCGCTGCGTGAGGTCGCCGAGGCGGTGGGCGGTGCGGTCGAGGTGTACGCGGACTCGGGGCTGCGCAGTGGCGCGCACGTGGCCGCGGCGCTCGCGCTCGGCGCACGGGCGGTGTTCGTCGGCCGCCCGGTGATGTGGGGTCTGGCGACCGGGGGTGCGGCGGGAGTCACGGGCGTCGTCGACACCCTGACCGCGGAACTCGCGACGGCGATGGACCGCATCGGGGCGCCGTCGCTCGAGGACCTCACGTCCGACCTGCTCGTGCCGTAGCACCGTTCAGGAGATGCCTGCCACAGCGGGCCCGGTTCAGGACCAGAACGGCGATTTCGGGCTTTTCGTCCTGAGCCGTGCGCGATCTCCTGAACGGTGATCAGGGCGCGGGCAGACGGAAGGCCCGCCACCCGGGTTCCCGGGGGGCGGGCCGTGCCTGAGCGTCAGGCGCGGGCGAGTGCCGGCGTCGGGGCGCTGAGCTGCTTGCGGCTCGTCAGGACCTGGTCCACCAGGCCGTACTCGAGCGCCTGCTGCCCGTTCAGGATCTTGTCGCGCTCGATGTCCCGGTTGATCTGCTCGACCGTCTGGTGCGAGTGCTTCGACAGGGTCTCTTCGAGCCAGCCGCGCATGCGCAGCACCTCGGCGGCCTCGATCTCGATGTCGCTCGCCTGGCCGCCGCCCTGCCCGCTCATCGCGGGCTGGTGGATGAGGATGCGTGCGTTCGGCAGCGCGAGGCGCTTGCCTGGCGAACCCGCCGCGGTGATGACCGCGGCGGCCGATGCCGCCTGGCCGAGCACGACCGTCTGGATCTGCGGACGGATGTACTGCATCGTGTCGTAGATCGCCGTCATGGCCGTGAACGAGCCGCCGGGCGAGTTGATGTACATGATGATGTCGCGGTCGGGGTCCTGGCTCTCGAGGACGAGCAGCTGGGCCATGATGTCGTCCGCCGACGCGTCGTCGATCTGCACGCCGAGGAACACGATCCGGTCCTCGAAGAGCTTCGCGTACGGGTCCTGGCGCTTGTACCCGTAGGCGGTGCGCTCCTCGAACGACGGCAGGATGTAGCGGCTGGACGGGGCGGGGGTCTGCGAGAGCGCGGCGCCGCCGTACTGGGGAAGATTCATCGTGGGTTCCTGTTCCTGTTCGCGCGGCTCAGAGGCCCGCGGCACTGACGGTCTGCTTGGTGTCCGTGCCGCCGCCGCCCGTGACGTCGGCAGCGGATGCGCGGATGTGGTCGACGAAGCCGTAGGCGAGCGCCTCGTCCGCGTTGAACCAGCGGTCGCGGTCGCCGTCGGCGTTGACCTGCTCGACCGTCTTGCCGGTCGCGGCCGCGGTGATCGAAGCGAGCCGGTTCTTCATGTCGATGATGAGCTGCGCCTGGGTCTGGATGTCGGACGAGGTGCCGCCGAAGCCGCCGGACGGCTGGTGCAGCAGCACGCGGGCGTTCGGCGTGATGTATCGCTTGCCCTTGGTGCCGGCGGAGAGCAGGAACTGTCCCATCGACGCGGCCATGCCGATGCCGACCGTCACGACGTCGTTCGGGATGAACTGCATCGTGTCGTAGATCGCCATGCCGGCCGTGATCGAGCCGCCGGGCGAGTTGATGTACAGGTAGATGTCGCGCTCGGAGTCCTCTGCGGCGAGGAGCAGCAGCTTGGCCGCGATCTCGTTCGCGTTCTCGTCGCGCACCTCGCTGCCGAGCCAGATGATCCGGTCGCGGAGCAGCCGGTCGAAGACGCTGGGCTGTGGGCTCATGTCGGCCATGGTGGTCGCCTCGTTTCTCTGGGGCGGGTGCGCCCCGGTCGTGATGACAGCGGTGAAGTTCGGCTCAACGCTACTGACCCCAACCACGCAGTTCTGTGCTGTTCGCCATGGGCAGACCCAGCCTGCCGCAGTGGGCGGCATCTAGGCTGGGAGCAGGCTGCCCCGCCTGGAACGACGGAGGTGACGTGCTCGAACTCCTGCTCCTGTTCGGCGTCGTGGCCATCGTGCTCCCCGGTCTGACGGGCCGCCTCGGTACCCGCGCGTTCCTCGTCGGCGCGATCGCGCCGGCCGCCGCCTTCGCGCACGCCCTGATCGCAGGACCGTCGATCCTCGGCGGACACCCGCTCACCGAGCATCTGACCTACCTGCCGACGCTGGGCCTCGAGCTCGATCTGCGCATGGATGCGCTGTCATGGGTGATGACTCTCGTCGTCACCGGCGTCGGCGCACTGGTCCTGCTGTACTGCGTCCGCTACTTCCGAGCGGACGAGCCGGGACTCGGCCGGTTCGCCGGCGTGCTGACCGCGTTCGCCGGCGCGATGTACGGCCTCGTCAACGCCGACAACACGTACCTGCTGTTCGTGATGTGGGAGGCGACGAGCGTCCTCTCCTACCTGCTCATCGGTCACTACACCGACCGCAGAGCCAGCCGCGGCGCGGCGCTGCAGGCCCTGCTCGTGACCACGGCCGGCGGCCTCACGATGCTCGTCGGCCTGGTGATCCTGCAGTCGGCGAGCGGGACCAGCACGATCAGCGAGCTGGTCGCGCACCCCCCGCGGGTCGACGCCGCGGTGATCACCGGTGT
Source organism: uncultured Actinomycetota bacterium (assembly GCA_963716965.1). Lineage (GTDB taxonomy): Bacteria > Actinomycetota > Actinomycetes > Actinomycetales > Microbacteriaceae > Amnibacterium. Next base: position 458,324 of record CAVQUZ010000003.1, on the reverse strand, counting down.
GGCGTTGGTGCTCGTCGGGGCGGCGTCGAAGTCCGCCATCTGGCCGTTCCACTTCTGGCTGCCTGGCGCCATGGCCGCACCGACGCCCGTCTCGGCCTACCTGCACGCGGCCGCGATGGTCAAGGCGGGTGTCTACCTGATCCTGCGCCTCGCGCCGGGCTTCGCGGTCGTCCCCGGCTGGCACGAGGGCCTCGTGTCCCTCGGCGTGCTCACCATGCTCGTCGGCGGTGTCAGGGCTCTCCGCGAGCACGACCTCAAACTCGTGCTCGCCGGCGGCACGGTGGGCCAGCTCGGCTTCCTCGTCGTCGTCGCCTCGATCGGCACCCGGGCGTCGGGCGTCGCGGCGCTGACCCTGCTCGTCGCGCACGCCCTCTTCAAATCGACGCTGTTCCTCTCCGTCGGGATCATCGACCACGCAGCGGAGACCCGCGACCTGCGGCGCCTCTCGGGACTCGGCCGCGCCATGCCGGTCCTCGCCGGCATCGCGACGCTCGCCGCGCTGTCCATGGCGGGCATTCCCCCCCTGCTCGGGTTCGTCGCGAAGGAGAGCGTGTTCGAGGCGCTGCTCGACCAGGACGCCGGCGTATGGGGTGTGGTCGGATGCGTGGGGATCGTGCTCGGGTCGGTCCTCACCGCGGGCTATGCGGCGCGGTTCCTGTGGGGCGCGTTCGCCAGGAAGTCCGGCGTGCCTGACACCCCCGTGCACCGCGAGGCCTATCGCTTCCTTTCGGCACCCGCGCTGCTCGGCGCGGCCGGTCTGGTGCTCGGCGTCGTCCCGGCCCTCGCCGAGCCGGGGCCGGCCGGCTACGGCGCCACCCTGGCAGGCGATCCCACGCACCTCGCGCTCTGGCACGGGCTCGGGCTGCCGCTCGGGCTCTCCGCGATCTCGCTCGCCGGCGGCGCCGCACTCTTCGCCGCCGCGGCCCCGGTCGCCCGGTTCCAGGCGGCCGTGCATCCCGGACGCGACGCCGAGGACGCCTACCGCGCGACGCTCTCCGGCATCGACCGCGGGGCCGCGCGGGTCACCGCGACGGTGCAGCGCGGGTCGCTGCCGTTCTATCTGACCGTGATCCTGCTCGTCTTCACGGGCTCGGTCACGACGATGCTGATCATCGCCGGCGGCCCGCGTCTGCCCGCCCTGTTCGGCACACCGGCGCAGATCGTCGTCGCGGTGGTCATGTCGGTCGCCGCGATCGCGGCGACCCTCGCCGGCAAACGGTTCCAGGCCGTCGTGCTCACCGGGGTCACCGGTTTCGGCATGGCGGTGCTCTTCGCGCTCCAGGGCGCCCCTGACCTCGCGCTGACCCAGGCGCTCGTCGATCTCGTCACGCTCGTCGCGTTCGTGCTCGTCCTGCGCCGATTGCCGGCCCGGCTCGGCGTCGCGCACGGCAGCTCGCATCCGGTCGGCCGCGCCGCCCTCGGCGTCGCGTTCGGCGTGCTGATGAGCGCGGTGGTGGTGACCGCGATCGCGGCCCGCACCGCCGCGCCGATCTCGCTCGCGTTCCCGACGCTCGCCGTCGAAGGCGGCCACGGCACGAACGTCGTCAACGTCACGATCGTCGACATCCGCGGCTGGGACACCATGGGCGAGCTCAGCGTGCTGATCGCCGCCGCCACAGGCGTCGCGAGCCTCGTGTTCGTGCTGGGCCGCGGCGATCGGATGCCGGGAGCGCGCCGCGGCGCGCGGCGGCTCTTCCGGCGCGGTGCCAGGGCGGGCGTGCCGAGGACGGGGTCGTGGCTGCTCGTGGGGCCGCCCGACGGGCGCGATCGGTCCGTGCTGCTCGACGTGGTGGTCCGGCTCACCTTCCACGCCCTCATCGTGGTGTCCGTCTATCTGCTGTTCGCAGGTCACAACGCGGCGGGCGGCGGCTTCGCGGGCGGTCTGGTGGCGGGGCTGGCACTCGTCGCCCGCTACCTCGCGGCAGGCCGGTTCGAGCTGGCGGCGGCGGCCCCCATGAACGCCGGCACCCTGCTCGGCGGTGGCCTGCTGCTCGCGGTCGGCACGGCGGCCGCGCCGATGCTGTTCGGCGAGGCGGCGCTCACCTCGGCGTACGAGAGCCTGCACCTCGGCTGGTTCGGTGACCTCTCCCTGGTCTCGTCGACGGTCTTCGACATCGGCGTCTACCTCGTGGTCGTCGGCGTCGTGCTCGACGTGCTGCGCAGTCTCGGCGCCGAGGTCGACCGGCAGTACGAGGAGGGGCAGATCTCGTGAGCACCGCCGTCTCCGTCTCGCTGCCGCTGCTCGCCGCGCTGACCGTGCTCTACGCGTGCGGCATCTACCTGCTGCTGGAGAAGAGCATCACCCGCGTCATCATCGGGATCCTGCTCGTCGGCAACGCGACCAACCTGCTGCTGCTCGTCCTCGCGGGACCTCCGGGCGACGCGCCGATCGTCGGCGACGGCCGCGTGTCCTCCGATCCGTTGCCACAGGCGCTCATCCTCACCGCCATCGTCATCACGTTCGCGGTGTCCGCGTTCCTGATGGCGCTCGTCTACCGTTCGTGGTCGCTGGCGCAACAGGACCAGCTCGAGCCCGACGCCGAGGACGTGGCGCTCGCGACCCGCCACGCGCCCGAGCCGGAGGACGCAGAGGTCGACGAGGACAGCGAGTTCTCGCACGAGCACGGCCCGCGCGACGGTGCGGAGGGCCCCGCATGACCTGGCTGGTCCCGCTCGTCGTGCTGCTGCCGCTCGCGGGCGCCGCCGGCGCGCTGCTCGCGAGTCGGCACCCGCGCGTGCAGCGCGCCATCACGATCGCGGTGCTCGTGGTCGTGCTGGGGATCGGCGGCCTGCTCATCTGGACCGTGCAGACGCACGGGATGCTCGTGATGGCGGTCGGCGGCTGGCCGATCCCGTACGGCATCGTGCTCGTCGTCGACCGGCTGTCGGCGCTGCTCATCACGGTGTCCGCAGCGGTGCTGCTGGCCGTCCTGGTCTTCTCGACGGGCCAGGGCGTCGCGGACGGCGACGACTCCGAGACGCCCGTGTCGATCTACCACCCGGCCTACATGGTGCTCTCGGCCGGCGTCTTCAACGCCTTCATCGCGGGCGACCTGTTCAACCTCTACGTCGGGTTCGAGATCCTGCTCGTGGCGAGCTACGTGCTGATCACCATCAGCGGCACCGGTCCGCGCATCCGGGCGGGGACCACCTACATCGTGGTCAGCCTGCTGTCGTCGACGCTGTTCCTCGGTGCGATCGCGGCGATCTACGGGGCGACGGGCACCGTGAACATCGCACAGATCGCGGTGCGGGTGCACGACCTGCCGATCGGCATCCAGCTGCTGCTGCACGTGCTGCTGCTGTCGGCGTTCGGCATCAAGGCGGCCGTCTTCCCGCTGTCGTTCTGGCTGCCGGACTCGTATCCGACCGCGCCCGCGCCCGTCACCGCGGTGTTCGCCGGCCTGCTCACGAAGGTGGGCGTCTACGCGATCCTGCGGACCGAGACGACCCTGTTCCCCTCCCCCGAACTGAACGACACCCTGCTCGTGATCGCGCTGCTGACGATGCTGGTCGGCGTGCTCGGCGCGGTCGCGCAGAACGACATCAAGCGGATGCTGTCGTTCACGCTGGTGAGCCACATCGGCTACCTGATCATGGGCGTCGGACTCGGCACCGCGGCGGGCGTCGCTGCGGCGATCTTCTACACGGTCCACCACATCGTCGTGCAGACGACCCTGTTCCTCGCGAGCGGGTTGATCGAGCGCCGCGGCGGCACGACCGCGATGACGCACCTCGGCGGCCTGCTGAAGGCATCGCCGCTCGTCGCGGTGCTCTACATCCTGCCGGCGCTGAACCTGGGCGGGATCCCGCCGTTCTCGGGGTTCCTCGGCAAGCTCGGCCTGCTCGAGGCGGGCGCCGCCGTCGGCACGCCGCTCGCATGGACGGTCGTCGGCGTCGCGACGCTCGTGTCGCTGCTCACCCTCTACCCGCTCGTGCGGGTATGGAACCTGTCGTTCTGGCGCAGCTCCGGCGAGGTGGGGGGCGGCTCCCGTCTCACCGACGCCCTGCACGACGACCCGTACCGGCCCGCCGGGACCGTCGAGACGCGCACGCTCGCGGTCCCGATGGTCGCGGCGACGGTCGGGATGGTGCGTCGTGTCGCTCGCGCTGACGGTCTTCGCGGGGCCGCTCTACGCGTTCAGCGAGCAGGCGGGCGCCGATCTGCAGAACTCGAACGCGTACGTCGAGGGGGTGCTGGGCCGATGACCGGTCCCATCGGTACGCGCCGTCCTGAGCGGCATCGCCCGATCATCGCCGACTGGCCGCTGCTGGTCGGGCTGGTCGTGCTGTGGCTGTGCCTGTGGTCGTCGATCTCGCCGCTCACGATCCTCACCGGCGTGATCACGGCCGTCGTCGTGGTGCGGGTGTTCGAGCTGCCGCACGTGGTGCTCTCCGGCCGCGTGAACCTCGGGTGGTCGGCACTCGTCATCGGCCTGTTCCTCGCCGAGGTCGTCGCCGCCTCGGTCCAGGTCGCCTGGCGTGCCGTGCGGTCGCTGCCGCCCGGCACCGCGCCGGTCTCATCGATCGTCGCCGTGCCGCTGCGCGTGCACGGCGACCTGCTGCTGACCCTCACCGCGGTCGTGGTCTCGCTCATCCCCGGCTCGATCGTCGTGGATGCGGACGGCGGCACCCTGACCCTGCACGTGCTCGGCGCGACGAGCGCAGCCGATGCGGACCGGGCGATCGCGTCCGTGCACGCGTGGGAACGCCGGCTCGCGATGGCCATCGGGGACCCGGCCGACATGGCAGCGGTCCGATGATCGTCGTCGAGGTCGTGATCGGCGCCGTGCTGGTCGTCGCGGTGGCGCTCATGCTGTACCGGATCGTGCGGGGGCCGACGATCCTCGACCGGATGATCGCATCCGACGTGCTGCTCACGACCGTGATGATCGTGCTCGCGGCCGAGATGGTCGTGGATGGGCACACCGACACCCTGCCCGTGCTGCTCGTGCTGGCGGCGACGGCGAGCTACGGCACGATCGCGGTCGCCCGGTCGGTGGCGAAACACGACGCCCCCGGCGACGACCCCGACGACGGGAGTGCCCCATGAGCGGTCTCGACGTGATCGCCGCGGTGCTGCTCGGCATCGCCGCCCTGCTGACGCTCGCGGCGGCGATCGGCCTGCTGACGTTCGGCGACGCGCTGTCGCGGCTGCACGCCGCGACGAAGCCGCAGGTGCTCGGGGTGCTGTGCGCGCTCGCGGCGCTCGCGGTGCACGATCAGCGCTGGCCGACGCTGATCGCGATCCTGCCCGTCGCCGCGCTGCAACTCATCACGACGCCGATGGCCGCACACATGGTCGGTCGCGCCGCCTATCGCAGCGGCAACGTCGACCGCGGCCTGCTGGCCCGGGACGACCTGGCCGACGCCGGCCCCCGCCCCCGCCCCTCGCCCCTGACCTAATTCAGGAGTTCGGACACAAATCAGGACCCGCGCCGCGCGCGGGTCCTGATTTGAGCATCAACTCCTGAATTGGGCCGGGGCTACTCGGCGGCGTCGGTGGCCGGCTTCTTCGCGCGGCTCGCGCGCTTGGCCGGGGCCTTCTTGGGGGCGGCCTCCGCCTCGTCGGCGGGCGCGGCCTCGGCGGCGCACCGATGCGGCCGGCACCGGCACGGCCACCGACGTGGTCTCGGGCAGCGCGGCCGGGTCGGCGGCGGATGCGGCGAGCGGCGCCGAGTCCTCGAGGTCGTCCTCGAGCACCGGAGCCGCCGCCGGCTCGTCGTCCGTCACGATCAAGTCCGTCAGGTCGACCGCGTTGCCGTCGGTGTCGACGACCTGCACGCGGCCGAGCAGTACGGCCAGCGCCTTGCTGCGGGCGACCTCGCTCATCGCCCCGCCGAACGCGCCGTTCTTCTGCAGCACGTCCATGAACTCCTGCGGCTGCATGCCGTAGTTCTGCGCGGACTGCACGATGTACTGGATCAGCTCGTCCTGCGACACCTGGACGTTCTCGGACTCGGCGAGCGCGTCGAAGAGGATCTGCGACTTGAAGCTCTTCTCGCTCGACTCGATGACCTCGGCGCGGTGCACGTCGTCGTCGAGCCGGTTCTCGCTCTCGAGGTGGCGCTGCACCTCGTCGTCGATGAGGGACTGCGGAACGGGGATCTCGATGGTCTCGAGCAGGTGCTCGGCGAGCCGGTCCCGCGCCTGGCTGGCCTGCGCGAAGCGGTGGTCGCGCTCGACCTGGGCGGTGAGGTCGGCCTTCAGCTCGTCGAGGGTGTCGAACTCGCTCGCCATCTGGGCGAACTCGTCGTCCAGCTCGGGCAGGTCGCGCTCCTTGACCTGCAGGATCGTGACGGCGATCTCCGCCTCCTCGCCCTCGTGGTCGCCGCCGAGCAGCACCGACTTGAAGGTCGTGCTCTCGCCCGCGGTGAGCGTCTCGACCGCGTCGTCGAGGCCTTCGAGCAGCTCGCCCGAGCCGAGCTCGTACGAGATCTGGTTCGCGGTGTCGACCTGCTCGTCGCCGATGGTGGCGATCAGGTCGAGCTGCAGGAAGTCGCCCTTGGTGGCGGGCCGGTCCACGGTGATGAGCGTGCCGAAGCGGGCACGCAGCTCGTCGAGCTTCTCGTCGACATCCGCATCCGTCGCGGTCGCGGGGTCCACGGTGATCGAGATGCCCGCGACGGACGGCAGGTCGATCTCGGGACGCACGTCGACCTCGACGTCGACCTTCAAATCGCCGCTGAAGTCCTTCTCGTTCGGCCACTCGACGATGTCCGCCTGCGGCTTGCCGAGGGGACGGAGGTCGTTCTGCGCCACTGCGGTGCGGAAGAACTCGTCGAGGCCGTCGTTGACGGCGTGCTCGAGCACCGCGCCGCGGCCGACGCGCTGGTCGATGATGGGCGGCGGCACCTTGCCCTTGCGGAAGCCCGGAATCGACACCTGTTCGGCGATGTGGCCGTAGGCGTGGGCGATGCTCGCCTTCAGGTCCTCGGGCGGCACGCTGATCGCCAGCTTGACGCGGGTGGGACTCAGTCGCTCGACGACGGTCGTGACCATGTGGTGCTCCTCATGCAGCAAATCGGCTGGGCGGAAATCCCGCTGGGCGGCCCGGCGCCGCTCGTGTCGGGGCGACAGGATTCGAACCTGCGGCCTCCCGCTCCCAAAGCGGGTGCTCTACCAAGCTGAGCTACGCCCCGAGTGACGCCGGCCGGCAGCGTGCAGCCGCCGGAAAACAGCCCGGCCGAGTCTAGACCCCTGGTGTGCGCAGCCGCTGACGCCGGGGAGCGCAGCGGGTGTTGACTGGGTCGTCGCCACCCGATCACGCGACGGAAGAGGCACGCATGCGGTTCGAGCTCGAGGCCACGGTGCGGGCGGCACCCGAGACGGTGTTCGCGACCCTCGCGGATCTCGGCGGGTACGGCGACTGGCTGCCACCGTCGGGCGAGTACCACGGGACGACCGAGGTCACGCCCGGCAGCGTGGCCGCGGGCACGAGCTACGTCGAGCACTCCCCGACCGGCACGCGCCGCGGTGAGATCACCGAGTACGCGCCCGTCACCAGGCTGGCGTTCCGGCAGACCATGGCGCTCGCGCCGGCGGTCCTCGGTGAGATCGACATCGCGATCCGCTACCGGTTGCGCCCCGACCACGGTGGCACCGGCGTGACCCGGATGGTCTGGGTCGGCGTGCCCGCGAGGACCCGGGTGCTCCGACCGCTCATCCGCCGCCGGTTCCGCGCCGAGAGCAGGCGGACGCTCGATGCGCTGGCGGCCCGTTTCGCTGCGGGCGACCCGCATCGCGGTTGAGGGAGGCGCGCCGCGTCAGCGCGTCTCGTTCGCGCCGCGGCGCAGCGCGACTTCGGCGTCGAACGCGTCACCGAGCGCATCCAGGTCGAACAACCCGGTCTCGTCCCAGACGGACAGATGCACGACCCCGCCGACGGTCCACAGCGCGGCGAAGACCGCGGAGGGCCACGGGCCGATCGTCGCGCCCCCGAGCCGGATGTCGGTGGGGTCGATCCACGTGGACTCGGGGAAGGGCCGCGGCGAGCGGATCATCGGCAGCGAGATCGCGTACTCGCGCGACGGCGCGACAGGTCGGCGCGCCGTGCGCAGGTGATGCAGCATGCCCATGACGAGCGCGGCGACACCCAGCCCGGTGCGGGCGGCGGCGAGGCGCGCGGCCAGCTCGCCGGGCGTCCAGTCCTCGGCCAGCGTGCCGAGCGGCGCGACCGCGACGAAGTTCCCGGTCACTCGCCGGTCGGGCACGTGGTGCCGGAGGTCGACGGGGATGAACACGCGCATGTCCCGCTCGCCGGTGTACACGCGGCGCAACGCCGCGAGGAACAGGGTGGCGAGCTGCACGTTCTTGCTCGTGCGCTGCCCGTCGGGGAACCGCGCCTCGGTCACCGCCGCCAGATCGTCGCTGCTCAGCACGCGGGACGCATGACGGGCGGTCAGCCGCCGCTCGTCGAGGTCGCCGGGCTCCGGCGCCGCGAATGCCGGTGGCGGCCGGTGTTCGCGCAGCGCCGCGAATGCCGGTGGCGGCCGGTGTTCGCGCAGCGCCGCGAACGCGCCGGGTCCGGCCGACCGCACGGCGGCGACGAGCGGAACCCGCGCGACGGGCCGTTCGTCCGCGACCGGCTCGATGCCGCAGGCCAGGTCGACGAGGTCGTGCAGCAGCTGCATCGCGATCGCGCCGTCCCCGACCGCGTGGGAGATCAGCACGGTCACGCGGTCGCGGGAGACGGCGAGCGCGATCGGGAGGCCGACGAAACCGCGCTCGTACGTCGCGGCGATCAGCCGCGCGGCGTCCATGTCCGGAGAGAACGTCGTGCACGCCCCGGCGGCGGCGAGCAGCGCGCTCCGGACGGGATGTAGGGATCGGCCGCCGCGCTGAGCCGGCCAACGAAGGCGCAGGACATCGTTGCGCCTGACGAGTTCGTGCAGCGCGCCGGGCATTGCGGTCCGCACCGCCGGCGCGACACCCTCCAGCAGGAACACGACGCTGTATGGCGCGTACTGCGCGTCTCGAAGTCGCACGAATCGTTCTCGCGTCTCGGTCGGACGATCAGGGCGGGACCGTCGGGTCTGCGCAGGCTATCGCAGGCTCTGCGGCGGCTGAGATCGTTCTGACTGTGCGCCGACACCCGCCTGATGGGACGCGACTTCGGCATCGAATGCGTCGCCCACCCGCGCGACGTCGAAGAGGCCGGTCTCATCCCACACGCTGCAATGGACGGTGCGACCGACGGTCCAGATGAGTACGAAGACGGCGGACGGCCACGCGCCGACCGCTGCGGCACCGAGCCGGGCCGCGGCCGGATCGATCCAGGCCTCGGCCGGGAACGCACGGGGTGAGCGCACGATCGAGACCGAGATCGAGTATTCGCGCCAGGGCATCGCCGGGCGCAACGAGGCGCGCAGGTGGCGGAGGATCCCCATCACCAGCGAGGCGACGCCGATGCCCGACCGTGCGATCTTCAGGCGTTCCGTCAGCTCGGCGGGGTTCCACCGATCGAGCAGTGCGCCGACGGGCGCCACCGAGACGAAGTTGCCGGTGACCCGCCGGCCCTTCACGTGGTGACGAAGATCCACCGGCACGAAGACGCGCAGATCGCGGTCGCTCCGGTACACGCGCTGCAGCGTGCCGAGCAGCAGTGCTGCGATCCTGGTGTTCTGGCTCGTCCGACCGCCCTCGACGACCGGGAACGACGCCGTGGTCACCTGACGCAGATCAGCGCCGGCCAGCATCCGCGACGCGAACCGCGCGGTCGAGCGGCGCTCCTGCTCGACCGACGGCTCCGGCGCCTGATATATGGGGAGTCGTCGCTCGCGGTGCCGGCCGAGCAGCGCGACGAACGAGCCGATTCCGGCTGCGCGCACCGCGGTGCGCAGCGGATGGCGCGCAATCGGCACCGCATCGACGACCGGCTGAACGCCCGCGGCGAGGTCGATGAGGTCATGCAGGAGCACGAGGGCGCCTGCTCCGTCTTCGATCGCGTGCGAGATCATCACCACGACCCGGTCGCCCGAGGTGGCCGCCGATATCGGGATACCGGAGAAGCCCCGCTCGGCGACGGCGGCGATGAGCTGCGCGTCGTCGAGCTCCGGCGCGTAGGTGGTCACGGCGTCCGCCGCGGTGCGAAGGGCCGACTGCAGCGAATGCCTCGCTCCCTCACCCGCTCTGCGCGGCCAGCGCAGGTGCAGACTTTCGTTCCGTCGCACCAGGTCATGCAACGCACCGGGGAGTGCGGTGCGTGTGGCCGGTGTGACGCCGCCCAGCACGAACACCACGCTGTAGGCGGAATATTGAGCGTCTCGAAGGCGCACTGGATTGGTCTCGCGTCTCGTTCGGGCGGGACGAGATCCGCTTACTCGCAGTATTCGACGAACACATTCGAATTCCGACGACGATGGCGGACATCGATTCGGGTTCCCCCAGGCTAAGCGGGCCCTATGAATTGGTCAAGCAACTCACAGCGCTTCGGAATGGGAATTCCCTCTCCGAGTGACGGCGTCGGCTCACCGGGGCCGATCGCGGCACCCGCGCGCGCTCCGTAGGCTTGACGCATGCCGCCGATCACCGTCGTGGTGCCGTGGCGACCGGCCCCGTCACGCATGTGGGCGTTCGACGCGTTGCGCCACTGGTACGCCGAGATCCTGCCCTCCGCCGTCCTTCGCCCCGTCGACCCGGTCGACCCCGTGTTCAACCTGTCCCAGGCGCGCAATGCGGGCGTCTCGGCCGTGCCCGATCCGCATCAGGTCGTCGTCGTGAACGATGCGGACACGCTGCCGGAGCGCGAGCCGCTGCTCGCCGCGATCGATGCGGCCAAGGCCTCCGGCCTCGTGCATCTGCCGTACACCGAGTACCGGTGGCTCGGTGCGGAGGGCACCGCCATGTTCGCGTCGGGCGCGGCGCTGTCGGACTGCCCGTTCGAGCTCGTCCGCGGCGCCTGCTCGGGCGTCTACGTGACGACGCCCGCGACGTGGTGGAGCCACGGCGGGCAGGACGAGGGCTTCCGCGGCTGGGGTTTCGAGGACGCCGCATGGTTCCTGGCCCACGACACCCTGCTGGGCTCGGCGCCGGCACGGCACGAGGGCCGCGTCTACGCGCTGCACCACGCACCGGAGACCCGCTCGGGCCCGCTGTACGACGCGAACGAGTCGCGGATGCGTCGCTACCGCGACGCGGCGCGGAACCCGGACGCGATGCGTCAGCTGGTCGCCGAGGTGCGCACCAGCGCTTCGTAGGCCCGCCGCGGCCCCGGGGTCGCCCGCAACGCCTCGCCGAGCGGCTGCACCGCGTCGTGCAGGGCCAGCACGCGGCCGAGCACATCCGCCAGCTCCTCGACCGTGGCCGTGTTCGGGGCGAGCGCGACACCGTGACCGGCGCGTTCGACGCCGACCGCGCCGGCGAACTGGTCGGTCGAGAACGGAAGCACGAGCATCGGGACTCCGGCGGTGGCGGCCTCGGTGACGCTGTTGTTGCCGCCGTGCGTCACCGCGGCGGCCGCACGTCCGAGCAACGTGACCTGCGGCAGATACTCCCTGACGAGCCAGCCGGCGGGCACGTCGCCGAGCACGGCGGGGTCACCGCTGCCGACCGCGATCGCGGCACGCAGGCCGAGCACCTCGATCGCGGTGGCGACGCGGGCGAGCACGTCGTCGCGCACCGACAGGAAGCTGCCGAAGCTCACGTAGACGAAGGGGTCGGCCGAGGCCGCGAGCCAGTCGTCGACCTCGGGGTCGGCCGGCTCGCTGCGCACGGTCGAGCCGAGGTACTCGTGCGCGAACGGCACCAGGCGGTCGGGGTCGGCGAATGCCAGAGGGTAGTTGAACAGGACCGTGTCGCCGTGCTCGGCGAACGCGTCGCGAGGGGCCCGCGCAGTGGAGCCGAGTGCCGCGAGCGCCGCGTTCCATTCCTCGGTGAAGGTCGCCGTGACCTCGGTGCCGAGTGCCTCGAGCCGGTCGAACGCCTCGGGCTCCACGTCGAAGGCGGCCGGCCACACCGGGGGCACACCGTAGATCTCGCCGGCGACGGGCAGCGCGGTCGGGTGGCCGAGCACCACCCCGGCGTACGGCACCCCGCCGGCGACGAGGCCGATCCGCGCGCTGAACGCGAGGTGGTCCACGACGACGACGTCGGGGCCGATCCGGTCGACGACCTGCTGCACCGCGCGGGCCTTCGCGACCGGCTCCCACAGCAGATCGTTCAGGCGGGCGCCGGCCTGGAACATCAGCGTCTCGACCATGCCGAGGCGGGTCGCGGCGAAGAAGCCGCGCAGGGCGTCGTCCTCCCCCGCGGGCTGTGCGTCGGCCCGGATCACCCCGGGGTTGGAGCCGCGGCCGAGTTGCAGGTCGACCCGCTCGAATCCGAACGCGTCGACGATCCCGGCCGTCGCGGGTCCCGTGGCCACGACGACACGCTCCCCCGCGTCGCGCCAGGCGGTCGCCAGTGTCGCCAGAGGCAGCAGGTGGGATGCGTAGTCCGGGCTGATGACAAGCAGTGTCATCCGGCGGCGACGACCCAGTCGGCGAGGTCGCGCTCCTCGTCGCGCACCTGCCCGTAGACGCCGGTGAGCGCCTCGGCCATCGCCTGGATGGTGAAGCTGCGCTCGACGACGGCCCTGGACCACGCGGCGCGCTCGTCGTCGCGCTCGCTCGCCGCGGCGTCGAGCGCGGCCGCCATCGCGGCGCCGAGCAGCTCGCCGTCCCAGGTGTGCGTGAGGAAGCCCGTGCGGCCCTGCTCGACGTACGTCGCGGGTCCGCCGCCGTCGGGGGCGACCACGACGAGACCGGTCGCCATCGCCTCGAGCAGCGCGATGCCGAACTCCTCCTTCAGGCTGCCGCAGACGTACGCGCCCCGCGGTGCGGCCAGACCGGGCACGCCGAATCGGGCGGCGGCCACCCAGTGCGCGACCGTGTCGTTGGGGCGGTGGCCGGCGATCAAGAGGCCTGAGGCGAGGCGGCGGTCGGGGGCGACGACCGCATCCATGCGGTCGAGCTGCTCGCGCTCGTCGGCGGACGGATGCACGAGGTCGCCGCCGATCACGAGCAGGTTCGCGCGCGATCGCAGGCCGGTGCTCGACCAGGCCTCGACGATCGCCGCCATACCCTTCACGCGGTGCAGCCGGCCGACGGTGACGAGCAGCGGCAGGTCGCGCCGGTCGGCGGGCAGGCCGCCGAGCAGGCTGCGCAGTTCGCCGATGGCAGGCACGGCCTCCTGACCGGCGGCGTGCGCCGCCGCGGCCGCGACCGCGCGGTCGACGACCTGCAGGTCGATGCCCTCCGGCACGATGGTGTGGCGCTCGGGATGCTCGGTGAGGTCGATGCCGACGAGCTCGCGCATGTCCCGCTCGAGTTCCGGACGCGGGAACACGACGCTGTGCGCGGCGGTGGCGGCAAGGCGCTGCACGAGACGGGCGCGGAACCAGTAGTGCTCCTGCGAGTCGGTGTCGCCGAAGTTCCACCTGGTGAGCCGGCCTGCCCTGTCCATCGAGTCGATGACACCGTGCGGGTCGGGCGCCACCGTGAAGACCACCGGGATGTCGAGCTCACGCGCCACGTCGGCGGCGGCGAGACTGCCGACGTCGGCCATCCGCAGGTGCAGCACGTCGACGTGGCCGGCTGCGCGCAGCAGCCGGCGGATGCCGCGGCGCGCGACGACGCGGAGCGGCCAGGCGTTCGCGGACTGCATGGGCTCGGTCATGAGCGGGATGCGGCCGGTCACGTGTCCCGTGGCTCCCCCGCTGATCGCGGCGACGCCGGCGAGCGCTTCGTCCGCCGTGCCGCGCGACATGGTGATGACGCGCTCGATGGGCGCGGCGTCGCCCGTGGGTGTCACGAGCGAGTCGCCGAGCCGCACGAGCAACGTCGCGATGCCGCCGTTGTCGCCCTGTCCGGCGTGCGTCAGGCCGCGGTCGATGTCCGCGTGCAGGAACAGCTGCGCGACGGTGAGGCCGGAGTCGCCGCCGTCGCGGGCCGGCGCGGGCACCGTGAGGTCGACCAGCGCGAGGCGCGCGGCATCGGCCTGGCGGCCGGAGGTCTCGGCGAGCCCCGTGAGGAAGTCCGCGATGCGCGGCTCGCCCCGGCGCTGACCGAGGGCGAGCACGGCCGCGATGCGTACGGATGCGTGCTCGGTCGGGTCGCCCGCGACGCGCAGCAGCGGGCCGGTCGCCGTGTGCCGGCGGACGAGCCCGAGCGTCTCGACGAGCCGGGCTCGGGGTGCCGCCTTGCGGACGCCGATGAGTGCCGATTCGAGCCCGACCGCGACGAGGTCGGGGGCGGGCTCCGACCACTGCTCCAGGCTGCGCTGCGCGAGCATCCCCGCGAATCCGCCGTCGACGACCATGCCGATCAGCCGCCCGACGCCCTCGGACCGCGGCCGCCGGGCGCCGAGCACCCATGCGGCGTGTTCGCGCAGGAAGGCCCGTTCGCTCGACAGCAGGCGCGTCAGCGCGAGATCGGCCTGCTCGTCGACGACCTGACCGAGCGCGTGGGTCGCGGCGATCGCGGCGATCTGGTCGTCGCCGGCGAGTGCGCCGGTGAGGACGCGGATCGTGCGCACGCCACCGTCGCGGCTCGCCTCGAACGCGAGCTCTTCGGCGGCGCGCAGGGCGCCCACGATGCGTTCGGCGCGCCGGACCTCGTCGAGGGCGGTCTGGATCCCCACATGGACTCCTTCTGGATCGACACCGCACGGTGACGCTCGGCGGGCCCCGCAGAGCATAGGGCTCGCAGTCGAACATCCGTGGGGTACTGCACATGGGCTAGCTTCGTGCGGTCCGGCACGAACCCGAGGAGAGTCCATGCGCATCGTGGCGATCGGCGACGTCGGCGTGCGCGAGCACATGATCCACATCGGCGACGAGGCCATGTTCGAAGCGATGCTGCGCGCGGTGCGGGCCAGAGGCGTCGATTCCGTCACCGCGATCTCAGCGGTTCCGGGCGAGACGGCGGCGCGGTACGCGGTCGATGCCGTCGAGCCGATCGGCTTCGGGGCGGCGCTCGCGCTCGGCCGGCGCGCGGCGGAGGAGCGGCTCGCGGCCGTGATCGCGGCCGCGCACGGCGGCCCGGCGGTCGACGGCGCGGCGTCGGCGGTGATCGACGCGGTGCGGTCCGCGGACGGCGTGGTGGTCGCGGGCGGCGGCAACCTCACCTCCACCTGGCCCGTACACGTCTTCGAGCGCGCGGCGCTCGGCGGCATCGCGGCGGCATTCGGCCGGCCCCTCGTCGTGACGGGCCAGACGCTGGGGCCGGTACTGGACGCCGACGACGCCGGTCTCGTCGCCGGCCTGCTGCGGAACGCCCGCCTCGTGGGTGTGCGCGAGGCGGACTCGCTCGCGCTCGCCGCGCGCCTGGTGCCGGACACGGCGGTGGCCGCCACGCTCGACGACGCGGCGTTCCTCGATGCCGAAAACGCGCCGTCGGTCCGCGCGCATCCGTACTGCCTGGTCACCGTCGCGAACCACACGGGCGACCTCGACCGGGAGGCCGCGCTGACCGGCGTCGCCGCGCTGCTCGACCACGTCGCTGCGGCGACGGGGCTGGAGATCGTCTTCTCCGCGCATTGGGGGTCGACGCTCCCCGGCGTGGTCGCCGGTGACGACGCGGTGCACGTGGCGATCGCGTCCCGGATGCGCGCTTCGTCGTCGGTCGTCCCGGTGACCACCTCGTCCGCATCCGCGGCGCTCGCGCGCGGCGCCGCGTTCGTGGTGTCGAGCCGCTACCACCCCGCGGTGTTCGCGTCGGCGGTCGGAGTGCCGGTGCTCGGCGTGAGCGTCGACGAGTACACGCGGGTGAAGCTGACCGGCGCGCTCGCCAACGTCGGACAGGAGTCGGTCGTGCCGATGCGCCTGGTCGCGGGCGGTCGGGCGGGGCGCGTGGTGGATGCGGTCTGGGCGGACCGGGCAGCGATCCGCGCGGCCGGCGCCGTCG
Organism: uncultured Actinomycetota bacterium; assembly: GCA_963716965.1. Classification (GTDB taxonomy): domain Bacteria; phylum Actinomycetota; class Actinomycetes; order Actinomycetales; family Microbacteriaceae; genus Amnibacterium. The sequence goes on along the minus strand of CAVQUZ010000003.1, from coordinate 442,440 downwards.
CGCTGCCCGCGCGGCTCGCGGCGACCGACGTGTGGTGGGACCGCGTGGTTGCCGCGCTCTCCTGACACGTCGCCGACGGTGACTGGGCGCACCCGAGACGACCAGCGCCGCGTCGCGTCGCGGAGCCGAGGAGGCCGATCCTGCCGGCGTTTCGGAGTCCGTCCGCCGCACCGATGGGGACGTTCGGCTCTACCGGCAGGGTGGGCATGCCAGGACCTTGGTCTGGGGCTGATCGAGAGGAATGCAGGGCTGTTACCGGCACCTGAACACTCGTGGACGACACAGCTCGCAGTCCGGACCCCGCTGCGCCGATCGTCTGGCGCCGACTCGATCCGAACCTCTGGGTGGGCAGGCGCGGGGACCGGCACATCGGCTCGATCGAGCACTCGCACGGCTACGTCTTCATCGACGCGGACGGCGGTGCCTCGGCCGGTCATCGCACGCTCGTGGCCGCCCAAGCAACAGGCGCGGGCGAGGCGCACTGCGCGGTGGGCGCCGAGCGGCACCGGTTCGTGGTCCCAGGACCTGCGTTGGTCGCCGTGCTCGTGCTCTCCGCCACGGCTACGGAGGTGCTGTGCGGCGCCGTGTTGGTGCGCGTCCCGTAGCACCCTCGACCACTGACTGAAGGGAAGCCCGGCGTGTGAATAGTCCTGAGAGCGACCGCCGCCCGACGGTACCGGTGTACCGTCGCCCGCAAGTCGGACGAGGGGGTTCGCCCGGCGTGAAAGCGGTAGCCATGACCGACGAGGAAGTGCTGGTGCGGCTGCGTGCCGCGATCCTCAACGGGGTCTACGCGCCCGGGCAGTACCTCATCGAAGTGGAGTTCGCCGCGGAGCACGGCGTCGGCCGCATCGCCGTTCGAGAAGCATTTCATCGTCTTGCGGCGGACGGCCTCGTCGAGCTGCAACCGAACCGTGGTGCGCGGGTCCGGCAGATCGACCTCGCCGAGGCGATCGAGATCACCGAGGTGCGACGCGCGATCGAGGGGCTGATCGCCGCTCGAGCCGCGGAGCGCATCGGCGACGACCAGATCGCCGTGCTGCGCGGTGTCGGCGAGTCGATGCGGCGCGCGGTCGCCGCTGGGCGGTTTCGTGAGTACTCCGAACTGAATGCGGAATTCCATGGGCAGCTCCGCTGGATCGCGGCCCACGACCAGGCGACCCGGGTCATCGATCAGCTGCACGCGCAGATCGTCCGACATCAGCACGCGTTGTCACTTCGGCCCGGCCGCCCGACCAAGTCGTTGTCCGAGCATCTTGCCGTGATCGAGGCGGTGTGCGATCGGGACGTGGACGGGGCAGAACGGGCGATGCGAATGCACCTTGACACGGTGATCGACGCGCTTCGCCGCGGGGGTGGACCCGAAGCGCGATCGACGACGGCCGGCGAGCCGGACCGGGTCCGCGCGTCCGATCAGGAGTGAACGTGCTGATCGAGATTCGTTCCTGGAGCGGATGGGAGGATTCGAACCCCACCATCAGCTTTCCGCCGGGCACCAATTTGCGGGTTTCCCGCAATGCTCGGCGAATCGACGAACCTCGACCTGATTCGGCTCTTTTCTCGGCGTTCGTGTGACCGGATCGGTCTCCAAGCCTCGAACCCCGTTCCCAGGCACTCAGTACTCGGGGGCTGTGACGGAGACGATGGTCCCGGTGAAGATGTTCACCGTCACCGTGAAGTCGGTCTGCGATGAGTAGGCGTCCGACCCACCGCTACTGGTCTGCATGACTCGCACCGTTTCGTTCGCGTAGGGCGCGGTGAAGGTGGACCACTGCCCGGTTCCCGAGGTCTCGACGCTCCTTACTCCAGACGTTGAAGGTGATACGTAGAGCAGGAACGTTCACCGAGCATCGGGGTCCATGCGATCCATCAGCGCCTGCGCGCTTTGAACGTCGGCGGGCCGGCCGTCGACAACCGCTCGCGCATTCGATGTCCTCGCGTTGGACACCGCCACCGCGGAGGCGAATGACTGCGGGAACCACTGAAGCCAGATGATGTTGCCGACGAGACCGACGGCGACCCAGAGAGCAGTGAGGAGCGCAACACCGACCGGGAGCCCGGTCGTGAGGCGCGATATCTCACAGCGCGGCCTTGCCAACCGGACGATCATGCCGATCAGAGACGCGACAGTCAAAAGCGCGCCGAGCGCCGCTGACTCAAGCCACGCCGGACTCACCGCGACGAATAGTGGATAGTGCGATGACTCCGCTTGTACCGGCGGCAGCGGTGATCGAGAGACAAATGCTCCCGCCAGGCCGATCGCAAAAGCTATCAGCCCGATTGCAAGGAGTCGGGGGGCCACCCTTGACGCCTTGGGCCCAACCAACCACTCTCCGCCTCGCACACGCGCAACACGACCGAGCATCAGCTTCAGCTTCAGCTTCAGCTCAGGTTGCGTCGACATCAGGCGCCAATACCACCACATGATCTACGTCGCATCGCTGCGGCTCGTTCCTGTCGCCATGAGGTGCGCTCCGGTCCTCGATGCGCCAGGCGCGCACTCGAAGGCGGCGAGCCATGCGGCAACGACACTCGATCGGAACCGCAAGCTCGCGACCGAAGCGGAAGGCTGCTGTACCGAGGCACGTCGAGCGTGTAGCCACAGCACTCCGGCCGTCCGCGGAGTCCTTCTTGGAGCGGACGGGAGGATTCGAACCCCCACCATCGACCTCAAATCGAGGAACCACTTGTAGCGTTGCTACATTCGTGTGACCTAGACGACTCTGGCCCTGACCAAGTATTTCTCTCGCGACAAGGTAGCCGCTCCGGTCATCGAGACCCGCTCATCTTGGGAAACCTCGACTTGAAAAGAGGCGAAGATGTCGCGAGTCATCGGGCCCGGCAAAGGCTGAGGCGACAGCTGCGCCGGTGACGTCGATCGCGGCCAACCGCGTCCCACAGATCCTTGAGCACCCGCATACCGCCCCCGGTGGAAATAGTCCGAACCGCGCTAGGCGCTGACGAAAGCAGCACTGCGCCAAAGTGCGAGAAGTACCGCCTGCAGGACCGACACTGCTACGACAACGGGCATCAAGACCGAGATCGAGACGGATGCCAGCGTGGCCGAGCGATCTGCGTCAAACCCCCAAAGAAGGAATGGAGTCGCAACGACAAGCGTGAGCGCAGCCACCAATACAGCAACCGCACCGACGGCGATGGGGATCGGAGGCGCCGAGACTCTGCGCCTTGTACTCACAACCACGACGCAGGCAACAACGGACGCCAGCAGAAGCAGACCGAGGGCGGCCCACCACACGACGAGAGAAAAGCCAAGTTCAAATCCCTCGACCGGACCGACCAGCGGAGGCACAAGGGTCTCAGCGAAGGCGACCACCACAAGGAGCGGCTGTGTTAGCAGGACGAAACCAGTGGCTCGTCGGAACCGAGTCGCGTTCATCAGACCTTCGCTCCGAAGTACTTGCGGATGTTCACTGCGAACGTGTCCCACAACCAGGTCACTAGCCTGCCATATGCCCAATCCTCGCCAGGAGGGTCATGCGGAATCGCCGCGGACACCACAAGCACGACGCGCCCCTTCTAATCGTGGAAGAAGGTGAAAATATGGAGCCGCCAGCGTCGGGGTGGTTCTTCTGCGCCAGGAACTCCCAGCCATCGGTCCCTATGTTCGTGACCTTGACATGTCCGCTTGTGTAACCAGGGATCTTCGGGTAGGCCGCGACCGGCAAAACGGTCTCCATCTTGCGTTTCAGCGCCTGTCGCGTCGTTCTTGCTCGTCCCGGTCGCCAGCACGCGTCGGACTCGCCCGTCGTCATCCCGGAATCGTGTCTCAGCCCGGAACCGCAACCCGGTAATTCGTCGCAGCGAGATGTCGCCGAAGGTGCCGATGTCAAGCCTCGGTCGGCCAGCATCAGTCGACCTTCCCTGATGCGTCGGCCCGCTCGAGCTCGTCGAGCCATGCGACGACTGCGCTGGCTCGGAAGCGAAGTTCGCGGCCCACGCGGATAGCGGCAGGGCATCGACCCGTCGTCCGCAGGTCGAAGAGCGACTGGACGGGCAGTCCGAGGTAACCGGCGAGCTGACGGGTGCTGAGCAGCGGCTCGAGCGGCGTGTCCGATGAGTTTGGGTTCACACCAAGCAGGTGGGCACGCCGCGTCGAGACCCGTCGAGCGAGCGCGCGTGCAGCCGTGCAGACGGCTGCCTCGACGTTCAGAAGAGGCGAATAAGTGGAGACGTAATCAGGTTTCTCTTCCTCGGCGAGGAGAGAACTACCTGGTCAGCCGACTCTTTTTGGAGCGGATGGGAGGATTCGAACCCCCACCATCAACCTGGAAGGTTGAGGCTCTGCCATCGAGCTGCATCCGCGTGGTGCGCCCCGGTGTCCCGGGAGGCAGGAACGACCATAACAAGAATTCCCAGAATTGCAGAACCCCCTATTTCGAGGGGCATTCCCCGGGAATTCCCTGATTGATCAATCCGAGTTTTCCGGGTCGTTCCAGTCGGCACGCGGCAGCGGCAGGTCGTCGGCGATGTCCTCCGCCACCTGAGGGGTACCCCGCGAGGCGGGTCGTAGCGCCGGCGAAGTAGCCGTGCAGCGCCGCCGTCAGCGCGCCGTCGGTGATGCCGGCGTCGACGAGCGCCCGGTCGAAGCACGCGATCGCGCGCCGGTCCATGTCCTCGTGCAGGCCGTTGCCGCTGTGCATCCGGACGACCTCGGCCTCGCGGCCGTACCGCTCGGTGTAGGCGGCCGGTCCCCCGAACGCCTCGGTCCAGTAGGCGGCGAGGCGTTCGGTGTGGTCGTCGCGGAAGCCGTGCGAGAAGGCGTGGCCGACGACCTCGTCGTCGAGCACCCGGGCGTGCCAGGCCGCGGCGAGACGCAGCACGGTCGCGTCGCCGCCGATCGCGTCGTAGAGCGTCATGCGGTGAGTCTGCTCTCCCATCGAGACGATCGGTTCACCGATGCCGCGCCACCATCGTGCCCCAGCCGTCGAACTCGACGCCGTGATCCACCGCGGCCTGCACCATGCGGTCGGTCCACGCATCGAGGTGGTCGGGGTTCGTCGCGACGGGCGGCGTGGCGCTGGTCACGTTCCACTGTGCGACGCGGCGGAAGAGCCGCCGCTTCGGGGGTGCCGCGACCTCGACCTGATAGCCGAGGTCGGCGCGGAGGTGTTCCAGGATCGCGAGCGCCGACTCCTCCGAGGTCGCGACGAAGTGCCCCTCGAGCACCAGCTCGGTCTCCGGACCCACGCCGTGCTTCTTCAGCTGACCCCAGGTCGCCGCGTTGCGCCGGTGGTGGGCCCGCATCAGCGCCTCCTGCGGGGTGCGGTCGATCGGCTCTCGCGCCGAGACGATGTCGCCGAAGACAGCCGCCGTGCCCGGCACCCGCCCGCAGCATCCGATCCGTCCATGCAGTCGAGTTCGTCCCGCGTCCAGGTGCGCAGCGGCACGGTGCAGCGGATGCGCCAGTCGTCATCCGATCCGCGGTCGACCTCGAGCTCATAACCCAGTTCGTCCAGCTCGACGATCAGCCCATCGCGGCCGCGCACGGTCCCGACGGCGAACTCCGCCGTGAGGAGCAGGCGCGTGTCTTCGGTGAGGCCCCGCTCGGTCCACGCCGACCAGTGCCGAGCGTTGACGCCGTGCTGCTCGGCCATCCGGGCTTGCATCCGCTGCTCGTCGGGCTCGTCGGCCATGTGCGGCATCCTCGCGCACGCGGCTTCGGCTGTGCTCAGCGGGCGACGACGTCCAGACCCTCGAAGAGCACGCCCCGTGTCGCGGCCATCGTGATCAGACGATCGCCCTCCCGGTCGAACTCGACTTGCGTGGCCTGGACGTGCCGGACGGTGCCGGCGATCGTCCAGCCGCTTCCGCGAGCAGCGACCACGACCCCGGACAGCGCATCGTTCTTCAGTCCGTCCGCCAGCGCGTCCGCGCTGGATCTGCTCGTGGCGGTGAAGTGCGCGACCAGGTCCACGAGGTCCCCGGACCCGATGCCGTCCGCGCGGATGTCGGCGATGAGCGACGCGTCCGAGTCCCGTTGCGCCTGCAGCTCGTCCTGCACCTGGGGGATGTTGCGCACATTCGGGCTGCAGGCCGTCAAAGCTGGTGCAACCGCGAGCACCAGGGCGGCCGTGAGCAGGCGTGTGCGCATGGGTGGGAGGGTAGATGTGGACGGGACCGAACGCCGGGCGGCACGCAGGGGCCTCAATGCGGCAGGTCGATCACGACGACCGCCGCGATCGCGGCGACGACCAGCACGAAGACGACGGCCGCGGCGATCCGCGCCGGTCGCAGCCGATCCGCGGCGGCCGGATCCGACTTCGCGCGACGCTGCAGCGGCACGAGCACTCGCGCGACGATCAGTCCGGCCACCGCCGCCAGCACCAGGATGACCAGCGACTCACGCACAGCCGGAAGCTACTCCGGAGCGGACGACGGGAATCGAACCCGCGTAATCAGTTTGGAAGACTGAGGCTCTACCATTGAGCTACGTCCGCAGCGCCGCTCGGAAGCCCGGCCGGCGCCCTCACGATACCCGATCGTCGCAGCCGGACCCCTCTCATCCGGCGCCCCGGCCGTTCACTGCGGACATACCGCGCTCGCACAGGAACGTCGGCGAGCGACAGTAGAGTGCGCTTTCGTGGAGTACAGATACCTCGGAAACAGCGGGCTCAAGATCTCGGAGATCATCTACGGCAACTGGCTGACGCACGGCTCGCAGGTCGGCGACGACGCAGCGGTCGCGAGCGTCCGGGCGGCGCTCGACGCCGGCATCAGCACGTTCGACACCGCTGACGCGTATGCGAACGGCGCGGCCGAGACCGTGCTCGGCAAGGCGCTTGCGGGCGAACGGCGCGCATCCGTCGAGATCTTCACGAAGGTGTACTTCCCGACCGGCCCCAAGGGCAAGAACGACACCGGCCTCTCCCGTAAGCACATCCTCGAGTCGATCGATGCGTCGCTGGGGCGGCTGCAGACCGACTACGTCGACCTGTACCAGGCGCACCGGTTCGACGTGGAGACACCGCTCGAGGAGACCTTCCAGGCGTTCGCCGACGTCGTCCGCGCGGGCAAGGCCCTCTACATCGGCGTGTCCGAGTGGACGCCCGACCAGTTGCGCCGCGGCTCGGACCTTGCGGCGGAGCTCGGCATCCAGCTCATCTCGAACCAGCCGCAGTACTCGATGCTTTGGCGGGTCATCGAGAACGGCGTGGTGCCGATCTCGGAGGAACTCGGCATCTCGCAGATCGTCTGGTCCCCCATCGCGCAGGGCGTGCTCACCGGCAAGTACAAGCCGGGTGAGCAGCCGCCCGCCGGCAGCCGTGCCACCGACGACAAGGGTGGCAGCGACATGATCTCGAGCTTCATGAACGATCGGGTCCTCACGGCGGTGCAGAAGCTCGCGCCGATCGCCGAGGGTCTCGGCATCACGCAGGCCCAACTCGCCGTCGCCTGGGTGCTCGCCAACCCGAACGTGGCCGGTGCGATCGTCGGGGCGTCGAAGCCCGAGCAGATCGCCTCGAACGTCGCCGCGTCCGGTGTCGCGCTCGATGCGGGCGTGCTTGCAGCGATCGACGATGCGCTCGGCGACGTGCCGGAGCGCGGTTCGGTCGACGTGACGCCGGGCGGGCGCCTGGTCTGAGCCCCCGCGACCTTTCGGGACACCGACCACCCGTGCGCATCGGTCGGTGTTCCGGAAGGTCACGCGACGAGTCAGAACGTGCGGTGCGTGAAGCGGCCGGCCCGGATGGTCGCGGCGACCGGTCTCGACGGCAGTGAGTCCGGCGGGTCATCGGTGAGCACGAGATCGGCGCGGTCGCCGACGGTGACCCGGGTCCTGCCCCTGGTGGACGCGGCGAGCGCCTGTTCGAACGCGATTCGTTGTTCGGCGTGCCAGCCGCGCTTGCCGGGCTGCGCGCGCCTGACCGCGGCGCGCAGCGCGAGCCACGGGTCGAGCGCCGCGACGGGTGCGTCCGAGCCGAACGCGAGCGTGGCTCCTGATTCCAGGAGCGACGCGAACGGGAACGCACGGTTCGTGCGCCCCGGCCAGTGCCGCTCGGCGACCTCGCGGTCGTCGAGGAGGTGTCCCGGCTGCACGCTCGCGGTCACGTCGAGCGCCCGGAAGCGGCGAAGGTCCGCGGTGGCCACGAGTTGCGCGTGTTCGATCCGGCCGCGCACCTTCGCCGCCTCGAAGGCGTCGAGCACCTCGGTGACGGCGGCGTCGCCGATCGCGTGGATCGCCGGGGTCAGGCGCATGCGCCTCGCCTGCCGCAGCACCGCGCCGATCTCGTCGAGCGACATCGTCGGGATGCCCGTCGATCCGTCCGGATACGGGTCGGCGCAGTACGCGGTGCGCGTGTTGAGGGCGCCGTCGGCCAGCGCCTTCAACGGGCCGAGCCGCACGACGTCGCCGTCGGTGCCCGGCAGGGCGTCCCCGGTGCGCAGCCCCAGCTCCCCCACCTGGTGCAGATGCTGCACGTAGACCGCGGCCTCCACGGCGACCGCGTCGAAACCGGCGGCGACGCGCCTGGTCCAGGACTCGACGTTCCATGCCATCTCGAAGTCGACCACGCCGACGACCCCGCGCGACGCCGCGGCCTTCGCGGCGCGGTGCACGAGCTCGTCGAGGAGCGGCTCGGGCAGATCGTCGACCTTCGCGTGCGCGCTGAACGCGGGCTCCTCACGCAGGAGTCCCGACTCGTCGACGTCGATGCCGCACCAGCGGGCGCCCGCGCCGTTCAGCCAGGCGCAGTGCAGGTCGTGACTGCGCAGGATCACAGGGACTTCACCGGCGACCGCGTCCAGCGCGGCCCGCGTCGGCGCATCCGGCCAGACCGCGTCGCGGAATCCGACACCGACGACCGGGCGGCCACCGGCGGGCGGACCGTTCTTCAGGGCCTTCTTCACCCGGGCGACGACATCGGCCGCCGAGCCCTCGTGGCCGAGGTCGATGCGGCCGGAGGACAACGCCCACTGCGTCATGTGCACGTGCTCGTCCCAGAACCCGGGAAGCAGGTGGCGCCCGTTCGCGCTGACGCTCTCGGCGCCGTCGGCCCGCAACCGGTGGCCGATCCGGGCGACGCGTCCGCCGCGCACCAGCAGGTCGCAGGGCGGATCGCCTGCGATCCGCACGCTGCGCAACAGCAGGTCGACCACTCGCCGCCCTACCCGGCCGGTTGCTTCGGCAGGGTCTGCCAGCCGGGGGCCCAGTACAGATTGCGGCCGCCCATGTCCTCCATGACGACCAGGCCGCGGCCGCGCGGGCTGCGCTCGCCGGTGCGCTTGTAGACGTAGTGCCGCTCCTCGCGGCTCGCCATGGCGCGGGCGTACGCCTCGGGGGTGTCGAGGTCGTCGCGGGTCATCATCTGGCCGGTTCGCACGCCGATCTCCAGCAGGTACGCCCAGTCCCGCCAGAGCTTGCTGGCCGTGTGTACGGAGAGCGCCCGGCCCGGTGTGTGCGGATTGAGGCGCGCCCGGAACAGCAGTTCGGCGCGGTAGACGTTGCCGATGCCGGCGACGACCGACTGGTCCATCAGCAGCAGACCGATGGGGGTGGCCGACTTGCGGACGGCCGCCACGAATCGGTCCTCGGCGGCCTTCGTCGGGTCGTTGACCGGGTCGGGGCCGAGCTTCGCCGCGATGGCGGCCGCTTGCATGGGGTCGATGACCTCGCACACCGTCGGTCCGCGCAGGTCGGCGACCGCGTGCTCGGTGAGGAGGCGGACGCGGACCGCGCCGATCGGCTCGGGCGGGAACTCGGTCAGTTCGACGTCCTCACCCGACTCGCGCTCGGCCATGCGCAGCCGGGTGCGGCGCGGCGCGCCCATCGAGCCGAGGCTGGATTCGGGCAGCGCGTCGGCGACCACGGCGGCCCCGAGTGCGGTCGCGCCGATCGAGCCGAGGTCGTAGGCGCCCGGGTTCAGCAGGGCGGGATCGACGATCGTGCCCCGCTGGTTGGTCTGCCCCATGCGCCCACCGGCGGAGGCGAGGGTCGCATCCCGCTCGATCTCCCCCGCGAAATCCCACGCGCCGTAGAGGCCGAGGTGCACGCGCAGGATCCGGTCGCCTTCGAAGCCGAGGAACAGCTGTTTGCCGATCGCGTCTGCGGTGAGCAGGCGGCGCCCGTCGATGAGGGTCGCCCCGTCGGCGAAGCGGCCCTGCGGGCTCGACGCGGTGACGACGTCGCCGGCGAAGTTCCGGCCGAACTGCAACGCGATCCGATGGACGGTGTGCCCTTCGGGCATCGTCAGTCCTTCGCGGGATCGATCGACGCGGCCTGGTCGATCGGGTGGCCGGCGATGCGTCCGGTCTGCTCGAATTCGGCGAGCTGCGCGATGCGCCGCTCGTGCCGTTCCTCGAACGAGAACGGTTCGGCGATGAACACGTCGATGAGGTGGGTCGCCTCGTCGAGCGTGTGCTGACGGGCGCCGATCGAGATCACGTTCGCGTCGTTGTGCTGGCGGGCCAGCAGGGCGGTGGACTCGTTCCAGACCAGGGCGGCACGCACGCCGTGCACCTTGTTCGCGGCGATCTGCTCGCCGTTGCCGGAACCCCCGAAGACCACGCCGAGCGCCTCGATCCCCGCGGCCTGGTCCGCGACGACGCCGATCGCGGCGTTGATGCAGAACGACGGGTAGTCGTCGAGCGGTTCGTAGGCGGCCGGGCCGTGGTCGACGACCTCGTGCCCGGCTGCGCCGAGGTGCTCCTTGAGGTGCTTCGAGAAGTCGAGCCCGGCGTGATCGGTACCGAGGTGGATCCGCATGGGATCAGTCTGGCACCCCATCCCGAGCGGATCCGGTGGCCGCTGCGGGCGGAGCGCCTAGGGTTGTTTGCCGTCGCGAACGAGACGGACGAACGCAGTCGAACGAGGAGGACTTTCGTGCCAGGAGAGAACCTGACCCGAGCGGAAGCAGCCGAGCGCAAGGCGCTGCTGTCGGTGCGCGCCTACGACGTCGTGCTCGACCTCACCCGCGGCAGCGAGACCTTCGGGTCGAAGACGAGCGTGCGCTTCGCCGCCGCCCCCGGGTCGTCGACGTTCATCGACGCGATCACCGAATCCGTCGCATCCGTGACGCTGAACGGGGTCGCCCTCGACCCGGTCGAGGTGAGCGATGGCGTGCGCATCCGGCTCGACGACCTCGCAGCCGACAACACCCTCACGATCGACGCGCTGGCTCGCTACACGAACTCGGGCGAGGGCCTGCACCGCTTCGTGGACCCGGTCGACGGCGAGGTGTACCTGTACACGCAGTTCGAGGTCCCCGACTCGCGGCGCATGTTCGCGGTGTTCGAGCAGCCGGACCTGAAGGCCGAGTTCACGTTCACGGTCACCGCACCCGCCGGTTGGCAGGTGGTGTCGAACCAGCCGACCCCCGAGCCCGTCGCGCACGGCGACGGCACCGCGACATGGGCGTTCGGTGCGACGCCCGTGATCTCGAGCTACATCACCGCACTCATCGCGGGGCCGTACGTCGGCACACACGACTCGCTCGTCTCGGCGGACGGGCGCACGATCCCGCTCGGGGTCTATGCCCGTGCATCCCTGGCCGAGTTCCTCGACCCCGGCTACATCATCGAGAAGACCCGCGAGGGGTTCGCGTTCTACGAGCAGGCGTTCGGTGTGCCCTACCCGTTCGACAAGTACGACCAGCTGTTCGTGCCCGAGTTCAACGCAGGAGCCATGGAGAACGCGGGCGCGGTGACCTTCACCGAGACGTACGTGTTCCGGTCGAAGGTGGCGGATGCGGTGCAGGAGCGCCGGGTGACGACGATCCTGCACGAGCTCGCGCACATGTGGTTCGGCGACCTCGTGACCATGAAGTGGTGGAACGATCTCTGGCTCAACGAGTCGTTCGCGACCTACATCTCGACGCTCGCGACCGCCGAGGCGACCGAGCGGGTCAACGCGTGGACGACGTTCCTGATCTACGAGAAGAACTGGGGCTACACGCAGGACCAGCTGCCCTCCACGCACCCGATCGTCGCGGACATCCGCGACCTCGAGGACGTGCTCGTCAACTTCGACGGCATCACCTACGCGAAGGGCGCGAGCGTGCTGAAGCAGCTCGTCGCCTGGGTCGGCCGCGACGCCTTCCTCGCGGGCGTGCACGAGTACTTCGACAAGTACGCCCACGCCAACACCGAGCTCGCCGACCTGCTGGCCGAACTCGAGGCGACGAGCGGCCGCGACCTGACGAGCTGGTCGGAGCTGTGGCTCGAGACCGCGGGCGTGAACACGCTGCGCCCCGAGATCGAGACGGATGCGGACGGCGTGATCACCTCGTTCGCGATCGTCCAGACGGCGGCGGCCGACCACCCGACCATCCGCCCGCACCGGCTCGCTGTCGGCCTGTACTCGAAGGGCGCCGACGGCGCGCTGACGCGCACCGAGCGGTACGAGTTCGACATCGAGGGGCCGCGCACCGAGGTCGCCGACCTCGTCGGCGCCACGAAGCCCGACCTGCTGCTCCTGAACGACGACGACCTCGCGTACGCGAAGATCCGCTTCGACGACGCGAGCCGCGCGGTGGCGATCGAGTCGCTCGCCGGCATCGCCGACCCGCTGGCCCGGTCACTGATCTGGAACGGCATGTGGGATGCGACGCGGGACGCCGAGTCGCGCCCCCGCGACTTCGTCACCCTGACCATGAACAACGTGGGCACCGAGACCGAGTCGACGACGCTGCGCACGGTCGTGCAGCAGGCGCACCTCGCCGCGGCGAACTACGTGTCGCGCGACATCCGCGACGCCACGCTCGAGGCGCTCGGCGACAGCCTGCAGCAGCTCGCGATCGACGCCGAGCCCGGATCCGACGCCCAGTTCCAGTTCGTGAAGGCGTTCGCGGCCGTCGCGCGCACCCCCGAGCAGCTCTCGGTCGTCTCGCACCTGCTCGACGGCACCGTGCCGCTGCCGGGCCTCGACGTCGACACGGACCTGAAGTGGGAGCTGCTGATCGCGCAGGTCGCCGCAGGTCTCGCCGGCGAGACCGAGATCGCCGCGACGCTGGCCGCCGACGACACCGCGACGGGCAGACAGTCCGCCGCGCACGCACGGGCCGCCATTCCGACGCCCGAGGGCAAGGCCGCCGCGTGGGCCTCGCTCGTGGACGCCGACACCGCCTCCAACCTCACCGTGCGCGCCACGCTGCTCGGCTTCGCGAGGGCGAACGACCCGAGTCTGCTCACGCCGTACATCGAGCGCTACTTCTCGACCGTCGAGCAGCTGTGGGCCACCCGCTCGCATGCGATCGCTGAGGCGCTCGCGAAGGGGCTCTACCCGTCTGGGCTCGCGAGCGAGCAGCTCGCTGCCGCGTCCCGCTCGTGGCTGGACGCGCATCCGGACCGCACCGCGCTGCGCCGGGTGGTCGTCGAGAACCTCGCCGCCGTCGAGCGCGCCCTCGCTGCCCAGGCCCGGGATGCCGATGACTGAGGCCGTCCTGTCCGCCGTCTCGGCGAGCGCCGTGAGCGCGAGCGTCCAGTCCGCGATCCGAGCCTTCTGGGACGTCTGGGGCATCCCCGTCCAGGTCGTGCTGATCATCGTCGGCGCGATCGTGGTGCGGCTCATCGCGAAGGCGGTGATCAACACCTTCGTGGAGCGCATCGTGCGCGGGGCGAAGAAGCGGAACAACGTCGACGACACCCAGGCGCTGCTCGCGTCGCCGGTCACGGCGGCCAGGCTCGTGCAGCGCACCCGAACGCTCGGCAGCGTGCTGAACAACATCGTCGCGTTCGTGATCGTGCTGATCGCGGTGCTGTGGGTCATCACCACCATCGACGCGAACATCACCGGGGCGTTCTCGCTGATCACCGCGGCGGTCGGCGCCGGCCTCGGCTTCGGCGCGCAGGCGCTCGTGAAGGACGTGCTCGCCGGGCTCTTCATGGTGGCGGACGATCAGCTCGGCGTCGGCGACATCGTGACGACCGATCTCGCGTCGGGTGTCGTCGAGGACGTGGGCATCCGGGTCACGCAGGTCCGCGACGTGCACGGCGTGCTCTGGTACATCCGCAACGGCGAGCTCACCCGCATCGGCAACGTGTCGCAGGGCTGGTCGCGCGCGATCGTCGACATCACGGTTCCCGCGTCCGCCGACGTCGACCTGGTGCAGGTGCGGATGCTGGAGATCGCGAACGCGCTCGCCGCGGCCCCCGATTGGCGCCCGCTCGTCGTCGAGGCACCGGAGCTCTGGGGCATCGAGTCGGTCACCGCGGACGGTGTGGTGCTGCGGATCGTGATGAAGACGCGCACGAATGCGCGCGACGACGTCGCCTGGGCGCTGCGGGCGCAGTTGCGCGCCGCGCTCGACGCGCTCGGGGTCACCGGCGCGCTGATCGCGAACGCCGACCCGCCCAAGTACGAGCAGATCGGGCCGATGCGCACCAGGCCGGCCGGCTCGTCGAGGCGCCGCAGGCCGCCGGCACAGCGGCAGCAGCGCGATTCGCCGCCGGAGACACCGTGACGGACCCAGCGGCGTCCGACGCCCAGCCGGTCACCCTGCGCGTGGGCGCCGGCGGCGAGGCGGTGACCGGCAACTTCTGGCGTGAAGTGGGTGGCCGGCCGACGTTCGAGCGCCTCGTGCGCGCGTTCTACGACGGGGTCGCCGAGGACCCGGTCCTGCGGCCGATGTACCCGGACGAGGAACTCGAGCCCGCGATCCAGCGACTGACGGGGTTCTTGGAGCAGTACTGGGGCGGCCCTGGCACGTACAGCGAGCAGCGGGGGCATCCACGACTGCGGATGCGGCATCTGCCGTTCGCGGTCGATGCGGACGCGCGCGACCGGTGGCTCACGCACATGCGGGCCGCGGTCGACACGCTCGGCCTCTCCCCGCTGCACGAGGCCATGTTGTGGGGCTACCTCGAGCGCGCCGCCCACGCGATGGTCAACACCGCGTAGGCCCGGGTCAGCCTGTCGGAGCCGCCGAGGTGGGGCTCCGAGACGGTCCGCGGCGCCGGATCCGGGTCGGTCAGAGCGCCTGCAGGGTCTCCCGCAGCGTCGTGGTGGGGTGGCCGATCAGCCTCGCCAGGGTTCCGTCGGTGAAGGCGAGGTCACCGGCCGCGATGTTCGCGTCGAGCGCGACGGTGAAGCCGATCGCGCCGTCGGGCACGCCGGCGGCCTTCAGCTGCGCCGCGAATTCGTCGCCGGTCAGCGACTGGAACTCGATCGCCTTGCCCGACACCTCGGCGAAGACCGCGGCCATCTCGGCGAACGTGAGCGCGGTGTCGCCCGCGAGCTCGTAGACGCGGCCCTCGTGACCCGGCTCGGTCAGGACGACCGCGGCGGCCTCGGCGTAGTCCGCGCGGGACGCCATCGCGACCGTGCCGTCGCCGGCGCTGCTCGCCGAGATGCCGGTCCCGATCGCCTGCGCGTAGGCCCCGAGGTAGTTCTCCGTGTACCAGTTGTTCCGCAGGATCGTCGCGTTCAGGCCGGACGCCGCGATGAGCTCCTCGGTCGCCTTGTGCTCCGGCGCGAGCACGAGCTCGGACGTCGTCGCGAACGGCGCACTCGTGTAGACGAAGCGGCTGACGCCCGCGGCCTTCGCGGCGTCGATGACGGCCTGATGCTGCGAGACGCGCCGGCCCGGCACGCTCGCCGACACGAGCACGACGGCATCGACGCCGCGCACCGCAGCCACGACCGTCTGCGGCTCGTCGTAGTCGAGGCGCACCGCGGCGACGCCCTTGGCGGTCAGATCGTCGATGCTGTCGACGCTGCGCGCACCCGCGACGATGTCGGCCGGAGCCACACCCTTCGCGAGCAGTGAGTCGACGATGAGACGGCCGAGGTGGCCGCTGGTGCCGGTGACGAGAATCCGCATGCGAGGTCCTTTCGGGTGCGCCGCACGTGTACGGCCTCCGGTACGAACCGGCGGCGGCGGGCCGGCATTCCTCGCCGGCGTCATGTCGCCTGCAGGTTCGTCCTCGCGCTCTCAGGTGAGCAGCGACCAGCCGCGGCGCTTGACCAGGACGTGACCGCGGATGCTCGACAAACGCTGCCACGGCCCCGCCTCGTAGACCCGCAGGCGTTCGTCGGCATCCGGCACGAACCCCAGCGTGTGCGCCGTGAACGCAGCGCCCGCGGGCAGGTGCTCGAAGTGCGGCATCGGCTCGCTCCACACCTCGGATCGGACGCGCGCGACGATCGCCTCCCCGACGCGCTCCGGCAGCGCCTCGGCGACCCGCGCGATGCCGGCCTCGGCGTCCGAGGTCACGTCGGCTGCGGCGACCTCGCCGATGTTGCTCCAGCCGGTCCGCGGGGGCGCGATGCCGGCCCACGTCACGGTGTTGACGGACGCGGGCAGCGCGAACGCGGCCTGCTCGTTCTCGCCCGCGCGCTCGATCGCGCGGTCGAGACGCTCACGCAGCGATTCGATCGGCACGACCTCGTCGCAGCGCAGCTCGCGACTGACCTCGATGGTGCGCAGGCCGAGCACCGTCGGGGTCTCGTCGAGCAGACCGGCAGGGTGCAGCATCGCGACGTACCCGGCGAGGACCCCGCCCGCAGCCACCAGCCGGACCGATGCACGATCGGCGGTACCGGCACGACCGATGTACGTGCGGAGGTCTTTCAGCGCCGAGACGTCGAGCAGCGTGATCGTGGCGTCCATGAGCGCCCATAAACTTACCGCCGGGCCGCCTCCCGATGGGCGAGGTGGT
The DNA here is from genome assembly GCA_963716965.1 of uncultured Actinomycetota bacterium. GTDB lineage: Bacteria > Actinomycetota > Actinomycetes > Actinomycetales > Microbacteriaceae > Amnibacterium. The sequence goes on along the minus strand of CAVQUZ010000003.1, from coordinate 425,826 downwards.
GAGGTCGGGAGGGCGCGTGCCGGAAACCATCGGCGAGTTGCTGCGGATCCTCGACCTCACCGACACCGGTGCCCGCACGAGCGAGGACATCTTCACCGGGGCGACACACTGGTCGCCGAACGGCCGCGTCTTCGGCGGCCAGGTCCTCGCCCAGTCGGTCGTCGCGGCGACGCGCACCATCGACGCCGACCGGCGCATCCACTCGATGCACGGGTACTTCCTGCGGCCAGGGGCACTCGACGCGCCGATCACGTTCTCCGTGGACCGCATCCACGACGGGCGCTCGTTCTCGACCAGACGCACACAGGCGTACCAGCACGGGCTGCCGATCCTGTCGATGATCGCGTCGTTCCAGCTCGAGCAGGACGGTGTCGACCACGCCGAGCCGATGCCCGAGGTGCCGGATCCCGAGTCGCTCCCCGACGAGCACGCGCTCATGCGGGACTCGTCGGATGCGCGGGCACGGGCACTCGCGTCCGAGCGGCCGTTCGATCTGCGGCACGTGAGCGGCCCGCTCTTCGTGTCGATACGCGGGGAGCACGTCGCGCATCAGGCGGTCTGGCTGCGCACCCTCGGCCGGCTGCCCGACGACCCGGCTCTGCACCGCGCCGTGCTCGCATACGTGTCGGACTACACGATCCTCGAGCCGATCCTGCGACGGCACGGCCTGCCATGGGCGACGCCGGGACTCAAGGCGGCGAGCCTCGACCACGCGATGTGGTGGCACCGGCCCGCGCGCGCGGACGAATGGCTGCTGTACGTGCAGGAGTCGCCTTCGGCGCAGGGCGGCCGCGGTCTCTCGCTCGGCCGCGTCTACACGAGGGACGGCCAGCTCGTCGCGTCGGTCGCCCAGGAGGGCACCCTGCGCAGCCCGCGCCCCTGACCCCGAATCGCGGTTCAGGAGATCGCCCACCGATCAGGACGAAACGGCGAAATCGCGCGTTCTCGTCCTGAACCGCGCGCGTTCCGAGGGGCTCCTCCTGAACCGTGATCTCGGATCAAACCGAGACGGGCGCGCCACCGGTTCGGCGGACCCAGGCGCCGAGCTGGGTGAAGATCGGGCCAAGCTCCGCTCCCCGAGGAGTCAACGAGTATTCGACGCGCTGCGGATTGGTCAGCTCGACCCGGTCGACGAGGCCCGCACGGACGAGTTCGCCCAGGCGATCGGTGAGCGAGGAGTCGGTGATGCTGTCGAGCGCTCGGCGCAGGTCGGAGAACTTCCTCGGCCCCGTCGCCAGTACCGAGATGATCAGCCCGTTCCACCGCTTGCCGAGGATCGCGAACGCCTCGACCAGCGCCGCGTCGCACGCGGCCGGCTCCGGCGCCACATCGCTCACACGACGAGTCTACTGCGACGACGCCGTCTTCACTAGTGAAAACCGAGTGCTAGCGTTCTACGAGTACTCGTATTCCACTAGCGTTCTGGAGGCCCCAGTGACCACGACCCTCTTCCGTCTCGACGCGAGCATCCGCACCGTCGGCTCGCACAGCCGAGCACTCGGCGACATCGTCGAGGCCGAGTGGAGCGCCCATCACTCGGACGGCCGGATCGTGCGCCGCGAGGTCGGCATCGACCCGGTGCCCGCCACCGCCTGGGCGGACGCGGTCGCCGGCGGCGCGACTCCCCCGGACGACCGATCCCCGGCACAGCGCCAGGCGATCGCCCTCGCCGCGGCCCTTACGGATGAGATCGCCGATGCGGACGCGCTGCTCTTCACGGTGCCGCTCTACAACTTCGGTGTGTCACAGCACTTCAAGACATGGGTCGACCTGATCATCACCGACCCGCGCATGGCGTCAGGCAAGCCCTCCGCGGTCGCGGGGAAACCGGCCGTCCTCGCGGCCGTCCACGGCGGCAACTACCGTCCAGGCACGCCGCGTGCCGACTGGGACCACGCGAGCGATTGGATCCGCCGCATCCTCGTCGACGTGTGGGGTCTCGAACTGCGCGAAGTCACGCGGGAGTTCACGCTCGTCGGCGTCAACCCTGCGCTCGACGGGTTCACCGACATGGCCGCGGACCTCCGAGCCGAGGCGGAGCAGGAGGCGAAAGCTCACGGGCGGTCCCTCGCGAAGGCGCACGCCACGCAAGCGGCCTGACGTCGAGACACGCGCATTCCGGGCTCAGTGACGGAAGACGACCGGTGCTTCCAGGTACGGGGTCCACGCGGCGCGCTCGTCGCTCGTCATGCGGCGCGGCTTCATGGTCGCGGCGTCGACGAGCACGAGCGTGGTCTCGGCCTTGGTGAAGAGGATGCGCGGTTCGACGCCGGCCGGCGTGTAGAGCTCGTAGCAGACCTGCATGCTCGCGCCGCCGAGTTTGCCGACCCAGACCTCCGCATCGAGCGGGTCGCGCAGGTACGGTGCCGGGACGAGGTACTCGATCTCCTGGTGGCCGATCAGCGACAGCGTCTGCGACTCGGGTGTCGCGTCGATGATCGCCACACCGACCGGCTCTTCGCCGTCGAGCGCCCAGAAGGCCTCGATGCGGATCTGTTCGAGCAACCGTACCCACGTCGCGTTGTTGACATGGCCGTACGCGTCCAGATCCGACCAGCGGAGCTTGATCGGGACGTGCAGCCTCACGCTCGGGTCAGCTTGCGGTAGACCCCGCGGCCGACGCCGACCGATTCGGGTCCCAGCCGTTCGGCCTTGTTCTCCTCGTAGGACTGGAAGTTGCCCTCGAACCAGTACCAGTCGCCGGGCTTCTCCGCCGTGCCCTCGTAGGCCAGGATGTGCGTCGCGATGCGGTCGAGGAACCACCGGTCGTGCGTGATGACCACGGCACAGCCGGGGAACTCGAGCAGCGCGTTCTCCAGGCTGCCGAGCGTCTCGACGTCGAGGTCGTTGGTCGGCTCGTCGAGCAGCAGCAGGTTGCCCCCCTGCTTCAGCGTGAGGGCGAGGTTCAGCCGGTTGCGCTCGCCGCCCGAGAGGACGCCGGCCGGCTTCTGCTGGTCGGGACCCTTGAAGCCGAACGTGGAGACATAGGCACGGGACGGGATCTCCGTCTTGCCGACCTGGATGTAGTCGAGACCGTCGGAGACGACCTGCCAGAGCGTCTTCTTGGGGTCGATGCCCGCACGCGACTGGTCGACGTAGGAGATGTCGACGGTCTCACCGACCTTGAGGACACCCGCGTCGAGCGGCTCGAGCCCCACGATCGTCTTGAAGAGCGTGGTCTTGCCGACGCCGTTGGGACCGATGACCCCGACGATGCCGTTGCGCGGCAACGTGAACGAGAGTCCGTCGATCAGCACCCGGCCGTCGAAGCCCTTCTGCAGTTTCGCGGCGTCGATCACCTGGCTGCCGAGCCGCGGGCCGACCGGGATCTGGATCTCCTCGAAGTCGAGCTTGCGCGTGCGCTCGGCCTCGGCGACCATCTCCTCGTACCGGGCCAGGCGGGCCTTCGACTTCGCCTGCCTGCCCTTCGCGTTCGAGCGCACCCAGTCGAGCTCGTCGGACAGCCGCTTCGCGAGTTTCTGATCCTTCTTGCCCTGGACGGTGAGCCGTTCCTGCTTCTTCTCGAGATAGGTCGAGTAGTTGCCCTCGTACGGGTAGAGACGGCCGCGGTCGACCTCGGCGATCCACTGCGCGACGTGGTCGAGGAAGTACCGGTCGTGTGTGACGGCGAGCACGGCGCCGTGGTACTGCGCGAGGTGCTGCTCGAGCCAGAGCACGCTCTCGGCGTCCAGGTGGTTCGTGGGCTCGTCGAGCAGCAGGAGGTCGGGCTTCTGCAGCAGCAGCTTGCACAGCGCGACGCGGCGCTTCTCGCCGCCCGAGAGGAACTCGACCTTCGCGTCCCCCGGCGGCGTGCGCAGCGCATCCATCGCCTGTTCGAGCTGCGAGTCGAGATCCCAGCCGTTGGCGGCGTCGATGTCGTCCTGCAGGGTCGCCATCTCGTCGCCGAGCTTGTCGTAGTCGGCGTCGGGCTCGCCCATCTCGAGCCCGATCGCGTCGAACCGCGCGAGCTTGGCGCGCAGTTCGGCGACGCCGTCCTGCACGTTCTCGAGCACGGTCTTCGTCTCGTCGAGCTCCGGTTCCTGCATCAGGATGCCGACGGTGTAGCCGGGCGTGAGCTTGGCCTCGCCGTTCGACGGGGTGTCGAGGCCCGCCATGATCTTGAGGATCGTCGACTTGCCGGCCCCGTTGGGACCGACCACGCCGATCTTCGCGCCGGGGAAGAACGACATCGTGACGTCGTCGAGGATCAGCTTGTCGCCGTGCGCCTTGCGGGCGCGGACCATCTGATAGATGTACTCCGCCATGCGTCGATCCTAACTTTCGCTGAGCGACCCGGCCCGCCGACCGATGGATCCGGTGCTTACGATCGGGTCGTCGGCGTCGAGGAGGTCGGGATGCGGATCACCGGTGCAGTGCTCGAGGAGTCGGGGCGATCCGGTCCGTTCGGTACGACCCGACCGCTGACGGTGTCGGCACTCGACCTCGCGGTTCCCGGGCCGACGGAACTGCTCGTGCGGATCGAAGCGGCAGGACTGTGTCATTCGGACCTGTCCGTCGTGGACGGGAACCGCCCGCGACCCACGCCGATGCTGCTGGGGCATGAGGCCGCCGGCATCGTCGAGCGCGCCGGCGCCGCCGTCGCCGACGTCGAGGTCGGCGACCGGGTCGTGCTGACCTTCCTGCCCCGCTGCGGCGCGTGCGCCGCCTGCGCCACGGACGGGCGGCTGCCGTGCGAGCGGGGCTCCGCGTCGAACGCGGCAGGCGAACTGCTCGCCGGAGGTTCGCGCCTGTCCCGCCACGGCGCGCCGATCGCGCATCACCTCGGCGCCTCCGCGTTCGCGACGCACGCGGTCGTCGATCGGCGCTCGGTCGTCCCGATCGGCGCCGATGTGCCAGCCGAGGTCGCGGCGCTGCTCGGATGCGCGGTGCTGACCGGCGGCGGTGCCGTGCTGAACGCATCCGGCGCCGCCGACGGCGAGCCGATCATGGTCGTGGGACTCGGCGGGGTCGGCATGGCCGCCCTGCTCGTCGCGAAGGCGACGGGCCATCCGGTGATCGGCGTCGACGCGGTCCCGTCGAAGCTCGCGCACGCGACGGCCGCGGGCGCCGACCGGAGCTACTCCCCCGACGAGCTGGCCGAGTCCGGCGTCCGCTGCGGCGTCGTCATCGAGGCGGCGGGCAACGCGCGGGCGTTCGAGACCGCATTCGCCGCGACCGCACCGGGAGGCCGGACGGTCACTGTGGGGCTGCCGAACTCCGCCGCCCGATCCTCGATCGCACCGCTGACGCTGACCGCCGAGGCGCGCAGTGTGGTCGGCAGTTACCTCGGCTCGTCGGTGCCCGCACGTGACGTGCCGACCTACGCGGACCTCTGGCGAGCAGGCCACCTGCCCGTCGAACTGCTGGTCTCCGCGCGGATCGCGCTCGGCGACGTGAACGAGGCGATGGACGCGCTCGCCGGCGGCGACGCGCTGCGCCAGATCATCACCTTCGAGTGAACAGCCGCACGGTCACGGGCGCGGGGTGCCGTAGATCGTCGTGCACCAGACGTCGGTGAGCACGTCGAGCAGGGCAGCCTGCGGCAGTGCCTCCCGCTCGCCACCGAACGTTGCGACGAGGACGCGTTCGTTCATCGCGTTCAGCGCGATGCTCGTCGCGCGCGGGTCGGCGAGGGGGCGCGCGCGGCCGCGCCCGATCTCCGCGGCAACGGTGGCGGCGGTCTGCTCGACCCAGCGGTTCGAGCGCTCGGCCCATTCGTCGCGCAGCTCCGGCACGGTCGCCCGCGCCTCGGCCAGCGTCACGGTGACCGCGCGGTGAGCGCCGAAGACGTCGACGAAGACACCGATGCACGCGCGCCACCAGGCGGCCGGGTCGTCACCGGGCACACCGACCGACGCCAACCGCTCGTCGACCTCGGCGACCATGCGGTCCAGCAGTTCGAGCAGCACCGCGTGCTTCGACGCGAAGTAGAAGTAGAACGCGCTCCGCGAGATCGCCGCGCCCGCCGCGATCTCGTCGATCGCGATGTCGGCCATCGCCCGCGTCTGCAGCAGGCCCTCGAACGCATCGATGATGGCGCGCTGCCGCTCGTCGCCCGACGGACGCCCGGCGCGCCTGCCCCTGGTGACTGCGCTCATCGGACTGAGCCTAACCAGAGAGATTCGACACAGTGTCGACTTTCTCGACAGGCTGTCGATACAGTGGACGACGCAGGGAGGTCGATGATGACGGAACACGTGGACGTGGTGATCGTGGGCGCCGGCCTGTCCGGCATCGGCGCCGCAGCGACGCTGCTGCGCCGCGTGCCCGGACACGATCGATCGCGGTTCTCGAGTCGCGCGACGCGATCGGCGGCACGTGGGACCTGTTCCGCTACCCCGGCGTTCGCTCCGACTCCGACATGTACACCCTCGGCTACGCGGCTCGTCCGTGGGGCGGCGAGAAGGCGATCGCCGACGGCGACGACATCCGCGACTACGTGCGCTCGACCGCGCACGAGACGGGCGCGAGCGACCTCGTGCGGCTGCGGCAGCGTGTCGTGGCGGCGTCGTGGCGCTCCGATCGCGGTCGGTGGGAGCTGACGGTCTTGCACCGCGACCCGGCCGCGCCCGGTGAGTGGCGCGACGGCGAAACCGGTACGACGACCACCATGACGTGCTCGTTCCTGTTCGCCTGCACCGGCTACTACCGCTACGACGAGGGCTACTCCCCCGAGATCCCCGGCATGGCAGCGTTCGCCGGTCCGATCGTGCACCCGCAGCACTGGCCCGCGGACCTCGATCCGAGCGGCAAGCGGTTCGTGGTGATCGGTAGCGGTGCGACAGCCGTCACGCTGGTGCCGGCGCTCGCGAAGCGCGGAGCCCACGCGGTGATGCTGCAGCGCTCCCCCACCTACGTCGCCGCGGTGCCGTCCCGTGACCGGCTGGCGGTGCGGCTGCGCGGCAAGGTGCCCGCGCCGCTCGCGTACCGAGTCGTGCGCGCGAAGCACATCCTCGGGCGCCGTCCTGCTCTACCAGTACGCCAGGCGGCGTCCGACGGCGATGAAGGCACTCCTGCGGCGGGCAGCCGAAGAGAAGCTGCCGGCCTCGTTCGACGTCGACACGCACTTCGCGCCGCGGTACGACCCATGGGACCAGCGGCTCTGCGCGGTGCCGGGCGGCGACCTGTTCCGGGCGATCTCCGCCGGCGACGCGGATGTCGTCACCGATCGCATCGACCACATCGACGCGCACGGCATACAGCTCGTCTCCGGCGCCCGGCTCGACGCCGACGTGATCGTCACTGCGACGGGCCTCAACGTGCTGGTGCTCGGCGGCATGCGCATCGATGTCGACGGCCGGGCGATCGACCCGGGCGCGACGCTCGCGTACAAGGGCATGATGCTCACCGGCGTGCCGAACCTCGCGTACACGATCGGCTACACCAACTCCTCCTGGACCCTGCGTGCCGACCTGGTCGCCGACGCGGTCGCCCGGACTGCTCCTGCGGATGCGCCGGCGGCGGCGCCGGTCGTCGTGCCGCAGTCGCCCGCGCACGACGGTCCGACCGCCCCGGTCATCGACCTCGCCGCCGGCTACATCAGCCGCGGCATGCACCTGCTGCCGCGGCAGGGCCACCGGTCGCCGTGGAAGGTGCATCAGAACTACCTGCGCGACCTCGTGCTGTTCCGGTTCGACCCCCGTCGCCGCGCGCTCCGCTTCCAGCCCGCGCGTTCGCGCGCCTGAACCCCGCCGCTGATCCTTCGAGGAGCCCGACCGTGCCGTCGTCCAGCCCATTCGCCCGCGTCACCGTGCTCGGACTCGGCGTGCTCGGCGCACAGATCGCGCTGCAGACCGCGGCGCACGGCGTCGACGTCACCGGCTACGACGTCGACGAGGCTGCCCTGCAGGTCGGGCGCGGCCGACTCGACGCGTTCGCGAGCGCCGCAGCGGCCCAGGTCGCCGACCCCGATGCCTACCGGGACGCCCCCGCCGGCATCCGGCTCACCGCCGACCTCACCGAAGCCGTGCGGGATGCGGACCTCGTCATCGAAGCGGTGACCGAGCGGCTCGAGCTGAAGCGCGACGTCTGGGCGAAGGTCGGAGCGGCCGCGCCGCAGGGCGACGGTCTTCGCGACGAACTCGTCGAGCCTGCTGCCCAGCGCGATCGCCGACGCGACCGGGCGCCCCGACCGCTTCCTCGCACTGCACTTCGCGAACCACATCTGGGCGCAGAACACGGCCGAGATCATGGGCACCCCGGAGACCGACGCCGCGGTCGCCGATCGCGTCGAAGCGTTCGCCGCGGCGATCGGCATGGTGCCGATCCGGCTGCGCCGCGAGCAGCCCGGGTACGTCGCTGAACTCGCTGCTGATCCCACTGATGTCGGCGCGCTGCCGAGCTGCTCGTTCGCGACGTCGCCGACCCCGAGACGATCGACCCCACCTGGCGGACGGCGACCGGCGCACCGCTCGGACCCGTTCCAGATCTACGACATCGTCGGTCTGCGCACCGCCTACGCGATCGCGAGCGCCGACCCTCGCGCGGCCGCGTGGGCGACGTACCTGAAGGAGCACTACCTCGACAGGGGCCTCCTCGGCATCGAGTCGGGCGAAGGCTTCTACCGCTACCGCTGACACCCGACTCGAATCTCCGACTCCGAAAGGACGCGATCGTGCCCCTCGATGCCGACACCGCTCTGATGCTGCAGGACATGGCCCGGCGGGGCGTTCCCGCCCCCGCCGACTCCGATGTGCCGACGGCGCGCGCGGTATCTGCGAGCGATCGCCGGCGTGGACCGACGCGACCCGTCGACGGTGCCGCCGATCGCCGAGATCCGCGACGAGCTGGTCGGCGGCGTGCCGTGCCGCGTGTACCGGCCGGCCGTTTCCCCCACCTCGCCGACGGTCGTCTACCTGCACGGCGGCGGTTTCGTGATCGGCGACCTCGACACGCACGACATACCGGTACGAATCCTCGCGACGGACCTCGGCGCGGTCACCGTCAGCGTCGACTACGGGCTCGCGCCCGAGCACCCGTTCCCCGAGGGTGTGGACGATTCGTGGTCCGCCTTCACGGACGTCGTCGCGCGGATCGGCGATTTCGGCGGGGACCCGACCCGGCTCGTGGTGGCCGGCGACAGCGCCGGCGCCAACCTCGCAGCGGTCACCGCCGTCCGTGCGCGCGATGCGGGCATCGCTCTCGCCGCGCAGCTCCTCGTCTACCCGACCGTCGACCCGGGTGGCGACTATCGGTCGCGTACGGAGAACGCCGACGGCTACTTCTTGACCGCCCGCGACATGGACTGGTTCTTCCAGCACTACACGGGTGTCGCCGCCGATTCGCCTGAGGCGCGGGCGCTCGTGGCCGATCCGCGCGTGGCGCCGCTGCACACGCCGAACCTCGCGGGCGTCGCGCCGGCCGTCATCGCCACCGCGGAGTACGACCCGCTGCGCGACGAGGGGATCGCCTACGCGGCCGCGCTGGAGGCCGACGGGGTGCAGGTCTGGACGCGCACCTACCCCGGCCTGATCCATGGCTTCTACGGGACCCCGCTGCCGGCGGCACTGCAGGCGACCCACGAGATCGACGCGGTGGTGGCGGCGCTCCTGCGGTAGGCGGATCACACGAGCGTGTGCCACGACGGCTCGGCGTCGGCACCGACCGGCACGAATCCGTCGGCGGCGGGCCCGTCGACCGACCCGGCGGCGACGACCGGTGTGGCCCACTCGTCGCTCCGATCGATCACCTGGTCCGCCTGTTCGACCGTCGGCTGGGCGGCCACCGTCTGCTTCCCACTGAACGCCGTCGTGCCGAACGCGAGGTCGTGCCCCACCGCGATCGCGCGCAGTTGCGCCTCGACCCGTGTCTCGCCGTTCTTGGTCGCCCATTTGTGCATCCGCACGGCGCCGTGGACGATCACGCGCTCGCCCCGTTTCAGACTCGCGGCCGCGTTCTCGGCCAGCCGGCCGTAGACGCTGACCGCGTACCAACTGGTCTCGCCGTCGCGCCACTGTCCGTCCTCGCCACGGAAGCGGTCGTTGGTCGCGAGTGAGAACGACGTGAGCGGTTTACCGTCCCGGGTACTCACCCGCTCGGGATCGCTGCCGACCCGCCCGACGATCGTGATGCTGTCCGCCATGACCCTGACTCCTCTGCTCGAGATGCGAGTGCCGCATCGGGAGCAGGGTCGTCGACGGAGCGCACACACGGAACCGGCGGGTGCTCCGCTGTGGAGTACCCGCCGGTCCGGCCCGCCTGGGGAGGAGTGGCTACGCGGCCTTCACGTACTGCGCGTAGGACTTGCGCACCTTGTTCACCTTCGGCAGCGCCACCGCGAGGCAGTAGCCCTGGTTCGGGTTCTTGGCGAAGAAGTCCTGGTGGTAGTCCTCCGCGTCGTAGAACTCGCCGAGCGGCGCGATCTCCGTCACGATGTGGCCGTCCCAGATGTCCGCGGCCCGCTCGACCGATGCCTCGAACAACTGCCTCTGCGCGTCGTCGGTGTAGAACATCGCCGAGCGGTACTGCGTGCCGACGTCGTTGCCCTGGCGGTTCAGCTGGCGCGGGTCGTGCAGCGTGAAGAACACGTCGAGGATCACGTCGCGCGGCACGACGTCCGGGTCGAAGGTCACCGCGACGGCCTCCGCATGCCCGGTCATGCCGGTGCACACCGCCTCGTAGCTCGGGTTCTTCGTCCGGCCGCCCGTGTAGCCGGAGACGACATCCGAGACGCCGTCGAGGGATCGGTACACCGCGTCCAGACACCAGAAGCATCCGCCGGCCAGCACAAAAGTCTCCACGTCCATCTCTCCTTCTCGCGACCCGTCCGCAGGGTGCGGTCGCCGCGCGTTCCGTCATCGGATCCAACCGGCATCCGGCCGGGAGCATTCCGTGCGTGCAGGGTTTCACCTGGTCATAGCCCGCTGATCGACAGCCCGTCGGACCCGCCGGGTATAGTCCGCACCATGCCGGAGACCCTCCTTGCATGGCTCGCTACAGCGGACGCGGCGCGTCTGCTCTCGACCGTCGTGGTCCCCTTCGTGGCGATCGTCGTCGCCGGCGTCGTCGCGGCCCTGATCGCGAGGTCGGCCGTGCGTGGCGTGGTGAATCAAGCGGATCGTGATGCGACCTCGGCGGCCGTCGCCGGCATCGTCGCGGCGGCCCGTCGTCTGGCCGCGTCGAGCGAGCGGGCGCCTGCCGCACAGCGGTCGGCGGAACGCCTGGCGATCGAATCGGACATCCACCTCAGACTCTCCCGCGTGCGTGGCGCCACCGACGCGGCCGACTGGGCGCAGGCGCGCCTGGCACGCGTCCGGGCCGCGGCCGCGGCCGGCAGCGCGACGGCGGCGATCACCGAGATCCGCGACGAGCTCACGGGGTGGCTCGCCAACCCGCGGTCGGCCTCGAGCCGGTTCGCGAAGCCGGTACAGGCGCCGCCGGAGTCGGCACGCAGGGCCGCCCGCAAGGACGACGCGAAGGCCTCGAAGTCCAAAGTCTCCGAATCGGCTCAGCCACTCGCTACGCCGGTCGCCGCCCCGCCGGCTGGGCCGAGCGCCGTCCCCGACGACGCGACGACCGTCGCCGGAGACGCTCCACCGCCGGTTGCCGCCACCGACGCCGTCCAGGCCGCCCAGCAGCCGAGCGCGGTGCCCGGCGTGGTCCCGCCGCCGAAGTCGACCTCGGGGCAGCCGGTCCCTGGTCCGAAGCGCACCGGCATGCCCGCCTCCCCGGCGAACCCGCTCGCACCGGCGGCGGTCGCCGGCATGGACTCGCCCGCCTCGGGCCTCCCGGCGACGGCTGCGGAGCCGTCGACCGACACGGCTCCATTGCCGCGCCCATCGCATTCGACGCTCACGGCGGCCGATGACCACGCACACGCGCGCCATGCTCGCGATGGTCAGATGCCGGTCTTCCAGCCGCCGACCGCCCCGACGAAGGCGATCCAGTCGGCCGCCGGCGCTGCGGCGTCCGCCGCCGCGGCAGCCGCAGTCGCTGCGCAGCCTGCGGCGGTGCCGTCATCGGACGGCGACCTGCCGGCCTGGCTCGACACGTACGACGGCGCCGACGACGACCGCGAGGACACCGTCGCCGACGAAATGCCGCCGCCCGTCTCGGTCTCGGGCCTGCGTGACCGGGCCCCGATCGGCGACGGACTCGTCCCGCGCCAGTAGCCGGGGCCGCCTGCTGCCCTTCCGAGCCCGCGGCTAGGCTGTGCGGCATTGCGCCCCGATAGCTCAATGGATAGAGCAACGGCCTTCTAATCCGTAGGTTGCAGGTTCGAGTCCTGCTCGGGGCACTCTGCCGCGGGCCCAGGGGTCTCGACGGCCAAGGACCTAGCCAAACGACGGAGTTTCGCTCAGCCGAGCCGGTCAGGCGCCTGTTTCGAGCAGTGTGATGCCGAAAGGCCGTCGTTTGGGAAGGTGGTCAGGAGCGCGCGGGCAGCGACAGCTGCACGGAGACGACCATGTCGCCCGCGGGCGGCGTGTAGGTCTGGCCGTAGGTCCCCGTGCTGCACAGGAGCGACACCCGGCCCCGGGTTTCGGACAGCTCGAGGCCGCCGTGCAGGTAGTCGTCGCCCGGCGTCAGCCCTTCGCTCTGCGCCCGCGCCTTGATGCGCGCGTACGCGGCGTCGCTGGCAGGCATGCGGTAGTAGACGCTCTTCCACGGCTGCACGTTGTCGGGGCCGAGACCGGGGTCGCCGTTGTCGCAGATCTGCGTGCCGCCCTCGGCCCGGATCTGCTGTTCCAGCGGGCGCAGCCGGTCGGCGGCCGGATTCGGCGTCAAGCCGTACGCCCAGATCAGGGTCACCGGACCGATGAGCAGCGCGCAGACACCGGTGACGGCGATGACCGCGATGCCGATCGGCAGGCCGTACCGGCGACGGCGAAGGACACGCATCACGACGATCGCGCTGAGCACGGTGCCCGGCAGCGCGAGGATCCCCAGCAGGGTGCCGATCGCGGCGAACGCGAAGCCCGGCTCGAAGCCGAGGTAGCCCCCGATGGCGGCGAGCACCAGGCCGACGAGCGCGCCGACGTCGAACACGATCGCGGCCAGCAGCAGCCGCGAACGGCGACGCCCCGGTCTCCGCACCTCGGCATCAGCCATGGCGCGATCCTGCCCGCCATCGGCATCCGCGGGCAACACCACGCCGATCACGTCCGTCCGCCTGCGGTCCCCTCCACGTCGACTGTGCACGGCATCCATGCCGACTGATGCTCAGCCGCAGCTTTGTAGTGTGGTCGGATGCAGCGACGCGCACTGGGCCCATTCACCGTCTCGGCCATCGGATACGGGGCGATGCCGCTCTCGATGAACGGCTACGGCAGCATCCCCGACGAGGACGACGCCGTCGCCACGATCCACGCGGCGCTCGACGCCGGCATCACGCTGATCGACACCGCCGACATCTACGCGCCGTCGTTCGACACGATGGGGCACAACGAGCGGATCGTCGCCAAGGCGCTGCGCTCCTACCGCGGCGGTCTCGACGACGTCGTGGTGGCGACCAAGGGTGGCATCACTCGCGGCCAGGGCGAGACCTGGGGGCGCGACGCGACCATGGCCCACCTCCGCCGCGCGGTGGAGGACTCGCTGCACGCGCTCAGGTGGACGTCATCGACCTGTATTACTGGCACCGCCCCGACCGGTGGATCCTGTACAGCGACGCCATCGCGAACTTCAAGGCGCTGCAGGACGAGGGCAAGATCCGTGCGATCGGCATCTCGAATGCGAACGTCGAGGAGATCGACGTCGCCGTGCAGGTGCTGGGCGACGGCGGCCTCGCCGCGGTGCAGAACCAGTTCTCACCGTCGTACCCGAGCAGCCACGACGAACTCGCGCGGACCGGCGAACTCGGCGTCGCCTTCCTGCCGTGGAGCCCGCTCGGCGGCACGAGCGGGGGTGCCGCGTCCCTCGGCGAGCGCTTCGGTGCCTTCACCGAGATCGGTGCGGCCCACGGCGTCAGCGCGCAGCAGGTCGTCCTGGCGTGGGAGCTGTCGCTGGGCGACCACGTGATCCCGATCCCCGGCGCCCGGAAGGCCGCGTCGATCACCGACTCGGCGGCGGCGGCCGACCTGGTGCTCACCGCCGACGAGCTCGAACGGTGCGCCGCTGCCGTCGGGCCGGCCCTCCAGCAGTCCTGATCGCCCCGGAGACAGGAGGCCGAGCATGCGCTGGCAGGAGCGACTCGGCGGCGTCGGGGTGTGGCGCAACGGGACGGATGTCGACACCGGCCTGGCGGCCACGATCGAATCGCTGGGCTACGGGACGATCTGGCTGGGGGGCTCGCCCGGCTCGGATCTCGAGCACGCCGAGGAACTGCTCGACGCGACCTCGACCATCGTCGTGGCAACGGGCATCGTGAACATCTGGAAGTCGGATGCGGCCGAGCTCGCCGCGTCCTATCACCGCATCGAGGCCGTGCATCCGGGGCGACTCCTGCTCGGCATCGGCTCAGGGCACCGCGAGGCGACGCCGGAGCGTGTCCGTCCACTCGACGCGATGCGCCGGTACCTCGACGTGCTCGACGAACACGACGTGCCGACGAGCGCGCGCGTGCTGTCCGCGCTCGGCCCGCGGATGCTCGCGATGGCCGAGGCGCGCAGCGCGGGCACGCATCCGTATCTGACGGTCCCGGCGCAGACCCGCGAGGCGCGCGAGGCGTTCGGTCCGGGCCCGCTGGTCGCGCCCGAGCAGACCGTCGTCCTCGACACCGACCCCGACGCGGCACGACGGATCGCGCGCCGATTCCTCGCCAACTACCTGCGCATGAGCAACTACACCATCAACATGCGCCGCGCCGGGTTCACCGATCAGGACATCGCGCACGGCGGCAGCGACCGGCTCGTCGACGCCATCGTGGCCCACGGCGACGCCTCGGCCGTCGCGACCGTCCTGCGCGCGCATCTCGACGCCGGCGCGGACCACGTCTGCGTGCAAGTAATCCCGCGGGCGGGCTCCCCCGTTCCCACCCTCGAGGCGCTGGCCGCTCAGCTCGGCTGAACACCGCGCGAGCGCCGAGCACGCCGCCGCTCGCGCCACGACATCGCGGCGAGGGCAGCCGCCTCGCGCGCCTCCTGCTGTTCCCGGGCACGCCTGCGGGAGTCGCTGCGCTCCCGCCATGCCGCGACCGCCGCGTCGACGTCCCGCAGCGGGGTGATGACCGGTGGGCCTCCGAGCAGCTGCCGGCGCGCCTCGCGCACCCGCCCGTTGAAGTCCTCGAGTACCTGCCTGACCTGCTGTTCGGTCGGCAGCCCGTCGATCCGCTCGTCGAGCTGCGCGTCCTCGGTGCGCAGTGTCAATGCGGGCGGTCCCAGTCCGGTGAGTCGCTCCCGTTCGATCTTGCGGCGGATCCACCAATCCGGATCGCGGACCGCGCCGAGGTCGGCGATCGGCTCGCCGGCACCGGGCAGGTCGTCGAAATCGCCCCGCCGCATCGCCTGCTGGATGGCGATCTCCACGATCTGCGCACGCTGATCGGACGTCGGGCCGCCGCGGTCGGAGGGGTCGTCGTCGTCCTGCGATGCGGCCGGCACCTCCCTGTCGACGACATACCTCGCCACCGCGAGGCGGGTGTCGGGTCGTTGTCGTTTCGGCATGAGCGGCGGCGGTTCCACATCCACGGTAACCCGGACCGCCGACCGCGGCGTGTCGGCCGGCGCCCGGACGGAATGCTGCTGCACGTCCGACGAGCCGCGCTGCCGCCCCGAACTGGGGCGGGTGGGCGCACCGGCCGGATGCGGCCGCGGCGCGCTGCGCGGTGGCAATGTGCAGTCTCCGGCTGGTCCCCCGCGGCGAAAGGAGCGACATGCGCGCGCTCTCGATCCTCTTCCTCAGCATCGCCGTGCTCGGGCTCGCGGTGGCGGTGACGACACTCTTCCTGTATCGCGATCCGGCTTCCGCATGCACCGCATCGGCCTTCCTCGACTACCCGTTCCCGGCGAACGTGACCGGAACGGCCGGGCATCTCACGGCGTGGCCCGCGCTCGACCTGCAGTGCGTCTATGCGATGGACGACGGACGCAGCATCACATTGACGCAGTGGGCGCCGGCCGGCGTCTCGACGATCGTCGCGCCGGTCTCGTTCGCGCTGGCGCTGCTGTTCGGAGCAGCGGCGAACCGCGCGGCGAGGCGCCGTCGGCTTCGCGGCCAGGCGACCGCGCGATCGCTCGGTGCTCAGCCGGGGAACGGCACCATGAAGGACATCACCGGGCCGAGCAGCCCTGACATCAGGATCGACTCCCCGCTCATCGCGACGACGTACGCCCCGATGGCGAGCCACATCGGCGCGTAACCGCGCCCCAATCGGCGGTGCACGACGACCGCGCGCCCGACGATGTAGACGCTGCCGAGGCATCCCCACGCCCAGTGGAACGGCTGCACCACGCCGCGGCTCACCAACGCACGGCGGTCCAGGTAGGCCGACGACGCGGTCAGCGCAATGAGGACCGACGTCAGCAGCAGGCTGAGCGCCATCATCGCGACGAGCGGTCCGAGGTCGGGCAGCTGCACGATCGTGCCTCTGCTCGACACGATCTGCTGCTCCATGCGTCGCTGCTCGACCAGGAAGGGCGCCACGGCCAAGAACTCGGGGATCGAGGCGGCGAAGCCCGCGAGCGGCAGGAAGCTCAGCAGCCAGATCCACAGTGTGTACGGCGACGTGCCGTCCGGCAGCGGCGGCTGCGCGATGGCCGTCGACGCCGGTGCGGCCGATCGAAGCTCGGTCCAGGCGTTCCCGTTCCACCACCGCAGCCGCGGGCCGTCCGGCGGGTCCGGGTACCAGCCGGGCGGCATTGCGGACATCGACGTACTCCAATGGGC
The DNA here is from genome assembly GCA_963716965.1 of uncultured Actinomycetota bacterium. Taxonomy (GTDB): domain Bacteria; phylum Actinomycetota; class Actinomycetes; order Actinomycetales; family Microbacteriaceae; genus Amnibacterium. Next base: position 409,065 of record CAVQUZ010000003.1, on the reverse strand, counting down.
CTGAATCGCGAATTCACGTCGAACGAATCATCGCGCATGCATCACACAGGAAGTCGGAGTTCCGAACAGTTCACTATTCGGACGGGACACTGACGATCGACTGCGGTGCGTCGGACCGAATTCACCGCGATGTGTCGCGCGCGTAGGTCACGACGTGCGTGCGGAAGAGCTCGGACGACGCGGGCATCCTGCGCTTCGTCGACCAGCCGATACTGATGGTCCGGTGCGCGGCCGGGTCCACGAGCGGCAGATAGCGCACGCTCGGCCTGCCCGCCGCATCGGCGTGGTGCGCGGGCACGATCGCGACGCCCAGGTCGGCTGCGACCAGTCCGAGCAGTGTCGGGACGTCGTCGCCCTCGAAGGCGATCGTCGGCTCGAATCCGGCGGCGCGACACAGCGCGTCGGCGATGCGCCGCAGCCGGTACGCCGCACGCAGCGTCACGAAGGGCTCGGTCGCAGCGTCGTGCAGCGCGATCGGGCCGCCGCGCTTCGCGAGCGAGTGCGACTCGTGCACGGCCAGCCGCAGCGGCTCGACCATGAGCGGCCGCCACCGCACGTCCTCGGCCTGCGTGGTCGTGGTCGTGATCAGCAGGTCCACGTCGCCGGCGAGCAGCAGCGGCGCGGCCGCTTCGTCGCGGATCTGCCGGATGTCGAATCGGACAGCCGGATGCTCGGCGCGGAACGAGGCGAGCAGATTCGGGATGAGCCACGTCCCCAGCGAGCCCTGGAATGCGACGACCACCGTGCCGCTCTCCGGCGAGAGTTCCTCGTTCAGCGCGGCAAGACCGTCGTCCAGCGCATGCAGCATGGCGTCGACGTGCCGTTTGAACACCGCTCCGGCGCGCGTCATGCGCAACGTGCGGCCGCTGCGATGCAGGAGCGGCGCGCCCACCTGCCGCTCGAGCCGCGCCAACGCGCGTGACACGCCCGGCTGCGTCAGCCCTTCCAGCTCGCTGACCTCGGTGACCGTGGTGCCGTCGGCGACCTGCTGGAACCAGCGCAACGCATCCGTATCCATAACCCATGACAATACGGCATGAGTGATATGTCACCTAGGCATTGGACGCATGGACCAAAGTTCGAGAGACTTCTTCTGTCTCCGATAACGAGAACGAAAGGGGAACCACAATGACTTCCACCTCGCGCATTCGCGCCGCATTCGACGACTTCACCCGCACCTCCCGCGAGGCCCGCGTGGCGCGCGCCGAGCGCACCCGCCTCGAGGACGAACTGCGCCTCTACACGGCCACCGAGGCCGACCGCGTCGAAATGGACGCGATCCTGAACCGCTACCCCGAGTCCGACACCCATCTCGCGTGGGGCACGGTCACCAGCGCCGCCGCCTGACCCGGTCCGCCCGAGATTCCGGCCGGAATCGCCCCATCAGGGGCGGTTCCGGCCGGAATTTCTGCGTCCGGCCGGAACCGCCCGCTCAGTGCCCCCGGAGCGCGAGCGCTTCGCTGACCCAGCGGGCGTAGCTGTGCCACGGGTCCACCGCGCCGGCCCCGAGTGCGGCCGCGTGATCCAGCACCTCCGGTGACGCCGCGAACCACTCCGAGGTGCCGAGCCGCGCTGCCGCGAATTCCCGATGCCTGGCCTGCTCCCGGGTACGGTCGCCGCGCTCGAACGCGAGTACCTCGTCGTGCGGGATCGCCGCGAACCGCTGCCGGGGATTCGCCGTGGTCCCGATCTTGATGCGGTCGCCCCGTCGCAGGTAGTAGACGACGTCGACGCGCACCGGGCCCACATCGTCGGGCACCTCGCCGAATCGCCATTCGCAGATCGCACAGAGCCAACCGGACGGGTACCGCACCCCGAGGCGCGAGCCGCAGACCAAGCACGGCGAGGGCAGCAGGTCGGTGACGCCGCCCCGGAGCCCCGCCCACTCGGCGACCAGTTCGAGATGCGCCGCGCACAACGGCACCGGCGCCTCGCTGACCGGCGGCGACGCACAGCCGTCCGCCGCGCACCTGTCCTCGTCCATCCGTACAGCGTGGCAACACCCTCGGACAGGACCGGCGCGCCCGCTGGATAGCCTGCTTCGATGGGCAATGACGCACGCGGGCACAGCGATGCACCGACCATGCAGCTGGTCGTGCTCGACGACACGCACCTGGTCCTCGGCGAGGGCCCGGCGTGGAACGCTGCGACGAACGAGTTCTCGTGGATCGACATCGAGGCCGGTGTGATCCTGGTGGCGGCGTTCGAGGACGACGCGCTCGGCGAGGCGACGCGCATCGTCACGGGCGAAGAGGTCGGCTGCGCGATCCCGATCGGCGACGGCCGTTTCCTGGCCGGGCTGCGGTCGCAGTTCGCGATCGTGCACCGCGACGGCACGATCGAGCGCAGTCGGGCATTGATCCCGGACGGCTGGCGATTCAACGACGGCAAGATCGACCCGCAGGGCCGCTTCGTCGTGGGCTCGATCAACCGCAGTGGTCCGGAGGGGGTGCAGCGCTTCGTCCGTCTCGAGCGCGACGGGTCCCTCACGGTCCTCGACGACGACCTCCAGCTCGCCAACGGTGTCGCCTGGTCGCCGGGCGGCGACTGGATGTACACCACGGACACCAGCGACGGCTTCATCCACCGGCGCGCGTACACCGGCGGTGTCGCGGGCGAACGGGAGCTCTTCATCGACCTGGGCGGCGCGCCCGACGGCATCACCACAGACATGGACGGCCGACTCTGGGTCACGGTGTTCGACCAGGAGCGCGTCGACTGCTTCGGCCCGCACGGCGAGCGCATCGAGTCGGCGTCGATCGCGACGCCCGGCCATCACCCGAGCAGCGTGGAGTTCGTCGGCCCCGACCTGCGCACGATGGTCGTCACGACCGGGTTCCCGGTGATCCCGGACGCCGACCGCTACCGCACGACGGGCGACGGCGAGACGCTCGCGCTGCGCGCCGCGACACCGGGAGTGCCGACGACACCCTGGAGCGAGCTCCCGCTCCCGCGATAGCCCCGAGCGGTCCGGCGGCGCGGCCGCGGTCCGATACGGTCGGATGAGGTCACTGGGCCGCCCACGCTGATCGAAGACGAGAGCCAGGGAGCACGCACGATGAGTCAGTCCGTCCTCGACCGCAGGATCCTCGGCCGGTCCGGTCTGTCCGTGACCGGAATCTGCATCGGGGGCAGCCCGCTCGGGCATCTCGACTCGGAGTCGGAGGGCGTCGCGACCGCCGCCGCCGCATTCCGCGGTCCGTTCAACTTCCTCGACACGTCGAACAACTACGCGGACGGCGAGAGTGAACGGCGTATCGGGAGCGCCATCGGCGAGATCGGCGGCGTGCCCGACGGGTTCGTGCTGGCGACCAAGGTCGACGGGCAGCAGGGCCAGGGCTTCGACGCCGATCGCGTGCGCCGGTCGCTCGACGAGAGCCTCGAACGGCTCGGCGTCTCGACGCTGGAGCTGCTCTACTTCCACGACCCGCACAACTGGATCACCCCGGAACAGGCGACCGCGCCCGGCGGCCCGATCGAGGCGCTGCAGCAGCTGCAGGCGGAGGGTGTCGTCGCGCACCTCGGCGTCGGCATGGGACCGCGATCCCAGGAGGGCCGCTACATCCGCACCGGCGTGTTCGACGTGATGCTCACCCACAGCCGGTTCACACTGCTGGACCGCGGCGCGAACGACCTGATCGACGAGGCGAACGCGCTCGGTCTCGGTGTGATCAACGCCGCGCCGTTCGGGGGCGGTGTGCTCGCGAAGGGCCCGTCGGTCGGCCGCTACGCCTACGGCGAGGGCAGTCAGGCGCAGCTCGCTGCGGCGACGGCGATGTACGACGCGTGCGAGCGGGCAGGCGTGCCGATCGCCGCTGCCGCACTGCAGTTCTCGACCCGTGACCCCCGCATCCACGTGACGGCCGTCGGCGCGTCCGAACCGAGTCAGATCGCCGAGTTCGCGCGGCTCGCGACGACCCCGGTGCCGCAGTCGCTCTGGGACGAACTCGAGTCGCTCACGCCCGGCTCGAAGGACTGGCTGCCCGACTGATCGACGAGGGGTCGAGCAGCGCGGTGAGCGCGTCGCCGAGCGGGCCGGCCAGCACTGACGCGTCCGCACCGGCGATGGGCTCGAGGCCCATCGTCGCCCGCATGAGCACGACGCCGAGACCCGCCGCCATCGCGATCTGCGCACGCAGCAGCAGACCCTCGGCGCCCTCCGCGCCGGAGCGCCACCCGGCCACGGCGGCGATGCGCTCCGCGTAACCCTGGTAGATGCGACGCCGAATGGCCTCGGCGCGTTCGTCGCCGGACGACCGCAGCATCAGGAGCAGCTGCAACTGCTGATCGTCGCCGGCCACGTCGGCGATCTGGCCCACCATCAGCCGCACGACGCCGTCGACGTCCACGTCGGCGGCAGCGGGTCGCTCGAGGTCCTCTGCTGCGCGCGTCAGGCACGCTTCGAAGAGCCCCTCCTTCGACTCGAAGTACCGGTTGATGAGCGCGACGTTCACGCCGACGTCGGCCGCGATGTCGCGCACCGTGGTGGCCGGGTATCCGTCCCGCGCGAACCGCCGGCGAGCGGCCGCGAGCAGCAGTCGGCGCGTCGCCGCCGCGTCGCGCGAACGGCCGGCCGCAGGGCGGCCCGGTCCGGTCTGCTCGACCGGGATCTCGATCGTCATCGATCTCTCCCTTCGTTGCAGCGCCACGGTAGCCCACGGTGGACACGAAGTAAACAACGGTTGACTTGACGCGGCGAAGCACTACGCTCGATAAGTCAGCACGCGTTTACATCGAATCCGGAGAGTCATGACGACCACCACCCACTCACCCGCGACGGGGTCCGTCGCCACCGCGGGCGGCCACGGACCCCGCGCCACGCTGATCGTCATCTACCTCTCGCTCGGCGGCCTCTCCTTCGCCGTGCTGCAGTCGCTGGTCGCGCCGGCGCTCTCGACGATCGGCAAGGACCTCGGTGCCTCGACCAGCGATGTCAGCTGGATCCTCACGGCCTATCTGCTCGCCGCATCCGTCCTGACCCCGATCTTCGGCCGCCTCGGCGACATGGTCGGCAAGCGCCGCATCCTGATCGTGGTCCTGTCGTTGCTACTGGTCGGCACCGTGCTCGCAGCGCTCGCGCCGAATCTCGGCATGCTGATCGTCGGGCGTGCCCTGCAGGGCGCCGCCGGTGCGGTCATGCCGCTCTCCATCGGCATCGTGCGCGACGAGTTGCCGCGGGAGCGGGTGAGCGCCACGATCGGCCTGCTCTCCGCGATCTTCGGCGTCGGCGCGGGCGTCGGCATCGTCGCGGCCGGCCCGATCGTGCAGAACCTCTCCTGGCACTGGCTCTTCTGGCTGCCGCTCGTGCTGATCGTCATCGCACTCGTCGGCGTCGTCTTCGGCATGCCGGAGTCGCCGGTGCGCAAGCCCGGCCGGCTCGACATCCTCGGCACGGCCATCCTGACGGTCGGGCTCGTCTCGATCCTGCTCGCGATCAGCGAGGGCGAGACCTGGGGCTGGGGCGACGTCAAGACGGTCGGCCTGCTCATCCTGGGCGCCGTGTTCCTCGCCGTCTTCGTGGTCGTCGAGCTGCGCGTCGCCGAGCCGCTCATCGACATGCGTCTCTTCCGGCTGCGCGGCGTCTGGACGGCGCACGTGGTCGCCCTCGTGCTCGGCTTCGCGATGTTCGGCACGTTCGTGCTCGTCCCGACGCTCCTGCAGCTGCCGACGATCATCGGATACGGCTTCGGCAAGACGGTGTCGGAAGCCGGCCTGTTCCTGCTCCCGACGGTCGGCGCGATGGTCGTCTTCGGTCCGGTCGCCGGCATCCTCGTGCGGCGCATCGGCCCGAAGCCGCCGATGATCCTGGGCGCGCTCTTCGTGACCGCGGCGTTCCTCATCCCCGCCATCTCGCACGCGGAGATGTGGGAGATCGTGGTGTCGGGCATCTGCACCGGCGCCGGCATCGGCCTGGCGCTCGCTTCGACCGCCAACGCGATCATCGAGAGCGTGCCCGCGACCCAGACCGGTGAGGCGATCAGCGCGAACACGATCGCGCGGACCGTCGGCTCGAGCATCGGCACGGCGGTCATCGCGGCGCTGATCACCTCGCACAGCACCCCGCAGGGCCTGCCGGAGAACGACGCGTTCACCATCGGGTTCTGGGTCTGCGGCGCCGTCGCGGTGCTCGCGATACTCGGCGCGGTCGTGGCTCCCTCGATGAAGAAGCGCCGCGAACAGGCGCTCGCGCTCGGCATCGAGGACCTGCCTGACGAGTCGGCGGAATTCCACCTGCACCGCATCCAGCAGGACTGAGCGTTCGAGCACCCCGGCCTTGCCGCTGTCGGGGCGGGGTGCTCGAATGCGGGTATGGAACACGCCACATCCGCCGACGGCACTTCGATCGCGTTCGAGCGCGACGGCACCGGTCCCGTCGTCGTGATCGTCGGCGGGGCGTTCTCGACCGCGGCCGCCGGCGCGCCGCTCGCCAGGGCGCTCGCCGAGGCCGGCTTCCAGGGTGTGATGATCGATCGGCGCGCTCGAGGCGAGAGCGGGGACACGTCCCCGTACGCGCCGGAGCGCGAGGCCGACGATCTCGCCGCGGTCATCGAAGCAGTGGGACCGGTGGCCGCCGTGCTGGGCCATTCGTCCGGAGCGGTGCTCGCCCTGTTCGCGGCGGCCCAGGGCGTCCCGGTGGGACGGGTGTTCCTGTCGGAGCCGCCCTTCTTCTTCGGCGAGGGACAGCCCGACGCCGATCTGCCCGAGCGCCTGCAGGCCTTCATCGACGACGGCGCACCCGAGGACGCGGTGACGACGTTCCAGCTCGACGGCGTGCGCCTCCCCCGCGCCGTCGTCGAGCAGATCCGGGCGAGCCCGATGTTCGCGTCGCTCGTTCCGCTCGCGCAGTCGGTCGTGTACGACGCGATCCTGACGCGGACGTTGGCGACACCGACCGAGGCGATGCGCGAGGTCGGCGTGCCCGTCACGATCCTGCGCGGCGAACCGACGTTCCCGAACCTGGTCCGTGCGGCGGAGCTGCTCGAAGACGCCGTGCCGCAGGCCGAGCTCGTCGTCGTACCGGAATCCCACGACCACGGCGTCGACCCGGTCGGCACCACGAGGGAGATCCGTCTCCGCCTGACGCCGGCCTGACCCCGTCAGCCCTGGAAGTCCTCCGGTTCGATGTCGTCGAGGAATCGGCGGAACTCGGCCACCTTCTCCTCCTCGGGTTCCTCTGCCTCGTCGTCGGGTTCCTCGGGCACGCCGGCGTCCGCGACGACCGAGTCCGCGACGAACAGCGGGGCCCCGACGCGGGCCGCGAGGGCGATGGCGTCGGACGGCCGGCAGTCCAGCGTCACCCGTCCGCCGGACACCGTGAGCGTGAGTTCGGCGTAGAACGTGCCGTCCTCGATCTTCGTGACCTCGATGCGATCGACGGTCGCCCCGACGACGGCGAGCAGGCGCTGCATCAAGTCGTGGGAGAGCGGCCTCGGCGGTTCCTCGCCGCTGACCGCGATCGAGATCGACGCGGCCTCCTGCGAGCCGACCCAGATCGGCACGAGGATGCGCGGGCCGTCACCGGGGTCGAGCGGTGTCAGCAGCACGACGGGCTGCATGCGCGCGTCGACCGCGAGGCCGAGCACTCGGACCGGGACCATGTCGACCTCCTGACGGACGTGAACAGGCTAGGCCGGGCAGGCCGACACGCGGCCGTGCGTTCTGGACGGTCCCGGTCGAATGGAGACCTGTGGAATACGCCGCCCCGCGGATATCCACGTGTTTACGCTTGTCATCCCGATACACCCGAATCGGGAATTCACGCACCCCGAAGAACGAAATGCGGCCCGTGTCGTCATTCCCCCTTTTGCCGCACGCAATGCCGCGCATCCTCGTCGGCGTGGTCTGCGCGGCGATCCTGGCCGCGTGCCCGCTCGTGACACCCGGCGCCGCCCACGCGGCGGACCAGACCGCGATCGTCAGCCTGAACGTGAACGCGGACGGCTTGTCCGTGCCCTTCGCCACGACACGCCCGTTCACGAGGACCGCCACCGTCGTCGCCGCCACGGTCACCGGCGGAATCCACGTGCGGTGGACGAATGCCGGACGGCTGTACACGGTCGATGTCCCGACGACCGACCTGGCGCCCTTGCGCCGGGGCCTGGTCACCAATGTCGAAGGGCAGAGCAACACGCATGTCGGCCTCGAGTACCAGCTCGAAGACGTCGCCTTCGACGCGGACCACGGCGTGGTGCAGGTGCTCGACATCGCAGCGGACCCGAGCGGGGAGATCACCCGCTTCGACGTCGTCTTCCAGTCCTCCGTGCTCACATCGCAGGACGCGGGCTTCGGTGAGGTTCGCATGAACGAGCCCGAGACGCTGGCCGGCCTCTCCCCGACGATGAACGTCATCGAGTGGCCCACGATGAGCCTGCATCAGCACGCCGTCACCGCGACCGAATCCTTCGAGAACACGACCGTCGGACCGCTCGCCGTCGGGGCAGCCACGATCGCGGACGGCTCGACCGGCGACTACTCGATCGTCCGGGACGGATGCAGTGACGTGACGCTCGACCCCGGCGCCGAGTGCTCACTCGACGTGTCCTTCTCCCCCGTGCAGGGCGGCCCGTCGGACGCCGAGCTCCGGCTCGCAACCGGCATCGGCACGGTCCGGATCCCGCTCTCCGGTGTCACCCCGATCGGCACCTCGACGCTGACCAGCTCCGGCAAGGAGGGCGTCGACAACGGCACGACCCAGACCTTCACCGGACTCATCGCGCTTGCGACGTCCGGCACCGCGACCACGCAGGCGCCCGGCGGCCACACCATCCGGTTCCTCAGCGACCCCGAGGCCGCCTCGGTGCGGGCGCAGGCGGCGAAGGGTGACACCGAGTACGGCGCGACACTCACCCTGAACGGTCCGTCGAGCCCGCTCGCGCTCGGCACGCACGCGGTGCCGCTGGCCGCTCACACGAGTGGATACGGCATGCAGTACGAGGTCCGCGAGGCCGGGTGCACGTACCCATCGAACATGCGGTTCACCGTGCGCGCGATGACGCTGACGACCGACGGCCGCCCCGACCATGCCCTCGTCGACTTCAGCGAGACCTGCAAGGAGACGGGGAAGCCGACCGGCACGCTGACCGGTCACCTGTCGTTCGGCGTGCGATCGGACATCACCGCACCCAAGTCGCCGGGGGCGCTCGCGATCAGCGGACACACGATCACGTGGAAGAAGTCGACGTCGTCCGACGCCGCGACGACGATCGTGCGTGCGCAGCCGGCGGCCGGCGGGACCCCATGGACCGGCTGGTCGGTCTACTCCGGCTCGGGCACCTCCGCGGCGCTGCCGACGTTGGTCGCCGGCAGCAGCTACATCATCACCGCGTACGCGGTCGACAGGACGGGCAACGTGAGCGCCGCGACCACGAAGACCATCACGTACTGACGCTCGACATCCGCTCCGCGACGGCCGCGGCGATGCGGTTGCCGGCGACGTCGTGCACCCGCACGCCCCAGACGTGCCCGGATGCGACGAGCCCGGCGGTGACGGCGGCGGTCGCCGCGTCGAGTTCCGCCGTCTCGGCGGAGCCGACCAGCGTGCGCAGGAACCGCTTCCGCGACGCGCCGACGAGCACCCTCGGCCCGACCGCTGCGATCTCGTCGATGCGGCGCAGCAGCGCCCAGTTGTGCTGCGCATCCTTCGAGAAGCCGATACCCGGATCGACGAACACCCGATGGTCGGGGACGCCGGCCCGGACGACCGCCTCGACCCTGCGGGCCAGCTCATCGCGCACGTCTGCGACGACGTCCCGGTAGGACGCCAGCACGCCGGCTGGGCCGGCCGAGTGCATGACGACGAATTCGGCGCCGGAGTCCGCCACCACCGCCGCCATCGAGGGATCCGCCGTGCCTCCCGACACGTCGTTCACCAGGACCGCGCCGAGCCCGATCGTCACGGCCGCGACCGCGGCGCGCATCGTGTCGACACTCACCGGCACGCCGGCGTCGACCAGCCCACGGATGACGGGGACGATGCGACGCAGCTCCTCATCCACACCGACCGGCGCCGCGCCCGGCCGGGTCGACTCCCCACCGACGTCGATGAGATCCGCACCCTGCGAGCGCAGCAGCACGCCGTGCGCGATCGCCTTGGCCGGATCGAGGAAGTAGCCGCCGTCGGAGAACGAGTCGGGCGTGACGTTCAGCACACCGAGGATCCGCACTGCGCCTCCGCACCTCGCGCCGGTCGGGCGCGCCCAGCAGCGTAGCCGCGGCCCGACGCCGGCCGCGAGTCGTCAGCGCCGGGTGAAGACCAGCACCTGGTTGCGGCCGGGTGGGTACACCGCGGCCGAGAGCACCGGGTCCGCGTGCCATTCGAACGCGGTCTGGGCACGGTAGGCCGCCCAGTCACCGGCTTCCCGCTCGTCGGTGCTCGTGACCACGACGTACCGCTGCACGGATGGGGTACGGAAGACCTCCGTCTCGAACTCGGCGTTCGCCGGCGGCCAGGAGCAGAGGACCACGGTCGGCCGGTGGGCGCGGAGGGCGGTGCGCGCATCCGCCTTCTCGACCCAGCTCGGGAAGTGGATTCGGTGCGCCCAGCTGAAGTCGTCGGTGGCGGTCACGGCCGCTCCCGCATCGGCGAGGAACCTGGCGAGCGTGCCGTCGCCCGCACCGATCTCGAGCGCCGGCGCATCGCCGATCAGCCGCGCGAGCGCCTTCACGAGCGGCCGCGAATAGAAGCAGTAGATGCCCTGCCGCCGGACGAGCGGCATCAGCCGGCTGCGCTGCGCAGCGAGGCGCCATGCGATCCGGAACGCGACTGGACGGACCGGCTTGCGCACGAGTCCCCCGGCGAAGAGCGTGCGTTGCAGCAGCAGCCCGTCGAAGCGGCGCAGTCGGATCACCCCGTCCTCGACGCCGCTCTCGGCGCTGTCGCTCGCGCTCTGCAGCGAGCGGCGGATGAGTTCGCGCTGCACGACCGACGAGACCTGGTCGGTCAACGCCGCAGCGCGGTCCCGCGCAACGGGTGTGGGGGCGAGCTCACCGAGCAGGCGCGCGACGCCGTCCCTGCCGTGCTCGCTGGCGGTCAGGATGCGGCCGCGCGCACGTTCCCACTCGGCGGGAAAGCGCGACTTCAGCTCGTCGAGCGAGTGGTCGGACCGCAGCCATTCCAGATCGTCCCTCGCGCCCACCGGGCCACCGTATTCAGCGCCACGCCGGTCCGGGCGGTTCCCACGCCAGGTCCCCTGCCCGAACGACGGAGATTCCATGTTCAGATGCGGTCAGGGGCCTGTTTTCGCGCTCCAGCCGCCGAATGGCCGTCGTTTGGTCAGAGGGAGGCGGACATGCCGCCGTCGACGGTGATGACCGTGCCGTTGACGAAGCTCGACGCGTCGGACGCGAGGAAGATGCACGCGCCGTTCAGCTCCTCGAGCCGCCCCCAGCGCTGCGCCGGCGTGCGGGCCGTGAGCCAGCCGTTGAACGCCTCGTCCTGCCAGAGCGCGGAGTTCATGGCCGTCTGGATGTACCCGGGCGCGATCGCGTTGCAGTTGAGCCCGTACTTCGCCCAGTCGGTCGCCATGCCCTTGGTGAGGTTCACGACCGCACCCTTCGTCGCCGTGTACGGCGCGATGGACGTGCGGGCGAGGAACGCGTTGACGGACGCGATGTTGATGATCTTGCCCCTGCCGCGACGGATCATGTGGCGGGCGCACGCCTGCCCCACGTTGAAGACGCTGGACACGTTCGTGCGCATCAGCGTCTCGAACGCGTCCGCCGGGAAGTCCTCGAGGGGCGACCGGTGCTGCAGACCGGCGTTGTTCACCAGGATGTCGATCGCACCGTGCTCGGCCTCGAACCCGTCGACGGCGGCACGGGCCGCCTCGTGGTCCGTGACGTCGAACGCGAGCACCTCCGCCCCGGGGATGCCCGCCTCCGCAGCCGCCAGACGTTCGGCGTTCCGCCCGTTCAGCACGACCGTCGCACCCGCATCCGCCAGTCCCTGCGCGAGCGCGAGCCCGATGCCCTGCGACGAGCCGGTCACGAGGGCGCGCCGGCCCGTCAGGTCGAACAGGTCACTCATGTCGCGCGATCAGCCCGGGAACAGGGTGAGGCCGCCGTCGACGCGCAGCACCTGGCCGTGGATGAACCGGGCGGACGGACCGGCGAGGAAGGCGACCGCATCGGCGATCTCCTCGGGGTCGGCGTACCGGATCAACGAGTCGTTCGTCTCCATCATGGCCGGGTCCGTCTCGCGGGTCGCCTGGAATCGAGCGGACTTGGTCGGCCCGGGGCTCACCGCGTTCACACGCACACCGAACGGCCGCAGCTCTGCCGCGAGGCACCGCGTGTAGTGCACGACCGCCGCCTTCAGCGTCGAGTAGATCGCCTCGTTGCTGTGCCCGCTGTGCGCGGCCGCCGAGGCGATGTTGATCACGGCGCCTGCCCCGCGGTCCCGCATCGGGCGCACGAACGTCTGCGACACGAGCAGGGTGCCGATGAGGTTGTTGTTCACCTCGGTCTGGATGTCCAGCAGCGAGATGTCGAGGGCGTTGTTCGGATTCGGCTTGCCGCCGGCCGCGCCGATGTCGCCGCCCGCGCAGTTCACGAGGATGTCGACCGGACCGAGTTCCGACGTGATCACGCGCGACATCTCGGCGACCGCGACCGGGTCGCCGATGTTGCCGAACACCGTCGCGACGCGCGTGCCGAACTGCCGCATCTCCTCGCCGACCTCGGCCAGGCTCTTCGCCTCGCCGTACTTCGCGGGCGCCGTCTCACTGAGGTCGTGGATCGCGATGTCGGCGCCGAGGGACGCGAGCTTCGCGGCCATCGTGTGCCCGAGTCCGCGACCGGACCCGGTCACGAACGCGATCTTGCCTGCCAGCGGCTTGAGAGGGTCTACGTCTGCCATCACTCCAACAATCCGAGCTCGCGCATGTTCGCGACGCTCTTTCGCATCATGGTCTGTTCGTATTCGATGAGCTCGTCGCCCGGCGACTCGCGCTCCCAGGGAGTGCGGTGGTCCTCGGTCTCGGGCAGTAGATTCCGCCGTGCCGCACGCAGCGTCTCGGCGAGCGCCCGCGCGTCCCTCGGCGCGTAGTCCTTCCACCAGTCCTGCGTGAAGAGGCGGATGTGCCTGACCTCCAGCGCGCCGGGTTCGAGCACCGCGGTGAGCGAGCGGCCGTCGGCGAGCAGCAGGTCGAAGATGTCGGTGAACGGCACGGCTCCGTCGCCGATGGCGCAGCGCACGAGCCGGTAGCCCTCGTCCGTGAACTGCACCCGGTAGTCCTTGAGGTGCACGTGGTGGATGCGGTCGATCGCCGCGCGCGCGAACGACAGCGGCGACTCCCCCACCGGGAAGGCGTTGCCGGTGTCGAACGTGATACCGAACGTCTCGCCGGCCTCCTCGGCGAACGCGAGCAGCTCGGCGCTGCCGAAGTCCTGGTGGTTCTCGAGCCCGACGAACACACCGGCGTCGGTCGCCGAGGGCGCCATCGCTGCGAGCGCCGCGCGGATCTCGGCGATCTTGCCCGCCCACTGGGCGGCACCGAACGCGTTCCGATCGCCTTGCAGGACCGGGGACAGCCCGAGCCGCATCGTCGTGGCGCCCAGGTCGACCGCGTTCTCGACGGCGTGTTCCGGCTCGCTGCTGGGCGAGAGGAAGGTGCTGATGACCGGCGTGATCCCCGCGTCCGCGAGTCGCGAGCGCAGCTCGTGCCGACCGGAAGCGCCGAGCGCGGTGAGCCAGGGGTTGAAGATCTCGAGCACCTCGGCGCCGAGCTCGATCCCGAGGGCGATGAAGCCCTCGAGTCCGGTGCCGGCCGGATTCGCGCGCGGCGTGCCCGCACCCTGCATTCCGAGGCTGTAGGTGAGGCCGTACGGGTTCATCCCCACCCGGAGGTTCGGGTATCGCGTGCTCATCGCACACCGCCTTCTATGGTCAGGCACTGTTTCGTGATCATCCGGGAGTCGTCCGCGGAGAGGAACAGCACGGCGTTCGCGATGTCGTCCTCGACGATCGCCGCCTGCAGCAACTGGCGGTCGATCGACCGTTGCGCCGTCTCTGGCGTGTACCAGAGGCGCATCTGACGCTCGGTCATGACGGCACCCGGCGCGACCGCGTTGACCCGGATGTTGTCGCGCCCGAGCGTGACGCCGAGCGAGCGCGTCAGGCCGATGACCGCGGCCTTGGCGGTCGTGTACGGCACCAGCGGCGCCGCGCCCCACATCCACGCGGTCGAGCTGAGGTTCACCACGGTCCCCCATGGCAGGGTTCGCATGCCCGGCGCGACCGCTTGCGTGACGAAGAACTGGTGCCGCAGGTTCACCGCCTGCGATGCGTCCCATTCCCCGGGCGTGAGCGTGTCGAACTCGTGCCGCAGATCGTTGCTCGCGTTGTTCACGAGGTGCTGCACGGGACCGAGGCGCTGTTCGGCATCCGCGACGGCCGCGCGCAGGGCGCCGATGTCGGTGAGGTCGACGTGCTCGAAGACGAGCCGCTCCCCGAACTCATCGGCGAGTACCGCGCCGGCGTCGGCCGCGATGTCGAGCACCGCGACCCTCGCACCGTTCCGCAGGAACGCGCGGGTGATGGCCTCACCGATGCCGGATGCCCCGCCCGAGACGAGTACGGTGCGCCCGGTCAGGCTCGGATAGGTGGCGCTTGTCGTCACCGGCGTCACTGCATGGTTCCGTTCTGTGTCTGTCGATTCGGTGTCGGTCGGCTGCGCGCCGCGGTCAGTAGGTCGCGCGACCGCCGCTGATGTCGTAGACGGCGCCGGTCGAGAAACTGACCTTGTCGGACGCGAGCCACGCGACGAGCTCGGCGACCTCGGAGGCCTGACCGATGCGGCCCATGGGGATCAGGCTCGTGATGTGCTCGAGCACGTCGGGCGCGGTCTTCGCGTTCATCGGGGTGTCGACCACGGCGGGCGCGATCGCGTTGACCAGCACGCCGGTCTTCGCGAGTTCTTTTCCGAGCGTCTTCGTCATGGCGATCACCGCGGCTTTGGTCGCCGAGTAGGGCGCCATGTTCGGGTTGCCGTCCTTGCCGGCCATGCTGGCGAAGTTGACCACGCGTCCCCAGCCGCGCTCGGCCATGCCCGGTGTGAACGCCCGGCACATGTGGAAGGTGCCGTTGACGTTCACCGCGAAGGTGCGGGCCCAGGCCTCGTCGGTGATCTGAGCGAGGGGCATGTTCGGGCCCACGATGCCGGCCGAGTTGATCAGGATGTCGATCGGCCCGATCTCGGCGGCTGCACCGGCGACGTCCGCCGGGTCGGCGATGTCGACGACGAAGTCGGCACCCTCGGCGATGTCGATCGAGACGACGGTGATCCCGTCGGCGGCGAGGCGTTCTGCGGTGGCCTTGCCGAGGCCGCTGAGGGCTCCGGTGACGACGGCGACACGGGTCATGTCGTGGTTCCTCCTCGAGCCGATGGTCCGATCAGCCTAGACCCATCCCTGCATTCGGAACACGTTTCCACCATGGGGAATCACCAGCCCGATCGGTCGATGCCGGCGGCGGCGTAGACCGCGTCCATCAGCACCATGTTGTCCACCGGGTCGTCACCCTCGGTGGGGAGCGGCTCGCCGGACGCCAGACCCGCCACGACGGCGGCGAGCTCGTGGTCGTAGGTCTCCCGGCCACCGACGGTCCAGACGCGGGTGAGCCCGTCGACCGTCTCGGTGATGCTGTGGCCCCGCGACGGGAACACGACGTTCTCGAATCGCGCCGTGCCCCGCGACCCGGTGAGTGCGAGGAAGGTCACCAGCTCGGCGGACGCCATGCTCGAGGCGATCCGGCCGGTCACGCCGGAGGGGAACTCGAGCGTCGCCTCGATGCTCATGTCGGTGCCGAGGGGATTCAGCTCGGCGGTCGCCGACACGACGGCCGGCTCCTCGCCGATCGCCGCCCGCACGGCGTGCACCGGGTAGCAGCCCAGATCCATGAGCGAACCGCCTCCCGCGTGCGGGTCGTGCCGGATCGAGACCGGGTCGAACGGGTTGGCGACGAGGAACTCGCTCTCGATCGACCGCAGCTCGCCGAGCCGCCCCGACGCGATGACCGCGTCGATCTCGTGGCTGAGCGGGTGGTACCGGTCGTGGAAGGCCTCGATCAGCCGCTTGCCTGTCGCGTCCGCTGCGGCCCGCATCCGCCTCGCCTGGTCCGCGTTCATCGCGAACGGCTTCTCGCAGAGCACGTGCTTGCCGGCCTCGAGCGCCGCTAACGACCAGCGCGCGTGCTCCGACGGCGGCAGCGCGTTGTAGACGAGGTCCACCTCGGGATCCGCGAGCACCGCCTCGTAGCCGCCGTACGACCGCGCGATGCCATGCTCGGCGGCGTATCCGGCCGCGCGGTCGGCACTGCGGGCGCCGACCGCGACGACCTCGGTGTCGTCGCGGCGTCTCGCGGGCACGATCAGCGCTCGCGGGGCGATCCCCGATGCGCCGAGAAGTCCGATGCGGAGGGTCATGCGTGCTCCTTGGCCGGGCGCGTGACGCGCTCGAAGATCTCGAGGATGTGCTCGTACTGCTGCCCGGTCGCCCGGGTCATGCCGAGTTCGCAGGTGCGGTTGGTCGATGCGTAGGCGTCGAACGCCCGGCCGGTGATCTCCGCCGCCTCGCGCCTGGTCGCCGACGCGGTGAGCTCGGGGTGCAGCATGCCGCGGTCGCCGGCGTACGCGCAGCATCCCCAGTCGACGGGCACGACCACGTCGTCCGCGACCGCCGCGGCGATGCGGCCGAGCGCGTCGTTCGTGCCGAGGTGCGTCGACGAGCAGGTCGGATGCAGGGCGATCGAGCCGAGCCGCGCGGCGGGCGCCGCGGGTCCGACGCGCGACATGACGCGCTCGTCGACGAAGGCCACCGCGTCGATCACACGGAGTCCCGCGCGCGGGAGCTCAGCGCGGTGCCCACTTCTCGGCGTCACGCCGGCGCCGCGGCCGTCTCGGCCGCGGTCGAGCGCCTCCCAGTAGTCCGGACCGACGCCGGCGATCATGACCTGGAGCCCTTCCGAGCACGACGCGGCGTCGCAGACGACGGGGAGCGCGCCGTGATCGCTCGCTTCCCAGAGTTGCGGCAGCACGCGCTCGCGCATCTCGGCGTAGCCGCCGGTCAAGCCTTTGGACTTCCACGGGGTGCCGCAGCACATGGCACCGATGTCCTCCGGGATGCGCAGCCGCACGCCCGCCCGCTCGCAGAGGGCGAGGAACGCCGCCGAGACGCCCTCTCCGCCCCCTCCCGGACCGAACATGGTGCCGATGCAGGCCGGGAAGTAGACGGCATCGGCGTCCTGCACGGCCGCACCGGCACGAGCGCTGCCACCGGCCGGCAGATAGCGCTCCCACTTCGGCACGGTCTCGGTACCGACGGCCAGCCGACCGATGTCCGACCCGAGCGTGACGAGCGGCGCCGGCAGTCGCTTCACGGCCGTGAGCGCGAATCCGCCCGCCTTCGTCGCACCGTCCCAGTGCTTCGCCGCGAGCTTCCATGCCGCCTTCTCGACGCCGTTCCGGTCGTCGATGCGCAGCCGGCGCACGAGGTCACCGGTGTTGATGAGCACGGGACACGCGGTCTGGCACATGCCGTCGACCGCGCAGGTGTCGATGCCGTCGTACTGGTACTCGGCCCGCAGTTCCTTCGCGAGCGCGGTGTCGCCGGCCGCCTCGGCCTTGGCGAGCTCGCGGCGCAGCACGATGCGCTGGCGCGGCGTCACGGTCAGGTCCTTGCTCGGGCAGACCGGCTCGCAGTAGCCGCACTCGACGCAGCGGTCGACCTCGGCTTCGACGGTCGGCGAGACCTTGAGGTTCGAGACGTGCAGCACCGGGTCCTCGTTGAGCAGGGCGGCCGGATTCAGCAGCGTGTGCGGGTCGCAGAGTCGCTTCACCTGCTGCATCACCTCGTACAGCTCGTCGCCGTACTGCCGGCGCACGAAGGGGGCCATCACCCGGCCCGTGCCGTGCTCGGCCTTCAGCGTGCCGCCGTTGCCGAGCACCAGGTCGACCATGTCGTCCGTGAACGCGACATACCGATCGAGCGACTCCCCGCCGAACCGCTCGTTCAGCATGAAGTGGATGTTGCCGTCCTTGGCGTGCCCGAAGATCACGCTGTCCTCGTAACCGTGCGCGCCGAAGAGGCCGGTGAGCCGCTCGCACGTGTCGGCGAGCGCTTCGACGGGCACGGCGATGTCCTCGAGCAGTGCGGTCGTGCCGGACGGGCGGTTGCCGGCGACGGTCGTGTAGAGGCCCTTGCGGATGTGCCAGAGCGCGGCCCGGGTCGCTGCATGCTCGGTGAGCTCCGCCGGCGCGGTGAGCGGCAGGCGGGTCAGCAGGTCGCGGCTGCCCTCGACGCGCTCCGTGAGTTCGTCGGCCGTCTGCGCCTGGTGCTCGACCAGGAGCGCGGCGTGGCGCTCGACCCGCAGCGACTGCAGGGACGCGATGGCCTGCGGGTCCTGCTGCGCCACGCGCAGGCTGGTCGCGTCGAGCAGCTCGACGGTCGCGAAGCCGGCGGCCACGAGATCGGGCAGCGCGTCGGTCGCGTCGGCGCAGGTCGTCGAAGACGAGCAGGCCGGTCGATGCCTTCGGCAGCAACGGGAGCGTGCGGAACGTCGCCTCGGCGATGAATGCGAGGGTCCCCTCGCTACCGATGGCGAGGTGCAGCAGGATCTGCACGGCGTCGTCGTGGTCGACGAACGAGTTGACCCCGTACCCCATCGTGTTCTTCATCGAGTAGAGGCGCTCGATCAGCTGGGTCGACGCGGCGTTGCCGCGAACGCGGTCGCGCAGCTGGAGCAGCCCGCGGTGCAGCGCCGGCTCGGCGGCGCGCAGTCGCTCGTCCGCGTCGCGGGCGGCGGTGTCGACGACCGTGCCGCTCGGCAGCACGAGGACCGCCGAGTCGAGCGTGCGGTAGGTGTTGTACTCCGTTCCGCACGCCATGCCGCTGGAGTTGTTCGCGACGACGCCGCCGATCGTGCAGGCGACCTCGCTCGCCGGGTCCGGTCCGAGCTTGCGGCCGTACCGCGCGAGCCGCGTATTCACCTGGCGGACCGTCGCACCCGGCTGCACCCGCACGCGAGCGCCGTCGTCGAGCGGCGTGATGGCACGGAAGTGCTTCCTCGTGTCGACGAGGACGTCCCCGGTCGACGCCTGGCCGGAGAGGCTCGTCCCGCCGGAGCGGAACGTGAGCGGCACGCCCATCTGCCGTGCCGACTGCAGCAGACGCCCGACCTCGTCGGCGCCATGCGGTTCGACGACCGCGCGCGGCGTCAGCAGGTAGTGGGATGCGTCGTGCGCGAGCGCGAGGCGGTCGGTCGCCCGGGTGCGCAGGCCGCCTGGTGCCGCCGACTCGAGGGCGACGAAGAGGCGCTCGTCGGCGCCCGCCGCCGTGCCCCTGCGAGTGTCAGTGGCTCTCACGGCTGACCTTGTCTCCGGAGGAGCCGACGAGGAAGTCGAGGTCGGCGCCGGTGTCGGCGCCGAGCACGTGGTCGACGTAGAGGCGCTCCCACCCGCGTTTCGGGTTGGCGTAGCCGTTCGTCGTCGCCGCGTTCGGCACCCGCGCATCCAGCTCGGCCTGCGGCACGTCGATGTCGATGCGGCGGTTCAGCACGTCGAGCTTGATCCAGTCGCCGGTCTCGACGATCGCGAGCGGGCCGCCGGCCGCGGCCTCGGGCGTCACGTGCAGGATGACCGTGCCGTACGCCGTGCCGCTCATCCGTCCGTCGCAGATGCGCACCATGTCGCGGACGCCCTGCTCGAGCAGCTTCTTCGGCAGCGGCATGTTCGACACCTCCGGCATGCCCGGGTAGCCCTTCGGGCCGCAGCCGCGCAGCACGAGCACCGAGTCGGCGTCCACGTCGAGATCGGGGTCGTCGATGCGGGCGTGCATGTCCTCGATCGTGTCGAAGACGACCGCCCGGCCTCGGTGCTGCAGCAGATGCGGGGATGCGGCGGCGGGCTTGATGAGCGCGCCCAGCGGGGCGAGGTTGCCGTACAGGACCGCGATGCCGGCTTCCGGTCTGCAGCGGAGTCTCGCGGACCGTGATGACCTCGTGGTCCCAGATCTGCGCGTCATCGAGGTAGTCGACCAGCGGCTTGCCCGTCACCGTGATGGCGGTCGGGTCGAGCAGGTCCTTGACCTCGCGGAGCACGGACAGCAGGCCGCCTGCGCGCTGGAAGTCGTCCATCAAGAACCGGCCGGCGGGCTGCAGGTTCACCAGCAGCGGCACGCCCGAGCCGATGCGATCGAAGTCGTCGAGCGTCAGCGGAATGCCGAGCCTGCCCGCGATCGCGAGCAGGTGCACGACCGCGTTGGTCGAACCGCCGATGGCGGCGAGCGCCACGATCGCGTTGTGGAACGAGCCCATCGTCACGATGTCCGACAGGCGCCGGTCGGCGTCGATGATGTCCACGATCAGCCGACCCGTCTCGTGCGACTTCTCGAGCAGGCGACTGTCGGGCGCCGGGGTGCCGGCGAGGCCGGGCATGATCGTGCCGAGCGCTTCGGCGACGAGCGCCATGGTCGAGGCGGTCCCCATCGTGTTGCAGTGCCCGCGGCTTCGGATCATCGACGACTCCGACTTCATGAAGTCGGCCTGCGAGAGCGTGCCGCCGCGCACCTCCTCGCTGAGGCGCCACACGTCGGTCCCGCACCCGAGCGGCTCACCGCGGAAGTGGCCCGTCAGCATCGGACCACCCGGCACCACGATCGCGGGCAGATCGACCGACGCGGCAGCCATCAGCAGCGATGGGATCGTCTTGTCGCAGCCGCCCAGCAGCACGACGCCGTCGATGGGATTCGCCCGAAGCATCTCCTCGGTCGCCATCGCGGCCATGTTGCGCCACAGCATCGCGGTGGGTCGGACCTGCGTCTCACCCAGGGAGACGACCGGCAGATTCAGCGGGATGCCGCCCGCCTCGAAGATGCCCGCCTTGACGTGCTCGGCGACCTCGTCGAGGTGCGCGTTGCACGGGGTGAGATCCGACGCGGTGTTCGCTATCGCGATGTGGGGGCGGCCGTCGAAGGCGTTCTCTGGCAGTCCGCGCCGCATCCAGGCACGATGGATGTACGCGTTCCGATCGTCACCCGCGTACCACTCGGAGCTTCGTCGCTCAGTCATGCGTTCTTCCACTTCCCGGAACCGTGCTCTACCATGTGGAACGCTTTCGACCCTATCGCACGGGTCACCCCGAGCACCGATCCCCGGAGCACCGCATGCACTTGATGAGACTCGGACCGGTCGGCGGGGAACGCCCCGTCGTCCGCGTCAGTGACACCGCCTACGTGGACGTCTCGGACGTGGTCTTCGACTTCGACCAGGCGTTCTTCGGCGGCGAGGGGCTGGCGAAGCTGCCGGAACTCGTCGCGGCGCGCGTCGCCGACGGCCGGACGGAGCAGTTCGGCACCGAACGGATCGGCTCGCCCATCGCCCGCCCGCATCAGATCCTCTGCATCGGCCTCAACTACCGCGACCACGCGGCCGAGACGGGCCAGGCGGTGCCGGACGAACCCATCCTGTTCACGAAGTCGCCGAACACGATGATCGGCCCGAACGACGACGTGCGCATCCCCCGCGGCTCGACGAAGCCCGACTGGGAGGTCGAGCTCGGCATCGTGATCGGCGCGCGGGCGAGCTACCTCGACTCGGTCGAGGACGCCAAGGACGTCATCGCGGGCTTCGTGCTCGTCAACGACGTGAGCGAACGAGCGTTCCAGATGGAGCGGGGCGGCCAGTGGTCGAAGGGCAAGTCGGCCGAGACCTTCAACCCGACCGGTCCGTGGCTCGCGACGCCCGACGAGATCGCCGACGTCGGCGGTCTCGGCATGTGGCTCGATGTGAACGGCGTCAGGCGGCAGACCGGGTCGACGTCGACGATGATCTTCGACCCGTACTTCATCGTCCACTACCTGAGCCAGTTCATGGTTCTCGAGCCGGGCGACCTCATCGACACCGGCACACCGCCCGGCGTCGGCATGGGCTTCAGGCCGCCGATCTGGCTGCAGCCGGGCGACGTCATGGAGCTCGGCATCGACGGGCTGGGTGTCCAGCGCCAGTCCGTGCTCGCTCCGCGCTGACGCCGTGCGCGCCTTCGTCATCACCGCTCCCGGCGAGGCCGGTGTCCAAGACGTGCCCGAGCCGGTCGCCGCGCCGGGGCAGGTCGTCGTCGACATCGAGCGATGCGGCGTCTGCGGGACCGACGTCGAGTTCTTCGTCGGCGAGATGGAGTACATGAAGGAGGGCCACGCCGAGTATCCGCTGCGCATCGGGCACGAATGGAGCGGCACGGTCACGGCCGTGGCCGACGACGTCGACGCCGCGTGGCTCGGCACCCGCGTCACCGGGGACACGATGCTCGGCTGCGGCGTCTGCCGTCGCTGCCTGGCCGGCCTCCAGCACGTCTGCGAGTTCCGCTACGAGGTCGGCATCCGCGGCGGATTCGCCGGGGCGCTCGCCGAGCGGCTCGCGACGCCGGCATGGTCATTGCACCGCCTGCCGGACTCCGTGGACGCGACGCTCGGCGCGCTCGTCGAACCCGGGGGGAACGCGCTGCGCGCGGTGCAGGGCGCCGATCTGCATCCGGGCGATCGCGCGCTGGTGCTCGGGCCGGGCACGATCGGACTGCTCGTCGCGATGTTCGCGCGCGCCCGGGGCGCCGAGGTGCACGTGATGGGCCGGTCGGCGCGCTCCCTCGAATTCACCCGGACGCTCGGGTTCGCGGGCGTCTGGACCGAGGACGACCTTCCCGCGCTGCCGTGGGACGCCGTCATCGACTGCTCGACCGGTGCGGCGCTGCCCGCGAAGGCCCTCGACCTGGTCGAACCGGGTAGGCGCGTGGTGTACATCGGCATCTCGAGTACGCCGAGCCTCATCGACACCAGGACCCTGCTGCTGAAGGACGTCACCGCGGTCGGCGTCCTGTCCGCCTCCCCCGGCCTCGCCGGCACGATCGATGCGTACGCATCCGGCGCCGTCGACCCCCGATCGCTCGTCGCCGCGACCGTCGGGCTGGACGACGCGGCGGCCGTGCTCGCGGGACGGCGGCCCGCAAGCGCGGGTCTCGGCCCGAAGATCCACATCGACCCTCGACGGTGACGACGCCGTCCGACAGGTAAGGACCCACCCATGACTGCAGAATTCGACGGCCTGGTCGCCGTGGTGACCGGCGGAGCGAGCGGGATCGGCGCCGCCACCGCGGCCCGGCTCGCGGCCGACGGTGCCCGCGTCGCCGTACTCGACCGGAGCGTCGACGGCGTGCCGGTCGAATACACGGCGGTGGTCGCCGACATCACGGACTCCGCGGGCGTGGACGCGGCGATCGCCCAGGTCGTCGAGCAGCTGGGCGGTATCGACATCCTGGTGAACAACGCGGGCATCGGCGCGGGCGGCGACGTCGCGGCGAACCCCGACGACGAATGGCTGCACGTGCTCGACGTGAACGTCGTCGGGCTCGCCCGCGTCACGCGGGCGGCGCTTCCCCACCTGCGGCGGTCCTCGCACGCCGCCATCGTGAACACCTGCTCGGTCGTCGCGACCGTCGGGCTCGTGAACCGCGCGCTCTACGGGGCGAGCAAGGGCGCCGTGGCGGCCGTGACCCTCGCCATGGCCGCAGATCACGTCCGCGAGGGCATCCGCGTGAACGCAGTGACGCCCGGCACCGCCGACACGCCCTGGGTCGCCCGGCTGCTCGCCGCCGCCGACGACGCCGAGGCAGCGGGCAACGCGTTGCGAGCCCGCCAGCCGATGGGGCGCCTCGTGACCGCCGACGAGGTCGCACACGCGATCGCCTATCTGGCCTCACCGCGCTCGGCGTCGACGACCGGCACGATCCTCGCGGTGGACGGCGGGATGTCCGGCATCCGGGTGTGAGCAGCCTCCCCGGCGACTCCCAGGCTGAGGTGTAGCATTCCGTTTAGTGGAACGGCACAGCCCCGAAGGACGGTCCCGCGGTGACAATCGACGTCGGCACCAGTGATTCCTCCGGCGCGTCCGAATCCGCAGGCGATCAGCTCGTCGGCGCTGACCGGGTGCTCGCCATCCTGCGGGAACTGGCCCGGCACCCCGACGGGATCGGGCTCGACGAGCTCGCGCGGATCATGGGCAGCCCGAAGTCCACCGTGCACCGCGCGCTCGCGGCGCTGCGCCGCGCCTCCTTCGCCACACTCGACGGCCCCGGCCGGTACGCCCTGAGCGACGAGTTCCTGCGCATCGCATTCGCCCACCACGACGCCCGCCCGGATCACGTGCGCGTCGCGCCGGTGCTGCGGGACCTGGCTGCGCGGTTCGCCGAGACGACCCACTACGCGGTGCTCGACGGCCGGTCGGTCGTCTACCGGGCCAAGGTCGATCCACCGGCCGGTGGCGTGCGTCTCACTTCGACCGTCGGCGGCCGGAACCCCGCGCACGCGACCGCGGTCGGCAAGCTGCTGCTCGCCTACGCGATGCCGGACATGGCGTCACTCGCCGCGTGGGCCGGCGACGAGCCGCTCGTGCATCCGACCGCGAACACCTTCGTCACGATCGACGACCTGTGGGCCGAGCTCGTGCGCATCCGAGCGCGCGGCTACAGCACCGACGACCAGGAGAACGAGCCGCAGATCAACTGCGTCGCCCTGCCGGTGTTCCTGACGTCGCCCGCGGTCCCGAGCGGCGCGCTCAGCATCTCGGCGCTCGCATTTCGCACGCCGCTCTCGCAGCTCATCGACGACCTGCCCGAGATCCGGTCGATCATCGACGAGCACGGCATCGCGACGGGCTCGGCGGCGGCATAACGGCCATGCCTGCGGGCTCCCGGCCCTGGGCGCGACGGCGCGTGCCCCGGCTGCTCTGGTGGCTGTGGCCCGCGTTGCCGACCTCGTGGTCGGACGTGCCGGGCCGGCTGCGTCCCGAGGCCCTCCAGGTCGGGCGCCTCACCGTGGCGGCAGTGCTCTCGTACCTCGTCGCGAACTGGGTCTCCCCCGGCATCCTCGACCTGACGGCCCCGCTCACCGCGCTCCTCGTCGTGCAGGCATCGACGGTCGGCACGCTGCAGATGGGCCTGGTGCGCGTCGGTGCCGTGCTGACGGGTGTGCTCGTCGCGGTCGCATTCGCCACGTTCGCCGGCCTGTCGTGGTGGAGCCTCGGTGCGGTCATCGCGGCGTCGCTGATCCTCGCCAAGGTGCTGCGCCTCGGTGAGCAGTCACTCGAGACGCCGATCAGCGCCATGCTGATCCTCGCCGTGTCGGGCCACGGCCTGGCCGCAGAGGTGCGGCTCGTCAACACCCTGATCGGTACCGTCGTCGGTATCGCGTTCAGCCTGCTGCTGCCCGTCGCGATCTCGAACCAGGGCGCCACCGACGCCGTCCGCCGCGTCGCCAGGCATCAGGCCGGCCTGCTCGACGAGGTCGCGGTGACGCTCGGCGCGCGGGCGCCCCAGGACGAAGAGGTCGCGGCCTGGCTCGCGTGGGCGGATCAGATCCAGGACGAGGTCGACGAGGCGGAGGACGCGGTCCGGGCGCTCGAGCGCAGCCGCCGACTGAACGCGTTCGCCCTCACCGCGGCGAAGGTGCATCCGGGACTGCTGACGACACTGGAACGCCTCGACCGCTGCCTCGTCGCCGAGCGTGCGCTGCTCGTCGTGATCGGCGAGGAGGCGGCGCTGGGTGAGGCGTCGGACGATGCCGCCGCAGGTGAACTGCAGGGCGCCTTCGCGGTGGTGCTCGACGACCTCGCCGACGGACTGCGCGCGTTCGGCGACCTCGTCGACGCCGAATACGGGGCAGGCGCATCCGGCAGCGCGGATCCGGCGCTCGCGCGGACGCTCGACTCCGTGCAGGAGACCCGCGCCATGCTCACCGAACTGATGCTGCTTGTCGCGGATCCACGCGAGGACAGGCGACTGTGGATGCTGCAGGGCAGCGTGCTGGCCGCCGTCGACCAGGTACTGCAGCAGCTGGACCCGGCGCGAACCGAGCGCAGCGAGGAGCCCTGGCTCCGCAGACGGATGCCCGCACTCGCGTCGCCGTGGCGGTGGCCGCGACGACGGGCGGAAGCGGGCCGGGAGCACTAGTGGCGCGCCTCGTACGCCTTCAGCACCGCGACCGGAATGCGCCCGCGTTCCTTCAAGTGGAATCCGTTCGCATTCGCCCATTCGCGGACGGCACTCTGGCCGCCCGTGAATGTGACCCGCGACGCCGTGTCCGGACGGCCCGCCGCGACGAATCGCTCGAACACGGCACGCAGTTCCGCCGCGTGCTCCGAATTGAGATCGATCAGATAATCGACACCGTCGAGCCCGAACCGCACGGTCTCGGCCGCTTCCGCGGCCATCACCGTGCCGTCCAGATCATCACTGACCTGCAGGACGTACTTCTGCACCATGAGCACTACTCCCCCCGAGTATGCGTGGGCGACCCCCGTCGCCGGAATCAAGCATAGGTTGCATCGAGTTCGGATTCAGGTTATTCACACCCTGTATTCCGAATTCGAGATACACCGCTCGATCAGCGGAAACGCGCAGCAACCGCGCCGGGAATCGCCCGTTCACGCCGCATCGAGCGGGCACGGCAGGATGCTTGAGCGTCCGTCCGCTCCGCTCCGATCCGCCGAGGTGTCCATGCCAACCGAACCGTCCACCTTCGACTGGACCGCAGGTCTCGTGCGCTTGCACTTCTCGATGGGCGCGGACGCGCCGGTCGCCCTCTCGTCGCTCGCGCCGAGAGGCGCTCAGCCCTCCCTTGCGCCGGTCGCCGACCAGCCGCTCGTCGAACTCTCGGCACTCGGGCACGGCCGCTTCCCCGGCGGCTTCCGGCACGTGGACACCACCATCGGCACGGCCCTTCGGTACCGGTCGCACCACGTCGGTCGAGAGGGTGCGTGGTCGACGCTCCGCATCGAGCAGGCCGACCCCGCGACCGGGATCGTCGTCACGAGCTGCTTCCGCGCCGCCGACGACGTCGCCGCGTTCCAGACCTGGACCGAGGTCACGCTCGAAGGTGTCGGCGAGTTGGTCCTCGATTTCGTCTCCATCCTCGCGACCGGGGCGTGGCTGACGGATTCGGCGCGGACCGTCGACGACATCGCCCTCGCACATGCGGCGAGCGACTGGTGCGCCGAGAGCCGGTGGCGCACCGACCCGCTCCGCCAGGTCGGACTCGCGCGCTTCGACCGGGAGCTGCACCACAATCCGCCGCGCAGTCGCTGCATCGTGACCGACGGCGGGTCGTGGTCGACCGGTGAGCAGCTGCCGACCGCGGCGCTGGTCACGGACGGGTACGGGCTCGCGTGGCAGATCGAGCACAACGGGCCGTGGCTCTACGAGCTCGGCGAGACGATGCGCGGGGCCTATCTGCTGCTGTCGGGGCCGACCGATCAGGAGCACCAGTGGAGCGCGCCGGTTCGCGCCGGCGTCACGATCACGACGCCCACCGCGTCCGTCGCGCTCGCACTCCCGGGCGCCGGCCCCGAGTTCGATCGGGCTCTCGCGGCACTCACCGACCAGCGCCGCGCGATCCGGCAGCCACGCGCGGTCGACGCGACGCTGCCCGTCGGCTTCAACGACTACATGAACACCCTCATGGGCGACCCGACGACCGAGAAGCTGTTGCCGCTCATCGATGCGGCGGCGGGGGTCGGCGCCGAACTGTTCTGCGTCGACGCCGGCTGGTACTCGGACGGGTACTGGTGGGACTCGGTCGGCGAATGGCTGCCGGCCGAAGGCCGGTTCCCGGGCGGCATCGGCGAGGTCTTCGACCGCATCCGCTCGCACGGCATGATCCCGGGACTCTGGCTGGAGCCCGAGGTGATCGGCGTCAGCTCGCCGCTCGCCGCATCGCTGCCGGAGAGCGCGTTCTTCCACCGTCAGGGCGTCCGCATCGCGGAGCACGGACGGCATCTGCTCGATCTGCGCAGTCCGGATGCGCTCGCGCACCTCGACGGCGTGGTCGACCGGCTCGTCGGCGACCTCGGCGTGCGGTTCTTCAAGATGGACTACAACACGATGACGGGGCCCGGAACCGACCGTTCCCCCGACGGCACGCCGCAGTCGCCCGGCCGGGGGCTCGCCGAGCACTCGGCCGCGCAGCTCGCGTGGCTCGACCGCATCCAGGCCCGCTACCCCGACCTGCTCATCGAGAACTGCGCATCCGGTGCCATGCGCATGGACTACGCGATGCTCCAGCGTCTGCACCTGCAATCCACCTCCGATCAGCAGGACCCGGTGCAGTACGCCTCGATCACGGCGACCGCTCCCGCCTCCGTGCTGCCCGAGCAAGCCGGCAACTGGGCCTATCCGGATTCGGGGATGAGCCCAGAACGGTTCGCACTGTCGCTGGTGAACGCGATCCCGGGACGGATGTACCTGTCGGGCTACCTGAATCGGATGACGGACGCCGAGCGGGGCCGCGTGCGGGAGGCGGTCCTCGCGCAGAAGACGGTCGTCGCGGACCTCGCCCGGACGCACGCGTTCTGGCCCCTCGGAATGCCCGACTGGGACGCGGAGTGGGTTGCGATGGCACTCGCCGTCGACGACATCGCGTACCTGAGCCTGTGGCACCGCGCGGATGCGGGCGCCTCGATCGACCTGCCGATGCCGCAGGCCGCGGGTCGCGCGGTCCGCATCGAGCCGTTCTTCCCCGTCGATCTGCCCGGATGGACCGCGGAGTGGGACTCCGCTGCGGGTGTCCTGCGCGTCGGCACGACAGTCGCTGAACCGAGTGCCCGCGTGTGGAAGGTGACCTTCGCGGGCTGAGCGGACGCGCCCCGCCGCGGCACCGACTCGGACTCCGTTCCCAGCTGATCGAACAGCGTTCCGCTATATGATTTCCGAGCGCGCGCACGGATTTCACCGGGACGCGAGAGCACGATGGATGGCGACGATGAGCGCCGGCTGGAGGCGCAGGTGTCCGATGGCGAGACGATGACGAACCGCACGCGGATCGGGATCCTGGGGGCCGGCGCGGTCAGCCACCTCTACCTCCCGAACCTGGTCGGCAGCGGTGTCGTCGAGATCGCCGGCATCGCCGACATCGACGCCGCATCGGCCGCCAAGGTCGCCGAGCAGTACGGCGCCCTGCGCGTCATGACGCCGGACGAGCTCTACGCCGATCCCACCATCGAGATCGTGATGAACCTCACGGCGATCCGCGCCCACGTCGCCACCACGACCGCGGCGCTTCTGGCAGGCAAGCACGTCTACTCGGAGAAGCCGCTCGCGATGACCGTCGCCGAATCGCAGGCGCTGCTCGACCTCGCGAACGAGCGGGGCCTGTCCCTGACCTGCGCGCCCGACACGCTGCTGGGTACCGGGTTCCAAGCGGCGTACGCCGATTTCCAGCGCGGCGCGATCGGCAAGCCGCTCTTCGCGAGCGCCACGATGATGCGGTTCGCGATGCACGACCCGAGCTTCTACACCGCGGAGAGCTTCGCGTTCTTCGACATGGCGCCGTACTACGTGACCGCCCTCATCTGGCTGCTCGGCCCCGCGTCCCGAGTCACCGCGGCCGCCAGGATGTGGCCGGCCGGCGGACGCCTCGAGGACGACCCCGCAGGGTCGCCCATCGGATTCTCGAGCACGATCGAGTTCGTGAGCGGCGCCACTGCGCAGCTCACGATGGGCTGGGGCATCGACCCGATGATGGAGGTCACGTCGTTCGACCTCTTCGGCACGACCGGCGTGCTCGGCGTGCCGAACCCGAACAACTTCGGCGACCCCGCATTCACACGCGTGTACGACCCCGCGTTCAGGGAGCGCAGCTGGGTCGAGGTCGACGGCAGCAGACAGCCGGCCGACTGGGACACCTCCCTTCGGGGACTCGGCGTCGCCGAGATGGCACTCGCGCTCCGCGAGGGCCGCCGCCCGCGGCTGCACGCGGATGTCGCCGTGCACGTCGTCGACATCATCGCGGGCGTCGTCCGCGCGGCGACCTCAGGCGAGCGCGTCGAGCTGGCGACCACGTGCGAGGCCCCGCCGGCGCTCGGGCCCGACGAGCTCGCCGGGCTGCTCGCCTGACCCGCGCATCCACCACGTACCAGCACGAACGAGCGAGAAGGAACATCGAATGGCGATCAAGGTCGGTTGTGGTCAGATCACGTGGCGCAGGAACGACGACTCGGTGATGGAGGACATCCGCACCGCGGGCTATCTCGGAGCGCCGTGGAGCGACGCGGCCGGCACAACCGCTGACGGCGTCGCCGAGTACTTCGCACGGTTCGAGCTGCAGCCCGCGCCCACGTACTTCTCCGGCCGCTTCTGGGACGCCGACGAGCGGGAGCCGCTCGTCGCGCAGGCGAGAGCGCTCGCGGCTCTCTCACAGGAGCTCGGCGTGACCGAGGCCTTTGTCGCCGACGCGGGCTTCGACTCCGTCGCGCCCTCCGGTCGCATCCGCAAGGAGATCGTCACCCACGTCCGGCCGGAGGACGCGCTCACCGATGCGCAGTTCGCCCAGATGGCGGCGACGCTCGAGGAGATCGGCTCGACGATGCTCGAGTACGGAGTCCGGCCGATCTTCCACAACCACGGCGGCACGTTCGTCGAGACCGAGGACGAGATCGAGAGGCTGATCGCGGCGACCGACCCGCAGATCCTGTTCCTGGGCCCCGACACGGGCCACCTCGCGTGGGCGGGCGTCGACCCCGCCGCATTCGTGCGGCGGCACGCGGAGCGCATCAAGGGCGTGCACCTCAAGGACATCGTCATGTCGGTGCGTGACCGCGGGTCGGCCGAGCACTGGACGTACCAGGATTTCGAGGACCACGGCATCTGGGCCGAGCTCGGCGAGGGCGACGTCGACTTCCCGACGATCCTGGACTCGCTGCAGGGCGCCGGCTTCGACGGCTGGCTCATCGTCGAGACCGACGTGCCGGTCCGCCCGACCCCGCTCGAGAGCGCGACGGTCGGCCGCGAGTACGTGCAGTCACTCGGATACTGACCCGCGGCGAGCACGCGCCGACGCGCGTCAGCAGCAGCCGCGCACTGCGGCAGGACCGTGGTCGACATGTCTCCTGCTGGAGTGCGCTGGTCCTGCTGCAGTGCGGGTCGGGTGCGGGCGCGGGACCGTCAGGGCGCGCTCCGGCGTTCTCGGGCTGCAACGATCCGATTCGGCACGATGAACGACGCGAGGCCGAGCGCGAGGACCACGCCGAGACCGACGGCGATGCCGACGCCGAGCACCGCGCTCGACGGGTTGACCAGTCGGATCGCGACGATGCCACCGACCGCGATGACGACCATCGCCGCGGTGCAGACCTGCCCCCATCGCCGTTCGGGCCCGCTGTCCGCGATCCACCGATTCCGTGCGGGCAGCCGCACATCTCTCGTGCGCATCGCGTGTCGTGCGACGAGCCATACGGCGAGGGCGATCAGCGAGCCGCCGATCCCGATCAGCACATGTGCCGGACGCACCTCGAGGGATCCCGTACCGAACACCATCGAGCATGCCGGGAAACACATGGCCCACCAGATCGTCGTCGCGGCCTCCTGTCTCAGGACCGCCAGCTGTGCCAGGCCGGTCGCCGGGTGTCCGCGCCGACGAAGCCAGGCGACGCCGGCGAAGCCGCCGACGCCGATCAGTGCTAAAAGGAGCGCGGCGACCGCATCCGGCGAGTGGAACGAGACGACGCCCATCGCCGCGACCAACGTCGCCCACGCCAGCATCGCCGCCGCGCGAACGGACGCCGAGCGCGGCTGCACGACGCCGGGCGCTCCGGGGCCGCCGACGATGTGCGGCGCGGTCATGCGGTTCGGCCCCTTCGGCTCGCCTCGATGCGGCTGTCGGTGACCAGAGAAGCGATGAAGAGTGCCGGCGCGGCGACGAGCGGGATGACGACGACTGCGCCCGGCGCTCGCTCCGCCGCCAGCGCGGGCGCCGAGAAGAGCGCCGCTGCTGCAGCGACCGCCAGGACGAAGCCGAGGCCGGTACGACGGAACCACGGATTCGGGCTGTACACCATCCCTCGGTCGGTGAGCGCGCTCGCGGCCACCCGCCACGCGGTGAAGCCGAGCAGGAACGAAGGTATCCAGGCCGCTGCCCCGGACAGGAGATCGAGCGGTGCGCGCAGTTCGAGCTCGACCAGCGGATCGATGGCTGCGGAGATCACGGACAGGTGCATGTATGCGATCCCTGCGGTGCAGACCGCATTCAACTGCAGCGGCAGCAGCGCCGGATGGCGATTGCGAACACGGCGAGCGGCTCGGACGCCGACGAATGCAAGCCCCATCTGAATCACAAGGGCGCAGAGGCTTCCGAAATCCGGATGGAAGACGAGCGCGATGAGACTGCCCGGCGCACCCCAGATCATGAAAGCGGCGAATGTCACGGAGCGTGTACGGAAACGCCGCGCCGCCACAGGCAGGTCGGTCATGGTGCGCTGAATACTCCGCTGCAGGGACGGTCGGGGGCCCCGATCGTATCGCCCCGACACTTCTGCCCTCAACGTGGTTTCCCCGGCCCTCCAATACCGTCCCGAAAGCACCTGAGCAGGACATTTTCTGTTCCGCAGGACATTTTTAGGCATTTCGTCCTGCCGAACAGAAAATGTCCTGCTGAAGCGCTCTCTGCTTGGAGTCAGGGCGGCCCGCGGTCACGCGGTGAGGCGCGCGGTCAGGCGGTGAGGGCCGCGGTCATGCGCTGAGGGCCGCGCCGATCGCGGACAGGACCGTGTCGGTATCCGCGTCGTGGTCGTGGACGGTCACGATGACGCGGGAGGCCGCCGGTCTTCCCGTCAGCACGGGTGCGAAGACCGCCGTGAGCCGACGCAGCTGCGCCTGCAGCTCGACCGCCGCCGGCGTGGCCGGGTCGCGGAACCACGCGCGCAGCACCGCGTTGTGCACGGCGACGACGCCGGACGCGTACGCCGTGATCGCCCACCCGGGCGCATCCGGCAGCGCCGCCCGCAGCCGGTCGCGGAACAGCCGCTCGTACCGGTGACTCGTCACGAGCTCCCGGTCGCGGAGGGCGGGATTGCTCTGCAGCAGCGCGTGTCGCTGCAGCGCCACATCGGGACGTCGCAGATGGTGCTCGAGCACCAGTGCCGCGGCGTCGGCGACCGCGGTCAACGGGTCGCCGCTCGCGAGCCGCTCGGCGAGGCGGCCCAGGAGGTACTCGTGGTCGGCGAAGACCACGTCGTCCTTCGAGCCGTAGCGGCGGAAGAAGGTGCTGCGGCTGATCGCGAGGGCGTCGGCCAGCTGGTCGACGGTGGTCGCGTCGTAACCGCGCTCCGCGAGCACCGTGATGGCGTCCGGGATGCGCTCGGCCGGGTCGGCGGCGCGATCGGCGCGCGGCTCGGCCGCATCCGGGGTCGACCTCATGATGGAACAGAGTATCGTTCGGTGGAACTCAGTGCCAGCACCGACCCGGAGGAGCATCGTGACCACGACGACCGCCACACCGACCACCAATCCGACGACCGCGAGCGGCGGACACATCGGCGTCGGGGTCGCCGAACCCGAGTACCGCTTGAGCGACCCCCTCGACTCGGACATGGCCGGCGTCTTCCGTAGGATCTCCGCCGAGGACCGCGAGCACTGGCAGCGGGCCCGGACGTTCGTGCAGGACGAGGTGCTGCCGGTCATCGACGACTACTGGGACCGCGCCGACTATCCGATCGACCTGGCCCGCCGCATGGGCGAGCTCGACCTGATCCGTGACGGCGTCGACGTCGACGGCCTGCCGCCGATGAGCCTGCTCGCGGCCTGCATGGTCTCCTCCGAGATCAGCCGCGGCGACGGCTCGGTCGCCACGGTCATCGGGGTGCAGGGCGGGCTCGCGCTGCGGTCGATCGCCGTGCTCGGCAGCCCGGAGCAGAAAGCCCGCTGGGGCATGCCGCTCGCCAGGGCGACGGAGTTCGGCGCGTTCGCCCTGACCGAGCCGACCCACGGATCCGACTCGGTCAGCCTCGAGACCACCGCCCGCAGCGTCGACGGCGGATACGTGATCAACGGCCAGAAGAAATGGATCGGCAACGGCTCGCTCGGTCCCGTGCTCGGCCTGCCGGCGGTGTCGGTCGTGTGGGCGCGCGGCGACGACGGCGCGGTGCACGGGTTCCTTGTGCCGCAGGACTCCCCCGGCTACGCCGCGACGACCATCACGGGCAAGATCTCACTGCGCGCGATCTGGCAGGCGCACATCACCATGACCGACGTGTTCGTGCCCGAGGACGCGATGCTCCCCGAGTCGCAGAGCTTCCGCGACACGTCCCGCGTGCTCGTCGCGACGCGTCTCGGCGTCGCATGGTCAGCGCTCGGCCACGCGAACGCCTGTTACGACGCCGCCGTGCACTACGCGCAGCAGCGCGTGCAGTTCGGCCGGCCGCTCGCCAAGTCACCGATCGTGCAGGAGCGGCTCGCGCGCATGCTCTCCGAGCTGACCCAGATCCAGACGATGCTCGTGGCCCTCACCACACTCGAGACGGACGAAGGCCTGCGTGGCGCGCAGGCGTCACTGGCGAAGTACACCGCGACACGTGGAGCGAAGTCGATCGCCGACAACGCTCGGGACCTGCTCGGCGGCAACGGGATCTTGCTCAAGAACGGAGTCGCCCGGCACTACGGCGACCTCGAGGCGGTCCACACTTACGAGGGCACCGAGACCGTGCAGGCCCTGATCCTGGGCCGCGACATCACCGGCGTCTCCGCCTTCGCCTGACCAACGCCTCGCCTGATCCACGTCCACACCGAAGGAATCCCCATTGCCTGACACCGCCGTCATCCTGGGTGGCGCACGCACCCCGTTCACCCGCTTCACCGGGCAGCTCGCCTCATTGACCGCGCCGCAACTCGGCGCACACGCGATCCGTGCGGCCCTGACCCGCACCGGCGTCGAGGCCACCGACGTCGACGCCGTGATCATGGGGCAGGTGGTCCAGGCCGGCTCCGGCCAGGGACCGGCCAGGCAGGCGAGCATCCTCGCCGGCATCGGCTGGGACGTCCCGACGGTCACCATCAACAAGCTGTGCCTGTCCGGGCTCACCGCGGTCATCGACGCGGCCAGACTCATCCGCGCCGGCGAGGCGGACGTTGTCGTCGCCGGCGGCCAGGAGTCGATGACGAACGCCCCGCACCTGCTCCTCGGGTCGCGCGCATCGTTCGGCCTCGGGCCCCGCACGCTCGAGGACTCGCTCAATTACGACGGGCTGCTCGACCCCTTCGACCACCTGCTGATGGGGCGGGCGACGGACGAGGGCAACCAGAAGCGGTCGATTCCCCGTGATCGTCAGGACGCGTTCGCCGCGACCTCGCAGCAGCGTGCAGCGGCAGCACGGGCGCGCGGCGACTTCGTGCCCGAGATCGAGCCGATCGAGGTGCCGCAGCGGCGCGGGGACGCGCTGGTCGTGAGCGAGGACGACGGCATCCGCGCGGACACCACGGCGGAGGGGCTGGCGAAACTGCGTCCCGCGTTCCGCGATGGTGGCTCGGTGACGGCGGGCAACGCGTCGCAGCTCACCGACGGTGCCGCGGCACTCGTCATCGCCTCGAAGTCGTGGGCCGAGGCCCACGGGCTCACCTGGCTCGCGGAGATCGGTGCGGCCGGCCAGGTCGCCGGGCCCGACGGCTCGCTGCACTCGCAGCCGTCGCACGCGATCCAGCGCGCCCTCGAACGGCAGGGCGCCACGGTCGGTGACCTGTCCGTCATCGAGATCAACGAAGCGTTCGCATCCGTCGTGCTGCAGTCGGCCGACGACCTCGGCGTCGACCCCGAGACGATCAACCGGGAGGGCGGCGCGATCGCGCTCGGCCACCCGGTCGGCGCGTCCGGCGCGCGGCTCGCGCTGCACCTCGCGCACGTCCTGCACCGCGACGGCGGCATGGGCGTCGCCGCGCTGTGCGGCGGCGGCGGGCAGGGCGAGGCGCTGATCCTGACGGGCGCGGTATGACCGAGTCGCGGGTCGCGATCGTCACCGGCGCTGCGCGAGGCATCGGCGCAGCCATCGCCACCGGCCTCGCGGCGGATGGGCACGCGGTCGCCGTGATCGACCTCGACGAGTCCGCGACCGCCGGCACCGTCGAGGCGATCGCGGCCGCCGGCGGGCGCGCGCTCGGCATCGGCGCGGACGTCTCGGACTCCGCCGCCGTGACCGCGGCCGTCGATCGTGTCGCCGCCGAGCTCGGGACGCCGACGATCCTTGTGAACAATGCGGGCATCCTGCGCGACAACCTGCTGTTCCGGCTCACCGAGGAGGACTGGGATCTGGTCCTCGCCGTCCACCTGCGCGGCGCGTTCCTGATGAGCCGCGCCGTGCAGGCGCATCAGGTCGAGGCCGGATGGGGGCGCATCGTCAATCTTTCGTCGACGAGTGCGCTCGGCAACCGCGGCCAGGCGAACTACGCCGCCGCGAAGGCGGGCATGCAGGGCTTCACGAAGACGCTCGCGATCGAACTCGGCCGGTTCGGGGTGACGGCGAACGCGATCGCGCCGGGCTTCATCGCGACCGACATGCTGCGGGCGACGGCCGAACGCATCGGCATCACGTTCGACGAGTTCCTCGCCGGCGCGGTCAAGGAGATCCCCGTCGGCCGCGTCGGCACTCCCGAGGACGTCGCGTCGGCCGCCCGGTTCTTCTGCTCGGACGCCGCATCCTTCGTCTCCGGCCAGGTGCTCTACGTCGCCGGCGGCCCCAAGGCCTGACCCCGGCCCGACCTGCCGCGCCCACCGAGCACCTCGGCAGGACGCACGCGCTTCGGCAGGACGCATGTGCACCATCGTCCTGCCGAGGCGCGCTGGTCCTGCCGAACGGCTGATCGTCCTGCTCAGGTGCTGATCGTCCTGCTCAGGTGCTCAGGTGCTGATCGTCCTGCTCAAGGGGGCACTGGTCAGGGGCGCGGGAGCTCAGGGGTGCGGCTGCGCATGGGGCGAGGGCGCGGGCGCCGGGTCGCCGATCCTGACCAGCGCGTCGACCACGAGTGCCCAGAACCGGTCGACGTCGATGCCGGTCGCCACGTACGTCCGGCAGTCCTCCGGCGCGGGCGCGCGGAAGTCCGTCACGGTCATGCCGAGCGTGTGCGTGCCGGTCAGCTCGATCGCGACCGGGCGCCGCTCGATCGTGAAGATGCTCGGGTCGATGACGAGCGCCACGGCGCACGGGTCGTGCACGGGCGGCGCCGTGAAGCCCTGCGACTCGAGGTAGGTCTCGCCGAAGAACTCGAGCAGCTCGTCGACGAACTTCGCGGGCCGGGTGCCGACCGCCCTGACCGCCTCACGGACCGCCGGTGTCGCGAGCGCCTGGTGCGTCACATCGAGGCCGACCATCGTCACGCGCCATCCGGCGCGTGAACACGATGTGCGCCGCCTCCGGGTCGATCACGATGTTGAACTCGGCGACCGGGCTCCAGTTGCCCGTGTGGTAGCCGCCGCCCATGAGCACGACCTCGCGAACGCGTTCGACGATGCGCGGCTCCAGACGCGCGGCGAGGGCGATGTTCGTCAGGCCGCCGGTCGGCACGAGCGTGATGGTGCCCGGCTCGGCGCCCATGACGGTGTCGATGATCACCTGGACGGCGTGGCGGGGTCCGGCGACTCGTGTGGGTGGCGGGAGTCGCGGTCCGTCCATGCCGGACTCCCCATGGATCTCGCCCGCCGTCTCGATGGGCGCGCAGGAGGGGCGTGGCCGAACCGGCGGACACCGGCACGTTGTGCATCCCGCCGATCTCGGCGACCGCGAGCGCGTTCCGGGTCGTCTTGTCGAGGGTCTGATTGCCGACGACCGTGGTCACGGCGACCAGGTCGATGTCGGGGCTGCCGTGCGCGAGCAGCATCGCGATCGCGTCGTCGTGGCCGGGGTCGCAGTCGAGGATGATCCTGGTCGTCACAGCGTCACTGTACGGATCCGCGGGCGCGGAACCGCTGTCGGCGGTCTCGGTAGACTCCCGGGATGGCTGCCGTCGACCGTCTCGTCTGGATCGATTGCGAGATGACCGGTCTGGATCTCGCGGTCGATGAGCTCGTCGAAGTGGCCGTCGTAGTGACCGACTTCGAACTCGTGCCGGTCGACCCGGGGTTCGACATCGTCATCAAGGCATCGGACGCCGCGCTCGCGCAGATGAACGAGGTCGTCGTGCAGATGCACGCGTCGTCGGGGCTCACCGAGGCGATCCCGGCGGGCGTCTCACTCGCCGAAGCGGAGGACCGGGTGCTCGAGTACCTGGCACGGTTCACCGTCGCGGGGCACTCCCCCATCGCGGGCAACACCATCGGCACCGACCGCTCGTTCCTCGCGAAGTACATGCCGCGCGTGGACGGTCATCTGCACTACCGCAGTGTCGACGTCTCGTCGATCAAGGAACTCGCGAAGCGCTGGTTCCCGCGCGTCTACTACAACGCGCCTGCGAAGCACGGCGGTCACCGTGCGCTGGCCGACATCCTGGAGTCGATCCGCGAGCTCGACTACTACCGTCGCACGGCCTTCGTGGGCCTGCCCGGCCCGACGTCCGAGCAGGCGCAAGGCGCAGCGAAAGACGCGGTCGCCGCCTACGAGGAGTGGGTGCCGAGCGTCGCGGAGACCCCGGCGCACTAGGGCCGCCCAGCGAAGCCGCGGTGTCGCGGCGTGCGCTAGACTCGTCGCCGCTCCGCAAGCGGAGCCGTGGTGGGCGTAGCTCAGTTGGTAGAGCGCTGGCTTGTGGTGCCGGAAGTCGCGGGTTCAAGTCCCGTCGTCCACCCCATCCTCCGACGGGGCCCTCAGCCCAGTGTGAGCGTGGTGCCGGCGAAGAACGCCGTCCGCGTGAAGCGCACCGCCTCGTGGCCGCCGATCTGCACGCGGTAGCTCGAACGGTCGACCGGCACATGCGCGATCGCCCACGGGAACGCGCAGGTGCTCCCGTCCGCACCGACGAAGCCGCTGCCGATCTCGGTCGCCGCCACGCGGCCCCCGTTCGAATCGAGGACGTGGATCGCCGCACCCTTCGCGACGTCCCCGTACGCCTTCGCGGCCGTGCACGCGTCACCTGGCACCGGATCCGACGGATGCACGGTGTCGACGAAGGCCGGCGCTCCCCGCAGCGCGACCATGCCGACGACCGGCTGCGTCACCGGCGCGGGCCTGGAGCATCCGGCCAGGGCGGCGACCACCGTGCCGGCGAGCGCGACGGCGAGGAGCGGACGGCGGTGCATGGGCCACACCGTAAAACCCGCGCCATCGCTGGGGCGCTCGACTCGCCGCACCGCCGCACCGGAGCGCCGAGCACCGTTCAGGAGGAGCCCCCTGAATTCGACGCGGTTCAGGAGGGAAACGCGCATACCCCGGCATCGCATCCTGAACGAGGAGCGATTTCCTGAACCGCGATCGAGGATCAGGTCGTCTGGAACGCCAGTTCGAGGTGCTGCACGGAGTCGCGGGCGGGGATGGCCGTCTCGAGTCTGGCGCGCAGGCGCGGCAGCAGGTCGGCGTAGTCGGCGGGGTCGAGCGGCCGGACGAGCTGCGCGAGCCGCGTGGCCACCGGCAGCGACAGCCGCAGGTCCGCGAGCAGCACGTCGAGGTCGGCGTACGAGCCGTTCGGCAGCTGGGCTGCACCGACCTGCGCCGCGCGCTCGTGCGTCAGCCGGAACAGTTCCGCCTCGCCCGCGCGCTCGAGCGCGGACACGTCGGGCAGGTCGCCGGCGAGGTGTGCGCCCAGCCAGACCGCGCTCACCTCCGCGGTGAGCGGGCTGCGGTAGGTGTTGCCCCACCCGATGAACGCGATGCGGTCGACGCCCGTCGGCAGGATGCGCCGGTACAGCGGCAGGTCGCCGTGCCGGTCGAGGAGCTCCCGGCGGACCGCAGGGGCGAGGAAGTCGACGGACTGGTCGAACCCCGTGCCGGGCACCACGACGTCGGCCGGCACGATCGCGCCGTCCGACAGTTCGACGGCGGGCGCGCCGTCGACGACGCGCAGGCGGCGGACGGACCGGTCCCGGCGCATGCCGATGCGACAGTCGCCGACCGCCGCGAAGTACCCGTCCGTCTCGAGGCTGTCGCACCACGGAATACGCAGGTCGGGCTTCATCCCGATCCGGTCCAGGCCCTGCTGCCTGGCCACCACGCGGCCGAGGAGCAGCTCGAAGCCGACGCGGGGGACGCGGTCGAGCCTCGAGAACAGCCGTCCCGCGACCGTGCGCGGCGGCGCGCAGAGCAGATGCTCACCGACACGGGTGAGGATGAGTCGCTTCCAATCCGGACCGCCGGCGACCCGCTTCGGCATCTTCCAGCGGACGGTGCGGACGACGTGGGTGGTGCGCTCTGCGTGGTCCGAGCTGAACGCGGCGATGTCGCACGCGGTCTTTCCCCAGCCGACCACGACGACGGAGCGTCCCTCGAGGTCTGCGCCGTCGCCGAGCGAGGTCGGCGTCAGCACGCGACCGCCTGCCGCTTCGAACTCGGCCCTGCCCGGCCATGCGGGCACGTGCGGCTGGGAGTACACGCCGTTCGCCGCGACCACCCAGTCGGCGAGCTCGATCATGCGGCCGATCGGACCGACGACCGTCAGGCGCCAGCCCTCAGCGCCGTGACGGGGCTCGACGCGCTGCACCTCGGTGCCGAGCCGCAGGTGCGGCGTGATGCCGTGCTCCGCGGCGTACAGCGCCAGATAGTCGCGCACCTGCTCGCCGGTCGGATGCGCGTCGAAGTCGTCGGGCATCGGCGTGTCCGAGAACGCGTAGGTCGTGCGGTCGTCCTGGGTCGAGACGCGCGGATAGGCGCGCGTCGAACTCCAGACGCCGCCGACGTCGGGCGTGCGGTCGAACACGACGACGTCGTGGCCGAGGGACTTCAGGACTCGGGCGGTGGTGAGGCCGGACACGCCGGCCCCGATGATCGCGACCTTCACGGTGGGAACGCCTTCGGGAGCGTGCGGTGTCGCTCGCGCGGCACCGAAGTGGGAGTCGACGGCGTTGGGTGCACCGTCGAATGCTGGGTCTCACCAGTATTCAGATCACGCGGGGGAAGGGCTGCCCCCAACAGAAGGGGCACAGCGATTCAGGCGTCGCCTCGCGGCGAGCCGGATTCAGAGCGACTTGGACTCGTCGTCCCGGTCGGAATCGCCCTCGAGCGCGTCACTGTCGGCCCCGTCGAACCGGTACTGCACGAACAGCGTCTCGCCGACCTTCTTCCGGTCGCCCGCCACATACCAGAACAGTCCCTCGGTGCCCTCGACGAGCGCCTCCTGGCCCACGCGGGCCTCGGGCTCGCCGCCCTCGAGGGTGCGGTGCTCGGTGGTGCCGGCGAACGGCCCATCGAGGTACTCGGCGACGTACGTGCTGGCGGGCTGGTCGGTGGTGCTCATGCCCGAAGCGTATTCCCCCGCGCCGCCTCGTACCTGGGTCCGGGCGCGACGCCGCCCCGCACCACCAGCGCGGCTGGGCACCCGTGCATCGCGGCCGCGCGCCGCTCCTGCACCTCCCAGGCAGCGAGTAGCCGGTGCGTCTCGGCCGGGTCGCGCAGCATGGTGCGGCGGATGCGCACCGCTGCGGGCACGTCGAGCACGACCGTCACATCGGCGAAGCGCACGCTCGCCGGCGTGACCGCGCCTCCCCCCTCGACGATCAGCAGCCCGGTCGCCGGCAGCCGCCGTGTCGACGGGGCGCGGCATCCAGTGGTCCAGTCCCACGGCCGGAAGGCGGCCGTACGCGACGCGGCGCGATCCGCGAGCAGCCCGGCGAGCAGGCCGCTGCCGGCGTCGAGTCCGTCCCAGCCGCGATAGAGGTCCTCCATCGTGACCGCCGTCCCACCGAGCGCCGCGTGCGCGAGGGCCGCGAAGGTGCTCTTGCCCGCGCCGCTGGCCCCGCCGATCAGCAGCACGGGGTCCGGTCGCGACCGCAGACCCGCCCGGATGCGCGCGATCAGCGCCGCCGGCGACGGCCGCGCCGCCTCACGCGACATGCGACAGCACCGGCGCGACCACGGCCGCCGTGCAGACGAGTGCCGCGCAGGCGGCGACCACCGCATCCATGACGCCGAACCGCGACGGGCGCAGCCAGGTCCGCCGGACCGGCGCGCCGAACCCCCTGGCCTCCA
This sequence comes from uncultured Actinomycetota bacterium, assembly GCA_963716965.1. Taxonomy (GTDB): domain Bacteria; phylum Actinomycetota; class Actinomycetes; order Actinomycetales; family Microbacteriaceae; genus Amnibacterium. Next base: position 367,169 of record CAVQUZ010000003.1, on the reverse strand, counting down.
TCGCGGTCGCCAGGTCCGATGCGTGCCGCAGCGCGACGACGAGCATGCCGAACACCTGGCCGGGCAGCGCGGCGGGTCCGCCGCCGAGGCCCCTCGCACGACGAGCGGCCGCGAGCGAGCGCCGATCGTCACCGAACTCCTCGACCAGTCGAAGCGCGGCGAGGGCGGACAGCACGATGCGCGCCGGCACCCGGAGCCGCTGCCCCAGCGCGTCGGCGAGCCGGGTCGGGTCGAGATCCGTGAACAGCACGACCGCGGGCAGTGTGATCGCGACGAGCCGCACCGCCGTGGCGACGGCGAGCGCCAGCGACCCGCCGGTCACGAGGATCGGCCCGGCACGCAGATGGACGACACCCGACGGTGCCCCGTAGAGGCCGATGGTGACGCCGAGCAGCAGCGCGAAGACCACGACCGGGAGAGCACGCCGACCGAGCCGGGGGGCCGGGACACCGGCGAACGCCGCGGCGACGCACTCCACGACGACGGCCGCCGACGCGGCTCGCAGGTCGAGCCCCGTCACGAGCAGCACCAGGGTGATCAGCAGGGCGGCGCCGAGCGCGGTGAGCGGATTGGCGGCCGCCACACGGGGGGTCATGCCGGCACCGTCGCGCCGATGGTGCGCACCTCGTCGGCCGTCTCGAGCAGCGCGCCGTCATGAGTCATGGCCACGATCGCGCCCCCCGCGTCCCGCTCGTCGAGCAGCAGGCCGACGAGCGCGTCCCAGGTGATGCGGTCCTGCCCGAACGTCGGCTCGTCGAGCACGAGGACGTCCGGCCGGGCGGCGACCGCGGCGCCGACGGACAGGCGACGCTGCTGACCGCCCGACAGCGTGAACGGGTTCGCCCCGGCGAGCGCCGTGAGGCCGAGGCGCTCGAGCAGATCGTCGACGCGGGCGTCGATGCCGGTGGCCCGTTGCGCCCGGGGACCCACCGCGAGTTCCTCGCGCACGGTAGCGCGGACGAACTGCAGCTGGGGCGACTGGAAGACCGAGCCGATGCGCGCGGCCAGCGCGCGGGGGCGCCAGCGGATGGGTGCCGCTCCGAGCCCTCTGGCGAGCGCGGGCGATGCGTCGAGTGCACCCTCGAGCGGGGCGAGCAGTCCGCCGAGCACCGCGGCGAGGGTGCTCTTGCCTGCGCCGTTCGGACCGGCGACGGCGGTCAGCACGCCGCGGCGGACCGTGAGCTCGACCGATGCGACCGGCCGGCCCTCCCGCCCGACGACGAGATCGCGGGTCGTGAGCAGCGGCTCCCCCGCCGCCTGGGTGGGCCGCGGTGTCGACGGCCGATGCTCGGGTGGCCAGACGCCCGCCGCCCGCGCCTCCGGCCCGCGCAGGACGAGCCCGGGTGCGCCGTCGGCGACGACCCGCCCGCCGGTCCCGAGCACCACGGCGCGATCGACGACCGCGAGCCACAGGTCGGTGCGGTGCTCGACGACGACGAGGGTGCATCCGGTCGCGTCGGCCACCGCGCGCACCGCGTCGCGCACCCGCTGCGCGCCGTCCGGATCGAGATTCGCGGTCGGCTCGTCCAGCAGCAGCACGCCGGGGCGCATCGCGATCGCCCCGGCGAGCGCGAGCCGTTGCTGCTGGCCGCCGGAGATCCGGTTCGTCCGCGTCGCGGGGGCCAGCGCGTCCAGCCCGACGGCCGCCAGCGCCGCGGTGACACGCGACGAGATCTCGACCCGCGGCACACCGAGGTTCTCGCAGCCGAAGGCGGCGTCGTCGAACAGCGCCGGCAGGATCATCTGCGTCGCCGGGTCCTGCAGCACGAGGCCGGCAGTGCCGGCCGCGTCACGCGGATCGCGACCACCGACAGTGAGGTCGCCGTGCCGCTCGCCCTCGTCGTCACCGCCGAGCACGCCGGCGAGTGCCCGCAGCAGGGTCGACTTGCCGCTGCCGGACGCGCCGACGAGCAGCACGCGCTCCCCCGCGCCGATGCGCAGGTCGAGGCCGTCGACGGCCCACGCCCGCCGGCCGGCCGGCCGCCAGCCCCATCCTGTCGCGGCGACCGCCGCGGGGCTCACACGCGTCGCCGCGCGCGGCCCGCGGGGAACCGGTCGAGCACTCCGGTCGCGGCCAGCGCCCGGACCAGGCCGTACGCGACCAGCCCGATCACCGCGCCGGAGACGACCGTCGTGACGGCGTAGACCGCGAGGAACGACGCCGACGCGCCTGGATACCAGACCGTGCCGTCGACGACCGACTCGCCGACGCCGGCGAGCGCTCCGGCGAGCAGCGCGACGAGCGGGCCGCCCACCCGGTACAGCACGATCGCGAACGCGATCTCGGCGCCGAGGCCCTGCACGGCCCCGGAGAGGAGCGTCGAGACGCCGTACGCCGGGAAGATCACGAGCTCGATCGCCGCCGCCAGGAACTCGGCGTACAGCGCGGCGCCCGGCTTGCGCACGACGAGTCCGGCGAGGGGGCCCGCGATCAGCCACGGCCCGTTGAGGATGCCCTGCACGCCGGGCAGCAGCGGTTTGAGCGCCTCGGTCGGCACGACCGCGAGCCCGTTCCAGGCGATGAAGATCGCGGAGCACGCCGCGGCGAGCACGCTCGCGACGACCAGATCGACGACCCGCCAGTGGCGGATCGTGCGGCCGCGCGGAGCGGCGGTGGTTGTGGTCATGTGCCCGTCCTTCGCAGGCACGGGCGGAATGAAGAGTCCTTCCTGCGCCGGCATGATCCGGATCAGGTTCTCGGGCGCGAGCCCGACGGTCGAAGCTTGAGGAGCTTCCTCTCAGCCCGGCTCACCGGACTCCCGTGTCGGGCGTGAGCATACGCTTGCCTCGTGGAATTCTGCGTGATGACCGAACCGCAGTTCGGCGCGACCTACGAGACCCTGCTCCGGCACGCCCAGCACACCGAGTCCCTGGGATTCACCGGCTGGTTCCGCAGCGACCACTACCTGACGATGGGCGGCGACGGGCTGCCCGGTCCCACCGACGCCTGGACGACGCTCGCGGGGCTCGCCAGGGAGACGGAACGCGTGCGGCTCGGCACCCTGGTGTCGTCGGTGACGTACCGCCCAGCGGGCATTTTGGCGATCCAGGTCGCCCAGGTCGATGCGATGAGCGGCGGCCGGGTCGAGCTGGGCCTCGGCACCGGCTGGTTCGAGGCCGAGCACCGCGCGTACGGCATCCCGTTCCCGCCGAAGCGGTTCGGCATGCTCGCCGAACACCTCGAGGTCGTCTCGTCGCTGTGGGCGCTGCCCGTCGGCGAGACCTACTCGTTCGCCGGCGACTTCGTGACCGTCGAGGACTCCCCCGGACTGCCGAAGCCGGTCCAGGCGCGCATCCCGATCATCGTCGGCGGCATGGGCACGGCCCGCACCCCGGCGCTGGCCGCGCGATTCGCGACCGAGTACAACGCCAACTGGGCGGACGAGGCCGAGCTCGCCGCGCAGTTCGGTCGCATCGACGCCGCGTGCGACGCGATCGGCCGCGAGCGCGGCGACCTGCGCCGATCCACGGCCCAACAGGCGGTCGTCGGCCGCACCGAGGCCGACTACCTCGCCCGCGCGGAGGCGCTGCGGGTCGACGCCGCCGCGCATCGTGCGAACCACCTCGGCGGCACGCCGTCCGAGATCGCCGACCGTGTCGCCGCGTACGCCGAACTCGGCGTCGCGAGGGTCTACCTGCAGGTGCTCGATCTGACCGACCTCGATCTGCTCGACACCCTGGCCGAGGCGCTGCTGTAGCGGACGCGCTGGTCCGTGCCGATGCCGGATGCGCGTAGCGTTCTTCCTGGAACCAACGGGGAGGTACCGATCGTGGCGGAATGCATCCACGGGTTCGAAGCGGGGATGTGCGACATCTGCTTCCCCCGGGCCACGCCTGAGCCCGCGGCCGCCGTCCGCGCTGCGGCGCCGCGCGTGCGCGTCGCGTCGACCCGACCGCCGACCCGGTCGCTGCGGCCCTCTGCGAGCGCGCCGTCCGGACCCACCCTGCCGGCGTTCGGCAGCCGCAGGCTCTACCACGTGACCCATCAGCGCAACCTCGAGTCGATCCTGCTCGACGGCGCGATCCGCTCGATCGCCGACGGCGCAGAGCCCGACCTCGACGTCGCCGCCCGCATCGTGCGCGACCTACGGGCGAGGGCGGATGTGGGCGACGGCCGAACGGTCGACCGGTTCGTCCCGCTCGCCCTGACCCCGGATGCCGATCGCTGGGTCGAGTTGCGCGAGGGTGCGGTGGGCGCGCACTGGTCGGCAGCCGCCCGCCTGACCGGCGCGACCGAGTACGTGATGCTCGTCGTCTCGGCCGCGAAACTCGGCTCGGACGTGGTCGTCGCGAACGGTGACGCGTCGGCCCCCGCCACCCGCTTCAGCATCGGCGAGCCCACACGCGCGGTCTCCAGGGCCGCGACCGTCGACCCGGAACTGGTCGCGGCCGAGGTGCTCGTCGAGGGCAGCATCCCACTCGAGGCGGTCGTGCTGGTCGGTGTGCCGAACGAGCCCGCGCGGTCGAAGGTCCGCGCGATGTTCCAGGCCGTGGAGACGACCGCGCCGAGGATCGTGGTGCACACGCCCTGGTTCACGCCGGTCGCCTGAACCGATGTGTTCGGAACGCCGCCGATCGCCCCGACCGGCCGGGCTACTTCTTCAGCGCCTTGATCAGCTTCGAGAAGGCGTTGCCGAACGTCCAGATCAGCGGGATGCCGACGGCGAGCACCGCGATGATGTTGGGCTGGAACCGCACGCCGAGGCTGTCGCCGATGTACGCACCGACGGGGATCGAGTAGCCGCCGCCACCACCACCACCGTTCTCGGCGTCGTCGCTGCCGCCGCCGAAGCCGTAGCCGACGACCGCGACCGGCACGACGGTCGTGCCGTCGATCTCCTGCGGTTCGCCGTACACCGCTTTCACGCCCATGGACTTGACCGCTTCGGCCATCTGCAGCGCAAGGTTCGCCATGTGAGCGACCCTATCGCCGCGCTCCCCCGGTGTTCTGGCCGAATCCTGGACGGGACGGCCATCAGGGAACGTCCGTGCCTCGCCCGGTAGGTTGTCAGCGCTCTTTCCCACCGACTTCCGAGGAGACCCATTGCAGGTCTGGCCAGGCAGCCCCTATCCGCTCGGCGCGACGTTCGACGGGAGCGGCACGAACTTCGCGCTGTTCTCCGAAGTGGCCGAGAAGGTCGAGTTGTGCCTGTTCGCCGAGGACGGCACCGAAGAGCGCGTCACCCTGAGCGACGTCGACGCGTACGTGTGGCACGCGTACCTGCCGCAGATCCAGCCGGGCCAGCGGTACGGCTACCGCGTCACGGGGCCGTACGACCCCAAGAACGGTCTGCGCTGCAACCCCAACAAGGTGCTGCTCGACCCGTACGCGAAGTCGACCGCGGGCGAGTTCGACTGGGATCAGGCGCTCTTCTCGTACGAGTTCGGCGACCCCGACTCGACGAACGACCGCGACTCGGCCAAGCACGTGATGTTCTCGGTCGTGGTGAACCCGTTCTTCGACTGGTCGGGCGACCGGCAGCCGAAGACGCCGTACAAGGACACGATCATCTACGAGGCGCACGTCAAGGGCCTCACCGAACTCCACCCGGGCATCCCCGAGAGCGAGCGCGGCACCTACGCGGGCGTCGCGCATCCGCTCGTCATCGAGCACCTCAAGCACCTCGGGGTCACCGCGATCGAGCTGATGCCCGTGCACCAGTTCGTGCAGGACTCGACCCTGCTCGACAAGGGCCTGCGCAACTACTGGGGCTACAACACGATCGGGTTCTTCGCCCCGCACAACGAGTACGCGTCGACCGGACAGCTGGGCCAGCAGGTCCAGGAGTTCAAGTCCATGGTGCGGTCGCTGCACGACGGCCGGCATCGAGGTGATCCTCGACGTGGTCTACAACCACACCGCCGAGGGCAACCACATGGGCCCGACGCTGAGCTTCAAGGGCATCGACAACGCCGCCTACTACCGGCTGGTCGACGACGACAAGCGCTACTACATGGACTACACCGGCACCGGCAACTCGCTGAACGTGCGGCACCCGCACGCGCTGCAGCTGATCATGGACTCGCTGCGGTACTGGGTGCTCGAGATGCACGTCGACGGCTTCCGCTTCGACCTGGCGGCCGCGCTGGCCCGCGAGTTCTACGACGTCGACAAGCTGTCGACCTTCTTCGAGCTCGTGCAGCAGGACCCGGTGGTCAGCCAGGTCAAGCTGATCGCCGAGCCGTGGGACGTCGGTCCTGGTGGATACCAGGTCGGCAACTTCCCTCCGCAGTGGACCGAGTGGAACGGCAAGTTCCGCGACACGGTCAGGGACTTCTGGCGCGGCGAGCCCTCGACGCTCGGCGAGTTCGCGAGCCGCCTCACCGGCTCCGCCGACCTGTACGAGAACTCGGGGCGCCGGCCGGTCGCGTCCATCAACTTCGTCTCCGCGCACGACGGCTTCACGATCCGCGACCTCGTGTCCTACAACGGCAAGCACAACGAGGCCAACGGGGAGCACGGCAACGACGGCGCCGACGACAACCGGTCGTGGAACTCGGGCGTCGAGGGTGAGACCGACGACCCGGCGGTCCTCGGCCTGCGGGCGAAGCAGCAACGCAACTTCCTCGCGACGCTGCTGCTCAGCCAGGGTGTGCCGATGATCCTGCACGGCGACGAGCTCGGGCGTACGCAGGGCGGCAACAACAACACCTACGCGCAGGACAACGAGATCAGCTGGATCCACTGGGACCAGGCCGACGAGCCGCTCATCGAGTTCACGGCGGCCGTGTCCCGGCTCCGCCGTGACCATCCGACGTTCCGCCGCAGCCGCTTCTTCGACGGTCGCCCCTATCCCCGCGACGAGGGCGCACCGAAGCCCGACATCGTGTGGCTGCGACCCGACGGCACCGAGATGCAGCCGAAGGACTGGGACAGCGGCTTCGGTAAGGCGATCGGCGTGTACCTGAACGGCGACGGCATCCGCGAGCGGGATGCGCGGGGCCAGGACGTCGCCGACACCGACTTCATCCTGTATTTCAACGCGGCCGACACGGTCGTGACCTGCAAGGTACCCCCGAAGTCGTACTCGGCGTCATGGGACCAGGTCATCGACACGGCGGGCAAGAGCGCGGGCGGCAAGATCGTCCGGGCGGGCACGCAGCTGAAACTGGAGAGCCGCTCGATCCTCGTGCTGCGCGCGCATCAGGCAGAGGACCAGGAGCACGACCACTCGGTGTCGGCGTCCCTCGCGGCGCTGGCGAACTCGCAGACGAGCTCGATCCCCGTGGTGCGCCCGTCCGGGACCAGCGGATCATGAGCACCGTCCCCGCCTCCACCTACCGGGTGCAGGTGCGCGCGGGCTTCGACCTCGCGGCGACGACCGCGATCGTCGACTACCTCGCGGCGCTCGGCGTGGGTGCGGTCTACTGCTCGCCGCTGCTCGAGGCGGAACCGGGCTCGGACCACGGGTACGACGTCGTGCGCCACGACCGGGTCGATCCCGCGCGCGGCGGGATGCGGGACTCGCGACGCTGAGCATCGCCGCGCACGCCGCAGGACTGGGCGTGGTCGTCGACCTGGTCCCGAACCACGTCGGCGTCGCGACGCCGTCGGCCAACCCGTGGTGGTGGGACGTGCTGCGCCTCGGTCAGGATTCGCGCTACGCCGAGGCGTTCGACATCGACTGGACGCAGCACGACGGCCGCATCCTGCTGCCGGTGCTCGGTTCCGCCGCCGACCTCGATCGGCTCGAGCGCGACGGCGACACACTCGTCATCGACGACCGCGCGTATCCGATCGCGCCCGGCACCGGCGACGGCGATCCGCGTGCCGTGCACGACCGGCAGCACTACGAGCTCGCGGACTGGCACCGAGGAGACGGCGAGCTCAACTACCGGCGCTTCTTCACCGTGGCCACGCTGGCCGGGCTGCGCGTCGAGGTGCCGTGGGTCTTCGACGAGTCCCACGCGTTGGTCGAGACCTGGATCCGGTCGGGTCAGGTCGACGCGCTGCGCATCGATCATCCGGACGGCCTCGCCGATCCAGGTGGCTACCTCGACCGGCTCGCCGCGCTGACCGGCGGCGTGCCGGTCTGGGTCGAGAAGATCCTCGAACCCGGCGAATCGCTGCCGGCGGGCTGGGCCACCCGCGGGACCACCGGGTACGACGCCCTCGGCGAGATCGACCGCGTGCTCACCGACCCGGCGGGCGCCGTGGCGCTCGACGCGCTCGCGGCGCGGCTCGCGCACCACGAGGTCGACTGGCCCGACCTGGTCCACGAGCGCAAGCGCGCCGTCGCGGACGCCGGGCTGCGGTCGGAGGTGCAGCGACTCGCGCGTGAGTCAGGCGACGGCGACCTCGCGGCGACGGCGGATGCGATCGCCGAGCTGCTCACCTGCTTCCCGGTGTACCGGAGCTACCTGCCCATCGGCACCGGGTCGCTCGCCGCGGCGACCGACGAGGTGCTGCGACGGCGCCCGGACCTCGCCGCAGCCCTCGAGCGCGTCCTGCCCCGGCTGGCCGATCCTGCCGATCCGCTCGCCGTGCGGTTCCAGCAGACGTCCGGCATGGTGATGGCGAAGGGCGTCGAGGACAACGCCTTCTACCGGTACACGCGGCTCACGTCGCTGACCGAGGTCGGCGGCGATCCGTCGGCGTTCGCGATGCCGGTCGAGGAATTCCACGCGGCGCTCGCGCGGCGGGCGGCCGAATGGCCGGACGCCATGACGACGCTGTCGACGCACGACACCAAGAGAAGCGAGGACGTGCGGGCCCGGCTCGCGGTGCTCGCCGAACTGCCGGGCGAATGGGTCGAGACGTTCGAGGCGCTCGACGAGCTCGCCCCCATCCCCGACGGCACGCTCGCGAACCTCGTGTGGCAGGCGGCCATCGGCGCGTGGCCGATCAGTCGCGAGCGGCTCACCGAGTACGCCCTCAAGGCGGCGCACGAGGCGGCCGCATCGACGACGTACACCGAACCCGACGAGCAGTTCGAGTCGGCGCTCCGCGCCGCGGTCGACGCCGTGTACGACGTGCCCCCCGTCGCTGCGATCGTCGAGCGCGTCGCGGCCAGCCTGGCGCCGGCCGGGTGGTCGAACAGCCTCTCGGCGAAGCTCCTGCAGCTCGCCGGTCCCGGCATGCCCGACGTCTACGAAGGCACCGAGCTGTTCGACCTCTCCCTGGTCGACCCCGACAACCGGCGCCCGGTGGACTTCGCCGCGCGGCGCGCTCTGCTGGCGGATCTCGACGCGGGCGCCCTGCCCGGTATCGACGCCGACGGCGCAGCGAAGCTGCTCGTCGTGTGGAGGACGCTGCGGCTGCGCCGCGAGCATCCGGACCGGTTCACCGGCTACACGCCCGTCTTCGCGACCGGACCGGCCGCCGACCACCTCGTCGCGTTCGACCGCGGTGGCGCGATCGCGGTCACGACCCGGCTGCCGGTCTCGCTCGCGGAACACGGCGGCTGGCGCGACACGACAATCGAACTCGCCGAACCGATGACCGACGTGTTCACGGGCGACACGTTCGCCGGCCGGATCGAGCTGGCCGACCTGCTCGCCCGCTACCCGGTCGCGCTGCTGACCGTTCTGGAGACCTGATGCGCCATCCCCTCGCCGTGTGGGCGCCCGTTCCCGAATCGGTCCGGCTCGTGGTGGACGGCACGACGTACGCGATGCTGCAGGACGACGACGACTGGTGGTCGCCCGTCGAACCCGTGCCGGTTCGCGAGGGGACGCGATACGGGTACCTGCTGGACGACGACACGGAGCTGCGGCCCGATCCGCGGTCCCGGCGGCAGCCGGACGGGGTGCACGCGGCCTCTGCCTGGTTCGACGCCGACGGCTATGCCTGGGGTGACGGGGCATGGACGGGGCGCCAATTGGCCGGCGGTGTGATCTACGAGCTGCACGTCGGTACCTTCACGCCCGACGGCACGTTCGATGCGGCGATCGAGCGCATCCCCCACCTCGTCGGGCTCGGAATCACGCACGTCGAGCTGCTGCCGGTGAACGCCTTCAACGGAACGCACAACTGGGGCTACGACGGCGTCTTCTGGTACGCGGTGCACGAGACATACGGCGGTCCCGCCGGCTACCTGCGGTTCGTCGACGCCTGCCACCAGGCGGGGCTCGCGGTGGTGCAGGACGTCGTCTACAACCACCTCGGGCCGTCGGGGAACGTGCTGCCGCGCTTCGGGCCGTACCTGAAGGCGGAGGGCGGCAACAGCTGGGGGTCGCACCTCAACCTCGACGGCGTGGACTCGGACGAGGTGCGTCGGTACGTGATCGACAACGCGCTGCACTGGCTGGACACCTACCACGTGGACGGGCTGCGGCTCGATGCGGTGCATGCGCTCGAGGACTCGCGCGCGCTGCCCATCCTCGAGGAACTCTCGACCGAGGTGGAGGCGCGTGCGGCGCACGTCGGCCGCCCGCTGCCTCTCATCGCGGAGTCGGACCTGAACGACGCGCGACTGATCACGCCGCGGGAGGCCCACGGCAACGGACTCGACGCGCAGTGGAGCGACGACTTCCACCACGCGCTGCATGTGGCGCTCACCGGAGAGACGACCGGGTACTACGAGGATTTCGTCGGACTCGGCGCGCTCGCGAAGGTGATGGAACGCGGGTTCTTCCACGACGGCACCCTCTCGACGTTCCGCGGGCGGCTGCACGGACGGCGCATCGAGACGCATCTCACCCCGGGCTGGCGGCTCGTGGTGTTCGCGCAGGACCATGACCAGATCGGTAATCGCGCCGCGGGCGACCGGCTCAGCGCGACCCTGTCGACCGATCGGCTCGCGGTCGGCGCCGTGCTGACGTTGACCTCGGCGATGACGCCGATGCTGTTCATGGGCGAGGAGTGGGGCGCGTCGACGCCGTGGCAGTTCTTCACCTCGCATCCCGAGCACGATCTCGGCGAAGCGACGGCGAAGGGCAGGATCGCGGAGTTCGCGCGGATGGGCTGGGATCCGACGGTCGTACCGGACCCGCAGGACCCCGGGACGTTCACCAGGTCCAAGCTCGACTGGAGCGAGGTCGACTCGGGCGACCACGCCAGGCTGCTGGCGCTGTACTCGGCCCTGACCCGGCTGCGGCGGGACGAGCGGGACCTCACGGATCCGCGCTTCCCGCGGGTCGCGGTGACGGTCGACGACGACCTGTCCACCATCGTCATCCGTCGCGGCGGTCTGACGGTGGCGGCGAACCTCGGCGCGGCCCCCGCGACCCTGCCGATCGCCGGCGAGTTGCTGCTCGGGACGACCGAGGGCGTGGAGGCGGGCCCGGAACTCGTGCTGCCGCCCGACTCGGCCGCCATCGTCCGAACGCCATGAGCACCGTTCAGGAGATCGGCCCCGAATCGAGCACGGTTCAGGACCGGAACCCGGCATTTCGCACTTCTGGTCCTGAACCGCGCGCGATCTCCTGAACCGTGCTTCAGCCGAAGGTCGCTTCCACTCCCCTGGCTGTGGCCTGCAGGGTCGTCGGGGCCTGGTCGGCCGGCAGGCCGGAGAGCAGGTGGAGCAGCGCCCCGGTGCGCAGCGAGTCCTCCGGCACCTGTCGGCCGTCGATGCCGGTGATGAGCACGCTGTGCCGCGCGCCGGACCCCGGGAACGCGCCGACCGTGATCCGCCACGACGACGTGAGCGCCTGCAGCACCGTCGCGATCCGGGTGTCGACCGCGCCGGCCGCGAGCAGGGCACGGTCGGTGCCCGACAGGACGAGCTTCGTGTTGCGGGCGGCCTGCCGGCCCGCAGCGATCCAGGCGGCCTGCGGCCCCGGGGGCAGCGGCGTCGCGGGAACGGCGAGCACGGTGGCGGTCGCGCCCCCCGATGCGACGGTGATGACGGGCACCGCCGCCGTGAGCCGCTCGACGGTGGCACGGGCGCGCGCGGATGCGGTGACGACGTAGCCGGCGGCCGCCGGCGCGGAGGAAGCGCGCAGCACGCCTCCGTCGCCGACGAGCCAGCCGACCGGAGCCCGGCCGTCCCGACCCGCGGATGCGGCCGCATCCGGCCAGGAGCCGAGGTCGACGAGCACCCGTTGGCCGGCCGGTGAACCGCTCTCGACCCACGCGACTGCGGCGCGCGTCGCATCGTGCTGCGGCACGGCCGTCGCCCTGCTCGCGGCGACGACCGTGCCGACCACGAGCCACGCGGCGACACCCATCAGGACGCCCGACCCGATGAAGGAGACGACGAACGACGGCCGTCCGAGCGCCAGGACACCGTCGTCCACCGCGATCGCCACGACCACGGCGACCGCGGGCAGCACGACGACCGCTCCGCTTGCCGCATCCGCACCGAAGGGCACGATCGTCGCCGCCGCGAGCACGGCGGTGAGCGCCGCGAGCGGGCGCGTGAGCGGATGCCGCAGGCACGCGACGACGCAGATCGCCCCGACGACGATCAGCAGCGGGTCGGCCGTGAGCGCGACGCGCACGCCGGTGAGTCCGACGAGCGGCACTGCGCCCGTGGCGGCGAGCAGATCCATCCCGCGCGCGTCGGCGGTCGGCGCACCGGACGCGAGCACGGCCCCGACGGTCCCGAAGGCCAGGGCGACGACCACGAAGACCGCGGCCGCCACGGCCGCCGGTGACCGGAGTCCACGACCGCTGCGCCTCGCGAGTGCCCACCACAGCATGCCGGCCGCCGGGGCGAGGATCGGCAGCGTGGCGACGCCGACGGCGGTCGTCGCGCCCGCCAGGACCGCCCACCAGTGCAGATCCCTGCGGGCGAGCACGGCGTTCGCCGCGACGAGCAACCACATCACCGCGACCGCGGCGACCGACGGCGTCCCGTGCGCGGTGGCGGCGAGCGGTGTCGCGCCTGCTGCCGTCGCGCCGGCGAAGGACGCGAGCGCGCTCGCCCCGATCCGTCTCGTGAGCAGCCACGTGAGCGCCGCGGTCGCCGCACCGACGAGGAGCAGCTCGCCGCGGAACGCCGCGACCACGGTCTGCGCGGTGCCTCCGCCGAGCATCCGGTTCAGAAGGCCGAGCTGCAGGAACCCGACCGGCGACACGTCCAGCCAGTGGTGGTAGCCGACGAGCGCATCGGCCCTGGCCCCCAGCCAGGACGACGCGACGACGAACCGGTCGAGTCCGGTCGGCGACCGGCTGCCCGTGGTCGCCGCGGTCTGCGCGGCGACCACGAGGATCAGGGTCGGCAGCAGGGACAGGGCGCCGACGGCCACGAGCCGGGCGAACCAGTTCGGTTCGCTCCATCCGGGAGCGGGTCGGTGGCGGCCCTCGGAGCGGCGGCGGCCGTGCGTGACGGGATCCGGCGGCACGGCCCTCCCGTCAGGTCACTGCGTGGACCTCGATCTTGGCGTACGCCTGTTTCCGGCGGAGGTCACGATTCGACCGAGCAGCACGGCTCAGTGGCCTTCGGCGTCCGCCAGCCGCTCCTTGTCGCGATGGTCGTCGCGCAGCAGAGCCGCGCGACGGATCGCACCGGAGCCGAACCGGGCGACGGCGACGTCGGCCGCGGACTCGGCCTCGCGCCACCGCGCGTCGTCGCTCCAGAGCCCCACAGGCTCGGCGTCCGCCGGCACCAGCTGTTCACCGCGGGTGCCGAGCAGGCGCACGGGCCTGCCGTGGCGCTCCACGCCCTCGAGCAGCGCGACCGTCGCGGCGTGGATGGTCGTGGCGACGTCGGTCGCCTCGGGCAGCGTGCGCGACCGGGTGATCGTCGTGAAGTCGCTGTACCGCAGCTTGAGCGAGATCGTCCTGGCCCGCAGTCCCGCCTTCCGCAGGCGAACCCCGACGCGCTGCGCCTGGTCGAGCAGTTCGCGGCGCAGTTCCGTCTCGTCACGGACGTCGACCCCGAACGTGTTCTCGTGCCCGATCGACTTCTCGTGCCGCACGGTCTGCACGTGACGGTGGTCGCGGGCCCACGCGAGGTCGTGCAGGCGGTGTCCGGAAGCGTCGCCGAGCCAGCGCGTCAGCACGGGCAGCGGCGTCTCGGCGAGATCGCGGACGGTCCTGATTCCGCGCTTCGCCAGAGTCTCCGCCGTCGACTCCCCCACACCCCAGATCGCACGCACCGGCATCGGATGCAGGAACTCCAGGGCGCGCTCGGGCGGGATGACGAGCAGTCCGTCCGGCTTGGACGTCGTCGAGGCGAGCTTCGCCATGAACTTCGTCGACGCCGCGCCGACCGAGCACGTCAGGCCGGTCTCGGCGAGCACGCGGGCGCGCAGATCAGCCGCGATCCGCGCCGGAGGGCCGAAGAGCCGCACCGCGCCGGCGACGTCGAGGAAGGCCTCGTCGATCGACAGCGGCTCGACGAGCGGGGTGACGTCGCGGAAGATGTCCATCACCGCGGCGGAGGCCGTGCGGTAGCGGTCGTAATGCGGTGGCAACACGACCGCCTTGGGGCACAGCTGCATCGCGCGCCCCACCGGCATGGCCGACCGGATGCCGTAGCGGCGCGCGGCGTAGTTCGCCGACGAGACGATGCCGCGGCCGCCTTCATGGCCGATGATGACGGGGGTGTCGCGCAACTCCGGATGATCGAGCAGCTCGACGCTCGCGAAGAACGCGTCCATGTCGACGTGCAGCACGGTCGCGGCGGAGCTGTCCGTGTCGTCGGGCGACACCTGCCGAACGCCCTGTCCGCCCTTCGCCACCACGCGCCCATCTTTGCGCCGGCCACCGACAGTGCTTCAGGCGCCCGCGGCCAGCCGTTCCACGGCCGCGCCGAACAGCCAGGGCGCCGCCGACGCCATGGGCACGATGCCGCGGCGAAGCGGCGACGCGGCGAGCGCCGCGGTCGCCGCCGTGATGCCACGCGACACCCGGCCCTGCCGGGACAGCGCCCTCCGGTACGCGCCGAGATCGTCGCCCTCGACCGCGTCGACCAGGGCGATCGCCGCCTCGAACGCGGCAGCCATGCCCTCGCCCGTCAGGGCGTCGATGTAGCCGGCCGCGTCGCCCACGAGCGCGACCCGCCCTGCGACCGGGCCGGCGGTCAGCTGCCGCAGCGGGCCGGCACCCCGAACCGTGTCGAGGGGCTCCGCGTCGCGCAGCCGCGCGGCAAGTTCGGGTGCGCCCGCGATCGACGTGGCGAGATCGAGCGGTGCGGCCCCGAGCAGCGCGATCCCGACCGTCTCCGGGCCGACGGGCGTGACGTACAGCTCGCCGGCGCCGAGCCACGTGACCTCGACCAGGTCGCTCCAGGGCGCCACTCGGAAGTGCCGTCGCACGCCGTACCGCGACGCGCCACGCGCAACGCGTGCGAGACCGGCTTTATCGCGGATCGCGGAGTGCAGACCGTCCGCGGCGACCAGCACCCTCGCCCGCACATCCCCGACCCGGACGTGGCCGCCCGCGTCGTCGTACGTCGCGACGCGGACCGTGCGCAGGTCGACGCCGAGCGCGACCGCGCGGTCGCGCAACAGACGGGACAGCGTCGTACGCTGCACCCCGCGCCCCACGCCGCGCCGGAACCGGTGCTCGACGCGCCTCGAACCGTCGGAGTAGGAGAAGCCGGCGATCGGCGCGCCGACCGGGTCGACGCCCCACCGGCGCAGGCGCTCGAGTGCCGCCGGCTGCAGCCCCTCGCCGCACGCCTTGTCGACGGGGCCGTCGCGCCGTTCGAAGACGACGGCACTCATCCCGCGCATCCGTGCCTCGATCGCGACCGCGAGCCCGGCGGGTCCCCCGCCGACGACGGCGAGATCGACGCTCACGGGCGGCTCGCCGTCGCGAGCGCGCGGTCCTCCACCGGGATCCGCACGCCGAGCAGCAGCACGGCGTTCAGCACCGTGAACGCGAGCGCGGTGATCCAGCCGGTGAACACCAGCGGCAGGGCGATGCCCTCGACCGCGACGACGACGTAGTTCGGATGTGGCAGGAAGCGGTACGGCCCGCTGCGGACGAGTTCGCCGCCGGGGATCACGATGACCCGCGTGTTCCATCGGCGCCCGAGCGTGCCGATGCACCAGTAGCGCAGGCCCTGGGAGGCCAGCACCAGCACGAACGCGGGCACGCCGAGCGCGGGAACGAACGGCCGTCCTGCCGCCAGGGGTTCGGCGAAGCACGCCAGGATCATGCCCGTGTGCAGCGCGACCATGACCGGGAAGTGGCCGCGTCCCGACTCGACGCCGCCCCGGGCGAACGACCACCTGGCGTTCCTCGCCGAGATCACCACCTCGACGATCCGCTCCGCGCCGGTGAGCAGCAGCAGGACGCAGTAGGCGACGAAGAGCGGCGGCCATGCCGCGGACGAGGTTCCGATCATGCCGCTGCCGGCCACCGCACGAGGACGAGTTCGGCGCACACGCCCGGTCCGAGGGCGAAGAGCAGCCCGTAGGCGCCCTGGGTGTGCGCGCCGGTGAGTTCGTCGGCGAGCACGTGCAGCACACTCGATGAGGACAGGTTGCCGACCTGGCGCATCGATCGCCAGCTGCGGTCGAGTTCACCCGACTCGAGCGCCAGCCCCCGCTCGATGCCTGCGAGCACCCGCGGGCCCCCGGGGTGGGCTACCCAGGCGCCGATGTCGGCGGGCGTCAGGCCGTTCGCGGCGAGGAACGCGACGATCGCCGCGGGGACGTTGTCGTCGACGACCTGGCCGACCTCGCCGGTGAGGATCACGCGGAACCCGTCACTCGTCGGCCGGAACCCGATGACGTCGCGGCTGTCCGGGAAGAGCCGGCTGGCGGTCGCGACGATCGACGGACCGGGCTCCGGCCGGTCGTCACCGGTCATCACGACGGCAGCCGCGCCGTCGCCGAAGAGCCCGGACGCCACGATGGAGTCCATCGAGTCGTCGCCGCGCTGCACGGTCAGCGAGCACAGTTCGACGGAGACGAGCGCGCCGACCTCACCGGGGTGGCCGACCAGGTAGTCGTGCACGCGGGCGATGCCCGCTGCCCCGCCGACGCAGCCGAGCCCGAACATCGGCACGCGCTTGACGTCGTCGCGCAGTCCGAGCAGCGGCACGAGCAGCGCGTCGACGGACGGCGCCGAGATGCCCGTCACCGACGTGAAGACCAGGTAGTCGAGTTCGGCCGGCGCGATGCCCGCCGATCGCAACGCACGCTCCAGCGCGGACGCGGCGAGCTTGGTCGCCTCGACGACGAACCGGTCGTTCGTCTCACCGAAGCCGACGGTCTCGCGGTACTCCTCCAGCGGCCGCACCAGATGGCGGGAATCGACCCCCGACGCACCGTGCATCCGGCGGAGCAGCGCCTGCTTCCGTGGGTCCTGGGTGAGCAGCGGCGCGATCACGTCGGTGATCTCGCCCTGGGCGTATCGGTGCTCGGGAAAGGCCGTCGCCACGGCTGCGATACGGCTCACCGTCGGACCGTACACCGCGCATGTGCGCCTCCGCCGTGTGCCGGGCGGCGTGCGGCGGCCGCTTGCCCGCCCGGCCGTATGGTGACCTCATGCCGATCGTCGACAACGCGGTGTACGTGGACGGTGTCCGGACGCCGAACCCGCCCGATCTCAGCGTCACGAGCGATCTCGCCAAGGAACGCGGCGGATTCGCCTGGATCGGCCTCTACCGTCCGTCGCCCGCCGAGGTGCGCGAGGTGGCGAAGGAGTTCGGCCTGCACCCGCTCGCGGTCGAGGACGCGCTGCTCGGCCACCAGCGCCCGAAGCTCGAACGCTACGGCGACGTGCGCTTCGTCGTGCTGCGGCCGGCCCATTACATCGACGAGCAGGAACGCGTCGAGTTCGGCGAGGTGCACATCTTCCTCGGTCCCGACTTCATCGTCGTGATCCGGCATGCCGAGAAGCCGGACCTCGCCGGCGTGCGGCACGACCTGGAGGCGCGGCCCGAACTGCTCACCCTCGGGCCGCTGGCCGTGTTCTACGCGATCGCCGACCGCATCGTCGACGACTACGCCCCGGTCGCCGCCGGTCTCCAGAACGACATCGACGAGATCGAGGACCAGCTCTTCGGCGGGGACGCGAACGTGTCGCGGCGCATCTACGAGCTGACGCGCGAGGTCATGCTGTTCCAGCGGGCGATCGCGCCGCTCGCCGGCGTGCTGCCCTTCATCCGGGCGGAGCTCGACTCGGACAAGTCGCGCCTCGAGGTGCGCCGGGGTCTCCGCGACGTGCTCGACCACGTGCTGCAGCTCACGGAACGGGCCGACGCGTTCCGCTCACTGCTGCAGAACGCGCTGACGGTGAATGCGACCCTGGTCGGGCAGCGTCAGAACGACGCGATGCAGAGCCTCACGGAGGCGAGCTACCAACAGGGTGAGAGCGTCAAGCGGGTCTCGTCGTGGGCGGCGATCGGCTTCGTACCCGCGCTGATCGCGTCGATCTACGGCATGAACTTCAAGAACATGCCCGAGCTGTCGTGGCCGTTCGGCTATCCGCTCGCGCTGCTCGCGATGTTCGTGATCTGCTTCGCGCTCTACCGCACGTTCAAGCGACGCAACTGGCTGTAGCAGGGCGCTTCGGGACACCGGCCGGGGTGCGCCGGTGTCCCGAAGCCCGCCGGGTCAGGAGAGCAGCGTCGCCGACACGGTGATGGTCGGCACGGAGGCGAGGGCCTTGCTGACCGGGCAGCCGGCCTTCGCGGCGCTGACGGCCTTCTGGAACGCGTCGTCGTCCATGCCGTCCACCTCGCCTTCGACGGTGAGCTCGATCCTGTTGATGCCGAGGCCGCCGTCGAGCGGCCCGAGCGTCACCTTGGCCGAGACCTGCAGGGAGACGGGCGTCGCGCCCGCCTGCTCGATCTCGTTGGTGAGTG
Source organism: uncultured Actinomycetota bacterium (assembly GCA_963716965.1). Classification (GTDB taxonomy): domain Bacteria; phylum Actinomycetota; class Actinomycetes; order Actinomycetales; family Microbacteriaceae; genus Amnibacterium. The sequence goes on along the minus strand of CAVQUZ010000003.1, from coordinate 348,516 downwards.
CCATCGCGAAACACGACGAGTGTGCGGCAGCGATGAGCTCCTCGGGGCTCGTCTGGCCGCCCGCCTCGTCGGCGGCACGCTTCGGGAAGGAGACGTCGAAGGTTCCCGTCTTGCTGCTGGAGAGTTCCACCTGACCGGATCCGGTCGTGAACCCGCCGTCCCAGGCGGTGCGCGCTTCGCGTGTCGGCATGGTGCGTCCTTTCGTTCAATACCCGGCGAACGTCGGGCCGGCGCCCAGTATCACGTGTCCGGCACAGAGGCGGCTGATGAGCGGAGCCGCTCGTTCCTGGCGCGCGCCGTCGTCGCCGCAGCCGCGGGACCGAGCAGCGCGCGCGTGCTCGCCAGGACCGCCCTCGTCATCGCGCCGCCGATGGGGCCCGGATCGCGCAGCCCGAGCAACCCCCGCGCGTAGGGCGGCAGCGCGGCGACCGCGCCGGCGAAGATCGGCGGGTAGGTGGGCCGCAGGAGCTTCGGCAGGGGTGGCCGGCGCAGGAAGTGCACGGCGTCGCGGACCCGTTCGTCGGCACGGAGCACACCCGACGCCCGCACGGCGGCCAGCTGCGCCTCGAGCTCGGCGACGGATCGGGGCGGGTCCGGCACCCCCATCAGCTCACCGGCGATCGCCCACTCGGCCACGTAGGCGTCCGGGCCGCCCGGGATCGGCACGCTGCCGAACCGCTGATGGGTGCGCAGGAACGAGTCCGTGAACGCGAGATGCACCCAGGCGAGCAGGTCGGCGTCGGACGCGGAGTAGGGCACGCGGTCGCCGTCCGCGGCCGCGTACTCGCCCTGCACGCGCTCGTGGAGCTTCGCGACCCTGGCGGACGCGCCGCGCGCCTGTGCGGTGTCGCCGTAGGTCGTGACCGTGATCCAGCGGATCGTGCCGTTCAGGCGCCCGAACGGGTCCTCCCGGTACCGGGACCAGTCGTGGACGCCGGCCATCGCACCGGGATGCAGCGCCTGCATGAGCAGGGCACGGGGACCCGCGACCAGGGTGGCGATGTCGCAGTGCACCGTCCAGGCCGGGCCGTCCATCGCGAAGAAGCCCTCGTCGACACCGGATGCGAGGGCCTCGACGTATTCCGGCGGCCCCGCATGCCCCCCGGCGAGCACGTCGAGCAGTCGCGCTCGGATCGCCGCAGCCGGCCCGCGTCCGAGGTCTGAGGTCTCCGTCGCCACCCTGCCAGTCTGCGGTGTCTGGACGACGCCGAACGCCCAGGCGCGGATGCGACCGTCAAGCGGTGACGAAGTCGATCAGCTGCTCGACGCGGCCGAGCAGCGCCGGTTCGAGGTGCCCGTAGTGATCGACGCGGCCGAGGATGCGCCGCCATGCGGCCGCGGTGTCCGCCAGATCCTCGTGGGGCCAGCCCAGCGCTTCGCAGATGCCGTGCTTCCACTCGATGCCGCGCGGGATGACGGGCCACGCCTTCAGCCCCAGCCGCTCGGGCTTCACGGCCTGCCAGATGTCGATGTACGGGTGGCCGACGACGAGCACCGAATCGCCCCACGGCTTCGTCGCCGCCGCCGCGATGCGCGTCTCCTTCGAGTTGGCGACGAGGTGGTCGACGAGCACGCCGACCCGGCGGTCCTGATTCGGCTTGAAGCGCGCGAGCACGTCGGCGAGGTGGTCGACGCCCTCGAGGTACTCGACCGCGACGCCCTCGATGCGGAGGTCGTGACCCCAGACCTTCTCGACGAGCTCGGCGTCGTGCTTGCCCTCGACGAAGATGCGGCTCGCTCTCGCGACGCGCGCGGGCGCATCCTGCACGGCGAACGAGCCGGAGGCGCTCCGCATCGGCCCCGCGGGCTTCGCCTTCGGCACGCGGAGCGCGACGGCCTTGCCGTCGATGTGGTAGCCGGGTCCGATCGGGAACACGCGCACCTTGCCGCGGCGGTCCTCGAGCTTGACCATGCGGCCCTCGACTCCGACGACGGCCCCGACGAAGCCGCTCGCGACCTCCTCCACGACGAGGCCCGCCACTGCTTCGACCACCTGGGGCGGCGGCGCCTTCTTCTTCCACCCGTTGTCGGCCAGGACGTCGGCGCCGTATCGATCGCTCATCGCATCGACCGTACGTGCCGCCCTCCCGCGTGGCCGGTCGTGCCCGTCGCGTGTCGTGACCGATGGCGCTGATCGGCACTTCCGGCTGGAGTTACGACCATTGGAACGGCGTGCTCTACCCGGACGGGATGCCGCCGCGGGACCGGCTCGGCGTCTACACCGGCGAGTTCCCGACCGTCGAATTGAATGCGAGCTTCTACCGCTGGCCGCGGCCGGCCGCGTTCGCGAGCTGGCAGCGGCGCCTGCCCGACGGCTTCCGGATGTCGGTGAAGGCCCCGCGCGGCTTGACGCATGCGAAACGGCTCTACGCCCCGGAGGAGTGGATCGACCGGATCGCAGCCGGCTGGCACGAGCTCGGCGACCGGCGCGAGCAGCTGCTCGTCCAATTGCATCCCGCCCACGAGCGGGACGACGCCCGGCTCGACCACTTCCTCGGCCGGCTGCCGTGGTGGATCCCCGCGACGGTCGAGTTCCGGCATCCGTCGTGGGTCGCCGACGACGTGTTCGCGATCCTCGAGCGGCACGGCGCCGCCTACTGCGTGATGAGCGGCGCCGGCCTGCCGTGCGTGCTGCGGGCGACCGCCGAGACCGTGTACATCCGGATGCACGGGCCGGATCACGGCTGGATGTACGCCGGGTCGTACAGCGACGACGACCTCGCGTGGTGGGCGGACCGAATCCGCGAATGGGAGTCGGTCGGTCATCGCGTGCTCGCCTACTTCAACAACGACGGCGGGGGCGACGCGGTACGGAACGCGCGGACCCTGCGCCGGATGCTCGGCACCTGACGGGTGTCGGAGGTCGAGGGCATGCTGGGGGTGCGCGAGGAAGCGCAGAAGGAGGCGCGCGATGCGAGCGAAGCTCGAGGTGGTGTTCGTGCCGGTGACCGATGTCGACCGGGCGAAGGAGTTCTACGCCGGGTCGCTCGGCTGGACCGTCGATTACGACGAGGCACCCTTTCCCGGCGTGCGATTCGTCCAGATCACGCCACCGGACTCGGCGTGCTCGATCGCGTTCGGTGAGGGCATCTCGACGATGACGCCCGGCAGCCTGAACGCCGGCATGCTGGTGATCGACGACGCCGCGGCGGCCCATGCCGAACTGACGGCGGCGGGCGTGGACGCGACCCCACCCGATCCCCAGAGCTGGGGCACCTTCGTGACGTTCACGGACCCCGACGGCAACGAGTGGCGCCTCCAGGAACTCCCGAAGCGGCAGTGATTCGGCGACCGGTTCGGGTGCGCCCACGCCTCCGAACGCGTCGAATCACTCGCCGATGTCCTCGTTCCAGAGGGCGTCGTTGTCCGCGATCCATGTGCCCATCATCTCGATGAGCGCCCGGTCCTCGAGGACGTGCACGTCGGCGCCGTGCTCGGCGACCCATTCCTGCCCGCCGTGGAAGTTGACGTCCTCGCCCACGATCACGCGGCCGATGCCGAACTGCCGGATGAGGCCGGAGCAGTACCAGCACGGCGAGAGCGTCGTGGCCATGGTCATGCGACCGTAGCCGCGCTGCCTGCCCGCGTTCCGGAACGCATCCGTCTCCCCGTGCACCGACGCGTCGTCCTGCTGCACGCGCCGGTTCCGGCCGGCGCCGAGCAGACGGCCGTCCTCGTCGAAGAGCGCGGCACCGATCGGTATGCCGCCCTCTTCGAGGCCGATCCGGGCCTGTTCGGCGGCGACCGCGAGCTTCTCCTCGTCGGTCGCGTAGACCGCGGCCTCGCCGCTCACGCCGCCGCGTCGACGGAGGCCGGCGGCACCTCGTAGCCCTCGGCGGGCAGCGGGTCGCCCTTCGCCGGCCTGAAGACCGGCACGAGTGCGAAGAAGATGATCACCGCGAGCACGAAGCCGACGATGGGCGTCAGGTCGCCGATGCCCAGGTCGGTCGCGAAGCCGTCTTTGCCGTAGACCGTGGTCGCCTTCGCGATCACACCGACGTAGAGCGTCTGGTTCGAGAAGAGCCAGATCGAGATCACCATCGACACGATCAGCGCGATGAAGCCGGGCCAGTTCGTGTAGCGGGCGCGGTCGGACAGGAGACCCGCGATGCCCGTGCCGCGCCGGTAGATGCGGTCGGCGAGCACGATCCCGAGCCACGGCGCGATCCAATATGCGATCACCAGCAGGAAGTTCTCATACGAGTTCTTCGGGTCCGTGCTCGCGGCCAGGGCGATGAAGAAGCCGATGACGCCGAATCCGCAGGCGACGATCGCGCGGCGCAGGCTGAACGGGATCTTGATGCCGACCGCCAGGAAGCTCATCGCTCCGGAGTAGATGTTGAGCGCGTTCGCCGCGATCGCGCCGAAGGTGATCGCGAGCAGGGTGAGCTTGCCGATGACGAGCGGCATCGCGTCGGTCGACGTGAAGGACGCCGTGGGGTCATCGGGGTTGTAGTGGATGAGGGTGGCAGCCGCAGCGCCCGCCGCCATCAGCACCGTGCAGGACACGAAGTTGCCGAGGCCGGCCGCGAGCCCGATCTTGATCTTCGGGGTCTTCGGAGCCAGGTAGCGCGTGTAGTCCGTCGCGTACGGGTTCCAGCCGGCCGCATACCCGAACGCGGCGGCCACGGTGAGCGTGAAGCCGCCGAAGCTGAAGCCGGCCGCAGTGCCGTTCGCGCCCTTGTCGAGCGACCCGCTGACCAGGACGAAGATCGTCGCGAGCAGGAAGACGACGCCGAGCACGATGGTCGCGTACCGCTCGAAGAGCTGCACGATGTCGTGACCGACGAACGCGACCGCGACCTCGAGCACCACGACGATGATCAGCGCGGTCCAGACCGGCATGCCCGTGAGGCTCGCGAGGGCGAAGGCGCCCGACACCGAGTTCGTGGCGAACCAGCCGAGGCCGGCCATCACCGTGTTCATCGCCGCGGGGAGGATGTTGCCGCGCGTGCCGAACGCCGTGCGGCCGAGCACCATCTGCGCGACGCCGTCGCGGGGCCCCCAGGTCGAGAGGATGCCCTGGGACGCCGCACCCAAGGCGTTGCCGAGGACGAGCGCGGCCATGGCCTGCCAGAACCCGAGGCCGAAGAATGCGACCGCGATCACACCGACGAAGATCGTGGCGAACTCGAGGTTCGGCGCGGTCCAGGTGGCCAGCAGCTGCCACGGCGATCCGTGCCGTGCGCTGAGTGGGATCGGCTCGATGCCGCCCGGCTCGACGGCGAGCTTCGGACGGGTCGTGGTCGGCGTGTCGACGGCGGTCATGCGGCTGAGCCTAGAAGTCGGGCCAGGCGCCACGCGGCCGTTTTACGGACTCGCATCCCAGGTTTTACGCCGCCGAAACACTCGCTTGTGATCAGGGAGTCTGCGTGCCCTGCGCAGCCTCCGAGACCGACTGCCACGCCTCCCACTCCGCCAGCCTCGACGCGTAGTCCGCCCTGGCGATGCCGATGGGCGCGGTGCCGAAGAAGACGCGCAGCGGCGGCGTGTCGGCGTCGACGATCTGCAGGATCGCGGCGGCGCTCGCGTTCGGGTCTCCCTGGTTCGACACCCGCGACTTCCGGAATTCGGCGGCCTTCTCGTGGAACGTCTCGTAGGCGGGCAGCACGGCCGCGTGCTTCGCCGACGCCCCACCCCAGTCGGTCGAGAATCCCCCCGGCTCGACGATCGTCACGTGGATGCCGAAGTCGGCGACCTCCTGCGCGAGCGCCTGCGAGAACCCCTCGAGCGCCCACTTGGAGGCGTTGTAGACGCCGATGTTCGGGAAGGCGCTGATGCCGCCGATCGACGAGACCTGGATGATGTGCCCGCTGCCCTGTTCGCGGAGGATCGGCAGCACGGCCTGCGTCACCCAGACGGCGCCGAAGACGTTCGTCTCGAACTGTGCCCGCCACTCGGCCTCGGACACCTCCTCGATCATGCCGAACTGGCCGTAGCCGGCGTTGTTCACGACCACGTCGAGGCGGCCGAACGTCTCGTGCGCCCGGGCGACGGCTGCTGCCACGGCAGCGGTGTCGGTCACGTCGAGCGCGATCGTCTCGACCGCGTCGCCGAAGCGTTCCGTGAGATCGGCGAGCGACTCGACGTGCCGCGCGGTCGCCGCGACGTGGTCGCCGCGCTCGAGGGCGGCGACCGCCCACTCCCGGCCGAAGCCGCGCGAGCATCCCGTGATGAACCAGACCCTGTGTTCCGCCATGCCGTCATCCTTTCAGGCGGCGGATCCCGTGCGCGCCGAAGCGGCCCGCTCAGCCGAGGAGTGGCGCCCGCGTGATGCCGAACGAGTGCCGCAGGGCGCTGAGCGCCGCGTTGTAGCCGACCTGGCCGTGCACCCCGGGGCCGGGCGCCGCTGCCGCCGAGCACAGGTAGAGATCGCGCCCGATGTGCCACGGGTCCGGCCCCGGCAGCGGGCGCGCGACGAGCTGCACGATGCCCGGAGGTGCCGGTGGCGATGTCGCCGCCCGCCCAGTTGGGATTCCTGCGCTCCAGGTCGGCGGGCGACGTGGGCACGGCAGCCAGCACCCGGTCGCGGAACCCGGGGGCGAGCCGCTCGATCGTGGCGGTGATCGGTTCGACGGGGTCGGCGGGGAAGCCGTTCGGCACGTGCATGTACGACCAGACCACGTGCTTGCCCGCCGGCGCCCTGGACGGATCGTGGGCGGTGGGCTCGCTCAGCACGACGTACGGGAGATCCGGCATCCGGCCGGCAGCCACGGCCGCCTCGGAGGCCGCGATCTGCGCGCGGGTCCCGCCGATATGCGCGGTCGCGGCACGACCGATGACCGGGTCCCGCCACGGCACTGGGCCGTCCAGCGCGAAGTCGACCTTCGCGACGCCGACGCCGCGTCGCTGGAGCCGGAGCGCCGCCCGGGTCACGCCGCCGACGCGGGACCCGCCGAGCCGGACCGCGTCGCTCGCGCCCGTGTCGAAGAGGACGACGCCTTCGGGCAGGTCGGCCGGAGCGCGCACATCCACACCGGTCTCGATGGTCCCGCCGTGCGCGAGCAGGTCCTCGACCAGCGCCGCGGTGATCGCGCCGCTGCCGCCGATCGGGATCGGCCAGCCGCCGGCGTGGGCAGCGCTCGCGAGGACCATGCCCGCCGCCGCGCCACCCATCGTGGGCAGGCGCCTGCCCACGTGCGCGATGACGCCCGTCAGGAGGGCCGCCGCGCGATCGTCGGCGAATCCGGCGTTCCACCAGGGACCGCCCTGCCGGAGCGTGCGCAGGCCGAGTTGCACCAGCACGCGCGGGTGCTCCGGGATGCGCACCACCGATCCCCCGGCGATGTCGGCGACCGCCGCGCTCCGCCGTGCGAGCGGGCCGAGCATGCGACGCCACAGCGGCCCGTCGGCGGCCAGCCCCTCCGCGGTGCGCCGGATGTCCCGCCATGCGAGCACGGGGGTGCCGTCGTCGAGTGGATGCGCGTAGGCGAGGTCGGGCACCGCCATCGGCACCCGCTCCGCGAGCCGGAAGGCGCGGAAGAAGGGCGACGCGAGCGCCAGCGGGTGCACGGCGGACCCCACGTCGTGCACGAAGCCCGAGAGCGTCAGCGCTTCGGTGCGCGCACCCCCGCCCACCCCGTCCGACCGCTCGATGACGTCGACCGACAGCCCGGCGCGGGCGAGCGTCACCGCCGCGGCGAGCCCGTTGGGGCCCGCGCCGATCACCGTGACGTCACTCATCGGGGAAATCCTGCCCCCGTTTGCCAGGGCAAACCCGGAAGGTGCAGGATGGCGCTGTGCCGGAGGCGGAGACGATCCACGACGCGGACCACCACCGCTACGTCATCGCCGTCGAGGGCGAGGCGATCGGCGAGGCGATCTACCGCGACATCGGCGACGGCCGGATCTTCACCCACAGTGCGATCGTGCCGCAGTTGGAGCACCAGGGCTACGGCACCCAGCTGGTCAGGGCGGCGCTCGACGACACCCTGACGGCCGGGCTCCGGCCGATCGGGCAGTGCTCCATGGTCCGGAACTTCCTCGCCGAGCATCCGGACTACGTCTCCCGCTCGCACGGCTGAGCGGCCCGCGCGCCGCTGAGGCTCCCGCTCGGTGTTTAGACTCGATGACCGGATGGAGCCACTGACCGAAGAGCAGATCCGCGCGTCGTTCGTGAACGCGCCGGCGACCGACGCCCAGCGGGTGCCGATGCCCGGCCTGCACGAGGTCGTGTGGACAGACCGCGAGTACCTCGGCTGGCACGACGCCGCATCGCCGTCGAGGGCCTACCTCACCTACTGGCGCCGCGGCGAGCCCGTCTCCATGGTGCTGCGCCGTGCGAACCGCACGATCCGGCACGGCATCCCCGCGATGTGCTCGCTCTGCCACACACCGCAGCCGGGCGGCCAGGTCACGCTCTTCTCGGCGCCGCTGCCCGGCGACGCCGGCGAGAAGGGCGACACGGTCGCCACCTACATCTGCGCCGACCTCGGCTGCTCGGCGATCATCCGCATCGCGCCGCCGGCCGCGCCGATGCAGTTCGCGCCGTCCGAGATCGTCCAGCAGCGCATCGCCGGTCTGCAGCAGCGGCTCGACGCCTTCACCGACGGCCTGCTCACCCGCTGACTGCGCCGGCCGGGCGCAGGAAGCCTTCGACCAGCAGCTCCCGCACCGCAGCGAGCAGCGTCGGCCGGGCGGATGCGGGCAGATCGAGCAGGTCCAGGACGGCGGCGACGATCGCGCCGAGCGACAGCTCGCCGTCGCACGCTCCGACCACGGCGGCGAGCGGCGAATCCACCGCGCGCTCGCGACCGAACCCGGTCCCGAGCCGCAGGCGGATCCGCATCGGATCGGCGGCACCGGGCAGATACGTCCGCTCCTCGGTCACAGCGCCGTCGACGAGCAGGAAGGCGCGCTCGAGCTCCGCGTCGGACCGGCCGGCCTGCCAGTCGTGGGTCGCGAGGCCTGCGGCGATCGCGGCACCGAAACCGGTCGGGTCGGGCCGGTCGACCTCCTCGTGTCGAGCGAGCGTCCGCACACCGTCGGGGAGGCGCAGCACGATGAAGCCGATGCCGAGGTCGGTGACGCCGCGCGCGACGAAGTCGCCGATCCACGCGCGCTGCAGCACGGTGCCCGCCGACGACGCCGGCGCGACCCCGGCGTCCTCGATCCAGACCTCCGCGTAGCGGGCGGGGTCGACGACGTCGCGCTGCACGAGCCATGCGTCGAGCCCGACGTCGGCGGCCCAGCCGAGCACCCGCTCGCGCGCCGCCACGTCGTCGCCGTCGCGGACCTCCCAGTTCGCCAGCACGCTCGCGACGCCGCCGGGGTTCAGGTGATCCGCCGCGCCGCGCACGACCCCCTCGACGAAAGCGTCGCCGACGAGTCCTGCGTCGCGGTGCTCGAGCGCCGCGGCACCGTCCCGAGGCGTGATGACGAACGGTGGGTTGCACACGATCGCATCGAACCGCTCCCCCGCGACCGGAGCGTAGAGCGATCCCTGACGAACGTCGAGCTCGATGCCGTGCAGCGCCGCGTTCAGGCGCGCATAGGCCGATGCACGCTCCGAGAGGTCCGTCGCGACGATCCGGCCGGCCCAGCGAGCGGCCCACAGCGACTGGATGCCGCTGCCCGCGCCGAGGTCCAGCACGCTGCCGCCCGGCTTCGGCACGGTGACCGCCCGCATCGTGGTCGCGGCGGCGCCGAGTCCGAGCACGTGGTCGGCCCGCAGCGCCGTGCCGGGCGGATGGGGATCCGAGACGAGCAGACCCGACTGGACGCCGGCCTCGTCCGCGACCGCCCATGGGCGGATCCGGGCGGTGGGTGCCGCGAGTCCGGCGCCCGTCGACACGAGACCGAGCGCGACCGCCCCGGCTACGCCACAGCGGGGCAGCGCCCGGCCCAGCGCGTCGTCCGCGATCGGCTCGCCGAGCACGAACAACCGGATCAGCACATCGAGCGGCGCGTCGCCGAGGACCAGCGAAGCGGGCACCGGGTTCCCCCGGTCGAGCGCGGATGCGGCGACGTCGCCGAGCGCCGCGGTGAGCCCGGCCGCGCTGAATCCGGCCGATTCGAGATCGGCGCGGAGCGATTCCGCGCTCATGACGCCCGGAGGCTGTTGCCGGGATGGCGGACGTGACGTCTCAAATCACGTCCGCGCATCCCGGGACTCGCATGCTCGAGCATCCGTTCTCGAGTGCGGGGACGACAGCGGCAGAAAGAGTGAAGAGCCGTCGCGGCTGCGTCCGACGAAAGGCTAGCAACGGCCGATCGGCCGCGCCCTCCGGGTTCTGGCACCAGTTGGCGGGGCCCGGGGTAACGATTCGCTACACGCAGGCAGGGGGCGCGCTGAGCGTCACCCCCGCACTGGGCGTGTGTCACATGTCGCCGTCGTCGAGGACTGCGAGCACGTTGCCGGCCGGGTCCGTGAACCAGGCGATGTCGGGTCCGCGATCGACCGATCGGCCGCGAAGAATGCCCCGGTCGTCGGTCGGCAGCCACTCCTTGGGATACAGGTCGGTGCTGATCCCGGCTGCGTGCAGGCCATCGACCGCCGCGTCGATGTCGTCGACCGGGAAGTTCAGCACGGTGAACGTCGCGGGGGTGTGATCGGGCTTCGCGTAGACCCACAGGTGCGCGCCACCCGGCAGTGTGACCGTGATGCCGGCGGGCGCCTCGGTGTACGGAAACCCGAGGGTTCCGCCGTAGAAGGCCTTCGCCGCCTCCAGGTCGTTCACCGAGATGCCGGAGAACGGCGTGCTGGTCTCGAACATGGTCGAACCTCTCTGTTCTGTCGTCGCCGCGTCGTCGGCGCGGCTACTGGGCCGCGCGCTCGAGCACGAGCTCGCGCACGCGTGCCGCGTCGGCCTGTCCGCGCATCGCCTTCATCACGGCGCCGATGACCGCACCCGCCGCCTGGACCTTGCCGTCGCGGATCTTCGCCAGCACGTCCGGCTGCGACTGCAACGCGGCGTCGATCGCCGCGATGAGGGCGCCGTCGTCGGACACGACGGCGAGCCCACGGGACTTCACCACCTGCTCGGGCGCACCCTCGCCGGCGATGACGCCTTCGAGCACCTGACGGGCGAGCCGGTCGGTGAGGTCACCCGCCTCGATGAGGGCGATCAGCTCGGAGACGTGCAGGGGCGAGACGAGCGAGCCCGCATCGACCTCGCGCGCGTTCGCGATGCGGAGGATCTCGCCGAGCCACCACTTGCGCGCCTGCGCGGGTGCCGCGCCCGCGGCGACCGTCTGCTCGAGTTCGGCGAGCACGCCGGCGTTGACGATGTCGCGGAACTCGCTCTCGGTGAAGCCGTACTCGGCCTGCAGGCGGCGGCGGAACGCGGTCGGCGACTCGGGCAGCGCAGCGCGCAGCTCCTCCACGAGGTCGCGGGACGGCTCGAGCGGCAGCAGATCGGGCTCGGGGAAGTATCGGTAGTCGTCCGCATCGGACTTCGGGCGCCCGGGCGACGTCGTGCCGGTGTCCTCGTGCCAGTGGCGGGTCTCCTGGCGGATGGTGCCGCCGCCGGCGAGGACCGCGGCCTGGCGCTGGATCTCGTACCGCACCGCTCGCTCGACGCTGCGGAGGCTGTTGACATTCTTCGTCTCGGTCCGGGTGCCGAGCGTCGACGAGCCGCGCGGGCGCAGTGAGACGTTCGCGTCGCAGCGCAGGTTGCCGCGCTCCATGCGTGCCTCACTGATGCCGAGGGACTTCACGATGTCCCTGATGAACCCGACGTACGCCTTGCCGACGGCCGGCGCGTCCGCGTCGGTGCCGAAGATCGGCCGCGTCACGATCTCGACCAGCGGCACACCGGCGCGGTTGTAGTCGACGAGCGAGCTGTCCGCACCCTGGATGCGGCCGGTCGCGCCGCCGACGTGCGTCAGCTTGCCGGCGTCCTCCTCCATGTGCGCGCGCTCGATCAGCACGCGCCAGGTGGTGCCGTCCTCGGTCTCGACCTCGACCTCGCCGTCGAACGCGATCGGCTCGTCGTACTGACTGATCTGGTAGTTCTTCCCGAGGTCGGGGTAGAAGTAGTTCTTCCTGGCGAACCGGCAGGTCTCCGCGATCGAGCAGCCGAGCGCGAGGCCGAGGGAGATCGCGTAGCGGACCGCGGTCGCGTTGACCGTCGGCAGCGCGCCGGGCAGCCCCATGTCGACGGGAGCGACCGTCGTGTTCGGCTCGGGGAAATCGGCTCCCGGTGCGGCCGGGTTCGGCGCGGCGGAGAACATCTTGGTCGCCGTCGACAGCTCGACGTGGACCTCGAAACCGAGGACCGGCTCGTACGCCGCGATCGCCTCGTCGTAGTCCATCAGGGCGTCGCGACCGTGCACGCTCACGCGGTTCCTCCATCGGGTTCGGTGCCGGCGCCCGGTGCCGGCGCGTTGGCGGCCGTCACCGGCAGCCTGCCACCGGCCGCCCCGGCGAGCTCGGGTGCGCGGTCGAGCAGCGGCCCGCCCCACGCGGATTCGAGCAGCGCCTCCACGGTCGCGCCGATCCGGTAGAGGCGGTCGTCGGCCCGCGCGGGTGCCATCAGCTGCAGGCCGACCGGCAGACCGTCCTCGGCGGCGAGCCCGACGGGGATGCTCATGCCGGGGACCCCCGCGAGGTTCGCCGGGATCGTCGTGATGTCGTTCAGCCACATCGCGAGCGGATCGTCGATCTTCTCGCCGAAGCGGAACGCGGTCGTCGGGGCGGCGGGCGACACGAGCACGTCGGCGTCGGCGAACGCGGCGGCGAAGTCGCGCTGGATCAGGGTGCGGACCTTCTGGGCGCTGCCGTAGTAGGCGTCGTAGTAGCCGGCCGACAGGGCGTACGTGCCGAGGATGATGCGGCGCTTCACCTCGGGACCGAATCCGGCCTCACGGGTCGCCGCCATGACCTGTTCCGCGGTCGCGTCCCGCCCGGCGTCGACCCGCAGGCCGAAGCGGACCGAGTCGAACTTGGCGAGGTTGCTCGAGGCCTCGGCGGGCAGGATCAGGTAGTAGGCCGCGACGGCGTACTCGAAGTGAGGTGCGGACACGGCGACGATCTCGGCGCCGGCCGCGGCCATCGTCTCGAGCGCCTCGGTGAACCGCGCACGGACGCCCGGCTGGAAGCCGTCGCCGGAGAGCTGCTCGACCACGCCGACGCGGACGCCGGCGAGCGAACCCGAGGCGAGTCCGGCGCGGGCGGCGTCGGCGAACGACGGCCACCCCTCGGCGAGACTGGTGGCGTCGTGCGGGTCGTGCCCGACGATCACGTCGTGCACGAGGGCGGCGTCGAGCACGTTCCGGCTGACCGGTCCGACCTGGTCGAGCGAGGACGCGAGCGCGATCGCCCCGTAGCGGGAGACGCCGCCGTACGTGGGCTTGACACCGACCGTGCCGGTCACGGCGGCCGGCTGCCTGATCGAGCCGCCCGTGTCGCTGCCGAGCGCGACGGGGGCCTCGAACGCAGCGACGGCCGCGGCCGACCCGCCGCCCGAGCCGCCGGGGATCCGCTCGAGGTCCCACGGGTTCCTCGTCGGGCCGAAGGCCGAGTACTCGGTCGACGAGCCCATGGCGAACTCGTCCATGTTCGTCTTGCCGAGCGGCACGAGACCGGCCGCGCGCAGCTTGGCGACGGGGGTCGCGTCGTACGGCGGCACCCATCCCTCGAGGATCCTGCTGCCGGCCGTCGTCGGCATGTCGCTCGTGCAGAGCACGTCCTTGATCGCGACGGGCACGCCCGCCAGCGACGAGAGGCGTTCGCCCGATACCCGCATCCGGTCGATCTCCGCCGCGCGGACGAGCGCCTGCTCCCCCGCGACGTGCAGATAGGCGCGGACCTCGCCTTCGACGTCGCCGATGCGGTCGAGGTGCGCCTGGACGACCTCCACGCTCGACACCTCGCCCGAGCCGAGCAGGTCCGCAAGCTGTGCCGCGCTGCGCCTGGTCAGTTCGTCGGCCACTACTGCTCCTCGCCGAGGATCGAGGGCACCCGGAACCGGCCGTCGACCGCGTCGGGGGCCCCCGAGAGGACCTGGGCCTGCGTGAGCACCGCGCCGACCTCGTCCGCGCGGGTCACGTTCGTCAGCGGAATGGGATGGCTCGTGGCGGGGACGTCGGGCGTCGCGACCCGCTGCACCCGCGCGACCGAGTCGACGATGGCGGTCAATTCCCCGGCGAGGTGCGTGATCTCCTCCGGCGTGAGCGCGATGCGAGCAAGTCCTGCGAGGTGGGTGACGTCGGCCTCCGAGATGATCGGCACGTCTGGCATGAACCAATCCTAGGGAGGCGCCGCGCGGCTATCTCGCCAGGGTCAGCTCGCTGCTGCCGGCGCTCGTACCGTCGGTGACGTCGCCGCCCCGGCCGATCCCGATGAGCGCGAGGTTGCGCAGCGACTCGGTACCCTGCGCGAAATACCCGTTGTGGCCGACCGCGGCGGTGAGCCGCGTGCCCGTAATCGGGTCGACACCGCCCGTCGTGCCGAGCGGGACCGCGCCCCATGAGCGCTGGGTGGGATCGCTGCCGAAGTAGCCGGTGGTCGCGATGCCGTCGAGGGGCGCCTCACCGACGAAGACCGACCCCGCAGGGACGTCGAGCGCGCCCGCGTCGGACGCCGTGCTCCCCGGGGCCCCGACGAGCGCGAGCGCGTCCGGCCGCATCGAATGCGCCTGGAGGGCCAGGATCGCGGCGGTCGATCCGTACGAATGCGCGATCAGGCCGACGAACGGGCGCGCGCCGCCGCGCGCCGCGGCGATGCCGTTGACCGCGTTCGTGAGCCGCTCGGCGCCCTCCTCCGCCGGACCGAGGCCGAGCACGGTCAGGATGTCCGGCGTCCGGTAGCCGATCCACGAGATCACCGAGGCGGTGCCCGCTCCGCCGAGGCGGGCCAGCAACGCCGTCTGTTCCGCCTGGATGTTCGCGGCGTCCGTGGTCCAGTCGACCATCTGGTCGGCGACGGTGAAGTACATGCCGGGCACGAGGACGTCGACCGACGCGGCCGTCTGCGGATCGCCGACTGCGACGGCGGCCCGCGGTACGCCGTCGCCCTCGACGTCCAGATCGACGAGATAGCGGGCGGCACCCGTCGTCGCGACCAGCGATCGCTGCACCGCGTCGAGCGCCGCGAGCCTTCGGGTCAGCAGCAACCCGAGCCCGCGGCCGGCTGCGGCGGAGGCGGCCTTCGCCGCAGCGATGGACCGCTGGAGGACGGCACGATTGGCGGCGTCCCTGACCGGGAACGGCAGACCGTCCAGTTCGCCGGCGATCGAGGGGGCGCCGGCGAGCACCGCGGACCGCTGGGAGGGGTCGAGTCCGCGCCACCACGCGGCGGCGTCGCGGGGGTCGGCCGCGGTGGCCGTCAGCACGCTGGAGGCAGCGGTCCGCGAGACGGCGGACGGACCGGCCCACGCGGCGGTAGCGAGGTCGGCGAGGGCGGCCGCGGCTGCGGCGCGATGCGGCACGGCGACCACGTCCGGCGTGGCGGGGGCGCTCACGGCCCCCATGGTCAGGCCGGCGGCGAGCAGGACGGCCGCCACCAGATTCGTGACGGGCACGACGGCGAGGTGTGCGGATCCGCGCACCGATCGCCACAGACGACCGACGCTGATCGGCGCGATGCTCGTGGGCACCGCCCACAGGCGCACAGCACTCATGCGCCCCCCAGCGTGAGTTCGTGAGAACAGTGGCGAGGGGGCCTGACACAGCCGGACGTCCAGTGATCCGACCCAAGGTGCCGGCCCCCCAGCCACCCCCGTCGTCCCCCACTGTAGGGCCACCCGGCAGGGGGGCGCTGCCCCCCATCGCCCTCGAACGGGTCACAGCTCGATCACGATGGCGCGTCGTCGTCGCTGGGGCGGCCGCACGGTGGAACCGCACCTCGCGACCTCGGTGGTGCGCGTCGAACGCGAACGACTCGCCGGCCTCGATCAGGCGTCGTCGACGGTCTCGGCGGCGGTCTCGCCGTCGGGCAGCGCGACCGCATCCGGGCCGCCTTCGAGCAGGGCCACGAACTCGGCGGCGTCGAGGATCCGCACGCCGAGGGTCTCCGCCCTGCCGAGCTTCGTGCCGGCGCCGGGCCCCGCCACGACGTAGGCGGTCTTCTTGGAGACGCTGCTCGCGGCCTTGCCGCCCGCGGCCAGGATGGCCTCCTCGGCGCTCTCCCGCGAGAACCCGTCGATGGTGCCCGTGACCACGACCGACAGTCCGGCGAGAGGACCCTTCGCGGCGCTCGACTCCCCCGGTCCCGGATGCCCCGGGATCGAGAACCGGACGCCGGCGGCCGCCCATCGGTCGACGATCTCGACGTGCCAGTCCACCTGGAACCAGTCGGCGACGGCCTGCGCGATGATCGGGCCGACGCCCTCGGTCGCGGCGAGGTCCTCGATGGTCGCGGCGCGGATGGCGTCGAGCGAGCCGAATCCGGCGGCGAGCGCGCGGGCGGCGACGGGACCGACGTGCCGGATCGAGAGTGCGACGAGCAGCCGCCACAGGTCGCGGGTCTTCGCCGCCTCGAGATTCGCGAGCAGGTCGGTCGCCTGCTTGGCCGGCGTGCCGTCCTTCTTCTGGAAGGGGGCTACGACCTTCGGTACGTCGCCGTCGAGCATCTTCGGCATGCCCGTCTCGGCGTCGCGGACGATCACGCGGATCGGCAGCAGGTCGTCGAGCGTCAGGTCGAACAGACCGGCCTCCGTGATGAGCGGCGGGGTCTCGGGCTGGAGCGGCTGCGTGAGGGCGGCGGCGGCCACCTCGCCGAGCGCCTCGACGTCGAGCGCGCCACGCGAGCCGATGTGCTCGACCCGGCCGCGGACCTGTGCCGGGCAGCTCCGGGCGTTGGGGCACCGCAGGTCGACGTCGCCCTCCTTCGCCGGTCTCAGCGGCGTGCCGCACTCGGGGCAGCGCTCGGGCATGACGAATGCGCGTTCGGCGCCCGTGCGCAGGGCGACCACGGGTCCCAGCACCTCGGGGATCACGTCCCCGGCCTTGCGCAGGACGACCATGTCGCCGATCAGCACGCCCTTCTCCTTCACGACGTCCTGGTTGTGCAGCGTCGCCTGCCGGACCTCGGAACCGGCGACCTTGGCCTTCTCCATCACCGCGAACGGGGTGGCGCGGCCCGTACGGCCGATCGAGACCACGATGTCGAGCAGGCGGGTGTGCACCTCTTCCGGCGGGTACTTGAACGCGATCGCCCAGCGCGGGGCACGGCTCGTCGCGCCGAGCGCGGCGTGCAGCGCGAGGTCGTCGACCTTGATGACGATGCCGTCGATCTGGTGCTCGACCGTCGAACGCGCAGCGCCGTAGTGCCGGATGAACTCGTCGACATCGTCGACGGTGTCGAGCACGCGGTAGTGCGACGACGTCGGCAGCCCCCAGCTCGCGAGGAGCTCGTACACATCGCTCTGCGCCTGCTGGCCCTCGCCGCGGATCTCGCTGACCGGCCATGCTCCGATGCCGTGCACGAGCATCCGCAGCCGGCTCAACCGGTCCTGCACGAGCGCCAGCTTCTCCGGACTCTTGCCCGTGGTCTTCTGCCGCAGCGATCCGCTCGCGGCGTTCCGCGGGTTGGCGAAGAGCCGCTCCCCCGCTGCGGCCTGCCTGGCGTTGAGTTCGTCGAACAGCGCGACCGGGAAGAAGATCTCGCCGCGGACCTCGACGAGGTCGGGATGTCCCGAGCCCAGCAGACGGGTCGGGATCGAGCCCATGGCGACGACGTTCTGCGTCACGTCCTCGCCGGTGATTCCGTCACCACGGGTGGCCGCCGAAACGAGGACGCCGCGCTCGTAGCGGAGGTTGATCGCGAGTCCGTCGATCTTCAACTCGGTGAGGAACCGCACCGGCGCGTCCGGCAGCGCCTTCGCGGCATCGCGCTGCACCTTCTCGGCCCACTCGGCGAACTCCTGCTCGCTGAAGACGTTGTCGAGGCTCAGCATCGGCTCGGCGTGCACGACGGGTGAGAACAGCTCGGTCTCCGCCGCTCCCCCGACGGTCTGCGTCGGGCTGTCGGACGCCACCAGCTCGGGGAACGCGCGCTCGATCGCCTCGAGCCGGTGCATCAGCGCGTCGTAGTCGGCGTCGGCGACGATCGACTCGTCGTGTTCGTAGTAGGCCTGCCGCAGCAGGCGGAGGCGCGCGGTCAGCTCGTCGACCTCGCGGCCCGCGCTGGACGCGTCCGCCGGCACGGGTGCGGATGCGTCGACGGATTCCACTGCTGCGACCTCGCTCACACCGCGAGTGTAGGACCGGGGTCCGACAGCCGATTCAGGCCGGATTCAGGCTGTGACGAAGGCTTTTGTGCGATCGACGGTGACCTGGCCGAGCACGCGGGTGCCCAGATAGAGGACCGCGCTCTGCCCCGTCGCGAGGCCCATGATCGCCTCGTGGGGTCGGACGACGAGCTCGTCGTCGATCAGCCACGCGGTCGCGGGCACGGGGTCGGCGTGCGCGCGGATCTGGACGTCGACGTCGAGCCCGTCGTCGAGGCCGTCCGGTCGCCGACCCGCCCAGCTGATGCGCGCGCCACCGAGCTCGCCGATGGCGAGTGCCTCCTTCGGGCCGACGACGACGGTGTTCGTCGACGGCTTCACCTCGAGCACGAAACGAGGCCGTCCGTCCGGCGCCGGCCGGGTCAACGAGAGGCCGCGGCGCTGGCCGACCGTGTAGGCGTGGGCGCCCTCGTGGCTGCCGACCTGCGCACCCGTGGTGTCGACGACGGGGCCGGCGGCGGTGCCGACGCGTTCCGCGAGCCAGCCGCGGGTGTCGCCGTCGGGGATGAAGCAGATGTCGTGGCTGTCGGGCTTCTGCGCGACGCGGAAGCCGCGGTCCGCGGCCTCCTGCCGGACGATCGCCTTCGACGGCGTGTGCCCGAGCGGGAACATGGCGTGCGCGACCTGCTGCTCGGTGAGCACGCCGAGCACGTAGGACTGGTCCTTCGCCTCGTCGGATGCGCGGTGCAGCGTGCGCCTGCCGTCCGCATCCGTCTCGATCACGGCGTAGTGCCCGGTGCACACGGCGTCGAAGCCGAGCTCGATCGCGCGGTCGAGGAGCGCCGCGAACTTGATGCGCTCGTTGCAGCGCAGGCACGGGTTCGGCGTGCGGCCGGCGGTGTACTCGGCGACGAAGTCGTCGACGACCTCCTCGGCGAACCGGTCCGAGAAGTCCCACACGTAGAAGGGGATGCCGAGCGCGTCGGCGACCCGGCGCGCGTCCATCGAGTCCTCGATGGTGCAGCAACCCCGGCTGCCGGTGCGCAGCGTGCCCGGCATGCGCGACAGGGCGAGGTGCACGCCGGTGACGTCGTGCCCGGCGTCACGCGCGCGGGCGGCGGCCACCGCCGAGTCCACTCCGCCGCTCATGGCGGCCAGCACCTTCATGGGGCCATTCTCCCCCGCCCGATTCAGGAGTCGGCGCGCGAAACAGGACCGGAACGCCGTTTTGGTCCTGAATACGGCCGCAACCCCTGAATCAGGCCGGGGCGGGGGTCAGCGTCCGCGCGGCCGCGAGCAGGGCGTCGACGTCCGCGTCGGTGCTCGAATGACCGAAGGTGATGCGCAGCGCCCCGCGCGCGACCTCCGGCTCGAGACCCATCGCGAGCAGCACCGACGAGATCCGGGTCACTCCGGCATGGCACGCCGACCCGGTGCTGAGCGAGACGCCCGCCACATCGAACCGGAACAGCAGCGTGTCGCCGTCCGCGCCGGGCACCGTCAGATGCAGATTGCCCGGCACGCGAAGTCCGGGCACCGACCGGTCGGCGCCGCGCACGACGGCGCCGGGCAGCGCGGCGAGCAGTCCTTCGGCCGCGCGATCGCGCAATGCGCCGAGACGCCCCGTCTCGGCCGCCGACTCGGCGACCGCCTCCTCGGCCGCCACCGCGAACGCCAGCGCCGCAGCCGCGGGCTGCGTGCCGGCCCGCAGCCCGCGCTCCTGGCCGCCACCGCGCAGCATGGGGGTGACCGCGGCGCGGCGGCCGACGACGAGGGCGCCGATGCCGACCGGACCGCCGATCTTGTGTGCCGAGACGCTGAGCAGCGCGGCGCCGCTCGCCCGGAACGAGACCGGCACGGCACCGAACGCCGCGACCGCGTCGAGATGGACGGGCACGCCGGCCGCGGCGGCGACGATCGCGCCGACCGGGTTCACCGTGCCGACCTCGTTGTTGGCCCACAGGACCGTCGCGATCGCGGCATCCGGGTGAGCGGCGACCGCGGCGGCGAGCACCGCCGGATCGAGTGCCGCCGTGCCGTCGACCGGCAGCCGCACGACCTCGGCCCCCTCGGCGGCGAGCGCCTCGACCGTCTCGTCCGTCGCCGCGTGTTCGCCGCCCGGCACGAGGATCGCACCGTGCCGTGCGCGCCAGGTGCCGGCGATCGCGAGGTTCACCGATTCGGTGCCGCCCGACGTCAGCACGACCTCGATCGGATCGGCGTCGAGCACCGCCGCGAGGCGCTCCCGCGCGTCTTCGAGCATCCGCCTCGCCGCCTGCCCGTGCCCGTGCACCGCGGAGGGGTTGCCTGCGCCGGCGAGCGCCGCGGCGTACGCCTCGATCGCGCGGGGGCGCATCGGCGACCCGGCCGCGTGGTCGAGGTAGACATTCACCCTCATAGGCTAAGTCGCATGCAGAGCGCCCCCGCGGCAGAGGACGATCCGTTCCGCGACCTCGGCGTGCGGTGGCTCGGCGACGTCGGCGAGGCCCGGGTGTTCTCCTCGACCGCGACGCGCATGGAGTTGCTGCTCCTGAACGAGCGCGACACGAGCTGGGTCGAGCGCAGCGTGCGGATGCGCCGGGACCAGTTCGGCGTGTGGGCGGCCCGCTCCGACATGCTCACACCCGGTCGCACCTACGCGATCCGAGCCGACGGACCTCACGGACCGCGCGACGCCTTCTCCTCCGACGCCTTCCTGCTCGATCCGTACGCGCGCGGCACGTCCCGCGTCGACCGCGAGGGCTGGCGCTCGGTGCTCGTCGACGACCGGTTCGAGTGGGGCGGCGTCCCGAAGCCGGCGATCCCGATGGATCAGACGGTCATCTACGAAGCGCACGTCAAGGGCCTCACGAAGCAGCTCCGCGGTGTGCCTGCCGCGCTCCGCGGCACGTACGCCGGGCTCGCCCACGAGGCGACGATCGATTACCTGCGCGAACTCGGGATCACCGCCGTCGAGCTCCTGCCCGTGCACGCGTTCATGAGCGAGCGCCGGCTCGTCAAGCAGGGTCTCGCGAACTACTGGGGCTACAACTCGGTCGCCTACTTCGCACCCCACGCGCCGTACGCCACCGCCGCCGCGCGGGCGGGCGGCGCGCAGGCGGTCCTCACCGAGTTCAAGAAGATGGTGCGAGGGCTGCACGAGGCAGGCATCGAGGTGATCCTCGACGTGGTCTACAACCACACGGCGGAGGAGACCTTCGCCACGCCCCCGATCTCGTTCCGCGGCCTCGACAACAGCACCTACTACCGGCAGGACGACACGGGCAGAGCCATCGACACGACGGGATGCGGCAACTCGCTCGACGCGTCGCAGCCGGTCGTGCAGCGCATGATCCTCGACTCGGTCCGCTACTGGGCGACGGAGATGCAGATCGACGGGTTCCGGTTCGACCTCGCGGTGACCCTCGGCCGCGACGGGTCGGCGACGTTCCAGCCCGACCATCCGCTCCTGACCGCCCTCCGGGACGACCAGGCACTCGCCGGCGTCAAGCTCATCGCCGAGCCGTGGGACGTGGGCCTCGGAGGCTGGCAGACCGGCGCCTTCCCGCCCGGATGGACGGAGTGGAACGACCGCTACCGCGATCTCGTCCGCGATTTCTGGCTCACCGACATCGACGTCGTGCGGAACGGCGGCCTGCCCCGCGCGGGCATCGGCGTCGTCGCGGACGGGCTCGCCGGCTCGAGTTCGCGGTTCGCCGACTCGCGCGGTCCGCTCGCGGGCATCAACTTCGTCACCGCGCACGACGGGTTCACCCTCGCCGATCTCACGAGCTACAACGCCAAGCACAACCTCGGCAACGGCGAGTCCAACCGCGACGGCACCGACAACAACCACTCGTTCAACTTCGGTGTCGAGGGCGCGACCCGCAACGAGGTCGTGCTGGCCGAGCGTCGCCGAGCGATGCGGAACATGCTCGGCATCCTGCTGCTGTCGGCGGGGACGCCGATGCTCGTCGCCGGCGACGAGTTCGGACGGTCGCAGCGCGGCAACAACAACGCCTACTGCCACGACGCCCCGCTGACCTGGCTGAACTGGAACCTCGCCGACTGGCAGCGCGATCTGCTCGAGGTCACCAAGCGCCTGATCCGGCTGCGCCACGAGAACCCCGCGCTGCGGCCGACGCGGTACGCGAAGCGCGACGAGCCGGTCCCGTCGGCGAGCGAGATGCACTGGTTCAACGCCGACGGCGCCACCATGAGCGAGGCGGGCTGGATCGCGCCCGAGAGCCGCACGCTGCAGTACCTCGCCCGTTCGACCCCCGAGACCGAGGAGCCGAACACGACCCTCGTCGTGGTCCACGGCGAGGAGACGCACATCACCGTCCAGCTGCCCGAGTACGACGGCATCGTCGCCTACGAGCATCTCTGGAACAGCGGCGACGACGACGACTTCGGCTTCGTCTCACTGCCGGGCGACCCCATCACCATCATCGGCCCGACGATCATGCTCTACCGGGCGCGCTCCGCCTGATCCCACTCCGCTGACCGAACGACGGCCTTTTCGCTTTCCGATGTGGTCAGAGGCCTGTTTCCGACCCCGCGCGACCGAAAGGCCGTCGATTGGTCAGTGGGCGATGGCGACCAGGCCCATCTCGGCCGCGGAGGCGAGGTAGGGGTTCTTCGGGACGACCCGGACGTTGTAGCCGAAGGACCCGGAGCGCGCGAGCGCGACGGTGCCGGCGAACGTCGTCGCACTGTCCGCGCCGTCGGCATCGCCGTCGTCGACGAGCGGCTCGAGCTCGAGCGTCGCCGTGTCGGTGAGCACGTCGCCCTCCTTGGAGGTGCCCCACACGACCTCGACCGCGACGTCCTCCGGGTCGAGCGAGCCGAGTTGCACCTGCGCGCGCACCTGCAGCTCGTCGCCGACCTGCGGCACGGCGGCGAGGCCGCCCGACTCGACGTGCACGACGTGCACGTCGCCCCAGCCGCCGCTCACCGACTGCTTCCACGCCGCGAGTTCCCTGCCGCCCGCGAAGTCGTTCGCGGCGATCCGCTCGGCCGCCTCGCCCGCCGGCACGTAGAGCTCGAGCACGTACTGGCGCACCATCCGGTCCGCCGACAGCGCCGGCGAGAGCGTCGAGAGCGTGTGCCGGACCGACTGCATCCACCTCGTCGGCACACCCTTGGCATCCCGGCGGTAGAACCGCGGTGCCACCTGGTTCTCGATCAGGTCGTACAGGCTCTCGGCCTCGAGCTTGTCGCGCTCGGCCGCATCCCCCGCGGCATCGGCGGAGGGGATCGCCCAGCCGTTCTCACCGTCGTAGTACTCGTTCCACCAGCCGTCGAGGATCGACAGGTTGAGCACGCCGTTCAGGGCCGCCTTCATGCCGGACGTGCCGCACGCCTCGAGGGGCCGCAGCGGGTTGTTCAGCCAGACGTCCGTGCCCGGGTAGAGCACCTTCGCCATCGCGATGTCGTAGTTCGGCAGGAACACGATCCGGCGGCGCAGCTCGGGGTCCTGCGTGAACCGGACCAGCTTCTGGATCAGCCGCTTGCCCTCGTCGTCGGCCGGGTGGCTCTTGCCCGCGATGACGAGCTGGATCGGCCGCTTGCGGTGCGTGAGCAGCGAGATCAGCCGCTTCTCGTCCTCGAGCATCAGCGTCAGCCGCTTGTAGGTCGGCACCCGCCTCGCGAATCCGATCGTGAGAACGTCCGGATCGAGCAGGTCGCCGAACCATGCGGGAGCGGATGCACCCGGGTTCTGCTCCAGCCACGCCGCGGTGATGCGGCGGCGCGCGTCCGCGACGAGGTTCGCCCGCATCCGGTTCCGCGCCTCCCACAGCTCGTCGTCCGAGACCCACGCGGCGGCCCAGTCGGCCGCGGTCGTATCGGCGGTGCCGAGTTTCCGTTCGGCGAGGTCCAGCAGGGTCGGATCGGTCCAGGTCGGCGCGTGGACACCGTTCGTGACCGACGTGATCGGCACGTCGTCCTGGTCGAAGCCCGGCCAGAGCCCCGCGAACATGCCGCGGCTCACGTCGCCGTGCAGGCGGCTCACCCCGTTCGCGTGCTGACCGAGCCGCAGACCCATCACCGCCATGTTGAACACGTCGTGCGCGCCTCCCGGGTACGACTCGGAGCCGAGTGCGAGCACCTCCCAGACGTCGACCCCCGGCAGCAGGTCGCCGGAGAAGTACTGCTGGATCAGATTGCGGTCGAACCGGTCGATGCCCGCAGGCACCGGCGTGTGCGTCGTGAAGACGGTGCCTGCGCGCACGACCTGCAGCGCCTCGGCGAAGCTCAGACCGCCGTGGATGAGCGTCGAGATCCGCTCGAGCCCCTGGAATCCGGCATGCCCTTCGTTCGTGTGGAACACGAGCGGGTCCGGGCGGTCCGTGATCTCGGTCCACGTGCGCAGGGCGCGGACGCCGCCGATGCCGAGCAGCAGCTCCTGCAGCAGCCGGTGTTCGCCTCCCCCGCCGTAGAGGCGGTCGGTGACGCCGCGCAGCGACTCGTCGTTCTCGGGGATGTCCGTGTCGAGCAGCAGCAGGGTCACTCTGCCGACCGCGACCTGCCAGATGCGGGCGTGCAGGGTTCGCCCGTACGGCAGGGCGAGCGACACGAGGGCCGGCGCGCCGTCCACGTCCCGCAGCAGCGTGAGCGGCAGACCGTCCGGGTCGAGGACCGGGTACGCCTCCTGCTGCCAGCCGTCACTGGAGATCGACTGGGTGAAGTAGCCGGCCCGGTAGAACAGGCCGATGCCCGTCAGGGGCAGACCGAGGTCCGACGCGCTCTTGAGGTGGTCGCCCGCCAGGATGCCGAGGCCGCCCGAGTACTGCGGCAGCGCCGCGGCGATGCCGAACTCGGGCGAGAAGTACGCGATGTGCTCTGGCGCGTCCGCGAGGCCCTGGTACCAGCGCGGCTCAGAGGTGTACCGGTCGAGATCCGCGCGCAGCGCGTTCGCACGCGCCACGAACGCACGATCGGCCGCGAGCGCCGCGAGGCGCGCCGGCTGGACCGCGCCGAGCAGCGCCACCGGGTCGCCGTGGATGTGCCGCCAGATGTCCGGATCGATCTCCTCGAACAGCTGCTGCGTCGGCTCGTGCCACGACCAGCGCAGGTTCGCCGCGAGTGCATCCAGCGCCGCGAGCGACGCCGGCAGCACGGTGCGGACGGTGAATCGGCGGATTGCTTTCACGGGTCGCTCCTAGTGAGAGGACGGCTGGGCGCGGGCGATCCGGGCCACTGTATAGGGCGGTCCGGGCGGTGCAGGGAATGCACGGTTCAACCGTGTCCGGCATGCGTAGAGTTGGCATGTGGCCGACACACAGCGAGGCAAGGGCGCCGGGCGGAAATCGGGTTCCGAACAGGGCTCGAGTGCGACAGCAGCACCCGCGGCGGCGACACGACGCGCCGGGGCGAAGGCACCCGCGTTCGTGCCGAGGATCGGCCGTCTGCCGATCCTCGGCCTCAGCCCGAAGCAGCCGGACGACCTCTGGCCGGCGAAGGCGTTCGTCGACGAGGTGGTGCCGTTCGGCGCGACGGTGTTCCGCGAGGGCCACGACCTCATCGGCGCCGACGTCGTCATCACGGCCCCCGACGGCACGGTCCACGTGCGGCGCATGCAGCTGCAGATCGCGGGCCTCGACCGCTGGGGCGCCCTCTTCCAGGTCGATGCGACGGGCACGTGGACATGGACGGTGCGCGCCTGGTCGGACGACTGGCACACCTGGCTGCACAACGCCGAGATCAAGATCCCGGCCGGTGTGGACACCGAGCTCATGTGCGTCGAGGGTGCGCTGCTGCTCGAACGCGCAGCGGCGGACGCGGGGCGCCCTGAGCAGGCGCGCGCGCAGTTGTCGGAGACCGCGGCGGTGCTGCGCGGGGACTCCCCCGCAGCCGAGCGGTTCGCCGCCGCGACGTCGGGTGCGGTCGCCGCCGAGTTCGACGCCAGGCCGCTCACCACGCTCTCCAGCGAGTCGCCGAAACAGACCCTGCGGGTCGAGCGCACGCGGAGCGGGCGCGGCTCCTGGTACGAGTTCTTCCCGCGCAGCGAGGGCGCGAAGCCGCACGAGGACGGATCGTGGACTAGCGGCACGTTCCGCACGGCCGCGCGGCGCCTGCCCTACATCGCGGAGATGGGCTTCGACGTCGTCTACATCCCGCCGATCCATCCCATCGGCGTCACGAACCGCAAGGGTCCGAACAACACGCTCGTCGCCGGTCCCCACGACCCGGGTTCGCCCTACGGCATCGGCTCCGCCGAAGGCGGCCACGACACCATCGACTCGAAGCTCGGCACGGCGGAGGACTTCGCGTACTTCATCGACATGGCGGCGCGGCTCGATCTCGAGATCGCCATCGACATCGCGTTGCAGGCGTCGCCCGACCACCCTTGGGTGAAGGAACACCCCGAGTTCTTCACGACGCTCGCCGACGGCACGATCGCGTACGCGGAGAACCCGCCGAAGAAGTACCAGGACATCTATCCGCTCAACTTCGACAACGACCCGGAGGGCTCCTACGCCGAGATGCGGCGGATCTTCCAGGTCTGGATCGACCACGGGATCCACATCTTCCGCATCGACAACCCGCACACGAAGCCGCTGGCGTTCTGGGAGCGCCTGATCTTCGACGTGAATTCCACGTACCCCGAGGTGATCTTCCTCGCTGAGGCGTTCACGCGGCCGCCGATGATGCAGGGACTCGCGAAGGTCGGCTTCCAGCAGAGCTACACGTACTTCACCTGGCGGAACACGAAGGCGGAACTGACCGACTACCTCGTCGAGCTGTCGCAGACCTCGGCCGACTACCTACGGCCGAACTTCTTCGTGAACACGCACGACATCCTCACCCCGTACCTGCAGTTCGGCGGCCCGGCGGCCTACAAGATCCGGGCCGCGCTCGCCGCGACGTCGGCGCCGACGTGGGGGGTGTACTCCGGGTTCGAGCTGTTCGAGGACGTCGCGCGCCCGGGGTCGGAGGAGAACATCGACAACGAGAAGTACGAGTACCGGCCGAGGGACTGGGCCAAGGCGGCGATGCTGGGCCGCACGCTCGGGCCGTATCTGACGCGGCTGAACGCGATCCGTCGCGCGCACCCGGCACTCGGGCAGCTGCGCAACATCCGGTTCCACTGGAGCGAGGACGACGCCGTGCTCGTGTTCAGCAAGTTCCTCGGCGCCGAGTTCACGCACACCGGTGTCGCGGACGCGATCGTCGTCGTCGCCGATCTCGATCCGCATGGCGGCCGCGAGACGACCGTGCACCTCGACCTGACCGCGTTCGGCCTCACGCCGGGCGACCGGTTCGACGCCCACGATCTCGTCACGGACTCCGTCTGGAACTGGGGCGCCGACAACTACGTGCGCCTCGATCCGTTCACCGAGCCGGTGCACGTGCTCCACATCCCCGTCTGAACCCGTCGTCGCGCACAACGTCGTCGCGACCGTCCAGAAAGGCATCACATGTCGGACCAACTCGAGCACGCGCCGCGTACGGCGCCGACGCCCCCCGACGGCGAGCTGCAGGCGATCGCCGCCGGTGAGCACACCGGACCGCACTCGGTCCTCGGACAGCATCCGTCCGGCGACGGCGGCGTCGTCATCCGCGCGCTGCGCCCCCTCGCGCGCGACGTCGTCGCGGTGATCGCGGGAGGCGAGCGCGTGCCGATGGAGCACATCGGCTGGGGCGTGTGGCAGGGCGTGTCGACCGCGGGCTTCCAGGACTACGTGCTCGAGACGACCTACGACGACGGCAACGGTGGCGGGACGGCGTGGACCGCCGACGACCCGTACCGCTACCTGCCGAGCGTCGGGGAGGTCGACCTGCACCTCTTCGGTGAGGGCAGGCACGAGCGGCTCTGGGACATGCTCGGCTCGCACTACCGCGAGCTGACGGGTGTGACCCGATCCACGTGGGGCACGTCGTTCGCCGTCTGGGCGCCGCACGCGCAGGCGGTCCGTGTCATCGGTGACTTCAACAACTGGAACGGCGTGATGCACGCGATGCGCCGACTCGACGGCAACGGTGTCTGGGAACTGTTCGTGCCGGGACTCGCGCCCTACAACGCCTACAAATACGAGATCCGCACGGCAGCGGGCGAGTGGATCGACAAGGCCGACCCGCTCGCCAGGCACACCGAGCAGCCGCCGGCGACGGCGTCCGTCATCACCGAGAGCAACTACCGCTGGGGCGACTCGTCGTGGATGAGCAGCAGAGCGGCCGGCGACGTGCACAACGGCCCGGTCTCCGTCTACGAGCTGCACGTCGGCTCGTGGCGGCCGGGGCTCGGCTACCGCGAGCTCGCGGACCAGCTCGTCGAGTACATCCACGAGACCGGGTTCACGCACGTCGAGTTCATGCCGCTCGCCGAGCACCCGTTCGGCGGTTCGTGGGGATACCAGGTGTCGGGCTACTACGCCCCGACGTCGCGCTTCGGCCACCCCGACGACCTCAAATACCTCATCGATCGCCTGCACCAGGGCGGTATCGGCGTCTTCGTCGACTGGGTGCCTGGCCACTTCCCGAAGGACGAGTTCGCCCTCGCCCGGTTCGACGGCCAGCCGCTCTTCGAGCACAGCGACCCGCGTCTCGGCGAACACCAGGACTGGGGCACGCTCATCTTCAACTTCGGCGACAGCCAGGTGCGCAACTTCCTCGTGGCGAACGCGCTGTACTGGCTCGAGGAGTTCCACGTCGACGGACTCCGGGTCGACGCCGTCGCATCGATGCTGTATCTCGACTACTCGCGCGAGCCGGGGCAGTGGCTGCCGAACCGCTACGGCGGGCGCGAGAACCTCGAGGCGATCAGCTTCATGCAGGAGGTCAACGCGACCGCGTACAAGCTCAATCCGGGCATCCTGATGATGGCCGAGGAGTCGACGAGCTGGGGCGGCGTCACGCATCCGACCGATGCCGGCGGGCTCGGCTACGGCCTGAAGTGGAACATGGGCTGGATGAACGACACCCTGCGCTACATCGCCGAGGACCCGATGTGGCGCTCGTGGCACCAGAACGAGCTCACCTTCTCGTTCCTCTACGCGTTCAGCGAGAACTTCATCCTGCCGATCAGTCACGACGAGGTGGTGCACGGCAAGGGCTCGCTGCTGTCGAAGATGCCGGGTGACCACTGGCAGAAGCTCGCGAACGTACGCGCCTACCTCGCATTCCAGTGGGCTCACCCGGGCAAGCAGCTGCTCTTCATGGGGCAGGAGTTCGGACAGCCCTCCGAGTGGAGCGAGGAGCGCGCGCTCGACTGGTGGATCCTCGAGCAGCCGGCGCACCAGGGACTGCTGTCGTTCGTCAGCCAGTTGAACCGTGTCTACCGCGACCATCCTGCGCTGTGGCAGCAGGACTTCAGCGACGCCGGCTTCTCCTGGATCGACGGCGGCGACAGCGCGAACAGCGTGCTGACCTTCCTGCGCTGGGACCGGGACGGCAACCCGATCGCCGCGCTCTTCAACTTCTCCGGCCGGCCGGTCGGCGACTACCGGGTCGGGCTGCCGCGGACCGGCACCTGGATCGAAGTCCTGAACTCGGACGCGGTCGAGTACGGCGGCTCCGGTGTCGGCAATTTCGGCCAGGTCGAGGCGACGGAGATCGGCGCGCACGGTCATCCGGCGTCCGCGGTACTGACCCTGCCACCGCTCGGCGCGCTCTACCTGAAGCCGGCGGAGTGATGTGGCGGACCGGCCGGCCGGCCGCGACGCCCCTGCACCCCTCACAGTGGGGTGGGCGAATCGGTCTGTCCCCCAGTAACGTACTGAACACCGGATGGGCCGCTCACCCCAGAGCACGCCCCGCCCGGTAGGTACCACCCACCCCAACCGCCACCGATCGCCCCACGATCGGCAGCACCCGCCCGACCGAGCCCACCCCACGCTCACTCGAACACCCCTGCGGACCCGTCACGATCGGCACGCAGGAAGTTCACCCGCCGCCAGGACCCAGGTCCGGTCGACACCCCCGCCCGAATTGCGGTTCCCCGTCCCGATGGGGCACCGCACCCGTTCCCCCAGACGGATGCATCGTGACTACTTCCCCCCTTCCCCTCGCCACCTCGGCACCGGTCCTCGCGCCGGTTCGCACCGCTGCCGCGCCCCGGCGCTGGACGCGCAGCTACGCCAGGCGCCTGCTCGTCGTCGATGTCGCCGTCGTGGCCGTCGCCGTCGTGCTGTCGCACCTCGTCTGGATGGGACTCGCACCGCTGCCCACCGGCCACGGCGCGCTGCTGCACCTCTCGTTCCTGCAGACCTCCGTCCTGGTCGGTGTGGTGTGGATCCTGTCGCTCGGCCTGATGGACGCGCGTGACGAGCGCGAGATCGGCTCGGGCACGACGGAGTACCGCCGCATCATCGTGGCGACCTTCATCACCCTCTGCGCCGTCCTGGTCGGCGCCTTCTTCCTCGGGCTCGAGCCGGCGAGGCAGTGGGTCGCGACCGTCTTCCCGCTCGGCCTCGCGATGCTGCTGGTCGGCCGCTGGACCGCTCGCCGCTGGCTCGGCGCCAAGCGGCGTGCGGGTGGCTACTCCCACCGCGTCGTGCTGATCGGCTCCACCGCGCAGGTGGCGAAAACGGCCAAGGACCTCGCCCGCGAGCCCGGGCACGGCTACCGCGTCGTCGGTGTCTCGCTCACCGACGGCCCGACGTCGGGCACCGTCGCAGGCCTGCCGATCGTCGGCGACGTCGAGTCGGTCCCCGCGGCCCTTGACGGCCTCGGCGCCGACACCGTGATGGCCACGAGCTCCGACCACCTGTCGCCCGAGCGGATCCGCGATCTCGCCTGGCACCTCGAGCCCCGGCGTCACGAGCTGGTGCTCGCACCGAGCCTGACCGACGTCGGCGGCTCGCGCATCCACCTGCGTCCCGTCGCCGGCCTGCCGCTGGTGCACGTGCAGACCCCGAACCTGGCCGGCGCCAAGCGGTACCTGAAGCGGGCGTTCGACATCGCGGCCTCGGCAGGCGCGCTGCTGCTCATGGCGCCGCTCTTCGCGGTCATCGCCGTGTTGATCTCCCGTGACAGCGCCGGCGGCGTCTTCTACTCGCAGGAGCGGGTCGGCCGCAACGGCGAGACGTTCCGCATCCTCAAGTTCCGTTCGATGTCCAAGGACGCCGACGCGCGCCGCGCCGAGCTGACGGCCGGCATGGACAAGGGCCTCTTCAAGATGGCGGACGACCCCAGGGTCACGCGCATCGGCAAGGTGCTGCGCCGGTACTCGCTCGACGAGCTGCCGCAGCTGGTCAACGTGCTGCGGGGCGAGATGAGCCTCGTCGGCCCGCGCCCGGCCCTGCCCTCCGAGGTGTCCGAGTACGACCGGCGCGAACTGCGCCGCCTCGCCGTGACGCCCGGTCTGTCCGGCCTGTGGCAGGTGAGCGGCCGGTCGAACCTCGGCTGGGCCGACGGCATCCGCCTCGACCTCTACTACGTGGAGAACTGGACGCTGACGCAGGACCTCGTCATCCTGTGGCGCACCGCCAAGGCGGTCTTCACCTCGGACGGGGCCTACTGACCCGATCCGGACCCGTTACCCGGTTCGAGCACGCGTGCGCCGAGCGGACGGGGCCGCATGACGGCCGGATAGCGCCCGATAGCAGGACATCGGTGATACTGGGTGACGACACGCCGCAGTGCGAAGGAGCGATCCGCGTATGACCTTCACGATCCTGTTCGTCGGCGACCGGAATCTCGGTCGATCCGTGCTCGCGGCGGCGCGGACACGCGCCGAGTTGCATCGCATCTGGCCGCGCGCGGCGGATGAGGTGCGCACCCAGTCCGTCGGCCTGAACGCCCCTGCCGGCGTCGGTGCCCCCGACAACCTGCTGACCGTCGCGGCCCGCCGCGATCTCGTGCTCGACGAGCACGCCGCGACTCCCCTGGATCCCGCTGTGCTCGAGCGCGCGGACCTGGTGCTGACGATGTCGCGACGGCTCCGAGCGCAGATCCTGTTGCAGTTCCCCGCGGCCAGGCCTCGCACGTTCGCGATGCTCGAGTACGTCGCCGCCGGCGGCGCCGCGGCCGCGCAGTCCGCGAGCACCTCGCACGGCCGGGGCAAGCGCCTCGAGGAGCGGCTCCGCACAGCGACCCGGTCGATCGCGTCGGCCGTCGACCGTCAGGTCGGCGACGACACGGACTGGGATCTCTTCGACCCGTATGCCTACAGCCTGGACATCCACGAGACCGTCGCGGGCATCGTCGACACCGCGTGCACCTCGCTCGTGCACAACTTCGCGGTGCTCACGGGCGCGCGCGGCAGCCGCGCGAGCAGCAGCCGCACGGCGTAGCCGGGCTCGTGCTGCTCAGAACAACAGTGTCGTCAGCCGACGGCGCGCCGCCCCGACGCGCGGGTCGTCGGGACCCGCGATCTCGAAGTAGTCGAGCAGCCGGGTCCTGATCGCCGTCCGGTCGTCTCCGCCGACGATGGCGAACAGGTCGAGCAGCCGGTCGAACGCGTCGTCGAGATGACCGCCGGCGACGTCGAGGTCCGCGACCGCGAGCTGCGCGTCGACGTCCTTCGGCGCCGAACCGGCCGCGGCACGGACCGTGGCGGGGTCGGCGGTTGCGAGGCGGCGCAGCAGTTCGACCTGGGCGAGCGCCGCCACGGCCGCCTGATCGCGCGGGTCCTGCGCGATGGCGGTGCGGAACTCCCTGGCCGCCGTCTCGTAGTCCTGCGCCTCGATCGCCGCGTACGCCTCGGCGTGGTGCGGGGGCAGCGGCGCGGCCGGCGCCTCTTCGTCAGCCGTGACGGGCCCCGTGCCGAGGACGCCCTGCACGCCGTTCTGCTCGGCGAGCTGCAGCACCTGCGGCAGCAGCGCGGCGAGCTGCTCGTCGGTCGCACCGCCCTGGAAGAGCGAGACCGGGCCGCCGGCGATCACGGCGGCGACGGTCGGCACGGCTTGCGCCTGGAAGGCCTGCCGCAGCTGCGGGTTGGCGTCGTGATCCACGATCGCGAGCGCGATCCGGCCGGCATGCGCTTCGACCGCCTTCGTCAGTGCGGGGACGAGCTCCTGTGACGGTGTGCTCCATCCGGCCACGATCGCGACGATCACGGGCACCGTGCCCGAGAGGTCGACGACCTTGCCGAAGTCGGCGTCGCCCGCCTCGAAGACGACGCCTTCCGTGACCGGCTCACCCGGGGCCGGCGGCCGCGCCTGCGCGGGGGCGGCGGGCGGCTGCGCGGACCGCTGCACGAGCGGCGCGAGGTCGATGGCGCCACGGAGCGCCGCTGCGGCAGGGGGACGTGTGGGAGTCGCCATCGTCAGAGGTGCTTCGCCTGGACGATGCCCTGCGAGTAGCCGAGGAGCACGGCCTTGTCGGTGCTCGCGGCGGACGGGACGGAGAACAGCAGCTGGTAGCTGTACACGGAGGCGAAGCCCTTCGAACTCGACGACGACTTGGCGAGGATCTTCGTCGCACCGCTCGGTTTGATCGTGACACCCGATTTGACCGGTTTGACGGTCCAGGTCTCGGTCAGACCGACCGACACCAGGGCGCCCGAATCCGCGGTCGCGACGGCGACGATCGTACTCGGATCGGCCCCGGCCTCGGAGAACGTGAGCTTGGCGGTCGACCCGAGCGCCTTCGATGCCTTCTTCTTCGCCGCCACCCCGACCGCTTGCAGCAGCGCATCGTTGGTCGTATCGAACAGCGCGGCCTCCTTGACGTCCGACTTCTGCAGCATCAGCCCGTAGTCGCGGGCCAGTTCGGCCGGCGTGACGCGCAGCAGCGGCGTGTCGGCGGCCAGGCGCGCGGCGCCCGTCAGCGACGACGGCAACGTCGGCAGCTGCTTCACGTTGGGTTCGAGCGACACCTCGTACTGCACGAGGTACTGGGATCGCGGATCCTGTTGCACCAGCGTCAGCGCGACGGGCGGCGCCTTGGCGTCCGCGGAGTCCGTCACCTCGGCGAAGAGCGTGCGCGGCCAGCCCGTCGTCGCCTGCGGCAGCGTCACGCCGACCGACATCGTGGTCGTGGGGATCGCCTGCGGCAGCGTCGCCTTCGTGTCCTTCTTCTTCACGGTGTAGGCGGCCGTGCGGAGCGCGAGCGCGCTGCCGGCGAACCGCGTCGCCAGGGTCGTCGCGTCGAGCTTCTTGTCCGCCGTGGCCGTCGTGGCCGCAACGCGGGTCAGGATGTCCTTGGCCTGCGCCTGAGTCAGGGCCGCGGGTGTCACGGTCACGGGCTTGGTCGACTGCGTCACCACCGGCAGCGGCGCGGGCGAGCCCGTGCAGGCGGTGAGCAGCGCGAGCACACCGACCGCGGGCAGCGCCGCGACCATGCGGCGCACCGACCGGCGGCCGCGCGTCGCCGCCGGCGCCTGGACCTTCGGCTGCTTCACCTTGGGCGGTGGGGGCGGCTTCGGCATCTTTGCCGGCGGCTTGCGGCGGGGACCGCGACGGCGACGCATGTGCACGAGCGCCCAGACGTAGAGGAGCAGGCCGATGACGGCCAGGACGCTGCCGCCGACGATGAGCGGCGTCGAGAACGGCGTGCTGACGTGCACGGGCCAGCTCACCGTGACCGTCGGGGGCGCGGCGTCCTTCCCGTTCGAGGCGACGAGCAGCGCGACGCTCGAAGGCACGTCGACGATCCAGTCGAGGGTCTTCGTCCCGCGCGCCTGGTCGAGCCAGAGATCGGAGCCGTCGGGGTCGGGGGTTCCGCTCGCCGTCAGTCCGGCGACGACCGGGGCGGTCGTCATCCGGCCCGGCTGCATCGCGCCCGATTTGTCGACCGAGAAGGCCTGGTACCGCTCGCCCGACAGCCATGCGGTGACGTCACTGGTGCGGCCGTACGCCGCGAACACGGCGCCGGGGCCCTCGATGTGGATGTGCTGCGCGCCCGTGTGCGAGTCGAGGACGGAACCGGGGATCACCAGGTAGTGCGCGTCCTCCGAGACGCCTGCGGTGATCGTCGCGTGGTTCTCGGGCAGCAGGACGGTCCGCTGGGCCACGCCGAGTCCCACGAGCACCGCCGCGACGACGAGCGCGACGAGAGCGAGGACGAAACGCACGAGTACCCTTCGGACGGCCGAGGCGCGTCGACGCGCGCGACACACCGCATGCTAAGCCAGTGCCGCACCGGCATCCGGGATGCGGCAGGCACGAAATCCCGACAGCCTAACCGCGGGGCACGCGGAACACCGCATCCGAGAGCCGGACTCGGACACGCCGTACGACTTACACTGTGGGAACGTGCGGCACCGGCCGCCGGGGCCCCTTGGCTGATCAGGAGCGAACCGTGTCCGACGAGTCCGGCTTCACCCAGGCACTCCGCGGGTATAACAAAGAAGAGGTCGACGCCGCCCTCCAGGACCTTCGGCGCGAGCTCATCAAGGCGAACCAGCTCGCCGCCGAGTCGCAGAAAGAGGCCAAGCGCCTCGCCCAGCGGGTCGACGAACTCGACAGCGAGCTCGAGGAGGTCGGCTCCCCGACGTACTCCGGGCTCGGGCACCGCCTCGAGGGCCTCCTGCGCATCGCCGAGGAGCAGTCCACGCGGGTGATCGCGCAGGCGGACATCGACGCCGAACGGCTCCGCACGACCGCACAGACGGACGCCGACCGCATGCGGGTCGAGGCCGCCGACCTCGGCGAGCGCATCCTCGGCGATGCGCGCAGCCAGGCCGACGCGATCCTGCAGTCCGCGCACGCCGAGGCCGATCGCATGCTCGCCTCGGCGGAGGCGCACGCCGAGAGCGCCACCCAGGACGCACTGCGCGAGGCGGCGGCGATCCGGGGCGCCGTCGCGACCGAGGCGGCCGAGACGCGCGGTACCGCCAAGCGCGAGGCGCAGGCGGTCCGTGCCGCGGCCGACCGCGAGGCCGCCGAGTTGCGGGCCGTCGCGGAGCGGGAGACCGCGCTCGCCAGGGACGAGACCGCGCGCATCCTGCGCGAGAGCGAGTTCGAGCAGGCGGAGCACCGCCGCCGCCTCGGCGAGGAGCAGGAGGACGCGACCCGAGCCGTCGCCGCACGCCGCGCGGAGGTCGAGACGGAGCTCGCGCAGGTGCGGGCCGACGCCGCCAAGGAACTCGCCGCGGCGAGAGCGGCCGCCGAGCGGGAGTTGGAAGAGGCGCGCATCGCGACGCTGCGCGACCACGAGGCGAAGAAGAACGCACTCGCGGCCGAGCTGTCGCAGGTGCGACAGCAGCACACCCGCGAGATCGAGCAGGCCCGCCTCGACCTCGACGTGGAGCTCAAGGCGAGGCGCGACGAGGCGGAGAAGGAGTACCTGGCGAAGCACCAGGACGCGGTCGCGTCGACGCAGCGCTACCTGGACGACGCGAACGCGCAACTCGCGGACGCCATCCGCCGTGCCGGC
This sequence comes from uncultured Actinomycetota bacterium, assembly GCA_963716965.1. GTDB lineage: Bacteria > Actinomycetota > Actinomycetes > Actinomycetales > Microbacteriaceae > Amnibacterium. The sequence goes on along the minus strand of CAVQUZ010000003.1, from coordinate 312,157 downwards.
GACAAGCGACTCGAGGCCGACACGCTCGAGATGACGATGCAGATCGAGGGCCGGAAGCAGCGCGAAGCCGCCGACGCCGAGGCGGCCGATCTCGTGTCGTCGGCGCGGGCGCGGGCGCACGCGATCGTCGCAGAGGCGGAGGCGCGCACCGCGCAGCTCGTCAGCGACGCGGAGCAGCGCCTCGAAGGGCTCCGCGAGGAGCGCGACGGCATCGCGCAGTACTTCGAGTCCCTCCGGGGTGCGCTGCACCACGCCGAGCCGCTCGAAGTCAACTAGTGCGCACCCGATCCACGGGCCCGCGATCCGCTCGCCGGACCCGCTGACGTGCGCCTCCTCAGCCCCTTCCGCACCGGCCTGCTCGCCGGCCTCGGCGTGCTGCTCGCGATCGCGATCGGCGGCGCCGTCGTCCAGCTCGCGACGATACTCACCTACGTCTTCGCGGCGATGTTCCTCGCCCTGGGCCTCGACCCGATCATCGCCATGCTCGAGCGGCGGAAGGTGCCGCGAGCGCTCGCCATCGTCAGCGTGCTGGTCGTCGTCATCGGCGCATTCGTCGGCATCGGATTCGCCATCGCGCCGATCATCGTCAAGCAGACCGTGAATCTGGCGGAGGGCGTCGGCACCTACGTCAACGGCACCTCGTGGCAGGACTTCCTGAAGAGCGTGCAGAGCACGTTCCCGAGCATCGACGTGCAGGGCACCGTCAACCAGGCGACCGCGTTCCTGACGAAGAATGCGGCGACCATCACGGGCGGCGTGCTCCAGGTCGGCATCGGCATCGTGGGCGGCATCAGCGGTGCGGTCGTCGTCATCATCCTGATGCTGTATTTCGCGGCGTCGCTCGGCAGCTTCAAGCGCGCGCTGTACCTGCTCGTGCCGATGACGAAGCGGGCGTCGTTCGCGGCGATCGCGGAGCAGATCTTTCAGGCCGTCGGCCGGTACGTGATCGGTCAGGTGTCGCTCGCGCTCGTGAACGGCGTGCTGAGCTTCATCTTCCTGAGCGTGATCGGGGCCAAACTGCCCGCCCTGTTCGCCTTCATCGCCTTCCTGGGCAGCCTCATTCCGCTCGTCGGCACGATCTCGGGTGCCGTATTGATCCTGCTCGGCCAGTTCGTGCTCGCGCCGACGTCGCCGCCGACCTGGATCACGGTCGCGATCTACTACCTCGTGTACATGCAGCTCGAGGCGTACGTGCTGAGCCCGAACATCATGAACCGCGCCGTCAAGGTGCCGGGCGTCGTCGTCGTGATCGCGGCGCTCACCGGGGGCACCCTGCTCGGCATCCTGGGAGCGCTGGTCGCGATCCCGGTCGCGGCGGCGGTGCTGCTGATATTGCAGCAGGTGGTCGTCCCGAAGCAGGCGCAGCTCTAGCGCTGCCCGCGGGCGGGTTCAGCCGACGACGAGACCGTCCTCGACCTCGGTCGGCAGGGGCAGCGCGGCCGGGTTCACCGCGCGCACCACCTCGGTGAGGACCCGCTGCACGAACGGCTCCCCCACCCAGAGGTGCTTGGCGCCGTCGACCGCGATGAGCTGCGCCTCCGGCACGGACGCGAACCGCTCACGCGCCTCGGCCGGCCGCAGATAGTCGTCGAACTCGGGTACCGCGACGACGAGCCGCTTGCCGCTGCCGTGCCAGGCGGCCACGTCGGCCGCGGACGCGCGGTGCAGCGGCGGCGACAGCAGGATCGCGCCGACGATCGGGTGCCGCAGTCCGTACCGGAGCGCGATCTCCGTGCCGAAGGACCAGCCGAGCAGCCAGGGTTCGGGCAGTGCCCGCTCGGCCACGAACGCCATCGCGGCGGCCAAGTCGTACTGCTCGGCGTCGCCGCCGTCGAACGCGCCGTCGCTCGTGCCCCGGTCACTCGACGTGCCGCGGGAGTTGAAGCGCACCACCGCGAGGTCGGCGAGCGCAGGCAGCCGTGCGGCGGCCTTGCGCTGCACGTGCGAGTCCATGAAGCCGCCGTGCGTCGGCAGCGGGTGCAGGCAGACGAGCGTCGCGACGGGCGGCGCGTCCGCCGGCACCGCCAGCTCCCCCACGAGCGTCAGCCCGTCGGCCGTGTGCAGCTCGATGTCGGTGCGATCGGCGCGCAACACCACGCCTGTGCGGACGGGGGTCATGCCACCCGCCAGCAGTGGGCGTGCCAGTGCCGGCGCGCGTCCAGATCCGCCGCATCGCCCTGCACACCGTCCGCACGCCACACGACGACGTGCGGGGTGCCCACGGCGATCCCGTTCCCGCAGCCGGGGCAGACGTACGCCTTCAGCGACGCGGCGGCGGCGATGTCTCGGACGTGCCACGAGCGCCCGCGACGCGTCTCGACACGCGGACCCGCCGGCAGCCGGAGCGGCGCCTCGGCTGCGCGCTCGACGCGGTTGCGTCGAGGCAACGGACTAGTACCAGCCGCGGGACTGCGACGACGCCCATGCCCCGCACGGGCTGCCGTACGAGCCGGAGATGTAGGCGAGACCCCAGTTGATCTGGACCTTGTAGTCGTTCTGCCAGTCCGAGCCGAACGCCGCCATCTTGCTGCCAGGCAGCGACTGCGGGATGCCGTACGCGCCGCTCGGGTTCTCCGCGTGCGTGTTCCAGCCCGATTCGCGGTTCCAGAGGTCGACGAGGCAGGTGAACTGCGAGCCGTCCCAGCCCTTGGCCGCGACCTGCTCGGCCGCGTACGCCTGTGCCACGCCCGACGGGGTCGTGTAACTGGCGATTCCTGCGGTCGATGAGGAGGGGCTGCTCACCTTCGGAGCGGCGGGCTGCACGACCGTGTACTTGTCGCGCTTGATGTCGACCAGGACGTAGCCGCCGTCGATCTTCCACTTCTGCGGCTTCTCGCTCACGACCCGCGGCGCCGATTGATAGTACGGATTCGCGGTCGCACCGGCGTACGGATCGGTGACCGTCACGAGCGCGATGCCCGCGCACGCGAGCATCGCGAACACACTCAGTGCCACCCGGCGCCGCGACATCGGCCTGACCGGATCCCGCCGGCCCTGCGGCACCGCGCGGGCGCTCGAGGCGTGTGATGCGGCCGCCGGACGCTCCGCGACACCGACGCCCGAATCTGACGGGTTTCCGGCAATACGGCGTGTCGGCTGGCTATCGCCCGAATTCGAATGTCTGCCCACGATCCCCCCAGCGTAGCAAGTGTCCTGAAAAGCGCTCGCCTGCCACGCTCAGCGCACGGCGAGCATGACTTCGACGATGCCGTCGAGCACGAGGTCGACCTGGGCTTCTCGATACCCGTGCCGCTTCGGCCGGAATGCGACCGCCCGCACCTCCTCGGCGCGCAGATCGCTCGAGCCCTCGAAATAGGACCGGGCCCGATCGGCGAATGCGTCGACCTCCCGACACGAATAGCCGATCGTGAACACGCCCGCCCGTTCGAACCGCCGATTCGCCGGTCGGCCGAGCCGCGCGATGATCTCGCGCGCCAATCCCCTGGTGGTCGCGAACCACGCCTTCTCCCCCTCGACGGCGACGGCGCGGTCGCGATCCCGGGCGGCGATGGCGTCCTCGAGGCGTTCGAGGGCCGAATCCACCGCCTGCGGCACGTACCCGTTCCGCTCCATGGTGAACGCGGTCTGCCGGATGTCGGCAGCCGTCATCGCGCCGCCGGATTCGAAGGCGTGGCGCGCTTCGGCGAGGAATCGGTCGACGTCCGCGGGGCGGTAGCCGCGCGTCCGGCCGCTGGTCTTCGGGAACGAGGTAGGCACGACGTCGATTGTGACGTCAGTGCACCACGAAGAAGAGCAACAGGGCCGCAGCGGATGAAGGAAGAATCGAATCGACCCGATCGAGGAAGCCGCCGTGCCCCGGCAGCCACGAGGACATGTCCTTGATTCCGAGATCGCGTTTGACCAAGGATTCACCGAGATCGCCCGCCGTGCCGGTGCAGATGATCACTGCGCCGAGCAGAAGTCCGACCCACACGGGCTGCCGCAGCACCGTGATCGTCAGCACGGTCGAGACGATGAGCGCGGCGAGCGCGCTTCCCGCGAACCCCTCCCAGGTCTTCTTCGGGCTGATGCGCGGCGCCATCGGATGCTTGCCGAACAGCAAGCCGGAGACGTAGGCGAAGATGTCCGTCGCCACGACGACGCAGATGAAGGTCAGCGTCCACCACTGGCCGCCGTCCTGCGCGGTGAGCACGGTCGCACAACTGCCCAACAGGGTCACGTAGAGCTGCACGAACACGGTCGCCAGCAGGTCCCGTCCGGTGTCGCGCATGAGACCGCCGGAACGCACGGTCACCATCCGCCACAGCGCCGACAGCAGCACGGCGCCGGCGATCGCCCAGAGCCAGCCCTGCGGGCCGAGCACCCAGGCCAGTGGCTGCGCCACGACGGCCGCGACGATCGAGCCCACGCGCGGGACCGTCCGCCCCGACTGGCGCAACGCGGTCGAGAGCTCGAAGGCGCTCGTGCCGATGAGCACCATCGCGATCAGCAGGAACAGGACCTTGATGAACAGCAGGCTCGCCAGGAACGCCGCGCCCAGCACGACGCCCGCGGTGATGGCGAAGACGAGATTGCGGCCGGTGCGCGCGGTGATGCGTGCATTCGCCTCGTCGAATTGCAGACGCGTCGCACGGACCTGGTCACGGATCTCCGTGCGCGTGTGCCTGATCTGCTCCCCGATCGCGGAGTGGTCGCTTTCGGCTCGCCCCCGCCGCCCACTCCCCGCCATCAGCGCACTAGACCTCGAGCAGTTCGGACTCTTTGCGCTTCAGCGCATCTTCGATCTGATCGATGTGCTTGCGCGTCAGCGCCTCGAGCTCCTTCTCCGCCCGGGCGACGTCGTCGTCACCGACCTCGCTCTTCAGCGCGTCGAGGTCGTCCTTCGCCTTGCGCCGGACGTTCCTGATCGCGACCTTCGCGTCCTCGCCCTTGCCGCGGACGATCTTGACGAACTCGCGGCGGCGGTCCTCGGTCAGCTCGGGCATGAGCACGCGGATGATGGTGCCGTCGTTCGACGGCGAGGCACCGATGTTCGGTGTCGTCGCGATCGCCCGCTCGATCTCCTTCAGCGCCGTCTTGTCGTACGGCGTGATGATCAGCATGCGCGCCTCGGGCTGCTGCAGCGACGCGAGCTGTCCGAGCGGCGTGGGCGAGCCGTAGTAGTCGACCAGGATCCGCTGGAAGAGGGCGGGGTTGGCGCGCCCCGTGCGGACGGTCTGGAAGTCGTCCTGCGCCGCCGTCACGGTCTTGGCCATGCGGTCCGTGGCCTCGGCCAGCACGTCAACGATCACAGCGGCTTCTCCTCGTCCGTCGAGCCAGAGCAGTCTACGCGGGGCGGCCCTCAGGCCGTGACGTGGGTGCCGATGGCGTCGCCGCGGATCGCGCGGACGATCGCGTCGCCCTCCATGCCGAACACTCGCATCGGCATCCGGTTGTCCATGCAGAGGCTGAACGCGGTCGAGTCGACGACCTTGAGTCCGCGTTGGAGCGCCTCGTTGAACGTGACCGTCTCGAGCTTCACCGCCGTCGGATCGACGCGCGGATCGGCGCTGTAGACGCCGTCGACACCGTTCTTCGCGACGAGGACCTCGTCGCACCGCGTCTCCAGTGCGCGCTGGGCGGCGACCGTGTCCGTCGAGAAGTACGGCAGACCGGCGCCGGCGCCGAAGATGACGACCCGGCCCTTCTCCATGTGCCGGATCGCGCGGCGCGGGATGTAGGGCTCCGCGACCTGGGTCATCGAGATCGCCGACTGGACGCGCGTCTCGGCGCCCGCCTGCTCGAGGAAGTCCTGCAGGGCGAGCGCGTTCATCACCGTGCCGAGCATCCCCATGTAGTCGGCGCGTCCACGGTCCATGCCCCGCTGGGACAACTCGGCGCCGCGGAAGAAGTTGCCGCCGCCGACCACGACCGCGATCTGCGCGGTCTGCGCGGCTTCCGCGATCTGCCTGGCGATCGACTGGACGATGTCGGGGGCGACGCCGAGCGTGCCTCCACCGAAGGCCTCACCGGACAGTTTCAACAGGACACGGCGGGGCCTCGTGATGCTCATCTGGCTCGTGGGTTCCTTCCGATCGCACCAAGGGTACCGGGGTCCCGACACACCGAATCACGGAGATCGGGCTCCGCCGAGCGGAGTTGCAGGCCTGGAGCGGCCTGAATTCCCGAATCTCCGTGATCTGGTGTGCGTCGGCGCCGTGCGCCGACCGGGGTGCCTGCTTGCCGGCGCTTACGCGCCGACCTTGATCCTGGCGAAGCCCTGGACGGTTAGGCCGGCGTCCGCGACGACCTTCGCGACCGACAACTTGCTGTCCTTCGCGTAGGGCTGCTCGAGCAGGGCGATCTCCTTGAAGTACCCCGTCAGGCGTCCCTCGATGATCTTGGGCAGCGCCGCTTCGGGCTTGCCCTCGTTCTTCGCGGTCTCGGTGACGATCGCACGCTCGCGCTCGACCTGGTCGGCCGGCACGGATGCACGGTCGAGGTACTTCGGGTCGGCGAACGCGATGTGCTGCGCGATGCTCCTTGCGGTCTCCGCGTCGGTGCCGGTGTAGCCGAGCACGACGCCCACCTGCGGCGGGAGGTCCTTGCTCGTCTTGTGCAAATAGATCGCGAACTCCTCGCCCTCGACGCGGCGCACACTGCGCAGCTCGACCTTCTCGCCGAGCAGCGCGGCCTCGTCGTTGATGAACGCCGCGACGGTCTTCCCGTTGAGCGGCGCGGCGTTACCGGACTCGACGTCGGTCGCACCGGCGCCGGCGACGGCGCCGAGCACCTCGGCGGCGAGCGACGTGAAGCGGTCGTTCTTCGCGACGAAGTCGGTCTCGCTCGCGAGCTCGATGAGCGTCGCGGCGTCGCCCTCGGCGACCGCGGTCACGAGACCGGCGGTGGTCGAGCGGCCGGAGCGCTTCTCGACGCCCTTCAAGCCCTTGACGCGCAGGATCTCGATGGCCTTCTCGATGTCGCCCTCGGCTTCGACGAGCGCGTTCTTGCTGTCGAGCATGCCCGCTCCGAGGCGGTCACGCAGGGTCTTCACGTCGGCGGCGCTGAATGCTGCCATGACGGTTCCTTTCTTGGGGGTCGGACGAACGATTCGCGTGGCCGCACGGCGAATCCGGCGGCCACGCGAATCAGTACTTCACTTCGTGGCGCGGGGCGCCTTCTCGGCGGGGGTCGCCTCCGCCTCGATGGCGGCCTCGACCTCGGCGTCGGTCTCGGGACGGTGCTCGACGACCAACTCCGGGTCCTCCTGCGCCTCGAGATCGGCTTCGGCGGCCGCATCCGCGTCGTTCTCCTCGGTCGGCTCCTCGGCGACGATCTCCGCGACCTGTTCGGCCGCATCCGGCGTCTGGTCGACGGCCTCGATCTGCTCGGCGACCGACTCCGGCGTCTCGTTCGACTGCAGGAGCTCCTGCTCCCACTCCGCGAGCGGCTCGGCGGCTTCGGTGGCCGAGGAGCCCTGGTGACGCTGGATGAGCCCCTCGGCGGCCGCGTCGGCGATGATGCGCGTCAGCAGCGCGACCGAACGGATCGCGTCGTCGTTGCCCGGGATCGGGTAGGCGAGCTCGTCGGGGTCGGCGTTCGTGTCCAGGATGCCGATCACGGGGATGCCGAGCTTCTTGGCCTCGTCGACCGCGAGGTGCTCGCGCTTCGAGTCGATGACCCAGATCGCGCTCGGCGTCTTCGAGAGGGTGCGGATACCGCCCAGCGTCTTCTCGAGCTTGTCGCGCTCGCGGCGCTGGATCAGCAGCTCCTTCTTCGTGTAGCCGCGCGTCGTGTCGTCGAAGTCGACGAGGTCGAGCTCCTTGAGACGGTTGAGCCGCTTGTGCACGGTCTGGAAGTTGGTGAGCAGGCCGCCGAGCCAGCGCTGGTTGACGTAGGGCTGGCCGACGCGGGTCGCCTGCTCGGCGATCGCCTCCTGCGCCTGCTTCTTGGTGCCGACGAACAGGATCGTGCCGCCGCGGGCGACGGTCTCCTTGACGAAGTCGTACGCCTTGTCGATGTACGCGAGCGACTGCTGCAGGTCGATGATGTGGATGCCGCTGCGCTCGGTCAGGATGAAGCGCTTGACTTTCGGGTTCCAACGTCGGGTCTGGTGCCCGAAGTGCACGCCCGAGTCGAGCAGCTGGCGGATGGTGACGACGGCCACGGCCGTTCCTCGTTTCTGCGCGCATGACGCGCGCGATCGCGGTTGTCGCCGGTCGTCCCCGGATGGGGAGCCGGCCCTGGTGCCGTGGCATGGCGCATCCGCCCGATTCGCATCAGGACCGCTGGATGCCCACCGCCTTCCGCACAGGCGGAGGTTCGGCACGCGAAGTCACCCCGCTCTCGCGGGATGCGGCCAGCAGTCTACTCCTCCCCAACCGCCGGACGGACCGCGGTTCTCCGCAGCTTCCCGGATCGGCCGCCCGCCGCGGTGGCCCGCGGCCAGCATCGGTGCATGCGCCCGATCGCCCTCGCCCTGGCCGTGCTCGTACTGCTCGGCGGGCACCCGTCCTCGGACGGGGCCCGACCGGCCGACCCGGTCGTCGCAGGGAGGTGGACCTGGCCCGTCGCGGCGCCCGACCGCATCGTGCGTGGATTCGAGGCGCCCGCGACGATCTGGGCGGCCGGGCATCGCGGCGTCGATGTGGCGGCGAGCGCCGGGGCCCGGGTCGTCGCGCCGGACGACGGCGTCGTCGTCTACGCGGGGCTGCTCGCGGGCCGCGGTGTGCTGTCGATCGACCACGGCGGCGTGGTGTCGAGCTTCGAGCCGGTCACGCCGAGCGTGCGGGCCGGCGATCGGGTCGCCCGGGGCGAGCGGATCGCGGTCGTCGCGACCGGCGGCTCGCATCCGCCGGGCGTGCTCCACATCGGGGCCAGGGTCGACGGCGGGTACGTGTCGCCCCTTCTGTTCCTCGGCGGCGTCGGGCAGCCGGTCCTCTTGCCTGTCCCCTGAACCACTTCGCCACGGTTCCCATGGTTGCGTGCGCGTCAGCCGCCCGCGCGCGGATGCGCCAGCTTGTAGCTCTCCGTGAGGCGCTCCATCGACACGTGCGTGTAGATCTGGGTCGTGCCGAGGCTCGCGTGGCCGAGCATCGCCTGCACGCCGCGGAGGTCCGCTCCCCCGTCGAGCAGATGCGTGGCGGCGGAGTGGCGCAGCGTGTGCGGCCCCTGGGGTCCCGACCCCGGTACCGCCTCGAGCAGCTTCGACACCAGCCGGTAGACGCTCCGCTGGCCGAGCCTGCCGCCGCGCGGTCCGAGGAAGAGCGCAGGGCCGCCGGCTCCGTCGCCGACGAGCGCGGGACGGCCGAATCGCAGGTACGCGTCGAGCGCTCGTGCCGCCGGCACGCCGTACGGCAGTGTGCGCTGTTTGTTCCCCTTGCCCGTCACCCGGACGGTCAGTCGTCCGAGATCGAGATCGTCGAGGTCGGTGCCGCACGCCTCCGAGACGCGCAGCGCGCACCCGTAGATCAGCTCGATCACCGCCAGGTCGCGGAGCGCCACCGGGTCGCGCTCCTCGGCGCGGCCGGCCAGCTCGTCGAAGAGCTCGGTCATCTGTTCGCTGCCCACCACGCGGGGCAGGCGGCCGGTCGCCTTCGGCGCGCGGAGCCGTGCGCCCGCATCGAGCTCGGTCACGCCGGTTCGGTGCAGCCACTGCGTGAAGCTTCGCGCCGACGCGGCGCGGCGGGCGATCGTCGCGCGGGCGAGCTTCTTCTCCGTGGCCGCCCACAACCAGTCGCGCAGCAGTTCCAGATCGACGTCCGTCGCGTCCTCGACCTGCGCCTTGGCCGCGAACGCCGTCAAATCGGCGAGGTCGGCGGAGTACGCGGCGACCGTGTGCGCGGAGAAACCGCGCTCGTCGATCAGATACGACCGGTACCGGTCGACCGCCTCGGTGATGCGCACGGCATCAAGAATGCGCGGAGTCGCTCTCCTCGGCCGCCCGACGCTCCGTCGCCGGGTCCACACCCATCTCGGCGAAGTCCGCCTCGGGTGTCGTGGTGGTGGGTACGGACCCGATCACGGGCACACCCGTGTACCCGACCCGCCCGTCGTCGTAGAGGCTGAGGACGCCCGCCGCCTGGCCGGCGTCCGCGCCGACGACGCCGCCGCCCTCTCGTACGAGGCGGATCGTGTAGGCGGTCGACGGCGCGACGAACACGGGCACGCCGCCGATCGTCGAGGCGGTCGCGTAGTGCAGGTGGCCGGCGAGGATCGCGCGCACGTCGGTGCCGGCGATCGCCGCCGCGAGCCCGTCCTGGCCGACCAGGTGCAGTCGGCGCAGCGCGGTCACCTCGACCGGCACCGGCGGGTGGTGCAGGGCGAGCACCGTGCCGTGCGGCGCGGGCTTCGCGAGCACCCGTCGCAGGTCCTCGAGCTGTACGGCGTCGAGCTCCCCTTCGACGTGACCGGGGATGCTCGTGTCCAGCGCGATGATGCGGAGACCTGCGGCTTCCGTGACGAAGTCGAGTGGATCGTCACCGGCGTCGACGCCCAGCAGGTTCGTGCGGAACGAGGACCGCAGGTCGTGATTGCCCGCGACCCACACCACGGGCCAGCCGGTCCGGCGGACGACGACCTCCGTCGTGCGCCGAGCCTCGTCGTACGCCGACGGCGTACCGGCGTCGGTCACGTCGCCCGTGTGGATCAGTGCGTCGAACCGGACCCCGGTCGACTCGAGCGCGCGGAGCGCGGCCGCGTAGTTCGCGGCGCTCGGGACACTGCCGTGCAGCAGCCCGCCGTCCACGAAGTGGCTGTCCGTCACGTGCGCGAGCCGGTGCGTCGCCGCGGGTTCGCTCACCATGTCGCCATGCTATGCGGCCCCGCGCCGGCCAGGCCGATCCTCAAGCGCGCACCCAGCCGGCCGCCTGCCTGGATGCCCGGCCGACCGCCTCGAGCAGCCCGAGCGTGGACAGCACTTCGTCGACGCTCATCCCGGCGGCTCGTGCGACCTCGAGGGGTGATCTCGGCCGACGTCGGAGCGCGTCGAGCACGCGGCGCTCCGAGGGACCGTCCTCGCCGTCGAGCGCGGCGGGACCGTCGAGTTCCGGCTGCCCGATCGGCTGGATCAGCTCGAGCACGTCAGCGCCGTGCCGGACGCAGACGGCTTGCGCGTCGCGAAACAGGACATGGCACCCGGCGGACTCGGCCGAGTGGACCGGACCGGGGAACGCGCCGACCGGCCGGCCGATCTCGGCCGCGGTGCGAGCGGTGTTCAGGGCACCCGACCGCGCCCCCGCCTCCACCACAACCGTCGCTCCGGTGATCGCCGCGATCAGCCGGTTGCGTTGCAGGAACCGCCACTTGGTCGGCGGCACGCCGCACACGGATTCGGCGACGACGGCGCCCCGTTCCGCGATGCGGTGGAGGAGGTCGACGTGACCGCTCGGGTAGAGCCGGTCGATGCCGCCCGCGATCACCGCGACGGTCGTCCCGGACTCGTGCAGTGCGGCACGATGCGCGGCGCCGTCGATGCCGTAGGCCGCACCCGACACGATCGCCGCGGAGTGGCGGACCAGGTGCGGCACGGCCTCCCAGACGAGTCCGGTGCCGTAGTCGGTGGCGGTGCGCGAACCGACGACGGCGACCGATCGTGCGGTGGCGCGCAGGGCGGCCCCATCGCCGCGCCACCAGAGCGCCGCGGGTGCGCGCACGCCGAGGTCGGCCAGGCCGGACGGCCAGAGCGGGTCGCCCGGGACGAGCATGCCGGCGCCGATCGCCCGCGCGTTGTGGAACGCCGCGAGCACCGCAGCGGCGTCGCGCCTCGGCAGCCAGCGCGCGAACACCGCCGCCAGGTCGGCGCCGGGCGCCACGGAGTGGTCGTCGTCCACGAACGCGGTCAGCGCGGGCGCAGCACCCAGGTGGGCGACGAGCGCGCCTGCTCGGGGGTCGCCCGGCTCGGCCAGCGCGCTCCAAGCCCCGTGCGCGAAGCGGGTCGCGACCGCGTCGTCGTCGAGATCGGCGGCAGGCGTGACGCCTTCGACGGCGGACCTGACCGTGGCGCGGTCGATGCCGAACACCGTGCTCACAGCGCCGTGCTCCGCATCGCGAGCGCCGCGCCCACCTCTGCCCTGCCCGGCTCGCCGATGGCAGCGAGGTCGGCGAGCGTCCACGCGAGCCGCAGTACGCGGTCGTAGCCACGCATCGTGACGACGCCCCGCTCCAGCGCCGCATCGAGGGGCGCTCTCGCCTCGGCCCCGAGGCGGTGGGCGCCCCGGAGCACCGGTCCTGGCACGTCGGCGTTCATGCGGCACCCCGCGTCGGCCCAGCGCGAGGCCGCGCGATCGCGCGCGGCCTCGACGAGGCCCCTCGCCTCCGCGGTCGTGATACGGGGCTCGGTCTCCGAGCGGCGCAGGTGCGCCGCAGAGACCCGATCGACGCGCAGCTGGATGTCGATGCGGTCGAGGAGCGGGCCGGAGAGCTTCGCGAGATAGCGCCGGCGCACGCTCGACGGACACGTGCACGAGCCGTCGACGACGCCGTACTGTCCGCACGGGCAGGGGTTCGCCGCCAGCACGAGCTGGAACCGGCCGGGGAACCGCGCGGTCGCGCTCGCCCGCTCGATCGTGATCTCGCCGGACTCGAGCGGCTGGCGCAGCGCGTCGAGCGCCGAGCTCTGGAACTCCGGGGCCTCATCGAGGAAGAGCACGCCGTGGGACGCGCGGGCCGCCGCACCTGGCCGGATCACGCCGCTGCCGCCACCGACGATCGCAGCGGGAGTCGCGGTGTGGTGCGGCGCCACCCACGGTGGCCGCATCGCCACCGACTCGGCCGAGACCCCCTCGCCCGAGATCGACGCGAGACAGCTCGCCTCGAGCGCCGCGTCGTCGTCGAGATCGGGCAGCAGCCCGACGAGCCGTGCCGCGAGCATCGTCTTGCCCGCGCCGGGCGGACCGATCATCAGCACGTGGTGCCCCCCGGCCGCCGCCGCGATGAGGACACGAACGGCCTCCCGGTTGCCCACGACGTCAGCGAGGTCGGTGCGCTCGGCCACTGCCGGGCGCGGTCTCGGGCCCTCCACCGGTTCGACGGGGACCGGCTGGAGTTCGGCGCCGTGCAGGATGGCGAGGTCCCTGAGGCAGGCGACCGCCTCGACCCGCAGGCCGCCGACGAGCCGCGCCTCCCCGGCGCTGCCGGTCGGCACGACGATCGTCGACATGCCCTCACGCCGAGCGGCGAGCGCGGCCGGCAGCACGCCGGGCACTGGACGCAACCGGCCGTCGAGCCCGAGCTCGCCGACATGGACGACCCCGCGCACGGCGGCCGCGTCGATCACGCCCGCCGAGACCAGGATCGCGACGGCGACCCCGACGTCGAAGCCCGACCCGTGCTTCGGCAGTGCCGCCGGCGACAGGTTCACCGTGAGGTGACGACTGGGCATCTCGAAGCCGGAATGTTCGAGCGCGCTCCGCACGCGCATCTGGGCTTCGCGCAGCGCGGCGTCGGGGAGACCGACGAGCCGGAAGCCCGGTCGCTGGTTGGTCAGCGCCGCCTCGATCTCGACGAGGCGCGCGTCCAGCCCGAGCAATGCGACCGCGGTCGCGCGGCCCGGTGCGCTCGTCACGCGACACCCACGAGGTGGTCGATGGCCGTCGTGCCTCGCCGCGGCAGCACGATGCCGACCAGGTCGATCCTGGTCGGGCGCCCGCGCATCGCCGGATGCGCCGATCGCCACGCCCCGGCCAGCCTGCAGAGCCGTGCGAGTTTCGCGTCCGTGACGCCCTCGAGCGGATCGCCGAAGGCGAGGGACGAGCGCGTCTTCACCTCGACCACGACGAGCGTCCTGCCATCGAGCGCGACGATGTCGATCTCGCCCTGGCGGCACCGCCAATTCCGGTCGATGATGCGGTACGCCTGCCGCTCGAGGTACCGGACGGCCACGACCTCGCCCGTCCCGCCCAGCTCCGTGTTCGATGTCACGAGGCGATGGTGGCCGGGCCGCGGCGACTCGACGGGTCCCGTCGCACATCCGTGGACAACGTCGCGCACGACGCCGCCTGTGGAGGAATTCGCGCTGCACCGGTCCGGCGACCGCGAGCGCGGCGACCCCCTACTCGGCCGGGACGACCGCGTCGGTCACCGGCTCCGCCCAGGGCGAGCGACGCGGCGCATCACTCGTCGAGCGCCAACTCCTGCGGCAGCTCGAGCTCCTTCGCCGAGAGCTCCTCCACGTTGACGTCCTTGAACGTGAGGACGCGCACGCTCTTCACGAAGCGGTCCGCGCGGTAGACGTCCCAGACCCAGACGTCGTGCATCGTGATCTCGAAGTAGAAGTCGTGCTCGGTGTCGCGACGCGTCAGTTCGACCTCGTTCGCGAGGTAGAACCGGCGCTCGGTCTCGACGACGTATTTGAACTGACTGACGACGTCGCGGTACTCCCGGTACAACGCCAGCTCGACCTCGCGGTCGTAGTCCTCGATCTCGTCCTCGTCCATGACCGGCCCATTCTACGTTCGTGTGTCCGCGGCGGATGCCTCGACGAGAGCACCGTCCGGATCGAAGCGGACCGTCCTGTCGTAGGACAGGACGGTCCGCTCGTGCAGCCACGTGTGCCGGTGCAGTGCGCAGGCGCCGTTCGCGGCGATCGCCGAGTAGTGCGCGGCGGACGAGTATCCCTTGTTGTGCCGCCAGTCGTAGACCGGATGCGTGTCGTGGTGGCCGATCATCAGCGCGTCGCGGTGCACCTTCGCCACCACGGAGGCCGCGGCGACGGACGCGCAGTCACGGTCGGCCTTGATCCGGGTGACGACGCGCGGCAACGCGACCACACCGGCCGCGAGGAGACCGGGAGTCAACCAGTCCCAGTTGCCGTCGAGGACGACGACCGCCTCACCGAGCGGCACCCCGTCGGCGGCGAGCGCGATGCAGGCCCGAGCGCCCGCCCGCCCGAGGGCCGCGCCGATGCCGTCGGCGTCGATCTCGTCGTTGCCCGCGAGTCCCACGGCGTGCGCCGCGGCCCACGCGGCGACCCGGGGAGCCAGCTTCACCCGGTCGGGCTCGGGGACCAGCTTCGAGTCGCGGAGACCCGAGGGGATGCGGTTGCGGGCCGGATCGAGCACGGCGACGCCGACCCCGACCGGGCCGGCGATGGCGCCGCGCCCCACCTCGTCGCACCCGATCACGAGCGCCGCGCCGTCGGCGAGCAGCCCGCGTTCCAGCACGAGGGAGGGTGGCCGGGTCATCCGGCGCTGGGCACGCCCGCGAACGTGTCCGGGTAGTTGGACAGCACGGTCCAGCGCGAGACGGGCCAGGAGATCACGAACGCGCGGCCGACGACGTCGGAGACGGGCACGAAACCGTGGTCGGTGGCGTCCGGGTTGTACCGCGAATCCTTGGAGTTGTACCGGTTGTCGCCCATCACCCAGAGCATGCCCTTCGGCACGACCTTGTCGAAGTCCGTGCCGCTCGCCGCGGTCATACCAGGCGGCTTGACGATGTACGGCTCGTTGATGGGCACGCCGTTGACGCTCATCTGGCCGAGCGCGTTGCAGCACTTCACGTGGTCGCCGGGTAGGCCGATCACACGTTTGACCAGGTGATTGTTGGAATCCTGCGTGGACAGGCCCACGATGCCGAGCACCCAGTCGGCAGCCCCGGCGACGGGCGTCATCGGCGTGGTCGGGGGCGCCTCTTCGAGCCAGCCCCCCGGGTCGGTGAACACGACGACGTCGCCTCGCTGCAGCGGGATGAGCTTCGGGACCAGCTCATTGACCAGGATGCGGTCGTGGCCCTTGACGTCGTCGCCGTAGAGCGTGTTCTCCATCGACGCGGACGGGATGTAGAACGGGCGGACGAGGAACGTCTTGATCAGGAACGACGCGAGCACCGCGACGAGCACGATCACGACGAGATCCCGGAGGAAGATCAGCGTTCCGCCGCGGCGCTTACGGCGTCTCGGCCGGAACTGCTGACCGACCGGAACCGGGTCGGTCTGGATCACCCGTTCCTCCTCGCCACCCCGCACGCTCACGCTCGGAGCACGAAGGTCGAGTGTACGTGCCGGTCCCGCCGGGACAGGCGACGCCGCGCGTCAGCGGTCGCGCTTCTCCTTGATCTTGGCCTTCTTGCCACGGAGCTCGCGCAGATAGTAGAGCTTCGCGCGGCGGACGTCGCCACGGGTGACGATCTCGATGTGGTCGATGATCGGCGAGTGCACCGGGAACGTGCGCTCCACGCCCACCTGGTAGCTGATCTTGCGGACGATGAAGGTCTCGCGCACACCGTGGCCGCTGCGGCCGATGACGACACCCTGGAAGACCTGGATACGGCTGCGAGTGCCTTCCACGATGTTCACGTGCACGGCGACGGTGTCACCGGGACGGAAGTCGGGGATGCCGGCCTTGAGGCTGGCGGCGTCGACGGCGTCGAGCAACTGGCTCATGTCGGTTCGCTTCCTGAGCACGCCGCGGGACGGGCTCGTATCGAGGCGCCTTCTGAACGGCGCGGGCGAGGATGCCGGGACTCATGGGCTCCCCTACGGCAGAGCCGCCCACGGCACAGTCGTCGATTCTCGCACACCTCGCCCAGGCGCGCGAACCGCCCGCTACCGCCCCGGGGCGCTCCGCGGAATGACGATGTACTCGCCCGCGTCGATGGGGCCGCGGGGCGCGGCAGGGGCCCGGCGCGGCAGTCCGAGGGAGTCCCAGGTCTCACGGACGCGCTGGGCCGCCTCCCTGGTGCTCTCCATGACCGCGAACCAGAACGCCGCGATCGCCGCGGCGACCGCGATCACCGCGAACCACACGCTCGCGGGCGAGAAGAAGCCGGCGCCGATCACGGCGAGGTGGAACGCGGCGAGCAGCCCGACGTCGGGCAGGGACACGGCACGGGCCAGCCGCACGGACCTGCGGGACACGACGACGCCGGCGAGCGCGAGTTCGGCGACGACCAGCACCGGGGCGAGCAGGGCGACCGCGACGAAGGTGCCGGCCGACGAGCCGAACACGGCGTAGCCGGTGAGCAACCAGAGCGGCAGGGCGACCGCCGCGACGAACTGCTCGACGAAGAAGATCCTCCGCACGACCAGGCCCAACCTCTGCATCATGACCCGATGCTAGATCCGCGCGCAGTGGGTGCGCTCGGCGTTCGCCAAGAGCATGCGCGCGCGGCGAGCGGAGATAATGGGTGCTTTCGCCAAGGAGATGCATCTGTGATCGAGCTACGCACGCCTGCCGAGGTCGAAGCCATGCGACCGGCGGGGCGGTTCGTGGCCGACGTGATCACGAGGCTCTCGAGTGAGATCGCCGTCGGCGTGAACCTGCTGGAGCTCGACCGCATCGCCCACGAGATGATCACGGCGCGCGGCGCCGAGAGCTGCTACATCGACTACCACCCGTCCTTCGGCGCGATGCCGTTCGGCAAGGTGCTGTGCACATCGGTGAACGACGCGGTCCTGCACGGTCTGCCGTACGACTACCGCATCGAGGACGGCGACCTGGTGAGCGTCGACTTCGCCGCGAGCGTCGACGGCTGGGTGGCGGACAGCGCGGCCTCGGTGATCGCCGGCACGCCGCGAGCCGCGGACGAGCGGCTCATCCGGACGACCGAGCGGGCCCTCGAAGCCGCGATCGGCCAGGCGCGTGCCGGTAAGCGCCTCGGTGACATCTCGGCCGCCATCGGCGACGTCTGCCGCGCCGCGGGGTACCGGGTCAACCTGGAGTTCGGCGGTCACGGCGTCGGGCACACGATGCACGCCGATCCCCACGTCCCGAACGACTCGAGGCCGGCGCGAGGCCTGAAGCTCAAGCCGGGGCTTGTGATCGCGATCGAGCCGTGGCTGCTCGAGACGACCGACCGCATCCGCACCGATCAGGACGGCTGGACGCTGAAGAGCGTGGACGGGTCGCGGGGCGCGCACTCCGAGCACACGGTCGCCATCACGGACGGCGACCCGATCGTGCTCACCGCGCGGGCCTAACCGGCGGCCGCCGCCTCGAGCGCGGCGACGTCGAGTTTCTTCATCTGCAGCATCGCGGCGGTGACGCGTGCGACGGCGGCCGCGTCCGGGGCGGTCATGAGCTCCTCGAAGCGCCGCGGGATGATCTGCCAGGACAGCCCGAACCGGTCGGTGAGCCATCCGCAGGCGACCTCGGCACCGCCGTCGGCGGTGAGCGCGCCCCACAGGCGGTCGACCTCGGCCTGGTCGTCGCACAGCACGTAGAGCGAGACCTGCGAGTCGAAGGGGAACTGCGGGCCGCCGTTCAGGAGGATCAGCTGCTGCCCCATGATCGTCAGTTCGACGAAGAAGTCGGCGCCGGCAGCGGTGCCGGGGATGCCCTCGCCGGCCTGGACGACACGATCGATTGTCGCGCCGTCGAACAGCGACGTGTAGAGCTCCGCGGCGGGGACCGCGTCCTTGTCGAACCAGAGATGGGTGGCGACGCGCAGCACGGACATGGCAGGACCCCTTTGTTCCGCCGTCACGGTACCGCTCTCGGGGGACGCCGTGCCAGGCGGGTCGCGGATCAGGAGATCCGGCCAGGAATCCACTCGGATCAGAAGCAGATCGCGCGTTTCGGGCACTCTCGTCCTGAAGGGTGAGCGATCTCCTGAACCGTGATCTCGGCTTGGGGCCGGGTCAGGGCGGGGGCAGCAGGTCGGGGCGCACCCGTCGCGTGCGTTCGAGGGCCGCCGCGGCGCGCCACCTCGCGACCGCCCCGTGGTCGCCCGACCGCAGGACGTCGGGCACGGCCATGCCCCGCCATTCGGCCGGCTTCGTGTACGCCGGGTACTCGAGCAGGCCTCCCTCGTGGCTCTCTTCGACGAGCGACTCCGGGTTCCCGATGACGCCGGGGATGAGGCGGGCGGTCGCCTCGATGATCGCGAGCGCCGCGACCTCGCCGCCGTTCAGCACGAAGTCGCCGAGGCTCACCTCAGCCGTCCGCGCCCGCGTCGCCGTGTGCTCGACGACGCGCTGGTCGATGCCCTCGTACCGGCCGCAGCAGAAGACCAGATGCCGCTCCCCCGCGAACGATCGCGCCATCGCCTGGTCGAACCGCGCACCGGCGGGGGTGGGGAAGACCACGAGCGCGTCGTCCGTGAGCAGCGCGTCGAGCGCCTCGCCCCACGGTTCGGGGCGCATGACCATGCCGGCGCCGCCGCCGTACGGGGTGTCGTCGACGGTGCGGTGCCGGTCGTGCGTGAAGTCCCGCAGGTCGTGCGCCCGCACGTCGAGCACACCGGTCGACCGGGCCCTGCCGAGCAGTGACACGTCGAGCAGCGCGACGAGCTCCGGGAAGATCGTGACGACGTCGATGCGCACGAGCGGCTCAGTCGCCCTCGGCCCCATCGGCCGGTTTCGTCGCCGCCGACTCGGCGGCGACCGCCTCGTCCTCCGGGTCGTCGTCCGGCAGGTCCTCGAAGAGGCCGTCGGGCGGGGTGACCAGCACGCGGTGACCCTCGATGTCCACCTCGGGCACGATCGCCCGCACGAACGGCACGAACACCTCCCGGTCGCCGGTGTCCACGACGAGCAGGTCCTGCGCGGGCAGGTGCTCGAGTCGGGCGATCCTGCCGACCGTCGCGCCGTCGCGCACCACGTCGAGGCCGGTGAGCTGATGGTCGTACCAGGCGTCGGGTTCGGCCGCCTCGTCGGGGTCCTGGTCGACCCAGAGGATCGCCTTGACGAGGCTCTCGGCGACGGACCGGTCGGGCACGTCGACGAAGAACCCGACCGGGTGGCTGTTGTACCAGCGCAGTTCGGCGAGCTCGAGCCGCTTGCCGTGCCACGGCGAGTCGTCCGGGACCTGCAGCGAGAACGTCGCACCGGGGACGAACCGCCGATCGGGATCGTCGGTGAAGAGCTCGAGCTTCAGGCCGCCCTTGAGCCCGTGCGCCTTGGTGAGGCGCCCGACCCGGAGTTGCGTCTGTGCCGACCGGGCGCGTCCGCGCGCGGTCACCGGTCCACGTCGACGACGTCGACACGGACCTGGCGGTCACCAGCGACGGAGGTGATGACGGTGCGGAGCGCCCTCGCGGTGCGGCCTCCGCGGCCGATCACCCTGCCGAGGTCGCCGGGATGCACGCGCACCTCGAGCACCTCGCCGCGCGGGGTCGTCCGACTCGACACCTGGACCTGGTCCGGGTGCTCGACGATTCCTGCGACGAGATGCTCGAGCGCGCGCTGCAACACGGTCGGCTCAGGCCTCGTCCGTGGCGGCCTCGTCGGCGTCTGCGGCCGGCGCCTGCGCGGGGACGGTCTTCTCGCTCTTCGGCCGCAGGACGGGAGCCTTCTTCGCGTCCGGCGTGAACGCGACCTTCGGCTCCTTGACCTGGACGGTCGAGACGGCGTTCTTGTCGCCCTTGAACTTGCCCCAGTCGCCCGTGAGCTTCAGCAGGGCTGCGACCTGCTCGGTCGGCTGCGCGCCGACGCCGAGCCAGTACTGGGCACGGTCCGAGTCGACCTCGATGAACGAGGGCTGCTCGGTCGGGTGGTACTTGCCGATCTCCTCGATCACCCGTCCGTCGCGCTTGGTGCGCGAATCGGCGACGACGATGCGGTAGTAGGGGGCTCGGATCTTGCCGAGTCGCTTCAGGCGGATTTTGACGGCCACAATGCTCCTGTTTCAGGCAGTTGTTTCAAACGTGGATGCGTGCATGGCCGATCCGAGGGCGTGGGGCACACTCGTCGCACCAAGTTCGTTACGGTCGCACGGCCCGGATAGAGGGTCGGGGCTGCGCGGACCCGACCGGACATTCTGCCAGATCCTCGGGCGTCGTGCTCACCGGTTCGCCGCGAGGCGTCGGAGGCCCTCCGTGACCCCCACGCTCGGCGACCAGCCGAGGTCCGCCGAGGTGCGCCGCAGGTCGAACCAGTGCGCCGTCGAGAGCTGTTCGGCGAGGAACCGTGTCATCGGTGGCTCGTCGGCGCCGGGACGCACGCGCCAGATCGCCTCGATCGCGGCGCCCGCCGCCCGCGCGAGCCCCGCGGGGACGTGCCGGTGGGGCGGCACGACGCCGGCCGCCGCGCAGATGCCCGCGAGCAGTTCTGCGACCGGGCGGGGCTCCCCCGACGTCAGGACGTATGCGTTGCCGTGCGCCTGCTCCGCCCTGTCGAGGGCCGCGAGGATCCCGTCGACCGCGTCGTCGACGTAGGTCGAGTCGATCAGCGCCGCCCCGCTGCCGACGATCGGGAGCCGGCGGCGCCTGGCGCGGTCCTGGATGCGGAGAGTGAGCTGCGCGTCGCCGGGACCCCAGACGAGATGGGGCCGGACGGCCACGACGGCGAATCCCGGCACGTCGGCGGCGAGCGCGAGGCGCTCCCCCGCCGCCTTGGTGCGCGAGTACTCGCCGCGGGCCAGCGCCGGCTCGGCGGGCTCCGCGCCGCCGCCCATGATCGCGGTGCCCACATGGGCGACCGACGGCGAGGAGACGTGCACGAACCGGCGAACCCCCGCGCGCTGCGCGTCCGCCAGGAGGGCCCGGGTCGCATCGACGTTGATCCTCGCGAACTCGGCCGGATCGCCGGCCAGCGACACCTTCGCCGCGAGATGCACGACGGCGTCGGCACCCACGACCGCGGTGCCGCGGGCCGCCGCGTCCTCGAGCGACGCCGTCGTGTCGACTGCGCCGGGCACGCCGGACGCGCGGCGTTGCAGCGTGCGGACCGTGTGCCCGTCGGCGACGAGACGACGGGCGACCGCCGCGCCGAGGAATCCGCTCGCACCCGTCACGAGGACGATCACGGCGCGGTCATCCTGCCGCCCGCGAGCACCCCCGCGGCCCACCCGGCGAGACCCGACCGGTCGATCTTCGAGTTGTGCCGGATGTCCGTGGGCACGGCCGGGACGCTGAGCACCGCGGCGACCGGCACTCCTGCGACGGCCCGCACCTCCGCGGCGAGGGAGGCCGGTGCGAGCGCGGCACGGCCACCCGTCTCGACCACGGCGACGACCTGCTGCGTCCCGACCGGGCCGACGCCGACGATCGCCGCTCGGCGCACCGGACCGAGGGTCTCGATGCGCTGCTCCGCGGCGACGGGCGTGACCGGGCCGTCGGCGGTCGACACCACGTGGGGCAGCCGGCCCTCGATGTGCAGCACGCCGTCGGCGTCGAACCTGCCGACGTCGCCGGTTCGGTGCCAGTGCAGCGCTCCAGGCATCCGGGCGGCGTGATCGGTGCGCCACAGCCGGTCGTACCCGGCGAGCATGTGCGGCGCGCGGATCAGCACCTCGCCGGTGACCATGGCCGTCTCGGTCGGTGTCCCGGTGGCGCGTCCGTCGGCGTCGAGCGGGGCGAGCCGCACTTCGACGCCCTCGACCGGCGTGCCCACGGGCACCCCCGCGGAGTCCGCGACCCTGATCGCGGCCAGGTCGACATCGGCGACCAGCAGGCACTCGGTCATGCCGTACGGGGTATGGATGCCCGCGGCGGGGAACACCTCGGCGGCGCGCTCGAGCAGCCGCCGGCCGACCGGAGCGCCGGCCGACAGCAGCACACCGACGCGCGCGAACCGCGTCGCTCCGTCCCCCGCGGTGGCGACGACGGAGCGGAGCGCGGCGGGCGACAGGAACACCGCGTCCGCATCGACCGCGGCGACCGCCGCGGCGAGCGCGGTCGCCGTCAGGGTGCCCGGCCGTGTCACGTCCATCGCGGGCACCGACGTCCGACATCCGAGCGCCGGGCCGAGCAGCGCGAACGGCGCGAAGCCCGCGACGAGCCCGCTGTCCCGGCCGATGCCGTATTGCGCGGCGAGCGCGGCGCAGACGCCGGCGAGCGCCCGATGGGTGTACCTGACGCCCTTGGCCGGCCCCGTCGAACCCGAGGTGAAGAGCACCGCGGCGAGGTCGTCCGGTGCGGGTGCCTCGGGCAGCGCGTGGCCGGCTCCGGACCTCGCCAGCGCGGGCACGGTCGTTCGGACGCCGAGCGCCGCCGCCGCGGGCGCAGGGAGATCGGTGACCGCGATCCGTGCGCCCGGCCAGCGGAGCGCGCGCGCGGCGGCGAGCGCGGATGGCACGCCGACGACCCAGTCGGGCCGCGCGCCGCGGACCGCGCGGGTCAGCCCGGCGAGACCCAGCCCCGCATCCGCCACGACCACCACGGCGCCGATGCGCAGGCAGGCGTAGAGCACCGCGGTGAGGTCGGCTCCCGGAGGCACCAGCAGGGCGACACGGTCGCCCGCGACGACGCCCTCCCGATGCAGCCCGGCCGCGATCTCGCGGACGCGACGGGCCAGGAGCCGCCAGGACACCCGCCTGCCCCCACCGGCCGACCCTGCCTCGACCAGCGCGGTGCCCGAGTCCGCACGGCGTTCGTCGAGCGCGGCCCAGAGCGGCCGGAACGTCTCCCGTACCGCGGGCACCGCGCCCCGGGGCGCCTCGCCCGGCTCGACGGTCGCGGCGAGCCACTCGAGGACCGTCCCGGCGACGTCGGCGTCCTCCGGCAGCAGGTGCCCCGCGCCCTCGAACCGGTGCACGCCGGCGTGCGGCAGCCTCGCTCGCAGGTCGTCCAGGTAGCGCTCCTGGAAGACGGGGTCTCGAGGGCCCCACATGATCAGGGCCGGCACGCGCAGCCGGGCGACGCCGTCCGCGATCCGGTCGAGCTCGGCCGCGCTCGCGTGGGAGGCGTCGACCGGGATGTCGCGGACGAAGCCACCGATGCCCGCCCGGTCCCCGGCAGTGCGGTACGGCGCCCGGAAGGCCTCGCGGACGTCGTGCGCGAGCGGCGGATGCGCGATCGCGAGCGTCGTCTCGAGGAATGCGCCTGACGTCTCGGTGGCTGCGGTGGTGACGGCCGGTGCGAGCGCGAGGCGGAGCACCGCCGGGATGCGCTCCTCCCCCCGCTGGTGGACCGCGGTGTTCGTGAGCAGGACTCCGGCGAGCAGGTCGGGATGGTCGACGGCCCAGCCGAGCGAGACCACGCCTCCCCAGTCGTGGCCGATCGTCACGACCCGTCCCGAGAGCCCGAGAACCGCGGTCAGGGCGCCGAGGTCACGGACCCGGTCGGCGAGCGTCCGCTCGACGCCGGTCCGTGCCGAGAACCCCATCTCGAGCTGGTCGACGGCGACGACGCGCCACGCCGGTCCGCCGGCGGCGGCCTGCGCGACCGTTGCGGCGGCGAGACCCCGCCACAGGTAGCTCCAGGTGGGGTTGCCGTGCACCGCGAGGATCGTGCCGACCGGCTCGAGACCCAGCTCGGCGAGCGATGCTCCCGTATCGAGCAGGTGCCAGCCGGCGGTCCGCCCCGGGCGCCGCGCGTCGGGCGCGTCGACGACGCGCGACCACGACGGGTCGAGGCCCGGCAGCCCGAGCGCGCCGGCGGAGCCGGCGGGGCGGCTCACCAGGCGAGTTCGAGCATCGCGGTGTTGATGCCGCTGCCCACGCCGCACAGCAGGACGCGGTCGCCGGGCGACAGCCGCTGCGCCTCGTCGGCGAGGGTGATCGGAATGGATGCGGGACCGACGTTGCCGAACCGCGGGTAGGTGAGGGGCACGCGGGACCGGTCGATCTTCGCGGCCTTCACGAACGCGGCCGTGTGCACGTCCGACACCTGATGCATGATGTAGCGGTCCATGTCGGACCAGTTCCAGTCGCGCTTCGCCTCGTTCCAGGCGGCGGTGACGAGTTCCATGCCGCGCTTCAGCAGCGCCTTCGCATCCGTGAACATGCCGTCGACGCTGCCGACGCAGAGGTCGTTGAACTGGGTCGCGGCCCGCGTGATGCCACCGAGCACGCGGTGGCCGGTCGGGTGCCGGTCGAAGCGGCCGAGTACCGCCGCCGCGGCCCCCGAGCC
Source organism: uncultured Actinomycetota bacterium (assembly GCA_963716965.1). Taxonomy (GTDB): domain Bacteria; phylum Actinomycetota; class Actinomycetes; order Actinomycetales; family Microbacteriaceae; genus Amnibacterium. The sequence goes on along the minus strand of CAVQUZ010000003.1, from coordinate 287,488 downwards.
GAGCGTGAGACTCGCGAACTCCGCCATGAACTGCTCGCGCCCGAGGCCCTCGCGCGCGAGGCGGTTGATCGTGTTCACCTGGACCTCGTCGGCGTCTTCGCCGTCGATGATCATGGCGTAGTCGACCTGGCCCGCGTCGATCAGCTGGCTGGCCAGCGTGATGCCGTTCACGAATCCGAGACACGCGTTCGCGATGTCGAAGTTCACGGCGGACGACGGCAGGCCGAGGCCGTGGTGCAGCCGCACGGCGACCGACGGCTCGAGGTGCTTGCGCGTCACCGAGGTGTTGATGAGGAGGCCGATCTGGTCGGCGCGCACGCCGGCCTCTTCGAGCGCCTGGTTGCCCGCGCGCACGGCAGCCTCGTCGAATGTCGTGTCGGCGTTCCAGTTGCGGCGCTCGATCACGCCGGCGACCCGTTCGAGCAGGCCGAGCGGCAGCTTGAGGCGCTTGAGGATCGGTTCGAGTCGGCGCTCGATGTCGGCGGACGTCGTGATCCGTGGCGCGAGAACGCTCGCGACGGAGAGCAGGACGACGTTCTTATGCGTCGCCGTTGCGTTGCCGTTCAACCGGACTCCATCTGGAAGACATGCTGCGCAGAGCGCGCAGCGGACACCATATTCTGCCGTGCCGGGAATGCGCACCGGCACGGCAGGGCGCTCCCCTGCCAGGATGGGCCTGTGGAGATCGCGTTCGGCGACTCGGCCCGGTCGACGCTGGGGCTGGAATGGGAACTCGCCCTGGTCGAGCGCGGGTCCCGCGATCTCGCCCCGGCGGCTCCGGACATCCTGCATCACCTCACGTCGTCCGACCCCGAGATCGCGCACCGGGTGACCAGCGAACTGCTGACGAACACCGTCGAAGTCGTGTCCGGCGTCAACCGGACCGTCGCGGACGGCGTCGCGGACCTGAGCAGGACCGTCGACCTCGTGCGCGACGCCGCCGACCGGCTCGGGCTCGATGTGCTGTGCGCCGGCACGCATCCGTTCGCGAAGCCCGACGCGCAGCACGTCACGGAGAAGGAGCGCTACCGCACGCTCATCGAGCGCACGCAGCTCTGGGGCAGGCAGCTGCTGATCTGGGGCGTGCACATGCACGTCGGGATCACCGACAAGGCGACGGTGCTGCCGATCCTCGAAGCGCTCCTGACCTACTACGGGCACTTCCAGTCGCTGTCGGCGTCGAGCCCGTTCTTCGACGGCGCGCCGACCGGCTACGCGTCGACCAGGGCGATGCTGTTCCAGCAGCTGCCGACGGCGGGGCTGCCGCCGCAGCTGCCGAGCTGGGAGGCGTACGAGGGCGTCGTCGGCGACCTGCTCCACGTGGGTGTCATCGACCACGTCAACGAGATCCGGTGGGACGTCCGCCCGTCGCCGAAGTGGGGCACGCTCGAGTTCCGGGCCTGCGACGGCCTGCCGTCGGCGTTCGAGGTCGGGGCGCTCGCCGCGCTCGCGCAGTGCCTGGTCGACGACTTCGCCGACCGTCTCGGCCGTGGCGAGACCCTGCCGTCGATGCAGCCGTGGTTCGTCCGCGAGAACAAGTGGCGCGCGGCCAGGTACGGCATGGACGCGATCCTCATCGTGAACAGCGCGGGTGACGAACGGCTGATCTCCGAGGACCTGCCCGAACTCGTCGAGCGGCTGACGCCGGTCGCCGCCAGGCTGGACTGCGAGGCGGAGCTCCACTCGGTGCTCGACATCGCGGCGCACGGCGCGTCGTACCAGCGGCAGCTCGTGGTGTCGGACCGCGGTGGGCTCACCGCGGTTGTCGACAGCCTGGTCGCCGAGCTGGCGGCCGGCCACCCCCTCCCCTGACCCCTGCTGCCTCCTGCCTAATTCAGGAGTCGCGGCCATTTTCAGGACGGATGGAGCCCTGGAGTCCTGAATTGCGCGGGAGGTCCTGAATTGGGCAGGGGACCTGGCCCACTCAGGCGTTCTTGGCGTCGCGCCAGGCGAGCCAGGTCCTGACTTTCGCGAAGTCGTAGTCCGGCCCGGTGATGCCGACGGTGAAGAGGCGCACCCCGCGCTGGTACAGCGCGTCCGCGGTCTCCTCGGTCTCCCCGCGGAGCTCGTTGGACAGCTCGATCTCCGAGACGTCCCGGCCGACCGCGTCGGCGTGCCCCTGCAGGATGTCGAGCTTCGCGTCGAGCACGTCGGGTGCGACGAACGAGTGCCAGATGTCGGCGTGCTCCGCGACGATGCGCAGCGTCTTCTTCTCGCCCGCACCGCCGATCAGGATCGGGATGCGGCGGACCGGTGGCGGGTTCAGCTTCGTCCAGCGCTCCCTGACGATCGGCAGATCACGGGCGAGGGCGTCGAGGCGGGTGCCGGGGGTGCCGAACTCGTAGCCGTACTCGGTGTAGTCGCGCTCGAACCAGCCGGAGCCGGTGCCGAAGATGAAGCGGCCGCCGGAGATGTGGTCGATCGTGCGGGCCATGTCGGCCTGCAGGTTCGGGTTCCGGTACGAGTTGCAGTTCACGAGCGGCCCGAGCTCGATCTTCTCGGTGCGCTCGGCCCACGATGCGAGCTCGGTCCAGCCCTCGAAGTGCAGTCCGTCCGGCTCGCCGGAGAGCGGGAAGAAGTGGTCCCAGTTGAATGCGATGTCGACGCCGAGGTCCTCCGCCTGCAGCACCGCTGATCGGATCGCCGGGTAGTCGGCGTGCTGCGGCGCCAGCTGGACACCGATGCGGACGGGACGGGATTCGGCCTTGAAGGCGGCGTGGCTCACGGCTGCCAGGCTATCCGCATGGCACACGACGACCCGCTCCACCCGAGGTATCACGTGCGGCCGGACACCGGGTTCCTGAACGACCCCAACGGCCCGATCGAGGTCGACGGCGTGCTCCATCTCTACTTCCAGGACCGCGCGACGACGGACCTCGCCGAGCCGGTCCGCTGGGGGCACGCCACGAGCACCGACTTCGCCAGGTGGGTGCTGCACGAGCCCGCGATGACGCCGAGCGAGCCGCTGGACCGAGACGGATGCTGGTCGGGCAACACCGTCGCCGCCGACGGCGGCATCGTCGCGTTCCACTCGGGGTTCCGTACCGACCGGCTCCTGCAGACGACGCTGCGCCGCGACTCGGCGGACGGCGCCGCGTTCGGGGCACCGCGGCAGGTGCTGCCCGACCCCGATCCCGACCTGGGCGTCGTCATGTTCCGCGACCCGTTCGTCTGGCGAGACGGCGACGGATGGGCGATGGTCGTCGGCGCGGGCGATCGCGACGAGCGAGCGGCGGCGCTCCGCTATCGCTCCGCCGACCTCGAGCACTGGGAGCCGGACGGTCTGCTCGCGGCGATGCCGCGCACGCGCACCGACGACTGGGACTCCGGTGCCGGGTGGGAATGTCCTCAGGTCCTCACGATCGACGGCGAGACCGTGCTGGTCGTCGGCACCTGGTCGGAGGCGGTGGGCGCGCACGACCTCCTGTCGATCCGCGGCATCGGCGAGGACGGCGGGCTGCGCGTCGCGCAGGTCGACCACGGACCGAACCTGTATGCCGCGTCCGTGCTTCGTGACAGCCGATTCGGACCCGTGCTCTTCGGCTGGGTGACCGAGAGCCGGCCGGCGGCGGCGTGGCCCGGATGGGCCGGGGCGGTGTCGCTGCCGCGCACCGTCGCGCTCGACGGGCAGGACCGGCTGCGGTTCGCGCCGGTTCCGGCGATCGAAGCACTGCGCTCGGGCGGGCGAGACGCCGCGGGCGGCGCCGCGATCGGCCCGCAGGCCGAACTGCTCGTGCGCGCCGCGGGACAGGCGAGGGTGCGCATCGAGTTCGGCCCCGACGAGCACCTCGACGTGCTGCTCGACCCCGACTCGGACACCGTCGTCGTCGACGCCACGGGCGCGAGCCTCGACGACGAGGTCGACGGCGCGGCGACGGTGGCCCCCGCCGCGTTCGCGGGCGACGCCTCCGTGCGGGTGTTCCTCGACGGCTCGATCGTCGAGGTGTTCACCGGCGGCGGCCGCGCGATCACGACGCGGGTGTACCCGACGGCGCCGCCGCCGTGGCGCGTCGACCTCGAAGGCGGCACCGGGACGGTCTGGGACGTGGTGTCCTGAGCTAGGCCGAGTACGCGCCTCGTCCCACCAGGATCGCTCTGGCGAGCGTGTGGAAATGCAGATTGAACCCGAGCACCGCGGGCGTCGCGGTGGGCGGGACGTCGAGCGAGGGCACGTCGACCGCGTGCACGACGATGAAATACCGGTGCACGCCCGTGCCCTCGGGCGGCGCCGCGCCCGTGAACGCCGCCTCCCCCAGCTCGTTGGGCAGCGTCAGCGCGCCGGCCGGCAGCGTGCCACCGGCCGATCCGGCGCCGGCGGGCAGGGACGTCGTGGATGCGGGCAGGTTCGCGACGGCCCAGTGCCAGAAGCCCGATCCGGTCGGTGCATCCGGGTCGTACACGGTCACGGCGTACGACGCGGTGCGCTCGGGCGCTCCCGACCATTCGAGTGCCGGTGAGACGTCGCCGCCGCCGGCCGATGCCGCGTACTGCGCCGGCGCGAGGACGCCGTCCGCGCCGATGTCGGGGCTGGTCAGCGAGAACGACGGAACCGGGTCGAGGCGGGCATAGGGGTCGTAGTCGCGATCGCTCATGCATCAACGCTATGTCCGCCGGCTGCGCGCATGCCGACCACCCGGAAGCCGGGAACCGCGACGGCGACGTGCGCACGGCAGGTCGTGAACGTGGGGACCCCCGGTGTCGCCTCGAGGCGCACCTCGACCGGCGCATCCGCTCCCAGCACGACCGTCCAGCCGTCGTCGTCCTCGACGCTCGACACGGCCGGGTACGCATCCACGCGCAGGTCGCCGAACCGTTCCCGAACCGCCGCCTGCGCCGCCTGCACGATGCGCGGAACGGACGTACGGCCGCGGAAGCCGTCCGGCTCGATCGCCCCCTCGTCGAGGTACCGGCGCGCGATCGCCGCGGGATCGAGTTCGTCGACCCGGCCGTAGGTCAAGCCGTGCGGGAACAGGATCATCGTCGCCGCGAACCGGTCGCCGCCGATGTGCGAGCACTCCCAGGTCGCCTCGGGGTACGCGTCGGCGAGCGCGACCGCGACGGAGCGCCCCCGCACCGCGCAGCACTCGTCGTGCCGGCCGTGAGTGCACACGACGAAGACCGGTTCGGTGGATGCCGTTCCGGCCGAGCCGTCCAACGGCAGTTCGAGCAGCGCCTCGGCGCGGGGCACCTCACCCCAGCGCACGTGCTCGGCGCCCGGCGTCGAGTCGACCGTCGCCCAGCGCCAGCGCGCCGCACCGCGCGCCCGGCCGGGCCGGCGGATCGCGGCGATGCGGAGGCCGGCCCGCTCGGCGCGCTGCACGATCATCCTGCCGACGTCGGGGTCGAGCGCGGGCGACTCGGTGAACGCGCTCCAGCCCCAGGCGCCCGCGAGCTCGACGAGCAGCCACCTCGACCCTGCCGCGCCGGTCGCTGCGAGCGGCTCGTCGAGCAGCCGTGACCGCGTCGCGCACTGCGGCCCGCCGAGACGCCTCGACCGAGTATCGAGCACCGGTGTCATGGCGCCGGGACCACGACCCCTTCGCGGAGCAGTCGTCGGGCGATCGTCAGCGAGTCCGGCTCGTCCAGCCCGGCCAGGCGGCCGGCGGCGTGCACGTCTCCCGCGAGGAGCGCCTCGAGCGCCCGGCCGCACTGGGGCGGCAGACGCAGCGTGCGATCCCTGAGCCGGATGCGCGCCCCGTCGCCGTCCGTGTCGACGCGCGCGGCGAGCCCGTCACGCCAGACGATCCGGTCCGCCGCGGCGAGGTCGCGCGCCGCTTCGACCGCGGCGAGCGGGCGGACCGGCGCCGGCCGCGTCGACCGCTCGAAGCGTGCACCGAGCGTCGTCGCGGCGTGGACGGGGTCCCCCGCGTGGAGCGCGGCGACGAGCGCGTCGGTGGCGGCGGTGAGCAGTGGTGCGATCGCATCCGCATCCCCGACATCGATGCCGAGCGGCAGCGATCCGCGAAGTGCCGGCGCCCGCAGCGCGGCGGCGACCGCCTCGCGGGCCAGATCGGACATGGTCGTCGCGGGGACTCCGATGGTCAGGTGCACGGTGGTGCCGCCCAGCGCGGTCGCCGAATGGATCCAGCCGCGCGGCAGGTAGAGGGCGTCGCCCGGCCGGAGCACCGTGTCGATGGCCGGCGTGCCCTCGGCCTTCGCGCGGACGGCCGCGCCGTGCTCACCCCATGGCTCGTCCGCGAACGGCAGCGGATGCGCCGGCTCGTGGATCACCCATCGTTTCTCGCCCGAGATCTGCAGCACGAAGACGTCGTGGACGTCGTAGTGCGGGTCGAAGCCACGATTCGCGGCAGGGGTCACGTACGCGTTGACCTGGGCCGGGTGCCCGAGCTCGGCGACGAGCGCCCGGGTGAATGCGCGCAGCGGCGACCAGGTGCGGTGCAGGCCCTGCAGCACGATCGTCGCGCCCGCGGCGAACTCGGCCAGCACCTTCGCGGAGTCGACCTGGTCCGCGACCTCGGCGCCGTAGCCGCCCGGTGCGGTGAACCGACCGGGTGGGAGCACGGCGCCCTCCTTCGCCATCCGGATGAAGGGCGTCCGAAGGCCCCGCTCCGCAATCAGTTCGTCGACCGCGTCGACCGTGAACAGGTCGGTGAAGTCACGCGGCAGGGACGCGCGCGGGCTCAGCAGGGCGCGCTCGCCCCAGTACCCGCCGGCGAACTCGCCGACGGGTACCGAGATGCAACGGGCGAGCGCGGATGGACCGCCGGTCAAGCCGATCCGTCGGCGCCGCCGTCGTGCCCGCCGGGGTTCGCTCCCCCGTCGGCGGTGCCCTCACCGGCGTCCGCGGAACCGTCCGCGCCGCCGTCGTGCCCGTCCGGATTCGCGCCGCCGTCCGCGGGACCCTCGCCGGCCGAGGCCGCGCCGTCCGCGCCGCCGTCGTGCCCGTTCGGGTTCGCGCCGCCGTCCGCCGGTCCCTCGCCGGCCGAGGCCGGTTCGGTGGTGATGTCGTCGTCGTCGATGCCCATCAGTTCTCCTTCTCGTGCCCGTGTCGGGCTGCTGTGGAGGGTACGCCGATCGGCTGCACGGCCGCCTGGGAGCCGGCACCCATCATGCGGTCAGCGCCCTCGCCGATGCGGGCCCGGCCTACGAGCCCTGCCCCATGACACGATCGGGACGGATGACGAGCGTCACCCGCTGCTGGTCGCGCCCGCGGTACCAGGTGTACGGCTTGCCGGTGTAGCGCAGCGCGACCGCTTCGATGTGCGCGCCGTCCACATCGGGCCGCACCTCGACCACTTCGCCTCGGACCTGGTAGTAGCGCATGGGCTGCTTCGGATCCATGACCGCCACCGCCACGCGCGGATCGCGAGCGACGTTCTTCGCCTTGACCGTGTCGGCACCGGTGTTCACGAGCACGTGCTCGCCGTCGGTGTCGACCCAGGTGAGGGTGATCTGCGGGGACCCGTCCCGCATGGTCGTCGCCACGTAGGCGTTGGCGTTCGCGGTGAGCAGGTCCTTGAGTTCATCGGTGAGTGGCACGGCGTGACCCTACCCAACGGCGATGTGTCGGGCGGCTGTCGTACACTGGGCGACGGTCGGACCGACACGTCCGGCCCCTGTGGACGGCAGGACCGTCGGGTGGGTGGGTGCTGTACCCCCCTGTAGGCGCTCCACCATGTCCCATCCTGTTCTGGCTCATCCCTATGTGCTGCTGGCCCGCCGCGGCGACGTCGTCGCCCGTTTCGCCGCCACCTTCCTGTCCGCCGTGCCGATCGGCATGCTGACCCTCACGACCGTGCTCGCCGTCCGCGGCTGGACGGGCTCCTATGCCGCCGCGGGCCTCGTGGCAGGCGCGTTCGGCCTCGGGGACGCGACCGGCCTCACGATGCAGGGGCGCCTGCTGCCCCGGTTCGGCGCTCGCCGTATCGTCGGGCTCGCCGGCACGCTCTGCGTGCTCGTCCTCGCCGGCTTCGGCTTCGCGGGCCGAGCCGGTGCACCGGTCGCGGTGCTCGCGCTGCTCGCGGCACTCGGCGGCGCGACCATGCCCTGCATCACGGCCTCGGTGCGGGGCTGGCTGCCGGCGCACGTCGACTCCAAGGGCGCGAGGACCGCCGCGTATTCGCTGCTGTCCGTGCTGTTCCAGGGCGCGCTCGCCGTCGGCCCGCTGTTGGTCGGCGCGGTCGTACTGCAAGCGCCGGCCGAGGTCGCGCTGCTCGGCGCGATGGCGCTCGTCGCGGCGGCGACGGTGCTGTTCGTCGGTGCGTCGCGGGCCGATGCGCCTGTCGCGGTCGCGGCCTCGCACCGCGCCGGTGGACTCGGGCGACGGTTCTGGGCCCTCGTCCCGGTCGCCGTGCTCGCGTTCTCGTGCTTCGGCGTGCTCGACGTGGCGCTGCCGGCGCTGCAGCCGGGTGCGCCGGCATCCGCCGCGCTCATGTTCACGGCCTTCGCGGTCGGTCAAGGCGCGGGCGCGCTCGCGTTCGGCGCACGAGCATGGCCGGGCGGACGCTGGTTGCTGCTCGCCGGAGCCCTGGTCGCCGCCGCGGCGGCCTTCGCGCTCATCGCGGTCGTCGGCGCACAGACCTCGGTGCTCGTGCCGCTGTTCCTGGTCGTCGGCGCGGTGTTCGCGCCGGTCACGATCGTGCCGAACACGCTGCTCGACGAGCTGCTCGCCGCGCCCGCGATCGGCCGCGGGTACGCGACGCTGATCGCGACGGGGGTGCTCGCCTCATCGGGCGGCGCAGCCATCGCGGGGATGTTGGTCGGCCCGTTCGGAGCCCGGGCGCTGCTCCTGCTGCCGGCCGCGGCGCTGCTCGCCGCCCTCGCGTGGACCGTGACCGTGATCCGCGCCCTGACCCACCACCCACTCCGCGCCGTGTAGGCATCGCCGCGCGGTGGAGGACGACACGCCGCGACACCGCCTACGCCGCGCGGCGATGCCTACACGGCGCGGAGTGGGACGTGGGTTTCGGTTCGGATCGCGGCGGATCGCCGCGCGGAAGTCGGACTACCGGCCGAACATCTTCTGCATGGCGGCCAGCTCCTCGGGAGACGGTGCCCCCTTGCCGGCGCCGCCGAGTCCGAATCCCGCACCGGTCTGGGCCGCCGGCGTCGCCGGCTTGCCGGCGGCGAGGGCTGCGTTCTCGGCCGCGCGCTTCGCGGGATTGCCGCTGCGCGACCCGGACTGCTGCTTCTTCTTCGCCTGCGGGCGACCACGGGTCGCCCCGGGGATCGGGCCCATGCCCGGCACCTGCGGCACTCCGCCGCGCGCGACGGTCTTCATCATCTTCGCGGCCTGCTCGAACCGGCTCACGAGCTGGTTGACGTCGGTCACGGTCATGCCGGAGCCCCGGGCGATGCGCAGACGGCGCGAGCCGTTCAGCAGCTTCGGGTTCAGTCGCTCGGCCTTCGTCATCGACTGGATGATCGCCTCGGTGCGCACGATCTCGCGCTCGTCGAAGTTGTCCAGCTGCTCGCGCATGCCGCGGGCACCGGGCAGCATGCCGATCATCCGCTTGATGGACCCCATGTTGCGCAGTTGCTGCATCTGCTTCAGGAAGTCCTCGAGGGTGAAGGTCGAGGTGGCGAACTTCTCCGCCATCTCGAGCGCCTGCTGCTCGTCGAAGGTCTGCTGCGCCTCCTCGATCAGGGTCAGGATGTCGCCCAGGTCGAGGATGCGGCTGGCCATGCGGTCGGGACGGAACGGCTCGAACTCGGTCAGCTTTTCGCCGGTGGACGCGAACACGATCGGTCGGCCCGTCATACTCGCGACCGACAGCGCCGCGCCGCCCCGCGCGTCGCCGTCGAGCTTCGAGAGCACCACGCCGGTGAAGTCCACGCCCTCCTGGAACGCCTTCGCGGTCGCGACGGCGTCCTGGCCGATCATCGCGTCGAGGACGAAGAGCACCTCGTCGGGATCCGTCGCGCGCCGGATGTCCGCCGCCTGCTTCATCATCTCGGCGTCGACACCGGTTCGACCGGCGGTGTCGATGATGACGACGTCGTGCTGCTTGTCGCGGGCGAATTTCACCGCGTCACGCGCGACCCGGACGGGGTCGCCGACGCCGTTGCCCGGCTCGGGCGCGAAGACCGTGGCCCCCGCCTGCTCGCCGACGATCTGCAGCTGCTGGACCGCGTTCGGCCGCTGCAGGTCGGCCGCCACGAGGAGCGGCGTGTGGCCGTCGTTCTGCAGCCACTTCGCGAGCTTGCCGGCGAGCGTCGTCTTACCGGCTCCCTGCAGGCCGGCGAGCATGATCACCGTCGGCGGGTTCTTCGCGAACTGCAGGCGGTGCTCCTCGCCGCCGAGGATCGCGACGAGCTCCTCATTGACGATCTGGACGACCTGCTGCGCAGGGTTCAGCGCCTGGTTGATCTCGGCGCCGAGCGCGCGCTCGCGGACCTTGCCCGTGAACTCCTTGACGACGTCGAGGTTGACGTCCGCGTCGAGCAGTGCCCTGCGGATCTCGCGCACGGTGCCGTCGACGTCGGCCGCGGTGAGCCTGCCCTTGCCGCGGAGATTCGCGAGCGCCTGGGTGAGCCGGTCGGAGAGCGCGCCGAAGGTTGCCATGAGGCCAGCATCCTACCGGGCCCGGCTGGCGCCGGGCTCGAACCGCGCCTGTACCGTTCAGCCGTGCGGATGCGGCCATTGGGGACCACGGGACTCGAGATCAGCGAGTTCGTCACGGGAGTGCCGGCTGCGGCGCAGGGAGCCGCCAAGGAGCCCCTGCTCGCGCGGATCGACGAGGGGCGAGAGGCAGGGATCACGATGGTCGACGCGCGCCACGACGGCGACCGCGTCGTGGCCGAGTGGCTGGGCGACCGCCAGCCGGACGACGTGCTCGTCGGCGCGGTGATCGGCAGGCTCGGCGTGCCCGGTCCGCGCGAGGCCGACCTGACGCACGCCGCGGTGACGGGCGCGATCGCGGCCCGCGTCAAGCGATTCGGCCGGTTCGACCTCGCCACGACGGCGGGTGCTGACCCGGAGACCCCGCTCACCGCATCCCTCGAGGCCTTCGCCGCCGCGCTCGAGAGCGGCGCGATCCGGGCCTACGGCATCGGCCGGGCCGACGTCTGGAAACTGGAGAACTGGCTGACCGCCGCAGACAAGGCCGGCCTTCCCCGGCCGTCGTGGGTGCGGAACCGGTACCACCTGCTCGACCTCCGCGATGAGCGCGACCTGCTGCCCCTCGCGGCGGGCGAGGGCATCGCCCACATCGCGACCGACCCGCTCGCAGACGGCGCGCTCACCGGCCGGTTCGCCGCGGCGGCCGATGTCGAGCCCGACCCGGACGGCCCCGAACCCGATCCGCGGCTGGGCCGCGTCGCGGCGTTGCGCACGCTCGCCCGCGAGCTCGACGTATCGGTCGAGGGCGCGGCGCTCGCCTGGTTGCGGGTCGCGCCCGGGGGCGCCGCGGTCGAGGTGACACCGCGGTCGTCGGCCGACTGGGACCCGATGCATGAGGCGCTCGAGCGCGACCTCGACGAGGACTTCGCCGACCGCATCCGGGCCGCAGTCGCCCCCTGACCGAAGCACTCGAGCAGGACGTTTTCGATTCAGCAGGACACAACCGCCCCGAATGTCCTGCCGAACAGAAAATGTCCTGCTGCAGTGCGGTCGAGCACCGTGCTAGTGAGACGGGCCGAGCCGTTCGAGCGGGTTGTCGCGCAGGGCGCCGCGCAGGCCGCCGTCGAGCAGGCGACGGGCCTGCGACTGCGGTTTCCGATGGGCCTGGTCGGTGATGCAGGCGTCGAACTCCTCGGCGAGCGCGCCGCGCGGATGCGCCCGCAGCACCGCCGCGACGTAGTCGGCCGGCAGGTCGTCCGCTCGGACCCCGCGGATGTCGAGCGATGTCGCGATCTCGAGCAGGTGTCCCTCCGGGTCGAAGCGGGCGTCGACCGACGGCCACATGTGCCGCTCGATCGCCTCGCCGACGCGCCTGCGGCGGTGCGAGTCCCATCCCGCGCCCGCGCCGAGCACCGATGCGACGAGTCCGCCCGCCTCCTCGAACGGCAGGCCCACGTTGTCGAACGCCGGCGTCAGGCCGATGTCGTGCAGCACCGCGGCGACATAGACGAGCTCGGCGTCGAAGCGAACGCCGTCCTGCTCCGCGAGACCGACCGCCCAGTACCAGGCACGCACGGAGTGCGCGAGCAGTGCCGGCGACGCGAACTCCAGCGCCACGTCGTATGCGGCCAGGCACGCGACGGTGTCGGGCCGCACGACCCGCTCGAACTCCACGACCCGATCCTGTCACCGGTCGTCCGCGCGCCGCGCGACCGTGTCCCCCGAACAGGGGGCAGACTCGCACGATGTTCGACGTGCTGCTGGCCGGCTTCGCCCCGGATCTCCTCGAGTACCGGGCCGGGCTCGCCCTGCAGCAGCGCCTGCACGCGGACGTCGTCGCGGGACGGCGCATCGACACCCTGGTCCTCGCCGAACACACGCCCGTCTACAGTGCGGGGCGCGACACGACGCTCGCCGACCGGCCGGTCGACGGCGTTCCCGTGGTCGAGATGGAGCGCGCCGGCGGCATCAGCTGGCACGGACCCGGGCAGCTCGCCGGCTACCCGATCGTGCAGCTCGACGATCCGCACCAGCCGGCGCGTTTCGTGCGGGACCTGCACGCCATGCTCGTCGAGGCGGTGGCGACGCTCGGCGTGCGCGTCGAGCAGCGCGCGGGAGGCGGCATCTGGGGCCGCACCGCCCACGGTCCCGCGCGCATCGGCGCGATCGCGATCCGAGTGCGCAACGGGGTCACCATGCACGGGTTCTCGCTCAACTGCAGCGCCGCACCACCCACCGTGCGGGCGATGCGCTCGTCGACCCTGTCGGACCTGGCCGGTCACCCCATCACTCCTGCGGACGTGGCGGATGCGGTCGTCGACCGGTTCGAGGCGACCGTGCACCGCAGTGGGCTCTCCGCGGCCTAGCGCTCAGGCGAAGATCTCCGAAAGGAACGTCTTCATCGCGGCCCAACTGCGCCGCTCGGCGACCGGGTCGAAGGCGGCGCCGTGCTCGGGCGTGTTCGCGGTCGGCACCGCGAACGCGTGCATCGCGCCCGAGTAGACGTGGATCTGCCAGTCGATCTGCGGCGCGGCCCGCAGCTCGTCGGCGAACTCGGCGATCGCCTGCGGTGGCACCACCGGGTCGGATCCGCCCGTGAGCACGAGCAGGTTCGCGCGGATGCCGGCGGCCTCGCCCTCCGGGCCGGCCTGCAGACCGCCGTGGAAGCACACGACGCCGCGCAGATCGGCGCCGGTGCGGGCCAGCTGGAGCGCAGCGGAGCCGCCGAAGCAGTACCCGATCGCGGCCGTGCTCGTGCGGTCGACCATCGGCTCCGCGAGCATCGCCGCGAGCGCCGCCGTCATGCGCGAGCGCCACAGGTCCTGGTCGCCGTAGAAGCGGCCGGCGACCTTCGGCGCGTCCGCCGGTGACGGCGTGAGCCCGCCGCCGTACACGTCGGCGGCGAAGTCGGCTTATCCGAGACGCGCCAGCATCTCGGCCCGCATCCGCGGATGGTCGTCCAGGCCGTTCCAGTCGTGCACGACCAGGACGCCGGGGAACGGGCCAGGGCCGTTCGGCACCGCGAAGAAGCCGCGGCAGGTCGTGCCGTCCGCGTCGTACTCGACGATCCTCGTCTCGACTCCACCGGGCCACTCGGGCTCTCTCGTGAGCACCGCGCTCAGCTCGGGCACGTACGTCGTCATGGACTCCCCTGTCGTCGTTCGTGAGTCAAGTCCCATTCCGCTGCACGTCCGCTGCACGCGCGCGCCGACGCGGGAGACTGGGCCGATGACCGCACTGCGCATGCCGTTCGAAGGCGCCGCCCCCGAAGTCGACCCGACCGCGTACCTCGCGCCGACCGCTGCCCTGATCGGGCGGGTGCACATCGCCGCGGACGCCGTCGTGATGTTCGGCGCGGTGCTGCGCGGCGATCGAGACGCGATCCGGCTCGGACGCGGCAGCAACCTGCAGGACAATGCGGTCGTGCACTGCGATCCGGGGTTCCCCGCGGTGATCGGCGCCGACGTGTCGATCGGTCACGGAGCGGTCGTGCACGGCTGCATCATCGAGGACGAGTGCCTGATCGGCATGCACGCCACCGTGCTGAACGGCGCGGTGATCGGCCGCGGGTCGCTGATCGCGGGCGGCGCGGTGGTGCTCGAGGGGACGATCGTGCCGCCCGGATCGCTCGTCGCGGGCGTACCCGCCGCGGTGCGCCGGTCGCTGACCGATGCGGAGCTCGGCCGCATCCGGCAGAACGCCGCGACCTATCGTGACCTCGCCGCGGTGTACCGGTCGGAGGCACGCTCGTGACCTTCGTGCACGTCGGGCGGCTCGGCACGGCGCCTGGCCGACGGGACGAACTGGTGACGCTGCTCACCGCGCGGAGCGACGCGCTGCGGTCCATCGGCTGCCTGCGCTACGACGTCGGGATCAGCGACGACGACGCCGACGCCGTCTTCGTGGACGAGGAGTGGACGTCGGCCGCGGCCCACCGCGCCTCGCTCGAGCTGCCGGCCGTCCGTGCAGCGATCGCGGAGGCGCGCCCGTTGCTGTCGGGCGAGTTCGGCGGCATGCGGTTCACGGTGGTCGGCTCGCCGCTGGCCTGACGCGCGGGAGGATGGAGCGGTGCGCACCACCGCGAGACCCGCCGTCGCCGCGCGTGCCTGGGTGGTGCTCGCGGTCGCCCTCGCTTCACAGGCCGCGGGCGCGGCGTTCGCGGCGACCCCCGCGCTGCTCATCCCGACCCTGCACCTGCAGCAGGGCGTGCCGCTCGTGGCAGCGGGGGCGCTCGCCGCGATGCCGTCGCTCGGACTGGTGGCGACGCTCTACCTCTGGGGTGCGGCCGCCGACCGATGGCCCGAGCGACGGGTCATCGCGTCCGGCCTCGTCGTGGTCGCGGCCGCCGCGCTGCTGGCGACCCTGCCCGTCGGCACCGGAGCGACGCACCTGCTGTGGCTCGGTGCGCTGTTCCTCGTCGGCGGAGCGGCGTCGGGGAGCGCCAGCTCCGCAAGCGGACGGCTCGTCGTCGGCTGGTTCCCACGGGAACGCCGCGGGCTGGCGATGGGCATCCGACAGATGGCGCAGCCGCTCGGCATGACGTTCGCCGCCCTGACGGTGCCCGCGCTCGCCGCGGGCCCCGGTGTCGCCGCATCGCTCGTGCTCTCCTCGGCGCTGACCGGGGCGCTGGCGGTCGCGTCGGTGACGCTGATCCGGGAGCCGGCCCGTGCGGCCGCGGCGGCGCGCACGGCGGCCGCGAATCCGTACCGGGGCGACCGTTTCCTGGTGCGCATCCATGCCGCATCGGCACTGCTGGTCGTGCCGCAGTACACGCTCTCGATCTTCGGCCTGGTCTGGCTCGTGTCGGACCTGCACTGGAACGCCGTCGCGGGCGGTGTCCTCGTCGGCGTCGCCCAGTTCGCCGGCGCGGTCGGCCGCATCGGCGTCGGCGTGTGGAGCGATCGGCTCGGCAGCCGCATGCGGCTGCTGCGCTGGGTCGCGATCTCGGCCGTGGTCGTCATGCTGCTGATGTCCGTGGCCGGCGTCGTCGGGGCGGGAGCGGGCGCGATCGTGCTGCTCATCGCGACCGTGGTGAGTGTCGCCGACAACGGGCTGGCGTTCACGAGCGTTGCCGAGGCCGCCGGTCCCGTCTGGTCGGGCCGGGCGCTCGGCATCCAGAACTCGGGCCAGTACCTCGCGGCGGCGGCGGTCGGCCCGCTGGTCGGTGCGCTCATCGGGGTGGTCGGCTACCCGCTCGCCTTCGTGGCGGTCGCGGCGTGCCCGGCGGCGTCCATCGCGCTCGTACCGCATCCGGCGCACGAAGCGCGTCGCACGGCCGAGCCCGCCCCGGCCGCGTGACGCGCCCCGCCCGACGTCAGGCGGCGACGGACGCGAGGAGGCCGACGAGCCGCTCGTAGCCCTCGGTGACACCGCGCGCCATGCCGGACTCGATCATGGCGTCGCGCGCTTCGACGCTCGGGAACACGGAGTGCCCGACGAGGCGGGTGCGCGACCCGCCGTCCAGCGATTCGATGCGCATCGAGTCGATCGAGACGACGCCGGGCACACCCTCGAACTCGAACGTCTGAATCAGGAGATCGGGCTGGATCGTGTGAAAGGTGCCGCGGAACGCGTATTGGTCGCCCTTCGGGTCGCGGTGGACGTAGCGGTAGGCACCCTGGGACACGAAGTCCCACCTCTCGACATCCATCTCGTAGCCGTTCGGGCCGAGCCACTGGGCGACGAGTGCGGGGTCGCGGTGCGCTTCGAAGACGGCGGCCGGCGGGGCGTCGAACTCACGCGCGATGTCGACGTACGGCAGCCCTGCCGGCGCCTCGATCGTGACGGGGTTGGTCATGATTCCTCCTCTGGGGTGTGGGTCGTGGTCCGAAGGACTGCGTCCAGCGACCGGAAACGGTGTTCGGTGATGAGGCGGTAGCGGTCGATCCACGCGGTGAGCTGCTCGAGTCGGGCGGGCTCGAGATGCACCGGCCGTCGCTGGGCGTCCCGGCTGCGGGTCACGAGGCCCGCCGACTCGAGCACCTGAATGTGCCGCGAGACGGCCTGCTTCGTGATCGGGAACGGCTCGGCCAGGTCGTTGACCGTGGCAGACCCACGGCTCAGGCGGGCGACGATGGCCCGGCGCACCGGGTCGGCGAGCGCGAGGAACGCCTGGTCGAGCCAGGTCTCGTCCTCAATCGCCTCCCGCATCTTCAACCGTTTCCTTTATCAACCTCTGTGTTGACTACGATAGTACGGAGATGACCGGGTGTCCACACCCGGAGGCGATCAGCCGATGAGGCCCTGCGCGAAGACGTGCGGCGTGAAGCCCGTGAGGTCGCCGACCCGCTCCCCCTGGCCGATCAGCTTGATCGGGATGCCCGTCTCCTCCTGGACGCGGAGCACGAAGCCGCCCTTGGCCGAGCCGTCGAGCTTGGTGATGACGAGCCCGGTGACGCCGGCGTGCTCGATGAACGCCTGCGCCTGCAGCACACCGTTCTGACCCGTCGTCGCATCGAGCACGAGCAGGACCTCGGCGATCGGCGTCAGCTTCTCGACCACGCGCTTCACCTTGCCGAGTTCGTCCATCAGGCCGCCCTTGGTGTGCAGCCGGCCCGCCGTGTCGATCAGCACGATCTCGGTGCCGTGCGCCTGGGCGTACTCCACGGTCTGGTAGGCGACGGACGCGGGATCCTGGCCGGGATGCTGCGGGCGCACGACGGCCGCGCCCGCACGCTCGGCCCAGGTCGCGACCTGCTCGACCGCGGCCGCGCGGAAGGTGTCGGCCGCGCCGACGACCACGGTCCTGCCGAAGTTGCCGACGAACTTCGCGAACTTGCCGATCGTCGTCGTCTTGCCGACGCCGTTCACCCCGACCATCAGGACGACCGCCGGCCGCGCGGTCAGGTGCAGGGTCGGGTCGAAGCCCGCCAACCGCTCCTCGACGCTCTCCCGCAGCATCCGCTGCAGGTCCTTCGCGTCGGCCGTGTGGTAGCGATCGACCTTCGCGCGGAGGTCGTCGATCGTGCGCTCCGTCAGGTCGGGCCCGAAGTCCGCGCCGATCAGGGCGGCCTCGAGGTCGTCCCAGGTCTCCTCGGTGATCGGGACGGCTTCCGGCTCGCCGCTCCCGAAGAGCGAGCGCAGCCGCGCGCCCAAGCCCCAGGATCTGCCTTCCGCCACGACCGCAACGTTACCGGCCGCGCGACCACGGCCTCCGCGTGCTCCCCGCCTCGCGCCGTGTAGGCCACACCGCGCGCTGGAGGCGGATCGGCGGCCCGTCGTCCTACACCGCGGGACGGGGCCCACACGCCGCGAATACACCTCCAGCGCGTCGCACGAGCGCGAAGGACTTCGGACTCGCGCTCCGCACCGGTGAGATCCCGGACGGGGCAGACACGTCCGGCTGGATGGCCCGCTTGACCGGCATGGACGGCGACGGCCCCGCCTGGCTCGTGGTCGTCCTGGGAGCGGCGGTCATCGTCCTCGGACTCGCGGCCGGCATCCGAACGATCACCGCGGTCCCCATCGCGGGCACGACCGCGCTGGTGACCGTCGTCCATCTGATCGACCTGCGCCTGTCGAGCGGACGCCCGACCCCCGCCGGCCGCCTCCGCCACGCGCTCCTCGAGCGCATGGGCGAGGACACCGATGGGCTCGAGACGGGCGCGGACTGACACAGCCGACGCCGTGCGCGCGGCCGGCACCAGCCGGCGCGGGAGGATGGCCGTGTGCTGAACAAGGACACGACCGTGTGCATCTCCCTGGCCGGCCGGCCCAGCAACCTGGGCACCCGGTTCCACAACCGGCTCTACGAGGTGTTCGGCCTCGACTTCCTCTACAAGGCGTTCACGACCACCGACATCGAGGGTGCGATCCGCGGGGTGCGCGCGCTCGGCATCCGCGGCTGCTCGGTGTCGATGCCGTTCAAGTCGGCCGTGATCCCGTTCGTCGATCGCATCGAGGAGTCCGCGGCGGCGATCGAGGCCGTCAACACCATCGTGAACGACGGCGGCGTGCTGACCGCCGCGAACACGGACGTCGAGGCCGTCCGAGCCCTGCTCGACGAGCACAGCATCGACAGGGCGGCATCGGTCGCGGTCAGGGGCAGCGGGTCCATGGCCGGCGCCGTCGTCGCCGCGTTCCGCAGCGCCGGCTTCGACGACGTCACGGTCGTGGCCCGCAACGCCGACGCCGGCAGGGCGATCGCGGCGCGCTCGGGCTACGCCTCCGCGATCGAGGCGCCGGCCGCGGACGTGCTCGTCAACGTCACGCCGCTCGGCATGGCCGGCCCGGATGCGGATGCGCTGTCCTTCCACCCCGCGCTGGTCGAGACCGCGACGACCGTCTTCGACGTCGTCGCGATGCCGGCGGAGACGCCGCTCATCCGGGCGGCCCGTGCGGCCGGGGTGCCGGTGATCACCGGGAACGCCGTGCATGCGCTGCAGGCGGCATTGCAATTCGAGCGCTACACAGGAGTGCGGCCGAGCGCGGAGCAGGTCGCCGCCGCGCATCGGTTCGCGCAACAGACCTGATCCCATTCGTCAGCGAAAAGCGGAATTAGGCCCCCGAACTCGGGCGTTCCCTATCGAACTCCAGGGCATATCGTAAAGAAATCGACCGCTACCCGAATTAGCGTTTGTGATTCCCAGCCCATCCAGGGAGCCGCCGTGTCACCCGCCACGGCGGCTCTTGGCTGTGACGGTCACGCGGTCACGCGCGCCATCCGCTGGCTGATGACGGCGGAGACGCCGTCCTTCTGCATCGAGACGCCGTAGAGCGCATCTGCGATCTCCATGGTGCGCTTCTGATGCGTGATGAGGATGAGCTGCGACGCACCCCGCAGCGACTCGACCACCTGCAGCAGCCTGCCGAGGTTCGCGTCGTCGAGGGCGGCCTCGACCTCGTCCAGGATCGTGAACGGGCTCGGCCTCGCCGTGAAGATCGCCACCAGGAACGCGAGCGCGGTCAACGACCGCTCGCCGCCGGAGAGCAGTGAGAGGCGCTCGATGCGCTTCCCCGCCGGTTTCGCCCGGATCTCGACCCCGGTCCGGTCCATGTCGTCGGGGTCGGTGAGGAGGAGACCGCCGTCGCCGCCCGGGAAGAGCATCGGAAAGATCCGCTCGAACGCGTCGGCGACATCGGCGTACGCCTGCTCGAATATCGTGCGCATCTTGCCGTCGAGTTCCACGATCAGGGCGTGCAGATCGGTGCGCGTCCGCTGCAGATCGGCGAGTTGCTCGGTGAGGAAGGCGTGCCGCTGCTCGACGGCGGCGAACTCCTCGAGCGCGAGCGGATTCACGCGGCCGAGTTGCGCGAGGGACCGCTCGGCGGCGCGGAGCCGCTTCTCCTCGGCGGGACGGTCGAAGCCGTCGATGTGCGCGTATTCGGTGAGCAGCCCGTCGGCGTCGAGCCCGAGCTCGACGGCGACGCGTTCGAGGATCGCAGCCCGGTTGCCGCGGTGCTGCACGAGCCGCATCTGCGCGTCGTGCAGCGCCTCGCCCTGCACGGTCATGCGGGCCCGGGCCTCGGACTCCTCGGCGCGCGCCTCGCGGAGGGCGCCGTACTGCTCCGCGACGCGGCGTTCCACCTCGGCGAGCCGGACGCGCGCCTCGACGAGCGAGCGGTCGACGGATATCTGCAGCGGCTCGACGCCGGCGAGCACCTCCTGCGCCACCGCGAGGCCCGCACGCCTCGCGGCCATGCGACGCGCGGCGACCTCGGCCGCGGCGATCGCCGCTGCCTCGTTCGCGTCGAACCGGGCGAGCCGGGCCCGCTCGGACCGGACGCGCTCGTGCAGCGTCTGCCCCGTCAGGCGGGCCGAGACGACCGCGGCCTCGGCGACGCCGAGGCGCTGCTGCACCGGCCTCGCGGGCGCCGGATCCGGCGGCAGGGCGGTCTCGTCGTCGGCGTTCGCGGCCAGCGCCGCCGCGTCACGGGCAGTTCGGGCCCGCTCGAGCGCGGTCGCGGCATCGGCCGCCTGCTGCCGGACCCGGTCGAGTTCCGCGGTCGCCGAATCGGCGCGAGCGAGCCGGCTCGCAGCCTCGCGCTCCAGCTGCCTGCGCTGCGACTCGGTCGCCCGGAGCGCGCGGCGCAGCTCGTCCAGCTCCGTGGACGCGGCCCGGACGCGCTCGGTGATCTCCTGCGCCGGGTGTCGCGCTTCGTCGAGCGCTGCGGCGGCGCGCTCCCGAGCCGCGATCGCGGCGTCCCGCTCGGCTGCCAGCTCGATCACCGACCGTCGGCCACCGACCGCCTGCACCGCGGCGAGACCGACGCTCTGACCACCGCGGGTGACGACGCGCGCATCCGGTCTCGACCCGACCCGCGGCCAGAGCCGGTTCGCGGTCTCGAGGTCGTCGGCGAGGAGCACCGCGCCGAGCGCCGCCAGCACGCCGGCCGGTCCGCGCACGACGTCGACGGCCCTGGTCAGCCCCTCGACCGCGGCGATCGGCTCGGCCTCCGCGTCGCCGACGACGAGTGCCACCGGCGCGCCGACCGCGCCTTCGAGCGCACCGACCGCGGACCGCCGGTCGGCCACGACCCCTGCTTCGGCGAGCTCGCCGAGCGCTGCGGCGACGGCGGCCTCCCAGCCGCCTGCGACGGTGATCGCCTCACTCATCGGCGTCGCGCCTGCGACGCGCGCGGCAGCGGGTGCCACGAGATCGAGCGCTGCGATCTTCGCGGTGTGGGATGCGAGCTCGCGTTCCAGCGCGGACACCGCGGCGACGGCAGCGGCCTGCTGGGCGCGGGTGGCGTCGAGTGCGGCTTCGGCCGGTTCGAGCTCGGCCGGGTCGGGGCCGTCGGCGACGAGTCCGGACTCCTGCTCGGCGACCCTGGCCGCGGAATCGCGGCGGGCGGTCGCCTCCTCGACCTGCGCGGCGCGACGTTCCGCATCCTGCACGGCGGCCGTCAGCCGCACCTCGGCGGACCGCAGGCGCCCGGCGAGATCGGCCCGTCTGGCATCCCGAGCGCGCACCGCGCGCGCGTACTCGCCGGCGGCCCGGTCCCGGGCGGCCAGCTCCGCGCGGACCGCCGCCGCCAGCCGCTCGCCGTCGGCGACGGCCTGCTGCGCGTCGGCGAGCTCCCGTTCGGCCGCGGCGATCGCGGCCTCGATCGCGCCCCGCTCGTCCGGATCGGGTCCGACGGCCGCCGGCTGCTCGTCGGCGTCGTCCGCGAAGAGGGCGAGGCGAGCCTGCGCGAGGCCGTGCAGGCCGCGGACGCGCACCTGGGCGCCCTCGAGCCCGACGACCGCGCGGCGCAGGGCCTCGAGTTCGGGCGCGGTGACCGCGGCGTCGAGCTCGGCCACCCGGCGTCCGAGCAGCGCGACTCGGTCCTCGAGCACGTCCCGCTCGGCGTCGGCCGCCTCGGCTGCCCGCTCGTCGTCGTCGATCAGCGCGTCGACCGCGCGGAGCTCGGCCGCGGCGAGCCGTCCACGCGATTCACGGACGGCGATCTGGATGGTCTGGGCCTCGCGAGCCACCTCGGCCTGCGCCCCCAACGGCTTCAGCTGCCGTCGCACCTCGATCGCCAGGTCGGTCAGGCGGGTCAGATTCGCCTGCATGGACTCGAGCTTCCGCTCGGTGCGCTCGCGACGCCTGCGGTGCTTCAGGATGCCGGCGGCCTCTTCGATGTAGCCGCGCCGCTCCTCGGGCGTCGCGCGCAGCACCGCGTCGAGCTGCCCCTGCCCGACGATGACGTGCATCTCGCGGCCGAGTCCCGAGTCCGAGAGCAGTTCCTGCACGTCGAGCAGCCGGGCGGTCTCGCCGTTGATCGCGTACTCCGAGGCGCCCGAGCGGAAGAGGATGCGGCTGATCGTCACCTCGGTGTACGGGATCGACAGCGCCCCGTCGCCGTTGTCGATCGTCAGCACGACCTCGGCGCGGCCGAGCGGCCCGCGGGTCGCGGTGCCCGCGAAGATGACGTCGTCCATCTTGCCGCCGCGCAGGGTGCGGGCCCCCTGCTCCCCCATGACCCAGGCGAGCGCGTCGACGACATTCGACTTACCCGACCCGTTGGGTCCGACGATGCAGGTGATGCCCGGCTCGAACACGAAGGTCGTCGGCTGCGCGAAGGACTTGAACCCTTTGACCGTGAGGCTCTTCAGGTGCACGCGACTCCCCTCGCCGAGTCCAACCTAGTGAGCCGGACCGACGGACGCCGCGCATCCCGCCCAGCACCTCGGCAGGACGAACAGCACCTCGGCAGGACGCACGCGCTTCAGCAGGACGTATGTGCACAGTGATCCTGCCGAAGTGCGTGAGTCCTGCCGAAGTGCTCAGGTCAGCTGCCCGCCGCGGCGCAGTGCGCCTTGACCTTCGTCTGTGCGGTCTTGGCCAGGGACTCGATGTTCGAGCCGTAGGTGCCGCCGAGCGCCTTGTTCCAGATCGTCGCGGCCTCCTGCTTGCGCGCATCCGACCCGGCGGGGTCCTTGCGCAACGTCTTCAGGTCGGCCTTCAATGAGGCCGGCAGCGCCGCGGCGAACTTCGCCCGGTCACCCGCGGCGATTCGCGCGACGCGTTCGATCCGGGTCCCGTATCCGCCCGCGAGCGCCTTCTTCTTGATCGCGGCCCGATCGGCCGGCTTGTTCGCGGCCGTGTCCTTGCGCAGATGCTGCAGGTCGGTCGTCAATCCGGCCGGCAGCTCACGCAGCAGCCGGGCGACGCCGGGGGCGCAGGTCGAGCTGGATGCGGTCGTCGAGGCGGTCGGGGTGGTGCCGGCGGCGAACGCGGCGGTCGCGCCGGCGCCGACGAGCAGGACCGCCGCGGTGCCGGCGGCGACGAGCGCCCAACGGCGGCGGATGCGAGGCAGGATGCGCATGAACGGACTCCTTCGGTGTGGGTGTGCTGACAGCCTGCGCGACGCCTGCCCGGGAACGGTTCGCCGAATGTTCGAGGACGGTAAACCGTGCGCTGCGCCTGTTCGCCGCGCACGCCCGCATGCACTTCACTTGGCGTGTGCCGGACAAGGGCCTCATCCTGATCGCCGAGGACGAGCGCGCCATCGCGGACCTGCAACGCCTCTATCTGACCGATGCCGGGTACGGCGTACACGTCGAGCGCGACGGCACAGGGGCGCTCGCCGCGATCCTTCGCCTGCGGCCGGCCGTCGTCGTGCTCGACATCGGACTGCCGGGCCTGGACGGCCTCGAGGTGTGCCGCCGGATGCGCGCCGCCGACGACTGGACCCCGGTCGTGTTCGTGACCGCTCGCGACGACGAGGTGGACCGCATCGTCGGGCTGGAGCTCGGCGCGGACGACTACGTCACGAAGCCGTTCTCCCCTCGCGAGCTGGTGGCCCGCATCCGCACGCTGCTGCGCCGCGAACAGCTCGCCGAGCGCGAGCACGTCGTGCGCTGCGGCGGGGTGCAGCTGGACCCGAAGCGCCGCACCGTGCTCGCGGACGGCGCGCCCGTGCAGCTCACCGCGACGGAGTTCGACCTGCTCGCCAAGCTGATGAGCGCGCCGGGGCGCGTCTTCTCTCGTGAGCAGCTGCTGTCGTCGGTATGGGGCCAGGCCGACTACGGCGGCGGTCGCACGGTCGACGTCCACGTCGCGCAGGTGCGCGCGAAGCTCGGCGCGGCGAGCCCGCTGCGAACCGTGCGTGGCGTCGGTTACACCGCCGACGACGAATGAGGACCGCTGGATGAGCGTGTCCCGATGAGGACGATCGCCGGCCGGATCCTCGCGGTCACCGTCACGCTGGTCATCGCGACCGCGCTCGTGGCGGGTGTCGCCACGGTCGTGTTCGCGCGCGCGGCTGCGCGCACCGAACAGCGCGGCGAGTTGCGGGCCCAGGCGACGCTCATCGCCGTGCAGTCCGTGCGCGCCTTGACCGAAGCCACGATCGCGCGCCTGACCTCGGACCTCGACGGCACGACGCTCGCGGCATACGGACCGCAGGGACGCCTCATCGCGTCGAGCGGTGCGATGCCGGCACGCGTCGCGCGGCGGAGCGCCGCGGCGGCCGAGCAGGCGATCGGCGGCACCATCGTCTCGACCCAGGTGAAGACGACCGGGGGGGATCTGCTCGTCGAGGCGAGGCCGTCGAGCGACGGCGGCGCGATCGTGCTGACTCGCAAGCTCACGACCTTCACGCAGAACAGCGCCGTGCTCGTCGCGGGAATCCTGATCACGCTCGGCATCAGCATGCTGCTCGCCGTCGCCGCGGCGTTCTGGCTGGCCCGTCGCATCAGCGGGCCGCTCGCGGCGACGGCATCGGCGGCGCGCAGGATGGCGGCGGGCGAGCGGGCGGTACCCGTGCCGTCGAGCTCGCTCGCGGAGGTCGCGGACGTCGGCGACGCGCTTCGCGCCCTCGACGCGGCCCTCGGCACGAGCGAGGGACGGCAACGCGAATTCCTGCTCTCGGTGTCGCACGAGATCCGGACGCCGCTCACCGCGCTGCGCGGCTACGGCGAGGCGCTCGCCGACGGCCTCGTCCCGGTCGCCGAGACTCGCGGGGTCGGCGCGACCCTGGTCGCCGAGACGAGCCGGCTCGAGCACTTCACCGCCGACCTGCTCGAGCTGGCGCGGCTCGAGGCCGACGACTTCAGCGTCGTCGCCGCCCCGTTCCCCGTCGCGGAGGTCGCGGACGAGGTCGTCACCGCCTGGTCCGCCCGCGCCGCCGCGCTCGAGGTCGCGATCGCCGTCGCCGGCACGGGAGGGGTCGTGCTTGCGGACCGCCGCCGGGTGCGACAGGTCGTCGACGGCCTCGTCGAGAACGCGCTGCGCGCCACCCCGGCCGGCGGCTCGGTCACGCTGCTGCTCGAGCGCGACGCGATCGCGGTCGAGGACACCGGGGCCGGACTCTCCGACGACGACCTGCGCGACGCCTTCCAGCGCGGGCTGCTCCGCGAGCGGTACCGGGAGACCCGCGCGGTCGGCACGGGTCTCGGATTGTCGATCGCGACCCGGCTGGCGTCGCGGATGGGCGGGGCGGTCACCGCGTCGCACGCCGCAGGGCACGCCGGCGCTCGGTTCACGCTCCGCCTGCCGGCGGCCTGACGAGGCTGGATGCGCCAGGGGTGGCATGGGGTATTACAGAAGGATGCTCGGAGCCCGATTCGACCTGGCTGCGCTTTCGGAGGCCGCCGTGCCGCTGCGCCGCGTGCGCCGCGTGATCCGGTCCCGGAACGCGGCGGCACGCATCGCGCTCGCGCGCAATCCGCGACTGCCCGAGTGGGCGGTACATCGACTGCTCGTCGATCCGGACGTGCGCGTGCGGACGACGTGCCTCGAATGCCATCCCGGTATCCCCGAGGACGTGCTCGCGCGCTCCATCCGCCGATTCTCGAGCCAGGCGGATTTCGAGGCCGCTGCCGGTCAGGAGCACGCACCGCTCCTCGTCCGGACCGCGCTGACCGCCGACCGGTATTCGGAGCAGGAGCTCGCCGACCTGGTCACGACCCTCGGGCTCGCGGCGCCCGAACGCGCGAAGGTGCTCGAACATCGGGGCGAACACCGCCGGGTGGCCGACCTCATCCGCGAGGCGCGCGCGTCCTGATCCACCCGGTCGCCCCTGGCGCCCCTCGCCACTGCGCGGGTCAGCGGACGCGCTGGCAGCGAGGGCAGTAGTGGCTGCTGCGGTTCATGAACGCCTCGCGCACGATCGGAGTGCCGCACCGGTCGCACGGTTCGCCTGTCCGGCCGTAGGCGTGCAGCGATCGGGAGAAGTACCCGGACGCGCCGTTGACGTTCACGTACTGCGCGTCGAAGCTCGTGCCGCCCTCGGCGAGCGCCCGCAGCAGGACGTCGCGCACCTCGGCGAGCAGCGTGCCGGCTCGTCGCGCGGAGATCGTGGTCGTCGGCTGCTCCGGGTGGACCTTCGCGGCCCACAGCGCTTCGTCCGCATAGATGTTCCCGATGCCCGACAGGAGCGTCTGGTCGAGCAGCGCGCGCTTGACCGTCGTCCGCCTCCCCCGCAGCGCGGCGATCACACCCGACTGGCGGAAAGCCGGGTCGAGCGGATCGCGCGCGATGTGCGTCACCTGCGTGGGCACGAGGGCGGCCGCGTCGCCCAGTCCACCTGCAGCGCCGTCCGGGGTCGGCACGAGCCGGTCGACGGCCAGGGACCCGAAGATGCGTTGATCCGCGAACACGACGGCGACCTGCCCGGCCGGCCCGTCGAGCGCGATCCGGACGCGGAGATGCCGGTCGGCCGGCGCATCCGCCGCGCGCAACAGCAACTGTCCGCTCATGCCGAGGTGCGCGAGCACGGCGTCGGGTTCACCGATCGGCTCGAGCGGCAGCCACAGGAACTTGCCGCGCCGGGCGGCCGACCGGATCGTCCGTCCGAGCAGGGCGGCCTCGAAGGCGGCCGCGGCCCCGTCGTGCCGCTTCAGCGACCGCGCCTCGAACACCTCGACGCCCTCGATGCGGGCTCCCCTGACGGCCGGCTCGAGGCCCGCGCGGACGACCTCGACCTCGGGGAGCTCAGGCACCGAGCAGGTGGAACGCGGCGAAGGCGGCCGCGGTCTCCGCCTGCTTCTTGCTGCTGCCGCTCGCAGTCGCGACGGCGAGATCGCCGACCCGCACGGTCGCCTCGAAGACGCGGGCGTGGTCGGGGCCGGATGCGGTCACCGCGTACTCGGGGGCGGGGGCGCCGCGCCTGGCCGCGCGTTCCTGCAGACTCGTCTTCGGGTCGACCGCCGCTCCGAACCGCTCCGGGTCGGCGGCGAGCGGCGCGATCAGCCGCAGCACGAGCGCCTCCGCGGCGTCACTGCCGACGGAGAGGAACGCGGCGCCGATCACCGCTTCGACCGTGTCGGCGAGGATCGACGCCTTCGCGCGGCCCTGGGTCTGCTCCTCGCCACGACCGAGGCGGATGTGTGCGCCGAGTCCGATGGTGCGCGCGACCTCCGCCAGAGCGACGGTCGAGACGAGCGCCGACCTGCGCTTGGCGAGTTGGCCCTCGTGCTCATCGGGATAGCGCCCGTAGAGCATGCCGGTGACCGCTCGGCCGAGGACGGAGTCGCCCAGGAATTCGAGCCGCTCGTTGTCCGCGACGCCGTGCTCGTACGCGAACGACCGATGCGTGAGCGCGAGCTCGAGAAGCTCGGGATCGATGTCGAGTCCGAGCGTCGCGCGAAGCCCCGCACGGTCGTCCGCGCCGGGAGCAGTCGCCTCGGCGCGCGTGACCGCGCCGCTCGGATCAGGCGTCGGCGACCCGGCGGCCCTTGTACTCCAGGTACAGGGGCACACCGTCCGAGCCCTCGACCACGCGGGCGCGGTGCGGGAGCGAGTAGACGACCTTGCCGTTCTCGATCGACTTGACGAGCGTCGGGATTTCGGCCTTCCACTGCGAACGACGCGCGTGCGTGTTCGAGCGGGACTGGCGGCGCTTCGGAACGGCCATGGCTATTTCTCTTCTTTCACGTTCGTGTCATCGGCCGCGAACC
Organism: uncultured Actinomycetota bacterium; assembly: GCA_963716965.1. GTDB lineage: Bacteria > Actinomycetota > Actinomycetes > Actinomycetales > Microbacteriaceae > Amnibacterium. Next base: position 259,637 of record CAVQUZ010000003.1, on the reverse strand, counting down.
CCTGCAGGGCGGCCCACCGATCGTCGGTCCGCGGCGGTGCATCCTCCGTGATGAGGGTGATGCCGGGACCGAGTTCGATCTCTTCGCATCCGTCGACGCACTCGGGCTGGAACGGCAGTGACAACACCACCGCGTCCCGTACCACCGGCTCGAGGTCCAGGGTGTCGCCCGTGAGTTCGTGGTCGAACGGTTCGTCTGCAGGATACGCGAAAAGCTCCGCGAACTCGACTTCCACCGGCAGCGACAGTGGAGCGAGGCAGCGGGCGCACTCCCCCGTCGCGGTCGTCGTGACCGTGCCGGAGGCGAGGACGCCCTCGTGCAGCGACTCGAACGCCACGTCGATCGCGAGCGGCGCGCCCTGCGCGACCTGCACCAGTCCCTCGCCGAGGTGCTCGGGCGCGGGGATGTCGATGGTGCGCTCGCGACGGTCGCCCGGGTTGCGGACGAGGTCGCGGACGTTCACGACGAAGGGGTTGCGGGCGATCACGGCCGTCGAGTCTACGGTGCCCGGGACCTGACCCCTGCGCAAATCAGGACTCGCGGCCGGATTCAGGACTGGACGGCCGCTCGGGTCCTGAATCCGGCGGCCAATCCTGAATCAGGCAGGGTGCTATGGAAGGACCGCGTCGAGGGCCTCGAGCGCGACGGCGACCTGCTCGGCGGTGACGACGCACGGCGGGACGACGTGGATGCGGTTGTCCTGCACGAACGGCAGGATCCCGCGTGCGAGCAGACCGGCCTTGAGTCCCGCCATGTCGGCGGCGGGCAACGGCGCCTTGGTCGCGGGGTCCGACACGAGGTCGAGTGCCCAGAAGACGCCGAGGCCGCGCACCTCGCCGATGACCGCGTGCCGCTCGGCGAGCTCCGCGAGGCCCGGGCCGAGCGCGTCGCGACCGATCGACGCCGCGTTCTCGATGATGCCCTCGTCGCGCATCGCATCGATCGAGGCGATGATCGAGGCCATCGCGAGCGGATGCCCCGAGTACGTGAGCCCTCCGGGGAACACGCGCGAGTCGAACACGGAGGCGATCGTCTCGGGGATCAGCACGCCGCCGACCGGGACGTACCCCGAGTTCACGCCCTTCGCGAAGGTGACGAGGTCGGGCACCACGCCGTCGGGGTTCAGGATCGGGTTCTGGAAGGCGAACCAGTCGCCTGTGCGGCCGAACCCCGCCATCACCTCGTCGAAGATCAGAAGCAGTTCGTAGCGGTCGGCGAGGGCCCGCAGGCCCGAGATCCAGCCGGGCGGCGGCACGATGACCCCGGCCGTGCCCGGCACCGTCTCGACGAGGATCGCCGCGATGGTCGTGGGGCCCTCGGCCTGCACGATGCGCTCGAGCGAATGCAGGGCCCGCTCGGTCTCCTGCTCGGGAGTCGCCGACCAGAACTCGCTGCGGTACGGGAACGGCCCGAAGAAGTGCACGTGGCCGGTCGCGTGCTCGTTGGGGATGCGCCGCCAGTCGCCGGTCGCCTGGATCGCGGCTCCCGTGTTGCCGTGGTAGGAGCGGTAGGTCGACAGGATCTTCTCCCGCCCGGTGACGAGCCGTGCGAGTCGCATGGCGTTCTCGTTCGCATCGGCGCCGCCGTTCGTGAAGAACACGCGGCTGAACGGCTCGCCGGCGACGCCGAGGATGCGCTCGGCGGCGATGCCTCGCGTGCGGTTCGCGGTCGACGGCGCGATCGTCGGCAGGATCGCTGCCTGTTCCTGGATCGCGGCGACCACCTTCGGATGCGTGTGGCCGATGTTCGTGTTGACCAGCTGGCTGGAGAAGTCGAGGTAGCGGCGCCCGTCCTCGTCCCAGACCTCGGCGCCCGACGCACCGGCCACGACGAACGGCGTCGCGGCGTGCTGCACGCTCCACGAGTGGAACACGTGAGTGTCGAGGTCGAGGGTGCTGCCTTCGCTGTCGCCGACTGCTGCGGTCCGCGGTTCCGAGATGGTCACAGGCTCAATCCTGCACCCCTCGAACCCACTGACCAATCGACGGACATTCGGCCGGATCACCCCGGAAACAGGCCCCCGACCGGATTGGGACGAGGAATGGCCGTCGTTCGGGAAGGCGATGGTCGGAACGACGCCGGAAACGAGGTGCACCTAGCCTGGACGGGTGAACCAGGAGATCGCTCCCGCCGAGATCGGCGCACCCGCTGCGAACTACGCCCACGCCGTGCTCGTCACCGACCCGAAGCAGTGGCTCTACACCGCGGGCGTCGTGCCGACGAGCCCGAACGGCGCCGTTCCCGGGGGCGTGCCCGCACAGGCGGCGCAGATCTGGCACCACCTCGGGGCGATCCTCAGGGACGCCGGGATGGGCCCCGCGGACGTCGTCAGCGTGACCACCTACGTCGTCGCGGATGCGATGGCCGACGGCCTCGGCCACGCGATGGCGGCGCGCGACGCGTTCCTCGAAGGCAGACGGGTCGCGAGCACCTTGGTGACCGTGCCCCACCTCGCACAGCCGGCGTGGCTGCTCGAGGTGCAGCTCGTCGCAGCGAAATAGCCGAGCGGGTCGACACGAGCCTGCTCGCGCATCCTGCGCCCTGAGCGCCGCGGCAGACCGAATCACGGAGATCCGGGCGTCCCCAGCCGATCTGTGCCGATCGCGAGGGCGTCTGAACCGGATCTCCGTGATTTGGTGTGTCCGCTACTTGCCGCCGGCCTGCAGGGTGACGGTCATGGGCTTGAAGCTCGCGCCCATCACGTCGACGCCTTCGGCCTTCAGCTCCTTCAGCGCCTCGTCCACGTAGGTGTTCGAGTACGCGGTCGACGGCGGCGCCTTGGTGATGATCGTCTTGCCCGTGTTGTCCTTCGTGCCCTCGGCGATCTTGACCGTCTGATCCCACTGGGTCTGACGGATCACGCCCAGCCCATCGGTGGAGGGCCAGAGCAGCTTGTTGACCTCGTTGGTCATCCAGAGCTGGTGGCTCGTGCCGAGCGTGGAGCCGGCCTTGGTCACGATGTCCGCGGCCTGCGTCGGGTGATCACGCGCGTACACCCAGCCTTCGATCGAGGCCTTGATGAACTTCACGGTCTCGGTCTGGAACGACTTGTCCTGCAGCTTGCCCGCATCCGCCCAGATCGCGTCCTGGAGCATCGCGGTGCCCTCGTCGTTCCAGTTGATCACGTTCAGATCGCTCGGCTGGTACAGCTTGCCGGTCTTCGGGTTCGTCGTCTCGAGCACCTGCGCGTACTCGTTGTAGGTCATCGCCTGCGCCGCATCGATGTCACCGGCGAGGAAGCCCTTCATGTCGAAGGCCTGCTGCACGAGCTTGATCTGCGAGTTGGTGTCGATGCCCGCCTTCTGCATGCCGGCGAACAGCTCCCACTGGTTGCCGAACCCCCAGCTGCCGACCTTCTTGCCCTTCAAGTCCGCCGCTGTCGTGATGCCCTTGTCCTTGAACGAGATCTGCGTCGTGCCACTGCGCTCGAAGATCTGGGCCACGTCGGTGACGTTGACGCCCTGCTCGATCGAGCCGAGCACCTTCGGCACCCACGAGATCGCGTAGTCCGCCTCGCCCTTCGCGACCGACTGGATCGGCACGGTGTCGGTTCCGGCCGGCTTGATCGTGACGTCCAGCCCTTCCTTCTTGTAGTACCCCTGCGCGACCGCGGCGTAGTAGCCCGCGAACTGTGCCTGCGGCACCCACTGCAGCTGCAGCGTGACCTTCGTGAGCCCCGCCTTGGTGGTCGGCGTCGAACCCGAACCGGCGGCACAGCCGCTCAGCACGAGTGCGACCGAGGCGACGAGCGCGCCTACGCCCACCGCCTTTCGAATGCTGTGTTTCATCGGTACTTCCTTCTTGGTGCGTATCGGTGGAACGGTCCGCCGGCCGGATGCCGGAGGTTCAGGTGGAGCCGTGCAGCCTGCGCACGACGAGCCCCTCGAGGGCGGTCGTCGCCGCGTAGAAGACGAGTCCGAGCAGAACGGCGCCTATCACGAACGCGTAGGCGAGCGTGGAGTTCGAGTAGGCGGCAGCCGAGGTGATGGCGGATGCGAGCCCGTCGACGGGACCGCCGAAGTACTCCGCGACCAGCGCCGAGATCACGGCCAACGACGAGCCGATGCGGATGCCCGTGAAGAGATACGGCAGCGCGCCCGGCAGCGTCACGGTCGTGGTGAGCTGCCACGGCGTCGCGGCCAGCGAGCGCATCAGGTCGCGATGCACCGGTCGCACCTGCCGCAGGCCGCGCAGCGTCGTGATGTAGACGGGCACGGTCACCGCGAGCGCCGCGATCAACTGCCTCGCCGTCTCGGCGCCGGCCCCGAACATCGTGTAGAGCACGGGCCCGAGCGCGACGAGCGGCACGACGGATGCGGCGGTCACGATCGGCTGCGTGAGCCGGTCGAAGACCCGCAGCAGCGCCGAGACGACAGCGAAGACGGCGCCGACGACCACGCCGATCACGAAACCGATGAGCGCGTTCCCGCCCGTGACGCCCATCCCTTTCACGATCACATCGAGGTCCTGCACGAACAGCGCCGCGATCGCGACCGGCCCGGGCAGCACGTACGGCTTGATCGCGAAGACGATCACGGCGACCTGCCACAGCACGACCACGGCGACGCCGAGCAGGACGGGAGCGGCGATCTGTCGGCCGATCGCGCCGGTGGCGGACTGACGGAGCACCCGCGGTGCGGCGGTCGGTTGCGCGGCGCTCATCGGTCCTCGACCGCCTTGGGTACCGTCGCCTCGCCGTGCAGCGCTTCGCGGACCGCGCTCACGGCCGCGAAGAAGCCGCTCGCCTCGCGGAGGTCGTCGTCGCGTTCGTCGCCGAGGTCGACGTCGATGACGGTGCGGATGCGGCCGGGTCGCGGCGACATCACGACCACGCGATCCGACAGGAACACCGCCTCGGGGATCGAGTGCGTGACGAACACGACGGCGGCGCCCGTTTCCGCGGCGATGCGCGCGAGCTCGGACTGCATGCGCTCGCGGGTCATCTCGTCGAGCGCGCCGAACGGCTCGTCCATCAGCAGCAGCCCGGGGCGCTCGGCGAGCGCTCGCGCGATCGCGACGCGCTGCTGCATGCCACCCGAGAGCTGGTCGGGGAACCGGGTGGCGAAATCGGTGAGGCCGACGAGGTCGAGCAGTTCGGCGACGCGGGAGCGGCGTGCCGCCGGGGCGACCTTGTGCAGCTGCAGCGGCAGGCCCACGTTGTCCTCGACCGTTCGCCACGGCAGCAGGCCGGCCTGCTGGAACGCGATGCCGTAGCGCCGATCGATGCGCGCCTGCTTCGCCGACGTGCCGAACACCTCGACCGTGCCCGTCGTGGGTTGATCGAGGTCGGCGATCAGCCGCATGAGCGTGCTCTTACCGCAGCCGCTCGGCCCGATCAACGAGACGAACCGGCCCTCCTCGACCGTGAGGTCGACGTCCTCGAGCGCGGTCACGGACCGGCCCCGTCCTGGGAAGGTCTTGGTCACCCCGGTGACCTGCACGGCCACGGCGGCCGGGGTCATACGGTCACCTCGCCCCTGCGATAGCGCCGCAACAGGCGACCCAGCAGCGCGACGACGCCGGCCGCGACCAGGCCGATCACGACCGCCCCGAAGATCGGCGCCCAGGGCTTGGCCGGGTCGCCGTCGCTGGCCGACGCGGTCTCGATCATCATGCGGCCGATGCCGCCTTCGAGGCCGATGGAGACCTCGGCGACGACCGCGCCGATCACGGCGTTCGCCGCGGCCAGCCGCAGCGCGGGCAACAGGTACGGCACGCTGGCCGGCAGCCGGAGCCGCACGAGGGTCGCCCACCAGCCGACCGCGTAGACGCGGAACAGCTCGACGTGCGCGCTGTCCGGCGACGCGAGACCGCGGAGCGCGCCGATCGCGACCGGGAAGAACGCGAGATACGCCGCGACCACGGTGACGCTCATCCAGTCCTGCCACGACTGCCCGGCGGTCGACGAGCCGAGTGCGCTGACGAGCGGCGCGACCGCGATCAGCGGCACGGTCTGGCTCAGCACGATCCACGGCAGCAGGGCGGACTCGGCGGTTCGCAGCCGCTGCATGAGCACCGCCAGCAGCATCCCCACGACGACGCCGAGCACCCAGCTCAGCGCCGCGATGCCGAGCGTCGAGGCCGACGCCTTGACGACGGCGGCCCAGAGCGGCGTCCCGCCGTCGCCGACGAACGGCTGCAGCGCCCGTGCGAGCATCGTGCCGAGGTGCGGCATGGCCGTATCGCTCGTGCGCGGCAGCACGACGACTCCCCCGATGACGACCCCGGTCGACGGCCCGAGCGCCTTGTAGGCCTCCCAGAGCACGCCGAGCAGGACGACGCCGAGCGCGCCCAGCAGCACCGGCTCGGCGCGTCGCCACGTCGGGCCGGTGGCCCTCATGCTTTCGCGACCACCGCGTCGGCGAGCGCCGGGATGATCGTCTCGCCGTAGACGCGCAGGGTCTCCTCCTTGTTGTCGTGCTGCAGGTACACCGCGAACTGGTCGACGCCGAGCGCCTTCAGCGCCTGCAGCTTCTCGATGTGCTCGTCCGCGGAGCCCAGCAGGCAGAACCGGTCGACGATCTCGTCGGGTACGAACGACGTGTGCGTGTTCCCGGCGCGGCCGTGCTCGTTGTAGTCGTAGCCCTCGCGGCCGTGGATGTAGTCGGTCAGCGCGGTCGGCACGCTGCCGTCCTCGCCGTACTTCGCGACGATGTCGGCGACGTGGTTGCCGACCATGCCGCCGAACCAGCGCGACTGCTCACGTGCGTGGTCGAGGGCCGCCGGGGTGCCGTCCGTCACGTACGCCGGCGCGGCGACGCAGATCGTGATGTCGTCGGGATCACGTCCGGCCGCCTCCGCTGCGGCGCGCACGGCCCCGATCATCCAGGCCGTGATGTCGAGATCGGCGAGCTGCAGGATGTAGCCGTCGCCCACCTCGCCCGTCAGTTTGAGGGCCATCGGACCGTATGCCGCGACCCAGACCTCGAGCTCGCTGCCCGTGCTCCACGGGAACTGCAGGGTCGCGCCCTTGTACTCGACGGCCCGCGAGTTGCCGAGCTCGCGGATGACGTGGATCGCCTCGCGCAGCGTCTTCAGCGTCGTGGGCGCGCCGTTCGTGACGCGGACCGCGGAGTCGCCGCGGCCGATGCCGCACACGGTCCGGTTGCCGTACATCTCGTTCAGCGTCGCGAACACGCTCGCGGTCACGGTCCAGTCACGCGTCGCCGGATTGGTGACGAACGGGCCGACGTTGATGCGCTTGGTCTCGTTGAGGATCGCCGAGTGGATGACGTACGGCTCCTCCCACAGCAGGTGGGAGTCGAACGTCCACACGTGGCTGAACCCGTGCTGTTCCGCGAGCTTCGCGAGGTGGATCGCCCTGGATGCGGGCGGGTTGGTCTGGAGAACGGCGCCGAAGTCCATCGCTGCCGCCTCAGACCAGGTACTGCGAGAGGCCGCGCTTGATGTACGCGCCGTCGCCCTTCGCACCGAGGTACTCGCCGCCGTCGACGATCACGCGGCCGCGCGACAGCACGGTGTCGACGTGCCCGTCGATCTCGAAGCCCTCCCACGCGGAGTAGTCCATGTTCATGTGGTGGGTGCGCCCTTCGCCGATCCCGATGGACGTGTGGCCGTTGGGGTCGTAGACGACGACGTCGCCGTCGGCGCCGGGCTGGATCACGCCCTTCTTCCCGTACATGCCGAACATCCGCGCCGGCGTGGTCGAGGTGACCTCGACCCACCGGGGCAGCGAGATGTTGCCGTCGACGACGCCCTGATAGAGCAGATCGAGGCGATGCTCGACCGATCCGATGCCGTTCGGGATCTTCGAGAAGTCGCCGAGGCCCATGTCCTTCTGGCCCTTCATGCAGAACGGGCAGTGGTCGGTCGAGACCATCTGGATGTCGTTCGTGCGCAGGCTCTGCCACATGTGGTGCTGGTGGCCCTCGTGCTTCGAGCGCAGCGGCGTCGAGCACACCCACTTGGCGCCCTCGAAGTCGCCCCATTCCGCCCCGACGGCGGCGAGCTGGTCCTCGAGCGACAGATACAGGTACTGCGGGCAGGTCTCGCCGAAGATGTTCAGTCCGCGGTCGCGGGCTGCGGCGATCTGGTCGACGGCCTGCTTCGCCGAGACGTGCACGACGTAGAGCGGCGCTCCTGTCAGGTCGGCGATCATGATCGCGCGGTGCGTCGCCTCCTCCTCGGTCTGCCACGGCCTGGTGGTGCCGTGGTACCTCGGGTCGGTCTCGCCGCGCTCGAGCGCCTGCTTCACGAGCACGTCGATCATGGCGCCGTTCTCGGCGTGCATCATCATCATCGCCCCGTTTTCGGCGCCCTTCTGGAACGCCCGCAGGATCTGCCCGTCGTCCGACAGGAAGACGCCCTTGTAGGCCATGAAGAGCTTGAAGCTCGTGACGCCCTCGTCGATCAGCTCGTCCATCGCCGTCAGCGACGAGTCCTGCACGTCGGACAGGATCTGGTGGAAGCCGTAATCGATCGCGCAGTTGCCCGCGGCCTTCTCGTGCCACAGGTGGTACTGGTCGAGGACGTTCTGCTCCGGGTACTGCACGACGAAGTCGACGATCGAGGTCGTCCCGCCCCAGGCCGCGGCCCGCGTGCCCGTCTCGAAGGTGTCGGATGCGTTGGTGCCGCCGAAGGGCATCTCCATGTGCGTGTGCGCGTCGACGCCGCCGGGGATCACGTACTTGCCCGCCGCGTCGATCACGGTGTCGACGTTCGACTCGATGTCGAATCCGAGCAGCGTCGAGCCGGGTGCGAGCACGGCGGCGATCGTGTCGCCGTCGATGAGCACGTCGGCGGGAGCAGTGCCGGTCGCGTTCACGACCGTCCCGTTCTTGATCAGGGTCTTGGCCATGGTTGCAGTCTCCGGTGCCGGTCAGGGGGCGACGAGGGGGCCGTAGGAGTCCGGCCTGCGGTCTCGGTAGAACTGCCAGTCGTTGCGGACCTGGCGGACGAGGTCGAGATCGAGGTCGCGGATCACGACGTCCTCATCCGTCGCGCTGCCGAGCTCGCCGACCCAGTTGCCCCGCGGGTCGAGGAACTGGCTCGACCCGTAGAAGGTGACGGCCAGGTCGCCGTACTCGTTGTCCTCGGTGCCGACGCGATTCGGCGCGGCGACGAAGTAGCCGTTCGCCGCGGCCGCGGCGGCCTGCTCGATCTCCCAGAGCCGGTTCGAGAGGCCCGGCTTCGTCGCGTTCGGGTTGAACACGATCTGCGCACCGTTCAGCCCGAGCGCCCGCCAGCCTTCGGGGAAGTGCCGGTCGTAACAGATGTAGACGCCGATCGGGCCGACGGCGGTCCTGAAGATCGGATAGCCGAGGTTGCCCGGCCGGAAGTAGAACTTCTCCCAGAACTTCTCGAGGTTCGGGATGTGGTGCTTGCGGTACTTGCCGAGGATCGAGCCGTCCGCATCCACGACGACCGCGGTGTTGTAGTAGACGCCCGGGATGTCCTCCTCGTAGATCGGCAGGACGAGCACGATGCCGAGCTCCTTCGCGAGTGCTGCGAAGCGCTGCACGATCGGGCCGTCCGCGGGTTCCGCGTAGTCGTAGTACTTGGCGTCCTCGGTGATGCCGAAGTAGGGACCGTAGAAGAGCTCCTGGAAGCAGACGACCTGGGCACCCTCGGCCGCTGCGGATCGGGCGAATCCCTCGTGCTTGTCGAGCATCGAGGCCTTGTCGCCGGTCCAAGTGGTCTGGGTGATGGCGGCGCGTACGACTGTCATCTCCGCACTCTGCTCCGCAGAGGTTTCGCAGGTGTTACGGGTGAGGACCCATTCACATCACATGCTCAGGCCGGGATCCGTCGGGTGACGAGCACCACCAGGCCGCCGACCACGAGGAAGGCCACCCCGACCAGCACCATCGAGATCGCGAGCGGTCCTGCGCCCTGCACCGGGTCGAGGAACGGGTACGGATACCAGACGGTCCGGTGCCGGATCTCGTCGATCACGTGCGGCCCGCGCAGCATCGTGTAGACGGTCCAGACGATCGGGAAGACGAGGATCGCGCCGAGGGTCCGCCAGCGCATCGGCTCGCGTCCTGGCGCGATGCACCAGTCGGCCGCGACGAGCAGCGGTGCGACCAGGTGCACGATCTCGTTCGACCAGGCGAGCGTCGTGCCCTGCGGCAGCTCGATGCCGCGGAGCGCCGTGTTGTAGACGAGGCCGGTGATCACCATGAACGTCGTGACGGACGCGCGGCCGACGAGGAACCAGCGCGGGTCGGGCGGCCGCCGCACGATCAGCATGACCGCGCCGATGAGGGCGGCAGCCGCGGCGAGCAGGTTGGAGTCGATGGTGAAGAACGAGAAGAAGTTCGTCACGACGACGTCGATGCGCTGCACGCCCTGCGCGTGCCAGCTGCCGAAGCTCGTCAGCAGCTGACCGATGACAGCCGCGATGATGAGGCCGGCGGTGACGAGCCGCACGACGACGAACGCGATCCGGCGGCCCAGCACGCTCGAACACTATCGGTAGCCTCGGAGCGTGCCAGGACCCCGCATCACCGTGCTCGCGGGTGGCGTCGGCGGGTCGAAGTTCGTGCTCGGCCTGCGCGCCCACGCCCGTCGCACCTGGCCCGACGGCGCCGGGGGGACCCGCGCGTCCATCACCGTCGTGTCGAACACCGGCGACGACGTGTGGCTGGCGGGTCTGCGCGTCTGCCCCGACCTCGACTCCATGCTCTATGCGCTCGCGGGCGTGAACGACGCCGAGCGCGGATGGGGCCGTGCGGGCGAGACGGACCGGGTCAGCGCCGAACTGGCCGCCTACGGCGTCGGCTGGCCGTGGTTCACGCTCGGCGACCTCGACATGGGCACGCACATCGCCCGCACGGCGCTGCTGCGGGACGACATGCCGCTGTCCGCCGTGACCGCGCATCTGGCGCTGCGGTGGCCGCTGGGCGTGACGCTGCTGCCCGCGACCGACGACGAGGTGCCGACGATCGTCGAGACCGCGGCGGGCGACCTGCACTTCGAGGAGTGGTGGGTGCGAACCCGCGCGACGGTGCCCGCCATCGCCTTCCGGCAGGACGGAGTCGGCTCGGCGACCGCGGCGCCGGGCGTGCTCGAGGCGATCGCCGAAGCGGACGTCGTCCTGCTGGCGCCGTCGAACCCCGTCGTGTCGATCGGCACGGTGCTCGGCATCCCGGGCATCCGCCACGCGGTCGCGACCACGAAGGCGCCCGTGATCGGCGTCTCCCCCATCATCGGCGGCGCGGTGGTGCGCGGCATGGCGGATGCGTGCCTCGCGGCGATCGGCGTCGAGACCGCGGCCGGCGCCGTCGCGGAGCACTACGGGCCGAGGCGCACCGCAGGACGCCCCGCCGGTGGTCTGCTCGACGGCTGGCTCGTCGACACCGTCGATCGGGAGGTCGTCGGTCCGCTGTCCCGCCTGGGCGTCGCCACGGCCGCGGTACCGCTCTGGATGACGGACGAGTCCGCATCCGCCTCGATCGCGGCGGCCGCACTCGACCTCGCCCGCCCGTCGTGCTGAGCGTGTATCTCGCCGGACCCGGGGTGTTCCGCGCGGATGCGCTCGAGTACGCCGCGTGGCAGAAGGCGCGATGCGCCGCACACGGCTTCGAGGGACGCTTCCCCGCCGATGTCGAGATCGATCCGTCCGGGCGCTCCCCCGCCGAGCTCGCCGCCGCCATCTTCGCCAGAGACGTCGCGCTGATCGACGCGTGCGACGTGGTCACGGCCGACCTCTCGCCGTTCCGGGGACCCGAACCGGACTCGGGCACGGCGTTCGAGCTGGGCTACGCGCACGCCCGCGGGAAACACCTCTACGGCTACACCGACCCGCACTCGCATCTCGTCGAGCGCGTCGAGGCGTCGGGCATCCTGCTGGAGCGTGACGCGGCCGGTGACCTGCGAGACCCCTGGGGGCATTCCGTCGAGGAGTTCGGGTCGCCGGTGAACCTGATGCTGGCCGTGCCCGTCACGGTCGTGATCGGTGACCTCGACGCCTGCCTCGCCCGGATGGCGCACGACCTGCCCTGACTCTCGCGACCCCTTCGCCCCGTGTAGGCATCACCGCGCGGCGTAGGACGACACGGCGCCGACCCGCCTACAGCGCGCGGCGATGCCTACACGGCGCGGATCAGTCGGCGGTGGTGTGCTCGGAGCGCATCCGCTGCTTCGCCGTGTTGCGGCCGGCCGCGATGCGCTCGTGACCGATCGCCTTCGCCAGCCCGAACTCGGGCATGTTCGCGTAGACGACCTCCCGGTCCGCCGCGGCGACCTTGTAGGTCTCGTGCCAGATGCCGACGTCCCCGGACGCGCCGATGTCGCGCATGTAGGCGCGCCACGGCTCGAGGTGCGGCGCCTCGGTGTCGGCGGCGAAGCGCCGCAGGTGTTCGGGCGACCGCCAGTACGTCACCATGACCGTGGTCCGGCCGAACCAGAGGTGCATGCCGAGCATGCCGACCTCGGGGTCGCGCCCGATGTGCGCGAGCATCCGCGGCATCGCGAGGAAGACGGGCAGCCAGCGCGGCACCTTCCAGAGCATGTTGAAGCGCATGCCGATCAGGAAGACGGTGACGTCGTCGCCCGAATCCACCGCCGTCCACCGTCCCGGGTACACCTTCGCCATGACGCGCCTCCTCGTAGGCATCGACTGATTACTTCAGTCAAGCCCCCGACGCGGCGAACTGCATCCACCGGCCGGTGGATCTAGCGCAGGGCGGCTATGCCGGCCTCGACGCGGGCCGCGAGCGCCCGCTTGTCCGTGTCGTCGAGCCAGCAGGCCTCGACCGCGTTGCGGGTGAACTGCGCCAGTGTGTCGAGGCCGTAGCCGAGCGCGACCGCGAGCGCGCGGAAATCGTTCGTCGGGTCGGTGCCGAACATCGGCGGATCGTCGGAGTCGATGGTGACCACGAGGCCCGCATCGACCATCTCGCGGATGCGTCGGTGCGAGCCGTCGCCGCTGCCCGAGTACCGGCCGATGTCGGAACTGACCGGCGTGCAGGTGAACGGCACCCGCTCGGCCGCGCACCGGGCCGTGATGGCCGGGTCGTCGACGACGTGGTAGCCGTGATCGACGCGCGAGCAGCCGAGCAGGTCGAGGATCGTCTCGATGTGGTGCGGCGGCCCGGACTCCGAGTGCGCGGTCCGGTTGAGCCCGGCCGCGCCGGCGATCCGGTACGCCTTCCAGAACTTCTCGGGCGGCCCGATCGCCTCGGAGTAGTCGAGGCCGATGCCGATGACCTCATCCGGCCGGTAGGCGATGACCTGCTCGGTGAGCTCGACGGCGGCGGCGGCCGTGTCGTTCCGGCAGAGCCCGACGATCATCCGGCTGTCGATGCCCGTGTCGGATCTCGCCTCGCGCATCCCGTCGAGCACACCGTCGATGATCGTGCGATACGGCACGCCGGGATGCCCAGGCGGGCTCAGGAAGATCTCGCGGTAGAGCACGGTGTGCGCCGCTCCCCCGCCGGTCAGCGACTCGTAGGTGACGCGACGGAAGTCGTCGTGATCGCGGATGACGCCGCCGGCGATGTCGAGCACGCGCAGGAACTCGTCGAGGTCCTCGTACGAAGCGTGGTCGTAGAGGTTCTCGGCGGTTCTGCCGCCGTCGAGCACCACACCGTGCTTCTTCGCGAGGTCGACGATCGTCTGCGCCTGGATCGAGCCGATCAGATGGCAGTGCAGGCTGACCTTCGGCAGCCCGCGGACGATCCGCTCGATCTCGGGCGACGCGTCGGGGGTCACCCGCTCAGGCTAGCGAGACGCGACGTCCTGGACGGGTGTCCGACGTCAGGCGGATGCGCCGGCGAGCAGTGCGGTCGTGTGGCGGCCGACGCCGAGCGCGACCGCCTCCGCGAGGTCGTCGGCCGTGTCGACGTCGCGTCGCAGACGCGGGTCGGCAGGCAGCACCACGTGGCCGGATGCGATGTGCCGCGCGGCCGACCCGGGACCGAACAGCGGGACGAGGCGGCGCGCCGCGGCAGCCGTGAGCAGCACCGTGCCTGTGCCCTCCGCGTCGGGGACGACGCCGAGCAGCACGCCGGCGGCCTGCCGCAGCGCCGCATCGAGCGCGTCGGAGGTCAGGGCCGGCACGTCGCCGAGCAGCACAGCCCGCCCGAGCTCCGGCCAGCGGTCGGACGCCGCGGCCACGGCCTCCTCGACACCCGCGTTGAGCCCTGCGCGGTGCTGCTCGACGATCACGATCGACTCGTCCAGCCCGAGCTCGGCGCCCACCGCCGGGTCGTCGCTGACGACGACGACGGCTGCGACCGACGGCGTGGCGAGCACCGCCTCGAGCGCGTCCCGCACGAACGCATCCGCCAGTTTCGGGCGATCCGGGCGGGAGCCCAGTCTCGTCTTCGCGTCGAGCCCGCGGCGCACCGGCACGACCACGATCCAGCCGGTCACACCTCGCCGCGCGACTCGATCTCGCTGTCGAACCGCATCGATTCGCGCGAGCCCTCTTCGTATCCGTCGCGGTACCCGTCCGCGTAGGCCTCGTCCGCACCCTGCCGGAACATGTCCTCCGGCCCCGTGCGCACGAGCGATCGGGCGCCGTCGCCGTGCGCGTCGGAGACGTACCGGCCGAGGCCGCGAACCACGGCCACGGGCCGGCCGGCGGCCTTGCCCTTCGCGAGGTCGGCGAACGCCGCGATCTCGTCCGCGACGGCGACCACAGTGACCCCGAGCAGCACGCCGTTGGCGTCGGTCGTGCCGCGCAGGTCCTCGACGACCTGGACGCCCGCGGCGCCGATCGCCGCATCCGTCTGCCCGAGCCGCCACGCGCGGCCGAGGGTGTCCGTGATGACCACCCCGACCGGGACGCCGGACGCCGCCCGCAGCGCCGTGCACAGCGCACGGGCGGATGCGTCGGGGTCGACGGGCAGCAGCAGGACATGTCCCTCGGGCACGTTGCTCGCGTCGACTCCGGCGGCGGCGGCGACGATGCCGAGACGGTTCTCGACGATGCGCGTCAGCGACCCGTCAGCGCGTCGCCGCGTGGCCACCACCCGCACGGTCTCGGCCGTGATGACGTCCTCGCGGGAAGCGGCGGCGACCAACCGGCCCTCCGCCTTGGCGACGATCTTGCTCGACACGACGACGATGTCGCCCGATTCGAGGTGCCCGGTCGACGCACCGACGGCCTCGCCGACGATCGCCGCCAGATCGGCGCCCGGGCCGATCTCCCCGATGCCGTCGGGGGCCCAGCAGGAGATCACGTCGCTCATCGGAACGATCCTGCCAGGCTCAGCGCACGGCGGCGGCGAGCGTCCGCTCGACGTGGGCGCGGATGTGTCCGACGAGCCGGATCTCGCCCGCTCGATCCGCATCGAGGAGCGCCCCGGCGTCCGCGGGATCGTGACGCGCGAACCAGCCGGCGACCGTCACGCCGTGTGCCGGGCGCGACACGACCTCGACCGGGTCGCCCGCCCGCACGTCGCCCGCGCGCACCACCCGGAAGTACGCGCCGGGTGCCGCCCGGGCGGTGAACCGTTCGACCCAGCCCTCGACGCGCATCCGCCGCTCGAACGTGCCGCACGGGTTCCGCGGTGAGGTCACCTCGAGCACGAGCCTCCTCCCGACCGACCAGCGTTCGCCGAGCACGGCGGCCGAGACGTCGATGCCGGACGTGCGGAGGTTCTCGCCGAACGATCCGGGCGGGAGTGCGCGCCCGAGCTCGCGCTCGAACCAGGCGGCGTCCTCGTCGGCGTAGGCGTACACGGCCTGCTCGAGGCCGCCGTGGTGGGCCCGATCGGCCTGCACGTCCCCGTGCAGACCGTACGGCCGCACGCGGACCGCCGTCTCGAGCGGCCGCTTGTCGATGGCGGTCACGCCGATGCTGCCACGGTCGCGCAGCAGCGCGTGCACGGTGCAGACCGCGGTCACGCTCGCGGTCACGAGCGACCGCCCAACGCCTCGACGACCGGTGCGGGCACGTATTTGGCGACGTCGCCGCCGAGATCGGCGACCTGCTTCACGAGCGAGCTCGAGATGTGACCGAGCGCCGGATCGCCGATGAGCAGCACGGTCTCGATGCCGGCGAGGTCGCGGTTCACCATCGCCATGGGCGTCTCGTAGCCGACGTCGACCGCGGACCGCACACCCTTCACGATGGCGTCGGCGCCGACCTGCCTGCAGTAGTCGACGAGCAGGCCGGCCGACCACTCGTCCACCTCGACGCGCTCGACGCCCGCATCCGCGACGACCGTCCGGATGAGCGCCATGCGCTCGGCGGCCGTGAAGCGCGTCCGTTTCGCGGGATTGTGCACCACGACGACGCGGACGAGGTCGAAGACCTTCGTGGTGCGGGCGATCACGTCGAGATGCCCGAACGTCACCGGGTCGAACGAGCCGGGCACCACCGCCGTTGTCATACGGCCAGTCTAAGAAACCGCTCGCGACCTCGGCGGCCGGAGCATTCCAGCAGGACTTCTTCTCTTCGGCAGGACATTTCGGGCACTTTTGTCCTGCCGAAGCGAAAATGTCCTGCTCAAGTGCTTTCCGCTTACTGCGTTTCAGGGTCGAGTGGCGGCGGCGGGGGGGACGGGGGCTCCCCGCGAATCGATGATCCGGAGCGTCGAGTGACGGGCGCGAGACCCGCGTAGGACGCAAGGTGGCCGGCGGTCGGGAAATGCTTGCCGGCGACTTCGGTGAGGAGCCGGGCTGCGGTCCTGACGCCGACTCCGGGCATGCTCGTCAGGACCGGGTGAAGAGGGTGCGCCTCGACGAGACGTTCGACCTCGGTCGCGACCTCATCGCGTTGCCGCCGCAATGCGGTGAGCTGTTCCGCGAGCCGCGGAAGCACCATCGTCGCGGCGTTCGTGCCGATGACGACGACGGTCTGCTCAGAAAGCGCCGCGACGATCTCTGCCGCGAACCGGCGACCCATCCGTGGGGCGAGTTTGACCAACCGGTTCGCGATCCGCTTCTCCCCGGCAGCGTGCAGCGCAGCGGGTGAGGGGTAGTGCTGCAGCAGGTCGAGTGTCGCGGGGTGGTCGAGTCGAGGACCGATGACGCGCTCGAGGGCCGGGTGGATCTGCGTCAGCAGGCCGCGGATCCGGTTGCTGGTCGCGGTGATCTGGCCGGCGAGATCGTCGTCGAAGCCGCAGAGCATCGTCAACTCGGCGACCTGCTCATCGGCGAGCTGGATCGACCGGGCGGCGGGCGGTGGGGGGACCCGCTAGTTCTTGTCGAGGAACGCCCGAGTGTCCTCGTCGCCCGCGCGCTCGATCGCCGCTCGCAGCGACGGGAAGCCGTCGAGCGACGGGTCCGCCTCGAGCGTCGCTGCCGCCGCATCGCGGGCCGACATGATGATGTCGCCGTCCCGCGTGACGCGCAGCAATCGCAGCGACGACCGCACCCCCGACTGGTTCGAGCCGAGCACGTCGCCCTCGCGGCGCAACTCGAGGTCCTGCTGCGCGAGTTCGAAGCCGTCGGAGGTGCGCGCGACGGCCTCGACGCGCTCGAGTCCCGGCGTGCCGTACTCCGCGCTCGTCACCAGCAGGCAGATGCCCGGATGGCCGCCCCGCCCGACGCGGCCGCGCAGCTGGTGCAGCTGGGAGACGCCGAACCGCTCGGCGTCGAGGATCACCATGCAGGTCGCGTTCGCGACGTCGACGCCGACCTCGATGACCGTGGTGGCCACGAGCACGTCGATGCGCCCGTCGGCGAAGTCGCGCATCACGCGGTCCTTCTCGTCCGCGGTCATGCGGCCGTGCAGCGGCGCGATGCGCGCGCCGGCGAGGCCCGGCTGCTCCGTGAGGTCGCGGACCGTGTTGGCGACCGATGCCCGCGGGGCCGCGGCGTCGTCCTGCGCGAGCAGGTCGCCCTCGTCCTCGCCCGAGCCGATGGCGGGGCAGACGACGTAGACCTGCCGGCTCTGCGCGATCTCCTCGCTCACCCGGCGCCACACGTTGCGCATCCAGTTCGGATGCTGCTCGAGCGCGACGACGTGCGACTCGATCGGCTGCCTGCCGGGCGGCAGGGTGCGGATGGTCGAGACGTCGAGATCGCCGAACACCGTCATCGCGACCGTGCGCGGGATCGGCGTCGCCGTCATCACGAGGGTGTGCGGCGCGCGACCCTTGCGGCGCAGCACTTCGCGCTGCTCGACGCCGAACCGGTGCTGCTCGTCGATGACGACGAGACCCAGGTCCAGGAACTCGGTCGTGTCGGAGAGCAGCGCGTGGGTGCCGACCACGATCCTCGACTGCCCGGTCACGATCCGCAGCGCCGCTCGGCGGCGGTCCGAGACCGGCATCTGCCCGGTCAGCAGCGTCGGCATCACCTCGGCCGCCATGTCGGGACCGAGGGTGCGCACGATGGATCGCAGGTGCTGCGCGGCGAGCACCTCGGTCGGCGCGAGCAGCGCGGATTGACCGCCCGACTCGGCGACCGCGAGCATCGCGCGGAGCGCCACGAGCGTCTTGCCCGAGGCGACCTCGCCCTGCAGCAGGCGGTGCATCGGCGTCTCCGCCTCGAGATCCGTCGCGATCTCGAGACCCACGAGCCGCTGGTCGTCGGTGAGCTCGAAGGGCAGCGCGCGGTCGAAGCGATCGAGCAGGCCGCCCGGCTGCGGCGGCCGCGGCACCGCCGCGAACATGGCCCGCACCGCGCGGCGTTGCAACAGCGCCGTCTGCAGCAGGAACGCCTCGTGGAACCGCAGCGTGCGGCGTGCCTGGATGTGGTCGGCGTCCTGCTCGGGCTGGTGGATGCGTCGCATCGCCGCGTCGAACCCCATCAGCCGCTCGGTCCGGCAGACCTCGAGCGGCATCGGATCCTCGATCTCGGCGACCTGCTCGAGCACGAGCCCGACCGAGTTCGCGATCTGCCACGAGTGCACGGACGCCGTGGCCGGGTAGATCGGGATGGGGCGCTCGTTCCACGCCCGCGCGCCTGCGGGATCGGTCTCGGGATCCGGTGGTTCGTCGCCGGTCTCGTGGAACAGCTCGTAGCGGGGATGCGTGAGCTGGCGGGTGCCCTTGTAGTAGGTCACCCGACCGCTGAAGAGGCCGCGGTGCCCGGCGACGAGCGCCCTGGCCTTCGTGGGATCCGCGATGTACGGCTGGTTGAAGAACGTGAGCAGGAGCGTGCCCGTGCCGTCGGAGATCAGCACCTCCTGCCTGGTGCCGTTCCGGTTCCGCATACGCTGCGACGAGGACCGCAGCACCTCGGCGACGATCGTCACGTCGACGTCGATCGGCAGGGCGTCGAGACGGCTCAACTCCCCGCGCTTGATGTAGCGGCGGGGGTAGTGGGTCAGCAGTTCGCCGACGGTCCGGATGTCGAGGCTCTTGGCCAGCAGGTTCGCCGAGCGATCGCCGATGAGCCCAACGAGCTTCTCGTCGAGCACACCGGCCATCCGACCATCGTACGAGCGCGCTCGGACGGCCGGGGCGCGCGGGATCCGGGCGGGTTCAGAACGGTGCGCCGGCGAGTCCGCCCCAGCCGCCGATGATCACCATGCGCTCGAAGGCCTTCGCGGGATCGCGGGGCTTGGGCGGATACGGCGGGTCGTGTTTCGTGTCCTTCGCCGCCGCCGCGTCCGCCGCCATCCGCTGCACCTCACTCTGCAGATAGCGGAACGCCGCGTCGGCCGCGTCGAGATCGGCAGGGACGACGGGCGCCGCCTCGGGCTGCTGCAGCAGCATCGCGAAGACCGCTGCGGCGTCACGCACGACGGTCGTCGCCGCGGCGAGTGCCCGTGTCCCGAGCTCGCGGTCCGAATCGCTGGCCGCCCCGAGCCGCTTCGCGATCTCGAGCAGGCCCCGCTCCGCGTCGCCGAGGCCGAGGTAGGCGGCTTCGGCCTCGTGTCGCTCGGCGGCCGTCGGCACGAACAGCGTGCCGGTGCCGGAGACCCGGCGGCGGAGCTCGTCGCGCCGCACACGGATGCGCCGCAGATGCCAGGACAGGACGTCCCCGACGTTCGACTCGCGCATTCGGTCCTCCACCCCGTGTGACGCCCGACCGGCACCCACCGCGCTACCGTACGTCCGTGCGAGGCGTCCGTGTGCCCGAGCGCCGGCTCTCCCGGCGCATCCCCGCTCGATGACCAGGATCATCGCCGGATGGGCCGGCTCCCGGCAGCTCGCGGTGCCGTCGACCGGGACGCGGCCCACGAGCGACCGGGTGCGCGAGGCGCTGTTCTCGGGTCTCGACGCGCGGGACGCGTTGCGCGGTGCGGCGGTGCTGGATCTCTACGCCGGGTCGGGCGCGCTCGCCCTCGAGGCCGTGAGCCGCGGTGCGGTGACGGCGGTGCTCGTGGAGCAGGCGGCGGAGGCATGCCGCGTGCTGCGCAGGAACGCGGAGGCGATCGCCGCCGCCGCGCCGGCTCCGGTGGACGTGCGCGTGGTCCGGCAGCCGGTCGCGCGCTACCTGGCGGGCGCACCGGGCGCGTTCGACGTGGTGTTCCTCGACCCGCCCTACGACCTCGGCGCATCCGCCGTCGACGCCGACCTCGCCGCGCTGCGGCACCTCGTCGTCCCCGGCGGCACGGTCGTGCTCGAGCGGGCGGCGCGCGGTGCGGCGCCCCGATGGCCCGACGGCTTCATCCCCTCGACCCGTACCTACGGGGACACGGCGCTGCACATCGCCCGAGTCTGAGCGCCGTGCAGGAACGAGCCGGGCGATCGGGCCGGGTTCAGGACCGATCACTCGGCGTGTCGGGCTTCTCGTCCTGCACCGCGAGTGATCTCCTGAACGGCGATCGGGTCAGCGGCGGAACGGGTCCCAGCCGCCGGAGCCGACGGGCAGGCCGTCGAGGGTCACGCCCTGCGCGGCCGGCGCGCACGGTACCGATCCGGCGGAAGAGCGCCGGCAGCGGGCCGGGAGGGAAGCAGGCGAGCAGCCCGTGGTCCTCGCCGCCCTCCAGGACCGCGGCCAGCGCGTCGTGCTCGACCGCGACGCCGCCGCAGCACCTCGCCCGCCGCGAACACGTGCGGTTCGAGCGCCGCCCGGGAGAGGTCGAGCACCACGCCGGAGCCGAGGGCGATGCGGGAGGCGTCGAGCGCGAGCCCGTCGGACACGTCGAGCATCGCGTGCGCGCCGCCGACCGCCGCGAGCACGCCCGCACCGACCGGGGGCGCGGGGCGCAGCTGATCCGCCAGCACGCCCTCGCGGCGCAGCGCGTCGACTCCGTCGCCGGTCGCGTCGGGATCGGCGAGGAAGAGCCGCCGCAGGCCGGCGCCGGCGAGGCCGAGCGCGCCCGCGTACGCGATCTGGTCGCCGGGCAGCGCACCGCTGCGGAGCACGGGGCGGCGCCCCTGCAGGTCGCCGATCGCCGTGACCGCGATCGTCGTCACGAGCGACTTCGACAGGTCGCCGCCGACGACCCCGCACCCGGGCGCGAGCATCCCGCACGCCGCCGCGAACCCGTCGGCGAGCTGCTCGAGCCAGTCGACGGTCGTCTCGGGCGGCACGGCCAGGGCGACGAGCAGGGCGGTCGGCACGGCGCCCATCGCCGCGACGTCGGCGAGGTTCGTCGCCGCGGCCTTCCACCCGAGCTCGACCGGGCTGCTCCAGGCGAGGCGGAAGTCGGGGCCCTCGATCATGAGATCGGTGGTGAGCACGACGCGGCCGTCGGGCGCGCCGACCACCGCCGCGTCGTCCCCCGGGCCGAGCGCCGCCGCCGATGCGGGCGGCAGGCGCGGGATGATCCTGGCGAGCGCCGCGGTCTCGCCGATGTCGGCGACGGTCGCGCTCATGGCGTCGGGCTCGGCGTCGGCGTCTCGGTGCCGGTCGTGCAGTGCGCGGTCGCGTGCCCCGCGGCAGCGACCGCGTCGGAGATCGGCGGCAGCGCGACACTCGACCCGATGCGGCTCGTGTCGATCTCGACCTGCACGGCGGGACTCCGGCCGTAGGTCGTCACCAGATACCGCTGCCCGCCGAGGTCGTGCACGATCCAGTCGACGCCGTCGACCGGGATGCACTGGTCGGTCGTCGGGCCCGGCTGCGCCACCCCGCACCACAGGCTGACCGCGACGGGGTCGCCCCACGCACCCGTGCCCTGCGCATCCGTCTCCCGCTTCTTCAGCGACCCGATCGTCGGCGGCAGACCGACGACGACCGAGGCGCAGGCGGTCAGGGTCGCGCCCGCCGACGGCTGCATCGCGACGGTCGGCGCGCAGCCCGAGAGCGCGAGCCCCGCGGCCAGCGCGGCGATCACGCCGCCTGCGGCCCGCAGACGCGGCGCGCGCGGGGCGGCCGTCACAGCGCGAGCGAGATGAGCTCGTCGATCAGCTCGGGATAGCTGAACCCCGTCTCCCGCCAGCACCGCGGGAACATCGAGATCGGCGTGAAGCCCGGCATCGTGTTGATCTCGTTCACGACGAATCCGGCGTCGGTCAGGAACACGTCCACCCGCGCGAGTCCTCGGCCGTCGATGGCGGTGAACGCGGTGCGCGCGACGTCCACCAGCGCGTCCGCGTGGGCGTCCGACAGGGCGATCGGGCAGACGATCTCGACACCGGGGGCGCCGAGATACTTGGCCTGGAAGTCGTAGAAGGGGCGGCCGGTCACGACGATCTCCCCCGCGACCGACACGCGCGGCGGCCCGTCGTCCAGGCCGCCGAGCACGCCGACCTCGATCTCACGGCCCACGAGCGCCTGCTCGACGAGCACGCGGGAGTCCTCGGCGAACGCGACGTCGAAGGCGGCCTGCAGGCCGTCGGCCGACTCGACCCTGGTGACGCCGACCGACGAACCGGCACGCGCCGGCTTCACGAACGCCGGGTAGCCGAGCGCGTCGATGCGCTCGGCGATCACGAGCGAATGCCGGTTCCACGACTCGACCGTGACCCACGGCGCGACCGCGACGCCGGCGGATCGGAAGACGATCTTCATGAAGTGCTTGTCCATGCCGATCGCGGATGCCAGCACGCCGTTGCCGACGTACGGCAGCCCGATCAGTTCGAAGAAGCCCTGGATCGTGCCGTCCTCCCCGAACGGTCCGTGCAGGATCGGGAAGGCCACGTCGATCTCGCCGAGGGACCGCAGCGTGCCGTCGGCGTCCTGCACGTGCAATTCGGTCGATTCGGTCGACTCGGGCCATCGGATGCGCGAGCCGTCGTCCCTGACCTCGGGCAGGTGCTCGGCGTCGAGCGCGAACGCGGTCGGGTCGTCGCGCTCGAGCACGAACGCGCCGTCCTTCGTGATGCCGATGGGCACGACCTCGTACCGGTCGCGGTCGATCGCGCCGAGCACCCCACCCGCGGTCACGCAGCTGATCTCGTGCTCGCTCGACCTGCCGCCGAACACGACCGCGACGCGGACGCGGCCGTGGGGCTCCGTGCTGTCGCTCACGTTCGCCGCCTCACTCCCCGACCGGCAGGGGGTCCGTGGTCAGATGCGGGGCGATGTCCCGCGGGTCGAGCGTACCGGCGAGGACATCGGCGACCTGCTGGCAGATGGGCATGCGCACCCCGCGTGCCTCGGCGAGTTCGAGCACCGGGGCGAGCGATGCGAGTCCCTCCGCGGTCTGCTCCATGGTGCGCTGCACGTCGTCGAGCGTGTACCCCTGACCGAGCAGCCGTCCCGGCGCGGTTGTTCCGGGAGAGCGGGGACTCCGACGTGGCGATGAGATCGCCGAGGCCCGCGAGCCCCGCGAGCGTCTCGGCCTGCGCACCGTAGGCGACGGCGAAGTCGGTCATCTCGGCGAGCCCGCGCGTCAGGATCGACGCCTTCGTGTTGTCGCCGTATCCGACCCCGTCGACGATGCCGATGGCGACGGCGATGAGGTTCTTCAGCACGCCGCCGAACTCGGTGCCGATCACGTCGGTGTTCACGAAGGACCGGAAGTACCGGTTCGTCGCGACCATGGCCACCGCGGTGGCCGTCGCGAGGTCGCTCGAGGCGACGACCGCCGCTGTGGGCTGCTCGCGCGCGATCTCGGTGGCGAGGTTGGGCCCGGAGACGACGGCGATCCGCTCGGCGCCGACGTGCAACTCCTCCTCGATCACCTCGCTCATCCGCCGGCGGGTGCCGTTCTCGACGCCCTTCATCAGGCTCACCACGACGGCGTCGTGCGCCAGCAGCCCACCGAGCTCGCGCAGATTCGCACGCAGCGTCTGACTCGGCACCGACAGGAACACCATGTGCGCGCCGTCGAGGCAGGTTGCGAGGCGCCAATCGGGGACGATCCCGTCCGGCAGCCGGACGCCCGGCAGGTACTGGTCGTTGCGGCGACGCCGGGCGATGGCCTCGGCGAGTGCGGGACGCCTGGCCCACAGCGCGACTTCGGCGTCACCGTCGGCGAGGACCTTGGCGAAGGTCGTCCCCCAGCTGCCGGCGCCGAGCACCGCGACCCGTGTGGTCACACCCGCTCCCCTCATCAGCCGTCCATCCTCCCAGGCCCGAGCGCGATTCAGGAGCGGAGGTGGGCTAGAACCGGCCGATCTCCGTCTGACCGTGTTTGGCGGGGTCCCAGCGCTCCGCGGGGGCCGCCTGTCCCCGCAGCTGCTCGAGCAGCCCGGTGATCGCCGCCATGATGCGGTTGGTGGCCTCGGTGAGCCCCGCGCCGTCGAGCGGCTTGCCGCGCCATTCCGACAGGTCGACGGGGTCGCCGAACAGGATGTCGATGTGCGCCCGCGGCAGCACATGGATCGTCTTCGAATACCGGGGCATCAGGTCCTGCGTGCCCCAGTGGGCGACGGGGATGAGCGGGATGTCCAGTTCGAGCGCCAGCCGCGCCGCCCCGGTCTTGCCACGCATCGGCCACACGTGCGGGTCGCGGGTCAAGGAGCCCTCCGGATACACGATGACGCAGTGGCCCTCCTCGACCACGCGCTTCGCCGCCTCCAGCGGGATCGCGCCACGCTGCAGACCGCCGCGCTGCACCGGGATCTGCCCGACCGCGCGGAACAGGGCGCCGACGACCGGGACGTGGAACAGCGACTCCTTCGCGAGGAACCGCGGCGCCCGCCCCAGTTGCCACACCGCGACGCGCCATCACGAGCGGATCGATGTTGCTCTGGTGATTCGGCGTCAGGATGAACGGGCCGGTCCTCGGCAGCTTCTCACCGTGCTGCACCCTGATCGTCGCGACACCGCGGATGAACGGCGACCACCAGGGCGCCGAGCACCCACCACAGCGACGGCGCGGGCTCGTTCCGACCTGCGCCGGGGTTCAGCCATCGACGGTGAAGCGGGCCCCCAACGCGGCCAGCTTGGCCTCGAAGTTCTCGTAGCCGCGGCTGATGATCCCGACCCCCCTGACGCGTGAGCGTCCGGTCGCGGTGAGCGCCGCGATCAGGTGCGAGAAGCCGCCGCGCAGGTCGGGGACCTCGATGTCGGCCCCGTGCAACGGCGTCGGTCCGGTGATGACCGCTGCCTGCTCGAGATCACGGCGCGGCACGCGACGGCCGGCGTGGTCGAGGCCGTTGGGATGCACGACGATGTCCGCGCCCATCTTCTGCAGCGCCGATGTGAAGCCGAAGCGGTTCTCGTACACCGTCTCGTGCACGACGGAGACGCCCTCGGCCTGCGTGAGCGCCACGACGAGCGGCTGCTGCCAGTCCGTCATGAAGCCGGGGTGCACGTCCGTCTCGATCACGACCGGCTTCAGCGGACCGCCCGGGTGCCAGAAGCGGATGCCCCGCTCCTCGACGTCGAACGCGCCGCCGACCTTCCGGAAGATGTTGAGGAAGGTCATCATGTGCTCCTGCTGCGCGCCGCGCACGAACACGTTGCCGTGCGTGGCGAGTGCAGCGGAGGCCCAGCTGGCCGCCTCGTTGCGGTCGAAGATCGCGCGGTGGGTGTAGCCGCGCAACTCGTCGACACCCTCGATGAGGATCACGCGGTTCGGCTCGACCGAGATGATCGCGCCCATCTTCTGCAGGATGCAGATGAGGTCCATGATCTCGGGCTCGATGGCCGCGTTCCGCAGCTCGGTGACGCCCTTCGCGCGGACGGCGGTGAGCAGGGTCTGCTCGGTCGCGCCGACGCTCGGGTACGGCAGGACGATCTGGGCACCGTGCAGGCCCTCGGGCGCGGACAGACGGATGCCCGACGGGCTGCTTGTCGACGACCGCACCGAACTTGCGGAGCGCGTCGAGGTGGAAGTCGATCGGCCGGTCGCCGATGCGGCATCCGCCGAGGTCGGGGATGAACGCCTCGCCCAGCTGGTGCAGCAGCGGGCCGCAGAACAGGATCGGGATGCGGCTCGAGCCGGCGTGGGCGTCGATCTCGGCGAAGTGCGCGCTGCGCACGTTGCCGGCGTCGAGCAGCAGCTCGCCCGGCTCCTCGCCCGACGAGACCCGCACGCCGTGGATCTCGAGCAGCCCGCGGACGACCTTCACGTCGCTGATGTCCGGCACGTCGCGCAGCACGCTGACGCCCTCGGACAGCAGCGCGGCGACCATCGCCTTGGTGACGAGGTTCTTGGCCCCCCGCACGTCCACCTCGCCGAAGAGCGGCACGCCGCCCTCGATCGTCAAGGCGTCGAAGGTCAGCCCGACACTCGCACCCGCGCGGCGGGCGTCCGTCATGAGATTGCTCAAGTGTGCACCGGCAATGTTCTGGGCCGCCAATGCTCGCGGCCGGTTTCGAATCCCGTGATCAGCGCCTCGTCGCGCAGTGTCAGGCCTATGTCGTCCAGGCCTTCGAGGAGCCGCCATCTGGTGTAGTCATCGATCTCGAATCCGATCACGAGCTCCCCGACGGTCAGCGTCCTGGCGTTGAGATCGACCGTAACCCCCATTCCGGGGTTCGCCTCGATTGCGGCCCAGCATTTCGCGAGGTCGTCCTCGGAGATCACGCCCGTGAGCAGGCCCTGCTTGCCCGAGTTGCCGCGGAAGATGTCCCCGAAGCGAGGGCTGAAGACGGCGCGGAATCCGTAGTCCCGCAGCGCCCAGACGGCGTGTTCGCGACTCGAGCCGGTGCCGAAATCGGCGCCGGCGATCAGCACGCTGCCGTGCTCGTACGCGGGGTCGTTCAGGACGAAATCGGGCTCCTGCCGCAGATGGGCGAACAGGGCGTCCTCGAATCCCGTCTTGGTCACCCGCTTCAGGTAGACGGCCGGGATGATCTGGTCGGTGTCGACCGCGGTGCGGCGCAGCGGAACCGCGACGCCGGTGTGGGTGGTGAACGGTTCCATCGGTCAGACCTCCACGGGGGCCGGCAGGTCGGACGGGGCGCTCAGCGTGCCCCGGATCGCGGTCGCCGCGGCGACGAGCGGCGAGACGAGGTGGGTGCGGCCGCCCTTGCCCTGTCTGCCCTTCGAAGTTGCGGTTCGAGGTCGATGCGCAGCGCTCACCCGGCGCGAGCTGGTCGGGGTTCATGCCGAGGCACATCGAGCAGCCGGCGAAGCGCCACTCCGCACCGAACTCCTCGATGATCGTGTGCAGGCCCTCGGCCTCGGCCTCGAGCCGCACCCGTGCCGATCCCGGAACGACCATCACCCGGACGCCGTCCGCCTTCTTGCGGCCCTTGATGATCGACGCGAACGCCCGCAGGTCCTCGACCCGGCTGTTCGTGCACGAGCCCATGAAGACCGCGTCGACCTTGATCTCCTTGAGCGGCATGCCCGGGGTGAGGTCCATGTACTCGAGCGCCCGCTCGGCGGATGCGCGCTCCTGCGGGTCGATGATCGTGGTCGGGTCGGGCACGGTGCCGGCGAGGGTGGTGCCCTGGCCGGGGTTCGTGCCCCAGGTGACGAACGGCTCGAGCTCGTCCGCGTCGAGGAACACCTCGGCGTCGAAGACGGCGTCGTCGTCGGTGGGCAGCGTCTTCCAGTACGCGACCGCCGCGTCCCAGTCCTCGCCGGTCGGCGCGTGGTCGCGGCCGTGCACGTAGTCGAAGGTGGTCTGGTCGGGCGCGACCATGCCGGCCCGCGCGCCCGCCTCGATCGACATGTTGCAGATCGTCATCCGCCCCTCCATCGAGAGGGCGCGGATGGCACTGCCGCGGTACTCGAGCACGTAGCCCTGACCGCCGTTCGTGCCGATCTTCGCGATCACGGCCAGGATGATGTCCTTCGCCGTGACGCCGGGCTTCAGCGTGCCCTCGACCGTGATCGCCATGGTCTTGAAGGGCTTCAGCGGCAGCGTCTGGGTGGCGAGCACGTGCTCGACCTCGCTGGTGCCGATGCCGATCGCCATCGCGCCGAAGGCACCGTGGGTCGAGGTGTGCGAGTCACCGCAGACGACCGTGATACCCGGCATGGTGAGGCCGAGCTGCGGGCCGACGATGTGCACGATGCCCTGCTCCTTGTCGCCGAGCGAGTGCAGGCGGATGCCGAACTCGGCGGCGTTGGCGCGGAGCGTCTCGATCTGCTTCCGGCTCACCGGATCGGCGATCGGCCGGTCGATGTGCAGCGTCGGGGTGTTGTGGTCCTCGGTCGCGATCGTCAGATCGGGGCGGCGCACGGGCCTGCCTTCGGCGCGCAGGCCGTCGAACGCCTGCGGGCTGGTGACCTCGTGCACGAGGTGCAGGTCGATGTAGATGAGGTCGGGCGCACCGTTCTCGCCCCGCTTGACGAGGTGCGCGTCCCAGACCTTCTCGGCCAGGGTCTTCGGGCTGCCGCCTGCGGCGGACTGCTGTTCGGTCATGTGGGTGTCCTTCACCACGGATGGGTCGATTCCCTCCGGCGCGCGCCGGTCGACGACGACTCGGCAGACTCCGCGACGAGGGACCGGAAGTGGGTCAGGCCTCGTCGCGGCTGGGAAGAAGCGACGCCAGTCGGAGCATTCGGCGAGGATATCACTCGCACAGAAGGGGGTGCGGGCCGTGGCCGAGGCGATGGAGCAGCCGCTCGCCGGCGGCAACTCGAACGCCGTCGTCCGGATCGGCGACACCGTCCACCGGGAGGCCGGGCCGTGGACGGCGACCGTGCACCGGCTGCTGCGCCACGTGCGCGCGAACGGCTTCGGCCTCGTTCCCGAGCCGATCGGATCCGACGATCGCGGCCGCGAGGTGCTCTCCTATCTGCCGGGCACCGTGCCGGCCTATCCGATGCCCGCATGGGCCTGGGACGACCAGGTGCTGGTCGAGGCGGCGGCCGCGCTGCGCCGGTTCCACGACGCCACCGCCGGGTTCGAATGTGCGGATGCGGCCTGGCAGCAGCCGGCGCATCCGCCCATCGAGGTCGTCTGCATCAACGACGTGGCGCCGTACAACATGGTCTTCGACGACGCGCACCGGCTGACCGGCATCATCGACGTCGACCAGGCGTCGCCCGGATCCCGGGCGTGGGACCTCTGCTACCTCGCCTATCGGATCGTGCCACTCGTAGCGCCGTCGAATCCCGACGTGCCGTCCAGCACGCAGGACGAACGCACCAGGCGCCTGGCGCTGCTCTGCGCGACCTACGGCGGGGTCGTACCTGCCGATGTGCTCGCCGTGCTGCCGGACCGGCTGCGCGCGATCGCCGCATCCTCGCTGCTGGCGTCGACCGAACGACCCGAGCTCGCCGCACATGCCCGGATCTACCTCGACGACGCCGCGTGGGTGTCGCGGACGGCCGACGGAACACCGTGGACGCAGTCGGTGGGGGCGACGATCATGGGGGGCACCCCACCCGGATTCGCAAGGAGCTCCACCATGCAGGTCAACGCCTATCTCAACTTCCGCGGCGATGCCGAAGCCGCCATGACCTTCTACCAATCGGTGCTCGGCGGCGAGTTCTCGCTGATGCGGTTCAGCGACATCGGCATGCCCGGCATTCCCGACGAGCAGGCCGGCTGGATCATGCACTCGCAGATCGACCTCGACGGGCGCACGCTGCTCATGGGCTCCGACGTGCCGTCGCACATGGACTACGCGGCCGGCACGAACACCTTCTCGGTGTCGATCTCGGGCGGCCCCACCGATGTGGACGACCTGAAGGCCAAGTTCGACCTGCTCGCCGAAGGCGGCACGGTCGGCTCCCCGTGGTCGCTCGCGCCGTGGGGCGACTGGTTCGGCATGCTCAAGGACCGGTACGGCGTGAGCTGGCTGGTCAACGCGACCGGCGAGCGGCCCGAATGACCGACGTCCTGCTCGTCCCCGGCTTCTGGCTGCAGGGCGACAGCTGGACGCCCGTGCTGCCGCCCCTGGTCGTCGCCGGCCTGACGCCGCGCGCCGTCACGCTGCCCGGGCTCGAATCCGCAGACGCCGACCGGTCGGGCATCGGGCTCCGAACGCACATCGACGCGCTCGTCGAGCGCATCGACGCCGCGCCCGACCCCGTCGTGCTCGTCGGGCACTCGGGCGGCGCCTCGGTCGTCTACGGCGCGGTCGATGCGAGACCCGACCGGGTCGTGCGCGCGGTGTACGTCGACGCGTGGCCGACCTCGAACGGCGGCCGGGTCAACCCGGACCTGCCTGCGGTCGGCGACGACGTGCCGTTGCCCGGCTGGGACGCGTTCGACGACGAGGATCTCGTCGGGCTCACCGACGAGATCAGGCAGGCGTTCACGGCGGCCGCGGTGCCCACGCCGAAGGGCGCGGCCTACGACGCGCTCGAACTGTCCGACGAGCGCAGGTGGGACGTGCCGACCACGATCGTGGCCTGCGAGTTCACGAAGGCGCAGCTCGCCGGCTGGCTCGACGACGGCGCGCCCTGGCTGGGCGAGGTGGCGAAGGCGCGCGACCTCACGGTGGTCGAGCTGCCGACGGGCCACTGGCCCCAACTGACCCGGCCGGCCGACCTCGGCGAGTTGCTGGCCAGAGCGATCACCTCCCACTGACCGACCGGTGGTTGCATGGTCGGATGCCGGCTGATCACATCGACGACCTCGCCGCCTTCGTCACGGCGTCCCCCACCTCGTACCACGCGGTCGCCGAGGTCGTTCGTCGGCTGCGCGCCGCCGGCTACTCGGCGCTCGACGAAGCGGACGACTGGCGCGACCTGGTCGTGCCCACCGCGCGCCTGTTCGTCGTGCGAGACGGCGCGATCATCGCATTCGCCGTTCCTGCGACGGCGCCGGCGGCCACGCCGTTCCGCATCCTCGGCGCCCACACCGACTCCCCCGGATTCCGACTGAAACCCGGCGCCACGCGTGGACTGGACGGATGGATGCGCCTCGGCGTCGAGATCTACGGCGGACCGATCCTCGCGTCGTGGTTCGACCGGGAACTGCTCGTCGCCGGCCGGATCGTCGACGAGGACGGACGCGAGCATCTCGTGCGCACCCCGCCCATCGCACGCATCCCGCATGTCGCGATCCACCTCGACCGCGGCGTGAACGAGGGCTTCGCGCCCGACAGGCAGCGCGACGTCCAGCCCGTGATCGGCGTCGGCACCGAGGACGCGTTCGACGTCGTCGCGAGCGCCGCCGGCGTGCGGGCCGACCGGATCGCGGGTGCCGACCTCTTTCTCGCGGACGCCGCCGCCCCGCAGCGCTTCGGCGCGGACGCGGCGCTGTTCGCGTCGCCGCGCCTCGACAACCTCGTCTCGGTGCAGGCCGGCCTCGCGGCGCTGCTGGCCGCCGAGCCCGGGGACGCCGTCGCCGTGCTCGCCGCGTTCGACCACGAGGAGCTCGGCTCGGCGAGTCGCTCGGGCGCGAGCGGACCGTTCCTCGCCGACGTGCTCGAGCGGACGACCGCCGCGCTCGGCGGCGACCGCAGCGCGTACGCCCGCGCGCTCGCGGCGTCCTGGTGCCTGTCCGCGGACGCCGGGCACGGCGTGCATCCGAACCGCGGCGAGAAACACGACCCGAACGTCCGCCCCCGCCTCGGCGACGGGCCCCTGCTGAAGATCAACGCGAACCAGCGCTACACCACCGACGCGCACGGGGAGGCGCTCTGGCGCCGGGCGTGCGCGGCGGCGGACGTGCCGTTCCAGCCGTTCGTCTCGCACAACGCCGTCCCGTGCGGCTCGACGATCGGCCCGCTCACCGCGACCAGGCTCGGCATCAGGACCCTGGACGTCGGCGTTCCACTGCTGTCGATGCACTCCGCGCGCGAGCTCTGCCATGTCGACGACCCCATCCGTCTCGCGCTCGCCGTCGAGCAGTTCTTCCAGCACGCCTGACCCGCGCCCGATCGACGGCCGCTTCGGCGCGGAAGCCGATCAGGAGCCGGTTTCAGTCCCCATCCCGCCGAACGACCGTCGTTCGCGAAGTGGCGCGGGCGGTGCGGCGGATGGCGATCAGGCTGGCGATCGTCGCCACCGCCATGGAGAGCACGATCACGGCGAGCGAGAACCCCGTGCCGATCTCGGGCACCCAGGTGATGTGCTCGCCGCCGTTCACGAACGGCAGCTCGTTCTGATGCAGCGCGTGGAACACGAGCTTCACGCCGATGAACGCGAGGATGAACGCGATCCCGTATTTGAGGTAGGTGAGCCGCTCGACGAGGTCGCCGAGCAGGAAGTACAGCTGCCGCAGGCCCATCAGCGCGAACACGTTCGCCGTGAAGACGATGAACGGGCTCTCGGTGATGCCGAAGATCGCCGGGATCGAGTCGAGCGCGAACAGCAGGTCGGTGGACCCGAGCGCGACGAGCACGACGAGGATCGGGGTGAACATGCGCTTGCCGTCGACGCGAGTGCGCAGCTTTCCGCCGTCGTACTCGGTGCCGATCGGCAGGTGCGTGCGCAGCAGCTTCACGAGGCGGCTGTCCTGCGGGCCCGACGTGTGCTCGCCGCCGAACGCCTGCGTGATCGCGGTGTAGACGAGGAACGCGCCGAACAGGTAGAAGATCCAGCTGAAGGCCTCGATGAGCTGCGCGCCGATGACGATGAAGATCAGCCGGAAGAGCAGGGCGAGCAGGATGCCGACCATCAGCACCTCCTGCTGATGCTTCTTCGGCACCGCGAAGCCGCTCATGATCACGATGAACACGAACAGGTTGTCGACCGACAGCGAGTATTCGGTGAGCCAGCCGGCGACGAACTCGGTCGAGTGCTGTACGTCGCCGACGAGGAACAGCACGAGGGCGAAGACGAGCGCGAGCGCGACGTAGAAGCCGACCCACAGCGCGGATTCGCGCGTCGACGGCACGCGCGGACGCCGGTAGGCCAACACGATGTCGCCGATCAGCACGGCGCCGAGGACGACCAGCGAGCCGATCTCGAACGGGAGCGGGACGATGGTCTCCAAGGGGCCTCGTTTCGGGTCGCTGCAGCGGACCGAACGTCTCTCCCCGGCCGGTGCCCACCGCCCGAGTCGGGCGGGAGGACACGGCCGCCGCTCCCCGGGCCCGCGTGTCGACGCGGTCCGTGATGACGGGGTGGGCGGTGTCGGGATACTCCCCTTCGCGACCGGCACTCTACCGAGCCCGGATGTGCGACCACACCCGGCACGCGCTGGGCGTGTCGCACGGGTGCGTCATGCATGGTGCGCATGACAACCAATACCGTGTGGGACATGGGTCAGGGGCCGCTGGTGAGCATCGACGAGGTCGAAGTCGGCCCCGACGACCTCCATGCGCAGCTGCCGGTGCGCCTGGAGTTGCTGCGGGTGCTGCCCGGCCCCGATCGACCCGATTACGTCCTTGCGCGCCCGTCGCGCGCGATCCGGCATGCGACGACCGTCGACTTCCTCGAGTCGCAGGGCATCGATCCGGCCGGCGCCGATCCGCGCGGCATCCGCATCCACCCCGACGGCGGCGTCGACCTCGCGATCATGGGGGTGGTGCTGGCCGCGCGATTCAGCGGACAGGCCATCCATCCGGGCATGCGGCACTTCCCGATCGTGCTCGCCTACATCATCGACAACTCCCAGTTGCGCGACTGGGAGGTCGACTTCGCCAAGTGCCTCTACGTGGCGACCGCCGGCGTCAGCGACGCGGCGATCGCGCGGCCCCAGCAGGTCAGGCGGACCGCCTCCGCGGGGTGAGCCCGCGTCCTGTGGCACACTTCGTGCGCCCGGTCCGGGCACGACACGAGGAGGACACGGATGGCGACGACCCTCGAACGGCGATCGGTCCGGCACGAACCGGTCGCACGCGACCTCACCGTGCTGGCGGCGTCGACCGTGGCGCCGGGCATCCGGCGCCTCACGCTCGGCGGGGACGCGCTCCGCGGATTCTCGTCCGTCGGGCCGGCCGACCACATCCGCGTGGTGCTGCCGTCGGCGGACTCCCCCTCGCCGCACAGGGACCTGACGCCGCGCGCGTTCCGTGCGACCCCGCAGGGCGGGGAGCTCGACGTCGACGTGTTCGTGCACGAGGGCACTGGCCTGTGCTCCGCATGGGCCGCGTCCGCCGCCCGCGGCTCCGCCGTGCGGATCGCCGGCCCTCGCGGATCCCGTCTGGTTCCGGACGGGATGACCGCGCTGGTGCTCGTGGGCGACGAGAGCGCGCTGCCCGCGCTCGCGCGCTGGATCGAGCTGACGCCGACGGGCGTGCCGATCACGGCGATCATCGCGAGCGCGGACCGCGCCCACCTCGACTACCTGCCCGCCCGCGACGTGACCGCGCACTGGTTCGGCGACCGCGACTCCCCCGATCTCGATGCGGCGCTCGACGCCGCGCTGGCATCGGCCGACGACACGACCTTCGCGTTCCTCGCCGGCGAGGCGGGGATGCTCGTGCGGTTGCGCCGCATCGTGCGGGCCCGCCTGGCGGACCCCGCGGGTCAGGCGACCGTGAGCGGCTACTGGCGCCGCGGCGAAGCCGGATTCGACCATCACTCCCCGCTGCCCGAGGACTGATCATCGCCCGCGCGCACAGTCGGCGATCGGCCGCGAGCGTGTTCCGACAGCCGGGACGCAATTCCGACTGATAGGCGAATGGCACTGATCTCTCTGCGAATTCCCGCCCGGGATATCCCTGCCTTCCCGAGGCGATGATCACCGGCCCGGCCCGACCGGGCAACTCGTCAGGTGATTCTCAGATCGGACCACTATTCCGAATACAGCGGCTCCCGCCGGCTAAAAGCGGATGCCCACATGTCCATGCCCGTCACCGCGAAAAGTGCAGCAGCAGCCGACGTCTGCACCATGACGTTCGTAGGACCCGCCGGTCTCCGGAGCGTGCCGGAGGGATGGATCGCGTCCTCGCCCGATCCCGAGGAGTTCCGGGCGCAGGTCGGCCTCCGGCGGCTCGCCGGGATCGTCTTCGTGTCGCTGACCGCGAACGCCCACGAGGCGCGCCGGACCGTGCACGCGGTCCTTCCCGAACGCGGCGTCGGGATCATTCACGTCCTGCAGGGTTCGGTCGAGTACGAACGCGGCGGCGACCGGCTGCGGGTGCGCACCGGCGAGATCGGCGTGATGCGCAACGACGAACCGTACCGGTACCGGATCGACTCCCCGACTCGGACGATCTCCACCCTGATCCCCGAGGGGGAGTTCCCCGCCCATCTGCTCGAGGCCCTCGGTCCGATGCCGCCGCGCACGCTCGAGCGCACCGCCGCGACCCAGCCCCTCGCGGATCTGATGGAGCAGGCGATGTTCGGGGACGGCGAGCTCTCCGACCACGCCCGCCGGTACCTTGGCCGCGCCGTCGTCGACCTGTCGGTCGGCCTCATCGTCGCGAGGCGGCACCGCTCCGACGCCGACGACCGCGTCGCCGACGTGCGTCTGCGCATCTCGGAGTACATCGACGACCACCTGCTCGACCCCGATCTCGGCCCCAAGCGCATCGCCGACGAACTCGGCTTCAGCCTGCGCTACCTGCACCAGGTCTTCAGCGCGCCCGGGGTGTCCGTCGCGCGCTACATCCGCCACTCCCGCCTCGACCGGGTGGCCGCCGCGCTCGACGGCGCACGCACCGTGCCGACGCTCGGCACGCTCGCAGCTCGATTCGGCTTCAGCAGCGGTGACCATTTGGCTCGCGCGTTCCGGGAACGATTCGGTATGACCATCAGGGAATTCGTCGCGGACACCCGAAATGGGGGCACGAAAGCCGAATAGCGCCGTTATTTTGCGCAGGCCCCCCGCGATGTCGTGCAGCCCTTTCGTGGCGTGCCGGTCTCGGGCGTGATGTCCGCTGACTCTGTTCCGGCGACAGAGGACGAGGAGGATCACATGATTGCATTCGGGGCGTTCAGGCCACGGTCACGACAATTGCTCGCGCTCGCAGCGGGAGGACTGGTGCTGACAGCGGGAGCCACCGTCACCAGCCTGGCTGCGTGGCAGGACCACGAGTACGTCTGGGGAGGCACAGGGGACACCACGTCGTCCGGGCTGTCCTCCTCGACGTTCGACGTGCAGCAGAACACGTCGGCGACGGACGGCACGAACTTCGTCGATCAGGAGAGCACGCCGGGCGGTCAGGTGTCCTTCTCCGTCGCGGCCGGTTCGCTGACGCCGGGCGACACGGTCTACGGATACCTGCAGTTGCGCACCGTCACCGGCTCCTCGGGCGGGACGCTCGCGCTTGCGGGCGCGACACCCGCACCGGTGAACGCCCTCTCGTCGGCGCTGACGTACGGGGCCATGTACGGCGCGACCAGGGCGAACTGCACCGCGGGCGGATTCGCGACGAACGGCACGCAGCTCGTCGCACCCTCGACCCCGCTGACGACCGGATCGGGGTCGACGACGTTCCCCCTGGCCGCCGGCACGTCGACGACCCCCGGCACCGCCGTCGGGGTGTGCTTCGCCGTCACCCTGCCCGCCGGCACCCCTCGCACGGTGAGCGGTCTCACTTCGCAGCTCGTGTGGCACTTCGATGCGACTTCGAACTGACTCCGGCCGCCGCCGCTTCGCCGTCACGATCGATGTCGCACTGGTCGCGGCGGCGGTCGGCGGGGCCCTCTGCATCCTGTGGGTGATCGTCTCCGGCGTGTTCGGCCTCGGACTCGTGTCGTTCTCGACCGGCTCCATGGTGCCGACGTATCCGATCGGCTCGATCGCGCTGGTGCAGACGATCTCTCCCGCGCAGGCGCACGTCGGCGACGTGGTGACGGTCGATCTCGGCGCCGGTCTGCTGCCGATCACCCACCGCATCATGTCGATCACTCCGACCGCGCCGCACGCCGCGACGCTCGTGCTGAAGGGCGACGCCAACATGAAGGACGATCCCGCGCCGTACCACGTCGTGCGGCTGCGGCGGGTCGTCGTCGGCCTCCCCATGGTCGCCTCGGTCATCCGCCTCGCCGCGTCACCGCTCGGCATGCTGGGCATCACGGCGCTGCTCACCGTGTTCGTGACCTGGTCGCTCTGGCCGCGGACACGGAACCCGCTGCCGGCATGACCGCCGCTCCGACCGGCGGGCCGTCGATCCGGCGGCTGCGGGCCACGAGGACGGCGCTGCTCGTCGCCTCGATCGTGCTGCTCGGCAGCGCGATGCTGGCGGGCGCGCCTTCGCAGCCCATCGCCCGAATCGACGTGCGCGCCGGCGGCAGCACCTCCTGGATCGTGACGCCGCATCTCGCGGCCGGCAGGCAGGCCGCCGATGTCGCGCTCTCCTTCGCGGTGTTCGACGACGCGCGTCGGGCGGTCACGTCGATGTCGGTCACCGAGTGCCGGACGGGCTGGGAGTCCTTCGGCGCCTCGTCGTCGTGCTCCGAGCAGCCGGTCGAGCTGATGACGCATGCACCCGTCGCGTCGTCGGTGTCGCTCGGGCGGGTGACCACGATCGATGCCGGCGGCTGGGCCTCCTACCTGGTCGAAGTCGTCCCGGTGACGACGCCGGCTCGCGGGGACGTGCTCGTGCTGTACGCCAACGTGACCCCGTGCGGAGCGCCGACCCTCGCAGACCTGTGGGTGGTCGAGCACACGCGACCGGCAGCACAGGCCAACTCGATGGGTGCCCTCGCCCAATGCGGCGACCTGCCGGCGCCGCTGTTGCCGATCGGCACGATCGTCTACTCAGCGACCCTCGTCGTCGCCGTGGTCGCACGGCGGTGGGCGTGGTCGTGAGGCTTCGCCGGGTCGCCGGTGTGCTCGTCGCGACGGCACTGACGGTCGCGCCGATGGGGGCGCCGGCGCCGACGCTCGCGGCATGGACCGATCACGAGTTCGTGAACACGAGCGCGACCGCGGCCGACGCCGCGTGCACGGCCCCGGGCCTGTACTCGACGTCGGCCGGCGCCCGCTTCCTCACGGGCACGCTGAACGGCGCCTCGCTCGACCCGGTCGCCGGTCTGACCGGCATCACGGTCGTCAACGGCGGGACGGGTGCGACCGCGACCAACGGCAGCACCATGCTCGGAGGCGACGCCGCGAAGTCGGCGATCACGGCCGCCGCGATCAACGGCGCTGTGCAGACGTCGATCGGCGCCACGCTGCCGATCACCTGGTCGAGCGCGGGCACCGGCGTCGACACGCAGTGGGGGCAGGCGCAGAGCTCCGGCCAGTCCGCCGGCGCCTCAGGGGCCGTCACGAGCGCGGGAGCGATCGACACGTCGGGCGTCACGGCTGGCACGCAGCCCGGCGTCGGCACGGTCGACGTGAGCGGCCTGCTGTCGCAGATCACCGGGGGCAGCGCCGCGCTCCCCGGGCTCTCCGCGCTCACCCTGCGCCTCGGAGCAGTCGCCTCGACCGCGACGCTGGACGGATGCGCGGTGGCCTGGGGTACGCCGACGTCGTCGGCGCTGTCCCGCGGGTACCTCGTGCAGTCCGGCTCGCTCGGTCTCGCCGACGGTGCCACGTCGGCCCTCCTCACCTCGCTCGCCGGGCGGACCACCACGGTCCAGACCGCGGTCGCCGGCATCGTCGGCACCACGTCGTCCGCCGCGACCTCGATCGCGACCACCGCGACCACCGGACTGACGGCGGCGCTCACGTCGGCGGTCGCGTCGCTCGGGCTGCTCGGCCCGTCGACGACGCCGAACGGCGCGACCGTCACGATCTCCGCCGATCCGGCGGCGGCGACCGCGCGGACCGCGGCGATCGGGGAGGTGCGGTCCGACGCCTCGGGGCTCGTGAAGCTGGACGCCTCGACCGGCACCGTGACGGTCGACCTCAGTGTGCTGGGTGCGCTGAACGGCCGCCCGCCGAACACGTCGCTGCTCGGCTCGGGCGCCGTCGGCACGCTCGCGAGCGCGCTGACGCAGGTGCTTCAGGCGCACGCCGCGGCGGTCGAGGCGGCGTGGACGACGCTGACGTCGAGCCTGTCGATCCATGTGCACGTCGCCGTGACGCTGAGCGCCACGATCGCGCTCGTCCACCTCGACATCGCCTCCGTCGTCGCCGACTACAGCGGGACCGCCGCGCAGTTCACGGCAGGTACCGAGACGCATCCGGCGCCGACGATCACGGCGCTGAACGGCTGGCTGGGGCTGTCCGGGCTGCTCTCCGCGCTCACGCCGACGCTCCTCGGCACGTCCCTCTACACGCCGGTCGACGCCGCTGTCGCGACGCTCGTCTCGGGTGCGCTCTCGACGGTCGTCACGACCGCCACCGGGCTGGTGACCACTGCGCTCGCCACCGCGGCATCCACCGTCTCGGCCGACCTGTCGCCGCTCGCCTCGGTCCTCGGCCTGACGGTCAACGTGCGCGCGGATGCGAGCCCGTACCCGACGTCGTACCTCGGGACGCCCGGCTCGGGCGTCTGGACGGAGACCGCGGTGCTGATCACCCTCACCGTCGGTTCGCTGAGGACGGCGATCTATCTCGCGTCGTCGTCGGTCGGGGCGGACCGCAGCCTGCACGGCTAGGCCGGCCGGTGCTCACGCGCCGCCGGTCGCCAATCGCATGAGGTCGGAGTCGAGCACGACCTCGTCGCCCGCCGCGGCACTGCCGAACGTGTGCTGGTAGCTGTGCCACGACGCCGATCGCATGCGGTCCCGCACCCCGGAGTCCATGAGCACCGCGAGCTCGTTCGCGGCCCGATCGATGCGCTCGGTGAGCGCCGTGCTGCCCCAGTCATCGCCTGCCGCGAAGACACTGGTCGGCACGGTGAGCGCACGCAGGTACGCGAACAGCGAACGCAGCTCACCGTCCGCGACCAGCGCGTGCCGCGCGCTGCCCGCCGTCGCCGCGAGCAGCGTCGGCACCGCGAGCACCGCGTCGGTGTCGAGCAGGTCGATGAACGACTTCACGAGGCCGCTCACCCCCGCCGTGTAGACGGGCGTCGCGACGATCAGGCCGTCGGCCCCGGCGATCGCGTCGACCGCCGCCCGCACGCGCCCGGCGGCGAATCCGGTCGCCTGGCCGGCCGCGATCTCGGCTGCCAGCGGGCGCACCTCGACGACGTCGACCGTGACCTGGCGTCCCGCTTCGTGGAGCGCGGCCGCGGCCCGCTGCGCGAGCCGGTCCGCGAGCATCCGCGTCGATGACGGGTCGCTCGTGCCGCCGGAGAGCACGACGAGACGGAGCGGCCCGGTCATCGCGCCACCGCCGTCTGGCCGTCCGTGAGCCGCCGGCAGAGGTCGCGCAACGTCGCCATCTCGTCGGCGGTCAGGCCCGCGTGCATGCGCTCCCCGACGCTCCTCGCATGCCTGGAGCCGGTGCGCCGCTGGGCGGCTGCGCCGTCCGGCGTGAGGGTGATGCGCACCCCCCTGCGATCGGCCGGGTCGGTGTCGCGGTGCACGAGGCCCCGCGCGACCAGCCGGTCGACGAGGCGGGACAGCGCGGGCTGACTGAGCAGCACCGCCTCGTTGAGGTCCGCGAGCCGCAGCGCGCAGCCCGCCTTCTTCAGGGCGTACAGGACGTCGTACTCCTTGAGCGGCAGTTCGTCCCACATGCGCTCCGCCGCGAAGCCGCGCATCAGCGAGGTCTGCGCGGTCAGCAGCGCCTCCCACGACTCGTTGGCGAGCCGGACGTCGTGCGTCCGGGTGGCGTCGACCGCGGCCATCAGGCGACCTGCCCGTCGGCCTCGGTGTCCTGGTAGGGCGAGCCGCCGGTCACGTTGTCGCCGCGGTTCGCGTTGGGGCGCGGCTGGCGCGGCGCGGCGTCGCCGTACTTGGCCGCGACGAGCGACGCGTGGGTCGGTGCGTCGGGGACGCCTGGCGCACGCAGGGCCTCGAGCTCCCGGCGCAGCACGGGCACGACCTCGCCGCCCAGCAGTTCGAGCTGGTCGAGCACCATCGACAGCGGCAGGCCCGCGTGGTCGATGAGGAAGAGCTGGCGCTGATAGTCGCCGAAGGTCTCGCGGAAGGTCAGCGTCTTGTCGATGACCTCCTGCGGGCTGCCGACGGAGAGCGGCGTCTGCGCCATGAAGTCCTCCATGCGCGGGCCGTTGCCGTAGACGGGCGCCTGGTCGAAGTACGGCCGGAACCCGTCGATCGCATCCTGCGACTTCTTGGCGATGAACGCCTGGCCGCCGAGACCGACGATGGCCTGCTCCGGGGCGCCGTGCCCGTAATGCGCGAAGCGCTGGCGGTAGAAGGCGATCAGGCGCTGGTAGTGCTCCTTCGGCCAGAAGATGTTGTTCGCGAAGAACCCGTCACCGTAGTAGGCGGCCTGCTCCGCGATCTCGGGTGTGCGGATCGATCCGTGCCAGACGAACGGAGGCACGTCGTCGAGCGGGCGCGGCGTCGAGGTGAATCCCGAGAGCGGTGTCCGGAACGTGCCGTTCCAGTCGACGACGTCCTCGCGCCACAGGGTGTGCAGCAGGTTGTAATGCTCGAGCGCGAGCGGCAGGCCCTTGCGGATGTCCTGACCGAACCACGGGTAGACGGGCGCCGTGTTGCCGCGGCCGAGCATGAGGTCCATGCGGCCGTTCGACACGTGCTGCAGCATCGCGTAGTCCTCGGCGAGCTTCACCGGGTCGTTCGTGGTGATGAGCGTGGTCGCCGTGCTGAGGACGATGCGCTCGGTCTGGCCCGCGATGGCCGCGAGCAGCGTCGTCGGGGACGAGGAGAAGAACGGCGGGTTGTGGTGCTCGCCGATCGCATACACGTCGAGACCGACCTCTTCGGTCTTCTTCGCGATCGCGATCGCGGCCCTGATCCGCTCCGCCTCACTCGGGGTCTCGCCGGTCACCGGGTCACGGGTGATGTCACTCACCGAGAACACACCGAACTGCATCTGCACCACGCTCCTGTCGTCACGTCAACTATATGCATTTGCATGTAACGCTCGCGACCACGCGGTATTCCCTCCGATGTCAGCCACGGAACGGGCCGTCGGGCACCGGGCGCTGGGTGCCCGACGGCCCATTCGGTGCTCGGGGCTCAGGTCGATTCGGGGTCCCAGGCGGCGCGACGCTCCTCGGGCGTGGCTGGACGCTCGTCGGCGGCGATGTGCGCGAGGTCACGCCTGCGGGTCGCGGCGTCGAGCGTCGACGGGTCGGGCAGCTCGCCGTCGTCGGTGAGCGCGTCGCGGATGATGCGGCGAGGGTCGTACTGGCGGGGGTCGATCTTCGTCCAGTCGACGTCCTCGCCGATCTCGTCGCGGATGCGCGTCTTGGCCGCATCCGTCACCCCGCGGAGCGTCCTGACCAGCTTGCCGAGTTGTGCTGCGTAGTACGGCAGGCGCTGCGGGCCGATGACGAAGAGGGCGACGGCGCCGATGACCAGCAGCTTGTCGAAGGACAGGTCGAACATGGGGTTCTCCTAGCGGATGGCGGCCGGCGCGTCGGCGCCGAGCAGGGCGGCCGCGACGCGGTCCGTCCGACGGTCGTGCAGCATCGCGAGTCCCGCGGCGCCGAAGTAGAGGCCGAGCAGCGGCACGGCGAGCACGCACATCGAGAGCACGTCGGCGCTCGGGGTCACGATCGCGGTGAACAGCAGGACCGCGAGCAGCGCGATCCGCCACGATTTCAGGACTGTCCGGCCGCGGAGCACTCCGATGCGGTTCAGCAGCACGATGAAGACGGGCAGCACGAACGCGATGCCGAGCGCCAGAACGAGCTTCAGGACGAAATCGAAGTAGTCCCCCGCGGTGACGAGCGTGGTGCTGTCGGCGGGCGCGAACCCGGCGAGCAGCAGCACCATGTGCGGCACGACGACCCATCCGGTGACGCAGCCGAGCAGGAAGAGCGGTACGGCGGTTCCGACCACGCCGAGCGCGGCCCGGGTCTCGCGGCGCGTGAGGGCCGGGATGAGGAATGCACCGAGCTGGTACATCCAGACCGGGCTGGCGATCACGATGGCGAGGTACACGGCGATGCGCAGCCGCAGATCGAATGCGCCCGCGATCGTGTCGAAGTTCAGAGCTGCCAGTGAGTGGTGCTGGCGCGCGAACTGCGCCAGCGGGGCGCGGAGCCCGTCCATCACGGGCGACGCGAGCAGCCAGCCGGCTACTCCGGCGAGCAGGATCGCGACGGCCGCGACGAGCATCCGGCGCCGCAGCTCCGCGAGGTGCGCGAGCAGGGGCATGGAGCCCCTGCTGCGCGTCGCCTCGGTGGTCATGACCGCGTCGTCGGCTCGGGCGCGCGCTCGGGGACGGGGGTCTCGGCAGTGGGACGGGCCGCGACCGGCTCGTCGTCCTCGTGCATCGACCGGACCTCCTTGCGGAGGATCTTGGCGGATGCCCCGAGGTTCTTCGCGAAGATCGGCAGCTTTGCGCCGCCGAAGATCAGCGCGATGACCGCGACGATGATGATCAGGTGGAACCCGGTGAGTCCGGCAATCATGGTGAGCCCTTTCGGCTCCGGCCCCTGTGGGGCGGGTGGGTGGTGCGGGTGGTGCCACCCGGCCGCATGAGGGTGCATGCGGCCGGGTGGCCGGCTCGGGATTACGCCGAGACGTGCACGGCGC
Source organism: uncultured Actinomycetota bacterium (assembly GCA_963716965.1). GTDB lineage: Bacteria > Actinomycetota > Actinomycetes > Actinomycetales > Microbacteriaceae > Amnibacterium. Next base: position 216,253 of record CAVQUZ010000003.1, on the reverse strand, counting down.
CGTTGACGCCGTTGGGGAAGAAGCCGCCCTTGCTGACGGACTTCGGGTTGAGGTAGACGACGTTCAGCACCTGGCCGGGGGTACGGCTGTAGGCGATGGAGTTGCCGTTCGTCGGGACGATGTTGGCCGTGCCCGAGTTGCCGATGCCCTGGTCGTCGTCCGAGCCGCCGTCGAGGCTGTCACGGGCGCCGGAGATGGCGTTCGCCGCCGAGATGGCGCCGCTGCCCATCTCGTACAGAGCAGAGCGGATGGTTCCGGCGTGGTACGCCTCGACCGCGAGGATGCCGGCGGCCGCCTCGAGGTACGTCTTGTTCGAGATGAGCGGCGCCGCACCCTTGTAGGCGGTCACGCCGACGTCTTCGAACACGAACGCGCCGAGCAGGAACGCCTCGTCGTTCGCGTACGGGTCGAAGTTGCTGCCGAGGCCGGCGGCCTTGGCAGCGGCCTTGAACGCCGCGTCGATGTCGATCTCCGGGCGGGCGACCTTCGAGCCGCCGAGCGCGGAACGCAGGAAGGCGACGTGCGCCTTCTCGTCGTTCGCGATCTCCTCCGCGTACTTGCGGATCCGGCTGGACTTGAAGTTGACCTTGCGGCCGCCCTTGACCCCGCCGTGGCTGCCGGTGCCGTTGGACTCGCTGCTGGAGAGCCCGTGACCGTAGACCGCGTGCAGGTAGAACTCCGCCTCGAGGTATTCGAGGTTCAGTGCGAAGTTCAGCACCGAGCCGTCGCTGACGGCGCTGCTGCTGGTGGCGGCATTGGCCGCGCCGCCTCCGGCGATGACCGTGGCTGCGACTCCGGCGCCTGCGACGCCGGTGAGGGTGAGCAGACGGCGACGGTCGACGGCCGTCTCGCCGCTCCGGATCGCCGCATCGGCGATGAATTTCTTGTCGAACACGTGTTTCTCCAACCGAGGATGGGCATTGGCGGCGGGGTAGTCGGCACGACCACGTCGTCTGCACCGGGCGGTGCTGAACGCTCCTGGCGCTCGAGAGTGTGTTCGACACCCCCCGTCCGGGGGTTTGGTCGAGAACCTGCGACTTCCCTGACAGCGCCCCGCGCCGCGCCCTGACGCACGGACCTGAACGTGGCACTAGCGTCTTCGGGTGACCGATACGACCGCGGCCGGACCGTCCGTCACCACCTGGCGCAATGCCGTGATCGGGCTCTTCGCGACCGGCGGCGTCGCGATCTCGACCTGGGGCCCGCGGCTGCCCAGCATCCGCGCCGACCTCGGCATCGGCGACGGCACGCTCGGTCTCGTGCTCGCCGCGGTCACGGTCGGCTCGTTCTCGGGGCTGCTGCTCGCATCCCCGGTGCTCGGCCGGCTCGGCGCACGGCGCACGCTCACCGTCTGCCTCGTGCTGATGGCGGCGGCGATCGCGGTCGTCGGTCTCGGGTCCGGCGTGCTGCACTCGGTCGTGCCGGTGCTCATCGCGTTCCTGTTCGCGGGACTGGGCCTCGGCACGCTCGACGTGTCCGTGAACGTCGAGGGCGCCGCGGTCGAACAGGCCGCGCGCCGCACCCTGATGCCGCTGATGCACGCCGGCTGGTCGGCGGGCGTCGTCGCGGGCAGTGGCATCGGTGCGGCCTGCGCGGCCCTCGGCATCGCGCCGGTGCAGCAGTTCTCGGTGGAGGCGGTGCTGGTCGCGGCGGTCGGTGTCGTACTCCCGCGCTTCCTGCACGAGGTCGAGCCCGAGGCGGCCGACCCGCTGCCGATCCGCACGCGCCTGCGCAGGTGGGCGTCGGGCTGGGCGGATCTGCGCCTGCTCCTGATCGGCGTCGTGATCCTGGGCGCCGAGGTGGGCGAGCTGTCCGCCAACAACTGGCTGACCCTCGCCGCACGCGACGGGCACGGGCTCACCGACGCGATCGCGGCCCTCTACTTCACGGTCTTCGCCGCGGGCGAGACGCTCACCCGAGTCGTCGCGGGGCCGCTCGTCGATCGGATCGGGCGCGCGAACGCGGTGCGCGCGACCACGGCGATCGGCGTCGTCGGCCTGATCCTCTTCATCGTCGGGGGCCCACCGTGGGTCGTGCTGATCGGTGCCGTGTTCTGGTCGGTCGGCGTCTCGATGGGGTTCCCGCTCGGCATGTCCGCGGCCGCCGAGGGCGACGGCGACTCGGCCTCACGCGTGAGCGTCGTCGCCTCGATCGGCTACCTGGCCGGGTTCACCGCTCCCCCGGTGATCGGCTTCCTGTCCCAGTCGGCCGGACTGCTCCCCGCGCTCTGGGTCGTCGCGGCGCTCCTCGCGGTCGCCTTCGTCGCGGCGGGCGCCGTGCGCCGGCGATCCGGCGAGGTCAGCGCCGGTAGCGCAGGGTGACGATCTGGAACGGGCGCAGCCGCAGGGTCACGGCCCTCGCATCCGCACCCGCCTGGACCGTCGCATCCGACTCGAGCGGACGCTCGAGCAGGTCGGTCGCCTCGACCGCGCCCGCCGCGAACCCGGCACGCACCTGGCCCGAATAGCGGGTACCGAGCGACTCGTACAGCCGCACGATCACGTCACCGCTGCGGTCCTCCGCCAGCTTCACCGCCTCGACGACGAGTCCGGGATGCGACGAGGCCACGAGCGGCTCGATCGGCCGCGCCCCCCGCACGATCCGCTCGGCCAGGCCGAGGTGGTAGCCGGCGGCGACGGTGTCGGCGACCGATGCGCCCGGGCGCACCTGGACCGTGAGCGTGTGGGCACCCTGATCCTGTTCGGGGTCGGGGAAGAGCGCCGAGCGGAGGAGGGACAGGCGCGCGACCGTGATCGTCCCGCCGCCCTCCCGCTGCTGCCGTGACACGTCGTGCCCGTAGGTCGAGTCGTTCAGCACGGCGACGCCGAATTCGCCCTCCGCGACGCGGATCCACCGGTGCGCGCAGGTCTCGAAGCGGGCGACGTCCCACGACGTGTTCGCGTGGGTCGCGCGGTCGACGTGCCCGAACTGGATCTCCGACGCGAACGAGGCGGCGTGCACGTCGATCGGGAAGGCGAGCTTCAGCAGCTGCTGCCGTTCGTGCCAGTCGATGTCGAACCGCAGGTCGAGCCCGCGACCGTCGGCCGAGAGCCGGACGGTCTCCACGATCGAGGTCGCGCCTGTCCGGCGCTCCACGCGCACCGAGCATCCGTCGTCGCCGATCGTCATGGACTCGGCAGCGACGAGGTCGACGACATGGCCTCGGTCCTGGCGGTCCACGTCCCAGGCGTCCCACTGCACCGGGGTGTCGCGGATCAGCTGGAGGAGATTGCCCGGGCGATGGGGCGGGATGCTCTCGCGGCCGGTCGCGCGGTGGATCAGGGACACCAGCAGCCCCCGGTCGTCGAGCACGGCGCGCAGGTGGCCGTTCTCGAGGACGACGGTGTCGCCGACGGCGGTGACGGTCTGCGCGGGCTCCTGCGCCGCACGGTGGCCTGCGGACATGGCGGCGATGCCCGCCCGCGCGTGCGGGGCGGCGTTGACGACGAGCCACCGGTCCCCCTGGCCGGCGAGGGTGTCGAGGGAACGGGCGATCAGCGCCTCGAGACGCTCGGCGAGGGCCTCGTACGTCCGCACGGCGTCCTGCGCGACCCACGCGATGGCGCTCCCCGGCAGGATGTCGTGGAACTGGTGCAGCAGCACCGAGCGCCAGATCTCGTCGAGTTCGTCGTGCGGGTAGTGGGCGCCGGTGCGGACCGCGGCGGTCGTGGCCCACAGCTCGGCCTCGCGCAACAGCAGCTCGCTGCGCCGGTTCCCCTGCTTCGTGCCGAGCTGGCTCGTGTAGGTGCCGCGGTGCAGTTCGAGGTACAGCTCTCCCGTCCAGACGGGAGGGTCGGCGTACTCGGCCTCCGCCGCCTCGAAGAACGCCGTCGGCGTCGAGTGGACGACCCGCGGCGAGCCCTCCAGCGACGTCGTGCGGGCGACGGCGGCGGCCATCTCCGCGGTGGGTCCACCGCCGCCGTCGCCGTATCCGTACGGCAGCAGCGACATGGATGCGCGCCTGGCGTCGCGGAACGTCGTCGCCGCGTGGTGCAGTTCCTCGGCCGAGACGGTCGAGTTGTAGGTGTCGGCGGGTGGGAAGTGCGTGAAGACGCGGGTGCCGTCGATGCCCTCCCACTGGAAGGTGTGGTGCGGCATCGTGTTCGTCTCGTTCCACGACAGCTTCTGCGTGAAGAACCACCTCGCGCCCGCCCCGCGCACGATCCCGGGCAGCGCGGCGGAGTAGCCGAACGAGTCGGGCAGCCACACCTCGTCGCAGTGCAGCCCGAACTCGCGCTCGAAGAAGGACTGGCCGGCGACGAACTGCCGCACCAGCGCCTCGGCGCCCGGCATGTTCGTGTCGGACTCGACCCACATGCCGCCGACGGGCACGAAACGGCCCTCGCGCACCCGATCGCTTATGCGTGCGAACAGCGCGGGGTAAAACGCCTTCATCCAGGCGAACTGCTGCGCGGAGGAGCACGCGAACGTGACGCCCGGGTCCTCGTCCATCAGGGCGAGCACGTTGGAGAACGTGCGGGCGCACTTGCGGACCGTCTCACGGATCGGCCAGAGCCATGCGGAGTCGATGTGGGCGTGCCCGACGGCGTGCAGGGTGTGGGCGCTGGCGTTGGCGGGACTGGCGAGCGCGGGGGCGAGCGCCGCCCGAGCAGCATCCGCCGTGCCCGCGATGTCGCCGGGATCGAGGGCGTCGGCCATGTCCTCGAGCGCGCCAAGGATGCGCGCGCGGCGGGCCTCGCCGCGCGGCAGCACCGACGCGAGGCCGGTGAGCGCGCGGACGTCCTGGACGAGGTCCCAGACCATGCGGTCGACGAGCGCGACGTCGACCCGGCGCAGGACGTAGAGGGGGTCGTCGCCGGCGGTCGCGAGGTCGCCGAGCGGCGTCGGCCGGAACTGCCAGTCGCTGCCGATGTCCGGATTCGCGGCGGCCTCGATGAGCACGTCGATCGTGCCGTCCCGGCCGACCGCGGCGGGGAGGCGGGGGTGGCGGGGCGCGATGCCCTGCACGATCGACCCGTCCGGGCGGTAGCACAGCCCCTCGGCCTGGAAACCCGGCTGCGCGGCGGTGAACCCGAGGTCGACGACGAGCTCGGCGCGGGTGCCCCGCGGCAGGGCGCCGTCGGCACCGCGCCACGCGACGGGGACCGCGCCCCGCGCACGGATCCAGGTCGTACCCCACGGCCGTCCCCACGGTGCGCCCGCCTCGACGGGCGTGTACGCGGCGGCGACGGCCTCGGCGAACGGCACCGGCTCCCCGGGTGCGTGCCACCAGGCCAGATCGAGGGGCTGCTGCGCTCGCTCCACCGCGGGCAGGATCCGTTCGCGCAGCAGGCGCTCGATGCGGAGTTCGAGCTGGACGCCGTCGTCGTGCATGGCGCCATCCTGCCGCGCCCGTCCTGCACGCTCACCCGGCGACCCCACCGGCACCCGCACCCGCACCCGCATCCGCACCTGCACCCGCACCGCACCCGCACCCGCATCCGCACCCGCACCCGCATCCGCATCCGCATCCGCATCCGCATCCGCATCCGCATCCGCATCCGACCGAACCCGTACAGGCACTTCGAGCACAGGCGTGAGCACTTCAGCAGGACATTTTCTGTTCAGCAGGACATACGGGCCAGAAATGTCCTGCTGGAGCAAAAATGTCCTGCTGAAGTGCTTGGGATGAAGTGCTTGGGCTGCGGGGCCTGGGCCGGTCGAGGGTGTCCGGCCGGTCAGTAGCCGACGAAGCGGTCCGAGCGGATGCGGCGGATGCCCGCCGACCGCGCGGCGGTGCGGGCGGCGGCGACCAGCCCAGGCGAACCTGCCACGTAGGCGATCCGACCGGCCGCCGGCCCGAGCGCCGCCCGCCACTCCCCATCGAGCAGCGAGCGGCCGCCGTACGTCCAGCCATCGGGCAGCGCCTCCGCGACGGCCGGCGGTCCGACCACGACGACCGGGATGGCCGCGTGCGCGAACACGTCGTCGAGTGCCAGCTCACCGCCCTCGCGCACCGCGTGGACGAGCACCACGTCCCGTCGCTCGCCGCGAGCGGCGAGGTCGTCGGCGAAGCTCGCGAACGGCGTGATCCCGATACCGCCCGCGATCCAGAGCATCGGGACCGACTCGTCCGACGGCAGCAGGAAGTCGCCGCCGACGGCGCTGCCCTGGATCGTGGCGCCGACGGGCATCTCGGCCAGGTGCGCCTTGAGCGAGCTGTTCGGGTGGCCCCACCTGGTCGCGATGCGGATGCGCCGGTCGCCCGGCCGGTTCGCGACGCTGAAGACGCGTCGCGCTCCCCGGACGTCCTGATGGCGGTGCGGGAGGCTCAGTTCCACGTACTGCCCCGGCTGGAACCGCAGCGGCCGCTCCGGCTCGAACCACAGCTCGGCGAAGCCGCCGAGCTGCTCGCGCGCGGTGAGGGTGAGACGCACGCGGCGTCGTTGACCGAACCCGAACGCGACCAGGTTCCCGGCGAGCAGGGCGATCTCGGGCGCCATCGCGACGAAGCCGACCTGCAGCGGCACGAGTGCGACCACACCGACGACCGCCCCGGCCAGCAGCCGCTGCCACCGCCTCGGCGGCAGGGTGAGCGGTTCGGTCACCATGAAGGCCGCGAAGAACAGCCACGGGTTGGAGGCGAGCGCACTCCAGACGGCCGCCACGGGCGCCGCACCGATGAGTATCGACCGCACGGCCGTGCCGCCCACGGTGATGACGGCGACGAGCAGCGCGATGTCCCACGCGACGACGCGCAGCAGCACGAGCGCACCGCCGGCCACGATCACCGGCAGGAGCGCCGGGGTCGCCACCCACCACGTGGCGCCGCTCACGGTGGTCAGGGTCACGACGAAGGCGCCGAGCGCCACCGGATTCAGCACATGCCGCCCGCGCCGGGCGATCAGGTATTTGGACAGGTTCGCGGCCACCGCCGCGATGACGATCGCGGCGAGGCTCCGCAGGTCGAGCTCGGGGAAGAACAGGCAGAACACGAGCATGCCGGTCACGAGGCTCGACTCGCCGTGTGCCCGCACCCGCCACAGCAGCGCGAAGAGCCGGTTCGACGCCCAGCTCACCGCAAGCGCGAGCACGGCGCACAGCATGATCGCGACCGGCGAGAACGCGATCACGCCGACGATGCTCTCGACCAGTGCGACGAGGGCGACCGCGATGAGGACCATCAGCACGAGGCGGTACATCGTGCACCGTCCGAGCAGTTCGTCGAGGCGCACCCGCACGGCCGGCGGCGCCCACCGCGGTTCGCTCGTGCGGGTCTCGATCATGCCGCCGCCCGCTGCTCGATCGCGGCGATCGCCTTGTCGAAACCCTGGCTCGTCAGCGACGACCCCGAGACGGTGGTCACGTTCAGTTCGGTGAGCTTCTTCCCGACTGTGAGCGCGTTCACGCCCGACGCGAATCTGCTCTCGTACGACTGGGCGGTCGGGTTCTCGGCTCTCGGCGTCACCGTCATCGCGGTCACGACGCCGCTCTTCAGCGTCAGCGTGACGTCGACCGCGGATGCGCCGCCCGGCGACGTGTAGTCGCCGCGCTGCGTGTACCGCCCGTCAGTGAACGAGGTGGGCGCGGCGCTCGAGGCGCCCGCCGCGGGCGGATCGGCGGTCCCGCCCGCCGCGGTGCCGCCGTCCGCCGCCTGCGCCGCGCACCCGGTCAACCCGAGCAGCGCGAGCGCGCCCCCCGCTGTGACGCCCGCCCACCTGATCGATTGCATGCCAGCCTCCATCCGTGCCGCCGCAGAACACGACCGCTCAGTAGAGGACGACGGAACAGCCCCCGATTCGGTTCACCGCTGAACCGAATCGGCCGCTGTCGCGTTGTGCTGTGTAGGGCCGCACATGCACGGCCCGACGACCAGCGAGGATGCACACTGTGCCCGACGACCGCGAGCTGCTCGTCCGCGCGGTCCGCGACGCGCACGGCGCGGATCTGCTGCGCTACGTGCTGCGGCACACCGCTGATCGCCAATTCGCGGAGGATCTCGTGCAGGAAGTGCTCACCAGGGCCTGGAAGCACCCGCGCGCGCTCGAGCGCGAGCCGGGCGCCGTGCGCGCGTGGCTGTTCACGGTCGCCCGCAACCTGCTCATCGACGACGCCCGCAGCGCCCGACGAGCGCACGAGATCGTCACGGACGAGCCGCCGGAGCGCAGCAGGCCCGACGAGGTCGACGCGGTACTCGACCGCATCCTCATCGAGGACGCGCTCGCCTCGCTGTCCGCCGACCACCGCGCGGTCGTGGTCGACGCCTACTACCTCGGCCACTCGACGAGGCAGACCGCCGAGCACCTCGACCTCGCCGAGGGCACCGTGAAGTCGCGCCTGCACTACGGGCTCCGCGCCCTCCGGCTCGCGCTGCAGGAACGCGGGGTGAGTCGATGAGCGACGACCGCTACCGCGACTGGGACGCCGCCTACGTGCTCGGCTCCCTCTCGCCCGACGAGCGGCACGAGTACGAGGAGCACCTCGCGGGCTGTGCCGAATGCGCGGCCTCGGTCACGGACCTCGCCGGGGTGCCAGGCATGCTCAGCCGGCTCGACGTCGAGACCGCGATCGCGATCCGCGACCTGCCCGACGACGCACATCTCGCGGACGCGGTCCATCGCGACGACGTGCCGCGCCTGGCCAGGCAGGTCCGCAGGCGCCGCAGACGCACGATCTGGATCAGCGCGGCCGCCGTGGCCGCGGCGCTGGTGTTGGGGCTCGGCCTCGGGATCGCGATCCCGCGTCTCACCGCCCCACCGGCCATGGACTACGTACTCACGGCCGTCGGCGGCTCAGGGGTCACCGCCCACCTGGAGGCGGCCCCGGTCGGCTGGGGCACGAAGCTGGCGTGGTCGTGCGACTACGGGGCGACCGGCGGGACGGCCTATGCCGGCGACGTCTACGCGCTCGTCGTCACGACCAGGGAGGGCCGCGTGCAGACGGTGGCCACCTGGGGAGCCGAGGGCGAGCGGGCAGGCAATCTGACCGCCTCGACGTCGATCCCGGTCTCGGACATCAGCACGATCGACATCCGCGTGGCCGACCGATCGGGCCCGCTGTCGCGCGTGCGCCTGTGATCGCGCCGGGAGCCGGGGCGCCGTCTCGCGCAGGACTGGCAGATTGAGCGGGTGCCGTCACTCGGAGTCGTCTTCCCGCCGTCGTTCCCACCGGAAGCACTCGCCGCGGCGGCCCGGGCGGCGGAGTCCGCCGGCGTCGCCGAGCTCTGGCTGTGGGAGGACTGCTTCCGGGAGGGCGGCCTCACGACGGCCGTGCTCGCCCTCGAGGCCACGACCCGCCTGACGGTCGGCGTGGGTGTCCTGCCAATGCCGCTTCGCAACGTGGCGATCACTGCGATGGAGCTGGCGACCATCGATCGCGTGCATCCCGGCCGCCTGCGAGTCGGCGTGGGCCACGGCGTCCTGGAATGGATGGCGCAGGTCGGCGCCCGGGTCGCCTCACCGCTCACCCTCATGCGCGAGTACGTGCCCGCGCTCCGCGGCCTGCTCGCGGGTGACGAGGTCACCGTCGACGGCCGGTACGTCCGCCTCGACCGCGTGCGGCTGGACTGGCCGCCCGCGAACCCTTTGCCGATCCTCTGCGCCGCGGGCGGCCCGAAGACGCTCACGACATCGGGAGCGGTGGCGGACGGGAGCGTCCTGACGGGCGGCACGTCGATCGCGATGCTCGATGCCGCGGTCGCGCGCATCAGGGAGGGCTCGACCGGCGCCGGTCGCACCGACGCGCACGACGTGGTGCTGTACCTGCTCACCGGATTCGGCGCCGACGACCTCGACGCCGAATTCGACCTGCTCGGCTGGCAGGGCGAGCAGCGGTTCGCCGCCGTCGGCGATCCGGATCGGGTGGCCGGCGCCGTGCGCGAAGCGTTCGCACACGGTGCGACGACGGTCGTGCTGCAGCCGCGGACGCATGAACCCGACCTGGCCGCGTTCATGTCCGCCGCCGGCGAGGCGAGTCGCCTGCTGACGGTCGACTTCTGACCGAGCGCCGTCAGAAGGGCTCGAGGACTCGGCCGTCCTCACCGAACGCGGCACGGAGCACGAGCGTCGCGGCCCCGATGACACCGGCGTCGATCCGGACGCGCGGGCGGGTGATCGTGAGCGACGCCGTGGCGACCAGCGGCGCGTTCGCGGCGATGCCGTCCCTGATCCCACCCAGCAGGTGCTCACCCGCCTCGGCGAGCGTGCCGCCGATCACGAGCACGCTCGGGTTCAGCACCGTGACGCAGTTCGCGAGCGCCGCACCGAGCACCGCGCCCGCCCGCTCGACCTCCTCGACGGCGACCGCGTCGCCGGCCAGGACCCGACCCACCACGTCGTGCGCCGACGCCGCCGGCACACCGCGTGCTGACATCCGCGCGGCGATCGCGGGCCCGCTTGCGACTGATTCCAGGTCGGTCGGCTCCGGGGCGAGCACCCGGAAGTGCCCGAGGTCGCCTGCCGTGCCCTGCGCACCGCGCTGCAGGCGGCCGGTCGCGACCATCCCCATCCCGACACCCGTCGACACCTTGACGTAGACGAGGTCGCTGACGCGCGGCCACGCCGTCGAGTGTTCTCCCAATGCGAGCAGATTCACGTCGTTGTCCACGAGCACTGCGGCGCCGAGCGCCGCACGGAACGATGCGGGCACGTCGAATCCGTCCCAGCCGGGCATGATCGGCGGCGCGACAGGACGCCCCGTCGCGTGCTCGACCGGCCCGGGCAGGCCGACGCCGACCCCCACGAGCGCGGCGGTGTCGCGGCCGACCGTCGCCAGCAGCCGCTTGACGTCCGCGACCACCACGGCGAGCACCCGCTCGGGACCGTCGGCGATCACCAACTCGCGGGCGGCGCTCGCCACGATGTCCCCCGCGAGATCGACGAGCCCGATCCTCGCGTGCGTCGCGCCGATCTCCACCGCCGCGACGAGGCGGGCGCGCGGCCGGAAGGCGAACCGGTCGGGCGGGCGCCCGCCGCTCGACGTGCCCGTGCCGACCGCGGCGACCAGTCCGCGAGCCGTCAGGCGGTCGAGCCGCACGCCGATGGTCGAGCGCGCCATGCCGGTGGCCGCGATCAGCTGCGACCGCGTCCGAGGCACACCGTCGCGGAGCAGCCGCAGCACTGCGGCGTCACCGTCGGTGACGAACGGCAACTCGCTCGTCGGCTCCATCGGTCCTCCACATCCCCTGACGACCTGCCGATCGGAGTTTTGCCGTATGCACTCCAAAAGGTACAGTGCGAGTCACGGCCGCGCCACCCGCGTGTCGGCGTCGCGGTCGACCGCCGCGCACCCTGGAACGGAGCCTTCATGCGCACTGCGGTCCGCGCCGGTTTCGTCGGGACGGGGTTCATGGCCGATGTGCACACGCGTGCCGCTCGTGGGTCCGGTGCGCGGCTCGCCGGCATCGTCGGCTCGACGCCCGAGCGCGGCGCTGCCGCCGCGAACCGCCTCGGAGTGGACCAGGCGTTCCCGACGCTCGAGGCGATGCTCGGATCGGGGGCCGTCGACGTCGTGCACGTGCTCACCCCGAACGCGCTGCACGCCGGAGCCGCCACCGCCGTGATCGCGGCAGGCCTGCACGTCGTCTGCGAGAAGCCGCTCGCGACCGACGTCGCCGAGGCCGAAGCGCTCGTCGCCGCTGCGGCCTACGGCGGCGTCGTCGCGACGGTGCCGTTCGTGTACCGGTTCCACCCGATGGTCAGGGAGGCGCGTGCCCGAGTGAGCGGGCGGACGCTCTCGACGATCCGAGGCGCCTACGTCCAGGACTGGCTGCTGGGTGAGAGCGACGACGACTGGCGCGTGAGCGCCGCCGTGGGTGGGCGGTCGCGCGCGTTCGGCGACATCGGCTCGCACCTCGTCGACCTGCTCGAGTTCGTGACCGGCGACCGTGTGGTCGGCGTCGCCGCAGCGACCAAGACGCTGCTGTCGGAGCGTGGCGGCCACCCCGTCGACACCGAGGACGCCGTCGCGGTCACGGCGCGGTTCGCGGGCGGCGCGATCGGCGTGCTGCTCGTCTCCCAGGTCACGGCCGGCCGGAAGAACGCGCTCACCTTCGAGATCGCGACCTCGAGCGAGACCGTCGCCTTCGACCAGGAGCACCCCGAGACGCTCTGGATCGGCCGCCGAGCGGGCACCGAGCTGCTGCCCCGCGACCCGGCGCAGCTCTCACCCGACGCCGCGCGGCTCTCGATCGTGCCGGCCGGGCATCCGCTCGGGTACGTCGACGCGTTCACCGCCTTCGTGCGCGACACCTACGCGACCATCGCGGGCGACGACCTGCCCGGCCTGCCCCGCTTCGCCGACGGGTTGCGCGCCGCCCGCGTCACCGACGCCGTGATGACCGCCGCGGAACGCGGCACCTGGATCGACCTGCCCAACGAAGGAGTCGCGCGATGACGCATCCGGTCACCCTGTTCACCGGCCAGTGGGCCGACCTGCCGTTCGAAGAGGTCGCGAAGCTCGCGTCGCAATGGGGATACGACGGCCTCGAGATCGCGGCGTCCGGCGACCACCTCGATCTCGAGCGGGCCGACGAGGACGACGCCTACGTGCAGACGAAGCTCGACCTGCTCGACCGGTACGGACTGAAGGTCTTCGCGATCTCCAACCATTTGACCGGCCAGGCGGTCTGCGACGACCCGATCGACTTCCGCCACCAGGCGATCGTGCGGCCGTCGACGTGGGGCGACGGCGACCCCGAGGGCGTGCGGCAGCGCGCGGCCCTCGACATGAAGCGGTCCGCGCGCGTCGCCCGCAAGCTCGGCGTGGATGTGGTCGTGGGCTTCACGGGATCGAAGATCTGGCCGTACGTGGCGCAGTTCCCGCCCGTGCCCGCATCCGTCATCGATGCCGGCTACCAGGACTTCGCCGATCGCTGGAACCCGATCCTCGACGTGTTCGACGCCGAGGGCGTCCGGTTCGCGCACGAGGTGCACCCGTCGGAGATCGCGTACGACTACTGGACGAGCGTCCGCACGCTCGAGGCGATCGACCACAGGGCGGCGTTCGGCTTCAACTGGGACCCGTCGCACATGATGTGGCAGAACATCGACCCGGTCGGGTTCATCGTCGAGTTCGCCGACCGGATCTACCACGTCGACTGCAAGGACACCCGGCTGCGCCCGGGGCACGGACGTGCCGGCGTGCTGGGCTCGCATCTGCCCTGGGGCGACCCGCGACGCGGCTGGGACTTCGTCTCGACCGGACACGGTGACGTGCCGTGGGAGGACGCGTTCCGCGCGCTCGAGTCCGATCGGCTATGCCGGCCCGATCTCCATCGAGTGGGAGGACGCCGGCATGGACCGCCTGCACGGCGCCGCCGAGGCGGTCGCCTACATCCGCGGCCTGCTGTGGCCGAAGCCGACCGCATCGTTCGACGCCGCGTTCAGCAACCAGTGATCCCCGCACCGACCACGACCAGAAGAAGGACCAGATGAGTACCCCCCGCACGTCGCTCCAGCTCTATTCGGTGAACACGCCGATGGAGGCGGACCTGAACGGCACGCTCGCCCGCCTCTCGGAGATCGGCTTCACGACCGTCGAAGGCTTCAACTTCGTCGGCCGGGCGCCCGAGTTGGCGGCCGCGTTCGCGAACAACGGACTCGAGCCGGCGACCGGCCACGCGTTCCTCGCATCGACCACCATCCCCCGGCCCGACGGCGTCGTGATGACGCCGCCGACCCACGCCGAGACCTTCGAGGCCGCCGGCATCCTCGGCATGCGCACCGTCATCGATCCGTTCGTCTCACCCGACCGCTGGACCACGAAGGACGACATCGAGGCCACGGCCGCCCTCCTGAACTCGGCGGCGGTCGAGGCGAAGCAACACGGCATCCGGGTCGGCTACCACAATCACGGCCACGAGCTGTCGTCGATGATCGACGGCCGGCACGCGCTCGAAGTGCTCGCGGACTTCCTCGACCCCGAGGTCGTCCTCGAGGTCGACCTGTACTGGGCCGCCGTCGGCGGGGCCGACGTGCCCGCACTGCTCGGCAGGCTGGGCAGCCGCGTGGTCGCGGTGCACGTGAAGGACGGCCTGCTCGAGTCCGACGACGCGATGGTCGGACAGGTGCCGGCCGGCCAGGGCAAGGTGCCACTCGGTGCCGCGCTCGACGCCGCGACGAGCGCCGAGTTCGCGGTGATCGAGTTCGACCGCTACGACGGCGACGTCCTCGACGCCGTCGCGCAGAGCTACGCCTACCTGGCCGAGCGGGTGGGTGCCTGATGCCCGGCACGGGGCGGTTCGGCGTCGGCCTCATCGGCGCGGGCAACATCAGCGATCAGTACCTGACCCACCTGACGTCGTTCCCCGACATCGAGGTGCTGATCGTCGGCGATCTCGACGAGCCGCGCGCGGCCGAACAGGCGGCCAAGTACGGCGTGCCCTGCTCGGGCTCGGCACAGGACGTCCTGGACCACCCGGGCGTGGAGCTCGTCGTCAACCTCACGATCCCGGCGGTGCATGCGGCGGTCTCGTCGCAGATCCTCGCCGCTGGCAAGCACGTCTGGACCGAGAAGCCGCTCAGCGTCGACCGCGAGAGCGGGCGCCGCGTACTCGCCGAGGCGGCCGCACTCGGCCTCCGTGTCGGCGTCGCCCCGGACACCGTGCTCGGCCCGGGATTCCAGACCGCGAAGCGCGCGATCGAACGCGGCGACATCGGGACGCCGTTGTCGGCGCAGACGCAGTTCATGTGGCAGGGGCCCGACACGTTCCACCCGAACCCGTCGTTCCTGTTCGCGAAGGGCGGCGGGCCCCTGTTCGACATGGGCCCGTACTACGTGACCGCGCTCGTGAGCCTGTTCGGTTCGGTGGACGCGGTCGCCGCGATCGGCTCGAAGGCGCAGCAGACCCGGCTGGTGCAGCAGGGGCCCTCGACGGGGACCCCGTTCCCCGTCGAGGTGCCGACCCTGGTCGACGCCCTGATGCAGTACGAGGGCGGCGGCGTCTCGCAGAGCCTGTACAGCTTCGACTCGCCGCTGTTCCGGCACGGCATCGTCGAGATCACCGGCACCGAGGGCACCATCGTGCTGCCGGACCCGAACCGGTTCGCCGGTGACATCAGCATCATCCGGCCGCTGACGGAGCTTCGGGTCTTTCCGGTCGTGCAGAAGCCCGAACCGGTCGAGCAGGTGGGCGCGGAAGCCGGTCGCGGCCTCGGCGTGCTGAACATGGCGCGCTCGATCCGCGCCGGTGTGCCCCATGTGGCGACCGGCGAGATCGGCTACCACGTGCTCGACACGCTCATCGCCATCGAGGAGTCGATCGCGGCCAGGCAGTTCGTGACGGTCGAGAGCGCGATCGAGCCGGTCGGCACGATCGCGGCCGACTTCGACCCCTACGCCCGGACCCTGTAGGACCGGCCAGAGGTGCTGTTCGTCCTGCTCAGGTGCTTCGGGGCTACTCGTAGCGCAGGGCGTCGATGGGGTTCTGGCGGGCCGCGCGGCGGGCCGGCAGCGTGCCGGCGACGAAACTGATCGCCATCACGACCAGGATGATCGTCACCACGGACGAGACCGAGAACTGCAGGATGTTCAGGCCGGGCAGGTTCGACAGGAGGGTCCGCGAGAGCGCCCGGCTCAGAATCGACCCGAGGCCGATGGCGATGCCCGCGCCGATCGCACTGCCGAGGAAGCCGATGAACACCGCCTCGAAGCTGAACAGGGTGAACACCCGGCCACTGCCCATGCCCATCGCCTTCATCAGGCCGATCTCCCGCGTGCGCTCCTGCACGCTCATCAGCAGCGTGTTGACGATGCCGAACCCGGCCGCCAGCAGCGCGATCACCGCGAACGCGTCGAGCACGCCGACGATCCCGTTGATCACGGTGAGGATGCTGCCGAGCTGATCCGCGATCGTCAGCCCGGTGTAGCCGGCGTCGGAGAGCCGCGACTTGAGCGCGCGCACCTCGCGCGGCGTGGCGCCGGACGCGTAGGTCACCGTCACGCTGCCGTAGCTCGTCGTGATGGTCGACGGCGTGCCGGTGTGCTGGAGGCTCGTGAGCTCGTTCCGCAGCGCGGTGTTCACCGACGCCGCGCTCGAGAACAGCGTCGCGTTCTGCACGCCGACGACCGTCGCGTCGACCGTGTGCATCACGCCCGCGTAGTCCTGGATGCCGATCGACACCGCGCTCCCGACGGCCTGCTTGGGCGTGCCGAGTCCGACGTTCGACAGGTAGGTCGTCGGCAGCAGGATCTGGTATCCGCTGGACGAGTCGCTCAGCTGCGCTCCGGCGGCGAGGTCCGCCGAGGCGAGCCGGTTGGCGGTCACCGAGAGCTGCCATTTGCCGTGGCTGCCGTACTCGATCCAGGACGTGTTGATCGCCTGGTTCTTCGTGACCGACTCGACGCCTGCGATCCTCCCGATCTTCGAGACGTCACTCGCGGTGAGCGCCTCGGTGCTCGCGCCGGGCCGGCCGGTGCCCCCGGTCGTCGCCGCCGACGACGCCGAGTACCTCTTCGGACCCGATCCGGTCGAGTCGGCGGCCGTCGCGCTCTTCGTCACCGTCATCGTGTTCGTCGCGCCGATGGATGCGACCTGCGTGGCGATGTAGGAGGACACGCCTGTGCCGATCGCGGAGGTGAGCGTCAGCGTGAACGCGCCGATGAAGATCGCGATGACCGTGAGCGCGGTCCGCAGCTTCGAGCGCAGCGTGTTCGCGATCGCGGTCGCGAGCAGGTCGCCCGCCTTCATGCCGCCACCGCCGTGGTGTCGGTGATGACGCCGTCGCGCACGGTGATGTTGCGCTCGCAGCGGTCGGCGAGGTCCTGGTCGTGCGTGACCACGACGAGCGTGATTCCCTGCTCGCGATGCAGGTCGAACAGCATCCCCTCGACCTCGGCGCCGGTCGAGGTGTCGAGGTTGCCCGTCGGCTCGTCGGCGAAGATGACGCTCGGCTCGTTGACGAGCGCCCGCGCGATGACGACCCGCTGCTTCTGGCCGCCCGAGAGGTCGGTCGACGCGTTCTTGGCCTTCTCCGCGAGGCCGAGGCGGTCGAGCGCCTCCATCCCGCGGCGCTTGCGCTCGGCGCGCGGAACGCCCGCGATCTTCAGCGGCAGGATCACGTTGTCGAGGACGCTCGCCTTCGCGTCCAGGAAGAACTGCTGGAACACGAAACCGAACTCGCGGTTGCGGAGCCGGTTCAGGTCCGCGGCGCGCAGCTCGCCCGCATCCGTGCCGCGCACGAGCACCGACCCGCTCGACGGGACGTCGAGCAGCGCGAGCAGATGCATGAGCGTCGACTTGCCCGATCCGCTCTTGCCGACGATCGCGAGGCTCTCGCCCGCCTCGATGGCGAGCGTCACCCCCTTCAGCGCGTCGAACCGGTCGGGACCTTTCCCATAGGACCTGGTCAGGTCCCTCGTCTCCAGCACAGCCGCCATCGCATCCTCCACACGTCGTCCGGGCGCGATCGCCCTGCGCCCATCGTCCCGGACTCGGATCCAGGTCGCGTCCGCCCACCGGAGACACACCGCATACCCCGCCAGGGGTACATCGGTCAGTGCGCGACGGACTCCAGAAGCACGACGAGCAGGCCGAGCACGAACTCGCCCAGCAGCACCAGGAGCCGACCGCCGATCGAGATCGTCAGTCGTCGCACTGCGAGGTAGCCGATCACCACGAGTGTCGCGACCAGCACGCCGACGGTGATGTACAGCGCCGTCTGCAACTCCAGCAGTCCGATGCCGGCGGCGCCGATCAGGATCAGCGGCGGCACGATCACCGCGACGGCACCGAGGCTCACCGCGGCCATGTGCCGCCATTCGTCGCTCGTCGGCAGTGCCGCGTGCACGGTGATGTGGGACACGACGTCGGCGACGAACACCGCCAGCAGCGTCGCGACCACCGCGACGGTGAGCGTGATCGCGGTCCGGCCGGCGCCCGCATGGCCGTCGGCGACGAGCGCGAGCGTCACCGCGAGGGCGGAGAACGTGATGTAGATGCGCTCCTTGAGGCGCTCCGCGCGGAGTTCCGGATCGATCGCCTTGGCCACGCGTCCTATCCTCTCGGGAGCGTGACGGTGCGGCCGTCGACGAGCACGATCGGCGCCAGCCGTTCGAGGTGGTCGCGGACTGCCGTCACGATGTCGAGGCGGCCCCCGGACAGCACCCACTGGAGCTGGAAGCCGTCGGACACCGCGATGCACTCGCGGGCGATCATGTCGTAGTCCGGGCCCGATCGGAGGTGCCCGGCGGCCACGCCGGCGCGGAACATCCCGCCGATCGCCGCGACCACGCGTTCGTAGCGCTGCGTGAACAGTTCGTGTGCGGGGTTCGCCGGGTCCGCCGCGGCCGCTGACACCAGGACGAACAGCTCGATGAGTCCGGGCTGCGCGAGGAATCCCTCGGTCTGGCGCAGCATCAGCCGCAACGGACCCGTGCCGTCGGTGTCGGCCGGCTGCGCATCGGCCCACTGCGCGGCGATGTCGAAGCGCCGGTCCGCGACGGCCAGCAGCAGGTGCTGCTTGGTCGGGAAGTAGTGCACGAGGCCGGGACCCGTGAGACCGACGTCCTGCGCGATCTTCGCCATGGAGGTCGTCGCGTAGCCCAGCTCGGCGAAGTTCGCGGTCGCCACCTCGAGGATCTGTTCGCGGCGCGCGCGTCCGACGGCGTAACTGCCGCGTTTGCCCCGCTCCGCCATCGCCCAACCGTAATCGCGCTTCCGCATCGTGCCAATACCTTGCACAGACGGTTTTCGGCCAATACGGTTGCCGGGACATCGGGGTCGATGTCGGGATGGAGCCGGCCGTGGACGACGGACTCGACGGATGGATCGCGCGGTGGGTCACTCCGGCGCAAGCACCGACCGAGGTGGAACGGTGGTCGATCTTCGATTGGATCGTCGGCCGCAGGCCCGAAGGGACGCGTGCCCAGCGCCTGCGACCGGTGCAGTTGCTCCGCCAGTCGTTCACGCTCACAGCGCAGCCGACGCGCGCGACACTCCGCGCATCGGCCCGCGGCATCTACACGGTCGAGCTGAACGGCACGGCCGTCGGCGACGAGGTGCTCGCCCCCGGCTACGACACCTACGAGCACCGCATCTCGGTGCAGACGTACGACGTGACGGATGCGGTGCGCACCGGCGAGAACGTCATCGGCGTGACACTGGCCGACGGTTGGTGGGCGGGCCGCATCGGTCTCACCGGCTCGAGCGCGCAGTGGGGCGCCGAGACGAGCGCGGTCTGGCAGCTCGAGACCGAGTACGGCGACGGCGCGGACGCGAGCATCGGTTCGGATGCCTCGGTGCGCAGCGCGCCCGGTCCGTGGACCTGGGCCGACCTCTTCATCGGCGAGCGGTTCGACGCGCGCGCCGTGACCGCCGGATGGAGTTCCCCTGGCTTCGACGACGACGGCTGGTCACCGGTCGCGGCGTCGGGCGAGGGACTCGACGTGCTCGTCCCGTTCACCGGTGAACCGATCCGGCGACTGATGGAACTGCCTGCCCGAAGCGTGCGCGGCGACGCCGATGCCGGGTGGGTCGTCGACTTCGGCCAGGTCATCGCAGGCCGTGTCCGCGTCACGCTGCCGGAGCTCCCAGCCGGCAGCGAGGTCGTGCTCGACCACACCGAGACCCTCGACCGGAACGGCGACTGGTTCGCGAACATCGACGGCATCAACAAGGACCAGCAGGACGTCTACGTCGCGGCCGGGCGGCCCGGCGGCGAGACCTACGAGCCGACGTTCACGTTCCACGGGTTCCGGTACGCGCGCATCCGCGGCCTCGCCGCGCCGCCCGGACTCGCCGACGTCGCCGCCGTCGTGATCGGCTCCGATCTGCCGCAGACCGGCTCGTTCGTCGCATCGGATGCGCGGATCACCCGGCTGCACGAGAACGTCGTCTGGAGCCAGCGGGGCAACTTCCTGGCCGTACCGACGGACTGCCCGCAGCGCGAGCGCGCGGGCTGGACGGGCGACATCCAGATCTTCGTGCCCGCGGCGACCAACAACGCCGACGTCCGGGCGTTCCTCGGCAGGTGGCTGGACAACCTGCGCGCCGACCAGCTGGCCGACGGACGCATCCCGATCGCGACTCCCCGGTCGCCGTTCGACGCGGAGGCTGCGGCCTCAGCGACCGGTATCGGCTCGATCGTCGCCGCGGCCGGCTGGAGCGACGCGATCGCGATCGTGCCGTGGGTCCTCTACGAGCGGTACGGCGACACGCGCGTACTGGAGCAGAACTATGCCGCGATGCTCCGCTGGATCGAGTACCAGCGCGTGACCGCGGCGGCCGAACTGCCCGCGTCCATCGACGCATCCGCGCTCACGCCTGAGCGGCGGGCGCGCCAGGCGCTGCTCTACAACACCGGTGAGCAGTTCGGGGACTGGCTGACACCGAGCACGATGGCGGGCAAGCCGCTGCACGAAGCGATCGGCATCGCGCCGAAGCTCACCGGTGAGCTGGTCGCGCCGATGTTCCAGGCGAACACGCTCAGCCTGGCCGCGGCGACCGCCACCGTGCTCGGTCACGATGCGGATGCGGCCGACCTCGCCTCGCGTGCCGATGCGGTCCGAGCCGCGGTCCGCGACGAGTACGTCACTGCGGACGGCCGCATGCCGGTGGATCTGCAAGGCCTGTACGCGATCGCGATCGCCTTCGGGATCGCAGACGGCGAACTCCGGGACGCCTTCGGCGACCGGCTCGCGGCGCTCGTCGCGGAGAACGGCGACCGGCTCGACACGGGGTTCCTCTCGGTGCCGTACCTGCTCGACGCGCTCTGGGACACGGGTCACGCCGACGTCGCGCGACGTCTCCTCTGGCAGGCGGAGCAGCCCTCGTGGCTGTACGAGGTCGACCACGGGGCCACGACGATCTGGGAGTCGTGGGACGCGATCGCACCCGACGGCCCACCACGGACCCTCTCCCTGAACCACTACGCGTTCGGCTGCGTCGACGACTGGCTGTACCGGAGGGTAGCCGGAATCACGCTCGAGGCGCCCGGCTACCGGGCGATGCGCTTCGAGCCGGACGTGGACTGCGGTCTCACGAGCGTGGCCGCGCACATCGGCAGCCCGCACGGCCGCATCGGCATCCGCTGGCGACGCGCGGGCGATCGGGTCGAGATCGAGACGGACGTCCCCGATGGCGTCGACGCGTCGCTCGTCATCGCCGGCGAGCGCGTCGCGCTCACGCCCGGCACGACCCGCACGGAACGCGCCCTCTGATCCGCGCCTCCACGTCGGTTCGGGACGAGAGCGCATGCGCGCGCAGCAAATCTCGTCCCGAATCGACGTGGGTTGGTCAGCGGGCCACGGGATGCACGCCCGCCTCCGCGAGCACCGCGGCGAGCCGCGTCGGGTCGCGGGCCGTCTGCCAGTCCCACCGCACGACACGGATCCCCGATGCACGGACCTCGTCCTCCCGGCGTTTCTCCCGATAGACGACTTCGCCCGGATCGCCACCGGTGAGGGCGGGATCGACGTATTTCATGCGCCCATCCATCTCGCCCAGAACACGCTCGAGCGGAAACCAGAAGTCACCGCGGGCGATGAAACGGCCGAACCGGTCGGTGAACACGTGCTGCAGCACGGGCGGCCGCACCCCGATCTTCGCCATCGTCACGCGGCTCACCGACTCACCAGGGCTCTCGCTCCCGCCATCGGCGAATACAACGGCACGCCGCAGCGCGGCGCCTCCTCGTCGCTTCGCCGAATCGCGGACCGCCGCCTCGAGCACGACCCGGCCCGAGGGCCCGGTCGTGTGCAGGAACGCGTCGAGGATGACGACGGCTTCCTCGAAGGGAGCGGTGCGCGCCACATCGCACACCGTTCGTGCCGCGCTCGTGACGAGCAGGCCGCGTACGGGGCGGACCTCGTCCTCGTCGAGGTCCGCCCCGTACGCGCGGACACCATGACGCTTCCGGACGCCGTCCGGGGGCATGGTGACGTCGATGGCCGAGGGCACGGAGAGCAGCGGTAGGCCCAGCAGCACGGCGGCGGATCGGTGCGAGAAGACCGGCGCGCTGGCTGATGTCGTCGCGAGCGCCCTGACCTCGAGGAGGTGGCGGTCCCGCGCGCTGAGCGACGCGATCGTGGTCGCGTCCGCGTAGACCCCCCGCCGGACGCGGGTGCGGCAACCCCGCTCTGCGTCTCGGGCGAGCGAGCGCCGTCCGTCGCCCCAGCGGTCGGCGTCGGGCGAGCGGACGAGTTCGATGTCGTGCGGATCCACGCCCGGACCATGCCGCACCATGTCCCGGGAGGCCAGGCCCACCTCGCACCTGTGGACATCGACGGCACGGATGCCACCTGGGGAGGAGTGGTTGCCGGTCGATTTGGGACGATAAGTCGTGGGCGCGCACGCCCGGGTGTCCCGAAGTCGCCGTGACGGGCCGGGTCAGCGGAGCATGCGGGACGCGATGCGCATCGCGTTGGCCATGATCGTCAGGGTCGGGTTGAAGCCGCCGTTGGTGGGATGCACGGACGCGTCGGCGACGTAGACGTTGCGAGTGCCGTGCAGGCGGCCGTTCGGGTCGCACGCCGACAGCGCCGGGTCGATGCCGAGCCGGGCGGTGCCGGCGGTGTGCTCGCCGCCGTGCGCGCCGCCCGCGTGCAGGAACGACTGGATGTTCTTCGCCCCGATGTCCGCGATCCAGTCGCTGCAGTGGCCGAGCATGTACTCGGACGCCTCACGGGTCGCCCAGTGCGACACCCCTCGCACCCGAGCGACGGGCATGCCGAACCGGTCCTTCACGACCGGGTCGATCATCACCTGTGAGCGCGCGTGCGGCACCTCCTGCACCATCGACGTGGCGCCGATGCCGTTGTTCGTCTCGCGCATCCACCGCTTGTGCGCTCGCCCGAACGGCACCGGCGCGAGCGCGCGGCCGAACTCCGCCTTCACCACCGGGTATGCGGGCGGCTGATCGAACATCACGCCCCCGCCCCACGCCTCGCCGTCGTGGTGCACCCAGTCGACACTCGCGACCGAGTGGCCGGGCCCGTCCCAGCCCTGCAGATCGGGGGTCTCGTAGGAGAACGCCGTGACGAACCCGTGCGCGTGCAGATTACGGCCGACCCAGTCGTTGCCGAGCCCGGATGCGAGCAGCAGGCGCGGGCTCTCGATCGCGCCCGCCGCGACGATCACGCGATCCGCGCCGACGACCCGTTCGACCGGGCCACCCGGCGCATCCACCACGACCCGCACACCCGTCGCGCGGCCGCGCTCGTCGTGCTCGACCCGCGTCGCCTGCGCCGAGAACAGCACCGAACCGCGGCCGGTCGCCAGCGCCCTCGGCAGGAAGGTGTTGTGCGAGCCGTTCTTCGCATTCACCGGGCACGCGTGGCCGAGGCACTGCGCGCACCGCACGCAGGCACCCCGTCCCTGGTAGGGCACCGAGTTGATCGAGAACGGGATCGGCGACGCGTGCAGGCCGAGGCGCGTGGCCGACTCGCCGTAGGCGACGCGGCTCGCGTCCGACGGCAGCGCCGGCATCGGGTAACCGCGGGTGCGCGGCGTGCGGCGGCTCATGTCGCTCGTCGCGTCCCCCGAGACGCCGAGTTCCCACTCGACCCGGTCGTAGTACGGCTCGAGCTCGTCGTAGCCGAAGGGCCAGTCGGCGAGGGTGCTGTCCTCGGGGGTGCCGTAGTGCGCGGCCATCGCGAAGTCCTCGGCGTAGAACCGCCACGACATGCCCTGCCACAGGCGCGTGCCGCCGCCCGCGGTCATCGCATTGAGGCCGTAGTCCTGGCCGCTGCCGTCGCCGCGCAGGATGCGCGTGGTGCCGTCGTCGAGCTCGAGCACGCGCGGACTGCCCGCGCCGGGGCCCGCGAGCACGTCGTACCGCTCGATGCGCTTGCCCTGCAGGTGATTGCCGCGAAGCTCGCTGTCGCGCCGGCGCTGCGACCGCTCGAGGACGAGGACCTCGAGTCCTGCTGCTGTGAGCTCGGCCGCGACCACCCCGCCGCCCGCACCTGCTCCCACGACGACCGCGTCGTAGTGCTCGCGCAATTCACCGAGCGCGATGCCGGCGAGCGGCTCAGGATCGAGGGGCTCGACGCCCTCGGGCACCGGACGGAACCCGACCATCGACCAGCCCGCCGGTTCGCGGGTGCCGGCGTAGAAGCCCTGGTACGCGATGGTGAGCAGTTCGGAGAGCGCCCCCGACCCGCCCCGGGCGGCGTCGTCGTCCGCCAGCACGCCGGCGAACACCGTCTCCCGATCGTCCTCGGCGAGTTCGGCGAATCGGCCGCCGGAGGCGAGTTCGGCCGCCGCGTTCAGGAGCACGATCGCGGCCTGCAGCCGAGGGATCGACTCCGCCAGGAAGTCGCCGCCGTGCTCGACCAGCAGCCGTTCGACCCCGCCGTCCCAGCCATCGGGCCACGCATCGGCCGGGATGGCGCACGCGAACGCCGCACGCAGGTCCGTCAGATCGTCACCGGGAAACGCATCGCCGAGCAGATCGGCCACGATCGTCCTCTCGCAGGATCGCCGGCCGCCCAGCAGTGCACGGCCGGTTCCACTTTCCGGAACAGATGTCTGCCGAGTGGAACCAGGGCACTCTAGCGGGCGCACACTCCGGGATGCATGCACGTCAGGCAGGAAAGCGCCGTCGAGCACGGGGCGCAGCGTGCCTGGCGGCCCATTCGGTGCCGGAAGTCAGAGAGTGGAGACCCAGTCCCGGAACTCGACGGCACCCTCCCGGGCGAAGAGGCCCAGGACGCGGCCGGTGAAGGCCTCGCTCGTCTCGAAGCTCCAGTACCGGCCGTCGAGCCGTGCCAGCACCGTCTCCTCGCCGCCGACTCGGGCACCGAGCTCGATGCGGTCTCCGCCCACCTCGAGGCGACCGGGCTCCGCTGACGGCTCGGACGTGCGGATGTACAGTTCGACCTCGCCGCGAGGCAGCGTCTGCGTCCAGGTCTGCTCGAGCATCGACGCGACGGCGCGGGCCGTCACCCGGGTGCACGTCGCGGTCTCTCGCACCTCGATCGCGAACCATGCGCTCTCGGTGATCCTGGTCGCCAATCCGCCGATGCCGCCCCGCGCATCCACGCGGGCGGACACCGAGCCGACGACGTGCGTCTGCCTGCGCCCGATGAACGCGGGAGACGGGTCCGACAGACCGCGGCCGTCGCTCTCGACGCGGATCCGATCGCCGACGATCGTCGCGACGGATGACGGCAGACGGCGGACGGCGATCCAGGTGTCGTCGATCGACGAGCCCGCTTCCGACGGCGCCGTGGAGGCGCCGAGCTCGACGGCGTGCACGATGGGCCAGCCATCCACCCACGTCACGTCGGTCCTGAACGTCTCCCTGCCGAGCGGCGAGAAGGCGCGTGTGAAGCCGACCGGGCGCACGCCGAGCAGGACCATCGCGGTGCCCTCCGGTGTCTCCACGAGGTCGGCGTGGCCGAGGTTCTGCACCGGGCTCGCGGTGCTGCGCGCGCTGATGATCGGGTTCGCGGGGTCGCCTTCGAACGGGCCGGCCGGTGATGGGCCGCGTGCGACGCTGACGGCGTGGCCCCGCTCGGTGCCGCCTTCGGCGATGAGCAGATACCAGTCGTCGCCGCGTCGGTGGAGGTGCGGCCCCTCGGGCGCGTGCAGACCGGTTCCGGACCACATCCGCCTCACCGGCTCGAGCGCCTCACCGGTCTCGAGGTCGATCCGCACCTGCTGGATCCCTCGACCCAGGCGCGCGAACGTCACGAATGCGACGCCGTCGTCGTCCCACGCGAGGTCCGGATCGAGCCCGTCGACCGCGGGGACGGGTATGCCGTCGCTCCACGGACCCGCAGGATCGGCCGCGGTGAACACCACGCATCCGCGCGGCACGAACATCACGGACACGATCAGGTAGAAGACGCCGTCGCGATACCGGATCGTCGGCGCCCAGACGCCACCCGGCGTCGGCACGTGCTCGATACCGGCCTGCTCCGGCCGAGTGATGACGTGCCCGATCCGCGTCCAGGACTCGAGATCGGCGCTGCGGTACACCGGCAGCGCCGGCAGGTACTCGAAGGTCGACGTGACGAGGTAGTAGACGTCGTCGACCCGCACGATGCTCGGGTCGGGGTTGAAGCCCGGCAGGATCGGGTTCGGCCGTGCGGTCATGGCGAATAGGCACGGACGAGTCGGGCGTACTCGGCCGCACTGGGCTTGGCCGTCCGCTCGAAGGTCTCGCGGTCGACGGAGTGCAGGCCGAGGAAGCTGTGGAAGCCCGCGATCCACTCGAAGTTGTCCATCAGCGTCCAGTGCACGTAGCCGAGCACCGGCACGCCGTCGTCGATCGCGGCACGCAGACCCTCGAGGGCCGGTTCGAGCAGACCGACCCGGATGGTGTCGTCGTCCGTGCCGACGCCGTGCTCGCTGACGAGCACCGGCACCTGCGCGACCTCGTACACGTAGCGGACCGCGCCGCCGAGCGACGCCGGTTCGACCGCCGAACCCATCTCGTTGAGCACGGCGCCCGCCGGCGCCGGCAGCGCACCGTCCGGCCCGTAGTGGATGCGCTCGTAGTTCTGCACCCCGACGAAGTCGTCGCCGCGGACGAGCTCGAGCCAGCGCCCGTAGCACTCCGCGCGCTTGCGATCGCGGAGCGTCGGGTCGCCGTCGGCCACGTCGTCGACGACCGCGAGCGACAAACCCACCGGCAGGTCGGGACGACGGGATTTGATCGCCGCACGTCCCGCGGCGTGGGCGCGCTCGAGTCCCGCCTCCATCGCGTCGTAGTCCTCGGGTTGCACGACATTGCCTGCGCGGTAGCGCTCGACGCCGGCCTCGGCGGATGCGGCGGCGAGCGTCGCCCGGGTCACGTCGAGCACGAACGGCGGCAGCACCCACGAGAGCAGTCGCGGCAGGTTCGGCTCGTTCAGCGTGACCGCATAGGCGATGCGGTCGCCGAACCGCGCCATCACCGCGTCGCAGTACCGGGCGAACCGCTCCGGCGCCTCGTCGTCGAGCCACGACCCGCGCTTCGCGAACCAGTGCGGCGCGGTGAAGTGGCTGAAGGTGACGATCGGCGCGAGGCCGCGGCGAACACATCCGTCGACGATCGCCTCGTAGTGGTCGAGCGCGGCCTCGTCGAAGATGCCCTCGACGGCCTCGATCCGCGCCCATTCGACCGAGAAGCGGTAGGCGTTCAGCCCCATTCCGGCAACCAGGTCGAGGTCCGACTCCCAGCGCTCCCAGCCGTTCGCGGCGCGGCCCGACGGCTCACGGAACACGGTCGGCTCGACGTGCTCGAGGAACCAGGTGTCGCTCGTGACGTTGTCGCCCTCGTTCTGATGGCCGGCAGTGGCGACACCCCAGAGAAAACCGTCCGGAAACGTGCTCATGGCTCAGGCCCCCAGCGCAGCCGCGAAGCGGGTGACCGTGCGCAGCGCCGCGGCGTCGCCGACCTCGTTGAGGAAGCCGTGCAGCGCACCCCGCTCCATCGAGATCGACACGTCGACACCGGCGAGCGCGAGCTCGGCGGCGAACGCCTCCGCAGACGACCGCAGCCGGTCACGCTCGGCGGTCACGATGACCGTCCGCGGCAGCCCGCGCTGGTCGTGGCCCGCGGGGAACGCCGATGGATCGTCGAGCAGCGCCTCGTCGCCGACGTAGTTGATGTTCATGCCACGCACCTGCTCGGTCGGGAACGTCAGCATCGCCGGCAGTCCCTCGAGCTGCGCCTTCAGGTCGTCGCTCGCCTCCGGCAACTCCTTGTGCAGCACCGGGTACGCGAGCAGCAGCGCCGCAGGCGCGACCGCGCCGCGGTCGCGGAGTCGGACCGCCGCGCCGGCCGACAGGTTGCCACCGGCACTCGCGCCGCCGAGCCCGACGCGAGCCGGGTCGCCTCCGAGCTCCGCCGCGTTCGCCACCGCCCAGTCGAAGGCGGCGACGGTCTGCAGCGACGCGACAGGGAACCGCGCGCGCGGACCGGCCGCCGCCATCTCGGCGCGCATCTCGTCGGCCGACGGCATGCCGTCCGGTGCATCGGCGAGATCGGCGTCGATGTCGGGCAGCGCGTCCAGCGGGGCCAGCGTGTAGTCCACCGAGACGACCGAGACGCCGCGGTCCCCGAGACGACGAGCGACCTGGTCGCCCTCGGGCATGTCGACCGAGCCGAACATGAACCCGCCCCCGTGCAGCCACACGACGACGGGGCCGCTGGGCGTCGGCGCGGGATAGACCCTGATTCGGAAGGCGAAACCCGCCGCCTCGAGGTCGACATCGTGGATCTCGGTCGTCATTCGTGCTCCTTCATACAAGCCGGATGCCGTCGGCTTCGACGGTCACCCGAGCGGTTCTCACTCGCTCGTCCGGCGTCTCGTTCGGCCAGTGGAACACCAGCCGCGTCTCGCCCTCGTGATCGGCGAACACCATGCCGTGACCGCCGTTCCGCGCCCACAGGGGTTCGTCCTGCTGCACCCAAGGGCCGAGCACCGAGCCCGACGCGGACACCGCCACGCCCATCGCGTAGCCCTCTTCGCCGAAGCTCGACCAGAGCATCAGGAGGGCACGGTCGGGGCCGCGGATCAGGAACGGCCCATCGGTGAACAGCGGGTCCTTCGCGAGATGCAGCTGCTCAGGCGCTTCGACGCCGGGTGGGAACCACAGCGGTTTGCTCCAGGACGCCGAGGACGCCCTGAACAGCAGGGTCGGCGCACCGGCCGGTGCGCGGAGGTCGTCAGTCAGTGGGCGAGCGTACATCTCGCCGTCGGCAGGGCCCGGCGCGGCCGGCGTACCCTCGGCGCCGCGGCTGTAGACGATCCAGGGACGGTCGGCATCGTCGACGAAAAGGGTCCCGTCGAGACAGGCGACGTCCCGAGGAGTGACCGGACCGTCGCTCCACGGGACGAACGGTCCAGCCGCATCATCCGCGATCAGGACCGCGACGCCGCGCGGGCCGGCCGCAGGGTCCGCACTCGCGAAGGTCGCGAGCAGGGCGAACCGGCCGCGGTACGGGTGCACCTCGGGCGCCCAGAACTGCGTGTCGGCCCAGAAGCCGGCTGGGGGGCGGAAGGCGGGGAACGGTCCCTGCCATTCGTCGAGGTCCGCGCTGCGATAGCAGTCGAAACCGGTCGCGGGGCCGCCCCAGAGGTTCTCGTCGGTCGTGCCGTACAGGTAGTAGTCGCCGGACTCGACGCGCAGCACGAAGGGGTCCCGCATGCGGATGTCGCCGAGCTTCATCGGGACTGCCGCGTGACGGCCGGGACACGGCGCCGCGGGAGGTGAGCGCAGGTCACAGAACTGCGGCTTCGTCGGGGTGGTGGCAGGCGCTCAGCGTGTCGACGATGCGGCGCAGCGGCGGCCGCTCCGCGATGCAGATGTCGGTCGCGAGCGGGCAGCGCGGCACGAACGGGCACCCGGTGCCGAGCCGGCTGCGCGGCGCCCGCCGACCCGATGCCGAGCGACTCCCGAGCTTCGCGTCGGGCGAGTTGCTCGGCGGGGCGCGGCACGGGGGCCGCCATGGTGAGGGCGACCGTGTAGGGATGGCTCGGCCGCTGGGTGATCGACTCGACCGGCCCCTCCTCCATCACCTGCCCGCGGTAGAGCACGACCGTGCGCTGCGCGAGGAACCGTACGACGCCGAGGTCGTGGGCGATGAACAGGAACGCGAGCTCGCGTTCGTCTCGCAGATCCGCGAGCAGGTTGAGCACGGTGGCCTGCGTCGACAGGTCGAGTGCGCTGACCGGCTCGTCGAGCACGACGACCTTCGGATCGCAGACCAGGGCGCGGGCGATCGCGATGCGCTGCCGCTGTCCGCCGGAGAACTGCGACGGGTACCGGTCGATGACGTCCGCAGGCAGGCCGACCGAGACGAGGCTGTCGCGCGAGCGCCGCACGGCGTCCCGCGAGCCCACGCCGAGCAGTCGCAGCGGCTCGGCGAGCGTCTGGCCGATGGTCCGGGCCGGGTTCAGCGACGAATAGGGGTCCTGGAAGACGACCCGAAGGTCGACCGCGAGGCTGCGCCGCTCCTTGAGCGACGCCGTGGTGATGTCACGACCGTGCAGGAGCACCGTGCCGGAACTCGGCGGCTGCAGGCCGAGCACGGCCTTGCCGATCGTCGACTTGCCCGAACCGGACTCGCCGACGAGGCCCAGTGTCTCGCCCGGCGCGATCGAGAAGCTGACCCGGTCGACGGCGGCGGGCGCCTCGCGCGCGCGCCGGCTCGTGCCGTATCGCACGACGAGGTCCTTCACCTCGAGCGCCGGGGTCACGCCGCCCGGCGTCCGGTCGGACCCGGCGTCCGTCTGCACCGTGCTCATGCCTGCACCTCTTCGACCGACCCGACGACGACTTCGGCACCCGGCTCCTCGTTCGCCCACGACGCGCTCGTGAGTTCGTGCACGCGGACGCAGCGGACGAGGCCGGCGCCATGGGCCGGCACCGGCTCGAAGGGTTCGCGGCACCGATCGGTCGCGAACTGGCACCGGCTCGCGAACCGGCAGCCCTGCGGCCACGAGCCCGGCGACGGCACGGTGCCCGGGATGTTCGCGAGCCGAACGGGCACGGCGTCTCCTTCGGGAACGTGCGGGTTCGCCCCGAGCAGCGCCATCGTGTACGGATGCTCGGGGTCGCCGAGCGCCTCGGGCGTCGCGCCCGACTCGACGACCTCGCCCGCGTACATCACGGCCATGTCGTCGCAGATGTCGGCGACGACGCCGAGGTCGTGGCTCACCAGCACGACGGCGAGCCCCGTGTCCCGGACGAGCGCGCGCAGCAGGCTCAGGATCTCGGCCTGGACGGTCACGTCGAGGGCCGTCGTCGGTTCGTCCGCGATCAGCAGCTTCGGCCTGCCGGTGAGTGCCAGCGCGATGGCGACCCGCTGCGCCATGCCGCCCGAGAGTTGATGGGCGTAGGAGCCGAGCACGCGATCGACGTCCACGATGCCGACCTGATGCAGCAGTTCCGCGGCGATGGTCCGCGCCTCGCGGCGCCCGACCGACCGGAATCGGCGGATGGGTCCCATCAGCTGGTAGGCGACGGAGAAGAGCGGGTCGAGCGCGACCATCGGCTCCTGCGAGATCATCGCGATCTCGCGGCCGCGGACGGCGTTGAGATCCCGTTCGGACAGGCCGACGAGGTCGCGCCCCTGCCAGATGATCCCCCCGGTCCTGACCGAGACACCGTCGGGCAGCAGGCCGAGCAGCGACCGGGCGGTCATCGTCTTGCCGCAGCCCGACTCCCCGACGAGGCCCAGCACGCGGCCGGGCCGGATCGTGAACGAGACGTCCGTGACGAGGTCGGGGCCCCCATCGACCGCGATCGTCAGGTGCTGTACCTCGAGCGCCGCCGAGACGTCCTGCGCGACGGCCGGAACGGTCTCGCGGCGCTGACGACGGCGGCGGGGCACCACGGCGGCTTCCACATGACGCGGACCGGCGATCGCATCCGCGAGCCCGTTCGCCGCGACGACGGTGAGCGCGAGCACGAGACCGGACGGGATCATCAGCCACGGGTCGTCGTAGACGTGCTGTGACGCGTCGTTGATCATCGTGCCCCAGCTGGGCTGCGGTTCGGCGGGCCCGAAGCCGAGGAACGCCAGTCCGGAGATGATCAGCAGGCCGATGCCGAACAGTTGCGCGGCCTGGACCGCGATGACGGTCGCCATCGCCGG
This sequence comes from uncultured Actinomycetota bacterium, assembly GCA_963716965.1. Classification (GTDB taxonomy): domain Bacteria; phylum Actinomycetota; class Actinomycetes; order Actinomycetales; family Microbacteriaceae; genus Amnibacterium. The sequence continues at coordinate 184,781 of CAVQUZ010000003.1, read as the reverse complement.
CAGCACGTGCACCGCGTTCACCCGCAACGAGCCGAGCCCGTTGACCCTCGCCGCGTCGACGTAGAGGCGCTGCCGCACGGACTGCGCGACGCCGAGCATGATGCGGTAGACGGCCGCCGACAGCAGGATGCCCAGCACGACCATCACCGGGTAGGTCAGCGACCCGATGACGCCGATCACGGCGAGCAGCACGATCGTGCTCGGCAGCGCCAGCAGCACCTCGGTCGACCGGCTGATGCCGCGCTCGGTCAGGCGGCCGCGCTCGGCCGCGAGGAGCGCGAGGGGCACGCCGATCGCGAATGCGACGACGACCATCAGCGCGGATGCAAGCAGCGGTTCGGCGCCGGCGCTGAAGAGCCGCGACAGGATGTCGCGCCCGAGCTTGTCGGTCCCGAGCCAGTGGGCGGCCGACGGCAGCTGCAGGCGCGCCGCGAGGTTCTGGTCGTCGATCCCGTACGGCCTCCACAGCGGCGCGGTGAGCGACAGCACGAGGACGATCACGAGCCATGCCGCCCCGATGATCCCGCTCGGCCGGCGGAGCGCGGGCGGCAGCCCGCGGCGGTGCGGACCGGGTGTCTCGTCTGCGGCGGCCTCCGTGGGCACCGGGTCGATGGGCGCGGTGCTCATGCCGTGCGCAGCTTCGGATCGAGCGCGGCGATGGCCAGATCGAGCAGCAGGTTGATGATCACCACGACGATCGTCGCGACGATCACCACCGCGATGAGCGACGGGAAGTCGTGGGAACCCACGGCCGCCTGACTCGCCTGCCCGAGGCCGGGCAGGCCGAACAGGGTCTCGATGATCACGGAACCCCCGAAGAGCGCGATGAACTGGATGCCGAGCACGGAGACGACCGGCAGGCTCGCGAGCCGCAGCGCGTGCACGTACCGGATGCGCCAGGTCGACGTGCCGAGCGCGCGCAGCGTGCGGATGTGCTCCTGCTGCAGGGCCGACTGCATGCCGGCGCAGGCGGTGCGGGCGAGGATCGCTGCTCCGCCGAGCGTGAGGGTCAGCACCGGCAGGATCAGGCTGCCGGCCCATCCGCCCACATCATCGGTGAAACTGACGTAGCCGGTCGCCGGCAGCACGTTCAGGGTGATCGCGAAGACGTACACCAGCACGATGCCGACCCAGAACTGCGGCAGCGAGATCAGCACGCCGCTGCCACTGTTGATGAACCGGCTGAGCCGGCCTCCTCGCACCGCTGCCGTGACGCCGAGCAGCACGCCGAAGAGCCCGGAGAAGATCGTCGCGAACAGTGCGATCGCGGCCGTCACCGGAACGCGCGCCGCCATGTCGTCGCCGATCGAATGCCCGTCGATGAGCGAGGTACCGAAGTCGCCGCGGATCAGATGCGACAGATAGTCGATGAACTGCACGGGAAGCGGCCGATCCCAGCCGAGCTCGTGGTTCTTCGCGGCGATCTCCGCGGCGGTGCCGGACGGACCCAGCACGACCGCCCCCGGACTCCCGGGGGCGGCGTGCACGAGCAGGAAGGAGATCAGCACCGCCACCAGCACCGTCACGACGGCGAACAGCAGCCGGCGGCCGATGTACAGGACCATGCCACTTCCTCGTGGGTCGGTTTCGAGCGGGACCTGGACTACTTGACCGGCTTCAGCTGCGAGAGCAGCAGGTAGCCGTTCGTGCCCGAGTAGACGGGAGTCTGCACCTTCTTGGCGTTGTAGCCGTAGGAGATGTAGCTCTCGTAGAGCGGCACGTACCAGCCTTCGTCGGTGATCGCGGCGTTGAGCGCCTTGAGCGACGCGGTCTGGGCGGCGCCGGTCGCGCCCAGCGCGCCGCCGAGTGCCTTGCCGATCGCCGGGTCCTGTGCCTTCTGCAGGTTCATGAACCCGCCGTAGACGACACCGGCGACGAATCCGGCGGGCTGGCTGCCGACGGAGAACGGGCCGAAGAGGATCGGCGTCGTGCTCACCGCGGCGAATGCCGCGTCGGTCGACGTGACCGTCTTCAGGTTCAGCGTGATTCCGGACTTCGCCCACTGCTTCTGCACGGCGATCTCGTCATCCGTCGGCTGGCCCAGCACGATCAAGGTGACCGAGATGCCCTTCGGGTAGCCGGCGCTCGCGAGCAGCGACTTGGCCTTGGCCGGGTCGTACGCGTACTTCGTGTTGATCGCCGCGTCGAAGCCGGAGGCCTCGGCCGGGAACAGCTGGGCGGTCGCCTTGGCCGTCGGGTGCAGGTCCTTGACGAGGGTGGCACGGTCCGTCGCGTAGTTGAGCGCCTGGCGCACTGCGAGCTTCGCGAACGCGGGGTTGGTCTTGCCGAGCTTGTCGACGACCGGGAACCCCACGATCGTGCCGCCGTTCTGCGCGACCGTCTGCTTGGACTTGACCAGGTCGACGACGGATGCGTCGAGCTGGCCGGCGACGTCGACCTGGCCGGACACGACCGCGTTCGCGAGGGTCTGCGCGTTCGTGATCACCTTGAAGACCACGGTGTCGTAGGCGAACGATTTCGCATCCCACGACTTCGAGTTCTTGACCAGCGTGTAGGTGCTGCTCTTGGTCGTCTTCGAGGAGTCGAGCTTGTACGGGCCGGAGCCGTCCGGGGTCGTCTTCAGCGAGGCCGTGTCGGCGATGCCCTTGGGGCCGACGATCATGCCCTCCTCGTCGACGAGATTGTTCTGGCCGGTCGCCTGCGGCGCGGCCCACGTGATGACGACCGTCTCGGCGTCGGGCGCCGTCACGCTCTTGATCGCCGCCGCGCCCCCTGCAGCGAGTGCGCCGTAGGAGGTCAGCGTCTTGTCGGTGCGACGGTCGAGATTCGACTTCACGACGGCGGCAGTCAGCTTCGATCCGTCGGTGAACGTCACGCCCGTGCGCAGCTTCAGCGTGAGCGTCAGCTTGTCGGCGCTCGTCGTGAAGCTCTTGACGAGGCTGGGCTGCGCGACGCCGTTCTTGTCGGTGACGAACAGCGAGTCGTACAGACCGTTGAAGAACGTGGACTGGCCGGCCGAGTAGAGCAACGGGTCGTAGCCGGTGGGAGCCGCGTCGGAGTTCTCACCGAAGGTGAGGGTCTTGGCTGCGGATGCACCTCCGCCGGATCCGCCGCTGCACGCGGCGAGCGAGAGGGTCATCGCCAGGCCGAGTGCGGCCAGAGCGAGCGGTCGACCCGCTGAGCGGGGGAACCGAACGGAGGTCTTCATGTCACGGGCACCTTTGCGTCGTGGTCGGCACCCTCGCCGACTCGTTGGAGGAAGTTCTAGCACGCTTTGCGCCTGCTGAAAAGTGGTTTCGTAGAGTGAAAGTCAGGCGTGTCGGAATCGCGTGGTCAGCACGCCGATCGCTTCGATCTCGGAGACCAATACGTCGCCGGCCGCGATGAAGCGCTTGGGCGTGCGGGCGTTGCCGATGCCCGACGGCGTGCCGGAGAAGATGATGTCGCCCGGCAGCAGCGCGCAGACCTCGGACAGCCGGGCGATCAGCTCGGGGATGTCGTAGATCATCGACGAGGTCCTCGACGACTGCATCGTCTCGCCGTTCAGCGAGCACTCGATGGCGAGATCGGCCGGGTCGACGAACTCGTCGGTCGTGACGAGCCACGGCCCGGTCGGGCTGAAGCCCTCGTGCGATTTGGCCAGGCTGAACTGCGGCCGCGTGCCCGCCATCTGTGCCGTGCGCTCGGAGAGGTCCTGCCCGACCGTGAGCCCGGCGACGTGCCGCCAGGCGTCGCCACGGGCGATGTGGCGGCCGCCCTCGCCGATGACGACGACCAGCTCGACCTCCCAGTCGACGGTGTCGCTCGGCAGCGCCACCACGACGTCCGGCCCCGTCAGCGATGACGGGAACTTCGTGAAGGTGACGGGCGCGGAGTCCGGCGGATACCCGGCCTCCTCCGCGTGCTCGCGGTAGTTCACGCCGATCGCGAAGACCTGGGGCGGCGCGGGAACCGGCGCCTCGAGCTCGGACGCCGAGAACCACACGTCGGGTTCCGCGGCGAGCTCCGCGGCCCACGCCGCGAACACCGCCCAGTCCGCGAAGAGCGACTGCGGCGACGGTCCGAAGCGGCCGTCACTCGCGGTCGCCACGTCCACGCCCGCGTCGTCGCCGGTGACGACGACGGCGCGACCGCCCACGTTGGCCAGCCTCATCCTTCGACCGACACCGCAGGCTGCGGCTCCGGTGTGCCGTACGCGTCCTCCCATGAGACGACGCGGTTCCGCAGCACGCCGACGCCCGTGACCTCGGCCTCGACGACGTCGCCGGGCTTCAGGTAGAAGTCGAACGGGTTCTTCTGGATCGCCGCGACGCCGGCCACGGTGCCCGTCGTCAGCAGGTCGCCCGCCGTGTAGCCCTGCGGCGAGTGGTAGGCGATCAGCTGCGGCAACGTCAGCTTCATGTCGTTGGTGTTGCCCCGCTGGCGCACCTCGCCGTTGACGCGGAGCTCCATCGCGAGGTTCTGGTAGTCGGGCAGCTCGTCGGCCGTGACGATCCAGGGACCGATGGGGCAGAACGTGTCGATGCCCTTCGAGAAGGAGAACACGCCCGACTTCATCTCACGGCGCTGGATGTCGCGGGCGGTGATGTCGTTGAACACCGTGAAGCCGGCGATGTACGACTCCGCCTCCTCCGGCCCGAAGAACTTGCCGGTCTTCCCGATCACGATGGCGAGCTCGAGCTCGTAGTCCATCTCCTTCGTGAGGTTGGCCGGGTAGACGATGTCCTCGTCCGGGCCGATGACGGCGTCGACGTTCTGGAAGAAGACGATGCCCTTGTGCACCGGATGCGACCAGTTGACCGCGGTCAGCTCCTCGTGGTGCGCGGCGAAGTTGCCCGCCGTGTGGAAGAACTTCTTCGGGTGGATCGGGGCGCGGAGCGTCACCGCGTCGAGCGTCAGCCGCTCACCCGTCTCCCCCACCTCGCCGCCGCGCGCGAAGTACTCGCGCGTCGACGGCACGTCGAGCTCGATGACGTCGTCGCCCTCGAGGCGGCCGACGCGGCCCTCGTCGAATGTGATCAGCTTCATATCGGGTGTGCTCCTTCGAACTGCGAATCGAAGGCGAGTGCCTACGCACCCACCATGTTGTAGCCGCCGTCGGCGACCAGGTAGCCGCCGGTCAGGTGGCCGGCCTCCTCGGTCGCGAGCCAGAGCGCGGTGCCGGCGACGACCTCGGGCTCCGGGATGGTGCCCATCGGCGTCGCGGCGATGAGCTTCTCGCGGCGGCCCGCCTTCCAGTCGGCTCTGGCCTTCAGCGCCTCGGTCTCCATGAACCCGGGCGCGAAGGTGTTGACCCGCACGGTCGGCGCGAAGGCCTGCGCGTACGACTTGGTGACGCCGAGGATCGCGTACTTCGCCGCGGCGTAATGCGGTGCCCTGGCGCTGCCCCGCACCACGACGGTCGAGCCGATGTTCACGATCGCGCCGTGGCCCTGATCGACCATCCGGCCGCCGAACACGTGCGTCATGACGAGCGTGCCCTTCACGTCGACGTCGATGACGCGGTCGAGCGATTCGGCCGTGAGATCGCGCCAGCCCTGTGTCTCGCTCGCGAAGTCACCGACGTTGTTGATGAGGACGTCCAATGTGCCGACGAGGCCGAACACCTCGTCCGCGAGCGCCGTGATCGCGTCCCAGCTGCCGATGTCCGCCTGCACGATGTGCGCGGTGCGCCCGAGCGCACGGACCTCGTCGGCCGTCGCCTCGGCGCCCCCCTTCGAGCGGTTGTAGTGGACCACCACGTCGGCGCCCTCCTGCGCGGCGCGCACGGCGATGGCGTGGCCGAAACCGGTGCCGGCCCCGGTGACCAGGACCGTCCTGCCTTCGAAGCGCGGGAAGATCCGCGGGCTGCTCGTGTCGCTCATCTGCGACTCCTTTCTTCGGGCCTGCGGCCCGGTTCAGACCAGGGTGCGCCCACCGTCGACGTACATGACGTGGCCGGTGATGAAGCCGGCGTGGGCCGATGCGAGGAAGAGCGCCGGTCCGGTGATCTCGCCTGGTGTGCCGAGTCGCCCAGCCGGGACCTGGCCCTCGAGCTCGTCGCGCTTGCCTGGCTTCGCGAGGTGCTCGGCCGTGAGCGTCGTCTCGACGTAGCCGGGCGCGATCGCGTTCACCGTGACGCCGAACGGCGCCCACTCGCGCGCCATCACGCGGAGCAGCTGATTGATGCCGCCCTTCGACGCCGCATAGGGGCCGTGACTGTGATGAGCGAGCAGGCCCGAGACGCTCGAAAGGGCGATGATCCGGCCGCGGCGCTCCGCCACCATGTGGCGGCCCGCGGCCTGGGCGAGGCCGAAGAGCGTGAAGAGATTGACCCGCAGGATCTGCTCCCACTCGTCCTCGGAGAAGTCGAGGATCGGGCGGCGGTCGTTGATGCCGACGGCGTGCAGCAGCACGTCGAGGCCCCCCAGCCGCTCGACCGCGGCGGCGACGACCGCGGCTCCCGCGCCGTGCTCGGTCAGGTCGGCGATGATCGTCTGTCCGCCGGTCGCGGCGAACACCGCGTCGTCGGCCAGCGTGGCGAGCGCCTCGGCACTCCGGTCCACCACCAGCACGCGCGCACCCGCCGCGGCGAATGCGATGGCACACGCCCCGCCGATGCCGCCCGCGCCGGCGATCAAGACGCGTGCGCCTTCGAGGCCGAGCCAGGAGTCCTGCTCGGTGAGCACCGCTGCTGCGTCCGTCATCCGGTCGCCCCCTTCCCGCACTTCGGTGTGCGAAAGCTCATTTCTGTGGGCGAACTTACGCTCGGGCCCTCACGGTGTCAACTCGCCACCCGGCACCCCTGCCGTGTCGCGATCGCCTCGAAGACCTTGACCGCCGGATTGACGGGCCGCTCGAGGCTGCAGAGCACGATGGATGCGGGCGGGATGTCGCGGATCGGCACGAATGCGAGGCCGTCGCGCCGGTAATGGTCCTCGACGCCCGCGGCCGCGATGTTGACGCCGACGCCCGCCGCGCACAGCTCCAGGATCCCTTCGATGTCGTCCGCCGCGGGGCCGCGCCGCGGATGACCGCCGTCCGGCCGCGGATCGACCAGCCACCAGGCGACCGCCTCCGGTTCACCGTGCGCCGGAGCGATGAACACCTCGTCCGCGGTCTCGGCGATGCCGATCGACTCCCGCCGCGCCAGCGGGTGCCCGCTCGCGACGACCAGGACGCGCGGCTCGCTCGCGATCTCGACGCCTCGGACACCGCGCGGCAGGCGGAGCGGCGCAGGAGCGAACGCCACGTCGACGCGGCCGTCGGCGACCTCGGCGGCCGCGTCGAAGAAGCCGAGCCGGCGCATCTCGAGCCGCACGCCGGGCATCTGCGCGATCGCCGCCGTCAGGACACTCGTGGTCAGCGGCCCGGCGCCCGCGGCGACGACGCCGACCCGCAGCAGCGAGTCCCCCTGCCGCCGCCGCACGCCCGCCCAGTCGAGCACCGCCTGGTGCGCGTCCCTGGCATGCTGCGCCAGGGGCAGCAGATCGCGGCCGGCGTCGGTCAGCACGACGCGGCGCGGGGTGCGCTCGAACAGCCGAGCGCCGATCGCTCCCTCGAGCCGGGTGATCTGCTGGCTCAGCGACGGCGACGAGATGCGGAGGCGGCGGGCTGCGTCGGCGTAGTGCAGTTCCTCGGCGAGCACGCAGAAGTACCCGAGCTGGGCGATCGACACATCCATGCACCGGATGTTAGCCGTCGCCTAACGCAGGATAGGAAGGTCGTACTGGCGTCTGCGCGCTCGGTCCCGCACGCTGGCTCGCGATCACTTCAACGAGGAAGGCAGTGCATGTCGCAGGAGATCCCCACCCGACCAGAGACCATCGACGAGTCCGCCGAGCGCGACCAGTTCCCCGGCGTGCTGCCGGGCAAGCGCGCCCCGTTCTTCCTGAACGCCGGCGAGGGCGAGAAGTCCGTGCTCTTCGGCGACCTCTTCACGATCATGCTGACCGGCGACGAGACGGACGGCCAGTTCGACATGTTCGCCTGCGAGGGCCACGCCGGCGACATCATCCCGGCGCACATCCACCCGTGGACGAACGAGACGTTCTACATCGTCGAGGGCGCCGTGCACCTCTGGATGGACGACGAGAACGGTACGAGGATGGACCGGGTGCTGACCGCAGGATCGTTCGCCTACATCCCGCAGAAGGTCGTGCACGCCTACCGCATGGAGGGCACCTCGAAGGTGCTCGGATCGTCTACCGCGGGATTCGGCAGGTTCTTCCACGCGATGGGCAAGGCGACCGACACGCCGGGGATCCCGGCGCCCGAGGAGTTCTACGCGCCGTCGTTCCCGCAGATGAAGGCGGCAGGGGACAAATACGGGACCGTCTTCCGGCCCGAGTTCAAATTCCTCGAGGACTGACATGCCCGTCCTGAGGGACGTCGTCTTCGCCGAACGGATCGGATTCCGGCCACTCACGCTCGACCTGCACCTGCCCGCCGCATCCGGGCCGCTGCCGGTCGTCGTCTTCGTGCACGGCGGCGGGTGGCGGCTCGGCAGCCGGCGGGTGTTCACCCCCGGCCTCTCGTACGAGCAGTCGTTCGGGCTGGTGACGGCGGCTGGATTCGCGGTCGCGGCGATCGACTACCGGCTGAGCGGCGAGGCGACGTTCCCCGCCCCCGTCGAGGACGTGACCGCGGCGATCGACTGGATCGCGGGACACGGCGCCGCGGACCACGGCCTCGACGCGTCACGGATCGTGCTGTGGGGCGAGTCGGCCGGCGCGCACCTCGCCGCGCTGGCGGCACTGGCGCCGGCCGAGTCCAGGGTGGCCGGCGTCGTGGACTGGTACGGACCCGCGGATCTGACCCGGCTCGGCGTGCATCTGGACCCCGGGCATCCCGAGACCTTCGACGACGCCACCGATACGCGCGAGGCGGGACTGCTCGGCGGCAGCCCGTCGGCGCTGTCGGCGCTCGCCGCCGCAGCGAGCCCGGCACGGGTCGTCCGGTCGGGCGCCGCGCCCTTCCTCGTGGCGCACGGCACGGCCGACACCCTGGTCCCGTTCGCGCAGAGTGCGGAGTTCGCGGCGGCCTTGGAGGCGGCGGGCGTGCCCGTCGAACTCGCCCCGGTACCGGACGCGAGCCACTTCTGGCGGGGCGCTCCCGACACCGGCGCGTTGTTCGCGGCGGCCCTGGCATTCGCCCATCGGGTGACGGAGGCTGTGGAGCCGGCGTGACCCCGCCGCCGGGCTCCGCTATAAGAGAGGGACGACGGCCGGCGACGGCGCGGGAGGAACCACCCATGAGCGATGCGGCCGAACGACCGGACCCGCCCCGAAACCAGTACCGCATCGAAGCGCTCGCGAAGGGGCTGCAGGTGCTGCGCGCGTTCGACGAGACGTCGACCGGGCTGCGGCTGCGCGAGCTGTCCGAACGCACCGGCCTGCCCATGCCGACCGCGTTCCGGATCGTCGCGACGCTCGAGGAGGAGGGGTTCCTCGAGCGGAGCGACGACGGCGTCCTGCATCCGGGCGTCGCGGTCCTCACGCTCGGATCCGCGGCGCTGCGCGGATCGGGGCTCGTGCAGGCGAGCGAACGGCCGCTGCGCGCACTCGCGGCCGCGACCGGAGAGACGGTGAACCTCGGCGTCCTCGTCGAGGACCGCGTGCTCTACCTCGCCCGGCTGAGGAACGCCGACCTCGTGACCGCGAACATCCAGGTGGGCTCCACGCTGCCGGCCGTCTACACCTCGATGGGCAAGGTGCTGCTGGCCTATCTGCCGCCCGCCGCCCTGTCACGCCAGATCGCGGGCTCGTCGTTCAGTCCGGACCACGGACCGAACGCGGTGCTCGACCGGGCCGCCCTCGACGCTCAGCTCGCCGACATCCGCGCGAAGGGCTACGCGATCCAGGATCAGGAGCTCGCCCTGGGCCTGCGGTCCGTGTCGGTTCCCGTCTTCGGGGTCGCGCGTGAGCCGGCCGGCGCCATCAACATCGCCGTGTCCGCCTCGAGGCACGACGTCGCGGCGCTCGAGGGGCCGCTGCTCGACGCCGCGCGGCGTGCCGCCGACGAGATCTCCGTGCGACTGCGCGCGCAATGAGCCGGCTCCCACGACTCGGGCCGGGCGCGCTCGACGGCGACCAGCGCACGCTCTACGACTCGATCACCGGCGGCCCGCGAGCACAGGGACCGCAGCATTTCGCGCTCACCGCAGCGGACGGCTCGCTGAACGGCCCGTTCAACGCGCTGCTGTTCGCGCCGACGCTGGGCGCCGCCCTGCAAGAGGTCGGCGCGGCCGTCCGGTATCGCACGGCGCTCAGCGACCGGGTCCGCGAGGCGGCGATCCTGCTCGTCGCGGCACGATGGCGGAGCGGGTTCGAGCGGATGGCGCACGAGGCGGTCGGTCGCGCAGCCGGTCTGGGCGACGACGACCTCGCCGCCCTCGCCCGCGGCGAGGTGCCCGCGAGCGCGGACGACGACGAGGCGGCCGCGCTCGAATTGACGCGGCTGCTGCTCGACGGCGACGTGCCGGACGCCGACTGGGCGCGGCTCGCCCCCGTCGTCGGCGAGCGGGGCACCGTCGAACTGACGACCCTCGTCGGCTACTACGCGACGCTGGCGCTGCAGCTGCGGGTCTTCCGGGTCGACGTCGCCGCCGACGATCCCGCGTGAGCGCGGTGGTCACGGGCGAGCCGCCCCGCGGCGTGTTCGCGCGCGCGATGCTCGTGCTCGGGGCGTTCGCGGACGCGCCCGACGGCCGGCTCAGCCTGACCGCGATCGCCGAGCGCACCGCGCTGCCGCTGCCGACCGTGCACCGGTTCTGCCGTCAGCTCGAGGACGAGGGTGCGCTCGAGCGCACATCGACCGGGTACTACCGGATCGGCCTCCGGCTGTGGGAACTCGGGCTGCTCGCGCCGAGGGCGCAGGGGCTGCGCGCCGTCGCGCTGCCGTACCTCGAGGATCTGTACGAGGTGACCCACCAGAACGTGCAGCTCGTCGTGCTCGACGGGATCGAGGCGGTCGTCGTCGAGCGGCTGAGCGCACGGGACGCCGTGCGGCTGCAGAGCCGAGCAGGCGGCCGGCTGCCGGTGCACGCGACGAGCGGCGGCATCCTGCTGCTGGCGCACGCCGACGAGCAGACCGTGCGGGCGGTGCTCGCCCGGCCGCTCGAGCGGTTCACGGCGTCGACCATCACGTCTGAGGCCGACCTGCGCAGCGCCGTCGACACTGCCCGTCGCCAGGGCTGGATCGCCCTCCACGACCACCTCACGGCGGGGTCGGTCTCGGTCGCGGCGCTCGTGTCGGGCCGCAGCGGCGATGCGGTCGCGGCGGTGTCCGTGGTGAGCGCCGCATCCGAGGACGTCGGCCGCCTGGTCGGCGCCGTCCGGACGACGGCCCGCGGCATCAGCCGCGCCCTGCGCCCGTCGCCCCGCTGACCCCTTCGCGGATCAGGCGGCGGGTCCGAACCGCGCGACCATGCGGTCGAAGGCCGCGTCGAGTCCGTCGTCGACGACGCGGGCCTCCGGATGCGCGTCGTACCACTCGATCGTCTCGTGGACCGCATCCGAATACGCGATGGTCGTGGCTCCGAATTCGGGCACGAGCCGGCGCAGCTTCGTCGTGTCGAAGACCACCGAGTGCGCCTTGTCGCCGATGAGACCGGGGCCGAGCTGCGGGTACTCGGCGGCGATCGACTCGGACGCGACATGGACGAGCGTCGGCTCGACGCCCGCTGCCGCCGCCAGGCTGCGGTAGATGCGATCCCAGGTCGGCGAGTGGTCGGCGGTGATGTGGAACGCCTCACCGAGCGCCTCCGGTCGGCCGAGGAGGCCGAGGAAGCCGACCGCGAAGTCGCGCGTGTGCGTCAGGGTCCACGGGGTCGTTCCGTCGCCGTGCACGACGACCGGCTTGCCGGCCCGCATCCGCGCCACGTCGGTCCACCCTCCGCTCGTCGGGATCGCAATGGCGTCGTAGGTGTGGCTCGGCCGCACGATCGTGCCGGGGAAGTCGATCTCGCGCCAGGCGGCGATCACCGCCTCCTCCCCCGCGATCTTGTCGCGTGAGTACTGCCAGAACGGGTTCTTCAGCGGCGTCGACTCGGTGATCGGCAGGCGCTCGACAGGTTTCGCGTAGGCGGATGCGGAGCTGATGAAGACGTACTGCCCGGCGCGGCCGCCGCCGAATCGGTCGATGTTGGCCCGTACCTGGTCCGGCGTGAAGGAGAGGAAGTCGGCGACGACGTCGAACTCTCGGCCCGCGAGCGCCGCGTCGACGGCTGCGGCGTCGCGGACATCGGCGGTCAGGACCTCGACGCCCTCCGGCACGGGGCGTGGGCCCGGCCTGCCGCGGTTCAGGAATGTCACCGCGTGTCCGCGTTCGACCGCGAGGGCCGAGCTCGCGGAGCTGATGATGCCGGTGCCGCCGAGGAACAGGATGCGTCGTTGCGTCATGTCCTCAAGCTTGGCCCTGCCGGCCAGAGCACTTGAGCAGGACATTTTCTGTTCAGCAGGAGATTTTCGGCACGTATGTCCTGCCGAACAGAAAATGTCCTGCTGAAGTGCTCTCTGTGGAGCGCCTAGAGGCGCTCGCCGTGTTGGTTCGGTTCGAGCGCCTAGAGGCGCTCGCCGTGTTGGTCCTTTCGAGCGCCTAGAGGCGCTCGAACACCGCCGCGAGGCCCTGGCCGCCGCCGATGCACATCGTCTCGAGCGCCCAGTGGCCGTCGAGTGCCGGCAGCTCGTGGGCGAGTGTCGCCAGGATGCGGGTGCCGGTCGCTGCCAGCGGGTGGCCGATCGAGATGCCGCTGCCCCTCGGGTTCAGGCGCGGATCGTCGTCGTCGAGACCCCACTCCGTCGTGCAGGCGAGCACCTGCACCGCGAACGCCTCGTTCAGCTCGATCACGTCGAGGTCCCCGAAGCCGAGGCCGGCCCGCGCGAGGGCCTTCTTCGCGGCGGGCACCGGCCCGACTCCGAACCGCTCGGGCTCGACGCCGGCCACCGCCCAGGTGGCGAGCCGCAGCACGGGTGTCAGGCCGAGCTCGGCCGCGCGCTCCGGCGTCGTGACGATGCACGCTGCGGCCGCGTCGTTCTGGCCCGAGGCGTTGCCGGCGGTCACGGTCGCGGCGGGGTCCCGCCGGCCGAGTGCCGGCCGCAGCGCGGCGAGCGCCTCGAGCGTGGTGTCGGCGCGGGGGTGCTCGTCACGCGCGACGGTCGTGTCGCCCTTGCGGCCGGGCACGGTGACCGGCACGAGTTCGGCGTCGAACGCCCCGGCCTCGATCGCCTGGACGGCCCGCTGATGCGAGCGGAGCGCGTACGCGTCCTGCCGCTCGCGGGAAATGCCGTACTCGGCGCGCAGGATCTCGGCCGAGCCGAGGTTGCCGTCGGGCATCGGGTGCAGCACGCCGCCCGCCCGCTCCCGCCCGCGGGTGAGCGCGTCGTGCAGCACGAGCGCACCGGACGGCAGTCCGCGCCGGCCCTCGACCGTGTAGAACGGCGCGTTCGACATCGACTCGGCTCCGGCGGCGATCACGACGTCGGAGACGCCGGTCTGCACCTGCATCGCCGCGTTCACCACGGCTTGCAGGCCGGATCCGCAGCGCCGGTCGAGCTGGTAGCCGGTCGCCGTGATCGGCAGGCCGGCGTCGAGCGCGGCGACGCGCCCGATCGGTGCGGCCTCCATGGTCGGATAACACTGGCCCATGATCACGTCGTCGACCGCGTCGCCCGGCAGCCCCGTGCGGTCGAGGAGCGCCCGCAGGATGGTCGTGGCGAGCGTCTGCGCGGACACCGCCGCGAGCGCTCCCCCGAACCGGCCGACCGGTGTGCGGATCGGGGCGCAGACGACCGCGCTGCGCAACTCGCTCACGCGACAACCTTCACCGCTGGGTCGACCACGAACCCGCATCCCGTGAGCGCGCTGATCGACTCGACCGTCTCGCCCGGCGCGAGCTCGACGAGCAGCAGCCCGTCATCCGTCACGTCGAAGACGCAGCGGTCGGTGATGATGCGGTCGACGCAGCCCTTGCCCGTCAGCGGCAGCGTGCAGCGCTCGAGGATCTTGTGCTCGCCCGTCTTCGTCACGTGCTCCATGAGCACGATGACCCGTCGCGCGCCGGCGACGAGGTCCATCGCGCCGCCCATGCCCTTGATCAGCTTGCCGGGCACGGCCCAGTTCGCGATGTCGCCGTTCTCCGCGACCTGCATCGCGCCGAGCACCGCATCCGTCACGCGGCCGCCGCGGATCATGCCGAAGCTCGCGGCGGAGTCGAAGAACGAGGCACCGGGCAGCGTCGTGACGGTCTCCTTGCCCGCGTTGATGAGCTTCGGATCCTCCTCGCCCGCCCACGGGTAGGGCCCGACGCCGAGGATGCCGTTCTCGCTGTGCAGCACGATGGTCACGCCGTCGGGCACGTGGTTCGGGATGAGGGTCGGCAGGCCGATCCCGAGGTTGACGTACGAGCCGTCGGTCAGCTCGAGGGCCGCGCGCGCGGCCATCCGGTCACGGGTCAAGGGCATCACGCCACCTCCGGACGCTCGCGCACGGTGCGCTTCTCGATGGGCAGGTCGTTCGCCTGCTCGGTGGTCAGCTGCACGACCCGGTCGACGTAGATGCCGGGCAGGTGCACCGAGTCGGGATCGATGTCGCCCGGCGGCACGATCTCGTCGACCTCCGCGATCGTGAACCGGCCGGCCATGCCCACCACCGGGTTGAAGTTGCGGGTCGAGCGCTCGAAGACGAGATTGCCGTGCCAGTCCGCCTTGGCCGCGCGCACGAGCGCGTAGTCGGTCCGGATCGCCGTCTCCAGCACGTAGTCCGTCGGCGTGCCGAGCACGTCGAACGACTGCACCGGCTTCGGCGGCGACGCGATCTCGACACTGCCGTCGGCCCGGTACTTCCACGGCATGCCGCCCTCGGACACCATCGTGCCGACGCCGGTCGCCGTGAAGAACGCGGGAATGCCGACGCCGCCCGCGCGCATCCGCTCGGCGAGCGTGCCCTGGGGTGTGAGTTCGACCTCGACGTCGCCGCCCAGGTACTGGCGGGCGAACTCCTTGTTCTCGCCGACGTACGACCCGATGACGCGGCGGATGCGCCCTGCGGCGAGCAGGAGGCCGAGGCCCCAGCCGTCGACGCCGCAGTTGTTCGAGACGACCTCGAGATCGGTGGTGCCCTGCTCGAGCAGAGCGCGGATCAGCTCGATCGGCACGCCGACGAGCCCGAACCCGCCCACGGCGATCGACGCGCCGTCGGGGATGTCGGCGACCGCCTCGGCGGGGGTCGCGATTCGCTTGTCCACTCAGTCCTCCTGACTGTCGTCGGCCGCCTCGGCCCGTTCGGCGAGCACCCGCTTCAGGATGCCGAATGCGGTGTTGGCCGACGGCACGCCCGCGTAGACGGCGGTCTGCTGCAGTATTTCGGCCAGATCCGACTCGGTCAGACCGTTGTGGAAGGCCGCGTTCAGGTGCAGTTCGAGCTCGTGCCAGTACCCGCCGGTGACGCAGACCGAGATCACGATCACACTGCGCCACTGGCGTGGGATGCCGGGTCTCGTCCAGATCGCGCCCCACGCGTACTCGGTGATGAAGCGCTGGAAATCGGCCGTCGCCGGCGTGATCCCGGCGATCGAGGCGTCGACCCAGGCGTCGCCGAGCACCTGCCGGCGCACGGCCATGCCGGCGTCGTACCTGTCCGACGGGGCGACGGGCGCGAGGAAGTCGAGCAGCGCGGCGGTGAGCTCGGCCGGCCGCTCGGCCTGCGGCTGATGTGCGGTGTCCGCGAACTCGACGCGACGTGCGCCCGGGATCGTGTCGGCGAGCGCCGTCGCCGCCGCGACCGTGATCGTCGGGTCGCTGTCCCCGTTGACGACGAGCGTCGGCACGCGGATGCCGCCGACATCGGGGCGCCGGTCGAACGCGGCGAGCGCCTCGCACGCGAGGGCGTACGACTCGTCGTCGACGTCCATGAGCTCGCGCAGCATGCGGCTGCCCTGCTCGGGGGCGCGCTGCAGGAATCCCGGCGCGAACCAGCGCTCGCCGCTGCCTGCGACCATCGCGGGCGTGCCCGATGCGCGCACGGTCGCGGCGCGGGCGATCCACGCATCCGCGTCGCCGATCTTCGCGTCGCTGCAGAGCACGGCGAGCGCGGTGAGCCTGGACGCGTGGGGCCCGCAGGCGAGTTCGATGCCGACGGCACCGCCGAGCGAGACGCCGGCGTAGGCGAACGAGCCGCCGCCGGCCGCGTCCACGGCGCCGACGATCGCGTCGGCGAGGTCCGCCACGGTGAACGGCACGGTTGTCGCGGGGGTCACGCCGTGACCCGGCAGGTCGACCACGAGCACGCGGAACCGTGCGGCGAGCGCCGCCGGCACACCGCCCCACGATCCGCCGGTCGTGCCGAGCGAGGTGCCGAGCACCAGCAGGGGTGTCGCTGATTCGGTGGACGTGGTGGGCACGGCGACCGCGCGCAGGGTGACGGTCATGCGCCTGCCTCCTGTGCGCGGACTGACGACGAGCGGGAGAGGACCGCGTCGATGAAGCGGTCGGACAGGCCCGCCGGCCCGCCGACCGCCGTGCTGCGTGTCACCGCGTCGGCGGCGCCGGGCACGTCGCCGACCTCGGCGAGCAGCGCGTCGACGAATCCGCCACCGGCGGCGATCGCGTCCCGCACCGCGCGGGCGGCACCGGTCGAGCCGGCGATCGGCACGAGAGCGGCCTGTGCGCGCTCGGCATGCACCGCGCCGCCGGTCGCGTCGAGGTTCGCCAGCATGCGTTCGCGGTCGGGACGGAGGCCCGCCGCGACACGGGCCGCGGCGGCGGCCGACCCGGTCGCGAGGCGCAGCAGCTCCCGGAGCGGCTGCCACTCGGCATGCCACTCACCCGCCGGCCGATCGCCGGGGGCGACCGCGGCGACGGCGAGCGTCGACAAGAGACCGGGGGCCCGCCTGCCCGCGCCGACGAGCAGCACGGCAGGCACGGGGTTCCGCTTCTGGGGCATGGCGGACGAGCCGCCGTCACCGTCGGCCGATTCGAGCGCGATCTCGCCGACGTCGGTGCCGGCGAGGAAGGTCACCTCGAGTCCGAGCCGCGCGGTCGTCGCGACGACACCCGTGAGCGCCGCGCCGAGCGCGAGGATCGGCGTGCGCTCGACGTGCCACGGCGCGCCCCGATCGGCGAGGCCGAGCCGAGCCGCGAAGGCGACCCGGACCGCGACTGCCCGGTCACTGCCGAACCGGTCGGTGAGTACCGCGAGCGTGCCGACGCTGCCGCCGAGTTGCGCGGGCAGTTCGAGGGTGGCGAGCGCGTCGGCGGCGCGCCCGATGCCGTCGAGCAGGATCGCGATGCGCAGTCCGAAGGTCGTCGGCGCCGCGTGCTGGCCGACCGTGCGGGCGACTGCCGGCGTGTGCCGTTCGGCGTCCGCGAGCGCGGCGAGGGCGGCGCAGGCGGCGGTCAGGTCGGTGAGGATGCGCGCTCGGGCGGCCGCCGCGACGAGCATCGCCGCCGAGTCGACGACGTCCTGGCTCGTCGCACCGGTGTGCAGCAGGTCGGCGACGGGCCCGGGCAGCCGCGAGCGGAGCGCTGCCAGCATCGGGATCACCGGGTTGCCGCCTGCGGCCCCCGCCGCGGCGATCGCGCCCAGGTCGAGGCCGGACGCGAGCCGCGCGACCGCGTCCGCGCCGCCTTCGAGGCCGACGCCCGCGTCCTCGAAGGCCCCGAGCAGCGCGGCCTCGACGCGGACC
The DNA here is from genome assembly GCA_963716965.1 of uncultured Actinomycetota bacterium. Lineage (GTDB taxonomy): Bacteria > Actinomycetota > Actinomycetes > Actinomycetales > Microbacteriaceae > Amnibacterium. Next base: position 167,158 of record CAVQUZ010000003.1, on the reverse strand, counting down.
ATGGCCGAGAGGTGGGCGGCATCGCCGACGAGACCCACCCCGTCCCCCGCCAGGAAGTCGAGCGGGTCGAGCAGGCCGATGTCGGCGAAACGATCGCTCATGCGGTGGCTGGCGTCTCCGTGTAGTCCAGGAAGACCGTCTCGCCGTCACCCTGCAGGTGGATGTCGAAGCGGTACACGCCCGGCCCCTCGGCGCGCGCCATCAGCGTCTCACGCCGCGCAGGATCGACCGCGTCGAGCACCGCGTCCGACGGCACCGGCGCATCCGTCTCGACGAAGTACGCACGGGTGAAGAGGTGGTGCATGAGACCTCGCGCGAAGACCGCGATCGACGCCCAGTGGAGCGTCGACGGCGCGACCGCTCCGGGCAGCACCGTCACGAACTCGTAGTGCCCGTCGACCTCGACCGCCGCGCGCCCGAACCCGGTGAACCGGCCGAGCTCCCGTCGCCGGCTGCCGGCACGCGGCACCAGCCGCCCGTGCTCGTCGGGCTGCCACAGTTCGAGCAGCGCATCGGGGATCGGCACCCCGTCGCCGTCGTACACCGTGCCGTGCAGCACGACGGCGCGCTGATCGGCCGCCGGCACGAGCTGCGGGCCGCCTTCGAACGGCAGGCCGTACGCGAAGTACGGGCCGACCGTCTGCGACGGCGTCTGCAGCAACGGACCCGGTTCAGTGCTCGTCATCGTCGTCGCCCTCCATCCACGTCTTCGTCGAACCCGTCAGCACGATGTCCCAGGTATAGCCGAGCGAGAACTCCGGCACGGTCCGATCGTGGTCGTACGTGGCGACGAGGCGTTCGCGCGCCCGGGGATCGGTGATCGCCTGGTAGATGGGGTCGAGCGCGAACAGCGGGTCCCCCGGGAAGTACATCTGCGTGACGAGCCGCTGCGTGAACGCGGTGCCGAACAGCGAGAAGTGGATGTGCGCGGGTCGCCAGGCGTTGTGGTGGTTCTTCCACGGGTAGGGGCCCGGCTTGATCGTCGTGAACGCGTAGGAACCGTCGTCACCGGTCAGCGTGCGGCCGACCCCGGTGAAGTTCGGGTCGAGCGGCGCCGGGTGCTGGTCCCGCTTGTGCACGTACCGGCCCCCGGCGTTCGCCTGCCAGATCTCGACGAGCTGGTTGCGGACCGGATGCCCGTCGCCGTCGAGCACACGGCCCGTCACGGTGATGCGCTCCCCCATCGGCTCCCCGTGGTGCTGGATCGTCAGGTCGCTCTCGTACGGGTCGACGTCGACATGGCCGAAGGCGGGCGACGTGCGCTCGATCTCCTCGGGGAAGGCGGTGACGAGCTCGTGCGTCGGGTGCCGCAGCACGCTCGACCGGTACGGCGCGAAGTCGCGCGGCGGATGAGCGGCGGCGCGGCCGGCGAGATCGGCGTGGATCCGCGCGATCTCCGCCGAGATGTCGGCCTGCGACGACAGGGCCGAGTCCGGACCCTGCGCGCGTGCGCCTCGTGCCTGCTCGAGTTCCTCCGGCCGATCCGTTCCCATGCTCATCCGATCGCCAATCCCGTGTACTGCTCGGCCAGGGTCTGCAGCGCGTGCTCGGATCCGGTCACGAACCGCAGCTGGCCGAGTTGGCTGCGGTACCGGAACGCGGCCTCGTCGGGCGGCGTGGACCGTCCGGGCGTGTGCAGCATCTCGGTCATCCACTTCGAGAAGTACTGCATCTTCCACTGCCGCGAGAGGGCGCGGTCGCTGAAGGTGCCGAGCAGCGACTCGTCGCCCTTCGTCGCGGCGATCAGGGCCTCGCCGAGCATCGCGACGTCGCTGATCGCGCCGTTCAGGCCCTTGGCACCGGTCGGCGGCACGATGTGGCCGGCGTCGCCGACGAGGAACAGGCGGCCGTGCCGCAGCGTCGAGACGACGGCCGAGCGCATCGGCGTGATCGACTTCTCGGTCACCGGCCCCTCGTGCAGCGTCCAGCCCGCGAGCCCGAGCCGTTCGTGCAGGCCGTCCCAGATGCGCGCGTCGCTCCAGTCCGCGATGTCCTCGTCCGGATCGACCTGCAGGTACAGGCGGGAGACCTCGGGCGAGCGCATCGAGTGCATCGCGAATCCGTCGGGGTGCAGCGCGTAGATGAGTTCGTCGGTCGACGGCGCCACGTCGGCGAGGATGCCGAGCCACGCGTATTCGTAGGTGCGCTCGTAGAGCTCGATGCCGCCGGCCGGGATCACGGTACGGCTCACGCCGTGGAATCCGTCGGCGCCGACCACGAAGTCGGCGTGCACGACGCTCGCCTCGCCGTCGACAACGAAGGAGACCGAGGGGGTCGCCGTGTCGACGCCGATGGGAAGGACGTCCGACGCCTCGTAGTGGACCGCCGAGCCGGCGGCGTCGTGGGCGTCCATGAGGTCGTGCACGACCTGCTGCTGACCGTAGACGGTGACCGTGCGGCCGATGAGCGCCTCGAAGTCGACGTGGTGCCGCTCGCCGTCGAACTGCAGGTAGATGCCGCCGTGCACGAGCCCCGCTCGGTGCAGCCGGTCGGCGAGCCCGTAGCGGTCGAGGACGTCGACCGAGGACTGCTCGAGGACCCCGGCACGGACGCGGCCCAGGATGTACTCGCGGCTGCGGCGTTCGACGATCACGAAAGGCACGCCGGCGGCGCGCAGCACGTGCCCGAGCAGCAGACCTGCGGGTCCGGCGCCGACGATCGCCACGGTCGTGCGCAACTCCACGGTGTCTCCTTCGACGTCGTCGTCATTCACGACCGTGCTCACGGTGTCAGACGGACCCCGGCTCCGCCCGATCGACTTCCACTCAGTGAGAGCCGCTGTCCCGGATCAGTCGACGGCGTGGTCTGCGACGACGCCCGCGTACCAGCGCGCGCTGTCCTTGGGGATGCGCTCCTGGGTGTCGTAGTCGACCCGCACGATCCCGAACCGCTTCTGATAGCCGTACGCCCACTCGAAGTTGTCGAGCAGCGACCAGAGGAAGTACCCGCGCACGTCGACGCCCGCATCGACCGCGTCGAGCACGGCGTGCAGGTGCCGGCGCACGTAGTCGGTGCGATCGGCGTCGTGGACGCGGCCGTCGACCACCTCGTCGTCGAACGCCGCACCGTTCTCCGTCACCATGAGCGGCTGGTCCGGATAGCGCTCGTGCAGGGCGGCCAAGAGGTCGGTGAGCCCCGACGGCTCGATGTTCCAGCCCATCGACGTGTACGGGCCCGGCTGCGGCAGGAACTCGACGTCCTCACCACCCGGGTACGGCGACGCGGACGACTCGTTGTGGCCGTCCGCCTTCTGCTTCGGCGACGTGCCGTCCCACATCCTGACGAGGTTCGTGGAGTAGTAGTTCACGCCGAGCACGTCGATTCTCTGGGCGATCGTCTCGAGGTCGCCGTCCTGCACGAACGACCAATCGGTGATGCCCTTCGTGACCTCGAGCAGGTCCTCCGGGTACACGCCCTCCAGCATCGGGCCGAGGAATGCGCCGTTCGCGAGCGCGGCGAGCCGGCGCTGCGCGGTCTCGCCGGTCGGCCCGTCGCCCCGGAACACGCCGAGGTTCAGCGTCACCGAGAACTGCGCGTCGGGCTTCACGAGCGGCCGCAGCGCCCGGATGGCGAGGCCGTGGCCGAGGTTCAGGTGATGGACCGCCCGCAGCGCTGCGAGCCGGTCGCTCCGGCCGGGCGCATGCACGCCGGCCGCGTAGCCGAGGTACGCGGAGCACCACGGCTCGTTCAGGGTGGTCCACGTGTGGACGCGGTCGCCGAGCCGCTCCCCCACGATCGCCGCGTAGTCGGCGAACGCCTCGGCGGTCGACCGCACGGTCCAGCCTCCCTCGTCCTCGAGCGGCTGCGGCAGGTCCCAGTGGTACAGCGTCGCGACCGGCCGGATGCCCCGGGCGAGCAGGCCGTCGACCAGCCGCGAATAGAACTCGAGCCCTGCCGTGTTCACTGCGCCGCGCCCCTCCGGCACGATCCGCGGCCACGCGATCGAGAAGCGGTAGGCCTCGAGCCCGAGTTCCTTGATCAGATCGAGGTCCTCGTCCACGCGGTGGTAGTGGTCGTCGGCGACGTCGCCGGTGTCGCCGTTCGCGATCGCGCCGGGCGTGTGACTGAACGTGTCCCAGATGGACGGCCGTCTCCCGTCCTCCGCGACGGCACCCTCGATCTGGTAGCTCGCCGTCGCCGACCCGAACACGAAACCCGCGGGGAAACGCCTCGAACCCGTCATGCCTGCCTCTCGTCGCCCGGCCCCGTCGCCCGGCTGGCTGCTCACGCTATCGCTGCCCCGAGGGACGCAGAAACGCGCGCGCGCCCGGTGCCGGGTCCCGAGAGGACAGCGGCAACGCGGAGAGTCAGCGGGCGTGCAGCCGGGAGAGGAACTCGCGGGTCGCTGCCTGCTGGGGGTCGTGGAGCACCTGTGCCGGCGGCCCGGACTCGAGCTCGCGACCCCGGTGCAAGAAGACGATGCGGTCGGCGACGCGCTCCGCGAACTGCATCTCGTGCGTCGTCATGAGAATGGTCGAGCCGGTGCCCCGCAGCTCGGCCACGAGATCGAGCACCTCGCCGACCAGCTGCGGGTCGAGAGCGCTCGTGATCTCGTCGAAGAGCAGCAGCTCGGGGTTCGTGGCGATGGAGCGCACGATCGCGACGCGCTGCTGCTGCCCGCCCGAGAGCCGGTCGGGGTGCGACTTCGCCTGGCCGGCGAGCCCGACGCGGTCGAGCAGACGCATCCCCTCCTGCTCGGCGCGGGCCTTCGGCACCCCGTGCACCCGCCGGGCGGCGAGCGTCACGTTGTCGAGGACCGACAGGTGGGGGAAGAGGTTGAACTGCTGGAACACGACGCCGATGCGCGCGCGGACCGCATCGGCGTCGACCCGCGGATCGCTGATGTCCTCGCCGGTGAGCAGGATCCGGCCGTCGTCGATGCCCTCGAGCAGATTGACGGCCTTCAGCAGCGTCGATTTGCCCGACCCGCTCGCACCGATCACGACGACCACCTCGTGCCGGGAGACGGTGAGGTCGATGCCGTCGAGGACCGTCTGCGCACCGAAGCGCTTCTTCACGCCTTCGAGGCGCAGGACCGGCTCGGTCACACGATGCCGCCGATCTGCTCGCGGGCGCGGGCGCGAGCGCCGAGCCAGTCGGTGATGCGGATGAACGGCAGGCTGATCAGCACGAACAGCACGCCGGCGACCACATAGGGCGTGAAGTTGTAGTCGACGGCGACCTGGATCTGTGCGGCCCGCACTGCGTCGACCGCGCCGAGGATCGAGATCAGCCCGACGTCCTTCTGCATCGACACGAAGTCGTTGACCAGGGCGGGCGCGACGCGGCGGACCGCCTGCGGCAGGATCACGAGCCGCAGGGTCTGCCCGTGCGACAGCCCGAGCGATCGCGCCGCGAGCCGCTGCGAGGGGTGCACGGATTCGATGCCGGCGCGCAGCACCTCCGCGACGTACGCCGAGTAGCTGACGACGAGCGCGATCGTGCCGAGCAGCCGCGAGTCGAGCGGCGGGAAGACGTTCAGCCCCGGTACGCCGAAGCCGATCAGGTAGAGCACGATCAGCAGCGGCATGCCGCGGAACAGGTCCGTGTAGGCGGCGGCCAGGAAGCGGAGCGGCGCGAACACCGGTCCGCGCAGCGTCCGGACGACGGCGAGCAGCGTCGCGACGACCGCCACGCCGATCGCCGCGAAGAACAGCACGTACACGTTGACCCACAGACCGACCAACACGCTCGGCAGGGCCTTGACCGCCTCGCCCGGGTCGAAGAAGGACTGCTGCACGAGCGCCCAGCCGCGGGTGTTCACGACCCCGAACCACACCAGGACGACGAGCACGAGCGTGCTCGCCAGGCTGATCAGGACGCTGCGCCGCGACCGGCCCCGCCGGTACGCGCGGCGGTCCAGCTCGATCGTGCTCACCGCGTCGGTCACGGCGGAGCTCATGCGTCGTCCCTCGGCGTGCGCCCGCGGCTCACTTGAGGACGGGCACGCCGACCTCGGACGAGAGCCACTGCTTCGTGATCGCGGCGAGCGTGCCGTTCTTCCGGATCGCGTCGACGGCGGCGGTCACGGCCGGCGTGAGCTTCGAGTCCTTCTGCAGCACGAAGGCGAGCTGGTCACCGCTGGAGTCGCCCGGGAACTGGGCGGAGACGACGCCGTTCTTCACCTCTGCGCCCGCGAGGTAGAACGCGCTCGGCAGGTCGGTCACGACCGCCTGGACCTGCCCGCTCTTCAGGGCGAGCACGGCGTCGTCGACGGAGTTGAAGACCTGCGGCTGCACGCCCACCTTCGCGGTCACGATCGAGTAGCTCGTGGTGCCCGAGGCGACGCCGATCTTCACCGTCTTCAGCGCCGCGTAGGTCGTCGCGCTCGCGGCGGCCGAACCCTTGGTCGTGACGATCGCCTGCGCGCTCGTGTAGTACGGCGACGAGAAGTCGACGGCCTTCTTGCGGGCGGTCGTGATGCTGAACTGCTGGATGTTCACGTCCCAGGTCTTCGGGCCGGGCGCGATCGCGGAGTCGAACGTCGTCCGCGTCCATTTCACCTGCGCGGTCGTGAAGCCGAGCTGCTTCGCGACGGCGTACGTGACGGCCGCCTCGAACCCCTTGCCGGAGGCCGGATCGTTGTCGACGACCCACGGCGTGTATGCGGGCTGTCCGGTGGCGACGGTGAACGTGCCCGGTGTGACGGTCGGCAGGTCGGCGGCGCTGGTCGCGGTGCTCGTCGCAGCGGGAGCGGACGAGGACGGCGATCCGCCGGTCGAACCGCACGCGGCGAGCGCGAAGACGGCGGCGGTCGCCGCGAGGACGGCCGCGGCGCGGACGGGACGGGGGATGCGGCTCACTCGTGCGCTCCAGGTGGCGAGGGGATCCTGCGCCTGATCTCGAGCGCGGATGGGCGCCTCATCCTAAAGGCGCCCGCGCAGCGCCCTCGAGTTCGATTGCGAATCGTTGCAGCGCCCGAGGCTCGCCACCCGATCGGGTGGGAGCGGCTCGCGCCCCGCCCCCGCCACACTGTGGCAGGGGCGACCGCTTCCGCACCGATCGGATCCGGGGATCGCCAGTGGCCTTCAGTCACGCAATCGGTCGGCGCATCGCGCGCGCGGCAGCGGCCGCAGCCATCGCGGCCTCGCTCGCGGTGCCCGCACTGGCGCATGCGCCGGTCGCCGAGGCGGGCACTCGCCTGTGCGCCGCGACGCCGTTCCGCGCCGATTCGGCCGCCCACGTCTTCTACCGGATCCCGGCGCTCGTGGCGACGACGGAGGGCACCCTGCTCGCGTTCGCCGAGCGCCGCACGAGCGAGGCGGCATCGAGCGACACCGGCGACACGAGCATCGTCCTCGCACGTTCGACGGACCGCGGCTGCACGTGGTCGGCGCCATCGGTCGTCGCGGACCACGGCACCGACACCGTCGGCAACCCGGCGCCGGTCGTCGACACCACCACCGGACGGATCCTGCTGTTCTCCGTCGACCGGCCGCAGGGCGGCACCTCGCTGCACGGGCTGCACCTGCAGGCGAGCACCGACGACGGACGCACCTTCACGCCGTACGCCGATGCGTCCCGCGACCTCGACGGGCTGGCCGGATGGTCGGGCGGGCTGATCGGACCCGGGCACGCGATCCAGATCCGCAGCGGTGTGTACGCGGGAAGGATCGTCGTGCCGATCGGATACGAGCGCAACGGGAAGAAGGGTGCGTACGGCATCGTCAGCGACGACCACGGCGCGTCATGGCGGATCGGCTACAACGCCCTCGGCGGCGACACGCGCCTGGAGGGTTCGATCGCCGCCCTGCCGGACGGCCGGCTCTGGATCGCGTACCGCGAACAGAGCGCCACGACGCCGATCGGCCGTGCGCGTATTGCGGGCTTCTCGACCGATGGCGGCGGATCTCTGCAGGACGGCCTCGCGGCGGGACGGGCGCCGCACACGATCGCGGTCGAGGGCAGCTCGCTGGCGCTGTCCGGCACCCACGGCGGAATCCTGCTGTTCTCGTCGCCCATCGACACCGACGTCGGCGTCCGGCGCGATCTGGGGGTCTTCGTGAGCCGGGGATCGACCGTCGGGACCGCCTGGAGCGCGCCCTACGCGGTACGGCTCGAAGACACCCCTGCGTCGTACTCCGATCTGGTCCAGATCGACGACGACACCATCGGGGTGCTGTTCGAGACCGGGACGCGCTCGTGGCACGAGGGCGTCTCCTTCCGGTCGATGTCGGTGGCGGCGCTGCTCACCCGGAGGAAGGCCGTGGGCTCGGTCGCCGCGACCGTCCCGTCGGCGGACCTGCCTGCCCACGGCGAATTGCACGTCCACCTCAGGGCGACCGTGCCCGGCACGACGGCGCCGGCGGGGACGTTCCGCGTGCGGCTCTCGAGGTCGGGGTGGTCACGCACGCTGACGCTGCCGCTCGTGGCCACGAACTCCGGCGCCAGGGTGGCCGTGTTCTCGAGCCTGCCGCCGGGCAGGTACACGCTGCACGTGCAGTACGTGGGCACGTCGAACATCCGCGGTGCCGCGGCGAAGGACCGCATCATCACGGTCCGCTGACGCTCAGTCGAGTTCGCGGCGCACGGGCACGAGCGCGGGGAGCGCCTGCTCGAGACCCTCGACGGCCAGGGCCCATGACGGGCGCACGAAGTCGTCGACGTGCAGGCGGACCCGGATCTCGTCGACGGCGTCGCCCGGGTGCGGTTGCGCACGCGAGATGCCGTTCTCGACGTAGCCGAGCTTCCGCGAGACGGCGAGCGACGGTGCGTTCCAGGCGGGTGCGCTCGACTCGGCCCACAGTGCGCCGAGGGAGTCGAACGCGAACATGAGCAGCGCGGCCCGCATCTCCGTGCCGAAGCCACGCCCCTGCGTCGACCGGGTCAGCCAGGACGAGCTCGAGACGGTCCGCAGGACCGTCAGGCTCCTGGCGCACAGCTCCTGCACCCCGACGGGGACGCCGTCCAGCAGGACCGCGAACTGCAGCGCCCAGGTGTTCGGCTGCACCTCGGAACGGGAGCGCCAATGGTAGCCGGCGAACGCCGTGCGGATCTCGTCGGGGTGCAGGTGCGGCCAGGGGATCCCGGTCGGCGTGCGCTCCGCGTCCTGGACGCCGGCGAGCACCGCGTCCACCAGTCCGGGCAGGTCGTCGTCGCGCACGACACGCAGTTCGAGCCGCGGGGTGCGCAGGCGCAGCGCGAACAGCGGCCATGCGCGCTCCAGATCCACATCGGCACAGTAGAGCCTGAGCATTACCTGTGACTAGCGCAGCGAGTACATCACCGACCGTGCATCCGCCAGCCCCTTGACGCGGGAGGGTCGCTGCGAGGCGCTGGAAGCGTCACCGTGCGCGCAGCTGTCGCACCGCAAGGAACACGAACAGGATGCCGCCGGCGACCAGAACCGGGCCGGAGACCCACAGCCGCACGTCGCTCGAATGCAGCACGGCGACGTCGAGTGCCATGACGACGGCGCCGAAGACCGCGATCGCAGCGCCGAAGGCCGCGGCCGCCCTCGGACGACCGAATTGCCGCCTGCGCCTGAGGAAGGGCCTCGTGGCGTCCGCGGGATCGGTGACGGGCGCCACCCGCGTGCGCACGAGCGTGGGCAGCGCGACCGACGCCGCCAACACCAGGACGGCGAATCCCGCGACGATCCAACCGACGGCACCCGCGCCGACGGCGATGGCGATGCCCGCGCCGATGCCGGAGAGCACCGAGCCGGCCGACGCGGCCGCCATCACGGCACCCTTGCGGCGGTCGGGGTCCGGGCGGATGCCCGGCGTCCGTGCCGCCGCCTCGTTCGCGGTCGCCGCATCGAGCATCATGACGCCGAGCGACGCCATCGCGGGCGCGCACGACGCGACCACGATTCCGAACGACGGATCGGCGGCGACCCTGGCGAGACCGCCGACGAGCAGGATCGCGGCGAAGGCGAGCGCGGAATAGCCGTGGAATCGCTGCAATCCGAACCCGGCCCGCTCAGAAGAATCGCTCATCGATTCACTCCTCTTCGAATACCGAAATGCATCAGTGATTCAATCGCCCGAATCTGCGAGAATTCGGAACGCACATCCACTCACAAGCGCTCGCGCCGATGCGCGCACGGGCGCGCCCACTGACGTAGCCTCACCTGAGGTCCACCGCTCGTCACCGAGCGCGCCCTCGAGAGGAGCCATGTGACCAGGGTTGACGCCAACGGCCCTACCGGGTCGACCGGCGGGGCACGGGCGGGGAGTGCGATCCGATGAGCCGACGCGTGGAGCCGAAGGACGCCGACGCCGCACCGCGCGAGGACGGTCCCGACGAGCACCAGCTCTCCGACCGGCACGGGCTCCCCGAGCCGACCGTCGCAGAACCGGCCGATCCCGAGGCGACGGAGGCCGAGGCCGCCGAGCGCTCCTCGCAGCAGGCGACGCCTGAGCAGTCCCCGACCCCGCCGCAGGCCACCGGGCAAGCGAGGGCCGCCGCCGCGGGGTCCGACGAGACGCCCGGCGTGCCGAAGGGCGTCATCGCCGCCGGCATCGCCGCGCTCGGCGTCGTCTTCGGCGACATCGGCACCAGCCCGCTCTACGCGCTGAAGACCGTCTTCACCATCGACAGCGGCGCGGTGAAGGCGACCGAGAGCGACGTCTACGGCGTCGTCTCGCTGATGTTCTGGAGCATCACGATCATCGTGTCGATCAAGTACGTCGGCATCCTGATGCGCGCGGACAACAACGGCGAAGGCGGCGTGATGGCGCTCGCCGCGCTCGCGCAGCGCTTGTACGAGCACCGGCGCAAGTCGCATCGGGCTGTTCCTGATCATCGGCATCGTCGGCGTCGCGCTCTTCTACGGCGACTCGATCATCACGCCCGGCGATCAGCGGTCTGTCGGCGGTCGAAGGGGTGCAGGTCGCAGCGCCCGCGATCGGCCACCTCATCCTGCCGATCGCGGCTGTCATCCTCACCGGCCTCTTCGTCGGTGCAGCGGTTCGGCACGGGCAAGGTCGGCAACCTGTTCGGGCCGGTGATGGTGCTCTGGTTCGCCGTGCTCGCCGTCGCGGGCCTCGTCACAGGTCGTGCAGCACCCCTCCGTGCTGCAGGGCCTCTCCCCCACGTGGGCCGTCGTCTTCGTCTTCGCGCACCCCGTCGATCGCGTTCGTCGCGATGGGCGCGGTCGTGCTGGTCATCACCGGCGCGGAGGCGCTCTACGCGGACATGGGCCACTTCGGCCGGTCGCCGATCCGCCGCGCGTGGTTCTTCGTCGTGTTCCCGGCGCTGACCCTGAACTACCTCGGTCAGGCGGCGCTGGTGCTGCACCAGCCGTCCGCGAGGAGCAACCCGTTCATCCTGCTGTTCCCCGACTGCGCTGCAGCTGCCGATCGTCATCCTCGCGACGGTCGCCACGATCATCGCGAGCCAGGCCGTCATCTCCGGCGCCTTCTCGCTGTCGCGGCAGGCCGTGCAGCTCGGCCTGCTGCCGCCGCTCACGGTCCGGCAGACGTCGAAGCAGGAGAGCGGGCAGATCTACCTGCCCGTCGTGAACGGGCTGCTGTTCCTCGGCGTGCTCGCGGTCATGCTCGCGTTCCGGTCGTCGGCCCGCCTCGCGACCGCGTACGGCGTCTCGGTCACCGGCGCGCTCGTCGTCGACACGTTGCTGCTGCTCCTCGTCGCCCCGCTGCTCTGGCACTGGCGGCCGTGGAAGATCGTGCTCGCCGCGGTCGCGTTCGGCGGGCTCGAGATCACGTTCCTCTCCGGCAACCTGTCGAAGATCGCGCACGGCGGCTGGGTGCCGCTGCTCATCGCCGCCGCCGTGATCCTCGTGATGACGACCTGGCGCAAGGGCCGCCAGCTCGTCTCGGACGACCGCCGCGAGAAGGAGGGGTCGCTCGCCGACTTCGTCGAGGAGGTGCGCACCGAGCGCCTCGCGCGTGTGCCGGGCATCGCGATCTTCCCGCACCCGAACCGCGACACGACGCCGCTCGCGCTCCGGGCGAACGTCGACCACAACCACGTCCTGCACGAGCGGGTCATCGTCGTCTCGATCGAGGTCGTCGGCGTGCCGCAGGTGCCGCCGCACAAGCGCTTCGCCTACGACGAGCTCGGATACTCCGACGACGGCATCGAGCACCTCACGATCCGGTTCGGCTTCTCCGAGACGCCCGACGTGCCGGGCGCGCTGCGATCGGCGTGCGTCGCCGACGTGCTCGACCTCGAGCCGGACGCGATGGACGACGCGTCGTTCTTCATCTCCCGCGGCGCGATCCGCCGGACCCGGCAGGCCGGCATGGCGTCGCTGGCGGAAGGGCCTCTTCGTCGACGCTCGCGCACAACGCGGCGGACCCGGCGGCGCGGTTCCAGCTGCCGTCGCAGCGCACCGTCACGATGGGCAGCGACGTCGACATCTGACCGCCGACGCGCGACGCGTCGGTCAGCAGGGAGCGCCTGGCGCCTCGACGACGGTCGCCGCAGGCGACGCGACGACCGCGCTCGACCGGCGCATCCCGAGGACGATCAGCACGACGGCCCCGAGTACCGCGATGCCGCCGGCCACCCAGAAGTCCGCGGCGATCCCGAGATCCGAGACCACCAGGCCACCGACCGTGGAGCCCGCCGCGATGGACAGCTGGATCGTCGACACGAACAGGGCGAGTCCGCTCTCCGCACCGCTCGGTGAGGCGCCGGCCATCCACGTCTGCGTGCCGAGCGGCAACGCACCCCACATGAATCCCCAGACGACGAGCAGCACGAACACCCCCGGTACCGAATGCGCGAGCAGCGGCAGCAGCACGACGGAGCCGGCGAGCAGGAACTTCGAGGCGCTCACCGTGCCGAGCACGCTGCGGTTCAGGGTCAAGCCGGCCACGAAGTTGCCGACGATGCCCGCGACGCCGAACACCAGCAGTGCGAGCGTGATCGTGTCGGGCCCGATCCCCACGAGGTCCTGCAGATACGGAGTGACGTACGTGTAGGCGGCGAACTGCGCGACGAACAGGATCGCCGTGGCGATGAGGCCGACGCGGGCGCGCGGCAGCAGGAGGAGTCCCGCGAGCGTCGAGAACCGCACGCGGTGCACGGCCGGGATCGCCGGCAGCATCAGCAGCTGCAGCACGAGCGCGCCGAGGCCGAGCGCGGCCCCGATGACGAACGCCAGGCGCCACGTGGCGACCGACGAGACGAACGCACCGAGCGGCAGGCTCACGACGGTCGCGACCGACACGCCCGCGGTGATGAATGAGGTCGCGCGGATCACGGAGGCCGGCCCGACGAGCCGCGGCGCGATGCCGGCGCCGATCGACCAGAAGCCGCCGATGCCCACGCCGAGCAGCACGCGGGCGATCAGCAGGGCGCCGAACGTCGGCGCGATCGCCCCGAGCGTGTCCGCGACGATGAGCAGCACGCTCAGCGCCACCAGGACGATCCTGCGGTCCAGCCTGGAGGTGGCGACGGTCACCACGGGGGCGGCGACCGCGCCGGCGAGGCCGGTCCAGACCACCATCAGACCGGCGGTCCCGATGCCGACATGCAGGTCGCCCGAGATCGAGGGCAGCAGGCCGATCGGCAGGAACTCGGACAGCACGAGCACGAACGACCCGAGCGCGACCGAGAGCACGCCGAACCAGCCGCGACGATCCGGTGACGAACTCATGTGAAGGCCAAGCCCCGATCGCGCCCGATCCATTCCCGATCAATCGACGAGAGTTCGGGTCGGGTCGGAATGGCCGGTGCGCCGGGCGGGTTCGCCCGATCATGACGACCATCGGATTCATCGGCTCAGGCAAGATCGGCAGCGCTCTCGCGCGGAAGGCGGTCGCGCTCGGCCACGAGGTCGTGGTGAGCAATTCGCGGGCCCCCGAGACGCTCGCCGACCTGGTCGACGAACTCGGCCCGAAGGCGAGGGCCGCATGGGCCGCCGAGGCGGGTGCGGCCGGTGACTTCGTGGTCGTGTCGATCCCGCTCGGGCACATCTGGGACGTCGCCGTCGAACCCCTCGCGGGCAAGGTCGTGCTCGAGACGAACAACTACTACCCCGTGCGCGACGGCCGGATCGCGGCCATCGACGAGGAGCGCGCCACCACCACCGGCCTGCTGCAGGAACACCTGCCGACGTCGATGGTCGTGAAGGGCTTCAATCACATCAACTTCAAGCACATCCCGACGCAGGGCCAGCCGGCGGGGACCCAGGGCCGCCGCGCGCTGGCCATCGCCGGCGACCACCCGGAGGCGGTCGCTTGGGCGCACGACTTCATCGACGCCGTCGGCTTCGACACGGTCGACATCGGCTCGGTGGCGGAGAGCTGGCGCGCCGAACGCGACACCCCTGCATACGGCCCGCGCCTCACCGCTCCGGAACTCGAGGTCGCCCTCGCGCAAGCAGTGCGGGCATCCGTCCACTCCTGATCACCGCGTGATCGACGGATCACTGCGTGATCGACGCCCGGACGGCAGGCGGATCAGCACTCGCTCCTGATCCGTGTGCCGGGCTCAGCCGGCCAGGGCGCGGCGCAGCGCAGCGTAGACCGGCAGCAGCCGGCGATCCGCGCCGCCGGGGAACGGCGTGCGGCGCACGGTGTAGGCGAGCACGATCTCGCCGACCGGATCGGCGAAGGCCATGGCGCCGCCCGCACCGTCGTGGCCGAACGCGCGGTACGACCCGAACGGGAGCAGCGGGGTCGGCTTCTGGAAGACGATGCCGTGGCTCCGGTAGGCCTGGTCGAGCACGAGGTCGTAGCCGGCGACCTGCGCCTGCGCGAACGCGGCGAGCGTCGCGGCGGTGACCGCGCCGGACGCCCTGCCGTACCCCGTCGCCCAGCTGTACACGGTCGCGAGGCCGCGTGCGGACGCGACGCCCCCGCCGGCCGGATGGCCGAACGCCCGGCCGGCGGCCGACGTCATGAAGTCGCCGATCGCCCCGAACACGTGGACGCCGTACGGGCCGCGCGGGCCGGCGATCTCCGCGGCGAATTCGACCTGCTCCGCAGCGGTCGGTCCGGGCATCGGCAGCAGTTCCACCACGCGGGGCTCGAGCGCCGCCGGCAGCCCGAGGTACGCGTCGGCGCCCGCCGGAGCCCGCACTTCGCGCTCGTAGAACGCCTGCACGGTGTCGCCGGTGATGCGGAAGCAGAGTTCGCTGATCAGACTGCCGATCGCGGCCGCGTGGTACCCGAATCCGGATCCGGGCACCCAGAACGGTCGTTGCGCGGCGAGCAGCGCAGCGGCGCGGTGGTCGTCGAGCCAGGCGTCGCCGGGAACCCCCGCGTCGGTCTCCGGGATCCCCGCCTGATGCGACAGCAGCTGCCTGACCGTCACCCCGGCCTTGCCGGCCTGGGCGAACTCGGGCCAGTAGGTCGCGACCCGCTCGTCGAGGTCGAGCAGCCCACGGTCGACCAGGAGCGCGAGCGAGATCGCCGCGAGCCCCTTGCTCGACGAGAACACCGTCATCAGCGCGTCGGGCCCGATGCCTGCCGCGAGGTCGACGACTCGCTCGCCCCCGACGTCGACGACCAGTTGCGCCTCGTAGCGCGGGTCCTCCGCCGAGGCGGCGAAGCGGTCCGCGACCTCCGCGAACGCCGCTGCCGAGTGGTCCTGTGTCAACGCCATCGTGAGTCCCGACCGTGCCCGCGTCGGCGCGGACATCGTCCCCATCGTGCTGCACACCGGGACCCGACGGAAATCGGACAGCGGCGTGAGGGGTGCGTGAGGAGTCGCGCGGGGGCCGTAGGGATGTCGTGAGGAATCGACATCGAGCCCGCCTGCGGGCGTGGGATGCATTCCGTGCTGGATCTGTTGTGCATCGCCGGAGTGCTCGCGCTCGCCGCGATCGTCGCCCTCGTCGCGCGGGCGGTGGAGAAGCTGTGATCGTCTTCGAGCTGATCGCGGCCGCCCTTGCGCTCGCGTCCCTGGTCTACCTGGTCGTCGCGCTCGTGAAGCCGGAGCGGTTCTGATCATGGAGGTCGTCCTCTTCCTCGCGCAGTTCGCCGCGCTCGCCCTGCTCGTAGGGCTCTGCTACCGGCCGCTCGGCGCCTACATGGCACACACGTTCACGACGGACCGCGATCTCGCACTCGAGCGCGGTCTCTACCGGATGGTCGGCGTACAGCCGGGGTCGAGCCAGAGCTGGCAGCACTACCTCCGCGGCGTGCTCGCCTTCTCGGTGGTCGGCACGCTCCTCCTGTACGGCGTGCAGCGACTCCAAGCCGTGCTGCCGTTGTCGCTCGGCCGGCCGGCGGTCCCCGAGGGCCTCTCCTTCAACACGGCCGTCTCGTTCGTGACGAACACGAACTGGCAGTCCTACTCCCCCGAGGTCACGCTGGGATACACCGTGCAGTTCGCCGGCCTCGTCGTGCAGAACTTCGGGTCGGCCGCCGTGGGCCTGGCCGTCGCGATCGCGCTCGTCCGGGGGCTCGCCGCGCGCGGGAGCACCACGATCGGCAACTTCTGGGTCGACCTGACCCGGGGCGTCGTCCGCATCCTGCTGCCGCTGTCCGTGATCGCGGCGCTCGTCCTGATCGCGAGCGGGGTCATCCAGAACTTCGACCCCTTCACGCACGTGACCACCATCACCGGGGGCGCCGCGACGATCCCCGGCGGCCCGGTCGCGTCCCAGGAGGCGATCAAGGAGCTCGGCACGAACGGCGGCGGCTTCTTCAACGCGAACTCGGCCCACCCGTTCGAGAACCCGAGCGCCTGGACCAACCTGTTCGAAGTCGTCCTCGAGCTGCTGATCCCGTTCGCGCTGGTCCGCACGTTCGGGCTCATGGTCGGCGACGTGCGGCAGAGCCGCACGGTCCTCGCCGTCATGGCCGCGCTCTTCACGGCCGCACTCATCGCGATGACGCTCGCCGAGTCCGCGGGCGGGGGCGCCGCCACGCAGGCGGCGGGTGCGGCGATGGAGGGCAAGGAGCAGCGGTTCGGGATCCTCGGGTCCACGCTCTTCGGCACGGCCACCACGCTCACCTCCTCGGGCGCGGTCGACGCCGCGCACGACAGCCTCACCCCGCTCGGCGGCATGGTCACGATGATCGACATGATGCTCGGGGAGCTCGCGCCGGGCGGGGTCGGAACGGGCCTCTACGGATTCCTCGTCATCGCGATCGTCGCGGTCTTCCTGGCCGGGCTCATGATCGGCCGCACGCCGACGTTCCTCGGCAAGCAGGTGGCCGGCCGCGAGATCACGCTCGCGAGCCTGTACATCCTCACGACGCCCGCGATCGTGCTCGCCGGCCTCGGGCTCAGCTTCGCGATCCCCGCGGTCACCGCCGACCTCACGAAGGTCTCGATCTTCAACCCGGGCCAGCACGGGTTCTCCGAGGTGCTGTACGCGTTCACCTCGGCCGCGAACAACAACGGCTCCGCCTTCGGCGGCCTCACCGCGAACACGCCGTGGCTGAACGCGGCGCTCGCCGCGGCGATGTACCTCGGCCGGTTCCTGCCGATCGTGTTCGTGCTCGCACTCGCCGGCTCGTTCGCCCAGCAGAACGTCCGGCCGGCGAACGAGGGCACGCTGCCCACCCACAGACCGCAATTCGCGGTGCTGCTCGCCGGGACCGTGCTCGTCGTGTCCGCCCTCACCTACTTCCCCGTGCTCGCGCTCGGTCCCCTCGCAGAAGGCCTGAACTGACCATGACCACCATCACGCCGCTCGCCCCGACCGACCCGGCCCCCGACCCCGCTCCGCGCGCGCCGCAGCGCGCCCCGCAGGGCGCCTTCAGCGCCGGCCAGCTCGTGCGCGGGCTGCCGGGCGCCGTGGTCAAGCTGGACCCGCGCGAGCTCTGGCACAACCCGGTCATGCTGATCGTCGAGGTCGGCGCCGCGCTCACCACCGCGCTCGCCATCGCCCTGCCGTTCCTGCACGCGGCGAGCGGTGCCACGATCACGTTCACCTGGCTGATCGCCGTGTGGCTGTGGCTGACCGTGCTCTTCGCGACGCTCGCCGAGTCCGTCGCCGAGGGCAGGGGCAAGGCGCAGGCCGCGGCGCTGCGGCGGACCAGGACCACGACCGCGGCGATGCGGGTCGACGGCTACGACGACCGGACGGATCCGGCCGCCGAGCACGCCACGACGACCGAGGTCGCCTCCGCCGATCTGACGCTCGGCGACGTCGTGGTCGTCGCCGCGGGTGAGCTGATCCCCGGCGACGGCGACATCGTCTTCGGCATCGCGTCGGTCGACGAATCGGCCATCACCGGCGAATCGGCGCCCGTCGTCCGCGAGTCGGGCGGCGATCGCAGTGCCGTCACCGGCGGGACGCGCGTGCTGTCCGATCGCATCGTCGTCCGCATCACGAGCAAGCCGGGCGACACGTTCGTCGACCGCATGATCCGGCTCGTCGAGGGCGCCGTGCGCCAGAAGACCCCGAACGAGATCGCGCTGAACGTGCTGCTGGCGAGCCTCACGATCGTCTTCGTCGTCGTGGTGCTGACCCTCGGCCCGGTCGCGGGCTTCGCGCACGCCGCTCCCAGCATCACCGTGCTCGTCGCACTACTGGTCTGCCTGATCCCGACCACCATCGGTGCCCTGCTGTCGGCGATCGGCATCGCCGGCATGGACCGGCTCGTGCAGCACAACGTGCTGGCGATGTCCGGCCGCGCGGTCGAGGCCGCCGGGGACGTGACCACGCTGCTCCTCGACAAGACCGGCACCATCACCTACGGCAACCGGCGCGCGGCCGGGTTCACGCCGATCGGCGACGTCTCCCGCGACGCGCTCGTGCAGGCCGCTGCGCTCGCCTCACTCTCCGACCCGACGCCGGAGGGCTCGTCGGTCGTCGACCTCGCCGCGGAGCAGGGCTTCGACCGCAGCGAGGCGCCCGCGGGCGAGGTCGTCCCGTTCACGGCGCAGACCCGGATGAGCGGGCTCGACCTGCCCGACGGCACGCAGATCCGAAAGGGCGCCTCGTCCCAGGTACTGGCTTGGGTCCAGGAGTCGGGCGCACTGTCGCCGACAGTCGCGGACGCCCTGCAGACGGAGGTCACGCGCATCGCCGAGTCCGGGGGCACGCCGCTCGCCGTGGCGACCAGGCTGCCCGACGGCACCGGGCGGTTGCTGGGTGTCATTCATCTCAAGGACGTGGTCAAGACGGGACTCGCCGAGCGGTTCGCAGCGCTCCGCGCGATGGGCATCCGCACGGTGATGGTCACCGGCGACAACCCGATCACGGCCAAGGCGATCGCCGCCGAGGCGGGGGTGGACGACGTGCTGGCCGAAGCGACGCCTGAGGACAAGCTCGCGCTGATCCGGCACGAGCAGGAGGGCGGCCGGCTCGTGGCGATGACCGGTGACGGCACGAACGACGCGCCCGCCCTCGCGCAGGCGGATGTGGGGGTGGCGATGAACACGGGCACGTCGGCCGCGAAGGAGGCCGGCAACATGGTGGACCTCGACTCCGACCCGACGAAGCTCATCGACGTCGTGACGATCGGCAAGCAGCTGCTCATCACCCGCGGGGCGCTGACCACCTTCTCGATCGCGAACGACGTCGCCAAGTACTTCGCGATCATCCCGGCGATGTTCATCGCGGTCTTCCCCGGCCTGCAGGCGCTGAACGTCATGCGCCTGCACTCGCCTGACTCGGCGATCCTGTCCGCCGTCGTGTTCAACGCGCTCGTCATCGTCGCGCTGATCCCCTTGGCGCTCCGCGGCGTGCGCTACCGACCGTCGAGCGCATCGCGGCTGCTCAGCACCAACCTGCTGATCTACGGCGTCGGCGGCCTCATCGCCCCGTTCATCGGCATCAAGCTGATCGACCTGCTCGTCAGCCTCATCCCCGGCTTCTGACCACAGAGGAACACCCGCTATGTCCAGCACTCCGCTCCGCGGCGCCTCCAGGCAGTACTGGGTCGCTTTCCGCGTCCTCATCGCCCTCACCGTGGTCTCGATCGTGTACACCCTCGCGATCACCGTCGTCGGGCAACTCGTCCTGCCCGCGCAGGCGAACGGTTCCACGGTCCAGGTCGGCGGCCGGATCGTCGGCTCCAGCCTCATCGGCCAGTCCTTCACCACCGCAACGGGTGCACCGATCGCCCGCTGGTTCCAGTCCAGGCCGTCCGCCGCGGGTGCCGGCTACGACGCGGGCGCGTCGAGCGCGAGCAACCTCGGCCCCGACAACCCGGCACTCACGAAGGCGATCGACGAGCGCAGGGCCGCGATCGAACGGCTCGACGGCGTCACCGCCGCACAGATCCCGGCGGACGCCGTGACCGCGTCCGGCTCGGGCCTCGACCCGGACATCTCCCCCACGTACGCGCGCCTGCAGGTCACCGCGGTCGCCGCGGCCCGAGGGCTCGACCGGGCCGCCGTCCGCGCACTCGTCGACCGGTACACGTCCGGTCCGCGACTCGGGTTCCTCGGGGGCCCGACGGTGAATGTGCTCGAGTTGAACGTCGCACTCGCGAAGATGGACCCTGCAGGGAACGGTTGAGGCGAGGCAGGGCATGAGCAGAGGGCGGTTGCGCATCTTCCTCGGCGCCGCGCCGGGCGTCGGGAAGACGTACGCGATGCTCGAGGAGGGGCGCCGCCTCGCCGCGCTCGGCACCGACGTGGTCGTGGCCGTCGTCGAGACGCACGACCGGCGGGCGACCGCGGCCCTGGTCGAGGGGCTCGAGGTCGTCCCGCGGCGCACGATCGAGCACCGCGGCGTACACCTGACCGAGATGGATCTGGCCGGCGTGCTCGCCAGGCACCCCGAGGTCGCGATGGTGGACGAGCTCGCGCACACGAACGCGCCCGGGTCGACCTACCCGAAGCGGTGGCGCGATGTCGAGGCGCTGCTCGACGCGGGCATCACCGTGCTGTCGACGGTCAACATCCAGCACATCGAGTCGCTCAACGACGTCGTGGAGCAGATCACCGGCGTGCCGCAGCGGGAGACGATCCCGGATGCGGTCCTGCGGCGCGCGGATCAGACGGAGCTCGTCGACCTGACCCCACAGGCCCTCCGCGACCGGCTCGCCGACGGGGACGTCTACCCGTCCAGCCGCATCGACGCCGCCCTGTCGAACTACTTCCGGCTCGGCAACCTCACGGCTCTTCGGGAGCTCGCGCTGCTCTGGCTCGCCGACGAGGTCGACTCGGCGTTGCAGCGCTACCGCAAGGAGCACGGCATCGATGCGCACTGGGAGGCGCGGGAGCGGGTCGTCGTGGCACTCACCGGCGGCCAGGAGGGCGAGACGCTGCTGCGGCGCGGCGCCCGCATCGCGGCCCGCGCGTCCGGCGGCGACCTGCTCGCGGTGCACATCACGAGCGACGACGGGCTCCGGGAGATCGACCCGCAGGCACTCGCCCACCAGCGGACGCTCGTCGAGCAGCTCGGCGGGACCTATCACCAGGTCATCGGGCGCGACGTACCCGAGGCGCTCGTCTCGTTCGCGCGTGGGGTCAACGCGACGCAGCTCGTCATCGGCGTGTCCAGGCGCAGCCGGCTGCTGGCGTTCCTGACGGGACCGGGGATCGGCGCGACGGTGACGCGGGCCTCCGGCGACATCGACGTGCACATCGTCTCGCACGCCGCCGCCGGGCGGGAGCGGCTGACCCTGCCGCACACCCGTGCGGCGCTCAGTCGCCGGCGGCGGATCGGCGGCTTCGTGCTCGCGCTCGTCGGCGGCCCCCTGCTCACACTGCTGCTCGTGTCCGTGCGGTCGAACGAGTCGCTCACCGCCGACGCGCTCGCCTTCCAGCTGCTCGTGGTGGTCGTCGCGCTCGCGGGTGGCGCCCTGCCCGCGTCGTTCGCGGCGGTGCTCTCCGGCGTCACCCTCGACTTCCTGTTCGTGCAGCCGGTCGACCAGCTCAGCATCGCCAGGCCCATCCATTTCCTCGCGCTCGCGCTCTACCTCGTGAACGGGCTGCTCGTGAGCCTGGTCGTCGACCAGGCCGCCCGCCGCACTCGCGCGGCGACGAGGTCAGCGGCCGAGTCCGAGGTGCTCGCCACCGTCGCGGGCAGTGTGCTCCGCGGGGTCGACGCGGTCCAGGCGATCGTCGCCCGCACCCGCGAGGCCTTCGGATTCCGTGCGGTGCGGCTCGTCTCGGACGACGGGGTGCTCGCGAGCGACGGTCCCGACGACGCCGACGGCACGGTCACGACCCTGCCGGTGCGGGCGGATGCACGGCTCGATCTCGTCGGCGCGCAGATCGAGGCGGCCGACCGCCGCGTACTCGGCGTGATCGTGACCCAGCTGGACGCGGCGCTCGAGCATCAGCATCTCGCGGTGTCCGCGAGCGAGCTCGCCCCGCTCGCCGAGACGGACCGGGTGCGCAGCGCGCTGCTCGCCGCGGTCGGCCACGATCTGCGCCGCCCGCTCGCGGTCGCGACCACCGCCGTCACGAGCCTGCGCTCCCCCACCACGAACCTGTCGCCCGCGGACCGTGATGCGCTCCTCGAGAGCGCCGAGACCGGATTGGCGAGCCTCGCGACCCTCGTCACGAACCTGCTCGACGCGTCCCGCGTGCAGGCGGGCGTGCTGGCGGTCTCGCTGGCCCCCGTCGAGCTCGACGACGTGCTGCCGTCGGTGCTCGAAGAGCTCGCCGTCGCACCGGGGGACGTGGTGCTGCGCGCGCCGGCCGACCTGCCCGCCGTGCGGGCCGACGCGGTGCTGCTGCAGCGCGTGCTCGTCAATCTGCTCGCGAACGCGCTGCGCTACTCCCCCGCCGACGTCCCGCCGGAGATCGGCGCGAGCGCGTTCGGCGGCTCGGTCGAGGTGCGGGTCGTCGACCACGGGCCCGGAGTCCCCGCCGAGCGCAGGGCCGGCATGTTCGAGGCGTTCCAGCGGGTCGGCGACACGGACAACTCGGTTGGGATCGGGTTGGGGCTCGCGCTGTCGAAGGGATTCGCGGAGGGAATGGGCGGCACGCTCGAGGCCGAGGACACGCCGGGTGGGGGTCTGACGATGGTCGTGCAGCTGCCCGTCGAGGCGAGCACCGAGAGCCGGTCGCTCGCGCGCGATCTCGAGGTCGGCGGATGAGGATCCTGGTCGCCGACGACGATCCGCAGATCCTGTCCGCCCTGCGCATCCTGCTCCGCGCGCACGGGCACGAGCTGCTGCTGGCGCGGGACGGCAAGCAGGCGCTCGACGCCGCGGCCCACGACCATCCGGATCTGCTCATGCTGGACCTCGGCATGCCCCGGCTGAACGGCGTCGAGGTGATCCGTGCCGTGCGGGGCTGGAGCACGATGCCGATCCTGGTGGTGTCGGGGCGCACCGATTCGGCGGACAAGGTCGCGGCGCTCGACGCCGGCGCCGACGACTATGTCACGAAGCCGTTCGCGGCAGACGAGCTGCTGGCCCGCATCCGCGCGCTGTCCCGCCGGACCGTCGCGGGTGTCGCGGCCGAGACGGCGGAGGTCCGATTCGGCGACGTGACGGTCGATCTCGCCGGCCGTCAGGTCCGGCGCGGGGCCGACGAACGCCCGGTGCGCCTGACGCCGACCGAGTGGGCGATCCTCGAGCTGCTGCTGCGGTTCCCCGGCCGGCTCGTCACCCAGCGGACGGTGCTGCAGGAGGTGTGGGGACCGGGCCACGACCGTGACACCGGCTACCTGCGGCTCTACCTCGCGCAACTCCGCAAGAAGCTCGAGCCCGACCCGGCCCGCCCGCGGTACCTGCTCACCGAACCCGGCATGGGGTACCGGTTCGCGCCCGACGCGGCGTAGCTCGAGTCGGAGTCAGGCGCGCACCACGACGAGCCGCAGCGCCGACCACACGTCGTCGACCGCGATCTGGCGGACCGCGTCGAGGCCGTTGGCGGGCATGAGTGCGTGGATGATGTCGCGGTTCAGGTCGGTGCCGAGCTGTTTCGCCTTCGGGTAGACGATCCACGTCATGGCGCCGCGCTCGGCCGCGCCGCGCAGCACGTCGATGCGGGCCTCGAGGGCCGCCCGGTCCGGGACCCACAGCAGCACCGCATCGGCGACCGCCGCATCCGCGCGGGAGGCCGCGATCGGTATCTCGCCCGGCGCGTCGACGACGGCGACGCTCCATCCGGGCTTCAACTGCAGCTTCGCGTCGATCACGGGGCCAACGCTAGCGAGCGGGGCGTCACGCCTGGGGCGTCGCCCGCCGCAGGACCAGGAATCCGACGACGGCGAACACGGCCGTGAGCAGCAGCGACCAGACCGCGAGCCCCGCCGGCGCGTTCGCGCCGATCCAGGCGAACACCGACCCCCACGCCCTCAGCGCCTGGATCAGCACCGCGCCGGCGATGGCCGCCGCGACGACGGCACCGCTCAGCACCATCACCCCCGTGCCCCGGAAGCGGACGTACATCGCGCCGTAGGCGGTGCCCGTGAAGAAGCCGAGCAGGAGCAGGCAGAGTTCGACGGTGAGACGTTGGCTCCAGGTCGTACCGAAGTAGTACGGCGTGAACATCCGGCCGCCGAGCCCCCACCCACCCGTCGCCTGCTCGATGAGGCCGAGCACCGCAAGCAGCGCGGTGTAGCCCACCGAGAGCAGCCCGAACACCGCCGCGCTGCCCAGGTAATAGTCGCGGCGGGTGACGCCGAAGCCCTGAGCGAAGCGGAAGGAGCCGTTCATCGCCTGGACCGCGACCACGGCCATGTACACGAACACGAACAGGCTCGATCCGGACCAGCCGAATCCGCGCGCTGCGTCGGCACGATCGGCGGCCGATCCGGCGGCGGCGTCGATGAGCGCCCAGATCGCGACGTTGATGACGAAGATGGCGCCCAGCACGATCATCGGCAGCACGACCACGACGCGCGGATTGACGAAGTGCAGGCGGATGACGCTGGCGATCCGCGATGCGTCGCGGACGGGGGCGGTGGCGACGGCGGTCATACGAATTCCTTCGCGGTCGAGTTCGTGAGGCCCACGACGAGCTGCTGCAGCGACACCGGCGCCAGGTCGAGACCCGCGGCGGCGGCCCGTTTGCGGTCCTCGTCGTCGAACCCCGCGACGGTCACCGAGGCGATGCCGCCCATGCCGTCACGACGGAGGACGTCGTGCCCGCCGACGATCTCCTCGACGAGGACGCGCGGGCCGGCGACGGTCGTCGCCGCGGCGCGCAGCTCGTCGGCGTCGCGGTCGAGCACGATGCGGCCGTGATCGATCAGCAGGACGTGTTCGAGCAGGTCGGCGACCTCGTCGATCAGGTGGGTCGACAGGACGACCGTGCGCGGATGCTCCGCGTAGTCGGCGAGCAGGCGGTCGTAGAAGATCTGCCTCGCGACGGCGTCGAGTCCGAGATAGGGCTCGTCGAAGAAGGTCAGCGGCGCGCGGGACGCGAGCCCGACGATCACCCCCACGGCGCTCAGTTGGCCACGGGAGAGCTTCTTGACACGGCGTTCGAGCGGCAGCTCGAACGCCTCGACGAGCTCCGCGGCGAAGTCGGCGTCCCACCGCTCGAAGAACCACGGCGCGCTGCGCAGCACATGCTTTACGCGGAAGTCCTCCGGGTACCGCTGGCTCTCCTTGATGAAGCAGATGCGCTGCAGGACGCCGGCGTGCTCGGCCGGCGCGCGGCCGAAGACCTCGACTGTGCCCGCGGTCGGAAAGTCCTGGCCGGTGAGCAGGTGCATCAGCGTCGTCTTGCCGGCGCCGTTGCGGCCGAGCAGGCCGTAGATGCGGTCGGACCCCAACTCGAAGGTGACGCCGTCCACGGCGCTCACGTCGCCGAAGCGGCGAGTGAGACCACGCGCGCTGACGATCGCCGCGCTCATCGCGCATCCGCCGTTCTGATCATGTCGCTCAGCTGCGCGGGCGAGATGCCCAGTTTGTCGGCCTCGGCCAGCAGCGGCACCACGAACTGGTCGCGGAAGTCGTCACGACGGGCCGACAGGATGCGGGCGCGTGCGCCCTCGGCGACGAACATGCCGATCCCCCGTCTCTTGTAGAGGATCCCGCGGTCGACGAGCAGGTTCACGCCCTTGCCGGCCGTGGCCGGGTTGATGCGATGGAACGCGGCGAATTCGTTGGTCGACGGGACCTGGGTCTCCTCGGGATGTGCGCCCGAGATGATGTCGTTCTCGATCTGCTCGGCGATCTGCAGGAAGATCGGGCGGCTGTCGTCCATGGCGGCCTCCCGGGCGATCGACTGAGCGGTCTCGCTCAGTGGTTCATTACTTGACTAAGTAACCACTGAACCCTTCCGCTGTCAACGACCTGTTTCGGCTCGTCGTCATGGCAGGCGCTCGATACGTCGCGGTGAGCAGCTCGTTCGGCGCAGGGCCCGGTCTGCAGCCGCGAGTGTCCGGCTCGCCGAGGCCGGCCGGGCGCTCGGCGGCGAACTACGCGCACCTCGTCGCCGCTACCTCACGATCCTGCCGCCCGCAGGCGGTCCGGCGGCCGGCCTGCCCCGCACGCCGAGCGGTGGGCGAGGGACGTCGCCGAGCGCCTCGGCGACCTGATGTCGACGGTCGCCGCAGACTCGACGAACACGGGTCCTCATCCACCCCCGCCCAATTCAGGAGTCCGCGCTGTATTCAGGACGGATCGGGCTCCGGGGTCCTGAATACAGCGCGAACTCCTGAATTGGGCGGGGGGGGTCAGACCGCCAGGGTCGCTTTGGCCGTGCCGAAGGTCCGGCTCAGGATCGCGGACCGAAGGGCGGCCACCGCCTCTGCGGGCGCGGCCGGGTTCTCGATCAGCCGGAAGTCCACGCCGCCGAGCGTCGGCAGATGGAACCGGTTCGAGACCTTGATCAGGTCGGCCGGGATCAGGGAGTGCGCGAAGACGGCGAGCCCGAGCCCGGCCCGAACGGCGGCGAGCATCGCACCCACGTCGCGCACCGCGCAGCTGATCCGCCAGCGGCGGTCGGCCGCGTCGAGCGACTCGATCGCCGCCGCGCGGCTGAAGCTCGGTGCTCGGTAGGCGACGAGCGGCACGGGGTCGCCCGGTTCCAGGATCGTGGTCTCCTGCCCCACCCACACCAGGGCGTCGCGGAGCACCAGCGTGCCCTCCGCGTGGTCGCCCGACGGATGCTTGACCATCACCATGTCGAGATGACCGGCCGCGAGGCGCCTGGTCAGCGGTCCGCTCTGGTCGACCGACAGCTCGAGGTTGACCTGCGGATTGAGCAGCCGGAACTGCCGCAGGATGCCCGGCAGCTGCGACGCGGCGAGGTCGTCCGCTGCGCCGAACCGGATGCGGCCCTTCGTGGGCGCGGTGTCGAAGTACCGCTCGGCCGACGCGTGCGCCGCCAGGATCGTGCGCGCGAACCCCGCGAGCGCGTCCCCCGCATCGGTCAGCCGCACCTCGCGCGTGTCCCTGGCGATGAGCAGCCGGCCGACCGATTCCTCCAGTCGGCGCACGTGCTGGCTGACGGTCGGCTGGCTTATGCCGAGCTGCGTCCCGGCCGCCGAGAAGCTGCCCGCGCCCGCGACCGCGAGGAACGTGCGCAGCAGATTCGGATCGTACATCGTGTCCTTACATTCGATAACCCAATACCAGTTACAGGTCTCGATTGCACAGCGTAATGCTCAGCGCTGCATAGCCTGGTAGGGAGATGAGTAGTTCTGCGACCGAGACCGTGCCCATGACCGTCGTCGCCGCCGGAGCGAAGGTGCCGTGGCGCGCCTCGTTCGCGGCGCTGTCGGTGCCGAACTTCCGCCGGTTCGCAACCTCGAACATCCTCGCGATGACCGCGACCTGGATGCAGCGCATCGCCCAGGACTGGCTCGTGCTGCAGCTCACCCACAGCGTCGCCGCCGTCGGTGTGACCGTTGCCATGCAGTTCGGGCCCATGCTGCTGTTCGGCCTGTACGGGGGCGTCATCGTCGACCGGTACCCGAAGCGGATCCTGCTCATGTGCACGCAATCCGTGGTCGGAATCGCGAGCGTGCTGCTGGCGGCCCTCAGCCTGACCGGCACCGCGATGGTGTGGGAGGTCTGGCTGTTGGCGTTCGTCATCGGCATGGTGACCGTGATCGACAACCCGGCGCGGCAGGTCTTCACGAACGAGCTCGTGGGACCCGCGCACCTGCGGAACGCGATCACGCTCAACTCCTCGGTGTTCCAGCTCGGCGGCCTGCTCGGTCCGGCGGTGAGCGGTGCGCTGATCGTCGCGGTCGGCGGCGGATGGGCGTTCGCGATCAACGCGCTCGCGTGCCTGATCACCGTGCTGGTGCTCTCGCGCCTCGATACGACGCAGCTGCACCCGATCACGCCGACGCCGCGCCACAGGGGCGAGTTGCGCGAGGGGCTCGCCTACGTGGTCAAGAAGCCGACGATCATCTGGCCGATCGCGCTGTGCGCGGCGCTCGCCACCTTCGCGCTGGCCATGCCGGTGCTGCTCGCGTCGTTCTCGACGACCGTCTACCACCTGGGCGCCGGCGGGTACGGGCTGTTCAACTCGCTCGTGGCGTGCGGGGCACTCGTCGGCGCGCTCGTGTCCACGAGGCGGACCGTGCTGCGACTGCGGACGGTGATCGGATCGGGCGCGGTCTGGGCCGCGGTACTGATGGTGGCGGCACTCATGCCGTCGGAGCCGACGTTCGCGATCGCGCTCGTCGTCACCGGCTTCGCGAACCAGTTCTTCTTCATGTCGGGCAACCCGCTCGTGCAGATGTCCTCCAACCCGGCGATCCGCGGCCGCGTGATGGCGGTCTGGGTGCTGGTGCTGCTCGGCGGTCAGGCGCTCGGCGGTCCGATCATGGGCGGCATCGTCGAAGCGTTCGGTCCGCACATCGGCATGCTGCTGGCCGGCGGCGTGCCGCTCGTGGCCGCGGGCCTCATCGCGGCGACGAGCGCGAGGCGCGGCAACCTGCGGCTGGCGTTCGCCAGGTCCCACCGCATCCCGATCCTGACCATCGCCACCCGCTGATCACGACTGGGCATCCGTTTCGGCGGGTGCCCGGTTTCGGGGTGCATGGTGTGCGCAAGGGGGTTCCTTTGACGCGACGATCCCGCCGTGCGGCGGTGTTCCTGACGGCTGCGGTCGCCGCGCTGCTGACCGGCTGCAGCGCGCCGGCCGGCCCGACCGCCCCGACCGCGTCGCCCGTGGCGTCGACGGCGAGTCCCGTGCCGACCGCGACGGTGACCGTGACGGCGACCCCGTCCGCATCCACCGGCGCCCCGTCGACCACCGGATGCACGAACAGGACCGCCATGCCGGCGACGAGCGACACCGCGGTGATCGGCGACATCGACGGCGACGGCAGGCCGGACACGGAGTTCTACTCGACCGCGGCGACCGGACAGGGCGAGTTCGGCATCCACACCGGCGCGGGCGGCGTCTACCCCGTGCAGGACGGGCTCGCCGGGCCCGCCACGCACAGCGGGTGGACGGCGGGCCTCGACGCCTCCCCCGGCTACGTCACCGTGCTCGACGACGACCGGTCGGCGAATCTCTTCGTCTTCACGCACTGCGCGTGGGTGCGCACCAAGGGCGTCGACGGCAAGCCCTACGTGTTCGGGCTCGCCGGCTTCTACTCCGCGGGCACAGGGGTGGCGTGCAACGACCGGAACGGCGGCGTGCTGCTCGAGGGTGTGCTCGCGAATCGGCGCGCGAACGGCCGGTACGACATCGAATGGACGCAGATCGACGTGAGCGGCGACGGACGGACGGCGGTCAACGGCGCGACGGAGACGCGCTGGTCGGATCTGCCGGCGACGGACGCGCGCGTGCAGTCCGCGATGGAGAGCCACTGCGGTACCGCGCCGAAGGTCCACACCGACGGCGAGTGACGGCCGCGTCTAGGGCTGGCCGTTGCACCGCAACGGCACGCCGTCCTCACCCACGACGACCAGACCGGTCGACCCGTCTGCCAGGACCTTCAGCTGCCCGAGCCAATCGCGGTTGATCTCCGGGCTGCGCGAGCCGTTGAAGTTGAAGCGCAGCGGGATCGTGTGGTCGAGCCAGATCGCCGCGCGGCCGTCGCCCATCGACAGTGCGTTGAGCCAGGACATCAGGAAGCTCTCCCGTGCCCGCAGCTTGTTCACGATGACGATCTGCAGATGCGCGAGCAGACGGTCGTCGAAATGCACCTTGTCGCCGTTGTACTCCAACGTTCCCATTGCTCCACCCCTCGGCGCTCACCGTACTGTGCCGGACCGCAAGCGGACGTCCGGACGGCGCATCAGGCCGCTGGTGGATACTGCTCGCGTGGCGAACGAAACCTCGGTCCGGCTCAAACTCGACAGCGCATCCGTCTTCGAGGCGCTCCGCGCAGAGGTCGGCGAGTGGCGGTTGAGTGAGCACGACTTCGACCCCGACAGCGACGAGGTCCGCATGTCGTACGACTCGGGCGGATCCGGGCGGGTCGCGTTCCTCACGGTCTTCGAGTTGAGTGCGGAGCAGATGGACCGCGTCCTGACGGCGGCGCGACCCGCCGGCTGACCCGCGGCTCGCGGACGGCGCGGTCGCCCGCGCACGCGTACCGGCCGCAGGCGTGCCACGCTTGAGCGGTCCGGCTTTCTCACGCCCGGCATGCGCGGGTCGCACCGCGACCTCGTCTTTCGATGCGGGCCAGGAGGCCACCATGACTCTCGAACTCGGTTCCACGCTCCATCTCGACGTGACGGAAGCCGACGGGACGCCACTCGCACTCGAGGACTACCGCGGCACGAAGCACGTCTTCGTCTATTTCATGCGGGCGCTGAGCTGTGCCCAGTGCAATTCGGCCGTCCGCACGCTCGCGTCGCAGCAGGCCGAGCTGGCGGCGGACGACGTGCAGGTGGTCATCGCCGTACCGGAGGACGCGCAGGCGGCGCGGTCGTGGAAGACGAAGCGAGCCGTGCCGTTCCCGGTCGTCGTCGGCACCGAAGGCACCCCGCACGCCGAGGCGGGGCTGCTGCTCAAGGCGTTCGGCAGGATCCAGCAGTCCGGCGGCATCCTGATCGACAAGCAGGGCGTCGTCCGCTACTCCCACGTCGCGACGAACCCGGGCGCCAGCTACAACCGCGCCGACGTCGCCGCGGCCATCTCGGCGCTGCCGAAGGACTGACCCCGCGCTCGGTCAGACCGGGACGACCTTGATCGTGGCCTCGCGCGCCGTCGTGCTGTTGATGCTCTTCACGGAGTTCGATCCGGCGCCGTACTTGTCCGCGTAGGCGGCATCGAGCCGGTCGTTGACCGCGTCACTCGCGTCGACGTCGACGAAGCGGACATCCGCCTCGCGGCCCGCAGCCTGCACCCGGCCCTCGTGCGTCGGACGCGTGCCGCGGTACCAGGGCGCCGTCACGCCGTTCACGCTGCGCACGTACACGTCGCCGTCGACCTCCGCCGACCAGATGATCACCGGCTTCGTCCGCGTGCCGTCGGCGCGCTTCGACGAGATCCGAAGCTCACCCGATCGGGAGATCGCTGCCAGGTCCTCGGTGCCGCTCATGGTGTCCCCTTCCGCGTGCGTTCGCACTCGCCCCCATCCAACTCCTCTCCGGCCCTGTCGCGGAGGGGGTAGGAGCACCTTGTAGGGCGGATACGAAGCGTGTCCGGGGCGGCGTAGCATCGCGCTCGGCCGAAGACCGATGGAGGACGCCGACCATGCCGACCGTCGAGATCAACGGGAACTCGATCTTCTTCCGCGAGTTCGGCGACGAGGCGAATCCGCCGATCGTGCTGCTCCACGGCCTCTACGGCGACTCGTCCGGCATGACGGCCTTCGCCGAACTGCTCGCCGGCCGATTCAGGGTGATCGCGCCGGACGCGCTCGGGCACGGCCGCTCGGCGCATCCCCGCGAATTCTCGCTCGAGGAGTCCGGTCGCGCGATCGACGGGCTCATCGCGCACCTCGGCTACGACGCGGCTGCCGTGATGGGGGTCTCGATGGGGTCGTACGTCGCGGCGCAGGCGGCGATCGCGGAGCCGTCGCGGGTGTCCCGGCTCGTCCTCGTCGTCGCGAAGGCGCATGGCACGACCTCGTCGTCCGCCGCGTACGCGAAGCGGATGGGGTTCGACCTCAGCACCGCGGCACCCGACGAGATGCTGGAGTTCATGGCGGGGGCGCTCTGGTCCCCCGACACGCCCAAGGCACGGCGGGATGCGATCTTCGCCGAGCAGGCCGCGGAGCAGGTCGTGCTCTCCCCGGACGAGCGGGCCGCCGTGGAACGCTCCCTGGCAGGGTTCGATCTGCGTCCGACGCTCGGCCTCGTCACCGCCCCGACGCTGGTCGTCTCCGGCCGCTCGGACGGGCTGAACCCGCCCGAGTCGGGCGCGGAGGTCGCCGCCCACATCCCCGGCGCCCGGTTCGAGGTCTACGAGCACTCGGGGCACATGCTCGTCGCCGAGGAACCGGACAGACTGCTCGCCGAGGTCACGGCGTTCGTGCTCGGCTGACGCCGTCACCAGGTGCGGCGCCGGCGCTCCTGCTCGACGACCTCGCCGAGATCCGTGAGCCGGTCGAGACCCGCGAGCGGCTGGTTCATGCGCGGATTCCCCGCAAGCGCCTCACGGTGCTTGGCGAGGAACGCCCAGTACCCGGCGGTGAACGGGCACGCGTGCTCGCCCACGCGCACCTTCGGGTCGAACCGGCAGCCGCCGCAGTAGTCGGTCATTCGGTTGATGTAGGCGCCGCCGGATGCGTACGGCTTGGTCGCGACGACCCCGCCGTCGGCGTGCAGGCTCATGCCCACCACGTTCGCCGGCATGACCCACTGCGTGCCGTCGACGAACGCGCCGGTGAACCACTCGGTCGTCTCCGCAGGCGACCAGCCGCGTTGCAGCGCGAAGTTGCCGATGATCATGAGCCGCTGGATGTGATGCGCCCAGCCGTGGTCCCGCACGCCGCCGATCACCGACGACAGGCAGTTCGCCTCGATGCCGTCCGGGTCGAGCTCCCACACCACGTCGGGCACCCGAGCGCGCGCGTGCAGAGCGTTCCGATGCGGATACCGGTCACCGAGATGCCAGTACAGATGCCACATCCAATCGCGCCAGCCGATGATCTGCCGCACGAACCCTTCGACGGACTGCAGTGGCGCCCGCCCCGCGTCATGGGCCGCCAGCGCCTGGTCCACCACCTCACGCGGGTCGAGCAGCCCGAGGTTCATCGGTGCCGACAGCAGCGAATGCGCCATCGTCCAGTCGGCGGTGAGCGTCGCGTCCTCGACGGGCCCGAAGGCCGCGAGCCGGTCACGGACGAAGTGCTTCAGCGCCGCCAGCGCCTCGTCACGGGTCGCCGCGAACCGGCGCGGTCCGTCCCGTCCGATGAAGCGGGCGGTCCCGTCGCGCTCCCAGCGGTCGAGATCGGCTCGCACCTGCTCGTCGATCTCGTCCTCGACGGGCCACCACGGCTCGGGGACACCGAGCCGATCGCGTTTCGGCGGCGGCAGCCGGTTGTCGCCGTCGTAGCTGAAGCGGCCGCCGACGGGAGTGCCGGAGCGCGTCATCAGGATGTGCTCCCGCTCGCGCACCCACCGGTAGAAGGTGTCCATCCGCAACGACTTCTCAGGGCGCCCGAGCACCCACTCGGCGAAGTCGGCCTCGCTCGTCACGAATCCGCGGCTCGGCAGCACCTCGGCCCCGAGGTCACGGACGAGGCGCCGAGCGGCGCGTGACGGCGGGTCGACGGACACCAGGTCGCCGTCACGCAGCGCATCGCGGAAGGTGTCGGCGCGGATCAGATCGACGGCGTCGTCCTGGGCGCGGTGCCGCAGCGCCGAGAGGTAGAGATGCGCCTTCTGACGATGGGTCGGGCGCCTGCGGAACGCCGCGAGCGACTCGACGAGCAGGACCCTCTCGTCGCCGTCGTCGAACATCGGCCCGAGCTGCTCCCCGAACAGGATCCGCCGGCGCACCACGAACGCGACCCTACGCAGCGCGCCCGGGGAGGTCCCTGTGCGCCGGTCAGAACGGGTAGCGCTCGATCGATCCCTGCATCGTGACCCATTGGGTCTCCGTGAACGCGTCGAGATTCGCCTCGCCGCCGAATCGCGCGCCCGTTCCGGACCAGCCGACCCCGCCGAACGGCGCGACGGACTCGTCGTCGACCGTCTGGTCGTTGATGTGGACGATGCCGGTGGGGATCCGAGCGGCGACGTCGAGGCCGGCCATCACGTCGGGAGTCAGGATGCCGAGCGAGAGCCCGTAATCGCTCGTCCGCGCGATGGCGACAGCCTCATCGATCGAACCGAATCGGATCACCGGCGCGACCGGGCCGAAGACCTCGTTCGCGAACGCCGGCTGCTCGACCCGCGAGTCGGCGAGGACCGTCGGCCGGTAGAACAGCTGCTCGTAGGTGCCACCGGCAGCCAGCCGGGCACCCGCGTCGACGCTCGCGGTCACGAGCGCGTGGATCTTGTCCCGCTGACCCGCGTCGATCACGGGCCCGAGCGGCGCGCCCGTCGTCAGCGTGTCGCCGACGGGCAGTGCGTCGGCGGCCGATACGAGGCGCTCGACGTACTCGTCGTACACCGACTCGTGCACGATGTGGCGGCCCGTCGTCATGCAGATCTGCCCCTGATGCAGGAACGAGCCCCACGCGCCGGCCGATGCCGCCGCCGCGACGTCGACACCGGGCAGCACGAGCAGCGCGCTGTTGCCGCCGAGCTCGAGGTGGACGCGCTTCAGCGCAGCGGCCCCTGCCGCGCCGACCGCGCGCCCGGCATCGGTCGACCCGGTGAACGAGATCACGCGGACGCCGCGGTGCTCGACCAGCGCGGAGCCGAGTTCGGCACCGCCGGGCAGCACGTGCAGGAGACCGGCCGGCAGCCCCGCCTCCTCGAGCTCCTCCTCGTCGAGCCGTCCGCGCCCGGTGGGAGGCGGGCGTGCTCCCAGCGACCCGGTCTGGCAGATGATCCGTCCGGCCGCTGCCGTCACTTCAGGACAGCGGCGACCACGAGCAGGGCCGGGACCGCGCAGACGGTCGTGATCAGCACGGTGTCGCGCGCCACCGTGACGCCCACGCCGTACCGCTGCGCGTAGTTGAACGCGTTCTGCGCGCTCGGCAGACCGGCCAGCACCACCGTCTCGAAGAGTTGCTCGCGAGCGAAGTGGAACACGAAGGCCCCGAGGACCCACGCCGTCAGCGGCATCACGACGACCTTGAGCGCGCTCTCGAGCAGGATCACCCCGCGGTCGGCGCCCGCGGCGAGGGGGCGGTTGCCGTGCAGGGACATACCGAACGAGATCAGCACGACCGGCACGGCCGCGGCGCCGAGCAGCGAGAACGGTTCGAGCGCGTCGGCGGCGATGCGGATGCGGAACACGCTGCAGAGCACGCCGAGCACCGCGCCGATGAGCAGGGGGTTCCGGAGCGGGCGCACGGCGACGCGCCACGCGCTCGAGCCCGCTCCGCGGCCGCTCGTCACATCCATGATCGTCAGGATGATCGGCGTCATGATCACGAGCTGGAGCAGCAGCACGGGCGCGACGTAGGTCGCGCTGCCGAGCACGTAGACGGCGACGGGCAGGCCGATGTTGTTCGCGTTGACGTACGCGCCGGCGAACGTCGCCATGGTCGTCTCGGGAAGACCGCGCCGCAGCAGCCCCTGCACCACGATGACCGAGATCACCGCGCAGACGAGCGCCGCGAGCGTGGTGACGACCAGGGTCGGTGAGAACAGCACGTGCACGTCGGCCTTCGAGATGGTCACGAAGAGCAGACACGGCGTGAGCACGAAGAAGACGAGCTGGCTGAGCGCGCGATGGCCGTCAGGGCCGAGCAGGCCGATCCGACCGACGACGTACCCCACCGCGATCACCACGCCGATGATCGCGAACCCGATCAGGACGCCTGCCACGGGTGCGTCCCTCCGTCGATGCCGCCCGGACGCCGCGGGTGCGGCCGGTGTTCAGGCGAGATCGAAATCCGCGGCGCCCGTCACGTCGCGCGAGGAGCGCCCGACGGTGATCGTGTAGGTGCCCGGCACCGCGCGGCGCCGCCCCGCGTCGTCGGCACGCCACAGGTCCTCGAGTGGGATCTCGAACCGAAGGGTGCGCGTCTCGCCCGGCGCCAGCCGGACCGCGTCGAACGCGACCAGCTGCCTCGGCGGCGCACCCGCATCCGCCGGATGCGACACGTAGAGCTGCGGCACCGCCTTGCCCCGGACCTCGCCGGCGTTCTGCGCGTCCACGGTGACGACGATCGATGCCGCTCCCACCGACACCGCGGGCTCGCCGAACTCGACGGCCGCGTACCCGAGGCCGTGGCCGAACGGAAAGCGCGGCGAGACACCCTCGGCGTCGTACCAGCGGTACCCCACCAGCGAGCCCTCCGTGTACTCGACCACGCCGTCGACGCCCGGGTATTGCGCCGCCGACTCGATCGGGGTGCGGTCCTCGGCCTTCGGCCAGGTGAGCACGAGCCGTCCGCCGGGTTCGGCGTCGCCGGACAGCACGGCCGCCAGCGCCTCGCCGAATCGCTCGCCCGGGAACCAGCCGTGCAGCACGGCCGGCACCCGATCCAGCCAGGGCATCACGACCGGCCCCGATCCGAGCGTCACGACGACGGTGGCCGGGTTCGCCGCGGCGACGGCCGCGACGAGGTCGTCCTGCAGACCGGGCGAGCCGAGCCCGTCGGTGTCCATGCCCTCGGCCGACACCCGGCCGACGACGACGAGTGCGACGTCGGCGTCCGCGGCGAGCGCCGCAGCGGCGGCGATGCTCCCGCCCGGTTCGCTCCAGCCGAGTTCCAGGTGCGGATCCATCTCGAATCCCGGGATCGGGATGCTGATCGCGACGCCGGAGACGTACTCGACGCGGAGGTCGACCGGCCGCCCGGCTTCGAGGTCGACGACCGCGAAGAGCGGCAGCAACGGCCCGACGACGAACGGGGACGCCTCCCTGAATCCGCTCGCGACCTCGGCACCGTCGACGTACAGGACGGCTTCGCCGGCGAATTCGAGCGCAAACACGTGGCGGCCGCCGATCGTCGGCACGATCCGGGTCTCCACCGTCGCCGACCAGCCGGAGCGCACGTCGGCCGGCGGGTCGATCCTGAAGACGGCGGGCTCCGACCCGCGCGCGTCCCCGGTCGCCGCATCGACCAGCGCGACGTGGATGCCGTCGACCGTGCGCGATGCGGCCAGCGGTGGCAGCGGCACGACCCCGTCGGATCCGGGCGACGACGATACCGCGAACCGTGCGCCCAGCGCATCCGCGACCGGGACGGTGCGCTCGGGAGTGACGACGACAGCGGCGGATCCGCCGATTACGAGCAGTTCGGCCACGGACTCGGCACCGATCACGGCGACCTTGGTCCCCGCGGCGAGCGGCAGCAGGGCGTCCTCGTTCTTCAGCAGCACCATGCCGTCGGCCGCGATGCGCTCCGCCAGTCCGAGCGCTTCCGGGCCGCCCAGCCCGGCGGCATCCGCGTGCGGGCGGCGGAGTCCGACGAACTCGGCGGCGGCCAGGATGTGCAGCACGACGTCGTCGAGCCGCTCGGGATCCGCGAGCAGCTGCTCGGCGGTCCGGCCCGCGGCACCGTCGAGCCCGGGGATGTCCATGCCGGCGACGAGCGCGGCGCCCGGGTCGCGGACCGCGAACTTGAAGTCGGGTGTCATGACGCCCTGCCAGCCCCACTGCTCGCGCGGCAGCGCGAGCAGGTCGGCACGCTCGCAGGCGTACACGCCGTTGAGGCGGTTGTAGGAGCCCATGAGCGCGGCGGCGCCGTGACCGATCGCCCGGCGGAAGGGCTCGAGGTACACGTCGGCCAGGGTGCGCGCGTCGACGTGCACATCCATCGCGTCGCTGCGCTCGGGGAACCCGGCTCCGGTCCGCAGCCACTCGAAGTTGTTGGCCACGAAGTGCTTGGCGACGGCGAGTACGCCGCCCGCCTGCAGACTCGCGACGACCGCGCCGCCGATCTCGCCGATGAGCACGGGGTCCTCGCCCATGTTCTCGCCGGCTCTGCCCGACTCGGGCACCCGCGCGACGTCGAACGCCGGGCCGAGCAGCGCGTTCTTGCCCGCCGCGAGCATCTCGCCGGCGAGCACGCCGCCGTACTCCGCGGCGAGCGCGCGGTCGAACGTGGCCGCCAGCGCCAGGCTCGACGGGAACACGGTGGCGCCCTTGGCATCGCGCACCCCGTTCGGTCCGTCCGAGTACCGGTACGGCACGACATCGGGATCCGTCACGCGGTCGAAGTCGGCCAGCCCGATCGCGACCTTGTCCTCGTGGGAGAGACCCGCCAGGCGGGTCGCGGCACGCGCGGTCGCGGCCGTCCATGCTGCTTCGATCGACTGCCCGTGCGACGTGTCCATAGGTC
This sequence comes from uncultured Actinomycetota bacterium, assembly GCA_963716965.1. Lineage (GTDB taxonomy): Bacteria > Actinomycetota > Actinomycetes > Actinomycetales > Microbacteriaceae > Amnibacterium. The sequence continues at coordinate 129,141 of CAVQUZ010000003.1, read as the reverse complement.
GCCGACCGTATCGTGCCGGGCTGCGGGCGCCGTCCACGTCGTCAGCGCGCAAGGGCTGCCACCGCTGCGCGTTCGGCGTCGAGCCCGGCCCGGTAACGGTCCAGATATGCCGCGAATCCCGCGACGTCGTCGGCCACGGGCAGGGCGACGACCGGCTCGGCGGTCGCGAAGACGCGGTCGGTCAGGAACGCGGCCAGGTCGAGTCCCGCGCCGGACGCGGCATAGGCGGCGAGTACCGCGGCCCCCCAGGCGCCGCCCTCCCCCGCGCTCTCGGCGACGGCGACGGGCGCGTCGAGCGCACCGGCGAGGAACCGCTGCGCGACGCCGGCCGTGCGGAACATGCCGCCGTGCGCATACATGCGCTCGAGGGCGACACCCTCATCCGCCAGCACCCGCATGCCGAGGCTGAGCGTGCCGAACACGCCGTAGAGCTGCGCACGCATGGCGTTCGCGAGGGTGAAGCGGCTGTCGGCACTGCGCACGAACAGCGGGCGCCCCTCGGTCAGCCCGGTGATCGGCTCGCCCGCGAGGTAGTTGTAGGCGAGCAGACCGCCCGCATCGGCCTCCGCATCGAGCGCCTCTGCGAAGAGGGTCGCGTAGACGGCATCGGCCGCGAGCGGCCTGCCCGACGCCTCCGCGAACCGGCGGAACATGCCGACCCACGCCGCGAGTTCGCTTGCGCCGTTGTTGCAGTGCACCATCGCGACGGGGTCACCGGCGGGCGTCGCGACGACGTCGAGCTCGTGGTGCGGCCGGCGCAGCGGCCGCTCCATCACGACCATCGCGAAGATGCTGGTCCCGGCGCTGACGTTGCCGGTGCGCGGCGCGATCGCGTTCGTCGCGACCATGCCCGTGCCGGCGTCGCCCTCGGGCGGGCAGCACACGGCGCCGGGTCGCAGCATGCCGGACGGATCGAGCAGTGCCGCGCCGTCGGCGGTCAGCTCCCCCGCCTGCTCGCCGGCGACGAGCACCTCGGGCAGCAGGCGCGCCAACGGGAACGGCAGGGCGTCCTTCGCCAGTTCGTCGTACGCGGCGAGGAGGGCCGCGTCGTAGCCGTGCGTCGCCGCCTCGATGGGGAACATGCCGGACGCGTCGCCGACGCCGAGCACTCGCCGCCCGGTGAGCCGCTCGTGCACGTATCCGGCGAGCGTGTTCAGCGAGCGGATCCGCGGGACGTGCGGCTCGTGGTCGCGGACGGCCTGGTGCAGGTGCGCGATCGACCATCGAAGCGGGATGTTGACGCCGAACAGTTCGCTGAGCTCGGCGGCCGCGTCGCCGGTCGTGGTGTTCCGCCAGGTGCGGAACGGCACGAGCAGGTCGCCCGCGTCGTCGAACGCGAGGTAGCCGTGCATCATCGCCGAGACGCCGATGGCGCCGAAGGTGGCCGGCGTGCCCCCGTAGCGCTGCTGCACATCGGCCACGAGGTCCGCGTACGCCGCCTGCAGGCCGGCCCAGACCGCGTCGAGCGAGTACGTCCAGACCCCGTCGACGTACTCGTTCTCCCACTCGTGCGCGCCCGAGGCGAGCACGACGGCCGGGTCGTCGCCGACCAGGCACGCCTTGATGCGCGTGGATCCCAACTCGATACCGAGGGCGGTCCTGCCGGCCGCGATGCTCTCGCGGACCACCTCGTCTGCGTCGCTCATGCCCGGACGGTACCAAGTCGTCCTGCTGACCCGCCAACCCGCGCACGGCGCGGATGTGACCGTTTCGCGTCCCGTCGCAGCACCTCGCGGGCCGGAAGGTCACGGTTTCAGCAGGTGCCTGGCGACCATGCTCTCGCCGGCCGCCCGGATCGCCTGTTCGGCTGGTCGAGGCGTCCAGCCGAGCACGCGCCGCGCCGACTCGTTGGAGAGCAGCTTCTTGTAGCCGAGGTCGGGCACGACGGCGCGGAACTCCCGCCGGACCGCCGCACCGGCGCGCACGGCGATGCTCGGGATCGACCTGGTCGGCACCCGCCGCGCCGCGTCGCCGAGTTCCGCGGTGAGCACGCCGCCGATCTGCTGCAGGGACATCACGGGTCCCGACGAGAGCAGGAACCGCTGCCCGGCCGCCTCGGCCACCGACAGCGCGAGGATGTGCGCTTCGGCGACGTCGCGCACGTCGACGATCGGGATCCAGATGTCCGGAAAGCCCGGCATGCCGCCGTCCAGCATGGTCTGCACGATGTGGTTCGAGCCGGTGATCGCGTTCCCCATGACCGGCCCCATGACCGCGACGGGCAGCATCGTGACGAGTTCCATCGGTCCACCCTCGGCGGCCATGAAGTCCCACGCGGCGCGCTCGGCGAGCGTCTTGCTCTTGCCGTAGGCGTCGACGCCTGGTCCGTCGAGGACGGTCCAGTCCGCCTCGGTGAACACGTGGTCATCGTGCGGATGCCCCCAGCTGACCGCGTGGAACGCCGACGTGAGCACGACCCTCCGCACGCCGGCGGCCCGCGCGGCGCGCAGGACGCGGAGCGTGCCCTCCCGTGCCGGCACGATGACGTCGTCCTCGTGCTCGACGTGACCGGGCTGCACCGGGGATGCGACGTGCAGCACGGCGTCGACGCCCGCCACCGCATCCGCCCACCCGTCGTCCTGCATGAGGTCGGCCGCGGCGAAGTCCAGCGCGTCACCGCGGGTCATTCCGGCGTCGGTGAGGACCCCACGGACCGCGTCCTCCCTCGCGAGCGAACGCACGGTCGTGCGCACCTCGAAGCCCTGCCCGAGCAGTTGCAGGATGCAGTGCCCCGCGATGAAGCCGGAGCCGCCGGTGACGAGGATCCGTTGCATGGTCATGCGACCACAGTGGTGCGGACGGGGTGCGGGGACCAGCTCCCTGACGACACTGGGAGTGACGGGGACACCCGGCGGCGCATCGCCGGGGTTAGCGTGCCGGCATGACCGACGACCCGAATCCGCTCGGCGAGTTCCTGCGCGCCCGCCGCGAGCTCGTCACGCCCGATCAGGCCGGCATCCCGGTGCTGGGCGTCCGTCGGGTCCCCGGATTGCGGCGCGAGGAGGTCGCGATGCTGTCGGGCATCAGCGCCGAGTACTACCTGCGCCTGGAGCAGGGGCGCGACCGCAATCCGTCGGTCCAGGTGCTCGAGTCGATCGCCCGTGTGCTCCGCCTCGACGACCACGCGACCGCACACCTGCAGGGTCTCGCCGCCGACCGTCCGCGGCGCCCGCGCGCGGGGCGACGCCCGGAGGCCGTGCCGGTCGGCGTCGCGAAGCTGCTCGCGACCATCGCGCTGCCTGCGTTCGTCGAGGGCCGTTACCTCGACGTGCTCGCCGCGAACCCGCTCGCGACGGCGATCTCCCCGCGCCTCGTCCCGGGCGGCAACCGGCTGCGCGACCTCTTCCTCGACGCGGCGGAGCAGGCGCTCTTCCCGCAGTGGGAGCGCGCCGCGGCCCACCTCGTCGCCGGATTCCGGCAGGCCGTCGGCACGGCCGTCGACGACCCGCGGTGCATCGACCTGGTCGGTGAACTGTCGCTGGCGAGCCCACTCTTCCGGCAGCTGTGGGCGCGCCACGACGTCGCCGTCCGCGAAGGCGTGCAGATCACGTTCGCGCATCCGCAGGTGGGACCGCTCACGCTGAACCGCGAGAAGCTGCTCGTCGGCGGCACCGACGGCATCATGCTCGTGCTGTACCACCCCGACGCCGGTTCCGAGGACGCGGCGAAGCTGGCGCTGCTCGGCTCCGCGGCGCTGCCGCCCGCGCCGGGCCGCTCCCGGTCGCCCGAGTCGCCGCGGCCCCGGGCAGCGGACCACCGCGAGGCCTGACCCCGAGCCCAGCGGTCAGCGGGCCATCGCGCCCCAGCCGTGCCAGCGCGAGATGGTGAAGATCGCGCTCCAGCTGTCCCGCTCCCGGTCGGGGTAGATCTCGCCGATGTAGTGCGAGGAGATGCGGTCGATGTCGGCGAGGTCGGTGTCGTGCCGGATCTCGTCGACGTGCCCGCTGACGGACACGTGCGTGCCCCAGTCGGCGCCGAGGACCGTCAGCGCGACGCGCGGGTTCTTCCGGAGGTGACCGAGCCGCACGCGCGTCACGTCCATGTTGAGCAGGATGCGCTGGTCGCCCATGTACTCGTACCAGGTCGCAGCGGTCGACAATTCGCCGTCCGGGCGGACGGTCGCCACCACGCTCGCGTTCGGCAACAGCAGGAACGCCTCGAGATCGGCGGGGATGGGGGTCGTCGGCATCGTGGGGGTCCTTCTCGGTGTCGGTGAAGCGGGTCCATCCGGAACGCTAGACCGACCCGGGTCACTCGATGCGCATCACCGACCCGGTCCTGGCCACCTGCGAATACCAGAGCGCGCTGTCCTTCGGCGTGCGCTCGAGCGTGTCGTAGTCGACCCGCACGATGCCGAAGCGCTTGTCGTAGCCCCAGCTCCACTCGAAGTTGTCGAGCAGCGACCAGAGGAAGTATCCCCGCACGTCCGCGCCCTGCTCGATCGCGTCGTGGACCGCGACCAGATGGCGACGCACGTAGTCGAGCCGATCGGCGTCGTGCACCGCCCCGTCCGCGGCGACCACGTCGTCGTACGCCGCACCGTTCTCGGTGATCATCAACGGCTGGTCCGGGTGCTCTCGGGTGAGCCGCAGCAGCAGGCCGGTCAGTCCCGACGGCACGATCGGCCACTGCATCGCGGTCACCGGGCCCGGGCGCGCCGGGAACTCGACCATGCCGGCGCCCGGCCACGGCGATGCCGCACCGCTGCGATGCCCGTCCGCGGTCTCGCGGGGGCTCGTGCCGTCCCAGAGCCGGACGCGGGTCGTCGTGTAGTAGTTCACGCCGAGCACGTCGACCGGCTGGTGGATGAGCGCGAGGTCGCCCGGCAGCACGAAGGACCAGTCCGTGATGTGCGCCGTGTCGCGGATGAGGTCGTCCGGATACGCGCCGTCGAGCTGCGGCCCGAGGAACGCACGATTGCCGAGCGCGTCGAGCCGGCGCACCGCCTCGTCACCGCCGGCCCCCTCCGGCTGGAAGACGTGCAGGTTGTGCGTGACCGAGATGCGCGTGCGGGGTCCGAGCACATCCCGCAGCGCGCGCGCCGCGAGCCCGTGGGCGAGGTTCAGATGGTGCACGGCCTGCAGCGGCTCGGCCTCGCCGATGCGACCAGGCGCGTGCACGCCGGAGCCGTAGCCGAGATAGGCGGAGCACCAGGGCTCGTTCAGCGTCGTCCAGGTGTGCACTCGGTCGCCGAGGGCGGCGCCGATGACCCGCGCGTAGTCCGCGAACGCGTACGCCGTGCCGCGTCGCGTCCATCCGCCCTCGTCCTCGAGCGCCTGCGGCAGGTCCCAGTGGTACAGGGTGGCGACCGGCTGGATGCGCCGGGCGAGCAGGCCGTCGACGAGGCGCGAGTAGAAGTCGACGCCGGCGCGGTTCACCGCACCACGACCGAGCGGCATCACCCGCGACCACGAGATCGAGAAGCGGTACGCGTGCAGGCCGAGGTCGGCCATCAGATCGAGGTCGGCCTCCATGCGGTGGTAGTGATCATCGGCCACGTCCCCGGAGTCGCCGCCGGCCGTCTTGCCCGGCGTGTGGCTGAACGTGTCCCAGATCGACGGGCCGCGGCCGTCCTCGCGGGCCGCACCCTCGATCTGGTAGGCCGCCGTCGCGGATCCGAACACGAAGCCGGCGGGGAATACGACGGCCGACGCCTCGCCGATCGGGTTCGCGTCGAGCCGCGTCACTTGACCGCGCCCGCTGCGAGGCCTGCCACGAAGTTGCGTTGCAGCAGCAGGAATCCGGCGACGATCGGCACGCTCACGACGAGGGACGCCGCCATGATCTGGTTCCAGTAGACGTTGACCTCGGTCGAGTACTCCCCCAGGCCGATGGACAACGTGCGCGACGTCTCGTTCGTGAGCACCGAGGCGAACAGCACCTCGCCCCATGCGGTCATGAACGAGTAGACGAGCACGGCCACGACGCCCGGTCGGGCGACCGGCAGCACGACTCGGAAGAGGGTCGCCATCGCCGACGCCCCGTCGACCTTCGACGCCTCGTCGAGCTCGCGCGGGATGTTGTCGAAGTAGCCCGTGAGCATCCAGATCGAGAACGGCAGCGTGAAGGTCAGGTAGGTGATGATCAGGCCGGGCCTCGTGCCGACGAGCTGGATGCCGAGCTTCTGGTTGATGTCGATGAAGATCAGGTAGAGCGGCAGCAGGAACAGCACGCCGGGGAACATCTGCGTCGAGAGCACGGTCGTCGTGAAGACCGACCGGCCCCGGAAGCGCCACCTCGAGACGCCGTACGAGGCGAAGATCGCCACGAGCACGCTCAGGACGCTGGCCGCGGTGCAGACGATGAGGCTGTTCACGAAGTACTGCGCGAGCGGCACGGTGTTCCAGATGTCGACGAACGGCGCCAGAGTGATGCGCGTCGGGATCCACGTGAACGCGCCCTGCACGTCACCGAGCGGCTTCACCGCCGACGTGATCATCACGTACAGCGGCAGGATCACGAAGACCGCGAGCACGACGATCGTGACGACGCGGAACACCTTCATGCCGAGCGAATCACGCATCCTTCGACCTCCGATTGGACAGGCCGAGATAGACCCCGGTCACGACGAGCAGGAACAGCAGCAACAGCACGCTCATGGCCGAGCCGAACCCGAAGTTCAGGATCACGAACGACGTGTTGTAGACGTGCAGCGAGAAGAGGTCGGCGGACGCGGGTTCGTTGCCGCCGAACAGGATGAACGGGGTGTTGAAGTCGTTGAACGTCCAGAGGAACAGCACGAGCAGGAGCACGCGGTTGACGCCCCCGAGGCCCGGCAACGTGACGTTGCGCCACTGCCGGAACGGACCGGCGCCGTCGAGCGCCGCGGCCTCGTACAGGTCTTCCGGGATCGACTGCATGCCCGCCATGAGCATCAGGAACGCGAACGGCCAGCTCTTCCAGAGCGCCACGACGATCACCGAGATCAGGGCGTTGCCCCCGATCAGCCAGAACGGCTTGTGCGCCGCATCGACCAGTCCGAGGCCGCCGAGGATCGTGTTGATCGCGCCCGTCTGCTGCTGGAACATGAACTTCCACGCGATGACGCCGGCGTACATGGGGATGGCGTACGGCACGAGGAACAGCGTGCGCAGCAGCCCTCGGCCCCGGAAGGACCGCTGGAGCGCGACGCCCGCCGCCATGCCGAGCACCCAGGACAGGCCCACCACGAAGATCGTGAAGACGCAGGTCTCGAGGAACGAGGTGAGCAGCGCCTGCCCCTCCGCCTGGCTGAAGTCGAGCGCGAGCCCGTAGTTCGCGAAGCCGGAGAACGGCGCCGCGGCCCAGTTCGCGATGAAGAACTGGGTGAGGTGCAGGAAGCTCATGCCGATGCCGACCACCATGGGGATCAGGTGGATGAGCAGTTCGAGCAGGACTGCGGGGGCGATGAGCACGAACGGCACCCACCCGCCCGGCATCCGGCGGCGCCCTGCGGGCCGTCCGCGCGTGCCGTGCGGCGCGGTCGGGCGTCGCACGCCGGTCAGTTCATCCGCACCGGTGTCCGGTGCCGCGGTCGTCGCCGCCATGTTCGTCTCGATCCGTCAGGGGTTGGTCACGAACTTCGCTCCGTGAGCCCCGGCGCCGCCGGAGCTCACGGAGCGACGGGATCAGCCCGCTGCTGCGGTCTTCTGCTCGGCGGTGGCCAGGGCGCTCGTGATGGCTGCCGTGCTCACCGAACCCTTGGTCGCGACCTGGGCGAACAGGTTGTTCATCGCGGTACCGACGTTGGTCTCGAACGAGCCCTCGGACGGCGTCAGCGGGTACGGCTGCGACATGGTGTCGTAGATCTTCGAGAAGGTCGCCGTGATCGTCGGGTCCGTCGAGAACGTCGGCGTGAGGCCCTTGAGCACCGGGATCGCCGCGTACGGCTTGCCGAAGTAGGACTGCGCCTTCGCGCTCGTCATGAAGTTCACGAACTTCAGGGCGCCCGTCATGTTCTTCGTGTTCTTGAAGACCGACAGGTTGATGCCCTGCACGCCGCTCGCGACGGGCTGGCCGCCGCTCGGTGCGGGGATCGGCACCACGCCGTACTTGCTGGCGTCCATGCCGTCGGCGGTGAGGTTCGCGTCGGCGTTGTTCTGGTTGACGATCATCGCGACCTTGCCCTTGGCGAAATCGGCGCTCGCCTCGGTGCCCGTCGTGTACTGCGCGTCCGACGGGCTGACGACCTTGTCCGTCGCCATCAGGTCGAGGTAGCGCTGGACACCGGAGACGACCGGAGCCGAGGTGAAGTCGGGCTTGTCGCCGTTGAAGAGCTTCGCGCCGTTCTGCTGGGCGGTGATGAAGGCGAAGTGCACGTTCTCGGTGACGCTGCCCGCCTCGAGGCCCATCCCGTACACGCCCTTTGCCGGGTCGGTCAGCTTCTTGGCGTCCGCGACCATGTCCTCCCAGGTGGACGGCGGGGTGAGCCCGGCCGCCTGAAACATGGCCTTGTTGTAGTAGAGCCCGTACGCCAGGCCGTACAGCGGCACGGAGGTGACGGTCTTGCCCGCCGCGCCGCCGGTGGCGAGCGCGCTCTCGACGAACTTGCTCGAGCCGCCGATCGCCTTCATGTTGGCGCTGTCGAACGGCACGAACGCGCCTGAGGCCTGCAGCGTCGGCGCCCACGTGTTGCCGATGTTGAGCACGTCGGGCCCGCTGCCCGACGAGATCGCGGTCTGGATCCGTGTGTACAGGTTGGGCCACCCGATGACCTCGAGGTTGACCTTGATGCCGGTCTCCTTCTGGAACTCCTTCAGTTCCGGAGCGAGGACCGCGCGGTCGTTCGCGAGGCTGGTGCCCTGATTGCTGGCCCAGTAGGTGAGCGTCTTGCTCGAGCTGGAGTTGCTGCCGGTGTTGCTGCCGGCACATCCGGCGAGCGCCATGGCCGCGGCGACGACCGTGACGCCCGCAGCGAGTGCGCGCTTTCGTTGCATGAGACTTCCTCGTCTGTCAGGGGTGTCCGGCCTGGGCGGCTCGGCCATGTCGGCGAGTGTAACTGAAGCGCTTCAGTTCGCAAGGACACGAAATGGTAACGACACCGGCGCCCGCTCTGCTCCCCCGGAGGCCTAGGCGGAGAGGTGGACGTCCGCGCTCGAGCCGCGCACCACGAGCCGGCTCGCGGCAGGCGCCTCGGGTCTCGGCGGTTCGGCGCCGTCCACGGCGAGCAGCTGGTGCGCGCTTCGCCTGCCCGCCCCGTACGGATCGCGCTCCAGCGCGGTGATGCCGGGCAGGGCCGTCCGGCACAGGACCGAGTCGTCCCAACTGGTGACGGCACCCTGCGTGCGGCGCTCACGCAGCGCGGTCAGCCCACCGAGCGCCATCAGGTCGCTCGAGAAGATGAACCCGGTCGGCGGGTCGTCGCCGTCGAGCAGCGCCCAGGTCGCGATCCGCGCGCCTTCGAGCGAGTAGTCCGCCTCGACCGATCGGGCGCGGATACCCGCCCCGGCTGCCAGCTCGGCGACGTCGCTGCGGCGCTGCTGCTCGTGCAGCAATCGGGCCGGGCCGCCGACGTGGGCGATCGAGCGGTGCCCGAGGCGGGCGAGATGCGCCACCAGCAGGGCCGCTTCGGCTCGCTGCTCCGTGTGCCAGGCGCCGCCCACGAACTCCGCGCCGTGCACGAAGAACGGCAGCCGGAGGGACTCGAGCAGCGCCGGCCGAGGGTCCTCGACGCGCAGGTTGACGAGCAGCACGCCGTCGACGCGCCGCTCAGCGGCCCACCGTTCGTAGATCGCGAGCTCCTGCCCGTTCGAGTCGGGCACGAACCGCAGCAGCAGCGTGATGCCGGCATCGGTCAGCGCGGACTCGATGCCGGCGAGCAGCGAGATGTAGTAGGGCTCGGCGCCGACGTCGGCGGCCGGCGACGACAGCACGAGTCCCATCGCGTCGGATCGCGACCGCGACAGCGATCGGGCGCTCGAGCTGGGCTGCCAGCCGAGTTCGAGCGCGAGCGCGAGCACACGGTGCCGCGTGACGTCGCTCACGCCCGGCTGACCGTTCAGCGCATAGGACACCGCGGCGCGCGAGATCCCGAGACGCTCGGCGAGACCGTCGATCGTCACCCGCTTCGCGGCCATGCCCACCTCCTGTGGCGCCAACGGTATCGGCTCGGGTGGCACGCGGTTCGACCCGGGTACCGGAAGTGTACTGAACCGCTTCATAATCGATGTGCGGGCTGTGGACTCGACACGGCGGGACGCGCGACGAAGGGCCGACATGCGACGACACTCGGAACACATCGGCGGGGACGGCGCACACCAGGCCTGGATCGGGGTGAACTTCTGGTCGAGGACCGGCGGTCCACTGATGTGGCGCGACTACCGGCCGGAGGTGATCGCCGACGAACTCGGGCAGCTGCGCGAACACGGCATCAACCTGACCCGCAGCTTCCTCTACTGGCCCGACTTCCACCCGGAGCCCGACCGCCTCGACGCAGGGCTGCTGGAGTCCTTCGGCGACTTCCTCGACCGGCACGCCGCTGCCGGCCTGCAGACGATCCCGACCTTCCTCGTCGGCCACATGTCTGGCGAGAACTGGGATCCGGCATGGCGGGGCGGCCGCGATCTGTTCGGCGACGTCTGGTTCGTGGGACGTCAGGCCTGGTACATCCGTGAGGTCGTGTCACGGTTCGCGCAGCATCCTGCGATCGCCGGCTGGCTGCTCACCAACGAGATACCGATCTACGCCGACTGGCACACGGGAGGAGTGGGCACGGTCGACAGCGTCGCGGTCGGGGCGTGGGCGCAGCTGCTCATCGACGCGATCAGGGCCGGCGGCGGGCGGCAGCCGGTCTCGATCGGCGAAGGCGCGTGGGGCAGGGAGATCACCGGCCGCGACAACGGGTTCCGCGTGCGCGAACTCGCGCCGCTCGTCGACTTCCTCGGACCGCACGTGTACCGGATGGAGGACGACCCGGTCCGCCAGCATCTCGGTGCCGCGTTCATCTGCGAGCTGCTCGACATCGACGGCAAGCCGGTCGTGCTCGAAGAGTTCGGGGTCACCTCGGATTTCGTGGACGAGCGGCACGCCGCCGACTACTACCGGCAGACGCTGCACACCACCCTGCTGGCGGGCGCGACGGGCTGGATCCCCTGGAACAACGTCGACTACGACCCGCTGTTCGAGCAGCCGCCGTACAGCCACCACCCGTTCGAGATGCATTTCGGCCTCGTCGACGACGCCGGCCGCCCGAAGGCGCAGCTGCTCGAGGTCCGCGACTTCGCGGCTCTGCTCGACCGTGTCGGATTCGCGGGGCTGCGCAGGCCGGACACCGACTCGGTGCTGCTCGTGCCCGCCTACCTCGAGAACGCGATCCCGTTCACGCACCCGGACGACGGGCCGACCGTCTTCCAGGTGTGCCGCCAGGCCTACATCGCCGCCAGGGAGGCCGACCTGCCGATCGGCGTGGCTCGGGAAGCGGACGGCCTGCCGACCGAGGCGCGCCTGATCCTCGTGCCGTCCGCGAAGGCGCTGCTCGCGCCGACCTGGCGGGAGCTCGAGGAGCGCGCATCGCGCGGCGCCACCGTGTGGGCGTCGTATTTCGCCGGCGTCCACGACACCCAGCGGGGAGCGTGGTGGCCGAAGCTCGACGAGCTGTTCGGCGTGCGGAAGCAGGCGCGGTACGGACTCGCGGAGCCGATCGACGGCGGGTCCGTGTCGATCACGTTCCTCAGGCGGTTCGGCGACATCGCCGAGGGGGCCACGCTCGAGTTCGCGGTGGGCGGCACCGTCGACGGCCGCTCATTCCTGCCGGTGCGGGCGACCGACGCCGAGGTCGTGGCGATCGATGCCGCCGGCCGGCCGGCGATCCTGCGCCGACCCGTCGGCACGGGCGCGATGGTCTTCGGCACGTACCCGTTCGAGTACCTCGCATCCGCGACCCAGCGCGTGAATCCGGAGCCCACCTGGCAGCTGTACCGCGCACTCGCCGAGGAGGCGGGCACCGGACCCGCCGTGCGGGTGGACGACCCGCGCGTGCTCGTCGCGACGATGGAGCACGAGGACGGCCGGGGCTTCGTCTGGTTCGTGAGCGAGGCGGACGCGCCGGTCACGGTCACGCCGGCCGGTGCACCCGTTCGCTCCCTCGGGGGCGAGCCGCTGGCGTCGATCGACCTCGAGCCCTACGGCGTGGTCGTGGCGGAGCTCGCGACCTGAGCACGCATCGGGCCTCCCGCACAACCCCGCGCCGATCCGGGTACTGCACATCCGGGAGTCCCTACGCTGTCGCGCATGCCCGAATCGACCCGCCCCACCGCCGCGATCGTCTACAACCCGGTCAAGGTCGATCTCGAGGCGCTGCGCGAAGTCGTCACGCAGGAGGCCGAGGCCGCCGGATGGAACGAGACCGTCTGGCTCGAGACCAGCGTCGACGACATCGGGCAGGGCGTGACGGGTCAGGCGCTCGAGCAGGGTGTCGACCTGATCATCGCCGCGGGCGGCGACGGCACGGTCAGGGCCGTCGTCGAGGCGGCTCGTGGTCACGACGTCGCCCTCGCCCTGCTGCCGTCGGGCACCGGCAACCTGCTCGCCAGGAACCTCGGCATGGCGCTCAGCGACGTGCCCGACTGCATCCGGACGGCGTTCACCGGCACGGACCGGGCCATCGACCTCGGCATGATCCGGATCGAGCGCGAGGACGGCAGCCGGGACGAGCACGCCTTCGTCGTCATGGCCGGCCTCGGCCTCGACGCGAAGATGATCGCGAACACGGACGAGGGGCTCAAGAAGCGCGCGGGCTGGGTCGCCTACGTGCAGGCACTGGTGCGATCGCTGCGCGACCCGAGCGAACTGCACCTGCGCTTCCGGCTCGACGACGACCCCGTCCGGCGCACGACGGTCCACACGCTCATCATCGGCAACTGTGGTTCGCTGCCGGCCAACATCCTGCTGATGCCGGAGGCCTCGCTCGACGACGGGCTGCTCGATCTGCTCATGACCAGGCCGAACGGCGTGCTCGGCTGGATCCGCGTGTGGACCAAGGTCGCGTGGACCAACGGGGTGGTGCGCCGCACGAAGGCGGGCAGGCGGCTCGCCGGCGAGCACCGAAACGATCACGAGCTCCACTACGACACGGGCACGCGCCTGGTCGCGCGCCTCTCGAAGCCGGAGGAGATCGAGCTCGACGGCGACGGCTTCGGCCGCGCCGCCGCGTTCTCGGCCTGGGTCGAACCCGCCTCCCTCCGCGTGCGGGTGCCCGCCGGCGCCTGAGGCGCATCGATCATCCAGGTGCCAGAGTGGGCCGATGAGCGAGGATCCGGGCGCGTGGTTCCTGACCCGCACCGAGCGCGGCAACCCGGCGACGTCGGTGCAGGCGGGCGCCCTGCCCTGGTCGGAGGGCAACCTCGTGCGGCCGCTCGTCGACGGCGCGACCTACTTCGCGAGCCTGCTCGCCGAGCTGAGCGCGCTCGCACCCGGCGATCGCGTCTGGTTCACCGACTGGCGGGGCGACGCGGACGAGCGGCTGACGCCCGACGGCCCGACCATCGCCGATCTGCTCGCCCGGCTCGCACGCGACGGTGTCGAGGTCCGCGGACTGGTGTGGCGATCGCACGGCGAGCGGCTGTCCTCGCCGATCAGCGGCCGCTCGAACGAGGAGCTCGGCCGGCGCATCAACGACGCCGGCGGCGAGGTGCTGCTGGATCAGCGCGTGCGCGCCTTCGGCTCGCACCACCAGAAGCTGTTCGTGATCCGGCATCGGCACGATGCGACGCGTGACGTCGCGTTCGTGGGCGGCATCGACGTGAGTCACGCGCGGCGGGACGACGCGCGCCACTCGGGTGATCCGCAGTCCCTCGACATGGACCCGCGCTACGGCGACCACGCGCCGTGGCACGACGCGACGCTCGAGCTGCGCGGTCCGGTCGTCGCCGACCTGCTGGCCGTCTTCGCCGAACGGTGGGACGACCCGACACCGATCGACCACCGCAACCCGTACCGGATGCTGATGCAGGCGCTCGCGCGTATGCCGAGGCACCCGCGTCCGCTGCCGGAGGCGGCGCCGCCCGCCCCGCCGGCGGGCCCGCACGCCGTGCAGCTGCTGCGGACCTACGCCAGGAAGCGGCCGCCGTTCCCTTTCGCGCCGGCCGGCGAGCGGAGTGTCGCCCGTGGCTACGCGAAGGCCTTCGCCCGCGCGACCTCGCTCATCTACATCGAGGATCAGTACCTCTGGTCGAGGGAGGTCGCGACGAGCATCGCCGAGGCGCTGCGCCGCGCGCCCGAACTGCGCGTGATCGCCGTGGTGCCGAGGTACCCCGATTCGGACGGACCGCTCTCCGGACCGCCGAGCCGCATCGGCCAGTTGCGGGCGATGGCGATGCTGCGCAGGGCGGCCCCCGACCGCGTGCGGTTCTTCGACCTGGAGAACGAGGCCGGCACGCCGATCTACATCCACGCGAAGGTCTGCATCGTGGATGACGTGTGGATGACGTGCGGGTCGGACAACTTCAACCGGCGCTCGTGGACGACGGACAGCGAGCTGACCTGCGCGGTCGTGGGGGGCGAGGGGGGAGCGCTCGCCGGCGAGCTGCGACGCACGCTCGCCGCCGAGCATCTCGCGGTCGAGCCGGACGACCCAAGACTCGACGCGCCCGCGAGCGCCTTCCGGCTCTGGATCGAACGAGCCGCCGCGCTCGACGAGTGGCACAGGACCGGCTCCGGTCCCAGGCCACCCGGCCGGGTCCGCCGCCACACCCCGGAACCCGTCACGCGGATGCAGCGACTGTGGGCGGACCCCGCGTACCGGCTCGTCGTCGATCCCGACGGCCGCCCGAGGGCGATGAAAAGCACGAGCCGCTTCTAGGGGTGCTGCCGAGGCCGTAGCGTCTGATCCGTGCGGGCACGAACGGCGGGCATCGGGGCGCGGGGTGCGTTCGGCGTGGTGGGCGTCCTCGTCGTCGTCGAGTTCGCGTCCGGCATCCTGCAGGGCTACTACGTTCCCCAGCTCACCGACATCGCCCGGCTGCTCGGCATCGCGGACCCCGACGTGAACTGGCTGGAGGGCGGCCAGCTCGCGGTGTCCGTCGTGGCGGTGCCGATCCTCGCGAAACTCGGCGACCTCATCGGGCACAGGCGGATGCTCCTGGTCGCGCTGGCCACGACGGCGATCTCGTCGGTCGGCCTCGCGGCCGCGCCGGACTTCGCGACGTTCCTGGTGCTGTGGGCGCTGCAGGGGCTCTACACCGCGTGGCTGCCCCTCGAGGTGGCGCTCATCGCGCATCGCGCCCGCGATCGCCCCGATCCGCCGGCGACGACGCGCGCCGGCGCCGGCATCGTGGTGGCCGCGCTCGAGGCCGGCGCGATCACGGGGGCGCTCCTCGGCGGGTCCGCCTCCGCGCTCTTCGGCTCGCTGCGCGACGCGCTGCTGCTGCCTGGCGCGATCGTGGTCGTCGCGTTCCTGGCGGTGCTGATCGGCGTGCGCGAGACCGGTGAGCGGGCCCACGGCACGCTGGACCTGGCGGGCGCCGTGGTCCTCGGCGTCGCGCTCGCCGTGCTGACGGGCGGCCTCAGTCTGCTGCGCCTACAGCCCGGATCCGTTCTGGGCTGGCTGATCCTCGTGCCCGGTTTCGCGCTGCTCGCGGTGTTCGTGCTCGTCGAGCGCCGGACGGCCGACCCCCTCGTCGACATGCGGGTGCTCGCACGCCCATCGGTCTGGCCGATCCAACTCGCCGCGTTGCTGCTCGGTGTGAGCGTGCTCGGCGCGCAGGGTCCGCTGTCGACGTTCGTCCGCACCGATCCCGCGAAGGTCGGGTACGGCCTCGGCCTGTCGTCGGGCGCGCTGTCGATCGTGATCGGCGTCTACGTGCTCGCGCTGCTCGTCGGTGCGTTGCTGCTCGGACCGGTGTCGCGCCTCGCGGGCACTCGCGTGACGCTCATGGCCGGTTCAGGGATCGTCGCGATCGGCTACCTCGCACTGATCCCGTTCCACGGCTCGCTCGGCCAGGTGCTCGGCGCGATGGCGGTCGCCGGCCTCGGATCGGGCACGCTGGTCGCCGCGCTGCCCGCTGCCGCGGCCGCCGTCGCCCCTGCAGGCCGGACCGCCGTCGCGACGGGACTCACCAACACCGGCAAGTCGCTCGGCGGCGCGTTCGCGTCGTGCGGGTTCGCCATCGCCCTCGCCGCGGGCGCCCCCGTCGGCGGCACCGCCGGCAGCTACTCGGGCTATCTGACCGTCTGGGCGGTCTGCGGCGGCACGGCGCTGATCGGCGCGCTCGCTCTCGCGGTCGTGCCGGCGGCGGCGTTCGCACGGTCGGGAGCGGACCGATGACGGCGGCCGACCGGTTGGCCGCGCTCGTCCGCATTCCCACCGTGTCCGATCCGGCAATCCGCGACGAGACGGTGTTCGCCGCGTTCCGCGCCCGCCTCGCCGACCTCTACCCGCGAACGCATGGGCTCGGGGTCGAGGAGGTCGCGGGGGGCGCCCTCCACGTCACATGGCGTGGCGACGGGGCCGCGCCGATCGTGCTGATGGCCCACTACGACGTCGTGCCGGTCGCTGACCAGCGGTGGGCGCGGGATCCGTTCGCGGGCGCGATCGAGGACGGACTCGTGCACGGCAGGGGCGCGCTCGACGACAAGGGCCCGCTCGTCGCCGTGCTCGAAGCGGTCGAGGGGCTGCTCGAAGAGGGATTCCGGCCCGCCGGCGACGTGCATCTCGTGTTCGGGCACGACGAGGAGGTCGCCGGCGTCGGCGCCGCGACGATCGCGGAACTGCTGGCCGCCCGGGGCGTGCGACCGCTGCTCGTCCTGGACGAGGGCGGTGCCGTCGTCGAGGGTGTGATCCCCGGCGTCGCGGGGGCGCTCGCGATGATCGGTCTCACGGAGAAGGGCCTCGCGACGATCCGGCTCACCGTGCGGTCGCCCGGCGGCCACGCGTCGGTGCCGCCGCGACGCCAGGCGACGGTGCGCCTCGCTCACGCGCTCACCCGAATCGAGGCGCACCCGTTCCCGGCGAGGACCCACCCCGTGCTCGTCGCGATGGCCGCAGCCCTCGGTCCCCGGCTGCCCCGCCCGCTCGCCGCGGTGCTCGCCGCGCGGCCGGCCGCTCCTCTGCTCGGGCCGCTGATCGGCGCGCTCGGCGGCGTGCCGGCGGCACTCGCCCGGACCACGGTCGCGGTCACGCGGCTGCGTGCCGGGACCGCGGTGAACGTGCTCGCGAGCGAGGCGACCGCCGACCTGAACATCCGGATCGTCCCCGGCGAGACCGTGCGGAGCGTCGTGGCACGGCTGCGGCGGACGATCCACGATCCGGCCGTCGAGGTGACGGTCGTCAACGGCGAGGATCCTCCCTCGGTGTCCCGCGCATCCGGTCCCGCATGGGACCGCATGCGGGATGCCGTCGCCGTCGCGTACCCGGAGGCGCTCTGCGTGCCGTACGTCATGGTGCAGGCGAGCGACTCGCGGCACTTCGGCCGTCTCGGCGCTGAGGTCTACCGGTTCATGCCGTTCGCGATCACCCAGGACGAACTCGCCGCGATCCACGGCACCGACGAGCGCGTGTCCGTCGCCGCGCTCGACGCGGCCGTCCGGTTCCATCGGGCGCTGCTCACCGCACCGGTGCGCGGCTGAGACGGGCGGGCCGGCGGCCACGTAGGATTGACGGCAGGCTCAACAAAGAACGACGACGGGATCCGATCATAGCCGCCACCGCTCCGCATGCGCTCGCGCGACTGCGTCCGGACGAGATCGACCGGACCCGCGCCGTGCTGGCCGAGGCCGGGTACGTGTCCGACACCACCCGGTTCGGGTACGTGATGCTGCGGGAGCCCGACAAGGCGGCGGTGCTCGACCCGTCCGCGCGGCCGCCCCGTGAGGTCGGTGCGCTGCTGCTCGACACCGTGACCGGTGTCGCCGTCGAGACGGTCACGGATCTGACGCACGGCACCGTGGTGCTGGCCCGCCCCCTCGGGGTGCACGACGGCACAGCGCCGGTGCTCGACGAGGAGTACTCGCTGCTCGACGACATCGTGAAGGCCGACCCGGCCTGGGTCGCGGCGATCGCGAAGCGCGGCGTGACCGACCTGACGAAGGTCCGGACTCTGCCGCTCACCGCCGGGGTCTTCGGCTACGAGGACGAGATCGGCAGGCGCATGTTCCGGGTGCTCGCCCTGTACATGGCCGACGAGCACGACCTGCCGTGGGCGCATCCCATCGACGGCGTCGTCGCGCATGTCGACGTCATCGCGAAGTCGGTGCTCAGGGTGATCGAGACGGCGTTCGAGTCCATCCCCACCGAATCCGGCGACTACCTGGATCCCGCGATCGCCGGACCCACGCGCACGACGCTGAAGCCGATCTCCATCACGCAGCCCGAGGGCGTGAGCTTCACACTCGAGGACGACGTGCTCAGCTGGGAGCACTGGCGGGTGCGGATCGGCTTCAACGGGCGCGAAGGACTCACTCTGCACCAGCTCACCTTCGACGACCGCGGCGAGACCCGATCGGTGCTCTACCGGGCCTCGATCTCGGAGATGGTCGTGAACTACGCCGACCCGAGCCCGACCCACGGCTGGAACAACTACTACGACGCCGGCGAGTACCAGTTCGGCCGCCTCACGAACTCCCTCGAGCTCGGCTGCGACTGCCTCGGTGAGATCACCTATCTCGACGCGGTCGTGGCCGACGACCACTGCAGGCCGACGACGATCGCGAATGCGATCTGCATCCACGAGGAGGATTACGGCGTCCTCTGGAAGCACACGGACGAGTTCACGGGGACGACGGCGACCAGGCGTCAGCGGCGTCTGGTCGTGTCGTTCTTCACGACCGTCGGCAACTACGACTACGGCTTCACCTTCACGCTGTCCCTCGACGGGACCTTCGAGGTCGAGGCGAAGGCGACCGGCATCGTGTTCGTCGGCGGCCACGACGGCGGCGACTACCCGTACGCGACCGAACTGGCTCCAGGTCTCGGCGCGCCCGTGCACCAGCACCTGTTCTGCGCACGCCTCGACATGGCGGTCGACGGCACGCGCAACGCCGTGGACGAGCTCGACGTCGCACGGGTCGAGCTGAGCGACGCCAATCCCTGGGGCGCGGCGATCGGCCGCACAACGACCAGGCTCGCCACGGAGTCCGAGGGCGTCCGCGACGCGAACGGCACCGTGGGTCGCGTCTGGCGCATCAGCAGCGCGGAGCGCACCAATCGGCTCGGGCGCCCGACGGGATACGTGCTCTTCCCCGAGGGCAACGCGACCCTGTTCAATCACGCCGAGTCCTGGTCGAGGAAGCGTGCGGGCTTCGCCGCACACCACCTGTGGGTCACCAGGTACGAGCGTGACGAGCTGTGGGCGGCGGGCTACGCGCCGAACATGCACCCGGGCGGCTCGGGCCTGCCGTCGTACATCGCCGGCGATCGGCCGATCGACGGCGAAGACCTCGTGGTCTGGCACACGTTCGGCCTCACCCACTTCCCGCGCACCGAGGACTGGCCGGTCATGCCGGTCGATCGCACGGGCTTCCGGCTGAAGCCGGACGGGTTCTTCGACCGGAACCCGACGCTCGACGTGCCCGCGACGCCCGGCGCGCACGCGTGCGCCTGCGGGAACGGCGCCTGCCACTGCTGACCGGCGGCTATCCGCCGGCAGCCCATGCGGTCAGCCGCCGCCCGCCCGCGACCGTGCGCAGCCACGGGCGCAGGGCGAGCTCGACCGCCGCCCGGTGATCGCCGGCCGCGCCGCCGTCCGCGACGGCGATGACCTGCTCCCCCGCGAAGACGGAGTCGAGCAGCCGCACGAGCGCGGCGAGCGGTGTCCCCGGGTCGAGGTCGCCGTCGTCGCGCGCCTCCTCGAGCGCCGTCATCGTCAGCGCCTCGTACTCCGGCACGCGACCGAGCCTCTGTCCGGGCGCGGCGAGCGGCTCGGCCGAACCCCAGAACGCCAGGACGACCTGCGCCTCGGCGCGCGTGACCGGGTCGAGCGGCAACACCTCGTCGGCGACGGCGAGCAGCGCCGCCAGCCCTCGGAGCGTCGCGGTCCGCTCCCCGATGCGTTCGAGCGTGCGCGCCACGCCCCGATGCGCCGCGGCTTCGGCGATCTGCTCGATCGAATCGAAGTAGTGCCAGAGCGTGCCGGGCACGACGCCGACCTCGTCAGCGACGGTGCGGCCGTTGGTCCTCGGCGCGCCGTCCCTGCCCAGCACGGTCAGGTACGCGTCGACGATGACCCGACGCCGTGCATCGTGGTCGACGATCTTGGGCATGTCTCATTGTGGTCGCGGTGGGCCGCCGTGGACCGCGACGCCGTCGACGTAGGTCGCGGCCACGCGGGCGACGTCGAGCCCGGTCCCCGCGGAGACGTCCCTGTCGAGGATCACGAGGTCAGCGGCGAGCCCGGGTGCGAGCACCCCCGACTCGGCCTCGAGCCGGCCCGCCCACGCGGCGGAGCCCGTGAACGCGTCGAGCGCCACGGCGAACGGGAGCGCCTGCTCCGGCAGCAACGGCACCGTGAGCGCGTCCCCGGTCGCGTGCGGGTCGGTCGACGGCGCGAGCCGCGTGATGCCGGTGTGGATCGCCCAGAGCGGGTTGGGGTCGGACACCGGCCAGTCGCTGCCCGCCACGATCCGCGCGCCGGCGCGATGCAGCGAGCCGAACGGGAAGTGGTGACGGGCGCGCTCGGGGCCCATCGCCGGCAGCTTCCGCAGGACGATCTCGGCGTCGACACGCGCCCAGAGCATCTGCACGTTGGCGGTGACGTCGAGCGCGGCGAACCGTGGCGCGTCGGCAGGATCGACCACGTCGAGGTGCGCGATCTGATGGCGGCCGCCGTCCGGACCGTTGGCACGCCTGGCGTGCTCGACCGCGTCGAGGCACTCACGGACGGCTCGGTCGCCGACCGCGTGCAGGTGCACGTCGAAGCCGAGCGCGTCGAGCGCCGTGACGATCGCGGCCAGCCGGTCGGGCGGGATGAACGACTCGCCCGTGCGCTCCGGATCGTCGCTGTAGGGCCGAAGCAGCGCGCCCGTCCGGTTCTCGATCACGCCGTCCTGCATCACCTTGACGACACCGGCACCGAGGCGCCGTGAGCGAGCCGCCCTGTCCCGGCGTTCCCGCATCCGGTCGATCTGCTCGAGCCCGAGGTCGCGGTCCCACCACTGGCAGAGCACGACCCGCGCGGTGAGCGCACCCTGCGAGTCGAGGTCGAGATAGGCGTCGAACGAGTCGGGACCGAGCTCGCTGGTGCCGACGGCCGCATCGTGCCACGTGGTGATGCCGACCGCGTGCAGCCGCCGCTGGGCCGCGAGGATCGCCAGCTGCACCGCGTCGGCCGGCGGCTCGGGCCGGATGCGGTCGATGCGCTGCATCGCCGTGTCGAGCACGACCCCGGTGAGGCGACCGGCCGCGTCGCGCACGAACCGGCCGCCAGGCGGATCGGGCTCGTCCGCCCGGATGCCGGCCGCCGTGAGCGCAGCCGTGTTCACCCAGACGCCGTGCCCGTCGTGGCTGGTCAGGATCGCCGGTCGGTCCGGCACGATCTCGTCGAGCGCGGCGCCGGTCGGGAAGCCGCCCTCGTACACGTCCCCGTACCACCCGACCCCCTCGACGACCGGCAGCTCGGGATGCCCGGCCGCGAAGTCCGCGATGATCCGGCGGTAGGCGTCCGCGTCGTGCACCGGGCTGAGGTCGATGCCGAGCAGCGAGGCACCCGCCATGGGCGGATGCACGTGGGTGTCGTGGAAGCCGGGCAGCACGGATCCGCCTTCGGCGTCGACGACCACGGTGCCGCTGTCCCGCAGGGTCGCCAGCTCGTCGTCTGCGCCGACCGCGACGATGCGGCCGTCCCGCACGAGGACACCGCCTCCCCGCCATCGCCCTCCCCCGAGCGCGAGCCTGCCGTTGGTGACGTGCAGACCTCTCATCGAGCGGCCGGGTGGAACAGGTCGATCGCCGTCCAGGCCATCGCCGTTGCCGCGTCCTGGACCATCGCCTGTGCGCCGGGGCCCGTGCAGGCCGCGGCGAACGCCGGCTGATGGTTCGACGCGGTCGTCGGCCCGACGCCGAGGTACGGGTGGATCGCCGGCACGATCTGGGAGACATTGCCCATGTCGGTCGACGCCCGGCGCATCGGTACGTCCTCGCCCGGACCGGCGAAGGATCGCCCGAGCGCCTCGGCGTTCGCGACGAACGCGGCAAGGGCGGCGTCGTCGGTGCGGAACTCCGAATACGGACGGCTCTCGGGGGTGATCGTGAGGGTCGCGCCGGAAGCGAGCGCACCGGCCTCGAAACAGCGCCGGACGCGCTGCTCGACGCCGTCCAGCGCGGCGAGCGTCTCCGCCCGCACGTACCAGCGGCCTTCGGTGCGGGCAGGGATCGCGTTCGGAGCGTCGCCCCCGACCGTCTGGATGCCGTGCACCCGGGTGCCCGCGGGCAGCTGCTGCCGCAGCAGGCCGATCGCGACCTGCGCGACCACGAACGCGTCGTTCGCATTGACGCCGCGGTCGGGATAGGTGCCGGCGTGTGCGCCGACGCCGTCGTAGGCGATGTGGGAGTGGGCCACGGCGAACGGCTCGGCCTCGGCGACGTCACGAGGCGCAGGGTGGGTCATCATCGCGAGGTCCAGCCCGACGAAGGCGCCCCGCTCGAGCATCTCGATCTTGCCGCCTCCACCCTCTTCGGCAGGCGTGCCGTACAGCTCGACGGTGAGGTCGAGGTCGTCGGCGAGCGCCCCGAGCGCGAGCGCTGCGCCGACCGCCGCTGCGGCGATGAGGTTGTGCCCGCAGGCGTGGCCGAGTCCGGGCAGTGCGTCGTACTCCGCGATCAGGCCGACCCGGCGGCCACCGCTCCCCCGTGTCGCGCGCAGGGCGGTCGGCAGGCCGTACGCCCCCGATTCCACGACGAAGCCGCCCGCGGCGAGCACCTCGCCGACCCGCGCGGCGGCCCTGTGCTCCTGCCAGCCCGGCTCGGGATCGGCGTGGATGCGATCGGCGAGGTCGATGAGCGCGTCGCGGTCGGCCAGGACGCGCTCACGCGCGGCGTCCTTGGCGAGGGCGACGTCAGCGGTCGTCACCCGGCACCCCGTATCCGGGCGAGTGCGCCGGGTCCTCGCCCCGCACGATGTAGTCGTCGCGCTGCGGCAGCCAGACCTCGACCAGCCCCGTCATGGCCGCGAGCGGATCGTCGCTCCAGTCGACGCGCAGATCCGTGGTGCGCCAGCCATGACCCGAGACGACCGCGATGGCCGCGCTGTACACCGGACCGGCCTCGCCGCCCTCCGTCATCGCCGCGCGGAACGCGGTGAGCAGGCGCGACTCGATCGGCCCGGTGGCGCCGAGCCATGCCTCGACGAGCACGCGGGGCACCTCGGGCGTCGCGAGCATGTTGCCCGCCGCCGCGGCGCCGTGCGCCCGGTGCGCGCCGACCGTGCCGAGTGCGTTGGTCCCGGAGTGGACCGCCGTGCGTCCCGCGGCGTCGACGGCCACGAGCTGCCGGAACGGCGCCGTGCCGTCCTCGGCGACCACGCGGCGCACGGCGTCGTCCGCCGGCTCCCCCGCCTCGAGCAGGTCGAGCAGCCTCGCCCCGAGCCGAGGGTCGGTGATGTTCTGGGAGTGGACCGCACCCACCCCGTCGCGCAGGTGCACACACCGCGCACCCACCGCGGGCGAGGACGAGCAGATGACCGACCCGAAGGCGTCGCCGTCCCGAACCGCCAGCGAGAAGGTCACGACAGCACGGCGGTCGCGTCGATCTCGACGACCCATTCGGGTCGGGCGAGCGCCTGCACGACGAGGCCCGTCGACACCGGGTAGACGCCCTTCAGCCATCGGCCCATCGTGCGGTACACCGGTTCCCGGTACCGGATGTCGGTGAGATAGACGGTCACCTTGACGATGTGCTCGAGGGTGCCGCCCGCCTCCTCGACGAGCAGCTTGATGTTCGCCATCGCCCGGTCGGTCTGCGCCTCGACGTCGCCGATGCCGACCGATTCCCGGGTCTCGAGGTCCTGGCCGATCTGCCCGCGGATGTACACGACACCGCCCGCGACGACCGCCTGGCAGAGGTCGTTGTCGAGGTGCTGCTCGGGGTACGTGTCCTTCGTGTTGAAGGGACGGATCCGCGTGTGGATCATCGGGCCGCTCCCGCCACCAGGGCGGCCTCGTCGTCGTACGCCAGGTACCCGCGCTGGATCCCGATGGCGTCGGCGAGGTACTGCGCGTCGTGCCACACACCCCAGATGAAGCTCGACCCGCGGCGCGACTGCCACGGCAGCCCGAGGAAGTAGATCCCGGGCTCCTCGGACACCCCGCGCTGATGGCGCGGGCGCCCGCGCTCGTCGACGACGTCCACCTGCAGCCACCCGTAGTCGCTCGTGAAGCCGGTCGCCCAGACGATCGACGTCACGCCGGCAGCCCCGAGGTCGAGCGCGCCGAGCGGGTCCGTGACGCACGCCGGGTCGGGGCCGAGCACCTTCGCCTCCGGCTCCTCAGGCAGGTCCGCGCCGTTGCGCTCGACGTAGGCATCGGCCTCCTGGAGCAGCGCGAGGTAGTTCGCGTCGCCGGCGTGGATGCTGCGCGCGAGGTCGGGCGCGAACCGCACGACGCCGGCGTCGTACCCCGCGGTGCGACCGACGAGCACGATGCCGTCCTGGGCCAGCCGCCTGAAGTCGACGGTGTGGCCGCCGTCCGCACCGCTCACGGCGATGGTGACGTGGTCCGCGCCCTGCGGAGGCGCCGACAGCTCCCACTTGCCGAGCACACCGAGCCACCAGCAGAAGTCCCGCCCGCGGTAGCGCCGCGGCGGGCGGTCGTGCGGGCCGACGGACAGGTACACCTGGCGGCCCGAGCGCTGGAGCTCTGCCGCGATCTGCACGCCGGACGAGCCGGCACCCACGACGAGGACCGCACCGGGCGGCAGCGCGCCGGGACGCGTGTAGGCGCTCGAATGGATCTGGTGGATGCGTGCGTGAGCGGGCACCAGCGCCGGAACCGCCGGCCGCTGGAACGCGCCGGTGGCCGCGACGACGTATCGGGCGTGGTAGGTGCCGTCGGTCGTCTCGACGCGGAAGCCGGGACGCCCGTCGCGCCGCGTGACCGAGCGGACCTCGACCCCGGTCCTGACCGGCGCGCCGATCTGCTCCGCGTACTCGACGAAATACGCGGCGACCTGCTCCTTGGTGGCGAATCCGTCCTGGTCGATGTCGAACGCGCGGCCGGGGAAGCGGTCGTGCCACGCGGGCCCGTTGGCGACGAGCGAGTCCCACCGCTCGGTGCGCCACCGCTCGGCGATGCGGGCGCGCTCCAGCACCACGTGGGCGATGCCACGGCCGATCAGGTGCTCGCTCATCGCGATGCCCGCCTGCCCCGCTCCGACGACGACGACTTCGATCTCCTCGACCGGCATCCCGACCTCCCTGCTGCGTCCGCCCAGTGTCGCCACCGCCGGTCGATCTCGCAAATAGCTCCAGCTGCTGGACCGCATCAGATCGTCAGATGCGAAATCTGCCGGAAACGAGAGGGGTCATCCGCGGCTGCCCAGCAGGTCACCGACCACGCGCTCGGCGACGTCCGCGACCGCCTGCGCCCTGGCGGTGGTGCGGACCGACGTCATCGACGCGAGCACGACGGCCAGCGCGGGCACGTCGTCCTGGATCGGCAGGGCGACCACCCGCTCGCCGTCGTAGCTCAGGTCGTGACGGGGCCGCTGATTGAGGATGGAGAATCCGTGGCCGTGCGCGACGAAGGCGCGCACGGTCTCGTAGTTCATGGTGCGGTACCGGATCTCGGGAGCGAGGCCGACCGAGGCGAGGATCCCGAGGAAGTAGTCGCGGCTGTGCGGCAGGTCCAGCAGGATCATCGGCTCGCGCGAGAGCTCGCGCAGCGAGACGGACCGGTGCGCGGCGAGCGGATGGTTCGCGGCGAGCAGCACGTGCGGCGGCACGTCGGCGAGCACGGTGCGCCGGATCTCGTTCCCGAGCGCGAAGTCGTACCCGATCAGCAACTCCACCCGGCCGCTCCGCAGGGCGTCGCGGGCGGCGTCGGCGTCGACCTCGTCGACCTCGATCTCCAGATTCGGATGGATCGCCCGCACCCGGCTGACGATCGCCGGCAGCACGAACGGCGCGAGCGTGACGAAGCAGCCGATCCGGATCGTGCCGCGGATCTGGTTGTCGATGCCGCGGGCCGAGTCCAGCGCCTGGTCGAGATGCACGAGCAGCGCCCGCGCGTCACCGAGGAACTGCTGACCGGCTCCGGTCAGCGCGAGACCCTTGGACCGCTGCCGCACGAACAGCTGCGCGCCGACCTGGCGCTCGAGTTGCGAGATCGCCGAGGACACGGCCGATTGCGCGACGAAGAGCCGCTCGGCGGCCGCCGTCATGGAGAGCGAGTTGGCGGCCTCGATGAAGTACCGCAGCTGGGTGAGCGTGACGTCGGGTCTCCTGCTCACGCCTGCCTCCTGTTACCGCGCTGTTTCGCGCGGGACCCGGGTGTTACTGCATCTCACGAAGTGATGCAGTGATTCAAGCACCATTATTTGGTAGATGCATTTGGGCGGGACCATGCTCGAGTCCACCGGACGGCACCGCCGCCGTTGCGATCCCGAGGGAGCCTTCATGAGCACCGCGACCCGCCAGCAGAACGCCCTGGGCGCCGAGACCCGGACGATCGACCACATTCCCGAGGACGAGCGGCACGGCAAGTCCCGCAACCTCTTCACGATCTGGTTCGGCAGCAACATCATGATGCTGACCATCGCGACCGGCCTGCTGTCGACCGCCGTCTACGGCCTGCCGATCTGGGCGGCGATCCTCGCCATGGCGATCGGCAACGTGCTCGGTGGCGTCGTCATGGCGCTGCATGCGGCGCAGGGGCCGCAGATGGGCATCCCGCAGATGCTGCAGACCCGCGCGCAGTTCGGTGCGTGGGGCAGCCTGCTCGTCGTCGTCATCGTCGTCGGTATGTACGTGGCCTTCTTCGCATCGAACGCGGTGCTCGGCGGCCAGGCTCTCGACGGCCTGATCCACATCGGCAGCTTCTGGTCCACGGTCGTCGTCTGCCTGATCAGCGTGGTCGGCGTGATCTACGGCTACCGCCTGCTGCACGCGTTCGGCACGGGCATGAGCATCGTCGCCGGTCTCGTGCTGCTCGCGTCCTTCGTGTACATCGCCGCCGCTCACACGCTGCCCGCCGCGGCGCTGTCGAGCGGCTCGGTCACCCCGGCCGGGTTCATGAGCACGGTCTCGGTCGCGGCGCTCTGGCAGATCGCCTACGCCCCCTACGTCTCCGACTACACCCGCTACATGCCGAAGGACACGGGCGTGCGCCCGGCGTTCTGGGCGACGTTCGCCGGCTGCGTGCTCGGTTCGCTGGTCACGATGATCCTCGGCGCGCTCGTCGGCGCGGCGTTCCCCAAGCTGGACACGGCGACCGGTCTCACCCACCTCGTCCCCGGCATCGGCTGGCTCGCCCTGCTCGTCTTCGGCGTCGGCATCAGCATCACCAACGCCATGAACCTCTACTGCGGCAGCCTCGCGGTCATCACCATCGGTCAGACCATCGTGCCGAAGTGGATCCCCCGCGCCTGGACCCGCAGCATCGTGGCGATCATCCTGGCCGTCGTCGCGATCGCGATCGGGTTCGCCGGGGCGGGCGACTTCCTGACCAACCTGTCCAATCTGATGCTCGTGCTGCTGTGCGTGCTGATCCCGTGGACCGCCGTCAACCTCGTCGACTACTACCTGATCCGCCACGGCTCCTACGACATCCGTGCGCTCTTCCAGCCCGACGGCGGCATCTACGGGCGGGTGAACCGCAACGCGGTGATCTGCTACGTCATCGGCATCGCAGTACAGCTGCCCTTCATCAACACGACGTTCTTCGAGGGCCCGATCGCGAAGGCACTCGGCGGGGTCGACATCTCCTGGCTCGTCGGCCTGGCGATCATCTGCCCGCTCTACTTCGCGCTGATGCGCTTCTCGCGACGGGCGCTCGCCCCGAACGACCCGGCCTCGGCGACCGCAGGCGCATCCCTGGCCGCAACGGAATGACCGCCGAGTCGCCCGACTCGTTCGACTACCTCGTCATCGGCGGCGGGACCGCCGGCGGCGTGGTGGCCGCGCGCCTCTCCGAGGATCCCGCCGTCCGGGTCGGCGTGGTCGAATGGGGACCGGACGACCGCGGCGAGGATCGTGCCAGATATCTGCGGCGCTGGGCGGAGATGGTCGGCAGCGAGTACGACCTCGACTACCGCAGCGTGCCGCAGGAACGCGGCCACTCGATGATCAGACAGACCCGGACGCGCCTGCTCGGCGGCTGCTCGACGACGAACACGATGATCTCCTGGCGTCCGCTCGCGGCGGATCTTGACGAATGGGTCGCGGCGGGCGCGGACGGCTGGGACGCGGCGACCTTCCAGCCGTACTTCGACCGGCTGCGGATCCCGATCCACCCCGTCGCGCAGGCGGACCGCAATCCGCTGCTCGCCGACATGGTCGAGTCCGCGGCCGCCGCGCTCGACCTGCCGCGACAGGAGCGCTGGAACGACGGGCGCACCGACGTCGACGCCCGCGGCGCGGGCTTCTTCGAGCTCGGCTACGAGCCGGAGACGAACGTTCGCGGCTCGACCTCGATCCATTACCTGCATCCGATCATGGACGAACGAGCGAACCTCACGCTGATCACCGAGGCCCGCGTGACTCGGATCCTGCTCGAGCACGGCCGCGCGGCCGGCGTCGAGTACCGGGACCGGACGGGCCGCATCCGGCACGCCGCAGCGACCCGCGAGATCGTGCTGGCGGCCGGCGCCATCGACACGCCGAGGCTGCTCCTGCTCTCGGGCATCGGCCCCCGCACGGTCCTCGATGCGGCCGGTGTGCCCGTCGAGGTCGAGCTGCCGGGTGTCGGCGAGAATCTGCAGGACCACGCCGAGGGTCTCGTCGTCTGGGAGGCGACGGCGGCCCCGCCCGCGACCAGCGCGAGCGGCTGGGACGCGGGCGCCATGATCCAGGTCGATCCGGGTCCGGAACGGCCCGACATCATGATGCACTTCCCGGTCGAGGCCGTCGTCGACCATCCCGTCGCGGTCGGCGTCGAGTTCCCCGACCGCATCGTCGCCATCGCCCCGAACGTCGCCAAGCCGCACAGCCGCGGCAGCGTCCGCATCGCGTCCGCCGATCCCGACGCCCCGCCCGTCATCGATTACCGCTATTTCACGGATCCGCAGGGGCACGACGAGCGCATCCTCGTCGCCGGCGTGCGCCTCGCCCGCCTCGTCGCGCTCGAAGAACCCTTCCGCAGCTGGATCGTGCGCGAGGTGTTCCCCGGACCGGATGTGCAGTCGGACGAGCAGCTCGGGGTCGTCGAGCGCGGCATCCACCAGACCGTGTACCACGTGAGCGGCACCTGCCGCATGGGCGCGGCGGACGACCCGCTCGCGGTCGTGGACCCGCGTCTGCGCGTCGTCGGCGTCGCCGGGCTGCGCATCGCCGACGCGTCCGTGTTCCCGACGGTGCCCTCGGTCAACCCCGTGATCACGGTGCTGATGGTCGGCGAGCGCGCCGCCGACCTCATCAGGGCGGACCTGATCAGGGACGACGCGTGACCACGGTCGGCATCGCCCAGTGGCACGCGGAGTGCGGCGACCCCGACCGCAACCTCCGCGACGCGCTCGCCGCCGTGCATTCACTCGCGGAGCGGGGCTGCGACCTCGTCGTGCTGCCGGAACTCTGGCCGTGCGGCTACGACCCGGCGACGCTCGCCGCCGATGCAGCGGCGGCGGCCGAGCCGCTCGACGGTCCGCGCGGGACCGCGCTCGCCGAGGCGGCCGCGGCGCTCGGCATCTGGCTGTTCGCCGGCACCGTGCCCGAGCAGGACGGCGACCGGCTCCACAACACCGCGGTCGTCTACTCGCCGGACGGCACGCTGCGCGCGGCGCACCGGAAGGTCCACCTCTACACTCCGCTCGGCGAGGACACGGTCTTCGCGCCGGGCACCGAGGCGACGGTGCTCGACGTGGACGGGCTCGGCATCGTGGGGCTGGCGACCTGCTTCGACGGTGACCATCCCGCCTACGCCAGGCGATTGCTCGAGCGGGGCGCGCACGTGGTCGTCGCACCGTGCGCCTACGAGACCGCCGCGTCGACCTGGTGGGACCTGCTGTACCCCGCCAACGCGCTCACGAACGGCCAGTGGTGGCTGATGGCCAATCAGAGCGGCGGCGATCTCATGGGTGGCAGCCGCGTGATCGCCCCGGACGGCACCGTGCGGTCGGCACTACCACGCGCCGGCGACGGCCTGGAGCTGCTCGTGCTGGCGATCGACGCCGCCGCGGAGATCGCCGAGGCCGAGCGCGCCGCCGGCGTGTTGTGGCAGGACGCCGGCCGCGCCGCCGTCAGCGGCTGAAGATCGCGCGGCGGCTGGCGAGCCGCAGGTCGAGCTCGCGGATGGCGATCGCCGCCAGTTCCTCGAGATCGGCGACGTCCTCGGGCGTGAAGCACCGCCGGCGGCGGTCGAACACGCAGAGTGTGCCGATCGCGTGCCCGTCGAGGGTGGTGAGCGGCACCGCCGCGAATGCGTGCAGGTCCGGATTCGCGACGACGATCGGGTTGCCCTCGTAGTCGGGTGCGATCTGCACGTCGGCGACGACGATGGGCTCCCCGGTGGCGACGCTGCTCGCGCAGAGCGCGATGTTCCGGTCGAGCTCAGTGACGTCGATCCCTCTGCTGGACTTGAACCACTCCCGGTCGGCGTCGATGATCGACACGAAGGCGATCGGCACGTCGAGCAGGCGGCAGGCCAGGCGCGTGATCCGGTCGAACGCGTCGTCCGGCGGGGTGTCGAGGATGTCGTACCGGCGCACCGCGGCGAGCCGGCGCTCCTCGTCCTGCGCCAGTCGGTCGGGGTCCACGCGGCCGGCCTCGACCAGATCGTCGACGAACGCGCGCTGGAACGCGAGCGCGATCGTCGTGGGGTCCGGCCGGTCCGCGGGCCGCATCGCGGTCATCCGGCGCAGCACGTCGGCGATGCCGGGCGGCAGCGTCGACGGGATGCGCGGGCGGCGATCCAGACGCTCGTTCAGGGTCCGGCTGGTGCCGCCGGGATACTCGATCCTGCCCGTCGCGGCCTCCAGCAGCACGAGCCCGAGCGAATAGACGTCCGAGGCGGTCGTCGGCTCCTGCCCCTCCGCCTGCTCGGGACTGAGGTACGCCGCGGTGCCGGACGTGAACTCCCCCGCATCGACCCCGCCGATGAGGCTCGAGATGCCGAAGTCGGCGAGCTTGCCGCGGATCCGGGTCTCGATCCGCCGCTCGGCGAGCAGGATGTTGGCCGGCTTGATGTCGCGATGCAGGAAACCGTGCTCGTGCACCGCCTGGAGGCCCTCGGCGAGATCGAACCCGAGGTACGCCACCTGCGCGGGCGTCAGGGCGCCGTGCTCGCGCACGTACCGTTCGAGATCGACGCCGGGGATCCGCTCCATGACCAGGTAGACCCGCGGTGGACCCGCCTCCGACGCGTCGACGCCGGCATCGAACAGGGTCGTGAGCGCGTAGTGGTTGAGGCCGGCGATGAGCCGGGCCTCCGCCTCCTGCCGCTTCACGTCGGCCGCACTCGCGGCGCGACCCCGGAAGACCTTGACGGCGACGTCGCGCCCGAGGAGCGGATCCTCAGCGGCGTAGACGACCGAGCGGCCGCCGTCGCCGATCACGTCGCCGACGACGTAGCGGCCCGCGACGATCGCCGGCACCCCCAAGGGCCGGCCGGGTTCGGATGCCCTCATCGCTCCGGGCCCTTCCATGAACGGTGTTCGACTCGCGACTGCGATCGGAGCGAATCATGCCATGCGCGCGCCGAGGGTCGGCGCGGCGACGGCGCCCCGGCGACGCGGTCAGTCGGCCTTCGCCTCGGCCTCCTCGCCGTGGTCGACGATGTCGCCGTCCGTGAACAGGATGCCCTGCGCGATCTGCCGCCATTTCGGCGTCTTCCGCAGCAGGAACTCGAGCTCCATGCTGAAGTGCTTGAACTCCTCGCCGAGCGAGTCCTCCATGATCGCGACCGCGTCCGCGTCGGGCTCGACGGAGATGCGCTGGATGTACCAGCCGATCGCTTCGGCCTCTTCGCTGAGGCTGGCGCACATCCTGGCGAACGTGCGCGTCTCGGCCGACAGTTCCTCGGGCGGCTCGTGGTACTGGCTGGTGCTCATCTGCAGCTCCTTCGATGGTGGATCGATCCGCTCAGCGTCGCACCCGGCTCCTGAGAGGACCGCGAGGCACCGGGCGACGCTCATAGACGACACACAAGATGCTCATCGGAGAGTGCACCGGTCGGGCACCACCATGGTCCCCATGACGGATCGCTCGCTGCTGCCGGACGGCCGCCGTACCCGGCTCGCCGAGCACGTGATGGGTACGGTCGTCTCCTTCGACGTCCGCGGCGACGGCGACCACGACGACGCGATCCGCGCGGCCGTCGCCTGGTTCCACGAAGTGGACGCCCGCTTCAGCACGTACCGGGCGGACAGCGAGGTGTCGCGGCTGGGTCGCGGCGAGCTCGACCGGGCGGCGGCCTCGGACGATCTGCGCGAGGTCCTCGAGGCCTGCGACACGCTGCAGGCCGCATCGGCCGGCGCGTTCGATGCGCACGCGGCAGGGAGGCTCGACCCCTCGGCCTACGTCAAGGGCTGGTCGGTCGACCGGGCGGCCGCGATCCTGCGGGCGCACGGCTGCGAGCACTGGTCGGTGAATGCGGGCGGCGACGTGCTCGTCTCGACGCCGCAGTCGGTCTCCGAGCCGTGGCAGATCGGCATCCAGCACCCGTTCGACCGCACCGCCGTCGCCCGGGTCGTGCAGGCCCGCGATCTGGCGATCGCGACCTCGGGGCGGTACGAGCGCGGCGACCACATCGTCGACCCGCGCGACGGCAGCGCGGCGTCGGGCGCCGCGTCGACCACCGTGTGCGGACCGGACCTCGGGCTCGCGGACGCGTTCGCGACGGCGGCCTTCGTGCTGGGCGAAGGCGGACCGGCCTGGGTCGCGGGCCTGGCCGGCTACGACTGCTGGACCGTGCTGCCCGACGGACGGGTGCTCGCGACCGAGGGGTTCCCCCGCGTGGTCCAGGGCGTCCCGGTCAGCACCTCGACCGCGCGTGACGGGTGGGCGGCGTGACCGCGACCATGACGCGCCCCGCGCAGAGCGGCCGACCTGCGGTCCGCCGCCGGCGTCCGCGGCCCGGCCGCCCGATCGTCGTCGACGTGCTCGCGGCGGCGGCGGGTCTCGGTCTCGGCATCACGATCGCGCTCGGTCTGAGCGCACAGTCGCTCGCGAGCGTCAGCACGCTGCCGGGGTTGCTCACCGCCGCAGGGCGAATGGCGGGCCTGCTCGCGGGCTACGCGATGATCGTGACCGTCGCCCTGTCCGCCAGGATCGGGCCGCTCGAGCGCGCGATCGGACAGGACCGGCTCATCCGGTGGCATCGCAGGCTCGGTCCGTACGGGCTGTACCTGCTGCTCGCTCACGTGATCCTGATCGTGCTCGGGTACGCCGGCCTCGCCCAGACGGGTGTCCTCGCTCAGATCTGGCAGCTCGTGCTCACCTACCAGGGCATGCTCGGCGCTGCCGTCGGGACGCTGCTGCTCTTCATGGCCGGCATCAGCTCGTACAAGCGGGCACGCCGCCGCATGCGGTACGAGACGTGGTGGGCGGTGCACCTCTACACCTACCTCGCGCTGCTCTTCGCGTTCCAGCACCAGGTCGACTCCGGCGCATCGTTCGCCGGGCACCCGCTTGCGACGGCGTGGTGGACGGCGCTCTGGGTCGCACTCCTCGCCGCGGTCGTCGGCTGGCGCGTCTGCCTGCCGGTGTGGCGGTCGTTGCGGCACGGCATCCGGGTCGCCGCGGTGGTCCGCGAATCGCCCGGCATCGTGTCGGTGGTCCTCGAGGGTCGCCACCTGGACCGCCTGCCTGTCGCAGGAGGCCAGTTCTTCCAATGGCGCTTCCTCACGAGGGGGGCCTGGTGGCAGGCGCATCCCTTCTCGCTCTCCCACGTGCCGCACGAGCACCGCATGCGCATCACCGTCAAAGACCTCGGCGACCACAGCGCGGACCTCGCGTCGATGCGGGTCGGTACCCCCGTCTTCATCGAGGGTCCGTACGGACGCTTCACGGCCGATGCCGCGACCGGCCACAAGGCGCTGCTCATCGGCGCGGGCGTCGGCGTGACGCCGCTGTTCAGCCTGCTGCAGGATCTGGACGAGCATGCGGACGTCGCCGTCATCGTGCGCGGCAGCGACGAGCGGTCGCTGGTGTTGCGCGACGAGCTCGTGGCCGAGGTCGGACGCCGCGGCGGCCGGATCTGGGAGCTGGTCGGGCCCCGGTCCCGGATCGCGCTCACCGCGCCGAACCTCACCCGCTCGCTGCCCGACATCGCCGAGCGCGATGTGTTCATCTGCGGGCCGGACGCGTTCACGGCGGATGTCGCCGCTCAGTGCCGTGCCGCGGGGGTCTCGGCCGACCGCATCCATTTCGAATCGTTCGTCTTCTGATGGTGGAGTCCCGATGAAACGCGCACCGATCGTGATCGCGGCGACCGTGGTGGGTGCCGCGGGCGTCCTGCTCTTCAAGCCCCTCTCGACGACCGCCGCGGAGACGTCGGCGGCCGGCGCGGGCACCTCGTCGTCGGGCACCTCGTCATCGACCACCTCGTCGTCGGGCGCCTCGACGTCGGGCGCCTCCGCATCGTCGACCAGCGCACCGTCGTCGTCGAGTTCGTCGAGTTCGTCGAGTTCGTCGAGTTCGTCGAGTTCGTCGAGTTCGTCGACGAAGACCAGCACGACTTCCGGCGCGAAGGACGGCACCTACACGGGCGCCGCGGAGACCACCCGGTTCGGCACGACCCAGGTCGCCGTCACCATCGCCGGCGGGAAGATCACCGAGGTCAAGACCGTCCAGCTGAATCAGGACGATCCGCGGTCGCTGCAGATCAGCGAGGACGCCGCCCCGCTGCTGCGGAGCGAGGTGCTCGCGAAGCAGACGGCCGCGGTCGACACGATCGGCGGTGCGACTTACACGAGCGCCGCGTACGAGGCGTCACTGCAGTCGGCGCTCGACACGGCGGGCTACCTCGCCCCGGACAAGTCGAAGGCGAGCACGGACGTGTCGAACATCCAGGAGTCGGGCGGCGGGCGGTGAGCCGCTCTGATCAGAGTTCGCCGGCGTCGCTCGATCGCGAGGTCTGACGGCTCACCGTCCGCGGCGCAGCGGCGTCGCCGGTCGCGGTGCGTGCGGTCGTCACGGTGCGCCGGCCGCGGATCGCGAGCGCGAGCCCGACGACGAACACGACGGCTCCGGCGACCATCAGGATGTACCCCGCCGTGGTCAGGCTGATGAATGCTGTTTGGACATGCACTGCGAATGCCAGTATCGCGCCGATCACGAAAAGGACGACGCCTGTTCCCATGGTCATGAGTGGTTCCGATCTGAAATCTCGTCTCTTTTTCGATCCCGCTCGGGACCGAATCGGCCCGCAGGTCGACGCGCGACGATGGTGCCGGTGACCAGCAGAATCGCGCGTCCGGTAGTTCTATCGGAGGTCGCTGAATAGTCGCTGCAGAAATCTCGCGGATTCGGAGAACGGCGGGCCATCGAGCGGAAATGCATTCGCGCTCGCTGACCGATCGGGGCGATCAGAGTCGGGCGAGCCGCGCCCTCGCGAATGTATAGAGGCCGAATGCGATCAGACCGATGCCGACGGCGATGAGGATCACCGCGCCGAATGGGAGCGCGGCCAGCGCCTTCAACGCGCCGTCGAGTCCGGACGCCCTGTTCGGGTCGACCGTGACCGCAGCGACGACGAACAGGACGCCGACGACCACGATCGCGATTCCCTTCGCGACGTATCCGACGACGCCGAGCACCACGACCGGCCGCTCGGCCGGTCCGTGCGGCACGGTGATGTCCTCGGTGAACTTCCGCCTCGCGCCTTTGGCGATCATGTACACGCCGACGCCGATCGCGATCAGCCCGGCGAGCCCGAGCAGGATCTGTCCCCCGGGCAGCGCCAGGATGCTGCCGCTCGCATGCTGCGTCGAGCTCTTCGCGTTGGACGAGCCGCCGCGTGCGAAGGTCAGCGCGGTGCCCGCGAGTGCGCCGTAGGCGATCGCCTTCGCGAGGGAGACGAGACTGCGGACCCACCGCTTCTTCGAGGAGGACCCGATGCCGAGCACGGCCTGGATGAGCAGGAAGAGCGCGAGCGCGAAGAGGCCGACGACCGTGACCCAGAGCAGGATCGCGCCGCCCGGCAACTTGGCGATCTGGGCGATCGCGCCGGACTGATCCGACTCGCCGCCGTGATGCAGCGCCACCTGGATCGCCAGCGCGCCGAGCAGCAGATGGATCAGCCCGCTCGCCGCGAATCCGACGCGCGCCAGGATCTCCAACGCCCTGCTCCGGCCGGCCGATCGCGCCATCCGGCCCGCCCGAACGCCCTGACTCATGTGCCGTCCTCCTGGATCTGCGAGAAGTCGCCCTCGACGCGCTCGCCGGGGATGCGCACGGTGCGCTTCGTGTCGATCGCGATCAGCGTGCCGAGAATCACCATCGAGAGCGCGACGGACGCGCTCGTGTCGCTGATCCAGTGATACCCGAGATACAGCCTGCTGACGATCTGCGCCGTGACGCCGACCACCGCGATCGCGAACACGGTCACGGTGACCCAGGTGCGGCGGATACGGCTCGCGAACAGGAACGCGAGGATCAGCAGGAAGTCCGACGTGCCGAGGACATGACCCGAGGGGAACGAGTAGCTGTGGTCGGGCCCGAACAGCATCAGACCGATCGGCGGTCTCGGATGCTTGACGATCGGCGCGAGCACCTGCGCGAGCACGACGCCGGTGACCATGCCGCAGAAGAGCAGCAGCGGACGCCACAGGTGCCGCGCGGCGACGATCCAGACCACCAGGACGACGAGCACGATCAACGGGAGCGCGATCGGCCCGAAGACGATCGCCAGGGCGATCATGAATCCGGTGGTGTCGCGGTTCCGACGCGCGTCGAACCACTCCTCGACCGGGCGGTCGAGGCGCTCGAACCCCGAGTGCGTCAGGACGGCGACGAGCAGCACGAAGAAGGCGACGAGCCCGACGGCGATGAGCACGGCGGCGAGCACGAAGAGCCCGCGCCGAGTCGCTGCCGAGACGTAGCGCTCCTCGACGATGAGCTTGCGCCGCCACGTCGTGGCCTGCACGGTCGTCGGCATCGATCCCTCGCCGCGCCGGCGACGTCGTCCGGCGCGTTTCGGACAGTACGCCGTCCGCGCGCGCGAGAGCAGACCCGTCCGGCCGATCGGTGAGGTCGCGGTGCGTCGTCTGCGAGTCGGCTGCACGAATGTGCCGCGGTAGGGCGCGAGATTCTGCGGCCCGGAGCACCGCTGGGGCGCGCGCCGGACCGCAGAACGAGAGTTCTCACATCTGGGATGCGAGCCGTCAGGCGGGTTGCGGGTTCGTGATGAGGTGCCCGACGTAGGCCGGGATGGTCAGGAACGGCGGGAACACGGGCTCGAGGGCCACGGCGCGGACCAGCTCCGCGGCGTCGTCGAGCCGGTCCCCCGGCGTTCTCGGCAGGGTCGCAAGCGCATGCTCGAGTTCGAATTCGACGGACGTCGACGTCACGATGTTCCCCTCCGCCGTGCGGACCCGGTGCTCGATCCACTGCCAGAGCTGCGCCCGGCTGATCTCGGCGGTGGCGGCGTCCTCCATCAGACCGTCGATCGCCGCAGCCCCCACACCCCGCAGCCAGCTGTCCAGGTAGCGCAGCGTGACCTGCACGTTCGCCCGCACGCCGGCGTCGGTGACCTCGTGCGGCATCGACCGGACGTCGAGCAGATCGGCGGCCGTCACGGACACGTCCTCGCGCTGCCGGTCGAGCTGGTTCGGCCGGTCCCCGAGCACGGCGTCGAATTCGGCGCCGGCGGTCGCGATGAGGCCGGGATGCGCGACCCAGGTGCCGTCGAATCCGTCCGTCGCCTCACGGAGCTTGTCCATCGACACCTGTTCGAGCGCCCGCTCCGTGGCCTCGGGATCGAGCCGGTTCGGGATGAACGCGCTCATGCCGCCGATCGCGTAGGCGCCTCGACGATGACACGTGGACACGAGCAGATCGGTGTACGCACGCATGAACGGCACCGTCATCGTGATCTGCGACCGGTCGGGCAGGATCCAGGACGCCCCGCGATCGCGGAAGTTCTTGATGATGCTGAAGATGTAGTCCCAGCGGCCGGCGTTCAGGCCGGCGCAGTGCTCCCGGAGCTCCCAGAGGATCTCCTCCATCTCGAACGCGGCGGTGATCGTCTCGATCAGCACCGTCGCCCTGATCGTGCCGTGCGCGATGCCCAGCGCATTCTCCGCGACCGTGAAGACGTCGTCCCACAGCCGCGCCTCGAGGTGGCTCTCCATCTTCGGCAGGTAGAAGTACGGACCCGCTCCCCCCTCGATGAGCGCCTGCGCGTTGTGGAAGCAGTACAGCCCGAAGTCGACGAGCGACGCCGACACGGGCTGGCGGAAGCCGCTCGCGTCGATGTGGCACAGGTGTTTCTCGACCAGGTGCAGGCCGCGCGGCCGGAACACGATCGTCGGCGTCCGGTCCGCGGTGACCCGGTACTGCTTGCCCTCCGGGCTCGTGTACTCGAGACGACCGCGGATCGCGTCGGCGAGGTGCAACTGCCCCTCGATCACGTTCGCCCAGGTCGGGCTCATCGCGTCCTCGTGGTCGGCGAGCCACACCTTCGCGCCCGAATTCAGCGCGTTGATCGCCATCTTCGCGTCGGTCGGGCCGGTGATCTCGACGCGGCGGTCCTCGAGGCCCGGGCCCGCCCCAGCGACCCGCCACGACGGCTCGTGGCGGATCGCCGCCGTCTCGGCGAGGAAGGCCGGCTTCCTGCCGTGCGTGATGAGCACCTGCCTGGCGGAGTTCTTGTGCAGCAGGTCGGCCCGCCTCGGGCCGAACAGGTCGTGCAGGCGCGCCAGGAACCGCAGCGCGTCCGGGGTGAGGATCTCGTCGTACCGCTCGCCCATGAGGCCGAGGATCACGATCTCGGACATGTCGTCACTCGCTTTCGTGTGCTGAGCCGGCGGCTCAGTGGAACTGGTCGGATTCGGTGGAGCCGACGAGCGCGAGGGTCGCGCTGTCGGGGTTGAGGACGCTGGCGACGCGGTCGAAATAGCCGGTGCCCACCTCCCGCTGGTGCTTCGTCGCCGTGTAGCCGGCCGGCTCGAGCGCGAACTCGGCCTGCTGCAGTTCGACGTAGGCGCTCATCTGCCGCTCGGCGTACCCGGTCGCGAGCGTGAACATCGAGTGGTTGAGCGCGTGGAATCCAGCGAGGGTGATGAACTGGAACGCGTACCCCATCGCCGCGAGCTCGCGCTGGAAGGTCGCGATCTGCGCATCGTCGAGGTGCCGTTTCCAGTTGAACGACGGCGAGCAGTTGTACGCGAGCTTCTGGTCCGGATGCTCGGCGTGGATCGCGTCGGCGAAGTCGCGGGCGAGCCTCAGGTCGGGTGCGGCCGACTCGACCCACAACAGATCCGCGTACGGCGCATACGCGAGCCCCCTGGCGATGACGGGCGCGAGGCCGTTCTGCACTTCGTAGAACCCCTCGGCCGTGCGGTCGCCCGTCAGGAAGGCGCGATCCCGCTCGTCGTGGTCGCTCGTGAGCAGCGTCGCCGCGAGCGCGTCGGTCCGCGCGATCACCACGGTCGGCACGCCGGCGACATCCGCGGCCAGGCGTGCCGCGTTCAGCGTGCGGATGTGCTGCCCGGTCGGGACCAGCACCTTGCCGCCCATGTGGCCGCACTTCTTCTCGCTGGCGAGCTGGTCCTCCCAGTGCACGCCGGCCGCACCCGCTTCGATCATCGACCGCATCAGCTCGTAGGCGTTCAGCGGCCCCCCGAAGCCGGCCTCGGCGTCGGCGACGATCGGCACCAGCCAGTCACGGGTCGGTGCGCCCTCGGCGGCCTCGATCTGCGCCGCACGGAGCAGCGCGTTGTTGATGCGGCGCACGACCGCCGGCACGGAGTTCGCGGGGTACAGGCTCTGATCCGGGTAGGTCTGTCCCGACAGGTTCGCGTCGGCTGCGACCTGCCAGCCCGACAGGTAGACGGCCCGCAGGCCCGCCTTGACCTGCTGCACGGCCTGATTGCCGGTCAGCGCACCGAGCGCGGCGATCCAGTCGTCTGGTCCGCTCGAGCGGATCAGCTCCCAGAGCCGGTCGGCGCCCCGCTCGGCGAGCGTGTGCTCCTCACCGACCGGGCCCCGAAGGGCGACCACGTCCTCCGCGGCGTAGTCGCGGCGCACGTCGGCCCACCTCGGGTCGGTCTGCCATTGGAACGCGAGGTCGGTCGCGGTCTGGGTCCGGTCGCCTGAGCGGGGTGAGGGTGTCGTCATGGTGTCCTCCTGAACGGATCGGGTGTGGTCCGATGCTGGGGCAGCCCGAGCGCGGCACACCGGCGGATGCAGGCGGAATTGCTGCGATATTTCCCGCTGTGGGAAGAATGGCCGGATGAGCGACGCCCTGGACCTGCACGGGCGTCGCGGCGGCGCGGACGATGGAGTCATGTTCGACGCACTGGTACTCGGCCGTCGCATCCGCGAGGTGCGTGGGTCCGTGGGATCACGCTGGCCGAGCTCGGCGCGCGCATCGGCCGGGCGACGAGCCACGTGTCGATGATCGAGACCGGCAAGCGCGAGGTCGGCGTCGGCGAACTGCACCGGATCTCGGCGGCGCTCGAGGTCGCGCCGGCCGACCTGCTCGCGGCAGCCCCTGAGTCGCGCAGGGCGCAGCTCGAGGTCGCCCTGGAGCGTGCGCAGAGCAGCCCGCTCTTCGGCCGTATCGGGCTCGCGAGGCTGCCGATCCGCAAGTCGATGCCTGATCAGGTGATCGAAGTGATCCTCGGCCTGTTCGACGAGCTCGAGCGTGTGCATATGGAGCGCATCGCCACGCCGGAGGAGGCCAGGCGGGTGAACACGGCGCTGCGCGCTGCGATGCGGCGCCGGCACAACTACTTCGGGCATCTCGAGCGCACCGCGGAGGGGCTCCTCGCCGCCGTCGGGCACACCGCGGGTCCGCTTCCCCGCCGGGTCGCCGCCGACCTCGCGACGCACCTCGGCTTCACGATCCACCACGTCGCGGATCTGCCGCGGACGACCCGCAGCCTGATCGATCTGGAGCGGCGGCGCATCTACCTGCCGCAGACCACCGAGGCGGGACGCGACCCGCGGTCGACGCTGCTGCAGGCGCTCGCCGGATTCGTGCTCGAGCACCGGCAGCCGGAAGACTACGCAGAATTCTTGCAGCAGCGGGTCGAGAGCAACTACCTGGCTGCGGCGATGCTGATGCCGGAGCGGGCCGCGGTCCCGTTCCTCGCCGCCGCCAAGGAGCGCAGGGAGCTGTCGGTCGAGGACTTCCGCGACACCTTCGCGGTGACCTACGAGACGGCTGCGCACCGGTTCACCAACCTGGCGACGGAGCACCTCGGCATCCCGGTGCACTTCCTCAAGGTGCACGAGTCGGGCACGGTCTCGAAGGCGTACGAGAACGACGACGCCCAACTGCCGACGGATGCGCTCGGCACCGTGGAGGGGCAGACGGTCTGCCGGTACTGGAGTGCGAGGCAGGTGTTCGACGCCGAAGACCGGTTCAGTCCGTACCACCAGTTCACGGACAAGCCGCGGGGCACCTACTGGTGCACCTCGAGCATCGAGTCGAACGGGCGCGGTTCCTATTCACTGAGCGTCGGCACGACGTTCGCGCATTCGAAATGGTTCCGCGGCAGGGACACGCCCGTCCGCCTCGCCTCCACCTGCCCGGACGACCGCTGCTGCCGCACGCCTCCCGCCGGACTCGCCGAGCGCTGGGGGTCGCGTGCGCTGCCGATGGGACGCCTCAACTCGTCGCTGTTCAGCGCGATGGCCGGGGGCGTCGGCTCCGACGTCGACCTGCGCGACGCGTACACGTTCCTCGAGCGGCACGATCCGGGGACGCCCGCCTGACGCCGGTCACCCGACGGCGTGCACCGCGAGCCGCACCGCGTCCG
Source organism: uncultured Actinomycetota bacterium (assembly GCA_963716965.1). Taxonomy (GTDB): domain Bacteria; phylum Actinomycetota; class Actinomycetes; order Actinomycetales; family Microbacteriaceae; genus Amnibacterium. The sequence continues at coordinate 87,161 of CAVQUZ010000003.1, read as the reverse complement.
GGGTCCGCTCGCCGACACCGATGAAGAGCGTGCGCGTGAGCCACTGCAGGTCGGGCGCCGCCGTCTCGAAGCGCGGTGCGGTGCGGAAGTAGACGCGCGCGGGGTCGACCGGTTCACCGCGGGTCAGGCGGGCGACGTCGTCGGCCGAGGCGACGCGCAGGCCCTCGTTCCGGATGAAGATGCGGGCGCCGTCCGGCGTCTCGAGCACGTACTCCGCTCGCAGTTCGGTCACGCCGTCGGCGCGGATGAACTGGTAGTCGGCGCCGACGGCCAGCACGCTGCCGTGCAGCCGCGGCCCGTCGACGGTGCCGCCCGTGATCGGTACGACGCGGCGGTGCCCGACGCTGGTCGTGCCGACGTCGACGACCGGCGCGAGGGCGACGGTGAGGGTGAAGACGTGCTCGAGGCTCGGCGGATTCACCGGAGCTCCTCGGCGCTCCGCACGCGGTACCACTCGCGCAGCTGCTGTTTGCGGATCTTGCCGCTCGCGGTGCGGGGGAACTCGTCCACGATCTCGAGCGTGCGGGGCACCTTGTAGCGCGCGATGCGGGTGGAGAGGTGCGCGACGAGCTCGCCCGGGTCGAGGTCCCGGCCGGGGACCAGGGTGACGAACGCGTGCGGGACCTCGCCCCACCGCTCGTGCGGGACGCCGATGACGGCGACCCCGGTGACCCCGTCGATCGCCATGATCGCCATCTCGACCTCCGCGGAGTACACGTTCTCGCCGCCGGACACGATCATGTCCTTCACCCGGTCGGCGATCGTCAGGAACCCGTCGCCGTCGCACACGCCGATATCGCCGGTCCGGAACCAGCCGTCGTCGGTGAACGCCTCGGCGGTCGCATCCGGTCGGCCCCAGTAGCCGGCGAAGAGGTTCGGGCCGCGCGCCTCGATCTCGCCGGCGAGCCCGGGGCCGGCCAGGGCACCGTCGGCGCCGCGGATCCGGAAGTCGGCGAAGAAGTGCGCGAGCCCCGCCGACCCGCCGTGGTCGCGCGAATGCTCCGGTGGCAGCATCGTCACCCCCGGACTCGTCTCGGTCAGCCCGTACCCGCCGGAGAATGCCAGCCCGCGAGCCTCGTACGCCTCACGGACCCGGTCGGGCACGGCCGATCCGCCGCAGGTCATGAGGCGCAGCGAGCCGATGTCGGTCGTCGCCCACGCGGGGTCCTCGGTCATCAGCTGGTAGGTCGTCGGCACGCCGCTGATCGTGGTCGCACGCAGTCGTTCGATGCTCCGCAGGGCGTCGCCGGGCACGAACCGTTCCTCCAGCAGCACCGTTGCGCCCTTCATCAGCATCGGCAGACAGCCCATGCCGAGCGACGCGACGTGGAACAGCGGCGAGATCATGAGCGCCCGGTCGGTCGAGAGGATGTCGTAGTCCGTGAGCACGTTGATCGCGTTCCAGGTGACCGCGCCGTGCGTGAGGACCGCGCCCTTCGGCCGGCCGGTGGTGCCGGACGTGTAGAGGATGAGCAGCGGGTCGTCGAGCACGGTCGTTTCACGGGCCGGCGTCGCGGAAGCGCCCTCGGCGACGAGCGCCTCGAAGTCGAGCAGGCCCTCACCGCCCGGCTCGTCGCCCGTCTGCACGACGACGCGATCGAGCCGGAGGGTCGCGGCCGCGGCCGCGGCGCTCGTGCCGAGCCGGTCGGTGCTGATGAGCAGCCGCACGCCGGCGTCCTCGAGCATGTAGGCGAGCTCGGCCGGCGCGAGCCGCGTGTTCAACGGCACCATGATCGCGGCCGACCTGGCACACGCGAAGAGCGTCTCCACGAACGACGGGTGGTTGTCGCCGAGGTAGGCGATCCGGTCGCCGCGCCCGACACCGCGTTGCTGCAGCGCCGCGGCCAGCGAGTCGATGCGATCCGCGAGCTGCGCGTAGCGGATCGGACGGTCGCGGAACAGGATCGCCGTGTGGTCGCCTCGCCCGGCCGCGCGCCGTCGCACCCATCCGCCGATGCCCTCTGGAATCATCGTCGACCCCGTGACGGCACTCAGGACACGCGCGACAGGAACTCGACGACGACCGCGGGTCGCTCCTGCCCTTCGATCGAGATCACGCCGGAGACCGTGAGCTGGTAGCCGCCGCGCGGCAGCTCGTCGGCCTTCGCGAGCGTCGCGGTGAGCCGCACCTTCGAGCCGGCCCGCACGGGTGAGGTGAAGCGCACCCGGTCGAGGCCGTAGTTGATGAGCGTCGTCGCATCGGTCACTTCGAGCAGGCTCGTCCAGAGCGGGACGATCAGCGAGAGCGTGAGGAACCCGTGCGCGATCGTGCCGCCGAACGGCCCGTCCGCGGCGCGCTCGGCGTCGACGTGGATCCACTGGTGGTCGTCGGTCGCGTCCGCGAACCGGTCGATGCGGTCCTGCGACACCTCGATCCAGTCGGATGTACCGATCTCGGTGCCGGCGAGGCCGGGCAGCTCTGCCAGGGTGACGCGGGTGGCGGTCATGCGTGCTCCTTCTTCTGGGTCAGCCCGAGCACTCGGGCGGCGTTGGCCTTCAGGATCTTGGGCCGCACCGCGTCGGGCACCTCGAGCTGCGCGAAGTCGCGCAGCCAGCGCTCGGGCGTGATGAGGGGGAAATCGGATCCGAACAGCACCTTGTCCTGCAGGAAACTGCTCGCCGCGCGGACGAGCTGCGGGGGGAAGTACTTCGGGCTCCAGCCGGAGAGGTCGATGAAGACCTCCGGCTTGTGCGTCGCGATCGAGATCGCCTCGTCCTGCCACGGCACCGATGGATGGGCGAGGATCAACGTCAGCTCGGGGATGTCCGCGGCCACGTCGTCGAGCAGCATCGGGTCGGAGTACCGCAGCTTCAGTCCGGCGCCCCCCGGCAGGCCCGCGCCGATGCCCGTCTGGCCGGTGTGCACGACCGCCGGCACGCCGAGGTCGGCGACCGCCTGCCAGAGCGGCCGGTACGCGTCGTCGCTCGGGTCGAAGCCCTGCAGCGTGGGATGGAATTTGAACCCCTGAGCACCGTGGTCGGTGACCAGCGACCTGGCGAGGTCGACGGCCCGCTCGCCGAGCCGCGGATCGACGGAGGCGAACGGGATGAGCACGTCGGCGTTCGCGGCGGCGCCGTCGATGACCTGCGCGCTCGGTATCGGGTCGTGGCCGAGCTGCGTGCCGGCGTCCACCGTGAACACGACCGCGGCCATGCGCCGCTCGCGGTAGTAGGCGGCGACGCCGTCGATGTCGGGCACGACGCCGTCCGCGCGGAAGTACTGCCGGGCGGCTTCAGCGAGCCGGACGGGCAACGACGCGTGCCCGCCGTGCCCGAGCTCGATGTGCACGTGCGAATCGATCGCCTCGACGGCGTCGAGGTCGACGGCGGAGACGTACACGCTCAGCCCGCCGACCGGTCGTGCTCCGCGGGCAGTGCCGGGAAGTCCTCGCCGACGCGCTGCAGGCTGCCGCGCAGCGTGCCGGCGAAACCCGCGACGTCGTCGGCGGTCCACCCGCCGTCGTGGAACTCGGTCAGCACGGGTTCGGGATGCGACCAGACCTGCAGCCGGTCGCCGCCGATGCCGATCGCCTGCCCCGTGATGCCCTCCGACTCGTCCGAGGCGAGGAACGTGACGAGCCCGGCGACGTCGTCCGCGGTGCCGAACCCGAGCGTCCGGCGGAAGAAGTCGGGCATCGGGACCCCGTTGTCCTGCGCCTCGATCGCGGCCGCGAAGTACGGGACCGTGCGGGTCATCGCCGTCGCCGCGACCGGGATCACCGCGTTCACCGTCACACCCGCGCGACGCATCTCGAGCGCCCAGGTGCGCACCATGCCGACGATGCCGGCCTTCGCCGCGGCGTAGTTGGTCTGGCCGAAGTTGCCGCGCTGGCCCGTCGGCGAGCCGATCGCGATGATCCGGCCGGCGGTACCGCGCTCACGGAACGACGCGAACGCCGCCCGGACGCATGTGAATGTGCCGCGCAGGTGGACACCGATCACCAGGTCGAAGTCCTCGTCGGTCATCTTCAGCAGCGACTTGTCACGGAGCACACCCGCATTGGTCACGAGCACGTCGAGGCCGCCGAACTCCGCGATCGCGGTGTCGACGAGCCGCTGGGCGACCTCCGCCGTGCCGACCGGCGCGACGACCGCGACCGCCCGGCCGCCCGCATCCGTGATGGCCGCGACCGTGGCCGCCGCCGCGTCCGCGGACACGTCGTTGACGACGACCGAAGCGCCCGCCGCCGCGAGGGCCGACGCGTACGCGGCGCCGAGTCCCGCACCGCTGCCGGTGACGATCGCGGTGCGACCTGCGAGTGAGAGGACCATTGGACTCCTTCGTGCGTGGCCGGTGCGGATCGGACATCGCCCGGCACCGCGGTGTCAGGCTATGGCAGACTGTTGAATAATTCAATGATCCGGGAACGAGGCGGCGTGGATCTGACGACACTCATCGCGAGTTCGACGCTCGCGGACGAGATCGACTTCCTCGCGGTGCGCCTGTTCGTCGCCGGCACCCGGCTGGTCAATGCGAGGCTCGCTGGAATCGGCCTGCGTGCCCGGCCCTACGCGGTGCTCGCGCTCGCGTGCGGCCCGCACCCGGTCAGGCAGCGAGACCTCGTGGCCGTGCTCGAACTCGATCCGAGCCAGATCGTCACCCTGCTCGGCGAGCTCGAACGCGCAGGGCTCGTCCGTCGCGAGCCCGACCCCGAGGATCGCCGCGCGAACCTCATCCGTGCGACGGATGCGGGTCGCGAACTGATGACACCCGCCCGCCGCATCACCGCCGCGGCCGAGCTCGAGACGCTCGCCGTGCTCGCCCCGGACGAGCGCGAACAGCTGCGCACGCTGCTGCGGAAGGTCGTGCTGGCCCAGGCCGCCGAACGGGCGTGAGCGGGTTCAGTCCGCGAGACCCACCGCTGTCTCCCGCACGGCGGCCCGACCGTGGTGCCGCACGACGCGGCCGATCGCGGCGGCGGTCGAGTGCAGGTCGTCGAGCAGGCCGGGCAGCGCCCGCGGGCCGTTCGGCGTGATGCACAGCGCGGCGGACGCGAATTGCCCGCCGCTGAACACCGGGACGGCCACCGCGTCGCCCGCTGGCGTCGAATGCCGCACGTGGCCGACCCGCACCGCGTCACGCACGGCGGCGCGGATCCGGCCCTCCACGCGCGCCCCCGGCGGGGCGCCGATCCCTGCGAGCGCCCGCTCGAGCCTGGCCGGATGGGCGAAGGCGAGCAGCGCGAGTTCGCCGCTCGACGGGGCGGCCGTCAGCGGGCCGGCGACCCGCAGCGGCCCGTGCTCGGCCGTCGCGATCTGCGCGACGATCCGCGACCGGTCGATGCTCCAGTCGCGGAGCACGACGCGGGCGTCCGCGAGCAGGTGCAGGTTCACCAGGAACGGGGTGGCGAGCTGTCGCACCTCGGTCGCCAGGCGGTCCTGACGGCCCAGGTCCCGGACGTGCAGGCCGGCACCCCCGTCCCGCCGGATCCCCTGGGCCAGCGACAGCGTGCCGTCCGCGTGGCGCTCGAGGGCGCCGTCCTCGCGGAGCCGGGCGCAGACCTTGCCGGTCGTCGAAAGCGGCAGCCCGGTGCGCTGGGAGATCGAGCGGATCGTGAGCGACTCCTCCCTGGCCGCGGCGAGCGTGCGCAGCACGGCGATCGCCTTGGTGAGCGGCGACCGATGGATCGGCGAGAGGACGCCCGTGGGCGGTGCCGTCTCCGCCGTCAGCGCCGACACGGCCGCATCCCGCGACGGGCGGCGGGTTCGAGAGATCGCACCCCTCCAATCTCTCCCGCAGCGGTGCGTGGCGCCACGCCCGCTCGCGAAAAGAACGGCGGATGTTTCGACGCGGCGAACTTCGAACGGTCGAGTGGATCGTCGAGACGGTCCAGGGCCACTGAACCCGGTGCGGGCAGGGCTTTCTCTGGCCCTTGGAGTGGGGCGCGTGTACGTGCGCCGATACACGGCCGCGCGGCGGCCCCGTCCGTAGTATCCGAGCCAGTGTCCGCCTGAGGTGCGTGGTGGCGGCCAGGAGAATGCGTTCGGCCGAGGGGTCGACGCGACGGGGTGGCGGTGATGATGCGACCGATCGCAGGGATCAGGCAGGTGCGCGGCCGAGTCGGCGTTCGCAGCTTCGAGCGGATGCTCCACGTGATCAGTGGCGTCTTCGGCGCCCTGTATTCGTTGCAGACGCTCGACTCCTACTTCGCCGACGGAGCATCGCTCTCCGGCGTCCTCGGCACTGCCGTGCAGGTCGCCGCGCTGCTCTCCGTGCTCACCGGCCTCGTCGGCACCCTCGGCCGGACTCGCGCACGGCGCACGTTCACGGTGGCCTTCGCCTGGTTCGCGCTCGCGCTCCTGCTCTGGCCGCTGTCGATCGACGGTTCCGTCCCGGCGAGCCCGATGCCGTGGCTCGTCGCACTCGCGCCGGTCGGCCTCGTCTACCTGATCGTCGCCTGCCGCCGTTCCATCGTCTCGATCGCGGTGAGCACAGCGATGGGCGTCGAGATCGTGCTCGCACTCGTGAGCGCGGGTCACCAGTCGCTCGTCGACGCCCTGACCGATGGGGGGTTCGTCGTCGCCGTTTCCCTGGTGCTCGTGCTGCTGCTCGGCGGCGTCAGGCGGGGTGTCGCGGACGCCGATGCCGCACAGCAGGCCGCGCTGGCCCATTACGAGAGCAGCCGGCTCGACTCCGCGATCGAGACGGAGCGCGTCCGGACCGACGCGTTCGTCCACGACTCGGTGCTGATGACCCTGCTCGGTGCGGCCGGCGCGCACGACGCCGCCGCCGAGGCGCTCGTCGCCCGCATGGCGGGCAACGCGCTCACCGTGCTCGACGACGTGCAGATCGCGGCAGGTGCCGGAAAGCGAGTGCCGTTCACCAGCGTGCTCGCCGCGGCCGATCCCGAACTGCTCGCGCTCACCGCTCGGGTGGGCCTCACGACCGATCACGTGGACGACCTCATGCTGCCGGAACGCGTCGCCCGGGCGATGGTCGACGCGACGCTCGAGGCCATCGCGAACAGCATCAGGCACGCGGGCCGCGACGCCACCAGGCGCGCCTCGATCGAGACCTTCGGCATGGACGGCGTGCGGGTCCTGGTGGAGGACGACGGCTGCGGATTCGACATCGACGCGATCCCGCCCGACCGCCACGGCGTCCGCGAGTCCGTGGTCGGACGGATGCACGAGATCGCGGGCCGAGTCCGGATCGACTCGGCGGTCGGCCGCGGCACCCGCGTGGAGCTCTCCTACGGCAGCTACTTCAACGCCGAGATCGACGCGACCCTGTTCGACGCACCCCGTGAGGTGGCCCCCGCATGATCAACGTTCCTCGCTGGGTGACGGCCGGGCCGGCCTGGGTGCTCGCGACCTACACCGTGGGATTCGCGGTGACCGGCGCCCCGTCCGACACGCACCTCGCCCCGGATCTCCTGGCGCTCGCTCTGTTCGTCGCCGGGTTCGTCGCCACGCTGCCTCGATATCTGGCCGTGTGGGCCGAGGTCGGCGTCGATCTCATCTGCGTCGCACTCCCGCTGCTCGTCACGCTGGGACTCGATCCCCACGGCAATTACAGCGCGGGCGGCTGGTACGTCAGCGCCGTCGCCTGCCTCGCGATCCGACTGATCCTGCACCGGCGCGCCCGCTCCGCCTACGTCGTCCTCGCCGCGCTGACCGTGCACACCGCCGTCTGGGCCGGCCTGGAGGGGCTCGTCGGGTTCGGGATCTTCGCAGTCGACCTGCTCGTCGGCGTCGGAGCGGTCTGCACCTGGGCCGTGAGCCGGACCGAGGTCCAGATGGCCCACTTCCACTCGGTCGAGCAGGCCGCGGCCTCGGCCCGCGCGGCGCAGGACGCGTACCAGCAGGAGCGCGAGGTCCGGCTGCTCCGTGTCGCCAGCGTCGCGGCGGCTGCGCTGCGCCACATCGTCGACCGCGGCGGCCGGCTCGACGGCCCCGACCGCCTCGAGTGCCGGCTGCTGGAGCAGACGATCCGCGATGAGAACCGGGGCGGCGCGCTGCTGAACGACCGGGTCAGGGGTTCGGTGCTCGCCGCGCGGCGCCGTGGCGCGACCGTCCAGGTGATCGACGACGGCGGGCTCGAGGACCTGTCCGAGGATGCCGCCGAACACCTCCGCGACCGCATCGCGGACGCGATCGCGCCGCTCACCTCGAGTCGCATCATCATCAGGACCAACGCGAAGGCGGGGAGCCTCGTCACGATCGTCGCGACGACCATGGATCCGACCGCGGCCGCCCTGGGACTCGACGACGACGAGACGGTCGACCTCTGGCTCACGCTCGACGCCTCGGGCGTCCCCGCCTGACCGGGAGCCCGGCCGACCCCGCGCGCCGAATGCGCGTACGGTCGGCATGACGCAGTTCCGCTTCCGAGGAGGATCCCCATGGCCGACAAGTCCCCGAAGAAGAGCGGCGGCAAGACCGCAGCAGCGAAGACGCTGAAGGAGAAGCGGACCGAGAAGAAGGACAAGACCGCCGCCAAGCGCAAGGCCGAGTGATCATCGCGGCTCGACGTGCTCGAGCCGCACGCTGACCGGGCCGAGGAGCCCGTGTGATCGCACGACGGGCACCTGCATCGCGGGCGTGCCGCTCAGCATGCCCATGAACACGTCTTCGAGACCGTCGTAGTACCCGCGGGCGAGCAGCCGATTGTTCAGCGAGCTCGCGACGCGCACGCCCGTATCGGCACCGCTCCGACTTCTCTCCGGATCCTTGAACCGCGTGTCCAGCGTTCCGGCGTAGCGTCCTTCGGATTCGGTCGCTGTTTGATCGTTTCAGTCGACGTCGGCGACCCACGGTTCGAAGGAGAACCCGTGTCCGACAGCACTCCCCGCCGTCGTCCGAACCCGTGGTGGGTCGCGGTCGTCTCCGGCATGGCCTCGTACATCGACGCCGCAACGATCGTGAGTTCCGGCACCGCACTCGTGCTCTACCAACACTCGATCGGCGTCTCCGCGAGCGAGATCGGGGTGCTCTCCGCGACGCTCACCTTGTCGATCGCGATCGGCGCGCTCAGCGGCGGGCGGCTTGGGGACCGATTCGGCCGCCGCACGGTGTTCCTCGCGACGATGGCGATGATCGTCGTCGGCTCGGCGATCCTCGTCTTCGCGAGCGCGTTCCCGTTGCTGCTGGTCGGCACGGTGTTCGCCGGACTCGGCAGCGGCGCGGACCTGCCGGTGTCGCTGGCGACGATCGCGGAGGCGGCCACGGACCGGATCCGAGGTCGCGTCGTGGGGTTCTCCCAGGTGCTCTGGTTCGGCGGCATCCTCGGGACGACGGCGGTGTCGTCGATCGTTGGCGGCCTCGGACACCTCGGCGGCCAGATCATGTTCGCCCACGTCGGCGTCGTCGCGCTGGTCGTGCTGCTGCTGCGCCTCACCATCCCCGAGTCCGACAGCTGGTCGGCGGCGCACGACGAACGGCGCAGCGGTGCCTCGACGCTCCGGGCGCGGCGCGCCGGCGTCCGCGACGTGCTTCGCGAGCGGACCTATCTGCTGCCCTTCCTCGCGCTGCTCGGCTTCTACGCGCTCACCAACCTCGCAGCGAACACGGCCGGCCAGTACGGAACCTATGTGGCGGTGAACGTCGGCGGCCTCTCGGTGCAGCTCTGGTCCGTGGTGAATCTGATCGCGCTCCCCGTCGGCGCCCTGCTGGCGCTCTGGTTCGCCCGCGCATCCGACGGCCGGCACCGGATGGCGTACTTCATCATCGGCGCCGTCGCGTACACGGTCGATTTCGCCATCCCCGCGGTCTTCGGGTTCTCGCTGATCACGCTCGTGGTCTCGACGGCGATCGGACTGATCGGCAGCGCGTTCGCCTTCGAGGCCATCATGAAGATCTGGACGCAGGAGTCGTTCCCGACCCTGCTGCGCGCGTCCGTGCAGGGCGCCGTCATCGCGGCCGCCCGCGTCGTCGCGGCGATCGTCGCCCTTGTCACGCCCGCGCTGCTCGGCGCTCCTCAGGTCATGTACGCGGCCCTCGCGGTCCTCGTCGGCGTCGGGATGCTGATCGGATGGGCGGGATTCCACCGGCAGCGCAGGAGCATGTTCGACGTGGAGACCGAGGACGTGAGCGACGAGCAGTCGGACGCACGGGCGGTTGGCGCAGGGGCCTGAGACTCACCCGGAATCGAGGGCGACCGAGCACCCGCGCAGGGAGGGCCTCGCGGCGGCGCAGCTCGCCACCTCGCGATCCCGGTCGCCGACGGCTCCTAGGCTGGCTGCCATCCGCATCGAAGGGACACCATGGCCGTCATACTGCGAGCGACGTGGACGGCGCGACCGGGCGCCGAGGACACGGTCCGAGCCGCGCTCGCCGAGCTCGCCCCGCTCGTCAGGCAGGAGCCCGGCAACCTCGGCTTCACCGTCTACGGCGATCCGGCCGTCCCGACCGTGTTCCACCTCTTCGAAGTGTACGAAGACCAGGCGGCGGTCGAGGCGCACGGCGCCACGGAGCATTTCGCCCGCATCGTGCTGGGCCGTGCCGTCCCGCTGCTCGCGGATCGGCGCCGCGAATTCTTCGACCGGCTCGAGATCTGAGGGCGCCGTCGCTCGCGTAGCGTGGTGCACGTGAACAGCCGAGGCGCGCGCATCGCCCTGATCGTCGTCGGCGTGATCGCACTGATCGTCGGTGCCGTCTGGGTGGGGCAGGGCTCGAACCTGATCCCAGGCAGCTTCATGACCGGCAGCCGGACCTGGCTCACCATAGGGCTCGTCGTCGGGCTCATCGGTGTCGTGCTGATCGTGACCGGAGCACGTCGGCCGCGGGGTGGCCGCAGGGGCCGGTGAAGCGGGCGCCGCTGCGGGGTCACGCCGCGAGGGGCAGCGTGACGGTCGCGGTGGCTCCGCCCGACGCCCGATTCGCCAGCACGACGTCGCCGCCCGCTGCGCGGACCATGGCGCGGACGAGCGCGAGCCCGAGGCCGCTGCCGTGGATCGCGCCGGCACGGCGCTGATCGGAGCGGGCGAACCGGTCGAACGCCCTCGGCAGGAATTCGGGGGGCACGCCGGTGCCCGAGTCGCAGACCGTCAGGACGAGCGCGCCCGGGTCCCGCGCCAGTCGCACCTCGACCAGCCCCTCCCCCGTGGCGTGGACCGCATTCATGAGCAGGTTGTCGACGACCCTGCCGAACTCGACCGCACTCAGCCGGACTCCGACCGCGGCGTCGAGATCGACGTCGATGCGGAAGTCCACGAGGAGATCCGCTGCGGCGAGCTCGCGGGCCCGATCGACGCCGTCCATCAGCTCGTCCGCGAGCGCGCGCACCGGCGTCACTTCGGCAGGGGGACCGTCCGCGCGCGATTCGAGCTGCGCGAGCTCGAGCAGCTGGGTCGCGAGGCGGGACAGCGCCGCGACGTTCGCCTGCACGGCACGCACCGTCCGCTCCAGGGCCTCGGCATCGCCGAACTGCCGGTGCGCCAGCTCGAGGCGGGTCGTCAGGACCGCCAAGGGGGTCCTGAGCTCGTGGCTCGCGTCGGCGATCATGCGCCGCTCACGCTCGACCCCGTTCTGCTGCTCCTCGAGGAAGCCGTTCAGTGTCCCGGCGAGCGCGGCGATCTCGTCCCTCCCCCGCGCGTCGGGAAGGCGTCCCGGGGTCCCCGATTCGCGGATCCGGTCGGCGGCGGTGCGCAGCCGCCGCACCGGTCGCAACGCGGCCCGCACGAGCAGCCACGAGCCGAGCGCGAAGAGCAGCAGGATCACCGGTGCCACCGCGAGCAGCACCCCGGCGACCCCCTGCACCGTGGCGTCGGCCGTGACGCTGCTCCGCACCGCCCACAACCGCCACGTCCCCCGCGCGTTCGTGACCGTCTTCCCGACGGCCAGGTACCCGACTCCGCCGAAATGGACGCGGGCGGCTCCGGTGCCGATCCGCTCGACCGCCGCGCGCATCCCCGCGGGCATCGTGTCGACCACGGCGGTGCCGGCGGGTGACACGACGAGGATGTGCTCACCCGCCGCCGGCAGATCGGGCGGCTCGTCCGGCTGGTTCCGCAGGTCGGCCGCGTAGGACTGCAGCTCCTGGGTCGTCTGGTCGGCGACGGACGCGCCCGCGACGCGCCGCAGCTGCTCGCCGACCACCAGGCCGAGGGCCACGAGCACGATCGCCGCGATCGCGATGCTGCCGAGGACGATGCGCCCCTGGATCGAGTGGAGCACGGTCAGCCGTCCAGACTCGGCACGGGCCGGCGACCTCCGAGGCGCCGCATCTCGCGTGCGCGCTCGGATCGCTGTATGCGAACGAGCATCCGACCACCGTTGGTCACCGTTGCACCCCCTTGCAGAGCGGTGGAGCCCGCTGTATCCCAGCGGGCCGCCGCCGGCGGGTCCCGGTCGTCGCGAGCCGAAAGGCCCTGCCCCCGCATCGCGCACGATCTTAGGATCGTCGGTCGTGCTGGTCCGCCGGTACGTCCCGCGCCCTGCGGCACGCCCGGACATCGGCACGAGCGCCGGCCGGGAAGACGCCGAAACCCCCGGCATGACCGGGGGTTTCGCGGATGGTGACCCCAGCGGGATTTGAACCCGCGTTACCGCCGTGAGAGGGCGACGTCCTAGGCCGCTAAACGATGGGGCCGTCTGCGCGGCATCAAGCCGCAGCGGTCAACGAGTATGCCACATCCCCCGGAGGGCCGCCGACGGCGCCGTTCGACCCCCGTCGAATTGCATCGACCGTGCGGCGGGTGTTGGCTCGAACCCATGCGCATCACGAAGCTCGAGCACGCGGCCCTGGTCCTCGACGAGGGCGGCCACAAGCTCATGATCGATCCCGGCTCGCTCACCACGCCGATCATGGACATCCATGGCGTCGACGGCGTCCTGATCACCCATGAGCACGCGGACCACTGGACGCCCGAGCAGCTGCAGCGCATCGTGGACACCAATCCCGGGGTCTCGATCTTCGGCCCTCCCGGCGTGGTCAAGGCGGTCGACGGCGCCTTTCCGGTCATCGAGGTGGATGCGGGACAGACGCACTACATCGGCCCGTTCACGATGCAGTTCTTCGGCGGCAAGCACGCGGTCATTCACCGCAGCATCCCGATCGTCGACAACGTCGGCGTGCTCGTGAACGGCCGCTTCTACTACCCGGGCGACTCCTTCACCGTGCCGGCGGGCGTGCAGGTCGAGACGCTCGCGGTGCCGGCGGGCGCCCCCTGGCTGAAGATCAGCGAGGTCATGGACTTCGTGACCGAGATCGCGCCGAAGCGCACCTTCCCGACGCATTACGGGGTGCTCTCCGCCGCCGGGCTCGCGCTGTCGAACGCGCGGATCGCGGACGCGGTCCACGGTGCGGGCGGCGAGCACTACCCGCTCGCGCCGGGCGAGGTGCTCGACGCCTGACCCCTCCGCACCCTCGCCCTGAACACGGATCAGGAGATGCATCGCGGTTCAGGACGGATTGGGCAAAAACGTCCGTTCGGTCCTGAACCGCGATTGCATTCGGGGCGATTTCCTGAACGGTGATCGCCATTCCGGCCTCCGCCTCATCAGTCGAACTGTGTGCCTGGACGAGTGAATGTCGGTGCGCTTCATTCGTATCTGTGTGCTAATCTGGGGGTGTGAATCCGGCCGGGACACTCGTCATCAGAAGCGATGGGTTGCGTGACCTGTGCGAGGCGATCGGTGCCCGCACCGACGATCCCGGCGGGTTCGCGCGACGTCTGGGTGACGGAGATCTGCTGGCTTTGGCGAAGGCCTCGCAGCGGCTCCGACGTGAACTCGACCGCTTCGACACGGCCATCGCCGGCGAGATCGAACACCGCTCACCGCGCGGGCACGACGACTCGCTCGCGAAGCGACTCGGAGAACGATCGGCGGCAGACCTGCTCGCCCGGACGACGGGCACGTCGAGCAGGGCCGCCCGAAAGGTGATCGCGGTCGGCACGGCGATCGCACCCGTGCTGAATCAGTACGGCGAGGAATTGCCTCCGGTGCATCCGCATCTCGCGGCGGCGTTGGCCGATTCGGCGATCTCGATGGCCGCGGGCAGAGCGATCATCTCGACGCTGAGCGCGGTGAAGACCGTGCTCAGCACGCAGCAACTGCTCGATCTCGAGCAGCAATTGGTGGAGCGTGCGGTCATGTTCGCGAACGAGGTCGACACGTTCCTCGTCTTCCTGAAGCGGGTGCCCGATCACATCGACGGGGCCGGTTCCGGCGATCGCGAGCAGGCCCTCCGGTCGCAGCGCGACGGGTACGTCCAGCAACTCCCCGACGGGATGACGCGGGTGAGTCTCCTGCTCGACCCCGAAAGTGCCGGGTACGTGGTGACCGCCCTGAACTCGCGCACCGCTCCGCGACGCGACCGCGCCGACGATGACGATCCTGCGGTCGCCGAGACCCGCACGAGCGGTCAGCGCCTGGTCGATGCGATGGTGATCGTCGCGAAGCAGGCCATGTCCGTCGACGAAGGCAGGTTGGCCGGCTCACCCGTCGGCATGCTCGTCACGTTGCCGCTCGACGCCGTCACGACGGGCATCGGGTCGGCCACGATCTCCGGCATCGAGCAGCCCGTCTCCGCAGGCACCGCCCGCAGAATGGCGGCCGGCGCCGGCATCATCCCCGCCGTGCCCGGCGGGCGATCCGAGATCCTCGACCTCGGCGTCAAGAGCCGCCTTTACAGCGCGGCGCAACGAGCTGCGATGGCGCTCCGTGACCAGGGCTGCACCTGGATGACGTGCCTCGAGCCGCCCGGCCGCTGCGAAGCCGCGCACATCGACCCCGCGCGAGCCCTCGGCCCCACCGACCTCGCCAACGGCATCCTGCTCTGCCCCTACCACCACCACCGATTCGACAGCGACGGCTGGACCTTCCGATGGGGCGACGACGGCACACCGTGGTTTACCCCACCCCCGCACATCGACGCCGCCCGAACGCCCCGACGCGGCGGCCGGCCCGCCATGCCGAAGGTCGCGTAGGACGCGCTATTCGGTCGTGAGCCGAGTCACGACCGGGTCCGCCGGCGACGACTGCAGCTGCGCGAGCGTGCCCTGCTGCACGATGCGGCCGGCATCGAGCACGATCACGCGTGACGCGAGCGCCGCCGCGTCGTGCACGTCGTGGGTGACGATCACGGTCGCTCCCCCGAACCCCTCGAGGTCCGCAGCGAGCGCTGCACGCACTCCCTCGCGCGCATCCGCGTCGATGGCCGCCAGCGGTTCGTCGAGCAGCAGCACGGCGGGCCGGCGGACCAGCGCCCGCACCAGCGCCACCCGCGCGGCCTGGCCGCCTGACAGCGCTTCGGGCCGGCGACCCGCCAACTCGCCGAGACCTCGACGCTCGAGCGCCGCGGCAGCGGCTGCGCGAGCCGCCTGCCGGCCCAGGCCGCTCGTTCGCAGCCCGAACGCCACGTTCTCGAGGGCGGACAGGTGCGGGAACAGCGTCGGTTGCTGCAGCAGCAGGCCCACCCGTCGGCGATCGGCCGGCACGAACGTGTGCGCCTGCGGATCGTCGACCACGAGGTCGTCGACACGGATGCAGCCCGCGGTGATCGGCTCGATGCCGGCGACGGCCGACAGCAGCGACGACTTGCCCGCGCCGTTGCGTCCGAGCAGGGCGATCGTCTCGCGGGCTTCCGCGACGACGCGGACATCCAGTTCGAAGGCGTCGTCACGTCGCAGTCGAACCGTCGCGTCCAACGCGGTCATGGCAGGGCCGTCATCCGGTGAGCACCCTCGTCCACCGATCCCGCAGCGCGACGATGACGGCGACCGCGACGACCAGCAGCACCACCGAGATGCCGATGGCGGCGGTGTAGTCCGTGTCGAGTGCGAGATAGGCGGCGATGGGAAGAGTCTGCGTCACCCCGGGCAAGCTGCCGGCGAACGTGATCGTCGCGCCGAACTCTCCCAGGCCCCTGGCGAAGGCGAGCGCGGCGCCGGCGGCGAGGCCGGGGGCGACCAGCGGCAGGGTCACCCGTCGGAACGTGGTGAACGGTCCGGCGCCGAGCACGGACGCGGCGACCGCGTACCGCGGCTCGACACCCCGCATCGCACCTTCCACGCTCAGCACCAGGAACGGCAGGCCGACGAAGACCTGGGCCACCACGACGGCCGGTGTGGTGAACGGCAGCGTGAATCCCGTCAGCGCGGAGACCGGACCGCCGAGGACACCGGTCCGGCCGAGCAGCAGCAACAACGCGATGCCGCCCACGACCGGCGGCAGCACGAGGGGGGTGATCACGAGCGCCCGCACGAGACGGCGGAGCGGCGACGGCCAGGCGTCCGAGCCGGCGAGCACGGCCGCGAGCGGCACACCGAGCAGCAGGCAGACGAGCGTCGAGGCGAACGCCGTGCCGATGGACAGTCCGAGTGCCGGCAGCACCACCGGCCCCGCGACGATCGAAACGAGGCTCCCCCACGGTGCGCGCACCACCAGGGCCACGAGTGGGCCGATGAGCACGACCGCCGCGAGCGCGGCGGGCGCGGCGAACGCCGCGGGGACGCGCCCCGGCCGGCGGACGTTACGGTGCGAGGAATCCTGCGGCACGCAGATCCGCCTGGTGGTCGACGACGTAGTCGGTGAACGCCTGCGCGAGTGCCGGGTTCTTCGAGTCCGTCAGCGGCGCGATGGGGTAGGCGGTGATCGCCTGGGCGGCCTCCGGGAACGTGATGCCCTTGACCTTGTCGCCCGCCCCCTTCACGTCGGTGACGTAGACGAGGCCCGCGTCCGCCTCTCCCGTCTCGACCTTGGTCAGGACCGCGGAGACGCTCTGCTCGTAGCTGTCGGGCTTGGCCGTGATCCTCGCCAGGCCGAACACCTTCTGCGCTGCGGCGCCGCACGGCACCTCCTTCGCGCAGACGACGATCGTCTTCGACGCATCGGCGAAGTCGGCGAGGCCCGTGACGCCCCCCGGGTCGCCCGGCGGGGTGGCGATCTCGAGCTCGTTCTGCGCGACGGTGATGGGCGTCGCGGCGTTCCGCTTCGCGTCCGTGACCGTCGCCATCGTGGTGTCGCTCGCCGCGGCGAACACGTCGGCCGGACTGCCCGACACGATGGACGCGGCGAGATCCGAACTGCCGCCGAAGTTGAACGTGACCGTGGTGCCCGGATTCGCCGCCTCGAACGACTTCGCCATGGCCGGGAAGACGACGTTCAGCGATGCGGCGGCGTCGACGATGATGCTGCCCGACAGCGACGACGCCGACGACGCGGCAGGCGCCGCGGACTGTGCCGGCGTGGCCGGCTCGGAGCATCCGGCCAGGGCGGTGAGTGCGGCGGCCGCCACGAGTGCGGATGCGGCGAGGCGGGGTGTGTTCAACGGGGCTCCTTGGTGTGGGCGCTGCTGTGGTCCGCCGATTCGATGACCACGGTCGTGGCCTTGACCGAGGCGGTGGCGACCACGCCCGGCTCGAGTCCGAGTTCGTCCGCCGCTTCCCGGCTCATCAGCGAGACGATGCGGAACGGGCCGGCCTGCAACTCCACCTGCGCCATGACGGTGTCCCGGACGACCCGCGTGACGATGCCCGGGATGCGGTTGCGTGCCGACGACGTGCCTGACGCCGGCCCCGCCTTCGCGAGCGGCGAGTCGGCGGCGATCTGACTCGCGAGCCCCGCCAGCTCCACCCCGTCGACCGTCGACGGGCCGTGCTCGGGCCGGTCGATCGTGATGCGGCCGCTCTCCGCCCAGCGGCGCATCGTGTCGTCGGAGACGCCGAGCAGCGTCGCCGCGTCTGCGACGCGAATGGGATGGGGCACGAGCGACCTCCCGACCTGCCGTATATGCGGCTTCGATCCTACCGAGGTGCCGCAGATGCGGTGCGCCGCGGCCCGCCCCGCTGGCCGTCCTGAGCGGTGCGATGATCGCGGGATGCCTGCAGACGACCGCTTCGCCCGCCAGCGGCTGCTACCGGAACTCGCGGGCGACGGCCAGCGGCGGCTCGGCGCAGCCCGGGTCGTGGTGGTGGGCGCAGGGGGTCTCGGCTGCGCGCTGCTGCCCGCGCTCGTCGCGGCCGGCGTCGGGCACATCACCGTGGTCGACGAGGACGTGGTCGAGGTCACCAACCTGCACCGCCAGACGCTGTACGGCCTCGCGGACGTCGGCGCCGGCAAGGCGGAGGCGGCGGTCCGCGCGCTCGACCGCATCCGGCCCGAGCGGTCCGTCGTGACCGCCAGGCGCATGCGGGTGGACCCCGAGACCGCGTCGGACGTCGTCGCCGTGGCCACCGTCGTGGTGGATGCGACGGATTCGAGCGCGGCGCGGACCGCGCTCGACGCCGCGACGGAGCGCGCGCGCATCCCGCTCGTCTGGGGCGCGGCGCTGGGCTTCACCGGACAGGTCGGCGTCACCGCCGAGGGCGCCCGCTGGCGCGACCTCTTCCCTGGCGGCACCGAGGACGGCGACACCTGTGCGACGGTCGGCGTGCTGCCGACCGTGCCGGCGACCATCGGCGCGCTGATGGCGACCGAGGTGCTGAAGCTCGCCGCCGGGTTCGGGCGGCCGCTCACCGGCCGCATACTCGCCATCGACGCGCGCACCGCAGCGGTGCGCGAGATCGCCTACCGGAAGGACCCCACCGTGACCGAGACCCCGGCCGCCACCGCTCCCCTGCCCGACCTGCAGGTCACCGAACTCGCCGACCTGCTCGAGGACGGCGCGGACGTGCAGCTCGTCGACGTCCGCGAACCGTGGGAGGCCGAGATCGCGACCATTCCGGGTGCCGTGCTCATCCCGCTCGGCGAGATCACCGACCGGTCGGGAGACCTCGACCCGTCGAGGACCGTGGTGCTCTACTGCCACGCCGGCGTGCGTTCCGCGAGCGCCGCGCGGAAGCTCGCGCTGGCCGGATTCACCACGCAGTCGGTCGCCGGCGGCATCGACGCGTGGAGCCGCATCGTCGATCCGAGCGTCGAGCGGTATTGACCCGGCCGCCGGGACCAAAGTCCATCGGCTCGCGCGGTGACGTCTGTCGCCACCCCGACCGCGGGTAACATGCGCCTCGAAACCGTGCGAAAGGCGTGCAGACATGGCCACGACGATGGCTCGCGACACCCGGGCCGTGGCCGACGCGCCCCCGCCCTCGAGGGGGCCGCTCGCGCTGGCGATCCTGCTGATCGTCGGGGGCGCGATCGGGCTGCTCGCCTCGTTCGAGCTCACCATCGACAAGTTCCAGGTGCTCGAGCACCCCACCAGCCATCTGGGCTGCACGGTCAACGCGACGTTCCAGTGCGGCAAGAACCTTGCGTCCTGGCAGGGCGCGGTCTTCGGATTCCCGAACCCCGTGCTCGGCCTGATGATGTTCCCGGTGCCGATCCTGATCGGCGTCGCGCTGCTCGCGGCCGTGCGGTTCCCGTCGTGGTTCTTCGCCGGCCTGAACGTCGGCATGCTCTTCGCGATCGGATTCGTCGCGTGGCTCGTGACCGAGAGCATCTTCAGCCTGAGCACCCTCTGCCCGTGGTGCGTGGTCGTGTACGCGGTGGTGATCCCGATGTCGCTCGCCGTCACCACCTGGAACCTGCGCGAAGGTCATCTGCCGTTCGGGGCGGGTCTGCAGCGCCTCGGCTCCGTGCTGTACGGCTGGGTGCCGCTGATGAGCATCGTCGCGTTCCTCACGATCATCGTCATCGCCCAGGTGCAGCTCGGCGTGGTCACGTCGCTGCTGCGCTGAGGCCGCCCGGATGACGCGCTGGATCGGCATCCGCCTGTTCGACGGCGTCGAAGAACTCGACGCGGTCGGCCCGTGGGAGGTGCTCGCCTCCTGGACCAGGCGGCACCCGGAAGACGGCTGGGGCGTCTGCACGCTGTCGCTGACGACGGATGCGGTGCGCGCGGCGAACGGCATGCGGTTCCTGCCGGATCACGCGCTCGAGGACGTGCCGCCGCTCGACGTGCTGATCATGCCGGGGGGCCAGGGCACCAGGCCGATGCTCGCAGACCAGGCGGAACTCGATCGGGTGCGCGAACTGCGCGCGACCGTGCCGCTCATGACCAGCGTGTGCACTGGGTCCCTCGTCTACGCCGCCGCCGGGTTGCTCGCGCACCGGCCCGCGACGACGCACTGGGCGTCGCTCGACCTGCTCGCCTCGCTCGACCCGTCGATCGAGGTGCGGCCCGACGACCGGTACGTCGACGACGGCGACCTGATCACCTCGGCGGGCGTCTCCGCGGGCATCGACATGGCACTGCACCTCGTCGAGCGGCTCGCGGGCCGCGAGCGCGCGGTCGAGACGAAGACGTCCATCCAGTACTTCCCCGAACCGCCGGTCTGATGGGCCGGCGGAGCGTGGACGAACACGCCGCGCTGATCCGGTCCCTCGTCGAGCCGGCGCTGGCGCGTCCCGGCGCGGAGTCGGTGCGGCTCGCGGACGCGCTGGGTCGAACGACCACGGACGGGGTGCGGTCGCCGATCGCGCTGCCGCCGTTCCGGAACTCGCAGATGGACGGCTTCGCCGCTCGCGCCGCCGATCTGACGGCCGGCGCCGTGCTGCCGGTCGCCGGAGTGATCGCCGCCGCAGCCGGGCGCCCCGCGCCGCTCGAACCCGGCACGGTGGTCGCGATCATGACGGGCGCGCCCGTGCCCGACGGCGCCGACTGCGTCGTGCCGGAGGAGCACACCGACCGGCCCGACCACGGCGCGCACGGCGTGGCCGCCATCACCGTGCGGATCCCCCGTGCCGCCGGCGACTTCGTCCGCGAGGCGGGGGTCGACCTGCGAGCCGGCGCCGAGATCGTCGCGCGAGGGACGCGCCTCGCGCCGCGACACCTCGCCGCGATCGCCGCCGCCGGTCTCGCCGGCGTCGACGTGGTGCGCCGCCCACGCCTGGCGGTCATCACGACCGGCGACGAAGTCGTCGCGCCGGGCACGCCGCTCGGGTACGGCCAGGTGCCCGACGCGAACGGCACCGCGCTCGCCGCCCTGATCATCGAGAACGGCGGCGAGATCGCGGCCGTGCGGCTCGTCGGCGACGATCCCGCCGCGTTCGCCGCGGCGCTCGAGGCCGCCGTCGGCGCATGCGACGTCGTCGTGACGGCCGGGGGCATCTCGCACGGCGACTTCGAGGTGGTGCGGCAGGTGCTCGAGCCGCGTGGCGCGGACGTGACCGAGATCGCCATGCAGCCGGGCGGGCCCCAGCTGACCGCGATCGTCGACGGGGTGCCGGTGCTGGGCTTCCCCGGCAACCCGGTGTCGGTGCAGGTGTCGTTCACGGTGTTCCTGCGCCCGCTGCTGCGCGCGGCGGCTGGGCTGCCCGCCATCGTGCCGGTGCTGCTGCCATTGGCGGGCCCGCTCGAGTCGCCTGCGGGCCGACGCCAGTGGCTGCGCGGGATCGTGCACGGTGGCCGCGTCGAGGTGCACGGCGGCCCGGGTTCGCACCTCGTCGCCGGCATGGCGGTCGCGGACGTGCTCATCGACGTGCCCGCGGGGACGACGAGCCTGTCTGCGGGCGCCGAGGTCACGACCCTCGCACTCTGACGAGCCGCTCCGGCGCCGGTGCGGGGGCGATGCGGCGCCGGTACGGCGTGGATGCGGCGAGGATGGGGGCATGGACGAGCTCACCCACCTCGATTCGGCGGGGCGCGTGCGCATGGTCGACGTCGGCCACAAGGCGGTGACGGTGCGCCGCGCCATCGCCGGTGCCACCTATCGCACGAGCGCCGAGGTCGTGGCGCTGCTGCGGCGTGACGGCCTGCCGAAGGCCGACGCCATGGCCACGGCGCGGATCGCGGGGATCATGGGGGCAAAGCGCACGGCCGACCTCATCCCCCTCTGCCACCCGCTGCCGATCGACCAGGCCGTCGTCGACCTCGAGCTCGGCGACGACGCCGTGCGCATCACCGCGACCGTGACGACCACCGGCAGGACCGGAGTCGAGATGGAGGCGCTCGCCGCCGTCGCGATCGCGGGGCTCGCGCTCCACGACATGGTGAAGGCCGTCGATGCGGCGGGTGTCCTGACCGACGTCCGGCTGCTCGAGAAGACCGGTGGTTCGAAGGGCGACTGGACACGCGACGGCGGCAGGCGGCCGAGCGCGGATCGGCACGAGCCGGGCACAGGTCGGCACACCGGCACGCCGCGCCGGTGGCCGGACGCCGGGCGGCGGTGCTCGTCGTGTCGACCGGCGTGGCGGCGGGCAGCCGCGAGGACACGACCGGGCCCGCGATCGTCGAGCATCTGCGGGGCGGCGGCTACGCCGTCGGCGACGCCGCGGTCGTCGCGGACGCGGACGTCGCCGCGGGCATCGAATCGGCGCTCGCGAGCCGGCCCGCGCTGCTGATCACCACCGGCGGCACGGGCGTCTCGCCGAGCGATCACACCCCCGAGGCGACGGCGGCGGTCGTGCAGCGCGCCCTGCCCGGCGTCGCCGAGGCGCTGCGCGCGGGTGCCGGCACGCCGACGGCGGCACTCGGCCGCGGCATCGCAGGCGTCGCGCACGGCACCGTGATCGTCAACCTGCCCGGCTCCCCCGGCGCCGTCGCGGACGGGCTCGTGGTGCTCGACGACCTGCTGCCGCACCTGCTCGCCCAGGTCGCCGGACACGCCGACCACGACGGCGGCGCCCATCAGTCGGCCGCGCACGGATGAGCGGCGCCGTCCGGCTCGCGGTCGTCACCGCTGACCCGCTCGACGAGCAGGCGATCGTCGCCGCGGTCGGCGACGACGCGGCGGGAGCACTCGTCGTGTTCCGCGGGGTCATCCGTGACCACGACGGCGGGCGCGCCGTGCTGCGACTCGACTACACCGCGCATCCCGACGCCGAGGCCCGGCTGGGCGAGGCCTGCGCCAGGGTCGCGGGAGGCGGGGTGCTCGTCGCCGCCGCACACCGGATCGGTCCGCTCGGCATCGGCGACGTCGCCCTCGTCGCGGCGGTGTCGACGGCACACCGGGCCGAGGCGTTCGCCGCGTGCTCCCGGCTCGTCGACGACATCAAGTCGTCCGTGCCGATCTGGAAGCGGCAGCACCGCCCCGACGGGTCGGCCGAGTGGGTCGGATTGTGAGCGGGCCGGTAGCGTGACCGGCATGCTCCAGCTGCACGGCCTGAGCCGGGCGTTCGGCGGCAGACCCGCGATCACCGACGTCTCCTTCACCGTCGCGCCAGGACGCATGACCGGATTCGTCGGGGCGAACGGCGCCGGCAAGACGACGACGATGCGGATCGTGCTGGGCGTGCTGGCCGCCGACGCGGGCACCGTCGAGCTCGACGGCGTGCCGCTCGATGCGCAGCGTCGCCGCCGCTTCGGATACATGCCCGAGGAGCGCGGCCTCTACCCGCGGATGCGCGTGCTCGAGCAGCTCGTCTACCTCGCGCGACTGCACGGCCTGTCGACGGCCGCGGCGACCCGGTCCGCGAAGGCACTGCTCGAACGGCTCGGCCTCGAGGAGCGCGCCCGTGACGAGGTGCAGTCGCTCTCGCTCGGCAACCAGCAGCGCGCACAGATCGCGGCCGCGCTGGTGCACGACCCGGATGTGCTCATCCTCGACGAACCGTTCTCGGGACTCGACCCGGTCGCCGTGACCACCGTGCAGACCGTGCTCGCCGACCGCGCGCGCGCCGGCGTCCCCGTGCTGTTCTCCTCGCATCAGCTGGACATCGTCGAACGGCTCTGCGACGACCTCGTGGTCATCGCGAACGGCTCGGTCCGCGCGGCCGGGCGCCGGGTCGCGCTGCAGGCCGAGTACGGCGGCAGCCGGTACTCGATCGCCACCGACGACGACGCTGACTGGGTCGCCGGCGTGCCCGGCGTGGCGTCGGCGGAGATCGACGGTGCGGCCGCGGTGTTCGAGGCCGACACCGACGCCGCGCAGGCCGTCCTGCACCGCGCACTCGCACAGGGTCCGGTCCGATCGTTCGGCCCGGTCGTGCCGTCGCTCGCCGACATCTTCCGGGAGGTGGTCGCATGAGCGACGCCGGGCCGCACGTCACGACGTTCCAGGAGAGCACCCTGCTCGTGATGCGGCGCGAGATCCTCTCGCGGCTGCGCAGCCGCACGTTCCAGGTCTCCACGGGCATCCTGCTGCTGGCCGTGCTCGTGTCCGTCGTGCTCGGCGCGCTCATCGGCCAGAACACCTCCCAGCCCAAGGTGGCCGTGGTCTCGCAGGCCAAGCCGTCGGTGGCGGCCGCCACCGGGCTGACGAAGTTCGTCGTGCACACCGCCGCGGAGGCGGAGCACATGGTGCGGACGAAACAGGTGGATGCGGCGATCGAGCCCGACGCGCAGTCGCCGCTCGGCATCACGGTCGTCGGACTCGACAGCACGCCGGACGCCGTCCTCGAGGCGCTGAGCCAGACGCCGCACGTGCGCCTGTTGCAGCCGCAGCAGGGCAACGGCTTCCTCACCTACTTCGTGGGACTCGGCTTCGGTCTGGTCTTCTTCATGTCGTCGCTGACGTTCGGGCAGGCGATCGCGCAGAGCGTCGTCGAGGAGAAGCAGGACGCGCATCGTCGAGATCCTCATCGCGGCGATCCCCGTGCGCTCGCTCTACGCCGGCAAGGTGCTCGGCAACAGCGTGCTGGCGCTCGGCCAGATCCTCGCGATCACGCTGCTCGCGACGGCGGGGCTCGCCGTCACCGGGCAGACCGGTCTGGTGGCGACCCTCGGGCCCTCGCTCGCCTGGTTCGCGATCTACTTCGTCGTCGGGTTCCTGCTGATCGCATCCGTGTACGCGGCCCTGGCGGCGCTCGTCTCACGGCAGGAGGACGTGGCGGCGGCGACGACGCCGGCGACGATCGTCGTCATGGTGCCGTACTTCCTGATCCTGATCTTCAGCAGCGACCGCTCGGTGCTGGCGGTCATGTCGTACATCCCGTTCGCGTCGACGGTCGGCATGCCGATGCGGATCTTCCTCGGCTCCGCGAGCTGGTGGGAGCCGGTGCTGTCGCTCGTCGTCCTGGCCGCGGCGACGGCTGCGGTGATCCTCGTCGGGTCCCGGATCTACGAGAACTCGCTGCTGCGCACCGGCGCACGGGTCCGCCTGCGCGAGGCCCTGTCCACGAACTGACCGCGCCCGCCCCCCGACGGGATCCGCGGGAGGAGTCAGCCGCCGGAGAACGGTGGCAGGACGTCGACCTGAGTGCGGATGCGGCGTGCTGGGTCCGAGGTCACGACGCCGTCCACCACCAGGCTGCCGACGTCGAGGATGTGCGACATCGAGGCGCCGTAGCGAGTCGTCAGCGCCGATCGCAGGTCGCCGACGGTGGCGACCTCGAGCCGCTCCTCCGGGCGTCCCGCCGCATCCTCCGACGCGGCGAAGTACCGGACCAGCACCGCGTCGAGCCGAGCGTCAGCCACCGATGGCACCCATCGTGCGCACGGGCGGCGCGAAGCCGGCGGCGTCCATGCCGTGGCCGGCCTGCTTGCGCCACATGGCGCCCCGCCAGGCGTCCGAGATGTCCGCGTCCGAAGCGCCCCCGCGCAGGAGTGGGGCGAGCGCCGTCTCGTCGTCGCTGAACAGGCACGACCGCACGCGCCCCTCCGCCGTGAGCCGGGTCCGGTCGCACGCGGCGCAGAACGACCGCGTCACCGACGCGATCACGCCGACGGTCGCCGGTCCCCCGTCGACGAGCCAGTCCTCCGCCGGCGACGCGGGGTCGTCGCGCCCGGCCGGCGTGAGCCGGAATCGGGTCGAGAGGGTCGCCAGCAGGTCCTCGGCCGGCACCATCGCGTCGCGCCGCCAGCGACCGTCGGCGTCGAGCGGCATCTGCTCGATGAACCGCAGCCGGACGCCCGCCCCGAGCGCCCACGCCAGCAGATCGGCGGCGTCGTCGAGCGTTTCGCGCATCATCACCGCGTTCACCTTCAGCGGGCTGAGGCCGGCCGCCGTCGCCGCCTCGATCCCGGCCAGCACGGCGGGCAGCCGATCCCGGCGCGTGAGCTCCCGGAAGTGCTCGCGATCGACCGTGTCGAGTGAGACGTTGACGCGGTCCAGTCCGGCGTCGATCAGGGCCGGCAGTCGCTTGTCGAGCCCGATCCCGTTCGTCGTCATGGCGATGGGCATGACGGGCGCCGCCGCGCGCACCGCCCGGATGATCGCGTCCAGATCGCGCCGCATGAGCGGCTCGCCTCCGGTGAGCCGCACCTCGCGCACGCCGAGGTCGTGCCACGCGATGCCGGCGAGGCGGCCGATCTCGTCCGGCGTGAGCAGCTCGTCCCCGGGGATGCGCGGCAGCCCCTCGGCCGGCATGCAGTAGACGCAGCGCAGGGAGCAGCGCTCGGTGACCGAGATGCGCAGATCCTGCGCGATGCGGCCGAACCGGTCGAGGAGCCGGTCGTCGTCCGGGCGCGGCACGGCGGCACTCGGCTCTCGCATCTGCACGACGGTCACGGAACGAGCCTATGCACGACTCCCGCGCATATCGCGCCGATACGTCGCATCGCGGCGCGCCTCGCCGAAAGCGCTGACCGCGGGCCCCATTCTGGGGTGACCTGTTCGTCCTGCGGATGCGGCATGCTCGGAAGTCGAGGCCTGCATCCGCTTCTGGGGGGAAACGACATGCGCCCATACCCGACCCGTGCCGACGCCCGAAAGGCGGAACGGCACACCGACCAGCGCTTCCGACGCGTCACCATCGCCGGCGGCGCGGCCGTCGTGCTGTCGCTCCTGCTCGCCGTCGCGTTCCTGGTCGTGCCGACCAGCGCCGACGCCACGACGCTGACCAGGCCGTCCATCAGCGTGGTCGCCGGCAACAAAGCGATCTCGGTCAGCTGGCACGGCGTCGCGGATGCGACGTCGTACGCGGTCACGGTCCGGCGCCACGGCGCCCGCGCGGTCACCAAGAAGGTGACGACGACCGCGCATTCGGCCCTCGTCACCGGTCTCTCGAACGGCGTCGCGTACGACGCCACCGTGACGGCGAGCTCGACGAGCACCGGAGCGGCGGCGGCCGGCGCCGGCCACGAGCGCCACGGTCACCCGCACGACGACGGCCTCGGTCCCGCAGCCGGTCACCGGGGTCAAGGTCACCGGCTCGGGCACGGATTCGGTCACGGTCACCTGGTCGGGCGGCGGCCCCGCGAACCACGTCGCCGTCATCGCCGGATCCACCTCGATGACGGACCAGAACCACTTCGCATCGAGCTGGCAGCCGGGCGCGGTGCGGAGCATCACGCTCGCCGTGCGCGTCGCGGCTGCATTCCGTGCTGGGCGCCGGGTCGGGCAACTACGTCTTCGTGAAGGTCGTGCAGTCGAACTCCACCGCCTCGAACCCGTCGAAGGGCTACTACTACGACGGCCAGGCCCTGTACCGGCCGTCCCCGTCGGGCAAGTACGGCCTCGCCGGCACGCCGGCCACGTCGTCGGCGGTCTCGAAGATCACGGTCGCGAGCTGGAACGTGCAGAGCGTCACGGCGAGCGCCGGGTTCACGAGCCGGAACCAGTGGGCGTCGCGCGTCGGCCGAGTGGTGAAGAACATCGAGCTCGCGAAGCCCGACCTCATCGGGCTGCAGGAGCTGACGAGCGCACGCACGAACGCCTCGACGCTCAAATACGACGGCGCCACGTGCAGCAACGGCACGACCGCGGGCACGGACTCGCCCCGGACGTTCGCGTCGAACCCGAACGCCCGGCACTGCACCGAGATGTACGAGACCCTGCAGACCCGGCTGACCGGGTACACGAACGCGCGGACCGACGCGTGGAGGTGGCTCTACACGACGGCTGCGGGGCTGCCGTCGGCGTACGTGGACTCCGCACTCTTCTTCAACCCGGCGAAACTGCAGAAGGTGACGTCGGGCTTCATCTCACCGTCGCTCGACCTCCAGGTCTCCGGCTGGGGCAGCCGGGGCGACGAGGCCGGCATGTGGGCCGAGTTCCGGACGATCGTGCACAACTCCGACGGCAGCACGACGCCCGGACGCCCGTTCCTCGCGGCATCGATGCACCTGCCGGTCGGCACCGACTCCACGACGGCGGCGCTCCGTCAGCGCGAGGCGACGGCGCTCAACACCTGGCTCGACGCGAAGGCGTCCGCGCTCGGCGGCATGCCGATCGTCCTGGTCGGCGACTTCAACTCGAACGGCCAGACGGAGAGCACCGCCGCGAGCCTGACCCTGCGCTCGAAGGGGTGGTTCGACACCGCGTCGACCACCCACCGGACGGGCGAGTACTGGAGCAGCTCGAACGCGTCGAACGGGCCGTCGAGCGACGGCTACCCGACGACTGCGGTGATCCACAGCTACCCGACCAGCCGGATCGACTACATCATGACCAAGGGCGCCCCGTACACCTACTCGTACGCGAACATCGTCCGCCTGACGGACAACGGCAAGCAGTTCGACCAGCGCTACAACGGGTCGGACCACAACCTGCAACTCGCCCAGATCGGCATCCCTGGCTGACCTACGCCGGCACGCGCGCTGCCGGCAGCGCCGCGAAGCGCGCCCGCGTCGCCGCCAGCAGCACCGCGCGCTGCTCGGGGGTCTTCGCGGTGATGTCCGGGAAGTTGAGCCAGATCAGGTGCTTCACGCCGATCTTGCCGAACGTTCCCTTGAAGAGGATCTTCGTCAGCGGGTCGCGGTACCACCAGCGGTAGGCCGCATCCGGCGTCGTCATCACGGACAGGACCGAGACGCCGCCGAGGCGCGTCAGGTGGTTGCGGAACGGGTTGCCCTTGGCGCCGGGCGACTCGTCGAAGACGACGCCCTTGGTGAGCACACGGTCGAGGAACCCCTTCGTCGCGGCCGGCATCGCCTCCCACCAGAGGGGGAAGACGAACACCAGATGGTCGGCCTCGAAGAGGCGCCGCTGGTAGTCGGCGACCTGCGGATCCGCGACGGTGCCGAGCCGCCACGCGACCAGGTCCTCGCGCGTCATCGCGGGAGCGAAGCCGTCGGCGGCGAGATCGATGAGGTCGACATCGTGACCCCCGTCGCGGGCTCCGGCGATGACCGCGGCGGCGAGCGCCGCGGAGAAGCTGCGCCGGTGCGGCACGTCCTCCGCGGACGCGATCGTGTAGGGGTGATCGAGGACGAGCAGGATGCGCATCGGGTCTCCGTCTCAATGGTTGAGTACTCAACGGTATACACCTAAACCGTTGCGAATGAAACGATGCGATACACTCGGCGCGTGGACGAGCTGCCCGACGATCACGCGACGCTGTGGTTCCTCATCCGCCGTGTCGCCGGCCTGATGGACCGCACGGGCGAATCGCTCTTCCGCTCGCGCCTCGGCATCTCGCTCGCCCAGTTCCTGGTGCTCAGCGTCATCGACGCGTACCCGGGCGATCTCAGCCAGCAGGCGATCGCGGACCGGCTCGGACTCACCAAAGGCACGGTGAGCAAGCAGCTCGACGGCGCGATCACGGCAGGACTCGTCAGCGTGTCCCCGTCGCCCACCTCACGGCGCGAGAACCGGATCTCCCTGACCGAAGCGGGCACGGCGCTGGTACGTCGGGGGGATGCAGCGTTCGACGAGGCGCGTGCCGTCGCGCAACCCGACATCCCGCCGGCCGACCTGCGGACGACGATCGCGACGCTCGCCGCGCTGAACGAGGCGCTCGAGCGGGCCTGATCCCTGCCAGGCCCCGCCCTAGTCCTCCTGCGGCGCCGCCTGCATGCCGTCGCGGATCGCGCTCATCACGGACGTGTCCGCGAGGGTGGTGACGTCGCCGACCGGCCGGTGCTCGGCGACGTCGTGGAGCAGGCGCCGCATGATCTTGCCCGACCGGGTCTTCGGCAGCTCGGCGACCACCATGACCTGGCGCGGCCGGGCGATCTTGCCGATCTGCTTCGCGACGAAGTCGCGCAACTCCTGCACGACGTCGGGTCCCCCGTCGCCCGCCTCGCCCCGCAGGATCACGAACGCGACGACCGCCTGACCGGTCATCTCGTCGGACGCGCCGACGACGGCCGCCTCGGCGACCTTCGGGTTCGCGACGAGTGCCGACTCGATCTCGGTCGTCGACAGGCGGTGGCCCGACACGTTCATCACGTCGTCCACGCGGCCGAGCAGCCAGATGTCCCCGTCCCCGTCCCGCTTCGCGCCGTCCCCGGCGAAGTACTTGCCGGGGAACCGCGACCAATACGTGTCCTTGTACCGCTCGTCGTCGCCCCAGATGGTGCGCAGCATGCTGGGCCACGGCTCGGTGAGCACGAGGTAGCCGCCCGATCCGTTCGGCACCGACCGCCCCTCGTCGTCGACGACGTCCGCGCCGATGCCCGGCAGCGGCCGCATTGCGGCGCCCGGCTTGCCGGCCGTGACTCCGGGCAGCGGGCTGATCATGAGCGAGCCGGTCTCGGTCTGCCACCAGGTGTCGACGACGGGCGTGCGGCCCCCGCCGATGTGGTTGCGATACCAGACGTAGGCCTCGGGGTTGATCGGCTCCCCCACGCTGCCGATCAGCCGAAGACTCGACAGGTCCGACTTCGCGGGGATGTCGGCGCCCCACTTCATGAACGTGCGGATGGCGGTCGGCGCGCAGTAGAGGATCGTCACCCCGTACTGCTCGATGATCTGCCACCACCGGCCGCGGTCGGGGAAGTCGGGCGTGCCCTCGTAGAGGACGCTCGTGGTCCCGTTGGAGAGCGGCCCGTACACCGCGTAGGAGTGGCCCGTCACCCAGCCGATGTCGGCCGCGGTCCAGTAGACGTCGGTCTCGGGCTTGATGTCGAACACCTCGTACTGGGTCCACGAGCATCCGGTCAGGTACCCGCCCGAGGTGTGCAGGATTCCCTTCGGCTTGCCGGTGGTGCCGGACGTGTACATCACGTAGAGCGGGTGCTCCGCGTCGAAGGCCTGGGGCACGTGGTCGGGCGACGCCGTGGCGACCGTCTCGTGCCACCAGAGGTCCCGGCCATCGGTCCAGTCGACGTCGTTGCCGGTGCGCTTGACGACCAGCACGTTCCGGACATCGGGGCACTGGGCGAGCGCCTCGTCGACCGCGGGCTTCAGGGGGCCGACCGCGCCCTTGCGGTACCCGCCGTCGGCGGTGATGACGATGCGGGCGTCGCAGTCGAGGATGCGGGTGGCGAGGGCCTCCGCCGAGAAGCCGCCGAAGATCACCGTGTGCGGGGCGCCGATCCTGGCGCACGCGAGCATCGCCACGACCGCCTCGGGGATCATCGGCATGTAGATCGCGATGCGGTCACCGGTCTGCACGCCCAGCGATTCGAGCGCGTTCGCGGCCCGGCAGACCTCGTCGGTCAGTTGTGCGTAGGTGATCGTGCGGGTGTCGCCCGGCTCGCCGACGAAGTGGTACGCCACCCGGTCGCCCAGGCCGGCGGCCACGTGGCGGTCGAGGCAGTTCACCGAGACGTTCAGCCTGCCGCCGACGAACCACTTCGCGAACGGTGCGTTCGACCAGTCGAGCACCTGGGTGAACGGCTCCGACCAGGACAGCCGCTTGGCGCGCTCGCCCCAGAACGCGACCGGGTCGGCCTGCCCCTCTGCGTATGCCTCTTCGCGCACGTTCGCCTGCGCGACGAACTCGGTCGATGGCGGGAATCGGCGCTCCTCGACGGAGAGGTTGTCGATCGTCGCATCAGCGGTGTCGGTCATCAGCGGGCCCATCCGGTGCGCACCGGTGCGCACCACTCCCTCCACGCTAGACGGGGCGACCGCGACCCCGTCAACTTCCGCACGTTGCGCGGGGTTGCAGCCCCTCCGGACTCCGCTGTGACGTGCCCGCAACACGCGGCGTCTAGCGTGCAGTCCATGAGCGATACCGCGCTGGAAGCCGCCGACGTCGTCGGCCGGTTCGAGGCCGAGCAGGAGATCCCCGAGCAGATGCGCGCGGACGTGCGCCTGCTCGGCGAGCTGCTCGGCCAGGTGCTGCGCGAGAGCGGCTCCCCCGAGCTGTACGACGACGTCGAGCGGCTGCGCGCCGCGACGATCCAGGCGTACACCGACGAGACCGACCGAGGCCTTCGCACGGGCGGCAGCGGTCGCCGACGTCGCTCACGATCGAGCGCGCGGACGAGGTCGCGCGCGCGTTCACCGCCTACTTCCACCTCGTGAACCTGGCCGAGGAGCACCAGCGCGTCCGCGTGCTGCGCGAGCGGGACGGCCGCCCGCCCGCGGCGACCCGTCGGACTCGGTCGGCTCCGCCTACCGCGCAGCTCACCGCGGAGCTCGGCGAGGACACCGCCCTCGAGCGCCTGCAGGCGATGCGGTTCCACCCCGTCTTCACCGCGCATCCGACGGAGGCCCGCCGCCGCGCGGTGTCCGCGAGCATCCGGCGGCTCGCCGACCTGTCGACGAGCACGACGACGCGATCGCCGACGCGAAGCGGCAGCGCGTCGAGATCGCAGCATGCTCGAGGAGATCGACACCCTGTGGCGCACTGCGCCGCTGCGCGCCGAGAAGCCGTCGCCGGTCGACGAGGTGCGCTCGATCATGGCGGTCTTCGACGAGACGCTCTACACCTCGATCCCGGCGGTGTACCGGCGCGATCGACGACGCTGCTGCAGGGCGACGACGCCGGCGGACGCGCCCGCCGGTCGTGCGGCCCTTCGTGCGGCTCGGCACCTGGGTCGGCGGCGACCGCGACGGCAACCCGTTCGTCACCGCCGCCGTCACCAAGCAGGCCGCGGCGATCGCGAGCGAGCACGTGCTGCTCGGCCTCGAGCGCACCGCGGCCCGCGTCGGCCGCACGCTCACCCTCGACGCGACCACGACGCCGCCGTCGGAGGACGCTGCTCGCGCTGTGGCAGCGACTCCGCGCCGCGGACGAGGAGGCGGCCGCCGAGGTCGCGAAGCGCTCGCCGAACGAGCCGCACCGCCGCGTGCTCCTGCTGCTCTCCCGCCGCATCGCCGCGACGAGGACCCGCGACGCCGACCTCGCCTACCGCGACCCGGACGAGCTGCTCGCCGACCTGCGCGTCGTGCAGGACTCGCTCGTCGCCGCCGGGCGCCGCACGGCAGGCGTACGGGCACCTGCAGCAGTTCATCTGGCAGGTCGAGACGTTCGGCTTCCACCTCGCCGAGCTCGAGGTGCGGCAGCACTCCGCGATCCACCGCAAGGTGCTCGCGGAGCTCGAGGCGGGCGGCCCGCTGAGCGACGCTGGCCGAGGAGGTGCTGCAGGTCGTCCGGACGATCGCGCAGATCCAGCAGCGCTACGGCCCGCGCGCGGCCGGCCGCTACATCGTGTCGTTCACGCAGTCGGCCGAGGACCTCGCGAACGTGCACCGCCTCGCCCGCGCGGCCGTCGGGCCGAACGGCACCCCGCCGGTGCTCGACGTGATCCCGCTGTTCGAGACGTTCGCCGACCTGCAGGCCGCGCCGGGCATCCTCGCCGAGATCGTCGACCATCCCGGAGTTCGCAGTCCCGGCTGGACGCGACCGGCCGCCGCCTCGAGGTCATGCTCGGCTACTCCGACTCGTCGAAGGACGTCGGTCCGGTCGCCGCGACGCTGGCGCTGTACGAGGCGCAGCGGAAGATCGCGACCTGGGCGCGACGACGAACGACATCGTGCTCACCCTGTTCCACGGCCGCGGCGGCGCGCTCGGCCGCGGCGGCGGCCCGGCGAACTCCGCGATCCTCGCGCAGCCGCCGCACTCGGTCGACGGCCGCTTCAAGCTCACCGAGCAGGGCGAGGTGATCTTCGCCCGGTACGGCGGCACGCGACATCGCGATGCGGCACATCGACCAGGTCGCAGCGGCGGTGCTGCTCGCCTCCGCCCCGTCGATCGAGCAGCCGGAACGAGCGCGGCCGCGACGCGCTTCGCGGACGTCGCCGCGACGATGGACGCGATCGAGCCGCGCGCGCTTCTTCGCGCTCGTGAAGGCGGACGGGCTTCGCGCCGTGGTTCGCGACGGTGACGCCGATGGAGGAGGTCGGCCTGCTCGCGCTCGGGTCGCGGCCCGCGCAGACGCGGGCTGTCGGTCGAGTCGCTGGAGGACCTGCGGGCGATCCCGTGGGTGTTCTCGTGGACGCAGGCGAGGATCAACCTGACCGGCTGGTTCGGGCTCGGCAGCGCGCTCGAGGCCGTCGGCGACGAGGCGCTGCTCGTCGAGGCGTACCGCGACTGGCCGCTCTTCCAGACGATGATCGACAACGTCGCGATGGGACTCGCGAAGGCGGACGAGCCGCATCGCGCAGCAGTACCTCGCGCTCGGCGACCGCGACGACCTCGCGGCGCTCGTGCTCGAGGAGATGACGCTCACGCGCGACTGGGTGCTCCGGCATCACGGGCGGCGGCCAGCTGCTCGCGAACAAGCCGGTGCTGCAGCGCGCGGTGAAGATGCGCAGCCCGTACGTGGACGCGCTCTCGCTGCTGCAGCTGCGCGCGCTCCGCGCGCTGCGCGCGGCGCCGGACGCGACCTCGCCGGATCCGGACCTGCAGCGCCTGCTGCTGCTCTCGGTCAGCGGCGTCGCGGCCGGCCTGCAGAACACGGGCTGACCTCACCGCGGGTACCCACCCCGACACGTGCGCGTCGCTCGGCGTCCCGGACGCGTGGCTCATGCCGTCGGCGCTTGGGACCTGGCGCGCCTGAGGCGCGCGCGGCTGCGTGCGCACTCCTGCCGCGCGAGCTCGGCGTAATAGGCGAAGCGGTCCCCACGACGCACCGATGGATCGGCCGCGAGGAAGCGGCGCAGCCGGTCGGCGTAGTCGAGGCCCGCTTCCCACTCGGCCGGGGTGTCGTGCTCACGGCCGAGGGCCCCGGCGTAGCCGGCGACCATGCCGAGGCACCCGACTCCGTCGAGATAGGTGCCGGCCGCGTAGGTCGACAGGCCGCGTTGTTCCCGCCGGATCCGGTCGCCGTGCTCGGCGCAGAAGAAGAGGGCGGGCGCCTCGCGTTCCAGCAACAGACGGAAGTCCACTGCGGCGAACAGCAGGCGCGCGTCGCCCTCGAGCAGCAGCGGTGCATGGAATCGCCGCAACAATGCGTCGGCGGAGACGAAGTCGGGATGGTCGAACGGATGCGTGTGCATGGCGGCATCGTGCAGAGCCCCACCGACAAATAGGCACTTGAGCAGGACATTTTCTCTTCAGCAGGACATTTCGGGCAGTTCTGTCCTGCCGGAGCGAAAATGTCCTGCTGAAGTGCTCACCGGGCGCTCGGTGGTCGAGCGGGCGCGAGCGCCGCGTCGGGCGACGGGCCTCACGGCGAACGCGAATCCCCTCCTCAGCAATCTCTTTCCCTTCCCGCGCTACCGTCAGGCCTCCGAGTCGATGGCCGACACGCTGATGGAGGGCGCATGCCGACCGATCGAGACCCCGAACCCCCGCGAAGCCGCGGCCGCTCCACGGCGGAGGCCGCCCACCGAGCAGGCCGCCCGGGACACGAGCGGTCGGCGGTCCCTCGTCTCGTGCGCGGCGTCGCGATCGCAGCCGTGGTGCTCGTCGTGAGCGCAGCGACCGTCACGATGTTCGCGGTGAAATCGGTCGCCGACACGTTCCAGCGCCGGGCCGTCGACATCTCGAACGGGTCGACCGCCACCGAGGCGCCCCCGTCGATCGGCCAGTTCACCGGGGCGTTCAACGTCCTGCTCGTCGGCGCGGACAACTCGAGCGGGCAGAGCGGCTTCGGCGAGAGCCGGTCGGCGACGCTCAACGACGTCAACATGGTCATCCACATCTCGGCGGACCACACCAGCGGCTACGTGATCAGCCTGCCGCGCGACCTCGTCATCGACCAGCCGGCCTGCACCGACCCCACCACGAAGGCGGAGTCGCCCGCCGTCACCGCCGAACCGCTCAACACCTCGATCTCGCGCGGCGGGCTCGGCTGCGTGGTCGCGACCGTCGAGCAGCAGACCGGACTGAAGATCCCCTACGCGGCGCTCTTCAGCTTCGAGGGCACGGTGGCGATGGCGGATGCGGTCGGCGGCGTGCAGGTGTGCGCCACCGCGGCGATCGACGACCCGGATTCGGGCCTGAAATTGAAGAAGGGCGTCTCGACCATCAGCGGCCGCATGGCACTGGCCTATCTGCGCGACCGGCACGGCATCGGCGACGGCAGCGACCTCGGCCGCATCGCGTCCCAGCAGGCGTACATGTCGTCGCTGCTGCGGAAGATGACGAGTAGCAGCACCCTGACCGATCCCGCGACGCTCTACTCGCTCGCCTCGGCCGCGGCGCACGACATCACGCTCTCGAAGTCCCTCGCCGACCCCGACACGATGGTGACGATGATGCTGGCGGTCGCGCAGATCCCGCTGAACACGATGGTGTTCGTGCAGTACCCGACGGTGGCGGACCCGGCCGACTCGAACAAGGTGGTCCCGAACACGGCGCTCGCGGCGACGCTGCTCGACCGCGTGAAGCACGACGAGGCGATCACGCTGTCCACGTCGAACCTCGGCGTCAGCGCGGTCGCGGCGCCGTCGACCGCCTCGAGCCCGACCGGCACACCGACCCCGACCCCCAGCTCCGGCTCGTCCGCGACGAAGGGGTCGCAGCTCGCCGGGGTGACCGGCCAGACCGCCGCGGAGCGGACCTGCTCGGTCGCCGCGGCGGGCTGAGTCCGGCGGCTCCCCGACCGGTGCTCGACACGCCCGGGATGCATTCATCGTGGTCACGGTGCATCCGCTCACGGGTCGTGCACGGAAGTGGTGGTGAACGCGGTTGAACCCAGCCGCAGACCCGACAAGGAGCCTTTCGTGCGCAGATCACTGATCGCCATCGCGGCCGGGGCCGGCATCGCCGCCGCCCTCGCGTTCGCGTCGCCGGCGCAAGCCGCCACCGCCCACCACGCCGCACCGACCGCGGAGGTGTCCGTGCTGCACGCGGTGCCGAACACACCGGTCGACGTGTACCTCGACCACACGCGCATCCTGAACGACTTCCAGCCAGGCAGCCTCGCGGGCCCGCTGAAGGTGAGCGCGGGCAAGCACCTGGTGTCGATCACCGCGGCGAGCGCGAAGAACGACGCCGCTCCGGTGATCGGACCCGTCCGCCTGACCTTCGACGCCCACGGCGATTACACGATCGTCGCGCACCTGACCTCGTCGGGCGCCCCGACCGCGACCCTCTACCGCAACGATGTGTCGTCGACGAAGCACGGTGACGGCCGGGTGATCGTCCGCCATGACGCGGCCGCCCCCGCGGTCGACGTGCTGGTGAACGGCAGCGCGGTGGTCCACCACCTGTCGAACCCGCATCAGGCGGCGCTCGTCGTGAAGAGCGGCACCTATTCGGTCGCGGTCGCGCTCGCGGGCACGACGAAGCCGGTGATCGGCCCGGTCAGCCTTGCCGTGTGGAAGGGATACGACACGATCGTGTACGCATGGGGCAGCGCCGCGAAGGGCGATCTCGCCGTTGCGGTCCAGCACATCCCGCTGCACCACACCTGCAGGTAGCTCGAATGCGACCCGCGGGCCCACACGCCGGAGACGAGCGGGCTGAAGGAGGCGGCGGTGGACGCGGATCCCGATGCGGCGCTGTGCACCGCGTTCCTCGCCGGGGAACCGGCCGCCCTCGCCACCGCATACGCCCGCTGGTCGGCGCTCGTCTACACCCTCGCCCTGCGCTCGCTGCATGATGTGCAGGACGCCGAGGACGTCGTGCAGCGGGTGTTCACCGACGCGTGGCGCTCGCGTGGCTCGTTCGATCCCCATCGGGCCCGGCTGCCGGCGTGGCTCGTGGGAATCACCCGCCACGCGATCGCTGACGCGCACGCCGCGAAGGCCCGCGTTCGGGCCCTGCAGCGAGAGCTCGAACAGGAGACCGATCTCGATCCGTCCGACGGCCCCGATCTCGCCGACCGGCTGCTCGTCGCCGACGAGATCGGCCGCCTCCGACCCGACGCGGCGGCGGTCGTCCGCCTCGCGTTCTTCGACGGGCTGACCCATCAGCAGATCGCCGAGCGGCTGGGGCTGCCGCTCGGTACGGTGAAAAGCCACATTCGCCGCAGCCTCGGCCGGATCCGCGACCGCTTGGGGGTGAGCGACAGTGCATCTGAGTCCTGACACGCTCGCGCTGCTCGCACTCGGCGAGGCGGCCGCCTCCCCGAGCGAGACCGCGCACCTTGCGGCGTGCGGCAGCTGCACCGCCACCCTTTCCGAGCTGCGGGACGCCGTGCGGGTCGGCCGATCGACCATCGACATCGGCCCGCTCGCGCAGCCGAGTCCGGCGGTCTGGGACCGGATCGCTGCGGAACTCGATCTCCCCGGCGGACGGGCCGATCCGGTGGCGCCCGCCGTGCGTCGACCGCGGCTGCGGCGCCGGCGCTGGATGTGGGCGGTGGCCGCCGGTGTCCTGATCGTCGCCGGGGTCGCGGGCCTGACGGTGCGGGCGCTCGTGACCGCCGCCGAGCCGCG
This sequence comes from uncultured Actinomycetota bacterium, assembly GCA_963716965.1. Classification (GTDB taxonomy): domain Bacteria; phylum Actinomycetota; class Actinomycetes; order Actinomycetales; family Microbacteriaceae; genus Amnibacterium. The sequence goes on along the minus strand of CAVQUZ010000003.1, from coordinate 49,071 downwards.
GATCGAAGCGGCCGCTGCGCTGCACGCGTTCCCGAGCTGGGCGGGCTCGTCCGGGTCGGCGGTCGTGGAGCTGCAGCAGGACGGCGTGCGCACCGTGACCGTCCACGTGCACGTCGATGGTCCGGCCACCGGCACGCACGAGGTCTGGCTCATGACGGGCGACCTGAAGGCGCTCGTCGCCCTCGGCAACCTGCACGGCGACTCCGGAGTGTTCACGGTGCCCGCGCGGATCGATCTCGGGCGCTACGACGTGGTCGACGTCTCGGACGAACCGAACGACGGCAACCCGGGGCACTCGGGGAACTCGATCGTGCGGGGAGGGCTGCGCGACAGCTGACGCGGCGGTCAGGTCACGACCGGCGCGGCACCGCCGGGACGACGAGCACGGAGCACGCGGCGTGCTCGGCGAGCCGGATCGTCGGTGCGCCGAGCAGCACGCTGCTCAGCTCGCCGTGCAGAGAACGGCCGAGCACCAGCAGGTCGCTGTGCGCACTCTGCTCGGTGAGGACCCGCGCGAGGACGCCCTCCTCCAGGATCGCATTCGGCCAGGTCGACCGGTCCGGCCCGTAGACGACCTGGATCGTGTCCTGTTGATCCCGGCGCGCCTTCGCCTGCAGGTCGCGCGCGATCGTCGTGTAGTACGCGCCGTATCCGCCCGGGCAGTCCCAGGCCGTCACGACGTCGAGACCCGCGTCCATCGCCAGCGCGGCGCGGCGCCCCGCACGGAGTGCTTCGACCGATTGCTCACCGGCACCGACGCCGACGACCACGCGCGGTCGGCGGGGCGCGTCCTCGACGGGGCGCGGACGCGTGCGGACCACCAGCACCGGGCAGGTCGCCCGCGCGACGCAGGCCATGCTGGTGGATCCGAGCAACAGGCCGGCGAGGCCGCCGTGCCCTCTGCTGCCGACGACGAGCAGCGCCGCGTGCTCCGCCCGCTCGAGCAGGACCTGCGCCGCGTCGCCCTCCTCGACGACGGTGGCGACATCGACCGCATCCGCGGGCGCCTTCGCCGCGGCGAGCACGGTCCGCTGCTCGGTCTCCGCATCGGCCGCGAAGTCGATCGGCGGCATCAGCGCGTAGGCGCCGTAGACGGGCGGGTACTCCCACGAACTCACGACGGTCACGCCGCCGCCGAGTTCGGCTGCTGCGCGCTTCGCGACGGCGAGCGCCACGAGTGAATCGTCGGAGCCGTCGACACCGACGACGACGGATCCGACTGCGACGGTGGCCGGCAGGCGGTCGGTGACCGCAGCGGGCGAGTGGGTGGTGGTCGTGGGGGTCATACCCGAACGATGCGCGCGTCGCACCGCGACGGCCAGGGACCTTGGTCTCCTCCTGCGGCCCGGCGGATCATCAGGACATTCGGCTCTGGCGCGCGCGCCCGCGCGACCGCACACTCTCGCCATGACCACCTCGCTGCGGACGGTGCACGAGCTCGCCGAAGCGGTGTGCTGGCAGTTGCTGGCAACGGCCGAGGTGGGGCGCCTCGTCGTCACGGGCATCGGCGGCGAGCCCGACGTGTTCCCGGTCAACTACGCGGTGCACGAGGGGCGCCTGCTCTTCCGCACCGACTTCGGCACGAAGCTCGTCGATCTGCTCTCGCAGCACGCGGTCGTGTTCGAGATCGACGGCCGGGATGCGCACGAGGCGTGGAGCGTCGTCGTGAAGGGCACCGCGCTGCCGGTGCGCGACGCCGCCGGAATCCGTCGCGCCGAGCTGGCCGGCGTTCGGCCGTGGGCGCCCGACGGCAAGCCGGTGCACATCGCGATCACCCCGCACCGGATCACGGGGCGGCGGTTCGTCAGGCACTAAGCCCCTGGTGCCCGCTCCGCACCGGCCGGACGCTCGGCGCATGACGGACGACACGAAGACGACCATGAGAGCGGCCCGCTACTACGGTCCGCACGACATCCGGATCGAACGGATCGACACGCCGGAGGTGCGGCCGGGCACCGTCGGCATCGCCCCGGCGTGGTGCGGCATCTGTGGCACCGACCTGCACGAGTTCCTCGACGGGCCGATCTTCGTCCCCGCTGTCGGGCACCCGCATCCCTTGACGGGCGAAACGGCGCCGGTCACGCTCGGACACGAGATGTCCGGCACGGTCGTGCAGCTCGGTGAGGGTGTGACGGATCTCGCGGTCGGTGACCACGTGGTCGTCGAGCCCTACGTCGTGTGCGACGTGTGCCCTCCCTGTCGCGCGGGCGCCTACAACCTGTGCGGAGCAGCTCGGCTTCATCGGGCTCGCCGGCGCAGGAGGCGGACTCAGCGAACGGATCGTCGTGGAGCGCCGCTGGGTGCACCCGGTCGGCGACATCCCGCTCGACCAGGCCGCGCTGATCGAGCCGCTGGCGGTCGGCTACCACGCGTTCGAGCGCTCCGGCGGCGCATCGGGCGATGTCGCGTTCGTCGGTGGCGCAGGTCCGATCGGCCTGCTGACCGCTGCGGTGCTGAAGGCCCACGGACTGACCGTGGTGATGAGCGAGCTGAGCGAGGCACGGAAACAGAAGGCGCTGGCCTCCGGCGTCGCCGACGTGGTGCTCGACCCGTCGAAGGACGACGTCGCCGCCGAGGTGCTGCGCCTCACGGACGGCGTCGGCGTGGACGTCGCGTTCGAATGCTCGAGCGTGCAGGCCGTCCTCGACCTGCTGCTCGACGTGGTCCGCCCAGGGGGCGTGATCGTGAACGTCTCCATCTGGGCCCACCCGGCGGTCATCGACATCCAGAAGCTCGTGCTGAAGGAGATCGACCTGCGCGGCACGATCGCGTACGTCCGCGACCACCCCAGGGTGATCGAGCTGGTCCGGTCGGGGAAGATCGACGTCACGCCGTTCATCACGGCACGCCTCGGCCTCGACGACCTGCTGAGCGGGTTCGACACGCTCGTCCATCACAACGACACGACGGTGAAGGTGCTCGTCCATCCGTGAGCCCTGCCGCGTCCCGCCCCGCGCGGGACGCGGCAGGCGTCTAGGTGCCCGCGGTTTCCGCGGCGATCGGCGCACCGCCGGCCGACGCCGGCACCACGAGCGCCGGCACCACGAGCACGGAGCAGCGGGCGTGCTCGGCGATGGGCAGTGTCGCCGAGCCGAGCGTGGGCACGGTCCACCGGTTCCGGGTGGCTCGGCCGATGACCACGACATCGGCGGTCGCGCTCGCCTCGATCAGGACCGCGGCGGGCGTCCCCTGCCGCACCTCGCTGCGGAGACGCCCGGGCGCGTCGGCTCCGAACGCCGCGTGGATGCGGCGTGCCAGGTCCTGCTCGGCCGTTCGGCGCGTCGCGTCGTCGAGGTCGCCTCGCGGTTCGAGGCCCGCGAATCGCGTCGTCGCGAACGACCGCTGCCATGAGCTGACGGCCAGGAGTTCGGCTTCGAGCTCGGCGGCTACCGCGGCGGCCGCCCGCAACACCTCGACCGACACGTCGTCGTCCCCGACGCCCACGACGACGCGGGCGCCGGTCGGCCCCTCTTGGTCGTCGGTCAGCGGTTCGCCGTGGTGCACGACCAGCACGGGGCACGCGGCGCGCGCCACGCACGCCATGCTCACCGAGCCGAGCAGCCAGCCCGCCAGGCCGCTGTGCCCGCGGGTCCCGACCACCAGCAGGTTCGCACCGCGGGCGGCGCTCACGAGTGCGTCCACCGGTGATGCGGCGGTGATGATGCGCTCGAGGTCGACGAGCGGGTTTGCGCCGAGCGCGGTCGTCACGGCCTGCTCCTGGCAGTCGCGCGCGGCGTCCTGCGCACCCGCGGTCTCCTGCGTGCTCCATGCCGTGACCACGACGAGCAGGGCGCCGCGGGCCGCGGCCGCCCACGCGGCGTCCCGGAGCGCGGCGACGGAGTCCGCCGACCCGTCGACCCCGACCACGATCCGCGTCCGCCCGGGTCGGTCCGTGTCGGCGCGGCCCCGGGATGCCGCTGGTCCGCCGTGGGGTGTCTCGTTCATGTCGGTGAGCGTGACCCGTTCGACGGCCCGGTGTCAGAGCCGAAGGTCCTCGCGCCCTCGCACGGGACCTTCTCCTCTCGAACCGGCCCCGCGCCTCGTGGAGGATCGGCGGACAGCAGATCTCGAACCCGAGGGAGTCACCATGCACGCCGTCCCGAATCGGGTCGCCTGATCGCGGGCTCCGTCGCACCGCGTGGCATCCGCACCGGACCCCGCACGGTCAGCGCAGCACGCTGGCGCGACCTGAAGAACGCGGCCCGCCCCGGCGTCATGCGCCGATTCGCGCTCGGTTCAGTGCTGGAGCGCGGGCGCCTCCCAGACGACGACGGTGCGGTCGTCGGTGCTGCGCTCCAACCGCATCGTGCCGCCTCGATCGACCGCGCGCCGTCGCAGATTGTCCAGCCCGCTCCGGCGGCCTGAGTCGACGAACGCGCGCCCGTTGTTCGCCACCTCGACGACGAGTGCCCCGCCCTGCGCCGAGACCCGAACGGTGATGTCGCTCGCCTCGGCGTGCTTCACCGCGTTCGTGACCGTCTCGCTGACGACCGCGAGGACGTCCTCGGTGAGCGCGTCGTCGATCGCCTGGTCCACCGACCCGATGAACGTGAGGGCCGGGTCGACGCCGAGCCGGTCGCCGAGCGAGCCGACCAGGTCGAGGATCCGGCGACGTCCCGCCGCCCGCCGGTCGTCGTCCCTCGCGGTCAGCGCGAAGATCACCGTCCGGATCTGCTGGATCGCGGCGTCGAGGTTCGTGATCGCCGCATCCACCTGCTCGTGCGGGGCCCCGTCGGGGATCGAGCCCAGTGCCGCTTGCAGCTGCAGACCGGTGCCGAACAGCTCCTGGATGACGCGGTCGTGCAGGTCGCGGGCGATCCGGCCCCGGTCCTCGAACAGGATGACTCGTTCACGGTCCGCCCGCGCGGCGGCGAGCGCGAGCGCGACGCCGGCACGGCCCGCGAAGTCGCCGCACATCTCCACGTCCGCGTCCGTGAACGGGTGGGCGCCCGGGCGCCGGCCGACCAGCAGGGTCCCGAACGTGTCGCCGGTTCCGCTCTCAAGCGGCACCCCCAGCATCGGGCCGAATTCGCTGTCGATCCCGAGCTCGCGCAATCGCTGCTCGCTGTACCGGTCGGCGCGGCCGCTCGCGATCACGTGCTCCGACAGGGAGCCGGCGGTCGGCAGCTCGACGCCTTGCCGGCCGACCGCACCGCTGCCGTGCACGTGGGAGACGACGAACCTGGTGTGGTCGGCGCTGTAGAGCAGCACGAACGCGACATCGGCGTCGGCGAGCGTGACGAGGCGTTCGGCGATGAGGGCGATGGCCTCGTCGCGGCCGCCGCTCAGCAGACGGGCGGTCACTTCGGCCGACGCGGAGGCCCATGCCTGCCGGCGCCGGGTCTCCGAGTAGAGCCGCGCGTTCTCGATCGCGAACCCGGCGGTCGTCGCGAGGGATGTGACGAGTTGCTCGTCCTCGGCGGTGAAGTCCCCTTTGTCGCTCTCGGTCAGATAGAGGTTGCCGTACACGGTCCCCCGAACGCGCACCGGGACCCCGAGAAAGCTGCCCATCGGCGGGTGGGCGGCGGGGAACCCCACCGAGCGAGCGTCCTCGGAGAGCCGGTGCAGCCTGATCGGCTCCGGTTCCGCGATGAGCGCACCGAGCACGCCCTCCCCCCGCGGCAGGTGGCCGATGCGGTCGGCGAGCTCGGCGTCCATGCCGACGTGGATGAACTGTTCGAGGTCGCCGCGTTCGCCGATCACGCCGAGTGCGCCGTAGCGCGCTCCCGACACCTCCACCGCGGACTCGACGATGCGGCGCAGGACCGTCGGCAGGTCGAGCTCGGTCACGATCGCCTGGTTCGCCCGCAGCAGGGTGCGGAGACGCCCCTGGGTGGCGAGGACATCGTTGGCGATCGCCACGAGATCGACGAGCCGGGAGTCGAGGGCCGCGCGCGGTGCGTCGGGGAAGGAGAGCGGCGATTCCGCCATTCGAGCGCGACCTTCCCGCGGCGTCGGAACACGTCGCACGGGCGATGGTCCTCGCCTCGCGGCGATATCTCCAATCCCGGTGGGAAACCTCCAGAAACGGGCCGTTCGACGGACGGGCGCCGGCCGCGACCTCAGACGGCGCTCCATCCGCCGTCGTCGGGCAGGATCACCCCCGACACGTTGGCCGAGTCGTCGCTCAGCAGCCAGGTGATCGCCGCCGCCAGATGATCCGCGGTCGCGACGCCGGGCACCATGACCTGCATGAACGGGCCGAGCCGTTCCTGCGCCCACTCGGACCGGAAGGGCGCCTCGATGTTCGTGGCGACGGCGCCCGGTGCGACGGCGTTCGTCCGGATGCCTTTCGGTGTGTAGAAGAATGCACAACTCTTCGTGAAGCCGTTCACGGCGTGCTTGCTCGTCGTGTACGGCGTGCCCGCGGCGGATCCGCGCAGGCCCGCCTCGGAACTCACGTTCACGATGGAGCCCGTGCCGGCGGCCAGCATCGCCGGCAGGACCGCCCGCGTCGTGCGCATGATGGCCGTCAGGTTGACCGCGAGCACCCGCTCCCACGTCTCGTCGGTGATCTCCGCGGCCGGCAGGAAGCCGTCCATGATGCCCGCGATGTTCGCGAGACCGTCGATCCGCTCCCCCGCGGCATGGACGACCCGGTCGACCACCGCCTGCTCGGCGATGTCACCCTCGACTGTGACGACGGCGCCGTCGAGGCTCTCACGGAGCCGGTCGAGACGGTTCGGGGAGATGTCGGTCGCGATCACGCGCGCCCCCTCGGCCACGAGCCGGTAGGCGGTGGCCTGGCCGATGCCGGAGCCGGCTCCGGTGACGATGACGGTCTTGTCTGCGAAGCGTGCGGTCGTGTCCACCATGGGAGCTCCTCATCGGGTGTCTGACGACATCCAGTGCAATCCCTCCGTGTTCTGCGTCCCAGAGCCGAAGGTCCCCTGCGAGGAGACGGTCAGGTGAGTCGGCCACCGGGATGCAGGACCTTGGGCCCTCGACGTGCCCGCGGGACGGGAGTCAGCTAGAGCCATGCCGAACGCCTCCGTGTACCCGCGCTCCGAAGTCCGTGCCGACGCGGCCGGAGGCGCCTGGAAGGCGCTGCCCTCGACGCCGCCCTCCGACGCCGACATCGATCGGCTCGACCGGTGGTGGCGGGCCGCGAACTACCTCTCCATCGGGCAGATCTACCTGCTCGACAACCCGCTGCTGCGGGAACCGCTGCGCCGCGAACACATCAAGCCGCGTCTGCTCGGCCACTGGGGCACGACACCGGGACTCAATTTCCTGTACGCGCATCTCAACCGCGCCATCCAGCAGCGGGGCCTCGACACGATCTACGTCACCGGTCCGGGCCACGGCGGACCCGGCATGGTCGCGAACGCCTACCTCGACGGGACGTACAGCGAGGTGTATCCGGGCATCGCCCGGACGACCGACGGCATCCGTGCGCTCTTCCGCCAGTTCTCCTTCCCCGGCGGCATCCCGAGCCATGCGGCTCCGGAGACGCCCGGATCGATCCACGAGGGCGGCGAGCTCGGGTACGCGCTGTCGCACGCGTACGGAGCCGCGTTCGACAACCCGGACCTGCTCGTCGCCGCGGTCGTCGGCGACGGCGAGGCCGAGACCGGGCCGCTCGCGACGAGCTGGCACTCGAACAAGTTCATCGATCCCGTGCACGACGGCGTGGTGCTGCCGATCCTGCACCTCAACGGGTACAAGATCGCGAACCCGAGCGTGCTCGCGCGCATCCCCGAGTCCGAGCTCATCGCCCTGATGACCGGCTACGGCCACACGCCCTACCTCGTCTCGGGCGGGTTCGACGGCGAGGACCCCCTGCTCGTGCACCGGCGCTTCGCGGAGACCCTCGACGTCGTGCTGAACCACATCGCGCGCCTCAAGCAGGAGGCAGCCGACGGGACGCTCGTCGGGCGCGCCGCATGGCCGATGATCATCCTGCGCACGCCGAAGGGCTGGACCTGCCCGCCGTTCATCGACGGGCATCCGGCCGAGAACAACTGGCGAGCGCACCAGGTGCCGTTGACCAACGCGCGCGACAGCGACGAGCACCTGACGGTGCTCGAGGACTGGATGCGCTCGTACCGGCCCGACGACCTCTTCGACGCCGAGGGCGTCCCGTTCCCGCTGACCTGTGCGCTCGCCCCGCAGGGCGACCGGCGGATGAGCGCGAACCCCGTCGCGAACGGCGGCCTGTTGCGCGCCGACCTCCAGCTGCCCGATTTCCGGCGCTACGCGGTCGACGTGCCGGGCCCCGGGGGCTCCGTCGTGGAGGCGACCGCGGTCCTCGGCGAGTACTTCCGCGACGTGATCACCGCGAACCCGACCAACTTCCGCATCTTCGGTCCCGACGAGACGGCCTCGAATCGCCTGCAGCGTGTCTTCGAGGTCACCGACAAGCAGTGGAACGCCGACCTCTGGCCCATCGACGTCGCCGACAACCATCTGGCGTCCTCCGGCCGCGTCATGGAGATGCTGAGCGAACACCAGTGCGAGGGCTGGCTCGAGGGGTACCTGCTCACCGGCCGGCACGGCGTGATCAACTCCTACGAGGCGTTCATCCACATCGTCGACTCGATGTTCAACCAGCACGCGAAGTGGATCGAGTCCGCGAAGCGCATCCCGTGGCGCCGGCCGATCGCCTCCCTCAACTACCTGCTCAGCTCGCACGTGTGGCGTCAGGACCACAACGGCTTCTCGCACCAGGACCCCGGGTTCATCGACCACGTCGTCAACAAGAAGGCCGACACCGTCCGTGTCTACCTGCCGATCGACGCGAACACGCTGCTCGCCACCTACGACCACTGCCTGCGCACCACGAACGCGGTCAACCTGGTCGTCGCCGGCAAGCAGCCCGCGCCGAACTGGCTGACGATGGACGAGGCGATCGAGCACTGCGCACGGGGCCTCGGCATCCTGGAGTGGGCCGGCACCGAACAGGCCGGTGAGGAGCCCGACGTGGTGCTGGCCGCAGCGGGCGACGTGCCGACGCTCGAGGCGCTCGCCGCCGCCGCGATCCTGCGCGACCGCGTGCCCGACCTCGCGATCCGCGTCGTGAACGTCATCGACCTGATGCGCCTGCAGTCGGAGACCGATCACCCGCACGGCCTCGACGACCGCGCGTTCGACGCCGTCTTCACGACCGACCGTCCCGTCATCTTCGCCTTCCACGGCTATCCGTCGCTGATCCACCGGCTCACCTACAAGCGGCACGGGCACGCCCACCTGCACGTGCGCGGGTTCATCGAGGAGGGTGCGACGACGACGCCGTTCGACATGCTGATGCTCAACGACCTCGACCGGTACCGGCTCGTCATCGACGTGCTCGATCGAGTGCCGGGGCTGGCCACGCGGTACGCGGAACTGCGCCAGGACATGGAGGACGCCCGCCTGCGCGCCAGGGCCTACACCCGCGAGCACGGCGAGGACATCCCCGAGGTCGCCGAGTGGGCCTGGACGCCGGGCGCCGGCCGGATCGACGACACGGGTGACGACAACCGCTGACGCGCGCGCCGCCCGGCCACCGCGGAGGACCCGGCGGCACATCCCCCGATGGGTCCTCGTGGTCGTGACCGTGGCGATCACGGCGGCGGTCGTCCGGTTCGTCGTCGTGCCGCAGTTCACCTCGGACGAGTCCGCGTTCACGTCGCTGACCCACGTGGCGGTACCGCTCGTGGTCCTCGCGCTCCTGCTCGAACTGGGATCGCTCGCCGCATACAGTGCGCTCACCGCGACGGTGCTCGGCCCGAAGCGGCCGCGGTACCGCACGCTGCTGCGCATCGACCTGGTCGACCTCGGCGTCAATCACGTCGTGCCGGGCGGCGGCACGACCTCGGGACCCGTGCGCGTCAAGTTCTTCGAGCAGGTCGGGATCCCGGTCGAGGAGGGCGCGAGCGTCGCGACCATCGAGATCCTCGGCTCGAACGTCGTGCTCGGCCTGGTGTTCGCGGTCGGCATCCTGATGTCGCTCACCACCTTCGTCACGAACGGCTACTACCTCGTCGCCGCCGTCGCAGTGCTCGTCGTGCTGGCGGCCTCGGCCGTCGGAGGCTGGCTGCTCGTCGCCCACACCGACCGGCTCGTGCGGATCGTCCGGTGGCTGCTGCGCCGGCTGCCCGCGATCGGCGACGGCCTCGAATCGTTCGTGCGACGGATGGCGGCCGATCTGCGCAGCTGGGCGGGACAGCCGAAGCGCACGACGATCGCGATCGGGCTCGCCGCCGCGAACTGGCTGCTGGACGCCGCGGCGCTCGGGGTGACCTGCGTCGCATTCGGCCACGCACCACCGCTCGGCGTCCTGCTCACCGTCTACGGGCTCGGGAGCATCCTGATGATGGTGCCCTTCACGCCGGGCGGCATCGGCCTCGTCGAGGGGGTGATGGTGCCGGCGTTCGTCGCGTTCGGCATCCCGGCGGCGCCCGCGCTGCTCGGCGTCCTCGGGTGGCGCGTGCTGCAGTACTGGATGCCGATGCCGGTCGCGCTGGCCGCCTACGTGTCGCTGCGACTCGGCCCGCTGCGGCGGTCGCGCCGTTCGCCCGCCTAGCGCTCCTGCGCAGACGCCGCGGGCCGCAGACCCGAAGGTCCGGTGTGCCCTGAATCCGGCGAGTAGCCGGAGGTCAGAACGACACGACCCGCTTCGTGAGCTCGATCGCTGCCCCGTAGACCACGACCGTGGCCACGATCACGGCCATCAGCCCGACCGGCAGGGCGACGAAGCCGAGCAGACCCGCGATCGCGGTGAACGGCAAGACCGCGGTCACGACGGCGACGGCGGCCGAGACGACGAGGAAGATCGGATCGGGTCGGCTGCGCCACGCGCGCCTGCCCGTCCGCAGCGTCATCATGGCCACGAACTGGGTCAACGCCGACTCGACGAACCAGGCGGTGTGGAACGTCGACGCCGCGGCGTGGAAGCCCCACTCCAGCACGCCGAACGTCGCCAGGTCGAAGACCGTGCTCAGCGCGCCGAAGACGAGCATGAACCGCGTGATGGCGCGCATGTCCCAGCGGCCCGACACCTGGAGCCGTTCCGGATCGACGCGGTCGCGGGAGACCAGCGTGTTGGGGATGTCGGCGAGGAAGTTGAGCAGCAGGATCTGCGCGGGCAGCATCGGCAGGAACGGCAGCACCGCAGCCGCGATGACCATGCTCAGGATGTTGCCGAAGTTGGAGCTGGCGGCGACGCGCACGTACTTCAAGGTGTTCGCGAAGGTGTGGCGCCCGAGCCGGATCCCCGTCGCGACGACGCCGAGATCCTGGGTCAGCAGCACCACGCCTGCCGCCTCCTTGGCGACGTCGACGGCCGTGTCGACCGACAGTCCGACATCGGCCGCGTGCAGCGCGTTCGCGTCGTTGATGCCGTCGCCGAGGAACCCGACCGTCTCGCCGGTCGCGCGCAGCGCGCGAACGATCGCGAGCTTGTGCATCGGTTCGACCTCGGCGAACAAGGAGTTCTCACTCACCAGCTGCCGCAGCTCGGCCTGGTCGGCGAGCTCGACCTCCGAGCCGAGCACCACCCGGCCGCCGAGCCCGAGTTCGGCCGCGAGCGCGCCGGTGACCGCCCGGTTGTCGCCGCTGACGATCTTGACCGCGACGCCGAGGGCGTGCAGGTCGGCGATCGACGCCCCGACCGTCGGCTTGATCGGATCGTGGAAGGCCAGGATGCCCTCGAAATCGAGGCCGTGCTCGGCCGTCGCATCGAGATCGCCCGCATCGGCCTCGACGCGCTTGGTGGCCACGCCGATGACGCGGTAGCCGGTCTCGCCGAGGTGGGTGGCGCGATCGACGACCGAGCGGCGCACGTCCGCGCTCAGCTCGGCTCCTCCGATCGTCGCGCAGCACGCGAGCACGGATTCGAGGGCGCCCTTGGTGATCAACGTCGGGGCGCCGTCGAGCCGGGTCAGGATCGACAGCCGCTTGCGCTGGAAGTCGTACGGGATCTCGTCGAGGCGCTCGGCCCCCATGGGGACCTGGCGCCCGGCCATGATCGCGGCGTCGAGCGGGTTGGGATAGCCCGTCTGCAGCCCGGCGTTCAGCACCGCGAGGCCGAGCACGCGAGGACTCTCCGCTCCCGCGCCATCGAGTGCCCTGTCGACGCCGACGACGCCCATCGTGATGGTGCCGGTCTTGTCCGTGCAGAGCACCGACATCGAGCCGAGATCCTCGATGACGTCGAGTCGTTTGACGATCACGTGCCGCCTCGCCATCCGGCGCGCTCCCGCGGCGAGACTGACCGTGACGACCACCGGCAGCATCTGCGGCGTGATGCCGACCGCGAGGGCGAGGGCGAACAGCAGGGAGTCGATCAGCGGCCGGTGCAGCAGCAGATTGATCACCAGGATCGCGCCGACGAGGGCGAGCATGACCCGCAGCAGCAGCAGACCGAAGTGGCGGACGCCGACCTCGAAGGCGGTCGCGTCCGCGCGTCGGTCGAGTGCCGCCGAGATCTTCCCCAGCGAGGTCTCGTGGCCGACGAGCACGACGAGGGCCGTCCCGGTACCGCTCACGACCGAGGTGCCCGCGAAGAGGGCGTTCGTCCGGTCGGTGAGCGCCGTGCGCACGGGCAGCGGATCCCCCGCCGCCTTCTCCACGGGGAACGACTCGCCGGTGAGCGCGGATTCGTCGGCCATCAGGTCGTGCCCGGTGAGCAGCAGGCAGTCCCCTGGCACGATGTCGCCCGCGGCGAGATCGAGGCGGTCGCCAGGCAGCACCTCGGTGGTCGGGATCGTCACCGCCCGGCCGCGCCTGCGGACGGTGATCGTGACGGACACCCGAGCGAGCAGGTCGGCGACGGCGCGCATGGCACGCCCCTCCTGCACGGCGCCGAGGACCGCGCTCGCCACCACGATCGCCAGGATGATCGAACCGTCGACGAAGTCGCCGGTCGTCGCGGCGATCAGCGCTGCCACGACGAGGATCAGCGTGATGGGGCTGGCGAACTGGCCTGCCACGATGCGCAGCATCCCCCGACGGGAGCGGGTCGCCGCAGGTGGTGCGGCGGTCGCCGCGCGGGCCAGGATCGCCGCGTCGGCCGCCTCCTCGGACATCGACCAGAACGGCACGGGCTCGGGCGTCCGTCGAGCCGGACGTGCCAGGCGCGCGGGACGGGCGCGGGTCTCGGTCACGCGGTCATGGCCGCACGATGGCGACCGGGCACGCCGGATGCTCCAGGACCGGACGACTGATCGAGCGCTCGAGGATGCGCGTGATCCCGGGCAGCGCGTGGGTGCCGACCACCGCGAGCGATGCGCCGCGCGACGCGTCGCGAACGGCGCCGTCCGGGCTGGCGTAGCGCAGCTCGGCCGTGATCCGCATCGTGGGGAACTGCACGCGGAGCAGGTCGGCGACCGCGTCGAGCGCGGCCTGCTGCGCTGCCTCCTCGTCGTCGATGACGAGCGGCCGGACGGTGAACGGATCGACGGCGCCGATGAAGCCCCACGCGTGCACGAGCACGAGGTCGCGGTGCGCCGCGTGCGCCTCGACGGCGGCCCACCGAACCGCCGCGGCGTCGCTGCCGTCGGCGGACACCGCGGCGACCACCGGTCCGCTCGACGCGGTCCATCCCCGGGGCACGAGCACGGTCGGGCACGCCGCGTCCTCCGCGACCTTCGTCGAGAACGTCGCGAACAGGTGCGGTGCGACGGACCCGACGCGGTTCGTGCCGACGACGAGCAGATCGCGCCCGTCGGTCAGCTCCTGCAGTCGCCGGCGGGGCGCCCCGAACGTGATCGAACTGTGCACGGTCGCCGTCGGCGCGATCGCCGCGAGCAGGTCGGCCGCGGACAGTGCGATGCGTTCGCTCTGCTCGGTGACGACGCCGTCGGCGCCGATCTCCTGCACGACCGCGATCTCCACGTCGACGGGATGCGATCCCGCGCGTTCGGCGATCCAGTGCATCGCCGACACGCCCGCGAGGCCGCCGTCGGTCGCGACGAGGACGCGTTCGCGCTGCACGGCCCGCGACGATGACGATCCCCGCTGCCAGTCGATCAGTGACATGGGCTGCTCCGCTCCTCGAGATGCGGCCCCGCTCGCCGCGCTGCATCGAGCAAACGACGCCCACCCGCCGAACGGCCAGAGCACTAGGTCCCTCGAGGGCCGATCCGGGACCGAATGCCGTCGTCGTGGGCGGCCGTTCACGGCAGACTCACCAGGTGTGACCACGATCGACCGGCTCGCGCGCTACCGCCGGATCGCGACCGTCCTGACGGCGCACGGCCTCGGGTTCGTCGCCGACGAGATCGGCATCGGCTACACCCATGTCACCGGACACCGTGCCCTCGCGGCCGACGGGCCGACGCCGGCCGCGCACCTGCGTCTGGCGCTCGAGGAGCTCGGCCCCACCTTCGTCAAACTCGGTCAGTTGCTCTCGACCCGCAGCGATCTGCTGCCGCCCGACTACATCGCGGAGCTCGCCCGACTGCAGGACGACGCGCCACCCGTGCCTCCCGACGCGGTGCGGACGATCCTCGCGGCCGAACTGGGCGACACCGCGACCCTGTTCGCGGAACTCGACGTGGTCCCGCTCGCCACCGCGTCACTGGGACAGGCGCACGCCGGCGTGCTGGCCGACGGCACCAGAGTGGTCGTCAAGGTGCGGCGCCCGGAGGCGGCGACGCTCGTCGAGGAGGATCTCGACATCGTCACGAACCTCGCGCACCGCGCGCAGCGGCGGTGGCCGGCCGCCGCCGGCTGGGACGTCGTCGGCCTGGCCGAGGACTTCGCCGCAAGCCTCCGCGCCGAGCTCGACTACCTGCGCGAGGCGCACAACGCCGAACGGATCGCGACGAATCTCGCCCACCTCGACCGGGTGCACGTCCCGCGCGTGTTCTGGGACGCCACCACGTCGAAGGTGCTGACGCTGGAGCGCATCGACGGCGTGAAGATCGATGACGTCGCCGAGCTCGACCGGCGCGGAGTCGACCGGCCGGAGGTCGTCCGCGACGCGATCGACGCGATCAGTCACATGGTCTTCACCGACGGGTTCTTCCACGCCGACCCGCATCCCGGCAACCTGTTCGTCGAGCAGGACGGCCGGATCGGCCTGATCGATTTCGGCATGGTCGGCACGATCGATGCGGCAGTCCGCGAGGATCTCGTGGACCTCGTGATCGCCCTGTGGCACGGGGACGCCGACGACGTCGCGAGGGCACTGCTCGCGGTGACCTCGGGTTCGGCACCCGCGCGGCTCGACGGCTTCGCGACCGACGTCCGCCGGTTCCTCGCGTCGTACCAGGACGTGACGCTCGCCGATCTCGCGATCGGACCGCTCGCCGGCCGCCTGCTCTCGCTGCTCCGCCGGCACCGCCTGCGCCTGCCCGCCGAGCTCGCGATGCTCGTGCGCATGCTCGTGATGGTCGAGGCCGAGGGGGTCGTACTCGACCCCGCGTTCCGACTGTCCGCAGCGATGGGTCCCCACATCCGGCGATTGATACTGACGCGCACCTCGCCCGCCGCGCTGTTCGCCAGAGCCGGCGCGGCCGCCAGGGATGCGGCGGCGCTCGGCGTCGAACTGCCGGCCCGGATCCGGCACCTGCTCGACACGCTCGATCGCGGCGGCGTCGAGGTGCACCTCCGCGCCGCGGAGCTCGAGCCCCTGGTCGGGCGGCTCGAAGGCGTCGGCAACCGCCTGGTCGCCGGAATGACCGTGGCAGCCCTCATCACCGGCGTCGGACAACTGATCGCGGCCGACCGGGGCCGGCGCGCGCTCGAGCATCCGCTCCTCGGCGCGGGGGCCGCATCGCTCGCAGCCCTCGGCGGCTACCTCGCCTGGACGTCGCGTCGACGGCGCACATGACGCACCTCACAACAGGATGCGCGAGACCTCGCGGCGGCTCGTGTCCGAACCGGTCGACATGTCCGGCGGGTCGGGACTCACGACGACGGTCGGCACCGGCAGCGTCAGCACGGCCGAGTGCGCGATCGTGCCCAACAGGACGGAACTGACGCGCCAGCTCCCGTGCTTGCCGAGCACCAGCACCGATGCGTCGGCGCACGCGTCGGCGATCGCGAGGAAGGGCTCGTCGCGGACGGCCATCGCCTCGACGACGAGGTGCGGGTGGGCGAGCGTGACCTCACGGACGGCACTCTCGAGGATGCGGTGATGGTCCACGTCGTCGTCGGTCCAGTGCGGATCGTCCGTGGTGGCGCCGTACCGCAGCGGCCACGCGTGCACGACCACGAGCCGCTCACCGTCGTCCTGCGCCTGCTGCGCGGCGCGGACGACTGCCGCCCGGGACGCGGGCGTGCCGTCGACGCCGACGACGACGGGTCCCGTCCGGTACTCCGACCCGGCCGGCACGATGGCGACGGGTCCGTAGGCGCGCGCCGCCAGGTAGGTGGCGAACGATGAGCCGTGCTGCACGGTCGACTCGGCCGCGGCGGGCGCGCCGACCACGACCAGCGTCGTCGGGTTCGTGCGACTCAGGAGCTGCCCCTGCGGGCTGCCGAACGCGAAGTCGCGCTCGATCGCGACGCCGGGGTGGCGCCCTCGCAGGGCCTTGACCGCGAATCGCAGTCCCGCATCGGCGCGGGCGCGAGCGGGTTCGTCCCGCCCGTCACCGCGGTCTTCGCCGGTGTCGTCCCCCACTTGCAGCAGGGTGACGCGATCGCACTCGCCCCGATGCCCGAGCGCCCACTCGGCGGCCGACCGCGACGGCGCCGAGCCGTTCCAGCCGACCACGATGGAGTCGAGCTCCTGTTTCCTCATCGGGCCACTGTGAGGTGGGCCACCCCGCGGTTTTAGGGCCCAAGGTCCCGAAGGGCCGGCGCCCCTGTCACGCGCAGCCGAATGAGCCGGTACCCGATTCCCACGACGACGACGACCACTCCGCTGACGATCGACACCACCGGCAGCGTCACGACGAGCGCCGCACAGCCGATCAGGCCGACGACCGGGACGAGCCTCCCGTACCTGCGGGACCCGGGCCGCTGATGCAGTGCGGCGAGGTTCGCGACGGCGTAGTAGAGCAGAACACCGAAGGATGAGAAGCCGATCGCGCCGCGCAGGTCGGTCGCGAGGATCAGCCCCGAGACGACGACGGCCAGCGCGAGCTCGGCATGGCGCGGGACGAGGAAGCGCGGATGCACGGCGCCGAGCCATGCGGGCAGGTCGCGCTCGCGCGACATGGCGAGGACGGTGCGCCCGACCCCGGCGATCAGCGCGAGCAGGGCGCCGAGCGCCGCGCACGCGGCACCCGCCTGCACGACGGGGACCGCCCACCCCCATCCCGCCACCCGGACGACAGCGACCAACGGGGCTCGTTCGCGCGCGAGCGCGGCGACGCCCAGGGCGTGCACCGCACCGATGGCGATCATCAAGTACACGATCAGGACCGTCGAGAGCGCGAGCAGCACGGCCCGCGGGATCGTCCTCGCCGGGGCGCGCACCTCCTCCCCCATCGTCGCGATGCGCGCGTAGCCGGCGAAGGCGAAGAACAGCAGGCCGGCGGACTGCAGCACGCCGTACGCCGTCGCGCCGACCGGGGGCGGTCCGCTCGCACCGGCGGCGGGTGCGACCCACCCGGCCACCACCACGACGGCCAGGACGGCGAGCACGGCGGCGACGACGATCCGGGTCAGGAGCGCCGTCCGAGTCACGCCGAACGAATTCACCGCGCCGAGCGCGAGCACCGCCGCGACCGCGACCGGCTTCGCCAACGGACCGGGAACCGCGTAGGCGGCGAAGGTCAGCGCCATCGCCGCGCAGCTGGCGGTCTTGCCGACGACGAAGCACCAGCCCGCCACGAATCCCGGCCACGGACCCAGTTCGAGCCGACCGTAGACGTAGGTGCCGCCCGCGACGGGGTACTGCGCGGCGAGCTGCGCCGAGGACATGGCGTTGCACACGGCGACGACCGCGGCGATCAGCAGACCGACGACGAGTCCGTCGCCCGCCGTCGCCGCGGCGGTCGCGAGGACCGTGAACACGCCCGCGCCGATCATGGACCCGAGCCCGATCAGCGTCGCATCGCCGAGGCCGAGGCGGCGTGCCAGCGCGGGCGACCCGGTCGTCATGTGTGCAGTCTTGCGCCCCGCTCGGCGCGGGCACGGGATCATGTGCGGATGCCGCGCATTCTGATCATCGAGGACGACGCCACGATGGCCGCCCTGCTCGCGGACGGGCTTCGCGCGGACGGCTACGACCCCGAGGTCGTCGGGACAGGCGCCGAGGGCCTGCTGGCCGCGACCCGCACGCCGTTCGACCTCATCGCGACGGATGTGATGCTGCCGGACCTCGACGGGTTCGAGATCTGCCGCCAGCTTCGGGCATGGACCGTGATGACGCCGATCATCGTGCTGACGGCCCGCGACTCCGTCGAGGACCGCGTGCGCGGCCTCGACGCCGGCGCCGACGACTACCTGGTGAAGCCGTTCGCGTTCGCCGAGTTCGCGGCGCGCGTGCGGGCGCTGCTCCGCCGACCCGCCGCAGCGCCCGATGCCGCGGCCGAGCGAGGGAACGTGCGGCTCGACGCATCCACGGGCGAGGTCACGGTCGCGGGCCGCGCACTTTCGCTCAGCCGGCGCGAGTTCGGGCTGCTCCGCTCGCTCATCGGACACGCCGACGCGGTGACGAGCCGCGAGACGATCCTGGACGAGGTCTGGGGCACGGTCTTCGTCGAACCCACGATCGTCGACCAGTACGTCCGCTACGTGCGCCGAAAGCTCCAGGCGGCGGCGGCCGACGTGCGGATCGAGACCCTCCGCGGCGTCGGGTACCGCTTGACCGTCGACGATTCGTGAACCGGTTCCGCCTCGGCGTCCGTGCCCGACTGACCGTCGGCGCGACCCTGTTCGCCGCCGTCGTGCTGCTCGCGGCGTTCGTCATCGCGCACCAGATGATCGCGTCCGCACTGCTCGCCCGTGACCGGGCCCTCGCCACCGAGGCGATCGGGCCCTACGCGGTGGACATCCTCCACACCCCCGCCGAGCATCCCGACGGTCCGTCCGCCGGCACGCTGATCGCCGTCCGCTCGCCGGACGGGCGGTTCGTCGTCGACACCCTGCCGGCCGACGTGCTGCGGGCGACCACCGGCTCTCGCGCGGATGCGGTGCGCACGGCGACCGCGGAGTACGTCGTGGAGCGGCGGACGGTCGAAGCCGACGGTGGGACGTGGACGATCTGGTCCGCACGCAGCGCCGCGGGTCGCACGGACGCGCTCATGGTCGTCGACGCCACCTTCGTCGCCACGGGCGCGGGGCTCCTCGTCGTGCTGTGCCTGGGCTTCTGGTTCTTCGCCCGGGCCGCGCTCCGGCCCGTGGAACGCATGCGGATCGGCGCGTCGGAGCTGGGCGACGACGACCTGCTGCCCGTCGGGCAGGCGGACGACGAGCTCTCGCGGCTCGCCGCGACCCTGAACGAGCTGGTCGCGCGCACGCGGGAGTCCGCGGCGCGGGAACGCCGGATGGTGTCGAATGCGGCGCACGAGCTGCGGACACCGATCGCGAACCTGCGCGCGGGGATCGAGATCGCGGTGCAGCGGTCGGGCGTGGACGGGCGCGAGACGCGGGACCTCAGGTCGCTGGAGCGCATGGTCGGTCGGCTGAGCGAACTGGCGGCGAACCTGCTCGAGTTGTCGCGCCTCGACGAAGGGCACCCGCAGGGCGAGGCGAGCGTCGCGGACCTGGTCGAGGTGGCGCTGGCCGCGGTCGACGCGGCCCGCCTGCGCACGCAGGACGAGACGATCGACATCGACCACGAGATCGGGGTCGTGGAGCCGGGTGCGCGGGTCAGGGTCGACGCGATCTCGTTCGGTCGGCTGCTCGACAACCTGCTCGCGAACGCCATCGCCGCCGTGACCGGCTCCGACGTGGGCTCGGGATCCGTGCGGGTCACGCTCGAGGACCGCGACGGGACGCTCGTGACCCGGGTGCAGGACAGCGGTCCGGGCATGTCCCCCGACCTCCTCGCGACGGCGTTCGACCGATTTACGCGGGGCACG
This sequence comes from uncultured Actinomycetota bacterium, assembly GCA_963716965.1. Taxonomy (GTDB): domain Bacteria; phylum Actinomycetota; class Actinomycetes; order Actinomycetales; family Microbacteriaceae; genus Amnibacterium. The sequence goes on along the minus strand of CAVQUZ010000003.1, from coordinate 29,167 downwards.
ACCTCGTCGGCAGGGAGCGGCCTCGGTCTCTCACTCGTACGCGCGATCGCGACGGCGGCCGGCGGGACGGCGTCCCTCGAGCAGCGCCCGGACGGCTTCGCGGTCGTGATCCGCCTGCCCAACATGTGAGAACTTTCACGGACGCACCGCCGGTTTCTTCGTTCGGGTGAAGGGCCGTCCGCGAGCGTGGGGCCATGGCCGCCCCGACCGTGACCCGACGCGGTCCCGACGACCTCCGCGCCAGAAGGCGGCGGGACGTCGCGCGGCGCGGGGTCGCCGATCTGCTGGGGGCGGCCTGCTGGGCGTCCGCGGCGCTGGCCGTCGCGCTGTATCTCGCGACCGGGACGGAGAGCGTCGGATCGGTCGGCGACGTGGCAACGACGCTCGGCGTCGTCACCGGCCTCATCGGCACCGATTTCGTGCTCGTCATGCTCGTGCTCGCCGCCCGGGTGCCGTTCATCGACCGCACCGTGGGTCACGACCGGGCGCTCGCTCTGCACCGCCGCCTCGGCAAGCCAGCCTTCTTCCTGCTGCTGGCCCACGGCGCGCTGCTGACGATCGGGTACGCGTCGTCGTCGCGGATCGACGTCGTCGCGCAGGCCGCACAGTTCCTCGGTCAGCGGGACATCCTCTGGGGCGTGCTGGCGCTGGGGCTCTTCGTCGTCGTGATCGTCTCCTCGCTGATCGAGGTGCGGAGACGCCTGCCGTACGAGGGCTGGCACGCGATCCATCTGCTCACGTATCTCGCCGTGCTCGGAGCCGCACCGCATCAGTTCTCCGCGGGCGGCGTGTTCCTTGCCGGCAGCCTGCAGCGGGTCTACTGGCTCGCCTGTTACGCGATCGCGGCCGGCTCGATCCTCGTGTTCCGCATCGCGGCGCCGATCGTGCGCAGTGTCCGGCACGGGATGGTCGTGGAGCACGTCGAGCGGGTCGCCGCCGACGCCGTCTCGATCCACATCCGTGGTGTGCGACTCTCGGAGCTCGGCGCGCAGGGCGGCCAGTTCTTCGTGTGGCGCTTCTGGACGCCGGGCACCTGGTGGCACTCGCACCCCGTGTCGCTCTCGTCGTCCCCGACGGATACGAGCCTGCGCATCACGGTGCGCGAACTGGGCGCGGGCACGTCACGGCTCGCGCGACTGCGGCCGGGCACGCGCGTGTCCTTCGGCGGCCCGTACGGCGTGTTCACGGATGCGTCACGCACGAGCGCGCGCGTCGCGATCTTCGCCTCCGGCATCGGGGTGACTCCGGGCCGCGCACTGCTCGACTCGCTGACGGTCGACCCGAGGGACATCACGATGGTCGTCCGCGCGTCCCGCATCGAGCAGCTCTTCCTATGGCCCGAACTGGTTCAGGCCGCGACCGAACGGGGCATGCGGCTCTTCGCCTCGATCGGTCCGCGGGCGGGCGGGCGGCACGGGTGGCTATCCGCGACCGATCGTGCCCGTGGCGCGACGCTCGAGACCATCGATCCCGGCCTCGCCGATTCCGACGTGTACATCTGCGGCCCCGGCGAGTGGGCCGACCTGCTCGAGAAGGACCTGCTGCGCACCGGCGTCCCCGCAGCGCGCATCCATCGAGAGCAGTTCTCGTGGTGAGGGCCCGGCCGACCGTGCTGGGCGTCGCCGCCGCCGCCGTGATCCTGGCCGTCGGTTGGGAGGTCGGCGTCAAGGCGAACGACGCCCAGGCCCCCGTGGCCGCCGCGCCGAGCGCACCGACCGACTCCGCGCCGTCGAGCACGCCGTCGGGCGCGGCGGCGAGGGGTGCCAGTGCCAGCACCGGCGCCGCGAAGCCCGCGACGACGACCGCGACCGTCGTCGGCGCCACCGAATCGACCAGGTACGGCGACGTCCGCGTCGAGATCAAGGTGCGAGCGGCCAAGATCGTGGACGTCGTGGCGCTGCACCTCACCGACAGGAACGGCCGCTCGGTGCAGATCAGCGCGCAGGCGGCGCCGATCCTGCGGAGCGAGGTGCTGAAAGCGCAGTCGGCGAAGGTGCAGGCTGTGAGCGGTGCGACCTACACGACGGACGGCTACCTGAGCTCCGTGCAGTCGGCGATCGACCGCGCGGGGCTGTGAGCACCGGGTTGTGAGCGCCGCGCGACCCGCGCCGGCGGTGTGGGTACCCGAACGAGAGCGATGCGTATGACCGAGTCCCGGACATCCCACTCCGAACCACACGGCAACGCGACCGCCGGACGGCTCAACTGGCTGCGTGCCGGCGTGCTCGGCGCGAACGACGGGCTCGTGTCCGTCGCCGCGATCGCCGTCGGGGTCGCGGGCGCCACGAGCCAGTTCCGCGCGATCCTCGCCGCGGGGCTCGCGGCACTCGTCGGTGGGGCGATCTCGATGGCGCTCGGCGAGTACGTCTCGGTGAGCAGTCAGCGCGACAGCCAGCGCTCCCTCGTGCGGCAGGAGCGCCGGGAGCTCGAGGAGTCCCCGGAGGACGAGTTGCGCGAGCTCACCGGCATCTACGTGGACAAGGGCCTGAGCCCGGACACCGCCCGCCTGGTGGCCGAGGAACTCACCGCGCATGACCCGCTCGCGGCGCATCTCGACGCCGAACTCGGCATCGACCCCACCCAGATCGCGAATCCGTGGGCCGCGGCCGGCTCGTCGGCGATCGCGTTCCTCAGCGGCGGGATCCTGCCGCTCGCGGCGGTGCTGCTGGCACCGGCGTCCATCCGGATCGCGGTCATCATCGTGATCGTCCTGATCGCACTGGGAGTCACGGGCGTGCTCGGTGCCCGGCTTGGTGGCAGCCCGGTCGCCCGCGCGGCACTGCGCGTGCTCATCGGCGGCGCGCTGGCACTCGCTGCGACCCTCGTCGCGGGCCTGCTGCTCGGGTCGTCGCCCGCCTGAGCGGTCTCCGTCGCGCGGCGTTATGGATCTGCTGGGAGCCGCGCGGATCGAGCGCGTCCGCGGTCGCGCTCGGCGGCGCCGCGGCCCGGCGGTGCGGGCAGTTCGTGTGAGTCCTCACACGAGCACGGACCGACTCCGAGTCGACGACCAGTCGCCGGTTTCTAGCGTCGAGGCATGGCAGACATCGACGGCACCACGACCAACGCCGGAGCCCCCGTGGCGAGCGACGAGTTCTCACAGACGGTCGGCGACGCGGGCGTCATTCCGCTCCACGATCGCTATCTGGTCGAGAAGCTGGCGCAGTTCAACCGTGAGCGCGTCCCGGAACGCGTCGTGCACGCCAAGGGCGGCGGTGCCTTCGGGACCTTCCGGACGACCGGGGACGTCAGCGCGTTCACGCGCGCCGACCTGTTCCAGCCCGGGCGCGTCACTCGAATGCTCGCCCGGTTCTCGACGGTGGCGGGCGAATCGGGCAGCGCCGACTCGCAACGCGACCCGAGGGGCTTCGCGCTGAAGTTCTACACGGACGAGGGCAATTACGACCTCGTGGGCAACAACACGCCCGTCTTCTTCATCCGGGACGGCATCAAGTTCCCAGACTTCATCCGCTCGCAGAAGCGCCTGCCGGGCGAGCATCTGCGCGACCACGACATGCAATGGGACTTCTGGACGCTGTCGCCCGAGAGCGCACACCAGGTGACGATCCTGATGTCCGACCGGGGCATCCCCGCGTCGTGGCGCCATATGAACGGCTACGGCTCGCACACCTTCCAATGGATCAACCGCGGCGGCGAGCGCTTCTGGGTCAAGTACCACTGCAAGACGGACCAGGGCGTGCGGAACCTGACGCAGCACGACGGCGACGCGGTCTCCGGGATCGATCCGGACTTCCACCTGCGCGACCTGTCCGACGCGATCAAGGCGGGCGACTTCCCCAGCTGGACGCTGTACGTCCAGGTCATGCCGTACCAGGACGCGTTCGACTACCGATTCAACCCGTTCGACGTCACCAAGGTCGTCTCCCAGAAGGACTACCCGCTGATCGAGGTGGGCCGGATGACGCTGGACACCAATCCCGAGAACTACTTCGCGCAGATCGAGCAGGCCGCGTTCGACGTCTCCAACTTCGTGCCGGGCATCGACGCGAGCCCGGACAAGATGCTGCTCGCCCGCATCTTCAGCTATGCCGACGCGCACCGGTACCGTGTCGGGACGAACTACGCCGAGATCCCGGTCAATGCGCCGGCCGTGCCGCAGCACAGCTACTCGAAGGAAGGCGCGATGCGGCACACGTTCCACGCCGCGGGCGTGCCCGTCTACGCACCGAACTCCTTCGGCGGCCCGGTGGCCGACCCGGTCCGCGCCGGCGAGTCCTCCGGCTGGCACAGCGACGGAGACCTGATCAGGGCCGCGGCCGTGTTGCACGCCGAGGACGACGACTTCGGCCAGGCGGGCACGCTGGTCCGCGACGTCATGCACGACGTGGAGCGCGATCGTCTCGTCGCCAACGTCGTCGGCCACGCGTCGGCGGTCACGCTGCCCGGGCTCCGTGAGCGGGTGATCGAGTACTGGCGCCGGATCGACCCGCAGGTCGGTGCGCGGATCGCCGCCGGCCTCGAGCCGGAGGAGCCGGGCACGGGCCTCGCCGTCGAGCAGCTGGCCATCCGCGTGTGAGTCACGGCCGTACGGGCGGTGCGCGGCCGCGTCGGTGCGTGCCCGGTCAGCGCAGGTTCGCGCCGATCGCACCAGTGAAATAGGGCACGAGCCAGAGCAGCCAGACGGCGAGCGAGAACCGGTGGAACCGGTGGCGCGCCTGCTCGCGATCGAGCACGAGCACGACCACCGCCCACCCGGCGTGGATCGCCATCAGCGCGATCGCGATCGAGCCCGTCCACGCCATCACCGTCACGAACCCGTTGGACGACGCTCCGGCGACGGTCCCGGCGGCGGCGATCCGGGTCATCACGATCGTGCCGCTCACGTCGCAGGCGAGACCTGCGACGAAGCACACCGCATGCCACGGCCGCAGGTCCCTGTGCAGGCGCTCCGCCCAGACGCCCAGCGTGTACCAGAACAGCGCGGCCGTGATGAGCACGACCGCGACCGTGAGCATGACAGGCACCCGGTCACCATCGTGGAGCGGCGGCGCGCACGGCAGAGTCGCAAGTCCCGCCGGCGCCGCGAGCCCGGACGGTCCGGTGCCAGGACCATCGGCTCTACCCGTCCCTGACGCACGCGCGAAGGATTCGGGCATGTCCTCCACCGCTCACGGCACGGCCGGTGCCGCAGCCCGCCGCGTCGTCGTCGGACTCGACGGCTCCCCCGCATCCGCGGAGGCGCTGCTCGTCGCCGCGCGGGTTGCCGGCCGACTCGGCGCCCGACTCGCCGTCGTCTCGACCGTGCACTACCCGCCGACGTTCGGCCGCTATCCGCTCGACATGACGGACCTGCGGCCGATCACGGTCCAATGGCAGCAGGAGCTCGTACAGGACCGGTTCGGCGGCTCCGTTCCGGCCGACTTCGAGCTGATCGTGCGCGACGGCGCACCCGCGCCGGCGCTGGTCGACGAGACCCGCACCGCGGATCTGCTCGTCGTCGGCACCCGGGGGCACGGCGGATTCGCCGGCCTGCTGCTCGGGTCCGTGAGCATGGGATGCATCGCCGCGGCGCATTGCCCGGTCCTGGTCGTGCACCCACCGGAGGAACACGCCGACTCCGTGCACTCCGGTCGTCGGCAGCGCGTGGTCGTGGGTGTCAGCGGCGGGCCCACCTCCGGCGCCGCCCTGCGCGCGGCGAGCCGCGCGGCGCACGAGCTGCAGGCGGACCTTGAGGCCGTGACCGCGTGGTCCGATTCGATCTGGGCCGGCGAGCTCGTGCAGACGGCGCCGGAGCTCCTCGAAGAGGCCGGCGCCGATGTGAAGCGAGCGGTCGGGACGGCGCTCGGCGACGGTGCCCGCGACGTGACGCTGACCTCCCTGCTCGGCTCGCCCGCGTCCGCGCTCGTCGAGGCGAGCAGGGACGCGGCGCTGCTCGTGATCGGACGCGCCCGCCGATCGGAGATCCTCGGTGCCGTCACCGGCGCCCTGGGGTTCGTCTGCGCGGCCCACGCGCACTGCCCGGTGCTGGTCGTCCCCGACCCCGTCGGCCGTCCGACCGGTGTGTGACGACGCGAGCGGCGAGGCGGACCGATGCCGCTGACCGTCGCTGCGCCCCGTCGCGCCGCAGGCATGCGTCGACTCGGGTCGCCCGAGCACGTGCTCGCGGTCACGGAGGGCGAACGGGCCCAGCTCGCCGTGACGGCGTGGATCACCGACCGGCAACGCCACCGGTCCCTCGACGTCGATTGGGTGACGCTGGATGCGCAGCGACCGGTCGGAGGCGCTGACGGCGTGCAGGACGACGCCGTCATCACCCGCTCGATCGACCTCGTCGTCGTCGGCGCCGAGCGCTCGCGGACCGTGGCGAGGCGGCTCGGGTGCACGACCGCGGCCCGCTCCGCCGGCGGCTGCCCTGCGGTGCTCGTGCCCCGCCGCTGGTCGCCGTCGGACGGGCCCGTCGTCGTCGCGGACACCGGTGACGACCTCGGACGAAGTGCGATCGTCTTCGCGGTCGCTGAGGCGCTCGCGCTGCGCCGTGAGCTCGTGATCGTCGCGCCGTGCGATCTGCTCGGGCTGATCGACCCGTTCGCCGTCCCGCCCGGTCCGGAGGCCGACCCGGTCACGTGGCTCGCACTCGACCGCCGGGCGGCCTGGCTGCGGTCCGCGTTCCCGGGCCTGCTCGCGACCGCGGTCGGCAGGGGACGATCGGTGTCAGCGGTCCGCGCCGCCATCGGGTCGGGCGGGGTGGTGCTCGGTGTGCTGGGCGCGACTGCGGTCGCCGCAGTCGGGCGAGCGGTCCGTCCGGCGATTCTGCGCGTGGTGCTCGACCGGCCCGCGAGCCCGATCGCGATCGTGCCCGCCGACTGACGGCGACCGGGTCGACCGCCGTCAGGACCTAGTGCCCTTCTGGCGGCGAGCCGCTCGGCGCAGCCTCGGAGGATCGGTCGACGACGCCCTCTGCGGGTCCGACCGACCTCGAAGTCGAGGGGGGACGTGCATGACGACCGGCGCCGATCGCGTGAGTGTGTCCGGCGCGAGCGTCACATCCGAATGCGGTGTCCTCCGCCAGGTGCTCGTCGCCGCAGCGGACCACGACGGCGACACGATCGGCATCCGTGCCCTCACCGTGCCGCTGCGCGATCGCGGCATCGAGGTGCTGACCTTCGACGGCGCGCTGACAGTGGCCCTGGCGCGCCCGAGCGTCCGCGCGTTCGTGATCGACCGGGTGATCGCAGCCGCGTTCGAAGGACCGCCGGCGGACCTGGCGTCGTTACGGGCACACCTCGCGGACCTGCCACCCGATGCGCTCGCCGACACCGTGCTCCGCGGCGTGCCGGAATTCCTGGTCGACGCATCGGCGCGACGCACGCAGGGCGACCGATCGCCCTCCGTGCCTCCGCTCGGTGCCGCCCGGACGCCCAGGGACCTCGCGATCGTCTGCGGGCCCGTCGTCCTGTTCGCGCTCTCGTCGAACGCGGACCGTGCCCGCGGAACCGTCGCGCTGCGGGCGGTACTGGGCGCGAGACACGACACCGCGAGCCGCCTCACGCCGTATTCGCGCCGGGAGGCCGGCGACCGAGGTGCGGTCGCGCTCGACGGCGGTGATGTGCACATCCACGGCCGGCAGGTGCTCGTCGGCGTCGGACGCCGCTCGACTGCGGCCGGCGCGACGCTGCTGGCGCGGACCCTGTTCGCCGCCGGCGCCGTCGACCGGGTGACGATGGTGCGCCTGCCCGACCGGCCGTACCTGCACGGTCTCGACGAGCTCATCACGCAGGTCGACGACGGCATCGCGGTCACGGGTTCGGCCGTGCAGGTCGATCAGATCGCGACCCGGTCGCTCGTGCGCGACGGCGTCCGCATCGCGGCGGGCAGCGAGCCGGCGTGGGTCGAGCGTTCGTTCGGCGAGGTGCTCCGGCGTGGGGACCACCCGATCGCGGCCAGGCTGATCCGGCCGGAGGGCGCCGGTGCCCATCCGCCCGCATCCGTCGTCGTGCTCGCACCGGGGGTGGTGGTCGTCGGCGGCTCGCACGCAGGACCGATCCGGAGTGCGCTCGCGGCCGAGGGCATCGACGCGGTTCCCGTGGCCGGGGCGACCGGGACGCTCCGTGGGCTGCGGGCCGTGCTGATCCCGCTCGACCGTGACGCGGTGTGAAGCCGGTCTCAGCGCACCGCGGCGCGCCGGACCCGCGCGGCGCCCACCGGCAGCCACACGGTCAGGCCGAAGATGATGAACGCCAGCGGCACGTGCAGTGCGATCCAGCCGTCCTGCTTGCCCTCGGTGATCAGGTGCCCGATGACGGTCTGCACGACGACGAGCACGAACAGGCCGATCGCGGCGCCGACGAGCACGGGCGCGGTGCGCCGCAGCGCGATCAGCGTCACCACGGCGGTCGCGAGCGCGAGCAGCACGACCGCGTTGCCGATGATCCCGTGCACGGTGATCCAGCCGTCACGATGGTCCTGGGAGACGAACTCCCCCGCGGTGACCGCCTGCAGGAAGATCGCGAGCGCGGTGATGCCCGCCACAGGCGCGACAAGGCGCACGAGGCCGCCCGGCCCCGCGGGCACGGCCGTCATCGGCCGTCCCCCTGGGCCTGCGTGATCTCCGCGTCGGCGAGGGATTTGGTGAGGCGGTCGGCGAGCGCCGTCGTCTCCACGGTCTCGAAGTCCATCTGCTCAGCCTTCCGCACCGCCTCGTCCCTCCGCATGGGCACTTGGTCCCGTCGAGCCGGCGCTAGTCGTCCGCTCCCTGGCCGCCGGCGGTGTCGGAGCCGTCGTCGGCGCCGTCGCCGGAGTCGTCGCCGCTCTGGCTCCCGGAATCGTCGGACGATTGCGACGCCCCGTCCCCCGACCTGTCGCCGGAGCCGTGCGAGCCCGAGTCCCCCGACTGCGAATCGTCGGACTGCGAATCGTCGGACTGCGAGGCATCACCTGTCCGGCCGGCCGCCGTGCCGGCCCCCGAGTCGTGCGTCGCGGAGTGGTGCTTCGTCGACGCGCTCGAGCCGCTCGTGTCCGCCTCACGCCGGTCGTCGGCGGGAGCAGAATCCGTCGAGTCGTCACTCGCCGTGCTCGCATCGGTCGACGGGGAGCCGTCCGCGGGTGCCGTCACGTCGGGCGATGGCGTGACCTCCGGCGTCTCGGTGGCCTCCGGCTCGGGCGCACTGGCCGGCGCCGACGGCACGACCGAGGCATCGGTGGGATCCGCAGTCGCGCCGTCGGACTCGGTGGAGTCGTCGGTGCGTGCGACCGCGGAACGCACGTGCACGGGCAGCGGCGCGCCGATGAGCACGTGGGCGCTGTGCTGCAGGTCACTCGGCAGTACTCCCGCGTAGGCCGCGACGCCGGTGCCGCCTCCGACGACCAACAGCGCCGAGGCGGCCGCGGTGACGACTTTGCCCGTCACGAGTGCGGTGATCAACGTCATGAAGAGTTCCTCCCCCAAGGAATTCGAAATGCCGAATGGGCTCGGCGCTCGACACCATAGTGAATTCATAGGAGAAATGGGGCGAATGCCCTCGAATTGGGGCTGGAGCGCACCGTCGGTCCGCCGCGGTCCGCGGGCCCGGGTTCTTCGTCCCGCGACCGATGGGCCGGACCGCGTAGGGATACCGTTAGGAAACGCGAGCCGGGCGGCACACCTCGTGATGATGACCTGATGCGGAGCACGATGCACTTGCGACGGCCACGATGACGACGCCGCAGGTGCGAGCCGGCCACCTCGGCACCTGGTTGCTGCAGGGGCTCGTCGATCCCCGCCGACCGTCGCAGGGTGCGCACGCGCGCACCGTCGAGCGGACGGATCCCTGGTGGAAGGTCATGTGCCTGACCGGCGTCGACTACTTCTCGTCGCTCGGGTACGCGCCCGCCATCGCATTCCTCGCGACACAATTCCTGTCGCCGCTCGCCACCGTGATCCTGGTCGCGCTCACCATGTTCGGGGCATTGCCCGTCTATCGGCGAGTGGCCGCCGAGAGTTTCCGTGGATCGGGTTCCATCGCGATGCTCGAGCGCCTGCTGCCGTGGTGGGCCGGAAAGCTCTTCGTGCTCGTCCTGCTCGGGTTCGCCGCGACGGACTTCACGATCACGATCACCCTCTCCGCCGCGGACGCCGCCCAGCACTTCACGCAGAATCCGCTGATGCCCGTGTGGGTCCACGGGCAGAACGTCTGGCTCACCTACCTGCTGATCGCCGCGCTCGGCGCAGTGTTCCTCAAGGGATTCCGCGAAGCGATCGGCATCGCAGTGGGCCTCGTGGCCGTCTACCTCACGCTGAACCTGGTCGTCGTCGTGGTCAGCGCGGTCCACATCGGCCTGCATCCCGCGCTGATCAGCGGACCCGCGGGATTCCTGCACAACCTCGCGAACCAGGCCTCATTCGGGCAGCGCGGCAATCCGCTGCTGGGCGTCGCGTTCGCCCTGTTGGCGTTCCCGAAGCTGGCGCTCGGCATGTCGGGCTTCGAGACCGGGGTCGCCGTCATGCCGCACATCAGCGGCGACGCCGCGGACACCGAAACCGCGCCCGCGGGTCGCATCCGCGGCGCACGGCGCCTGTTGACGGCCGCTGCGACGATCATGAGCTTCTTCCTGATCGCGAGCAGCGTCATCACGACGGTGCTCATCACGCCGGCGCAGTTCAGCGGTGTCGCCAACGGGCGGGCGCTCGCGTATCTCGCGCACCAGTTGCTCGGCCCGGTCTTCGGGTCGTTCTACGACTTCAGCACCATCGCGATCCTCTGGTTCGCGGGTGCCAGTGCGATGGCGGGACTGCTCAATCTCGTGCCCCGCTACCTGCCGCGATACGGCATGGCACCGCATTGGGCCGGCGCGGTGCGGCCGCTCGTCATCATCTTCACGTTGATCGCATTCCTGATCACGTTCGTGTTCCACGCGAACGTGGATGAGCAGGGCGGCGCGTACGCGACTGGCGTGCTCGTGCTGATGACGTCCGCGGCGATCGCAGTCACGCTGTCCGCGCGACGCCGGGGACAGCGTCGGCTGGTCGTCGCGTTCGCCGTGATCGCCGCCGTGTTCGTCTACACGACCATCGTCAACGTCATCGAGCGCCCCGACGGCGTGCGCATCGCCGGTCTCTTCATCCTGGCGATCATCGCCGTCTCGATCGGCTCGCGGATCCGGCGGTCGTTCGAGGTGCGGGCGACGTCCGTGGCGTTCGACCCGGTCGCGGCCGGATTCGTGATCGAGGACGCCGACCAGAACGGCGCCGTGCACGTCGTGTCGCACGAACCAGGGGTCGAGAGCGAGGCGGAGTATCGGCGCAAGAGTCACGAGGAGCGGCACTCCGGCCAGATCCCCGACCGCGCGTCCATCATCTTCCTCGAGGTCACCGCCAGCGATTCGTCCGACTTCGAGGAGCAGCTCGAGGTGCACGGCGTCGTGAAGTTCGGCTACCGGGTCCTCGAGGTGGCGAGCGGGAACGTGCCGTCAGCGGCCGCGGCGGTGCTGCTCGAGATCCGGCGCCTGACGGGGACGGTCCCGGAGATCTACTTCGAATGGACCGAAGGGAATCCGATCCAGAACATGCTGCGGTTCCTCATCACCGGCAACGGGGAGACGGCACCGGTCACGCGCGAGATCCTTCGTGAGTCCGAAGAGAACCCGAGGCTCCGGCCGAAGGTCCACGTCAGCTGACGCGCTCGGCGGCGCGACTGTCAATCGGGGCCGCCCAGCATCCGCCACACGGTCGCCCAGGCCAGTTCGTGCTGCGCCGACGTCAGCCGGCCCGCGCGCAGCCCATCGTCGGCGGCTTCGAGGTAGGCGACGGCCGAGGCGACCTCGCGGTACGGACCGACCGCGCCGCCGTCGCCCGCCTGCAGCCGCGCCGCTGTGACGCGGATCGGCCGCGCGCGACGCCTGGTCAGCACCGCGACGGTCACCGATCCGGCGACGGACACGGCGGCGACGACGAGCAGGGCCCGGAGCACCTGGCCCACCGCGCTCAGCGCCGCGAACTCCGCGACACCCGTCGCCCCCGCGATCGCCGGCCACGCGCGCCACAAGCGCTCCGCCTGCCGTTCGGCGGCACTCGTGCCGGGCCGGTACACGGTCAGCCGGTACCGGACGACCGCGTTCCGCGACGGCCAGACCTCGAGGCCGCCCCAGACGCGTTCGCCGTGCAGCACCCGCGCGACCGCCCGATGCAGCCCCCCGTCGGCACTCCCCGAAACCGTGACCATCCTGCGATGGTCGTCCCGAGTCCGGCGCCGTCGGCGATTCCTCGCGCCGCGCTCACGGGCGGGCGGGCGTTGCTCACGCCTTCCTCACGCGGCGACGCGGACGGGCGGCTGCGAGGATGGGCGGATCGACACCCCACTGCTTGATCGCATGCCGCCGCGGCGTACCGACGGCGGCATCGACGAGGACGCCGCGTACGCCGCGTTCGCCGACTGGGCCGGCACACGGGGCTTCTCCCTGTACCCGGCACAGGAGGAGGCGATGATCGAGATCGTCTCCGGCGCGAACGTGATCCTCTCCACGCCCACCGGCACGGGCAAGTCGCTCGTCGCGATCGGCGCACACGCGACCGCTGTGGCGCGCGGCGGCCGCAGCTACTACACGGCTCCGATCAAGGCGCTCGTCAGCGAGAAGTTCTTCGCGCTCGTCGACGTCTTCGGCGCCAGGAACGTCGGCATGGTCACGGGCGACTCGTCGGTGAATCCGGACGCCGCGATCATCTGCTGCACCGCGGAGATCCTCGCGAACCTCGCGCTCCGCCACGGTGCGGGAACCGACGTGGACCAGGTCGTCATGGACGAGTTCCACTTCTACGGGGACCCCGACCGCGGATGGGCGTGGCAGGTGCCGCTCATCACCCTGCCGCAGGCGCAGTTCGTGCTGATGTCGGCGACGCTCGGCGACGTGACCACGCTCGCCGCGGACCTGACCCGGCGCACCGGGCGCGAGACCGCGAGCGTGACCGGGGTGACGCGGCCGGTGCCCCTCCATTACTCCTACGAGCTGCTGCCGATCCACGATTCGATCGATCAACTGCTGCACGCGGATCGCGCCCCGATCTACGTCGTGCACTTCTCGCAGGCGGCCGCGCTGGAGCGCGCGCAGGCGTTGTCGAGCGCGCAGGTCGCGACCAGGGCGCAGCGCGACCTGATCGCCGAGGCGATCGGCGGCTTCCGCTTCACGACGACCTTCGGCCGAACGCTCAGCCGTCTGCTGCGCCTCGGCGTCGGCGTCCACCACGCGGGCATGCTGCCGAAGTACCGGCGGCTCGTCGAGCAGCTCGCGCAGCAGGGCCTCCTGCGTGTCATCTGCGGCACCGACACGCTCGGCGTCGGCATCAACGTGCCCATCCGCACCGTGCTGCTCACCGCGCTCACGAAATACGACGGCACGCGCACGCGGCACCTCACCGCCCGCGAGTTCCACCAGATCGCGGGCCGCGCGGGGCGCGCCGGCTTCGACACCGCGGGCGACGTCGTGGCGCAGGCGCCCGAGCACGAGTCGGAGAACCGCAAGGCCCTCGAGAAGATGGGTGACGATCCGAAGAAGCGGCGCAAGTGGGTGTCGAAGAAGGCACCGGCCGGCTTCGTGTCATGGGGCGAGCCGAGCTTCCAGAAGCTGGTGGCCGCAGAGCCGGAGACGCTGACCTCCCACATGCAGATCACGAGCGCGATGCTCCTGAACGTCATCGCCCGCGGCGGCGACGTGTTCCGGAACGTGTCGGCGCTCGTCTTCGACAACCATGAGCCGTGGCGCCGTCAGCTCGAGCTCGCGCGTCGCGCGCTCGGCATCTACCGCACCCTGCGGGCCGCGGGCGTCGTGGTGCAGGAGGTCCAGGCCGACGGCACCACGAGCATCCGCCTCACCCTGGATCTGCAGCCGAACTTCGCGCTGAACCAGCCGCTCTCGCCCTTCGCGCTCGCCGCGTTCGAGCTGCTCGATCCCGAGTCGCCGACCTTCGCGCTCGATGTCATCTCCGTGCTCGAGTCGACCCTCGACGACCCGCGGCCGATCCTCTCCCAGCAGCAGTTCCAGGCGCGCGGCGACGCGGTCGCGGCGATGAAGGCGGAGGGCATCGAGTACGAGGAGCGCATGGAGCTCCTCGAGGCGATCACGCACCCGAAGCCGCTCGCCCAGCTGCTCGACGCGGCGTACGCGTCCTACGCCGCGTCGCAGCCGTGGGTGTTGGACTTCGGGCTCTCGCCGAAGTCCGTCGTGCGCGACATGGTCGAGCGGGCGATGTCGTTCGGCGAGTACTGCACCTTCTACAAACTGTCCCGGTCGGAGGGTCTCGTGCTGCGGTATCTGTCGGACGCGTTCCGTGCGGCGCGGCAGACGATCCCCGACGAGTTGAAGAACGAGGAACTGCACGATCTGATCGAGTGGCTCGGTGAGCTGGTGAGGCAGGTCGATTCCTCGCTCGTCGACGAGTGGGCCGAGCTCATCGACCCCGCGCATCACGACCCGCACGCACCCGTCGTGCCGCCTGCCCCGCCTCGCCTCACCACGAACGTACGGGCGTTCCGCGTGCTGGTGCGGAACGAGCTGTTCCGGCGCGTGCTGCTCGCGGCGCGCGCCGACTGGGCCGCGCTCGGCGAGCTGGACGCCGATGCGGGCTTCGACGCCGACGCCTGGGCCGACGCCATGGACCCCTACTGGGACGAGCACGACTCCATCGGCACGGGGCCGGACGCCCGAGGCCCGTCGATGCTGCTGATCACCGAGACGCCCACCGAGTGGCACGTGCGCCAGATCATCGACGATCCGGCCGGCGACCACGACTTCGGCATCTCCGCGATCGTGGACCTCGCCGCCTCGGATGAGGCGGGCACCGCCGTCGTGCGGATCGCGTCGGCGGGCATGCTCCGCTGACCGGCACGCCAGGCACCGAATGGGCCGCAGAGCACGGTGCGCCCGGTGTCTCCGGGCCGGTTCGCTGCTCGATGGCGACGCGACGGGGTGCCGGCTGGGAGGATGCACGCATGGCGATCGGCGACCGAGTCAGCGGCTCCGGACGGGTCGAGGCGTTCAGTGACGGTGTCTTCGCGATCGCGATCACGTTGCTCGTGCTCGACCTCCGGGAGCCGGCGGAGGGCGCACCGTCGTTCGCCGCCGCGCTCGCCGAGCAGTGGCCCGCCTACCTCGCGTACGTCGCCGCATTCGCCGTGCTCGGCCTCGTCTGGCTGAGCCACCACGATCTCTTCTCCCGCCTCACGGGCGCGAACGCGTCGCTCCTGCTGCGCAATCTGCTGCTGCTCTTCGCGGCCTCGGTCTTCTCGTTCCCGACCGCCGTGCTCGCCGCATCGTTCCGGGCCGGAGGCACGCGAGCCGACCAGCAGGTCGCGATCGGCGTGTACGCCGCCGCCTCGGTCGTGCTCACCCTGTCGTGGCTGTTCCTCTCGCGCATCGCGGTCGTGGAGCCCGAACTCACCGCCGACGCCGCCGAGGCGAGCCGGTTCGTCCAGCGCCAGTCGCTCTTCGCCGGCGTCGCCTGCGCGATGTCCGGGATCGCGTTCGTCGCGGCATTCGCCTCGCCGGTCGCCGCGATCGTGCTCCTCGCCCTGCTGCCCCTGTTCAGCCTCGGGTTCTACCGCCACGGCCAGCAGCAGCGGGCGCTCGCGAGCCCGTCGGCCTGATCCGCGACGCCTCAGCCGATGCCGAGGAACGCGACCACGGCGGCGACCGCGGCCACGACGAGCGCCACGATGTTCAGCCAGACGATCGCGCCCTTGCGCGCCGACCGCACGAGCAACTGCACCAGCAGCACGAGCGCGAGCGCGACGACGAGGTACCGCACCGGGATCGTCGTGGACACGAACGGATGCAGAGGAGCGAACGCGGCCACGATCACGAGCAGCGCGACGATCAGCTGCACGACCGACAGCAACGCGCTGCCACCGGTGCGGCGGAATCGCAGCGCCGCATCGAGGACGCCGAGCACACCCGCCGCGACGGTCAGGAGCAGGCTCAGCGAGACGGAGAAGGTGGCGGTCGAAGCCGCAGCGGTGGTGAGCACGGTCGCCGAAGCTATCGGTCCCGGCGCTCGGCGCGGGCGGCGCGCGCCCGCTCCCAGCACATTCGCGCCCCCGCTCAGGTGAAGTAGTGGCCCGCCTCGATGTCCTCGAGCAGGCCGGGACGGCTCGGCGTCCAACCCATGAGCTCCTGCGTGATCGCGCTCGAGGCGGGCATGTCGGTGCTGAGCAGGTAGCGGAACATCCCCGGGAAGTCCGTGGCCGGCAGCGACACCGCCGGCAGCTCGAGGTGACCCGCGATCGCCTCCGCGATGTCGCGGGTCCGCACACCCTCGTCGCCGACCGCATTGAGCACGGCCCCGGCCGGCGCGCGTTCGATCGCGAGCCGGTACAGCACGGCGGCGTCCTGCACGTGTACCGCGGGCCACCTACTGGTGCCGTCGCCGGCGTATCCGGCGGCGGCCTTCGCCCTGGCCATGCCGATGAGCTGCGGGATGAAGCCGTGACGCTCCCCCTCGCCGTGGACCGAGCGTGGCAGCATGACGAGCGATGGGCGCACGCCGCGATCGGCAGCCGCGAGAGCGGCCCGCATGTTCGCGATCCGCGCCGCGATGGGTCCCGCTGGGACGATGGCGTCGCGTTCGGTCGAGACCCGGCCCGGGATCGCGAGCGTCGCCCCGGAGACCACCAGCGGACGGCCCGAGCCGGCGAGGCTCGTCGCGAAGGTCTCGATGGCCGCCGCATCGGCGCCGGTTGCGGCGTCGCTCACGCTGGGCACCATGAAGGCGAGGTGGATGACGCCGTCGCTCGCGTCGGCGGCGCGCCGCAGCACGTCCAGGTCCGTCAACGCGCCGTGCGCGACCTCGGCCCCCATGGCCGCAACAGCAGCGGCCGACGCCTCGGAGCGCGCCAGCCCGACGACCGTGTGACCGGCCCCGAGCAATTCCGGGACGACGGCCGAGCCGATCCAGCCCGATGCCCCGGTGACGAAGATGCGCATGGTGATCTCCTTCGGTCCCGACCGCCCGTGATGCGATCCGGTCGCATGACCGTATCACCGCGATGCGACTGCGTCGCTTCACGTATGCTGTGCCGCGTGAGCAGATGGGCGCCCGACGCGCGTGCGCGCCTCGAGACCGCTGCCTTCGAACTGTTCGCCGAGCACGGGTACGAGGCGACGACCGTCGAACAGATCGCCCACCGCGCCGGCCTGAATCGCGCGACGTTCTTCCGGCACTTCGCCGACAAACGGGAAGTCCTCTTCGGCGGCGAGGATCTGCTCGTCGACCTGCTCTCCGACGGCATCCGTGCCGCCCCACCCGGGGCCGCGCTCAGCGAGGTGCTGCACACGGCATTCGCGTCGGCCGACGTCGCACTGACATCGGCGCAGCGCGTGAAGGCCGTGCAGCGGGTCCGGGTGCTCGCGGCGAACGTCGACGTGCAGGAGCGGGGGCTGCTGAAGCACTCGAGAACCGCCCGAGCGATCGGCACCGCACTGCAGTCGCGCGGCGAGGACGAGGTCGGCGCCCGGCTGGGCGCGGAGATCGCCATGCTCGCGTTCTCGCTCGCGGTCGAGCGATGGACGCGGGCGGCGACCGACGAGCCGTTCTCGGCCCACGCCGCGTCCGCCCTGCGCGACCTGGAGTCGCGGCTGGCCGACCTGACCGCTCAGCCGGTCAGGCGTCCCCACCCGGACCGAGTGCGGGCACGCTGACCCGCGCGCTCGCCGCCCCCGCCCCCAGTGCGTCCTGGGCCTCGTAATTCGCCCGGGCGGTGCCCGCGCGATAGCTCTTCGAGGGAGCAGAGGTGTGCATCCCGACGACGACGAGCCCGCGGCTGTGCCGCCGGTCGAGGTTCGTGAACGCGCGGCCGATGTCGTCGAACCCGTAGAAGCCCGACACGATCGGCCGGATGCCCCAGGTCGACACCAACTCCGCGACGTCGGCGAGCACGATCGCGGCTGTCGCGTCGTCGGCCGGCGCCCCGTAGTAGTGGAGTTCGGTCTCCCGCCTGGCGTCCGTCGAGACGAATCGGCCGGGGGCGACGCCGAGCGAGTGCGCGAGCGCCTCGTACGTGCCGAAGTTGTCGATGAAGGCGGTGACCGGGCGTCCCCCTGCGGCCGCGGTGATCTGTGCGTCCACGCCGTCGCCGTGCACGATCGGCACCACGCCGATCGAGCGCAGGTAGTCCTGGTTGTCGAGCCCCGCGACGCCGAGCACGGTCGCTCCGGCGAGGCGGGCGAGTTGGCACTCGAGATGCCCGACGCCCCCCGCAGCTGCGGTGATCACGACGACGTCACCGGCGTGCAGCGACAGGTTCTGCACCGTCGTGAACGCGGTCGCGCCCGGCAGGTACAGGCCGCCCGCGACCTCCCACGTCAGGGTCTGCGGCTTCCGGACGAGCGCCCCCGCCGGCACGGACACCGCATCGGCGTAGGCGCTGTGTGCCGGATCGTGCCCGAGCACCTCCGCCCCGCGCCGAACGGACTTGACCGAGTGCCCTACCGCTTTCACGATGCCGGCGAACGACACCCCGAGGCCAGTGGGGAATCGCATCGGCAGTTCGTCGCTGAACCGCCCCTGTGCCACGTAGGCGTCCATGTGACTGAGCCCCGCCGAGACGACCTCCACGACGACCTCGTCGTGTGCCGGTTCCGGCAGACGCTGCGGCACGACGACCAGTCGGTCGGCATCGCCGTAGCCGTCGATCTGCACTCGTCTTCCACTGCGCATGATGCCTCCGAGATCAGGGTCGGCCGAGTGTGATCCCCGAAGCTGGGAACCGCGCCCGGCCCCTCATCGGCGAGTCAGCGGCGGGCTGCGCCGACCGCCGCGACGGCCGAGACGAGGTCGGCGCGGTAGTGGCCGAGCCGCTCACCCGAGCGCTCGGGCTCCGGTGCGAGCGCACGCAGCGCGGGACTCGCGAAGAACCACGACAGCACCATGCCGAGAGTCAGCGCTAACGTGTCGACGGCGTCGCGGTCCCCCGCCGCGACCAGCTTCGCGACCTTGCGCGCATAGGACTCGCGCTCGGCATCGGTCGTGCGTGCCTCCTCGAGCTGCGCCCACGCCTGGACACGCGCGAAGTCCGGGGTGGCGATCAGGTAGTCGAACATCCGGCCCGCATAGCCGGGCAGGTCGTCCGCGTCGAACGGGACGCTCGTCTCGAGGTCGGCGAGCGCGCGGTCGACGATGACCTCGAAGAGCGTCTCCTTTGGACCGAAATGCACGTAGATCGACCGTTTGTTGGCGTCCGCGCGCTCGGCGATGCGGTCGATCCGGGCGCCGGCGAGGCCGTACGTCGCGAACTCCGTGCGAGCGGCCGCGAGGATGCGCCGCTTCGTCTCGCTGGCGTCGGGGGGCATGCGTCGACTCTAAAGTAACCAACTAGATATTGACAATGAGGCGAAGGAGTGACACCGTCAGGTAACCAACCGGATACTTACGAAAGCGGCCTCATGCACACGAAGATCGCGCTGATCACCGGCGCCTCGTCCGGGATCGGCGAGAGCACCGCCCTGCACCTCGCGGAACTCGGCTTCACGGTCTACGCGGCCGCACGCCGGGTCGACCGAATGGCGTCCCTCGCGGATGCGGGCATCCACGTGGTCGCCACCGATCTGACGGACGACGCCGCGATCGTCGCACTCGTCGACCGCGTCATCACGGCCGAGGGCCGCATCGACGTGCTCGTCAACAACGCGGGCTACGGCTCGTACGGAGCTCTCGAGGACGTGCCGCTCGCCGAGGGGCGCCGGCAGCTCGAGGTCAACGTGTTCGCGCTCGCCCGCCTGACACAGCTCGTCCTCCCCCACATGCGCGCGCAGCACGACGGCACGGTCGTGAACATCTCCTCCATCGGCGGCAAGATCTGGGAGCCGCTCGGGACCTGGTACCACGCGAGCAAGTTCGCGGTCGAAGGGCTCAGCGACAGCCTTCGCGCGGAAACGGCCGAATTCGGCATCAAGGTCGTCGTCATCGAGCCAGGCGTGATCAGGTCCGAGTGGGCCGGCATCTCCGCCGACACGCTCGACGCCGCATCCGTCGGATCCGCGTACGGCACGCAGGCGACGAAACTCGCGGCGAACTACCGCCGCGTGAACGACGACCGGCTCGCGTCCCCGCCGATCGTCGTCGCGCGCGCGATCGGGCGCGCCGTGCAGGCCAAGCGCCCTCGCACGCGCTACGCGGTCGGCGGAGGGGCGCCGATGATCCTGCTGGCGAAGCGCCTGCTGCCCGACCGTGCGTTCGACGGCTTCATCCGCCGAGCGCTGCGCATGCACTGACCGGCGCCGGATCGCTCGGCAGCGGGGGCAGGATGGTCCGATGACCACCACGCTCGTCACCGGTGCCACTCGCGGGATCGGCTTCGAGGTCGCGCGGCGACTCGTCGAAGCCGGCCAGACCGTCTACCTCGGCGCCAGGGACCCGGAACGAGGCGCAGACGCCGCGTCCTCGATCGGCGCCGCGGCGATCCAGCTCGACGCCACCGACGCCGACTCGATCGCCGCGGCGGCCGGCCGGTTGCGTGACGACGTCGGGTCGCTCGACGTGCTCGTGAACAACGCCGGCATCGCGGGAGACCAGCGCCCGCCGGCGGAGGCGACGATCGCGGACCTGCGACGGGTGTTCGAGACCAACGTCTTCGGGGCGGCGGCTGTCATCGCCGCGTGCGCACCGTTGCTCGAGGCCGGAGCGGCGCCCGTCGTGGTGAACGTGTCCAGCGCGGTCGGGTCCCTCGCGCTCAACTCGAGTCCTGACTCGCGGTGGAACATGCTCGCGTACCCGATGTCGAAGGCGGCGCTCAACATGCTGACGATCCAGTACGCGAAGGCCTACCCGCGCTGGCGCGTGAACTCGGCCACGCCCGGCCTCACCGCGACGGAGTTCACCGGTCGCGCCGTCGACGCAGCGACCATTGTGCGACTCACGGCCTCCGGCGTGCAGGTGAACACGGTGCAGGAGGGCGCCGAGATCATCGTGCGCATGGCGCTGATCGGCCCGGACGGCCCGACCGGCACATTCGTCGGCAACGAGGGCGCCCTTCCCTGGTGACGGGGCGTGTTCAGCGCTGGTAGAGCTCGAGCGGCAGCCCGTCGGGGTCGAAGAAGAACGCCATCTGCTTGCCGGTGTGCGGGTCGACCCGGATCTCCTCGTGCCGCACGCCCAGCCGGTCCAGTTCGGCGAGCGACTCGGGGACGTCCGCGACCTCGAACGCCAGGTGACGCAGACCGGCGGCCTCTGGCCGGTTCACGCGGGGCGGCGGGTCCGGGAAGGAGAACAGTTCGACGACGTACCGGCCGTGGAGTTCCAGGTCGGCCATCCACGAATCGCGCTCCGAACGGTAGACCTCACTGCGGAGTCGCAGGCCGAGCACATCGATGTAGAACGCCTTCGACCGCTCGAAGTCGCTCGCGATCACGGCGATGTGGTGCACACCCAGAAGGTCGATCATCCCGAGCATCCTGGCATCGCCCGCCGGTCCCTCGCGGTCCCGCGCCCTCAGCGGCGGCGCGCCGCAGCGGTGAGTTCGGCCGCGCCGTAGCTGTTGTCGTCCGGGTTGACGGTGACGCCGGGCGCGGTGAGCTCGTCGATGCGGTCGAGCACCTCGTCGGAGAGCACGAGGTCCGCGGCGGGCAGCTGCGATTCGAGCTGCTCCATCGTGCGCGGGCCGATGATCGCCGAGGTGACGCCCGGATGCCGGATGACCCACGCGATCGCGATCTCGATCAGCGGCGCGCCGAGCTGCTCGGCGAGCACGGCGAGCTCCTCCACGATGTCGAGCTTGCGCTGGTTCGCGGGGCTCGACATGTCGAACCGGGCGCTCGGCCTGGCAGCCGAGGCGGGTGTGCCCGGCGCATCCTTCCGCCACTTCCCCGAGAGCCAGCCGCCACCGAGCGGGCTGTACGTGAGGGTGCCCATGCCGTAGCGCTGCACCGTCGGCAGCACGTCCTCCTCGATGCCGCGCACCAGGATCGAGTAGGGCGGCTGCTCCGTCACGAACCGCGACAGGTGCCTGTCGCGGGCGACGACCTGTGCCTCGACGATCTGGCTCGCCGCATACGACGACGAGCCGATGTAGCGCACCTTCCCCTGATGCACGAGGTCGGTCAGCGCGCCGAGGGTCTCGTCGACGTCGGTCGTCGGGCTCGGCCGGTGCACCTGGTAGAGGTCGATGTAGTCGGTACCGAGCCGGCGAAGTGAGTCCTCGACCTCCCGCATGATCCACTTCCGGCTCCCGCCGCCGTGGTTCGGCGCCTGATCCATGGGCATGAAGAACTTCGTCGCCAGCACGACGTCGTCGCGCCGCCCGGCGAGCGCCTTACCGACGATCTCCTCCGACCGCCCCGACGAGTACACGTCCGCTGTGTCGACGAAGTTGATCCCGGCATCCAGGGCCCGATGGATGACGCGGATCGAGTCGGCCTCGTCGTCGTTGCCCCACGGCCCGAACATCATCGTGCCGAGGGCGAGTGGGCTGACCAGCACTCCGGTGCGGCCGAGCGGTCGGTGGTCCATCGTGGTTCTCCTCGTTGTCGCGGTCCGACCAGTCAAGGCGGGGCGGCGGCGATGCGGGAGGGGCTGCTGGCACCAGGACGGCTCACGGCGGGGTGCGTACCGTCGACGGCATCCCCGTTCACCGAGCGCGACCGGCGTGCGGCGCTCCCTCACGACAGATGGTGCGCGTTCGACGAGGTGCTGCAGTACGGGGACCTCGATCCGCGCGTCCGGCTCATGACGCAGCTCGCCGCGATGATCGCGACCGGGTCGCTCGCGGAGTTCCGCGCGATGCTCGGCGGCGCGCTCACGATCGGCGTCACCCCGATCGAGGCGAAGGAGGTCGTGTACCGGGCCGTGCCCTACGTCGGGCTCACCCGCGTCGTCGATTTCCTGCACGCCACCAACGAGATCTTGACCGGCCGGGGCGTCGACCTGCCGACCAGGGAACTGTTGACCTTCTCGATGCTCGCGGCGCTCGGCGGCGCCGACGCCCAGGTGAAAGGTCATGTCGCGGCGAACCTGCGGGTCGGCAACGACCGCGCCGTGCTCCTGGCCGTGCTCACGCGGCTGCTGCCGTTCATCGGCTATCCGAGGACGCTGAACGCGCTCGCCGCGATCAACGAGGTCGCGCCGGCGGACTCGACCGCGTGATGACCGATCCGGGTACCGCTGCCACCTCCCGTCCCGGCCGCAGCGCGCCTAGCGTCGTAGCCATGGACGATCGAGCCGAGATCCGCGAGTTCCTTGCCAGCCGGCGCGCCAGGATCACCCCTGACCAAGCGGGACTCCCCGCATACGGCGGCAACCGGCGTGTGACCGGTCTCCGTCGCGAGGAGGTCGCGATGCTCGCCGGCGTGAGCGTCGACTACTACACCCAGCTCGAGCGGGGTCGACTCACCGGAGTCTCGGACTCGGTGCTCGCGGCCATCTCGCGGGCGCTGCGACTCGACGAGGCAGAGGCGGCCCATCTGTTCGATCTCGCTCGCACCGCCAACGAATCGCCGTCGACCAGCCGGCGGCGGCCGCCCGCCGCACGCGTGCGGCCGCCCGTGCAACGCATGCTCGACGCGATGGCCGACGCGCCCGCCTGGGTGCGCAACGAGCGGTTCGATCTGCTCGCTTCCAACGCACTCGGTCGGGCGCTGTACTCGCCGGTCGTCTCGATGACGGGCCCCGTCAACACGGCCCGGTTCGCGTTCCTCGAGCCAGGGGCCCGGACGTTCTTCCGCGACTGGGAGCGCACGGCCGACGACTGCGTCGCGACGCTGCGCGGCGCCGCAGGCCGGAACCCGTACGACAGGGATCTGACCGATCTCGTCGGCGAGCTGTCGACGCGCAGCCCCGAGTTCCGCACGCGGTGGGCCGCGCACGACGTCCGATTCCATCGCACCGGCGTGAAGCGGCTGCACCACCCGGTCGTCGGCGATCTCGATCTCACCTACGAGGCGCTCGAGCTGCCGGCCGATCCGGGCCTGGTGATGCTCGTGTACGGGGCCGAGCCGGGCACGGCGAGTGCCGATACGCTCCGCCTGCTCGGCTCACTCGCGGCGTCGGACGCACTGATGGCGTCGCCCGCAGCGGACTGAGCCGGCTCGAGAGCGGTCCCCCTACGCCCCCGAGCCGGCGAACTTGCGCGCGGCGGTCATGAGTCGTGCAGCGAGGGTCCGTCCGAGCCGCGTCGCGCGCTCGAGGTCGTCGCGGAGCGGCTGCCCGTCCTCGCCCACTCGGAAACTGGCGGGAGGGACCAGCATCACGAAGCCCCGGCGGCGCATGCGCCGATCGATGCCGGCGGCAGCCGTGCCCGACGCCAGCTGCGACATGTCGGCACGCGTCGCGAATGCGGCGCCGGCGAGCGTCGTGGGCGGCAGGGAGGCGAGCAGCTCACGGACACCTGGCTGCTCGACCGAGGTCTCCAGGTGCAACGGAGTCGGTCGCGTCTCCCCCCACCGCGGCGCCTCCCGACGCGAAGCCGGTCGTGTCATGGAGCGCGCATGGGTCGGTCCGCCGACGACGAGGCAATCGATCCCGGTCAGATCCGGCGGCAGCACATCGATCCGCTGGACCCTCGTCTCGACGGACTCGCCGAGTCCCGTCCCGATCGCGTCCGCGACGAGACGGCTCGCCCCGAACAGCGACTCGTACAGCACCAACGCTCGCATGCCGGCACTGTGCCGCGCCGACACGTCGCGTCACAGGGTCGAACGTCCCATCGCCGGCCCGCTCCGGTGTGCGGTGTACCGGTAGCACCTGTCCCGCCCGGGCGGCCGGGCCTAGCGTCGAACGCGTGAGCACTGTGCTCGGCACCGCAGCCGAGTGCGGCAACGAGGCGCAGGCCGGCGAGGGCGTCCACCCACCCCCGGCAGCCCGAATCCGAATCATCAGACACGCACATGAAGGGATGCCCAGATGGAGCACTCAGCCGTCAAGCCCACTGACAAGGGACCCGCGACGACGTTCACCGGTGACGTGTACGTCACGCCGATCGCCGCACCGAGCGACGGGTCCCGCCTGTCTGCCGCACTCGTCCGGTTCACGCCGGGAGCGCGATCGAACTGGCACTCGCACGACGTCGGACAGACCCTGCACGGCGCCGAGGGCCTCGGGTTCGTCGGCACCCGCGACGGCCGGGTCGTCGCGATCCGCGCGGGTGACACCGTCTGGACGCCGCCGGGTGAGGAGCACTGGCACGGCGCCACCGACCACACCGTCATGGCGCACTACGCCCTCCTCGACATCAACGACGACGGGAGCAACCCGACCCGCTGGCTCGAGCCCGTCACCGACGAGCAGTACCGCGCCGCCCACGATGCGCTGCACCGGGAGCGCCGCTGAAACGGCCGCATCGCTGACAGCACGCACGCAGATCGCACCCAGTCCACTTGAAGTCGACGCACCGTACGGTCAGCGGGCGCACTCAGCCATGCGCGACGCCCGTCGAACGAAGGATCTGATCATGACCGTCACCGATCACACCGCGACCGTCCCGAAGGATGCCGGGGCATTCAACTCCCGGCGGGAGAACGCCGAGAGCGGCTTCGTCGCGCCGGAGGCGCTCGTCGCGGCGCTGCAGCAGGTGCACGTCGACCTCATCGAGTTGCATCTGCAGGGCAAACAAGCGCACTGGAACGTCGTCGGCCCCAACTTCCGCGATCTGCATCTGCAGCTCGACGAGATCGTCGATGCCGCCCGGGAGTTCAGCGACACCATCGCGGAACGTCTCCGCGCACTGCACGCGGTCCCCGACGGGCGCAGCGACACGGTCGCGGCGACGACGACGCTGCCGAACTACCCGCACGGAGAGATCCTCACCACCGAGACGGTCGACCTGATCACGGAGCGGCTCGAAGCCACGGTGCGCACGATGCGCGAGGTGCACGACGACGTCGACGAGGCCGATCCCTCGAGCGCCGACCTCCTCCACGCGGTGATCGTCCGGCTCGAGCAGCTCGCTTGGATGGTCAGCGCGGAGAACCGTACGCCGAAGCCCAAGAAGCGCGCCTCCGGCACCACGCGCTAGCCGAGCCGCCCTGCTTGCAGCCGTCTCGCCTCGTCATCACGAACGACAGGGTGAGGCGCATCCGAGGCGGTCACGACGCTCAGCCGTGCGAGATAGTCGGCGAAACCGTTCGGGGCGCGACCGACGCTCCGACCGGACGTGATCACCGGGGCTCGGTCCGTGCTGACGATCGATCGGCCGTGTGCCCGGAAGGACTCGACCAGCAGCACGTCCTCGTTCGTCGCGCAGTCGCTGAACCCACCGACGTCGAGGTAGGCGTCCGCGCGAAAGCCGAGGTTGGCGCCGTGGATGTATCCGTGGTGTTCGGCGGGCGGGTTGTGATGCAGCCACCTCGCGAGCAGGGGCGGACTCGTCAGCGCCGGATCCGGGCGGATCGAGCCGAGCAGGAGGTCGGCCCGAGCAGCCGCCCCGGCATGGACCGTGAGCCAGAACGGGTCGACCCTCGAGTCGGCGTCCGTGTTCGCGATCCAGATGCGGGCCGGATCGGCTGCGATGCGGTCGAGTCCCGCCTGGATCGCCGCGCTCCGGGCGGCCCCCGCATGCCCGCGCGCGGTCTCGACGACGTCGGCGCCGTGCGCGCGGGCGATCGCAGCGGTGGCGTCGCTGCACGCGTCCGCAGCGATGACGCAGTGGACCCGATGGATCCCGTGCACGCGGGCCGCGGCGGCACCCACCGATTCGAGGCAGGCGGCGATGGTGGCGGCTTCGTCGCGAGCGGGTATCGCGACGAGGATGTGCGCGATCCGCGTCATCGCAGGCCCGTGGCCGTGGCGACGCTCAGCGCAGGCCGACGCTGATAGACCTCGAGCAGGAAGTCCTCCTCGACGTGACTGACGAGCAGGACGGCATCGAGGCCGTCGCGGATCAGCTCGTGGACCCGGTCCCCGGACAGTTCCAGTCCGGCGACATGCGGCCGCCAGTGGCAGGCCAGGAAGACGCCGCCCGGTGCCAGCGAGCCCTGCACGCGTTCGACCAGCGACGTCATCGCATCGGTGCTCAGGTAGAAGCCCGTCTCCGACAACACGATGAGATCGAACGTGCCGGTCGGCCAATCCGCGGGCACGGACGCCGCCTCGACGCGCACGTTCGCGAACTCCGCGAGTCGCTCGGTCGCGAGTTGCACGGCGCGTGCCGCGGCGTCGGTCGCGACGAGCCGACCGCACCGCGGCGCGAGTGCCGCCGCCAGCTCACCGTTGGAGCAGCCGATCTCGAGGGCTCTCTCGTAGCGTTCGTGCGGGAGCGCGGCGACGGTGAGTGCACGCTTGCGGCGCTCGTACCAGCGGTCGGTGAAGCCCCACGGATCGTCCGACACCGCGTACATCGCGTCGAAGTCGACCTGCAGCCGCCCGGACGGGAAGAAGAACTCGTCGGGCCCTTCGAAGTGGGCGAGGAACGCGGTCGAGAGCAAGGTCTCGTCGCCCGGCTCGTCGGACAGCGGGGTGACCTGGCTTCGGTGCGCGCTCATCGCTTGACGCTTGGCCTTCCGGCCATCCGCGGACAGCGAGTACCGGACCGTGGTCGGCCAGCGTGGATCGGCGGGATCTCCCCAGTGCCAGGCCCAGATCGGCGCCTCGAGCAGGAGCGCACCGACGGTCGCAGCGGCCTCGGCGGCGACCGCGCCGAGCACCTCGTGGTCGGGGTGGCCGTCCGAGCGCCACGGCACGACGATCGTGTCCCCGGCGCGGATCGCGGCGCGGACGTGCGCGGCGAGCGCGACCCGGTGTTCCGCGAGCCGGCCGTCAGGGAGCCCGAGCACCTCGATCGCGGCGCGGGGCGCGACCGACTCGATCGCGTCGCGGACCTCGCGCTTCCGGATGGTGGCCAGCCGGGCGGCGGTGTGTGTCGGGGATCGCGGATGGGAGGCGTCGCCATCGGTCGCGACGATCACGAGCGTCTCGTGCCCGCGTGCGGCGACGTCGTGCAGCAATCCGGCCGCCATCAGCGTCTCGTCGTCGGGATGGGCGGCGAGCACGACCAGGCGGCCGATCGGCCCGACATCGAACGGCGCCGCTGAGGCGCGCACGCCCGAGCGCTCCCAGGCGTCGGCCGCTGTGCCGGGCTCGCGCGAATCGAACGTCACCACGAGGGCCCCACTTCGCGCACCAGCGTGCCGAGCCGGGCGTCGTCCCGCTCACCGTGGTGCTGGCGGATGTAGAGGGTGAGATCGGCGACGCGGCGTGCGTGGTCCTCGTCGAGGCTGAGCGGCGCCGGCCCGAGGAGGTGCCCGACGGTCCGGAGCGCGTCTTCGGCCGCGTCCGCGACGATGCCGCGCACGCGCTCTGCCAGCACCGCGCCTGCCGTGCCGCTCGCGGCGCCCGCGTCCACGGCAGACGCGGCCCCGGCGAGGACCGTGCGCGCGGCGTGCAGGGTGCGATCGAGGGCTCCGAGCCCGGCGAGTGCGAGTTGATCGGGTTCGCGCGATGCGGTCGAAGCGAGCAGCCGGTCGGCGAGTGCGACCGTCGCGCCGTACCAACAGGCCGCGACGCCCATGCCGCCCCACGCGAATCCGGGACGAGCCAGATACCAGCCCGGGTCACCGACCGGGCGGGCAGGGACGTCGCGGAACGTGACGGCGGTGCTGGTGACGTCGGTCAGCCCGCGAGCGTGCCACGTGTCCGTCTCGACCGAGACACCCGGATGCCGGAGGTCCACCGCGTACAGCCGTCGGCCGTTCTGCACATGCGCGGTGACGAGCGCCCGATCGACGCGATCGGCCAATGAGCACCACGGCTTCACGCCGTCAAGACGATCGTGCTCGGCAGTGACGCGCACGCCGCCGCGTTCCGCGGCGTAGACGCCCCAGGTCTCGCCCGGGAGCGACTCAACCCGCATCCCCGCCTCGCCCAGTATCGCCACGGCGTCGAGATGGGGTTCGAGGACGCGGACCACCGTCAGGTCGACACTCGCGACGGTCGCCAGAGACGACCACAGCTCGGCGGTCGCGCCGCCGCCGGGCGCCGGTAGCGCGCCGCCCACCTCCGTCGCGAACGCGAGGGCGGCCGTGACGTCGCCCTTCGCCTGCCGGGCCGCGGATTCGAAATGACGCAAGCCGCGCGCATCGGCGGTCCCGTCGATGTCGACGATCATCGATGCCTCGCCCGGGCCCGCGCATCCCGATCGGTCGCCCTCACCGGGGACACGATGCGGTCGGTCTTCCCGTGTCGGTACACGGACCGTAGCCAACCCTGTTGCGGTCCGCGCTTCGCGCCAACGGAGGCAGGCCAGGTCGCTTCAAGGGCGATTTG